>NC_008541.1:0-2400000 GCF_000196235.1 Arthrobacter sp. FB24 | reverse complement strand
GCCTCCAACGGCGCCGAGGCCGGCCGCACGCAACTCACGAGCGACCCCGCAACGAGCCGCTGGGACTTCGCGCCGACACAGCGGATGTCCACCTACATCACGACGGTGCTGGCGGGGCCGTACTTCAAGGCGGAGGACCACTGGAGCGGAACACTGGAGGACGGCACCGCACTGGAGGTCCCGCTGGCCCTGTACTGCCGCAGCTCCATGGCGGGATCCTTTGACACCGGGCACCTCTTTGAGCTCACCAAGCGGGGGCTCGGCTTCTTCAACAACCTCTTTGACTATCCGTATCCGTGGGGCAAATACGACCAGGCCTTTGTGCCGGAGTACAACCTCGGCGCCATGGAGAACCCCGGGCTGGTCACCTTCACCGAAAACTACGTCTTCACGTCCAGGGCAGCTGATTCCCAATACCAGGCCCGTGCCAACACCCTGATGCACGAAATGGCGCACATGTGGTTCGGCGACCTCGTCACCATGCAATGGTGGAACGATCTCTGGCTCAAGGAGTCCTTTGCCGACTACATGGGCACCCTGGGCGTTGACCGCGCCACGGACTGGGATACGGCCTGGGTGAACTTCGCCAACAACCGCAAGGCCTGGGCCTATGTCCAGGACCAGCTGCCCACCACCCATCCGATCGTTGCCGACATACCGGACCTGGAGGCGGCCAAGCAGAACTTCGACGGCATCACTTACGCGAAGGGTGCGTCCGTACTGAAGCAACTGGTCGCCTATGTCGGCTTCGAGGCATTTGTCGCCGGCTCCCGCCGGTATTTCCGGGACCATGCGTACGGCAACACCACGCTCACCGACCTCCTGGCGGCCCTGGGCGAGGCGTCAGGCCGTGACCTGGCACTCTGGGCCCGGCAGTGGCTGCAGACCTCGGGGATTTCCACCGTCTCTGCCGAGATCGAAGAGCACGACGGCGTGCTGGGCCCGGTAACCCTCGTCCAGGACGCGCTGGACCCCGCAACGGGACGCCAGGAACTGCGCCCGCACCGGCTCCGCATCGGCCTCTACGATTTCGATGCCGACGGCCTTCTGGTCCGCATGGACAGTGTGGACACTGACCTGACCGGCCAGAGTACGGTCGTCCCGGAGCTCGAGGGCAAGCCGCTGCCGGCGCTGCTCCTGGTCAACGACGACGACCTCAGCTATGTGAAGGTGCGGTTTGATGCGCGCTCCGAGGCGACGGTGCGCGCGTCGCTTGGCGCCCTGCAGGATCCGATGGCACGGGCGCTGTGCTGGACGGCACTTTGGGACGCGGCACGCGACGCTGTGGTACCGGCGGACCGCTACGTTGCAGCCGTGGAAGTATTCGGGCCCGCCGAAACAGGCATCGGTGTTCTGCTGAACGTCCTGGGCAACGCCTCAACCGCCATCGACCGGTATGTCCCCGCGTCCGGGCGGGCTGCCGTCAGGGACGGATTCCTGGAGGTGGCTGCCCGGGAACTTGGCGCAGCCCGGCCCGGTTCGGACCACCAGCTGGCCTGGGCAAGGAGCCTCGCCACCACAAGCAGGCAGGCAGCGCGACGGCTTGACCTTGTAAGGGGAATCCTGGACGGCACAACGGTGCTCGAAGGCCTTGCCGTCGACCCGGAACTGCGCTGGAGCCTCTGGCACGCCCTGGCAGCGAACGGACAGGCAACCGAGGCCGAACTGGACGCCGAACTTGCCCGCGACACCACCGCCTCCGGCCGTGCCGGCCATGCCACCGCACTGGCAGCGCGCCCCGACGCCGCGGTCAAAGCCGCTGCGTGGGACGCCGCCGTCAGGGGCACCGCGCTCTCCAACCAGCTGCTCAGCGCCACGATTGCAGGCTTCAACACGGCACCTGACGGCCTGCTGGAAGCGTTCGTGGAACCATACTTCGAATGCCTGGAAGACGTCTGGGCGGAACGCAGCATTGAGATCGCCAGCCGGATTGTCCGCGGGCTCTACCCGTCAGGACAAGACCTCGACGGCGGAAGTCCGGACACGAATGCCGTGATTGTCCTGACGGACGGCTGGCTCGCCGGGCACCCGGATGCCCCGCGCGCGCTGCGCCGCATCATCATTGAGCAGCGGAGCCACCTGCACCGGGCCCTTTCGGCGCAGGCAGCCGGAGCGAAAACGCCGTCCGCTGCTCCCTAAATGCCTTTTGGCCCCTCAGAACGACAATTACGGAGCACCCGGTGTGTTTCTACGGCACCCGGTGCAGCCACTCCTCGGTGCCGAACTTGGCCGCCACGCGCTCATGGGCGGCGGCAAGTTCGGCCTCCGTCAGGACTGAGGGCGTGGCGCCGTACCGGCCGCTGAAGACATCCATCATGGCCTCCACGATGTCAGCCCGGGCCAGGCCGGTCTGACGGCGCAGCGGATCCACCCGCTTCTTGGCACTGGTGGTGCCTTTATCCGAGAGCTTTTCCTTGCCGATCCGCAGTACTTCCACCATCTTCTCGGCGTCGATGTCATAGCTCATGGTGACGTGGTGCAGCATGCCGCCGTTTGCGAGGCGCTTCTGGGCCGCACCGCCGATCTTGCCCTGCTCCGTGGCGATGTCGTTGAGCGGGACATAGAAGGCGCTGATGCCCAGTTTCTCCAGCGCAGCCATGACCCAGGCGTCCAGGAACGCGTAGGAATCGGCAAAGCTGATGCCGTCCACCAGGGTCTGCGGCAGGTACAAGGAGTAGGTGATGCAGTTGCCTGCTTCCATGAACATGGCTCCCCCGCCGCTGATGCGGCGGACCACGCTGATGCCATGGCGTGCCACGCCGTCGGGGTGGACCTCATTCCGGACTGACTGGAAACTTCCGATTACCACGGACGGCTCCTCCCAGTCCCAGAAGCGCAGCGTGGGATTGCGGCGCCCTGCGCCCACTTCCTCGGTGAGGACCTCGTCCAGGGCGACATTGACGTGCGTTGGCAACACGGACGGAGCAATGACGTTCCAGTGGTGGTCCCCCCAGCCGGTCGCCTTCGCCAGCGCGCGGCGGACGGCGATGGACACGGCATCGGCGGAGAAACCAAAAAGGACGGCGTCCTCGGGCAGGGCCGCGGTCACAGCGGCCGAGATATCCGCGGCCGTGGCCGTTTCCGGAAGGCCCGTCAGGGCACGGTTGATGTCGAGCAGCGCTTCATCGGGTTCCAGGAAGAAGTCGCCGCTAACGGAAACATGCGAGAAATGGCCGCCCTCGACGTCGAAATCCACCACCACAAGCTTCCCGCCGGGAACCTTGTACTCACCGTGGCGACGGCCGCCGTCGTCGTGCGTGCCGTCTGCCGGACGGGTCTCAAAAGGAGGAATTGTCATGCAACCCATCCTGCCCCAACAACGCAAAAGCCCGCATCTTCCAGAAGTTCCGGAAGATGCGGGCTTTCCAATTGACCTTGGGGAGAAGTTGTTACTTCTTGCCGCCGAAGCCCTTGAAGCGAGCGTTGAAGCGCTCGACGCGGCCTGCAGAGTCCATGATGCGCTGCTTGCCCGTGTAGAACGGGTGGGACTCGGAGGAGATTTCGACGTCGATGACCGGGTAGGTGTTTCCGTCTTCCCACTCGATGGTCTTCTTGGAAGACACGGTGGACTTGGTCAGGAACTTGACGCCGGAAGCCAGGTCGTTGAATACAACAGCTTCGTACTTCGGGTGGGTATTGGACTTCATAATTGGACCTTTGTTCGCACAACTGGATTTTGCCAGTTGCCAGGTATGAATGGGATGGGGCCGCAGGACAACGATGAATGCCACTAGCTTGCAAACACCGGGCGTCCGGACCAACACTCAATCCTAGCCTAAACAGGCTCCCGGCGCGAAACGGATGGGACAGCGCGGGCCGGCGGCGTCAGTCCTTCGGGCGCAGTTCCCAGAAGGCAACGGCGGAAGCGGCTGCGACGTTCAGCGAGTCCACTCCTGCCCGCATGGGAATCCTGACCGCCAGGTCCACGGCCGAGAGCGTCTCCGGGCTCATGCCCGCTCCTTCCGTGCCCAGCACCAGGGCTAGCTTGTCCAGGTTCCGGGCAGCCAGCTCGTCGACGTCCACGGCGTCGTCGGTGAGCTCCATGGCCGCCACCGTGAAACCCTGTTCCCGAAGCACGGCAAGGTCGCCCGGCCACGACTCCAGGCGGGCCCACGGGACCTGGAACACCGTGCCCATGCTCACGCGGACACTGCGGCGGTACAGGGGGTCGCCGCACCGCGGTGAAACCAGAACTGCGTCCACGCCCAGGGCGGCCGCCGACCGGAAGATGGCACCGACATTCGTGTGGTCCACGATGTCCTCGAGGACAGCCACCCGGCGGGCGTTCGCCAGCAGCCCGGGCAGCGGCACGGGCGACGGACGCTGCATGGCCGCCATGGCCCCGCGGTGCAGGTGGAATCCGGTGATGTCTTCCAGGAGGGCGGCGCTGCCTATATAGACCGGAACGTCCGGGAACTGTTCGAAGACGTCGTCGAGGTCCTCGAGCCATTTCTCCGCAAGAAAGAAGGACCGTGGCTGGTGCCCGGCCGCCAGGGCACGCCGGAGCACACGTGACGATTCCGCGATGTACATGCCCTCAGCGGGTTCCCGGAGCTTGCGGAGGTGCACGTCCGTCAGCCGGGTGTAGTCGGAGACCCGCGGATCGTCAGCGGATTGGAGATGGTGGAAAGTCACTGGCCGATTATTTCAGCAGGTTGGTGATCATGAAGCCCAGGGCCACGAGGCCCAGGACGAGGATCACGCCACGGAGCACTGTGGGCGAAAGCTTGCGGCCCACCTTGGCGCCGATGAGGCCGCCGACGCTTGAGGTGACGGCAATGAGGAGCACCACGAGCCAGTTGATCCGGTCGAACGCGAAAAGCAGGTAGGAGATGGCAGCCACCAGGTTTACTCCAAGCACCAGGATGTTCTTCATGGCGTTGGCGTTCTGAATGGTGCCGGTGAGGAAAACACCCAGGATGCCCACCAGCAGGATTCCCTGGGCAGCCACGAAGTAGCCCCCGTAAACACCTGCCAGATAAACCAGCACCACCAGGAGGACAGCGTGCCGCTTGTCCTTGACGGCGTGCTCCGGATTCTCCTCGCGGTTACGGACCCAGGCCTGCAGGCGGGGCTGGAACACCACCATCAGCAGGGCGAGCACTATCAGGAAAGGCGCCACGTAGTGGAAGACCTTTTCCGGCAGGTGCAGCAACAGCCAGGCGCCGGATATGCCGCCAAGGAGGGACGCCGGCAGGAGCCGTACCAACTGCCGGCCGCGTCCTTTCAGTTCCCGGCGGTAACCGAAGGCTCCGGCCGCGGTACCGAAGACGAGCCCCATGGCGTTGCTCATGGAGGCGACCACGGGAGTGACCCCCAAGGCAATGAGCACAGGGAACGTGACGAGGGTTCCGGAGCCCACCACGGCATTGATCGTGCCGGCCCAGAGGCCGGCGATGGACACAAAAATGCTACTGAGAAGATCCAAGATGCTGAGGTGCCGCTTTAGCGGCGGGCGACGGCGGTGTACCGGCCGGCGTTGACGGTCATGTCCAGGTCAAGCCCGAATGTCTCGCTGAGGTTTTCGGCCGTCAGGACTTCGGTGATGGGGCCCGCAGCCACGACTGCGCCGTCGCGCAGCAGCATGGCGTGCGTGAAGCCCGGCGGAACTTCCTCCAGGTGGTGGGTCACCAGGACCATTGCGGGTGCTGCATCGTCCATGGCAAGCTCTCCGAGCTTGTGGACCAGTTCCTCGCGGCCGCCCAGATCCAGGCCGGCCGCGGGTTCATCGAGCAGCAACAGCTCGGGATCAGTCATGAGGGCGCGGGCAATCTGGACCCGTTTGCGCTCACCTTCGGACAGAGTGGCGAAGGTCCTGTTCAGGAGCGGGCCCATCCCCCAGTCGTTGAGGAGGCGGAAAGCCCGCCGCTCGTCATCACGCTCGTATCCCTCGCGCCAGCGGCCAGTGACGCCGTAGGCCGCGGTGACCACGACGTTCAGGACATTCTCGTGTTCCGGAATCTGGGTGGCGAGGGCGGCCGAAGAGAGGCCAATGCGGGGGCGCAACTCGAAAACGTCAACCCGGCCCAGTATCTCGTCAAGAATTCCTGCCGTACCGCTGCTCGGGTGCATCCGGGCGGCTGCGATCTGGAGAAGAGTGGTTTTGCCGGCGCCGTTGGGGCCGAGGATCACCCAGCGTTCGCCTTCGTTGACCTGCCAGTCAACCTTGTCCAGCAGAGTCTTTTTACCTCGGACAACGCTGACGGCGTCCAATTCCAGAACATCACTCATGGAGTAGACACTAGGACAAAACGGGGTCCGACTGATAACCGGTGCACCGGCGCTGGCACACCATGCAGTCGGAACGAAACGAATTCGGGCGCCGGGAAAGCGCTGGCTAAGATTGCAGCCATGAGTTCGAACGTGACTGCGGTCAGCTACGGCGTCAAATTGTCCCCTTCGGAACTGGAGCACCTCCGGTCCCTGCTGACCGGATCAGGCGCTTCCTTCTCCGCCGAATCCCGCACCGGCGACCACCGTTTTGAGGTGTACACGGTGGATTTCTCCGTGGAATCCGGCACGGCTGCCGAGATCGCCGCGCTGCGCCATGAGGTGGCTTCTGCCGGTTTCACCGGAATGGACACCGCAATCGTCCCGGCGTCCCTCCGCGAGGCGCCCCACAAGTTGCTGATCATGGATGTTGATTCCACGCTGATCCAGCAGGAGGTCATTGAGCTCCTGGCTGCTTACGCCGGCAAGAAGGAGGAGGTCACGGCGGTCACCGAGGCGGCCATGCGCGGCGAACTCGACTTCGCCCAGAGCCTGCACGCGCGTGTGGCAGTCCTCGCCGGACTGCCGGCCGACGTCGTCGATTCCGTTCGGGCCGAGGTGCAACTCAGCGAAGGGGCCGCGGACCTCGTGGCGGCGTTCCAGGCGGGCGGCCACGCCGTTGCAGTCGTCTCGGGGGGCTTCAACCAGATCCTGCGCCCCATCGCGGAGGACCTCGGGATGGATTACTGGATCGCCAACGAACTGGAAATCGTCGACGGCGCGCTGACAGGCAAGGTTCTCGGCGCGGTGATCGACCGGGCGGCCAAGGAGAAGTACCTCCGCGAGTGGGCGGCGGCCGAGGGCATCCCCCTGGAGCACACCATCGCCGTGGGTGACGGTGCCAACGACCTGGACATGCTCAGTGCCGCCGGGATCGGCGTCGCCTTCAACGCGAAACCAGCCGTGCGCGCAGCCGCCGATGCGGCGGTCAACCTGCCCTACTTGGACGCCGTGCGGCACATCGCCGGGGTCTGAGGCAGCGGCGACGCACTGGGCATCAGTCCTGGCTCCGGTTTCGGGAAAAACTTGACGTGACGGAAAACGTGACGTGACACAAAGAAGGCCGGGCATCTGCCCGGCCTTCTTTATGCTTTCCCTGGCGGCTGTGTCAGCCGGCCTGGCCGGTGCTCTTACCGAAGTAATCGGCTCCCCCGGCGTACTCGGTGTGGCCGGTCTCGACGTCGGCAGTGACCATCTTGGCGATCTCCGCGGCGAACTCCGCCACTGAATACAGTTTGCCGGCTTCGGCCCTGCGGGCTTCGATGGCCCCCGGGTTGGACCGGTCAAGCAGGGTGGCGGTGACGGTTCCTTCGATCATGTCCCCGGAAACCACTACGAAGGAAATGCCCTTGTCCGCAAGGTTCGGGATGAGGGCGCGCAGGGCGTCCTCGCCCGCGCGCTTGCTGCGTGCCACCGGTTCGTACTCCGGCATCGTGGGCACGGTATCAATGAAGTGGGCCTGGTGGCTGGTCACGAAGACTACACGGGAACCTTCGCGCATCAGCGGCACCGCTGCGTTCAGCATGTTGACCTGGGCGTCACGGTTCAGCTTCAGGGCGTAGCCCTCTTCCATGCCCGACTCCATGCCGCCGGAGGCATTGAGGACCAGGACGTCGAGCGAGCCGAAGTTCTCCATGGCCGCGCTGGCCAGTGCCTGGACACCTTCCTGCGTGGTGAGGTCGGCGCCGACCGCTGCGGCACGGCCGCCATCGGCCTCGATTTCAGCCACAACCTTGTTGGCCCGCGGGGCCTTCTGGCGGTAGTTCACTACGACGGCGGCACCTTCAGCCGCGAGGAGCTTGGCGACGTCAGCACCGATCCCCCTCGACGAACCGGTCACAATGGCAGTCTTTTTGTCCAGCAATCCCATTCGAGCTCCTTTGTTCCAAACGTCCAAAATCTGTGGGTCTGCCATCCATCATGCCAGCGGACCGGGAGATTTCAGTTGTTTGACGCCAACAAAGAAGCTGGCTCCGGCTAGTTGCGGCGTGGCGCATGCCATTGCCGGGCCCGGACGGGCCGGCGTAAGCTCGCCGCCATGAAATACAGGGCCTCCCGTCGGGAGCCGGGCCATGAATCGGGGATCAGGTCCGACGTGCCGGTCGTTTCGTCCATAGCGTTGCCGCGCCTGCCGTTGCGCGGCCAGCATTAGCCAAGGGTCTGGAGAAATAGGGCACATTTTAGTTTCGTAATTAGCAGTTCAAGGCTGTAGAGTTCCGGAGTTAGGTAAGCCTAAAATCACCTAGGAAATCCATGGCCCTCATCCATAGCCGGTGCGCTGACGCAGATCCGGCCGATGCCGGCGTTCTTGCCTCGCTGAGTGTTCCGCCCGATGTTGCGCGTGTGCCCTTCGCTGCTGAACTTGCCCGGCGAGGTGAGCGGCCGGCGATCGTTACCGCAGAGTGTGTCGTCACCTACCGGGAGCTCGCCGAACGCGTTGAGGCTTTGCTGCTTCGGCTGGGAACCGCGCGGCGGCTCGTGGCCCTGACTGCCAGCAACGACGTTGACTCGGTCGTCGGGTACCTGGCGGCGCTAGCCGGTGGCCATCCGCTGATCCTTCTCCCGGAGGACAAACCTGCTGCCTTCGACTCACTCGTGGCCGCCTACGACCCCGATGTCATCCTCAGATCCGGTGCGGACGGACAGAACGTGCTGGACGAGCGGCGGAAAGGAACCCGGCACCAGTTGCACCCCGACCTGGCGCTGCTGTTGAGTACGTCGGGTTCCACGGGATCCCCCAAACTGGTCCGGCTTTCCCACGCCAACCTCCAATCCAACGCCGAGTCCATCGCCGACTACCTCGGCATCGGCGAGGACGACCGCACCATAACAACGCTGCCCATGTCCTACTGCTACGGGCTGTCCGTGATCAACAGCTACCTGCTGCGTGGAGCCAGCTTTGTCCTGACTGACCTGTCTGTCGTGGACAGCTGCTTCTGGGAGCTGTTCCGCCGCCATCGCGTCACATCGTTCGCGGCGGTTCCCTACACCTTCGAACTGCTCGACCGCGGGGGGTTCGCCGACATGGAGCTGCCCAGCCTCCGCTACATCACGCAGGCGGGTGGCAGGCTGGCGCCCGCCACAGTGGAACGGTATGTCGAGCTGGGCCGGCGGCGCGGCTGGGAGCTCTTCGTGATGTATGGGCAGACGGAAGCCACCGCCCGGATGGCGTACCTTCCTCCACGGCTGGCGGCCAGCCACCCCGGCGCAATCGGAATTCCCGTCCCGGGCGGCAGCTTCCGCATCGACCCCCTTCCGGGGCTGGAGGAGGGCGAACTTGTTTACACCGGCCCGAATGTGATGCTCGGGTACGCGCAGAGTCCTGAGGATCTCGCGCTGGGCCGGACCGTCCACGAGCTGCGCACGGGCGATCTGGCCAGAACAGATGCCTCGGGCCTGTATGAGGTTGTCGGCCGGCGCAGCCGGTTCGTGAAAATCGTCGGGCTCCGCGTCGACCTGGGGCAGGTCGAACGCATCCTCGCGGACCTCGGCATGGAAGCTGCCTGCGCCGGCACGGACGAAGGACTCGTCGTCGCCGTCAAAGGCTCCAACGACCTGCAGCTCGTGGCCAAAGTCCTGGCGCAGGGCATCGGCCTGCCGCGGGCGTCGCTGCAGGTCTGCAGCGTACCGGAGATTCCGCGCCTCGGGTCGGGCAAGGCGGACTATCAGGGAATCCTGGCCCTCCCGCAGCACGGCCGCGTCCCGGCGGAGCCGTCAGCCGCTCAGGTGGAGGAAACCGGCCGGGACAGCGTGAGGAGAATCTTCGAAGCCACGCTCGAGCTGACAGGCGTGAATGACGGCGACACGTTCGTCTCACTCGGCGGTGACTCACTGTCATATGTGGCGGCGTCGGTGCGACTCGAGCAGTTGCTCGGACACCTTCCGACTAACTGGCATGTAACCCCGGTCCGGGACCTGGAACTGCAAGCCCGGACCCCGGATCAGCCCACACGAAGAAGCTGGTTCGCCCCCACTGATACGAGCATCGTGCTGCGTGCGGTGGCGATCATTCTGATCACTGGTACGCATGTCGGACTGTTCACCTGGCCCGGTATGGCGCACGTGCTGATGGCGGTCGCGGGGTTCAACTTTGCCCGCTTCCAGTTGACCGGAGATCGCGTTCCCCGCATGAAGCGGCAGCTCTGCAGCATATCCCGCGTGGTGATCCCGAGCGTTGCCTTCATCGCGGTTGCCTACGTGCTAACAGACCGCTATAGCTTGGCAAATATCGTCCTGCTCAACGCCGTCATCGGGCCCGAAGAAGTAACCACCCAGTGGCATTTCTGGTTTGTTGAAGTCCTCGTTTACCTGCTGCTGGGAATGACCGCAGTGCTCGCGCTCCCCTGGGTCGACAGGGCGGAACGTCGCTATCCACTTCTCTTTCCGCTGACCCTCCTGGCGGCCGGACTCACGACCCGCTACGACCTGGTCGATCCCGGAGTCCCCAACACGGCACCGGCGTTGTGGCTTTTCGCCCTGGGGTGGGCCGTTGCCCGATCCAGGACCTGGGCGCACCGCTGCACGGCGTCGGTCATCGCTGCACTCAGCATTCCCGGATTCTTCGAAAACCCGGCCCGCGAAACGACCCTCCTGGCCGGAATCCTCGTGTTGATCTGGCTGCCGAGCATCCCCGTACCGCGCGGCCTGCAACGCCTTACCGGTCTGCTGGCAAGCTCCTCGCTGTACATCTATCTGGTTCACTGGCTAGTCTTTCCGGCATTTTCAGACTTTAGCCAAGCACTGGCAGTGGCCGTCTCGCTGTGCGCAGGTGTGGCCTACTGGGCCTTATGCAGCCACATGCCTCCGCTGCTAACACGTGCGCTCGGCTTCCGTCGCCGTCAGCCCGGCTATACACGATAGGCCGACCCGCAACGGAAGCCGCGGCCGCTCCTCAGCCGTGCTCGATCTGGATCTTGCGTGTCCCGGCGGCCGGCGGGGCCTGTTCGGGCGCCGGCACCCGGACTTCCAGGACACCGTCCTTGTAGGAGGCCGTCACATCTTCCTCCCGTGCACCCGGGGGCAGCGAGACACTCCGTGCGAACGAGCCGTACCGGAACTCCGACCGGTAGCCGCTCTTGCTCTTATGCTCGGTTTTTTCCTCGCGCTCCGCTTTGATGTGCAGCATGCCGTCTGCAACCGAGACGTCCACGTCCTTCTCGGGATCGAGGCCGGGCACCTCAGCCCGCACCACGAGCGTGTTTCCGTCCAGGAACTGCTCCACACGGATTGACGACATTGTCAGGTCTCCGTCGAGGAAACGCCGGATGGGTTCCAGGACGTCCGACGGCGTCCATTTGTTGAGATCGGCCATGACAGCTCCCTAGTGTTGTACCCCGTGATCTGTGGCCGGCCGGGTGCGGCTCCAGCCGGTATGCCCATTACACACCCGCCAACGGGGCGTGTAACGGGCAAAAGGTCCCCTTCATGGCAGGGGGTTTGGAACGGGTGTGGGAGCGCACGGAGGGTTAGTGGCCCATGCCCAGGCCGCCGTCGACAGGGATCACGGCGCCGGAGATGTAGGACGCTTCATCACTGGAAATCCAGCGCACCACGTTCGCCACTTCAGCGGCTTCGGCGAAGCGCCCCGCAGGCACCTTGGACAGGTAGTCCTTCTGGGTGGCCTCCGGCAACTCCGCTGTCATGTCGGTGTTGATGAAGCCTGGTGCCACGACGTTGGCCGTGATGCCGCGGCCGCCGAGTTCGCGGGTCAGCGAGCGGGCAATTCCCACCAGGCCGGCCTTGGAAGCGGAGTAATTGATCTGGCCCGGGGCACCGTAGAGCCCCGAAACGGAGGAAATCAGCACAACCCGGCCTTTGCGCATCCGGATCATTCCCTTGGACGCCCGCTTGATGACACGGAAGGCTCCGGTCAGGTTTGTGTCGATGACCGAGGTGAAATCGTCTTCGCTCATGCGCATCAGCAGCGTGTCCTTGGTGATCCCGGCGTTGGCGACCAGCACCTCCACCGGCCCGTGCGCAGCCTCAACGGCTGCGAACGCGGCGTCTACGGAGGCCTCATCGGTGACATCGGCCTTGACGCCCATTATTCCCTCCGGGAGCGCCGACTCGCTGCGGTACGTCACGGCAACCTTGTCACCGTTGGCCAGGAACGCCTCGGCAATGGCCAGGCCGATGCCCCGGTTGCCACCGGTGATCAGAACGCTGCGGCCGGTCGATGCTGCTTCAGTCATAGTTTGCTCCGGAATTCTGCGGCATGGGGCACCGCGGTAAGGGGCGGGATTTTTACTGCCTTCGATCTTAGCCTCCGTTTGGGCGGCACCGGCGAGGGTGAGAGAATTGGGTTAAGCCTTGGGAGCGTGATTAGACAGCCGTGACACTTGCAAAACGACCCGGACCTTCGACGTCCGGTGAACCGGACGCTGTCTCCGGTGACGCCCAGGTGCACAGCATCACGGAGGCCGCCACTGCCCACTCGGAAGAGATGCGCGTGCGGATGATCAAGTACGCCGTGGCAATGGGCATCCGCATGGTGTGCCTGATCCTGGTGTTCGTTGTTGATGGCTGGTTCAAAGTCCTGCCGATCGCCGGGGCGGTGTTTCTTCCGTGGATCGCCGTGGTCATCGCCAACGGCAGCGACAAGGCGGAGATCCACAGCGATTCCCTGCTGGACGCCGCCCCGCTTGCAGAGCTCGAAGCACCGGATTCGCCGGCTGCCGTCGCGGACGAAGGGCCCACGGTTCTCCAAGGCGAACTCATCGAGGACGAAGACGATAACGACGGCCAGGAACGGGCAGCTTCATGAACATTTTTGACCTGGCCGGCGGCGACGCGGGGCCCGCGGAAACGGCTGCACCGATGTGTTCCCGGAAGGCCTGCCGGGCGGGGGCAGCCTGGCAACTGCTGTGGAACAACCCGAAGATCCACACGCCCGACCGCCGCAAGACCTGGCTGGCCTGCGATGACCACCGGCTGTGGCTTGAGGACTACCTCCAGACCCGGGGCCTCTGGAAAGAGACCTTGCCGCTGGGTCTGGCCACTGCCTCGGGCAGGGACAGCTGAATGTACCGCTTCCTCTTCTCCAGCAAATGGCTGGGTTATCTGTTGCTGGCTGCGATCTTTGCCACTGCCTGCGTCTTACTTGGCCGCTGGCAGATGGACCGCAGGGCCGAATCCCTGGCGGAGATCAACCGGGTCACATCCAACTACTCGGCAACCCCCCTGCCCTTCGCAGCTGCGGAAGGGCAGTTCTCCCGGCTGGATGCCGACAAGGAATGGACCCAGGTGGAGTTGAAGGGCCGCTACGACGTCAGCGGCCAACGCGTAGTGCGTAACCGGCCGCTCAACGGCCAGCCCGGCTACGAAGTGGTGGTCCCCTTCAGACTCACCACAGGACAGACGGTTATCGTGGACCGCGGCTGGCTCCCGATCGGAAACAACACTCCCGGGCGCCCGGATTCCGTGCCGGAACCGCCGGCGGGCGAAGTCACCGTGGTAGTGCGCCTTAAACCGGGCGAGCCGGAGCTTCAGCGTGGCGCCCCCGACGGGCAGCTTGCCTCCATCGATCTCCCGGCTTACGCCGCCCAGCTTGGGTACCCCGTTCTGACCGGCGCTTACGGGCAGCTCGCTTCGGAAACGCCGGCCGCCGCCACCATGCCGTACCCGTTCCCGAAACCCTCCGTGGAAGAAGGGACACACTTGTCCTATTCGCTGCAGTGGTTCACTTTCGGCGTGTTGATGTTTATTGGCTTCGGCTACGCGGCGCGGCAGCAGGCGCGCAATGCGGAGATCGACGCCCAGGACGCCGCCGAGGACGGCGCGCCCGAGTACGCCGTGGCTGCGAACCGGCGCCGCCCGGCTCCCCGGAAGCGCAGGAATCCCACCGCGGAGGAAGAGGAAGACGCCATCCTGGATGCCCAGGGGTACTAAGTGACAAGCCCTGATGGCGTTCCCGCGCCCGTCGCCAACGTCAGGCGCGTCCTCGCCGCCCTTGGCGCCGAGGACACGGTGACCATGTTCGACTCAAAAGTCCCGACGGCGGCGGCGGCAGCTGCGACGCTGGGCTGCGAAGTAGCGGCCATCACCAACAGCCTGGTGTTCGACGTCGACGGCGTTCCCCTGCTGATCCTGGCCAGCGGTGCGGCGAGGGTGGACACTGCGCTGGTAGCAGCCCGGTTGGGAACAGGAAGGATCCGCCGCGCGTCCCCCGCCTACGTCCTGGAACATACCGGCCAGGAAGTAGGAGGAGTGGCCCCTGTAGGCCACCCGGAAAGGATCAGAACAGTGTTGGACGAGTCCCTCAAAGCCCACAACCTGCTCTGGGCCGGAGCAGGAGACCACCACTCGATGTTCAGCATCACCTACAACGAGCTGAAGAAGATCACAGGCGCAGAAGAGATGCCGGTCCGCTAGCGCACCCGATCCCAGAATCCCGGTGCTAAGCCAGCGTAATCAGGTCCAGGTAGTCTTCGTTCCAGTGGTCTTCTACGCCGTCGGGCAGCAGGACGACGCGCTCGGGGTTGAGGGCTTCGACGGCACCTTCATCGTGGCTCACAAGGACGACGGCGCCGGTGTAGTTGCGCAGGGCACCCAGAATCTCGGTGCGGCTGGCCGGGTCGAGGTTGTTGGTGGGCTCATCGAGAAGCAGCACGTTCGCGCTCGACGCCACGATCGTGGCCAGCGCCAGGCGCGTTTTCTCACCGCCGGAGAGCACACCGGCGGGCTTGTCAACGTCGTCGCCGGAGAACAGGAACGAACCCAGGATGCCGCGCACCTCGGAGTCGTTCATGTCCGGCGCGGAGGAGCGCATGTTCTGCAGGACGGTCCGGTCGACGTCGAGCGTCTCGTGCTCCTGGGCGTAGTAGCCCACCTTGAGCCCGTGGCCGGCGATTACTTCGCCGGTATCCGGCTTGTCGACGCCGGCCAGCATCCGCAGCAGCGTGGTTTTGCCGGCACCGTTGAGTCCCAGGATGACCACCTTGGAGCCGCGGTCAATGGCCAGGTCCACGTCGGTAAAGATTTCCAGTGAGCCGTAGGACTTGCTGAGGCCGTCCGCGGTGAGCGGGGTCTTACCGCAGGGCGACGGATCCGGGAAGCGCAGGGCTGCCACGCGGTCGTTTTCGCGCACGGCCTCCAGCCCGCTGAGCAGGCGTTCGGCGCGTTTGGCCATGTTCTGGGCGGCAACGGCCTTGGTGGCCTTCGCCCGCATCTTGTTGGCCTGGTCGAACAGGACCTGGGCTTTCTTTTCGGCGTTGGCGCGTTCCCGCTTGCGGGCGCGTTCGTCGGTTTCACGCTGCTGGAGGTAGCGCTTCCAGTCCATGTTGTAAAAGTCGATCTGGGCGCGGTTGGCGTCCAGCAGGAAAACTTTGTTGACGGTGGCTTCGAGCAGCTCCGTGTCGTGGCTGATCACGATCAGGCCGCCCTGGTGGTTCTTCAGGAAGTCGCGCAGCCAGGCGATGGAGTCGGCGTCGAGGTGGTTGGTGGGCTCATCGAGGAGCATGGTCTCGGCATCCGAGTAGAGGATGCGGGCGAGCTCCACGCGGCGACGCTGCCCGCCGGAGAGCGTCTTGAGCGGCTGGTTCAACAGGCGGTCCGGGAGGGCGAGGTTCGAGCAGATCGCGGCTGCCTCGGCTTCGGCGGCGTAACCCCCGGCCGCCAGGAACTCGGACTCAAGCCGGTCGTAGCGGTTCATCGCCTTGCGCTGGACTGCGGCGTCCTCACTGGCCATTTCTTCGTGGGCCAGGCGGAGTTTGCCGACGGCGATGTCCAGGCCGCGGACGGACAGAATCCGGTCGCGCGCGAGCTGTTCCATGTCCGGCGTGCGCGGGTCCTGGGGAAGGTAGCCGATCTCACCGCTGCGGGTGACCTTGCCGGCGGCCGGGAGCCCCTCGCCGGCGAGAACCCGGGTCAGAGTGGTTTTACCTGCACCGTTACGGCCTACCAGGCCGATCTTGTCTCCCTTGTCGATCCGGAAGCTCACCTGGTCCATGAGGAGGCGGGCGCCGGCGCGCAGTTCGAGATCCTGGACGGTAATCAATGCAGCTAAGGCCTTTCACAACAGGGAACGCCGCGGCACAACGGATGGAATCTGGGCGGGGCCGGGGCAGTGTGGCCGAGAGAACGGCCTCTACCAGTCTACCGGCACCGCTCCTTCCGGATTACCTCCGCTGCGGGCGGCCGCAGGCATCCATTGGCCACCTCGTCCAGAGCCGGCGCGCCCCGTTAGTGGATCCCCTACAAAATAGGCCCGCGGCCGGAGACGTATCGTCGGAATTGACGGGAATCGGCCGCAGGCGTGCGGCCCCCTTCCCCGTTGCTTCGCACTTGCACTCACTGACAGGACCTCCCATGACCAAGACTGACAACGCAGTTACCGGCCAGGCTGCAGCCAGCCGTCAATCAGGCGGCAAACCGGCCCGCAACCGCTGGAATGCCACGGACCTCGGCCTTATCGCCGTCTTTGCCGCCCTCGTGGCCGGCTCTGCGCTCATTGCAGCCATTCCGGTGGGCGGACTTGGCGTCCCCATCACCCTGCAGACCCTCGCCGTGATGCTTACCGGGCTGGCGTTGGGCCCCGGTCGGGCGTTCGCCGCAGTCGGCCTTTACACCCTGCTGGGGCTGGCGGGCCTGCCGATCTTCAGCGGCGGACGGAGCGGGCTGGGGATCCTCGCCGGACCCTCCGCAGGCTACATCGTCGCCTTCCCGCTCGCAGCCCTGGTGGTCGGCTGGCTGACCACCATCGTGCTTCGCCGCACCCTGAAATACCGGGGGCTGTTCCTTTTCGCTGCGGCTATGGCCACAAGCATCGTCGTGGTCCACGGCCTGGGCGTGCTCGGAATGATGGTCAACGGCAAACTCGACCTTTCCAAGGCGTTCGTCCTTGACCTTGCCTACTACCCCGGCGACATCGTCAAGAACGTCCTGGCAGTCACCATCGCACTCGCCCTGCACAAGGCGTTCCCGGATCTCCTGATCCGCCGTCCCGGTATCCGGAACCCCGGGGCGGCCAAGGCCAGCAACTAGCATGGGCAGCATCCTGCTGGACGGCGTCAACGTCCGGGTGGCGGTGGATGGACGGCCGCAGCCCAAGACACTCCTGGATGGAATCTCGCTGAACCTGACCGAGCAGCGGATCGGCGTGATCGGAGCGAACGGGTCGGGCAAGTCCACCCTCCTGCGGCTCCTAAACGGACTGGTTGCACCGAGCAACGGAACAGTCACCGTTGACGGTGACGATACCGTGGGTGCCGTTCGTTCCGTGCGCCGCAAAGTCGGTTTTGTGTTCACGGACCCGCTCTCCCAGCTCGTGATGCCTACCGGCCGGGAAGACGTGGAACTCTCGCTGCGGCGTTCCATCCGTAAGACGCGCGAGCGTCAGGAAGCTGCGGCGGCCATCCTCAACCGTTTTGGGCTGATGGCGCTTGCCGACCAAAGCATCTATGAGCTGTCCGGCGGAGAACGGCAGCTGATGGCCCTGGCCGCTGTCCTTGCCGTTGAGCCTGCGGTATTGGTGCTGGACGAGCCGTCCACGCTGCTGGACCTTCGGAACCGCGAGCTTCTCCGCCGCACCCTCGCAGGCCTCAGCCAGCAGATCGTGATGTCCACGCACGACCTCGAGCTGGTCCGGGACATGGACCGCGTCCTGGTGGTGGAGTCCGGTCACGTGGTGTTCGACGGCGGTGCCGCCGCCGCCGTCGAACACTACAGGGACCTGGCCGCCGCCGGCCTCCCGCCGGCGGACGGCGCCCCGCCGGTCAGCGCCATGTCTACACCGCACCGTCCGGAGGACACGTGAGCGGCCACGGATTCCTGCTGGTCAACTACGTTCCCGGGACGTCCCTGGTGCACCGGGCGCCCCTCTGGCTGAAGTTCGTCCTGGTGGTTGGCTGCGGCATGGCCTCTTTCCTGGTGGTGGACTGGGTGGTTGCCGCGGCGGCGCTGGGCCTGATGTCCGCACTGTTCCTCGCCAGCGGCGCCGGCCCGGCTCGTCTGTTCAGAGCAGTCCGACCCATCCTCCCCGTGATGGCGGCCATCGGGTTGTTCCAATGGTGGCAACTGGGCGGTCCCGTGGCGGCGCGGATCGTACTCAATGTCCTGGTCTGCGTGGTGGCCGCGTCCATATTGACCGCCACCACGCCGATGCAACGGCTCCTCGACGGCGTCGTCTCCCTGGCTGTGCCGTTCCGGCGCTTTGGCGCGGATCCCGAACGCTTTGCACTGACCATCGCAATCATGCTCCGCAGTATTCCGTTCATCGCCGGAGCCTACTCCGAGGTCAGGGATTCGGCCCGCGCGCGCGGGCTCGAACGCAACCCCCGGGCACTGGTCCTGCCGGTCTTCATCACTACGGTGGCCTACGCGCGCCAGACCGGCGATGCCCTCGCCGCCCGGGGCCTGGGTGAGCCCGGCACGGCTGACGACGACGATCAGCCAAACCGCTAGGCGCTGTCGAGCCGTTCGTACCGGAAGAGGGCGGCGGTTCCCATGCCGCCCGCAATGCTGATCATGGCCAGCGCCAGCTGCCCGGCCCGGCGGCCCGGTGCAGAATTCCCCCGCGCCTGGGCGAGGAGCCTCGTCACAAGCACAGCGCCCGAGGCACCGTACGCATGGCCCAAAGCCAGCGCGCCGCCGTCGAGGTTTGCCCGATCCGGGTCGATGCCGAGGGCGTCCAGGCAGGCGAGCGTCTGAGACGCGAAGGCCTCATTGAATTCCACGAGGTCAATGTCCTCGGCCGTGACACCGCGCCGCGCCAGCAGGCGCCCGGCCGCCGCGGCGGCCCCCATGCCCAGAACGCGCGGGTCCACGCCCGCGGTATCGGTGTCCAGCACCAGGAGCCCGTCCGCCGCCCCCAGTTCCCGTGCACGCTGCAGCGAAGTAACGACGACGGCGGATGCGGCATCCGCATCGAAGCAGGAGTTCCCGGCGGTGACGGTGCCGCCCTCGGCGAAGGCGGGCGGGAACCGCGATATCAGGGCGGCCGACATGCCGGCCCGCGGACCGTCGTCGGACTCCACCGTTCCAGACGCGGCCTGCAGCGGCACCGTCTCACCGGAATAGCGTCCGGCGGCTGCGGCTGCCAGTGCCAGGCGGTGGCTGCGCAACGCAAACCGGTCCTGCCGGTCACGGCTGATACCGAATTCGGCCGCTACGTTTTCCGCGGCGCACCCCATGTCCGGGTCGCCGAAACTGAGCGGGACGAACTGGGCGCGGCGGAAAAAGGCGGGACTGCCGTCGGCGGACCTGTTCGCACGCAGCGGCGCGGTGCTGATGCTCTCCACGCCGCCCGCGAGGAAGGCGCCGTTGCCTCCGGCCGCGACGAGCCGCGACGCGAGCACAATGGCGTCCAGCCCGGACCCGCACTGCCGGTCCACGGTCACGCCGGGAACGCTGACCGGCAAACCCGCTTCGAGGGCAGCAAGGCGCGCGACGTTGCCTCCTCCCCCCACGGCGTTACCGACCACAACGTCCGAAACAGCGTTTGCCGGCAGGCCGGTGTCTGTCAGGAGGCCGCGCAAAACAGGGGCGAGTAGCTCATGCGCGCGGAGCTCCTTGAAGGCGCCATTGACCCTCCGGACAGGGGTCCGCAGGGCTGAGATGACCACCGGCTGCCGGTCCGGCGGCAACTGCTCGGGCGGCAACTCTCCTGCCCCAGGCTTAGCCAAGGCGGCGGACCCTGGTATCCCCGCGTTCAATCCAGTCCAGCAGAAGCTGCCTGCTGACTTTCCCGCGGTCCGTCACCGGCAGTTCCGTGAGGGCAAAATACTGCAGCGGCCGCTTGTCCCGGGGCAGCACATCGTCAAGCCCGGCCTTCAGCTGGACTGCCGTGATGCCGCCATGGGAAGGGACCACGCCGGCAACCACCCGCTGCCCGCGGACATCGTCTGCCATGCCTGACGCGACGGCGGCAGCAACGCCGGGGACGGAGGCGAGGGCCAGTTCCACCTCGTGCGGATAGACGTTCTTGCCGGAGGTGATGATCATGTCCGCCCGACGGCCCAGGATATGGAGCTCACCGTCCAGCAGGTAGCCCTGGTCCCCCACGGTGAACCAGCCGTCGAAGCAGCGCAGTGCCTGCCCGTCGTCGCCCCACAGGTAGCCGTTGCTGACCATACCGCTGCGGACGCAGATGTTGCCGTCCGTTCCGTCGGGAAGCAGGGCGCCGTCGTCGTCCAGGATCCGCACTTCGACGCCGGGGAACGGTTTCCCGATGCCCGTTCCGCCGGCGTCCAGCGGCGCTCCGGAGCGCAGGCCGGCGCCCGAAACGAAGCTTAGTTCGGAGGCACCGTAATACTCGAAGATGGTGGCCCTGGGTGCCCAGCGGCGGGCGGCCTCCAGGGTGCGGGCATCCAGCTTGGACCCGGCGCAGATGATGGACGTGACGCCGGAAGCGTCCACGCAGCCGGCCAGGCCGCGCTCACTGAGCAACCGGAGCATGGTGGGGACCAGGACAAGCCGTGTGATGCCGTCATGCGTGATGGCGGCGTGCACGTCGCCGACGTCGAACGTTTCCAGGGTGTGGAACTCGGAGCCGGCATACAGGCACTCGGACAGCGCGTACAGGTTGAGGCTGGCCGCCAGCGGCCCCGGGGCGAGCGTCTTGTCCTGCGGGGTCAGTCCGAAGAACTCAATGGACGCGTCGAAGGAAAGCTGCCAGGAACGCCGGGACCTCGTGAACGCCTTGGGCACAGACGTGGTGCCGGAGGTCAGTCCGATCAGGAAGGGGGATTCCGGGGTGCCGTCGCGGAGCTCATCGGAAGCAGGCCGGCCGGATACGGCAGCGGCGCCGGTGTGCAGCCGGGCCGCTATGTCGGCTTTGAGCTGCGCGGGCCAGGTGGGGTCGAGGACGGCACACTGCCGGTCGCCGGCAACCGCGGCGGCATAGGACACAGCGAAATCCACGGAATTGGGCTCGGCCAGCACGGTTACCGGTCCGATTTCCGCGGCCCGGGCTGCGGCAGCGTCCCGCAGCGCGGCCCAGCTGAGGTGCCGGCCCGCCACGACGACGGCGGTGTCGTCGGGGCGGTCATCGGCCCAGCGTTGGAGTCTGTTGAGGAAAGGCATCGGATCAACTTTACCGGCGTCCACAGGTTCAGGCAGGGCCGCTACGGCTATTGTGACTTTATGAGTTTCAATGACAACGTTCAGCTGGATCCGTCGCAGGTCCAGGACCGGCGCGGGATGGGCCGCGGGACCAAGATCGGCGGCGGCATCGGCGGCGGAATCATCCTCCTGCTTGCCGCCCTGTTTGGGGTCAACCCGCAACTGCTGGAAGGCCTGACTGGCACGGTCCAGGAACCGCAGAGCACGGGTAGCGCGCCTGCCTGCCAGACGGGCGCCGACGCTGATGCCCGGCTCGACTGCCGCATCACCGGAACGGTGAACAGCCTTAATGCGTTCTGGCCGGCCTACCTCGCCCAGTACAACACGGAGTATCCGCGTCCCACCACCGTGATCTTCAGCCAGGCCACCAATACCGGCTGCGGCGGGGCAACCTCCGAGGTGGGTCCGTTCTATTGCCCGGCCGACACCACCGCCTACTTCGATCCCGGCTTCTTCCAGGACCTGGTGGACCGGTTCGGATCTTCAGGCGGGCCGCTGGCCCAGGAATACGTCGTGGCGCACGAGTTCGGCCACCATGTCCAGAACATCATGGGCAACCTTGACCGCGCCCAGCAGGATCCGCAGGGCCCCGAATCCGGTGCCGTCCGCGTTGAACTGCAGGCGGACTGCTACGCCGGACTCTGGGTCCGGTACGCCACAACGCAGAAGGACCCCAACACCGGCCAGCCGTTCCTTGAGCCGCTCACCCAGCAGGACCTGAACGATGCACTTTCCGCGGCATCCGCCGTTGGTGACGACCGCATCCAAAAAGCGGCAACCGGCCGGGTCTCCCCTGAGGCCTGGACACACGGCTCCAGCGCCCAGCGGCAGAAATGGTTCTACCAGGGCTACCAGACCGGCGACATCAACAAGTGCGATACCTTTAGCGCCGCCACGCTCTAGCAGGCTGGACGCTTCGGCTGAACGGAAACAGCACGACGGCGGCCGGTGACCTTCCCCAAGGAAGGTCACCGGCCGCCGTCGTATGTTAACCGGTGGCTAGATATTGAAGCCCAGCGCACGCATCTGGTCGCGTCCGTCTTCGGTGATCCGCTCCGGACCCCATGGCGGCATCCACACCCAGTTCAGCCGCCAATCGTCCACGACGCCGTCGAGGGCCTTACCGACCTGCTCCTCAATGACGTCCGTGAGCGGGCAGGCCGCCGTGGTGAGCGTCATGTCGATCAGGAGGGCGCCGTCGTCGTCCGAGTACTTCAGGCCGTACAGCAGCCCGAGGTCAACGATGTTGACGCCCAGCTCGGGGTCGATGACGTCCTTCAGTGCCTCTTCGACATCTTCGAGGCCCGTTCGGGCCGCTTTGATTTCGGTCATGGCGTTGTCCTAACTAGCCCTGGACTGCAGCGTCGGCTGCAGCGATGGTGGCTGCGCCCGCACCCTTGGCGTAACGATCGTAGCCTTCTTCTTCGAGGCGGTCGGCAAGTTCCGGGCCGCCCTCTTCGACAACCTGGCCGTCGACGAAGACGTGGACGAACTCAGGCTTGATGTAGCGCAGGATCCGCGTGTAGTGCGTGATGAGCAGCGTGCCCATGTTGCCTTCGGCGTGGGCGCGGTTGACGCCTTCGGAAACGACCTTCAAGGCGTCGACGTCCAGGCCGGAGTCGGTTTCGTCCAGGACGGCGAACTTCGGCTTGAAGAGTTCCAGCTGGAGGATCTCCACGCGCTTCTTCTCGCCGCCGGAGAAGCCTTCGTTGACGTTGCGCTGCGTGAAGTCGGCGTCGATGCGCAGCTTCTGCATGGCAGCCTTGACGTCCTTGGTCCAGGTACGCAGCTTGGGAGCCTCGCCGTCGATGGCGGTCTTGGCGGTCCGCAGGAAGTTGGTCATGCTGACGCCGGGGACCTCCACCGGGTACTGCATGGCCAGGAACAGGCCGGCGCGGGCGCGCTCGTCCACGGTCATGGCCAGGACATCTTCGCCGTCCAGCGTGATGGTGCCGCTGGTGACGTTGTAGCGCGGGTGGCCGGCAATGGTCGACGCCAGCGTGGACTTGCCCGAGCCGTTGGGGCCCATGATGGCGTGGGTTTCGCCGGTCCTGATGGTCAGGCTGACGCCCTTCAGGATCTCCTTGGTGCCCTGCTCCGTCTCAATGCTGACGTGCAGGTCCTTGATCTCAAGAGTTGACATGCTCTTCTTTCTTTCGTTCGTAAGTCTTGTGAAGCCGGGCGCTCAGTAGTTGTTGACCGTGGCGCCGTTCAGAACATTGGTCACATCCACGTAGACGTCGTCACCGTGAAGCTCGACGGCGAAGACCGGTACGGGATCGTAGGCAGGAAGCTGAAGGGGCTGGCCGTTGCGCAGATCGAACTGCGAACCGTGGCCCCAGCACTCGATCGCACAGCCTTCCACTTCGCCTTCGGACAGCGAAATGTCCGCATGCGAGCACGTGTCTCCGATGGCGTGGATTTCGCCCATCGAATCCTTGACGATGGCCACCGGGTAGCCATCAATCAGGATCCGCAGCGCCTGTTTCACCTGGATGTCGTTGGTGTTGCATACCAGCTCACCCTTGGGTTGTTCACTCATGCGTTCCTGCCTGCCTGTTTCAGTTCTCGCTCGCGGCGAGCTCGCGCTCAACGGCGTCAGTCAGGCGCTCTTCGAGTGCCGGAACCTTGATCTTCTGGATGATCTCGTTGAGGAAGCCGCGAACAACCAGGCGGCGGGCAACATCTTCGGGGATGCCGCGGGCCATGAGGTAGAACAAGTGCTCGTCGTCGAAACGCCCGGTGGAGCTGGCATGGCCGGCACCCTCGATAAGGCCCGTTTCGATCTCAAGATTAGGAACAGAGTCGGCACGGCAGCCGTCCGTCAGAACCAGGTTCTGGTTCTTCTCGTAGGAGTCGGTACCCACGGCCTGCTTCTGGATCAGGACGTCGCCCACCCAGACAGTGTGTGCGTCCTTGCCCTGCAGGGCGCCCTTGTAAAGCACGTTGGACTTGCAGTTGGGCACGTTGTGGTCAACGAAGGAGCGGTGCTCCAGGTGCTGGCCCGCGTCGGCGAAGTAGAGGCCCAGCAGCTCGGCCTCGGCACCCTCGCCCGAGAAGCGCACATTGGAGTTCAGGCGCACGACGGAGCCGCCCAGGGAAACGGCGATGTGCTTGTACACAGCGTCCTTGCCCACCTGTGCGTCGTGCTGGGCCAGATGCCTGGCGTCGTCTTCCCAGAGCTGCACCGAGATCACGGTGAGGTGCGCGCCCTCGCCGACGATGACTTCCAGGTTGCCGTTGTGGTCGGCGGCACCGGTGTGCTCCAGGATCACAACGCTGCGCGAGTTGGCGCCTGCCTCCAGCACATAGTGTGCGTTGGAGCGGCGGCCCGCGGCTGCGCCGTGGACCAGGATCCGCAGCGGCTCGGCCGGCTCGGCTTCCGCCGGGATCACCACGTGCAGTGCCTCGTCCGTGTTGGCGGACGCGACGGCGGCGGCCCGGTCAGCCGGGACCAGGACGGTTCCGCGGGGCGCGGCTCCGGGAGCCAGCGTGCCGCGGACGTAGCCCTCCGGCGCTTCGACCGTGAAGTCGGCGGCCGGCACGGGTTCGAGGTCCGTTGCGGTGTCGGAGAGAAGGTTGGCCAGGGCACGGACGGGGCTGAAGCGCCACTCCTCCTCGCGGCCCGTGGGCAGCGGGAAGTCGGCAACGTTGAAGCTCGTCAGGCGCTCGGCGCGGGAGGACATCACGGTAACGCCGTGATTGTGGCTATGGTCCACCTTGGCGGCGACCAGCCCCTCCCCCTCCTCGGTGAAGCCTGCGATGGAAGGCGCTCCGATGCGGGCCTTTTCAGTAGTAATTTCGGCAGTCATTAACCGACGGATCCTTCCATCTGGAGTTCAATGAGGCGGTTCAGCTCGAGGGCGTATTCCATCGGCAGCTCACGGGCAATCGGCTCGATGAAGCCGCGAACGATCATCGCCATGGCCTCGTCTTCGCGCATGCCGCGTGACATCAGGTAGAAGAGCTGCTCTTCGGAAACGCGCGAGACGGTTGCCTCGTGACCCAGCTGCACGTCATCTTCACGGATGTCGATGTACGGGTAGGTGTCCGACCGGCTGATCGTGTCGACGAGCAGGGCGTCACAGCGCACGGTGTTGGCCGAGTGCTTGGCGCCTTCGCGGACCTGGACCAGGCCGCGGTAAGCGGCACGGCCGCCGCCGCGGGCCACGGACTTGGAGACGATGGAGCTCTTGGTGTTCGGTGCGATGTGCACCATCTTCGAGCCCGTGTCCTGGTGCTGGCCTTCGCCGGCGAACGCGATCGAAAGAGTTTCACCCTTGGCGTGCTCGCCCACGAGGTAGACAGCCGGGTACTTCATGGTGACCTTGGACCCGATGTTGCCATCGATCCATTCCATGGTGGCGCCCTCTTCGCAGATGGCGCGCTTGGTGACCAGGTTGTACACGTTGTTGGACCAGTTCTGGATGGTCGTGTAACGGACGCGGGCGCCCTTCTTCACGATGATTTCCACAACGGCGGAGTGCAGCGAATCCGAGGTGTAGATCGGCGCCGTGCAGCCTTCGATGTAGTGGACGTAGGAGTCCTCGTCGGCGATGATCAGCGTCCGCTCGAACTGACCCATGTTTTCCGTGTTGATGCGGAAGTAGGCCTGCAGCGGGATGTCCACATGGACACCCTTGGGAACGTAGACAAAGGACCCGCCGGACCATACAGCCGTGTTGAGCGACGCGAACTTGTTGTCGCCCACGGGGATGATGGTGCCGAAGTACTCCTGGAAGATCTCCGGGTGCTCACGCAGGGCGGTGTCCGTGTCCAGGAAGATGACGCCCTGGGCTTCGAGGTCCTCGCGGATCTGGTGGTACACAACTTCGGATTCGTACTGCGCCGCCACGCCTGAAACCAGGCGGCTGCGCTCGGCTTCCGGGATGCCCAGCTTCTCGTACGTGTTCCGGATGTCCTCGGGCAGGTCCTCCCACGTGGCGGCCTGCTTCTCGGTGGAGCGCACGAAGTACTTGATGTTGTCGAAGTCAATGCCGGAGAGGTCTGCACCCCAGGTGGGCATGGGCTTGCGGTCGAAGTACTTCAGGCCCTTCAGGCGGAGGTCCAGCATCCACTCCGGCTCGTTCTTCTTCGCCGAAATGTCCCGGACAACTTCGTCGTTGATGCCACGACGTGCGTTGGCTCCGACATCGTTCTTGTCGGCCCAGCCGTACTCGTAGGTGCCGATACCGTGGAGCTCGGGGTTCTTCTCCAGAATCTCCGAAATCACAGTAGTTTCAGCAACCTTATTCTCTGATAGTTGGTCCGTCATCACGGCCTTTCTTGCAGATGGTTGGATACTTCGCCCAGGCTGTCCGTGGTGTGTCCGGGACCCGCGGGCCCCTTGGCGGCCGGACGGCCTGTAGGTATATGGGTAGTGCAGACGTGTCCGCCCCGTGCGAGGGTGGACAGCCTGCGCACGTCAACGCCGACGAGCCGGGAAAAGACTTCGGTCTCGACATCGCAGAACACGGGGAACTTGGTGGCCAGCTGCTGGATGGGGCAGTGGCCCTGGCACAGCTGGACGCTGGAAAGCGCGGCAGGCAGTGGTGCTTTGGCTTCGATGGAGGCGGCGGAGGCCACAAACCCGTCACGGCTCAACGCTGCGGACAGCGCCCGCGCCCGTGCAGTGATGTCCGTCCCTGCGGCTTCGATCTCCGGCGCATAGCGGCGCTCCATGTCGGAAAAACGTTCGACGGCGAACTCGCGGACGGCGTCGGGGCCGGCGATCTCGCCCAGCCGCTGGAGGGCCTGGCCTGCAATGTCGAGGTAGTCGTCGCCCAGGCTGGACTGGCCCTGGGAGCTGAGGACGTAGCGCCGGGCGGGGCGTCCCGCTCCGGCGCCCGCTTTCGCTACACGCTTGACTTCAATCACGCCGCTGCGTGAGAGGTGGTCAAGGTGGCGTCGCACGGCCGCCGGAGTGAAGCCGAGCAGGTCGCCGAGCTCGGCAGCGCTGACGGGCCCGTGCTCCAGCACGGCATTCAGTACACGGTCACGAGTGCGTTCTTCGGAGTCCGCCGGCAACGTGTGCGGCGCCGGCGCCGGGCTTGTTGCAGGCGCAGACGTTCCGGGCCGGAACGAGCCGGCGGCGCCGTCGGGCGCAGCTTGCCCGGTCCGGGGCGCAGAAAGTCGAGTGCTCATGGAATACACAACACAATCATGTCGTAATTTACTCCCCCGTACCAGTAAGGCGAGGCTGACCTCGGTCACATCCGGTCGGGTGGCGTGCCTACTACATCCCGTAGAATGCTTTGGTGCGATCTCCCGATTCTCCCGTCCTGTCCATTACGGGACTCATTAAGGACGTTGGCCCGCTGGCCTCCCTTGACGGCAAAATGCTGCGGGTGGTCAGCGGCGTATCCCTCACCGCCGAACGCGGACAGGTCACTGCCCTGCTGGGAGCCAACGGCGCCGGTAAAACGACCACCATCGAATGCGCCCAGGGTTTGCAGCGGCGGTCCGGCGGTGCGGTCTCCCTGCTGGGCCAGGATCCGGACACGTCGGGGGCGTCCCTCCGTTCCCGCGTTGGCGTGATGCTGCAGGACGGCGGGTTGCCGCCGTCGGCCCGTCCCATCCCACTGCTGAAGCATATCGCCGGAATGTACCAGGATCCATGGCCGGTGGATGAGTTGATCGGACGCCTTGGCATTGACACTTTCAGCCGCACCACAGTCCGGCGCCTCTCGGGCGGCCAGCGGCAGCGGCTGGCCCTCGCGGCTGCCCTGGTGGGAAACCCCGAGGTCCTCTTCCTCGACGAGCCGAGCGCGGGGCTGGATCCGCAGTCGCGCCAGCTTGTTTTCCAGCTCATTTCCGAACTGCGGGACGCCGGCATGGGAATCGTCCTGACGACGCACCTCATGGATGATGCACAGCGGCTGGCCGACTACGTGTACATCATTGATGCGGGCCGGAACGTCGCGGAAGGTACGGTGGCCCAGCTGCTGCAGCGGAACGTCGGTGCCGACGCCGCCCAGGAACATGTCCGGACGCTTCTCTTCGAGGCACGGCCCGGACTCGACTTCACGGGCGTGCTGCCTGCCGCCGTAGACGTCCGCGAGACCCGCGCCGGGAGCTATGCCGCCACCGGCGCGCTGACGCCGGACGACCTGGCCGCACTGACAGCCTGGTGGGCCGCGCGCGGCATCATGCCGGGTTCCATGAGCCTGGAGGCCCGGAGCCTTGAAGACGTATTTTTGGACATTTCGGGAAGGGAGATCCGATGAGCCGGGTTCTCGGCAGCGCTCCTGCCCCGCTGCTTCGCCGCATTCTGCTCCAAGGCAGGTACGAAGCGCTCACGATGCTCCGGAACGGCGAGCAGCTCATCCTGGCAATTGTGCTGCCACTGCTGGCATTGGTGGGCCTGACCGTCACCCCGCTATTGGACGGCCTGGGCGGCAGCCGGGTTGACGTGGCCGTGCCGGGCATCCTCGCCCTGTGCGCCATGTCCACCGCCTTCACCGGACAGGGCATCTCCACCGGCTTCGACCGCCGTTACGGGGTGCTGCGGTTCCTGTCCACCACTCCCCTGGGCCGCACCGGCCTGATCGCAGGAAAGATCCTGGCCGTACTGGCCGTACTGATCCTTCAGGTACTGGTGGTGGGCATGGTCGCTTTCCTGCTCGGCTGGCAGCCCACGACGGCGGGCTGGGTTCCGGCGGTGGTACTGCTGGTTCTGGGGGCGGCAGCTTTCACGGCCCTGGGGCTTCTGGTCGCAGGCACGGTCCGGCCGGAGGCAACCCTGGCCATCACCAACCTTTTGTGGATCCTCCTCGGAGCCCTGGGCGGCATCGTGCTGCCTGCCGAGCGGCTGCCCGGCCCGGCCCGGGACATCGTCCACCTCCTGCCCTCCGGGGCTTTGGGCGAGGCGCTTCGGGATGCCTTCCTCGCAGGCAGCTTCAATGGCGGAGCCACCCTAATCCTGCTGCTCTGGACGGTAATCGCCGGCGCAGCGGCCATCCGTTGGTTCAAGTGGAATTGAGAAAAACGTGAGCACGGCATCGCGCTTCCCCCAGATACTCGGACGCATGACGTCCAAGCTGCCAGTCACGGTGGACTCGACCGTCCGCAGGCTGGCCGTCCTCTCACTCATCGGACAGACGGTGCTCGTGGTGACCGGCGGCGCGGTCCGCCTCACTGCGTCCGGGCTGGGCTGCCCCACCTGGCCGCGCTGTACTGATGCGTCCCTGGTCAACACTCCGGAAATGGGCATCCACGGTTTCATCGAATTCGGCAACCGGCTCCTGACGTTCGCGCTGGCGGCGATTGCGGTGCTCATGCTGGTGTATTTGTGGAACCTCCGCAAAGAGCGCAGGGACCTCTTCCTGCTCGCCTTGGGCCTGCTGGCAAGCATCCCGGCCCAGGCCGTCATCGGCGGCATCACGGTGCTCACCCAGCTCAACCCGTGGGTCGTGGGTCTCCACTTCCTGGTCTCGATGGCCCTCGTTGTTATCGCGACGCTGCTGGTCAACAGGGCCTACGGGCGTACGGGACGGTTCCCCGCCGTCGCACTTCCTGCCCTTCCCGGAGCCGCCCGGCCGGTGATGGCCGCCGTCGCGCTCTTTTCCGGCGTCGCAGTGATGCTTGGAGTGGTGGTTACCGGAGCGGGGCCGCACGCAGGTGACGCCGACGCGCCCCGGAACGACCTGGACTGGGACCTCTTCTCCCACATCCACGCCGTGCCCGCCTACCTTGTGACCGCCGGTGCGCTCTTCGGTGTATATCTCGTATTCCGAGACCGGATCACGGGGCCGTTCCGCACGGCTGTCCTGTTGCTGCTGGGAGTCACGGTGCTGCAGGCGGTTATTGGCTTCACGCAGTACTACAACGGCATTCCCGCACTACTGGTAGGCGCCCACATGCTCGGTGCGGCGCTCCTCATGAGCGCCGCCACGAACGCGGCGGACCTCGCACGGTTCAGCCCGGTTAAATAGGGCTTACCGGCCGATAGTACTGCCGGACCCCGTAGGGCAGCGCCGTTCGGTCAGTCGGCTCGAGCACCCCTGACCCCCCAAGGTCCGGGGTGCTTTACTTTGCACGGCCGACGCTCTCTCACATCCTGTGGGTTTTCCGCCGACGCTCTCTCACATCCTGCGGGTTTTTCACCGACGCTCTCTTACATCCTGCGGGTTTTTCACCGACGCTCTCTCAGATCCTGTGGGTTTTTCACCGACGCTCTCTCAGATCCTGTGGGTTTTTCACCGACGCTCTCTCAGATCTGCGGGTTTTCCGCCGACGCTCTCTCAGATCCTGGGGCCCCAAAAGGAAACGCTCCTTCACGGGTGTGAACTGGTCCCGGAAAGTCGGAACTGAATTTCTCAGTACAACTTCCGGGAACCAGGTCAGTATGAAGGAGCGTTTCAGGAAAAGCTGCCAAAGCTGAGAGAGCGTCCGGGTTTAAGCAGCAGGGAGTGAGAGAGCGTCTAGCCCATGATGGCTGAACCGACAAAGGGGTCGACGGCCAGCGCAATGAAGAGCAGGGTCAGGTAGCTGATGGAACCGTGGAAGACCTTCATGGCGCCCTTGTTGGAGACGTCGCCGCCCTGGGCACGGTTGTAGAGCGCGTGCGATTCATAGAGGAACCAGGCACCCGCGACGACGGCGGTTACCGTGTAAACCCAGCCGGCCCCGCCGGCGGGGATCAGCAGCAGCGAGCAGGCAACCATGGCCCACGCGTACAGGACGACCTGGACCGAGACAACCTTTGCGCCGGCGATTGCCCCGAGCATCGGCACGTTGGCGTTGCGGTAGTCCTCGCCGTAGCGCATGGATAGCGGCCAGTAGTGCGGCGGGGTCCACAGGAAAATCACCATGAACAGGACGATGGCGGGCCACTCCACAGTGTCGGTCACGGCGGCCCAGGCGATCAGCACCGGGAAGCATCCGGCCGCTCCGCCCCAGACGATGTTCTGGGCCGTGCGGCGTTTAAGGATCATGGTGTAAATGACTACGTAGAAAACGATGGCGCCGAGGCCAAGCCAGGCCGAGAGGGGGTTGGCGCCGAACCAGAGGATAGCGATGGCGGCTGCACCCAGCAACCAGGAAAACACCAGTGCCTCGCGCGGAGTCACTTCACCGGTTACCAGGGGGCGGTTCTCGGTCCGGTGCATCAACTTGTCGATGTCGCGGTCGATGTAGCAATTGAAGGCACCGGCGCTGCCGGCAGCGAACGCTCCGCCCACGAGCGTGGCCAGGATCAGTCCGAAGGAGGGGAATCCGCGTTCGGCGTAGATCATGGTGGGCAGTGTGCTCACAAGCAGGAGCTCGATGACCCGCGGTTTCGTGAGGGCAAGGTACGCCTTGGCTTTGCGGGCTATCCCGATCTTACCGGGGAGCCGGGAGGCGTTCAGCGGCGTATCTGTTGTGCTCACGGTGGCAGTCACTCTGTTCTGTCTGGCTGTTCAGTCCGGCTGGTTCTCGCAGCGGCGGCGGCCCAAAAGGGCCCGCTCCCTCCGGCGGTGGCCTCCGAATATCATACCGTGGCTCTCCGGCGCCCAAAGCCTCCATGATTCCGACAGGTTAACCGATCCTCACGGCAACTGCGCGGCGTGGTGATTCATATAAGGAAAATTCAGTCCACTTAGTGAGATACACGCTGACCAGCCCTTGGAATGGGGCTAAGCTGTCTGCAGATCAGCACGCAAGGAATGCCAAAGGAATGCGCATTCCCGGAATCTCGAACGCGACTGAATGAAGATCAACGTTTCAATGGTGAACGGCTGGTACTAACCGCAGCGGGCGCCATTATGTGTGTCCCCGCTCCGGCCTGTTCGTACCACCTGCCGTCAGCACAGAGAGGGGCCCGGTTTTCGTGCCACATTTGGAAGAGCAAGAACTGTCATGGACCAGTTTGGACCAGCGAGCCGTTGACACGGTCCGCATTCTGGCCGCGGACGCGGTCGAAAAGGTAGGCAACGGCCACCCGGGCACCGCGATGAGCCTCGCCCCGGCCGCCTACCTTCTCTTCCAGAAGCTGATGCGCCACGACCCGAAGAACCCGGACTGGATCGGCCGCGACCGGTTCATCCTCTCCCCGGGCCACACCTCCCTCACGCTGTACATCCAGCTGTTCCTCTCCGGCTACGGGCTGGAACTGAAGGACCTGAAGGCGCTGCGGACCTGGGGCTCGCTGACACCGGGACACCCGGAGTACAAGCACACCGCCGGTGTGGAAATCACCACCGGCCCGCTGGGCCAGGGCCTGGCGTCCTCGGTCGGTTTCGCATACTCCCAGCGCCGCCAACGCGGCCTGTTCGACGCCGATGCTCCCGCCGGCACGTCGCCGTTCGACCACACCATCTGGGTCATTGCCTCCGACGGCGACCTCCAGGAAGGCGTGACCTCCGAGGCTTCCTCGCTGGCCGGCCACCAGGAACTCGGCAACCTCGTCGTTGTGTACGACGAGAACCACATCTCCATTGAGGACGACACCGACGTCGCTTTCACCGAGGACGTCCTCAAGCGCTACGAAGCCTACGGCTGGCACGTCCAGCGCGTGGACTGGACGAAAACCGGCGAATACAAGGAAGACGTGCAGGAACTGTACGCCGCCCTCCTCGCCGCGAAGGCGGAGACCTCCAAGCCCTCCATCGTCTCGCTGCGCACCATCATTGGCTACCCGGCGCCGAAGAAGCAGAACACCGGCAAGATCCACGGCTCCGCCCTGGGTGCCGAAGAAGTCGCCGCGCTGAAGAGCGTCCTGGGCTTTGACCCCGCGAAGACCTTCGAAGTTGACGAAGAGGTGCTGGCCCATGCCCGCGCCGTCGTGGACCGCGGTGCAGCCGCCCGCAGCGAATGGCAGGACTCCTTCGAAGCGTGGCAGGCATCCAACCCTGACGCCGCCGCGCTGCTGGAACGCGTCGAGGCACGCAAACTCCCGGTGGAGCTCGACTCGGCCCTGCCGGTGTTCGAAGCAGGCAAGGACGTCTCCACCCGCGCCGCATCCGGCAAGGTCCTGAACGCGATCGGCCCGGTCATGCCGGAACTGTGGGGCGGCTCGGCCGACCTCGCCGAATCCAACAACACCACCATCGAAGGTTCGCCTTCGTTCATCCCGGCGTCCCGGTCCACCGAGGCATGGAAGGGCAACCCGTACGGCCGGGTGCTGCACTTTGGCATCCGTGAGCACGCCGCCGCCTCGATCGTGAACGGGATCGCCCTGCACGGCAAGACCCGCGCGTTCTCCGGCACCTTCCTGATCTTCTCGGACTACCAGCGCCCGGCCATCCGCCTCGGTGCACTGATGGGCGTCCCGTCCCTGTATGTCTGGACGCATGACTCCATCGGCCTCGGCGAAGACGGCCCCACCCACCAGCCGGTGGAGCAGCTGGCCTCCCTGCGCGCCATTCCGGGCCTGGACGTTGTCCGCCCCGGTGACGCGAACGAGGTTTCCGCTGCCTGGAAGGCCATGCTCGAAAACCACGAGAACCCGGCCGGCATCGTCCTGACCCGCCAGAACATTCCCACCTACGCCCGTGGCGAAGGCGACGCCGAGGGTGACACCTTCGGTGCAGTCTCCGGCGTGGCGAAGGGCGGCTACGTCCTGGCCGAAGCTTCCAAGGACGGCAAGACCGCCGATGCCCAGGTCATCCTGATCGGCACCGGCTCCGAGGTCCAGCTTGCCGTGAACGCCCGCGAAGCCCTCCAGGCCGAAGGCATCCCCACCCGTGTGGTGTCGATGCCGTGTGTGGAGTGGTTCAACAAGCAGGACGCCGCCTACCGCGACGCCGTCCTGCCCCCGGCCGTGAAGGCACGTGTGTCCGTCGAAGCCGGCCTGGCCCTGGGCTGGAAGGAATTCGTCGGCGACGCCGGCCGTTCCATCAGCCTGGAGCACTTCGGCGCCTCCGCCGACTACAAGCGCCTCTTCCAGGAATTCGGCATCACGGCAGAAGCAGTTGCCGCCGCGGCCAAGGAATCCCTCGCCGGCCTCTCCAACTGATTAACAACCACGGTTCCGGGGGACGTTGCGCCCCCGGAACCCCTGATTTCCAGGAGTTATGACATGACTACCCCCACCCAGCAGCTCTCGGACGCCGGCGTCTCGATCTGGCTCGACGACCTCTCCCGCGGCCGCCTGCAGACCGGCACCCTGCGCAAGCTCATCGAAGAGAAGAATGTCGTTGGTGTCACCACCAACCCGTCCATCTTCCACGCCGCCATCACCTCCGGCACGGACTATGACGCCACCATTGCTGAGCAGGCAGCAGCCGGCTCCACCGTCGAAGAGACCGTCTTCGAAATCACCACGACTGACGTCGCCGACGCCTGCGACCTGTTCGCCCCCGTCGCCGCCGCAACCAGGGGTGTTGACGGCCGCGTGTCCATCGAAGTGGATCCCCGCCTCGCCTGGGACACCGCGGGCACCATCGCCGAAGCCAAGCACCTGTACAAGAAGGTCAACAAGGACAACGTCCTGATCAAGATCCCGGCAACCCTCGAGGGCCTCGAAGCCATCACGGCCACCCTGGCCGAGGGCATCAGCGTCAATGTGACCCTGATCTTCTCGCTGGAACGCTACCGCGCCGTGATCAACGCCTTCCAGTCCGGCCTGGAACAGGCCAAGGGCAACGGCCACGACCTCTCCAAGATCCACTCTGTCGCCTCCTTCTTCGTCTCGCGCGTCGACGCCGAAATCGACAAGCGCCTCGACGCCATCGGCACCGACGAAGCCAAGGCACTCAAGGGCAAAGCCGGCCTGGCCAACGCCCGCCTGGCATACCAGGTGTACGAGGAGCTCTTCTCCACCGAACGCTGGGCACTGCTCGCCGAAGCCGGCGCCCTCCCGCAGCGCCCGCTGTGGGCCTCGACCGGCGTGAAGGACCCGTCCTACCCGGACACCCTCTACGTCACCGAACTCGTCGCACCCGGCGTGGTCAACACCATGCCGGAGAAGACCCTCGACGCCACGTTCGACCACGGTGTGGTCACGGGCGACACCGTCACCCGCGGTTACGACGACGCGAACGCGACGCTGAACGCCCTCGACGCGCTGGGGATTTCCTACAACGACGTCGTGGCACTGCTTGAGTCCGAGGGCCTGGATAAGTTCGTGGCCAGCTGGAAGGAACTGCTGGGTGACGTCGAAGGCGCCCTGGCCTCTGCACGGAAGGCTTCCTAACCCATCATGAGCACACTCAGCTACGACGCCACCGGCGCAGCCCGTGAGGCACTTGAGCAGCACCTCCCCGCGCTGCTGGAAGACCGCATCGCCACCAGGATTTTCGCGAAGGACCACACCTTGTGGGGTCCGGACGCCGAACAGGAATCCGCTGTCCGGCTGGGCTGGGTCGAGGCGGCCACCGTCTCGCAGCCTCTGGTCAGTGACATCCTGGAACTCCGCGACGCACTGAAGGCCGAGGGTGTCACGCGCATTGTCCTCTGCGGCATGGGCGGATCCTCGCTGGCGCCTGAAGTCATTGCGGGCACCGCTGGCGTCGAGCTGACTGTGCTTGACAGCACCGACCCCGAACAGGTCAGTGCTGCCCTTGTGGACCGCCTTGCCGAAACTGCCATTGTCGTTTCGTCCAAGTCCGGCTCCACCGTCGAAACGGATTCCCAGCGGAGGATCTTCGAGCAGGCCTTCACCGATGCCGGCGTTGACGCGAAGAGCCGCATCGTCATCGTCACTGACCCGGGTTCGCCGCTGGACAAGGCATCACGTGAGGCCGGCTACCGCGCCGTCTTCAACGCCGACCCCAACGTCGGCGGACGCTTCTCGGCACTGACCGCTTTCGGACTGGTCCCCTGCGGGCTGGCCGGCGTGGACATCCAGGCGTTCCTGGACGAGGCCGAAGAAGCAGCCGAGATCCTCAACGAGGACGCCCCCGAAAACATCGGCCTCGCCCTGGGGACCGCGCTGGGCGGCACCAACCCGCTGCGCAACAAGATCGTCATCGCGGAAGACGGGTCCGGCATTGTCGGTTTCGCCGACTGGGCCGAACAGCTCATCGCCGAATCCACCGGCAAGCTCGGCACCGGAGTCCTGCCGGTCGTCGCCGGTCCGTCAGCTCCGGAGGTCACCTCCGGCGCTGCCGACATCCTGGTGGTGCGTCTGGTTGCTGCCGACGCCGACGACGTCCAGCTCGGTGATAACGAGGTTGCCATCGCCGGGGGCCTGGCAACGCAGATGATGGTGTGGGAATTCGCGACGGCCGTTGCGGGGCGCCTGCTGGGCATCAACCCGTTTGACCAGCCCGACGTCGAAGCCGCCAAGGTGGCCGCACGCGGCCTGCTGGACGCGCAGCCGGAACCGACTCCCGCCAACTTCGTTGACGGCGCCATTGAGGTCCGCGGCGGCGACTGGCTGGGAGATGCCTCGACGGCGTCTGCCGCAGTGTCCGCGTTGCTCGCCCAGCTCGCCGACGACAGCTACCTCAGCGTCCAGGCCTACTTCGACCGGCTGGCATATGCTCCGTTTGAAGGTGTCCGCGACCAGCTCGCAGCAGTCAGCGGACGTCCTGTGACGTTCGGCTGGGGCCCGCGGTTCCTGCACTCCACTGGCCAGTTCCACAAGGGCGGACCCGCCATCGGCGTGTTCCTGCAGGTCACTGCCGAGTCCGCAACGGATCTGTCTATCCCGGAGCGGCCGTTCACGTTCGGTGAGCTGATCTCGGCGCAGGCCGCCGGTGACGCCCAGGTTCTCAGCGACCACGGACGTCCGGTCCTCCGCCTGCACCTCACTGACCGCGCCTCAGGCGTCAAGCAGCTGCAGGATATCGTTTCAGAGCTTGCCGGCCAGGCAGCATCCCACACTGAAAGCTAAGGCACCGAACCAACCATGCCAGAAACTGAAAACGGCAGCAGGAAGTCAGCCGGGCGGGGCCGCAACCCGTTGCGGGATCCCCGGGACCGCCGGCTAAACCGCATCGCCGGCCCCTCCTCGCTGGTCCTCTTTGGAGTGACCGGCGACCTTGCCCGCAAGAAGCTCATGCCTGCCGTCTACGACCTGGCCAACCGGGGCCTGCTGCCGCCGAGCTTTGCCCTGGTGGGCTTCGCCCGGCGGCAGTGGGAAAACGAGGATTTCGCCGCCGAGGTCAAGGAGTCCGTCAAGGCCTACGCCCGGACCCCGTTTGACGAGGCAGTGTGGAATCAGCTGTCCGAGGGCATCCGTTTTGTCCAGGGAGAGTTCGACGACGACGACGCCTTTGAGCGGCTCGGTGACACGATCGATGAACTGGACGAGCAGCGGGGTACGCGCGGGAACCACGCGTTTTACCTGTCGATTCCGCCGAAGGCGTTTGAACAGGTCTGCCGCCAGCTGTCGAAGCACGGCCTGGCCCAGGCTGAGGGTGACAAGTGGCGCCGTGTGGTCATCGAGAAGCCGTTCGGGCACGACCTCGAGTCCGCCCGGCAGCTTAATGACATCGTGGAGTCGGTGTTCCCGCCGGATGCTGTGTTCCGGATCGACCACTACCTGGGCAAGGAAACGGTCCAGAACATCCTGGCGCTGCGTTTCGCGAACCAGTTGTTCGAACCGCTCTGGAACGCGAACTATGTCGACCACGTCCAGATCACCATGGCCGAGGACATCGGGACCGGCGGCCGGGCAGGCTACTACGACGGCGTGGGCGCGGCCCGCGACGTCATCCAGAATCACCTGCTGCAGCTCCTGGCGCTGACGGCCATGGAGGAACCCATTTCCTTCAACGCCGATGACCTCCGTGCCGAAAAGGAAAAGGTTCTGGCTGCGGTAAAGCTCCCGGACGATCTCTCCACCCATTCAGCGCGCGGTCAGTTCGCCGGCGGCTGGCAGGGCGGCGAGCAGGTTCTTGGGTACCTGGAGGAGGAAGGCATCCCTGCCGACTCCACCACGGAAACCTACGCCGCCATCCGGGTGGATATCCACACCCGGCGCTGGTCCGGTGTGCCGTTCTACCTGCGTGCCGGCAAGCGGCTGGGACGCCGCGTGACGGAAATCGCAGTTGTCTTCAAGCGCGCCCCCAACCTGTTGTTCCGCGATCACGGCGAGGACGACTTCGGCCAGAACGCCGTGGTGATCCGCGTGCAGCCTGACGAGGGCGCCACGATCCGCTTCGGTTCGAAGGTTCCGGGGACGCAGATGGAAGTCCGCGACGTCACGATGGACTTCGGCTACGGGCACTCGTTCACCGAGTCCAGCCCCGAAGCCTATGAGCGGCTCATCCTGGACGTCCTGCTGGGCGAACCGCCGCTGTTCCCGCGGCACCAGGAGGTGGAACTGTCCTGGAAGATCCTGGATCCCTTTGAAGAGTACTGGGCAAGTTTGGGCGAACAACCTGAGCCCTACGCCCCCGGAAGCTGGGGCCCCGCCTCGGCGGACGAGCTGCTTGCCCGCGATGGACGAACCTGGAGAAGGCCATGATCGTAGATCTTCCCGACACAACAACCTCGAAGGTCTCCAAGAAGATTATGTCCCTGCGCGAGCAGGGCGGCGTGATCGCCCTCGGACGGGTGCTCACCCTCGTGGTGGTCACCAAGTCCGGGCTGGAAGAAGAGGCCATTGAAGCGGCCAACGAAGCCAGCCGGGAACACCCCTGCCGGATCATCGTCCTCGCCGATGCCGGTGCCCAGGCCCCCACGCGGCTGGACGCCCAGATCCGCGTGGGCGGCGACGCCGGCGCGTCCGAAGTGATCGTACTCCGCGGCTACGGTGAGCTCGCCGAGGAAAGCGAGTCGCTCGTTGCCGCCCTCCTGCTCCCCGACGCTCCGATTGTGGCCTGGTGGCCGCACGGTGCGCCCAAGAGCGCCTGTGAGACCTCCATCGGACGCATAGCGCACCGCCGCATCACCGACTCCGCCAACGAGGAGGACCCGCAGAAGGCACTGGACAACATCCGGAATACGTACAAGGCCGGCGACACCGACCTCGCCTGGACCCGCCTCACCAACTGGCGGATCCAGCTGGCCGCTGTCCTGGACCAGGTCGACTCGTCGCCTGTCACGGCCGTCGCCGTGGAAGGCGCCTCGGACTCCCCCAGCACCCTCCTTCTTGCAGCGTGGCTGACACTGGCCCTCGATGCCCCGGTGACCATCGTGGCAGATCCCGCCGGGACCGGCATCCGGCGCGTCCGGCTGAGCCGCGCCAGCGGCGACGTCCAGCTGTTCCGTCCGGGACTGTCCGTGGCTGAACTGACGCAGCCGGGCCAGCCCGCCCAGCGCATCTCGCTGCCGCGCCGCAGCCTCAGGGACTGCCTCGCCGAAGAACTGCGGCGGCTGGATCCCGACGAAGTCTTCGGCGAAGTGATTACTATTGGACTGCCCCGTACAAATCTAAGGAGTGTCCGTCCCAGTGAGCGCTGATCCCAGAGTAAGCATCCACCCTGACTCATCAGTATTGATGGCTGCCATTGCAGCGCGGCTCATCACCAAACTCGTGGATGTTCAGGACAAACACGGTGAGGCAACGGTGGTGCTCACGGGCGGGACTGTGGGCATCGGAACCCTCAGGGCGGTTGCTGACTCGGCCGCGGCTCCGGCAGTGAACTGGTCCAAGGTCAACTTCTGGTGGGGCGACGAACGCTTTGTCGCCAGCTCAGACAGCGACCGCAACACCCTCCAGGCGCATGAAGCGCTGCTGTCGCACATCCCCGTGGACCCGGAACGGGTGCATGAACCCGGCTCCACGGACCACTTCGACAGTCCGGAGGACGCTGCCGCTGACTATGCACGCCGTCTGGCCGAAGCAGCTGCAGCCGAGCATGCCGCGGACATGTCCGATGACCGTCCCGAGAACCCGGGGACGCTTCCCCGGTTCGACGTGGTCCTCCTTGGCGTGGGCCCGGATGCCCACGTGGCCTCACTCTTCCCCGAACAGGCAGGCATCCGGGAAAAAGAGCTCACGGTTGTGGGCGTCCGGAATTCGCCGAAACCGCCGCCCGAACGGATTTCGCTGACTTTGCCGGCGATCAACACGGCAAGTGAGGTCTGGATGGTCGTTGCGGGCGAGGACAAGGCAGGTGCCGTGGGCCTTGCCCTGGCAGGTGCAAACCCCGTGCAGGTCCCCGCGGCGGGACCTACGGGCCGCTCACGGACGCTCTGGCTGATCGATGAGAACGCCGCGTCAAGGGTTCCCGAGCAACTAGTCCGTAAAGGTCCCGCGGGCTCGTAGCCGTTCCAGCGCTCCGGCCAGTACGTCTTCGGCGTCCTGGCTGGAGCGTCGCTCTTTCACGTACTCAAGGTGGCTTTTGTAGCCCTCGTCGGCATGATGCGGCAGCTCGACGCGGGACTCGTCCCGTGAGGCAGTCCCTCCGCAGCGGCGGCAGTCCCAGACCACGGGGATCTGGTCCTCGGGTAGCTTAATGAAAACAGGCCGCGTCTCGTGTCCTTTGGCGCACCAATAGGAAACACGAATACGCGGCAAGCGTTCACCGACAACGTCGTTAGGCTGAATTTTCGGGGCTGACCCTTCGGCCACCCCCACACGGGTTCCCCGGAACCCTGAAGCAGCATGCACCATCGGGAACTCCTGGCTACTCGACTGACCGGTTGTTGGAAGCCAACAGCCACAGTTTAGTGCGGAGTTCCCGACGACGGCAGGGCCGTTAGTACCGGGCGTGTAAATTCCGGGGAAAATCCCGTCCCGGCACGTTTCGGCCGGACTGCTAGGAGTCGCCGCCCCCGGAGAAGCGCATCAGCAGGCCGAGTGCGATGATGACGACTCCCCAGGTGACGCCCAGGATGACCGTGAACCTGTTGAGGTTGCGCTCCGCCACACCGGACGAGCTGAGGCCCGAGCTCATGCCTCCGCCGAACATGTCCGACAGACCGCCGCCCCGTCCCTTGTGGAGCAGGATGAGCAGCGTCAGCAGGAGGCTGGTGATGCCCAGGAGAATCTGCAGAATGACATGAAGAACGTCCACGACGGCCTTTCAGAAGTTGATGATTGCGGAGGTCAAGGCTGTGTCCGGACTAATCCGTCAGCAGGTGACTCTCGAACCTGACAATATTAGCAAACTCGGCGGGATCGAGGCTGGCGCCGCCCACCAACACGCCGTCGACGTCGCGTTCGTTCAGGATGGCGGCCGCATTGTTGGCCTTGACCGAACCGCCGTAAAGCAGACGGACCTTGGCGGCAACCTCGTCGCCGAACAGGGTGGTGAGCTCGGCGCGGATGGCGGCGCACATCTCCTGTGCATCCTCCGGACCTGCTACTTCACCGGTGCCGATGGCCCAGACGGGCTCGTACGCGACCACAAGTTCGGCTGCTTCGTCGGCGCTGAGGCCTTCGACGTCGGCACGGAGCTGGCCAAGGGTGTGCTGGACGTGCGTGCCGGCCTGCCGGATCTCGAGGCCTTCACCGACGCAGAGCACCGTGGTGATTCCGTGGCGGTAGGCGGCCTTCACTTTGGCGTTGAGGACCTCGTCGGTCTCGTTGTGGATGGTGCGCCGTTCGCTGTGGCCGACCAGGACGTACTTGCAGCCCAGCTTGTTCAGGAACTGGCCGGAGATGTCACCCGTGTAGGCACCGGAATCGAACTGCGAAAGGTCCTGGCCGCCGTAAACGATTTCCAGTTCGTCGCCCTGGACGAGGGTCTGGACGCCGCGAAGGTCGGTGAAAGGCGGGAAGACAGCTACCTCGGCCCGGCTGTAATCATGCTTGGCGTCGGACAGGGTCCAGGCCAGTTTCTGCAGCAGCGTGATGCCCTGGACGTGGTCCATGTTCATCTTCCAGTTGCCGGCAATGAGGGGCGTGCGGTCGAACTTGCCATTCGTTGACGTAGTCACGTGTTCTCCAAAAGTGCTTGTGATGTGAACAGCCGGCAGGGCCCCGACTTTTCAGTGCGGTGCCCTGCCGGCTGGAGGATCTAGCGGTCCAGGACGCTAAGGCCCGGCAGTTCCTTGCCTTCGAGGTATTCCAGGCTGGCGCCGCCACCCGTGGAGATGTGGCCGAACTGGTCGTCGGCGAAGCCCAGGGTGCGGACAGCAGCTGCGGAGTCACCGCCGCCGACCACGGTGAAGGCATCCGCTTCAGTGAGGGCCAGCGCAATGGCACGGGTGCCGCCGGCAAAGGCGTCGAATTCGAAGACGCCCATGGGGCCGTTCCAGAACACTGTCTTGGCGCCCTTGATCCGGTTGGCGAATTCCGCCGCCGATTCGGGTCCGATGTCCAGGCCGATGCCCTGCGCGCCGAAGCTGCTGCCTTCGATGGCGTCGGCCCTGACCGTCTCGTGGTCAGCGTCAGCGGCAAACTTGGCAGCCACCACAACGTCCGTGGGCACGACGAACTCGGTGCCTGCGTCCGCCGCGCGCTTCAGGTAGTCCTGGACCACCGGGATCTGGTCTTCTTCGAGCAGGCTGCCGGCGACCTTGTGGCCGTCAGCTGCCAGGAACGTGAACAGCATGCCGCCGCCCACCAGGATGGTGTCGGCTTTGCCTATCAGGTTATCGATGACCGCGAGCTTGTCCGAGACCTTGGAGCCGCCGAGCACCACCACGTAGGGCCGCTGGGTCTCAGTTGTGAGCTTGCGGAGCACCTCCACTTCGGTGTGCACAAGGTCGCCCTGGTACGACGGGAGCCGGGTGGCGACGTCGTACACGCTTGCGTGCTTGCGGTGGACGGCGCCAAAGGCGTCATCCACGAACGCGCCGTTCTCCCCCGTCAGCGACACCAGTTCGTCCGCGAAGGCGCCGCGCTCGGCGTCGTCCTTGCTGGTCTCACGGGCATCGAAACGGACGTTTTCAAGGACCAGGACTTCGCCGTCCTGCAAGGCAGCGGCATGCTCCTTTGCCGAGGCACCGACGGTGTCTCCGGCCAGGGTGACCTGGAAGGGAGCCAGCTCGGCCAGCCTCGTGGCGGCAGGCTTGAGGGAGTATTTTTCCTCCGGGGCGCCCTTGGGGCGTCCGAGGTGGGCTGTGACCAGCACGCGGGCACCGGCGTCCGTGAGCTTCGTCAGTACTGGCAAGGACGCTTTGATGCGGCCGTCGTCAGTCACTTCAGAGCCGTCGAGCGGCACATTCAGGTCACTTCTGACCAGAATGTACCGCCCGCGGACACCATCAGCGATCAGTTCGTTGAGGGTGTGGAATGTCATGTGTCTAACCCTAGCCCAGCTTGGATGCGACGAGCTCCGTGAGGTCGACCAGGCGGTTCGAGTAGCCCCATTCGTTGTCATACCAGGAAACAACCTTGACCTGGTTGCCGATGACCTTCGTCAGGCCGGAGTCGAAAATCGACGACGCCGGGTCGCCCACGATGTCCGATGAGACGATCGGCTCATCCGTGTAGGTCAGGAAGCCCTGGAGCGACTCGGACTCGGATGCCTTCTTCAGGGCTGCGTTGACTTCCTCAACGGTGGTCTCACGGGAAACGGTGACCGTGAGGTCGGTGGCGGAGCCGGTGGGGACGGGGACGCGGATGGCGTAGCCGTCCAGCTTGCCCTTGAGTTCCGGAAGCACCAGGCCGATTGCCTTGGCCGCACCGGTGGAGGTGGGGACCATGTTGATGGCGGCGGCGCGGGCACGGCGGAGGTCGTTGTGCGGACCGTCCTGCAGGTTCTGGTCGGCCGTGTACGCGTGGACCGTCGTCATGAGGCCGCGTTCGATGCCGAACTCGTCGTTGATGACCTTGGCCAGCGGGCCGAGGCAATTGGTAGTGCAGGATGCGTTGGAGATGATGTGGTGCTTGGCGTTGTCGTAAAGCTCGTGGTTGACGCCCATCACGATGGTGATGTCCTCGTCCGAAGCCGGGGCGGAGATCAGGACCTTCTTGGCGCCGGCGTCGAGGTGCTTCTTGGCGGCAGCGGCCTTGGTGAAGAAGCCGGTGGACTCGATGACGATGTCAACGCCCAGCTCTCCCCAGGGGAGGTTCGCGGGGTCGCGCTCGGCGAGAACCTTAACGACGTTGCCGTTGACGACGATGTTGCCGTCCTTGACCTCGATGGTCTCCTTGAGGCGGCCGCCTACGGAGTCGTACTTGAAGAGGTGGGCCAGCGCTTCGGGGCTGGTGAGGTCGTTGACTGCAACGATCTCGAGGTCAGCGCCCTGTGCCAGTGCAGCACGGAAGTAATTGCGGCCAATGCGGCCAAAGCCGTTGATACCAATACGGGTCGTCACTTTTTCAGTCTCCTTGGTGCTTGTTGAAGCACAACTAGTTAAGCGGGCGTTCAAGCCAACTAACAGATCCCGCACGCCATTGGGCAGAGATGATTACCAGATCGGAGGGCGACCAGCCACATTGCTGAAGGCTAACCGCCTTCCGTGATCCATCTTACGTTTAAGAAGGTCCGCCCCCGCAAGTGCGGGGGCGGACCGTCCACGATTCGGCCCGAAACGGACTAAATGTGAAGTTTGTTACAGGGTGATGTCTCGCCTGTCACACCTGAACGGCACTACAGGGTGATGAGACCCGTGGCGTTCTTGCGTGCGCCGTCGAAGCGCTTGGCGACGTCGGCCCAGTTCACGATGTTCCAGAACGCCTTGACGTAGTCGGCCTTGACGTTGACGTAGTCCAGGTAGAAGGCGTGCTCCCACATGTCGAGCATCAGCAGCGGCGTGGTGCCGAGTGCAACGTTGCCCTGCTGGTCATAGAGCTGCTCGATGACGAGGTTTCCGCCGATGGGTTCGTAGGCCAGGAATCCCCAGCCGGAACCCTGCAGGCCCAGCGCGGCGGCGGTGAACTGCGCACGGAAGGCGTCGAAGGAACCAAACGCGTCATCGATGGCTGCGGCCAGCTCACCCTCGGGCTTGTCGCCGCCGTCCGGGGACAGGTTGTTCCAGAACACGGAGTGGTTGACGTGGCCGCCGGTGTGGAAAGCCAGGTCCTTCGAAAGCCGGTTGATGTTGGCGAAGTCGCCCTTTTCGCGTGCCTCAGCCAGCTGGGCCAGCGCGTTGTTGGCACCGGTCACATAGGCAGCGTGGTGCTTGCTGTGGTGCAGCTCCATGATGCGAGCGGAGATGTGGGGCTCCAGCGCTGCGTAGTCGTAGCTGAGTTCAGGCAGTACGTACTCGGTCACAAAATCCTCCAATGTCGTGGACAGGTTGTCCGGTTTGGTAACTCTCGGATTGTGCATCCGGATGACTGGTCATCCGGAAATCTAGGGGGACGGTATCCAGGCGGAGCGGTGGCTCCCTTGGGGCACAACCTCCGGCCGCCGCGAGGTATTTCCGTTACCCGGTCTTGATTCTAGGGGGGGCCGTTACTCGTCCAGCATTTCCGGCGTCACATTGGCCTCGGTCCCGGGGATCCCCAGGTCCAATGCGCGTTTGTCGGCCATCGCCAGGAGCCTGCGGATTCTGCCGGCGATCGCATCCTTGGTCATGGGCGGATCAGCCAGCCGGCCAAGTTCGTCCAGGCTCGCCTGCTTGTGGGCGACGCGGAGTTCACCCGCGTACTTAAGGTGGTCGGGGACGTCGTCGCCGAGGATCTCCAGTGCACGGTCCACGCGGGCGCCGGCGGCAACAGCTGCCTGGGCCGAGCGGCGCAGGTTGGCGTCGTCGAAGTTGGCCAGCCTGTTCGCCGTCGCCCGCACTTCCTTGCGCATGCGGCGTTCTTCCCAGACCATGAGCGCGTCATGAGCACCCATCCGGGTGAGCAGGGCTGCGATGGTATCGCCGTCCCGGATGACCACCCGGTCCACTCCCCTGACTTCGCGGGCCTTGGCCTGGATGCCGAGGCGTCGGGCCGCGCCCACCAGAGCCAGGGCCGACTCGGGCCCGGGGCAGGTCACTTCCATGGCGGAGGACCGGCCCGGCTCGGTCAGCGATCCGTGGGCGAGGAAGGCGCCGCGCCACACGGCTTCGGCGTCGGCGGCGGAACCGTTGACCACTGCCGACGGCAGCCCGCGAACCGGGCGGCCGCGCGCGTCCAGCAGCCCGGTCTGGCGGGCGAGGGCTTCGCCGTCGCGCACCACCCGCACCACATACCGGTTGCCGCGGCGGAGCCCGCCGCCGGAGACGACGATGATCTCGCTCTGGTGGCCGTACACCTCAGCGATCGCGGCCCTGAGGCGGCGTGCCGTGGAGGCGAGGTCAACCTCGGCCTCGATCACGATCCGGCCGGAAATGATGTGCAGTCCGCCGGCGAATCGGAGCATCGCAGAGACTTCTGCCTTGCGGACCGAGGACTTCTTTATGTCCAGGCGGGACAGTTCTTCTTTGACTGATGACGTCAGTGCCATGGCACCTTCCTAACTGTTCCCGAAAATATCGTGGTACGCCGTTGCCAGACGCAGGGGGTCGTGGATCGGACGGCGGCTCGACGCCCCTACTTTACCCAACACCACCTCGGCCCCGAGCATCCCGGCTGCCCGTTTGAACTCCTCGACGTCCGGCACGGACACAGGGTCCGCGAGCACGACGTCGATACTGAAGTCGGGCGCGTAGCTGCGCAGCACATGCAGGTGGTCGGCAGCGGACATGCCGGAAGTCTCCTTGGTGTCCGTGGCCAGGTTCATCGTGAGGCACCGTTTGGCAGGCGTGTCTGAAAGAGCCTGCCGCATCTCCGGCAGCAGGAGGTGCGGCAGTACGGACGTGTACCAGGATCCCGGGCCCAGAATGACCCAATCGGCCAGTTCGATGGCCGTCAGGGCTTCGACGCAGGCATGCGCCGACTCCGGCAGGAGCCGGACGCTTTCCAGCGAACCTGCCACGGCGCATTTGGCCTGCCCCCTGACGGTCTCCAGTCTGTAGGTTCCGTCGGGGCCGGGCACCCTGACGTCGCCCTCGATCGTCAGCGGCTCGCCGGACATGGGCAGGACCTGTCCGCGTGCGCCGAGCAGGGCACCGGCCCATTTCAGGCCGCCCACAGTGTCGCCCAGCAGTTCCCAGAGCGTGACGATGAGCAGGTTGCCCATGGCGTGGTCGTCGAGCGAGCCACCCCGGCCCGCCCCCGGCTTGAACCGGTGCTGCATGACGTCCCGCCAGGTCCGTCCCCAGTCGGTGTCGTCACAAAGGGCCGTGAGGGCCATCCGCAGGTCGCCGGGCGGAAGGACGCCGTACTCCTCGCGCAGCCGGCCGGAAGACCCGCCGTCGTCCGCTACGGTGACGATGGCTGTCAGTTCGGAGGTCAGCAGCCGAAGAGCGGACAGCGAAGCGGACAGCCCGTGACCGCCGCCGAGGGCGACGACGGAAGGTCCTTTGTCCAGCTGCCCGCCGCCGGTGCCGGCGGCCGGCGGAACCAGGGGCAGCGGCCCGGTAAGCAGTCCCATTACTCGCGGCCCAGGTCCCGGTGGGTGGTGGTCACCGTGACACGGGGGTATTGCGCCAGCTTCTTTGAAAGTTCCATAGCGACGGCCACGGAGCGGTGCTTGCCGCCGGTGCAGCCCACGGCAATGGTGGCGTAGTGCTTGTTTTCGCGGCGGTACCCGTCCAGGACCGGCTCAATGGCCAGCACGTAGCGGTCCACGAAGCTCTTGACGCCTTCGGCCTCGAGGACGTAGTCGCTCACGTCCTTGTCCAGGCCGGTGTGCGGACGAAGCTGCGGGACCCAGTGCGGATTCGGGATGAAGCGTGCATCGACCACAAAGTTCGCGTCCACCGGCAGCCCGTACTTGAAGCCGAAGCTCATGACGTTCAGCCGCAGGGCGACCGGACCTGTTTCGCTGAAAAGCTCCGTGATGGCGGTGGCAAGGGCGTGGACGTTGAACTCGGATGTGTCCAGCACGATGTCCGCGGAATCCCGCAGTTCATGCAACAAATCGCGCTCCGAGGCGATGCCGTCGAGGATCCGCCCGCCTTCCTGGAGTGGATGCGGACGGCGGCCCTGCTCAAACCGGCGCACCAGGACGTCGTCGTTGGCGTCCAGGAACAGGACACGAAACGTAACGCCGCTGGCTTCAAGGGTTTTCAGCGCCGCCCGGATGTCGGCGAAGAGCGCGGTGCTGCGCACATCAACCACCACGGCGAGCTTGGGGATGGACTGCGGGGCGTGGGACACGAGTTCGGCCAGGGTGCCGAGCATCTGCGGCGGAAGGTTCTCAACGACATACCAGCCATGGTCCTCAAGGGCGTCCGCAGCGGTACTGCGCCCCGCCCCGGACATACCCGTCACCACGAGCAGTTCCGCTTCAACGGGCCTGACGGGCGTCATGCCGTCCTGTTCCGCTTCGGATCCTGCCGTTGACTCTGCCATGAGTAAAGCCCCATTCCTGCTATGTAATTCGACGCAACCGCGCGTTCCGCTTCAGGTCCTTACCCTAGCTAAGTTTCAATGATTTCGCCGGTCGTCATATTGATTGACGGCGCTTCCGCACCGGAGGCCGCGGCGCCGTTGCTGAAATGGCTGACGATTGCGTCCGCCAGCGAAGGGCCGATGCCCTTTGCAGTGGCCAGTTCGGCCGCACTGGCGGTCCGGATGCTCTTAACCGAGCCGAACTGTGCCAGCAGGGCTTTGCGTTTGGCCTCGCCCAGGCCGGGAACGCTGTCCAGGGCGGAAACCGTCATGGCCTTTCCGCGCTTCTGCCGGTGGAACGTGATGGCGAACCGGTGGGCTTCGTCGCGGATGCGCTGCAGCAGGTAGAGGCCCTCGGATGTCCGCGGCAGGATCACCGGAAAGTCGCTGTCCGGCAGCCAGACCTCTTCAAGGCGCTTGGCCAGGCCAACCACGTAGACGTCGTCAATCCCGAGTTCAGCCAGGGCGCGCGCAGCGGCGTTCACCTGGGGCTTGCCGCCGTCCACCACGACGAGGTTGGGCGGGTAGGCGAACTTTGCGCGCGGTGCGGGCGTGGTGGTGTCCTGCATGGAGGCCACCGCCATGGCCTCGAGCGCCGCCTGGTGCCCGGGGAGCTGTGCCGCTTCCGCCTGGGCCGCTTTCTCCTGAAGATAATTCCGGAAGCGCCGGGTGAGGACATCATGCATGGCCGCTGTGTCATCCACGGCCGCGGCGCCGGTTATGGAGAATTTGCGGTAGTCGGACTTCTTCGGAAGACCGTCTTCCACCACCACCATGGACGCCACCACATTGGTGCCCTGCACGTGGGAAATGTCGAAGCACTCGATGCGGAGCAGCGCGACGGGCAGGTCCAGGGCCTCCTGGAGCTCCTGCAGTGCGAGGGACCGGTTCGTCAGGTCACCGGCGCGCCGCGATTTGTGCAGCTTGAGTGCGTGCTCGGCGTTTTCCCGGACCGTGGACATGAGTGCTGCCTTGTCCCCGCGGCGCGGGACCCGGATGTCCACTTTCGCGCCCCTCAGGCCGGCAAGCCACTGGGCAAGTTCGGCAGCGTTGCTCGGCTCTTCAGGAACCAGGACCTCTCGGGGCAGCCGCCCCTGCGTTTCGCCTTCCTCGCCGTAGACCTGCTGCAGCAGGTGCTCCACAAGGTCCGGCGTAGTGAAATCCTCGACCTTTTCCACCACCCATCCGCGCTGGCCGCGGACCCGGCCGCCGCGGACATGGAAAACCTGCACGGCGGCTTCCAGCTCATCCTCATGCAGCGCAAAAACGTCGGCGTCCGTGTCTTCCGCCAACACCACGGCGTTGCGTTCGAAGACTTTCCGCAGTGCGATGATGTCATCCCGGACGCGTGCGGCCCGCTCGTAGTCGAGCTCGGCAACTGCTGCGGCCATGTCCTTCTCCAGCCGTCCGATGAAGCGCTTGGCTTCACCGCCCATGAACGAGCAGAAGTCCTCCGCCAGCGCCCGATGCTCCTCCGGTGTGACCCGGCCGACGCACGGTGCGGCGCACTTGTCGATGTAGCCAAGCAGGCACGGCCGTCCGCTGGCCTGCGCCCGCTTCAGGACGCCCGGGCTGCAGCTTCGGACGGGGAAGACGCGCAGCAGCGTGTCCATGGTTTCGCGGATGGCCCCTGCCGTGTAAGGACCGAAGTAGCGGGTGCCCTTGCGGCGTTCGCCGCGGAGCACCTGGACGCGCGGAAACTTCTCGCCCATCGTGACGGCGAGGTAGGGGTAGGTTTTGTCGTCGCGGAAGACGACATTGAACCGGGGCTTGAACTCCTTGATCCAGGTGTATTCCAGCTGGAGCGACTCCAGTTCACTTGCGACGACGGTCCACTCCACGCTGCTGGCGGCGTGGACCATGGCGTAGGTCTTGGGCAGCAGCCCTCCGGGATTGGCGAAGTACGAATTCAGGCGGGACCGCAGGCTTTTGGCCTTGCCGACGTAGATGACGCGGCCGTGCGGGTCCCGGAAACGGTACACGCCCGGGTTTGTTGGAATCTCCCCCGTTTGGGGTCGGTAACTAGCTGGATCTGCCACGATTCAAGTCTACTGACGCTGCAGGGGGCATCCGGACAGGGGGTCCCGGGGCGCCCCTACTCGGCGGCTTTGCTCTGGTTGTAGCTCGTTGACCGCTCCTGGCCGCTGAGCTCCGCGATGGCGTCCATGATGCGGTCCGTCACCTGGCGCCGTGCGGGCAGGGAGTGGTCCGGTCCGGTCTTCTCAAAGTACAACGGCTCGCCGACCTTCATGGTGAAGTGCTGCGGCTTCACGCCGTTCTGCCCGGCCGGCTGGAGGTTTTCGGTTCCAATGAGGCCAACGGGAATGACCGGTGCCCCGGTGGTCAGCGCGAGCCAGCCGACGCCGGTGCGGCCCCGGTAGAGGATGCCGTCCCGGGAGCGGGTGCCCTCAGGATAAATGCCGATGCCCTTTCCGGCCTCGAGGATGTCGAGCAGCGTCTTGAGGGCCGCCACGCTGGCAGCCTGCTCCCCGCGTTCCACCGGAATGGAGCCTACGGATTCGAAGAAGGACTTCATCACCTTGCCCTTCACGCCCCCGGTGGTGAAGTATTCGGCTTTCGCGAAGAAGGCCACCGGCCGGGGCATTAGCGCCTGCACAATGACGCTGTCCAGGAAGGACAGGTGGTTGGGCGCGACGATGAACGGGCCTTCCTTGGGAACGTTTTCCAGCCCGATGACGGTGGGCCGGCAGGTTCCGGAGATCAACGTGCGGGTGGTCCAGCGGATCGCATCAAACAACGCCATCGTTGTTCACCCCGCTCAGGGCTGCGCCGTGCAGTGCGTCAAGGCGTTCCACAACTGCAAATAGATCCGTGGTGGTGTGCACAATTGCCATGGCGCCCGCTTCATGGAGTTCACCGTCCGGGGCGAATCCCCAGCTGACGCCGATGCAGTCGAGGCCGTTGGCCAGGGCACCGGACACATCCTGGGCGCGGTCCCCCACCATCACGGCGTGTTGGGTGCGGAGGTCGGACAGGGCGGCGGCAACAATTTCAGTTTTGCCGAGAGGAACCTGGGCGTGCGCGGCTTCGTCGGCGGCGGAACCGCGGATGAAGCGGAACGAGGACGCAATGCCGTGGTGTTCCAGCACGATCCGGGCCAGTCCTTCCGGCTTCTGCGTTGCCACGGCGATCGGCCTGCCCGCGGCGGCGTATTCCTCGATGAGCTCGCGGATGCCCGGGTACAGGCGGCTCTGGGCGATGCCCGTTTCGAGGTAGTAGGACCGGTACAGGCGGATGACCTCGGCCAGCTGCTCCTGCGGAACTCCCGCGATATTGAGGAGCGAGTCGCTGAGTTTAGGACCGATCATCGCGTCCAGCCGGGCCGGGTCGGGAACCCCGATGCCGAGTTCGGTAAGGGCCGCGGAGATTCCGTCCGTGATCCCCCCTGCCGGGTCGACAAGAGTGCCGTCCAGGTCGAAGATCACGGGCACTGTTGAAAGGGTCACCGGGTTAGTTTCCCACAAGTGCGCGAATGGCTGAAACTCGCATTCCCCGGCAGGAATACTTCTTCCTGCCGGATCTGCAAGCTCCAGCCATTCCGTCGCGGTGCGGCAGACGCTAGCCCAGTATCTCCGCCAGGAAGGAGGCCGTGTAGCTCGTGGTCGACTTTGCGACCTGTTCGGGGGTTCCGGTCGCGATGATCTGGCCGCCGCCGGAACCGCCGTCCGGCCCCAGGTCCACGATCCAGTCCGCGCTCTTGATGACATCGAGGTTGTGCTCGATCGTGATCACGGTATTGCCTTTGTCCACCAGGCCCTGGAGGACCATAAGCAGCTTGCGGATGTCCTCGAAGTGCAGCCCGGTGGTGGGCTCGTCCAGGACATAGATGCTGCGGCCGTTGGACCGTTTCTGGAGTTCCGCGGCCAGCTTCACGCGCTGGGCTTCGCCGCCGGACAGCGTGGTGGCCGGCTGCCCCAGCCGCACGTAGCCCAGACCGACGTCCACGAGCGTGCGGAGGTGGCGGGCGATGGGTGTGAACGCGGCGAAGAACTCTGCGCCCTCCTCGATGGGCATGTCAAGGACGTCGGCGATGGTCTTGCCCTTGTAGTGGACTTCCAGGGTTTCGCGGTTGTACCGCGCACCGTGGCAGACCTCGCAGGGCACATAGACGTCCGGCAGGAAGTTCATTTCGATCTTCAGCGTGCCGTCGCCGGAGCACGCCTCGCAACGGCCGCCCTTCACGTTGAACGAGAACCGGCCCGGCTGATAGCCGCGGACCTTGGCCTCAGTGGTCTCGGCGAAGAGCTTGCGGATGTTGTCGAACACGCCCGTGTACGTGGCGGGGTTGGAGCGCGGTGTCCGGCCGATGGGGCTCTGGTCGACGTGCACCACCTTGTCCAGGTGCTCCAGGCCCTGCACGGACTTGTGCCGGCCTGCCACCTGCTTGGCGCCGTTGAGCTTGTTGGCCAGCACCTTGTAGAGGATTTCGTTGATCAGGGTGGACTTGCCGGAGCCGCTCACGCCGGTAACTGCGGTCAACAAGCCCAGCGGGAAGGCGGCATCTACGTTGACGAGGTTGTTCTCCCTTGCGCCGACGACCTTCAGCTCACGCTTTTTGTCATACTTGCGACGCTTCTTCGGGATTTCAATCTTCTTACGCCCGGAGAGGTAATCGCCGGTGAGGGACTCGGTGTTTTCCAGGAGTTCCTTGTAGGAGCCGGAGTGCACCACCTGGCCGCCGTGTTCCCCGGCTCCGGGCCCGATGTCGACTATCCAGTCGGCTTCCTGGATGGTGTCTTCGTCGTGCTCCACGACGATGAGGGTGTTGCCGAGGTCGCGCAGGCGGGTCAGCGTTTCGATCAGGCGCCGGTTGTCCCGCTGGTGCAGGCCGATGGAGGGCTCATCCAGAACGTAGAGGACACCCACGAGGCCGGAGCCGATCTGGGTTGCCAGGCGGATGCGCTGGGCTTCGCCGCCGGACAATGTGCCGGAGGGGCGCTCCAGGTTCAGGTACTCCAGCCCGACGTCGAGGAGGAAGGTCAGGCGTGCCTGGATTTCCTTCAGCACCTGGTGCGCAATCTGTGCCTCGCGCCCGGTCAGCACCAGGGTGTCCAGGAAGTGCGCGCATTCACGCATGGGCATGGCGGCAACGTCGGCGATGGACTTGCCGTTGATCAGCACGGACAGCGAGGCCGGGTTCAGGCGGGCGCCGTTGCAGGCAGGGCACGGGATCTGCCGCATGTACTCCTCGTAGCGGTCCCGTGCAGAGTCCGAATCCGTCTCCAGGTGCTTGCGGTGAACGTACTGGATAACGCCCTCGAAGCCGGTGCTGTACTTGCGCTCCCGGCCGAAGCGGTTGCGGTACTGCACTACGACCTTGTGGTCCTTGCCGTGCAGGACGGTCTGCCGAATATCCTTGGGAAGCTTCTGCCACGGCGTCTTCATCGAGAAGCCGAGTTCTTTCGCCAGCCCGGACAGCAGCCGGTTCCAGTACTCGCTGGTGGCCGTGCCCAGCGACCAGGGCGCGATGGCACCCTCGCCCAGGGAAAGCTCCCCGTTCGGAATGATGAGTTCCTCGTCAACTTCCAGTTTGGTGCCGATGCCGCTGCATGCCGAGCACGCCCCGAAGGGGTTGTTGAACGAGAACGAGCGGGGCTCGATTTCATCGATGGCAAGGGGGTGTTCGTTGGGGCACGCGAGGTGCTCGGAGAACGCCCGGACCCGTTCCGGATCATCCGCTTCGAGGTCCACGAACTCGGACAGGACGCGGCCCTCAGCCAGTCCGAGTGCCGTTTCGACGGAGTCGGTCAGGCGCTGCCGGATGCCGTCCTTGACCACAAGCCGGTCCACCACCACTTCGATGGTGTGCTTGAACTGCTTGCCGAGCTTGGGAGGATCGCTGAGCTGGATGAGCTCGCCGTCCACCCGGGCCCGGGAGTAGCCCTTGGCTGTGAGTTCCTTGAAGAGGTCGACGAATTCGCCTTTGCGGCCGCGCACCACGGGAGCGAGGACCTGGAAACGCGTGCCGTCCGGCAGTTCAAGGAGTTGGTCGACGATCTGCTGCGGCGTCTGCTTGGCCACTTGCTCGCCACAGACGGGGCAATGCGGACGGCCAACGCGAGCCCAGAGCAGGCGCATGTAGTCGTAGATTTCCGTGATGGTGCCGACGGTGGACCGGGGGTTCTTGCTGGTGGATTTCTGGTCGATCGAAACAGCCGGGGACAAGCCCTCGATGAAGTCCACATCCGGTTTGTCCACCTGCCCCAGGAACTGGCGGGCGTACGCAGAGAGGGATTCGACGTAGCGGCGCTGTCCCTCGGCGAAGATGGTGTCGAACGCCAGGGACGACTTGCCGGACCCGGACAGCCCGGTGAAAACGATCATGGAGTCGCGCGGCAGGTCCAGGTCCACGTTCCGCAGGTTGTGCTCCCGTGCCCCCTTCACCACGAGGCGGGAAAGGTCGGGGCGCGCCGGTTTTCCTTGTTTTAAGGGGACGACGGCGGAGCGGGCATCAAGGGCTGGTTCTTCAGCTACGGCTTTAGGCACTCACCAATGCTAATCGAAAACTTCTTCGAATTTCTATTGCGGGCGCCTATTCGGCGTCGTAGGCGGCCGCAAGCAGCTGCACTGCCTCTGCGAAGCTGGCGCCCTGCGCCTTTGCCGCCGCGGCGAATTCCGCCGCTGCTGCGGTCAACGAGGTCCAGGCCTCGTCCCTGGCGCAGATGACGGTGCCGTGCCGGCCACGGGTGGCAACCACGCCGGCCGCTTCCAGCTCCTTGTACGCCCGGGCGACGGTGTGCGGTGCGACGCCCAGTGCGGTGGCGAGGCTCCGCACGGCGGGGAGGCGGGTACCGGGAGCGAGGGCCCCGCTGTCCGCCCGCTCGATGATATTCAGGCGCAGCTGTTCGAAGAGCGGTACCGAACTGCCCTGGTTGGGTTTCCAGGTCCCCGGGAATTCGTTCACGGTGCTCACAGACCGGACTCCCCTGACCCCAGGGACTCTTGCCCGCCGGCAAACTGGGCGTCGTAGAGCCTGCTGTAGTGGCCCTTGGCTGCCAGCAGCTGTTGGTGGTTTCCTTGTTCAACGATTCGTCCGTGGTCCATGACGAGAATTAGATCAGCGTCCCGCACGGTGGACAAACGGTGGGCTATCACGAAGCTGGTCCGGCCGTGCCGCAGCCGCTGCATCGCCTGCCGGATCTGTACTTCCGTGCGGGTATCCACGGAACTCGTTGCCTCGTCCAGCACCAGGATGCTCCGGCCCGCGAGATGGGCCCTCGCGATGGTGATCAGCTGACGCTGCCCCTGGCTCAGGGTGTCGCCGTCGTTGCCCAGCATGGTGGCGTAGCCGTCGGGGAGGGCGCGCACGAAGTGGTCCACCAGGGACGCTTCGGCGGCCGCAACGACGTCGGCCTCGCTCGCACCGGGCCGCCCGTATTCGATGTTTTCCCGGATGGAGCCGGTGAACACCCAGGCGTCCTGCAGCACCATCCCGATCATGGAACGCAGCTCGTCGCGGGAGCGCTCCGTGATGTCGGCGCCGTCGATGGTGATCCGGCCGGAATCCAGCTCGTAGAACCTCATGAGCAGGTTCACCATGGTGGTCTTGCCGGCTCCGGTGTGGCCTACGATCGCCACGGTCTGCCCCGGTTCGGCGGTGAAGGACAGGTCCCGGACCACGGGAGCCTCCCTGGTGTATCCGAAGGTGACGGCGTCGAACACCACCCGGCCGCCGGTGGCACCGGTCCCCGGCTGGCGGGCACCTGACGGTTCGCCCGCGTCCGGTTCGTCCCCGTCCGGCGGAATCTCCGCGGCATCGAGCAGGGCGAACACACGCTCCGCTGACGCAAGGCAGGACTGGATCAAGGTGACCATGCCGCCAATCTGGCCGATGGGCTGGCTGAAGAGCCGGCTGAACTGGATGAAGGCCTGGACTCCGCCGATGGTCATGGCACCGGCCGTGACCTGCAGGGCCCCCACCACGGCCACCGCAATGTAGTTGAGGTTCGAGACGAACACCAGGAGGGGCTGCACGGCGCCGGAAACGTACTGGGCGCGGGCGCTGGTCCGGAAGAGCCTGTCGTTGCTGTTGGTGAAGGTCTCGGTGGCCAAACCCTGCCGGCCGAAAGCCTTGAGCACCTCGTGTCCGGTGATGTACTCCTCAAGGTGCGCGTTGAGTTCGCCCGTGGTGCTCCACTGCTCGGAAAAATGCGCCTGCGACTTCCGGGCCACAAGCACCGTGACCACTGTGGAAAACGGCACGGTCACGAGCGCAATGACCGCCAGCAGCGGGGAAAGCCACAGCATCATGGACAGCGCGCCGAGCAGCATGAGCACCGACAGGATCAGCTGGTTCAGCAGCTGGTTCAGGGCCTGCGAAATATTGTCGACGTCGTTGGTTGCGCGGCTCAGGACGTCACCGCGGCGCTGCTCGTCGAAATGCGCGGACGGAAGCCTCGCCAGTTTGTCCTCCACCGCGGCACGCAGCCGGTAGCTCACCCGTTGCACCGCGGTGGCGGTGACCGCCCCCTGCACCCAGCTGAAAGCGGAGGCGCCGATGTACATCACTGCCACCAGGAGTAGCACGGCGGCCAGCTTCTGTTCGTTGAAGATCCCTCCAAAAACACCTTCAACCACGACGTCGGTGGCGTCGCCCAGCAGCTTCGGCGCCGACACATTAAGCGCCACGAACGCGCAGGTGGCCGCCACGGCCGCGAGCATGCGCCCCCTGACGGGACGCAGCAGCCGCAGCAGCCGCCTGCCGGTGGCCAAGGCGGCTGCACCCCCGGCCCCATTCGCGGCGTTGTCCGCCGTCGTCGTAGTGGCTGCCGTCATAGCCTGCCTCCCAACGCGAGCTGTGAGGCAGCGATCTCCTGGTACACCGTCGACGTGCGCATGAGTTCCGTATGGGTCCCCTGCGCAACGAGCCTGCCCTGGTCCAGCACCAGGATCAGGCCCGCGTCGAGGATGGTGGCGATGCGCTCGGCCACGATGATCACCGTGGACCTGCGGGTGAGCGGTGCAAGCGCCTGGCGGAGGCGGGCGTCGGTTGCGTAGTCCAAGGCGGAGAAACTGTCGTCAAAAAGGTATACCGGAGCGTCCCGGAGCAGTGCGCGGGCAATGCACAGCCGCTGGCGCTGCCCGCCGGAAAAGTTCGTTCCGCCCTGGCTCACGGCGCTGTGGAGCCCGTGCGGCAGTTCGCGCACGAAGTCCTCCGCCTGGGCGGCGCGGAGCGCCCGAAGGATTTCCTCGTCGCTGGCGTCAGGGGCCGCCATGCGCAGGTTCTCGGCCACGGTGCCGGAGAAGAGGTAGGCGCGCTGCGGCACCAGCGACAGGCTGTCCCGCAGGAAATGAAGCGGGAGGGAGCGCACGTTGTGGCCGCCGATCAGGACCTCCCCGGACGTAGCGTCGAGGAACCGGGGCAGCAGGTTGAGTAGCGTCGACTTGCCGCTGCCCGTGGACCCGATGATGGCGGTAGTGGTGCCCGGCGAAGCGGTGAAACTGATGCCGTCCAGCACGGGCGCTTCCGCTCCGGGGTAGGCAAACGTGACGTCGCGGAATTCCACCGTGCCGCCGGGCGTGCGCCGCCCCGGAGGCAGCCCGGCCCGTGAGATCAGGGGGTCCGCGATGGCCGGGCGGGTGTCCAGTACGGCCTGGATCCGTTCGGCGCAGACCGCGGCACGGGGGGCGGTCATCAGCACGTACATCGCCATCATGATGGCGATGAGGATCTGCAGAATGTAGGCGATGAAGGCCGTCAGCGAGCCCAACTGCATGTCCCCGGCCTGGATCCTGTGGCCGCCGAACCACACCACCGCCACCGATGACAGGTTGACCACGATCATGATCAGCGGCAGCATCCCCGCCACCAGCAGGGCCGACTGCAGGTTGTTGCGGGTCAGTTCACGGTTGACGACGGCGAAGCGGCGCGCCTCGTGTGCCTGGCGGACGAACGCGCGGATCACGTTGGCTCCGATGATCTGCTCGCGCAGCACGCGGCTGATCCGGTCGATCAGCACCTGGCCCTGCCGGTACAAGGGCACCAGGCGTCGGACGATCACGTACATGATGAGCACCAGTAGGGGAATGATGGCCACCACGATGCCGGAGAGGACCACGTCCTGGTTCAGGGCCAGGACTATGCCGCCGATGCCCATGGCCGGGGCCGCCACGAGCATGGTGAAGACCAGCACGGCCAGCGCCTGGATCTGTTGGACATCGTTGGTGGCCCGTGTGACCAGGCTGGGTATGCCGAACGTCCCAACTTCCTGGGAGGACAGCGACTGGACTTTGGCGAAGAGCTCCTGGCGCAGCTGCCGGCCAAGCTTCATGGCCACGGTGGCGCTGAAATACCCTGCAGCCAGGGCGGCCGCAACCTGGACTGCGGCAATTGCGGCCATCCAGCCGCCCAGCCGAAGAATGAGGTCTGTGTTTCCCTTGACGATGCCGTCGTCGATGACAGCGGCATTGAGCGTGGGCAGGAAGAGGTTGGCCGTGGTCTGGATGAATTGGAGCACCACGATGGCCACAACGGCAGGCTTATGCGCGGCGAGCAGCCGCATCATCATGCACCGGAGCACCGGAGCTCCTCCCGCCGTAGCGCCATGCTCAGCGCCGTTTCCGCGCGACTGCGAAGATCCTTCGGAACGGGAACACTGTGCCGTGGGCCGTGGCGGGATAGGCGTCCCTGAGCATCGCGGAGTATTCCGCTTCGAATTCAGCCGCCTCTTCGGGTTTGAGCGCCGCGAGTATCGGCCTCAGACCGGCTCCCCTGACCCATTCCAGCACCGGATCCGGTCCGTGGAGCACCTGCTGGTAGGTGGTTTCCCACGCGTCCGCGTCGCAGCCGGCGTCGAGCATGATGTTCAGGTAGCTGGCGGGTTCGGCGACGGCATCGTCGTGGCGCAGCACGCCGTCGAGCGTGTCCTTCCAGCGGCCGGACTCCGCGAGCTGCCGCATGAGCACATGGGAGGGGGACCTGAAATTCCCGGGAACCTGCAGGGCGAACCATGCACCGGGCGCGAGTGCCTCCAGCCAGCCGGCCAGCAGGGCGGGATGGCCGGGGACCCATTGCAGCGCCGCATTCGAGACCACCACGTCCGTGCTCTCCGATGGCCTCCAGTCGGTGATGTCCTGCAGTGTGAAGGAAAGGTTGGCCGCCTGCGCCGAGTGCACCGTCGCCATGCGAAGCATCTCGGCGGACGAATCGACTCCCACCACCCGGGCAGCGGGCCAGCGCTCCGCCAGTGTGGCGGTCAGGTTGCCGGGCCCGCAGCCGAGGTCCACAACGTGGCGGGGACTCTCAGCGTGGACCCGCGCAGTGAGGTCAAAAAATGGCCTGTCGCGGTGGTTCCCGAACTCCACGTACTTCGCTGGATCCCACTTCAAAGACGCCCCTCCAATGGCTCGTGCTGTTGCCGTCAGGCCGAGCCTAGCCCGGCCCGGCCCCGCGACCAAGGAAGAACCACCCATTGGCGGCGGGCACTAAGCTTGAAAGCAATGAAACTCGTTGAGCAGCTCCCTGTCCCGGCCGAACGCACGTCCAGCGGGACGAACCACGATCCGGACGAGCTCTACACCCGCTTTGTCGAATGGACGGAGAGCCGCGGGCTGTCCCTCTACGCCGCGCAGGACGAAGCCATCATGGAGCTGGCATCCGGAGACAACGTCATTCTGGCGACACCGACCGGTTCCGGCAAGTCCCTGGTGGCAATCGCCGCGCACTTCCAGGCCATGGCGCGCGGTGACCGCAGCTACTACACGGCTCCCATCAAGGCCCTCGTCTCGGAGAAATTCTTCGCCCTGTGCGACATCTTCGGCGCCGAAAACGTGGGCATGATCACCGGCGACTCGGGCGTCAACCAGGACGCGCCCATCATCTGCTGCACCGCGGAGATTCTCGCCAACATCGCCCTGCGCGAGGGCGCCGGGGCGGACCTCGGCGCAGTGATCATGGACGAGTTCCACTTCTACTCCGACCCGCAGCGCGGCTGGGCCTGGCAGGTACCCCTGCTGGAACTCCCGCAGGCGCAGTTCCTGCTGATGTCCGCCACGCTGGGGGACGTCAGCCGCTTCGAGGCCGGCCTCACGGAACTGACGGGACGCCCGACGACGACCGTCAGTTCCGCTGAACGTCCGATTCCGCTGCACTACTACTACGAGCAGACTCCTGTGCACGAGACCCTCGAGGAGCTGCTCTCCACCAAGCAGGTCCCCGTCTACGTGGTCCACTTCAGCCAGCTTGAGGCAATAGACCGGGCGCAGAACCTGATGAGCATCAACGTCTGCACCCGCGAGGAGAAGGACAAAATCGCTGAGCTGATTGCCGGCTTCCGTTTTGCGGCCGGGTTCGGCAAAACCCTCAACCGCCTGGTGCGGCACGGCATCGGCGTCCACCACGCCGGAATGCTGCCGAAGTACCGGCGGCTGGTGGAGCAGCTGGCGCAGGCCGGCCTGCTCAAGGTCATCTGCGGCACCGACACACTGGGTGTTGGCATCAATGTGCCCATCCGCACCGTCCTGCTCACCGCCCTGAGCAAGTACGACGGCGTCCGCACCCGGCTGCTGAACTCGCGCGAGTTCCACCAGATCGCGGGCCGCGCGGGGCGGGCCGGCTACGACACCGCCGGCACCGTGGTGGTGCAGGCTCCCGAACATGTGACTGAGAACGTCAAGGCGATGGCCAAGGCCACCGCCAAGTTCGGCGACGACCAGAAGAAACTCCGCCAGGTGGTCAAGCGCAAGCCGCCGGAGGGCTTTGTGTCCTGGGGCGAACCGACCTACAACCGGCTGGTCAACTCAGTCCCGGACCCGCTGACCTCCAGCTTCACTGTCACGCACGCCATGCTGATGAACCTGATGGAACGGCCCGGCGACCCGTTCAAGGCTGCCCGCCGGCTTCTCACCGAAAACCACGAACCCCGCAGTTCACAGCTGCAGCTGATGAAGAAGGCACTGGGTATCTACCGGGAGCTGCTGGCCGCGGGAGTTGTGGAACGGATTCCGCCCGAGGAACAGGGCCCGGACGGCAGGACCGTCCGGCTCACGGTCCACCTGCAGGCCAACTTCGCGCTGAACCAGCCGCTCTCGCCGTTCGCGCTGGCGGCGCTGGAACTCCTCGATCCGGAGTCGCCGTCGTACGCCCTTGATGTGGTGTCCGTCATCGAATCCACACTGGAGAAGCCCCGGCAGATCCTCTCGGCCCAGCAGAAGAAGGCCCGCGGCGAAGCCATCGCCGCCATGAAGGCCGACGGCATTGAATACGACCAGCGCATGGCCATGCTGGAGGATGTCACCTACCCGCAGCCGCTCGCGGAAATTCTTGGCGAGGCCTTCGATGTCTACCGCAAGGCCGCGCCGTGGGTGGGCGACTTCGAACTCGCGCCTAAATCGGTAGTCCGGGACATGTACGAACGGGCCATGAACTTCGGCGAATTCGTCCAGTTCTACGGGCTGGCCCGCTCCGAAGGCATTGTGCTGCGGTACCTCGCCGACGGCTTCAAGGCACTGCGGCAGACTGTGCCGCAGGACGCCCTGCGGGAGGACCTCGAGGACCTGATTGCGTGGCTGGGCGAGCTGGTCCGCCAGGTCGATTCCAGCCTCTTGGACGAATGGGAGGAGCTGACCTCAGGCGCCGCCCCGACTCCGCATGACGCTCCCCCGCCTCCCCCGCCGTCACTGACGTCCAACATCAGGGCCTTCCGGGTCATGGTGCGGAACGAGATGTTCCGGCGCGTGGAGCTCTTCGCCGATGAGGCGGCCACCGATCTGGGCGAGCTCGACGGCGCCGCCGGCTGGGATGCCGAACGCTGGGAAGACGTCCTGGACGACTACTTCGACGAACACAATGACATCGGCACCGGGCCGGACGCCCGCGGACCGGGCCTGCTGATCATCACCGAGGAACCCGGAATCTGGAAAGTGCGGCAGATCTTCGACGATCCCGCCCGGAACCACGACTGGGGCATCTCGGCAGAGGTGGACCTGGCGGCGTCCGACGAAACCGGCACTGCAGTGGTCCGGGTGACCGACGTGAACCGGCTGTAGTCGCTAGTAAACTCGAACAATGAGTGTAATCCGCCCCGCAACCGTTGAAGACGTCCCCGTCATCCTGCAGATGATCCACGAACTGGCCATCTACGAGAAGGAACCCCACGCCGTCCGGAACACCCCGGAAATGCTCGCCGGGGTCCTCTTCGGCGAAAATCCACGGGTATACGCCGCGATGGCGGAGAACGAATCCGGTGACGTCCGCGGCTTCGCGCTCTGGTTCCTGAACTACTCCACCTGGGAAGGCGTCCACGGCATCTACCTGGAGGACCTTTACGTGACCCCGGAGGCCCGCGGCGAAGGCCACGGCAAGGCGCTGCTGCAGCACCTGGCGGCCACCGCCGTCGAACGCAGTTACGCGCGCGTTGAGTGGAGCGTTCTGGACTGGAACGAACCGTCCATCAACTTCTACAAGAAGCTGGGCGCCTTTCCCATGGAAGAATGGTCCACTTTCCGGCTGACGGGGGAAGCCCTCGAATCCTTCGGGACGTCCCGCGAGGCGCAGGTCCTTGGCTGATCTACCGATGACCGGGCTCTCCGCCGTGGGAATGCTGGAGGCCGCAGCCGATGCCGCCGCCAAGGTTCCCGATGCCGTCCCGCACACCGTCAAGGCCCGCCATGAGTACCGCGGGATGCGCACCGCCGAGCACTATTTCGAGGTGCCGCTGGATCATTTCAGCGGCGGTACCGGGGAAACCATCACCGTGTTTGCGCGCGAGTACGTCTCCGCCGACCACAACGAGGAAGATGCCGCCAGGCTGCCGTGGCTGCTGTACCTTCAGGGCGGCCCCGGCGGACGCGGCAACCGTTTCCCCTCCCTGGGCGGCTGGAGCAAGGCCGCCGCCAGGGATTTCCGTATCCTCATGCTGGACCAGCGCGGCACGGGGCTGTCCACTCCAATCGACCGCAACACGCTCCCGCTTCGGGGGAACGAAACGGACCAGCTGGAGTACCTGACGCACTTCCGGGCGGACTCGATCGTGGCTGACGCGGAAGCGATCCGGTATGCCCTCGGGTCCGCACCGTGGACCATCTACGGGCAAAGCTACGGCGGCTTCTGTGCCCTCAGCTACCTCTCTTTCGCGCCGCACGGCCTGCGCGAGGCGCTCATCACCGGCGGGCTGGCTCCCCTGCAGGGCCCTGCGGACCGTGTGTACCAGGCCACCTACCGCCGCGTCGCGGCCCGCAACGCAGAATACTTCAAGTCCTACCCCGAGGACCGCGCCGCGGTCACCCGCATTGCCCGTCACCTTCGCGAAACGGTGGAGCACCTGCCCGACGGCGAGCGGCTCACCGTGGAGCGTTTCCAGATGGTGGGCTCGTTCCTTGGCGGAAACACCCGGGTGGACACCCTGCACCATCTGCTCGAGGACGCCTTCGTGGCCACACCCGCCGGCGACCGCCTTTCGGACGCGTTCCTGGAGCAGGTGCGTGGAGTCGTCACCCGTGCAGGGAACCCGCTGTATGCACTCATGCACGAGTCCATCTACGGGCAGCAGGAAGCGACGGACTGGGCCGCGTTGCGCGTACTCCAGGACTTTCCCGAATTCCGCCCGGACGCTGCCGAGCCGCTGCTGACCGGGGAAATGGTCTATCCCTGGTACTTCGAACAGGACGCCGCGCTCCGGCCGCTGAGCGATGTTGCCCAACTGCTGGCCGAGAAATCCGACTGGAAGCCGCTGTATGACCTGGAGCGGCTGGGAGCGAACACCGTTCCCGTTGCTGCCGCGGTGTACAGCGAGGACATCTACGTTGACCGGGACCTTTCGCTCGAAACGGCTTCGGCCGTGCGCGGGCTCCAGGTCTGGGAGACCGCGGACTTCCACCACGACGGCATCGCGGACGACGGCGAAGGCATCTTCGGGCGGCTGCTGGGAATGGTGCGCTCAGTCCGCAACTGAGCGGATCCGGAAAACAGAAAACCCCGGCCACCCATGCGGCCGGGGTTTTCTGTGCGTTGGGCGGTGCGGGAGCCTAGTCGGCGTCGCTCATGCTCTTGCGGGCATCCTCTTCGAGGCGGGCGTCCACCTTCGCCTGTGCGGCCTTGGAGCTCACCAGGCTGGCAATCACGGCGACGATGATGGTGCCGACGATGACGGCAAGGGACACGAACGTGGGGATTTCCGGGGCCCATTCGATGTGCTTGCCGCCGTTGATGAACGGGAGCTCGTTGACGTGCATCGCGTGGAGGACCAGCTTGACGCCAATGAACGCCAGGATGAAGGACAGCGCGTGCTTCAGGTAGATCAGGCGGTTCATCAGGCCGCCCAGCAGGAAGTACAGCTGGCGCAGGCCCATCAGGGCGAACAGGTTTGCGGTGAAGACGATGAACGGACTCTGCGTCAGGCCGAAGATCGCCGGGATGGAGTCAACAGCGAAGAGCAGGTCGGTCAGCCCGATCGTGACGAAAACGATCAGCATGGGGGTGAAGACCTTCTTGCCGTCAACCGTGGTGCGCAGCTTGCCGCCGTCGAACTTCTCCGACATCGGAATCACCTTGCGGAGCTTCGCGATCAGCGGGTTTTCCTTGTCCTCTTCGTCTTCACCCTCGTCCTGGGCCTGCTTCCACGCGGTCCAGAGCAGGAAGGCGCCGAAGATGTAGAAGACCCAGCTGAACTGCTCGATGACGATGGCGCCGAGCAGGATGAAGATGCCGCGCAGGATCAGCGCGATGATGATGCCCACCATCAACACTTCCTGCTGGTACTTACGGGGCACCGAGAAGCGCGCCATGATGATGATGAACACAAAGAGGTTGTCGATGCTGAGGCTGTACTCCGTCACCCAGCCAGCAACGAACTGCCCGCCAAATTCCGGGCCCGTGAAGGCAAACATCGCACCCGCAAAGACCAGGGCCAGGGCAACATAGAACGTGACCCACAGGCCGGCTTCCTTCATGGAAGGCTCGTGCGGGCGGCGCAGCACCAGGAGGAGGTCGAAAGCGAGGATGAGGCCGAGGACGACGAATGAGCCGACCTCAAACCAAACGGGTAAATCGAGCACAGGGATGCCTTTCGCAGGGTACAGAGATGCGGTGTAAGTCTCTCCGGCTTGCCTGTGCACTTGGTGCTGAATCGGCAGCCCGCTACGCCCGGCAGGGCATCTATGCCGTGCGTGTTGACGATCGTAGCGCTTGGGATACTCCCCTACGTGACAATAACTTTACCCTAGGCGTGCCCCGCTGCCTGCATCTGCCGCAGTTCCTTCTTCAACTCCCCTACTTCATCACGCAGCCGGGCCGCGAGTTCGAACTGGAGTTCGCCGGCCGCGGCGTGCATCTGTTCCGTCAGCTGCTCGATGAGTCCCACGAGGTCCTCCGCCGGCGCGGCCGCCAGACCGTCCGCGCGCACAGTCGACGCGCCCTTGCCCTTGCCGCGGGTCTTCCCGGAGGCGGCGAGCAGTTCGCGCGTGTCGGCGTCCTCTTTGGCGAGCTGGTCGGTGATGTCTGCGATCTTCTTCCGCAGCGGCTGCGGGTCGATGCCGTGTTCAGTGTTGTAGGCCACCTGGATGGCCCGCCGGCGGTTGGTTTCGTCGATGGCGTGCGCCATGGAGTCTGTGATGCGGTCGGCGTACATGTGCACCTGTCCCGAGACGTTACGGGCTGCGCGTCCGATGGTCTGGATCAGTGACGTGGAGGAACGCAGGAAGCCTTCCTTGTCCGCGTCCAGGATGCTCACGAGGGAGACTTCGGGCAGGTCCAGGCCTTCGCGGAGCAGGTTGATGCCCACCAGGACGTCGAAGACACCCATGCGGAGTTCCCGGAGGAGTTCCACGCGGCGGAGCGTGTCCACGTCGGAGTGCAGGTATTCCACCTTCACGCCGTGGCCCAGCAGGTAGTCGGTGAGGTCCTCGGCCATCCGTTTGGTGAGGGTGGTGACCAGGACGCGTTCGTTCTTCGCGGTGCGGGTCTTGATCTCGCCCAGCAGGTCGTCGATCTGGCCCTTGGTGGGTTTCACTACCACCTCGGGATCGATCAGGCCGGTGGGCCGGATGATCTGCTGCACGAAACCGTCGGACTTGCCGAGTTCGTACTTGCCGGGGGTGGCCGAAAGGTAGACGGTCTGGCCCACGCGCTCCTGGAACTCGTCCCACTTGAGCGGCCGGTTGTCCATCGCTGAAGGCAGGCGGAAGCCGAAGTCCACCAGGTTCCGCTTGCGGGACATGTCGCCCTCGTACATGGCGCCGATCTGCGGAACGGTGACGTGGGATTCGTCGATGACCAGCAGGAAGTCGTCGGGGAAGTAGTCGAGGAGGCAGTGCGGCGCGGTTCCGCGGGCGCGGCCGTCGATATGCGAGGAGTAGTTCTCGATGCCGTTGCAGAAGCCCATCTGCTGCATCATTTCGAGGTCGTACGTGGTGCGCATCCGGAGCCGCTGGGCCTCGACGAGCTTGTTCTGGCTTTCAAGCACCTGCAGCCGCTCGGCGAGCTCGTCTTCGATCCGCTTGATCGCCCGGCTCATGCGTTCCGGACCGGCCACGTAGTGCGACGCCGGGAATACGTACATCTCTTCCTCATCCCGGATCACTTCGCCGGTCAGCGGATGCAGGGTGTGGATGTTCTCGATTTCGTCACCGAAGAACTCGATCCGGATGGCCAGTTCCTCGTACATCGGGATGATTTCCACGGTGTCGCCGCGGACCCGGAACGTGCCGCGGTGGAAGTCCATGTCGTTGCGGGCGTACTGCATGGAGACGAACTTCCGGAGCAGGTCGTCGCGGTTCATCTCAGCCCCCTTGCGGAGGGTCACCATGCCGGCGATGTACTCTTCCGGCGTGCCCAGGCCGTAAATGCAGGACACGGTGGCCACCACGATCACGTCGCGGCGGGTCAGCAGCGCATTGGTGGCGGAGTGGCGGAGCCGTTCGACTTCCTCGTTCACCGAGGAGTCCTTCTCGATGAAGGTGTCCGTCTGCGCCACGTAGGCCTCGGGCTGGTAGTAGTCGTAGTACGACACGAAGTACTCGACGGCGTTGTTCGGGAGCAGTTCCCGGAATTCGTTGGCCAGCTGCGCGGCGAGGGTCTTGTTCTGCACCATCACCAGGGTGGGGCGCTGGACCTGCTCGATGAGCCAGGCCGTCGTCGCGCTTTTGCCCGTACCGGTGGCGCCAAGCAGCACCACGTCCTTTTCGCCGTTCTTGATGCGCTCCGTCAGCTCAGCGATGGCGGCCGGCTGGTCGCCTGCCGGCTTGAACTCGCTGATGACCTCGAACGGAGCCACGACGCGGTTGATTTCCTGGGCAAGACTCATGAATCTAATCTACCGCCGGGCACCGACATCGTGCCGTGATTCAGCTTTGGGCGGTACTGCCGGCTGTGCCTCCGCCTTCCCCGATGTCGGCTGGACCGCCGGCCGCGCCGGCGGCTATGGGTGTGGCATACGACGGCGGCTGCCATCCCGTGCGCCGCACCCACGCGTCCATCCGTTCGGCGGCGTGCTCGGAAAACCATGCTTCCTTGTCCGCCGCGTAACCCGCGGTTGACTTGTCCACCCTGTGGAGCGCCGCAACCCTCCGCTTCTCCGCCAGGTAGTCGGCCCTTGCCGCAGCGTCATCGCGAAGCCAGTCCCGGAAAGACAAAGCGAACCGCCACCCCGGCGAGCCCGCAGGCCGGATGTGCAGGTTCACGGGACGGCCGGGGTCCGCGTTTCCGTGCAGGCGTTTGGCCCAGTCGGCCGGATCAGGGTGCGAGGGCTTGGGGCTGTCGGCAAAAACGCCGGCCCACAGCGGAAAGCCCGCCGCGGCAAGCAACGGTGCGATCCGGTCGGCCGTTGCCAGGTCCGCAACAGTCAACTGGAGGTCGATGATGTCCTTGGCATCGAGCCCGGGGACCGCCGTGGACCCGATGTGATCGACCGCCAGGATGTCCGCCGGGACGGCAGCCGCGATCCGGCCGGCGAGCCGCGCCGCCTGTGTTCCCCACGTGGGATCGGCCGGGGCAAGCACCGGGCCGCCCGTCCGCGGAGCCGGCCGCTCCTTGCTGATGTTGTCCGCATAGGGGGCCAGCCGGCTGGCCCACAGCACGTCGACGGCAGCCTGCAGTTCATCAACGGTTCCGGAGTTGTCCAGCACCACGTCCGCCGCGGCCACGCGGACGTCCCTGGCGGCCTGCGCCGCCATCCTGGACCGCGCCTGCTCCTCGGTCATGTCCCGGTATTCCACCATGCGCTGCACCCGTACCTCGTCCGGGGCATCCACCACCAGCACCAGATGGAAATTGCTACCCTGGCCCGTCTCCACCAGCAGGGGTATGTCCTGCACAACGACGGCGCCGCGGGGGGCGGCGCCGATCATCGCTGCGGCCCGCTCCCGGACCAGGGGATGAACGATGCTGTTGAGAACGGCGAGCCTGTCCGGGTCGCCGAACACCAGCGCGCCAAGCCGCGCCCGGTCCAGCCGGCCGTCGGCACCCAGCATGTCCTCCCCGAAGGCCGCCACGACCCGGGCCAGGCCGGGGGTACCCGGCTCCACCACTTCACGGGCCAGGGCGTCGGCGTCGACCAGCACGGCCCCCAGCTTCCGCAAATGCGAGGCAACAACTGACTTCCCTGAGGCGATACCGCCCGTCAACCCGATCTTCAGCACCCCACCAGACTAAACTGATCCGGTGGTGGAAGAGGCTGAACCCAGGGAAAGCAGGGCAACTGCCTACACGACCCTTGCGGCCGGGCCCGACTTCCGCCATGAGCTGGAGGTCAAACGGTCGCGGTTCATCACGGTGATCCGGCGCACCGGCGACGAGGACGGCGCGAGGGCGCTGGTGGCCGGACTGCGCAAGGAGTTCCACGACGCCCGGCACCACTGCTCGGCGTTCGTCCTGGGACCAGACCGGGACATCCAGCGTTCGAGCGATGACGGAGAACCGTCCGGAACCGCGGGCATCCCCATGCTGGAGGCCCTCCTCCGACGCGAAACCGCGCCGGGGGTGACCGACCTCAGCGACATCAGTGCCGTCGTCGTCCGCTATTTTGGCGGGATTCTCCTGGGAGCCGGCGGACTGGTGCGCGCCTACTCGGAGTCCGTGTCGTCCGCCCTGGACCTGGCACCACTGGTTCGGCGGAGCCGGCTGAGGATCTGTTCCGTGGAGGTGCCGCATTCGGCGGCCGGGCGCCTGGAAAACGACCTCCGCGCTGCCGGCTATGTGATGGCGGAAACCAGCTACGGGGCCATCACCACGGTCCTCAGGCTCGCCCTGCCCGATCAGGCGGACGAACTTGAGCGGGCCGGCGAACGGCTTGCTTCCATGACTGCGGGCAGCGCCGCCCTGCGGCCGGGAGAAACGGAATGGATCGATGTGCCCTTCTGAACCGATGTCTCCTTCTTCACCGTCATCCCTCGCAGGCTGCGTGGAACTGCTGGACGTCACCGAGGAGATCCTGGAGAAGCTGCTGGACGTCGCCCTCACGGACGCCGCTGCCGACGACGTCACTCCCACGCTAGGTGCCACCCCCGGCTGGAACGCGGAGCGGATCGGCTGGTTCCTCAACTACCACCGCGCCGCGGCGGCCGGCCTCGACGGACCCGCCGCGCAGAAGTCCTGGGCGATCAGCTGCGATGGACGGCTTGCCGGTTCCATCCGGCTCAAGCGCGCCGGAACGGCAGCATCGGCCGTCACGGCGCTGGAAACCGGGCTCTGGCTGGGACGCAGCTTCCGGGGCCGGGGCATCGGCCGGGAGGCGTTGAAGCTCGTGTGCACCGTGGCTGCAGCTACAGGCGCCTCGGTGCTGCAGGCCGAAACGACCGCCGGAAATTCGGCGGCGCGGGCACTCTTGCGCTCGGCCGGTGCCGAGCTGGCCGGGGACGGCGTGACCACGCCCCTGACGGCCCGCATCAGTCTGCACTGACCCGGTCCTTCTCGGGGGTATCCCTGAGGCGTGAGTACACGAACATGTCCCGGCGCCGGCTGGCGTTTCCAGCACGGGCAGGTGGTTGGATGGACTGATAGTGCCCAACTGAGTTAGGGAGGCAACCCGTGGAAGATCCCTTCAACCTGGAACGGTTCGTGCAGGCCCAGGACGCCAACGGAACCTATCACAGGGCCCTTGGAGAGCTAGCCGACGGGTCCAAGGAAAGCCACTGGATGTGGTTCATCTTCCCTCAGGTCGCCGGCCTTGGGCAGACCCCCACCTCCCGGAGGTACGCGATCACGTCCCTGGCCGAGGCCAGGGCCTATCTGGGCCACCCCGTACTCGGTCCGCGGCTGCTTGAGTGCGCCCGGGCCGTTGCTGCCCACACCGGGGTCAGTGCTGTCCGGATCTTCGGCGGGATCGACGCGCGGAAGCTGCAGTCCTCCATGACCCTCTTCCTGCGCGCAGACCCCGCAGAGCCGGTCTTCCAGGAAGTTCTGGACCGCTACTTCGACGGAACCCCGGACCCTGCGACCGACCGGTTGCTGGGCTAAATAGAGGTGCCGGGATAAACAAAAAGGTGGCCGCCCCCTTTCGGGGACGGCCACCTTCAGCGTGCTAACTGCCTGGGCCCTCCGGAATCAGGTCCGGAAGAGAACCGGGAAATTAGTTGCCGGTCAGCTTCTCGCGCAGTGCTGCAAGAGCCTCGTCCGAAGCAAGCGTGCCTGCACCGGTCTCGGCTGCAGCCGGCTCGGAGGAGTAGCTGGTGGTGCCGGAATCGCTGTCACCGGACGTTGCAGCTGCAGCGTCGTCGGCAGCGTGCTGGGCAACCTGCTTCTTGTGTGCTTCCCAGCGGGTCTGGGCGTCAGCGTACTGCTGCTCCCAGGCTGCGCGCTGGTTCTCGTAGCCTTCAAGCCACTCGTTGGACTCCGGGTCGAAGCCCTCCGGGTACTTGTAGTTGCCCTCTTCGTCGTACTCAGCGGCCATGCCGTAGAGAGCGGGATCGAATTCGGTGCTGTCGGCGTCAACGCCCTCGTTAGCCTGCTTGAGGGAGAGGGAGATGCGGCGGCGCTCAAGGTCGATGTCGATGACCTTGACGAACAGCTCGTCACCAACGGAGACAACCTGCTCTGCCAGCTCCACGTGGCGGACTGCCAGCTCGGAGATGTGAACGAGGCCTTCGATGCCGTCTTCGACGCGAACGAACGCACCGAACGGAACGAGCTTGGTGACCTTACCCGGAACAACCTGGCCGAGGGCGTGGGTGCGGGCGAAGGTCTGCCACGGATCTTCCTGCGTAGCCTTGAGCGACAGGGAAACGCGCTCGCGGTCCAGGTCGACCTCGAGAACCTCGACAGTGACTTCCTGGCCAACTTCGACAACCTCGGACGGGTGGTCGATGTGCTTCCAGGACAGCTCGGAAACGTGAACCAGGCCGTCTACGCCGCCCAGGTCCACGAAGGCACCGAAGTTGACGATGGAGGAAACGACGCCCGGACGAACCTGGCCCTTTTCCAGCTTGTTGAGGAACGTGGAGCGGACCTCGGACTGGGTCTGCTCGAGCCATGCACGGCGGGACAGCACAACGTTGTTGCGGTTCTTGTCCAGCTCGATGATCTTGGCTTCGATCTGCTGACCGATGTACGGAGCAAGGTCGCGCACACGGCGCATCTCGACGAGGGATGCGGGCAGGAAGCCGCGCAGACCGATGTCGAGGATAAGACCACCCTTGACAACCTCGATGACGGTACCGGTGACGACACCGTCTTCTTCCTTGACCTTCTCGATGTCGCCCCAGGCGCGCTCGTACTGAGCACGCTTCTTGGAGAGGATCAGGCGGCCTTCTTTGTCTTCCTTGGTGAGCACCAGGGCTTCGACCTGATCGCCGACGGAGACGACGTCTCCGGGATCAACGTCGTGCTTGATGGACAGCTCGCGGGAGGGGATGACACCTTCGGTCTTGTAACCGATGTCGAGCAGAACTTCGTCGCGGTCGACCTTGACGACGGTACCTTCGACGAGGTCTCCGTCGTTGAAGTACTTGATGGTGGCGTCGACTGCTGCGAGGAAGTCCTCAGCGGTACCGATGTCGTTAATCGCGACTACGGGGGTACCGGGCTTCTCGGTGGAGGTGATGGTCATGTAGTAGGGGCTCCGTTGTGGATAGTTAGTCGGTCAGGCGGACCGCCGCACACCCGTATGGACGGGGGCGCGGGTGATGGCCGACCACATAGGTCTGCCAGGTTCATCCTGATTTGTGGATTCTAGACACGTGCACGTAGTACACGCCCGTTTATTCTAGTCGCCGCGGCCAACACCGGTCAAAGCGGCCGGCATGGTCGCCGGCCGCTTTCACGTCGCTCGTGCCGCGGGGGGCCGGCCGGTATCGGCTTAGAAATGCGTCAGGCAGTGCGGCGCCCGTTCGACGGCGAACATCAGCCGCGCCCGGACGGCGGCGCCGGGCGCGTGTTCCCGGATCCGTCCCGCCGCCTTCAAGGTCACCGGACACACAGCACCGAGGTAGATGGAGGCGAGGTCGGCCACGTCCATCGACAGCTCCGGCAGGACATCTGCCGGCGCCGCCGAGACACTGGCCTCGCCGCCGCTGACGTCCAGGATGAACGTGCCGCCGGCGAATCCCATGGCATCTTCAACAGCGAGCACCAGCCGGCCGTCAGCGGAGTAGCGGCGGGCGCCCAATGCCTTGCCGGCGTCCAGTATCCGCAGCCAGAGCATGTCCCGGTGGTCGGAGGCCTCAACACAGCGCGGGTCCGAGAGGGCCCACACCAGCGGATCATCCACCGGTGCGTCCGCCCAGCTGACCCGCTGGATCAGGTCGATGCTGCCCAGGAACTGCCAGAGCTCCAGGTACGCGGCATCCGTTCCTGCCACCAGGTCCACCACTTCCACCGTGTAGGGCTTGGTGTCCCAGCCGGCGAACTTGTACGAGACGTAGCCGTCCACTGCTCCAGCGGCGTCGTAGTGCAGCGCACACTTGATGGCTTCATCTTCGTTGCCGTCACGGCCCACCGTTCCGGATACGTTCTGCCGATAGGCGTCCTGGCGGACGATGGAACCCGGGGTGTGCCGGTGCACCCGCTCAAACACTTCAGGGGCCAGGTCGAGCAGCACCTTCCGGTCCGCGATCTCCACCGCGCCGGAGGGCTGGTGACGGAGCCCGAACCGTGGTCCGGTATCCACCTTGATGCTGCGTTCAAAGGTGGCAACACCGTAGCCGAACCTGCCGTAGATGGAACCCTCCGAGGCGGTCAGGGCGGCCATGGCCAGGCCGTCGCCCTTCGCCGCGGTCAGGTCCTCGGTCATCATCCGCCGCAGCAGCCCCTGGCGGCGGTGCGTTCCCCGCACAGTCACCGCCGTCACCATATGCGTCAGCAGCTGGCGTCCGTAGCCGACGTTCAGGTCCCTGCGGAGTGTCCCGAAGGTTGCCACCGGAATGCCGGCGCCCAAAGCATGCGGTGCGACCTCCCCCGTCTGGTAGACGCCGGTCAGCACGCGTCCGTCCGAGCGGTACATGGACATGATCTTGTCCACGAATTCATCGCTCCTGCGGGTGTCGTGGAATCCGAAGCCCACGGCCTGGATCCAGTCGGTTCCCTCTTCGTAGCCGGGCGCACCCTTCTCTGCCGCCCCGAACCGCCGGATCTCATACTTGTCTGCCACGTAATGCTCCCCCTTGAACCGAATGAATGACCCATGCAGGACGCCCGCGCAAGGCGTCCTGCATGCCTTGAGACTGCTTAGTGACCGGCGTCGTACCAGCTGGGCCCGACGCCGATCTGGACGTCCAGCGGCACGCTGAGGTCCGCGGCGGAGCCCATCTGCTCCGTCACCAGCTTTTCCACCGCTTCCCGTTCACCGGCGGCAACTTCAAGCACCAGTTCGTCATGGACCTGCAGGAGCATCCGTGATTTGAGGCCCTGGGCCTTCAATTCAGCATGCACGCCCAGCATGGCCCGTTTGATGATGTCCGCCGCGGAACCCTGGATGGGTGAGTTGAGCGCAATGCGTTCCGCGTTCTCGCGCAGCTGGCGGTCCGTGCTGGTGAGGTCCGGCAGGTAACGGCGGCGCCCCTCGATGGTGGCCGTGAAGCCGTCGATCCGGGCCTGGTCCACCACGCCGCGGAGGTAGTCGCGCACGGCTCCGAAGCGGTCGAAGTATTCCTTCATCAATGTCCGGGCCTCGTCAACAGAAATTTCCAGCTGCTTGGACAGTCCGAACGAGGTCAGGCCGTAGGCCAGGCCGTAGGACATCGCCTTGACCTTGGACCGCATGGCACTTGTGACCTGGTCGGTGGGCACGTGGAAGATGTTCGATCCCACAAACCGGTGAAGGTCTTCGCCGTCCCGGTAGGCCTGGATCAGGCCGGCGTCCCCCGAGAGGTGGGCCATGATCCGCATCTCGATCTGCGAATAGTCCGCGGAAAGGAGGCATTCATAGCCCTCGCTGACCACGAAGATGCCACGGACGCGCCGGCCCTCTTCGCTCCGGATGGGGATGTTCTGCAGGTTGGGGTTGTTGGACGAGATACGGCCGGTGGCTGCGACATTTTGCGCATAGGTGGTGTGGATGCGGCCGTCCTCGGCGACGGACTTCTTCAGCGACTCCAGCATCTGGCGGAGTTTCGAGGATTCCCGGTGCGCCATCAGCTGGACCAGGAATTCGTGCCCGGTCTTTTCCAGGAGGTTCTTGAGCGATGCGGCGTCGGTGGTGTAACCGGACTTGATCTTCTTGGTCTTGGGCAGCTGGAGTTCGTCGAACAGCACGGTCTGCAGCTGTTTGGGTGATCCGAGGTTGACCTCGTGTCCGATGGCGGCGAAGGCAAGTTCCTGGGCGTTGTCGATCACCTTGGCAAGGTCGGCCAGCTGCTCATCCATCCGCTGCATGTCGATGGCGATTCCGGCGAGTTCCATATCCGCCAGTACCTGGCTCACCGGAAGTTCCAGCGTGGACAGCAGCTCCTCGGCCTTGCGCTCCTTCAGTTCCGCCTCGAAGTAGCGGCTGAGGGCGTGGACGACGGCGGCAGCGTGGACGAGTTCACCGGCGGCGGCGGAGTCATCGCCGTCGAACGACAATTCCAGCTGCCCGGCCTTCGCCACGGCGGTGGAGATTTCGATGTTGAGGTGGTGCTGCGCCAGCTCCGCGAGCTCGTAAGTGCGGCGGTCGGGCTGGATGAGGTAACCGGAAATCGACGTATCGTCGACGACGCCTTCCAGTTCCAGTCCGCGGGCGCTCAGGGCCTTGAGGGCGGCCTTGAAGCCGTGCATGACCTTGGGCGCTTCCGGGTCGCGCAGCCAGGCCGCCAGGACGTTTTCGGCCTCGGCATCCTGGCCGGAAAGGTCGATGTATACCGCGGCTCCGTCCCGGACGATTGCCAGCGCGGCGGCATCCTCGCCGATGCGTCCGGGAACAAGGTCGACGGCGACGGCGGACCGCTGACCGGCGCCCGCAGCCAGGAATGCGCTCAGCTCGGCTGCTCCGGCGGGCGTGCTGTAATCCGGGATGTCGAGGCTCTCACGCTCGGCGAGGTCCACCTCTTCGGCGCCGTAGAGGGCAAAGAGCCGGGTGCGGATGGTCTTAAACTCCAGCTCGTCGAACAGCTGTTCCAGCGCCGCCTGGTCCGGCCGGGGGTCGGCGAGGTCGTCCAGGGTCACGGGAAGCTCGAGGTCGGTGTGGAGCCTGTTCAACCGGCGGTTCCGCTTCACGGCGTCCACGTTTTCGCGGAGGGAGTCGCCCACCTTGCCGCCGATCTTGTCGAGGTGTTCCAGCACGCCTTCCAGGCCGCCGTAGAGGTTGATCCACTTGGCGGCCGTCTTGGGACCAACGCCGGGCACGCCGGGAAGGTTGTCCGCAGACTCGCCCACCAGGGCGGCCAGGTCCGAATACTGGGCGGGGCTGACAAAGTACTTTTCCTGGATGGCGGGGGCATCCAGGCGGGGAATGTCGCTGACGCCCTTCCTGGGGTAGAGCACAAAGACGTTGTCCGTAATCAGCTGGAAGGCGTCGCGGTCGCCCGTCACCAGCAGCACTTCGTAGCCTGCCTTTTCCCCCATGGCGGCGAGCGTAGCCAGGACGTCATCCGCTTCGTAGCCGGGCATCTTGATGGTCTTGATGCCCCACGCGCCCATGACCTTGTCAATAAGGTCGATCTGGCCGCTCATCTCACGGGGAGTTTCGTTGCGGCCGCCCTTGTACTCGCTGTACTCGGCCTTCCGGTGGGTGGTCTCGTCAGAGACGTCGAACGCCACAGCTACGTGCGTGGGCTTCTGTTCCTTGATCAGGTTGATGAGCATGGACGTGAAACCGTGGATCGCGTTGGTGTGCTGCCCCGCGGCGGTGGAAAACTTGTCCGCGGGCAGCGCGAAGAACGCCCGGAAGGCCATCGAGTGCCCGTCCAGCACCAGGAGGCGCGGCTGGTCGGTGATGGGAATCACGGGGGCCTCGGTGGCGGAAACCGGCTCCGCGGTGCGTGTGGTTTTCCGGGCGGGTTTGGCCGCAGTCGCTGATTCGGCCTCAGCTGCCGGGAGGATGTCTGCAGCAGTGTCTGCCGAAAGGGGGGCAAGGGCCGGTTTGGTAGTTTCGCTCACAGGTGCCAGCCTAGTTCCCATGATGGACAATTTCACGCCCGGGCCGTTCGCTGACGAACTGGCAGCCGCCGGAATCCCGAAGGAAATGCATGAGTGGCTGGGCGAATACGGCGTCGGTGCGCTGGTGGTGAAGATGGGCATCCACTTCCTCGAAATGAGCCCCGAACGCACCGTGGCAACCATGCCGGTGGAAGGCAACACGCAGGTGGCCGGGATCCTGCACGGCGGCGCCCACGTGGTGCTGGCCGAGACGCTCGGCTCATTCGCTGCAGGCATGCACGCCGGCCCGGGACGGCAGGCGGTGGGCATTGAGGTGGGGGCAACCCATCACCGCGCCATTGCCTCCGGCACTGTGACAGGAACCTGCATCGCGATCCACCTGGGGCGCACGCTGACCACGCACGAGATCGTGATGACCGATGAGAAGGGCCGCAGGCTCTCCACCGCCCGCATCACCAACCTGATCCGGGACATCGCACCCTGAGGCTTGAGCCGGGCCGGTTCAGCCGAGCCTGTACCGCAGCTCGACAATTCCCCTGCCCATCGTGCTGGACGCCTCCAGCTCCAGCGGCCGGGTTGGCCCTGTTTTGACGGGCAGCACAGGCTTTCCGGCACCGAGAACCACCGGGATGATGGACACGATGATTTCGTCCAGCAGGCCTGCATCGGCGAATTGGGCCGCCAGCTCTCCCCCGCCAACCAGCCAGACGTTCTTGCCGCCGGCATCTGCCCTGAAATCGTCCATGAATTCTTGGACGTCGCCGCGGACGAACGTGACATCGGCTCCCCGGGGCGCGGAGTGTTCGTGGTGGGTAAAGACCCAGCACGGAGTGTCAGGGTAGGGCCAGTTGTCCGGCTCGTGCTCCATCAGCCAGGCGTAGGTGTCGCCGCCCATGACGATGCAGCCGACCTCGGACATAAAGGCTTCGTAGCTTTCCCGGCCGCCTTCGAACCCGTCGAACTGGAGGAGCCATGCCAGGTTGTCATCGGACGTGGCGATGAATCCGTCGAGGGATGAGGCCACGAAATATTGGAGTCTGGACATGGCCCCAGCCTAGTCATTTGGACTCGGGGTTCCCATACTCCACGCGCATGCCCGGATCATCACGGAGCACCACCACCTTGCCGCTCCGAAGCGTCCAGCCCTCGTTGAGCAGGAAGACGCGGCCGCCGCTGACCACGAGCAGCCGCAGGCCGCTGTACTGGTACACCGGATGTTCCGCCGTGCCGCTGGATTGTTCGGTGACGTTGGGCGCACTGATTCCCAGCCGGTCCTTGCTGTACACAACGGCGGTGGGCAGGAGCGCGGACCGTTGCTCGTAACTGACCGCAAGTCCCCGGCCCAGCGCCTGGGCGTAGTCGGAAGTGCCCCAGAAGAGCAGCAGCGTCACCAGGCAGAAGATGAGCGTCTTTTCTGACCCGCGGGACAGTGCGGCCACGTTGCGCCCGGGTGCTTCGGCGGACCGCCGCCACAGGCTCAGTCCCCAGGCGGACAGGAGTACGCCGCCGGCCATGATGTACGGCACGAACAGCACGGTGCGTTCGGGCTGGAGAATCACCACGATCCACATGGCAGTCGCGCAGGCCAGTCCAGCAACCAGGATCACGGCGGCGAGCCTCCGGATGCCCGCACGCCTGCCGGCGTTGAGGCGTCCGGCGAGGAACCTGTCCACGGAAAGCCAGACTGAAGCCACGATCAGCAGCCAGACCAGCGGGATGAACAAAGACGGGATGCTCCTGAGGACAAAGTCCTGAACGGTGAAGCCGAAGAGGCTGACATCCAGCCCCATGGCCTTCGCCTGGGCATCCGTGCGCGCCCAGCCGAAGTAAACCAGCAAAGCAGTCGCGATGGTCAATGGCGGGCCGATGACCGCCAGCATGTCGACAGCGCGTTTCCAGCGGGGATCCGCCTCCGGTTCGCCGCTCATGATGTTGGTCCTGCCGACGCCCCGGACGGCGGCGGGGAAATGTCCGGCGGTGACGCGGGCGGTGTGGCCGGCGTGGACGGCGTCGGGTCAGCATAACGGAGCAGGGCTTCACCGGACACCGGGGGCGTTGCAGCCACTGTCACGGTGGCGGACGTGGCGCCTGATGCGGTCGGCGGCGCGTAAAACTCGAAGGGGCCGAACTGCGGGCCTTCGACGTCAACCGGATTGCCGTCCACCAGGACTTTGTCCACATTCACGAAGAACCCCTGGAGGCGCACCCGGGCTCCGCCGACGGAGGAAACGGATGGCGGGGCTGTGCCGGCAGAGGGCCCGTCGAGGACCGTCAGGCCTGTCAGTCGACGGGGGCAGTCGTCGCCTGCCCCTGCTGCGTTCACCACGAGCTTGACCCCCGGGTTGGCGGTCCGCAGTTCCACTGCCTGCTGCAGCGATTCCGTGACTTTGTTTTCCCAGCACCGTTCGGGCGGCAGGCCGGGAACCCCGGCCAACGCAGCCTGTGCCTGCTGCCAGTCCGCCGGCAGGTCCGTGGACAGTGCCTGGCAGGTGGCCTCCGCGGCCTTCCAGACGGCAGGAAACGCCGTGTTCAGCGTTGACTCGCGGAGGCCTGCGCAGTCGAGGCTGCGCAGGAGCTCGTACAGCGTCCCCTCGGGCGGATCGGTGGGTGCGGCCGGTCCAATGGGGACCCACCGGATGACAGGGGCGCCGGCAACAGGAGGTCCGTCAACCGGACCGGGCAACGGTGCAGCCGTGGGCGGATCATTCGGGGAGGAGGACGAAGCGGCCGGATCCGGGGCTGCGGGTGGTGCCGCCGTCGTCGAACTTGCCTGGGATTCCGGTGGCGGGGATGGCGGAGCGGCGCAGCCGCCCGCAAGGAGCAGCAGGCACCAAGCCGCGGCGATTCCTGGAAGTCCGGCTGCTAGCCGGGCTGCTGCCCCGGTTCGACTGTGCATGACAGACCCGCCTGCTTGCGGTTCCCGGCAGGGGAACCGGCCTGGATAAACCCTTCGGGATGGCTCCCGGCATCGGCCGGCTGCGGAGCCGGACCAAACACGCTGAAACAGTGTTAACTATTCCCCCGTTGGGTCATATCCGCCAGAGCAGTCCCGTGCGCTCCACAGGTAACTGCCTGAAGCTACTACTTGCTGAAGTACGGAATGATCAGGTACAAGCCGAACAGCACCGCCAGGCCGCACAGCCCGAAGCAGGCGTAGGCGAGCGATTTCATCCACCGGGGCGTGGCCTGCTCGGGATCACCGGCGATGGCCGTGAAACGAACGCCGATGGAGTAAAGGACCACTACCGTCACGGCGGCAAGGAGCGTGGCACCGGCCACCTGCACCAATTCCAACCACTTCATTTAGTTGCCATCCTTAAACTTGTTGGCGCGGCTGGCGGCCATTGCCTTCTTTTTACGGAACCGGACAGCCTGCCCTGCTTCCTCGACCTCCACGGCATTGTGGTGGCCCACATGGGACTTGCGGGACTGGACGAACATGAACAGCACGGCGCCGGTCCCGGCAACGGCGGCAATGACGACACCCACCGGTCCGGTCATCACGAGCAGGGCCGTCAAGGCGCCCACGATCCCGGCGGCCGGTAGGGTGAAAAGCCAGCCGACGGCGATGCGGCCGGCAGTGCCCCAGCGCACCGAGGTGCCCTTGCGGCCCAGCCCGGAACCGATCACGGAGCCGGAGGCCACCTGCGTGGTGGACAGGGCAAAGCCAAGGTGGGAAGAAGCAAGGATGGCTGAGGCCGTGCTGGCTTCCGCTGCAAAGCCCTGGGCGGGCTTGACGTCGGTAAGGCCCGAGCCCATGGTGCGGATGATCCGCCAGCCGCCGGCGTAGGTGCCGATGGCAATGGCGAACGCACAGGCTGCAATGACCCAGAACTGCGGTCCGGATCCCGGCGCCTGCGTTCCGGCGGAGATCAGCACCAAGGTGATGATGCCCATGGTCTTCTGCGCATCGTTGGTTCCGTGTGCCAGGGCCACCAGGCTGGACGTGAAGATCTGGCCGGTCCGGAAACCGCCGCGCTTCTGCGTGAGCTTGCTGCCGGTCTCCGGATCGTGCCGGGATGTCAGCGCGTAGGCCAGGCGGGTGCAGACGTAGGCCACTGCGCCGGCGATGACCGGGGCGAAGATGGCGGGAAGGATGACCTTCTGCATGAGGGATTCGAAGTTCACCGAATGGATGCCGATGCCGGCGATGGCGGCGCCGATCAGGCCGCCGAAGAGGGCGTGCGACGAACTCGACGGCAGGCCTTTCAACCACGTGATCATGTTCCAGAGAATGGCGCCCATGAGGCCGGCGAAGATGATGTCCGGGGTGATCTGGATGCCGTCTGAACCCTCTTTGATGATGCCGCCGGACACCGTCTTGGCCACTTCCGTGGAGAGGAACGCTCCGACCAGGTTCAGGACCGCTGCCAGGGCAACTGCCGTCTTCGGTTTGATGGCACCGGTGGCAATGGGTGTAGCCATCGCGTTGGCGGTGTCATGAAATCCGTTGGTGAAGTCGAAAAAAAGTGCCAGCGCTATAACCAGCGCCACCATAAAGGTGATTTCCACCTGTTGCCCAATCTGCAGAGTCGACGGTCAGCAGTTCCACTTCCCCATTGCCCCTGACCGCACGCAAGTTACCGCGGCATTTGCCGGCAGTTAGTGCGGTGTTGTTCGGAAGGGGCTTGAAACCCTAACGATCGTACGCGTCAACGCCCTGAGGACAAAACACCGGGCGGTCAAAGGAAAGCACGGACTGCGTCCAGTTCAACCGGGGACAAGCCCCGCCTCGGATGCGGTGAAATCAGCAGCAGGCGCCCGCGGAGGACGGACGCCCATGCGCGGGCCTCGGCTTCGTAATCGAGTTGGTCGTCGATCCACACGGCCCGGTCCGGAGCGCATGCCTCGAGGTCCCGTTGCAGGGCCTGCAGTTTCCACCAGCCGTCGCCTCCGCCCGGCCCGTCACTGGCAAGAACGGGCCATTCCCGCCCGGCCAGGCCGATGGCGGGGCACAGGTATTCCGGTGCCATCTCCTCCCAGCTGGTGAGCCAGACGCAGCGAAGGCCAGGTGTCATGGACAGCGTGTTGAGGGACTCCACGAGTTCACCGGCGTAGGTCACTTCGAGGAGGCCGGCATCGGACGTCCGCCAGCGGCTCCCCCAGTCCGTGGTGCCCGAGGCGCCGAACGGGCAAATCACGCCGTCCACGTCCAAATAGAGGGAGACATTCCTCACGGCGGCGTCCTTTCCTCCGGGAGCTCCACCCAAAACGTTACCGAGGGGCCGGAGGGCCGGCAACACACCGTGCCTAACGAAAAGTGCCGGACACGGAAGACGTGTCCGGCACTTTTCAGGGTGCAGAGCTAAGCCTGGACCGGTGGATCAGGCGGGGACTTTCACCGCGGTCTCCTTACGGACGGCGGCAGGAACTCCGTCGCCGGCCTGGCCGTACAGCCAGTCGTTGTACTGGAAGTCGTTGTCCTTCCGGCTCTTAAAGAGCAGGTTGCGCAGGGTCCGGGCCAGTCCGGAGACATGCCAGGATTCGCCCCAGACGCGGGCGGTGCGCTGGACCCGGGCGGTGCGGCCGGCGCGGATTGCGTTGAACTCCTTGATGGCGCCGTCCCAGGCTTCGGGGTTGACGCCGTCCGCGGTGAAGACGGTGCCGGCGCTGACGTCCTGCAGCACGGCTGCGTCCTCGAGGGCCTGGCAAGCGCCCTGCGCCAGGTACTGCAGCATCGGGTGCGCGGCGTCGCCCATCAGCACCATGCGGCCGGCAACCCAGTTCTCGATCGGGTCACGGTCGTACATGGGCCAGCGGATGCCGGTGGCCAGGTTCTTCAGCGCTTCCTGAACCGCCGGGACGCAGTCCTTGTAGGCTGCCTCGAGCTCGTCCACTCCCCCGTACTGTTCGACGCCGGCTTCGAAGGACGGCGACTTGAAGACGGCCACGGTGTTCAGCAGTTCGCCCTTGCGCAACGGGTACTGCACCAGGTGGCAGTCCGGTCCGAGGTAGACGATGACGTCTTCAAGGTCGGCCTTGGGTGTGTTCTCGGTGATCGGCACCGTGCCGCGGTAGGCGACGTACGCCGAGGAGACGGGTTCGTCGTTTGCCACGAGCGGACGGAGGGTGGACCGGAGACCGTCGGCGCCGATAACGACGTCGGCCTCGTAGTCAACGCCTCCGGCGGTGTGGGCCACGCCGCGGCCGTTCACAGTCTCAACGCTCTCCACCATGACGTCGTTGACGAGCTTGACCCCGGCTGCTTCACAGCCCTCGAGGAGGACCCGGTGGAGGTCGCTGCGGTGGATCACGACATACGGCGCACCGTAGCGTTCCTCGAATTCGGTGCCGAGCGTCTGGCGGGTGAGCTCTTCTCCGGTGACGGCGTCGCGGAAGACCAGGTGCTTGGGCTGGACACCGATTTCGAGCGCTTTCTCCAGCAGGCCCCAGCTCCGGAGGACGCGGGAGGCGTTGGGGGCCATCTGCAGCCCGGCGCCCACCTCGCCGAACTCCGGTGCCCGTTCCACGAGGGTGACGTCGGCACCGTTTTCGCGTAGCGCGAGGGCTCCGGCGAGTCCGGCCATACCCCCTCCGATGACGAGGACATCGGTGGACGTGGCGTGCTCAGACATTGATTGCTCCTGTTGATGAGTGTGAGGGTGAAATTGAGAGTTTCGACTTGAGTTTGAGGCCGACGGCGGCCAGCAGGACCGCTGCGATGGCGGCTGCACCGGCGAAGGCGAGGAAATTGGAGTTGACGCCCAGTCCGGCTGCCAGCAGGAGTCCGCCCACCTGCGGCGCGACGACGGCACCGATGCGGCCCGTCCCGAGCGCCCAGCCCAGCGCGGTGCCCCGCAGGTGTCCGGGATAGTGGCTCGCGACGGCGGCAATGATCAGGCACTGCGTGCCGTGGGTGCCGACGCCGGCGAGGACCAGCATGAGGTAGACGACGGTGACAGACGGCCCCGTGACGAGGACCACCAGCGCAACGGCGGCGACGGCGGCAGCGGCGATCGCAGTCGGCACCGGACCGAAGCGGGTTCCGGCCCAGGCCGTGATGACCGAACCGGCCACCGCACCCAGGTTGAGGGCCAGCGCGAAGGTCAGGGCGGAACCCAGGTTGTAGCCCGCCAACTGCATCAGGTTGGGCAACCAGGTTCCCAGTCCGTACCAAGCGAACAGGGTGGCGATCGTCGCCAGGGCGAACAGCATGCTGACACCAAGGTACGGGGCACGGAGCAGGGACGAGAAGCCGGACGGTTCCTTGACCGCACTGGCGTTGCCGGCTGCCGTACGGGCAGCCTTCTCTGTTGCACTGCCTGTGGCCCGGACCGGGGCAAGCGTCTCCGGGAGGTATTTCACTCCCAGGGGCACCACGATCACCAGGGCCAGCACGGCCACCAGGAACATGGCCTGCCAGCCGAAGGCGGGAATCAGCTGGATGCCGACGAGGGCGGCGATGGATCCGCCGATCGGAACACCGGACATCATCAGGGTGGCGATGGTGGACCGCCACTTGGTGGGGACAAGTTCGGCAACAAGGGCGTTCGCCGAGGGCACCAGCCCGCCGAGCCCGATGCCGGCGAGGAGCCGCAGGCCGCCAAAGACGGCAGCGCTGGGAGCGAAGGCACAGAGGGCGGTGAAGATCGAGAACACGACGGCGCAACCCAGGATGGTGCGGCGGCGACCCCACGAGTCGGCCATCCGGCCGGCGAAGATCGCGCCGATCATCATGCCGAGGAAGGCCATGGAACCGATGGTTCCGGCGGTGGCCTTGTTCAGGCCCCAGCCGGTCTCGGAGATCAGCGAAGACTGGACAGTGCCGTAGACGATCAGGTCGTAGCCATCGAAGACCACCAAAAGCCAGCAAACGAGGACGGCCGCGGCCGACGCTTTGGAGAACCGCGATGCAGGCCCATCAGCGGAAGTGGGGGCGGCGTCCCCGGGGGAGGACCGGTGCGGCGCTGCAGCGGATGTTGTGTGAGTCATGCCACTACTGTCATGACTGCGCGTGGCGAACGACAATACAATTCTGATGTGCAGAAACAGCCCAACGCCAATCCGGCGTCCAAGTCAGCCCCGAAGCCCGTACAGAAGCGGCCAACCTACTCCATTGAGGCCGTGGACAATGCGCTGCAGCTCCTGCAGCTGCTTCGTGACGGCGGCGCGCTGCGCCTCAAGGACGCCGCCGAGGAGCTGGGCGTGGCCCCGTCCACTGCCCACCGCCTGCTGGCGATGCTGGTCTACCGGGGGTTCGCCGTCCAGGATGAGACCCGGCGCTACGTGCCCGGCCCGGCAATGGGCGTCGGGCCGGCAGGGCTGAGCTGGACCAGGCTGCTCCGCTCGCTCGCCCAGCCTCATATGGAGCTGCTCTCCGCGCAGCTGAACGAGACCGTCAACCTCATGGTCCGGGTGGGTACGAAAGTGCGTTTCCTGGCCACCGTGGAGGGAAATAATGTTTTGCGCGTCGGTGACCGCCAGGGGACGGTAATGCCCGCAAACAAAACCTCCGGGGGCAAAGCCATGCTCGCCGAACTGGAGACTCCCATGGTTGACCAGCTCTTCCGCAGCAATAATGCCGAGATCGGCGGGGACACCATCCCCGCCGTGGAGTACCCGGCGTTCCTGCGCGAGCTGGAGTCGATCCGCAACAACGGTTTCGCCGCCAATTTTGAAGGCACTGAGGAAGGTGTGAGCGCCCTCGGGATCGCCCTGCACAACAGGCACGGGAAGGTGGTGGGCGCGCTCAGCGTGGCCACGCCCGCGACCCGCTTCCGCAGGGTGTTCGATGCCGGACTGGTGCCTGCCCTGCGGGAAACCTGCCGGCAGCTGGAGATCGACATCGCGGCCAATCCGGCCGAGCCGGACTGAACGCCGGGGCCGGGCGCCCCGCCGGAACGGGCCAGGAATTCTGACTAGCAGAATATGCTGGGGGCCACATGTCGGCATCCGTAGAGTCGAGCTACGCCAAGAACTGTTCTGACCTACCGAGGAGGCCCACGTGTCCATCAGCGCCGAGAACACGACTCATGAATCAGTGGCCGCGGGGCACACTGCTCCGGAGCCGACGCCTGAAGAAGCTGCCCAGCTCGAGGAGCTGTACCGGGATTTTGACCGGGAGAACCTGATCCCGTTGTGGACTGAGATCGGTGACCTGATGCCGATGGTCCCCTCCCCGAAGGCGGTGCCGCATGTGTGGCGGTGGAGCGACCTGTACCCGCTGGCCGCCCGCGCAGGTGACCTGGTGCCGGTGGGCCGCGGCGGGGAACGCCGCGCCATTGCCCTCGCCAACCCTGGTTTGGGCGGCACGGCCTATGCCACGCCCACTCTGTGGGCAGCCATCCAGTACCTGGGCGGCCACGAAACAGCCCCCGAGCACCGCCATTCCCAAAACGCGTTCCGCTTCGTCGTCGAAGGTGAAGGCGTGTGGACCGTGGTGAACGGGGACCCGGTCCGGATGTCCCGCGGTGATTTCCTGCTGACCCCGGGCTGGAACTTCCACGGCCACCACAACGACACCGATGAGCCGATGGCCTGGATCGACGGCCTGGACATCCCGTTCGTGCACTACGCGGACGCCGGGTTCTTCGAGTTCGGCACCGAACGGGTCACCGACGAGGCCACCCCGGACATCTCCCGCTCCGAGCGGCTCTGGGCCCACCCGGGCCTGCGCCCGCTCTCCGGCCTGGATGACACCACCAGCTCCCCCATCGCCGCGTACCGGTGGGAATACACTGACCGTGCCCTGGCCGAGCAACTTTTGCTCGAGGACGAGGGCCACCCGGCCACCGTGTCCCAGGGCCACGCCGCTGTCCGTTACACCAATCCCACCACCGGCGGGGACGTGATGCCCACCATCCGGGCCGAATTCCACCGCCTCCGGCCCGGCGCGTCCACCCAGGGCGTCCGCGAGGTCGGCTCCAGCGTCTGGCAGGTCTTCGAAGGGACCGGTGCCGTTGTTCTCAACGGCGAACCCCGGACCCTGGAAAAGGGCGACCTCTTCGTTGTCCCGTCCTGGGCTGAATGGTCCCTGCAGGCTGAGAGCGGGTTTGATCTGTTCCGGTTCAGCGACGCCCCCATTTTTGAACGACTGAACTTCAACCGCACCTACATCGAAGGACGCAAGAACGCATGAGACTCCTCACCCTCCGCACCTCTGTCGGAGACAAAACAGTAACGAAGGCTGTCCGCCAGGACGGGACCACCCTGACCGAAATCGACGGCTTCGCCGACGTCGGGGCACTCCTGAAAGACTCCGCGTGGGAATCCATCGCCGCCGCAGCGAACGGTGCGACGCATCCGCTCGAGGGCGCGGACCTCGCGCCGGTGGTGCCGTTCCCGGGCAAGATCATCTGCGTGGGCCATAACTACCGCAACCACATCAAGGAAATGGGCCGGGAAATCCCGGAGTACCCCACCCTGTTCGCGAAGTACCAGGAATCCCTGATCGGCCCGAACGATGACCTGGCGCTGCCGCAGGAATCCGACACCGTGGACTGGGAAGCCGAACTCGCCGTGGTGATCGGCAAGAAGGGCCGCCGGATCAGCGAAGCCGACGCCACGGATTACATCGCCGGGTACTCGGTGCTGAACGATGTTTCCGTGCGCGACTACCAGTTCCGCACCATCCAGTGGCTCCAGGGCAAGACCTGGGAGAACTCCACCCCGTTCGGCCCCGCCCTGGTCACCCGGGACGAGTTCACCGCCGGCCCGCTGATGACCTCGGCCGTGGACGGCGAGATCCAGCAGTCCACCCCCACCGGGGACCTGGTCTTCACCCCGGAATTCCTGGTCTCCTACATCTCCACGATCATCACGCTGAACCCCGGCGACGTGATCGCCACCGGCACCCCGGGCGGAGTGGGCCACGCCCAGGACCCCAAGCGCTACCTGCAGGAAGGCCAGATCCTGGTCACCACCATCGAGGGCCTGGGCCAGCTGAACAACCGCGTGGTCAAGGAAGCCTGATGGTTGCCCGCCACGACCAGACCACCGACCCGCAACTGCTTGAGGGTCTGCTGCAGGCACGGCGGGGCACGGCGTTCTTCGCCCGCAAGCTCAACGAGCTCTCCGACGCGGACCTCGACGGAGACTCGCTCCTGCCGGGCTGGACCCGCCGGCACGTCACGGCCCACATCGGCTACAACGCGCGGGCCATCGCGCGGCTCATCGAGTGGGCAGCCACCGGCGTGGAGACACCCATGTACGCCTCCACGTCGGTGCGGGACCAGGAAATCAACTTCGGAGCCACCCTGCCCCCGATCGCACTGCGGCACCTGTTCGACCACTCCGCCGTGCACCTGAACGTCGAATGGCGGGACCTCCCGGCAGAGGCCTGGCACCACAAAGTCAAAACAGCCCAGGGCAGGATCGTCCCGGCCGAGGAAACCGTCTGGATGCGCACCCGCGAAGTCTGGGTCCACGCCGTGGACCTCGGCAACGGCGCCACCTTCAACGACATCCCCGCACCGGTCCTGGCCAGACTACTGGCGGACATCACCGCAGCCTGGCACACCCGAGGCACCGACACCGGACTGCTCATCAGAGTCACCGACCAGCCCGACGGGATGGTCTTCGGCGACACCGACGCCGAAACACCAACAGTGGTCTACGGCCCGCTCGCCGCCATCACCCAATGGGCCACCGGCCGCGGCACCCACGGCGTGACAGCGACAAGCACCGCGGCAACAACGACCACCGCAACAGGCGCCACAGCAGCAGACGCCGCCCCACCGGCGTCGGACGCTGACCTGCCCGAGGTACCGGCAGCGCCAAAGTGGATCTAGCAACCACGGCCTGGCGCCCGCAGTGGCACTAAAGCGCGGGGCGGATCCCGCACATGGCTATGGCCCCCTCCACGGAGGGGGCCATAGCCATGCACTGACGGTGCCCGCTATTCCTCGTGCTTGACCTTGTGGACCCTGGTGACCACCGTGGGGCAAGGAACGCGCAGCAGAACCGCATGGGCCGTGGAGCCGAGGACAAGCCGGCTGAATCCCCCGCGCCCCCGGCTGCCGATCACCAGGAGGCGCGCGTTCGCCGCGGCCTCCACGAGGGCCTTGGCGGGGTCGGTGTCCTTGTCCAGCCGCTGGTTCACCACCAGGTCCGGGTACTTGTCCCGCAGGCCGGCCACCGATTCCGCGAGAACAATCTTGTCCTCTTCCTTAATGACTTCAGCCAGTCCGCTGGCAGGCATCCCGCTCTGCACCCAGCGGGCGGGGCGCCGGAAAGCCAGCACGGCCGTTAGTTCGTCGCCCTCGCGGTCGGCTTCCGCCGCGGCGAAGGCTACGGCCTGGAGGGACTCCTCCGAGCCGTCCACACCCACGACAACCCCGCGGCCCTCCGGCCCCTGGTCCTGCGGAATAACCGCCACCGGGCTGTCCGACGCAGTAACGACCTGAAGGGCCCGGTCCGTCATGGGTCCGCCGTCGGCCCAATGGCGGTGGTGTGACCCGATGACCACCATGGCGGCGTCCTTGGACATTTCCTTGAGCGCGGCGCCGGCGCTGCCGTGGCGCAACTGCACGTCGACGGCCACGTCGGGTTCCTTCTTGGCGGCATCCTCCTGCACCTGCCTCAGCAGCTCCATGCCTGATTCCCTGATCAGTTCGTGGTACTGGAAGTCCGGCGACATCCACCGGTCATCCACCGCATGGACGGCGATAACCGGCAGCTTGAGCCTGGCTGCCCGGTGGAGCGACCACGACATTGCGGCCTCACTTCCGGTGGAGCCGTTGATGCCGACGACGATTGGTTTGCTCATTCTGAATCCTGCTCTTCTCCATCGCGTTTTCGGATCAGCACGCCGGAGGCCGCTGACACTTTCAGTGTGCTCCGGCGGCAGACACGGGGGTTAGGGCCTTAAGCCCCTCACCCGGCGCTGGTGCCCCGCGTAGCGTCGGGGCCATGGAGCAGACCCGGGCCGGCGCCGCCGCCCCCTCGCGGCCCCAACCGTTCCTCCGCCGCTGGTTGCTGTGGGTCACCGTCGGTGAGAGTGCAGGCTTCCTGGTTCCCGCCGTCGTCGCAGTCTTCGTGATCATTCCGGACACCGCCGGCGGGATGGCCTGGCTGGTGGTGGCCGGCGTCGCCGAGGGCACAGTCCTGGGGCTCGCCCAGGCGCACGTGCTCCGAAGCCTGCTGCCCGGCCTCAGCGTGAGCAGGTGGACCATCCGCACCGCCGCCGGTGCGGCGCTCGCCTGGCTCCTCGGCCTTAGCCCCAGTACTTTCGCCAACCAGTGGCAGGTCTGGCCGCCTGCCCTGCAGATCGGCGTCGCGGCTCCCGGCGCCCTGCTGCTGCTGTGTTCGATCGGGCTGGCACAATGGCCGGAACTCCGCCGGCACGTCGCGCACAGCGGACGGTGGGTGGCCGGGAACGCGCTGGCATGGTGCGTGGGGCTGGGACTCTTCTTCGCCGTCGCACCTCCGCTGTGGCAGCCGGGACAGCCGCCGACGACGGTGATCACCATCGGCGTCGCTGCCGCCATCCTGATGGCCGCCGGCATGGCACTCGTAACCGGCCTGGTGATGAAACGGCTGCTTCGCTTTCCAGCGGCAGCTCAGAATCCGGTGGGCTCCGTTTCGAACTCCGGCTCACTCGGCGGAGCCTCGTGATGCAGCGGACGAAGCGCCGAGGTCTGTTCCATCCAGATGAGGGCGTCGTAACGCCCTCCCATCCGGGTGGGAACGTAGTTTCCGGATTCCCTGGCCGGGCGGTAGACAACACCGATGGCCCGGTGACCCAACCAGGTTGACAGCCACGGCCCGGACCTGTCCCCGCCGAATTCCAACAATGCCGGTGCGCCCAGGGCCCGGTGCAGCAGATCCTCGTGGCTGCCGGTCCGGGCTTCCGGCACCGTGAGCACCCGTTCCGGGGAGCCCCAGGCGTCCGCAGCCATGACTGTTCCCCGGTACGATCCGAAACCCACCAGGGTGACGCCTTCGGAACCGTGGCGCTCGCGGAGCAGCTGGCCAACGTTCACCAGCCCGTCCCGCGCCATGTCCGTGGCCCGCGCATCGCCCACATGGGTGTTGTGCTCCCAGATGATCCCTTTGGACGCCGGGCCCAGATGCGCACTCAACCGGTCCACGGTGTCCGCCATGTGAAGGTCCCGGACGTTCCAGGACTCGCGGCTCCCCTGCACCATGATGCGGTAGTAATGCTCGGCGTTGGCGGCAACCACAGCGTTCTGGACCGCGTCGAAAGCCTCATCGCTTTCGACGCGCGGTTCGTGGTCGCGCAGCGCAAATGCCCGGTTCCGCACCTCGGTGAGGAGTGCAACCACATCAGCCTCGCACGATTCGGGGACCAGCCGGGTGCTCCAGGCGTACTCGTGCGGGTCTTCGTGATGCGGAAGGAAACACCGCCACGCCCGCATGGCAGCGGGGACGGCGTCGGGCTCGTTTTCCTCGAGCCAGCCGATGATCTCCCGCAGGGAATCCCACAGTGAGTAGACGTCCAGCCCGTAGAAGCCAACCCGCTCTTCCATCGGACGCTCCAGGTTCCAGCCGCGGAGCCAGTCAAGGAAGCCTGCCACTTCCTCGTTTGCCCACATCCAGGTGGGCCAGCGCCCGAATCCGGCGAGCATGGTGTGCACTCCAGTGTCCTGGCCGCTTTGTCCCCGGACCCAGCGGTTGATCCGCCAGCAGTCCGGCCAGTCGCCTTCCACCCCGATCCAGCTGTAACCCTGCTCTTCGATCAGCCGCATGCTCAGGCGGGCACGCATGGTGTAGTACTCGTGCGTGCCGTGGGATGCTTCGCCGATGGCCACGAAGCGTCCGGTACCGGCGCCGTGGACCAGCCGGTCAAGGTCCCGGATCCCGGTGAGGGGCCGGGCCAGGGTGCGGATCTCGTCCAGCATGCTCAGGACAGCACGGTTTCCGTTGGTCATGTCGGGTCCTCGAGCGAGATGCCTTCAAGGTATTCCGGAACGCGCACCCGCCAGCCGAGTTCGCGCTTGATGCGGATCCGGAGCGCATCGGACGCTTCCGGTTCGCCGTGGGTGATGTAGGTCATCCGGGGTTCCCGTGCGGCGGCCCGCATCCACTCGATCAGCCCGTCGGAGTCCGCATGCGCGGACAGGCTTTCCATCTGGATCACCTCGGCGCGGATGCGCACGTCCTCTCCGTAGATGCGAAGTTGCCGCACGCCGGCGGCGAGCGCGGCGCCGCGGGTTCCGCCAGCCTGGTAGCCGCTGAGGATGATGGCGTTTTTCGGATCGGGTCCGTATTCGGCGATGTGGTGCAGGATCCTGCCTCCGGTGAGCATCCCGCTGGCGGAAATAATCACCATTGGCCCACCGCGGAGGTTGAGCAGCTTCGAGTCGTCCACCGTCCGGGTCATCTTGGCCACTTTGTACATGTCCTCATACTCCGGCTGTTTGAGCCGGTGTTCATCGGGATGGCGCTGGTACATGCCGGACGCGTCAATGGCCATGGGGCTGTTGAGGTACACGGGGATGTCCGGAATGGCGTTTTTGCTGCGGAGCCGGGACAGGTGCAGCATCAGTGTCTCCGCCCGTCCGACGGCGAACGCGGCGATCATGATCACGCCGTTCTTCTTCGCCACACGGGTGATGATCTCGCCCAACTGCAGTTCCGGATCCAGGCTCGAGTGTTTGCGGTTTCCGTAGGTGGATTCGGTGACAAGAATGTCAGCGGCGCCAAGTCCCCGGGGCGGAAACATCAGCGGATCATCGGTGCGTCCCAGGTCGCCGGTGAAATGGACGGAATGCTGGCCCACAGCGAGCCTGATCTGGGCTGCCCCCAGGATGTGGCCGGCGGGCAGGAACGTCGCGGCGATCCCCCCGCCGAGCTCCAGCGGGGTGTCGAAGCCGTGTTCCCGGAAACTGTCGAGCGAGCGGACAGCGTCCGCAGCCGTGTAGAGCGGAACCGGCGGGCTGTGCCTGGACGATCCGTGCTCGTAGGCGTACTTGGCTTCCTCTTCCTGCAGGTGCCCGCTATCCGGCAGGAGCAGGGTGCACAATTCGGTGGTGCCCTCCGTGGCGTACACCGGCCCGTTGAAACCGTCCCGGACCAGGGCGGGGACGTAGCCGGTGTGGTCAAGGTGCGCATGCGTCAGCAGGATGGCGTCAATGGAGTCCGGCCTCACGGGGAAGGGGATCCTGTTGCGGTCGCGGAGCACCTTGTAGCCTTGGAACAGCCCGCAGTCCACGAGGATGCGTTTACCTGCCGCCTCAACCAGGTACCGGGAACCGGTCACGCTGTCCGTGGCTCCGAGGAACCGGAGTTGCGGGTGTCGGTGTTTCATCATGCTCCCTGCTCCCGTTGCGCAGCGTTCCCGTTGCCGTCCGGCGGCAGCGGCAGCGCCAGGGCCCGGCAGGCGCATGCACTGCAACGCGCCGGAAAGCGCAGTCGCGATGTACGTCCCAGCTTCCGCTTCTTCCGGCAGCCCACCTAGGGCCGAAAGTCACGGCTGCCCGCTCGCTCCCGCCTTTTCGGGAGGCGGAGCCGGCAGTACGCTGGGACCATCCCTTGGAGACCTCGCATGGCTGAACAGGATTTGATCACCAGCGCCCGCGCGGCGTACGCCCGCAGGGACTGGCCCGCGGCCCGCAACGAGCTTCTTGCCGCCAGGAGCACCACCGGCCTGGAGTTGCAGGACCTGGCTGCCCTGGCCGACGCGATGTGGTGGCTGGGCGACATCCCCGAGTCACTCTCGGTAACAGAGGATCTCTACCGGGGCCTGGCCGGTTCCGGCGACCAGCCCGCCGCAGCGATGAAAGCCATCCTCCTGTCTCTGCAGTGGGGCACGCGGGGGGATCTCGTGGTTGCCTCCGGGTGGCTCAACCGGGCACGGCGCCTGCTGCAGGGCCTCCCTGAAGGGCCTGCACACGGGTACCTGCTGTACCTGGAGAGCGCCATGTCCCTGGACCTGGAGGAAGACCCCGGACCGGCGCAGGCAGCCGCAGCGAGGCTCGATGCCCTGGCGAACCGCCTGGCTGACCCCACCCTCGCCTGTTTTGCCCGGGTCGTTGCCGGACTTGGCGGGGTCCGGGCCGGGCGGACCGAGGACGGTTTCAGCGACCTGGACGAGGCCATGCTGCCGGTCCTGGCCGGTGCCGTTGCGCCCGTGTGGGCCGGAGACATCTATTGCACTGTCATCCACCTCTGCCACCAGCTCGGAGACCTGGCCAGGATGCGGGCCTGGACCGGCGCACTGGACCGTTGGACAGCGGGCTTGTCAGCCACTTTTGTGTACACCGGCGTCACCCGCATCCACGAGCTTCAGCTGATCAGCGCCGAAGGGGGCTGGGATGCGGTGGAACGCGAGATCGGCGCCTCCAGCGACAACCTGGTCACAGCACACGGCTGGATGGCCGGGGCAGGCTACTACGAACTCGGCGAGGTCCGCCGCCTGCGCGGCAATACTGCCGGGGCGCTGGCCGCGTACCGCCGTGCACGGGACCTCGGGGTGGACCCGCAGCCGGGCGAGGCCCTGCTGCACTATGAAGCCGGCGACACCATGCTGGCCCTTAGCCAGCTCCGTGCCGCGCTGGGCGAGAGCCGGCTGCTGGACCGGGCCAGGCTGCTGCTGCCCGCCACCGAGCTGGCACTGGCCCGGCGTGACGCGGCGCTCGCCGAGGCACTGGCCGCCGAACTGGAAAGGACCGCCACCCGGTTCGCCTCTCCGGGCCTCCAGGCGTGGGCATGCCAGGCCCGTGGCGCCGTCCTGCTGGCGTCCGGCCGTGCGGACAGCGCCCTGCCGTTCCTTGAGGCAGCCGCCCGGACGTACCGCGCGCAGCGTGCGCGCTACCGCACGGCCCGGATCCACGAGCTTCTCGCCGTGTCCCGGCGTGCCCTCGGCCAGGCCGGTGCGGCCGATGCCGACCTCGCCACAGCGCTCGCCATCTACCGCCAGCTAGGGGCAGTCCCCGACGTCGAACGGCTGGAGCGTGGCGCAGGCAGTGCCGGCGGCACCACCGACGGCACGGACCGGGGCGGCCTGACGGCCCGGGAGTGCGAAGTCCTGGCACTCATCACCACCGGTGCAAGCAACCGCCAGGTGGCGGATGCCCTGGTCATCAGTGAAAAGACGGTGGGTCGGCACCTGGCCAACATTTTCGGCAAGATCGGGGTCTCCACCCGGACCGCCGCGGCCGGCTGGGCCAGGGACCACGGACTGGCGTGAAGAACGACGACGACGACGGCGAGCGCCGTTTCCCCCGTCGTCGTGCGTCCGCCCGGCCGGCCCTTGCGGGGAGGTGCCCCCTGCATCATTCACCCCACAGCCCCGGTGAAAGATGCATGATCCGCCCGACGCGGCGTGCCCGGCCCCGGACGTACTTTCGAAGTAGCCGGACAGCGAGTCCGCCGAAGAAAGGAAACACAATGACCACCACCGACCTCCGCCTCACGGCAGGAGACGCGGCGGCCGCCCGCGACGCGAAAGCCGCGGAGGACGCCGTTGAAGCCGCCGCCGCCCGCCTGCTCGGCATCCTCAACGACAGCTCGGCCGCCGTCCTGGCCAGCATCGGCCACCAGACCGGGCTGTTCGACGTGATGGCCGGGCTGCCGCCTGCCTCGAGTGAGCAGATCGCCGACGCTGCCGGGCTTAACGAACGCTACGTCCGCGAATGGCTCGGCGGCATGGTGACGGCCCGCTTCGTCGAGTACCGGCCCGCCGCAGGCACCTACCGGCTCGACCCTGCGCTGGCACCGTCCGTCTGCGGCCAAGGCGTCGACAACCTGGCCCGGACGCTTCAGTACATCACCCTGATGGGTGGGGTGGCGGACAAGATCGCGCACAAATTCCGGACGGGCGGCGGCCTGGGGTACGAGGACTATCCGGATTTCGTCGGCATCCAGGCCGCTGACAGCGCCTCGGTCCATGATGCATCCCTCGTGTCCGCCATCCTCCCGCTGGCCGGGTGTGTGGACAGCCTGCAGGCGGGAATCGACGTCGCAGATATCGGATGCGGAGCCGGGCACGCCGTCAACCTGATGGCCGGAGCTTTTCCCGCGAGCCGCTTCACGGGCTACGACTTCTTCGAGGACGCCGTGCTCGCCGGGCGGGCGGAAGCCCGGCGGCTGGGACTGGGGAACGTCCGGTTCGAGCTCCTGGACGCAGCTGACCTGGACATCGTGGAAGGCTTCGACGTCATCACTGTTTTCGATGCCATCCACGACCAGGCCCGGCCGGCGAAGGTGCTGCAAAACATCCACCGGGCGCTGCGCCCCGACGGCACGTTCCTCATGGTGGATATCAAGGCCTCGAGCGAACTGATCGACAATGTTGAGCTCCCGTGGGGGACGTTCCTCTACGCGATCTCAACATTCCACTGCATGTCCGTGTCCCTGGCACAGGGCGGGGACGGGCTGGGAACGGTTTGGGGTGTCCAGTTGGCTGAATCCATGGTCCGGGCTGCAGGCTTTGCCACCGTTGACGTGAAAGAACTCGAGGAGGACCCGTTCAACGCCTACTTTGTGGCCCGCAAGTAGGCGCCGAACGGCTCGGCTGCCCGGGCCCTGGGGTGCCGGGGGCCTGCGCTCCCGGGCCCCGTGCTGCCGGGGGCCTACTGCTTGGGTCCGGCGATGTTCACCAGCCAGGCGACGCCGAACTTGTCCGTGCACATTCCGAAGGTATCGCCCCACGGCGCTTGTTCGAGCGGCACCGTCACGGTGCCGCCGTCGGACAGCTTCTCCCAGTACCCGCGCAGTTCGGCGTCGTCATCGCCGCTGAGGGAAACGGAGAAGTTGTCGCCCGGGGTGAAGCTCATGCCGTTGGGCGTGTCGGCGCCCATGAGCACCATGCCGGATCCGGTGGTCAGCATGCCGTGCATGATCTTGTCCTGCTCGGACGCGTCTTCGCTGGCATGGAACTCGCCAAAGGTGCTCATTGCCAGTTCGCCTCCAAATACGGACTGGTAAAAGTTCATGGCCTCCCGCGCATTGTCCCGGAAGCCAAGGTAGGGATTAAGTGTCGTGGTCATCTTCAGGTGTCCTCTCGTGCCGGTCGATACCCGGACCACCCGTGGATCCGGTGGCCGCCCGGGCTTGGAACACTTCATATGTTGCCCCAGTCGTGCCGGACTGCATAGGGGCGGCGATGGCCCTCGGCCTCAGCTCCAGAGAGCAACGTGAACTTTGGATCCCCGTCGTTCAAGCCCCCGCGAGCCGCCCGGAGCAACCATGGCGGCTGTTGCATCCGGTGTGGTGACGAAGCGCTGCAGCGCCTTTGCCTTGGAGGTTGTCCGGCCGTGGCTAAGCGTGCTTGCCCACCACAGACCGGAAACTGGAGTTCCGACGACCGGTACGCGCACAAGGACTCCGGTTTGGAGTTCCGCCCGCACAATATGCCCCACGGCCAGTGTCAAACCCTCTCCCGCTCTGACCGCGGCGAGCGCGTCGGTTTCGCTGCTTAGCCGGATCACTTCGGGCACTACGCCCATCGACGACAGCCACCGCCCTTCATCCGTCTCCGACTGGATGCCGGAGGGGCCGGCGAACCACGGGCGGTCCAGTAGCCGGGCCAGTGGTACCGGCCCGTGCAGCACTGCGAGGGGATGCGACGCCGCCACCACAAAGACGCGCTGATACCGCAGGAAAGGGACCATCTCCAGTCCGACGTCGGCACCCGGGCCGGCTGGCTGCGTAGGCATGGCCCCGAGGGCTATGTCGAAGGCGCGGTCAAGCAGAAGAGACGCTATGTTAGCAGCGGACTCCACTACGACATCGACAGAGGCTCCGGGGACCCGTTTGGTGAAGAGGTCGAGCAGCCGTCCGGCCGCATGTTCAGCGAACGGAGCTGTTGCGACGATTCTCAGCAACCCCGCGTCTGTGGTTGCGTGGGAGACCTCCCACCGGGCTTGGTCAGCCAGGCCGACGATTTCCTGGGCATAGTCCGCCAGCGCCCGGCCGCCCGGCGTCAGGGCAATGCCTCCGGCAGCACGGACGAAGAGGGGGTCGCCAAGGTCCCTCCGGAGCGCAGCCAGGGCCGAGGAGACCGCCGGCTCGCTGACAGCCAGGGCCGCCGCGGCAGCGTGAAGCGACCCCAGTCTGGCCACGAGCGCGAAGGCCCGCAGCTGGCTCAAAGTCATCGACACGGCTTCATAACCCTTCGCTTATGACGATATTGACACTCCACTCGGGCCGGGACAAGACTGACTTCAAATCGGCGTCTTACAGTGTGCGGCGCCATGGAGTGAGGTAGGGACAATGCAGATTCCGGCTCCTTTTGATTACGTGCGGGCCAGCACGGTGAACGATGCCCTTGAACTTCTTGCACGCCACGGCCCCGAGTCCCGGGTGATAGCCGGCGGGCACAGTCTGCTGCCCATGATGAAACTCCGCCTGGCCCGTCCCGAATGGCTGATTGACATCAACGACCTGTTCGAGCTCGACTTCATCCTTCTCGACGGGGATCACCTGCGGGTGGGCGCGCTGACTCGCCATACGGCCCTCCTGGAATCAGCCGAAGTAGCCCGACTCTTCCCGATTATTTCGGACGCCGAAGCGGTCATCGCGGATCCTGTGGTCCGCAACCGCGGAACCATTGGCGGTTCCCTGTGCCAGGCCGACCCGGCCGAAGACCTTTCCACGGTCTGCGACGTCCTGCGTGCTGTGGCGGTGGTCCGCGGTCCCGGCGGCGAACGCCTCGTCGACATGAAGGAGTTCCACCGCGGCCCCTATGAAACGGCGGTGGCACCAGACGAGTTGCTGTGCGAAGTCCGGTTCCCCGTTCGTCCGAGCTCGGGAAGCGCCTACGAAAAAGTGGAACGCCGGGTTGGCGACTGGGCCGTCGCCGCAGCCGGGGCGGCTGTCTCGCTGGCGGACGACGGTAGCGTCGATGCCGCGGCCATAGGTCTCACGGCACTGGGCCTCGACGGAACAATCGAGGAAGCCGCAGCCGTGCTCCTTGGACAGCAACCCCGCGAGGAGCTTTTCGTCGAGGCCGGCCGGCAGGCAGCCATCGCGTGCGATCCCGTCGCGGATCAGCGCGGACAGATCGACTACAAACGGCATCTGGCCGACGAGCTCACCCGCAGAGTCCTGCGGCTGGCATGCGCCCGGGCTGCCGGAACACAGGAAGGTTGAGCTCCATGCAGATCAGCATGACCGTGAACGGCAACGAAGTAGCCTCCGACATCGAACCGCGGGTGCTGCTGGTTCATTACATCCGCGAAGTCCTTGGCCTCACGGGCACGCACTGGGGGTGCGACACCACCAACTGCGGAACGTGCGTGGTCCTAATGGACGGCCAGCCCGTGAAGTCCTGCACCGTGCTCGCGGCGATGGCGGCCGGCCACGATATCCGCACCGTTGAAGGACTCGCCACGGCAGGCACTCTCGATCCGGTTCAGCAGGGGTTCATGGAGGAGCACGGGCTGCAGTGCGGCTTCTGCACCCCCGGCATGATGCTCACGGCCCGCGCCTTGCTGGACAAGAACCCGTATCCGGACGACACCGAGATCCGGAAGGCCATTTCCGGGCAGATCTGCCGCTGCACCGGATATGCCACCATCGTCCGCTCAGTGCAGTGGGCTGCCGCCCACCCGGCAGGGGCGGCCGCTGACGTTGCTGCACCAGACGAAGTCATCGAGGGTACGGACACGGCGGTCCCGGACGTCGCAGACACAGAGGTGAAGGCATGACTGTTACCCACCATCGGCCCGGCAATCCGGCGGCCGGTGACGCCGACCGCCCGATCGGGTACGGGCGCATCCAGCGCAAGGAAGACCCCCGGTTCGTCCGTGGGATGGGCCACTACGTCGACGACATTGTGCTGCCGGGAATGCTGCACGGCGCCATCCTGCGCGCCCCGGTCGCCCATGCGCGGCTGGTCTCGATCGACACCACCAACGCGTTGGCCCACCCGAAAGTACTCGCCGTGATCACCGGCAAGGACCTGCTGGCGCTCAATCTGGCCTGGGCGCCCACGCTTTCAGCGGATGTGCAGGCCGTGCTCGTGACCGACAAAGTGCGCTTCCAGGGGCAGGAGGTTGCTTTCGTCGTCGCGGAGAACCGCTACGCCGCCCGCGACGCCTTGGAACTGATCGACGTCGAATATGACCTGCTCCCTCCGGTGATCGATGCGCGCAAAGCCCTGGACCCGGACGCCCCCCTGATCCGGGATGATCTCGAAGGCCGGACGGACAACCGGATTTTCGACTGGGAGATGGGCGATGAGGCGGAAACCGAGGCGGTATTCGCCGCCGCCGACGTCGTAGTGGCACAGGAGGTCGTCTACCCTCGAGTCCATCCGGCACCCATGGAGACCTGCGGCGCCGTCGCGGACTTCGATGCCGTCTCCGGAAAGCTGACGCTCTATGAGACGACCCAGGCCCCGCACGCGCACCGCACCCTGTTCGCGATTGTGGCCGGCATCCCCGAACACAAGATCCGTATAGTCTCTCCTGATATCGGCGGCGGGTTCGGTAACAAGGTGGGCATCTATCCCGGCTACATCCTCGCCGTCGTCGGATCGATCGTCACCGGCAAGCCGGTGAAGTGGGTGGAGGACCGCTCGGAAAACCTGATGTCGACGTCGTTCGCCCGGGACTACATCATGCAGGGCGAGATCGCCGCCACCAAAGACGGCAAGATCCTCGCTCTCAGGACCAGCGTGCTGGCCGATCACGGCGCGTTCAACGCCACCGCGCAGCCCACCAAGAACCCCGCCGGCTTCTTCTCGATCTTCACTGGCAGCTACGACCTGAAGGCCGCGTTCTGCAAGGTCAGAGGCGTCTACACCAACAAGGCTCCGGGCGGCGTTGCCTACGCGTGCTCGTTCCGGGTGACGGAAGCCGTCTACCTGGTGGAGCGGATGGTGGACATCCTGGCCCGAAAGCTGGACATGGACCCGGCGGAACTCCGGCTGAAGAACTTCATCAAGCCCGAACAGTTCCCCTACGCGAACAAAACCGGCTGGGTCTATGACTCAGGCAACTATGAAGAGGCCATGCGCCTGTCGATGAAGATGGCCGGCTACGAGGCGCTCCGGCGCGAGCAGGTAGAAAAACGCGAACGTGGCGAACTCATGGGCATCGGCGTCGCCTTCTTCACTGAGGTCGTGGGAGCCGGCCCCCGCAAGCACTTCGACATCGTGGGTCTGGGCATGGCCGACGGCGCCGAGTTGCGCGTCCACCCCACCGGCAAGGCCGTCGTGCGGCTTTCCGTCCAGAGCCAGGGGCAGGGCCACGAGACCACGTTCGCGCAGATCGTCGCGGAAGAGCTCGGCATTCCGCCGGAGAACATCGACGTCGTCCACGGCGACACGGACCAGACGCCCTTCGGCCTGGGCACGTACGGGAGCCGGTCGACACCGGTCAGCGGCGGGGCGGTGGCACTCGTTGCGCGGAAGGTCCGCGAAAAGGCGAAGCTTATCGCCGCAGCCATGCTCGAAACCCGGCCCGAAGACCTCGAGTGGGAGAAGGGCCGCTGGTTCGTCAAGGGCGATCCCGGCGCCGGGAAGACCATCGAGGAAATCGCCATGGCCGCCCACGGCACAATGACGCTCCCCGAGGGAATCGACGGCAACCTCGACGCAGAGGTCACCTACGACCCGCCGAACCTGACGTTCCCCTTCGGTGCCTACATCTGCGTAGTGGACATCGATCCGGGTACAGGCCACGTCAAGGTGCGGCGTTTCATCGCGGTGGATGACTGCGGGACCCGGATCAACCCGATGATTATCGAAGGCCAGGTGCACGGCGGCCTGACCGACGGCGTCGGCATGGCCCTCATGGAAATCATTGAGTTCGATGAGGCGGGCAACTGCCTGGGCGGCTCCTTTATGGACTACCTGATCCCCACGGCGATGGAGGTACCGGACTGGGAGACCGGATTTACAGTGACGCCGTCACCGCACCACCCCATCGGCGCCAAGGGCATCGGAGAGTCCGCCACAGTCGGCTCGCCCCCGGCCATCGTGAACGCGATCGTCGACGCCCTGGCACCTTACGGGGTCGTCCACATGGACATGCCGTGCACGCCCGCCCGGGTATGGGAGGCCATGCAGGGCCGGCCAAGGCCACCGATCTGACATGCAGGCCACGGGAGAAACCCTTGCGGCAAGGGCAACGGAACTCATCAGCCGCCGGGAGCCCTTCGTCCGTGCCACGGTTGTGCGGGCGCAGCGGCCCACGAGCGCACACGCCGGTGACAACGCCCTGATCCTGTCCACCGGGGAAATGAATGGCTTCGTGGGCGGAAACTGCGTCGAAGCCTCCGTGCGGGAATATAGCCTGAAGGCACTCGCAGCCCAGGAGCCATTGTTGCTCCGCGTTGTGCCCGGCGAGCCGTCGCACCGGAGCGAGGAAGGCGCCGTCGAGGTGTCAAACCCCTGCCTCAGCGGAGGAGCGGTGGAAATCTTCCTCGAGCCGCACATCCCGGCGCCGCGGGTCCTAGTGGTCGGCACAACCCCGGTGGCCCAGGCCCTGGCTTCACTCGGAGCCGGAGTCGGCCTGCAGATGGAACTGACCGACGGGCAGGCGGCCGACCCCCGGCCCGACGACGCCGCCCTGATCGTCGCTTCCCACGGCAGGGAGGAAGAAGGTGCGCTGGAAGGCGCCCTGCGTGCCGGGGTGCCCTACGTCGCGCTGGTTGCCAGCGAGGTGCGGGGCGCCGCCGTCCTGGCATCCCTGGACGTGGACGAATCTTTGCGCTCCCGTGTGTTCAGCCCGGCAGGGCTGGACCTGGGAGCCCGCACCCCGGGCGAGATCGCCGTGTCCATCCTCGCGCAGCTCATTGCCGAACGGGCCAAGGGACGGCACCCGGCGGCTGGACAAAGCGCACCGGCGACGGCCATTGACCCTGTGTGCGGGATGACTGTTGCCGCCGTCGAGTCAACGCTGCACCTCGAGCACGGCGGCACCACCATTTATTTCTGTTCCCGGGGATGCTACGAGGCATTCCGCAAAGATCCGGAACGCTATGACGCCTCCCGCTGAAGCCCAGCCGCGCCATGCACGCAGCCCTGACCCGCTGACACCTGGCCGTCCAACCGGAAAGCCCCGGATTGCCGGGCTGGTCCTGGCTGCGGGCGGATCTCGCCGGCTGGGACGCCCCAAGCAGCTCCTTCCCTACGGAGACGGGGTGCTGCTCGACGCCGTACTGGCCACCGCCCGGGCCTGCGGCTTCGCCCAGCTGGTGTTGGCGGTGGGCGGCTCGAGCGAAGAGGTGCTGAAAGGCGTGAACACGGCTGGCTGCGATGTCGCCGTCAACCCGGACTTCGGCACCGGGTGTGGATCGTCGATAGCCGCCGCCCTGCCGTCGCTTCATTCCGACACTGACGTGGTGGTCCTGTTGCTCGGGGACCAGCCGGGGGTCATGGCCCGGAACGTGTACAGGTTGCTGGCGGGACGCGGGCAGTCCGGAATCGCCGTCTGCCGCTACGACGACGGAATCGGCCATCCGTTTGCCTTTGCCCGGTCCGCCCTGCCGGCGCTCGCCGGACTGCACGGCGACAAGGCGGTTTGGAAGTTGCTGGAGGAGCGGGCGTCGGAGGTGGCCGAGGTAACCGTCTCCGGCGCTATTCCCCTGGACATCAACACCGATGAGGACTACGAACGGGTGCTCAACGCACTTCGGGGCGCACCGTGAACAACGCTGCGCGCAGTGGCGCGGAAGAAGATGTGCAGCAGCTGGTTCCTGACGTTCCGTCGCTAATGGCTGCACTTGACGACGTCGACTACCTCGCCGACGTCGGACTGGCCACGGCGCTGTTCCTGGCCGTGCGTTTGCCCCAGCCCATCCTGCTGGAAGGAGAAGCGGGGGTGGGCAAGACGGAGGCTGCGAAGGCGCTGGCCCACGTGCTCAACACTCCCCTGTTCCGGCTGCAGTGCTATGAGGGGATTGACGCAGGTGAAGCGCTCTATGAATGGAACCACCAGCGCCAGCTGCTCGGGATCCGGCTGGCAGAAGTCCGCGACGCAGCCCTGAACGAGTCGGACCTCTTCGGGCCGCAGTACCTGCTGCGCCGGCCGCTGCTCCAGGCAATCGAACATCCCGGACCGCGCCCGGCCGTGCTGCTGCTTGACGAGATCGACAGGGCTGACGCCGAATTCGAGGCGTTCACCTTCGAACTGCTGGCAGAGGCGGCTGTGACCATCCCGGAACTGGGCACCATCCGGGCCACGCATCCGCCGGTTGTGGTCCTCACGTCCAACCGGACGAGGGACCTGCATGACGCGCTCACGCGCCGCTGCCTCTATCACTGGATCGACTACCCCGTGCCCGCGCGGATTGCCGAGATCGTGCGGCGCCGTGTCCCCGGAAGCGCCGGTCCCCTGGCACAGGAGGCAGCGTCCGCCATCACGAAGATGCGTTCACTGGACATGGCCAAGCCTCCCGGGATCGCCGAAGCGATCGACTGGGTCTCCGCTTTGTCGGTGCTCGGCATCACGCACATCGATGCGCCCACCGTGGAGAAGACCTGGGGCTCGATCGTCAAGAACAGGGACGACCTTGAGCTCGTGGGAGCGCGTGGCGCGGCCTGGCTGGTCGGGGACGGCCATGGCTGAATTCGGCGCCGCCATCAGCCCGCCCGGAGTGGAGGCCGCTTCCCTGGCCGCCGGCCTTGTCACGGCGCTGCGCCGTGCCGGCCTGTCGACTTCCCCGGACCGCGCCGTTCGGCTGGCTGAAGCGCTCCGCCTGATCCCGCCCTTCGCCCGCGAACAGCTTTACTGGACCTGCCGGGTGGTCCTGGTGGCCTCCCGGGAGCAGGTGCCGGTTTTCGACACCGTCTTTGCCGCCGTGTTTGACGGCCGGCTTGACCCTGCCGACAGCCGGGGCGCCACCAAGGCACCCCCGGCACTCATCTCCGGGGCGCGCCTCCGCCCGGCCCCGCCGTCAGGACTGGCGAGTGCGCCGGCGGCCGTCCCCAAGGCTTCGCCGCCCGCTCTGCTTCCCGGCAGGGAACACTCCGGCGAGGGGAACGGTCCTGAGCGCGAGGCCATCCTGGCCATGGCGTCGACGGAGGAAAGACTGCACGAAACGTCCTTCGCTGAGCTCTCCGCCGAGGAGGTGGTCGAGGTACGCCGGCTCGTTCGGGCGATAGTCTTCGCCACGCCGGTACGCCTGAGCCGCAGGACCCGCAAGTCTTCGCATAACAATGCACGGCTGGACATCCGGAGCACCGTCCGTGCAGCCCAGCGCACCGGCTCCGATGCCACAAGGCTCATCTACGCCCATCGCCGGCCCCGTCCGCGGCAGCTGGTCCTGCTGTGCGATGTATCGGCGTCCATGGAGCCCTACACGAGGGTGTTCCTGTCATTACTGCAGGGCGCCGTGGCCGGAGCCCGGGCGGAGGCGTTCGTGTTCTCTACCCGCCTGACGCGGCTGACGCGGCAGCTGGCAGTCCGGAACCCTGATCAGGCGCTGGCCCGGGCCGCCGCGAGGGCGCCGGACTGGGCTGGAGGGACACAGATCGCGGAAAGCCTGCGGAGCTTCATTGATGCGCACGGCCGCCGCGGTTTGGCCAGGGGTGCGGTGGTGGTTGTGCTCTCCGACGGCTGGGCTCAGGATGATCCGGACCTCGTGGCCACGCAAATGGAACGCCTGAAGCGGCTCGCCTACCGGATTGTCTGGGTTAATCCGAGGAAGGCGGACGTGAACTACCGGCCGCTGGCGGGAGGTATGGCGGCGGCGCTCCCCTACTGCGACGCCTTTGTCAGCGGCCACAACTATGCGGCCCTCGCGGAAGTGGCAGCCGCGGTCCGGGACGGGCGCAGGACAACACAAGAGAGGCAGGGCAACAGCTAATGCAAATAGACAGCGCTTTCTCCGTAGTCGCTCCAATCGACAAAGTCTGGGACACGCTCATGGACTTCCAGCGCGTGGCCGGATGCGTTCCAGGGGCTCAGGTCCTGAACAAGCTTTCCGACGACGCCTATCAGATAGGGATGAAGGTGAAGCTGGGACCGGTTTCCATGCAGTACAAAGGGCAGATGTCCGTCCTCGAACGGAACGCCGGCGAACACCGCGCGGTGTTCCAGGGCCGGGCGCAGGAAACCCGAGGCCAAGGTACGGCCGAAGCCACTGTGACCCTGCGCCTGGCAGAGGCGCAAGGTTCGACGCAGGGTACGGTCAGCGCCGACCTGGCCCTGTCCGGAAAGGCCGCCGCAATGGGGAAAAGCGTCATCGGCGGCGTCACCGAGCAGATGATGGCGCTGTTCGCCGCCAACCTGCAGACGCTGCTGGCGGAACCTGCCGGGGAGGCACCGGGCGAGGCCGGGCAGGAAGCACCGCCGGCACCTCTTTCCGGGTCACTTGGGGCACCTGTTGCCGCACTATCCGCACCGTTGTCGCCGTCTGCCCCGTCGCCACCTTCGCAGCCCGACAACAGCCTGAATGCACTTTTGCTGGCTAAGAGAATGCTCAACGATCAGCTCAGCAACCCCGGGAAACTCATCGGGCTGCTTGCCGCCGTAGCGTTTTGTGCTTATCGACTGGGCCGCCGTGCGGGGCTGCGCTCGGGCCGGCCCTGAGCCGGCGGTGGAGGACAGAGCAAAATGCGTGACGTTCTCGCCGCCATGACGCCGGGCTGGCTGCAGGGTGGCACCGCCGGTTTGGCTACCGTCGTGCGGACTTTCCGTTCCGCACCGAGGCCCCCGGGCGCTGCCATGCTGGTCACGGCCACCGGCGAAGTCTTCGGCTCGGTCTCGGGAGGCTGCGTCGAGGGTGCCGTCTACGAGCTTGCCACACAGGTGAAGGCCGACCACCGCCCGGTCCTGGTGAGCTACGGCGTCAGCGACGACGACGCCTTCTCGGTCGGGTTGACCTGCGGCGGCACTATTGAGGTGTTTGTAGAGCCAATTTCGCAGCAAACCTTCGCGGAGCTGGACCGGGTCCGTGAGGACATCGAGACATCCCGCCCGGTAGGAGTTGCCACCGTGATCGAGCACCCCGATCCCGGCTGGCTGGGCCGCCACCTCGTCGTCCGGCCCAGCGGATTCGAAGGCGGGCTGGGTTCGGTCAGGGCCGATCACGCCGTCGGCGACGACACCCAGGGCCTGCTGGCAGCCGGCCGGAATTCCGTCCTGACTTACGGCCCTGACGGCGAGCGCCTCGACACCGGCATGTCCGTGTTCTTCGCCAGTTACGCGCCGCGGCCGCGGATGCTGGTCTTCGGAGCCATCGACTTTGCCGCGGCACTGGCACGGTTGGGTACCTTCCTGGGCTATCAGGTCACCGTTTGTGACGCCCGCGCCGTATTTGCCACCCAAGCGCGGTTCCCCGACGCCGCGGAGGTGGTCCGTGCTTGGCCGCACCATTACCTCTCCGAGCAGCTCGCCCGGGGGCTTCTCGACGAGCGGACCGTGATTTGTGTCCTGACCCACGACCCCAAGTTCGATGTCCCGGTGCTGGAGGCGGCCCTTCGAGGCCGTCCCGTCGCATACATCGGTGCGATGGGCTCCCGGCGCACGCACAACGATCGGATGGAAAGGCTTCGCGCTGCAGGCCTGAGCGACGAGCAACTGCTGAAACTGCACAGTCCCGTTGGCCTGGACCTGGGGGCGCGCACTCCCGAAGAAACAGCGGTATCGATCGGGGCCGAGATCATCGCCCTGCAATGGGGTGGCAGCGGTGAGCCGCTGGGGTCCCGAGCGGAGCGGATCCATCACGACGAAACGCCCGGGCGGGCCACTGACACGGCAGTCCCCGCGCCACAGACGGATCCATAACTCATCCGCTCCGAGGCGACTGGCGTTGATTGACGACGAAGTCCTTCGCGGCATGATCGCCATTGGGCACCCCACCCTGCCACGCGGAGGTGGCTGTTCTCCGTGCAGAAATTAACGCAGGGCCATAAGCTCAGGGAATGGCGAGATACTTTGACGTGCACCCCGACGATCCCCAGCCCCGTGCAATTGGCCAGATAGTGGAGCTCTTGCGGTCCGGCGGACTGATCGCATATCCCACCGACTCCTGCTATGCCCTCGGTGCGCAGCTCGGTAACCGCGAGGCCCTGGACCGTATCCGTGCCATTCGGCAGCTGGACAACAAACACCACTTCACCCTGGTCTGCAAGGATTTTGCCCAGCTGGGCCAGTTCGTCCAGATCGACAACGATGTGTTCCGCAGCATCAAGGCAGTCACCCCGGGCAGCTACACCTTCATCCTTCCCGCCACGAAGGAAGTGCCCAAGCGCCTGCTGCACCCGAAGAAGAAGACCGTGGGCGTCCGCATCCCGGACAACGCCGTGGTCCAGGCGCTGCTGGCCGAGCTGGGCGAGCCCCTGCTCTCCAGCACGCTGCTGCTGCCCGACGAGGAGGAGCCGCTGACCCAGGGCTGGGAAATCAAGGAACGGCTGGACCACGTGGTGGATGCAGTGGTTGATTCCGGGGACTGCGGTGCGGAACCGACCACGGTCATCGACTTCTCGAGCGGTTCGGCGGAAGTAGTGCGCCACGGCATGGGCGATCCGTCCCGGTTCGAGTAGCCGCCTTCCGCCTGCGAACGTCCGGCACGGCCGGGTTTAGTCCTTCTTGCGGGCCCTGCTGGGCTGAACCCGCGGAGGTTCACCTGGCATCTTGGGGTAGTCCGGCGGGAACGGAAGCTCCCCCAGTCCGGAGCCGACGTCGCGCTCCCACCACTCGAGCAGCACGTCAATTTTTCCCGGGTTGGCGTTCATGTCCGCCCACGGGTCCCCGACAGTCCGGAGCCGTTCGGGGACGGTGAGAATGGTGAAATCCTTCGGGTCCGCACTGCCCAGTTCGTCCCAGGTGATCGGGCAGGACACCGGGGCGTGGCCCAGTGCACGGGGGCTGTAGGCGCCGGCGATGGTGCGGTCGCGGTTTGCCTGGTTGAAGTCCACGAACACCCGTTCGCCGCGTTCTTCCTTCCACCAGGCCGTGGTGACCTTGTCCGGCATCCGCCGCTCCAGTTCACGGGCGGCGGCGATGACTGCGTGGCGGACATCCAGGAACTCAAAAGCCGGCTCCACCGGCGCATAGACGTGGAGGCCGCGGTTCCCCGAGGTCTTGATAAAGGTGGCGAGTCCGGCTTCCGCGAGCACCTCCTTCAGCTCCAGGGCTGCAGGGATGGCGTCGTCGAAGTCGGTTCCCGGCTGGGGGTCCAGGTCGATCCGCAACTGGTCCGGGTTGTCCGTGTTTTCGGCACGCGACGGCCAGGGGTGGAACACCACGGTGTTCATCTGGGCAGCCCAGACGGCGGCGGCCGGTTCGTCCAGGACCAGCATCGGGTGAGAACGCGCACTCGGAAAGACCACCTTCACCGACCGGATGAAGTCCGGCGTGCCCTTGGGTGGATTTTTGGAGAAGAACTGCTCGCCGTCGACGTTGTCCGAAAACCGCTGCAGGGCAACGGGACGTCCGCCGTTCGCCGCGATAAAGGCGTCACCCACCTCCGCGAGGTAGCGCGCAAGGTCCAGCTTGGTCAGCCCGAGATCCGGCCATAGGACACGGCCGGGACTTGAGATCCGCATGTCGCGGGGGCCGTTCGGGCCCCCGACGGTGAGGGTGGTGGATTCGCTCGCCATGGTGACAACCTACCCCGCCCGGTCCGCTCCGTCAGCAGTTGGCTACCGAATGGAAGAAACTTCGGCCAGCTCACTGGGCATGCGACTTCCGGTCTGTAAGGATGTGAACTGGCCTATTCCCCACGTGGCGGCCAACCGTCGAAGGAGACCCGTTCCATGATTGAAGCCGCTGGTGTGGACCAGGCAGCGAGGCAACGTGCACTGAGCGCGCTGGCTGCGCAGGAGGACCTCATGTCCCGCGGACAGGACAGTGTGGACTTCCGGCGGCGCCTCGACCGTCATTTTCCTGACCTGTACCGGCTCTTCCACACCCTGTATGGCAGGCGCCCGGACTTCGATGAGCAGTTGACGGCGCTGGTCCTCCAGACGGCCCGTTCCTGGAACGAACGCCCGGCGGACCTCAAAGCCCTGGACGCAGAACGGGAACACCATGCCGGGTGGTTCCTCGCCAACACCATGCTAGGCGGCGTCTGCTACGTCGACCGCTATGCGGAGGACCTCGAGGGAGTCCGCGCCCGGATTCCGTATTTCAAAGAGCTCGGCCTCACCTACCTGCATCTGATGCCGCTGTTCCTGGCACCTGAACCGCATTCCGACGGCGGGTACGCCGTCTCCAGTTACCGCCAGGTCAACCCGAAACTGGGGACCATGGAACAGCTGCGTGAACTGGCCGCTGAGCTGCGGTCCAACGGCATCAGCCTGGTGGTTGACTTCATTTTCAACCACACCTCGGATGAGCACGCGTGGGCAAAGCGGGCCGCGGCGGGCGATCCCGGGTACAGCGATTACTACTGGATCTACCCGGACCGGGCCATGCCGGACGCTTTCGAGCAGAATGTGCGCGAGATCTTCCCGGAGAACCACCCGGGGTCCTTCATCCAGATGGAGGACGGCCGCTGGGTCTGGGCCACGTTCCACACGTACCAGTGGGACCTGAACTACTCCAATCCGGACGTCTTCCGGGCCATGGCCGGGGAGATGCTCTTCCTGGCCAACCAGGGTGTGGACATCCTGCGGATGGATGCAGTCGCCTTCATCTGGAAGCAGCTCGGAACCCCGTGCGAGAACCTCCCCGAAGCCCACACCCTGCTGCAGGCCTTCAACGCCGTCTGCCGCCTGGCCGCGCCGTCGCTGCTGTTCAAGTCCGAGGCGATCGTCCACCCCGACGAAGTGGCGCTGTACATCGATCCGGCAGAGTGCCAGCTTTCCTACAACCCGCTGCAGATGGCGCTGATCTGGGAGTCGATGGCCACCCGCGATGTGTCGCTCCTGTCGCAGGCCCTCGAACGCAGGCACAACATTCCGGAAGGCACTTCGTGGGTGAACTACGTACGCAGCCACGACGATATCGGCTGGACCTTCGCGGACGAGGACGCCGCGGAACTGGGCATCAACGGCTTCGACCACCGACGCTTCCTCAACGCCTTCTACGTCAATCGCTTCCCTGGCAGCTTCGCGCGCGGCGTTCCCTTCCAGGACAACCCGCGTACGGGTGATTGCCGCATCTCCGGCACGACGGCGTCGCTCTGCGGTCTGGAGGGCGGCACCGGCCAGGCGGTGGACCGGATCCTGCTCGCCCATTCGGTAACCTTCAGCACCGGCGGCATCCCCCTTCTCTACCTTGGCGATGAGGTGGGACAGCTCAATGACTACGGCTACGCCCTCGAGGAAGGCCACGGCGCGGACAGCCGCTGGGTTCACCGCCCGCACTACCCTGCCGAGAGGTACGCAAAGCGCCAGGACCCGGCCGCACCCGAAGGTGCGGTGTTTGAGGGCATTCGCGCCATGATCTCGGCGCGGTCAGCAACCCCGGAATTCGCCGGAACCCGGCTGGTCCACTTCGACACCAATAACCGCGGCGTCCTGGGCTACCAGCGGCCGGGCGAAGGAACCCTGATCCTGGTCCTCGCCAACTTCAGCGACGGAAACCAGACCATCACCGCGCAGACCCTTTCCGGATTCGCGCCCGGGGCAGTGGACCTGCTGACCGGCAACCCGGTGCGGATAGAAGGAGGGGTCAGTCTCCGGCCACAGGAGTTCCGCTGGCTGCGGGTCACCCCGGCCGGCGGCTGAGCCCCGGCTGATCGGGCATCATGGATTCATGCCCGTACCCGAATCCCGCTTAACCATCACCGTCGGCGATGTCCAGGTTTCCGGCATCTATGCCCGGCCGGAGAAGCCGTTCGCAACACTCGTGCTGGCACACGGTGCCGGAGCCGGCATGGAGCATCCCTTCATGGCGGGCTTCACCAACGCGCTGAACGACGACGGCGTCGCCACCTTGCGGTTCAACTTCCCCTACCGCGAGGCCGGACGGAAATTCCCTGACCGGCCGCCGCTTGCCATCGCCACCTGGCGTGCCGCCATGGCGGAGGCCGGAGCCAGGGCCGCGGCGCACTCGGACACGGGCCCGGTGTGGGCGGCCGGCAAGTCGTTCGGCGGCCGGATGGCCTCCATGGCCGTGGCCGAGGGAATGCCGGCGGCCGGGCTGGTGTACCTCGGCTATCCGCTGCATCCGCCGGGCAAGCCGGAGAAACTGCGCGACGAGCACCTCTACGGGCTCACCCTTCCAATGCTGTTCATGCAGGGAACGCGGGACACGTTTGCCACGCCTGAGCTGCTGGAGGGTGTGGTCGCCCGTATAGGGCCAACCGCTACCCTGCACTGGTACGAAGGCGGTGACCACTCGTTTGCGGTCGCTGGCAAAAAGCGGAGTGCGGAGGAGATCGGCGCCGCCATTGCGGCCCCGGTTGCTGTGTATCTGCGCTCACATGGCTAGGTTCAGGTAGCCGGGAGCTCACTGCCTCGGAGCCGTGTGGGCCATGTTCGGGGGCAGGGGCTCGTGGCGAAGGTAGGTCCGCCGGAAACGGCCCGTGCCCGCCGTCAATGCCCGCAAGTCCACCGCATAGCGCAGCAACTCCTGTTCCGGTATCTCTGCACTGATTTCGGTGCCGCTGCCGTCGGCCGAGGCCGTTCCGGTCAGCCGCCCGCGCCGGGAGGAGAGATCGCTCATCACCGCCCCTACATAGTCTTCCGCGACGCTGATGGTTACCGCCAGGACGGGTTCGAGAAGCTGGATCCGGCCCGCTGCCGCGGCTTCCCGCAGCGCCAGCGCCCCCGCCGCCTGGAAGGCCGCGTCGGAGGAATCGACGCTGTGCGCTTTGCCGCCGGTGAGCGTCACCCGGATGTCCACCACCGGGAACCCCGCTGCCACGCCCTTCTGCATTTGCGCCCGGACACCTTTCTCGACCGAGCCGATGTACTGCCCCGGGATGACCCCGCCCACGGTCTTGTCAACGAACTCGAAACCCGCGCCGCGTTCGAGGGGCTCAACATCAATGTCACAGATGGCGTACTGGCCGTGGCCTCCGGACTGCTTGACGTGCCGGCCGTGGCCCGATGCCGGCGCCGCGAACGTTTCCCGCAATGGCGTGACCACGTCCACGGTCTGCAGCTTGACCCCCTGCTCGCGCAGCCTGTCCAGCACCACCTCGCCGTGTGCTTCGCCCATGCACCAGAGGATCAGCTGATGGGTTTCGGCGTTCCGCTCCACGCGCAGGGTTGGGTCACCGGCGGCCACCTTCCCCAGGGACTTGGCCAGGGCGTCCTCGTCGCTGCGGGTTGCGGCCTCCACTGCCACGGGCATCAGCGGCTCCGGCATCTCCCACGAAACCACCAGCAGCGGCGCCTCCCTGGCTGAGACGGTGTCGCCGGTCTCGGCATTGGCCAGCTTGGCGATTGCGCAGATATCCCCCGCCACGCAGTACGGCACCGGCCGCAGGGTGGACCCCACCGGCGAGTAGAGGTGGGTGAGGCGTTCGTCGCTGTCGTGGTCCTCGTGGCCCCGGTCGGCCAGCCCCCGGCCGCTGACATGCACTGCGGAGTCCTCGCGAAGCGTGCCGGAGAAGACCCGCACCAGGCAGACGCGGCCGAGGAACGGGTCGATGGTGGTCCGTACTACCTCGCCTGCGAGGGGGCCCGCGGGATCGCACGCCAGTGGCGGGGCCGGCTCGCCGCCAAGACCGGTTACCTGCGGCAGGGTGCGTTCCAGCGGAGACGGAAAGGCGCGGGTCAGCATTTCCAGGAGTTCCGCCACGCCCAGGCCCGTTTCGGCGGACGTTGCCAGCACCGGGAAGAATGTTCCACGGGCGACGGCGGTCTCCAGGTCGCTGACGAGGGCATTGACGTCGATTTCCTCGCCGTCAAGGTAGCGGTCCATGAGGGTTTCATCTTCGCTCTCCGAGATGATGCCCTCAATGAGCGTGCCACGGGCGCTTTCGGACGCCGCGATCTCTTCCGCGCCGGCTTTCCGCACTTGGGGTGTCGGCGAGCCGGCGGAGTAGTCCGACACCGTTTGCGAGAGCAGTCCCAGCAGCCCGGTGGTGGTGTCTCCGGTGCGCACAGGGAGGTAGGCCGGCACCACCGAGTCGCCGAACGAGCGCTGGCACTCGGCCACCGTCGCCTCGAAGTTCGCGCGCGGATGATCCAGCCGGCTGATCACAACGGCCCTGGGCATCCCCACCTGGTCGCATTCGCCCCAGAGTGCGGTGGTGGCGGCGTCGATGCCCTCGATGGCAGACACCACGAAAAGGGCCGCGTCGGCTCCCCGCAGTCCTGCGCGGAGTTCGCCGGTGAAGTCACCGTAGCCCGGAGTATCCAGGAGATTAACCTTGATGCCGTCCACCACGAGGGGGGCTATGGAGAGCACTACGGAGCGTTGTTGGTGAACTTCGGAGGGTTCGGCGTCGCTGACTGTCGTCCCGTCGGTGATCGATCCCATCCGTGAGATCACGCCGGTTGCGGCAAGCAGTGCTTCCACCAGCATTGTCTTACCGGCACCGGAGTGGCCGACGAGAACCACGTTGCGGACTTTCTCCGGCGAATCGGCGGGAGCGCCGGCGGAGGCGTCCGCCCGCCGGGAATCAGAGGTGCTGCGGGCCGGGCTCTTGGCCCGGCCGTTTGGGCTTTTTACCGACATGAGCAACTCCAGGCGTCTTAGTCGTGAGCCGCCATGCGGCCTGTGTAAGACGATTCGACACCCTGAGGCCGCCGAACTTCAAGAGGGTGAGGTGCAGCCCCTGCCCGCGGGGTCAGCTTTCGTCGTGCCACCACCCTTCCCAGGGGGTGGATGTGAGTTGCCCGCTGGGGAAAGCGCCCATGGAGCCAGCCCCGCCGGCATGCGGATCCTTGTCCTTCCAGCCGGAGTGAAGGGAGAGTGTCAAAGTGCTCAAAAGAGTCATCATGGTGTGTCCTTCCGTTCGCTGCATGGACCGCTGTGTCCGGGTAGGACTGAGCGTATCCGTGCAATGTTTCGCGGCAACGACGCGAGGTTTCCGGTGTGTATCAGTTACCTCACTGGGACACTCTGCGGGCTTGGAGATCTACTCTGCAAGGATCAGGTACAGCGCCCGGCGGGCTTCGTCGATCTTTTCGACGGCGGCCAGAAGCTGTTCGTCCGTAGCCGCAACCCGGAACTGATGAATGACGCCCATGGGCTTGCCTACGCTCTGATGAAACGCCGGACCCGTGCCCTCGGCGTCGGTGTTCCAAGCGTTGCCCAGCTCATCCTGGTGGCTGGGGCGCCGCGCTCCGGACGTCTTTTCCGCGATTGTCTTGATCAGCCCGTACCCGTTAGAGGGTGCTTCCGCCAGCAGGGAAAGAATTGCCGCGCGGACATCGCCCCTGTTGGCCCTGCGCGGGCCGCCCGGCCCGAAACACGGCCCGAACCCTGGGCGGCGGGGAACCAACACCTGGCGGCTACATCCTGTTCTTGGTCCGGGCGGTGGCCGGCGCGGTCCACGGGTCTTCCGGCCAGGGATGCTTCGGGTAGCGGCCGCGCATCTCCGCCCGCACCTGCGCGTATGGTCCTGACCAGAACGACGCAAGATCGTCCGTCACCGCCAGGGGACGCCTTGCCGGCGACAGGAGATGAAACAGCACCGGCACCCGGCCGCCCGCCAACCGCGGTGTTTCGGCCCAGCCAAAGCATTCCTGCAATTTGACCGCTACAACCGGACGGCCGTCGTCGTGCTCCGCGTCCGGGTAATCGATCCTGACGCGCGAACCGCTCGGAACCTCCAGCGTCTCCGGCGCCAGCTCCCCGAACCGGGCCGCGTCCGGCCACGGCAAGAGTCGCCGCAGCGGTTCCGTGAGGTCGATGCCGGCCGTGGCCGACCCGCCGGCAAGCGCTCCGAGTTCGGGCGCCAGCCAGTCATCAAGCCGGGACAACAGCGCACCCTCGGACACGTCCGGCCAGGGGCTGCCCAGTTCGCGGTGCAGCAGCGCGAGACGGCGGCGCAAGGCGTCCGCCGCCGTCGACCATCCAATGGTTCCCAACCCTTCCTTCGCCAGTGCGCGGGCCACGGCCGCCCGCCCCTCGGCGGCTGACGGCCGCACCGGTGTCGAGGAAAGCACGATGGCACCCAGACGGCGTTCCCGCCGGGCGGTGACCCGACCCTGGGCGAACCCGGCCTCCACGCTTTCACGCAGCAGGTGCCGGGTCGCAGCCTCCGCCGTGTCAACGGAAAGCGGCGCCGCAGAGCGGATGACGGCGCCTGTTCCCGCCGCGTCGCGGCCTTCCGCGCGCGAGACTTCAGCAACCGCCAGCCACTCGTGGCCGGACAGCGGGCTGCCCGCCGGGAGGCCCGCCCGGGTACCGGAAGAGAGCAGGTATCGCTCCCCCGCACCGGGCACGCGGCGCGCCACCCGGTCAGGAAAAGCGAGGGCGACGACGAACCCGACCGCCTCCGCGGCGGTCACCGGCGCGACACTTCGCGAGCGGTCAACTACAGCGACTTGCTTACGGACGATCCCTTCCATCCGCCCGACGTCATCTTTCCAGCGCCGCGCCGCCGGATCCTTGCCTGAACGCAGTGTGGCCAGCAACCGGGTGAGGTCGGCGCCGGGAGCGCGCTGGTCACCGGCGACGACGGCGACAGTCTCCGCGGCAGTCCGCTGGCCCACGGTTGCGGCGCCGTCCAGCAAGGCCCGGGCCAGTCGCGGATCGGCCGGAATCCTGGCCAAGGTCTTTCCCAGCTCCGTGGCGAGGCCATCCTGTCCCACGGCGCCCAGCTCGCGGAGGACGTCCACGGCCTCATCCATCGCTGCTGCGGGCGGAGCGTCCGGGAGGGCCAATCCTCGTCCGCGCGGTGATCCCCAGCAGGCCAGGACCAACGCCGCTGCGGTCAGGTCGGCCACCACGATTTCCGGGGTCTGGTGCGCAGGGGCAGCTCCGAAGGCCTTCTGGTCATAGCATCGGACCACCCGGCCCGGACCCTGGCGTGCGGCGCGCCCGGCGCGCTGTTCAGCGGACGCACGGGAGCAGGACACAGTCACCAGGCCGGACATGCCCCGGTTTATGTCGCGCCGCGGTTCGCGGGACAGCCCGGAGTCGATGACCAGACGGACCCCCGGAACAGTGAGTGAGGATTCGGCGAGCGCCGTGGAGACGATGATCCGGGCACGTCCGCCGGGGTCCCGCCCCGACACTGCCCGGTCCTGTTCCGCCGGGCTTGCCTGGCCGTGCAGCTCCAGCACTTCGGCGTCCACCCTGCCCCGGAGGCGGCTGGCAACGTGCGAGACCTCCCGGGCGCCCGGAAGAAAGACCAGCGCATCCACGCCCGGGTCCGCCGCCAGCGATTCGGCGTGTGATGCGGCGGCGGTGTCTGCCACATGGTCCAGGAACGCACGGCTCACGCCCCGAGTGTCCAGTCGCGCCACGGCGGCGGGCGCCCACTCGGTTTCGAGCGGGTATAGAGCGGAAGGACAGTCGACGACGGGAGCCGGGCCGCCGCCGTCGTGCGTCCCTTCGGTGCCGGTCCCTTGGTTCCCCGTCCCGATGAGTGCAGCGAAGCGCGGCGCGTCCAAGGTGGCGGACATGGCCACCAGCATGAGGTCGCCGCGCAACTCGCGGACCTCGGCGAGCATACCGAGCAGCAGATCGGTCTCCAGCCCCCGCTCGTGGACCTCATCGAGGATCACCGCGTCCACGGTCTCCAGGCCCGGGTCGGACAAGAGCCGCTGCAGCAGGATGCCGGGCGTGACGAACTCGATCACGGTCCCCGCACCGCCGACGCGTTCCCCGCGGACGGTGTAGCCGACGCGGTCCCCGAGCCGGCTGCCGTCCAAGTCGGCCAGGCGGCGTGCCGCGGAGCGCGCGGCGACACGGCGCGGCTGGGTGACAACAACCCGCGGGCTCCGGGCTCTTCCGCCGGCAGCCCCTGCGCCACCGGGCACCGCGGCGGCTGCGATGTTGGCGAGCAACGGCGGAACGAGGGTGGTTTTGCCGGTACCGGGTGGCGCCTGGACAACGGCGGTCCCGGCCGCGCCGCCGGCGCGCAGGGCATCCGACAGCTCCCCCAGCGACGCGGCAAAGGCCAGGCCCGCACCGATGACCCCTAAATCGAAGGGTGGATCGGAGCGGGCGGCGGCCGAAGCGAGCGGAGAAGTCACGCCTCCATTGTGCCTACAAAGTTCACACGGTCCTTCTCAGTGCCGGGCGGGGAGCAGACGCGCGATGCCCGCCCCTCGACGGGCGGGACTCAGGTCGCGGGTGCGCTGACCTGTGCGCTGACCGCGATGAAGGCGCCCTGGGGGTCGCCGACCACAGCGTTCCGGAAACCCGGCGTGTCCATCGGCGCCATCAGGATGGTGCCGCCCAGCGCTTCAGCGTGCCGAGCGACGGAATCCACATCTGTGACCGCGAAATTGACGCTCCAATGGGGAGGAACCGCGACGCCGTCAGTGGCGGTGACGACGGCCACCACCTGACCGGAGCGGCGCCATAGCGCAAAGGGCGCATCCGCCACCGGTTCAAGTTCCCAGTCGAACATGGCGCCGTAAAACGCCCGGGCCTTCCCGACGTCGGTAGTGTGCAGCGAGCTCATTGCCCAGGCGTTCGGCTCATCGGCCAGCACGGCGCCGTCGCCCTCCCCGGCCTGCCACAGGCAAAACGGCACCCCCGTGGAGTCCGCAACCACGGCCAGAACACCATGGGTGCCGCCGCCAAACGGGCCTGCGACGAGGCTACCTCCGGCATGCTCGGCAAGGGCGAGCGCCTGTCCGACGTCGTCGACACGCACGTGGGTGTTCCACGTGGGCCGGAACATCGCCGGTGCCTGGCCGATCCCGGACACCAGCCGACCCTGCAGGCGTGCAGCGTAGTAGTTGCCCTCGAGTCCGGCAGGCATAGGGGCGGGATCGTCAAAACTCCAGCCGAAGAGCGGGCCGTAGAAGTCCATGGCCGCCCGGGGATCCGGCTGGAAAGTATCGACCCGGCACGGCACGCCGACCGATTGGGTATCACGGGTTGTCATTAAGGCGCCTTCCAATTCTTCTGGACCTCACTTCTTTTGTGCAGCGTATGCAGCCAGGGACACTGCTTCAAGCCTTTTGTGGGCGTTCCCACAGAGTGGCGATCCGCGGCCGCCATTGCCCTCCAAGCAAGGCTAGGATCTCGATATGGGGTCCACGGACGATTTGTTCGAGGGGCCGGCCACCGAATTGCCCGGACCGATCTCACGCGGCGGAGCACTTTATGCGGAAGTGGCCGGCCGCGAAGCCCGGGTCAGGCATGTCGCGGGCTACTCCGCGTTCATCGGTTTCTTCGCCCGCCACGGCGTGAGGGCATATGAGCTGGCCGCGGACCCGGCGCGGCTCATAGCCACACGGCTTGAGCGGTCGACTCAGGCGCTGATCCCCGTCCGGCGGCCTCACACGCGACCGGCTTAGGGCACGGAGAACCGGCCGCGGGCAAAACGGGCGAAGCCGGCGTGAACGTCACGGACAATGACGGTTCCGGTGCCGAGGAGCTGTGCCTTCTCTCGAAGTTGCGCCACAAGGTCCTCGCTAGGGCGGCCGAAGACTTCGATCGTCTTCATCTTGATAAGCGGCGCAACTGGCGGGAACCTGGGCCCCGCCACCTTCATGTGGAACTCCAACGAGGCCAGATCAGGATGAAAGTGGAGGACACTCATGGTGGAGCCGTCCTCTGAGAACCAGACGCTGTAGGAGATGATCCGAGGCTCATTCTGTTCAACGAACTCGGCAAGTTCTGCCATGGCCGCCTTAAGTTCCTCAAGTTTGCCGGAGCGGACCTCCGATGTATCAAGGTAAGCGACGAAATGATCCATGTCATCTCTCCCGTTGAAGGCCCGGGCTGAATGCCTGGACAAGGTTCTCTATACACAATTTTCCTCCCGATCCGCTAGGGAAGCGCGTTGGATTCCTGGCTCCAGGATTTGGCCAGGCGGCCGGGACTTCCCCGGCGTTCACGGTGGCATCCCGGCGGAAGGTGGCAACATGGGGACATGACTCCTGCTCATGGTTTTTCCGGACTCTTTCGGCGTCCCCAGCCCGTCAAACCCACAGCCGGTCAAGAGTCGGTGTGGGACTACCCGCGGCCGCCAAGGGTCGAGCCCCGATCGGAACGGGTTGTCGTCCGGCTTGGCGGGCAGGTGATTGCCGACACCACTGATGCAGTGCGTGTCCTGGAGACGAGTCATCCGCCGGTCTACTACCTGCCATTGGACGCATTCCCCGCCGGTGTACTCGTCCCGGTCGAGGGCACCACCTTCTGCGAGTTCAAGGGAGAAGCACACTACTTCGACGTCGTCGCCGGCGGAGTCGTCGTTCCCCGTGCCGGGTGGACCTACCCGGCACCCGCCCGAGGTTTCGAGGCGCTCAGCAGCCGAGTTGCCCTCTACCCGGGCCACATGGATTCCTGCGAGGTCAACGGCGAGCAGGTGACCTTCCAGGAAGGTGACTTCTACGGCGGTTGGATCACCACGAAGATCGTCGGCCCGTTCAAGGGTGGCCCGGGCACTGCCGGGTGGTGAGCACATCGCTCGTGCGTTCCGGCAAGACTTACCCGGAGAGTACCTGCTCCACTTCTATGATGTCGGTCGCAGACACCGAAAACCCTACCTGCGCCAGCGCCGGAAGCTTGGCCATGTGGACGCCGTCACCAACCGCCGCGCGTGGGCGTATGGCCCTTTCGGGCATCCTCGGGCATTGCCATTTCGGCCCGCATGCCCAGGAGCCGGATCGGGCGGCCCGCTTCAATTCCGGCTGCGAGGTCCAATGCCCGCGCGAGGATTTCGTCCCTATCGAATGTTTCGGGAATCTTCTTCGCGTGGGTCTTGGTGAAGAACGGCGCATACCGAACCTTGAGGGTCAGCCCGACCACGGGCCGCCCTTCGGCCTCAACATCCTCAAGAACACGGGCTGTCAGCTCCCTGACTGCGTCGTCCACCTGGGCGGGCGCAGTCAGGTCCTGTTGGAAGGTGGTCTCCCGGCTATGCCCGCGGGCAACCCACGGGGTGTCGTCCACAACGCTGGCGCCGTCCCCGCGTCCGAGCTCCGCGTACCAGGGACCCATCCTGGGGCCGAACTCCGGAACGAGGTCCCGGGGGTCGGTGGCGGCGAGCTCGGCGACTGTGTGGATGCCGAGTTTGGCCAGCCGGGCAGACACTTTGGTTCCAACGCCCCACAGGTCTTTGGTGGGCAGGTCGCCCATGACCTTGAGCCAGTTAGCTGAAGTGAGGCGGAAGACGCCGGCCGGCTTGCCGAAACCGGTGGCGACCTTGGCCCGGACCAAAGTGTCGCCGATGCCTATGCTGCAATGCAGCTGCGTTCGCTCCAGGACAGCGGCCTGCACCTGCCGGGCGTAGGCTTCCGGGTTCTCTGTCTCAGTGCCTACAAAGGCTTCATCCCAGCCCAGCACCTGCACGGTGGCGCCCGGCTGCGAGCGCAGGGTAGCCATCACCGTTTCGGACGCCGCGAGGTAAGCCTCCTGGTCGACGGGCAGGATCACAGCGTCGGGCACTTTCCGGGCCGCAATGCGTAACGGCATTCCGGAACCCACGCCGAACGCCCTGGCTTCGTAGGACGCGGTCGCCACCACAGCTCGTTCCGCGGGATCGCCCCGACCGCCGACAATGATCGGCTTGCCCGCAAGCTCCGGCCGCCGGAGCACTTCGACCGCCGCGATGAACTGGTCGAGATCGACGTGCAGCACCCACCGGATTCCGCTCACGCCACCAGTCTGCCCTAAACATCGCTCACAAGCATCGGCTCTCCACCGAGTTTGGCCGGAACGGCGGTGCCGGCGCCTGCTACGGGTTTCGACGGTGAAAATAGCGACGCCACGTCGAACGCAAAGGATCACCCCTGGCCGGCGTGGAAGGAGAGCCGGTCCTGGGTGATCCTTGAAGTTCGCGCTTCGGAAAAGGCCGGGTCCCTGGCAGCGCTCTTGCGTGGCGGTGCAGTGGAGCGGCGCGCGTTGCGAATAGGCGATGATCCCGGTGATCATCATTCGCCGCCCCACTGCGGTCTGGTGCCGTCGGACTCGGTGTTTCAGCGCCGTCGAACTGGCTCCGGGCTGAAGCTGCGTCGCTGTTCGGCTACATAATGCCGGTGGGTACCAGCAGGACCCAGGCCAGGGCCGGGGCGACCAGCACCACTCCGCCGGCGTAGGCCATCAGCTGCCGGTAGACGCGCTGCCGATCGTCGTCGCGGGCGTTTGCTACCACCAGCGCGCCGTCGGTGGAGAAGGGAGAGACATCCACCACCGTGGCAGCGATGGCAAGTGCCGCGACCGTTCCGGAGGCACTCAGCGAACTCGTGGCAAGCAGCGGACCGGCCAGTGGAATGAACGCGGTCAGCAAGGCCGTGGAGGAGGCGAAGGCCGAGCCGACGCCAATGACGTAGCAGAGGACCAGCGCCACCAGCAGCGGCGCGCCCAGCGCCAGGGCCTGCTCGGCGAGGGTATCAATGACGCCCACGTGCTGGAGCAGTGAGACGTAGGTGATCATGCCTGCCACCAGCAGGACTGTGGACCAGGAGACGCCGCCGATGAACGTTTGATGTTCTTTGATGTTGACCAGCGCCAGCAGGAGTCCGGCGGAGAGCGCCACAAAGCCGATCGGCATGTGGAAGCCCAGGGTGCACACGAGCATCACCGCGATGAGGAGCAGCGTGAGGATCTGCTGTCCGCGAGGACGGCTGGTCCGGGCGGTGTCGACGTCGGCATGCTGGCCGCCTTCGCCGTCGCGCAACCGGCCGATGAGGGCGAACAGGACGATGGTGAGGACCGAGAGAATGAGATTCAGGGCGAAACTGGCAGTAAAAAGTGCGCCCTGGGAGATGGGAAACCCGTTCTTGAGGGCGATGTCGTGCACCAGGACGCCGGCCACGGACAACGGGGAAAAGCCGCCGGCATGGGCTCCGTTGATGATGAACGTGCCCATCAGCACGGGATGGATGCGGGACTCGTAGGCGAAGCCGATGGCCGCCGGTGCCAGCAGCGCGACGGCGGCCGGCGAGAAGGTGCCCAGCGACGTCAGCGCGGCCGCGATCAGGAAGAACACCCAAGGGAGCAGCATCGTCTTGCCCCTGACGAGGCGCACGCAGTTCTGGACGATGATGTCGATGGTCCCGTTCCGCTGGGCCATGCTGAAGAAGTAGGTGACGCCGATGATCGTCAGGACGATGCTGGCGGGGAATTCCTCGAGGATCTGCTTGTCCGTCATCCCGAGCATGAAATAGCCCACGCCGAAGGAAGCGACCAGCCCCATCACTCCGATGTTCAGCGGCCACTTGGTGGCGACGATGAACATTATGACGAGGATGACGAGCGGGATGATCTGGACAGCGGTCATGGAGTGCTCCGGTTCCGGGGTGGCCGAAGAGTTGAAGATATCACCACCCAGCACGAGTGCAATCAAAGCCAGTATCGCGAACCCGACGGCCGCCGCCACCAGTACGATTCGGCGGCGATGGGCTGGGCGGGGGGCACCGTTGCCCCGGGTCTCGCCCGCAGCGACAGCGGTGCGGTGCTCAGTCTTGGTCATAATGGTCTCCTTTAGCGGGTGGCTCCGGCGAGGGCGGCAGCGACTGCGCTGCCGGGAACCTCAGGGAGATGGATGGTGGTGGTGGCAATGGTGCGGGCCGTGCGGTCGACGCCTACGAGGAGGCGCCCGTCGTGCTCCTCGCTCCACGTCTCGATTACCCCGGCAGGGGTGCGCAGCCGGAGCGTTGTTGCCACCGTGCCGCCGGTGAGGGTGTGCAGCACGGTGCCGGTGGTGCGGGCGGCCAGGGTCAAGGCAATGCTGCCCGTGATGGCCAGGGCCGGATGAGGCTTGCCCATGGAAAGCATCATGACGTTGGCGTCGCAGCTGGGGTCGGCCTGCGCAGGAGCGCCCACGATAGCCAGCTTGGGGATTGCGCGGGCCGCCTCGGCTGCAGTGGGGACCAGGCCCATCCGCACCGCCGCCTGCCTCCGGATTTGCTCCAGGGTAACCAACTGGAGCTCCACCGCGGCGCGCCAGTTGTCGTACCTTGCCGGGTCCAGGCCCAGCTCCTCCGCGCGGACCATCACCACAGGCGCTCCGGCGTCAACCATGGACACGGTCCAGCGGGTTCCGCCAACGTTGATGGTGTCAGAGGCCGCACCGGTCGGCAGCAGTGCACCGGTGGTCTTGCCGGCGGGGTCCTGGAAGCCAAGCCCCACCTCGTGGCCGGGGAAGGGCACGCCGGGCATCCGTGCCTCCGGAACGGAAGCCAGGGCGCCGTCAGGCGTGGCCACCCGCTGGACGATGATTTGGTTGGTGTTGGTGTTGCGGGTGACGATCCGGGTGACGTCTCCGTTGGGGAGCACCCACCCTTTCTCGATGGCGTACAGACCCACGACCGCCGAGCCGTTCCCGCAGTTGCTGCCCCAGTCCACAGCGGCCTCTTCGATACCCACCTGGGCGAAGGTGTACTCAACATCGACGTCGTCGCTGACCGGCCGGTGCAGAATCACCGCTTTGCTGGTGGTCGACGTCGCCCCGCCGACCCCGTCAATTTGGCGCGGGTCGGGGCTGCCGAACAGCCTGGGCAACAGCACATCGAGGCTGGTGCCGCACTCCTGAAGATGCTCCGCTTCGAAAACCCAGCACTTGCTGGTCCCTCCGCGCATCCATTGGGCTTCGATCTTCATGCTGATACCACTCCTCCTCGTGCCTCAAATATTGGTTGAGGGCCTGAAAAGAGATTGAGCCAGATCACACTTTTAGACAATGTTGGATTTTTGAAGAGGGCTGTAGCATTACTTAAATCATTCAGGTTTATACGGCTAGAGCCCCGCGTTTCCGCCTCCTAATGCGAGGAAAGGTACCCGGTCATCGGGGTGAAGGGCGCCTTCCGGCAGGGAATGAACCAAAATCGAAGAAGGGTGAAGCGTTGCTTAACGACGATGGTAAGGAATTGTTCGACATCAGGCGGCTGGCGCTACTGCTGGAGGTGGTGGAGCAGGGCTCCATCACCGCCGCGGCCGAGCTCATGATGTACACGCCCTCAGCCGTCTCCCAGCAGTTGCGCAAGCTCGAACAAGAGGTGGGGCAGCCGCTGCTCAACCGCCGGTCCCGCGGGGTGGTGCCCACCGAAGCCGGACAGGTGCTGGCCGGCCATGCCCGCAAGATCATCTGGCAGATGCAGGCGGCCCGGTCCGACCTCGGCCAGATAGCCGGCCTCAAGCGCGGGTCCCTGACCGTTGGCACTTTTCCAACCCTTGCCGGATCATTCCTGCCCGTCGTCATCCGGACTTTCAAGAAGCGCTACCCTGCCATCAGCCTCTCTGTGCGCAGCGCCCGCTTCGATGAACTCGTGGCAGATCTGCAGTCCGGGGTGACGGGGCTCTGTCTGCTCTGGGACTACCCCTGGAATCCGTTCCGGGACGATTCCATCCGGGTAACAGAAGTCTTCCGGGAAAGCACCGTGATCCTGGTGGCCCGCGGCCACCGACTCGCCGACCGGGAGCAGGTAAGCATGGAGGACCTGCGCAACGAGTCCTGGATTGTGCGCGCCGAGGCCCACCCCGTGGTGGAGGTGCTGCAGCGTTCCGCCCACGACGCCGGGTTCGAACCGGAGATTGCCTTTTTGGCCAACGACTACCAGGAGGCCCAGGCGATGGTCAGCGTGGGAATGGGCGTGGCCATGGTGCCTAAGACTGCTGTGGCCCTCCAGCATCCCGACGTGAAAGTGCTGAGCCTGGGTGAGGCCGCCCCGCTGCGCCGGGTACTGCTGGCACAGCGCGAGGACAAGGTCTACGCTCCGGCAGAGGTCGCTTTTCACTCCACCCTGCTGGAGATCGCCCGCGAACGGGCCGGCGATTATCTCTAGCTGGTGCGGGTCACCCTGAAACGACACTTACCTAATGGTGCCTATTGCACTTCAAAGTGCGTCATCCGGCAACGGAATTGTTTCCTTTCGAGGGCGGTTGGCCACTGCAGAAGGCGCACCGATCGGGTGCCCGGCAACCAAGGAGAAACGCATGTCCATTGTTATTGCAGGAGCCACCGGCCAGCTGGGCCGGCTCGTCGTCGAGGAACTTTTGAGCCGCGGTGTCCCGGCCGCGCAGATCGTGGCTGCAGGCCGGTCGGCCGTCCAGCTCGCGGAGCTGGCAGGGCACGGCGTCAAAACCGCGGCCATGGACTACAACGATCCGGCCAGTGTTGACTCGGCGCTGACCGAAGGAGACACCCTGCTGTTGATTTCCGGCAACGACATCCAGAGCCGGGCGGCGCAGCACGAGAACGTCATCGATGCGGCCGCGCGGGCCAAGGTTGCCCGCATCCTGTACACCAGCGTCCTGGCGGCTGACACCACGCCCGTGATCCTGGCGCCGGACCACGTCAAAACCGAGGAGTACATCCGCGCCAGCGGACTCCCCTTCACCTTCCTGCGTAACGGGTGGTACACGGAGAACTACGCCGACGCCCTGCTCGCCGCACGCGAGACCGGAACACTGCTCGGAAGCGCCGGGGACGGCCGCGTGGCAAGCGCCACCCGCGCGGACTACGCTGCTGCCATCGCCGCCGTCCTGACCACCACCGGACATGACAACAGCACCTACGAACTGTCCGGCGACCACGCCTGGACCTATGAGGAACTCGCGTTAGCCTTCTCCACGGTCCTCGGGCGCCCCGTCACTTATCGCTCGGTAAGTGCAGCCGAGCACGTCAGCACGCTTGAGGCTGCCGGCCTTGACCCGGCAACAGCCGGGTTCCTTGCCGCCCTGGACGGCAACATCCGCGAAGACGCACTGGCACTCGCTACCGGCGACCTCGCACGGCTGGCCGGGCGGCCTACCACCCCCCTCGTGGACGGCCTGCGCCCGCTCGCCGGCTGAGGGGCTTCAGCTGCAAGCAGGCCCGCCCCGGCGGATAATGGCAACCACAGCAATTAGCCACCCTGGTGGGGAGGATCCGGAATGAACTCGGTTCCGCGCATCACAGTAGAGGCGCCGGTGCTCAGCGTCGGATCCGGCCCCTCGGACTACGAGGGGCTCGCCCGTTATGTCCGCGCCCTTCGCAGGCAGAAGGGGCTGCATCTGACCCTGTTGCACCTCGGGGTTCTGGAAGACTTCGCCCGGGACATCTGCGAGTGGACCAAAGGCATGACAAGCGTTGCTGCAGCCACCGGCGCCACCGTTGCCTGGCTGGATGGCTTGCCCGTCCTGGACGCTTTTTCCGGCACTGCCGACCGGCTGATCCCTCTCGGCGGCGGCCGCGTCTCGGGCCTGGAAGTGGGTGTGCCGGAGCAGGTCCACGAGTACCAGGTACGTCTCGTCCAGGCCCTTCACGAACTGCTGGACGGGCTGCTGGTGGACAACGTCGATGACTTCATCCTCAGCTCCCGTGCCCTCGGCTACAGGTCCCCGCACTGGACGCCGCACGTTGCCGTCGGCAGCCCGACGGCGTATGGCAGCGGATCTTGGGACATTGAACGGCTGCCGATTCAATTTGGCCCGTCACGGATCAGGAACCGCCAGTCGCTGCTGCCCGGAATGCCTCCTGGAACGCCGGAATCCTGAACCCGGGGCCCGGCAGGCCGCGGCCCGCCTGCTCAAGTATGCGCGGTGTGGTCCCGCTTCGCGGCCAGGTAGCTGGGGTTGGCGGGTGAAAGGAGGACGCCGGCGGGCCGGCCCCGTGGCGCCGGGGGCGGACCAGGGGCGACTCAGGAGTTCTTCAGAAGGGCCACATCGGAGACGAGGTCGATGTGCTCCAGCATTGCCTCGGCAGCCGCGGCTGAGTCCCGGGCCCTGATAGCGTCGGCGATTTTTCGGTGTGAGGCGAGGGACTGCTCCGGGCGACCCGGCTGCCCGAGTGACTCGAGCCGCGTCTCCAGGACCATTCCGGCGATGAAGGTCATCAGCTGGGCCAGCACTCCGGAGTGTGCGGCGGCGGTCACGGCCTGGTGGAACAGTTCGTCGCCATGCGCGCCCCGGCCGCCCGAGGCAACCTCTTCGGCCATGACATCGAGCGCCTTGTCGATGGCCTTCATGTCCTCTTTACTGCGCCGCGCGGCTGCCAGTTCAGCAAGCTTGACCTCAAGGGTGCTGCGTGCCTCCACGATCTCCGGCAGCCGGTTGCGGTGCTCGCGCAGCCCCTTGATCACGGACGGGACATTGGGACGGTAAACCAGCACTGCACCGGTACCGTGCTGGACATCGATCACGCCGAGGACTTCCAGTGCCACCAAGGCCTGGGCCAGGGTGGCACGCGAAACCCCCAACCGCTCGGCCAGCTCGCGCTCTGCAGGCAAGGTATCCCCAGGACCCAGCTGGGCAGCCTCGATGAAGTCCATGAGCTGCTCCACGAGCTGCTCATAGAGCCGGGGCCGCGAAACGCGGGTAATCTGCCGGGTTGCCGCCTGCTTAGCCATCTGCGTCCTTTCGAGAAGGTCCTAAATCACAAGACTACCGGAGAACTATTGACAGAGACACCTAGTGTCTAGGAGGCTAGGCCACTAAGCCAATCATATTTCCCAACGTTCGATCCGGAGGAACAAAGATGTCCGCTCCCGTCCTGTCCATCATCATCCTGGCGGTGATGTTCCTGCTAGCCACAGTGCTCCCGCTCAAAATGGGCGCACTGGCCTTCGTCGGCGCCTTCCTGCTCGGTTCGGTTGTGCTGGGGATGTCCACCAATGACATCCTGGCCAACTTCCCCGGCGGTCTGTTTCTGACGATTGTCGGCGTCACCTACCTGTTTGCCATAGCGCAGAACAACGGCACCATCGACCTGATGGTCCGGGGCGCTGTTCGGATGGTCGGCAGCAAGGTGGCCCTGATCCCGTGGATCATGTTCGCGATCACCGCGGTCATCACGGCCGTCGGCGCACTTTCGCCCGCGGCAGTCGCCATCATCGCGCCGATTGCGCTCAGCTTCGCGGCCAAGCACAAAATCAACCCGCTCATGATGGGCATGATGGTGATTCACGGCGCGCAGGCCGGCGGCTTCTCCCCCATCGCTGTATACGGCGTCACCGTCAACGGCATCATTGCCAAGACGGAACTGGAAGCCAGCCCCATGGCGATCTTCCTGGCGAGCTTCTTCTTCAACCTGGCTATTGCACTGGTGCTGTTCTTTGTTCTCGGCGGCACCAAGTCCGGATCCTCAGCAGGCAGCAGGCTGGTGGAGCAGGTCGCCGAAAAGCGCATGGCCATGAGCGTGGGAGCCCGCACCGCCGGCGTGACCCTGCAGGGCTCCGGTACCGACATTTCCTCGGACCGCGTCTCCTCCAAAGGCACGTCAGGCTCCGGTGAGCACTCCGCCAACGGTTCTTCCAGCGCCGGCCAGCCTGCCGGAACAGCCCGCGCCTCCGTTCCCCAGCTCGTGACGATCCTCGGCCTGATCGCCCTGGCCGTTATTTCGCTGGGCTTCAAGGTGGACGTCGGATTCGTCTCCATCACCATCGCCATGGTCCTTGCCCTGGTTTCCCCCGACGCCCAGAAGGGCGCCGTCAACAAGATCAGCTGGTCCACCGTCCTGCTCCTCTGCGGCATGCTCACCTTCGTGGGCGTCCTCGAAGAGGCCGGCACCATCAAATTCGTATCTGACGGCGTAGCCCAGCTGGGCATGCCGCTGCTCGCGGCCCTGCTGATCTGCTACATCGGCGCCATTGTTTCCGCTTTCGCCTCCTCCACTGCCATCCTGGCGGCCCTCATTCCCCTGGCGGTGCCGTTCCTGGCCTCCGGGGAAATCGGCGCCGTAGGGGTCATCGCCGCCCTTGCGGTGGCCTCCACGATCGTGGATGTCTCACCGTTCTCCACCAACGGCGCCCTGGTGCTGGCCAACGCACCCGAGGACGTGGATAAGGACCGGTTCTACAAGCAGATCCTGGCCTATAGCGGCATCGTCGTCGCCGTCGGACCGGCCATCGCCTGGGTGGTCATGGTGGTCCCGGGCTGGCTATGAGCGGCCGGCGACCAAGAGCAGCACCCCAGGTACCTACAAGCTAAAGAAGGAACATCATGCAGAGCACTGAATCCACTCCCCAGGCAGAGGGTCCGCTGTCGGGCTACCTCGTGGTGGACCTGAGCCGCGCCCTGGCCGGCCCACACGCAGGCATGATGCTTGCTGACCTCGGCGCCCGGGTCATCAAGGTGGAGAACCCCGGCACCGGGGACGACACCCGCGGCTGGGGCCCGCCTTTCGTCGGGCCGGAGGACGATCCGCAGGCAACCTATTTCCTGTCCTGCAACCGGAACAAGGAATCCATCGCCCTGGACCTGAAGAACGACGACGGGCGGACAGTCCTGCGCGAACTGCTGGAACGCGCCGACGTCGTCATCGAGAACTTCCGCCCCGGCGTCCTGGACCGGCTGGGCTTCTCCGCCGCGGAAATGCACGCGCTGAACCCGGCACTGGTGATCCTGTCCATCACCGGCTTCGGACACGACGGGCCGGAATCCCGGCGCAGCGGCTACGACCAGATCCTGCAGGGTGAAGCCGGCCTGATGTCCCTGACCGGATCCGGGCCGGACGACCCCCAAAGGGTGGGTGTTCCCATCGCCGATCTGCTCTCGGGCATGTATGGCGCGTTCGGAACCCTGGCGGCCCTGTTGCAGCGGGAACGGACCGGGCAGGGCCAGATCGTCCGCACCTCACTGCTTGCCGCGCTTATCGGGGTGCACGCGTTCCAGGGCACCAGGGCCACGGTGGCTGGCGAGGTCCCCAAGGCGCAGGGCAACCACCACCCCTCCATCGCTCCCTACGGACTGTTCCACTGCCGGCAAGGACGGGTCCAGATCAGCGTGGGCAGCGAAAAGCTGTGGAAGACGTTCGCCTCCACGTTCGGAATCGACTCAGCACGCCCCGAATTCGCCAGCAACGCGGACCGGGTGCGCAACCGCGAGAAAGTCATCGAAGAGGTGGAACAGGCATTCTCGGATTACGAAGCCGGGGAGCTGCTCGCCAAACTCAACGACGCCGGTATCCCGGCCGGCAAGGTCCGCACCCTGGACGAGGTGTACGCCTGGGAGCAGGTACATTCGCAGGGCCTGGTGATCGACGTCGACCACAAGATCCTGGGCACCGTCAGCCTGCCCGGTCCGCCGCTGCGGTTCTTCAGCGCCGCCGGCACCGCAGAAACGACCCTCACCACGCACACCGCACCCCCGCTGCTGGACCAGGACGGAGAGCAGATCCGGCAGTGGCTTGGGCTGCAGCCCGCCGGCACAAAAGGTACCCCGGCCGGCCCGGAACAGGAAGGGCGCTGAACATTCTCGCAGAACAGAAAGTCCGGCACCTGGATGCCTCCGGGCTCATCACCGCCGTGCTGGATCCCGGCTCCTACCGGAGCTGGGACGCTCCGGTGGCCGACCCGGATCCCGGTTCGGAATACCGGCAGGAGTTGGCGGCGGCGCGTGCCAAAACCGGCGTGGACGAATCCGTCCTCACCGGCGAAGGCCTCATCCGCGGCCGGCGTGTGGCCGTTATCGTCAGCGAATTCCGGTTCCTCGCCGGTTCCATCGGCCAGGCCGCTGCGGAACGCATCGTCACCGCTGTCGAACGGGCAACCCGCGAAGGGCTGCCGCTCCTGGCGGGCCCGGCGTCGGGCGGAACCCGGATGCAGGAAGGAACCATCGCCTTCCTGTCCATGGTGAAAATCAGTGCCGCCGTCCGCGCCCACCGCCAGGCGGGCCTGCCCTACCTCGTGTACCTGAGGCACCCCACCACCGGAGGGGTCATGGCGTCCTGGGGATCCCTCGGACACATCACTGTGGCCGAGCCCGGGGCCCTACTCGGCTTCCTGGGACCACGGGTCTACGAGGCCCTCTACGGCACGCCGTTTCCGGAGAACGTGCAGGTGGCGGAAAACCTTTTCGACAAGGGCCTCATCGACGCGGTGGTCCCTCCCTCGCAACTGTCCGACGTCGTGGACCGCGCCCTCAGCATTTTGGTCACCGGCCCGCACACTCGGATTGAGCCGCCGAAGACACTTTCGGTCAGACCGTCCGACGCCCGCGCCTGGGAATCGATCGAAATCTCCCGAAACCCGCGGCGGCCGGACCTGCGGCAGCTGCTCGCCTACGGCGCCCGCGACGTGCTCCCCCTCAACGGCACCGGGCAGGGGGAAAAGGACCCCGGACTGCAGCTTGCCCTGGCCCGCTTCGGCCAGGAGTCCTGCGTAGTCATTGGCCATACCCGGCCCAGGCCGTCGCAGCAGACCGCGATGGGACCGGCGTCGCTCCGTGAGGCCCGGCGAGGCATGCGGCTGGCCGAGGAACTGGGCTTGCCGCTGCTGACAGTCATTGACACCGGCGGCGCGGCGCTCTCCAAGGAAGCCGAGGAAGGCGGCCTGGCCGGCGAGATTGCCCGGTCCCTGCATGACATGATCGGGCTGAACTCCCCCACCGTCTCGGTCCTGCTGGGCCAGGGTGCCGGTGGCGGGGCGCTGGCCCTCCTGCCCGCGGACCGCACCGTCGCCGCCCAGCATGCCTGGCTGTCCCCGCTGCCGCCTGAAGGCGCCAGCGCCATCGTCCACCGCAGCACCGATTTCGCGCCGGCCATGGCCGAAGCACAGGGCGTCCACGTTGCCGCGCTGTACGCCAACGGACTGGTCGAGCACATCGTGGACGAACGCGGGGACGCGGGGCACAGCGATGCTGCCCTGGAGGCGAGGGCGTTCTGCCGGCGGCTGGGACAGGCCATCGAATACGAACTCGCTACCTTGTCCTCCGTCGCGATCAACGAACTGCTCCCGCGGCGGCTGGAAAAGTACCGGAACCTGGGCGGGCTTAGCGCCGTCTGATCCCCGGCGGATTATTCCGACGCCCGGTGTGCCTCACCGTTTTGGCGCCACCAGCGAAGACCGGTGGAAATCCGTGTGCCACACATCCACGTCCCGTCCGGTGCCGTCGGTGACGACGTATTCGGGCCAGCGGTCGAACGCGGAGCAGGGGTGGGATATCCCGAAGTCCACCACATCCGTGACCTCCAGTCCGTTCACCCCGGTGAGGACGGTGTGATGGTCGAAGAGGTTGCGCACAACGGCGGCCGCCCCGGCCCTCGGGGTGCCGTCAGCGGTGTGGACCGACAGGACCACCGGCAATCCGGCGTCGTAGGGCAGGTCCCGCTTGCCGGCACCGACGACGGCGATCCCGTCTTCGGGGGTGGAGAGCACAACGGCGCGGACTGTCAGCGCCGGCGCCAGTCCGGGCACCGGACTGACGCCGGCGTACGTGCCGTGGTCGTGGGTGACGTAGCAACCCGAACGGAGGACCCGCCTTGTTCCGGGCACCTGGCCGCCGTCCGGGAGGTATTCCGCCACGCGGTCCGGGAAAGCGGACCCGCCCATCGAGTAGACCGGGGCTGACGTTTCAAACCACGGCGCGACTTCCAGGTAGACATCCCGCACCAGCCGGCAGTGCCGGTCAACGGCCGCGACCGTCCCTTCTGCCCTGCTGTTGGGCACGACGCCTTCGTACCCGGCGACTCCAACGAGCCTGAGGCCGGGCGCCGCATGGACCAGCCCGGCAAGCTTAACCGCCTCCTGGAGGCTGCGGACTCCCGTGCGTCCGCCCGGCGTCCCGACGTCGATCAGCACCTCGAGGGCCACCCCCTCGGCGCCGAATACCTCGGCGGCGGCGTTGACACCGGCAGCGGAGTCCACGAAGCAGCGGATTTCGCGTCCGGAGTCCTCCCCCAGCCAGCCGCGGATCCGTGCCAGGCCGTACCGGTCGACGACCTCGTTGGCGATGAGGACGTGCCGGTGTCCCCAGCCCAGCGCAGAAGCGACCTGGTCCACTGTGGCGACCGTTACCCCCACGGCCCCGGCTGCCATCTGGCGGCTGATGATCGGTGCAGACATGGTGGTCTTGACATGCGGGGCAAGGTCCACCTGACGTTCCCGGCACCAGGACGCCATGACGCGGATATTGTTTTCGAGAGCATCGGCATTAAGCCTGAGCTGCGGATACGGCATGGTCGATTGTCACGGGCGTAGGCTGTCAGGACCAAATTCGCGAAAGGGCCGGAGTGGACACACGAAAGCTGAAGTACTTCCTGGCCGTTGTTGACCATGACGGGTTCAACCGCGCGGCAGAGCATCTGTTGATCGCCCAGCCGTCGCTGTCCCAGACCATCGCCGGCCTCGAGAAGGACCTCGGAGTCCCGCTCTTCCACCGCATCGGCCGCCGGGCGGTCAGGAACCCTGCCGATCATCGCCGTCGCCGGCCGTTTCCTCCTCCCCCGGGAGCGGTGGCCGGAAATGGCCCTGACCGGGGTCTACACCCTGGCCGAGTACACCGCCCAGGACTCCTCCAAGGACCCGGCACTCTCCGCAGCGCTGCTCCGCCGGATCGGCCAGGACATCGGCGCGGCCCTCCTGTAGCTGCCAGGCGCGGATCAGCCGTCAGCGGGGGCAGCCGTCAGCAGCCGGATCGGAGCTCCGCGGAGCCAGGCCTGAACATCTTCGAAGGCGCCGCCGTAGAACTCCCGGTAGCTTTGCTCCGTGACGTAGCCTAGGTGCGGCGTCAGGACGGTCCGTGGTGCGGACAATAGGCGGTGGCCTGCGGGCAGGGGTTCCACGTCGAAGACGTCCAAGGCGGCTCCGCCGATCCAGCCTTCGTTCAGTGCGCGGATGAGGGAATCTTCATCGACCAGGGGTCCGCGGGAGGTGTTGACCAGCACACCCCGCGGCCCCAGGAGGCGGAGCTCCTCTTCGCCCACCACGCCCCGGGAGCGTTCCGAGAGCCGCACATGCACCGAGACCACGTCCGAGTCACGAAAGAGTTCCTCCTTGCTGACTTTGCGGACGCCGGCCTGTGCGGCGGCCTCGCCGGTGAGGTTGGGACTCCACGCGATGACGTCCATGCCGAACGCCTGGCCGTACGCTGCAACTCGGCGGCCGATTTTGCCCAGGCCCAGCACTCCCAGGGTCTTGCCGGCAAGCTCAAAGCCGACGGTGGATTGCCAACGGCCTTCCCGCAGGTTCCGGTCTTCAAACGAAATGCTGCGGGCAAGCGCCAGAAGCAGTCCCCACGTCAGTTCCGGTGCCGCAGTCGGGGAGCCGCCGGTCCCGCACACCACGATGCCTAGCTCCTCCGCCGCCCTCAGGTCGATGGACTGGTTCGCCATTCCGGTGGTCACCAGCAGTTTCAGGTCAGGCAGTTTGGCCAGGCGCTCCCGGCCGAAGGCAGTCCGTTCGCGCATGGCAATGATGATGTCCACGCCGCGCAGGCTGGCCGCGGTGCTCGCGTCGTCCGGAAACGGCTCTGTGAAGAAGGTGACGTCGACGCCGTCGGCCGCAAGCTGCTCCCAGGGCGCGTAATCCCGTGCGACAGACTGGTAATCGTCCAAAATGGCGAGGCGCATGTACGGATCCTTCGGCGTAGGCAGCGTGCGGTCACTGTTGTCAGGCTATCGTCACAGGCTGTACGAGGGTGAACACACGGGTGGCCCCGCATTGGCATGTCGGGGGCCACCGCTTCGGTTATGCGCGTTGGAAAATGTTGAGGATATTGCCCTCCGTATCCAGGAACCACGCGGCTTTGCCTACGGCGTTGGTTGCGATGCCGTTTTCAGTCTTCAGGCCGGGGAAGTCGTACTCCTCGAAAGTGGCGCCGCGTCCCCGCAGTTCTTCGACCTCGGCTTCAATGTTGTCCGTCATCCAACCCATCTGGGTGTTCTTTGCGGTGCCCGCGTTGTCCGTCTGGTACAGCAGGAAAGTTGTTCCATTGCCGCAGCGGTACATCACATTTTCGTCGTCCATGACCTCCGGGTCGTCCAGCCCCACAACGTCACGATAGAAGCCACGTGCCCGGGCGATGTCCTTGGCAGGGAGGACCGCGGCGATTTCACGTTCCTTGAGCATGTCGAAATCTCCTGATTTTGAAGCGATCGAGATGCCCGCCCCGGAGGCGGCGCCTGCGAGGCGGCTATGCCGGCTCCCGCCGGCTCCCGGCTGTTTTCGATGGGCCGGGACGGCGCCGGGGAGGCCTTCTCGCGGCTTTTTCAACGGCCGCCCCTGGGGCCTGCCCAGCGTGCATACCGCCATTATGGCCGCTGTTGCCCCTCCGGGATATAGCAAGGCAGTGGAGGACGACGACGGAAGTCACTTACGCCGTCGTCCTCCGGAATAACCGCAGTCAGCGCCGCGGTTTCACCACCATCGCGGAGCCGCCGCCGCGCCGCACGGGCTCAGCCGCGGCGACCATACGACCGTCGGGCCTGAATTCAATAGCGGTGGCCGCGCCAATCTCCGCTGCCGAGGTGAACGCATCGCCCGCCGGGACCAGCTTGTGACCGAGCGCGGTCAGGCCAGCACCGTATTCGTCGATAAACGCCGGCTCAGCGGTGACGTTGGCAGTGTTGCGCTGTGCTGCACGCGGCGCAGCGATCGCATCAGAGATACTCATGCGCAGGTCCACCCGGTTCAGGATGGTCTGCAGGACCGTGGTGATGATGGTTGATCCACCAGGCGAACCGAGGGCCAGGAACGGATCACCGTCTTTCAGGATGATCGTGGGCGACATCGAGGAGCGCGGGCGCTTCCCAGGCTGGATCCGGTTCGGATCCTCCTCGTTGTACACCGTGGAGAAATCGGTCAGCTCGTTGTTGAGCAGGAACCCGCGGCCGGGCACCACGATTCCGGAGCCGCCGGTCTGCTCGATGGTGAGCGTGTACTCCACCACGTTGCCCCACTTGTCGGCGACCGTCATGTTCGTGGTCGAGATATTCTCAGTGTCCTTCTCGTCGGCGGGCGCCGCGGCGGCGGCCGGGCACGCGCCGTCGTACGACGAGATATCCCCCGCTGCGGCGGGCTTCACGGCCGCCTTGTCCAGGTTTACCTGGCAGGCGCGTTCCTTGCCGAACACCGGGTCCGTGAGCTCTTCGGTGGGGACATCCACGAGTGCAGGGTCACCCACGTACTTTCCCCGGTCCGCAAACGCGAGCGCACTCGCCTCAAGGTAAGGGTGCAAGGCACCAGGGTTCTGGCGGTTGGGCTTGCGCATTTCGGAAGGGCCGAACGTCTCCAGGATATTCAATGCCTCGCCCACGGTGGTGCCGCCGCTGCTCGACGGCGCCATACCGTACACGTCCAGTCCCCGGTACTCCACGTGCGTGGGGTCCTGGTCCAGGGCCTCATAGGCTGCCAGGTCCTCCGTCTCCATGAAACCGACCGGAACAGGCAGCGTCGTTGTGGCCGTCTTCGGCGGGGCCTTCACGGTGGTGACGATCTCCTCCGCGAGCGGTCCGCGGTAGAAACCGTCCGTGCCTTCCTCAGCAAGGAGGCCGTAGGTTTCGGCAAGATCGGGGTTCTTGAAGTCACTGCCGACGGCGGGTGCGTCGCCGCCCGGGAGGAACAGGTCGCTGGTCGATGTGAAAGCTGCAAATCGGTTCTTGTTGTCCAGGGTCTGCTGGCGGAACGTCTCGTCCACCACAAAGCCGCGGGTTGCGACCTTGATGGCAGGATTCAGGGCGTCACCCAAGTCCAGCGTGCCCCAGCGCTCGAGCGCGCGCTCCCAGGTGGCCGGGGTCCCGGGCACGCCCACCGAAACGCCGCTCGTGACGAGCTCGGGCGTGAACTTGTAGGGCTCGCCTGTCGCGGGGTCGATGAACGCATTGCCAGGCATCGCTGCCGGCGCGGTTTCGCGGCCGTCGATGGTGGACACTTCGCCGGTCTTGGCGTCGTAGAAGACGAAGTAGCCGCCCCCGCCGATCCCGGCGCTGTACGGCTCTGTCACGCCCAGGGTTGCGGCCGCGGCGACGGCGGCGTCCGCCGCGTTGCCGCCGTTGCGGAGAACCTCGATCGCTGCCGCGGAGGCCTCGGGGTCGACTGTGCTGACCGCGCCGCCGTAGCCCGTGGCGGTGGGCTCCTTCTTTATCTCCGTCGGATCGGCAATCGCGGGACTCGTGACGGCGCCGCCCGTCACGCTCATGGCCAGGGCCGCCGTGATGGCGGCAATTCGACGTCTCACCTTAGGCATGGTTACTCCCGAGTCAGGATGGTGCGGAGTGGGGTGATGGTCACGTTACTCCCGCACGGAGTGACACTCAACACTAAATGTCTGCGTGGAAGGCGGGCGGGACCCCCTCCGCGTTCACAACTCGTCCGCGTTTCCTGGGGCGTTGGCCAGATCGGCCGGGGGCCCCTGCCGGCGGCTCGCCAACAGGAAGGGCACCGAAATCAGCTGGATCACACCGCCGATCGCCAGAGAGGCAGCGTAGCCGTAGGCATCGGCTGCGCGGCCGAGCAGCGGCTGCACCACCACTCCACCGCTTGAGCCGATGAGTGAGTCGAAACTCAGCACGGTTGCCCGCTGTGTCGAGGCGATCATGTCGTTGAGGTAGGCCTGCCGCACGGGGACGCCCGCGGCATCGACCACTGCCCAGAGTGTCAGCAGCGCGAGCGCCGCCCAAAACGCCCGGGTGAACCCGAGCACCACCAAAATCAGTGCGGCGACTCCCACGCTGATGACCAATATGGTGGTGCGCTTGCGAACAAGACGCCGGATCCGGGGGGCCAACCAACCGCCGAGAACCTCGGCTCCGGCCACGACTGCCGCCGCCAGCCCCGCCACGGAGTATGCCGTCCGGTCGCCGAAGAGCTCGAGGAGGTAGGGCTGCAGGGCGTAGAACACATAGATCCCGACTCCGGCGCTGAATGGTGCGGCCAGCATCACGTATCGCACCGGCGGGTTCTTCAAACCGTTCTCCACGGAGGAGGCCAATACGGTACGGACCGCCTGCAACGGGCGGGCCGAACGCTCAGGCGTGAACCCGACGTCGTGCATGAGCCGGAACGCGACGACGAACATCGCCAGCAGCACGCCCGTGCGGATGAGGAACGGAACGCCGAGATTGGTGACCTGCGCAATGACGCCACCGGCCACCGAACCGACAAGCATCGCGATGCCGGACACCATCACCCCGCGCCCGAGCACCGCCTCCAACCCGCCTTCATAGCCCGAGAAACGCAATGCGTCGACCAGCCAGGCCTCCACCGCCCCCGAGAAGAAGGTGAAGCCCAGCCCGAGCAGGACCGATACCAGCGCCCACCACCAGAAGGGGGCGGAAAGCTGCCAGAGAACGTAGTAGAAGTAGGTCGATACGGCCAGGGTCACTGTGCCGAGCAGGAATGAAACACGGCGCCCCCAGCCGTCGGCGACCACTCCTGTGGGCACCTCGAAGAGCACCATGCCCGCCGTGAAGAAAGCATTTGCGGCAAAGGCCTCGAGGTTGCTGAGCCCGGCATCCAACAGGAAAAGCGTGTTGATGCCCCAGATGAAGGAGGCCGCAACGGTATTGCCCAGCGTCAGTGTGAGATAGATGCGCTGAATCTTTCGGGCGGCGGGGCTCATCGCGTTGACGTCCCCGCCGGGGCGAGGCAGGAGCACGAGCCCATTCTCGTCCGGTTAGTCTGTGCGCACCAGAGCAAACACGTTGGGACCAGGGACAGACTGCCCGGCGGCGCTAGGCCAGACGGCTCCGAACGATTTCGCTGACAGTCTTGCCGTCAAACCGTCCCGCGACCTTGGCAGTGACCGGCTTCATCACGGCGCCCATCTGCCTGATGGACGGTTCCTGGCCGTCGGCCTTGAGCCCGGCGATTGTCTCGTCGACAATGGCTTCCACCTCGTCCCGTGTCAGGGCCTTGGGCAGGTAGGCCTCGATGACCTCGGCTTCGGCGATTTCCGCCGCGGCGCGGTCGGTTTCACCGGCTTCCGTGTAGATCTTCGCCGTGTCCCGGCGTTTGGCTGCTTCCTTCTGGAGCAGGCCGGTTACCTGGGCGTCGTCGAGTTCGATCGGAGTCTTGCCGGACTTCTCGCGTGTTTCGATCTCGCCGAGGACATTGCGCACCGTGGTGAGCGCCACCTTGTTCCGGTCTTTCATGTGGGTTACAACGTCGCCGTGGAGGCGTTCTTTGAGCGTGGTCATCGTGTTCTCGTTTCGTTGGCTTTGCTTCCATTGTCCCCGGTCGCCGAGTTCTTTAGTCGCGGCGGTCGAGCGCTTCGAGGAGCCGCTTGACCGAACCTCCGAGGTTCCATTCGGAGGCAAGACGCTCCAGTTCGGCGCGCGAGTCACCGGCCACCGGGTCCAGTTGGGCGCCCGCCTCTTCAAGCGTCGGCAGGGAAAGGTCCCGCACGACATTCACGACGGTGGGTGCGACTTCGAGGTAGTCCGTTGCCGCAGCGAGCTTCGACCGCACCGATGCGGACAACCCGCTGCCCGGGTCCGTGGCCGCTTCGAGCAGCATCGCGAGAGTGCCGTACTCCCCGAGCAGTGACGCGGCGGTCTTCTCACCGATGCCGGCGACGCCCGGCAGACCGTCGGAGGTGTCGCCCCGGAGGATGGCGTAATCGGCGTACTGCTCGGGCAGCACACGGTACTTGCCGACGATTACCGCGTCAGTGACCACTTCAAGGTTCTTCATGCCGCGCGCGGTGTAGATCACGCGCACGCCGCGGTCGTCGCTGACGACCTGGAACAGATCGCGGTCGCCCGTGACCACGTCCACCGGCAAGCCGGCCTGGCTGGCATAGGTGCCAACGACGTCGTCGGCCTCATGTTCAGTAGCCCCCACGACGGCGATACCGGCGAGCTCCAGCACGCGTCGGATCATCGGGATCTGCGTCTCCAGCGCGTCCGGCACGACTTCGATGTCGGGCGCACCGGCCACAACCTCCGCGACCCGGTGCGACTTGTAGCTGGGAATGAGGTCCACCCGCCACTGCGGACGCCAGTCGTCGTCCCAACAGGCAATGAGATGCGTCGCTTCGTAATCCGTGGTGAGCCGCGCGATCATGTCCAGCAGGCCGCGTACGGCGTTCACCGGCGTGCCGTCGGCGCGCCGGATCGTGTCGGGCACCCCGTAGAAGGCGCGGAAGTACAGCGACGCGGTGTCGAGCAGCATCAGGCGATGGGACATACCTGATCCTCACACGGAAACGCTCCGTTGAGAATCGGAGGGGCGCCCGGGGGCTGCTATTCAGAGCTCCCGGTAGTAATACAGCATTGGCTCCGTGCCGTTTGGTTCGGTGTTTGTGAACCCGCGGGCCTCATAGAACCGGCGGGCGTCCGTGTCCTCGCCGTCGACATTGATTTCGAGCAATGCACCGCCCCGGCTCCGGACCAGCCCGCATGAGGCGGCGAGCAGGGCGCTGCCCAGGCGATGCCCCCGCCGGCCCGGACGGACGTAGAGTTCGTCCAGGATTGCGACCGGCCCCGGGTACCAGACATTTGGCCGGAAACTCAGCACCGCAAGCCCGGTTGGCGGCTCGCCGGCGAGCAGCACCACCACGTCCTCCCCCGCCAACAAGTGGGAAAGCCGCGACGCCAGTTCGTCAGTGCCCGGGGTGGGCGCCCCGAACTCGGTGTTGAAATCGTGGAGCATTTGGGCCACAGTCGCTGCATCGGCCGGAGTTGCCCGGCGTGGCACCTCGACGCTGGCTGAGTCATCAGAAGTCACGGCTTCATCATGCTCGGCACCCCGGCCGGCGTCCACTCTGGCTTTTCCGCCCGGCGTCCACTCTGGCTTATCCGCCCGGCGTTCGCGGCTAGCCGGCCGGCGTTACGACGTCCTCCAGCATTGACCGGTCAAAAAAGCGGACCTCGCCCGTCGCCTCAAAGAACACCGGAACCACCGATGTGCTTGCGTCCTTGGACGTTTCGTAAATTTCGGGCGCACCGCCGTGCTTCCGGGCAATTGTTCCTATCAGTTCGGTACCGCGAACCCGGACGGTTCGGTACTTGTAGCTCATGTTGACTCCTTCGTCGACTATGGCAAACCCTACTCCCTGCACCTGTTTCCAAGGACGGGGCTGGCCGGTACAAGACGGGCCAGAGTGCCGCGTCGGCCAGGCCTGCCGGCCACTCCCCGCTGCACCACTGCGCCCCGGCGACGTACTCGATGTGACCTCATCGGGACCCCGCGCCGGCCCTGGCCGCGCAGTACCTGTCGAAGCGGTCGCGCCCCGCGCGCCCCAGCTTTTCGACCGTGCACCAGCTGATGACCGCCACAAGCAGTGTCAGCAGGATTGCCGACACTGCTACCAGCGGCGGCAAGTCGGCTGTGGATCCGCCGTTGAGCCAGAGAATGACCACATAGTTCCAGAGGTACGCCGCGTAGGAAACAGTGCCAAGCATCTGCAGCGGGCGCGTCCATCGGGGCATCACTTGCGAACGGGAGGCGGCCAGCACCACCAGCACGGCCGCGGCAGCCATGGCCAGCGGACCTCCGACAAAGAAGAAGGCCGGCGACTCGTTGGCCCTGGGAAAGAACACCAGGGCTGCGAGGACAAGGACAGCGCCCGGCAAGGCCAGCCGCCTGGGCCGCCGGCCCGAGAACCAGCTGAACATCCGGACCCTGTAGAGGCGCAGTGCCGAGCCGATGATCAGCCCGAGGCCCCACGTCGTGGGAAGGGCGTACACGAGGGAGTGAAGGTGCGGAGCCAGGATCAGCATGGCCAGGACGCTCGCCGTCATCAGGGAGAAGACCACGGCTGCAGACCAGCCGACCAGCTGTCCTTGGCGGTTCCTCCGCAGCGCAAGCACCAGCAGTGCCGGCCAGATCAGGTAAAACTGTTCCTCCACCGCCAGCGTCCAGAGCGGTCCGATTGCCATGCTCACGTCAAAAGGCAGCGGCAGGTCTTTCAGGTAGCCGAAACCGGCGAGGAGGGTATAGCCGATGATGCCCTTCGATCGATCCCCCAGGACGTCAGCTGTCAATTCAACGATGGCGTAGACGCCAAGGAAGGCGATGAGCGCCGGTAACAGCCGGAACGCCCGATGCGCATAGAAACGGCCGTAGCGGACTTTGCGGTGCCGTTCGATGTCCCTCAGCAGCACTCCTGTTATCAAGTAGCCGCTCAGGACGAAGAAGACGATCACGCCGACAATGCCCGCACCTTGAAATACACCCGGCCACGAATGTCCCAACAGCACCGCACCGACGGCCGCACCGCGGAGCACGTCCAATCCGTCCAGCCTTTGCCGCCCGGCACTTTGCCGGGCGGTCTGCCCGGCACTTTGCCCGGCAGCCGTCCCGACTGTTCCATCAACTAGCAACGCCAAATGACCTCCGCAGTTCCCTCTGGATGATTTCGTTTCCGCGCGCCAGCGATGATCCCGGGCGCCGCGCCTCGTCTAATTATCCCCGGCCCGGCTGAATGAAACCTGACCCCGCTGCCCTCCTACACCTTCCGGTGAATGGATTTGTAGCTCAGGTAGGCGTTGAGGCCCTCGACGCCGTACTCGGTGCCGAGGCCGGAATCGTGACGTCCGCCGAAGGGCGCGGCGTGGTTGGAGGCGAAAAAGTTGATGCCTACCGAGCCGGTGTCCATCCGGTCCGCCACGGCCAGCGCCGCTTCCGGGTCTGCGCCGAACACCAGGCCGCCCAGACCGAACTCGGTGTTGTTCGCCAACTCCACGGCCTCATCAGCGCTGCCGCCGGCGTCGTTGTACTTCAGGATGCAGATGACCGGGCCGAAAATCTCCTCCCGGGAGATCCGCATCTCCGGGGTGACGTCGGCGAACACGGTCGGTTCCACGAAGTACCCGCCTTCGAGTCCGCCTCCCAGTGACGCCGCACGTCCGCCGGTGGTGGCGCGGGCGCCTTCGGCCAGACCCGATTCCACGTACTCCAGCACGGTCCTATACTGCGACTCGGTGGCGCACGGGCCAAAGACCGTATCCGGATCCAGCGGGTCTCCCTGCTTGCCGGCGGCGATGGTGCTGGTGACCATGTCCACCACTTCCTCGTAACGGCTGGCGGGGGCCAGGATCCGGGTGGAGATGTAGCAGGTCTGCCCGGTGTTGCGCATCGAGGACCGGATCAGCACCTTGGACATCGCGTCCAGGTCCGCGTCCGGCAGCACGATTGCGCTTGACTTTCCGCCCAACTCCAGCGTGACAGGGCGCAGCAGTTCGCCGCAGGCCGCCGCGATCTTCCGGCCGACCGGGGTGGAACCGGTGAAGGCGACCTTGTCCACGCCCGGGTGCTTCACCAGGGAGTCCCCCAGCCGGCCGGAGCCGGTCACCAGGTTGACGACGCCGGCCGGGACGCCGGCCGCGGCCACGGCGTCGATGATCACCCGGAGCGAGAGCGGCGTTGGCGACGCCGGCTTGATCACCACGGTACAGCCGGCCAGCAGCGCCGGAGCCAGCTTGATCACGACGAGGTTGATCGGGAAGTTCCAGGGCGCGATCAGCGCGCACACACCGATTGGTTCGCGTCGGACCACGGACTCGCCGCCGCCCTGGGGGAAAGCCCGCACGTCCTCGCGTTCAAGGTAACCGGCGAGGGTGGCGAAGTACCGGAAGATGCCCGCGGCGTTGGCCGCGGCCCCCGCGGATTCCGAGACCGGCGAGCCGTTCTCCCGGGTGTTCGTCAGCGAGAGCTCCTCGGCGCGCTTCTCCACTTCCTCGGCGATGCGCAGCAGGTACGCCGCCCGCTCGGACGGCGTCAGCCGCGGCCACATGCCGTCGTCGAAAGCCCTGCGGGCGGAGCCGACGGCGGCGTCGACGTCTTCAGGGGATCCGTCCGGAACGGAGCCCCAGACCTCGCCCGTGGCGGGATCGGTGACCGGGTTGCGGCCGGTGCCGCGTGCCGGGGTCCAGGCACCGTCGACGAAGATGTCCCCCACGTGCGTATACGGCAACTTGAGCCCGGCACGGGCGGCCACAGCGGGAGCGTCGTGCGTGGCCGCGGTCATCGGATCACTGCCGTCTTGAGCAGGGCGGTGGAGCGGTTCAGATCGGCGGCCGCCATGTCGTGGGCGGCCTGGGTGATGAGCTCGGGCACGATTTCCGCGGTTAGGCGGTCCGTGTAGGTGGCCGGGTCCATCTTGAACCAGGAGGAGGCCAGGGCAATCCCCGCCTGGTCGAAGCGCCACAGCCGGTCGGCGTCGCGCATCAGTGCGTCCTCCAGCGACTGTGCCACCGGGCGGGTGTCGTGGCCGTCGATGATCTCGCAGACGCGCTCAATGAATGCCTCGGAATAGCCCAGGCCCGGCAGCACCCGGCGGGCGACGTCGCAGCCCTGCTTCTCGTGTTCGAAGCGGATGGCGGCCTTGCGCCAGTCCCCCGCAAAGCCCTCGGAGATAATGCGGGATTCATCTACATGGGCCCAGCCGGTGTCGTGCAGCAACGTGGCCACCCGGACCAGCTCGGCGTCGGCCTCGGGGTAGGCGCGGCAGAGCCGCTCGGCGAAAGCGAGTGAGATCGGCAGGTGGATGTCGTTGCCGCGGGTACGGGTCTCGTGCACCACGGCCTTCCAGAGCCCGTCAAGTTCCTGGAGCGCTGCCGGTGTCGTGGCGATCGGGGCGGTGTCCACCGGTCCCGGTGCCGGCACGGGGCGGACCGGGTACGCGGCGGCAAAGCGGGCAGCAGCGGGACTGCCTGCCGCCGGATTGTCTGCTGCCGGGTCGCCGGACACGATGTCGAGGGAATCCTGGCTCGCGGTGCCGGGGTCGGCAACCGGGGTCTTGGGGGTGGTCATAATGCTCCTTCGGGTGGGCCGGCCGGCTGGCTAGCTGTCCGTGGTGATCGTTTTGAGGGGGGTGGCCGGGTCCGCGGCGGCGTCGGCGGGGATGTTCTGCCCCTTGGCCAGGGCGTTTTTCACGGCCATGAAGTCCAGCGGCGCATTGACGCAGTCCGCGGCGATGACCTGGCCCTGGCGGTAGTAAAGGACGCTGAATTTCCCGCGTTCCTCGTCCCGCCGCAGCACGGTCCGGTCATAGCCGTTGCAGAGTCCGGCGATCTGGAGTTTGAGGTCGGCCTGGTTGGACCAGAACCACGGGATGCCGGCGTATTCTTCCCGCCGGCCGGTGAGTGAGTAGGCGGCCACCTTGGCGTGTTCGATGGCGTTGTTGACGCTCTCCAGCCGGATCCGCTCGCCGGGTTCCGAGCCGGGCACGGGGTTGGGCATATTGGCGCAGTCTCCGATCGCCACCGTGGTGCCGTCCGAGGCCAGCGCGAAGCGGTCCACGACGATCCCGTTGTCCACGGTCAGGCCGAGCTGTTCGGCGAGTTGGGTGTTGGGGATGACACCGATGCCCACCAGCACTATCTGCGCGGGCAGCACAGTGCCGTCCTGGAGTTCGACGGCGGCAACTGAAGTTCCGCCGTCGGCCCCGGTGAAGCGCCTGGCGCTGGTATTCAGCCGGATGTCCAGGCCCCGGGACCGGTGTGCCTGCAGGAAATACTCGGCGGTTTCCTCACCCACGGCCCGGCCAACGAGCCGGGGGCCGAACTCCAGCACTGTGACGTTCTTGCCCATCTTCTGCAGGCTGGACGCAGCTTCGAGGCCGATGAACCCGCCGCCGATCACCACAACGTCCTGCGCGTCCCCCACCCTGGCCTTGAGCGCCAGGGCGTCGTCAGCGTTTCGCAAGTAGAGCACGCCGTCAAGATCCCCGCCCTCGATCTCCAGTTTCCGGGCGCGGGCGCCCACGGTGAGGGCCAGCCGTTTGAAGGGGAACTGCTTGCCGGAGGATGAGTGCGCCACGCCGGAGCCGTCGGCCTCCTTGTCGATCCTGACGATGTATTCGCCCTTGACCAGGTCCACGTTGTGTTCGGCCCAGTACTCGTTGGAGCGGAAGATCAGGGATTCGCTCTCCACCGTGCCCTGCAGGAACTCCTTGGACAGGGCCGGGCGCTGGTAGGGGCGGTGGTCCTCGTCGCCGAGCAGGGTGATGTGCTCGTCGAAGCCGAGCGCACGGAGGGAAACCGCGAGCTGGACACCGGACTGGCTGGCGCCGATGATCAGCAGGCCCGTGCGGGTGGGGACGCTGAGGTCCGTAACGGGAGCCGGCTGCTCGGCAGTGTGGGCGCCCATCGCTACACCTGGGTTTCCGGCGTGGTGACGAACAGTTCGAGCTCGTCGGTCAGCCGGAGCTGGCAGGACAGCCGCGAGTTGTCCTCGCGGTCCACTGCGGTGCCGTAGAGCATCTCGTCCTCCATGTCCTCCATCGGCGGAAGCTGGGCGAGGCAGTCCTCGCGGACGAACACATGGCAGGTGGCACAGGACAGCGATCCGCCGCATTCGGCCACGATGCCGGGGACGCCGTTGCGCACCGCGGTCTCCATGACGGAATCGCCGGGATTGCCCTGGACGTCGCGGACAGCGCCTGCGGCATCGGTGAAATGGACCGTTGGCATTGGTCCTCCTTAGGGTTGGACTCGGGGTTGAAAGCGGGATGTTGAGTGAAAAGGGGCGGTCAGATGAACTGGCGGCCGCCGTCGACCACCATGGTCTGGCCGGTGTAGTAGGAACTGTCCGGCCCGGCCAGGAAGAGCGCCGCGCCCACAATGTCCTCCGGCTGGCTGGCGCGCTTGATGGCGCCCCGGTCCACACCATAGTTCTCGGCGTTCTCCATCAGCCCGTAGCTGGCCTCGGTGAGGGTGAAACCGGGGGCAATCGCGTTGACTGTGATCCCCCGCCGGCCCAGTTCCTTGGCCATTACCCGGGTCAGGGCCACCACACCGCCCTTGGAGGCGACGTAGTGCAGCCACTGCTCCGAGCCGCTGAAGATCGTGGCGCTGGAGAGGTTGATGACGCGCCCGCCCCCGGGCAGGTACGGGCTGGCGGCCCGGGTGACGAGCCAGGGGCCCTTGAGGTTGACGTTCATCACCAGGTCCCATTCGGCCGGGTCGATGTCCTCGAACGGGCTGCGGGTCACCCCCGCGTACACCGCGGCGTTGTTAAGCACGACGTCGATGCTCCCGTTGCCGAACTCCGCGCAGCTTTTCGCGAGGGCCTCGGTGGAGGCGACGCTGGTGACGTCGGCGTGGAAGGCTGCCGCGTCGGCCCCGGTGTCCAGGACCAGCTGGGCCGTTTCCTCCGCGCCGTCGAGGTTCACGTCCGCCACCGCAACGCGGTAGCCGCGGCGGCCGAAGCCGAGCGCGAACGCCCGGCCCAGGCCGCCGGCGGCACCGGTGATCAGGACGGTGCGGTCAGGGTTCCCGCTTTGGCCCGAACTTGCATCGTCTGTAGGGGTCATCGATGCATCAGACATGGCTGTGACTGTGCGCGCCCGGTCCTGCGACGACCAGTTCGTCTTCGGCGTCGAGGATCTGGACCGTGCCCTTGGTGCCGTCCACCCGCAGCCGCTGGCCGGTCTTGATGGTGGTGGACGCCGAGCCGGTGCCGGTCACGGCCGGGAGGCCGTACTCGCGGCACACGATGGCCGCGTGGCTCATCATGCCGCCAATGTCCGTGACCGTGGCCTTGATCTTGCCGAAGATCGGGCCCCAGGACGGCGCGGTGACCGTGGCGACCAGGATCTCGCCCTGTTGCACCTCGGAGAGCTGGTCCGCATCGGTGACCACGCGGGCCAGGCCTTCCACGACGCCGGGCGAGGCGGCCATGCCGCGCAGGCCGCCGCCTTCGACGGCCTCGCCTGCGCCCAGCCACTGCTGGACCTGTTCCGTGGTGATGCCCCAGAGCATCCGGGTGAAGGGTTCGGTGATGATTTCCGGCGGGGTGTTCAGGGCGGGGGCGGGCCGGGCGGTCTTGAGCGCGTCCACGATCCCGCGGCGGCGTTCGATCTCCTCCGGCCAGTAGTCCGGGCCGATCGGTTTGGCGCCGACACCCCAGCCGGTGACCAGGTCGAAGAGCGCGTCGCGGACCTCGTTGCGGCCCAGGTAGAGCAGGTCGTCCGGTTCGGTCCAGAAGCCCTCGGCCTGCATCATGCGGCTGAGTTCGCGAATCTTGCGCCAGAAGACGCCCATGGTCCAGTGCTCGATGTAGAAGTTGTGGTTCTCCACGTACGGGTAGGCGGTGGCGGCAAGCCCGCGCTTGGCGTCGAAGAGCGCCTGGTTTTCGCCTTCCAGCAGATCCCGGTATTCCTCGATGATGCGGTCACGCTCGATGATCAGGGCCTCGATCGGGCGCATGATCTCCTGGCCCTCGTCCACGCGGCGGATGTAGTCCGCGATGTAGCCGAGCGGGATTTCCTGGTGTTCGTTCCAATACTTGTCGTGGCCGTAGAAGCCGTTGCCCACGGTGAAGTTGAACCACGGGTCCTTGGCAGCCTCGTACTGGGCCGTCCAGCGGTCCCCGCCGGGGGTCGCCGCGATGGCACGCAAGGTGGCGTCGACGTCGTCCGTGTTGCTGAAATGCGGCTGCAGCCCCAGTTCGACGGCGAGTTTGGCGAGCTGCTTGAGCTCGTCGTCCGGGCGGAAGAGTTCCATGTCCACACCCTGCACCATGGTGGCGATGGACTGGTCCGGGATGTTGGGAAAGACCTGCTTGCAGAAGTTGAAGAAGTCCAGGTAAGCGATGTAGCCGAGGTTGAGGAACTCGAAGTGGTACTGCCAGTTCTGATAGGCCAGCTGGATCAGCCGGTCGTAGCTCTCCAGCAGCTTCTCCGAGCCGTCCTTGCCCTTTCCGGAGAGGATGTCCTCCATCGGGACCATGTCCGGGAGTCCGGGGAAGGAGATGGTTTCCATCTCGTCGATGGTGCCCTTGACCTTGACGTGCCACTGCTTGAGGAGCTTGTCCCAGTTCTGGAAGTAGTGCCCCACGCGCTGTTCGAACAGGGGCACGCGGGCGGCGATCTGGTCCTCCGGCACCGGAATGGGCGACATGTAGAGGTATCCCAGGTGCACCCGGAATTCGATGCCGTTGGCGTTGGGGATCATCAGGTGCCGGGCGTTGTACTGGCCCAGGCACTTGACAGCGAATTCTCCGCCGATGGTCTCGAAGGGCTTGAAGACGGTGGGCCAGTGCTGGCTGTCGCAGAACCAGAACTTGGCGTCTTCCTGTTCCTTGAGCTTGTCCTGGAAGACCAGGTAATAGGGGTAGATCTTTTCCCAGCCCTCGGCGCCGGCGGGGACCGCAAGCTCGGAGGGTTTGGGGAAGGACTTCAGGGACATGGCGGTCCTTTCAATACGGGCTCGGCGTTGAGCCTGGGTGATGGAGCGGACGAACGGCAAAAACGGGTGTTAGGCGGACGGCTTGAGCGTGCCGGCACTGAATCCGCTGAAGTAGCCGGCGGAGACCACCGGCTGCGGGGCAGTGTGAATAGATGCCTTGGAGGAGTGCACGGTTTCGGGGCGCGACTGCAGCAGCAGGAGGTTTTCGCCGTCGGGCAGGTCCGCGTCGAGGGCCCACTCGATGTCCTGCGGGCACTTGTAGTGCTTCTCCGCACGCTTGGCCATCTGCGCGACGGCGGTGAGCTCGGCGTCGCTGAGGCTGCGGCGCCCGCGGCGTACGGCATCGACCTCCTGCTCCACCAGCCGTCCCGCAACGGCATCCGGGACGAGTTCGGCATGCTTGTCGCCAAGGTGCTCGGAGATGACAGTCAAGGTGACCTTGTCCAGCATGATGTTGTCCGGGGTGACCTGGCCGGAGACCACCATCTCGCCGACCCCGTAGGAGGAGTCGATGGTGATCTTGGACCGGTCGCCGTTGGTGGGGTCCATGGTGATGGCGACGCCGGAGACGCGGGCGTTGACCATCTTCTGCACCACGACGGCCATGGAGAGGCCTTCGTTGGGGATGTTGTTCTTGAGCCGGTAGATGATGGCGCGGGAAGTGAAGAGCGAGGCCCAGCACTGCCGGATGTGCTCGGTGACGGCCTTGACGCCGGCGAGCCAGAGGTAGGTGTCCTGCTGGCCTGCGAACGAGGCATCCGGGAGGTCTTCCGCGGTGGCGCTGGAACGCACGGCCACCGGGACGGGTGCGTCGAAGCGGGACATCAGGGCCTCGTAGGCACCGACGGTGAGTTCACGCATCGCCTGCGGCACCGGGCGGGAGCAGATGTCCTCGCGGATGGCGGCAGAGACCTTGTCCACCTGGCCCATATTCTCTGGGTCCAGGTCGGCGAGGAGCTGGTGGATGTGCCGGGTGATGCCGGCTTCCTCCATAAAAGTGTCGAACTGCGCCGTCGTGACCACAAAGCCGGGCGGGACGGGCATGCCGGCGGAGGTCATGGTGACCAGGGAGGCACCCTTGCCGCCGAGGTTTTCGAGCTTCGGTTCCAGGCCGCCGTCGAAGAACTGGATGAATTCGTTGCTTTGCATATTTCTCAGGCCTTCCAGCTGACGGGGACGGACTCGGGGACTCGGAAGGAGAGGTTTTCCCGGAAGGTGATGGCTTCCGGGTTCTCCAGCTGCAGCGCCGGGGCGAGCCGTGCCACTTCCTCGAGTGCGATCTTGGCCTGGAGTTTGGCGAGCATGTTGCCCAGGCAGTAGTGGATGCCGAACCCGAAGGAGAGGTGCTCGCGGGCGTTGGGGCGGGTGATGTCGAAGTCTTCGCCGGCGTTGAATTTGGCCTCGTCCCGGTTGGCGGAGCCCATCAGGAGCAGCAGCTGCGCGCCCTCCTCAATGGGCACGCCACCAACCTCGGTGTCCTTGAGCGCCTTGCGGCGCCAGCCGACGATCGAGCCGGCGTAGCGCAGGACCTCGTCAATGGCGGCGGGGATCTTCTTGGGGTCCTCGACGAGCTGCTGCCACTGCTCGGGCCGGGACAGGAGCTCGCGCAGGGCGTTGGAGATCAGCGTGGTGGTGGTCTCGTGCCCGGCGAAGAGCAGGCTGTAGAGTACGGAGGCGATCTCGTGGTCGGAAATCTCCGCACCCTCCTGCTGCGACTTCACCAGGTCCGCGGTGAGGTTGTCGCCGCCTTGCTCGTGGGCCACCTTGACCAGCCGGAGACATTCCTGCCAGTACTCCACGAGGTTGTGGGCGTGCGGAATTTGTTCCTCGTCGCTGAGGTCGCCCCAGGTCATGGCCGCGCGGGAGTCGCTCCAGCGCTTGAAGGTGTCCACCTGGGAGACATCCGCTCCGATGAGGGTGAGGATGGTGATGGTGGGGACGTCGTAGGCGAGGTCCTTGACCATGTCCCCGCGGTGTTCCGGGCGCGCCAGCATCTTTTCGATCAGTTCGATGACGTTCTGCCGGATGAAGGGCTCCAGCGCCTTGTAGCGGCGCGGCGTGAAGGCCTTTTGGACCACGGCGCGGATGCGGGTGTGCTCCGGAGGGCGGCGGGCGGACAGGCCCGAGTAGGCGGTGAAGCCGCCGTCTTCCATGATTTTCTTCGCGGCGGGGCCGCGTTCGCGGACGGGGGCCTGGGCGTTTTCGCTGGAGAAGGTCTCCCAGTCCTCGAAGACAGCCTTGATGTCGTCATAGCGGGAGACGACGTAGAGGCCGACCCGCTCGTCGAACATCACGGGCTGCTCGGCCCGGAGTTCGGCGTAGGCCGGGAAGGGGTCCTTCATCTGGAACGGCTCGTAGCCGTGGTGCCCTGCGGGTGCTTCGGCGCCGTGTCCAAAGGGACAGCGGCCGGCCGTTTCCGTCGAGGGTGACATCTAAGCTCCTTGGTTTTCGGTCCCGCCGGCAGCGCCAGTGCATGCCGGGGTTCTTATTCACCAGTGTGGCCCGCATCACCCGCCCGGGGCCGAACTTCTTCCACTGAGCGGAAGCGACTTAGTCTGCGGGCCCTGCGGGACGGGAAACGCGGCTTAGTCGGTAAGCGCGGCGTGGCTGCCCAACAGTGTTTCCAGCGGAATCCGCGCCGTGGCGCGCTCAATCTGGGCGGCGATCCCCCGCAGGACAGGAAGGTGCCGGGTCATCGTGGCAGCCTGGTCGGTGGGCAGCACAAGGCCGATGGACGCTCCGATCCTGCCGGTATGGAACACCGGGACGGCAATCGAGCAGGATCCCAGCCGGACTTCCTCCAAGGTTGTGGCGTAGCCCTGCTCACGGATCCGGGTCAACTCTGCGGCCAGCTGCTTGGGGTCCACGTGGGTGTGCGCGGTGTGCCGCTCCAGCTGCCGGTTCAGGTAGGCGTCACGGACCCAGTCCTCATCGAAGGCGAGGATGACCTTTCCGACGGCGGTCGCGTGCATGGGAAGCCGGCCGCCGACCCGACCGGCGCGGGGCACACGCCTGGAGCCGTAGACCCTGTCGATGTAGAGCACCTCGTGGCCGGCCCTGACCGCCAGGTGCGCGGTTTCGCCGGTGAGCGAAAACAGGTCCTGGACAAAGGGCCGGGCCGCGTCGCGGAGCTGCCGCCCGGTGTTCTGGGCGAGCTCCCAGAGCCGGATGCCCAGCTGGTAGCGGCCGTTGGGTTCGCGGGACAGGAGTCCCCAGTCGGTGAGCTCGGTGACCAGCCGGTGGGCGGTGCTCAGCGGCAGCCCCGATTTTTCGGCAATATCGGTCAGGCTAAGGGCACCACGGGACTTTTCGAAGGCTTCGAGTATGGAGAGGACCTTCGACGTCACGGTCCTGCCGGGTTCGCGGCTGCCGCCGGCCATCGTGGCTCCTTCCAAGGTGCGCGCCCACTGCTTTGCATACTGCGGGCCGCCTCCCGGCGGTCCGATCAGAGTCTAGTCTGCGGTGCCGGGGCAGCGGGTCCGGGACGCAAAAGGCGGGAGGACGACGGCGGTACGTGCCGCCGTCGTCCTCCCGCCTTTGCTGTTCTACTGTCCCTGGACCGGCACCCCGAGCAGGTCATCGATGCTGCCCAGAACCCTGTCCGTGACCTCCTCGATTCCGCCGATCCCGTCCACCTGCGCGAGGATCCCGCGGCCGGCATACCTGGCCACCACGGCCTCCGTCTGCTCGTGGTACAGGTCCAGCCGGTGGCGGATGACGCTTTCGTTGTCGTCGCTTCGGCCGGTTTCCCTGGCCCGGCCCAGCAGGCGGGAGACCAGCTCCTCGTCGTCGGCCGTCAGCTGGAGGACCACTCCGAGCTTCCGGTCGCCGGATGCGAGGATTCCGTCGAGGTAGTCCACCTGCGCAACGGTGCGCGGGTAGCCGTCCAGCAGGAAGCCCTCTTTGGCATCGTCCTGGCTGAGGCGGCTCCGCACCATTTCATTCGTGACGCTGTCCGGCACGAAGTCTCCGTTATCCATATACTTCTTGGCCTCGACGCCCAGCGGGGTCCCGCCCTTGACGTTGGCCCGGAAGATATCGCCGGTGGAGATCGCCACTACGCCGAGGCGTTCCGAAATCCGTTCCGCCTGGGTTCCCTTGCCGGAACCGGGCGGACCAATAATCAGCATTCTCGTCATTCACTATTCCTTTGCTGGTTATATGGACGTCTTCGTCCTGGCCCGATGCTACTGATCCGGAGGTTGCGGCCGGGCTGCATCGGCGCCTCACAGCAGGGTACGACGGCGGAGGATCCCCGCGGCTGCGCGCCCGCCTCTTGTGCTGTTACCGGTAGTGCTGGTGCAGTGAGCGGCAGCGCCGACGTGGCCTATGACGAGGGGCGACCGGTAAATTTGGGGCGATGATACACATTGATCAGGACAGCCCCGCGCGCGCGGATGTCCACCGGCTCCTGAGCGAGCACCTGGCGGACATGTTCGCCACGTCACCGGCCGAAAGTGTGCACGCGCTGGACCACTCAGCGCTCTCCGGACCCTCAATTACATTCTGGACGGCCAGCGAGGAAGGCGAACTCCTCGGGTGCGGCGCACTTAAACTCCTCGATTCCCGGACCGGTTCAGCGAAGCACGGCGAAATCAAGTCGATGCGCACCACAGCAAGCGCACGGGGGCGCGGCGTCGCCACCATGATGCTCAGGCACATCGTGGACGAAGCCCGAAGCCGGGACTACGGGCGCATCTACCTTGAGACGGGAACGGAGGAGTATTTCGCTCCCGCAAGGCGACTATACGTCCGCACCGGATTCACCGAATGCCCGCCCTTTGCCGACTACGCCCTGGATCCGAACAGCGTTTTCATGGAACTCCGCCTCTGAGCAGTCAGACAGCGCCGGGCTGCCACTTTTCCCCCGCACCTCCCACCCCTCCCTGCTAGCATGTGGGCGAGGTGGCTCATGGAAAGCAGGACGGCAGGGCGTGCAGCGGCCGACGCGATGGCCGCTGTTGCCGCGTACGGGGTGGCGGGAATATGGCTCTCCACGTTGCACTTCCCCGGTATCGGACTACAGTCTGTGGGCCTGGGCGCCGGCGCTGTGGTCATTGGAGCCGCCGCCAACTCCGTCATGCGACGCACTCCCCGCTTCTCCACAGCCGCCGACCGGGTAACCCTGTTGCGGGCAGTCCTCGTTGCCCTTTGCGGGGTACTGGCCGTGCCTGTGCTGGTCGGCGGGCAGCGCCCGGACCAGCTCCTCGTCATCGTGGGTGCCGTTGCCTTCCTTCTCGACGCCGTTGACGGTTTCGTCGCCCGTCGCACACGGACAGCCTCGACGGCCGGGGCACGCCTTGATAGCGCTACCGACGCCGCTCTGGTGCTCGTTCTTTCTGTTGCGACGTGCGCGGTCATCGGGCTCTGGACCCTCTGCATCGGTGCGCTTTACTACGTTTTTGTGGCCGCGGGACGCCTCCGGCCCCACCTTCGCGGCGCGCTTCCGCCCAACGCTGCGCGCAAGGCAATCGGGGCCTTCCAGCCGTTCGCGCTGCTTCTTGCGCTGACCCCGGGTATCCCGCCCGCTGTTGCTGCCGCAGCGCCCGCGCTGGCCCTTCCGCTGCTTGTTTTCTCCTTCGGCCGCGACGTCGTCGCGCTGGAACGCCGCCGCCGTCAACCCCGCACGCACCCGCATTAGGTGGGTGTCGCCGGAATTGTCCCTTGGATGAAACGCCTTTGTTAGCGTGGCAATGTCTGGGCCGATGCAGCTGTTAGTCGTCCAGGCGCACGCCGCGGACCAGCAGAAGCGTTCCGCCCACAACGACCGCTGACGCCAGGAACACCCCGGCCGCCCCGAGCCCAGCCGCCACAACCCCGATGGCGCTGGGCAGGACCACCTGGCCCACCCTGTTCCCGGCAAGCCGCAGGGCCAGGGCCTTTCCGCGCTGGCCGTCCGGGGCCTGCGCCGAAAGCCAGGACATGGTCAGCGGCTGGCCGATGCCCAGCCCGAGGCCCAGCCCGGCCATCACCATGAAGAGGAGCCACTGCGGCATCGGAATCGCGGCGACGGCCAGTGCGACGGTGGAAAGCGCGAGGCTTGAAGCCATGAGCCGCCCCCGGCCGAACCTCCGGGACAGGCGCCCGAGCCCCAGCCTCGAAACCATCGAGAACCCGGCCCGCACCGCGAGCATGAGGCCCACTGCGGCCGCACTGAACCCCCGCTCCGTGCCGAGTGCCGGCAGGTAGACCACGGTCAGGTCCACCACGGCCAGCACCGTGGCGCTGGTAGCCAGTGCCCGGACCAGCCCCGGCGTCCTGAGCAGCGATGCAACACTTCCTTTAGGGCCGTCTGTTGCTGCGGCACCGGACTTCCTTCCGGTGGCCTTCGTCGAGATGAGGAAGGTGGTGAGGAAGAGAACCAGGCTCATGCCGGCCGAGAGGAAGAAGATTGCCTGCGTGTCCGGACGGACGGAGGCTCCACCAACCACGGAGATTGCCAGCGGGCCCAGCGCCTGGCCCAACGACGCCGCGAAGGTCAGGTATCCGAACGCGGAGTCAAGCCCTGACGCCACGGCATTGTTTGCGACGACAGCCTGCTGCCCCACGACACACGCCAGCTGTCCTGCGCCAAGCAGCGCCGTACCGCCAACCAACGCAGGGACTGAGGTCCCCCAAAACAGCAGGAAAAGGGAACAACCAAGTACGACGGCGGACCCGGTCACCATGAGCCGCCTCTCACCTAACCGGTCCACGAGGGCGCCGGTTGGGACTGCCAGGAGCAGGGGAAAAACGGCGTAGCTGGCCGCGAGGAGGCCCAGGGCATATCCCGGCACGTCCAGTTCCAGCGCCCGGTAAGTGGTTGCCGGCCGGACCAGGAAGGTCACGGCCTGGATCAGAGTCGAGTGAAGGAGAAGTGCCAGCGCTGAACGGCGGCCCAGTTCACCGATCACGGGATGACGGGTGCGGTGCCGGAGACGGCCCGCACCGCTGCATCCCGGGCGCCGACGACATGGTCGAAAGCGATTTTGGCGGCTGCTTCCGGCTTGCCCGAGGCAATGGCCTCCACCAGGATGCGGTGGTCGGCGAGAGCATGGTCACGGCGTTCCTGCGTGTTGTTGGTGAAGTGCCGGTAGCGCTCCATCTGGCTGGAGACCTGGTCATGAAACTTCCGGGCCCACGAATTTCCGGCAATGTCCGAGATAGCGGTATGCAGCGACATCCCGTACTTCATGGCTTCGTCGGCGAACTCCACCATGGCCGCATTGCGTTCCACGATGCCCTCCAGGGCCGCGATATCGGCCGGCGTCGCTTTGGCGCACGCTTCCCGGGCCATCAGGGACTCCAAAGCCGCGCGTACGCCGTAAAGCTCGGCGATCACCCCTTCGTTCAGGTTCGGGACCAGCACGCCTCCCGTGGGTTGCTGTTCCAGCAGACCCTCCGAGATCAGCCGCCGGATCGCCTCCCGCAGCGGCGTCCGGCTGACCTGAAGCGCCGTCGCCATTGCCGGTTCGAAGATGCGTTCGCCCGGCTTCAGTTCCAGAGTGAGGATCCGGCGTTTCAGCTCTCCGTAGACCAGATGTGCTCCGGTATTCCGGGACTGCGATTCGACCATCGACGACCTCCACCATCTCGAACTTGTATACAACTATACAAGTACAGTCTTTTGCGACGGTAAAGGTGCGGATGTGTCCTATGAACCCCAGTCGGCGTCGTCGAAGGGGCGTCCGCGGAAATGAGCGCGGAGATATTCCCCCACGACGGCAGCCCCCAGGTCCCCGGCCTCGGGCGCAACGACCCGGCCGTCGATTCGGCGGGCCATGCGCTGGACGAACCGCTCGAGCCACGGGTCACTGCCCAGCCGGAAGAACGTGGCCTGCGTTCCTGCGCGGCCGAGACGGTCGAGCTCGGCGATCGTGACGCGGATGGTCTCCGGGTCCGGCGGGTAATCGAACCAAGAGTCCCCCTCTGGCAACAGGTGCGCGGTAGGCTCACCGTCGGTCACCACGAGGAGGACGTGTTGCATCGACGGATGCTGGCGGAAGAAGCGGTTGGCCAGCAACAACCCGTGATGGAGATTGGTTCCCTGTTCCCGCCGCGATGCCAAGGCCGTAAGTTCGCCGATGTCCATGGTCTGCGCGTAGCGGCCGAAGGTGATCAGCTGCAGCCGGTCCCCGCGAAACCGGGTGGAGACGAGATGGTGCAAGGCCAGTGCGGTGCGTTTCATCGGCACCCACCGGCCCTCGGCGGCCATCGAGAACGACACGTCGACGAGCAGGACGACGGCAGCCTGGGTGCGCGCCTCTGTCTCCGTCACCTCGATATCTTCTACCTCGAGGCGCACCCCTCGGCCCGGGTCACCGCCGCCGGCCATGGTGCGGCGGATCGCGTTTGTCATGGTGCGGGTAACGTCCCACGGCCCGGCGTCCCCGAACTCCCATTGACGGCTGGAGCCGGTCTGCTCTCCGGCTGCCCCGGCGACGCGCGTGTCCCGGCGCCCCTGCCGGCCGGACAGCTGCCTGGCGGTCTCCCGCAACAGTGACTTACCGAGCCGTCTCATGGCCTGGGGGGACAACCGGAGGTCGCCGTCGACGCCGCGCCGCAGGTAGCCGCCGTCCTGCATGGCCCGCTCGATCTCGGCGAGCGTGCGGGCTGACACGGCGGCTTTTGGCCCGAGTTGGCGGGCCAGTGCATCAAGGTCCAGATCGTCGAGACGTGACCCGTTGTAGGACTGCGAGAGCTGCTCGGCCAGCTCGTCGAGCTCGGCGATGTCCTGGAGCACACCGGTGCCGTCGCCCAGCCCGAGTCCTTCCTGGCCCTCGAAGCGTTCGGAGCCATTCCAGTCCTCCCCCGGGCGCAGGGCACGCAGGCTGGAGTCCAGCTGATCGAGCTGGGCCATGAGTTCGGGCGAGCCGAACGCCTGGGCGGACAGACGCATCAGCTCATCGCGCTGCTCCGCGGACATGGACTGCAGGAGCCGCTGGGCAGCAGCTGCGCGCTTGGCCAGTGCGTCGATCAGCTCCTCGACGGATTGTGGATTCTCCGGAAAGAAGTGGCCGTGCCGGGCCATGAACTCCTGAAAGTCCGTGTCGGTGTCTTGCCCGTGCCGGTGCTTGTCCAGTAGCCCGTTGAGGTCACGCAGCATCTCGTTCACCGCCTCGCGGTCCTCGTCTGTGGCGTTCTGGAGCGCTTCCTTCATGCCGGCGAACCGCTGGTCGAGGACCTCACGGCCCAGCAGATCCTTGATCCGCTCGTAGGCTTCCCGGGCGGTGCCCGACTGCCAGTCATAGGAGGCGAGTTCGTTGACCGCTGCCGCTGTGGACGAGGGCAGGTTCTGCAGCTGCATCTCCCTGAATGCGCGGTCTGTGTTGTCCATCATGGCGTCGCGGGCGAGCTGCTTGTGCTCCTCAAGCACCGCAGTGTCGAGGAGTTTCCTGACCTCGCTGAGGGTGCCGTCCAGCCGGTGGCGGCCCAGGAGTTCACTCCGGCGTTGCTGTACGCGGCTGGCGAGGTCGTCGAGCCCTTCACGGTTCCGGCCGCCGCGCCGCAGGAACTCCTGCAGGGCGCGCCGGGGCGAGTAGCCTGCCATGACGTCCTCGGCGATGGCGTCGAGCGCCTCCGCCAGGTCCACCGGCGGGGCGAGCGGATCGGGTCCTCCCCTGTACCGGCCGTATCTGGACCGGTTGTGCACACCCATGATGCCGCCTATCCGTAGCCCTGGTTCCTAGCCGTAGACCGTCTCCTCGTCGTCGGACTCCTTGGAGATCCGCCGGGCGAGGTAAAGGCCTTCCAATGCAAGTTCGATTGCGGCGGCACGCTGTCCGTCATTCCTGGCGCCCAGGCGCCCGCTGATCTCGTCATAGAGGCCGGATGAGTTAAGGGACGGGAGGTTTTCCAGGAACTCCCGTGCAGTGACCTGCTCTCCGGTGGTCACTGTCCTGTGGCCGTCGAGGGCCGCCACCAGCGGACCGAGGTCGATTCCGTGGTAGTGCGCCCGCACAGCTTCGGCCGTGGCCGTGCGCAGGAGGTGGTCGAGGACCGCCTGTTCATGCCCTTCCTCACCGGATTCAAACTCGATCTTGCCTGTGAGGACTTCCACTGCAGTCTCCAGGTCAATGATGCGGGCGACGGCCTCGTCCTCGCCGCGCACGCTGGCACGGCGCAGCGCCGCAGCGGCAACGGTTTCCGCGCCCGCGATGGCGAACCGCGCCGAGACTCCGGAAGTCTGGTTGATAGCCGGGGACTGCCGCAGCGCCCGGGTGTAACGCGCCAGGATCTCAAGGATGACGGGCGGGACGTCAGCCACAAGCCGCCCCTCCTGCCGGATGACAGACACCTCGTCCTCCAGCTCTATCGGGTAGTGGGTCCGGATCTCGGCGCCGAAGCGATCCTTCAGGGGCGTGATGATCCGGCCGCGGTTGGTATAGTCCTCCGGGTTGGCGGACGCGACGACGAGCACGTCGAGGGGCAACCGCAGCACATAGCCGCGGATCTGGATGTCGCGCTCCTCCATCACGTTGAGCATCGCGACCTGTATCCGCTCGGCGAGGTCGGGCAGTTCGTTGATGGCGATGATGCCGCGGTTGGAGCGCGGGACGAGTCCGTAGTGGATGGTTTCCGGGTCCCCGAGTCGACGGCCTTCAGCCACCCGCATCGGGTCGACGTCGCCGATGAGGTCGGCCACGGAGGTGTCAGGCGTAGCCAGCTTCTCGACGTACCGTTCCGAGCGGTGCCGCCACGACACGCGCAACCGGTCCCCCTCGGTCAGCACACGGGCACGGGAGTGCTCCGTGATCGGCTCGAAGGGGTGTTCGTTCAGTTCGGAACCTTCGATCACCGGGGACCACTCGTCGAGCAGACCCACCAGGGTGCGGAGCAGCCGTGTCTTGCCCTGACCACGCTCACCGAGCAGGACGACATCGTGGCCGGCGATCAGCGCACGCTCGAGCTGGGGAAGAACAGTCCGGCTGAAACCGTACATCCCGGGCCACGGATCACGGCCGGCGGCAAGCGCGGTGAGCAGGTTGCCGCGGATCTCCTGACGCAGATCCTTGAGGACATGGCCTGCTGCACGCAGTTCACCAACGGTGAAGATATCGGGACGATCGCTCACTCCTCTACCGTAGACCTCCACTGTGCCCGGAATCGAGGGAATCTCCCCGGTTTTTCACCCGCAGGTGTTGGCCGTGGCCGCTGGTGGAGACGACCCTGAGCGCTGTCTTACTCACGAAGATGCGGTACCTGTGGCATGATGGCGGCAACTGTCCAGCAGAGGGGGGTCTCGTGATCAGTCGTACGCCGGTGCTTATTGCATGCAAATGCCGGACCCGGTAACAGGGAAGGCCCGGAACCAAGCGGCGGTCACGAGGGAAAGGGTGCAGCGCCTGCGGCGCATCCGGAAAGTTCTTCCGGCCGACATCCGCAGGATCCCGGCCGGATGCTGGCTGGCTCTGGTCGTCCTCGCGGAGGTGCTGCTTGCTCTTGCAGTGCGAGTCCCCTCGTTGTTCGCACCGGAAATCCGCGGCGGGGCGTCTGAGCGGCTCTGGGTGTTGGATATTGTGGCGCTGTCATTGGTGCCGATCGTCGTCTTCGCGGCCATCCAGCTGAACCGCCAACGGCAGCGGGAACGCGCCCAGGCGTCAGAATCTTCCGGGTACATCGAAAAACTAATGCGAACGAGCCGCGAGTGGCTCTGGGCAGTCGACCATAACGGGACGATCACCTTCTCCAGTCCGATGTGCGGGCCACTGATCGGCTACACACCATCAGAGCTGGTAGGAAGTCCAATCGGCCTGGTCCTGGATCCCGCCGACCTGGCCGCTGCCCTCAAGTCACAACCCGTGGTCGAGGACGAATCCAGCTTCAACGGGCTGGTCCTCGTCTGCCGGCACCGGGACGGCAGCCGGGTGCTGATGGAGGTCACCGGGCACACGGTATACGGAGCCGAGGGAACCGGGAAAGGCTTTGAAGGCACTGCCCGCGCCCTTGATAGCCCCTCCCCGTCGGACCGTGCCGCAGAGCGGATCCGGGAGCGAGTCACGGCCTTGGTGTCCGGCCAAGGCATCGTCACTGCCTTCCAGCCGATCCGATGCCTCAGAAGCGGGACTGTCATCGGCGCCGAAGCCCTGAGCCGGTTTCCCACATCCGACGGCACCACCACCGAGGCCTGGTTCATGCAGGCTGCTTCCATCGGCATGGAGGCAGAGATGGAACTGCTCGCGTTGCGCACCGCTCTGCACACAGCGGCTGCTCTGCCCCGGGGAATCTTCGTTGCCATCAACCTCTCTCCGGGCGTATGTCTGGACCCTCGCGTGCTGGAGTCGATCTCGCAGGGCACAATCCACCCCTCGGGCTTGGTGCTCGAAGTGACAGAACGCCAGAAAGTGGACGACTACGGGCAGTTGCTAAGCGCGCTTGCACCGCTGAGGAGTTCCGGGGTGCGGGTGGCCATCGATGACGCCGGGGCAGGATTCGCCTCCATGCAGCACATCGTCCAGCTCAAGCCCGATCTGATCAAACTCGACCGGACGATCATCAGAGACATCGACTCGGATCGGAGCCACCGCGCCCTAGGGGCCGCAATAGTCGGTTTCGCGGCAGAGACAGCCGCCCTCCTGGTGGCAGAAGGAATCGAGACCGCGGCGGAACTGGATGCCGTCACGACGCTCGGCATGACCGCCGGTCAGGGATATTTCCTCGGCAGGCCGTCCCTCGAACCCGTCGACTGGGCGCTCTGGCAGGACACCACGCAACCCGGTAGCGTCTTCTAGCCGTGAACCTCTGCGGTGCGGGGTGACCCGACGGATCCGCGATGGATCAGTCTGGCAGTAAGTTCTGTGACTGGTACCGATGGTTTGCGTCCTTCGATCTGTCGGATGAGGGCGTTGGCGGCCGCTATCCCCATCTCGTAGACAGGCTGGGCAATGACGGTGAGGGGCGGCGTGGTGAGGCGGGTCCATGCGAAGTCGTCGTACATCAGGAACGAGACATCTGTTGGAATAGACAGTCCCAGTTCCTGGATGGCCTCCACGATGCTCAACGCGATAAGACCGTCCGAGGCAACGATCGCCGTCGCCGCATCCGGGCCCTCCAACAGTTCCCTGGTGATCTTCTTGATGGATTCGGCGTCTCCGGCGTTGAGCCGCACCAGATCCTCAGGCTGGCTGAGGCCCTTCTCTTCGAAGGCCTGAAACATGCCCCGGCAACGCTCCGAAATCTGCGAGGAATCCAATTTCATGCCCGCAACGTAGGGCCGGTCCGTCTTGAGCGTCGAAACGAAGGCGATCCGTCGGTGCCCGGCATCAAGCAAGTACCGGGTCGACTCGTAGGAGATCGCTGTCATGTCCACGGCAATCGTTGCGATGTCGAGCCCTTCTGCTGCCCGGTCAAGAAGGACCAAAGGACGTCCCGAATCATAAACGTGCCGTAAATGTTCTGTCTCCACAGAGGACGCTGGCGCCACGATGAGGCCGTCTACACGCTTGTCCAAGAGCACTTGGACGGCCTCAACTTCGGCCGCCTTTTCCTCGTCGGTGTTGACCAGAATGACGTTGTAGCCGCTCTTCTTTGCCGTGTCAGTGATGCCCCGGGTGGCCAGACCGAAGTGGGGATTTTCAATGTCCCCCACGACAACACCGATAGTGTGTGATTTCCCGGTATTCATGCTGCGCGCGAGCTCATTCGGGCGGTAGGAAAGCTCCTCGGCCGCGGCCAGGACCCGCTCCCGCACATCCTCGCTCACGGCGCCGTAATTCCCCAGGGCGCGTGCGGCCTGGGCCTTGGAAACGTTGGCGGCCTTTGCGACGTCGGCGACCGTGATGTCGCGGCGCCTGGATCCATTACTGATCATTTCAGCCTTCCGAAAGGGGCCTTGACGGCCAATGTGGCTTAGGTTACATTCATAGCAACCCCTTGTGAGTCCGGTCTCAATCCTAGCGGTTGAGACCGGACTCAACAAGAGATTCCCACCATGAAAGGCCACAGGCCGCCTTCTGCTTCCTACGATTGGAAAAACCTTGAGTAAACGATTGAACTTCGGTCCCGGTGCGGTCGTCGCTGCTGCCGTCGCGGCACTCCTCGCCCTGTCAGGCTGCGGAGGATCGACTGCCGCATCAACCTCGACTGCGGCGGATAACCCCTACGGCCTGATACAGCCGGGCACCATCCGGGTAGCCAGCCTGGGAGACTCCAAGCCTTACACCTTCGCTGATGCGCAGGGGAACTTCACCGGCTTTGACGTCGAACTCTTCAAGGACGTGGCCCACCGTGCCGGCGTGGACAATGTGGTCTTCACCGGACAAGACTTCTCGGGGCTGCTGTCCGCCGTGGCCAACGGCCAGTTCGACGTCGGCGTGGCCGCCATCGGCATCACGGACAAGCGCAAGGAGACTGTTGAGTTCTCCGACGGCTACCTAGCCGGCTACCTGACCGTTATCACCACCAAGACCTCGGGCATCAAGGACGCCGAGGGCCTGTCCGGTAAACGGCTCGGCGTAGTCCAAGGAACTCTCCAGGAAGCCTACGCGGTCAAGAACTTCACGTCGGCCAGCCTGGTGCGTTTCCCGGACAACAACACAGCCATCGCAGCCGTGAACAGCGGCACCGTGGACGCCCATTTCCTGGACTACGAGGCCGCCAAGGCCTATGAGGAACAGCACGGCCTGGTTAGCGCGGCAGACATTCCCTCCTTCGACGCACCGGCCGGGTTCGCCATCGCCAAAGGCAAGACAGCATTCAGGGACGCATTGAACAAGGGTCTGGCTGCGGCGATGGAGGACGGCACCTGGAAGAAGCTCTACCAGAAATGGTTCCCGGGCTCCCCGATGCCTGAGCAGTACTTGCCCAAGGCGGAGCAGAAAGCCACGCCGGCACCCAGCAAATAAGGCACCACAGCCGGCAAGCGATCCGGCACACGACCGGGCGGGCCGCCTACCGCGGCCCGCCCCGGGATTCACAAGCTACCTACGTCTGAGAGCACCCCATGGACTGGTTCAACACCATCATCCGCACCTTCTTCGACTTCGGCGCAATGGCCGAAGTCCTACCCCAACTGCTGGGGGTCGGTCTTCTTAATACCCTCATCATCTCCGTCGCCGCCACCATCATTGGCGTGGCGCTGGGCATGGTCGTCGCAGTCATGGGTATATCCCCTTCGAAATGGCTCCGCGTCCCGGCCCGGATCTACACCGACCTCTTCCGCGGCCTGCCCGCAATCCTGACCATCCTGTTGATTGGCCAGGGATTCGCGCGTCTCAGCCAGTCTATTTTTGGGCCCTCCCCCTACCCGCTGGGAATCATTGCGCTGAGTCTCATCGCCAGCGCCTATATCGGTGAAATTTTCCGCGCGGGCATCCAAAGCGTCGACAGAGGCCAAGGCGAGGCCTGCCGCGCACTGGGCATGAGCTATGCCAAGTCCATGGCCCTTGTCGTGGTTCCACAAGGGATTCGCCGGGTCCTACCTGCACTCGTCAACCAGTTCATCGCCATCGTCAAAGACTCCTCCCTCGTCTACTTCCTGGGACTGCTGGTTACTGAACGTGAACTCTTCCGAGTAGGCCAGGACGCCGCAGTACTTTCCGGAAACCTCTCCCCCTTGGTCATGGCGGGCATCTTCTACCTCATCATCACGGTCCCACTGACCCATCTGGTCAACTACTTCGACAGCCGCTTCAGGACCGGCCGCCGCCGTCCTTCCGCCCCCACCAGCGGACTAAACGAAGTCAAGGAACTCGACGCGGCCTCGCCGCTGATCACCGGGAGCAACACGTGAACCTCACAAGCAGCACCAGCACGAACAACACCACGCCGGACATCGAGACCTTCCACGGTTCCAGCCTGGAACTGAGAAACCTGACCATGGCCTACGGCGAGGTCGAGGTCCTCCGCAACGTAAGTCTCACTGTGGCCCCCGGCACCACAACGTGCATCATCGGGCCTTCAGGTTCCGGGAAGTCAACCCTGCTTCGCGGCATAAACCGCCTGCATGAACCCAAGAGCGGGGACGTCCTCCTGGCCGGCCAAAGCGCACTCGAAGTCAAGCCGGACACCCTGCGGGCCCGCATCGGCATGGTCTTCCAGCACTTCAACCTTTTCCCGGACCATACCGCCCTCGAAAACGTTGCCTTGGCCCTCTGGAGCGTCAAGGGCATGCCCAAGGCCGAGGCGAGGGAGCGCGCCCGCCGCCGCCTTGCCGAAGTGGGCCTCGCGGAACGTGCCGACCACCGCCCGCGCGACCTCTCCGGTGGCCAGCAACAGCGTGTCGCCATAGCCCGGGCCCTGGCCATGGAGCCCGAGGTGATGCTTTTCGACGAGGCAACAAGCGCATTGGATCCAGAGCTCGTCAAAGGCGTGCTGAACCTCATGGCCGGGCTCGGCAAACGGGGCATGACCATGCTTGTAGTCACCCATGAAATGGGTTTCGCCCGCAAAGTGGCCGATCAGGTCGTCTTCATGGATGAAGGCGAGGTGGTGGAGGCAGGCACACCGGCGGAAATCTTCGACAATCCCCGCAGCGAACGTCTACGGCGCTTCCTGTCGGAGGTGCTGTAATGCCTGAGATTCAGACGGCACCCATCAGGACCGCCATCGTCGGTTTCGGGATCTCCGGCAGGGTCTTCCACGCACCTCTGATCGAGGCTGATCCCGGCTACTCCCTCGACGCCATCGTGACGGCGGATCCGGCGCGGGCCGCTGATGCGGCTTTGCGCTACCCGGATACCCGGATCGTTCCCACACCGCAGGCCCTCTTTGCCCTGGCCTCGGACCTTGACCTCGTCATCCTCGGCACTCCGCCGCTCACGCACTTCGATCTTGCAGCAACGGCTATAGCCAGCGGACTCCACGTTGTGGTGGACAAGCCATTCGTCACCACATCGGCTCAAGGCGGTGAGCTCATTTCCCGAGCAGCCGACGCCGGAGTCCACCTGACGGTATTCCAGAACCGCCGGTGGGACGCCGACTTCCTGACTATCCAGAAGCTTGTCCGGGAAAGTTCATTGGGAACGATCCGCAGTTTTGAATCGCGCTTTGAGTGGTGGCGTCCGGGGGGATTCCGGAACTGGCGTGACACCGCCACGCTGACAGAAGGGGGCGGCATACTCCACGACCTCGGCGCCCACCTTATCGATCAGGCAATCCAGCTCTTCGGTCCTGTTGAGCACAGCTACGGGGAGACAGCCAACCACAGTCCGCACCCTGGGAGCGCCGATACCGAAGCCTTTGTGTCCCTGTTCCATGCATCCGGGGTCCGGTCCAGATTGTGGATGAACGGCATGGCCGCCCAGGTAGGCCCGCGCTTCCACGTCCTGGGTTCCAGCGCCGGCTACACAAAATGGGGCCTGGACAGCCAGGAACCGGCCCTCGCTGCAGGAGTGAAACCGTCGGATCCCGCCTACGGCGTTGAGCCCCAGGACTCGTGGGGGGCCCTGGGCATTGACGGCAGCACCACGCCCGTTCCTGCCGAACGGGGCAGTTATCCCCAGTTCTACCGCGGACTTGCCGAGGCCATCCACGGCCGGGGGAAGCTGCCCGTTCAGCCCGCCGAATCCCTTGAAGTCCTCAGCATCATCGAAAAAATCCACGCGTTCGCCTAGGCGCCGGGCCATCGCGCTCGCACCTGGCCAACCAACAAAAAAGAAAGGGAAGACGTATGTCCTCCACTGCCTCACCCAAGCGCGTCGCCGTCATCGGCGGCGGCATCCTTGGAGTCTCCACCGCCGTTCACCTGCTACGCCAAGGCGCATCCGTCGTCCTTCTGACCGAACGCGGCCTTGCAAGTGAGGCCAGCGGCCGGTCCCTCTCCTGGCTCAATTCCGCCGGGGAACGCTCCACCCCGTATCACCAGTTGCGCCTCGCCGGGGTGGACCGGTACCGCACGCTCTTCGCTGCAGATCCCGGCAGGGAATGGCTCCAGTTCGACGGTGGCCTCATGTGGAACGCCGCCGGACAGTCGGATGCAACTGAGTCCCGCCACGCCTACGAAAAATCCGTCGGCTATGACTCAAAGCTGCTCGCACCCGAAGAAATCGCTGCCGTCACCCCCGGCATCGATTCACGTGCCATCGCGGACAACGCCATCTTTAATCCGGGCGAAGGCTGGGTCAGCCTCCCCGATCTGGTGGATTTCCTCATGGAGGAATTCCATACCCGCGGCGGCGAGCTGGTTCTCAACGCAGGTAAAGCGTCAGTAACCGTCAACGGGGGCCGGGCCACCGGCGTCGCAACAACGGGAGGCAAAACCTACGAGGCTGGCACGGTGCTGGTAGCGTGCGGTGCGGCAACTCCCGCCGTCGTCGCGCCCCTGGGCGTCCACATTCCCAATGGCTCGCCCGTCTCCATGCTTGTCCTGACGAAGCCGGTGGACCACTCGGTCCGGGCCGTGATGAACACCCCGCGGGCCGCCGTTCGCCCCAACCCCGGAAACACTCTCGCTCTGGACCACGACTGGTACGAGGACCGCATCACCGAGCACGGGGACGGGCAGTTCAGCATCCCGGATGACGTGGTTCAGGAACTGGCCGACGAGGCATCCAAACTCATCGCCGGCAACCCGGAACTCAAGCCAGGTTCCTGGAAGATCGGTTACAAGCCGATTCCCGGTGACGGGGAACCGGTCCTCGGTGAACTGGGCTCGGTTCCCGGCTGCTTCGTGGCCTTTACGCACTCCGGCGCCACGCTCGGACTCATCGCCGGCGAACTACTCGCCGGGGAGATCATGACCGGGAATAAGCACCCGATGCTGGCCACCTTCCGGGCCGAGCGCTTCTCGTAGCAATGGCGGGCCGGCAGGAGCCTTCAGGACGGCTCCTGCCTGCCTTTCGGCGCTCCGTGTTGCGGCCGCACTTTCCTGCTGACGCCGGAGCGGGCGTCGGATAAAATCAGGGTCCTACGGTCCATCAATCCGACGCCCCGGCGCTTCGGCGAGACCGATAGACCCGATAGATCGCCGGGCTGAGCAGAGAGGCCAGCCATGGATTTCGCCGCCGCCAATGAGAACCCGCTGGATCCCTTCCCCTATTACGAGCGAATGAGGGAAGCCGCACCCGTCTTCCACGACGAGCAATCGGGAAGTTGGCATGTCTTCAGGTATGACGACGTGCAGCGGGTCCTGTCCGAATACGCCACCTTTTCTTCCCGGATGGGCGGCGACGATCCTTCCGAGACAGGCCAGCTGTTCGCCTCGAGCCTGATCACCACAGATCCGCCGCGGCACCGTCATTTACGCTCGCTGGTGACCCAGGCGTTCACACCGAAAGCCGTGGACGCGCTTGCTCCCCGCATTTCGGAACTCACGGAAGAGCTTCTGGACGGGATCGTTTCCCGCGGTGGCGCCGACCTGATCGAGGAGTTGGCGTACCCGCTGCCGGTTATCGTGATTTCGGAACTCATGGGTATCCCCGCGGATGACCGGGACCGCTTCAAGCAGTGGTCCGATGTCATCGTCAGCCAAACGCGGACCAATGCGGCAACGGAAGACCACCAGGCCACTAACCGGGAAATGACGGGATACTTCCTGGACCTCATCGAACAGCGACGGCGGCGGCCCGGCGACGACTTGATCAGCAACCTGCTCAGCGCCGAGATTGACGGGCAGAAACTGAACGTGGCCGAACTGCTGGGCTTCTGCGCCCTGCTGCTCGTCGCCGGCAACGAAACAACCACGAACCTGATCGGCAACGCGGTCCTTTGCTTTACCGAGGTGCCTGGCACCATCGATCGGTTAGTGATGGAGCCGGCACTGCTCCCTCAGGCCATCGAAGAAGTGCTTCGCTTTCGGTCCCCGGTCCAGTCCATGTACCGGGTGACGGTCACCGACACCATCCTCGGCGACGTTCAGATGCCTGCCGGCGCACCCGTGGTGGCGTGGATCGGCTCCGCAAACCGCGACGAACGGCAATTCCAACGCCCTGCCGAGTTCGACGTCGACCGGGGCCAGATCCGTCACTTGGCATTCGGCCACGGCGTCCACTTCTGCCTCGGTGCGCCGCTTGCGAGGCTTGAAGCAAGGATCGCACTGGAAGCCATCCTGTCCCGGCTGCCTGGACTGGCACTCGCCCCGGGCGCGCACCTGGAACGGATGGACAGCACCATTGTCTACGGGCTGAAGGCGCTGCCTGCGGGCTGGCAGGCAGCCTGACGGCCGGCTGCCTGCCCCCTCACCCGGCAGGACGCCCCTCCTTCAGTGTCCGGGCTTTAGCGCGCGAGCGGCTGGGCTCTTCGATTGCGCCCATGTTGTGCAACGCTGGTTGCATGGATCTGGAGGTGTCACCCGCGCTCACTATTCCCGCCCCGGAACTCCGCTGGCGCTTCTCACGTTCGTCGGGGCCTGGCGGTCAGCACGTCAACACCTCGGACAGCCGCGTCGAGCTCTCCTGGAACATCCGCGACTCGCGGGCACTCTTGGACGAGCAACGGCTGATGCTGCTCACGCGCCTCCAACGGCGCCTCATTTCCGGGGTCATCACCGTGGCGGCCTCCGAGCAGCGCTCACAGCTGCGCAATCGCGAGATCGCCCTCGCCAAGCTCTCCGGCCTTGTGGCAGAGGCCCTTGCTCCCGAAGCTGCCCCTCGGCGTCCAACCAAACCCACCCGGGGATCGAACCGCCGGCGCCTCGCCGCAAAGGAACAAAGATCGGCGACGAAACAACAACGACGGCGGCCGTCCGCCGAATAACACGCCGGCTGTCTCCGTAGCGGATACCGGAACTACCGCCGCCCGCCCGCTCCGGGGTTGAGCCTCGCGACCGCCGTCGACAAAGCGGTGGCGAACCCGCACCAGAGTGCGTACGGGGCCAGTGCGACGCCGGCGCTGCTGTTCAGCTTGTACGTCCGCCGCACCAGGTCTGCACTGCTTGCAGCCAACACGGCGGCCTCTGCCGCGGCCAGCCACGGCCGGCGGGCACGCCAGAAGACCCAACTCCACGTCGCGTTGAGAACCAGGTTCGCGGCCAGGGCGCTCCGGTAGGCGCGGATCTCCCGCCGCCCGTCCTGACCGCCCTCGGGGTCGGGGGCATCCTTACGGTCCAGGGCGACGGCGGAACTCACGGCAAGGTCCGCGTAAAGAGCGGTCCACACGACCGGAAAGGCAATGGCGGGCGGCTGCCAGTCCGGCTTGCGCAGCCGCTGGTACCAGCGGCTGTCAGGATCCGTCGCCACCGCACCGGCCGCTGCCGTAGCTGCGCTCGCGGCCGCCGTCCACGCTACAGTCAACAGTTTCATCGTTGATCCTCTTTCCCTTCGTCGTCGCCGTACCCGGGCTGCTTGTACGCCCATACGCTCGATAGTACGGTCCACGGCCGCATCGTCCGGTGTCGGGCGTCTCCCTTGGATCCAGGCCCGGGCCCCGGGTGGCAGCAGGGGCATCTGAGAGCCCGCAGGACCGTAGCCGTGGTCAGGATGAGCCGATACCGGCCCCGTCGGGCTCCGGCCGGCTCTGGTCCGAGAGGCTGTCCGGAGCGTCCAGGAGCCGGAACGTCGCCCGGACGGGTCGGGAACCGGCGTGGAGCCCCAATAATCGGCAATGGCAAGGGCTTTCTTGTGGCGGCGGCCGGCCGATGGTGGACGGCCCCGGTTTGTCCATCCGTAGGTGGCGGCCCGGTCAGAGCATCGAAGTAGGCTGCTTCCTTTGAGGTCAACCGCTTACGTCCGGGCCTTCCGATTGGGCGATATCTTCCCGCACGTGTGCCCGGATGGCCCCGATCACGGGAGCCGACCCCTGCGTGCGGTACACATCTATTGGTCGGGACCCCAGCTGCACATTGGGGCTGCACATCCAGATCATGGCCTGGGCCGGCGTGAAAGCACTATGGAGGTGTCCGACGAGAGCGTCCAGGTCCGCAAGCTGAAGCCGGCCGTCGGCATTCGGCGCATCCTGGCCAGATGCCCACCGATCCAATAGTCCTGCACTGACGCCGAGAAGAGGAGCCGCAGCATCAGAGCCAAGCGAATTTATGAGCCTTTCGGCTATTGCCTTCGGGCTGTAGCCGGGAGCGTCCCGCAATTCCGCGAGACTGGCGAAAACTGTGGTGGCAGACAACGCCGGCTCTTCCGCGTTGGCTTCCTGCAACTGTTCCATGACGCAATGCTATGGATTGGCCGCCCCCTCGGAGTAGGGCCACAGGGCCTCCTGCGCGCTGGTTACCGGGAGCCCGCGACACAGCGGCGAAGGCGTCCGTCGGCTGGCGCGCTTTGACGGTGTTGGAAAGCCGCGACCCGCTTTACACTGTCCGGATGAAATGTACGGTCAGTGGAGTGCCTGTGCATTACGCCGAGTATGGCAGCGGCACGCCGGTTCTCGCTCTGCACGGGGCCGGCGTGGATCACCGCGAAATCGCTGGCGCTCTTGAACCAATACTGTGCAACGTGTCCGGATTTCGCCGCCTGTACCCGGACCTGCCGGGGATGGGCCGAACCCCCGCGCCCGAGGTGGTCACGAGCAACGATGACGTGCTGGACATTCTGCACGGACTGATCGACAGCGCTATTGGTGATGAACCGTTTCTTGTCATTGGTCATTCGTATGGCGGGTACTTAGCCCGTGCCGTTGCCAACGGGAGATCTGACCAGGCCGTCGGGCTGGCGCTCATCTGTCCGGTCGGCGCGCATACGCGTGACGTGCCCAAGCACGACGTCCTTGCGTCGATGGTCGACATGCCCGGCGACGTGGGACCGGACCTCGAGGCTTCTTACCGTAGCTACTTCGTTGTGCAGACTGCTGAAACCCTGCGCCGGTTCAGGGATTCCGTGGCTCCCGCAATGCCACTTGTTGACGAGTCCGCCCTGGCGCGAATCTTTTCGCACTGGGAGCTCCGGGATCGGCCGGAAGACGCGAAAGCCTACTCCCATCCCGTGTTGATCCTCGCCGGAAGGCAGGATGCCACGGCCGGGTACGCGGGCCCGTGGGGCTTAGTGGCGCAGTACCCTCGTGCCAAGTTTGCGGTGCTCGATCGGGCCGGCCACGCGTTGATGCATGAGCAACCCGAACTCCTGCAAGCCTTCGTCGCCGAATGGTTGATGCGCGTGCGTGAGCACCCCGCCCGACAGTAAAACGACCCGTAGGGCAGTGCCCGCCCGGGGCTATCCCGGGCGGGCACTCGTATCAGCTCCGAAAAGTCAGCGCGCTTCTGCGCCGACGGCCGCTCCGGCCCCGGCCAGGCCTGCCGCGCCGGCGAGCCGGAGCCAGGTGTCCACCACGGTGTCCGGGTTCAACGAAACCGAGTCGATGCCTTCCGCCACCAGCCATTCGGCGAAGTCCGCATGGTCGCTCGGCCCCTGGCCGCAGATGCCCACATATTTGCCGCGCGCCTTGCACGCCTTGATCGCCATGCTCAGGAGCTTCTTGACGGCGGGGTCGCGTTCATCGAAGCCGCCCGAGACAATCGCGGAGTCCCGGTCCAGGCCAAGGGCCAGCTGGGTCATGTCGTTGGAACCGATGGAGAATCCGTCGAAATAGTCCAGGAAATCGTCGGCGAGCAGCGCGTTGGATGGAATCTCGCACATCATGATGACCTCGAGGCCATTTTCGCCGCGGCGCAGGTCGTTCTCGGCGAGCAGGTCGATGACGCCACTGGCCTCGTCCACGGTCCGCACGAAGGGGATCATCAGTTTGACGTTGGTCAGTCCCATCTCGTTGCGCACGAAGGACAGGGCCTCGCACTCCAGGTCGAAGCAGTCCCGGAAGGACGGTTCCAGGTAGCGTGACGCGCCGCGGAAGCCGAGCATCGGGTTCTCTTCATGCGGTTCGTACGCGGGGCCGCCGATCAGGTTGGCGTACTCGTTGGACTTGAAGTCGGACATCCTGACAATCACCGGCTCCGGCGCGAAGGCCGCGGCGATGGTGGCCACGCCTTCGGCAAGGCGCTTGATGTAGTAGTCGCGCGGGCTGTCGTAGGCGGCGATCCGCTCCCGGATCTCCGCAATGACCTCCGCCGGCTGGTCCTCCAGGTTCAACAGTGCTTTGGGGTGGATCCCGATCTGGCGGTTGATGATGAATTCGAGCCGGGCTAGGCCTACTCCGTCGTTCGGCAGCTGGGCGAACGTGAAGGCCTGTTCGGGCGTGCCGACGTTCATCATGACCTTGACCGGAGCCTCCGGCAGCTGGGTGATCTCGGTTTCCTCGACGCTGAAGTCCAGGAGCCCTTCGTAGATGACGCCGGTTTCACCGTCGGCGCAGGAGACGGTGACTTCGAGACCGTCCGAGAGTGCGTCAGTGGCGTTCCCGGTGCCGACGACGGCGGGAATCCCCAGTTCGCGGGCAATGATGGCCGCGTGGCACGTGCGTCCGCCGCGGTTGGTGACGATCGCGGAGGCACGTTTCATGATCGGTTCCCAGTCCGGGTCGGTCATGTCGGCGACGAGGACGTCGCCGGTCTTGAAAGCGGCCATCTGGTCGATCGCGGTAAGGATGCGGACGCTGCCGGCACCGATGCGCTGGCCGATGGCGCGGCCCTCCACGAGCACCCGGCCGGTCCCGTTGAGGCGGAAACGGCTCAGGCTGCCGGACGCACGGCGGGACTGCACGGTCTCGGGGCGCGCTTGCAGGATGTACAGGCCGCCGTCAATCCCGTCCTTGCCCCATTCGATGTCCATCGGACGGCCATAGTGGTTTTCGATGGCGACCGCGTGGCGGGCGAGCTGCTCGACGTCGTCGTCAGTGAGGCTGAAGCGGTTCCGCAGCGAAGCCTCAACCGGTACGAAGTCGATGGTGCGGCCGATCTCCCGGCTGCTCGTGTAGGTCATCTGCAGGGCTTTTTCGCCCAGTCCGCGCTTGAGGATGGCGGGTCGGCCGGCCTGCAGGGCGGGCTTGTAGACGTAGAACTCGTCGGGGTTGACGGCGCCCTGGACCACGGCTTCGCCGAGGCCGTACGAGGAGGTGACGAAGACAGCGTCCTTGAACCCGGACTCGGTGTCCATGGTGAACATGACACCGGAAGCGCCCACGTCGGAACGAACCATCCGCTGGATGCCGGCCGACAGCGCGACCTCGGCGTGTTCGAACTTATGGTGCACCCGGTAGGCGATGGCGCGGTCGTTGTAGAGGGACGCGAAGACGTCCTTGATGGCGAGCAGGATGTTCTCGATCCCGCGGACGTTCAGGAAGGTCTCCTGCTGCCCGGCGAAGGAGGCATCGGGAAGGTCTTCCGCCGTTGCGCTGGAACGGACGGCCCAGGACAGGTCATCGGAGCCCCCGTGCTTGTCCACCAGTTCCTGGTACGAGGCGCGGATCTGCGCTTCAAAGTCCGGCAGGAAGGGCGTCTCGCGCATCAGGGTCCGGATTTCCTGGCCGGCCGCGGCGAGTGCCGTCACGTCGTCGGTGTCCAGCCCGACCAGCCGGTCGGCGATCTTCTGGTCCAGGCCGGAGTCAGCCAGGAAGGTGCGGTAGGCGTCGGCCGTCGTGGCGAAGCCGTCAGGGACCTGGACGCCGGCAGAGGTCAGGTTCTGCACCATCTCACCAAGGGAGGCGTTTTTTCCGCCCACCCGGTCCAGGTCCTTGAGTCCGAGTTCTGAGAACCACAGGATGTCTGTCGTCATAGTTGCTGCTCCTTTGCAGATGATGGCATGCAGATGTGCCGCCCCGCTCCCGGCGATGGCCGGTTGGTGGGCGCGAATCCTGTCCACAGTGACAGGTCTCGGACGCGCTTTCCACATGATGTGCGCCACACTGCGTTTGTGAAAATTTTCCCTAATGCTTGAGGTTCATGCGCTGCAGGATGGTCGCAGCCATTTCCTCCACGGACACCGTCGCTGAATTGAGGTATGGAATCCGGTGGGAGACATACAGCTGTTCGGCGCTGCGCAGCTCGAAGCCGCACTGCCGCAGTGATGCGTACGGCGAACCGCGGCGCCTTTCGGTACGGATTTGGCTCAGGCGCAGCGGGTTGGAGGAGAGTCCGAAACATTTCTCAACGAAGGGCCTCAGCGGCTTGGGAAGCCCTTCCCGCTCAAAGTCCTCGTCCACCAGCGGGAAATTAGCGGCGAAAATCCCATGTTGCAGCGCCAGATACATGGTTGTGGGCGTCTTCCCGCAGCGTGAGGGTGCCACGAGGATGACCTGCGCCTTTTCCAGCGCACGCAGGCTCTGGCCGTCGTCGTGTTCCATGGCCTACTCGACGGCGGCCATCCGGGACTGGTACCGCTCTGCATTGCCCAGCCCATGGGCCCTGCCGGGTTCGCCGCTAGCCGGTGCGCCAAGGGCCTGCTCCAGCTGTCCGACATGCGTCCCGATAAGATCCACGACGATCCCCTTGCACTTAGCGAGGGCCCGGCGGATGTCGCTACTGACAGCGGTGGAAAAGACGATCGGCCGCGGGCCGGTGGCGGCCAGGTCGTCGATGGTATGGACCACGGTCCTGGCCTGCTCGACGGTAGTAATGAAGGGGACGGTGATCCTGTCAAAGTTATTGGCGGGGAACTGCGTCAACAACGTGTTGCCGAGCGTTTCCGCCGTGATGCCGGTGCTGTCCGAAAGAAAGTAGACAGGCCGAAGATCGTCATTGGTCATGAACGCATTGTCCACCAGGAGCGGTCCGGTATCCCAACGCGGGGCCGACGATGTCCCTGGTGGTTCGCAACAGCACCGCGCCAGCCGCGCCGCAACGTCAGCCGCTCAGTACTCGCCCTTGATCACGAAGTAGGAGCCTCGGATAACGCCTGCGAGCTTGGACTTCTGGCGGGCGAATTTGAAACATGATGCCAGTTCTTCCGGAATATCCATGCCTTCGGCCAGTTTGAATCCAACCGCTCGTTTCCCGCCGTCCTCGATGCTGTACATGACGTTGATCGACAGACCCGACTCGTAGAACACGTAATCCATCCGCAGGCCTTCGACTTCGAAGGCTGTCGCTTCGAGCGGGCGGGAACCGATGACGATGTCGCGTTCCTCCTTGAGGATGCGGCTGACCCGGTCGACCACCTCCGGCATGTCGCTTGCGGGGCTCACGGTGAAAACGTGATCGTACTTGTTCCGGTAATAGCGGCCCTCGTTGGCGCGCAACCCGGCGAGCGTCTCAGCCACCGGAGACGACTCAAGCCCGACAGTGGAAACGTTCTCGAAGTCAACAACGTACGGCATGCGTCCTCCTGGTGGGATGTGTTGGACCAACGATAACGCGACGATACGCCCCGCCAACGTCCGAACGCTCCCGTGCGTGCTTGGTGTCCGATCGTGCGGACATGGCAGCACTGGTCGAGGAGGTTGCGCAAACCAGTCTTGAGGAGATCGACTACCTGAGGCGGCGAACTCAGAGCGTTTTGCGGCTGATCTTGCCCACGACGACCGGGTGGATGTGCCCGAGGTCGCGGGCATCGACCCGGCCCTGGTTGCCCCGGTTTTCGATCGGGAGCGGGCCTTCCAAAGCCTGCTTTGAATCGTTACATTGCTTGACTCCCGGCTCATCCGTAGTCCAGACTGGGTCGCAGAAAGCGCTTTCTTGGTTCAGTGGCCATTCTTTGCTTCACGCGGAGTAGCCCGTAGCCGTGGGCCCAGAGTCGTTCGGCGGGCAGCCGTCCCGCGGCCCCGGGCCATCAGAACTGGGAGTCGGGCCGCAAGCTTGTGCCTTCGGACAGAAACGGAGATCCATTGAGAACACCATTAGGCGCCGCCGCCAAGTCCCCTTCCCCAAGTGCGGGTCCTGTCCGGCGCCCACGTGCGTTCGCGTCCCGGCCCGCCGCAGCCGGGCCGATTCGCGCTTCGTACGGAACTCCTTCCTGATGGGCGTCTCCCCCACCCAGGAAACAGTGCCAACCGATACGCGACAGGGCGGACTCCATGCCGCCGGCCTGTTGACAGACGGCCTCGCCCCCTGCCTGACGGCGTCTCTGCGCCCGGTGTTCAGGTGGAGGCTGAGCCAGCCGGAGGACGCCGATCCTGCCGCGGCCCGGCAGACCGGCTATGAGATCACCGTCGAGGATTCGGCTGGAACCGGGATCTGGCGCTCCGGACCCGTCCCCTCATCCAGGCAGTCCGGGGTCCCCTACGGTGGACCGGAACTGGCTGAGGACGCCGACTACAGCTGGCGTGTCCGCGTGAATGACGCCGCCGGGAACCCCGGCCCCTGGTCCGAAGCGTCGGTCTTCAGTACCGGACTCTCGGACAGCGGGTGGGGCGCCCACTGGATCCACCGGGCGGCAGGCGGCCGGCCTCCGCTGGACGTCCTGGACGGCGTCCTTCGTGTGGCGGGCTCGCCGTTCCTTCCCGTCCCCTGCGGGCCCGTCCGGCAGTTCATCCTGGACGCCCGCCTCCGTCCGGTGATGGGATGGGCCGGTCTGCTTCTCCGCAGCAGCGGGCCCGGCACGGGGCTGCTGCTGGAACTGAACACCGCGGGCAACGTTGTGCTCCGCCGCGCCCCGGCGGCCTGGGAAATCCCCGCCCCTGTTGCTCCCGACACCGAAGTCCTGGCCAGCGCACAGCTGGAACGCGACGCCGTGGCCAGCCAGGAGCGACTGCCCGGCAAGGACATGGTCCCGGGCACGTGGCAGCACCTGACCGTCACCGACGACGGCGACACCATCAGCGTGACCCTCGACGGCGTTGAGCTGCTCTCCGTGGCTGAACCCTCCCCTGCCGGAGCGAAGGGATTGCTTGCACTCCACCAAGGACCCCGCAGCCAAGCCGAGTACGCCTCCATACGCGTCACCGCCGCCGGGCCCACACCTGACAATGCTCCCATCAGCGCCATGCTAATCCTGGACCACAGATTCGACGCCGGACCTGAGGAAGCCCGTGCCTCCCTCAGCCATTGGGCGCGCACCACGGTTCACCGGCAGCCCGATGAATGGTCACTCTTCCGCACCACCATCCGGCTCACCGGCGGCGTTGCCCGTGCCCGTCTTTTCGCCGCAGCCAGCCATCATGCCCAGCTTGCCGTGAACGGCAGGCCCTGCCTCAGCACCACTTCATTCAGCTATCCTGGCGAAGGATATTACGACGCCGCCGACGTCACTGCGCTCCTGGCTGCCCGCACACCGCAAGACACGGCAGCGCCGCCCGGCCAGGCGACAGACCCCGTCCGGCAGCAATCCACAGATGTTTCGCTGACGGCCCTGCTGCACTGGTACGGCCCCGGCCAGGGCAGGGCGGCCAGCGTCCCGGGCCTGCTGGTCCGGCTCAGCGTTGACTACACGGACGGACGCCGCGAGGTCTTCGGCTCCGGCCCGGACTGGCGCGCGGCCGAGGCCCCCTACCGGCAGGCCGGCTACCGCAACGACGAGGGCGATCCCGTTGAGCACCTCGACGGGCAGGCCGCGGTAGCCTTCGACACCCGCCAGGACATGGCCCTGGCCCTAAGCTACGGCCCCCATCCTGTCCCGGCATTCCCCGCACTGCACCCCCGGCGCACTTTCCTGTCCGAGACTTTTGTTGCCCCGGAGGCGTTCCTGACCGCCACCGACGGAACGCTGGTGGCGGACTTCGGCCGGATCATCCCGGCGCGCCCGGAAGTGGACTTCCGCGCCGGCGCGGCCGGGCGGACCGTGATGATCCGGGCCGGGTACTCCCTGGACTCCTGTGGCAGGGTGGACAGCGGCAAAACGGCCAGCCAGAACACGGACATGTCCTTCCCGTATACGCAGGCGGAAGGCCCCCAGCCGTTCCGCAGCAGCGTGCACCTGGGCTTCCGCTACCTGGAAATCCCCGGCGTGGAGGCGTCGGACCTGTCCCGGGTGGGCGCCGTCGTCGTCCATGGCCGGCACCCGCACGAGGGGAGCTTCAACAGCTCAGACCCCGCACTGAATGCCGTGTTCCGGCTGCTGCGCGATTCAGCACTGTACGGCGTCCAGGAACAGTTCGTGGATACGCCCACGCGGGAGAAAGGCCAGTTCCTGGCCGACGCCGTCAACATCTCCTACGCCACCATGGCACTCTTCGGCGAGCACGCCTACACGGCGCAGGCGCTGCGGGAGTTCGGCTGGTCAGCGGCGCGCTACTGGAACGCCGGCGAGGACCGGGGTCGCTACAACGCGGTCTATCCCAATGGCGACGGGAAGCGCGACATCCCCGACTTCTCGCTCATGATGCCGGAGTGGGCCGAGGAATACCACCTCCGGACCGGAGACCTCGCACTCGTGAAGGAACTGCTCCCGCACCTCCGGAACACGGCCGACTACGCACTGCGGTACCTCGCCACGGACGGCCCGACGGCGGGACTGGTCACCGAACTGGGCGGCGGCTCCGGCCCCTACCTTCACGGCATCGTGGACTGGCCGGCCCCCGGCCGCTTCGGCTACGACATGGAGTGCGCTGCAAAGACCACCGTCAACGCCCAGGCCTACTCGGCCCTCATGTCCACTGCGCGGCTCTGCGGCATCGCCGGCCAGGAGGACGATGCCGTGCGCTACGCCGGACATGCCAGGGCCCTCGCGGAAACCATCCGCACGCGCCTGCGCGTGGACGGCGTGATGGTGGACGGGCTGCACGCCGACGGAACACCCAGCACCCACGCCTCCCAACATGCAACGTCCTTCCCGCTGTCCCTCGGAATCACCGATCCTGCGCACGCAGCGGCTGACGCAGACAGGATCGCGGCCCAGGGCATGCGCCAGGGACCCATGACCGTGCACCGGTTGGTGCGCGCCCTGGTGGCCGAGGGACTGACCGACGCCGTCATCGATCTGCTCACATCGTCGGACCAGCCCGGCTGGGCACGGCTCCTCGAGCAGGGCGCCAGCTTCACCTGGGAAGCCTGGGAACTGGAAGACGGCACCGACTACAGCCAGTCCCACGCCTGGTCCGCCTCCGTGGTGAAGGAAATCCTGGAGTCCCTGCTCGGCGTGCGTGTGACGGTTCCCGGAGGCAGCGAACTGCTGATCGAACCGCCGGCCTGCCGGCTCGAGCACGCCCAGGGAAGTCTCCCGCTGCCCAATGGTGACGTTGCTGTTGCGTGGCGGCGGACCACGGCTGGAACGTACTTGGAGTGCACGGTTCCCGCCGGCGTCACCGCCATCGTCCGGTTGCCCGACAGCACCGCCCCGGCCAACGGACCTGCAACGCGTGACTTCCGGGTCCACGCGGGAACCTGGAACTTCACGCCGTCCTGCGAATCCTGACAGCAACCGGGTTAGCACCTTTCTAACCATGACCCGCGTGCCATAGTGTGGGCACGCCAGCCTACTGCCGAAGGTGAGGAAACCCGAGAGCAGGACACAGGACGTTTTGGGAGGGGTCAACCATGCTGATTTGCGCGACCTGCGCCGTCGAACGCGATGAACCCGCCCCGGAGCTCTGCCCGATCTGTACTGATGAGCGGCAGTATGTGCCCGAGGAGGGACAGAAGTGGCTCACACTGGACGGGCTGGCTCAGCAGGGTCAGCAGACGGTGTTGAGGGAGAACGAGCCGGGCCTTATCGGGATTAGGACAGAGCCTAAAGTCGGGATCGGCCAGACCGCTCAGCTTGTGGTGACACATGAGGGGTCGCTGCTGTGGGATCCGGTCGGCTATGTCGATGACAGTGCCGTTAACGCAGCGCTCGAGCGGGGGCCGGTCCTGGCGATCGCGGCCAGCCATCCCCACATGTTTGGTGTGCAGGTCGAATGGTCGCATCGGCTCGGGGGCGTTCCTGTGCTGGTGGCGGACGCAGACCGGCGATGGCTGGGGCGCAACGATCCGGTCATCGAATACTGGTCCGGCAGTCACACTATCGCCGAGGGGTTGACACTGCACCAGACCGGGGGGCATTTCCCCGGCAGTGCGGTGGTGCACTGGGCTGCAGGAGCGGCCGGCAGAGGAGTCCTGCTGACCGGTGACAGCGTGTATCCGAATCCAGACCGCCGGTCCATCTCCTTCATGCGCAGCTACCCGAATCATTTGCCGCTATCCGGCGCGGTAGCGTTGCGAATCGCCGCGCAGCTCGGAGAACTCGAGTTCGACCGCATCTACGGCAACTTCAACAATGTCATCGCGTCCGGAGCCAAGGCCGCACTGCACGATTCCGCCCAACGGCACGCGGCTTGGGCGCGAGGAGACTTCGACCACCTGACCTGACCCGCCCTCTGGCTCCTAAGCGTTCGCCAGCTGGCTCAAGGCTGCTCCTGAGCCTCGACGGGCGTGGCCACCCAGACGGTCCGGGTGGCGCGGGGTTCGAGCTCGATGTCGTCGGAGAACTGCTCCAGCATGTCTTCTACGGTGCCGCGGTCATCCGCGGTGAGGGCCGCCAGGTGTGAGAAGCGTGCGAACCACTGCCGGGCATACTCCCGCGCGGCCGGTGTCACTGGTGCGGTGGCCGTCACTTCGGACCTGGTGACGGCGAACCCGGCGGCCTCGATGACCGGCGTCCAGTTCGGGTGATGGTTCCACCCCTCGGCCGCCGCAGCGGAGTGGCAGCGCAGCTCCAGCAGCGCTCCGCCCGGATGGCTCAGGAAACGAGGCAGGGCGGCGAGCTCGACGACGACCAGCACCCCGCCCGGGGCCAGTGCCCGGCGGACCCCCGACAAGAGCCGGGCGGGGTGGGTCACGTGGTGGAGCGAGGACGATGCCCACACCAGGTCAACCGGCGCCTCGGCCGTTGCACCCGCCGCTATCAAGGAGCCGCCCAGGGCAGGGAAGCCGTGGTTGAGGTCGGCCTCGACCACGGCGAAGCCCTGCCCGCGCAGCAGCTCGAGCATCTGCGGGTCGTTGTCGACGCACGTCACCGCGGCGTCGGGGAATCGCTGGCGAAGGAGCCGGCTACCTGCGCCGGTGCCCGCGCCGAGGTCAACGATGCTGCGCGCAGCCTGCGCCCCGGCCAGGTCCAGGACGGCTGCGAGATGGTCGCCGAACACCTTGGCATCGAGGTCGAGGAAGCGGTTCTGGTCGTGGCTGTCAGATGCCATCATCAAGGCCATGGCGTCGGTGTGTCAGCACGATCTGAGAGACGGCTGCTTCCGAGGCGGCCGAGAAGGGGCCGAAGTGACCCTCGACAGCCCACCGGGTTTCCTCTTCGATGAGGTCGGCGTTGATCCGTGCGCCGCTCATGACACCCTCGGCCGCCGCGGTGATTACCTGGGCCATGAGGTTGGAGACATTGCCGGCCGCGTACACGCCGCGGACGGCCGTCGCACCCATGGCATCGGTCTCGATAAACCGTCCGGCCCCCGAGGGGTGCACCTGGGAACCTAGTCCGAGCGATTCCAGAAGAGCGGATCTGGCCTCCATCCGGGTTCCGACAGCGAGCGCCTGCAAGTCGAACGAGGGGCCCTGGCGGAGCGTGAGCCCTGTGAGGACGCCATCGACAGTGTCAACAGAAGCCACGGCGCCGTCAACGACCGTGACGGCCCGGGCGGCGAGCTTTTCCCACTCTTCGTCGGTGGGTTCCACGGTGTCGTTGAGGAAGAGAGTGATATCCCGGGACCACTGCCTGAACAAGAGCGCCTGATGGACGGACAGCGGGCCTGTGCCCAGCACTCCAATCCGTTGACCGCGGATTTCCCAGCCATGGCAGTAGGGGCAGTGCACAACGCCCTTTCCCCATTGCTCCCGCAGCCCGTCGACGGGAGGCAGTTCGTCTGTCAGGCCGGTGGTGACGAGGAGGCGCCTGCCGCTGAACCGGCGGCCATCTCCGAGAATCACCTCGAATCCATCAAGGGTCCGCCGTGCCGAGACGGCTTCACCGTCGATGACCGTTCCTCCGTAGGAGAGCACTTCGCTGCGTCCTGTGGACAGGAGTTCCCAAGGATCCATGCCGTCCCTCGAAAGATAGCCGTGTACGCCCGCGGCGGGTCCGTTGCGTGGAGTTCCGGAATCGATGACCAGTACCGGGCGAAGCGCCCGGCCCAGAGTCGTGGCAGCGCTGAGTCCCGCCGCGCCGCCACCGACAATTACAACGTCATAGCGTGTGGTGTCCATACAGATCTTTCCTTCTTCGCGTCCTGGAGGTTCGCCGCCGGAGTCCTGCGGCGGTCACACCAGCTTCCACCGCACAATCGAGAATTGACAAACATGATTGCCGTTATGGCAAAGTGGGGTCATGGAAATTGAGCTTGACGACGTTCTCGGGGCTGTCGGCCCCCGGCTTCGGGCACTCCGCACGGAACGGAACCTCACCCTTGGGGATGTGTCCTCCGCATCCGGCGTGTCGGTGAGCACCCTGTCCCGCCTGGAATCCGGCCAACGCAGGCCCAACCTTGAACTCCTGCTGCCACTCGCGAGGATGTACGGTGTTCCCCTCGATGATCTTGTCGGCGCGCCACCCACCGGGGATCCGAGAATCCACCTGCAGCCCATCACCCACGGCGGCATGACGGCTGTTCCGCTCACACGCCGTCCGGGCGGATTGCAGGCCTTCAAGATGGTGCTCACAGGTGATGCCCGCGGGTCGGAGCCCGACCCGCGCGTTCACGAAGGCTACGAATGGCTCTACATCCTCAACGGACGGCTGCGTCTGGTGCTGGGCGACAAGGACTTCGAACTGCGCCCCGGCGAAGCCGCGGAATTCGACACCCACACACCGCACTGGTTCGCCAGCGCTGACGGCAGACCGGTTGAGTTCATCAGCCTGTTTGGACAGCAGGGCGAACGGATGCACGTACGCGCGCGGCCCAAGCCTTCATAGCCGAAGGGGGCCGAGCCGGTGAATGCCACGACGCGGAGGCCCAGGTGACTCCGGGTTCCGGCAGCCGCGACCTTTGTGACGGCGGCGTCCGCGCCGTCGGCCTGGTCAACAACGCGCATGCCGAACTTCTTCACGTAAAACTCAGCGGATCAGGGACAGCAGGACGTGCCGCAGCGGGGCAGCCGGAGTCTTGACAGCCGACTGCTATCAGGAATCATCGGTGGTGTCGCGAACGGGATGGGGCCACGCTGATGACAGACACAGGAGCTAAACAATGGGGACGATGATCGGCGCTGTGCACTCTATGGGGGGCGAGCCGCCTCGGCTCGAACGCGTACTGCTTCCCGAGCGGCATGAGTTCGAGGTGGTAGTTCCGGACGGCTCGGGGGTCCGGGGTTATGTGACCAGCTATGAGGTTTGGGACTCGTTTGTGCGGGTGAACGTGACTTTTATCGATCAACCGCTGCGGAGCGGGCGCGAAGACGCGCTCGTTCTACGGCTCTCAGACGGCACGTTCGCGAAGATGGTTCACGGGAATGGCGGCGGGAGTGACCGGTTCAGCGTTATGGGAACGGCGTTCGCCCGCCCGCTGGTCGCCCAGACTGCGACGCTCGGGCTCGGACGGGACCCGCGCAGACCCCCAGCGCCTCGCATTGTCCAGGATCCGCGAGGCGTGGTGCTGCCTGCTCGCGATCCTACCGAGGAGATGGTTTTCACACCGATCATGGACCTCGCGCTCCCGTAGAGGATCCGGCGGCGGGACTCACCATCCGTTCCCGTTATCCAAAATGGCGGAGCGTTGGCTTCTGGCGTCTCTTGCGGTCAGTGTTGGCTGGGCGTAACGTCCGCAGCATAAGGGCTGCCTCTGGAGGCCTCCATGCGTGTGCTTACGGAGGCCCGCACGGTCCCACCGTTACCCACGGTCCCACCGCTGCCGAAGAGCGGCGACATCGACGCTGGTACATACCTCGTCACCAGCTTCGCAGAGAATTTCGAGATCACCGTCCCAGACGGCTGGGTGAGTGAAGGCGGCGCCGGCGTGGGCAAGGACGACCCGGATCACCCGGATGAAATGGCGGTCTTCGTGGGTTGGTGGCCCTCCAACCATGTGCCGAGGGACGCATGCGCGTGGCAGGGCGCGCTCGTCGAGGTCAATCCGTCGGCTCAGGCTTTCGTCGACGCGATGACGGAGCAGACGTCAACGGCCAGCACCCCTCCCGTCGAGGTCATGGTGGGCGATTACTCCGGCGTCGAGTTCGACCACTCCGTCGAGGGCGACGTGGACATCAAAGCCTGCGACAACGGTCAGTTTTGCGTTCACTCAGAATATTCGAACCTATGCACCCGCTGGTACTCGAGCGCCGCTGAACGCAAAACCTACCGGGTGGTCAACCTGGACGGCCAGCGCGCTATGTTCTGGGTGGTCCAATTCCACGAATCGATCAATCCGGAGCTGACACGAGAGGCACGCGCCGTCTTCGACTCGATCGTGTTCAAGCTCCGACAAGTGACCAGCTGATGCGATAGGCGATCTCCTTACGGGACGGACGAACCAGGTACTGCCAACTTTGCCGCTGCGTCGTGATAAGTCGCGAACTTGGCGGATGCCCAGGACCAATTCAGCACAGCTCTGGGGCGTCTAGGCCCATTTTTCGCGATCGGCGCGTCGAACTGCGCATAATCCAACACCTCTTTCAGATTGGTGTTGCGACGTTCGTGAGAAGCCGCCCCGGATTTATACCGTGCCTGCCTCCCGCCGATCAAAGCCCTAGCGCCGGAGGGCCGGCGAGAGTAGCGTCGAACACAGAGTTGGCTTCGACGGCAGCGGCCTGGAACCGGGACCGCAGGGGCCTGATTCCGAGGGAGGCCAAAATGGCTGGGTGGAACTCTGACACGGCGGCCGGTCCCATGGGGGCCGGGACGGTCACCCTGGTCGAGGGATCGTCCTTCTGTATCTCCTTACCGAACGGCGACATCCACCCGGAACATCCCCATGGCCTTTTTGTCCAGGACACCCGGATCCTTTCCAAGTGGAGCCTGACCATCAACGGACAACCGCTCGAGCCGCTGGCCGCGGAGACGAAGGAGCCGTACCGTGCACTGTTTGCAGGCCGTGTTCCACGCACCGACGGATATGCCGACAGCCCCCTGATTGTTGAACGGCTCCGTGAGGTTGGAGCTGGAATCCGAGAGCAGATTACTGTCCGCAATTTCTCTTTGGACCCTGTCGAATGCTCTGTCTCCCTTACCGTTGAGGCTGATTTCGCCGATCTCTTTGAAGTCAAGGAGGCGCGGATCCAGCGGCAATGGAACGAAAACCGTCAAGCGGAAGGCCATGTGCTGACCATCCGGGCTGCCTGGCAAGACGTCCGGAAAGGCGTTGTAGTCCGCGCCCCGGGAGCGGACGTGACTCCGAACGCCATTACGTACCGGGCCTCTATCGCAGCCCACGGCCAGTGGAGCGCCACCCTCATCGCGGTGCCCGGCATGGACGGAGCCACCTCTGATTCGTTCGTGCATGCTGAGGGTGACGGGCTGTCCCCTAGTGACCGGCGCCGCCAGGAGTGGGTGGCCAGGATCCCGGTGCTCCACATGGGGAGCCCGTCGATCGAACGCACTCTAAGGCGCAGCTACGATGACCTCGGCGCCCTTCGCATCGAGGATCCGAACCACCCGGACCGGGTCGTGGTGGCCGCCGGTGCGCCCTGGTTCATGACTCTGTTCGGACGGGATTCGCTGTGGGCCTCGGAAATGGCGTTACCGGTGGACCCATCGTTGGCTTTGGGCACGCTCCAGACTCTGGCGGACCGCCAAGGGACCGTGGTCGATCCAATGAGCGAGGAGGAACCGGGAAAAATCCTCCACGAGGTCAGGCTCGATGTCTCCAGCGGACTATCCCTGGGAGGTAAGTCCGTCTACTACGGGAGTGTTGACGCCACGCCGTTGTTTGTTGACGTCCTCGGGGCGGTCAGCCGCTGGGGATTCGCCAAGGACACCATCGCCGCACTACTGCCCCACGCGGACCGGGCGCTGGACTGGATCCGTGACTATGGAGACAAAGACGGCGACGGGTTCGTCGAGTATGAGCGCCTCAACGACCAGGGGCTGATCAACCAGGGATGGAAAGACTCCTGGGACGGCATCAACTTCGCCGACGGCCGACTGGCCGAACCACCCATCGCGCTCTGCGAGGTTCAGGCCTATGTTTTCGCGGCGTACCTGGCGCGGGCATGGATGGCATACGACGACGGCGACACGGTTCTGGGCGACAAACTCGCCGGCTGGGCTTCGGCGTTGAAGAAGCAGTTCAATGAACAGTTCTGGATGCCTGAGCGCGGCTACTATGCAGTGGCCCTGGACGGCAAAAAGCAGCAGGTTGATGCCTGCGCATCCAATATGGGCCACTGTCTATGGCTGGGCCTCATCGATGAGGACAAAGCATCCAAAGTGGCCGAACGCCTCATGTCACCGGAGATGTTCAGCGGGTGGGGCGTGCGCACCCTCGCCAGCGACATGGGTGCCTACAACCCCGCCAGCTACCACAACGGCTCAGTCTGGCCGCACGACAATGCAATCATCGCGGCCGGTCTGCTCCGCTATGGCTTCGTGGCGGAAGCACAACGGATCTCCACGGCACTGCTGGAGGCTGCAGAATACTCGGACGGCCGGCTGCCGGAACTGTTCTGCGGCTTCAGCCGTGACCAGTTTACTGAGCCAGTGCCCTACCCCACGGCCTGTTCACCGCAGGCCTGGGCAGCGACCACACCGATACTTCTGGTGACCAGCCTGATGCGGTATGACGCCCACGTCTCCCGCGGAGGCTTCTGGCTGGATCCGGTGCTTCCGGAATCGTACGGTGACCTCCACATCACCAACGCACCCATGGCCGGCGGCAGGATCACCATAGATATCACCGGGTCCGTCCCATCCGTCCAGGGCCTGCCCGAAGGAATGGCTTTCCACCGCGGGCACCGCCCATGGATAACAGAACTGGTCGAGCAAGCCAGTAAACGACTTCCGCAAGGCCGCCGCCGTCCTTGAGGCTCACGGGAGCCAACCACTACACGACGCATTCCCGCCGCGTCGCGATAAAATGGACCGATCATGATCGGTGCACCGCTCCGTCTTCTTGTGGCCTGGTTCGTCGGCCTGGCGACCCTCCTCTCGGCCTGTGTGCCTGCGATCAGACTCGATGAAGTCACCACCGATCAACCGATCCAGACGCCATTGTCCCGACCGGCCGCACGCGATGACGTCCGCCCTCCTCAAGGGACGCTATCCCCCACCCCGACATCCGTGCCCGCGCCGCCTCCGGTACCCCAAGCGTTCGCCCTCAACCTCTACCAGGAGGGGGACTTCGTGCCGCAGTACACCTTTGAATGGTGTGTGGCGGCAAGCATCCAGATCATGCACAACCTCATCGACAAGACGGGGACCGGGACGTGGGCGGACAGCGTTCAGCAAGGCGAACTCTGGGAGATGGCCCGGGCACGGTCGACCAATTCGTTCAACGGTGCCAACCCCCTAGGCTGGGCGCAAGTGCTCAACGAGGTCGGGATGGGCCCGTACGCCGTCGTCAGCATCGCTGACTACGGGGACGCGCTGCAGACGGCTGCGCGTGCCATCGTCGACACGGGCCGGCCGGTCGGGCTGGTCCTGTGGCGCGGTCGCCACGTATCGGTGATGAGCGGCTTCGAATCACTAGGCGATCCCGGCCAGTTCCCGGAGTTCGCGGTCACCGCCGTCCGCGTGCAGGATCCGCTCTACCCGTACGGCGGCGAACAGTGGGGTCCATCCCCTGCGCCTAACAGCCTGCTCACTCCCGAGGAGTTGGCGACGCAGTTCGTCGTCCGCGAGCCGCGACGCTGGAGCACTGATCTGCCGACCGGCTACCTGCTGGTGCTGCCGGTTGCCGCGGCCTGATCCGATCTGGCGGACTCTCCCGCCAACGGCCGGCTCGCCTACCGCAATGAAGTGCTGAGCTAGGCTGATTGCCAGGGCTCTCACGGGTCCGCGTTGGGGAGGGTAATGAGCAGCGTCGACAGTGGGGCTTCGGGCAGTGATCTGGCCGGGAACAGCGGCGGCACTGAAGCTGTGAGTTCCGTTGAACCGGGGCGTTCAAGAATCAGACGGGCCTTGCTCTGCGTCGCCGGGCTGATTTGTGCCGTGCTCGGGTTGGGCATTCGTGCGTTGAGCGATGCTGCGTGGACCGGGCCTGCCGGTGACGGCATGTACGCGGCTCTGGTCTACATTCTCGTGGCCATCCTGCTTCCGTCAAAGCCCAAGATGCTGATTGCAGCTGCAGCCGTTACGGTCTGCGTGATGATCGAACTGTTCCAGCTCACCGGTCTTCCTGCCGAACTGGGAGAGTCCTGGCCACCCCTTCGGCTGGTCCTCGGAACCACATTCGGCACCGCGGACTTGTTGGCCTACGCCGTCGGTGCTGCAGCCGCCTATGCGGTGGATCGGACGACCAGCGCGGTGGTGAACCGACTCCGCTTCTAGTAATTCACCGCAAACGGGCAGCCCAGGCGGACGCCGCATGGACCAGGCCCCGGGAGCGGTCCTAATCCGGTGAGGATGCCGTACTGTGCGCGGCGGCCACCACAGGGTCAGCAGTCGAGCGGGTGGGGGTCTCGTTGTCTGTAGCGGGCATCGCGATGACGGCGACGACGGTGAGTACGGCGACGGCCAGTACGGCTATGAAAACAGCCCCGGAGGCCACGACGACTGTGTGCGGGTCCGTATTGCCGCCCGGAGTGCCTGCGTAGATTGCGTTCGCAACCGCCCCGAAAACCGCGACACCGAGGGAACTACCGATCGACCGCGCGAAAAGATTGGTACCGGTGACAACTCCGCGCTCGTTCCAGTCGACGCTGGACTGGGCGGCGATAAGGCTCGGGGTGGCAACCAGTCCGAGCCCTAGCCCTACGATGAAGCAACTCGCCGCCGCCAGGAGAACGCTGGGTGCGGAGGCGGTGAGCGCAAGTACCGCTGTGCCGATGACGGTGATAGTAATGCCGATCATCGCGGTCTTCCGGAACCCCAACCGAAGATAGAACCGGCCCGATTGTGACGCACTGATCGGCCAGCCGATCGTCAATGCTGCCAGCGCGAGCCCGGCCAGGATCGGGGAGGTCGAGAGGGCTCCTTCGAGGAACGTGGGAACGTAAGAGGTGAGGCCAAGCATGACCGCTCCAACGCCAAAGGAGATCAGTGCCGTCGTCGCCAGCAGCCGCCGGGAGACGACCCATGGCGGCAGGACTGGCTCGGCGGCCCTGCGCTCGACGAGGATGAACACGGCGAACAAGAGCGCTCCGCCGGCGAACACCGCAACGCTGATGGCGGAGGTCCATCCCCACGCCTGGCCGCCTTCGAGGGCCCCAAGAATGATCAGCGTCAGCGAGCCAGTCAGCAGGCCCGCCCCCAGATAGTCGATTCGGTGCCTGGCGCGTTCGACCTTCTCGTGGAACGTCCGGCTCAGCATCCACCCTGCGATGAGGCACAGCGGGATGTTCACGAGGAAGATTCCACGCCACATGCCCATTGCTGAAAACACGCCCCCGAGCGTCGGGCCAACGACCGAGGACACTGCCCATACGCTCGCAAGGTAGCCTTGCACCTTCGCCCGCTCAGTCAGCGAATAGATATCGCCCGCGATCGTGATCGCCATCGGCTGGACTGCTCCCGCGCCCAGGCCCTGCAGCACACGGAACGCGATGAGGGCAGGCATGCTCCATGCCACTCCGCAAAGGATCGAACCGAATAGGAATAGCCCGATGCCGATCAGGATGATCGGTTTGCGGCCGACGACGTCGGAGAGCTTCGCGTAGACGGGGACGGACACGGCCTGCGCCAACAGGTAGGCAGAAAAGAGCCATGGAAAGGACGCAAAGCCGCCAATGTCATGTACGATCGACGGCACCGCGGTCGCGACGATCGTCGAATCGATCGCCACCAAGCCCGTAGAGAGCATCAGGGAAATTAGTATAGGACCGCGCTTCGAGCGGAAGCCGACTCCCTCTGCAGGCATTGTCGTCACGTGATCTCATTCCCGTCGTCATCGATTAGCGCTGCGCGGAGACCCACTCCGGCTAATGGCACAACTGCCTGATTCAACGAAATAGTCCCGATCCGACAGGCATTCCACAACACGCTCGACAGCCTGGCGTTGGAGGGCCGGCAGGGGCCGTTAGTGGAGAACGACGCGGACCATGCCCGGATGGCCTGGGAAAGTGAATTTTCACGCCAGTGTTGCGGCGCACGCCGTCAATGCCAACTCCGCCGCATGGTGGCTGGGTGTCAGGCGGCTCCTGCCCGGCACTTAAGCGGACCAGGCGAAGGGGGCAGAGAAGGAGTTCTTCCCGGCGTTATCCCAGGTCATCCCGAACACGTCGACGCGGGCGGTGCTTGATGTGCCGGCTGCCAGGGTGTCGGCCGGGAATCCGACCCCGCTGACTTTGACTCCTTGTCCTGTGGGATCAAGGGGAGACACGAAGTCCTCGACCACCATGTCGACCGCACTGCCAATCCGGACCTGGTGGACATGCCCGTCATCTGCGTAGGCCATTTCCAAGGAGGCCATGCCCGCCATTTCACCGATCAAGGGGGCGAGGCCCTCCATCGGACCACCGAGCTGTCCGCCGAAGACTGCACCGAGAGCTTCGGCCTGCTCAGCTGAGGCGGCTGCATCCACCAGCACTCCGACCTTCCAGCCCCCGTCACTCATGAGGGCCGGAGTGTCGGCTACGACGCAGACTGTCAGACCGCCGACGTCGACTCCGTTTACTTCGCCCGTTTCGACGTGGAAAGCCAACGCCACGTCACAGCGTTCGTTATCCGCCGGCGCGGTCAGCCCTGAAGTGGAACACGGGCAGACCATGTCGCAGTTGCAATTCTCAAAATACGTGCCCTCGACATGCCACGGCATTTAGGGCTCCTTTCGAAGAGGCTCCCCCAAAAAAGTCTCCTCGCCGTCCTGAGCGGTGTCAACGGAACGCGGCAGCAAACCCCTGAGCAGTTCCTCATCGGCCGAAACGGGCCTGTCTGTTCCAGTTCAGACTTTGTTTGCTTCGAGGACGAAGAAGATGAAGGACAGGAACGCTGTCCTCTCGCCGTTGAGGATGCGCGGCGGAAGGAGTTCGTGCGGTGTGTCTGGAGACGGCTCCGGTTCGCTCACGGTGGTGACGTGAAATCCCGTCGACGTGAAGGCGCTGATCATCGCGTGAAGTGGTCGGTGCCAGAAGGTCAGGACCGCAGGCTCGCCGTCGAACTCATAATCCTCCGAGTACTCCCGGATGGCGAAGTAGTCCTCCGTTGGTTGGTTGATCACGCTGACTGTGGGGTGGTTGACCGACAGGATCAGGCGACCACCCGGCTTCAGCACGCGCCGCAGTTCGGCAAGCGGTGCTGACCAGTCCTGCAGATAGTGCAGCACCAAGGAAGAGACAATGTCGTCGAAAGAGCCATCGGCGAAAGGGAGCGGCTTGCTGAGATCGGCCACGTACAGGTCTGCGGTCGCGCCCAATCGCTGTCTTGCCAATTCGAGCATCGCAGGACTGGAATCGAAGCCGGTCATGATCGCGCCTTTCGCGCTCAGTGCAGCGGACAGGGGCCCGGAGCCACACCCTGCGTCCAGGACCCGGTGACCGTCCACGTCACCGGCGAGGCCAATCATCGCCGGTCGCTCGTAGTAGGCGTTGAGGAGGCTGGCTTCGTTCTCGGCGGCGTAGTACTCGGCAAAATCGTCGTAGTGGTTGGCCTTCAATGGTTTTCCCCTTCAGGCAGAGTCTCACGAGCGGGACAATAGGGCTGATCCTAGCAAGCACGGGCCGTCCTCCCCCTCCGCTTACGGCGCAGGCCCCGGGCCGGCCAACGGCACCGGCCGCCGCCGACAAATAGCCCGCCACGGGGCGGGACGCCCTCAACGGCCTAACGCCGATCAAGGCTGAGACGGGGAAACAGCGCCTCGGAGTTGCTTCGGTCTATCGCCGCGCGAACTGCGTGATCCAGCGGGTAATTCTCATACTGCATGTTCAGGAAATCGATCGCTGCAGAGGGGGCGAAGGGGAAATCAGTGCCGTATGTGATGCGGCCCGGGTCAGCTACCTCAAGCAGGCTGGGCAACGCTGCCGGGCTGGCAGACAGGGCAACATCGTAGTAAAAGCGTCGCAGGACGGACTGCTTCTTATCTCCCAACGCCGCCAGCGCGCTGAGAGCCAGTTCCCTGTCGAGGAGCATGGTCAGGAGGATTCTGTAGGCAATGAAGGGCACGAAGCCGCCCGCATGGGCCAGGATAAACCTGATCCCGGAGAACTTCTCCATCGCACCGGACAGAACCAGGCTAATCGCCGTGCGGGTGGTGTCGAGCATGAAATCCGCGGCAAAGGCCGGTATGCCCGGCACGGCCGGAGCAGGAAGGTCACCAGGGTGGATGAAGACCACGGCCCGCCGGTGGTGCAGGAACTCCAGCAAAGGCTCAAAACCCGGATCGCCGAGGTAGCGGCCGTCATTATTGGCCAGCAACACGATCCCGTCCGCGTGGAGGGTGTCCAGGGTGTACCGGGCCTCCGCAAGGGCACCTTCCACGTCGGGCAGTGTGAGCGTCGCAAAGAACCCGAACCGATCCGGCCGGGCGGCCACCACCTCCGCACAGAACTCGTTGACCTCCCGCGCCCTCAACCGCGTTTCCATCGCATCCCCGAAATAGACGCCGGGCGTGGACAGGGAAAGGATGCCAGTCTGCACGTCGTGCCTGTCCATGAACTTCAACGCGGAGCGCTCGGACCACGACGGCAGACCAATCCCACCGGGGTGTATCCCCTTTTCACGTATCCACCGCGCATACGCCGGCGGAACGATGTGCTGGTGAGTATCGATACGATACGGAGGGCCCATCCGAATCCCCTGCCAACATGCTCATTTCACTGATCTGCGGGCTATCAGCGGATTCTAGCAATCTACTCGCAGAACGGGCTCTAGTGCAGACCACGGGACGCTGCCTAACCGCGGTGGACTCGCCGCCGCGCAATCGGTTTCGGACCCGGGAACTCTACGGTTCACACCGCCGTCGAGCGGGTGGTTAGGCTGGGGGGATGGCGACAGTTATTCTCGTGCGGCACGGCCGCACCACAGCCAATGCCACTGGACTGCTGGCCGGTCGGGCCGTAGGCGTCAGCCTGGACCAGGTCGGGCGCGAACAGGCGGCTCTGACCGGAGACCGGCTCGCGGCCGTGCGCGTAGTCGGGGTGGTGTCGAGCCCCCTTGAGCGATGTCAGCAGACCGCCCAGCTCATCCTCGATCGCCAGGCCGGCAATCCTTCCGCGCCGGCCGATCCCGATCTCACCGAGTGCGATTACGGCCGGTGGCAGGGCCGGATGCTCAGTGAGCTCGCTACCGAAGACCTGTGGGCTGCTGTGCAGTCGCGGCCTTCCACTGTCGTTTTCCCCGGCGGTGAATCCATGGCGGCGATGCAGGCTCGGTCGGTAGCGGCGATCCGGCGCCACGATGCAGCCTTTGAAGCCGAGTACGGGCCGGGAGCCGTGTGGGTGGCGGTAAGTCACGGCGACGTCATCAAGTCAATCCTGGCCGACGCGCTCGGCATGCACCTCGACCTGTTCCAGCGTATTAACGTGGGCCCTGCCTCCGTTTCGATCGTCCACTATGGTGCTGTTCGGCCGACCGTCTATGCGACGAACACCGACGCGGGGGATCTGTCGTGGCTGTCGAACGGCATCACCTCCGGCGATGCGCCAGTCGGCGGCGGCGCAGGGCAAAAGGCGCAGTAGGCCTCATGTGCCTAAAATACTGACATGCCCACACTTGTTCACGAGTTTGCCTGGCCTGACCGGGTCGTCATCGGCACCATCGGCTTTCCGGGCGCGCGCACGTTCTACCTGCAGGTACGTGCAGGTAAGCAGATTGTGAGCATCGCGCTGGAGAAGCAGCAGTCAGCCCAGCTCGCCGAGAAGATTGACGAAATCCTCGATCAGCTCATTGCCCTCGAAGGCAACCCCTTCAGCGTGCCCACGGGTACTCCCATCGAACTTGTCGACAATGACCAGCTCGAGCCGGTCACGGAGCAGTTTCGAACCGGGGCCATGACGTTAGGTTGGGACCCGACGACGGCGCAGGTAGTCATAGAGGCATACCCACTCACCGAAGTCGATGCTGATGACCTCGAATCGCCGGCTGAGAACGGCCCTGACGTGCCCGAAATGTTGCTGGTGCGGATGCCTGTTGGTACCGCTCGGGCATTCGCCAAGCGGACCCGGGAGGTGGTGGGCGCCGGGCGTCCGGCATGCCCGCTCTGCGGTTATCCCGTAGACGCCGACGGGCACGTCTGCACCTTGCCTGAGGCCTGATGCCGGCACCCGACCTGCTGACTGACGAGCTGATCCTCACCGGCCGCATCACGACGGCATCGAACGCCACCTTCCTGGGCAGCATCGGCGACACAGCGGTCGTTTACAAACCGATTGCCGGGGAGAAACCGCTGTGGGATTTTCCCGACGGCTTCCTTGCCCACCGGGAGGTGGCCGCATACCTGGTTTCCGAGGTCCTCGGGTGGAACATTGTGCCACGCACATGGCTGCGGGACGGTCCGTTAGGTAAAGGAATGGTGCAGCTGTGGAAGGAGCCAGACCCCGACCAGAACGCTGTGAACCTCGTTGCGGCGGGCGACGTACCGGAGACCGGGTGGAAGCAAGTCCTTGAGGGTCAGGATGAGTACGGACGGACGGTCGCCCTCGTCCACGAGGACTCTCCGGCGCTCCGGCGCATGGCGGTGTTCGACGCCGTCGTGAACAACGCCGACCGCAAGGGCAACCACGTCCTGGCCATGACAGACGGACACCGGCACGGCGTGGACCATGGGCTCACTTTTCACCGCGACTACAAGCTGCGGACAGTGCTGTGGGGGTGGCTAGGCGACAAACTGACCGCCGAGGAACGCAACGGCATCGATCGAGTCATCGAAGGACTGCACGGCGGGCTGAGCCGAAGCCTGGCGGACTTGCTCAGCGCCGAAGAAATCGCATCGCTCGCCACGCGCTGCGCCCGGTTGCGCTTGGCAGGGCGGTTTCCGGCTCCGAGCGGTGAGATGTCGGCGGTGCCCTGGCCGCTGTTCTAAGAGAACTACGGCTACGGGCTTCGCCGAACGCTCAGGCGTGCCCGTTCCGTTCCGGCGACCCGGGGCCTATTGCTGAGCCGTTTCGGTGAGGGGTGACCTACACCTGCTAAAGTGGTGTTGAAATTCCAACACTCCATGTTCGCATAGCTACTCATGCGCATGGCCGCGACTTCCCGGGAGCAATATGGACCTGTCACCGTCCTTCAAGGCCTACGACGTGAGGGGCGTCGTCGGCGTTTCCATCAGCGAGGAAAGCGCCGAAGCCGTGGGCGCCGCGTTTGTGGACGTACTGGGCCTGTCCGGCCAGACCATCGCTTGCGGGGGGGGACATGCGGCCCTCTTCACCCGGTTTTAGCGGCGCCTTTGCGGCGGGCGCTGCCCGGCGCGGTGCGGACGTGAAGTCCCTGGGCCTTATCTCCACCGATGAGCTTTACTACGCGTGCGGCGCACTGGACATAGCCGGGGCCATTTTCACCGCGAGCCATAACCCCGCGCAATACAACGGGATCAAGATGGCCAAGGCCGGCGCCGTGCCGGTTTCCGCCGAAACCGGGCTCACGGCCATACGGGACCTGGCCCAGCAGTACGTCGACCGCGGGATCCCCGCAGCCGCGGTCCAGGGCACCGTGTCCACGCTTGACGTGCTCGCGGGTTACGCAGAAAAGCTCCGCTCGCTCGTGCCCTTGAATGCCGTCCGGCCGCTGAAAGTGGTGGTGGACGCCGGCAACGGCATGGCGGGGCTGACCGTTCCCGCGGTCCTTGGGAACCAGTTCCACCCCGCATTGCCGCTGACTGTTGTGCCGCTGTACTTCGAGCTCGACGGGACGTTTCCCAACCATCCTGCCAACCCGCTTGAGCCTGAGAACCTCCGCGACCTGCAGGCCGCCGTCATCGCCCACGGCGCCGACATTGGCCTGGCCTTCGACGGCGACGCCGACCGCTGCTTCGTGATCGACGAGAACGGAAGGCCGGTGACGCCGTCGGCCGTTACGGCATTGATTGCCGTCCGGGAGATCCGCCGCGCCCAGGCCGCCGGGGAAGCCGAGCCGGTGATCATCCACAACCTGATCACGTCACGCGCGGTGCCGGAAATTGTTGCCGCGACCGGCGGACGGCCGGTCCGGACCCGGGTGGGACATTCCTTTATCAAGGCTCGGATGGCCGAGGAGGGCGCCGCGTTCGGCGGCGAACACTCGGCCCACTACTACTTCCGCGACTTCTACAACGCGGACACGGGCATGCTTGCCGCCATGCACGTCCTGGCCGCCCTAGGCGAGCAGGAGCGGCCCTTGTCCGAACTGGCCCGCGAGTTCGACCCGTACGCGGCCAGCGGCGAAATCAACTCATCCGTTGACGGCGTCGACGGCAAGCTGGCGGACGTGCGGGCCAGCTACGCGAACGGTGCCGTAATCGATGAACTCGACGGGCTCAGCGTCAGCAGCGAGGCCGGGGACTGGTGGTTCAACCTGAGGGCCTCCAACACGGAGGAACTACTGCGGCTCAACGTCGAAGCCGCCGACGCCGCAACCATGGCCCAGGTGCGCGACGCCGTCCTGCAGCAGATCCGGGCCTAGCCGCCCAGCACCAAGTTCACCTGTTCGTCCCCCGCCGGCAGCAGCGAGATCTGCATCGCGTCCGCCACCGGGGCCCGGGCCACATGCCGGGCCACCCGCAGCGGCGCGCTCACACGGCAACCACGACCTTGACGTTGGCGGCACCCAGTGCGTCCTCGATTTCCCGGGGCGGCGGCGCGTCCGTCACCAGCACGTCCACGGCGTCGAAGGCGGCGAGCCGCGCCAGCGCGTACCGCAGCATTTTCTGGTGTGTTGCCACCACCACCACCTGTTCAGCTGAGTCCATAAGGGCGATCTTGGTGGCGCGCTCCACGTCCCGCTCAATGTAGAACGCCTCGTCGTGGAGCCCGCTGACCCCGATAAACGCAGTTTTGGCCCGGAGGCCAGCGGCGGCGCTCACCGTCATGGGACCGTTGAACGCCTGGCTGTCCAGGAGCAGCTCACCGCCGAGGCAGATTGTCCGCGCCGCCGTCAGCTGCAGGCAGCGCTGGATGGCGGGGGCGGAGTGCGTGATGATGGTGCCCGCGAACGTCGGCGGCAGCTCCAGGGCAATTTGGTACGTGGTGGTCCCGGCGTCCAAGATGATGGCGTCCCGCGCGCCGATCATGGACACGCAGGCCCGGGCCACCCGCTGCTTGGCGTCAGCATCCTCCCGGACCCGGGCCGCGAAGTCCGCGTTCTGCCCGCTGGCATTGACGGCGCTGACACCGCCGTGGACCACCCGCACCAGTCCCTTTTGGGACAGCACGCGGGTGTCCCGGCGCACCGTCATGTCCGAGACCGCGAACGTTTCGGCGAGGTCCATCGTGGAGATGAAGCCCCGCTGCTCGAGCTGGTCCAGAATGGTGCGCTGGCGGGGCGTCAATGGCGCCTCTTTCGGTGAGCTGCTCATATCCCCTTCTCCTGCTTCCCTTAACCGGGCGAATTTGACCTGCCAGGGCGTTGCAATTCCAACACAAATCTACTCAGTGACTGAGCCCGGCACCGGCATTCGTCAGCTCTACGGGGCGTCCTTCGATGATGGAGCGCTCGGCCGCCAAGCCCATGCGCACGGACTGCAGGCCGTCGGCAACCGTAACTTCCACCGGCCCGTCACCCAGGATGGCTTTGCGGTAGCCAAGGTGTTCATAGTACGTGGAGCCGTGGTGGGCGCCGGCAGCGAGGACGGCCTCATCTACAGGAACCTCGTGCATTTCCGGCCCCAGCGGCGAGCGCGGGCTGAATTCCACCGTCGCCTCGGCCTCGTCGCCCTCGATCCAGTGGTTGGCCGCCACCGGGATGAGGGTCTCGATCTTGGCGGCGTCGCCCACAATGGAGATCCGCTCCTGGAACTTGGAGCCCTCCGCGAACATGGACAGCTCCAGCATGGCCCGGCGCCCGCCCTTGAAGTCCACAATCACGTAGGCGTTGTCGATCATGTCTGACACCCTGCCGTCATACACCTCGTCCATGTGGTTGACGTCGTGGCCGCCGCTGGCGTAGACGCGCACGGGTTCGTCCTGCAGGATCAGCCGCATCAGGTCGAAGAAGTGGCAGCACTTTTCCACCAGCGTGCCTCCGGTCCGCTCCGTGAAGCGATTCCAGGCGTCCACCTTGTGCAGGAACGGGAAGCGGTGCTCCACGATGGATAGCATGTACACGTTGCCGAGCCTGCCGCCGTGGGCCGCCTGGATGATTTCCTGCACCGGCGGCATGTAGCGGTACTCCATGGCAACCCACACCGGCGCGGTGTAGTCAGCTGCCAGCGCTTCAAGCTCGTCGGCCTGTTCCGCAGTGGTGCACACGGGCTTCTCCACCAGCACGGGCAGGTTGGTGCCACTCGCGAAGATGTCCTTGAGGATGGCCAGGTGCGTGTCGTTGGGGCTGGCGATCACCAATGCATCCACCAGTCCGGACGCGAGCAGGTCCTGGTGACGGGAGAAGGTCTGTACCTCGTAGCCGATTTCCGCAACGGTCTCCGCCAGCGATGACGGCTGGGGATCGGATACGGCGGTGATGTGGCTTCCCGGGATCAGGGCAAGGTTCCGGACGTGTTCGCGGGCCATGTGGCCGGCACCGATAAGGCCGTAACGAATGGTCCGGACCGATTCCGCAGAAGGCAATGACATGAGCTGCTCCGTTTCTCTACGTTGAGTGTGGGACCGCGGCGTTGCATCCCAAACAGAACTATACAGAAAGTGTTGTTATTCCAACATAGCGTGTGTATATTTCTTCAGTACAAGCCGACTACAACGAGGTGGAACGTGTCCCAACCGTCAACCGGAACCCTGCTCTTCATAGGCTCCGCCACCCTGGACTCCATAGCCCTGGTTCAGGATTATCCCGCTGCAGACAGCCGCACCGTCGCCGCAGACTTTACGACGGCGGGAGGCGGCCCGGCTGCCACCGCCGCCGTTGCTGCCGCGAGGGCAGGCGCGCGGGCCGCTTTCGCCGGAGTCATCGGCACCGACGAGGAAGGCGACCGCGTCATCAGCGGTCTGCAGGCTGAAGGCGTGGACACCTCAGCCGTGGTCCGCGATCCCGGCGTCAAAACCGGAGCCAGTGTCATCGTGGTCAGCAGGGTCACCGAAAGCCGCGCCATCGTCACCCGCCCGGTGCCGCCGGTCAGCTTCCCGGCCGAGGGGCGCTTCCGCGAACTCCTGGAAGCCGCGGCGTGGGTACACGTGGACCACCTGGGCTGGAACGCCGTCGCCAACCTGCCCGGGCTCAACCACGGCAACCTGAACCTCAGCGTGGACGCCGGCAACCCCATCCCGGCTTTCAGTCCGCGCGGCGTCGCATTGTATGTCCCCACCATCGAACGGCTCCGCGCCGACTACGGCGACCACCACAGTGTTGGGGCGCTGCTCCAGAAAGCCATCGACGACGGCGCCTCCGCCGTCGTCGCGACCGCCGGGTCCGAAGGGGCCTGGGTCAAAACCGGCCACACCGACGCCGTGCACGTGCCCGCGACGCCCGCCACCATCGTGTCCACCCTGGGCGCCGGCGACGTCTACCACGGCGCCCTGCTCGCCGCCGTGGCCGCAGGCCTCCCGCTCGTGGACGCGGCAGCTTTCGCCGGCCGCACCGCAGCTGCCTCCTGCGGGCGACTGGACGGCCGCTCCGGCATCCCGCACCAGAACATCACCCCCGCCCTTGCCTCCAATCACACCCCTAGCTGAAAGAAGCAGCCCATGACTTCCACCGATCTTTCACCCCTGCAGCGCCCGTCAGGCGCCTTCGCGATGCTCGCCGTCGACCAGCGCGAAGCGATGCGTAACATGATCGCCGAACACCAGGATGCCCCCGTCACGGACCAGGACCTCCAGGACTTCAAACTCCAGGCCGCCAGAATCCTTACCCCGTACGCCTCCGGCGTGCTGATCGACCGGCAGTTCGCGCTGGACCAGGCCATCGAGGACGGCGTGGTGGACCCCGGCTGCGGACTCATCGCCTCCGCCGACCACTTTGAATCCGCGCACGGCGAGCTGGTGGGCGAGGTCACCATCGACCGGCTGGTGGACCCGCACAAATACGCCGCGCTGGGCGTCAAGGCCCTCAAGTTACTGGTGCTGTACCGCCCGGACGAGCCCGCCGACGGCCGCGTGGCCATGGTGCGCGAATTCATCGAGATCTGCCGGTCCGCCGGGCTCATCAGCATCATCGAGCCCGTTTCCCGCAAACCGCTCTCCGGCGGTGACTTCGACTGGAACGCAGGCATCCTCGCCGCCGCGCAGGAACTGGGCAGCCTTGGGGCGGACCTATACAAGGCCGAAGTGCCATTCCACGGGCAGGCCCCCGAAGCTGACGTGCGCGCAGCCTGCGCCGACCTGACCCGGGCCATCGACGGCCCCTGGGTTGTCCTCTCCTCCGGCGTCCCCGAGGACGTGTTCCCCGATGCCGTCCGGTGGGCCTGCCTCGAAGGCGCCAGCGGCTTCCTCTCCGGACGCGCCGTCTGGGCGTCCTGCATCGGTGCCCCCGACGTCGTCGAATCCCTCTCGACGGACGCCGTCCGGCGGCTGCAGCGCCTCTGCGCCGTGGTGGACGACGTGGTCTCGTCGCAAAAGACCAGTGCATGAGCAGTCCCGACGCGCCACGCGCGTCCTGGTGACAGCCATTCCGTAGGCAACAAGCAAGGCACAGCAAAACACTCAACGAGGAGAATATTGTGAGTCAGATTTCACGCAGGCAGGCCATCGCGATTCTCGGAGCCCTGGGCTTCGGAGCAACTGCGGCAGCATGCGCCGGACCCGGCGGCACCACGGCGCCAGGCGGCGCCACCGGACCCGCCGCACCCGCCACCGGTGCCGTCACCGGCAAGGTGTCCTTCGCACATTGGCGCGGCGAGGACAAGGTGGTGTTCGACGAACTCATCAAGCGCTTCGCGGCCTTGCACGACGGCGTGGACGTGGTCCAGGACATCTCCACCTCCAACGACTACAACGCCCAGGGGCTGCAGAAGGTCCGCGGTGCAGCCATCGGCGACGCGTTTGCCACCTTCCGCGGCGCCCAGTTCAAGAACTTCACCGAGGCCGGGATCTATGCCGAACTCAAGGGCAGTAAGGCCGCCGCCAACTACCAGCCGGGCCTGCTGACCGCCGGGCAGTCCGGCGACAGCCAGCTGGGCCTGCCGTACCAGGTTGTCTTCCCCATGCCCATGGCCAACGCCGACCTGTTCGATAAGGCCGGCGCGGAGATCGCCCCCAAGGACTGGGACGGCTTCCTGGCCATGTGCGAGAAACTCGCAGCCTCCGGGGTCATTCCCATCTCCTGGCCGGGCGGCGACGTCGGAAACGGCGGCCAGCTGTTCAACTGCATGATCGCCAACAACGCCCCCGTGGACGACATGTGCGCCCAGATCGAGCAGGGCAAGCTCAAGTGCACCGACGACTGGTTCCTCAAGATGCTCGGCCAATACAAGGAACTGGTCCCCTACCTGCAGCCGAACGCCACCGGCACCGCCGTGGAGCCCGCGCAGAACCTGTTCTCCCAGGGGAAGGCTGCCATGCTGGCCACCGGCTCGTACCACATCGCTGCCGTCCGCGGCCTGGGCGCGACGTTCCCTATCGAGCTGGTGTTCCCCAACACCTCAGACGGTGGCGGCAAGTTCGAAGGCGCCTACAACGCCACGTTCATCCTGGGCGTCAACTCAGCGAGCAAGAACCAGGCCGCCTCCGCGGCGTGGATCGACTTCCTCTCCGAGCCCGAGAACGCCGGCTACTACGCCAACAAGACCGCCCAGCACGTGGCCGTGAGCAACGTGGAGTACACCAACCCGGACCTAAAGCGACTCAGCCCCTGGCTGGACAAAAAGACGGCGCTGGCCGCCCGCTTCCAGTTCCAGAACCTAGATGTCCGCAACGCGGTGGAGGCCAGCGCCACGGCTGTCATCTCGGGCACCAGCCCCGAGCAGGCCGCCGAAGCCGCCCAGAAGATTGTTGACGAACGGCTATGAGCACCCATACCAAAATGGCTGCCGAACGGAAGGGCGCGGACGGCAGGACTGAAACCGACGCCGCGAAGGGGCGCCGCCGCTCCCCCACGCGGGTGAATCCAGCACTGTACCTCTTCCCGCTTCCGGCCGTCGCCATTATTGCGTTCTTCCTGGTGATGCCCACCCTGCAGGCGTTCCAGTACGCCATCACGGATTGGAACGGTTTCTCGGCGGCGTTCAACTACGTGGGGCTGGACAACTTCGTCCGAGCCTTCACCAAGGACTCGCTTTTCACCAACGCGCTGACCAACAACTTGAAGTTTGTGCTGATGGTGGTGATCGCGCAGACCGCGTTTTCGCTGGTGCTGGCCCTGCTCCTGACGAAGAACTCGCGCGGCAGCATCCTGCTCCGGGCGCTGTTCTTCTTCCCCACCATCCTGTCCTCCGTCTCCGTGGCCTTCATCTGGAAGTTCATCTACGACCCCAACTTCGGCCTCGCCAACGCGGTCCTGGGCGGCGTGGGCCTCGAAGCCCTGCAGGGTTCCTACCTCGGCAACAATGCCCAGGCCCTGTACTGGGTGGCCGTGACGCAGGTCTGGTTCCACGCAGGGCAGATGATGGTGGTTTACATCGCCGGCCTCCAGGCCATCCCCCGGGAACTCTACGAGGCCGCGGAAATGGACGGCGCCGGCAAATGGCAGCAGTTCAAGTCCATCACCTGGCCGTTTGTGGCCCCTGCAACGTCCATCGTGGTGGCCTACACCACCGTCCAGTCGTTCAAAGCCTTCGACCTGATCCTGGGCATCGCGGGGAACCCGCCCAAGCAGTCCCTGGATATCCTCTCCACCCGCATCTACAGCACCTTTGCCAACTCGGAGTTCGGCTACGCCGCCGCCCAGTCGATCATCTTCATGGCGATGATCGCCCTGGTCACCTGGCTCCAGCGCCGTTTGCTCCGGCTGACCCCGAAGGGGGAATGACAGCATGCTCGCTTCACTAAGCCGCCGCGCAATTCTTGGAATTTACGCGGTCATCATCATCGTTCCGCTGACCGTGGTGGGGTTCGGCAGCTTCAAGTCAACGCAGGAACTCTTCGCCGGACCGTTCAGCCTGCCGCAGTCCCTCTCCCCGGCCAACTATGCCGAAGTAATCGGAGGCCAGGACCTGGGCTCGTCCTTCACGAACAGCGTGATTGTCACCGCAATCTCCGTGCCGCTCACCCTGTTCCTGGCCAGCCTCGCCGGGTACGCCATCTCCCGGCTCAAGGGTTTCATGGCCTGGGCCATCTTCGGCTTCCTGGTCTTGGGCATGGCCATCCCGGCGCAGGCCAACATGGTGCCGCTGTACGTCCTGTTCGGCCGGCTGGGTTTGCTGGACAGCCTGGCAGGCCTGGTGCTGGCCAACGTCGTGTCCACCCTGCCCATCGCCGTCTTCATCCTCGGCGGGTTCATGCGGACCCTGCCCAAGGAACTGTACGAGGCATCCTCCATAGACGGCACCGGCCCGTGGCGGACGTACGTGTCCATCGCGCTCCCCCTGTCCGCCCCGTCCGTTGCTGCCGCGGCCATCTTCCTGTTCGTTATCCACTGGAACGAACTGCTCTACCCGCTGCTGTTCATCCAGTCCCCCGGCAACCGGACACTGCCGCTGGCACTGCTCAGCTTCCAGGGGGAGTTCCAGACCAACTACCCGCTGCTATTCGCCGGCGTCATCCTGGCCTCCCTGCCCGTGGTGGTGGCCTACGTCTTCCTGCAGCGCTACTTCGTTGCCGGCATCACCGCCGGCGCCAGCAAGGGATGAGCATCACGACGGCGGCGGCGGGCTTCCGCGCCCGCCCCGCCGTCCCGGACCCCTCCCCGCCCCACGAAAGGCATCATCCGTGAACCTCAAATCAGCCCAACACCTCGTCAACGGCACCTGGCACGCTACCGGGACCTCCAAGCACGTGACGGACCCCGGAAACGGCAGCACCGTAGGTGAGGTCGCCTGGGGCACCGCCGGGGATGCCACCCAGGCAGCCGACGCGGCCGCGGAGGCCCTTGGGTCCTGGTCACGCACCACGGTGCGCAACCGCGCCGACCTGCTCCGCAGCGCAGCCGACCTCCTTGCCGAACGCCGCGACGAACTCGCCCACACCCTGGCGCTCGAGGCGGGCAAGCGGCTCCCTGAAGCCCAGGGCGAGGTGGACTTCTCGGTGGAATACTTCCGCTGGTTCGCCGAGGAAGTCCGCCGCTCCACCGGCACCGTCAGCCCGCCCGAACTCCAGGGCCGGCGCCACCTCAGCCTCCGTAAACCTATCGGCGTGGCACTCAGCCTCACCCCATGGAACTTTCCCGTATCCATCCAGGCCCGCAAACTCGCCGCAATGCTGGCCGCAGGCTGCACCGTGGTGGGCCGGGTCTCCGAAAAGGCGCCGCTCGCCGCCACCGGCCTGTTTGAGGTCCTGCACGACGCCGGGTTCCCCGCCGGCGTCGTCAACCTGGTCCACGGGCCCTCGCGCGAAATTACCGCCGCCCTGATGTCCCACCCGGCGGTCCGGGCCGTCAGTTTCACCGGTTCCACAGGCGTGGGCCGGCAGATCATGGCGTCTGCATCGGAACGCGTGGTCCGGCCCCTGCTCGAACTGGGCGGCAATGCACCCTTCATCGTGTTCGAGGATGCCGACCTGGATGCCGCCGTCGAAGGTGCCGTCCTGGGCCGTCTCCGCAACACAGGCCAGTCCTGCGTGGCCGCCAACCGGTTCCTGGTCCAGGACAGCATCGCCGAGGAATTTTCGCAGAAACTGGCGGCGCGGTTCGACGCCATGAGCATCGGCCACGGCGTTCCCGACGACGGTTCTGACGTGCCGGACCTCGGCCCCATGATCGACGCCGATCGGGTGGCCGCCGTCCAGGCGCTGGTGGACGACGCCCTCGCGCGCGGCGCACGCCGCGTCACGCAGCGGACCGATGTTCCGGCGCGCGGCGCGTTCATGGCTCCCACACTGCTCACGGACGTCCCCGACGACGCACCCCTGGTGAGCGAAGAAGTGTTCGGCCCGGCGGCCGGCGTCGTGACCTTCACGTCGGAAGAGGACGCTATCCGCAAGGCGAACGCAACCGAGATGGGCCTCGCCGCTTACCTCTGGAGCCGCGATCCCAAGCGCGCCTGGGACATCCCCGAACGCCTGGAAGCCGGCATCGTGGGGGTCAACGATCCCCTCCCCTCCGTAGCGTTCGCCCCCATGGGCGGCGCCAAGCAGTCCGGTCTGGGCCGCGAAGGAGCAAGCCTTGGCCTCGAGGAGTTCGAGGAGGTCCAGTACGTGGCCTGGAGGCCGTAAATGCTGACCACCGGGTTGGTGCTGGGCGCCGTCGTCATGGGAGCCGGGATGCAGCGCATCACCGGCATGGGCTTCGCGCTGGTGGCTGCTCCCTTCCTGGTCCTGCTCCTGGGTCCGGTGGAGGGGGTCGTGCTGGTGAACGTCTGCGGCGCCGTGACGGCGGGGGCAATCATCTTCCGGGTAGTGCGGGACATCGACTGGAAGCGGTACGCGGCATTGGCGGCGTCGGCGCTGCTGGGGATCATCCCGGCAGCCTTCCTGGTCCGGCTCATCCCGCCGGCGGTGCTGGAGATCTCCATCGGAGTGCTCCTCGCCGTCGGGCTCACCGTTTTGCTTGGCCTCAAGTCCGCCACCCTTCCTCCGAGCCACCGCTACCTTGTCACGGCCGGCGGCCTGAGCGGGTTTATGAATACGGCGGCCGGGGTGGGTGGGCCTGCCGTGAGTATGTACTCCATCGCAACCCGGTGGCAGCACAAATCCTTCGCTGCAACCATGCAACCGTACTTTTTCACCATCGGCGCGTTCTCCCTGATCTCCAAGGCCCTCACTGCCCCGGCCACCTTTCCCGCACTGCCCTGGGGAATGTGGGTGGCCGTCGCCGTGGCCTGCCTCGCAGGGCTGGTGCTGGGCGACGTCGCTGCCCGCTTCGTCCCGGCCCGGGCCGCCCAAGTCCTGCTGATCGTCCTTGCATACCTGGGAGCGGCTGCCACCATCATCCGCGGTGTGCTCGATGCCGTCGGCTAGCAGCCGCTGCTGCACCAACCCATTCCCTCAACCATCAACGAAAGGGCTGCCATGGCTCCCGTCTCCCCCCAAGAAAACCTAGTGCGCGTGTCCACCAACAAGGGCGAGACCGTCACCTTGACGATTGATGCGGGCGCTCCAGTGACCCTCCAGCTTGATGTTGGAGGGCAGTGCAGCTGTCGGGGCACTGCCGGTGTTGCTGGCGCATACACAGATACCGACTTCGGCACCCACTAATCAGGCACCATTCTCAATCTGCACCCGCACCATGGAAAGGAAATAACATGACGTGGCTGAACAGCGCCGCTCACGCGCGATGGCTCGAGGCCGAAACCGATCGGCTGATCAATTTCGCCGCGGGGTCAAAGGTGCCCACCGGATTCGGCTGGCTCGACAACAACGGTGCTGTGTTCACCGACAAGCCGACCCACCTCTGGATTACCGCGCGGATGGTTCATAGTTTCGCGGTCGCTGCCCTGATGGGGCGGCCAGGCGCTGCGACACTCGTCGACCACGGCATCGCCGCCCTCAACGGAGTTTTCCACGATGATGAGTTCGGCGGCTGGTATGCCGAGGTAGACGGGAACGGACCGGTAAACGACACCAAGTCCGGTTACCAGCACTCATTCGTGCTCCTCGCCGCTGCCAGCGCCGTTGCGGCCAACCGCCCGGGCGCCAGGGAATTGCTCGACGAGGCACTGCGAATCGCTGACACGAGGTTCTGGGACCACAACGCCGGCATGTGCTTTGACTCGTGGAACCGGGAATTTACGGAAACGGAAGCATACCGTGGCGGGAACGCGAGCATGCACTCCGTCGAGGCGTACCTCATCGTCGCCGATGTGACCGGGGACAACCGCTGGCTCGAACGGGCGCTCCACATCGCCGAGGTGCTCATCCACGACTTTGCTCGCAACAACGACTACCGGGTCTTCGAGCACTTCGACCCGGAGTGGAACCCCATGCCGGAGTACAACACCGATGACCGGGCCAGCCAGTTCCGCGCGTACGGCGGAACGCCCGGCCACTGGGTTGAGTGGGCACGCCTGCTCCTGCACGTCCGCGCCGGGCTCGAAGCCCGCGGCATGGAGGTCCCGGCCTGGCTGCTGGACGACGCACGGGGCCTGTTCGACGCCGCCATCCGCGACGCCTGGGAACCGGACGGTCATCCGGGCTTTGTTTACACCGTCGACTGGGAAGGCAAGCCGGTGGTCACCACCCGCATTCGCTGGGTTCCCGCCGAGGCAATCGGGGGCGCGGCAGCACTCTACATCGCCACCGGCGACCAGAAGTACGCGGACTGGTACGAGCGAATCTGGGACCACGCCCGCGACTGGTTTATCGACTACGAGCACGGGTCCTGGAAGCAGGAACTCGACGAGAACGGCAATGTCACCTCCACCGTGTGGTCCGGCAAGGCGGACATCTATCACCTCTGGCACTGCCTGGTGGTCCCGCGACTTCCACTGGCACCAGGGCTTGCTCCAGCAGTCGCGGCCGGCCTGCTGGATGCACGGCTTGCTGCTTCCAGGTAAGACAAGGAACCTGCGGCCCCTGACTTCGTGGGTCCTGCGGAAAGCCGCTATTTAGACACCCGGCAACCCGGACCAGGTGACCATATTGGTCACCTGGTCCGGGTTGTACGAACGCCTCCTTCAGGGCACTCTCCGAACCACGCGCCGGGACCTGCTCGATGAGCTGTTCCGCGAGGACGGACTGCCTGGCGGGGGAAACCCGCGCTAGCCGCCGGTTTTGGGTGCGAGGAGGATCTGCACGGCCTCCATCCGTTTGCCCATACCCGACGTGCCCGCCGTTCCGCCGTCGGCGACCCATGACTGCCAGCCCAAATCTTGCACGTGGGCGCGGTAGTGGATCCTGTAGTGGTTGGCCAGCTCACCGGTCAGCCTGATTTCAAACGCTTCCAACCGTAGCCCCTGCCCGGCCGTGCCGATGGGATTGGCCGAGGATGTCCACGGCTGCCAGCCGATCGACTGCACATGCCCCCGCCACTCGATGTCCCCGGAATAAGCCGTGCTGGACACGTTGAGGCGCAGCGCCTCGACCCGAAGGGCCCGACCCGTGGTCCCGGCGACGGTCCCATCCGAAACGTTCGCCATCCAGCCGAGGTTCTGAACGTGGGCGGCGTACACGGCAGTGAATGCTGGTGCGACCTTCGGAACCAACTCGATCGTAACGGCCTCCACCCGCAGACCTTGCCCGACGGTGCCGGCCGTGGCTCCGTCGATCCCGTACGGCTGCCAGCCGACGTTCTGCACGTGGGCGCGATACCTGATGCTGTACTGAGAGGCCAGATCCCCCGTCAACCGCAGTTCGAACGCCTCCAGGCGCAGACCGCGCCCGGTCGTTCCGATCGGGGACGCCGACGTCGTCCAGGACTGCCAGCCGATGTTCTGCACATGCCCCCTCCACAGAATGTCGCCCGACAGGCGGTCTCCTGCCACCGACAGGCGCAAGGCCTCCATCGGCAGTGACCGGCCGGTCGTTCCTGCGGTGGCGCCGTCCGAGACGCTCGACTGCCAGCCGATGGTCGCGACGTGGGCCTGGTAGACCCCGATGCACGTCATGTCGTAGTCGTAGGTGCCGTCGGTCCATTGCGAGATGTGTACGGCTCCACCGGAGAAGCTGCGATTCACACAGAGGTCGGATGCTTCACTGGCGAAGTCGAGACGCCCTGCCGGTGACCAGACGGGGACGTCGGGAAGCTGCCACGATCCGGTAATGGCCTCCCAACCGCTCGAATAGGAATAGATCCCGTGCGGGTACCCGGCGTCCGCCAGTGCGGCCAGGAGCCCGGAGATGACGTACCGGTTCTCCTGCCGCTGGGCTGCTGTCGAGGTGGGCCAGGGCTGTTGCGGGCGGGGCTCGACGTCGACCCAGATTCTCTCCGGTCGCCATCCCACCTCATCGAGAGACGCGAGAGCTGCGCGGCCCTCGGCGTACCCGACATTGCGCAGCCGGTCCGGCGTGGTGCTTGCGGGCCATGGACCGTCGTCGCCGTAGGTTTCGTATTGCGCGGTGGTGGGGAACGTAGCCATGGCGTAGGCCTGAGCCCGGACGCCCCGGTCGAGCACCCACTGGAACTGCCCGCCCAGGCAGGGGTTCTCGGTGAATGCGAGTCCGTTGGTCAGCCCCACGACCACGAACTCCGTGTCTTCCGGCGGCATCGGAAGACCGCCCGGACACTGTGGCCACGAAACGTCATGTCCGTAGTCGACTGCTCGGGCGGGTGCAGCGAACAGCACGCCGAGTGCGAGCACAAGTAAAACCGCCAGGAGCCGGGGCTCGGATGCCCGGGAGCGGCGGCCAGGTCGAAGAGCACCAAGGCCGGCCATGATGGGCCCCCTATTCGAAGGATGACCAAATCATCCCACTCGGCCGCCTCCGCCGCTAGGGAAAATGCCCCCCCGGCACGCCCTTGCCGACGGAATTAAGCGGGCTGGCAGACCCCCCAACGTTCATCGGCCCGGTCACTCCGGGCCTTTCGCCCTCAGCGAGCGCCGACGGTGACACGTCCCGGAAGACTCCGCAAGGACACCGCGATCGCGGCCCACTGACGTTTCTCTCTCCGTAGTCCTCGATTGGGGGTTCGCGGCATCTGTGGAGCCGTTGTGACCGCCCGGAGACATCATTGGTTCTGGCCGGCGCCTGGGGCTGCGCGGACGAGCGGGTCCTCCGAGGCGGCTCCGAACCATGTGGGCAGGTGGCGGAGCAGGTCGGTCTGGTCTTCGCCGATCCATGCGACGTGGCCGTCCGGTCGGAGCAGGACCGCAGGTGCGTCCAGTTCTCCGCTGACGTCCGCGACATGGTCGATCCGATCCGTCCATCCCGTCACGGAGAGTTCGCCGGTCTGGTCCAGCAGGAGCCCGCGGCCTTCACGAGTGAGCTCGTAGAGACGACCGCGTGAGAGAGGAATATCGCGTAGCCGTTTGCCAAGCAGCTCGGGCCCTTCGCCGAAGTTGTAGCGGATCCCGATCGCGGTGATCTTCTCGGCCAGGAACTGGCGGACGTCCTCGAAGTCCATCAGCTCGGTCATCAGCCGGCGCACAGCCTGCGGGCCGGGCTCGGTGGAGAGCAACTCGCTCTGGGCCCGGGTGATGGTCAGCACGTCCTCGGCGACAGGGTGACGCTCGGCGTAATAACTGTCCAGCAGCCCCTCCGGTGCCCACCCGTTGACCTCGGCCGCGAGCTTCCATCCGAGGTTGAACGCGTCCTGGATTCCCAGGTTCAAACCCTGACCTCCCAACGGCGGGTGGACGTGGGCCGCGTCGCCAGCGAGCAGAACCCGGCCCACTCGATATCGCTCGGCAAGCCGTGTCGCGTCGCTAAACCTGGACAGCGACCGTGGTGAGTGGGCGCCGAAGTCAGTTCCCGCATAAGCCCGCAGCTGCGTCCGGAACTCTTCCAGAGTAGGCGGGACCGAACGGTCCTCGGCCACCGTCGCCGCCGGAACGACGGCCCGGTACAGGCCGTTACCGGTGGGACCGATGCCGAACCCCTTGTGGGTCTTTCGCACCTCGCCCGCCACCTCCGCGAGCTCGCCCGGCGGCGTGGTCACCTCCACCTCGCCGAGGAGCCACTCGGTAGTGGCGGGCTCGCCGGGGAAGCCGATGCCGAGCAGTCTGCGCACCAGGCTGCGTCCGCCGTCGCACCCGACCAGCCAGCGTGAGCGCAACCGTGTGCCGTCGCCGAGCCCGACGTCCACCCCGTCCCTGCCCTGCTCAACCATCGTCACCTCGCAGCCGCGGCGGATCTGCGCGCCGAGCTCGCCGGCGCGCTCGGCCAGCAGGCCGTCGGTGACCGGCTGGGGGATGCCGAGGACGTAACCGTGTGCGGTGTCCAGGTTCGCGGTTCGGGGTTTGTCGATCGCGGCGAAGCCGCCGACACCGGGATACTGCTGCCCGTGTGCGAGGAACCTGTCCAGCAGCCCGCGCTGGTCCATGATCTCGATGCTGCGCGGGTGCAGGCCGAGCGAGCGGACTGCATTTCCTGGCTCCGCGTCCTTCTCCAGCACGAGCACGTCCACCTCGTGCAGTCGCAGCTCGCTGGCCAGCATCATCCCGGTCGGGCCGCCGCCGCTAATAATCACGTCGAACATATATAACCCCATTTCATCGTCCGGCGCTGAACGGCCCAAGACAGTCCCGTTTCCGCACGCTTTACTTGCCGCGGCCAACCATTCTCGTCGATGATAGGGGCCTTGCGGCAAGCCCTCTGGCGGGCTGTATTCTGAAAGTGAGGGGCCCGCTGCGCCGGACGGCTGTGGGTCCAATGGGGCGTCAGCCAGTCCAACACTCATGTCACTCCGCGTCGACTACTTCCAGGCGGTTCCACGGCGGCGTCCGCCGGGGACGGACACTCGGAGCGGTGAAAGTTGGACCGGGGAAATCGCTTCTGCGCGCTTCCCGGGCCTCGGTGAATCAGGGCCGGTTGCCTCTTGTTGGCGCTTATGAGCCCGTTACATAGTGTGTGGATACAGGTGGGGTCTTGACGGAAGACAATTAGATGCCCGGATGGAACGTCCATGACAGTGCGGTCCGGGGTGGGACCGGAGAAGTGACCCTGGTTCAGGGGACTTCGTTCTGCGTTTCGAGCGCTAACGGGGACATGTCAGCGAGTAAACCCCAGGGCGTCTTCTTTGAGGACACCCGGTATCTCAGCGAGTGGAAACTTACCGTAAACGATTTACCCCTTGAAGCGCTTTCGGCCGCGACACCGGAACCTTTCCATGCTGTCTTCATGGGACGGACTCTGCGGCACGATCATGCTGACAGCTCCGTACTGGTCGAGCGGGACCGCCAGCTCGGGGCAAATCTGACGGAGACCATTACCGTGCACAACTACGCCCGGGAACCTTTTCACTGCCGTCTCGAAGTGCTGGCGGACGCGGATTTTGCGGACCTTTTCGAAGTCAAGGAATGCCGGCAGGCGCACCGCATCAGCCGCGTCCGCCATGCGACACGGGAGCGGCTCACCGTTGAGTCCGAACGGCCCGGCGACGAGCGGAGCATCACGGTCGCCCTGACCGGCGCCAGAATTGAAGGACGACGTCTCCTGGTGGCGATGAAAGTACCGTCCCACACCGCGTGGTCCGTGACCCTCTCGGCTGTCCCGCGCCGGCCAGGGGCAGTTGGCCGGGGCGCCGGGCTGCGGGGACATCAGCCGGACGCCTTTCAACGCGTGATGAAATGGAGGGCTGCCATGCCTACCGCGGAGCTCTCGGACGAGACGGTGGAGCGAACATTCAGCCGCAGCCAGGATGACCTGGGATCACTGCGTATCTTCAACCCCGATCACCCGGACCGCGCGGTTGTGGCCGCGGGCGCGCCCTGGTTCATGGCTCTTTTTGGCCGGGACAGCCTGTTCGCCTCGTTCATGTCTCTCCTTCTCGATCCGTCCCTGGCGAGAGGAACCCTGCTGACATTGGCCGACTACCAGGGAACAAAAGTGGACCCTGGCACGGAAGAAGAACCGGGGAGGATCCTTCATGAGGTCCGGCTCGGGGCCAGCCATGGCCTGGCGTTGGGCGGCAGCGGCGTGTACTACGGCTCGGTGGATGCAACGCCGCTCTTCGTTGCCGTGCTGGCGGAGCTCAGCAGATGGGGACTCGACGACGCCGCGTGCCGCGCTCTTCTTCCCGCGGCAGACCGGGCGCTGAGCTGGATGGATGAATACGGCGACCGCGACGGTGACGGATTCATCGAATATCAGCGGAAGACCGACCACGGCCTGCGCAACCAGGGCTGGAAGGACTCCGGGGACGGGATAAATTTCGCGGACGGGACCCTGGCCGAGCCGCCGATAGCTCTCGGCGAGGTCCAAGGCTACGCGTATGCGGCATACATGGGCAGGGCGCTGCTGGCCCGTGCCAGTGGCGACGCGGAGACCGCCGAGATCTGCGTTGGCAAGGCATCCAGACTCAAGCAGGCCTTCAACGACCGGTTCTGGCTGCCGGATCGGGGATACTTCGCGATCGCCCTGGACAAAGACAAAAAGCCCGTTGACGCCCTGGCCTCGAACATGGGGCATTGCCTCTGGGCCGGCATCGTCGACGATGACAGGGCGGTCCATGTCGCCGAGCACCTGATGTCTCCTGAAATGTTTACCGGCTGGGGTATCAGGACGCTGGCATCCAATATGGGTGCCTACAACCCTGCCAGCTACCACAACGGCTCGGTGTGGCCGCACGACAACGCCATCGCAGCGGCGGGCCTCATGCGATACGGATTTGTCACCGAGGCGCAGAAGATTGCCTATGCCCTCCTCGAAGCCGCAGACCACTTCAATGGCCGGCTGCCTGAACTGTTCTGCGGCCTGGACCGGGGCAGGTACCCCGCGCCCGTCCCCTACCCCGCCTCCTGTTCCCCGCAGGCCTGGGCCTCCGCAGCGCCGGTGCAACTGATCCGGACACTCCTCCGCTTTGACCCCGGGCTCCCTTGGGATGATCTGTGGCTGGCCCCCACCCTGCCCGCCCGGGACACCTACTTCCATCTGGACAACGTCCCGTTCGCCGGCGAAGGCCGGATCTCCATCCACATCGACGCCGGAACCGTCAGCGTCCACGGACTACCAGACGACATCCGGCTCCGGCTCGAAGCGCGCCCGACCCTCCATGAGCTCCTCAAGCTCAGGACGCCCGGGACTGCCGGAAGGGAATGAGGGCACTCAGAGCAGTGTCGACGGGCCTCTGTGACCGCCAATCCAGGTTCCCTCATTAGTCGGGCGGACTGGATACCCCCCTTCTGCCAGTCCTCCCGCGCCGGTATCGGCCGGCGCACCTGCGGCGTATGCGGTTACGCTTTGAGCCAGCCTTGGATATCGTCGAGGATGAGGTCGAGGCCGGGCGGGAATCACCAGATCAGAGGGCCCGGCTTCGCTGATGGGAATGCGCAACTTCACGGTTGGAACTAGGGTGGATCGCTCAGTGTCAGCCTTCTGCCGATTGCGGCAAGGAGCCTCCGCAGCACTTGTAGTCCGTCCCTCTTAACGGGAAGATATCTCCCACCACAGACGCCTCACAGTCTGGCTGAATCTCATCAAGGGAGAACCCATGGGAGAGGCACGAACGGACCAGCAAGCGGACGAATCACGCGAGTTGAGTAGCCAGATGGCCAGGTTGGTCATAGAGCGTGCGGCACCTGATGAATTGTTGACGTTCGACGAAGTCGCTGAGGAGTACTACGCAGATCCACAATCGACTCTAATGCTCAACAAGAAGGACGAAGCAGTAGGGTTCGGTCTTGAACTGGCCCTGTTGACTCCCTTCGCCCTGGCCCTGGCCGAGTTTGTCATTGGTTTCGTCGGCGACCTGCTGCGCGACGTCGCCAAAGATCAGGCCAAGTCTGCAGTCTCGGGCGCCCTGAAGCGGGTGCTGCGGGCGCGCACCGCCCAAGCATCTCCACCGGATGAGGTGGAGCTAACTAAGGAACAACGGACGCGAATTTTTATGGCTGCCAGAGAGCAGGCCGCCCGATTGGGGCTCGACGAGGACAGAGCTGTCCTGTTGGGAAACGCAATCATTGGCGTGCTTGGCAACTAGTTCTTCTTTAGCCTGCAGACCCTTATAGAAGGGGTGAGAGTGTGGAAAAGAAGCCGTTAGCATCACCCGCGGTGGTTCCCCGCGTCAATGTACTTGCATTTCCGGCACCGACTACGGGCTTGTATCTCCTTTTCATTGCCGCGCTCCTTGCCGTTGGACTGTTCGTGGGGTCCTGGATGCACAACGTGGTCCTCGGGAAAGAGTGGATTCAGGCGCTCAAAGGCTGCCTTCCCTTGGAAGTTGATCAGCAGCGGGGCTGCACGGCACCCGCGGAGTTCAGACGTGGTTTGTGGTCACTGGCGGGTGCACTTTTGGTGGCCGGGCTCGCTGTCGTGGTGCTATTCGCCGTCCCCTCTGTGATCAGGCGCCGCCGTTTACTCAAGCCGCCGATGGCAAAGCATGAGGCGGTGGTTAAGCGCTTTGCTGAGTTGGCTTCGCAGGCAGGTTTGCTCCGGATGCCCAAACTGTACATCGGACCTGCCAGGATGGGCGATGCCTTCTCGTTCGGGAGACCGGGTTCGCCCGCTGTAGCGCTTCCACCAAAGATCGTGGGCTTATTGGTGCGGCCAGGGCCGGCGGATGGCGTGCTGCTCCACGAGTTCGCGCACATCCGGCACCGGGACGTAGAACTGGCCTGGATGGCACGTAGCGCTTGGTATGTGGCGCTCCTTGTCCTTTTGTTCCCTATAGTGGGGGCTTTGTGGGAGGGCCCTTCCATTCTCCCCTTCTATCTTTGGCGCGCGGCTTTGCTTGCCGTTGTCGTGGAGATCGTGACGGCCGCTTTGCTAAGGGCACGTGAGCATGACGCGGACCTTCGAGCTACTGCTGAGCTGCCATCGTTTGAGGCAGTAAGGTCCGGTTTGGGCCTGCTGGGCGCGGGCATTCCCCGCAATTGGCTTCGGCGCTTGCGAATGCGCCATCCGACGCGGAGCGAACGGCTCGATGTCCTTGAGTCACCGCATCTGGCGGCCGGCAGCAGCCTTCTCCAAGCCCTCTCCGCAGGATTCCTAGCCGGAGTTCTGGGTCCACTCGTGGTCAGCACAGCGACGCCACTGCTGGCTGGAACAGACATCACTCTCGGCGGAATCTGGACATCAGCGGCCGTGACGGGTTCACTCCTGGGATTGACCGTCGGTCTCGACGTCTGGAGATCACAATTCGTTGATACCTTGGCTCGTGGAACCGATGGGCCCGGTTTGCAGAGGCTGCACGGAGTCTTTACGACGGCAGTGGGTGTGTCAATGGGATTGGCCCTTGGACAACTCGTCTCGTTGGCAGGGATCGGTCAGGACGTCTCCGCCGCGTTCGACCCCATGACGTTGATCGCCCCCATAGTTGTCGGTCTTGGAACAGTCTTTATCTGCGCAGCCTTCGGAGCTGTGTGCCTGCCCTTAGCGCATCTTGTGACACGACCTTGGCACTTCTGGTTACCTGCCGTAGTGCTGAACATCGCTATCTTTCTAGTGGCAACCTGGATGGGAGACAGCCTGGACCTAGCGTTGACGGGCTTCGGGTATTCGGGGGCCTACCTATGGACACAGTATGGCTACGACGAATGGCCAGGAATTGCTTTGGCAGTGTTGCTGACTGTCGTTGCATTGCTCGCCTCGCTCATGGAACCCACGTCACGTCGGCGCGGAACCAGGGATTGGATGTACTTCCCGGGCCATACATCCGGATCAACACATTCGAGGCCCGCGCTTTCAGCGACCGGCAGTACGCTCCGTTTTCCGCTGTTTTTGGGCTTCGCGGCAGGCCTTGCGGGGAGCATTTTCCTGGTCTCGCAACTGCTGCTCATCAGTCCTATCAATTCAAATGGCGCTGCTGCCCAGGCTAATTACATTTGGGTATGGACGACCGTGGTCTGTTGGATAGCCTCGGGGGCAATTCTCTGCTTAATCAACCCCGTCACTGGTCCAGCGCAAGTATTCATCGCCGGGCCATTGAGCTTGGGCCTATGTGCCCTCGGCGTGGCTGTTTTCTGGTTCGCAAGCACAGACTCGGCCCCGTTGGACGTTCTTTTGTCCATCTGGTCTCCCGCCATGGCGCGTGGTCTTGCGGTCTCAATAATGCTTGTCGGCTTGGTAGTCCCTATTCGTTACGCCATCCGAGTGGCAGCCCACCCCCGGTATCGCAAAGGGCCGCGGAGGGTTCGTTGAATCCACGGACTCGGGGCCGAGGCATGCTCAACACCACCGACTGCTCCAGCGCTTGAATATCCGCCACTCCCCCGCAAAAATCGACAATCCAGCTCAGTCCGGCACCAGCACGACCCGATCCGAAGCCCAAGGTGTGCACATCGTGCACATCTCCTTTTTTGCCCACTTCGGCGACCCCAACCGGGCAGCCTCCTGGCCTGGGCCGGGAGCTGCTGCGCTAGCTCTTGCTGATCCGCATCAGTCGCCATGGGATCCATGGCGTCGCTCATGATCGGTCTCCCCCCCCCCCCCCCCCCCCCCCCCCCCCCGCCAGGCTCCTACCGGCGTGTCGGGCCAAGTGTGAATCGACCGTTATCCAGACAGTCCCGATGTGCGCCACTCTCAGCAATCGATCCCGGCCCGGGATCGAGGAGGTCAATGCTCCAGGAGGCACCGGGGGTCCTCGCCGCTCAGTGCTGCCTGGAGGAGGCGGGTGAGGTTCTCGGTCGTGACGGGGCGGGGGTTCGATGCCGGTACGGTCGGCTGGACGACGGCGGCGGCTTCGGCGGCCCCGTCCGCGGTCAAACCGTAGTCAGACAGAGCTTTGGGTGCGTCAAGACGATTGCGCAGTTCCTGTAGTCCGGTCAGTGCGTCGGCTGTGCCGAACGCTGCGGCGATGCGAGCTTCGGAGTCGGAAGCATAGGGGGCGTTGAACGCGAGAACGTAAGGAAGTACGGTGGCGTGGACCTGGGCATGGGGGAGGTTGAAAGCGCCGCCCAGGACATGGCAGATTTTGTGGTGCAACCCGGAGCCGGCGGACGCGAACGCGACGGCGGAGAGGTAGGCGCCATACAGGGCCTGCTCGCGCCCCTCGGTACCTGCGGGGTCTTCGGCGATGAGGGGCAGGCCGTGGCTGAGGGCGCGGATGCCTTCGGCGCCGAGCGCTGCGTTGATGGGGTCTGCGCCGGGGGCCCACATGGAGTCGATGCAGTGTGCAATGCCGTTCAGTCCGGAGGCAACGGACATGGCCACCGGCAGGGCTAGCGTCAGTGCCGCGTCGTAGATGACGGTGACGGGCAGGACGGCATCGTCCACTCCGGTGGTTTTTCGAGATGCTTCGGTTAGGCCCCACACGTTGGTGGCTTCCGAGCCCGCATAGGTGGTGGGCACGGCAATGATCGGCAGGCGCAAGGTCATCGCGATCGCCTTAGCGAGTCCCGTCGTCGAACCCCCGCCCACACAGACAAGCAGGTCGATGCCGTGCTCACCCGCGGCGGCGCGGGCCTTCCGTGCGGTTTCTATGGGCACGTGCATCGCCACGTCGTGGTGCCACAGCGCCACCTCGACGTCGGCAGCTATTCTGTATGCCGTTTCCCTCGCGCGGTTCGAGGTGATCACCATCACGCGCCGCGCACCTAGGCGGGCCACTTCGGAGGCGAGGCTCGGAGCGGCCGTGCCGGTGCCGAAGAGGACACGCTGGCCCAGAGTCACATGCTCAAAAGCCAGACCCATAGTCAGTCCTTCCGGTTCACGATTGCGGCTTCGGGCGCCGTGCAGTCGGCGGCTCAGGTGCTGGCGGCCGCTTCGTTGAAAGACATTTCCTGATATCATCCGGCCACGCCGAGCGGATGAGCACGAACTCTTCATGCGGCCAACGATGTCTCTTGCCGCGTGAGCGGCGCTCCCAACGTGGACTCGGAGCGCCGCTCATCCGGAATTGATCTAGCTGCGCTTGAGGAAGAGGCTGACGTCGTCGTTGCTGATCAGGTCGGGCACGGTCCAGCCGTCCAGGTCGTATTCGGCGAGGCACTGGTCAGCGAAGCCCTTCATGTAGTCCGTGGTGCCCTGGGCCTGCGCGGCGAAGAGGATCTCGGCCTTCACATTCTCGTGGTTGCCGGAGTAGTTCCGCTCGTAGAGTTCATGCCGGCCGCCAAACTCGGTGCCGATGGAGTCCCAGAGCAGCTTCATCAACTTGACCCGATCCACGGCCTCTACGCCGTCAGAGCCGCGGATGTACTTGTCCAGGTAGGGCCGGATTTCCGGGGTCTTGAAGTCCAGGGCTGAGGAGTTCAGGTAGATCAGGCCGGATGCGACGTCTTGTTCGATGATTTCCTTGATCCGCGGGTAGCCGATGGCCATGAACATCCGGTAGGACAGTCCGTAGTCGAGCTTGGGCAGCACGGTGCCGTTGGGGCCCTGGTCGGGGTTCAGGGTCATGCCGTCGATCAACGCATGGAACATGTTGCGCCAGCCCAGGACCTCGCCCACCCGGGTCTGGACGCCGCGGAAGTCCTGCGTTCCGGCGACTTCCAGGGCCTTCATCAGCAGCCCGGCGATGAAGTCGAGCTTGGTGGCGAGACGGATCACACCCTGGAAGGTGAAGCGGTTGATGAAGCCGGTCTGCGGGAAGAAGTTGTTGATCTTCTCCACGTCCCCGTAGGCGAAGACGTTCTCCCACGGGATTAGGACCTTGTCGAAGATGAAGACAGAGTCGTTCTCGTCCATCCGGCTCGACAGCGGGTAGTCGAACGGGGTGCCCATCACAGCGGCCTGGTGGGCGTAGGAGGCCCGGCTGATCAGCTTCACACCCGGGGCGTCCATCGGCACGGTGCAGATCAGTGCGAATTCCTTGCGCTTGATCGGCAGGCCGTAGTGCGCGATGAAATTGTAGTTGGTGATCGCGGACCCGGTGGCAACGACCTTTGCACCGGAGACGATCAGGCCCGAGCCGGTTTCCTTCTCGACCTTCATGAACACATCGCCGACCTGGTCCGCCGGGAGGTGCCGGTCCACCGGCGGGTTGATGATCGCATGGTTCCAGTACAGGACCTTCTCCTGAGATTCCTTGTACCAGCGCTTGGCGTTCTCCTGGAACGGATCGTAGAAGTCCGTGTTGCCGCCCAAGGTGCCCAGGAACGCGGCCTTGTAATCCGGTGAGCGGCCCAGCCATCCGTAGCTCATGCGGGACCAGGTCTCGATCGCTAAGCGGTCCTTCTTCAGATCCTCGACGCTGTGCGGGGTGCGGAAGAAGGACATCGTCTTGCCACCGGAGCCGGTGTCCGTGGGCACCATCAGCTTGTCCTGCATCTCGGGCTTGTGCATTGCGTCGTACAGCCGGGCGGCCATCCTGATCGAGTTCCGGAACGCCGGGTGGGTAGTCACGTCCTTGACACGCTCACCGTAAATCCAGACCTCGCGGTCATCCTGTAAAGACTTAATGTACTCATCCCCGGTCATCGGCATCTTCGGATTCGCCGGCGTTGTTCTCTCACTCATCGACGGCGTGGAGGACGCCGAGGAATCGGTAGCGGGAACTGACTGGTCAACAATTTCGGTCATGATCGTCCCTTTCAGGGGGAGGGGTCTCTGAGCGGTGAGGAAATTCAGGCGTTCTTGGTGTGGTGCGGGTTAGCGTGTGGAGCCGTGGAGCGGCTTGAAGGAGCTGGAGCCGGCGAACCAGCCCGATTCCGGGGCGTCGCCGGAGTGGTCCCAAGGGGCCCCCTCAACGAGCCGGCCGATCTGGCGGAATTTGCCGCCGAAGAACAGGAGCGGTTCCCGCTTGGTGATTTCCATGCCGATGACCTCGCCCACGACGATGATGTGGTCGCCGCCGTCGTAGACGTTCCACGGCCGGCATTCGAGCGTGGCGGCATTCCGGGTTAGCACCGGGACGTTTCCGTCCAGGGTCCATTCCGGCTCCTCGTCGAGGACCTTGCCGGCGAAATGCAGGGCAACATCCATCTGTTCGAGGGACAGGATGTTGATGGCGAAGGCGGCACCTTCGAGGTAGCGGGCGGCCCGCGAGGTCCGGGTCAGGGTGACCTGGGCGAGCGGCGGATCCAGGGAGACGGCGGTGAAGGCATTGACCGTGGCGCCGTGCGGGACGCCGCCGTCGGACCGACATGTCACCACCGTGACGCCGGTGGCAAACGTGCCAAAGACGTGCCGCAGTTCGCGTGTGTCAATGGCCCCCATGACTTCCTGAGTCATCGACTCCTCCTTTCTGCTGTTGGCCGCTACCGTGGCGGCGGCCTGATTTTGGGCGAGCGGCATTATGGCGGGTGAGGGTGATGTACGGGTTGGGCCCGGGGTCGGAAGTGTTCCGCCCCCGGGCCCGGGACTGGAGCTTTAGTCCTGGGGGTCGAGAACGAAGTTGTAGGTGACTTCGCGACCCTTGCCGTCGGCGCGCTCTGTCGGGGCGAGGACGAGTTCGGGCTTCACGGCCGAGGCGATGTCGTCGGCGACGTGCTCGTCGCCTTCGAAGTAAAGCTGGGTGGTGATGAGCTGGTGCTCCGGCGCTGAAACCTTCAAGTGAAGGTGCGCAGGCCGCCAGGCGTGCCAGCCGGCCGCGGCGATAAGGGCACCGCAGGCGCCGTCGGTGGGGATCTGGTACGGCGCCGGCTGCATGGTGTTGATCTGGAAGTTGCCCTGGGAATCGGCAACGATGGAGCCGCGGAGGTTCCATTCCGGCAGCCCGGGGGCGAACTGGGAGTAGAAGCCAAGGTCATCGGCGTGCCACAGTTCGATCAGCGCCCCGGCGAGCGGCTCACCAGCGACATTCGTGACCTGGCCCTGGAACAGCAGCGGGGTGCCGGGTTCGTCGTCGCGCATCGGCAGGGTGACCGGGGTCTTCTGCGAGGGGGCGTTAGGGATGTAGTACGGTCCCTCGATGGTGCCCTTGGAACCGTGCCGGTTGGCGTTGGCGACCTCCTCGACTGAGTGTTCCACCCAGACGTCCAAAAACAGCGGCCATTCGCCGTCCTCGCCGACCTGGATAAGCCAGGCCTTGAAAGCGTTGTACTCGTCATAGGTGACTTTCTCATCCAGGACGGTGTCGTTGATCGCCTTGATGATGCGGCCGGCCAGCGAGCTGACACGTTCCTGGCTCGTGCCGGCGCCGATGTGCTTGTTTTCCCGGAAGCGGGCGGTGGCCCCCGCGCCGGAGGATGCGGCGGTGGCTTGGATTTCCGTTGTCATGGTGACTCCCTTGTCAAAGAATGGTGGCTCCGGAACCTTGGTCATAAACGGTTCGAGGGGTTCCGGTATGTCGCGTCTGCTGCTTAGTGCTGCACATCACATCCGGTGTTGTTTCCACGATATTGCCCTTATTGAGCGAGGGGAAATACCTATTTCCGGATCATTGAAAGCTCTTCGATATGAATGCGATGCATGCTAATTGATATAAATGCGGGGCGTGCTATTCGATGGCGGACGGGTGCTTGGCCAGCGGCGTAACCTTGATGTCCATGTACGGGAAGAGGGGCAGTCCGGACAGCAGCGTGTGCAACTCATCGTTGTCCGCGACGTCGAACACCGAGTAGTTGGAGTACTCGCCCACGACCCGCCACAAGTGCGGCCAGCGGCCGTTGTGCTGGAGCTCCTGGGAGTACTCCCGTTCCTCCGCCTTGATTGCGTCGACGTTTTCTTTGGGCATGTCCGGCGGAATATTGACGTCCATGCGGACCAGGTAAAGCATGAGGTGTTCCTTTCGGTGTGGGGTTTCTGGGGGCGGATACGGCCGGGCACGCCTAGTCCTGACGGTACTTCTGCAGCTTGTCGGCGTCGATGGCTGCCCCGACGCCGGGGGCCTTGCGGACCCGGATGGCCCCGTCGGTAATTTCGAGCGGCTCCGCAAGCAGGTCATCCGTCATGTCCAGGTAGTTGGAGAGCTCCCCGGCCCGCCGGGAGCTGGCCTCGAAGGCCGCGCCGAAGGTGACCGTGGCGAGACTGCCGACCTGTGTGTCGATCTGGTTGCCCATCGTGACGTCCACGCCAAGGCCCTCGCAGAGGCCGAGGATCTGCTGGGCCTCGGTGAAACCGCTGCGCGCTGTCTTAATGCAGATCGCGTTGCTTCCGCCGGAGAGCAGTTCCCGGGAAACGTCCCCGAGGTTGGGGACGCTTTCGTCGCCCACGATCGGGATGCTCGAGTGCTGGACCAGCCGGCGCCGTCCCATCGCCTCGGCGGCATCGCACGGCTCCTCCAGCATTGACAATCCCAGGCCTTCGGTCCGGCGGAGCACCTCCATGGCCTCGTTCGCCGTCCACCCGCGGTTGGCATCGAGGTAGATCTCGGTGTCCGCACCGAGGCCTTCCCGCAGCACGTGGCAGGCCTCGACGTCCAGGGAGAGCGGCCGCCGGCCAACCTTGAGCTTGAAGGTGTCGATGCCGTACGTTTCACGGAACCGCAGCGCTTCCTCGAGGAGCTCTGCGGCGGCCTTGAAGCCCAGCATGTGCGAGACCCGCATGCTGTCGCTGAAGCCACCCAGGAGCTTGTGCACCGGGGTGCCCAGCGAAATCCCGATGACATCCCAGAGTGCGATGTCCAGGGCCCCCTTGGCCGTGGGGTTATTGACCGTGCGCCCGAGCAACTGCTGGACTTTGGAGCGGTCCATCGGGTCCATCCCGATGAGCTGCGGGGCAAAGACCTTGGTCACCACCGACACGATCGAATCCTGGGTTTCGCCGTATGTATAGGGCCGCGGAGGAGTGTCTGCCACTCCGCAGATACCCGCATCCGTGTGGATCCGGACCAGCACATGTTCCGCGGTGCTCACCTCTCCGCTGGCGAACTTCAGCGGCCGCGAGTACGGGATGGCATAGGGGATGGCCTCGATGCGTGTGATCTTCACGGGGTCTGTCCTTTGGAGGTTGCCGACTTACCTGGGGGCTGCTTGGCGGGGAGGGAATCGAAGAGATCGAGGAAGGCGCGCAACAGCGGCGTTTCCTTGTCGCTGTTCCAGGCCACCGCCAGGTCCATCGGCGGGGGGTTCCGGAGCGGCCGGAAAGCAACGCCCTGATAGGAAAACATCCGAGATGTCATGGGAACGAGTGCTATGCCCATACCGGAGGCCACGAGCGAGAGCAGTGTGGAGGTCTCCTTTGCCTCCTGAACGACCCGGGGCTGGAATCCGGCCTTGCGGCAGGCATCAACAAAGATGCTGCTGACCGCGGAATAGCCGGGATATCCGATGAAGCCCTCCTCGGACAGGGCGGCCAGCTCCAGCGTTCCCTTCTCTGCCAGCGGCGAGTCTGCGGGCAAGGCCGCCACCAGCTGGTCCTGTTCCAGCAGCTTCAGGGCGATGGCCCCCGAATGAACAGGTGGGCGGAGGACGGCAGCATCGAGCCTGCCCTCCTCCAACGCAGCTTCCATCTGCGGCGTCAGCATTTCGCCTTGGACCGTGATGCGGAGCCCAGGCAGGGTGCGGCGCGCGGCCTGGACGATGATGGGCATTAGCCGGTACGTGGCCGTGCCGGTGAACCCTACCCGGAGCACGCCCGTGGCACCTTCGCCAACCTGCTGCACATCGGATTCCAGGACTTGCAGTTCCTGAAGCAGCACCCGCCCCCGATCCAGCAGTACCTGACCTGCCGGCGTCAGCTCCACCTTCCTGGTAGTCCGGACCATCAGCGGGGTGCCCAACTGTTCCTCCAGCTGCCGGATCTGTTGGGACAAAGGCGGTTGCGCCATATGGAGTCTGGCGGCGGCCCTGCCGAAATGCCGTTCTTCTGCGACGGCTATGAAGTACTTGAGATGTCGCGTCTCCATTGAGGCCTCTCAGTAGGTCTGCTGGCTCAATGCCATGCAGAAATAAGCGTAAAAGCGCGTATTCGTAAATAGAAATACATATTTATCCGTGACTAAGAGCCTTTAGGTCCGAATAATGCCGATATTCACCGGAGTGAAATGTTGCTGCGCGCTCAGCGACTAAGACCGGCGGGTGCGAGAACGGCTTCGGCTTCCTCGGCGAGATCGCAGTCTTCAAGGCCGACGCTCAAGATCTCGGCGAGCACTGCGGTAAGGGCAGCTACGGGATCCTGAACCATAGTGTGGGCGCGCCAGCCGATGTGCTTGTCCGGGCGAACGAGAATGACACCGTCCTCCTGGACTTCCCGCTGGCGGAGCCAGTCCCCGTAGAGGTCCTGGACCTCCCGGCCTTCGCCAATGACCACGGCTTTGAGCTCAATCCCCAGCCGAGCGGCCACATTGACCGCGGCGTCTGCCCAAGCCTGACCCGTGATTCCGGTGAAGATGGTGAAACCGGTGCCTTTGGCGATGTCGTGAGTCGAGTACTTGGACGTTGCGTTTCCAAGCCAGGCATGCGGCAACCGGAGGCCCGGGAACGTGGACTTCTGGTGATGCAGCAGCTCGTCCTCGGTCCGTGCAGGCCGCTCACCGCCGTCGGTCACGACAGCCGTTGACTCGTAGTACTGACCGATCTCGGTACCCTGTGCATTGAACTCATAGTCCTTCGCGTCGAGTGCGGCGCGCAGTGCCGTCCGGCGCGCGGCGCCCTCGGGCGAGTTTTCCTTGCGAAGCTGGAGCTTCTCGGTGAATTCCGGGTCCGTGGTGGCATCCGTGACCCCCAGGGCGTCAAAGATCGGCTTGTAGTCGCGGCTGGACTGGTTGGCGCGGGTGACAATCTGCTTGGCCACGGGGGCGCGCTCGGTGGAGTAGGTTTCCAGCAGTTCGGGACCGGCCTGGCCCCTAATTACGGCGGCCAGCTTCCAGGCCAGGTTGTAGGAATCCTGAATGGAGGTGTTGGAGCCAAGTCCGTGGCTCGGCGGGTGCTTGTGGATGGCATCTCCGGCGCAGAAAACGCGGCCCTTCTGCAGGTGGGTGGCCCACTGTTCGTTGTTGCCCCACAGCGAATAGCCCAGGATTTCGACGTCGAGGTCCGCGACGCCCACCAGGTTACGGATGATCCGGATTGCTTCGGCATTGTCCAGGACCGGGGGCTCACCGTTGATGTCGAAGCCCCAGCAGATCAACCACTCATTCCACGGGCGGACCATGCGGATCAGGCCGGCGCCGAGACCGCCGATGTTTGAGCCCGGGTTGAACACCCAGTACAGGATTGACGGGCGGTGCTTCACGAGGTGGGTCAGGTCCGCCTTGAACGTGATGTTCATAGAGCCATCAATGTCCATCAGGCCCTCCATGGGGAGCTCGATGTCGGCGGCCACCTTGGAGCGCGCACCATCAGCGCCAATGAGGTACTTCGCCCGGATGGTGTATTCGTGTCCGGTGAGGCGGTTCAGCACCTGGACACTTACGCCGTCGCCATCCTGCGTATGGGATAGGTATTCAGTGGAAAACTGGACCTGCGTGCCACGCATCGCCGCGTTCTTGACCATGATCGGTTCCAGCAGAGTCTGCGGAATATCGCACGGCATGGAAGGCGACGCGAGTTCATAGTCGGCCCGCCGATCAGGACGCGTGCCCCAGGTAGGGCGGCGGCCGATCTCCTCGCCGGCGAGGGATTCACAATAGACCGTGTCACCCATGAGTTCGTGCGGCGTGGCCTCGGCCAGGACCTGCTCCTCGATGCCGGCGTCGCGCAGGACTTCCATGGTGCGCTGGTTGGTGATGTGGGCACGGGGCGTGTTCGCGGTCCAGCGATACTTGGTGATCATGATGTTCGGGATGCCCTGGTTGGAGAGGAACAGGGACGCCGAGCTGCCTGCTGGGCCGGAGCCCACAATCAGCACGTCCGTAATGACGATGCCGGTACCTTCCGGGCGGGCAGTGGCGGTGATTCCGTCATTGAAAATTGGCATGACAACCTCCGTTGGTTGTGGTTGGACACTGTGGCCGGCGCTGGCTTTGCGGTGGTGATGCTGCTGGACCGGGCCTTCCCAAGAAGTGTCACAGGTCACTATCGGCCGTGGACCTGGTCGGCGCTGATGCGTCCGGCCGGTGCTAAAACGCGTCGCCGCAGTACTAAAACGACCCGTTCCCTCTGCGGCTACTCAAGCGGAATGCCTGCCCTGGCTGCCTTGCGCGTCTGCAATGGCGTGGCGCTGAACCGCTCTTTGAAGGTACGTGCGAAATAGTTCTGCGACAAAAAGCCGACCCTCGCAGCGATCTCGCCGATGCTCAAGCCATCCGCGGCGGGCGAAGCGAGAAGCTCCTGGCCGCGATCCAGCCGCAGCCCCAGGACATACCGCCCGGGCGTGAGGCCCGCGGCTGCGAAGGCCCGCCCTAGCTGCCGCTCACTGATGCCGACGGCGGCAGCCACCTCCGCCGTCGAAAGTTCAGGATCGCCGTGGTGCCGTTCGATGTATCCCTTGGCAGCTGCCAGATAGCCGGCATCGCTGCCGGCGTTGCCCCCTGAAGCGATTGAGCGGAATAGTTCAAGGACGGTATTCTCGGCGTCATCCGTCGGCTGCTGGGCCGCCAGCGCTGTCCGGATCCGCCGCGCGAGCTCTTGTGCCTGAGGGACCCCGCCGGGGCCGAAATCGAACCGCACTGGTCGGTTGAGGCCAGTCCCCCCGGACAGCTCCAGGAAAAGCGGCCGGGGAACGGTAAGGACAAGCTCTTGGAGCCCTTCCGCGAAGCCGCGCATGAACGGCAGGTCTGCGTCGTACATGATGGCTTGGCCCGGTTTCAACAACTCGTGGCCGCTGCGGTGGTAAAAGAATGCATCGCCGGCTAGGGCGAAGAAGATCGCCACCATTTCGGTGGGGTTCTGCCGGATGAACGATTCCGAACGCTCCACGATCTGGGCCGTACCGCGCACGTGGGCAAGACGCAGGTACGGAAATTGGAGATTCACTTCAGCCGCGTGCAGCGGGGACTCGTCGAGGGTCCGGATATCGAGCGAAATCAGGGCCTTGGCGTTGTGGCCCTCCCACAGCTGGACGCGGTTGACGGGCGCGATGCCATGCGTGGTGAAGCGAAAGGCGCGAGGCAGGGCGGGCAGATCATTCTGCTGACTGGCCATAATCCGTCAATTCTAGTCCGTCCCAGCCGATCGCTTCTGGACGGGCGGGGAAATGCCGTTGCCTTGGCGACAGTGGCACGCCTAGGTGAGGCCGCGGACGTCAGCCCCTGACCAGGTGAGCATGGGAAGCCTGCAGGGCACAGACCGCGGTGCCCCGGAGCAGACCCCAGGGAGTGACGCATCGGAAATCCGCGTCCAGGACCCTTGTGACCGCCAAGTCGCTGGTCACAACACTGAATCATAGGAGGACAGGCTTGCCGCAAAGTTCAGGCGACGTGAACCCCACGAGTGCCCGTACGCTGGGCGTGCTCGCTGAACCGGAGGTCACCGCGGAGTTTGCCGAGCGCAACGGTCGCGAAGTGGGCCATCTTCTCAACCTTGCCGATGAGCGCCACGATTGGTCAGTAGTGATCGAGTACCAGGATCTTACGGCTGGCAGTGTGTTGGCGCCGATGCTGGAGTCCATTGCGAAGCACCGAATCCTCCGTGCATGGGATGTCTTGGTCTGCCTAACCGATCTTCCCATTCGTTTCGATGGCCGTACCGTGGTCGCGGAAGTTGCGATGTCTTGTTGGCGCTGACCCTGCAACATCCCGTGACTAATTCGGACTTTGTGGAGGTTGCCTGGATGACGACATCGGCGGCGCTCATCGGTGGCGCGTTGGGCTCGGGATTCGAGACAAAGGACGACATTCTTCGGGCGGCCTATGGCCAACGGGAACGTCATCGTCGCCTGTCGGTCGACGAAGGCGAATAATCCGGCCTTGCCAGAGGCCTTTGCGGGGCAAAATCGTCGCCCGGATACCCGGAGGCAGCTATGCTCGATTCGTCCCGAAGAGTCACTATCCGGCAGGACAAAACCTACACGGGCCCCGCCTGTGCGCCGCGACCATTGCCCCATAAAGACACTGTCATCGAAAACCGTACGGCTCCTACCGCTGCGCTCACACTATTGCACAGGCCCTTCCAGGCTCGGATACTCCCCCGGCGGTCCATCCGTCTGCCTGGTCGACGCCGCTATCCCGCAGTGTCATTGACCAGTGGACTCCACAACCACGGGACCGGCCTAATATGGAGCCCGGGCAATCCCGAAGGGATAGGTCTTTTCTACTACCCGGCGCCCGGGCAGGGATCCCACCGTTCCACGTCCGGTTCCAAGGCCCAGGCTGCCCGATGTAACAAATTCGAGAGTCGGCCACGGAGGCGGCTGACTCGTCTACGCTTTCTCATGGCGCCTCCGGGTTCGATTACGGGGGCCCCGGGCAACGCACTGAGGGCTTCGGTATTGATAGCGCCGACGAGCGGGTAGGCCAGCTGGGAATAATCCATTGTCTTCTTCTTGTCTCGCCAGGCGGCCGCGACCGACAACGACCACAGCCGACCCGTAACTAAGTCTGCTTTTCATGTTGTGAATCGTTCAGCTCAGAAACAGCCGAGGCACAAGAGTTGGCCGGGGTGCGCGAAACGCGCTCCCCGGCCAACTTCCCTACTTATGCCCTGTAGCCCGAGGGCGGTGTGAGCACGCCGCGCTCGATGAGTTTCTCGATATTAGCGGCCCGCGTTGCGTCTTCCCGGGCGAGCCATCCCTCGCTCGGCGGCGCGTCGAGGTACTGGTTCTTCGGATAAATCGGGTTGTCATAGATGACCCGGTACTGCTCGGTGCGCAGGTCCTTGAACTGGTTGTACAGGCCGTTGGCGACCCTGGCCCGGCGGAGCGCTTCGATGTCGATTGTGGTGCAGACGAACGAGTCGCCCGAGGTCCAGCCCTGCTGCTTGGTGAGGATCTGCCCGCGTGGACCGACGATCATGGACTGGCCGCCGAACAGGTCCTGCATGCTCCCGTCGTCGCGGACTTCGGGCCCCAGGTTCGGAGCGACGATGTACGCCGAGTTGAACATGGCGTGTGCCCGGTTCTGCAGTTCCCACATGCCGTTTTGGACGGCCGGCTCGATCAGGGTGCCCCGGATAATGATCTCGGCGCCGTTCATCGCGAGCCCACGCGGCACCTCGGGGTAGACACCCTCGTGGCAGATGGCGTACCCGATGTTGCCGATCTCGGTCTTAGCCACAGGGAAGATGGCGTCCATTGCGTTGCCATTTCCCTTCTTTTCGATCCACTCGTCCCACACGTCGTGCGGGTTCATGTTGCCGAGCATGCCTCCTTCGTAGGCATCACTGGTGGCCTTGTAGCGCTTGTAGATGATCTCGCCCTGCGGATCGATGATGAAGGCGACATTGAAGTGGCGGTCCGGGAAGTCCTCGTCCTTGACCATGTACAGCTCGGCAGCGATGTAGGTATTGAGCTCCACGGCCTTCTTCGCCAGCTCGTCCGTCTCCGGACCAGGGATCGTCACGGCAAAGTGGGCCTCCTTCTTACGGTTCCCAGGCGTGTTGGCCATCATGCCCTGGATCGCCATCTCGGGCAGGACTACCAGCTTGACCGGAGAACCTTCCCAGGCGCCGACCATGACCGCCGTGTCGATGAATTCGTTGATGCGCTTGACGTTGGCGACGCCGTCGCCGGGATTCTTCACATTGATTGTCCGCGGCGAAACCGCAACGACGACAAATGGATCGACCATTGTTTTCTCTCTTTTCTCTTCTTTGAGTACCTGAGTTAGCGCTAACTCACGATATTCCGGTTAGGTGGGAAATTGCAAGACCTTTGGGTTCATAGCTTTTCAAGAAGCGGCTAGGGCCCTCTTCAGTTCCCAGTCAAGGAGTTCAGCCCCGAGTAGGACTGTAGGTAGTCAGCGGAGTGGTTTAGCGCTGACTTGGGGGTGGCGCTGTGGTGTCGCGGAGTACCAAACGAGGTTCCAACAGAGGGATATCTCCCTCAGCCTCGTCTTTTATCATGGCCAAAATGCGACCCACAGCAATGTGGCCGATGGCTTCGAAATCGAGCCTTACGGTCGTTAGTGCCGGACGAAAGAAGGGCGCTTCTTTGACGTCGTCAAATCCCACGACGCTGACATCTCCCGGGACGTCGCGCCCGGCCTCGTCCAGTGCCTTGATCACTCCCAGCGCGAAAGGATCATTGGCGGCGAAGACTGCTGTGACGTCCTCCCTTGCGGCGAGCTCACGGCCGACGCGATATCCCTCGGCGGCTGACCAGTCGGTCGTTGCGATCGGCGTCGGAACGAAACGTCCAGACGCCCCCAGTTCCGCTGCCCATCCCTGGACCCGGGCGGATGTTGCCATCCAACCAGGCGGGCCTTGAACGTGCCACACGGTTTTGTGTCCGAGGTCCAGCAGGTGGCGCACCACCATCCGGGCACCTCGCACTTCGTCAACGGAAACGCTAGTCGGGCTCGGATGCGATCCTTGCTGGAACGTCACTACGGGGACACCGATGTCGATACCCGCGAGCACCGCGATCGCTTCCAGCAGGGGTGCGAGCACGATCACGCCGTCAACCGTGTCCGAATTGATGGATTCGAAGGCAGCCCGGATATCGCGGCGTTCGAGACTGGCCAGAGTGACTAAACGCGTCGCGTAGCCATGTTTCCGGGCTTCCTCGGAGATACCGTACAGGGCTACCGTAGGTCCCAGGACAGACAGTTCGAAGCTGACAACACCGATCGTCATGGTCCGGTTGCTGGCGAGAGCCGCGGCCGCGGGATTTCGACGGTACCGCAGTTGGGCGATTGCGTGTTCGACGCGTTCACGGATGTCCGGATCGACATTGGTCGCTCCCCTGACAACCCGCGACACCGTCTGCTGGGACACCCCGGCGAGCCGGGCAACGTCGGACATCCGGGGAGCCTTTGACCTGGAGGCCAGCCGCTCCCCGCGCCCATTGGAGTTTCGGGCGTTTGAGGGAGCGGGGGTCGTGGACACATCTACATTATCCCCGGATACCCCCGGGCAGCCACGGAACGTGGCTCCGGTCGGCGCGCCAACTGTCACGGGCGCCGGTACCGCAGGACCTCAGGATGCTGGTCGTATGGCCACTCGGCCCCCTCCACCATGTACTTGCGGGTGGTGTAGGTGCCGTCCATGGTGGAGGCCAGCGACGGAGGTCCATCGAAGCCGATGACACCCCAACCGACGCGGTTCTCGTTCCCTCCGTACACCGGGTCGCCGTAAAACCCCTGACGGGTGTTAAGCACCAGAAGCGGGAAGAACTCCAGAAAGTCCTCGTTGACCGGTTGGTTTCCTGCCGGCGCGCCCCCAAGGCCAACCTCGGAGTGCTCCAGTGAAAAAGCGTTGGGCTTGGCCAAGCCCGACAGCGTCTCGAGCACCGCGTCCTGGTCCGCTTCCGTCAGTTCGATGAACTCGGCGTCTGCACGCTCTTTCGCCAGCCGGTCCAACTCCACAACGCCCTCGCGGTAAAACTCCCGGCGCTGCTTGATTCGCTCCTGCCATGCGGCCTCCTCGAGGCCCTCCATCCGGAGGAACCCGTTGCCGTCCGCTGCCGGAAAGATGAACTGCGTTCCCGCGAGCATCCGGTCAATGAAGCGGACCACCCTGGCCTCGCGCGCACCCGGGTGGTGGTCGGCGGGGATAATCCGGGCCGACGCCGCTTCGATCGTGTTCCACTCGTGCTCGGTAAAGAAGACCGGCCCGTCCACGTCCCGTGTTGAGATGGGTACCGTAGCCCATTCCGCCTGTCCCATATGGCATCTGTCCTTTCGTGTCCTGTATGAAGTGCGAATCAGTTGTCGGACCAGCCGTGGCGGTCCACCTGGAGGATATGGTCAGAGCACCTCCAGGCGTTGGCCATGATCGTCAGGGCCGGGTTGATGCCGGTCGCCGTCGGGAAGAAGCTCGCGTCGAAAACGTAGAGGTTTGGTACTTCATGCGAGCGGCACCAGCGGTCCACGACGGACGTCGCCGGATCATTGCCCATCCGGGCGGTGCCCAGTTCATGCGAGGTGTTGCCCGTGATCCGTTCCATATTGACCGGAATGACCTTCTTCGCCCCGGCAGCCTCGAGGATTTCCCCGTTCTTGGCAACCTGCCAGCGTTCCTGGGCAAAGTCGTTGGAGTGGGGCGTGTGGGTAATTCGGGCCACCGGAAGACCCCATGCGTCTTTGACGTTCGGGTCAAGGTCGACACGGTTGTCCTCCACCGGCAGGTCGTGCAGGAGGACACCGATTTTCATGCTGTGGTTGAAAAAATCGCGGTCGGCGTCCTTGGCCGCCTGGCCCCACGTAGGCCGGCCGGGGAAGCTCCAGTTCACCGGGTGGCCGATCATTGACGGGAAAATCAGTGATCCCAGGATGTGGCCCCGGCTCTCGTCCGTCTCGTAGAAGTCGAACGAACACAGGCTCATGTAGTGGCCCGCCCACCCGTAAAGCGGGTCGCTGACCTCGCGGTCGAACAAGCCGACCGAGAATGAGTACTGATGGAAGGTGGCGTTCTTACCCACCATGCCGCTGCCGTTGCCGAGTCCGTCCGGGAAGAGCCCTGACTTCGACATGAGCAGCAGGCGTGGGGTTTCGATGCCGCCGCCACAGACGATCACGGCTTTCGCGTGCTGGACGAACTCGTCGCCGTCCTCGTCCTGGTAACGGACACCGGTGGCGCGGCCGTCCTTGCCTACGAGTATCTCGCTCACGTAGGAATCGGAGCGGAGGTCGTAGCGCCCGGTCGCAACCGCGTCCGGAATGAAGCTGATCAGCGTGGATGACTTGCCTGTTCCCGGGTCCGGGTACTGCTGCCAGAAGCCGTTCTCACTGAATGGCTGACGTCCCCGATAGGGTTCGGTGACCATGCCCTGCGGCATGGGGAACGTGCCATGCCCGAGCTTTGACATCGCGGTGGCGAAGGTCCGTCCAACCTGGCTCAGCGGTGATGGCTTGGTGGGGTAGCCGCGGCTGCGCCACGCTTCCCACTTGTTCGCTCCGGCAAGGCCCGACGTGCCGAACTCCCACTCAACGCGTGTGTAGTACGGCTCCAGTTCGTCATAGGAGATGGGCCAGTCAACCAGGCTTGCGCCCGGAACATCGCCGTGCAGGCTGCGCAGCTTGAAATCGCTCTCCGCCATACGCGGAACCATGCCACCCCAGTGGGTGGTGCCGCCGCCGACGACCTGCGGCGTGGCGGAAAAGTTGGTGATTTCCGCCTCTACCTTGTCGTTTGGGCGGTAGGTCCGCGGTTTGATCTTCGGGTCCTGCCAGATGAAATTCCGGTTGAGGAACTTGAGTTCGTCCCCCGAGGCGTGCTCGGGCTTTAGCCAGGGCCCACGCTCGAGGCCTACCACCTTCAGGCCGGCCTCCGACAGCACCTTTGCCGCGGTTGCCCCGCCGGCGCCCGCACCGACGATGACGACATCTACCGGCTCTGGCTGCTTCTTCCTGGTCATTGCTTCGTTTCCTTTCGTAAATTCCTGCTACCCGCCCCGGTAGTTAGACCGTCACGGCTTCGATGCCGTTGCGTCCCTCGCGTGCAAGGGGCAGGAGCTGGTCCCAGAGTTCCTGGGGGATGTCGTGGTTGAGCAGGCTGAGGGTCTCCTCGACCCGGCCCGGCTGGGACATTCCGACGATGGTCGACGCCACGCGCTCATCACGGACCGAGAATTGCAGGGCAGCTGCTGCCAGCGGGACGCCGTGCTGCCCGCACAGTTCTTCCATGCGCAGGACCCTGTCGATCGTCGTCTGGTCCACGGGCGCGTAGCAGTACCGCGGGACGGCCCTCGGTCCCTTGACGAGCATCCCGCCGCCGAACGGGGCGGCGTTGACGAAGGCGACTCCGCGGCGGGCCGCGTCTTCCAGGAGCGGCTCGGCGGTCTGTTCAACGAGGGTGTAGCGGTTGTGACTAATGACGGCGTCGAATGCGTCCGTGGCCAGGTACTGCAGCTCCAGGTCGATCGGGCCCCCGGCTACGCCCAGGTGCTGGATAACACCCTGGTCCCGGAGATCGATGAGGGCTTCCAGCGGTCCGCCCTTGGCCACCCCCTCCTCGAAGGAGATCTTCTCGGGGTCGTGCAGGTAGACGAGCTGGAGTTTATCGAGGCCGAGGCGTTCGAGGCTCTCCTCGATTGAACGGCGGACACGGTCCCCGGAGAAGTCGGCGCTGCCGGGAAGCGGGTCGACCTTCGTGGCGACGACGTAACCCTCGGGGATGCCGCCGCGCTCGGCGATCGCCCGGCCAATCCGCTCTTCACTTGCACCCCCGCCGTACTCATTCGACGTATCAATGAAGGTAAAGGGCCCGTCGAAGACACGCTGAATAGTAGCGACGGCGGTGTCTTCATCGACCTCGTAACCGTATTGGGCGGGAAAGCTGCCGAGCGCACTGGTACCGACACAGATATCGGAGACGGTCAGGCTGGTGCGGCCAAAGGGGCGAATGGACATGGTTCCTGCTTTCTGGAGCTGAATGGGAAGACGGGGGTAGGCGGTCAGACGGCGCGGGTGCGCGGGAAATGTTTCGAGAAGAATCCGGAGATCCTCTGGACGCCGCCTGCGCTGGAGAGGAAGACGGCGAGGATGATGACCGCGCCCTTGATGACCAGCTGCGGCTCGGAGGAGATCCCGACGAGGTTCATGATGTTGATGATGGTGGTCAGGATGAACACCCCGATCACTGCGTTCAGGGGATCACCCTTTCCGCCCATGAGGGAGGCGCCGCCCACGACGACGGCCGCGATGGCGTCGAGCTCGTAACCTACACCGATGAGCGAGCTACCCTGCCTCAGCTGGGAGGCGGCGATGAGGCCTGCCAGGCCGGCGAGCACCCCGGAGATGGTGTAGGTGATGATCAGGTTCCGTGCGACCGGCAGGCCCGAAAGCCGCGAGGCTTCAGGGTTGCCGCCAATAGCGTAGAGCGAGCGGCCGAACGTAGTGTATTTGGCCACGAGCGCCGCGGCCACGGCCACGACAATGAAGATCAGGACGGGGTGGCGGATCCCGAGGAAGCTGCCGCGGGAGAAGGTCTCAATGATCCACTGGTCGCGGATCTCGATCAGGCTTGTTGACTGGATGATGTAGCTGAAGCCCTTGACGGCGCTCATCATGGCGAGCGTGGCGATGAACGGGGGGATGTTCAACCAAACGACGAGGATGCCGTTGATCAGTCCGGCTGCAGCGCAGCAGGCAAGCACGAACACAACGGACGCGCCGGCGGGCATCCCGGCCTGCAAGGTCAGTGCCGTGATTACCGTGGACATGGCGAGGATCGAGCCTACGGAGAGGTCAATTCCGCCCGTCAGGATGACAAAATACTGGCCGATCGCCAGCACGACGACGATCGAGGCGGCCGTGATCACGTTCTCGGCATTGCGGAACGTCAAGAAGTCGTCGGAGACGTAGTAGCCCACCGCGATGATCGCGAGAAGCACGAGGATAAGGTAGCTCTTTGGCAGGGCGCGGAGGGCGCTGCCCCGCAGTCGGGAGCTGATACTTGCTGAGGGCGATGGGGAGGGCGCGCCGCTCTTTGGCGGCAGGGACGACAAGGTCCGGGACATGGTTGTACTCCTGAATAGAAACTGATTGAGGGGGGCCGTCAGGCGAAGCGCTCGAGAATGGCGTTGCCGGAGGGGTCGATGTCGTCGTGATCGAGTTCGGCGACGACTTTGCCGCGCGCCATCACGAGGACGCGATCGCACATCATCGCCTCCGTAATCTCCGAGCTCGCCACCACGACGGTTCCTCCCGCCTGGGCGAACTCGCGGATGAGCTCGTACATGTCCTCCTTCGCCCCGACGTCCACGCCGCGGGTTGGTTCGTCGCACACGAGGATGCGCGACTGGCGGACAAGCCAGCGGGCCAGGATGGCCTTCTGCTGGGTTCCCCCGCTCAGCGTTTTGAGCGGTTGGTGCACCCCGGATACCTTCATGCCGAGCCGGGCCACCATCTCCCCGGCCACACTGCGCTCCCGCCGGGACTGGATCACGCTCAGCCTGCTGAATTGCGGCAGGCTGGCGAGCGTGATGTTGCCTGCAACACCCATGTCCGGGATGAAGCCCGCTGCCTTGCGGTCCTGCGGCAGCAGTCCGATCCCCCGGCGGATCGCGTCGCGGGGGGCACGGAAGTCCACCGCTTTCCCATCGACGCGGATCTCGCCGGAGGTCCGCCTTCTCGCACCGGCGATGAGGCCGGCCAGTTCTGACTGGCCGCTGCCGATGAGCCCGGAGATGCCGAGCACTTCGCCTTCACGCAGCTCGAACGACACCCTGTCCACATGCCCCTGCTCGGAGAGGTCGCGGGCAGAGAGAATGACATTCTCCCGGGGACCGGCCCCCAGGCTGGGCGAGCGTTCCCCGCGGAGGGCCGCATCGGCAATGGAGCCTTCAAGGCTCTTTCCGACCATTGCCGTGACGACGTCGGCGGGCTTGGAACTTGCCGTTTTCAGGTCGGCGGCGTTCACGCCATCGCGCAGCACGGTGACGGCGTCACAGAGCGAAAACAGCTCATCCATGCGGTGCGAAATGTATAGCAGCGTCACGCCTTGTTCCGAAAGGGAGCGGAGGACGGTGAACAGCCGCTCGACATCGGGCAAGGGCAAGGTGGAGGTGGGTTCATCCAGGAGCAGGACCCGGGCGTCCTTGTGCAGGGCCTTGGCCAACTCCACGGCCTGTTGTTCCGCTGTGGAGTAACTTCCCACGGGGCGGCGGACATCGAGATGGAAACCTACGCGGTCCAGCGCGGTCCGGGCTTCGGCCTGCATGCGCTGCCAGTCGACGGAGGCCCCCGCCCGTCGAGGCAGCTGGCCAAGGAAGATATTCTCCGCCACCGAAAGGGACGGCACGAGCGATAGTTCCTGGTAAATGGTGTGGATCCCGGCGCGCTGGGCGTCCATCGGATCACGGAAGCGCTGAAACTCGCCGCCAAGGCGTATGCTTCCGCTGTCCGGGGACTCCGCTCCGGAGAGAATCTTGACGAGTGTCGACTTGCCTGCGCCGTTCTGCCCGGCAAGTGCATGAATGGATCCACGGGCGACGCTGAAGCTGACTCCCTTCAGCGCCTGGACGCCAGGATAGGACTTGGTGACGCCATCGAGCCGCAGCTCCGAAGCGCCGTCGTGGGTGTCTCGTGCCGTCTCCGCCGCTGCGGTGGAAGGCGAGACCGGGTTATGGGCGAGCATCATGCTCCTTATATAGGGCTCTGGATGGATCGGCCGGCCGCGGGGCGGCGCCGGTCAGGGAGCTCAGTTTTTTGCGCGGACGTAGGTGTCCGAGGGGACGTAGTACTCTGGCGCCTCGACGGGCGTGATCACCGTCGTGTCGATGTAGTTCGTCTTGTCCGGGCACTGGGACTGGTCGCCATTGAAGGCGGCAAGTGCCATCCGCACGGCGGCAACTCCCTGGTCCCACGGCTGGTTGGACGCGTCGGCCTGCAACGGACCCTTGGGGTCGTCCACCATTTCCTTAATGGCTCCCATGCCGCCGTCGTAGCTGGCCATGATGATCCCGTCGCCCCAGAGCCCGGCCTGCTGAAGCCCCTGGACAATGCCGCCGTGCATGACGTCGCTCATGCTGTAAATGACCTTGAGGTCCGGGTTGGCGGTGGCAACGTCCCGGATCGGGGCGAGCGCCTTGTCCGGCTTCCACTCCCCGTACTTCGTTTCGAGCTTCACCGTGGTGACGCCCGGGTGCTTTTCCATCACGCGGTTCCAGCCAGCCATAAAGCCGTTAAACCGCAGGTCGCTCAGCACGTCACCCGGGAAGCCTCCGATACCGACAAGCTTGATCTGGCCGCTGTCGCCGTACTTCTCGAGCGCCTTCTGGGCAGCGACTTCCCCGGCGAGTGAACCGGTATGTTCCTGGTCCTCCGCAACGTAGCAGAACATGTCTGGGACCAGCGACTTATCCAGACTTGAGTTGACGGTGACGACAGGTATGCCTGCATCCTTAAGCGCTTGAACTGAGGGGCCGACGCCGATCGGGTCGTTCGGGTTCATGACGACGACGTCCACGCCCTTGGTGATGAGGGTCTGCACGTCAGCGTTCTGCCGCACGGTGTCACCATTAGCATCAAGCAACTCGAGTCGCGCCCCGACCTTGCTTGCCTCGGCCTGACCGCCCTCGACAAGGGTCTTCCACCAGTCGCTGCCGCTGATGCCTCGCTGGCTCCAGCCGATGACCAGTCCCTTGCCTGTTGCCTTCGCCTCCTCATCGGCGGCGGCGGCCGCCCCACTCTTGCAGCCAGCGAGTCCGAGCGTTGCGACAGTCAGGATTGAAGCGCAAAGGGCCGCCGCGGCCAGCCTACTGCTCCGACGGGTTCCAGTTTTGGTTCTTTGCATTGAACAACACTTCCTTGTGTTCGTGAGTGCCCCAGTTTGGGGCTTCGTGAGCTAAGTTACACCGTGAGTTAGCGCACTATCAAGAGCTTTCAAGAAATATGTTGAGGACTTCGAATCTCCCTGGCTAGGGATCAAGATAAGCGCAAGCAAAGGGATTTTACTCATTGTCTGGTCCTCAATTTAGCCGTAGCATTGTTGAGTTACCGCTAATTCAGGCCTTCTAGGGGAGCTGCAGGAAGGAGGGGTTGCGCCCGAATACGGGAGACGAGGCTCGCTCCGGCAGCAACCCGAGCGACATGGGGAACGTGGCCGCCTCAGGCGGTGTGGGCGTATCTTTCGCGGATCCAGGCAAGCCGTTAGGCGTCGATCCCTGAGGGGTCCTTCAGGGTGAATTCATTGTGCCACCAGTAGGCCGACGCAGGCTCGGCTCTGTGAATCCGTGCCCATTCGAGTTCCCTGGTCAGGACAGTGCTGACCAGAATCGCACCACGACGGGGATGGATACCAAGAAAAGCACGCCCGTGGACTGCGTGGAACGACGACACGTTCTCCTACAGCTCACACCCCCGCCAGCGCAGATATCTTGTCCAGAAGCGAACCGTATACGGTGGAAGAATTCCGGCCACCATCAATGCGTTCTCTTGCTGTGCGAGGCATTTCATCAACCATACGACCGAAGGACGCAGCACATACTCCGACAACGCGAACGGTCATCAGACTGGACGCACCGGACGCATACCGCTCAAGCTTTGTTTGGAGGCGCTTCAGGTGTCTTTTTGTGACGCGCTGTGGGCGTGGCCCGAGTGGAACTGTTGCGTACCACGAGCGTCGGCGTGATCGGCGTACGGTCGACGTCCCGGCCCTCCATGGCACCGAGAAGCACCTCCGTGCTCATGAGTGCCAGCGCGGTAAAGTCCTGGCGCACAGTGGTCAGGGGTGGCAGGAAGAAGTCTGACCCTTCGATATCGTCGAATCCGACGACACTGACATCATCCGGGACACGGACGCCATTTTCTGCGAAAGCGCGAATAAGCCCAAGGGCGGTATGGTCGCTAGCTGCGAAGATCGCCTGAGGGATCCTTCCCTCCCGGACGAGCTGGAGGCCGGTCTCGTAAGCCCATTTGGGGCTCCAGTCGCCCTCGATGCACAGGCCTGGCGCAAGTCCGGCATCACGAAGCGCGGCCTCCCAGCCGCGCTTGCGTACGCGTCCGTCGAACCAGTCCATAGAGCCGGCGAAGTGGGCGATATCGGTGTGGCCCAGGTCAATGAGGTGCTGCGTGGCCAGCCTCGCTCCGAGCTCCTGATTTTCTGAGTATGTGAAGACGTTTGGAGTTGATGATGCTCCGGCCGCAATCATCTCCACCGGTACACGGCATGAGGCGTTCCACACAGCTGCAGCCATATCAACGAGAGGTGCGATGACTATGATCCCCCCGACACCGGTATCGTCCAGGGTGTCGAGGGCGGCTTGCACGGACTCTTCATAGGGTTTTTCGACACTGATGACGGTTGTGGCGTAGCCCTTCTTACGCGCAATGTTCTCAAGGGCCATGAGCGTCCCGACAGGGCCGAATCGTGGCGAGCCGTCCGAGAGGATGCCGATGGACGTTGACCGGCTGGTGACCAGCGCGGTCGCGGCCCGATTCCGCCGGTACCCGATGTCTTTAACGATCTGCAGAACTCGCTCGCGAGTCGAAGCACTGACGTCCGGCGCGTTGTTCAGGACTCGCGAAACAGTCCCGAATGAGACACCGGCGATTTGCGCCACATCGTTGATAGTCGGCTTCCGCCGCAAGGAAGTGTCCGGAAGCCGCTCATTCGCCTCGCGGGGGATCGCTGTTCCTCTCACGTGCCCTCCTGTCCTGCACCGGCCGGGCCGAGTCCGCGGTCGTTCCGTGCGTCTCAATCTTACGTCGCCGCAGGCTTCCCGAAACTCAAACCGGCTAAAGGCGTGATGGTTGACACACATGTCCGTAAACGTTTACGATTTGGAGCGTAAACGTTCACGGTAGCGTCGTAAACGTTCACGGAGACAGACTTCAACGAAGAGGGAACGGTATGAGCAACACCATCGACGATGCACTTCTACTCGATCCCAGCGTTGGCATTCGAAATATTGACCCCGCCCAGTGGGCCAATTTGGAAATGCTCCTGACGGACGCAGCACGTGATGATCTCGCAGCCGCTGTCCGCACCTTCGTCTCCGCAGGCTCCTCGGCCGTCGTCGGCGTCTTCGATGACAATCTCCTTTGGGCGAGCCTGGTGGTCTCTGTCGACCAATCAGGCGCGCCGACGTCACTGTCAACCATTGACGGCTCGGTCACCGAGACAGCCGGCGCTGAAATGACCAAGGCGGCAGGCGAGGCGGTCCGGTGGGTTCAATCCCATCACGGACCGTGTTCCCTGGGCCTCTTCGTCGACAAAGCGCAGGCAGAGGCGGTCCTGACGTCGTCAGACAAGGCCGCTGCCATCCGCACGGCCGCCGCCGCCGGCGGGCTCGTCCTCTCGCCGGTTCCCCCTGCCCTCGCCATAGCCCTGGCCTGACCCAACACCACCACCGACCTAACCATCCACCCACAAGCACTGGAGAACAATGATGATCCGCAGGCTTCCCATTGTGGCTTTGGCCGCAGCCCTGTCCCTTTCCGTCGCTTCCTGCAGCAGTTCGGCAACGGGTACCTCAAACGCTCCCGATGCAGGGGTGTCCGAGAAGGCCCAGCAGGCCCTTGACAAGATCAAGGGACAGGTCCTGAGCAAGGGCCCCAACGGCGAGACGCCCTCCCCGTCATCTGTTGCGGATCTGACTCCCGCCGAGATCGAGAAGGTCAAGGCACTCAACGCCAAGGCCGCAATCGTGATGCACTACGGCGGCAACGACTGGGCGACCGCCCAAACTAACGGGCTGAAGAGCGAATTCGAAAAGCTCGGTATCAAGGTAATCGCCACAACCGATGCGAACTTCAAGCCGGACAAGCAGGTTTCGGACATCGAGACTGTCATGACGCAGGACCCGGATGTCATCGTCTCCATCCCCACGGACCCCGTGGCAACGGCCTCCGCCTACAAGAAAGTCGCGGCCGCCGGAACCAAGCTCGTCTTCATGGACAACATTCCCCAAGGGCTGACTGCCGGCAAGGACTACGTCTCTGTCGTCTCCGCCGACAATTACGGCAACGGCGTCGTTTCCGCCCACCAAATGGCCAAGGCCATCGGTGGCAAGGGAAAGATCGGACTCGTCTTCCACCAGGCCGACTTCTTCGTGACCAAGCAGCGCTATCAGGGATTCAAGGAAACGATCACCAAGGAGTACCCCGACATCAAGATCGTCGAGGAAAAGGGCATCGCCGGGCCGGACTTCGCAGGAGACGCCCAGGCCGCTGCGAACGCCATGCTGAGCAAATACGCCGACCTGTCGGGCATCTGGGCGGTCTGGGACGTCCCCGCAGAAGGTGTCATGGCAGCAGCCCGTGCTGCGGGCCGACAGGATTTGAAGATCGCCACTGAGGACCTTGGCAAGAACGTCGCCATCGCCTTGGCCAAAGACCAACTCATCGTCGGCCTCGGGGCCCAGGTTCCGTTCGACCAGGGCGTTACGGAGGCCCGGCTGGCCGCAGGAGCGCTCATCGGGAAAGAAGCGCCGGCATATGTGGCGCTGAGTGCACTCCCCGTTGACCATTCCAACGTCCTCGAAGCCTGGAAGCAGGTTTACCACGAGGACGCTCCCAAGGACATTCAAGAGTCCTACAAAAAGTAGCCAGACCCGAGGGCGGGGCACCCACCCTCCCCCACTGTCCCGAAAGGGCAACAATGAACACCGCAGACAATGTCGTCGAGATGCGCTCGATTTCCAAGGGCTTCAACGGGGTTTCAGTCCTGAAGGATGTCAGCTTCGACGTCCGGAAGGGCGAGGTCCACGCCCTCGCAGGAGGCAACGGGGCCGGGAAGTCCACCCTTATGAAAATCCTCCAAGGCGTCTATCAGGCAGACGCTGGCGAGATCCTCATTGGAGGCAAACCGGTCGCCATCAACTCGATTCAGGACGCGAAGTCCGCCGGCATCGGGATGGTTTTCCAGGAATTCAGCCTCGTCCCGAGCCTGACTGTCGCTCAGAACATCTTCCTTGCTGCTGAGCCGCTCGGGGCGGGCGGACTCATCGACGACCGCGCCTCGGAGCGGCGGGCCAAGGAGATCTTCGCCGAGATGGAGGTAAAGGTCGACCCCCGTGCCGAAGTCTCCCGGCTCGGCACGGCCTACTGGCAGTTGACCGAGATCGCCAAGGCACTCTCGCAAAACGCCCAGGTGCTCATCATGGACGAACCCACCGCCAGCCTTGCCCGGCACGAGTCCGAAGCGCTCTTCGAACTGATCGACCGTCTCAAACAGCGCGGCATCTCAATCATCTACATCTCCCACCGCATGGACGAGGTATACCGTCTGGCCGACCGGATCACCATCCTGCGCGACGGTCGTCGACTCCTCACCGAGCCGCTGACCGGCGTGACACCCGAACAGATCGTGGAAGGCATCGTCGGCAAGAAGATCGAGGGCCAACTTGCCTACCGCGAGCGGGACCAGGTGGCTCATGACAGCGCCCCGCTGCTGGAGGTCCGGGGGCTGAACGCCGGGCCGCGGGTAAGGGACATCTCCTTCTCGCTTCGACCCGGTGAGATTCTGGGCTTGGCCGGTCTTATGGGTAGCGGTCGCACAGAACTGGCCCGCGCACTCTTCGGCATCGACCGGCGGGACAGCGGTGAGATCTTCATCCGGGGGGAGCGAATCAATCTGACCTCGCCGCAGCAGGCCATCACTGCGGGTGTCGCCCTCATCCCGGAGGACCGCAGGGCCCAAGGTCTCGTCTTGGAGCACTCAGTCCAAGACAACCTGCTGCTGCCGCTGCTTGGCCAGATCCAGCGAGGACCCTTTCTTGACGGTGCCAGGGGCAAGGAGTTGTCCTCTTCGCTGATCAAGAGGTTCGCAGTAAAAGTCGCTCACCCCCACCGACCGGTGCGGCTGCTCTCGGGCGGCAACCAGCAGAAAGTGGTCATCGCCAAGTGGCTGGGCACTGATCCGGACATCCTGATTCTGGACGAGCCAACGGCTGGCGTTGACATCGGCACCAAGAGCGAAATTTTGGACATGATCCGCGAGTTGGCAAGCGCCGGCAAAGCCGTCATCGTCATCTCTTCCGAGTACCCCGAACTACTCGCGGTCAGCGACCGCGTCCTCGTCCTTAAGGACGGCTCCATTATCCGCGACATCCCCCGCAGCGAGATCGCTGACGAGGAATATCTCCAACTTGCAGTCCAGGGAGTCTGAACAGTGAGCAAGGCAAACACCATCGCGCCCCGGGACACCGCGGCACCACGCAATTTCGGCACCATCCTGAAAGAACTCGACTGGCGACGTTACGTCATCTACATCGGCTTTGTCGTCGTCTTCCTCTTCTTCGCCATTCTGCTCCGCGATCAGGGCTTCCTGTCGCCGAACAACCTGCTGAACATTTTCCGGCAAACTGCCACAATCACCGTCATCGCCGTAGGTATGACATACGTCATCTCTTGTGCAGAAATCGACCTAAGCGTCGGATCGGTGGCCGGGTTGTCCAGCGTCTGCACGGCCATGGCGTTGTCCCAGTGGGGCCTGATCCCCGGAATCCTCGCCGGCCTTGCCGTCGGCCTCGTGGTCGGGTCAATAAATGGCGCACTGGTCAGTCTCCTTGGCATCCCCTCCTTCCTCGTGACGCTCGGCATGCTGGGTATCGCCGTCGGAGTCGCCCAGTGGATCACGGCCTCAGCCCCCCAGCCGATCCTGAATGACACCTTCAACATGCTGTTCGGATCCGGTGACTTCGGCCCCGTACCGGGCCTGGTTGTCTGGAGCGCCATCTTCGTTGCCATCGGCGCCGTCGTACTGAACCGCACCAAGTTCGGCCGACAGGTCCTAGCTACCGGCGGTAACCGCAACGCCGCGGAATTCACGGGCATCAACACCAAACGAATCAAATTCCAGGTGCTCCTCATCTCCGGCATGGTCGCGAGCGTTGCCGGCATGCTGTACGCCGGCCGCCTCCAGTCCGGCCGCTTCCAGTGGGGATCGGGCGATGAGCTCTCCGCCATCGCCGCCGTCATCCTCGGCGGGACAAGCCTGTTCGGCGGATTTGGCTCCATCATGGGAACGCTCTTCGGCGCCCTCCTGATTGGCTTGATCAACAACGGACTGATCCTGGCCGGCCTCGACAGCAGCCAGCAGCAGGTGGTCCGCGGCGCCATCATCATCCTGGCCGTCGCCCTCGCCCGGAAGAAATAGCACCCGTGACCTTAAAACTACGAGCCGGAATTATCGGTACAGGATTCATGGGCTCCGTCCACGCGCACGCAGTGCGCGCAGCGGGGGGCGAAGTCAGTGCAGTCGCCGGGCGCAGTCCGGCTGCCGCTGAGGCAGCGGCAGCCGGACTCGGCGCCCGAACCGCGGCAGAGTCCCCCGAGGCGCTGATCGCAAGAGACGACGTGGATGTCGTACACATCTGCACCCCCAACACCACTCACGCCGACCTCGCACGCAAGGCCATCGCAGCCGGGAAAGCCGTGGTTTGTGAGAAGCCCCTCGCGACCAGTGTTGAGGACGCCCTCGAACTGACCGACCTCGCGGACAGGGCAGGCGTCGTCACGGCTGTGCCCTTCGTCTACCGGTTCTATCCGGCCGTTCGCGAAGCACGCGATCGTATCCTCCGCGGTGACGCCGGCCGGCTCTGGCTGCTCCACGGCTCGTACCTTCAGGATTGGCTGGCCGGCGCAGACGCCACAAACTGGCGGGTCGATTCGACGCTCGGAGGAGCCTCCAGGGCATTCGGTGACATCGGCGTGCACTGGTGCGACCTGATGGAATTCACCACAGGGCACAGAATCACCAGACTAGTGGCCAAGACCAGCCGGGCTTACGACCAACGCGAAACCGGAGGACAGTTGTCCTCCGTGGCTACCGAGGACGGGGCCGCGCTCCTATTCGAGACCGACCACGGAGCCGCAGGCTCCCTGGTAGTCAGCCAGGTGAGCCCGGGCCGAAAAAACCGCCTGTGGTTCTCGTTCGACGGGACCGAAGCGTCATTCAGCTTCAACCAGGAGCGGCCGGACACACTTCACATCGGCCGCACGGACTCCAGTTCCCAAATCGCCGTCGGACCGCAAACCCTCACCACCTCTGGCGGACGCCGCTACAACAGGCTCCCCCCGGGTCATCCGCAGGGATACCAGGACAGCTTCAATGCCTTTGTCGCGGACGCATATGCGGCCGTCCAGGGTCAAGAACCCGAAGGGCTGCCCACCTTTCGGGACGGACTCCGGGCAGCCCGCCTCACTGAGGCACTGGTTACCTCCGCCGCCCGGCAGGTGTGGGTCAACGTCCCCGGACCTACATCCCCCTCTAATATTTCCAACCTTCCTTCGGAAGTTGAAAGGCAAAAGCAATGAAACTTGGTTACTGTTCCATCACTTGGGGTGGCGTTGTCGGCCATCCCGGAGGCGTGACAAGCGTCAAAGACCTCTTCTACCTAACCCACGGATCCATGAAGGACGCCATCCACGACATCGCATCTGTCGGATACGAAGGCGTCGAGATGTTCGACGGCAACCTTGCGGAATACGCAGACAAGCCCGAGGTGCTTAAAGAGCTCCTGAACAGCTCCGGGGTCTCCCTGACTAGCGTGTATACCGGCGCCAATTTCATCTATGCCGACATCCTTCCCGATGAACTGCACAGAATCCACCGCTCTGCCGAACTAGCAGCGAACTTCGGAGCTGACCGACTGGTAGTCGGAGGTGGAGCACGGCGCGCAGCAGGTACCACAGACGAGGACTACCACCGCCTCGGCCGGGCGCTGGACAGCGTGACGGACATCGCGGAAAGTTTCGGGCTGTCAGCAAGCTACCACCCGCACCTGACCACGATCGTCGAAAGCCCGGACGAGCTGGACAAGCTGATGCCGCTGACCCGAATCGGCTTCTGCCCGGACACCGCCCATCTCGCGGCCGGCGGAGCGGACCCGGCCGCGGTCATCCGGAAGTACCCCGACAGAATCCGACATGTCCACCTCAAGGACTTCCGGCAAGACCCGTTTACTTTCCTCCCCCTGGGCCAGGGCGAACTCGACTTCCCGGACATCCTCGCCGCAATCCGAGAGAGCGGATACGACAGCTGGCTCATGGTCGAACTCGACAACTACGACGGGGACCCCCGGGAAGCTGCCGAACTGAGTATGAAGTACCTCGAGAAGCTCCTCTAACCATCCACCACTTTGACCGCAAGGGAAAGCCGCAATCGGCACCTCCCGCTTTCTTCCGGAAGGAACAAGATCCAGATGCAAAACCTCAACGTCGGCCTCATCGGAGGCGGCTTCATGGGCAAGGCCCACTCCCTCGCTTACGCCGCCATGCCCATGTTCTTTTGGCCAGCACCGGCGCTCCCGGTCCGCAAAGTCATCGCTGAAGCCAACACGGAACTGGCTGCCGAAGCGGCCCGCCGCTTCGGCTTCGAGAACTCCACGTCGGACTGGCGCAGCATCATCGACGATCCGGACATCGACGTCGTAGACATCGCCACGCCCAACCACCTCCACGCCGAAATCGCCATAGCCGCCGCCGAAGCAGGCAAGCACATCATCTGCGAAAAGCCGCTTGCACGCACAGGCGAAGAAGCCAAGGCTATGTACGATGCGGTCAAAGACGCCAATATCGTCCACATGGTCGCATTCAACTACCGGCGGACCCCCGCAGTCGCGCTGGCGAAGAAGTACATTGAGGAAGGATCCATAGGCCGCATCCTCAGCTTCCGCGGAACCTATCTGCAGGACTGGAGCGCCGACCCCAACTCCCCCTTGTCCTGGCGTTTCCAGAAGTCGGTCGCCGGTTCCGGCGCCCTTGGCGACATCGCAACACACGTCATTGACATGGCCAGGTATCTTGTCGGAGAGTTCAGCGCCGTCAATGCTGTCCTGTCGACCTGGATCCCGGAGCGCCCCCTCCAAACAGGCGGTGCCGATGCACTTGGCACCGTTCGCGGCGGTGAAGGCCCGCGTGGCCAGGTTGACGTCGACGACGAAGTCATGACGATGATTCGCTTCGCAAATGGAGCCGTGGGATCCGTCGAGGCGACACGTAACGCGCATGGGAGGAACAACTACATCACCTTCGAAATCCATGGAACGGAAGGCAGCATCGTCTTCAACTACGAACGACGCGACGAGCTGCAAGTGTGCTTCGCTTCGGACCAGGCCGACCGCCGGGGATTCCGGACCGTGTACACGGGGCCGGCTCACCCATACGGAGAAGGCCTCTGGCCCATTCCAGCTCTAGGCATCGGTTATGGGGAAACGAAGATCATCGAAGCGTACGACTTCTTCAAGGCCATCGCAGAAGGCGGATCAGTAAGCCCCAATTTCGCCGACGGCTACCAGACCGCGCTCATCGACGACGCCATCGTCGAATCCGCTCAAAAAGAGTCATGGGTCCAGGTTCCACTGATCACCGATTGATCCTCTTGGGAGGGACGGCCAAGAACCGTCCCTCCCAAACTCACCGACCATCACTAAGGAAGACTGATGCTCAATCCCCTCCCGGACCGCCAAGAGACGGCAGGAGTCTGGCTAATGCCGGTCTTCGTCGCCAAAGCAGGGCACGAAGCCGAACTTCGAGACGCCCTTCACTCTCTCCAGACGCTAAGCCGAAACGACCCAGGATGCCTGGAGTACACCGTATTCTCGGACGGGCAGCGGCCCGGCACCTTCATCCTCTTCGAAGGCTGGGCTGATAACGAGGATCTCGAAGCTCACAACAAAGAAGTCCATGTAAAGGAATTCTTGACAGGAGCGGAACCGCTGTTGGCTGTTCCTCTCGCCGTAACTCCGCTAACGCCTCTCACCTAACACTCCAACTCACCTGAAGGACTGACATGCCCCGCCCGTACACCCTGTTCACCGGCCAGTGGGCCGACCTCCCCTTCGAGGAAGTCGCCCGCCTTGCCTCCGGCTGGGGCTACGACGGCCTCGAAATCGCCGTCTCCGGGGACCACCTGGACGCCTGGCGCTGGGACGAACCCGGCTACGTCCAGTCCAAGCTCGCCGTCCTGGAAAAGTACAACCTGAAGGTCTGGGCCATCTCCAACCACCTCAAGGGCCAGGCCGTCTGCGATGACCCCATCGACTTCCGCCACGAAGCAATCGTCGGATCCAAAGTCTGGGGCGACGGCGACCCCGAAGGCGTCCGCACCCGCGCCGCCGAAGAAATGAAACACACCGCCCGGCTCGCCAAAGCCCTCGGCGTGGACACCGTCGTCGGCTTCACCGGCTCCTCCATCTGGCAATACGTCGCCATGTTCCCGCCCGTCCCCGAAAAGGTCATCCAGGCCGGGTACCAGGACTTCGCGGACCGCTGGAACCCCATCCTGGACGTCTTCGACGAATGCGGCGTCCGCTTCGCCCACGAAGTCCACCCCTCCGAAATCGCCTACGACTACTGGACCACCGTGCGCACCCTCGAAGCGATCGGCCACCGCGAAGCGTTCGGCCTGAACTGGGACCCCTCCCACTTCATGTGGCAGGGCATCGACCCCGTCTCCTTCATCTGGGACTTCAAGGACCGGATCTACCACGTGGACTGCAAGGACACCAAGCTCCGCCCCACCGGCCGGAACACCGTCCTCGGCTCCCACCTGCCCTGGGGCGACCCCCGCCGCGGCTGGGACTTCGTCTCCGCAGGCCGCGGAGACGTCCCCTGGGAATCATCCTTCCGCGCCCTCACCGCGATCGGCTATGACGGTCCCATCTCCGTCGAATGGGAAGACGCCGGCATGGACCGCCTCCACGGCGCCCCCGAAGCCCTCGCCGCCCTCAAAAAATTCGACTTCCCCGCCTCCCAGACGTCCTTCGACGCCGCCTTCAGCAGCAAGGACTGAAGTTATGACCGTTCCCCCTCGCGTTTCGGCGGGAGAGGTCTTCCAGCATTTTCGTGGCACGTCACCGTTGACCCGGGCCCGGCTTTCAGCACTGACAGGCCTTTCGCGGGCCGCAACGACAGACAGGATGAGAACCTTGGCGTCGCGGGGACTCATTGGTCCCGCCAACGAGGCGCCATCGACGGGTGGCCGGCCATCCGCTCAGTTTCGCCTCATGCCAAACAGCGGAGCGGTTATGAGCGTCCTGCTGGGTGCCAGCGAGGCAAAGGTGCAAGCATTCGACCTTTCCGGACAGCCGTTATCTGCTGCGAAGCCGGTGGAAACCGTCCGTGGCGGGTATGCCGCTATCTTGGATTCCTGCCTGGCTTCAGCGTATTCGCTCCTGGATTCCATGGACGACATTTCCGGCCAGCTTGTAGCAACGGGGGTTGTTCTCGATGAAGGTGCGCCGGATCTGGACTGGCCTGAATATTTTGCTGGCCGCCCGGTCGTCGTCGACTCCGCGCTGGGGGCCATGGCAACCGCGGAGGCCCTGTCGCGAACCCCCCGGCCGCAAAACATGCTCTTCCTGGACGTGGGAAAGACCATTGGCTGTGCCGTGCTCGTCCACGGAAGGACGATGGGGGGTTTCAGGACCTCCAAAGAGGCGTTCGGGCACACGCCGGGGAAGGGCACGCCGACGCTGCCCTGTGCTTGCGGCATCATGAATTGCCTGCAGGCCATCGCAGGGGAAGAGGCAATAATTGCCGGTCTGTCGTCGGACCTTGCAGACGAACCAGACGCGATCAGCGGGGCTGTCCGGCGGAGCGATGCGGCTGCAGTCAGTGCTCTGCGACAGGCAGGTCGGGACATAGGTGACACCCTGTTAGGGAGCATTCACCTCCTTCAACCCGAGTTCATCACAGTCAGAACCCGGTGGCCCGGTGCCGCCGACTTTTTGCTGGCCGGCCTTAGGGAGGCAATATACGCAAGCGGCGTCCCTGCTGTGACGGAGAATCTGGTGTTGGCGAGTTCAACGACCGGGTCCCCCGCTACCGGGATTGCTCTTCGAGCCCTGGACGCCGGACTGGCGGTGGAATCAGTGGACCGCTTGCTGTCAGCGCCACCCAACCTCAGCGGACAGCGGAACTATTGGCCGGCACCGTTGAAGTCGATCGACCGTCAACGGCACGCCAGCTGACCGGCCGCGGGTAGAATCTACAGGCGATCGACAACCCATACAACACGATCACTCTTGCCGCTGCATACTGGGCGCATTCAATCTCGGTTCAGCTGGAAGGTCCCAAGCCCATGGAAGAAACATCTCGCGACAACCACGTCGCCGACGATCCGGACAGGCCACAGCACGATCAGATCAGGCGCTACAGTGTTCCGGCCGGGCTGAACCCGGAAGAAAAATTCGAACATTGGCGGAGCTGGTACGCCAGCGCGATTGACGCTCCCGTTCGGTTGGAAAAAACCGAAAAGTCAGTGCGATCTGGCTTCAATCCAACCGCCCTGAGCCTTGAGAGTCCGGGCTTCAGTCTTGTTGATGTCACGAATGAACCCGCCAGTTGCTACTGGAACGGGGACACGAATCCCAGCGACTGGCTCGTGTATTTCAGGACTTCATGTGACAAGTTCAGCTTCTCGGGACGTTCCGAGGCTGTCGCTCCCGGAACAGTCAGGTTCTTTGATCTTTCTTTGCCGGGAAACTTCCATGCGCCCGCCGGCCTAAGCGCTGTGCGGGTCCATTTCGACCGGGGGCTGCTCGGCTTGGACGGCAGATCCGTCAAACGGCTGCAGGGATTGGCCGACATCAGAGAAAACCCCATTATGCGTGGGCTGATTCTTCCAGCCTTGTCCGGCTGGCAGCGGTCGGTCATAGCCCAGGAGATGCCACGTCTCCAACCAGTCGTCCGGTCGATGATGACGGCCCTGGTCAGCTCCTTGCTCGAAACCACGGCCGATCCCGGCGATATAAGACTGGCCCGCATCGCAGCGATCAAGAAATTCGTGCACCGGAACTTCAGAAACCCTGCCCTCACAGTTGACGAGGTCGTGGCTTACTCATTTCTTTCACGCCGTGCCCTTTACTACCTCTTCGAAGACGAAGGGCTCCAAGTCAGCGGGCACATCCGCGCCCTGCGGACCTTGGAAGCCCTTGAGCTCCTCGCCGAAGCAACCTCCTGGAAACGCTCTCTGACGGACATAGCGGGTGCCAGCGGGTTCAAGAGCCTGCAAGCCATGCGGCGTGCCGTCAGGGAACTAACAGGGCTCTCGCTTGGGGACGCGCAGCAGAACCCGGAACTCTTGCAGACTCGAGCCGCCGAACTAAGAAAATTGACCGTGCTGTGAATCGGATATCTGATGGGTCCCACACGACTCGTCCGCTTCGAAGCTGCCGCCGCTGTCATGAACTTCGGGGCCCGGCCCAAATGTGCCCCACAGAGAAGGGTACGACGCGGGTCTGCTCCTTCGTTTCTTTGACCCGGAGGGTCTCCCGGGTGATTCTCCTACCCAGCGAAAGTGCTTCCATGGATCCGTGCGGAGCCGCGAGGGCTATTTGTGGTCCGAGGCCGGACGCTACGACGACGAGGCGGGGCCGCGTCGAAGGACGATGTATCCGCTGCCATTGATGGGAGCCCGGCCGGCTCCGGCGGATTGGCTCTTAGGTGTCAAGACCATCCGTATCACCATTCACTGAAGACCGGTTCCGCTGACTCCAACGGGACCAATCCGATGAAAGCAGGGATGGTCTACCCAGTAAGTAGCCTTGCCCGGTGTTCACGCCCATCTCGGTAACGGCGGTTAATTCTGCATTGGTTTGGATTCCCTCGGCGACAAGGCTTGCCCCGATCTGTGACGCGAAGCTGACCATAGCCGTGCACAGGGCTCTCTGGTTGGGGTCACAGTCGACGCCCGCAACGATGGTCCGGTCAAGTTTGATGAGTTCCGGGCTGAGCCTAAGGATGTGGCGCATGGATGAGAACCCGGCTCCGACGTCGTCGATAGCTATGCGTACGCCAGCGCTTCTGAGTGGGGCCAGTGCTGCCGCGAGACGTGCATAGTCAGCCACGGCTGAGCGCTCGGTCAGCTCTACGACGATGCGCGTGGGGTCCAGACCGGAATTCGTCACGATATCACTCAGCCTCGGGTAGAGGCATGCCGACGGGGAGAGATTGACGGCTACATAGATGTGGTCGGGAAGATCCGTTGCGGCCTGCATCGCCGTTTCCAGGGCAAGGAATTCGAGTTCGGGGCCTCGTCCGATTGAATCCGCTTCGATGAACCACTGATCGGGCGACCTAAAGGGAGCGCTGACGAAGCGAGTGAGCGCTTCTGCACCGACAACCTCGCCGGTTCCCAAATGGCAGATGGGCTGAAACGCCGTGATCAGTGTCCGAGTGGCGAACAGGCGATCGAGGCGAGTCGTGATTTCCAGCTCTGCAGGGCTCTCTGCCCTGAAGGCTTCCAGCGGTCGCGCGACTCCCTCGAATCCTGATCGTCGACCCTCGCCGTCGAATCGGCGCCGGCAGAAGACCTCTACGCTGAGGCTCCGACCGCCGCGGTGGCGGGCCGAAAGCAAAAGTCCTTCCCGGCCCGCGCGTGCGTCTGGTTTCCGCGCGGTCTTGAGGTCAGCGAGGTCGATGACGAGACTGCACGGGCGTCCCACCAACTCGGAGGGCTCAAAACCAAGTAATTCCCGACTCGCCGGGCTTGAGAAGGTGAACCTCCCGTCTGCTCCTACGGCCCACAGCCATTCACGGGGCGTGCTCCGTAGTGTATCCATGAGGCTGGCTGTAATTGACGCCTCCAACCGGTCGCGACGCTGTTGCCGAATAAGGCGCCAAGCGGCATGAAGGACGGCCGGAAGGAGCAGGGTCGAGGCGAGGGCCGACACTCTGGTGGGGACCTCGAGGCCGCTCCACGGCTCAAGACCAGATAGCAGAGAAAGGAGTAATGACAACACCGATACCAACTCGAGGGACAGAACGGCCAGCAACCGTCGACCGTCAGGGGTTGTCAAAGGTTGGCCGTTGTCAGTCCACGCCGGAGATGTGAACTCCGGGCGCCGAGAAAGTGATGATTCCAAGAGCGCGTTATGCTGCCGCAACAGCCGTGGGGCACCGCGTTGATGTATCGAGTCTGGTGGCATCCGAGTCTTCTTCCGTGCTCGATTCGGCATTAGGTAAGCATCGCTAGATGTCTGCCTACCGCACGCCGTATCGCGGCAGGGAATGCCCGGGATCGGTCTGGCCGCACATCGTTTTTGCCGACACAGGATCGGTCCTGGGAGAGAGATCGCGTTCCAGAGTGATGCCGTAGGGAACGTCTGTGCTCAGAGTTACTGCGAACGAGGTCGGCCCATAACGCGTCACAAGAATTCCGTGACGTCCCTCCCTCCGAGCTCGCTCCTGAGCCGATTTCTCCGCAGCGTCAAGGCGTTCGGCGACCAACTGGGGCTGGTCGGCCGTGACGTGATGGGTAGTGGTGGAGTTGCCGGTGATCATGGGGTCGTTCCTGTTCTGGTAGTGCTCATAGGCAGTTTGATGTCACGGCCTATATCCCTTGGAAGGCAAGCTGCCTGGTCGCTTTCAAAATCCTACGGTTGACGGTCGTGCAAGGAAGCGGGCAAGTGTTCCAGAGTGTGCATTCTTTGGTCCTGGACCGCTCATTTTGTGCAGGAGTGTCCACACCCGAGCGTTAGCCGGTGTGCATCCCTATGCTCTGGGCACTCAAGGAAGTCTTCCGATCCAAAGACACTCTGAGACGCGCTGCGCGTATTGTTGCCGTCGATCACAGGGGCCGCACCGTTCAGGGGCTGGTTCCGGCAGTTCTGCGGCAAGGCGCCAGCCGCTGACGTGGTCAGCGACAGTGTCGTCAACCTCGCAGGACAACTAATTATCAGCAGGCCGTGGGTTCACCGAAGGGTAATGACGTGCCGGCTATGAGCCAGGCGCTGCCGTCCCAATGCATTGCATAGCGGAGCTTCCAGTTCGAACAGGTTTGGCCGTTTCTGCCGTGCGCTGCATCTTGGCGTGTTTGTAGGTTCACATCAGCGGAGAGGGCATCGCCGCTGCCTGTAACGTCTACGATTTCGACCTTTTGCCAGTACGAGGATCCAAGCTCAGCGCTCCATGCAACTGAGTCACCGAAAGTTGCCTGGAGTTCGGGAGTGAATTGCTTGAAGGCGGCGGCGTAGGCCCCTTGGTTGATGCCTTGGCCATGCAGCAGGAGGCTCTGCCCGATGTTGCGTGCTTGATCGTGGCTGGACAAGACGGTTAGCGGGAAAGATCCTGAACCCGGTGCCGGGGCGTTGCCACAGTCTTTGAGCGTTACCGGCACCGATCGTTTCTGCCATTCCTGAACGGCGGCAGCAGCCCGTGGCGCAGTCACCGCGTAGGCGATGCCTTCGGCCCGGACATTTTCGTCGAATTCAATGGTCACGATAACGCCAGAAACCTGACCATCCTGGGTAATAAGGGGTCCACCGCTGTTTCCATGGTTGATAGCCGTATCGGTTTGAATCAGATTGCTAAGAACTCGGCTACCAATTCTCTGTTCCGCGTTCAGAGCGCTTACTGTCCCCCGGGTGAAAGTGAAAGGCCGACCTAAGGGAAATCCGAGGGCAGCGACATCCGTTCCAATTGGCGGTTCAGTTGTTCTGAACTGAAACTGATGACCTTGAACTGGGGTTTCGGTTCTTACGAGCGCCAAATCAGCGAGTTCGTTTGTGCCCAGTGTTGTGGCATTTACCGTTGTTCGACCAAACGAAATGCTTATCGCGGACGCGTCCCGCACCATGTGCGCAGCGGTGACAACCAGATCAGGACCAACAAGGAACCCCGTGCCCGTGAAGCTGTTCTCACACCTCGTCACGCTGAACTGCCCGACACCCGACTGCGTCTGGGCAACAACGTCCGGCCAGCTGCTGGGAACGGCCTCCGTGCTTGGACTCGGGCTCGGGGATGGACTCAGGCTGGGGGCAGCGGTTTTCTCGCTTGGGACAGGCGTTTGCGTGGTGGGCGGCCCGGACAAACTAGTCGAGGACTCAGGGGCAGGTCCAGACCCATTTGTGCATCCTGTTGTCCAAAGACATAAGCTCACAACCGCCGCAACCGCACAGAAAATGGTGGGACTTCGCTTAATGCTCATCAATTGCCTCCCGGTGCTGAAGGAACGGGACAACAGTCTCAGCACATGGGCGTGCGCCACTCCTGTCCAGTGTCCCGCAAGGTCATGCTCAAGTAGTGCAAGCGGCGCGATGAAGATAGAGCTTCAAACCATGGAGGCAAAATGGAGACCCCTCCGTAATTCAATCAGCGCCGCTTTTCGTTACTCAGATACCCCAGCGATGACATAGTAGCACCGGAAAAATCAGATTTACCGGATTTGTCCTGCCAAATCCGAATGGTGTCACGCCGCTCTACGCATCGGCCATTAGCATGAACGACCCTGGCCAGATCGCCGACGACAATTGCAGCGAGCCGTCCGGTTCCGATTATGCAGCGCCGGTTGGAACTGGCCGGCTGCGGGCAACGGGTTCTGGAGCCCGCGTGCCGTCATGCATGCCCGGCTCCAGGACCCAGGCGGCACGATGGAGCAAATTCGCGAGTCGGCCACGAAGGTGATCGACTTCTCTGCGTTTCCCTTTGGCGCCTTTTGCCTCGATCACAGGGGCACAAGGCAACGCGCTACGGGCTTCGATGTTAACAGCACCGAGGAATGGGTAAGCCAGGTGAAAATAGTCCATCAATCTCTTCTTGTCCTTAGTGTGGGCGGCCGCGGACCGACAACGTCCGCAATCGCGGATTTGTACCGTGGGGGTCACCAGCGAGCCGGGCGCGTACTTAGCACCTTTAGTTCCGGAATCCGATTTTCATGCCCGCCGATTTGCCGGGCGCCGCGGATACCGGGCTCCCGGTGATCGATGGCGCGCCACCGGTTCCTGTCTGGGCGAGGTACCTGAACAAGGCAGTGATTCCGAACGTCCAAGGCTCCGTTTCCTCGGTGCTCTGGGTTTGGTTGATGAGCGTTCCGAGCTGGGGGCTGCTGATGGTGACGATGTCGCCGTTCTTGTGCGTGAAGCCGAGGCCTTCCGTGTCGCGGTCCTGGGTGGGGGCGAACAGCGTTCCTGTGAAGAGGGCGAACCCGTCGGGGTATTGGTGGTGGCTGCCGTGCGCTGCCTTGATGAGCTCTTCGAAGGAGCGGCTGATGCGGGCGACGCTGTTGCGACCCTCCATCCGGTAGCCGTCCGTACCTTCGACCGTGAGGGTGATTTCTTCGGTCCGGAGGGACTCCAGTGTGAAGTCCTTGTGGAAGAGCCGGATCAGCGGACCAATCGCACAGGATGCATTGTTGTCCTTGGCCATCCCGAGCAACAGCGCGCTGCGTCCCTCCACGTCCCGGAGATTCACGTCGTTCCCCAGCGTGGCACCCAGGGGATCCCCGGCGGAGTTGAGAATGAGCACAAGCTCGGGCTCGGGGTTATTCCATGAGGAAAAGCTGGGAATACCAACGCCGGAACCATATCCCACCGAGGATAGGACCGGGGCTTTGGTGAATACCTCCGGGTCGGGACCAAGACCGACCTCAAGGTACTGTGACCACATGCCCTGGGCGGACAGTATTCTCTTGGCCTCCCGCGCCTGCTCCGACCCGGGGCGGACGGAGTCCAAGCTGCCGCCGAGGACGTCGGCGACAGCCTTGCGGACTTCTGCGGCACGGGTGAAATCACCGCCGCACCGCTCTTCGATGACCCGCTCGATCATGCTCTCAACGAACGTCACCCCGCAGGCCTTGACCACCTGAAGGTCGATGGGCGCCAGCAGGTGGGGCCGGTTACGGTCCGTCCCCTGCGAAGCTTCCACGATCTCCGCGAGGTCCCAACGCGGAGCGTCAGTTCTTTGAAGAACCACTTCCAGGGGGTTCTCGTATTCCATGAGTTCTGCAACAGTGCGGACCCCGGGGCTCAGATCGAAAACGTCCTCACCCCGGACAGAGACCACTCTGGGGCCCTGGGAGACCGGATCCCATATGCGGCCGATGAGGATCGCCTTCGCCGGGTCGGCCGGAAGAATTTGCTGTATTTTCATGCTGATCATGCGTTGTCCTTATCTTTAGTGGCTGCTTCCCAGGCCCCGTCGACCCGACGTCGAATCCCCCAGGGGTTGTCGTCCCGGAGCGGTTCGGGCAATTGCGAGGGCGGAAAGGAGTCATAGGCAGCGGGGACCTCTTCCAGACGTGTCTCCTGATGCCCGAGTGCGACCAACTCGTCAGCGTGGGTTTCCAAAGCAGAGGCAATACCTTCCAGCCAGCGAGCTCGCATTTGTGGCTGGTCTTCGCTGGTCAGCTCATAAGCGTTGTGAGCGGCAATGATCTGGTTTTCTGTCTCTTCGCGTGATGTAACCATCGCTTGTTCCTTCCGGGCCCCTGACTCACTGTTGTTTGTGAGGCTGACGGGTCCCTTGTCTTGGGGTGCTTCCGTGCATCCGTCCTGAATATGGCTGCGGTGCTCCGACGCTGCTCCAGAGCTTTGGCTCCGTCGGCGCGGGCTGGGCCAGCTACCGGTGAACTGATCCACTGATTGGCGACGTCTTCGGCGTAGATTCTGCTGGCACGAGCCACCCGGGGCAGGGGCGGGCGCTGCACCGGCCGACCCCTGCACTCCCCCTTTGCTTCAAATGGCCGGGCTGCGCTCGAGGTTGAAGTAGGAGCGGGCGTCCGGGGGGCGGATGTCTGCGACGGCATCATGGAAGATCCGCATCGGGTGTGGCGTGTAGGGGTGTTCGGCGATCGCTTCGAAGTCAAGTTCGATGCCCAGACCGATGCCTTCAGGAATGAGGATGTCACCCTCCTCCGTCAGCTGGAGGCGCTCGTTGGAGATCTCGGTTCGCCAGGGTACGTCCGAGGCCATGATTTCCAGATAGCGGAAATTGGGCAGCATCGCGCCGAGCTGCAACGTCGCCGCGGTACTGAGCGGTCCGCTTGGGTTATGCGGTGCAAACGGAATGTAATGGGCCGCGGCGAGCGTGGAGATGAAGGACAGTTCCAGCAGGCCGCCGGCGTGCGTGACGTCCGGCTGTATGTAGTCCACGGCATTCCGCGCGAGGGCAGGGACAAAGGTGTTCCGTCCGAACCAACGTTCCCCGGCAGCGATCGGTACAGGAGATTTGGAGCGTATCTCAAGGAGCGCGTCGATCCCGTCCGGCGGGCATGGTTCTTCGAAGAACACCGGCTGGAACTGCTCGATTTCGCGTGCGACCCGGATCGCTGTCGGTACATCGAACCGGCCGTGTCCTTCGATGAATAGCTCGACGTCGTCGCCCACTGCCTCGCGGACAGCGGCGACGGGCTCGAGCATGCGCCGCAGGTCCCGCGGCTCGAGGGTGAGGTCCGCGGCTTCGAATGGATCCCACTTGAGTCCGCGGAAGCCTTGGGCGACCGTCTGGACGGCTGCCTCGGCGAAGTCCTCAGCCGTTTTGGCTCCGGAGAACCAGCCGTTGGCGTAAGCGCGGACTCTGTCGCGGACCTGTCCACCCAGCATGCGGTGGACAGGGACGCCAAGTGCGCGGGCGGAGACGTCCCACATTGCCATTTCGAGGGCGCTGAGCGCTGTCATCGAGACCGGCCCGCCGCGCCAGTAGGCATCGCGGTTGAGTTCATAGATGGTTTGCGAAATCCGGGTTGGGTCCTTGCCGCGGACCGCGTCGGCGAGCACGGCGACGGCGCCGCGGACCGCATGTTCCTGGCCTTCGAGGGTTGCCTCGGCGATGCCAGTGAGTCCCTCGTCGGTGCTGAGCCGAACGAAGATCAGGTTCGTCCGGTAGAAGTCGACAACGACGGTGTCGAGGTTGGTGATTTTCATTTGTGGATCATCCTTTGACGGCGCCCGCGGTCATACCGCTGACGACATATCGTTGTGCGAACAGATAAAAGGCGACGGCCGGCAGCGTGAACAAGAGGCCGACGGCCATGATGGTCTGGATAGTGGCCGCGAAGACGTACTCGTTCCAGGCGCTGAAGAAGGCGATCACTGCGGCGGCGGCTATCGCCGGCGCTATCAGTGGCAGGATTATGCGGGCGAGGACGGTGGGTGGGCGGCTGCCGTCGACCCGTGCTGCCTCATCCAACTCGCGGGGAACGCCGTCTATGGCACCTTTGAGGATCAAAGCGACTACCGGCAGGGCGAATGCAGTGTCGGCCAGGATCAGGCCGTGCAGCGAGTTCAGCAGGTCGAATCGCCGGAAGATGGCGAACAGCGGAACCACCAGCAGGGCCTCGGGCAGCATCTGAGTGAACAATAACGCTTGCCACCGGCGGCCTTGCCGCGGAAAGCGAATCGAGACAGGGCGTAGCCCAGCGGGACACCCAGCGGGACACCCAGCGCGATGGATAGAACCGTAGTCCCGGTGGCCACGATGAGGCTGTCCAACAGCCAACCGACGACCTGACCATCAGCCAAGGCGTCGCTAAAGACGCCCAATCGGGTGAAGTCCGGGAGCAGGTTTATGGATGATGACCCGATGAGCCGCCGGTGGACGGAGACGAACACCCAGCGAGCACGGTAGCGCCCGCTGCCAGGACGGCCAAGATCGAAATAGTTCTTGGGCGGCGGGATAGGCGTGATGACATAGCTACTCCTTCGTAAGCGGCAGTGTGGCGATCTCGGCACATCAATATATATTACTAATAATAGGTATAAAGGCAATAGTTAATTGGAGCCGGGTAGAGTTACCCTATGACCAATCTGCACTCTGGACTCGTTGATATGCTCGGGCTCCGGATCGTACGGGGCGACTACCCCCCGGGTAGTCGGATCGACGTCGACGCCCTGGAGCCCGAGTTCGGAGTCAGCAAAACCGCTATCCGGGAGGCCTTGCGCGTCATCCGCGAGAAAGGGCTCATCGACTCGTGGCCAAAGCGCGGAACAATTGTGAACGACCGCAAGGCATGGAAGCTACTGGACAGCGACGTCATCATGTGGCGGCGCTCCGCGCGACGGGACGATGACCGTCTCCTCGCGGAACTTTCCCAGTTGCGGGACGTTATTGAACCAGCCGCGGCGAAGCTGGCTGCACAGTATCGGACGCCGGGAGACCTTGAGGCGCTGCGCCGGTCGTTCGCCGAGTTCGAGAGGGCGGGGCAGGACGTCGAACGGCTCGCCGCGGCCGACCAGGACTTCCACCTCCACCTGCTGCGGGCGACGCAAAACGAACTGATGATGCGTCTTGACGTGGTCATTGTGCACGCCCTCCACGCGCGCAACCGAATCCAGCATCATCCCGGCGCGGCGTGGCTCGATCCGGTCCCGGACCATCGGCGGGTGCTCGACGCGATCGAAGCCGGTGACCCAGAGGCGGCAGAAGCGGCCATGAAATATGCGATTCGGGAGTCCGACGTCGACCTCACCAGCGGAGAGCCCGCGTTCATGGAACCGGTCGCTAAGGCCAGCAGCAAGCCATAGAAGTCGCCCGCCAGGTAGCGCACCTACTGCCGCTTCTCGGTTAACAACAGAATCAGGAAAGAACTGCCTCCCCCGGCTGGAGCCAGGTGGACTCGCCGGTCTCAAAAGTCCCTGCGTGCGGAGCCTGGACAGCACTGCATCAGTTCGTCTCCCCTTGAGGTTACGGAAGGCAGGCTATCGGCGTTTAGGGTACGTGAACGGAAGTGGCTGCCAGAACTCCCGTCCCAACGGCGTCGCCGGGTTATTCCGCCTCAATGTCGCTGGAAGGCGCCCTTGCTCGCCCCTGACTGCAGACTGGCGGGATCAACAACATTCATCCGTTCACGGTCCCTGCACACCGCTAGTCAAGGTACGCATGCGCCAACGTGGATTGCCGCATGATCGGGACTGGTCGACCTTGTGCGTCGCGATCGGCGCGATCATGCCCACCGCGAAAAACGCCGGCACGATCTTCGGGCCCCTCTTGGCGCTGACCTTCGTGCCGTTCTACGCCATCACCCTGATCATCTCCGGCCCCCGGGCCGTGATTGCGCAGGCCTCCACCTACTTCCAGCTCTTAGCGCCCGTCGCCACCCTGCTCCGCAACGCCTTCGGCACCTCACCACCGCTCGAATCGGGCATCATCAGCAGCGGAAGAGGCGGACGGCGAGTCGGATAATGAGGGCTCCGACGATGAAGAGTTCGGCGATGGCGAATGAGGCCATTGCATCTGTGTGGGGCTATTCGCAGGAATTGCGCACATATATAACTCTGCCCTTAGCCTCAACCTTCTTCAGCAAACCGTGGATCCCTTCGGAGGCAAGAAAGTGGTCGCCGTCTATGGTCACTGCGGCCATCAATGTAAGAATCAAGACGGAGTCGCCAAACGGCAGTCGCGATGGTGACCCGACGTAGGAATGTGCAACGAGTACACGCCGCACGGTTTCAGTTCAGGGAGTCTGCGACCGTTTCATGAAACCAGCGCAACGCGCGGGACCGTGGGGCCGTGCCGTTCCAGTAAAGCGATACATCGAATGACGGAACATTAAATGGCAGTTCCCGGATGGTAAGGGGCGCCTGTTCCGTGAACATGCGGGCCACCCTCGACGGAACGATGGCGGCCAGATTCTGCCCTGCCAACACCAGGGGCAACACCGAGAAGTGGTGGAGACGCAGAGCGATGTTTCGTTCGATGCCCAGGGCTGCTATTTCGGCCTCCGCAAGGTGGTGTCCCGCCGACGGGTCGATGACGACGTGCCGCATCCCGGTGAACTGCGACAGGGTCATTTTTTCGGCGAGCCCACCCGCCCCGTCGGGGAGTACGCACACGTAGTGTTCTTGGTCGATCACTCGGCTGCGGATGGCTCCGCCGATGGGCACGCTGGCAATGGCCGCGTCCACGGCCCCGTGCGCGAGCCACTCTGACACCTTGTCGATCTGCATGGGAACGACCTCAAGCACAATCTGCGGGGCGCTGTCGAGGAGACGTTTCATGAGTGCAGGCAGAAATGCCATTTCACCCAGATCCGAAAGGCAGAGGCGGAAGGTGCGACTCGAGGTGGTCGGATCGAAGTCTCTGGTCCCGTCAATGGCGAGATCGATTGCGTTCAGCGACGCCTTGAAAGTTGAGAAGAGTTCGACGGCCACCCGAGTTGGGGTCATCCCGCCTGCGCCGCGGGTAAACAGGGGGTCGCCGAGCTGTCGTCGGAGCCTGGACAGGGCATGGCTAACAGAAGGCTGAGTGATGCACATCTCAGCAGCGGTCTGGGTCAGGCTCCGCGTCTCGTAGATGCTGACAAACGTCTTCACAAGATTTAAATCCAGATCGGCCATGTAAATGATTATAGATGAAATGCATTTTGGCTAGAGACAGAATTCATTGGACTCATACCAGTGGCATACCTACGCTTGAATAAATCGATGAGTGAAATGAGACACAGCAATGACCACCGTTCACGCCGCAGCGTACGAGCTTCTTCGAAGCAACAGGCTGACCACAATTTTCGGCAACCCGGGATCCAACGAACTCCCCTTCCTTGACGCAATGCCCGCCGATTTCCGGTACATCCTGGGCCTGCATGAAGGGGTCGTGGTGGGCATGGCGGACGGCTTCGCCCAGGCATCCGGTCAGGCCGCCTTTGTTAACCTGCACGCCGCTTCAGGGACGGGCAATGCGATGGGCGCCCTAACGAACGCGTGGTATTCGCATACTCCGCTGGTGATCACGGCTGGTCAGCAGGTCCGTCCGATGATCGGGCTCGAGGCGATGCTGTCCAATGTCGACGCCGCCTCACTGCCACGGCCGCTGGTGAAATGGAGTGCCGAACCGGCACAGGCCCCGGATGTCCCCCGGGCACTGAGCCAAGCAATCCACACTGCCACGAGCGATCCCAAGGGACCCGTATACCTCTCGATCCCTTATGACGACTGGAATCAGGACACTGGGAACCTGAGTGAACATCTGAGCTCACGATCTGTAAGCAGGGCAGGCAACCCCTCCGCAGAACAGCTGGACGACATCTTGTCTGCCCTGAGGGAAGCAGCGAACCCTGCCCTGGTTTTCGGACCTGATGTCGATGCGGCCCGGGCAAATCACCATGCCGTTCGCTTGGCGGAAAAGCTGGCCGCGCCCGTGTGGATTGCGCCGTCAGCGCCACGCTGCCCCTTTCCGACGCGCCATCCGAACTTCCGCGGCGTTCTGCCGGCCTCCATCGCCGGAATCTCCGCGCTACTGAACGGCCACGATCTGATCGTGGTCATCGGCGCCCCCGTGTTCCGCTACCACCAGTACCAGCCCGGCAGCTACCTGCCGGAAAATAGCCGGCTAATCCACATCACCTGTGACGCCGGCGAGGCAGCACGGGCACCGATGGGAGATGCCCTGGTTGCAGACATCGGTCAGACGCTGCGGGCGCTGGCCGACATAATTCCCCAATCGAAACGGCCACCCCTTAGGCCGCGTGTCATTCCGCCGGTCCCGGACTCACAGGATGATCTCCTGGCACCGGACGCTGTCTTTGAGGTGATGAACGAGGTGGCGCCCGAGGACGTTGTCTACGTCAACGAGTCGACTTCCACCGTCACGGCCCTGTGGGAACGGGTGGAACTAAAGCATCCCGGAAGCTACTATTTCCCTGCATCGGGCGGCCTTGGCTTTGGAATGCCCGCAGCGGTCGGCGTACAACTCGCGAACGATCGGCGGCGGGTCATCGCCGTCATCGGCGACGGCTCGGCAAACTACGGCATCACCGCTTTGTGGACGGCCGCCCAAGAAAAAATCCCTGTTGTTTTCATCATCCTGAACAACGGCACCTACGGGGCGCTGCGCGCCTTCGCCAAACTCCTCAACGCGGAAAACGCCGCAGGCCTTGACGTCCCGGGTATCTGCTTCTGCGCCATCGCCGAAGGCTATGGCGTCGAGGCCCACAGGATTACGAGCCTCGAAAACTTCAAAGACAAGCTTTCCGCAGCCCTGCAGTCAGACACCCCCACTCTCCTGGAAGTACCCACTTCCACCACCAGCCCCTTCTAACCGCGGCATTTTCCTAGAGACAGAAGAATCGCAATGACGCAATTCACGCCAATCAAAGCCATGGCGGACGCCCGCCTTAATCGTTTTCATATCATTTTGCTGCTCTGCTGCTCATTCATCATGTTCTTCGACGGATACGACCTGATTGTCTACGGCTCGGTCCTGCCAACCCTAATGACGGAATGGTCCCTCACCCCTGATCAGGCAGGCTGGCTCGGTAGCGCAGCCCTCATCGGCATGATGATCGGTGCCCTGACCCTCGGTTCCCTGGCCGACAGGATCGGACGGCGGCCAGTGGTCGTTCACGGCACACTGCTCTTCTCACTGGCGGCAATAGCAACCGGGCTCGCTACGACACCAGAAGCCTTCGGCGCGCTTCGGTTCCTGACCGGCATCTTCCTGGGCGGCGTCATACCCAACATCGTGTCGCTGATGAACGAACTCGCGCCGAGGGCCAACCGCCACGCCCTGACGACGATCATGCTCAGTATCTACTCCGTCGGTTCAATCGTCGCTACGCTCGTCGCCCTCTGGGTTCTGCCTCTTCTGGGCTGGAAACCGGTCTTCTTCCTTAGCGGTGCAGCGCTGCTGTTCCTCCCCTTCCTGTACCGGTGGATGCCTGAGTCCATGACTTTTCTGATGAGCCGCGGGAAGGAAACAGAGGCCCGCGCCCTGCTTCGCCGCGCAGTGCCGACCCAGAACCACGAGCACGTGCACTGGACAGTTCCTGCCCCTCAGCACCGTCCGTCGGTTTCCGCGTCTCGGCTCTTTCGAGAGGGCCGGCTCCTGGGCACCCCGATGGTGTGGCTGAGCTTCGGAATGTGCATGCTCATGGTCTACGGCCTGAACACCTGGCTACCGAAAATCATGATCGCCGGCGGCTACGACCTGGGATCCAGCCTGCAGTTCCTTATCGTCCTGAACATCGGAGCCACCGTCGGTGCCTTGGCCGGAGGCTGGCTGGGTGATCGCTTCGGAAACAAACTGGTCCTGGTTATTTTCTTCGCCCTGGCCGTCGTGTCGCTGATCCTGCTGGGAACCCACCCCGGCCCGGAGCTCCTCAACATCCTCCTCTTCATCGCAGGCGCCACCACGATCGGGACTCTCGCCGTCGTCCACGCCTTTGGCGCCGACTACTACCCGGCCGAAATACGCTCCACCGGTGTCAGGTGGTGCTCAGCGATGGGACGGTTCGGCGCCATCGCAGGGCCGATCCTGGGCGGAGCACTGATCGGGCTCAAACTGCCCCTGGGCCAGAACTTTTTGATCTTCGCAATCCCTGGCGTCATTGCCATCGCCGCGGTGCTGCTGGTTGCGCGTACCAAGACCGTCGAGGAATCGCACGCCGAACCGCAGCCTGCCGAATCCCAAACGTCCAGCATCAGCTAGACCTGTGACGTCACCTCCATCAGCCCTCACCAAGGAGAACCATTATGACAATCCAACACGCACCCGAGGCATCACCTGCCACGACCTGGATCCCCGGAAAGCAGTTCATCAACGGTAACTGGCGCGATGGCGGATCAGAGAACATCCTGACCGTCACCAACCCGTACAACGGTGAAACGCTGACCACAATCCGCCAAGCCAATCTGGGCGATCTTGACGAAGCTTACGAAGCCGCCGCACTGGCGCAAATTGACTGGGCGGCCCAGAGTCCGGCTGCACGTCAGCAGGTGCTGCTACGGGCGGCCCAAATCCTTGAGGAACGCCGTGAAGAAATCACCTCCTGGCTGATCGCCGAATCCGGCAGCACCGTGCTGAAAGCCAACATTGAACTTGGCGCCGCGCAAGGAATCACCGTCGAGTCAGCATCCTTCCCCCACCGCGTCCAAGGCCGGATTCTCGAATCAAATACCAAAGGCAAGGAAAATCGCGTGTACCGCCGGCCGCTCGGCGTCGTCGGAGTAATCAGCCCGTGGAACTTCCCCCTCCATCTCACTCAGCGCTCCATCGCACCCGCACTGGCACTCGGCAACGCCGTGGTGATCAAACCAGCCAGCGACACACCCGTGAGTGGCGGCCTCATCCTAGCCAGAGTCTTCGAAGAGGCCGGCCTGCCGCCGGGCGTGCTGAACGTCGTCGTCGGCGCAGGTTCGGAAATCGGTGACGCCTTCGTTGAGCACCACGTACCATCCTTCATTTCCTTTACCGGATCAACACCTGTGGGACAAAACGTTGCCAGACTTGCCGCCACCGGATCGCATCTTAAGCACGTGGCACTGGAACTCGGCGGTAACAGCCCATTCGTCGTTCTCGCCGACGCCGACCTGGACCAGGCGGTTCGGGCCGCCGCCATGGGCAAGTTCCTCCATCAGGGCCAGATCTGCATGGCCATCAACAGAATCATCGTCGAAGACGGCATCTACGACGAATTTCTCACCCGTTTCGCCGACCACGTCCGGACGTTGCCGATAGGCGACCCGGCCGACCCGGCCACGGTCATCGGGCCGGTGATCAACAGCAAGCAACGCGAAGGCTTGGAGAAGAAAATAGCCAGGGCGGCCGAAGAAGGAGCCAGGACCCTGCTGGGCGGTCCGGCGGCTGGCCAGGTCCTGCCGCCACACATCTTTGCCGATGTCACAGCGGAAATGGAGATAGCCCGTGAGGAAATCTTCGGACCACTCGTCGGGATCCTCAAAGCCCGAGACGAACAACACGCCCTGGAATTGGCCAACGACAGTGACTTCGGCCTCTCCAGCGCCGTTTTCACTGAAAGCACGGAACGCGGCGTCAGGTTCGCCCGCGGGCTAAAGGCAGGAATGACCCACGTCAATGACATTCCCGTCAACGACGAACCGCATGTGGCATTCGGGGGCGAAAAGAGCTCTGGGCTCGGACGCTTCAACGGCGAGTGGGCCATCGACGAATTCACCACCGACCACTGGGTCAGCGTGCAGCACGAAGCACGCCAGTACCCCTTCTAACCAGGACGGCAAAACCAAAGTGAAAATCGGTATTCTCGGCGCTGGAGCCATGGGCCAGCTTTTCGGGGCCAGACTGCAAATCGCCGGCCAAGCCGTTGTATTCATCGACGCCGCGCCAAACACGATCAACGTGCTCAACAGTGAGGGAATCGCGCTCACAACCGAAGACGGCGCAGAACATACGCACGCGAGTGCAGGATTGGCCTCCGACTTCCGCGACATTCTTGACCTGGTCATGGTCTTCACGAAGGGCTTCCACACCGCCCCGGCCCTAGAATCCATCGGCCACCTTATCGGTCCGGAAACTCACGGAATCACTCTCCAGAACGGCCTGGGCAACGGAGTGGAACTAGCCCGCCATTTTGGTCCGGACCGGACATGGATCGGCACTACCGACTTTCCCGTCGATCTCGAACGACCCGGTGTTCTCACGACCAGCAACAGCGGAAAAGTGCGCTTCGGCTCCTACTCCGCCCGTCAAGCCTCCGTACTCCCTTGGCCGTTCAGAGTCCTTCAGGAAGCACGGCTGAACCCGGTCCTCGAAGTAGATATCCTCCCGGTGATCTGGGAAAAGGTCGCGTTCAACGCAGCACTGAATACGCTCAGTGCCGTCAGCGGCCAAACGGTGGGACAGATCGGTAAGAGCAAGGAAAGCAAAGAACTGGTCGACCATGTGCTGGCCGAGACGGCCGCTGTTGCTGCAAGCGCGGGGGTAGTCATATCCCTTGCTCGTGTAAAAGCGGCGATCACCAACGCTTACGAAAACCATGGCAGCCACAAGACATCAATGCTGCAGGATAGGGAAGCCGGCCGCCGCACCGAGATCGACTATATCGGCGGCGCGGTCGTGCGACTGGGCGCCGAGGCGGGCGTCGCGACTCCGGTGTTGTGGACGCTCACCCTCCTCGCCCGTCAACCTCTCCCAGAAAGGCGGACGGTCACTCCACGATAGTCCGGATCACGGCCCTGCATCGCCCTGGTTTGGCGTTGCCTGAAGAAGCACAGCCAGAATCCGCGCACACTCGTCGCGTTCCCACCGGGTTGGGCACGAAAACATGTATCCCTGGCGCAAACCGCCGGTTTGAATGAAGGGACACACTTTGGGACTTACAAGGACCGCCTTTGGCCGCTACCCGACCACGCCAAGCGTCCTCCCAAGATGCATCTCGGACGGCGTGGACGGGCACATGCCCGTCCACGCCGTCGCAATAATCGGCTTCACCACCTTTTCACTCGCCACCGGGCTCGCCAGTGGACCAACCGCCCTCTTGCTCGAAGAAGCCGTTACAGGAGCCACCGAAGGCAGCCGACCCGGACGTACCTGGCGCGCCGTCGTGCCGGATGGCTCTGCCGCTGATGCAGCGCCGCTCGAACTGAGGCAGCTGCAACGAGCGGCGATCCGCCCAAATCAGCATCCTGCTCCCGCAACGACGCCCTCGAAAGAACCCTTGCACGGTTTCGGGATTGCATGTTACGTTGATCGTGGACATGTGACTGGTAGTGCAGGCAGGATCCGACGAAACGCTTTTCAAGCGGGACGTTGGGTCCTTTTTTTGTGCCCGAACGACATCAGGAACGCATCGAAGCGTGTGCGCGTGCCATTGGAATCCAAAGGAGGACCCATGACAACCCAAGAGAGTGCAAAGGCGATTCTCGAGCACGTCGGCGGCGCCGGCAACATCTCGAATCTGCACCACTGCTCGACCCGTTTGCGCTTCACGCTCGCGGACGAGAACAAGACAAATGAGACCGCCCTTAAAGCCATTCCTGGCGTCATCGGCGTCGTCAAGGGCTCATCCCAAACTCAGGTGATCATCGGAAACGGCGTGGGCGAGATATACGCAGCGGTCGAGAAGCTGCGCGGCGGCAACCAGCCCGCGGCGCCTGCCGGGAAGCGCCCATTCAGCTGGAAGCGCCTTGGCGCGACGATCATGGACTTCGTCGTCAGTGTTTTCACGCCGATCATCCCCGCCATCGCGGGCTCTGGAATCTTCAAATCGCTCCTCGTTCTCGCCTCCGCACTCGGGTGGCTTGACGCGCGCAGTGAAAACTACAAGCTGTTGGCGGTCATCCCCGACGCCGTCTTCGGTTTCATACCACTCCTCGTGGCCTACACCAGCGCCAAGAAACTCAACGTCAACATACCTCTAGCTATCGGCTTAGTCGGCGTGCTGGTCTATCCGGCGTTCACCGCCCTGGCAACCAAAGACGGCGGAATCGCACTCTTCGGCATGACCGTCCCGGTCGTCACCTACACCGCCCAGGTCTTCCCCGCAATTCTCGCGGTGCTGCTGCTCTCTGTGGTCGAGCGGTTCTTCACCAAAATCACCTGGGCCCCCATCCGCGTTTTCTTCGTACCCATGATGTGCATTGTTATCGTCGCCCCGGCGACGATCTTCCTGCTCGGACCGCTCGGCTTCTGGCTCGGAACCCTTCTGACAGGAGCAATGACCGGCCTGCACGGCTCGTTCGGTTGGGTCGCTGTCATGCTGCTCGCTGGAGTGCTGCCGTTGATTATCTCCGTAGGAATGCACAAGGCCTTCATTCCTCCGACCATCGCCACGATTGCCGCCACCGGCCAGGAATCGCTGTACCAGCCGGCGTCGCTAGCGCACAACCTCAGTGAGGCGGGCGCGACATTCGGTGTCGCCGTCCGGACCAAGAGCACTGCCCTGCGCGCAACAGCCATTTCCGGTGGAATCTCGGCACTCTTTGGTATCACGGAGCCTGCACTCTACGGCGTCACCCTTCAGAACCGCCGGGCCTTCATCGCCGTCGTCGCGGGCAGCATGTCCGCAGGCGCATACATGGGCATCATGCAGGTCGCCGGATTTGTAGCAGTTGGTCCCGGACTTGCAAGCATCACATCATTCATCGACGCCGAGAACCCCCAAAATCTCCTGAACGCCGTCATCGGCCTGCTGATCGCCGTGGCTGTTTCATTCACGACCTCTCTCATCCTCTGGCGAGACGACGCATCCGCTACGGTACGAGCACTCGGCGATGTGAAGCTCCCGGCACTCAACAGCGCCAACGTGGTCAGCCCCATCTCCGGAGACATCATCGCACTGTCAGAAGTAAACGACCCGGTGTTCTCTGCCGGCATCCTCGGGGAGGGTATCGCCATACGCCCCACCGACGGCGCCGTGCGCGCTCCGATAGCAGGAGTGGTGACAGCCCTGCTCGGCTCGAAGCACGCCATCGGCATCCGAGGCGACGACGGCGTCGAAGTCCTCGTGCACGTGGGTCTCGACACCGTGCAGCTCGGCGGCAGCGCCTTCACCGCCCACGTGGCCATTAACGACAAGGTCGAGGCCGGGCAGCTCTTGCTCGAGGCCGACCTGACCGCGATCACCGAAGCCGGCTACGACACCACCACCCCTGTGGTCATCGTGAACTCGGCCAGCTTCACTGTCGCCCTCACCGCCTCCGGCTCGGTCACGGCGGGCGAACCGCTGCTGAGCGTCAACGAAAAAACCAAGGAGAACGTCAATGTCACTGCCTAAAGGATTCCGATGGGGCGGTGCCATCGCCGCAAATCAGGTCGAGGGCGCCTGGCGCGAGGGAGGCCGCGGTGCCGCCGTCTCCGACGTCGCAACCTACAAGCCCGACGCCGACCCCAAGGACTACGCGATCCACCACCAGATCACCGTGGAGAGCATCAACGCAGCCTTAGCGGATGACGATGAACGGCTGTTTCCGAAGCGACGCGGCATCGACTTTTATCACCGGTACCCGGGGGACCTCGCATTATTCGCCGAGATGGGCTTTACAACCTTGCGAGTCTCGATCTCCTGGACCCGGCTCTATCCCACCGGAGAGGAGCTCGAACCCCAGGCCGACGGGGTCGCCTTCTACAAGGCGTTGTTCACTGAGATGCGGCGCCTGAACATCGAACCCTTGGTGACCCTCTCGCACTACGACCCACCGATAGCCCTCGCGCTCAAGCACAACGGCTGGGTCGCGCGCCGCACAATCGCGTTATTCGAGCGCTTCGCCCGCACCTGCTTCAGTGAGTTCGGCGACCTGGTGAACATGTGGCTTACCTTCAACGAGATCGACGGCATCATCCGTCACCCATTCACCTCCGGTGGCATCATCGACGAAACCGTTGAGGGCAGCCTCGAGCAAGCCTGCTACAGCGCACTGCACCACCAGTTCGTGGCTGCAGCATCGGTCACCAAAATGCTTCGCGAGATCTCACCAGGGGCGCAGATGGGTTGCATGCTCACCATGCTCATGACATACCCGAATACCTGTCGTCCCGAAGACGTCGCCGCCACGCAAGCGAAAGAGAGGCTGCTCTATCTATGCACTGACGTGCAGGCCGGAGGCGGCTACCCGCGGCTAGCCCTGCGGGCGCTCGAGCTTCGCGGCGTAACCATCCCCTTCCTTGACGGCGACACCAAACTGCTCGCCGAAAATCCAGTCGACTTCATCTCGTTCAGCTACTACAACTCGATGACCGAATCGGTGCGCCCGGATGCCGAGCGCACACCAGGGAACACCGTGCTCGGGGTGAAGAACCCGTTCCTCGATTCGAGCGAATGGGGATGGCAGATCGACCCGGTCGGCCTCCGGATCGCGCTGATCGACCTCTACGACCGTTACGGCAAACCGTTGTTCATCGTGGAGAACGGCCTGGGTATGCGCGACGAGCTGACCGCCGAAGGCAAAATCCACGACCCCTACCGTATCGGCTACTTCCGCGCGCATTTCCAGCAGATGATCCAGGCCGTCGATGAGGGCGTGGAACTCATGGGCTACGTCAGCTGGGCGCCCATCGACCTCATCAGTTCGTCAAGCTCACAAATCTCGAAGAGATACGGCTTCATCTACGTCGATCAAGACGACCTCGGCCAAGGAAGCGGAGACCGTTACCGGAAGGACTCCTTCTTCTGGTACCAGAAGGTCATCGCGTCGAACGGCGCCGACCTGGAATGACCCACAACCCTCGACCCTCTGCCGCCGTCAATGGAGACATACATGCAGGTCATCAAGAAGGTGCTCAATTCGAGCGTCGTGCTCGTCGAAGACGAACAAGGAGTCGAACGCGTACTCCTCGGCAAGGGGATCGGGTTCGGGCAGAAGGCGGGCACGCGGATCGACGGAACTGGAGTCGACCGCGTGTTCGTATCGCTCGACGACATCAACCACGAGAACCTCGTGGAACTGCTTTCACAGGTTCCCGTGGAGTTCGTCGAACTGACGAGACAGATTGTGTCCGATGCGGAGAGCGAAGGACTCGAACTGGATCCGCACATCTACCTCGTCCTCACCGACCACCTTCACTTCGCGGTAGAACGGAAGAAGCGCGGACTCGTCGTCGTCAACCGCCTCGCTTGGGAGATGCGCACCGTCTACCCAAAGCAATACGCCGTAGGTTCCCGCGCTGTCGAATTGATGAACACGCATAAGGGCTTCGCTCTTCCCGATGACGAGGCAGCGAACATCGCATTCCACTTGGCCAATGCCGAGCGGGGCAAGGCAGGCCTGGACTCGATGCGGGTCGTGGAGCTGATCCGAGCCGTGACAACCATCGTGTCCAACACTGCGGGTGTACGCGTCGATCGACAGGATCTCAACTCATCGCGCTTCGTGACCCATCTGCAGTACCTTGCGGAGAGATTCTTCACCTCACGCCTGCTCGAAAGCGATGACGACTTCCTCTTCCACAGCCTCAGCGAACGCTACCCGCAGGCGATCGCCACGGCCGAACGTGTGCGCGCCTTCGTGCAGAAGGAGCACCAAACCAGGCTGCCGAACGAGGAAGTTGCATTCCTGGCCCTGCACATCGCCCGGGCCGCGCCCAAATAACTCCGATCCGATCCACCATCACCCCGAATGAAAGGCACAATCATGGCACAGCGCACCACAACCATCGCGTCGGCGGTCGGCCTCCATGCACGTCCCGCAGCACTATTTTCGAAGGCCGTCGCGGATTCCGAGCACACGGTGTCCCTCACCACAAAGGGCAAGACGATTGACGCGCAGAGCATCCTCTCGATTATCACCCTCTCCATTGCGCACGGCGACGAGGTTACCATTGACGTGGAAGGCTCAGACGCGGACCGCGTCGCGGATAAACTGCAGGCGATACTGGCATCCGACCTCGATGCCATCTGAGGTGAAGGCCTCTCCCATCGACCTCATTCGGCACACCGAGCCCTGAGTACAGTACCGACGTTCAGATTGTCAGGCCGCCGCGCGTCCCAGCGCGGCGGCCACCTACCTTGGAATCCGCAGAATGCGGGAAGACCCTGCTTAGCTGAGTGCTCCTCGGCAAACGCCTCATGGCGGCCGCCGGAACTTGCTCCGCCTCGTCACCGCCGCTGTCGACGCTATAGCGGTGATCGTCACCGGCGGCGCGCCAGTGGCCGGGTCCGGGTGCTTCTACCAGCCCACTGTCCTCGCGAACGTGCCCAATAATGCGGTGATCCAGAGTCAGGCGATCTTTGGCCCCATCGCACCTGTCGCTACCTTCACCACCAAGCAAGAGGCGATCAGGCTCGCCAATGCCTCCGAGTACGGCCTCGCGTCCAGCCTGTGACAAATGCTCCACAGTTAGGCCGGTTGCGGGGAGAACACGCACTACATCGTTTAGGGTCGGGAAATGACTTTGAGTTTGGACGGCGCACCGGATATTCGTGAGCAGGAATGCTCCTGCTGCGGGGCAACGTACGTCGTTGTGAGTCACTTCATTCTGAAGAATGGCCACACGCATGCCATCGCCAGGTCGGCACTTCATCACCACAGCGGCGAACATGAAGCCTGGATCGACGTCATTTTCGGGCGCTTCGGGGACGACCCCGTCGAAGAGCGAGTGAGCTTCGGTTGCCGAGTAGGTCCTATAGAGGGCAGCGCAGAACCTGCGGCGACTGTGGTTGACGCGGCCCAGCCATATCCTGACTCACCTGCCTGGGGCCACAAACTCTCACGTGAAGAAGGGCTGAAGCACGATTCTGTTCCTCACTTCTGGGACGTCGTGGACTGGCTGCTGAGTACGGATCCAACCATTCACGGTCATGTATACCGGAGGGACACAACTGACCTCCCGGTGAGCCCATTCAGCGCCGATTAGTTCCAGTGTGTCTGAAACGGCCAGCGTTTCCCCGCTCAAGGTTCCTCATCGCACGCAGACTGCCGCAAGATAGCTTGCTGGATCAGGCACCGTATCGACGACCGGCTCCATGTAGTACCAAATTGTGGCTCCTGCGTTGACACTGAGTAGTGCGATGAGACAGTGCCTGTCGCAAAACCCCGTTGGCCAGAGATTTTACTGTTGCATCTGATCAGGTCCAACGGACGATATGGCTCACTGTCCGGCCACAGTATGAAACTCGGAGACTGACGGAAGTTGCCTGCGGCGTGGCCAACTACGCAGCCAAGGTCGGGCCGCCCCCGGATGGGTTGCCCGCCGCCGCCGAGGTGGCCTGTGTAAACCTGCGGGCGGCCCGTGAGCCCGCGGCGGTGCTCGCCCCGACGGTGATGAGCGCCCCGAGGATCATGGCCGCGGCCTCTCCCGGTTCCAACAAATGCAATTGGGAGCCGATGGCGGCAGCGGCAACCGGCACTCCCAACTGTGACGCTGCAAGAATCGCGAGCGGCAGAGGCTGGCCGAGTAGCCGCAGGCTTCCATGAACCAGCAGGGTTCCCAGGCCAAGGCAAGCCCCGAGAAGAAGCATTTTGGGGCTTACGGCAAGGGTGCGCAGATCAAGCGATGCGCCCAGCCAGACAAAGAAGACGGGCCCTACGAAGCCGTCGCTGACGGCGAAGAGTTGATGAGCCAGTCGCCGGGGTTCGCCCACCGCTGCAACCACCAGGCCGAAGGAGAACCCGGCCAGCATGATGGACACGTGGCCCGCCACGGCAAGCCCGGAGAGCGCGAAGAGCAAGACAAGTTGGATCCTCAGCTCCAGGGCGAACTTCCGGTCCTCGGACAGGTCATGTACCCGTCCGCGCGTGCCGCTGCGCTCCAGCCAGCGAAGTACAAAGAACAAGACTGCTGCGCACGCCGCGACGGCGGTTGCCCCAACGGCCGCCCTCGGCGCGTTGGGTGGGTCAACGGCAAGCGGAAGCGCCACTATGCAGGCGATGTCCGCTACCGCCACTTGCGCCGTCGTCGTCAAGACCTTTGGACCCCTCAGCCGCAGCGAATCGACGATCGGCAGGACCAAGGCGGCAGAAGAGGAAGCGAGCAGAACGATGTAAAGGGGAGCGTGTCCGGTGCCGAACGCAAAAGCAATGACGGTTCCGACGACGGCCGCCAGTACTGCGGCAACGCCGGCACGCAGGGCGCCCGCGCCCAGTGCCGGGCGAATGGCTTCGTCCCGCACTGGGACATGCGTCCCGGCGACAAACATGATGAGGGCGAACCCGACGTCGGCCACAAAGGTGAACGTGGGGTCCGCAGAGTCCACCAAACCCAAACCCGTGCGCCCGATGGCGATCCCAGCCAGTAGCTGCCCTAGCACCACGGGAAGATGCCATTTCCGGGGAAGTGCCAGCAGCGGTCCCATTAACGCGACCGCGGCGATCAGCGAAAGCTGAAAGAAAGACACCTTCCTCCTTCCACCGGGATTGCGGTTGGCTTACGGTAGTCACCGTGGCACGTCAGCCAGTTTGAGCGGAATGTCGCTGTTTTGGTCCGTGTAGTAGCTTGCGCATACCCGATGGTAGCCATCGGCCACCAATGCGGGAATCCCCCGGGCCAGATCGCCCCTGACCGTCAGCGATTCAACATATCTTAGGCAGCCGCGAATCTTGCGGGTTCTGCCACCAGCCGCGAAGAAGGCGTAGGAATCGAAGCCGACGGGATCGGATCCGGGACCTGATGCGAAAGCCAGTCGCTGCCGGAAGCGGACCGGGTCACCCTCAGCGCTAAGTCCACTATCAACCGGGACTGCGTGGTCCAGACTCGTCTCTTCCACCACCGGCTGATAAGTATGGACACCGTCACCCTCGTTGCCGGGGCGATGATGGGGCCCGGGGGTGATCCTGCCCCCGGCCCGGCTCGGAGCCTGTGGAACTGTCGGACCCGGCATCCCCGTCATGTGCCGCCAAAACGTGCCCGCCCGCCGGAGCCTATTGGATCGGCAACCTTGTCAGGCCCTGCACCGGCAGCGTCCCGACCCGCTAAACCCGGGCCAAAGGCACTGGCCCGGGCCACGGTCCGGCCCTAGAATCGGTCCACGGTCGGGACAAGAAGGGCGCCCTGCCCCGGCCATTTCCACGGCGCCCGGCAAGGATATGCACGATGACGAACTCCCCTGCGGCCACGACCGCCTTCGCAGCCAAGCCGGCGGCTTGAGCATCATGGCGTCCCGGGACACCACGGAAACAGAGCGTAAGTACGATACCGGGCCCACCGCACGCCTCCCGGTCTTCGCCGCCATTGCCGGCGTCGACCAGGCCGGAGAACCCGCGGAAACGTTCCTGGAGGCCGTCTACTATGACACCGCCGGGCTGGAACTCGCGGCCCGGGGCATTACTTTGCGTCGCCGCACGGGCGGCTTTGACCAAGGCTGGCATCTTAAACTGCCGGCCGGCCCGGACAGTCGCCGGGAGGTGCAGGCCCCCCTCGGCCAGCCCGACCACGTCCCGGCCGAACTGCTCGACCACCTCGCCGTCTTCACCCGCGGGCAGGAGCTCTCGGCCGTGGCCCGCCTTTCAACCCGACGAGCCACCTACCGTTTGTACGGGTCCGCCGGGGAACACCTTGCAGACTTCACCGATGACCGCGTCCATGCCGTCCCCTTGCGTAACCTGGGACCGGAGACACACTGGCGTGAATGGGAGATCGAACTCGTCCAGGCCGCACCGGAGCTCTTCACGGCCGCGCAACCGGCCTTGGAGGCTGCCGGGGCAGTGCCGTCAACCCACGCCGCCAAACTCGCCCGCGCCCTCGGCCAGGCCTGGCCCGCGGCCCGGAGCGTGGTTCCCAGGCCGGCACGGAAAAAGGGACCCGTACGTGACGTCGTGGCCTCCTATGTCGGCGCCCAGATCAACGAGCTCCTCAACCATGACGCCGGAGTACGGCACGGTGTCCCGGACTCCGTGCACCAGATGCGATCCGCCGCCCGCCGCACCCGGTCCGTGCTGCGGACCTACCGGACCCTGTTCACGAAGGACGCCGTCGTCGGGCTGGAGCGGGACCTGCAGTGGCTCGGCCGGATCCTGGGCCGCCCCCGCGACGCCGAAGTGATGCGGGAACGGATCCTCGCGAACCTGCACGCCCTGCCCGAAGCGCAGGCCTCCGGACCTGCCCTGGGACAGCTCGAGCACGAACTCGGTACGGCCTACAACACCGGCTACAAGCGCGCCCTTGCAACGCTTGACTCTGCGCGGTATTACCGCATCCTGACTGCTCTGGAACACTTCCGCGACAACCCGCCCGTGAAATCCAAGTCCAAAGCCTCCAAACCCGCCCGCAAGACCAGCGCACGACTGGTGAACAACGCTGCGCGCCGCCTGGACCGGGCCCACCGGGCCGCCCGTAAAGCTGCCGGAACCGCCGGATACGATGCCGCGCTCCACCAGGTCCGCAAAGACGCCAAACGGCTCCGTCACGCCGCAGAATCCGTCATTATCATCCACGGGAAGCGGGCCCGTGTCCTGGAAAAAACCGGCCGCCGGATTCAAAGTGTTCTCGGCGACCACCAGGACACCGTCGTCGCCCGCGAGCTCCTGCACCGGCTCGCCGCAGCCCCGGACCAGGCCGCTGGGACCGCGGCCGTCTCCACGGCCCTGACCGAACTAGAAGCCAAAACGGCCGCCAAAACCGAGGCAGCCTATCGGAAGCTACGCAAGAAGGCCCGTGGCCGCCGCCTCTAGACCCGGCGTCAAACCTTGGAGCACCCCGACCTGCCACCCCCGTAAGTCCCGGAATGTGTCACCCCGGACATGTGATGTTCACCCGTGGCGCGCTGCCCCTGGGTCTGTTCAGAAGCGTCCGGACCTTCACCCTTTCCAACCAAGATACGATGACCCATTTGCGCGTGCAGGAAGAATTCACGGCGCCCCTCGCACGGCTCACGAAACCACGGGGCAAAACACCTGGAAGACTCCTGCACCCACTACGTCAGAGCCGTGAAGGAACTCGCGGAACTGATCGGCTGACCCGACAGTGAGGACTACCCTGCCGGGAGGATTAGCACCGGACGGTCCTGGATCCGGAGCAGCTCATCCGGAACGGTTCCCTCCACCACCCGCTGCAGCTTGGCAAGGACGCCGGGCCGTGGACCGCCAACGAGCAGCAGGGACGCACCCGTGCTCGCCGCGAGACGGGCCAACGCCGGTGCGACAGCACCGCCCAGCACCCGGAAAGACCACCCAGCCCCTGGAGTTCCCAGGCAGAGCACGAGGCCCTTTCTCACGTCGGCGGCAGGAAACAGCGCCTCGTCACTGCCTGGCGGGTCCAGCGACTCCGCGTCCCGGAACCGGGGAGGAGCCCATTCCGCCAAATAACCGGCCGGATCCACATACGCGCACACCAAATGGGAGTTTACGGAACGGGCGAAGCGGGCCGCAGCCCCGACCAGCGGTGCCGGGCAATCCCAGGGGACACCGAACAGCACCGGCCCGTCACCGCACGCGGGCTCTGCAGGGTCCAACGAGAATTCCATTCGGCGCCCTCACAGTTGTTGGGCGAGGCGTTCGGGAAACGAAACGCGCTCCGCCCTTCATCCAGTTAACTCTTCCCCGCCCCACTGCCCCGGGCTCCCCCAATGGAAGCCCGGGGCCCGGCCTTTCCTCGGCCCGTCGGGCCGGAGTTAAGCGGAAGCCGCCCCGGCTGCTTCCTGCTCCGTCTCCAGAAGGACGATGTCCAGTTCGACCATGTCTGTCCCTCACCTCATGGCAGGAATTAACGGCTCTCTTCTCAGCTGGTTCAAGTTCGGGTCCTTTCCGAAGTACTTCCTGTCTACACTGTGCACGCCCTAGGTTGCCCGAAAGTTTCCACAACGTGATTTCTAAATGCCAGGCTTACTCATTCACCGCGGCAGCCAACATTCCCCCGGGGGGCGACAGACGCCGGCCGCGAATGCGCTAAGCAGACTGCTGGACGCCGTCGTTCCCTGGCCTCAAACTGATTTGATGGACGATACGGAAAAGTACGAAACCATCGCCAAAGTCACGGACCGCCTCTCCGCGAAATACCCCGAAACATCCCGGCACTACATCGCCGGCCTTGTCGCCGAAGAATACGCCCGGCTGGAGGCCGGCCGGATCCGCACCTACATACCTACGCTGGTGGAGCACGGTGCCAAGAACCGACTCCGCCACCTCGCTACCTCACCACCAGCAGAGAACTGACACCACCAATCCGAGTCCGACTTCCGCGACTATGTCGCGCCTTGGCCCCAAGGTTGCCCAACAGCGCTCGTCGATGGGACACGTGCCGGCGATTCGTCGTCGTTCAATTGGCGAAGCTCCGGTCAAATATCGGTTTCCGGGGCTTAGGTTCAATATGCCTACACAAGGGAAACACGCGATTCGTCCAAGGCCAGGAGCGCCTTTTGTCGGGTCGTCGGCCATTCCTCAGTGAGCAACGACAGAACCACGATGTCCCGCCAGGATCCGTCGATCCGTTGTGAGGAACGCCTTCGGGTACCCTCGACGGTGAAACCGAACCGCTTGAGCGACGAAATGGACCTGTGGTTTCGCGGATCCACATCGCACTCGACGCGTCCTGCGCCGCGGGAGAACACCCAATCGAGCAGGGCGAGCTTCACCTCGTGGTTGACGTTCTTGCCCCAGAATGCCGGGCTGATGATAGTCCGGCCGATTTTCACCCGCTGTGTTGGCCTGTGCAACTCCGTGATGCCGGTGGTCCCGACGAACAGCGGGCCGCCAGGCAGACCGGTGTAGTACACGGCAAAAATCCGCAGCCCCTCATGGCGGCCGTTGATGAAGCAGACCATCTCATCGTGTGTGCCCGGACGGTGGTGCCCGTCGCCGAACCCCGTAGCCCAGATTTCATCGTTGCCAAGAATATGTGCCAGCGCTTGGACGTCACCGGTACTGAACGGTGTAAGAACAAAACGCCCTGTGGCCGTCCGGAGCGTGGGAAGAGCGCGGGGCAGGCGAAGCGCCATTATGACCTTTCGACATGAGGATCGTCCGGACAGCATTCGGGACCACGACTAACACAGGGTGAACGGAGGGCGATCTCTCGATTTATGCCAAGCCAGAACTTGTAGCAGGTCCATCCGCCGAGCCCGCAGCCGACAAACCCGCAGGGGAAGCAACCGCATTCCTGCGGCGGGCGTGGGCGTAGCGTCCGGCCAACCCGGGGCCGTGTACCGCGGCGCCTTCACTTACGAGCTACCCGGACAATGGCCTGATGCTGAATTCATCCGAGTCCACCAGCCGCGTGTCCCCCGTGCGCAAATCGCTAATCCAAAACAGGTTCCCGGATTGAAGAATGCGGGCCACGCGGCCCCGGTGGGCAAGCTGGCCCCGATACCATGCTTCAATCTCCTGGCCCACAGCAATAGGCAACCAAGAAGCAGTCAGAGTCACTGGAGCTTCCTCAGCCAATGCGGGCTTCAGTTCAAGGCTATCCATCACAACTTAACGATGCCCGAGACACATTTCTCTGGTCTTTCGAGAGGATGACCATCCGATGTCTGCGGGCATACCAGCCGGGGTGGTGCACATCAAGGCCGTATCAGCGTGCCTCCTTGACTTCGCCGTCTTTGCCCTCTGCACTTGCCCCTTGCCCCTTGCCCCTTGCCGCGTGATGAACCAGGGCGTCGGCGGCTCTAGTCCAAGGCAATGACGCCGGCAGCGAGCATGAACAACAGAACGGATTTGGCAATGGACATAATCCGAATTCTGCCAACTGGCCTAATTAGTCGTGGTTCCATCATCGGTGGGCCGCTCATAAGCGTCGTTCCAAGCTATGCTCTGCCCCTCTTCACAGCCCTGTTGCTCCTTACTTTGGCGAGGAAAAGGCTCCTTCTGGCCGGGTCCGGCGAAGCTGGTGCCGTTTGCGGGGTCAGGGTTGGAATCGGTAGCCGACGCCGGGTTCGGTGAGGAAGTGGCGCGGGGTGCCTGGTTTCGGTTCTAGTTTGCGGCGGAGCTGCGCCATGTAGACGCGAAGGTAGTTGGAATCGGTTGTGTACGCGGGCCCCCACACTTCGCTCAGCAGCTGGCGCTGCGTGATGAGTTTGTCAGGGTTACGGACCATGAGCTCCAGGATGTTCCACTCGGTGGGTGTCAGACGTACGTCATTGCCTTCGCGAGTGACACGATGTTTGCCGAGGTCCACGGTAAACGCGCCGGTTGTGACGACGGAGTCCTGGCTATGGTCCGATGCCCGGCGCAGTAGAGCGCGGAGCCTTGCCAGGAGTTCGTCCGGCCCGAACGGTTTGGTGATGTAGTCGTCTGCGCCGGCGTCCAGTGCCTCCACCTTGTCTTCGGAGCCGTGTCGCGCGGAGAGCACGAGGATGGGGACCGGGTTCCACCTCCTGAGTTCCGTGATTACCGTTGTCCCGTCGATGTCAGGCAGGCCCAGGTCCAGGACGATGAGCCGCAGCGGATGCTGCGTGGCGGCCAGGAGGGCGGACTTACCGTCCGTGGCGGTAGTGACGGAGTAACCGTTGGCCTGGAGGGTAATTTTCAGGACTTTCAGCAGGAGCGGATCGTCGTCGACGACCAGGACAGCGGTCATGGGTTCTCCGTAGCGGATGGCTGGAAGGGCCGCGAGTCGGTGCGCCTGGCCAGCAAGGACTGCGGCTGCACGGGCGCTTGCCGGTCACCGTCATCGATGGCCAAACCCGTAGAGAGCGGAAGCCGGATGACCATGGTCAATCCCCCGCCCGGGGTTTCCTCGGCCCTGAGTGTCCCACCCATGGCTTCGGTGAACCCCTTCGCGACAGCCAGTCCGAGCCCCACCCCGGTGGTTTGCGGGATATCGTCCAGGCGCTGGAACGGACGGAACATTTCAACAACGCGTTCCGCCGGTACGCCCTGGCCGTGGTCGATGATCCGCAGCTCGCTGGCCGGCCGCCCGGCGATGGTGGCGGACCTGAAGCCGCCGACTGCTCCCACGAGGACAATCTCGGAATCGGGGGCGTATTTGACCGCGTTCTCGACGATGTTTGCGATTACGCGCTCGAGCATCCCGGGATCGGCATCGATTTCGGGCATGTTTGCGGGCAATTCCACCCGGACACGCCCCTGGGGCGTGCCGTGCAGGGCGGCGGGGACGACTTCTGACCAGCGCACGGGACGGAGCAGGGGGTTGACGGAGTCGGCGCTGATCCGGGACATGTCGAGGAGGTTCCCGACCAGCAGGTCCAGCCTGTCGGCGCAGGCGTCGATGGTCTGCAGCAGGTCCCGTTCTTCTTCAGGAGTGTATGTGACGCCGTGCTGGAGGAGGCCTCCGACGGCGAGTTTGATTCCGGCGAGAGGCGTCCGCAGGTCGTGGGACACGGCACGGAGGATGGAGGTGCGCATCGTGTTGCTTTCGGCGAGTCGGAGGACCTCACGGCGGCTGGCCGCCAGTTGCTGGCGTTCCAGTTGAGCGGCCAGATGCACACCGAAAGCGCCGAGCAGCCGTCTATCGCTGGCCGGAAGGGTCCGGCCGGTGAGAACCAGCCGGGTCGTGGGGTCGATCTGTTCGATGTTGTCCGCAGTATCCGGCCCCGCGGGAGGGACTGCGCCGGCTTCTGCAACGGACCGCCAGCCGGTTCCGCCGGGAGCTTCTGTCCCCGTGTCCCCGGCGGATGTGTAGAGGGCTGCACCGCTGACCTGGAATACGTCCAGGGCCTGTTCAAGGAGTCCTTTCACAGTGTCTTCGGCGCGAGCTGCGCTTCGGGTAAGGTCTCCCAGCGTCGTGGCTTCGGCGCGGGCACGGGAGGCTTCCTTGGAACGGCGTGCCGAGATGTCGACGACGACGGCGACGGCTGCCGAGACTCCGACAAAGACCAGCAGGGCCAGGAGATTCTGTGGGTCGCTGATGGTCAGCGTACCGACCGGTGGTGTGGAGTAGTAGTTGACCAGCAGGCTACTCCAGAGGGCGGCAACGATGGCCGGCCAGAGGCCGCCGATGAGTGCGACGAGCACGGAGCCGCTGAGTTGGATGAGCACCGCTGTGGCGATGTTCGGTTCAGAATTCGCGGACAGCATGAGCTGCAGGAGAGCCGGCAGCACGGCGGCCAGTACGAAGCCGGCGGTGACCCTGACCCTGCCGAGGTCGCGTTGCCGGACCGGTCCGGTCCCACGCCCGCCGAGGGGGTGGGAGACCATGTGCACGTCGATGTCACCGGAGTCGCGGACCACCCTCGTGCCGATGCCTCCGCCGAGCAGTGCGCCGAGCAGGCCGGCCAGTTTCTTGTGGCGGGAGATGCCAACAACGATCTGGGTGGCGTTCACGCTGCGGGCGAAGTCCAGGAGGGCGCTGGCCGGGTCTTCGCCGGCCACGACATGGTAGCTGCCGCCAAGATCCTGGATCAGGCGGCGCTGTGCCTCCAGGGCCCGCGGGGACTCCTCGGCGACGCCGTCGGCCGCGCGGACGTGGACGGCCAACAGGTCCCCGCCGTTGACGCGGTTGAGGATCCGGGCGCCGCGACGGATGAGGACTTCACCTTCGGGGCTGCCGGTCAGTCCGACGACGATGCGTTCGCGGGCTGGCCAGGTGGCCTGGATGTCGTTTTCTTCCCGGTACCGTGCGAGTCCCTCATCGACCCGATCGGCGAGCCACAGAAGTGCGAGTTCGCGCAGGGCGGTGAGGTTGCCGAGGCGGAAGTAGTTCGAGAGGGCGGCGTCGATCTTATCGGCGGAGTAGATCTTCCCGTCGCCCAGGCGCTGGCGGAGGAGTTCCGGCGAGATGTCGACCAGGTGGATCTGGTCGGCCCTGCGCACGATCTCGTCCGGCACGGTTTCGGCCTGGCGGACGTCGGTGATGGCGTTGACGACGTCGCCGAGGGAGGCCAGGTGCTGGATGTTGACGGTGGAGAGGACGTTGATGCCGGCGTTGAGGAGTTCGTCGATGTCCTCCCAGCGTTTGGTGTGACGGCTGCCGGGGATGTTGGTGTGCGCGTATTCGTCCACGATCGCGGTCTCGGGCGCCCGGGCGAGAACGGCGTCAAGGTCCATCTCCTCGAATTCGGTGCCCCGGTAGGGCAGGCGCCGGGGCGGGATGACTTCCAGCCCGTCCAGCAGGGCGCGGGTGTCGCTGCGCCCGTGGTCCATCGCGAACGCGACGACGACGTCCTCGCCGCGTTTGCTCAGGCGGTGGGCTTCCTCGAGCATTTCGTAGGTCTTGCCGACCCCTGGTGCAGCCCCCAGGAAGATCCGCAGCGTTCCGCGTGCCATGTGGTTAGTCTCTCACCTAGGAGTGACCGGTAGTCACGGTTTCGAGCCGGTCTGCGCCGCGGCGGCCACGTCCAGGTTTAGGAGGGTGACGTTGACGGAGGGCTGGCCCAGGAACGCCTCAGGCCCGCTGCTGGTATGGCTCGCCACGAGGGCCGTGACTGCATCGGGACTCAGCCCGTGGGCCGCGGCGACACGCGGTATCTGAAGCCTGGCGTACACCGGGGAGATGTCCGGATCCAGTCCGGAGCCACTGGATGTAACCGCATCCGCGGGCACGTCCCTTTCGTTGATGCCTTCGGATTCGGCGACGGCGGAGCGGTTGGCGGTGACGGCGTCGAGGAGTTTCGGATCGTTGGGTCCAAGGTTGCTGGCGGAGGACGATGCCGGGTCCCATTTTACGGCGGAAGGCCGGGCATGGAACCAGCGCGGGTCCTGGGCGCCGGAGTCGTCCGCTGCTGACTGGGCGATCAGGGCGGACGCGGCGGGTGCGCCGCCGCTGTCCTTGAGGATAGAGCCGTTGGCCTGGTACGGGGCGATCAGCTGCCCGGCGCCGAAGACGGCCAGGGGGTAGGCCACGCCGAGGACCAGCGTGGCCAGGAGCAGGAACCGGACGGCGGTCAGCCCCTGGCGGAGGTAGCCGGTGAGAGTGTTCATGGGAAGGCTCCTAGCCGATTCCGGGGATTAAGGAAATCATCAGGTCGATGATTTTGATGCCGATAAACGGTGCGATCAGCCCGCCCAGTCCGTAAACCAGCAGGTTCCGCCCCAGTGCCTGGTTTGCTGAGACGGCACGGTATTTGACCCCACGGAGCGCGAGCGGCACCAGGACGATGATGATCAGGGCGTTGAAGATCACGGCGGAGAGAATGGCCGAGGACGGGGTTGAGAGTCCCATGATGTTCAGCAGGCCCAGCCCGGGGAAGGCTGCACTGAACAGGGCCGGGACGATCGCGAAGTACTTGGCAACGTCGTTCGCGACCGAGAACGTTGTCAGTGCCCCGCGGGTGATGAGCAGCTGCTTGCCGATGCCCACAATATTGATGAGTTTCGTCGGATCGGAATCGAGGTCCACCATGTTCGCGGCGTCCTTCGCCGCCGGGGTGCCGGAGTTCATCGCAACGCCGACATCCGCCGCAGCCAGGGCCGGTGCGTCGTTGGTGCCGTCCCCCGTCATGGCCACGAGCCGGCCGGCGGCCTGCTCTTTCTTGATCACCGCGAGCTTGTCCTCCGGGGTTGCCTCGGCGAGGAAATCATCGACGCCGGCCTCCGCGGCGATCGCCTTGGCGGTCATGGGGTTGTCGCCGGTGATCATCACGGTCCGGATGCCCATCTTCCGCAGTTCGGCGAAGCGGGCGTGCATGCCGGGCTTGACGACGTCGGCGAGGTGGATGGTGCCCAGGATGTCCGCGGCGCCGTCCCTTCCCACCCGGGCGACCAGCAGCGGCGTTCCCCCCTGGGCTGAGATTTCTTTGACCCGGTTTTCTACCTCGGCCGGAGTGTGTCCGCCCAGCTCGGCGACGAAGGCCCCCACCGTGGAGCCGGCACCTTTGCGGATCTGCAGCCCGTCAAGGTCCAGCCCGCTCATGCGCGTGCTGGCGCTGAACGGGACCACCGCAAACTCGCTGGAACTGTGTTCCAAGGTGGCCAGATCCGGACCTGTCATGCCTTTATCGGCGGCGAGGTCCACGATGGACCGTCCCTCGGGTGTGTCGTCGGCCAGGCTGCAGACCCGGGCAGCCTCGATCAGGTCGGTGCGCTCCACCTGGTTGGCGGGGTAGAAGTTGACGGCGCGGCGGTTGCCGTAGGTGATAGTGCCGGTCTTATCCAGCAGCAGGGTGGTGATGTCCCCGGCGGTTTCCACGGCACGGCCCGAGGTGGCCAGCACGTTGTGCTGGACCAGCCGGTCCATCCCGGCGATGCCGATGGCCGGGACCAGGGCTCCGATGGTGGTGGGGATCAGGCAGACCAGCAGCGCCACCAGCACGATCGGCGACGGTGTCGCTCCGGCGAGGGACGCGAACGGGGCCAGGGATATGGTCACAGCGAGAAACACGATGGTCAGGGACACCAGGAGCACGTGCAGTGCGATCTCGTTGGGAGTTTTCTGCCTTACTGCGCCTTCGACGAGTTTGATCATCCGGTCAATGAAGGTCTGGCCCGGTTCGGCGGTGATGCGGATGATGATCCGGTCCGAGAGGACCTTCGTGCCGCCGGTGACCGAGGAGCGGTCTCCGCCGGATTCACGGATGACGGGCGCTGATTCCCCGGTGATGGTAGATTCGTCGACGCTGGCCAGGCCGTCGATGATTTCGCCGTCCGAGGGAATGACGTCTCCGGCCTCGCAGATGGCGGTGTCGTTGAGCCGCAGCTCCGTGCCCGGAACTTCTTTGGTGGTGCCGTCGGGCTGACGAAGTCTGGCCACTACGCCCTTTCGGCTCGCGCGGAGGCTGTCGGCTTGGGCTTTGCCCCGGCCCTCGGCGATGGATTCCGAGAGGGTGCCGAACAGCACGGTGAGCCACAGCCAGGCGGTAACGGCAATGCCGAAGACCGAGGGCCGGTACAGCGAGATCGCGGTGCATAGGGCAGCCCCGACGAGCACGGTGAACATCACCGGGGATTGGATCATCTGTCCCGGCGACAGCTTGCGGACAGCGAGGGGCAGGGCCGCTGCGACGGATGCGAGCGTCAGTCTCGCAGGTGCCTTTGTGTGGTGTTTGTGTTCGCCGGGGGTGCCGAGGGGATTGCCGTCGGCGTAGGTCTGGGCGGCGGTGTCCGTCTTGGACAGTGTCATTTCAGGAGTCCTTCTGCTAGGGGGCCCAGGGCAATGGCCGGGAAGTAGCTGAGGGCGGTCAGGATGACTGTCACGCCGATCAGCAGCGAACCAAACAGCGGACCGTGGGTGGGGACGGTCCCGGTGGAGGCGGGAACCTTTGCCTGCCGCGCGAGGGATCCGGCCAATGCGAGGACCAGGGCGATGGGCAGGAAGCGTCCCAGCAGCATGGCAATGCCCATCATGACCGAGAGGTAGGGTCCGGAGGTGGTGATGCCGCCGAACGCGGAGCCGTTGTTGTTTGCCCCGGACGTGAAGGCGTAGAGCACTTCGCTGAACTGGTGCGGGCCGGTCGCGGGTGCGTTGGCCGTCAAGTCCGGTAGCAGCACTGTGATGCCGGCTAGGGCCAGCACCAGGACCGGGGTGACAAGGATGTACAGGGCCGCGAGCTTCATCTCGGTGGGGCCGATCTTCTTGCCCAGGTACTCGGGCGTGCGGCCTACCATGAGTCCGGCGATGAAGACGGAGATGATGGACAGGATCAGCATGCCGTAGAGCCCGGACCCGGTTCCGCCAGGGGCGACCTCGCCAAGCATCATGTTCACCATCGCTACGCCGCCGGCCAGCGGCGGAAGTGAGTCGTGGGCGACATTGACGGCGCCTGTTGAGGTGAGCGTGGTGGACGCGGCGAAGATCGCACTCGGAGCGGCGCCGAAGCGTTGCTCGAGTCCTTCGCCCAGTCCGCCCGCGGCCGCGGTGGCTGTGCCCTGGGCTGTTTCAACGGCCCGTCCCATCAACGAAACCGAAGCCAGCCACAGGGCGCCCATCACGGCCGCAACCGTGTAACCCTGCTTACGGTCCCCCACCATCCGGCCGTACGCGTAGGGCAGCGCCGAGGGGATCAGCAGGAGCAGGAAGACCTGGAACAGGCTGATGAAGACATTGGGGTTCTCAAACGGGTGCGCGGAGTTGGCGTTGAAGTACCCGCCGCCGTTGGTGCCCAGGACCTTGATCGCCTCCTGCGAGGCCACCGGGCCGCCGGGGATGCTCTGGCTGATGCCCGTTGCCTGATTGGTGACGTCGGTGGACCAGAAGTTCTGGACTACCCCGCCGATCACCATCACGACCGCGGCGACTGCTGCCAGCGGCAGCAGGACACGGAAGCTTGTCCGGGCCAGGTCCACCCAGAAGTTGCCGAGCCGGTCAGTTCGGGTGCGGGCGATGCCCCGGATCAGGGCGACGGCCACGACGATGCCCACGGCTGCGGACAGGAAGTTCTGCACCGCCAGCAGACACATCTGCACGAACATTCCTACCGTGGTTTCCGGGACGTAGGTCTGCCAGTTGGTGTTGGTGACGAAGGATATGGCGGTGTTCATCGCCACCCACGGATCAACCCCGGGAAGCGCGCCGGCACCCGGGAGCACCCGCTGGAGCCGCTGAAGGCCGAACACGGCCAGAATGGAGACGGCCGAGAACGCCAGGACACTGCGGAGGTACACCGGCCAGGTCTGTTCGGTGCTGGCGTCGAGTCCGGCGAGCCGGTAGAACAGCCGCTCGGTGCGGGTCGACGTCTTGCCCTCGAAAACGCGGGCGAGATAGACGCCCAGCGGTTTATGGGCGGCCGTCAGGGCAAGGATCAGGGCGGCGACCTGGGTGAGGAAGGATGAGGTATTGAACGTCACTGGGTGCTCACCACTTGTCCGGATGGATCAGCACTGCGAGCAGGTAACCGAACAGGGCGATTCCGGCGATGAGCAGGACCAGCCACATGATGGCGTCGGCGCTCATTGCCCGGCGTCCGGCCGGTCCTCGGCTCCGCCGACCATTCCGGCCAGGAAGTGGCCGATCCACATTACGAAGCCCATGGAAACCATGAGGATTCCGATCACAGCCATGTCGGCCATTGCAGGTTCCTTTCATCCGCGCCCCGTTTGCGGGGCTACTGACAGTCAAGTCCCCTCCGGACGGCAAAAAGCGGTTCCTGATGATTTCTTAACGCCGGACCGGCGGATCTTGACGCCGCCCTAACACCCTTACGGAACGGCGCGACGGTACCGCGCTGCGCCGCGCGTTTCGCCCCCGTCCCGGCGGGCAGCGACCGGCCCAGGCCGGCGGGCGTTGTCGCCGGCCCCAGGCTCACCGGCGGCACGCGCACTCCCGTTGCCGGGTCTCGGGACCTCTGGCCGGCGATGCCTTAGCCGACGTGGACCCATGGTCGTTTGGTGACGTCCGGTTCGGCTTCGCGGAGTACTTCTCGGGTCACCGGAGCGATTTCACCTTCGCCCAGGAAGAGGAACTTGAGCAGGTTGATGATCGGGTTGCCCTCCGTCCAGCGGAAGTAAATGTGCGGCATCAGGCCCGTCACGTCGCGGATGTGCAGCAGGACCGAGGCGATCGTGTTCGGCACGACCGGTCCGTGGACCTCCAGGATCTGGTATCCGTGCCGGGTCACGCCGCGGACCTCGAGTTCTGTCTCAAAGTCGGAGGAATCGTCCACGATCACTTCCAGGAACAGCGCCTGGTGCTCAAGCGGAAGGTGGCTGACCTCGATTGCGGAGGTCAACTTGTCCCGGTATGCCTCCGGGCTCAGCCGGAGGGGTTCGTGAGCGATGAGCGCGATCGGGCCGGACACGTTGGAGGACATGAATTCCAGCGCCTGCCGGTCCAGGTGGACGTGGGTGGCGTGGAGTTCAAAGGACCGCCGGATCCGGGAGAGCAACGAGATCACGATGATGCCTGCGATGAAGAACGAGGCGATCCGGATGCCCTCGGGCCGTTCAAAAATGTTGGCCACCGTCGTGTAAATGAACACCACGGCAATGACACCGAACCCCAGGGTGCGCTTGCTTTGCTGCCGCCGACGGGCCGACAGTGTGACCGCCACCGCAGCCGAGGTCATCAGCACCAGGACGCCGGTGGCGTAGGCGCCGCCCTGGGCGTCGACGTCGGCGTCGAAGAGCCAGGTGATCAGGAATCCGACCGCAGTGAACACGAGCACCAGCGGCCGCACCGCCCGCGCCCACCCCGGGGCCATACCGTAGCGGGGCAGGTACCGCGGGACCAGGTTCAGCAGGCCCGCCATCGCGGAGGCGCCGGCGAACCAGAGAATGGCGATGGTGCTCATGTCATACACGGTCCCGAAACCCGCGCCGAGGTACTCGTGGGCCAAAAACGCCAGGGCGCGGCCGTTGGCCTGGCCGCCGGGCTGGAATTCCTGCTCCGGGATCAGGATCACTGTGGTGAAGCTGGTGGTGATCAGGAAGGAACTCATGATGACTGCCGCGGTTGTCAGGAGCCGGCGGGCCCCCTCGATCCGGCCGACCGGTTTGTCCTCGGTATCCCCTGGCCGGCCCCTAATCTGTGGCATCACGGCGACCCCGGTCTCGAAACCGGACAGGCCCAGCGCCAGCTTCGGGAAGACCAGCAGCGCGATCCCGACCACCATGAACGGATTCCCGTGCGAGGTGGTCAGCGCGTGCCACCAGTCCCCCACAGCAACCGGATGGGTAACAGCCTCGAATACGGTCGCGGCCACCACCACCACATTCAGGCCCAGGTAAACACCGACCAGAACTACCGCCACACCGATGGCCTCCTTGAAGCCCCGCAGGAACACAGCCCCCAGCAGGGCCAGCAGGAACAGCGTGAGCAGCACGTTCTGTCCCTGCATCCAGGCCGGCGTGAAGGGATTCTGGAGCGCGTGCGCCGTGGCATCGGCTGCGGAGAGCGTCATGGTGATCATGAAGTCCGTCGCCGCGAACCCCAGAAGCACCAGCACCAAGAGCTTCCCGCCCCAGCGCGGCATCAACCTCTCCAGCATGGCGATGGACCCCTCACCCCGGTGGCTCTCCCCGGCTACCCGGCGGTACACGGGCAGGGCGCCGAGCAAGGTGACAGCGACCAGCACCACGGTCGCGAGCGGAGAGATCACGCCCGCCGCCAGCGCCGCGATTGCAGGCTGGTAACCCAAGGTGGAGAAGTAATCGACACCCGTCAGGCACATCACCTGCCACCACGGATGCTTCTTCAGGTGCGAATCGCTCACCGCTCCGGGCCCCTGGTGGATCCCCTTGGCGTCCACCAGGCCGAACAGCAGCCAGTTCCGGAAGTTGTCCCCGGCGCCCGGCCGAGCCGCCTGGGGATCCGCTGGCGGCCTGCTCATCGTGGTCATAGCAGCCTTCCCTGCGATGCGCGGCCATCGCGTTCACTGCCGACGATAACACCGGCTCAGCTCAGTGATCCCGGCCCCGGGACAATCTTGACGGATCCTTAACGCCGCGACGGCATGGGTGCCGGGTGCGGGGCTAGCCAGGACAGGAGGGGCCCGCAAAGTCGGCTCCTGCCTGCTGTGGCGGAGCCCCCGGCCGAATATCAGGGAGGCGGTGCCCGGGCCTCAACGTACAGGTTGAATCCGGCCCAAAATCGCTGACCGCTGGTTCGAGCAGGGCCGCGAAACGATCACCGCCCTGGGAGAGGCCGCCGTCAGCGTCACATCCCTGGACGTCACCGCGGGCACGCGCATGGCAGCCATCAGCGGTCTCCTGCTGCGCAGCGAAGCGATGTCCTCTTCCAAGATCGAACACATCGACGCCAACCGTACCGACTACGCCAAAGCGATGATCGGGCTGAGGCCAGCAGTGACGGACAGTCGATGGTGGCCGCCGCTGCCGCGGTAGAAGCCATGATTGCGGACGCCGGCCACTGCGGGGAAATCCGCCTCGAAGCGATGCTGTCCGCCCACCATGCCCTGATGAAGGATGACCCGGTGGATACGGCCTACGCGGGGACGCTCCGCGACATGCAGAACTGGATCGGCGGCAGCGACGACTCGCGCCGCTTCAGCCATGGCCGCCAAGGTGCAGCGGTACTTCGATCTGATCAACAACTGCCGGACTGGCGAGGTCGATCCGTTTGTTCTTTACCTGACCCGGTCCGCGCTGCACGCCTCCACGGCCGCAGTGGAATCGGTGGCGACACTGGATGCGCTGCCGGCCCTGTGGATGGAACTCCCCCGGCCCCGACAGAACTCTTCTGACTATGCCAACAGGTTCATGGCCCGGCACGCCGGCGCGGCCCTTCCGGATGACCGCTCATATAATCGGAGCATGCCAATCACACGTCTCAACCAAGGCCTCCTCGCCAAGCAGTCCTCTCACGACCAGTATGCGAGCGACCTGTGAGCGGCGGTCTTGTTGCCCTGCTGGACGACATCGCAGCCATTGCCCGCATAGCGGCCGCGTCGGTAGATGACGTCGCTGCCGGCGCCGCCAAGGCAGGGGCAAAGGCCGCTGGTGTGGTGATCGACGATGCTGCCGTCACCCCGCAGTACGTGTCCGGTGCGGACCCTTCCCGCGAACTGCCGATGATCAAGAAGATCTTCTGGGGATCGCTTCGGAACAAGCTGCTGATCATTCTGCCGGCGTTGCTTGCCGTCAGCGCTTTCCTTCCGGGAGCAATCCCGTTCATCCTCATGCTGGGTGGCACCTACCTCTGTTACGAGGGTGCCGAGAAGGTGTGGCACAAACTCCGTGGCCACCACTCCGCTGAAGAAGAAACTCCGGCGGTCGAGCGGGGACCTGCGGCGGAGGCCACGGTCATCAAGGGCGCCATCACCACCGACTTCATTCTGTCCTGCGAGATCATGGTCATCTCGATGAACGAGGTGGCCACCGAATCTCTGTGGGTCCGGGCGCTCATCCTGGTCGTCGTGGCCCTCGTGATCACGGTTGCCGTTTACGGTGCCGTCGCCCTCATCGTCAAGATGGATGACGTCGGCCTGCATCTGGCCGCCAAGGACTCCGCCGGTTCCCGGCGCACCGGCGAGCTCCTCGTCAAGGGTATGCCCTCGGTACTGGCCGCGATCACCCTGGTCGGGACGATTGCGATGCTCTGGGTCGGCGGGCACATCATGCTGCAGGGCGCTTACGACCTCGGTTGGCACGCGCCATACGACCTTGTCCATGTCCTCGAGCACCCCTTCGGCGGGATCCCGGTGGTGGGCAGCTTGCTGGCCTGGCTCGTGAACACGCTGTGCTCCGCCGTCCTCGGAATCGCCTGGGGCCTCGTCATCATGGCCATCGTGGGACCGCTGCTGAAAGTGCTGCCGTTCGGCCAAAAGAAAAACGGGCATGACGGGAGCAGCGCTGCAGGGGACCGTCCCGTGAAACGCGGGGCCGATTCGGCCTCGTAGCCGTGCCCGAGGGGGTAGCCCGAAATCCTGCTCTGGCTCAAGGAGGGGCTCTGAGACCCCTCGATGAGTTCCGCTCCGAGCTCGCCGCCTGAGAGGCCGACGGCGTAATCATCACCCTGGTCAGCGCGTACCGGTATTTCACCTCCCAGGCAACGGTCCATGAAGGGTACGTCGCCGTCTTCGGGCGACCGGCGGCCGAGGCTGTCAGCCGAGCAGATCACCGGCTACGCCTACGAACCCTGACATCTCCGCTGCATCGGAGTGGACGCCGCCACCGACATCGCCGCCCGCGACATCACGCTTGAGGAGTACGCAGGAGCGCAGCCCTCCCGCTAGCGGCATGGCCTCAGGTGGTCGCGTTGACCGCGCCCCCGCCGCCGATGAACACCTCTACCGCGATCACGTGTGCCTCCGTCAGACCCCGGTCAGCGCTTGGCTTCTCCAAAAGCGCTGGCCGGCCACAGGTGCGGGCCCACTCGCGCGCGTCGGGTCCGAGCACGTCATCGATCCACACGACCGAGTCCCAGTCGTCGGACGCCTCCATCCTGGCCAGCCACCTGGCCACCGACCGCAGCTTCGGTGTCGGGTCGTCGGCGTCGGCCGGGCGCAGCAGGAGGGTCACCCGCAACGGTTCGGTCTCGAGCTGCAGCTGCTCCTCAAGCTGGGCGGTCATCTCCGCCGGCCACGTCGACACCCACGCAATCCGACCGCACCGCGCCAGCCGCCGGACCAACGCGGTCCTCACGTCTGTGAGCTGCGGGTCGGGCCGGATAGCACCCGGCCGGGCACGGAGGGCCGGGTTCAGTACACCGTCGATGTCGAGCAGGATGATCGGCTTCAACGTCATGGCCGGAGCCTAACACCGTGGGCACAGCACTGAACAAGGCGACGACGGAGAAGAGCAGGCCGAAGACCGCGATGGAGTACCCGACGCGCATGGTTGCAAATGGCAGACGAGCGCATTCTCCCTTACCACAAAGTGCATAGCCGGATGGCGGATTGCCTCGTATGCCTCGACTACCTCCGCCGCGGCCGCGTGGGCTTTGCACCATCGACGGTCAGACGCCGTCGGTGTCTACGGACGCACGCGCCGGCCACAATGATTGCTTAACGAGAATCTGAAGGAGGCTTGACCACCATGTTCACGAAGAAGGGTGACGCGGCTGTTCTCAGCAAACTCAGTGACTCCCCCTCAGAGTACCGGGCGATCGGAGAACGCCTGCATAGTATCGTCCGGGAGAGCGCACCCTCGTTAGAGCCGATCGTACGCTGAGGTCTCCCGTTCTACGTCAAGGACGGCAAGGACATCCGCTACATCAAACCGGATAAGGACTTCATCGCGTTCGGCTTTGGCGACGTTGTGAACCCCGCTCGTGAAGAGGACACCCACATGCACCCGGTCGCGTGGACCATCACCTCGCCGGATGCTGCGACGGAAGCCAAAATCCGCGCGCTCGTCGAGAAAGCGGTCGCCTGACACGGACCCCTGCCGGAAAGTCGGCGCCGGCCGTGTTCAAGACGAGCCGGTGCCGGCGTGTAACAGTGGAGAGCTCCGGCTGTTCCCCATAGGCTTTCGTCGATCCGCCACCGGCACGGTAACGGCTGCCGCCTAGGGTTGCGCTTACCTGATGCCCTCTTGGCGGGATAGTGCCCATAGCAGCCTGAATCTTCCGAATGATCGACCCGAGGACGCCGGACGCGAGAAGTCCGGAACTGAGGGGACCGGCGGAGTTCTCGCCGAGTGGTGGCAACTGCTGAAGCGGCGCCCTGACTTGGGAATTCATGTGGCTGCAGAGTTTCTGCAGGAGCAACCCGGGCTCAGATTCTCCCTCGACTTTTGGCTCGCCGGCAGAGATGCGCTCGGCGGTGCGCCGGTCGACCTAGGCGATGTAGTCTTCGAGGTCGCTGGCCCGATGCGCCAAACGCCCCTCCCACCGATCCGGATCCCGCGAAGCTCCCCTGTCTTGATGAGCTGTGTTTGGCTTGGGCGTCCCGTGGCCTCAGCTTTAGAAGCTCAACGACCAAAAGGCCAGCCCCACCCAGGCCCGGAATCGAGTACTACAGTGGATGTATGGCTGCCAGCCGCAATCCGCTCGACGACCTGCGCGAAACCATCGGCCATCTGGCCGATCAGCTCAAGCTGCCACATTCGGAGCGCGTCGATGACCTGGTCGGCGATCTCATAGGTGCGAGGCCCGGTCCGGCCCGGCCACTGTCCGAGGTGCAGGCCGAGCTCGACGCGCTGGTCGGACTGGAGACCGTAAAGGAACAGGTGCGGGCCCTCGTCGCATTGCTCCAAGTCCAGGCCCGCCGTAAGGCGCACGGCCTGCCGGAGGTGGCCACCTCACAGCATCTGGTGTTCCTCGGAAACCCGGGCACGGGCAAGACCACTGTGGCGCGGCTCCTGGCCGAGATGTACCGCGCGGTCGGTCTGCTGCAGAAAGGCCACCTGGTCGAGGTCGACCGTTCGGGCCTGGTGGGGCAGTTCGTCGGCGCGACGGCCATCAAGACGGACCGGGTGATCCGGCGTGCGCTGGACGGCGTCCTGTTTATCGACGAGGCCTACGCGCTGACCCCGGAGGACGGCCGCATGGACTTCGGCCCCGAGGCGATCGAGGTCCTGCTCAAGCGGATGGAGGACCACCGCCACCGGCTGGTCGTGATCGTGGCCGGGTACCCGCGCCTGATGGAGTCCTTCTTGCTCTCGAACCCCGGACTGCGCTCACGGTTCGCCCGCGAGATCACGTTCCCCGACTACTCCGTCGACGCACTCCAGACGATCTTCCACCAGCTGCTGGCCCAGCACGAGTACACGCTGGAGCCCGGTGCCGACCAGATGCTGCGCCGGATCCTCACCGGGCTCCACGCGGGCGAGGACTCCGGCAACGCACGGTTCGCCCGCACGCTGTTCGAGCAGGCGCTCAACCGCCAGGCGCTGCGGCTGTCGCTCGACGAGGAACAAAGTCTTGACGCGCTCGATCGTGAGGCCGTCATGACGCTAACAACGGACGACATCGTTGAGGCCGCACTGGCCTTGGGCGAGGAGCCGGAGCCGGAGCCGCCGCCGGAACCTGAGCGGTCGCGTTGGTGGCGCTGGCTGGCCTGACCGAATCTGCAGCGGCTGTCAGGAGATGCCCGTCCCGCCCCCGAGCGGGAAAAGCACCACAGTTTCACAAGCCCTAGCTGACCTCCCCCGGCCTTCAACGTAGCGGTGCGGCGCCAACACCGAGCGGGACCACCTCGAGTCAGAGCACCCCCAGGTGAAAAGTGGACTGCTCATCGCTCCCTCGCTAGGCGGTGCCGAGGGCCGAGGTAGATCCCGAGCTTGTGTCGACCAGCGTGCCGTCCATATCCCAGAGAACGGCCTGAAGGTTGTCGCGGTTTCGTGACTCCATACTGTTATCAGTGCGCCCGAGTGAAGTTATTCAGTGCGTAGTCGAGAACGCTTGAGAAATCGTCCGCCTCCACAGCATCGACGTAACTGGCACTGGGCAGCGGGTCGCACCTGAACGTGCCGGGGCGGCTCAGGTAGGACTTGCCCGTGTAGGCGGATGTGCCGCGCAGGTCCCCTGGCCTCCGGCCAGAGACTACACTGCCGTGGTGTTGCCTTGAATTGCACTAAGCAGTTCGCGGACTGCCGCGGCCCCTTCGTCGGAGGAGAAGTCTGAACTCAAACCGACGACGCTGACACCGGCATCGAGATAGCGGCGTGCTGTTGCCGATTTCATACCGCCAGTGGCGACAAAACGGACGTCTGGAAACGGCCCTTTCATTGCTCTCAGCCAATCGGGACCCAGTACCGATGCTGGGAATGCTTTCAGCCATGTCAGGCCGAGCGCTTTCGCCCGCAGGATCTCACTGGCTGTGGCCACTCCGGGCAAGTGGGGCATGCTGCGTCGGATGCTTTCCTTGATGATGCCTTCGTCAAGGCCGGGAGAGACTGTGAATGATGCGTTGGCGGATGCCGCGGCGTCCAGTTGGTCGGCACTCATGATGGTGCCTGCGCCCACGGCCACACCGCGTTCGGCTGCGGCGCCGGCCACAGCAGCGAGCGTGGGGACGGCTTCCGGTGTTTCGATCGTGACTTCGACATGCTCGACGCCGGCGTCCCACGCCCGCGTGGCGTTCCGTACTGCTTCGGCGGGTGTTAGTCCGCGGAGCACGGCTATCACCGGGACCCGGAAGAAACCGTCGTCGAACCAGTCATGCGTGAGTTTGTGTGCCAAGGTTGTTCTCTTTCTGGGTAATCGTGATGGCAGTTGGGCAGCACCCGCGTCAGCTGACGCCGACGCGGGTGCCGTTGGTACCGAAACTGCGGGGTTTAGTTCCGTGGCCCGGTCGGAAGTCGGCGCGGGTGCCCAGTGTCCAGGCTGCGAAGGAGTGGCCCAGGGCGAGCCGGTCCTCGGGGTTGTCTCCGCGGAGCAACCCGGCCAGATAACCCGCGGCAAAGGCGTCGCCAGCCCCCACTGGTTCGACGACGTCGACGTGGTTGGCTGGTACGCGGAAGACACGTTCATCCCGGTTGCGGTCCCTGAAGAATTCGACAGCCTCTAAGGCTGAGTCTTTGATGACGACATGCCGCGGTCCCGGCAGAAGCTCCGATACCTCTTCTGCGGTGGTGCAGCCCCATAATGTTTCAGCTTCGTCGAGGCCCACGAGGACAACGGTGGATAGGCGGGCCAGTTCCAGCAGACGCGGGCCCGCAACGTCGACAGTCCACAGGGCGGGGCGGTAGTTGACGTCGAAGGAGACTTTGTAGCCTGATGGACCAGCCCCCGCCAGGAGATGCTCCGTCAGCGCCGAGCAACTGTGCGAGAGTGCGGCGTTGATGCCGCTGGTGTGGATCCAGCCCGTCTGCTCCAGCGGCCACGCTTCGGAATCGGACGGCGCCATCCGGGAGGCAGCGGAGCCGGCACGGTAGTAAAGCGCCCTGGCGCCGTGCCCGACGTCGGGGTCCTTGAAGTAGACCCCTGTAGGGGACGTACTGTCGCGCACCACCCAGCTGACATCCACGCCACGGCTGGAAAGTCCGTCCACAATTCGTTCACCGAACGGGTCCCGGCCGACACGGCTGGCCCAGCCGGACCGGTAACCGAATTCGGCCAGGTGCGCCGCAACGTTGGATTCCGCTCCCCCGTAGCCGAGCAGGCATTCTTCCGCGTCACGGAGCGGCTCAGCCCTGGCGGGGGTGACCACAGCCATGGTTTCCCCGACGCAGAGCACATCCAGAAGGGTCATTTCACTGCTCCTGCGGTGAGGCCGCTGACGAAGAACCTGCCCAGGACAAGGTAGAGCAGGACGGTCGGAGCAGCCACGAGCACTGCGCCGGCCATCAGCTCGGAGTAGTCCACGGTAGTGGTTCCGATGAGGTTGTTCAGGGTTACGGTAGCAGGCCACGCTGCCGGGGAGGCCAGGATGAAGCCGAAGAGGAAGTCGTTCCAGATGTTGGTGCACTGGAAGATTCCGGCGACGACGAAGCCCGGCACGGAGAGCGGGAGCATCACACGGACGTAGGTCTTCCAGATGCCGGCACCGTCGATGGAGGCTGCTTCGATGATGGCGGTCGGGATGCCCTCGTAGTAGTTGCGGAAGATCAGCGTGGTGATCGGTATGCCGTAGATGATGTGGACCAGGATCAGGCCGATGATGCTGCCTTGGAGGTGCAGCATGTTGAGGAACTGGAAGACGGGGATGATAACGGCCTGGAACGGTATGAACATGCCCACGAGCAGAACCGTGAAGAGGGCGTTGGATCCCCGGAAGGGGAACTTGGACAGAACGTAGCCGTTGATCGAGCCCAACAGGCACGAGACCAGCGCCGCCGGGACTGTGATCTGAAGTGAGTTCGCCAGCGATCCGTGAAGCTTGGTCCAGGCGCCTTTAAAGGCGCCCAGGCTCGGCGCATCCGGGAAGGCTAGGAAGAAGTTCGGAGCTCCGGTACTTCCTGACAGGGCCGTGGTGATGATGACGTAAACCGGCACGAGCATGCCGAGAGTCGCGAGGGTACAAACAGCCAGGACAATCCAGCCGCCGGCAGTTCTCGGAATGCTCCAGGACCGGGGCTTGGGGGCCAGCTTCTTCGGGCGCTGTCGTGGCGCCTGGACAGATCGGGACGTGGTCGGTTCGAGGGTTTCGACGGCCATTGCTATGCCTTTCGCTCTTTCCGGTATCCGCGTACGAGGTAGGGGACGATCACCACGAGGGTCAGCAGGAGCAGGATGATCGCCATTGCCGAGGCTTTGTCGTAACGGCTGGTGAGGTAGTTGTAGATGTAAATGCCGGGCACGTCGGTGACGAATCCCGGGCCGGAACCTGACATGGCGACGACGAGGTCGAAGATCTTCAGGGCCACGTGAAGCAGGAGCACGAAGCAGGTGATGGTGGAGGGCCACAGCTGCGGCAGCACGATGTACCGAAGTCGCTGCCAGACGTTCGCGCCGTCAACATTGGCCGCTTCAAGGTGTTCCTCCGGGATGGAGGCAAGGCCGGCCAGGTACATGGCCATGGCGAAACCCACGAGCTGCCATGCGGCCGCAAAGATGATGGGCAGCAGCGCCACCGGAATGCCGAACTGGACCTTCAGGAAGTCGGTTCCCGAGGGGTCGTTCAGGGCTCCCAGGATCGTGGTGTCCGTGGTCCACCCCGGAGGGTTCTCGATTCCCATGCTTCGAAGAATCTCGTTGACGCCAGTGGCGGGGGCAAAGATCCAGCGCCACGCGACACCGGTAACGATGAAGGACAGCGCGTAGGGCAGGAGGAAGACCGTCCGGAACAGGCCCTTACCCACCGAAACATGGTGGATGAACAGCGCGGCGACCAGTCCGCCGAGGATGGCCAGGACCAGGAAAATGATCGTGAAGACCACCACATTGCGGATGTCCGCCTGGAAGCGCTGTTCCTGGACCAGTTCGGCGTAGGTCCCTCCGAACGGCTGGCGGAGCGTGAGGTTTGGGCTGGTTCCGATCTTCCAGTTCGAGAGGGAGATGTAGACCGTGATCCCGATAAAAACGTAGACGAAGAGAAAACTGACCAGCAGGCTGGGTGCAAAGATCCAGGCGGCTCGGCGGGATGTCTTGACGTTGTGAGGCACTTGTTTCTTCGACCGGGGACCGGCGGGTGCCGGTGGCCGTGCTGTTGAGATTGTCATGAGTGAACTGATCCTGTCCGGGGGTGTGGCTGCAGTGACCTGCAGCCACACCCTTTCCGACGTGGTTGGCTGACCTGCTATTACAGCTGGGTCTTCTGGGCCTGCGTCATGCTGGCGATGAAGGCATCGGTGTTGCCGCTGCCGTTGAAGGTGGAGACGGCGTCGGCGTACGTCTGGGCGAATTCGGCTCCGGCGGCCTGGGCATGGGCCAGCGAGGAGACCACTGCGCCTGAGGCGAGGCTCTTGGCGGCTTCCTGCTGGTATTCGGACAACCCCGAGATGTCGGCCGAGGTCACTGCGGGGATTGAACCCTTCTTGGCGGCGAATTCGGTCTGGATCTTCGGGTCCATCAACGTCTTCAACCAGGCCCGGGCGGCTTCGGCATGCGGAATATTGTTCGCCGGGATGGAGAAGCCGTCACCTACGTAGTCGAAGATGTCCTCTTTGCCGGGGAAGGCCACCCAGGCGAAGTCCGTGCCGGGCTTCTTTCCGGCGTTGAGCAACTCACCGTAGGCCCAGTCCCCCATGAGATTGACCGCGCATTCGCCGTCGGCCATTTTCTTCGCGGCTTCATCCCAGGTGATAGCGGAGTGATCCTTATTGGCGAAGGAGAGGATGGTCTTGTAGTCCTCCAGCGCCTGCTTCACCTCGGGGGCGTCGAAGGAATACTCGCTGGTGAACAGCTTCGTCCAGTTGTCCGCACCCGCCCTGGACATGATGAGTGACTCCAGCAGCTGGGATGAGGCGAAGATGTCCTTGTCGCCCAGGCAGAGCGGCGTGGTCCCGCTGGCCTGCACCTGCTCCAGGCTGGAGATCAGCCCGTCGATGCCGGCATCGGCATCGATCGTGACGTTCGCCTTGGAGAGCACGGCGGGGTTGGTCCAGAGGACGTTCCCGCGGTGGACGCCGATCGGGACGGTGTAGTACTTGCCGTCGACCTGTTGGGCTTCGGCCACGTCCTTGGGCATTTGCGACGCCCAGTCACCCTCGGTCCACAAGTCAGTCAGATCGGCTACCTGCCCGCCGTCCACGTAACTCTTCAGCTGCCCGGCAGGGTGTACCTGCCAGGCGTCCGGCGGGCTTCCGGCCTGGAGCCTCGCGGCCAGGGCCTGCCGCGCGTTGGCGCCGCCGCCGCCGGAGACCGCGGCGTTGTCCACGGACAGGCCCGGCTTGGCCGCCTTCACCCCGTCGATCAGCACATTGAGTGCGTCGGCCTCGGATCCGGAGGTCCACCAGGAGGTGATTTCGAGTTTGTCGGTCCCTCCCCCGGACGAGCTTCCGGCGGGGGTGTTGGCGGCACATCCGCTTACTGCAATGAGGCTTGCTGCTGCTGTTACGGCCAGCGAAATCCTGAGCTTGTTTGGTGCACGCATGACTACTCTCCTTTGGGTTGTCAGACGCCGGATAAGGCCCGGCTAGAGCCTGCGTTGTGGTTCAGATTACATAGTTAAGTAGATCGATGCAATAGCTTCCCGGCCCGAATCGCCACCTTCCACCGCCATCGCCTTGAACGATGGCCGCGAGTGCGGCATATACCTACAATCACGCAGAATCTACCCGTGAGAAGATTGTTAGATCGGTCTACCAATATCCTCAGAAACATGATAGAAATACTGGAACAAGCCCTGAAGGAGGTGGAAGAGTAATGAAAAGAGTGACGCTGAACGATGTCAGCAGGGCAGCCGGGGTATCGCGATCTACTGCATCCCTGGTGCTGAGGGAAAGTAGCCGCATACCGGAGGCAACGTCGGACCGCGTACGGCTGGCCATGGCCGAACTCGGCTATGTCTACAACAGGCATGCCGCGAACATGCGCCGTAGTGAATCCATGACCCTCGGACTGATCGTGACGGACATCCGCAACCCCTACTTCGCAGGGTTGACCATGACCATCGAGGAAGAAGCGCATGACGCCGGGTACACCCTTCTCGTGGGGTACAGCCGGGATGACATGGAGCGCCAAAATCGGCAGCTCGAGGCCATGGTCCAGCAGCAGGTCGACGGGATTTTCCTGTTGCCGGCCACGGGGTCGGAACTCGCCCCGGTCTGCGGCATCATTGACCGCTCTTCCGTCCCGGTGCTGCAGATTGCCCGCTACTTCTCCAAAGAACTGGACTATGTGGGCCCGGACAACATTGCCGCCGGCGGGCAGCTGGCCCGCCATGTGTCCTCCCTCGGAGCAGCGTCAGCGGTGCTGATCGGCGGTCCGGAGCAGTCCTCGGCGCGGACCGAGCGGATCAAGGGCCTGGAAGCCGGGTTCACGGGAACCGGCGTAGCTTTCGATGCCTCCCTTTCCGCCGCAACGACTTCGAATAATGCCGTCGGCGGCTCCGAAGGCGTGGCCCGGGTCCTGGACCAGGGAATCTGGCCGGACTGCATCATCGCCTACAGTGACGCGGTCGCACTGGGCATCTATGCCGAACTCCGCCGGCGAAACCTGGAACCGGGCCGTGACATCTCGGTGGCGAGCTTCGACGACATCGCCATGGCGGAACTGCTGCTGCCGCCGCTGACCTCCGTGTCCACCTACCCGGAGCGGATCGGGAGTACGGCGGCAGAGCTGCTGCTGAAGCGTATCCGCAACCCGGCGCTGGAACCCCAGCGCGCCCTCATTGAACCGGCCCTGAAAGTCAGAGCTTCCACCGCCCAATGGCGACCCAGATCCTAGGAGAACACCATGCCAGCATTGAAATGGGGCCTGATCGGCGCCAGCGACATCGCCGCCACCCGGGTTGTCGGTGCAATCCGGGCCAGCGGCGGAGATATAGTCGGGGTCTTCAGCGCCTCCGCAGACCGGGCGCGCGACTTCGCCGGAAGCCTCGGACTGCCCCGGTTCACCACTGATCTGGACGAGTTGCTAGGCCTGGGGATCGACGCCGTCTATATTTCCTCCACCAACGACAAGCATTTCGACCAGGCAACCCGGGCGCTCCAGGCAGGCAAGCATGTGCTGTGCGAGAAGCCGCTCGCCCTTGACGCCGGCCAGGCCGAGGCCATGGTGGAGCTTGCCGAGGACCTGAACCTCGTCCTCGCCGCCAACCACCATCTGCCGGGCAGCCCCCTGCACGTCACGGTCCGCGAACTCGTCGACTCCGGAACCATCGGAACGGTCCTTTCCGCGAAAGTCGCCCATGCCGTGCTCCTTCCGGAGCGGCTGCGCGGCTGGCGGCTGGGGCAGGGAACTCCCGGAAGCGGGGTGATCCTGGACATCACCTGCCACGACGCTTCGGTCCTGAACCCGCTGCTGGGCACCCCCGTGGCCGTCACCGCCATGGCGGTCCAACAGGCCGAATGGAACATCGGCGGCCAGGAAGACGCCGCCATGACGGTCATCCGCTACGAACGGGACGGCGCACCGCCGGTCCTTGCGCAGACCCACGATTCCTTCACGGTCGGATACGCTGCGACGTCCCTCGAGGTCCACGGCACCAAGGGCACCATCCAGGTCATCGACGCCATGACACAGGACACCAAGGGGCAAGTGGTCCTGACCAAGGCTGACGGTACCCGGACGGTCGACGTCGACTGTTCCGATGATCTCTACGTGATCGGCCTGCGTGCCTTCACCGCAGCCGTTGAAGGCAGCGGCAGCCCAACGGCCACCGGCCGGGACGGCCTGATGGCGGTCAAAGTAGCCCTGGCGGCGCAGGAATCCGCCACCTCCGGCCGCACCGTCCACATCTACTAACAGCCAGAAAGAACGCCATGCAGAAGGTACAGATCCTCTCCGCCCGCGATGCGGCGGACCTCATCAACGACGACGACGTCATCACCGTCAGTTCCTCCAGCGCCCTCGGGTGCCCGGACAGTGTCCTCGCCGGCATCGGCCAGCGGTTCGAGGAAACCTCCCACCCGGTCAACCTGACGTCCGTGCACCCGATCGCCGCCGGCGACATGTACGGGGTCAAGGGCATCGACCACATTGCCCGGCGGGGGCTGCTGCGCAAGGTGATCGCCGGTTCCTACCCCTCCGGCCCGTCCAGCGCCGAGCCGCCCCTGATCTGGCAGATGATCGAGCGCGACGAAGTGGAGGCCTACAACTTCCCGTCCGGGGTGATCTACCAGATGCACCGCACCGCGGCGGCGAAGCAGCCGGGCGTCTTCACGCAGGTGGGCCTGGACACCTTCATCGACCCCCGCCTCCAGGGCGGGCGGATGAACAGCACCACGCCGGCAAACCATGTGGAAACCGCCACCCTGGCCGGGAAGGAGTGGCTGTTCTTCCCCTCAGTGATCCCGAACGTCGCCATCATCCGTGCCACCACCGCCGACGAATACGGCAACCTGACCTTCGAGGACGAAGGATCCCCGCTCGGGGCCCTGGACCTGGCTTACGCAGCGCACAATAACGGCGGCGTCGTCATCGCCCAGGTCAAGCGCCTGGCCGAAGCGGGAAGCCTGCACCCGCAGCACGTAAAGGTTCCCGGCATCCTCGTCGACGCCATCGTGATCGCCGAAGACCAGCTACAGACCACCCTGACCCCCAACGACCCCGCGATCTCCGGGCAGCTGCGCAGGCCCCTGGGCTCGCTCCCCCACATCGCTTTCTCCCTGGAGAAGATCACCGCCCGCCGGGCCGCCCAGGAACTGAAAGCCGGCGAAATCGTCAACCTCGGCTTCGGGGTCTCCGCCCTCGTCCCCCACGTCCTGGTCGAAGAAAGCCAGGGACGGGAAGTCAGCTGGGTCATCGAGCAGGGTGCCGTCGGCGGCATCCCCCTGCTGGACTTCGCATTCGGATGCGCCCAGAACCCCGACGCCATCATGCCCAGCATTGACCAGTTCACCCTCCTGCAAGGCGGCGGGTTCCACCGCTCGCTGCTGTCCTTCCTGGAAATAGACCGGCACGGAAACGTCAACGTCCACCACCTGCCCAGGAAGCGCCACGTCACAGCGGGCGTCGGCGGATTCGCAGACATCACCTCCTCGGCCCCGGAGATCATCTTCATGGGCGCTTTCACCGCCGGACGCCGGGACATTTCCGCCGGCAAGACCGGCCTCGACATCCGCGCCGACGGTCCCTTCACGAAGCTCGTCAACGATGTCTCGGCCGTCACATTCTCCGGACCCCGGGCCCTGGCCCGCGGACAAAAGGTCAAGTACATCACCGAGCGCGCGGTCCTTGAGCTGACCGCCGCAGGGCTTGTGGTCACCGAAATTGCGCCCGGCGTCGACCTGCAGAAAGACGTCCTGGACCGCTGTGAATTCCCGCTGATCGTCTCCGAGGACCTGCGCACCATGGACCTCGCCCTCTTCGCCGACGCCCCTGTCGGCATGCACCTTCCGGCGCTGCCGCTCCATGAACGGATCGAACAGCGCTCCCATTCGCTGGCCGCCCGCTGACGCACGGCCGAAACGCCTGAAAGGACCCCTGCAATGAGAAGCCACCGCATCCTCACGCCCTACGAGAGCGAACTCGCCGATGCACTGTTCGAGGCAATGTTCCCCTCCGACGGCGACAGCCCCGACGTCCGCGACGCCGGGGTCACCGAATACCTGGACCTGACGCTGGAAGGCTACGGCCGCAAGGACCTCCCCCGCTACCAGTGGCTCTTCGGCGCCCTGGACCGCTACGCGGAGGACAAGCACGGCAGGAACTTCGCCGCACTCACCTTGGACGAACGCACCGACGTGCTGGTCCTGCTCGAACAGGGTGACCTGACCGACCAACTACCGGTGAAGGAGCAACGGGATCTCTTCGGTCTGATCATCGCGCACCTGCAGGAAGGTCTCTTCGCGGACCCGGCCCACGGCGGCAACAAGGATGCCGCCGGCTGGAAGTTCCTCAAGCACCCCGGCGTGTGGCTGGAAAATTCAGCGGAGGAAAACCTCAGCACCGACCACACCACCAAAGGCGGGGTCATCAAGACCCTTGCCGACGCGATGCAGGAAATCCCCCGAGACACCGAGGGCCACCAACTCAAGCAGCTCGGCTACGAAAATGCCGTCAACCCCCGGATGACCGATGAAGTGGACGTCCTGCTCGTCGGCGTGGGCGCCATGGGCGGGCTCAGCGCCCAGATCTTCGCCGAAGCCGGCCTGAGCGTCGTCGGCATCGAGGCGGGCCCGTTCCGTCCGCTCGATGAGTTCCTCCCCGACGAACTCGAGCACGCCTACTACACCCGCGGCGGGCTGGGCCCGAAATTCCAGCAGGAGACCCCGCGCTGGCGCGAAACCGCGGACGAGGAGGACAGCCGCGAGGCCACCTTCTCGCTGGGCCGCATGGTCAACGGCGTTGGGGGTTCCGCAGGTCACTACGGCTCCTGGCTGCGCCGCTTCCACCCCTGGCAGTTCGCTCCCAAGAGCCACTACGACGAACTGTACGGAGCCGGTGCACTGCCGGAGGACTGCACGCTGGCGGACTGGCCCGTGGGCTACGAGGAGCTCGAGCCGTTCTACACCAAGCTTGAACACCTGATCGGCATCGCCGGCGACGAATCCAACCCCTTCGTCACCCGCAGCAAGCCCCTCCCGCTGCCGCCCACCCGCCCGTTCATCCTCGGCAACAAGTTCACCGAGACGGCCAAGGCTGCCGGCCTTCACCCGCACCCCGTGCCCGTCGGATTCACCACCGAATCCTACGGCGGACGCCCGGCCACCGGCTACAGCGCCTGGAACAACGGCCTCGGCTCCTTCCGGGGAGACCGCTGGCACCCGGGGCTCGGACCAGTACCGGCCGCGATCGGAACCGGGAACTTTGAGCTGCGCACCCACGCCAGGGTCACCCGGATCATCATGGATGGCTCGGGCGCCGCCCGCGGCGTGGAGTGGGTCGATCCGCTCGGCCGGGTGCGCCGCCAGTACGCGCGGGCCGTCATCCTCTCGGCCTACACTTACGAGAACCTGCGCCTGATGTACCTCTCGGCCGACGCCCGGCACGAGAACGGCCTCGGCAACAACACTGGCCAGCTGGGCCTGCACTACATGACCAAGATGTTCGGCCACGTCGACGCACTGTTCCCTGGCACCGAATTCAACCGCCACACCGGCCCGGCCGCGCAGGGCGTTGTCCTGGACGACTACCTCTCACCGAAGTTCCGCTCCCTGGACCACGGCTTCATCGGTGGCGCCACCCTCGGCGCCGAACAGCAGGCCCTGCCACTGCAGATCGCCCGCGAAACCCTGCCCGGGGACGTCCGCCGCTGGGGTGCCGGCTACCGCGACCACCTGAAGCTCTGGTCCCAGCAGGGCGTCATCCGGATCCAGCCCGACGCACTGCCCTACGCATCGCACCGGCTGGAAATCGATCCCCGGCACCGCGACTCCTCCGGCCTGGGCATGCCGCTGGTCCGGGTAACCTACCGGCTCCGGGACAACGAGCGGCGCCTGGCTTCGTGGATGGCGGACACGGCAACGGGCCTGCTGAAAGACATGGGCGCCACCAAGACCTGGCAGGGCCCGTACTTCACCGGCGTCGGATCCAGCCACGACCTCGGCGGCGCCCGGTTTGGCCACGACCCTGCCGGTTCGGTCCTGGATGAGCATCTCGCCGTCCATGACACCCGCAACCTGTACATGTACTCCGGCGCCGCATTCCCCAGCTGCCCCGGCATCAACCCCACCCTGACCATCTGGGCGATCGTCATGCGCGCCGCCGAACACCTCGCCGGCGAGCTCGGCGGCCACCGAAAGGACCAGCCGTGAGCACCGAAACGACACCCGTCACCACGGAAGCCACGGGACAGGTCACTGTCGGCTACTCCGCCGACGGCCACACTGCGACCATCCTGGTCGACAGGTCGTCGAAGCTGAACGCCCTGACCCTTGGAGTCCTCGAGGACCTTGCAGGTGCCGCCCGGGAAGTTGCCGCCTCATCGGCCAGGCTGGTAATCGTCCGAACCGGCGGTGAGAAGGTCTTCTGCGTCGGAGCCGACATCAACCATTTCGCAGACCTGTCCGCTGCCGGGATGTGGCGGGACTGGATCGCCACGGGCCACGGTGCGTTGGATGCCCTCGCCGGACTGCGACAGCCCAGCATCGCCGTCGTCGACGGACTTGCGTTCGGTGGCGGGCTGGAACTCGCCCTCGCTTGCGACTTCCGTGTCATCGCCGCCGAGGCGAAGGTGGCCCTGCCCGAAACTGGCCTCGGGACCGTCCCCGGATGGGGCGGTACCGAACGGGCGACCGAACTCGTCGGCAGGGCGCGGGCAAAGGAACTCGTCCTGACCCGCCGGCAGCTTTCGGGCGAGGAAGCCCTTGCCTGGGGACTGGCCACCGCCGTCGCCCCCAAAGACGAACTGGAGGGCGCGGTGGCCAGGCTTAGCGCCGACCTGCTCGCCGGAGCACCACTGGCGGTACAGCTGGGCAAGCAACTCATCGACGCAGCCGCCGATGGAGCCCCGTCCCGCGTATTGGAAGCCCTGGCAGGCGGCCTCGCCGCCGCCACCGACGACCTCGCCGAGGGCGTCGCAGCATTCCGGGAAAAGCGCCCGGCGCTCTTCACGGACAACTGAGACCGCCCAGCCAAACTCGCGCAACATCTTTTCTAAGGACACCTGAGATGGAAACCAAGAGCTACACGCTCGACGATGTCGAGCCCACCTACCGCCCGATGATCATCGACGGCGAAGACGCCCAGGCACAAAGCGGCCAGACCTTCACCCGACTGAGCCCGGCGCATGAAGTCGAAGTCACCTCCTTCCCGGAGGGCGGGCATGAAGACGTAAACCGTGCCGTCACTGCCGCCAGAAAAGCCCTCGACCGCGGCTGGCGCCAGTCCACCGGATCCGAACGGTCCAAGCTGCTCCTGAAGGTCGCCGATCTCGTCCGCCGCGACGCCGAAGCATTGTCCCTGGCCGAAACGCTGGAGACCGGTAAACCGATCACCCAGTCACGCAACGAAGTCTCCGGCACCGCCGAGCTATGGGAGTATGCGGCCAGTCTGGCCCGCAACACCCACGGCGATGCCCACAACGCCCTCGGCCAGGACACCCTGGCAATGGTCGTCCACGAGCCCATCGGCGTCGTCGGCATGATCACGCCCTGGAACTTCCCGCTGCTGATCATCAGCCAAAAACTGCCGTTCGCCCTCGCCGCCGGCAACACCGCCGTGATCAAACCCAGCGAAAGCACCTCAGCGACCACCGTCATGCTGGGCCAGCTCATCCGCGAAGCGGGTTTCCCGGCCGGCGTCGTCAACATCGTCACCGGCGGCCGCGTCGTGGGCGCGGCCATTGCCGAACACCCCGGAATCGACATGATCAGCTTCACCGGCTCCACCGGCGTGGGCAAAGGCATAGCCTCCGCCGCCGGCCGGGACCTCAAAAAGGTCGAACTCGAACTCGGCGGGAAAAACCCGCAAATCATCACCGCCAACGCCGATTTCACCGCCGCGGTCGACGCCGGTGTCTTCGGCGGCTACTTCAACGTCGGCCAGTGCTGCAACTCCGGCAGCCGCCTCATCGTGCACCGCTCCATCGCCGACGAATTCGCATCCGCCGTCGTCGAGCGTGCCCAGCACATGCGCGTCGGTGACCCGCTCAAGGCCGAGACCCTCGTCGGTTCCCTTGTCAACGACGCCCAGCTCGCCGTCGTCGAACGCTACGTGGCCGAAGGCCGCGACGCCGGCGCGCACCTGCTCACCGGCGGTGACCGGCTCGATACCGGCCTCAACGGCCGCTTCTACCAGCCCACCGTCTTCACCGACGTCACCGCCCATATGACCATTGCCACCGACGAGATCTTCGGGCCCGTCCTGTCCGTGCTGCCCTACGACACCCTGGAGGAGGCCATTGGGATCGCCAACTCCACCTCGTTCGGCCTGTCCGCCGGCATCTGGAGCAACGACATCAACGAAGCCCTGACCGCCGCCCGCGACCTGCGCGCCGGGACCGTCTGGGTCAACCGCTGGATGGACGGATACCCCGAAGTGCCGTTTGGCGGCTACGGACACAGCGGCATCGGCCGCGAACTCGGCCGCCAGGCCCTCGCCGAGTTCAGCGAACTGAAAACCATCCAACTCCAGGTCGGCATCCGTGAAAACCGCTGGGTCGACGCCCCCGACGCACCCCGCCGCTAAGACCCCAAAACCCTTGAAGGAATGAACATGACTGCCACCGCAACCTCCGCCCCGGCGCACGCACCCGCCGTGCTGCCCACGATGCTGCCCCTCACGCTGCCGACAGGCTACGAAGTCCCCGCAGAGTTCGCCGATGCCGCCTCCAAGGCATGGAAGACCGCCTCGGCGAAACTGAACGGACTGATCATCAGGCACCCGGACCGGTTCCCGCTCTACACAGAGGAAGGCAAATGGGTGGTCGACGGCGAAGCCTGGACCAACTGGTGCGAAGGCTTCCTTGGGGGTCAGCTGTGGATGCTTTCCCGCCGGGCCGACGAGGCCGATCGCGCCCGCTTTCGTAGCGCGGCCGAGCACTACTCCGAGCTCATCGAAGAACGCAAGAGCGACGACACCGTCCACGACCTGGGCTTCTTGTTCTGGTCCACTTTCCGGCGTTGGTTCGAAGCAACAGGTGACACCACCAAGCGCGACGTCGTCATCGAGGCCGGACGCACCACTGCCAGCCGCTACCGGGAAGCCGGCCGGTACATGCCCAGCTTCCGCCAGCCCGACAGCCTGTTCATCGACATCATGATGAACATCCACATGGCCCTCTACGCCGCGCAGCAGACCGGAGACCAGGACATGGCCCGCAAAGCCGTAGACCACTGCCTCACCACCCGCCGGTTCCTCATGCGCGGCGACGGCTCGGCCTCCCACGAAGGCATTTTCGATCTGGAAACCGGCTCCTTCCTGAAGCAGACCACTCAGCAGGGCTTCGCCGACGACGGATCCTGGGCCCGCGGGCAGGCCTGGGCGCTCTACGGCTTCGGTACCGTCTACCGCTTCACCGGCGAACGGCGCTTCCTCGAAACCGCCATCGCCGCCGCGGACTTCTACCTCGAAAAGACCGGCGACTGTCTCGTCCCACCGAACGACTGGGACGAACCCAACCCCGTCCGGCCCTACGAAACATCGGCTGCGGCCGCCGCGGCCGGCGGCTTCTGGCAGCTCGCCGGCCTCATCCAGGACCGCACCAAAGCGCAGGTCTATGCCGATTACGCGGTGGCCATCATCGGCCGCCTAACCGAGGACGATTTCCTGGCCGGGCCGAGCGAGGACTGGGAGGGCGTGCTCAAACACGGCAGCTACCACGAAGGAAAGGGTCTGGGCGTCGACGAGTCGGTGATGTGGGGCGATTACTGGTTCCTGGACACCATGGACCAGATCCAGCAGTACGCCGAAGCCCAGAGAGGCCGGTGATTGCTGTGTCCTGGGAATCAATTGACGAGGCACCGTGTCCGGCAGCGCCGGCACAAGCCGCGCACCCGGACGAGGTGATCCGGACTGACATTGCCATCATCGGATCAGGCATGGGCGGAGGCACCATGGCCTACGCCCTCAAGGACTCCGGCGCGAAGGTCCTGGTCATCGAACGCGGCCACCGCCTCCCTGTTGAACCGGCAAATTCCGACCTGGACGAGGTATACCTCAAGGGCCGCTACAAAAACGCCGACACCTGGTACAACGGCCGCACCGGGGCACCCTTCAAACCGGGCGTCTTCTACTGGGTGGGAGGCAACACCAAGGTCTACGGCGCCTGCCTGCCGCGTTTCCGCGCCAGCGACTTCGCGGAAACCCGGCACGCGGACGGAATCTCGCCGGCCTGGCCCTTCAGCTACGAAGACCTCGAACCGTACTACACCCGTGCCGAACAGCTGTTCCAGGTCCGCGGCCAGATCGGCGAGGACCCCACCGAACCCATGCACTCAGAGGCTTACCCGCACGCGCCGCTAGACCACGAACCAGCCATCCAGTCACTGGCGGATTCCTTCCGCCGGCAGGGCCTGCATCCGTTCCGAATGCCCAACGGGCTGGAGGCCGAAACCCAGGACAAACGCGCACTGTGCGCCACCAGCGACGGTGCGCCGAACGAAGCCGGGTTAAAGTCCGACGCCGAAAAGGTCGCCATCAATCCGGCGCTGGCTGCCGGCGTCGAACTTCTAGCCGATACCAAAGTCATCCGGCTCCTCACCGGTGATGACGGCCGGACTGTCGTCGCGGCCCTCGCCGAGCAGAACGACCGCATCATCCGCATCGAAGCGGACAAATTCATCCTCGCCGCCGGGGCCGTGAACTCGGCAGCGCTCCTGCTGAACTCGGCCACTCCCGAGATTCCTGGCGGCCTGGCCAACTCCTCCGGACTCGTGGGCCGGAACTACATGGTGCACAACAGCACCTTCTTCATCGGCATCAACCCGTTCAAAGTCAACCGGACGCTGTGGCAGAAAACCCTGGGTCTCAACGATTGGTACGAAGCCGGACCCGCCAACCAGTTCCCCTTGGGGAACCTGCAGATGCTCGGAAAACTACGTGCCAGCATGCTCAAGATGGCCAGGCCCTGGGCACCAACCTGGCTCCTGAAAGCCATGTCGGACCGCAGCATCGACATTTACCTCACCACCGAGGACCTCCCCCGGCGGAGCAACGGCATCAGCGTTGTCAACGGCAGGATCAACGTCTGGTGGAAACCGAATAACCTCGGCCCCCACAAGGAATTGGTCCACCGGATCAGCAAGGCCGTCCGGAAAGCCGGCTACCCAGCCATCTTCACCGAGCGCATGGGCATCGAAACCAACTCCCACCAGTGCGGAACAGCCGTGGCAGGACACGATCCCTCCACCAGCGTTCTCACCCCTGACTGCCGAGCCCATGACTTGGACAACCTCTGGGTGGTCGACAGCTCCTTCTTTCCCTCATCGGCGGCACTCAACCCGGCGCTGACCATCGCAGCCAATGCCCTCCGCGTGGCGGACACCATTCTCGCGGCCCGCGACCCGGCCGCCCAACGGCTCTCCGCAGGAAAGGATTGATAAAGTCGAAAAGCGGGCAGCGCCGCTTCCCCGCCTATCGACCAACCGGCAGGAATACAGCATGGCCCCGCGCATCACCCTCGAAGACGTGAGCAAGGCTGCCGGCGTCTCACGTTCAACCGCTTCCCTCGTCGTTAGGGGCAGCTCCCGCATCCCGGAAGCGACAGCGGCCAAGGTACGCGAAGCAATGAACGAGCTCGGCTACGTCTACAACCGGCAGGCCGCCAACCTCCGGCAGAGCAGGTCCATGACACTCGGGCTCATCGTCACAGAGATCATCAACCCCTACTTTGCCGAGCTGGCCATGGCCGTCGACCAGATCGCCCACGACGCCGGCTACACCATCTTCATCGGCTACAGCCGCGACCACGCGGACCGCCAGCACGAAATCATTTCGTCAATGATCGAACGCCAGGTCGACGGCATTCTTTTGCTCCCGGCACCAGATACTGACCCGGAGAAACTGGCCAAGCAGGTCAATGCCGCCGGCGTCCCTGTGGTATTGCTCGCACGCCGGTTCGCCGGCTTCGACTACGTGGGGAGCGAGAACGTCAAGGGGGCAACGATCCTCGGAGATCACCTTTCGGCGTTGGGCTGCCGAAGCGTGGCATTCCTCGGCGGCCTGACGGCATCCTCCCTGGCAGAACGGGAGGAAGGTCTTCGGGCGTCGCTTGAACCCAGGGGCTGCGACGTGTGGAGCGTGGACGAGTTCCGCAGCCCCATCACTCCGGAAGGAGGCGTGGCCGCAGTGGGCCGGCTTTTCGACCAGGGAAAACTCCCCGACGCGATCATTGCGTACAACGACGCGGTCGCCCAAGGTATCTACGACGAGATGCGGCGCCGCGGGCTGGAACCCGGCCGTGACCTCGCGGTGGCATCCTTCGATGACACCCGCATCGCCGCAAGCCAGGTTCCTCCCATGACATCCGTTGCCGGATTCCCCCAGGAGATCGGGGCAAAAGGCGCCGAAATGCTAATGACCCGCCTCGCGGACGGGAACGAGGACATTCCCACGCAACTGACTCTCATCCAGCCACAGCTCAAGATCCGGTCCTCCACGGCGACCTGGCGGCGCCGGACCTAAGCACGCCGTGCGGGAACCCCTTCGGGAACCCACCGGACAAGCAACAGACAGGAAATGATCCTTCATGGTCCCCGAACCCATAGACCTACCGACCGAACCGGAATTTGATCCGGACTCCCGGGCCGAACAATCCGACCCCGCCCTACGCTCGCTGATCGAACGCATCGAAGGCGAAATCCGCACTTTACAGCTGGGCAGCTTCAGCCAGGCCGACGCCCTCGCCCTTGGACTGTTGCTAGTGGAAATGGCCACCGAACGAAAACTCCCGGTCGCCATCGACATCCGCCGAAACGAGCACGTACTCTTCCACGTCTCCCTGCCCGGGGCCACCCCTGACAACGAAATCTGGGTCCAGAAAAAGAGCAAAACAGCGGAGCGGTACGCCGAACCATCCCTTCTCGTAGGCCTCAAGGGACGACTCGGCGGCGGAAGCATAGAAGACAACGGCTGGTTCGACCAGACACGCTATGCACCCCACGGCGGAGCATTCCCTGTATACGTGAAAGGCACCGGGCACGTGGCCACCGTGACAGTTTCCGGTCTGCCGCAGAAGGATGATCACGACTTCGTTGTAGAGGCACTGACGTTGTTCAGCAACCGAATCACGGACTAGGCAGGAATCCGCGCCCGACCGAGTGACTGAACTCTGCTTTAGCGCGACGGCAAAGGACAGATTTCCCCGGTTATTTTCGTTGGCTGTCAATCTTTTGTCCCGTTTGAGGTCACCGTTTGGGTCCAAGTGAGGCCCGTTGGCCACTGAGGGAAAGGAGGCGGAGACTTGGCCGGTCCTCCGCGCAACCAGGGCGCTCCGCGCCGGACTCGATCCAAAGTTTCGTTCCGCTCCCGCGTCGCGTATCTCCTCACGAAACTTCGAACCGCTCCCGGTTCCCCAAGTTGCACTCCGGATCCTCAAACCCAGCGGTGACTCCGTGTATGAGAACGACCCACACATCTGACCGACACGCCTGCGGACCGCGCAGCGGATGCCGTCGCACCGATTGAAAGCCATTCACCAGCGATGACTGGTTGACCGAAGAAGAGTCCGGCTCCCACACACCTTCACTCTGTCGAAGGATCGTGCGCCGGCAACAGATATGCCACGAGAGGTGCCCGATGACAGGAACGTCCCACAAGAACCTATGATCGGGGCCGCAAAGTCATGCGGAACCGAGACCTGCATGAACGCTGAAGGCAGAGTCACGAGGAAGAGACAACGATGAGGATGACAGGCCGCCCGTGCACAAATGTGTGCACAATGTGCACGCCCCCTTTGGCCGGACAAACAGGCGACGAGCGCGCCCTGCCTGGATCGAAGAAGGCAGTAATCCGAGGAAGATCGTCGAAGAGAAACCGACTTCGTCAAGTCGTCACCACAACTCCGCGCCATGAATGAGTGACGGCCAATGGCTGGCTACCGGGACGGCAAGAAAGGACGGCATCTGACCCCAGATTCCAGCAGCGGAGGGCCCACAGGCCAGGAACCTGACCCCGCCACCCACACAACCGAACAGGCCACCGCGGCGCCAGGCACACACCGCGGCCACAGTCAGAGGGACCAGCTGAGGGACAATGTCCACACATTTAAGCAAGAACCCCCTCTAACGAGGGGCTATGCGTGCCCGAGGTGGGACTCGAACCGGACTCCAGTCCTTGCAATTCCGCCGCTCCCCCGAAAACCTGCCGAATCCGGCCCAGTCCGCCACCAGTACAACCCGATCCGAAGCCCAAGGTGTGCACATTGTGCACACCCTCTTTTGCCCATTTCGGCGACCTCAACCGGGCTGCTTAACGGCCGTCCGGGCCGGGAGCAATTTCGCTCGAATATGACGGGTAGGTCTCTGGAACCGAACCCGCCCGAAATAAGCACCACAATACCCGGGCGAGCCTCCTGCTGGAATCGACGAGGACCCGGCGCCGCGCGCACTGAGGCGGCTGGTGCCGGCCGGCCGCATCCGGGAAGCCATTCTGGGCGATTCCCTGATTCCGCCTAGTTCTCCCGCGCGCGGGGCGCCGGACTTTGGTGCCTTAGCGTGACTTTCCCGAGCACCGATCCTCAAGCCCCTTACCCGCACAAAACGATTGGCCATTGACAGACCTGACGGCCAAGATTTACACCTGTGCTTACGACCTGTGTGCAGGCGAAGACAGCTATAGTCGCTGAGGAGCTACAGATGCGAGGACGCCACTTCATTTCGTGCATGGCTGTTCTCCTACTGGCCCCGGCTTGGATAGTTGGCTCCGCTTCCCCGGCCCGCGCGTTCTGCGTAGAAAGGGACGTCGTCGTTAACACCATCTGCGACGGCCAGGGTCACAGGACAATTACTGACAGGGCTTTGGATTTCCTGTCGCCCGGCATTCGTTCCCGCATCAAAGAAAAGAACATCGATCAAGACGGAAAGGGCACGACCGATCGACCGGAACTTCACTTTACCAACTGCCTGTTCACGAAAAGCACGGAGTACATCCGAAGCCAATATGATCAGGTCTTATCCGCGATCTCGACGTCAGTTGGTCCTACTGACAGCAGCACCGCGACTATGCGTTGGGGGCAGCTGCTTCATCCGGTTCAGGACTTCTACTCCCACTCTCCGTGGGTGGATCCTGTACCTGTCGGCTTGGGTTTCGGGACGACGTACCCGAAGCGCCTGCTTGACTCGGGACTCGGGAACTGGCGAAGGCTCGGTCCGTACGAAAAACTGTTTCCAGCAGAGAGCGTCAACAGCGATATCGTCACGGTCCAGGGCAACATTTGGGGCGTTATCGATTTGCCCAAGGACCAATTTGGGAGCCCTAAATCAGCCGTGCCGAACGTGTGGCCGTTTTATTCTGGTCGGCTCAGGGGACTGATGACCGCCAGCTCGAAACCCTTTACTAATGGGAACGGGCAGTGTCCCCCACCAGGTCAGGCGCCCTACTCTTCCAATTTGGCGGATTTCACATGCCTCGATAAAGAGAGTGTGTGCATACGCCACGGCGGGGACGAATGCCAAAATTATTGGGGAACTAATGATCGCCCGATCTACGATAACTGTCTGCAGCACGACGTCGATTCAAGGGTGAATTGGGAGGAAGCCTTCGATTCTGCTGTCGCACAGACGGAACACGAATGGTGCCGTCTGCTCAACATGACTCGCGATCAAAAATCATTCGATGCGGCAAGTATCCCAATTGCTCTATGGGTCACCAAGGACGATCCCCCCTATGCTACTCCTCACTCCGCCGGCACAGCCTGCGCTAGGGAGCATAAACGTGACATTGATCTGCGCCTGACGATTTCGGTCGAAACGCAGGGACGCCGCGATAACCCCAACCTATCGTTCGTGGCCTACACTGGCGACTTCCGCCAATCCGTGCGCACACTGATCCGGGCGAATAAGGCGCACGCGTCCTTGGATATCTGCCTGAATCGTGACGACACACTCGTGACAACGCTCTGGGGATGGTCAGACAAAACTTACTCGTCCTTGTTAGGAGGTGGCGACGGCAGCTACGACCCGTGGGAGCCGGTTCTGGCGGGGACGACCAAAGCGTTCACTGGCCCTAATTTCCCCAGTTCGGAGCATATAGGTGTGACCCCTGATCTGCTACTGAAGCTCAAGCTCAGCCCTGATCTTTCGAATGACTGCCCCAATTAGTCAGCACTCTTGGTAACGCGGTCCCGCTGCCACATGCACCCCCGAAGACCGAGCTAGTTGCAACGCCGTCCGGACGGCGATGTTGCTTTTTCATTTTGTTTTGGCGCGTGGCCTTCGGCCAATCAAGACACCTACCCGGTCGCGGTGTCGAAACAGGACGCGGTGCCCGCGCGCGCTGCCCAGATACCTATCCCGGCAGCCAATTGGGTTTTCCCGGTGCTTAGAGGACCGAGCAGGACCACGTTATGGCCTCCTTCAGAAAGAAGACGCCGGTACCCAGATGCGCGACGAGGTTCCGGTCCGCGGCAGGCTGATGGTCGAAGTTGAACTCGTCCAGCAGCTTGTGTCCGGGGAACCTCGCGGCCCTGATCCGCAGGGCAGCCCCGGAAGCCTCGCGTTCGGCGACCTCGCGGAGCAAAAGTGGCGACGTAGTCCTCGTGCGACCAGCCGGCCTCCCGGGCCCGGTCTCCGAGGGACCGGTAGCCGTCGGCGCTCCGCGGCGCGCGCAGTGCTCGGGCGTAGTACTCGATGTCCTTCACTGCAGCGCTCACCGTCCTGCCCCCGAGAGCTCGCGGGTATCGTCAGGGATGGCGACACCGAACAGTTCGTCATAGATCGACAGGTCCCGTTCCTCCACCACCGTCGACCGTCCGGCCTTGACGCTGCGATGGATCCGTCGGAGGGAGGGGGGCCTTGTCCACATGCCCGGGGTCGGTGAAGATCTGGTGCCTGGCCCACCGCTGGTCGTGCCTGGCCAGCAGCCGGCCGTTTGCGCTCACAGTCACCTTTTCCAGGTCTACTTCGACGTTCACGATCCGCCCGATCACCCGGGTCCACGGAATAGTCGTTGGAGAAGACCCGCACGTAGTAGTCCCGTGGCAGCCGGACGCTGCTGCGAAAGGCGAACTCGGGCGCCACCGGCGTCAACGGCCGCATCGCATCCCGGTCCCGGATGAATAGCTCGACCGGACCGCCATGACGGGTCCGGGAGTAGCGGGGGTTCGCGCGCGGCAGCCAGTCCGCGAGCTGGTTGTTGAAATCCAGCGGGGACGCGAACGTCCGGCCGGGCATGAAGCCCTAGCGGAAGTAACGGTTCATCCGCTCCACGATGCCCTTGGATTCCGGATCCCGTGGCGGCAACTGCCGGATCTCGCTGCCCAGTACGCCAGCGAACGCCGCCGCCGGCTCGGTCAGCCGACCCTGCCCTATCCCCGATTCGTTGTCCCAAACCAGCTGTTGAGCCACCCGACGCGGGATCTCATTCTCGTGCTTCAACAGGCGGCTACGCCTCTTCAGTTCAGGGACCACGGCATCTGTCGGTGTTCTCAGAGAAACAGGGCCTGAACCGGAAGCCGGGACCGCCGGTCTATGATGACCTGGTGGAGTGGGACTTCAGGCGGGATTTGGATCCAGTAGTTTCCGACGCACCGGTAGATCATGTCGTTGGCGTTCACCCCCACACCGTTCCGTCAGAGGCTACCGAAACGTGCTTGAGGGCGCCGGGGACGCACTGCCAGACATTCCCTCATAACCGAGGGTGGCGTTCATCTCCCTGCCGCTGCATTGCCCAAACGCTGCCTGAGCGTCGGCGACCACTTTGCGAAGAGTAATGCCGGGCGAGGCGTTGATAGGTCCGCTGCGCGATTCGCCGCTGTCACCGACGAAGTCGCGGATGTAGATGTCCGGCGTCAACGCAAGCAGGCTTCGCCGGGTGGTCCGCGATGCACCGTTGGCCGAGGCTACTTGTTCCTCCGATGGAAAGACCCAGCCAGTAAAGCCCGGCCGTCTTGACCGCAGTTCCCCGAGGGGCCAAACTGCATAGCAAATACCGGACCGCGAACGTCGCCGGCGCCCGCGGATCTTCAACATTGCTGATTCACTCAACGGTTGGAGTGAAGAATGAGCACTCGACGCAAAGAACGGATATTGCTGACAGGGGCCAGCGTGGTCGTGACGGTGACGGCTCTGATACTGGCGGTGATGTCTTCCCTCACTGAGGTCTACTCTCTTCGGTCCGCCGCCCCCGTCCTGAGCACCTACTACTCGACCCTCAAACCCGCGGCGAGCACTCCCGCCACCTATGACCCCCCTAACCCTGGCGACGGGGGCGAGTGGATTGATATTCCGCCCCCTCCGCCCCCTTCCTTTAGCCCTGTGCCTACCCGCTCCGCCATCTCGCCCACTGGCGCCGTTTCCCCGTCCCAAACGGAGCAGCCGGGTCTGGAGGGTTGTTTCGACGGCCGGATGGCCTTTAAGGCCCCGTCCCCCCTCAAGCAGGGTGAGAAAGTCGAATTCGTGGTCAGGGTGGTCTTCAAAACATCACCGATAGATCCTGGGAGCGGTCTGCCCGGAACGGGGGATCCGACCCGGCGTGATGTGCTTCTTTGCGAAAAGATGCGAGCTGATCTCACCAGCGAAGACGGCGGAATGAATATCGAGCGTTCGACCAGCGAAACCATCGCACTGCCTAAGTCCCATTTTGGCGAGTGGGGATGGCACATCACCGGTGTCCAGCCCGGGCGGCACCAGATGGTGCTCCGACTCGTGATCCCAGACCTTGAAGGCGACACCGCCATTAATTCCCACACGGAGACGATCACTGTCGATGTCGGACTGATGTACGTGGTATCCGCCTGGATCAAGGACATGTCTGCTCCAATGAATGCCTTCCTCGGGTCCATCGCGCTTGTCGGTGGCTGGGTCGTAGTGGCCTTCACGCGAAAGACGAAGAAGGGGAAGCATGCGCCGACAACCGGCGCACATTGACGTGCGCGGTAGCCTCTTCACGGTACATGTCTCACCGGTACACCGGTACCCCTGGCCGGCAAAGTCATCCCGCACCCGTTCTGGTACAACTTCAAGCCCCGGGCCTCAGGACCCGAGGGCGTTTGTGTTCAGCGCCCTTTTTTCGACGCAGCGACGGCACCAAGACGGTGTTCCCTCGAACGCCACTGCGGCGTTGGGTCGCTAAAGGCCAATTGTTCGTCCGGTCTCACTGGATAGGTCATCCTGATGAGACCGGACGAAGTTGATTGTGGAACTCCAAAGTAAAACGTTCCGAGCTCCACGTGACTTGGAAGAGTCAGGTGATTATCCCGGCATCGACCTGTTGGCGCTGACCTTGGCGGCCCAGTCGGTCCAAAGACCGCCGAAGCCTTCCTGATAGGTCACTTTGTGGAATACCTCCTCGTTCCCGGGCTCTGTGTTCTGGAGGAGGTGCACGCTGGGAAGGGTTACGGTCGTCCCGGCAGCAACTCGGTAGTTGGTCCGGGTCGTTTTTCCTTGGTAGTCGTTTCCGTCCCAGGGGGAGTCCAGGAGCTGTCATCTTCCCATCGTGTCTGAATGATGTTTAGAATCCTGGTCTTGGAGCAGTAGATCCTGACCGGATAGTCGACCTTCTTGACGCCGGCGGCGTTGTGGCCAGCGAAAGAGGGTTGCACAGCGGTGACCGTACAGGCTCGGATGCTCTCTGCCGCTTGTGCGGGAGCGGCCAAGCCGATGGGAATGGCCGCAAGTCCAAGCGACACTGCGGAGAGTAGAGCTAGTTTCCGTCGTGGGCGTTGGGACGTTTTGGCCTGGTTCGATATAGGGGACATTTCTCGTGCTCCTGTGTTGGTCCGGCCAAGGCTCGAGGCTGAGGAGCAAAGTGCCTCATCACCCACTGGGCCCGGAAAGCCAGCACGGTTCAAGGGAGTTCTACACTCATACTGCGATTTGTTGCCCGTCTCGGGTCCTTCCTTGAATCGCAAACCGGAGCCTTGGATTACACCCGGTCAATGATCCGGAGCCCACGGCGAGGAACTCCTGATCGGCCAGAGGTTTGCCGTATTCGCTGACGATGGCCAGCGAAGGGCTCACAGTCCTGGAGGTCACCCGGCCGAACCGGGCCCAGCCTTGCCTGAAAGGCAAATCCGATCCCCTGGATGCCTACCAGGCCGCCCAGTCAGTACTGGCTCAACGAGGCGTCTCGATCCCGAAAGCCAAAGACGGACCCGTCGAATGCCTACGGATCCTCCGTACCGCGCGCACTTCGGCAATGAAAGCCCGCACGACAGCAATCAATCAGATCAAGGGTGCGGAGCACCTTGGAAAGGCCGGCACCGTATGAGCCGGTTCCTTCGATCCCCACTGCGGCAGCCGTTCTATGACTGGCAATAAAGTCCAGGATTTTGCGGTAGCCTTCATCCACACAGCGGTAACCGTCAAGCGATCGCGAGATTGTTCAGTATTGCGAACGGTGGGGCTGCCCTAAAACCGCGAGCTTTATTGCAGCCGCGATGCCGGGGTGGCCTCGGCCACCTGAATAATCTCGCGCCCACCGACCACCGCCAGCTATGGCATCCTCCGCCGCACTCTAAAGCTACCGTGTCAGCACGGAAGCGCAGACCCCGGACCTCACCGGAACATGGACTTACCGGGTCGAATTCGAACCGGAACCGTCCCCGGCCACCAGAGGTCAGCTACAGGTCGTCCCACGCCTTGGGCGCCGCGATTGCGCACGTAGCGACAAGTACCCCTGGCCGGACCCCGACACAGGAGACGAGCATGTTTAGAGCCACAATCCCGGTCAAGAGAACTGCCTTGCTTGCCGCAGCTTCATTTGCCCTTACAGCAGCGCCCTTCGCTTTGGCCGCCCCGGCCCAAGCCGCAGTCCCGCCCATATTTTCCTGCAGCGTTACGCCTTTGAGTCCGATATTTGTCGGCTTTGACTCGCACGGCAAGAAGCTCACCGATTTTCCCGTAAGGGTGAACTGCCTGAAGGATCGGTTTGTGACAGTCCAGCATCGGGTCTGGGAGGTTGACTTCCCCGCACCAAATCAGCTGATAAAGAATTCGTCAAAGACTGTTCATGTAGGAGCCAACAATTCCGTGACGCTTCACAACGTGCTCCCCCAGATAAATACCGAATTGGGACCGGAAGAAGTCTTCCACCAAGCTCGGCATCAGGAGAGCCCTGTGTTTGGTATCCCAGTTTGGAGTAGCTGGAGGTCCACTCCGATCATCTCGATGCCCTAGTACCCACCATGAGATGGCGGCGTCAGTGAATTGGCGCCGCCATCTCCTCCGCAAACTCACTCGGCGGCGGCCCATTGCCAGCGGCTCCCAAAGAGGCCAAACCTGGCTGCAGTAGTTGCTCACCACGCACCACCCAACCTCACCGCCGGCAGTGCACACACGGACATTTGGTCCATGTGTAGGAGTCCGGCCGGCGGCTGACTGCCTGTTGGCACGCAATCGATCCTGCGAGGGATTAGCTAGCCACAGTCGCCGTTGTTTCTGTGACAGGCAAAGAGCCCCACGGCCCAGGCACGGCTCTCCCCTGCGGCGGAGCATGCGCTTAGACCCCATTTCCCCTTTGCTTGGAACAAGTCGCGAACCGGCGTGGTGCCATCAGATTTCGGAGTCTAGAATGCGAGGTAGTCAGCTGTTCTTGGACTCCAGGTGTGTGACCCGGGGCTCCCCTGAAAACTGCTCAATGTCGGCTCATCAGCCAACAATGATGACATTGATGGCCAATTTGAATGGCAGCATGGGACCGCGATCGTGACCGGCAGATTCGTTTTGCAACCTCGCAGAGACACCAACTTCGTCAGGGTGAACGGAGTCTTCCTCGCTGCACTTACGGTTCTAGCTCTGCTTTCAGCTTGTTTTTTTGCTCCCACCCGCGGCGGAAGTGCTAACGATCGGCCCAGCTCCGGATCGGCCACGCCTACTGGATCGCCAAGCATGGCCTCGGTGCCAGCCGGTCCAACAAGCTCCCAGACAAGTCCGGAAACTGCTGCCCCGGCGGAGGATCCTTCGCCCTCACCAATGGTCGAGCCCCCTGCCGTGCCGACTGTCCAGCCTCCCCCCGCGCCGACGGTCGAACCCCCACCTGGCCCACCAGCGCCAGGGGGTCCGCCTCCCCTCGGTAGTGCGCCTGTAATCTGGCTTCCCGCTGGACCGGCATTCCCGGAAGATCCCCCGCCTTCTGCGTTCTACCTAGCGCTTCAGGGAACGCAGTGCGCAGGCTTGCCGCACACCAACCCCCGAGGACCCGATCTGTGGGTTGCCGCTGCCTTTCTCTGTTCGGCCTTGGAGAGTAAAGACGAAACCATGTGGGCCAAAGGGGCAATGGAACTCGCACAGGTGCCCCGCCCCACCGAAGACACCTGCCTGGCGTTGGCTGCCTACGACGCGTTGAACAGGCTGATTATCGCCCATCAAGATCACCCCAAGGCGGAAGTCGAGCTGATTGCTCAGACCGGCAGAGCCTGTCAACTTAGATTGACCGGAGTATCCGCCTCCCAGAATGGCGCTCCAGAGAGTCTGCTCTCAAGTTCCGTTTGCGGCGGAGAAAGTGTCTGGTTAGTCGGCATACTCACCCGCGTGAACGTAGTTGTTGTAGGTCAGCAGCGCGTGCCAGTGCAGATTACGGGAACCAGGTTGTTCTTCAAGGCTCCCCCGGTTCAGGTTCCAGGAGACCTGGCTGTGACGGCAGAAAGCTCAGCCGGACGAGTTCAAGGCACTGCGACCATTAGATACCAAGGGGATCCTCGAACATGCCTTTCCCCGCCGCCCCCTCCGTCGCCATCACCCTCGCCATCGAACTGAACCGTGGCCACGACGGGCCACAGCCGAGCCTCTGGCCACAACCCAGAACGCCCTCAGCAAGCGAGCGAGAATCGTGTACGGCCGCGGAAGAGCATGGCTGAGGACTGCCCCTGAAGAAAGTCCGGATCCCACACACCTTCACACTGTCGACGGATCGTCCGCTGGCAACAGGTACGCCTTGAGAGGTGCCGCTGAACCCAGAACGTCCTAGGAAACCGCGGGTCTGGGCCGCAAAGTCATGTCGCCTGCAACAGCGACCTGCATGAAGTGGTGTCGGAAGAACAAGAAGGGGACCAAAATGCAGGCCCAAGGCGCCCGTGCACAAGGGTGTGCACAATGTGCACACCCCCTTTGGCCGGACAAACACTCGATGCGCGCACTCCGCTGGCTTGCCGAAGGCACCTATCCGAGGAAGATCCTCGAAAACAATTCGGCTTGGTCATGTCGTCACCACAACTCCTTACCATGAATAAGTGGGGGCAATAGCTGGCTACCGAGCCAGCAAGAAAGGACAGCACAAAACCCTCGATTCCAGCATGCGGACGGCCCACAAGCCAAGGACCAACCCACCACCCACACAACCGAATAGGCGACCGCGGCGCCAGGCACAGACCGCGGACAACGTCAGAGGGACCCGACCAGGGTCAATGTCCACACATTAAAGCAAAAACCCCTCTGACGAGGGGTTATGCGTGCCCGAGGTGGGACTCGAACTGCATTCCGGCCCTTGTGAACACTGGGCACCCGCGGAAACATGCGGAATCCGAACCAGTCCGGCCGATGTACTCCGCAGTCCGAAGTGTTATGTCTCTGGACATGGGTGACAGTTCTGTATCAGGACATGGGTGACAGTTTAGGAGTTCTTGGTGGTGACACTTCTGCCATTCTGATGGGTGGACGAGTGGAGTTGAGCCTGTTGATCCTCGTGTCCGTTTAGCGATCTCGCAGTGGCCGGATGATCCGCCGCGTGGTGCCGTGACAGCGTTCTGTGCCGAGCATGGCATCTCCCGTAAGACGTTTTACGTGTTGTTGGGCCGGGCCCGGGCCGGGGGCCCGGCTACAGCGTTGGAACCGCGGTCCCGTCGGCCGCGCACGAGCCCGTCCAGGATCAGTGATGAGGCCAAGGAGCAGGCACTTCGGGTGCGGGGAGCGTTGGAGCGCTCGGGCCTGGACCACGGACCGATCAGCGTGTTTGAGAAGATGAAGTCCATGGGCCTGGAACCGGTTCCCTCGGTTGCGTCGCTGGCCAGAATCTTCCGTCAAAGCGGTGTCGCGAGGCTGGAGCCGCGGAAGAAACCCCGGGCCGCGTACCGCCGGTGGCAGCTGGATGCGACCGAGTACGTCCTCACCGGTGGCCGTAAATGCGTGATTTTCCAGCTCATCGATGACCACTCCCGTTTCGCGGTCGCCTCCCACGTTGCCGCCGGGGAAACGTCCGAGGCCGCGATCGCGGTGGTGAAGAAGGGCATCACCGCGCACGGGGTACCGCAGAAACTGCTCACGGATAACGGGGCCGCGTTGAACCCTTCACGGCGGGGCCATCAAGGCCAGCTCCTCACGTGCGTCACCTCCCTGGGGATCGAGGCGGTCACCGGGAAACCTTACAAACCAACCACGCAGGGCAAGAACGAACGCTTCCATCAGACCCTATTCCGGTTCCTGGACAAACAACCCCTCGCCAGGACAATTGAACAGCTTCAGGAGCAGGTCGGAGCGTTCGATCAGCTCTATAACACCGAACGCCCGCACCAGGGTTTGCCCGGGCGGATCACCCCGCGCCAAGCATGGGCGGCCACACCGGTCGCCGAGCCACCACACCCGAAACCTGTCCCGGCCCTCACACAGGACAGGACCCGCGGCAGCGGCCAGGCCACCCGCATCGCCTACCCCAACGGCAGAGTCACGATCAACAGCGTGGTCTACATGATCGGCAGACCCTACGCCCGGCACTGCATCCACGCGCTCTGGGACACCGAGATGATCCAGTTCTTCGATGACCAGGGCACCCACATCACGTCCTACCCCTGCCCGCCAGCCGGGACCAAATCAGTCGGCAACGGCAAGCCCCCAGGACGCACCATGAAACAACCCCCAACCGTCACCGAAGTCCTGACACACGACATGTCACCGATCTCCTGATACAGAACCGTCACCCATGTCCCGAGACATCACACTCCGCAGTCCGAAGCCCAGCGTGTGCACATTGTGCACAGCTCCTTTTTGCCCGCTTCTCCGCCCCATGCAGCCGACCAGCCCGTTGATCCAAGGACTGCTCGCGCGCGTTCTCTCCCCTCGCCTTCCCCGGCCGCTGCCTCGCTACGAAACGATAGCCCCGAATGGCGACGGCACTAAGACAACACCAGGATGAGCCGGCTTAGGCCAAAACGACCGAACGTCTATTATCGGGGACAGCCCGAATGCTGCCAATGTCCGAAGCGTCAACAACGCAGACGTGGTGATCCGGCACCAGGCTGATTGCCGGCGGCCCTGGTAGGGCTGCTGCCGTCCAGGACGACGGTTCTTTAGACCCCGAGCTGCCGCGGTTCCGCGGTCAGATGGATCCGGTCACCTGCATGGCTTCCAGGAAGGCGTTGAGGGCACGGCGTCCTTCGGGGACTGGGAGTAGGACGTGAACGTGCGCCATCCCGGGGTCTTCACGGTATACATGGGGAGTCCCCGCTGCGACCAGTCCGTCGCGCAGGCGGCGGTTTTGATGAACCAGCATGTCGTCGTCACCGACGATGACCCAGGTGGGAGGCAGGCCGGTTAGGTCACCGTGGAGGGGGCTAACGCGTGGGTCTTCCAGTGGGAGGTCGCCAGCGTAGGCCTTGGCTGATTGTGTGAGCCTGCCGTAGTCGAGCATGGGATCGGCTGCGGCTTGCTCCCTCCAGTCGGACATTGTCAGGTCAACCCATGGCGCGAACAGGCCGAGCATCGCAGGCATTGGTAGGCCCGATGCGGCGGCTGCTTGCACGGTTGCAAGGGCGAGGCCGCCACCTGCTGAATCACCGGACACGGCGACGGCCTCCGGGGACCACACGGAGATGAGCTTTTCGTAAACAGCCTGCGCGACCGCGACAGTCGTTTCGGCTGTTTGCCGGGGCGCCAGGCGGTAGGCAGGTATCCACACCTCTGCCGCGGCGTCCCTGACAAAGCGGGCCCCGATCATCCAGGTTCCTGCTGACGGGCCCTCGATGTAGCCGCCGCCGTGAAAGAAGAGCACGGCCCTTTGGGGCTCCCGCCGCTTGTGCCGCAGACGGAACACGACGGTATCGGCGATGACCATTCGTGTGATGGTGATGCCCGAAAGTGCCGAACGGCTCGGGGTTGGGTCAGGTCTGCCGTTGACTTCCTCCGCTTCTTTTTTGGCGAGGGTTGCGGCGATGTCGTTGGTGTTCTTGGCGCGGAGCAGGATGGAGCGAAGGATGCGGCTGCGCAGGGAGGGGCTGCGCGGTGGGGTGAGGGTTTGCATGGGCTATTCCTTGAAGGTGTGGTTTCCCGGCCCGGCTGTGTGCTGTGTTCCGGTGGGCATGACAATGCGGGCGGTTGCCCCCGCGGGCACGGTCACGTCGAGTGTGAACGTCTCGTCGTCGATGTGCCATGCGCTGGTGATAGCCCCGCGCGCTGCACGGAGGTTTGCGCGTGCCCAGTTCAGTCCGTGGCCGGGCTTGGGTTCGATAGTGAAGTGCTCATACCCGGGGTGGTTTTCGTCGGGACGGATGCCGGCGACGTATTCGTGAAGGAACGTGATGACCGCTCCCTTGGAGTAGTGGTTCAGCGACTCATGCATCATGCCGTCTTCGGTGATTCCTTCCCAGGATTCCCAAATCGTGGTCGCACCCCTGTCGAGCATGGTCATCCAGCTCGGAGCGGTGTCCTGGAACAGCAGTTCATAGGCGACATCTGTCCGGCCGTGGTCCGCCAGTACCGGCAGCAGGAATGGTGTCGAGAGGAATCCTGTGGACAGATGGTTGTCCTTTTCCCGGATGAGCTCGACAAGACGGTTGACGGCGTTTGTTTCGAGTTCTGCAGGGATCAGCCCGAAAGCCAGACCCCGCACGTAGTTGGCTTGCGATTCGAGGGTCAGGTGACCTGCCGGGGTGAGGTACTCGGTGCGCCAGGCGTCAAGGGCGTTGGCATGAAGTTCCCGGTAGTGGTGGGCGAGCTCCTTTTTACCGAGGATCGCGGCGGCTTTGGAGACGATGTCCGCGGAACGGGCCATGTATGCGGTGGCCACGATGCCTTTGTCGCCAAAGAAGTCGAAGGCTCCCCCGGGCTCGGCCCATTCTCCCCAGTGGAAGCCTGAGTCCCAAAGGAAGCTTTCATGGGGCGCAGGTTCCGCTCGGCTCTCCTGGCGGGAGGGGTGCCGCCCGGTCGCGGCGAGGCCGGCGATGTAGTCCACCCATCGGGTCATCATCTCGAAGCTATCTTCGAGCACGCGGGCGTCGCCGTAGGTTACGTAGAGCTGCCAGGGCACGATGGTTGCCGCGTCCCCCCAGCCTGCGGACCCGTCAAAGGAGAAGGGGATCTCGGGGTTGTCGACCACGCCCGTGTTGGGGGCAACGTTGGTGATGCAGCCGTTGTCGAGCTGGTCATCAGCCAGCGACTGCAGCCATTTCCTCGAGAAACCATAGATGTCGTCGAGGAACGCGGCGCTGCGGACGAAAATTTGGTAGTCGCCGGTGTAGCCCCAGCGTTCCCGTTGCGGGCAGTCAGTGGGCACGTCGCACGCGTTCGCGTGCCAGCTGGCCTCAGCGATGCGGTGCAGTCGGTTGACACGTTCGTCGCTGCATTCGAAAGTGCCGGTAGCTGCCAAGTCCGTGTGCACGAGGACGGCGACGATGTCGGCCGGGTTGAGGTCCTCAAGAAGGCCATCGACGGCAACGTACCGGAACCCGTGGGTGGTGTGGCGTGGTTCGAACACGTCGCCGGGATGCCCTCGGGAGATAACGGTGTCGGTTTGGCCTGTGGGCAGGGGGTTGGGGTCCGGGTACGGGGTGTAGGCGAGGTGCGCGGTGGTCAGGTCACCGGTGGGGTCGAGGGCTTCTCCGTGGGTGAGCTTGGTGGTGGTTCCTGCCGGTCCGAGCGCTGACAGTCGGACCCAGCCGTTGAGGTTTTGTCCAAAGTCCACGATCTGTCTGCCACGGGAGAGCCTGGTGACGTCAATAGCCGGGTATTGACGGATGCGCCGCACGGGAGGCGCGGGCGAAAAGGCGAGCCGGGATCGATCAAGGGTCAACGCGTTGTCGGCGACCCTGACGGGCTGCCATGGGATGTCGTCCAGCCTCGTGAAATCGTTCGTTTGCCCGTCCATGAGGTCTGCGGCGGTGATGGAGCCGGTGCCGTATTCCCAGTCAGGGCCCGTGGCAATGATGATGGTGTCGGCTGATGTTTCGAGGTTGAGTTGTGCGACAAGAGCGGTATGTACTCCGAAGTTGTCAGGAACCCGGCTGGGTCCGCATCGTCCGCGGAACCATCCATCGCTGAGCACCAGCCGCAGTTCGTTCAAACCCGTCTCCAGCAAGCCGGTGACCTCGTGGTGCTGCACGTAGAGGGTCTTGGCGTAACTGGTCAGGCCGGGCGTCAGTTCCTCATCGCCAACACGGACCCCGTTGATGAAGGCTTCATAGATCCCGTGGGCGGTGGCCGCCAGGGTGGCGTGCCGAGGCGCCCCGTGAAGGGTGAAGGTGGTGCGGAATTCGTAGGCTGGGCGCGCGCCGGCCGGAGGGACAGTGTCTTCAGCGGCCTGGATCCAGGTCGCCTTGGCGAGCAGGTCCTGGGCAGTGGCATCGATCTGGGCAGTCAATGGCGTACTTTCTGCAATCCGTCGGAATTATGGCTTGATGTGTTGGCGGGACAGTTAGACGGCTTCGGCCGGCTGGCGGCTGAGTGCCAAGAGTTGGTCGAGTGCTTCGGGCGGGAGGGCGTCTCCGAGGAAGCCGACGAATTGCTTCATCGGCAAAGATTCCACCATCCTCATGCTGTCCTGGTTGGCCGCGGCAGCGTGTGCCTGTTGCTCTGACATGGATGCCGTGATCCCCTGCAGGAGTGCCGGGCCGACGACGGGGTGCCCGAACCATTCACCGACCGGGGAATCCATGCTCAGTTCACGTGTAATAGTGTCCCCCACCAGGGTGATCGACGTTTGGGTGTCGATGGTTCCGGCGTCGACGCCGATCTGGATGGCGTAGTCACCCGCTGCGGCCACCCAACGGCCGAGGGGTTCGTCGTAATAGGCAAAGGACCGGTGGTCCAGCCCCAGTTCCACTGTTTTGCTCTGCCCGGGGTCCAGGTCGATTTTAGTGAAGGCCTTCAATTCGCGGGCCGGGCGTTTCACGGGGCCAGCGGTCGTGGCCACGTAAAGCTGGATGACATGTTTCCCGGCCAGGTTTCCGGTGTTGGTGACGGTCACGCGTGCACGGGCGGATGAGGGGCCTGTGACTTCGATATCGAGGTTGTCGGTACGGAACGTGGTGTAGCTGAGCCCGTGTCCGAAATGGTAGCGGACGGGGACGTCCGCGCTGGTGTAGTAGCGGTATCCGACGAACACGCCTTCGCCGTAGCGGACATGCTGCTGCTCTCCGGGGAAGTTGAGCCAGCTGGGATTGTCCTGAAGCCTCAAAGGAATTGTTTCGGCAAGGTGCCCGGAAGGGTTGACGGCGCCGAACAGGACTTCGGCGATCGCCGCCCCGCCGGCCTGGCCCAGCAGCCACCCTTCAACGATCGCATCGGCGTCGTCATGCCAGCCTTCGAGGGAAACGACGCCCCCGTGGGAGAGGACGACGACGGTCTTCGGGGCTGCCTGTGCGACGGTACGAATCGCATGGACTTGGTGCGCGGGAAGGTCCAGGTGGTTTCGGTCGAACCCTTCGGATTCGTCTTGCTCGGAGAGTCCGGCGAAGATGATCGCCACGTCCGAAGCGGTCGCAGCTTCAACGGCTGCGCCCATCAGTGTGGCCTGCTCCGGAGCGTGGTCGTCCACGGTGAAGCCCGGCGAGTATGTGACCTCGGCCCCGAGCCGTGCCGCATGTTCGCGGATGGATTCCAGGGCGGATTCTTCCCGCGTCGCGTTGATATGGGAGCTGCCGCCGCCCTGGTAGCGGGGCGCGGCGGCGAAGTGACCGATGACAGCAACCCGGGAATTGCCGGCCAGTGGAAGCGCCTGTCCGTCGTTCTTGAGCAGCACGATGCACTCCCGGGCAAGCTCATGTGCCAAGGCATGGCTGTCTCCGACGTCGTAGTGGCCCGGTGAGGCCACGGAATTGTGTGTCAGGGAAAGAACACGGGCCGCTGCGCGGTCGACATCGTCGATGTCCAGCGTTCCGTTCTTAACGGCCTCGACAATTTCACGGTTGCTGGTTCCTCCGTTGCCCGGCATTTCGAGGTCCAGGCCGGCTTTGAGTGCGGCGACGCGGTTCGAGACCGCGCCCCAGTCGGATACCACGGCTCCGTCGAAGCCCCATTCGTCCCGTAGCAGTTCGGTGAGCAGCCATCGGTTTTCGGAGGCGTAGACCCCGTTGATTTTGTTGTAGGAGCACATGACAGTGGCGGGCCGCGCTTCCTTGACGATCCGCTCGAAGGCCGGGAGGTAGATTTCCCGGAGGGTGCGTTCGTCAATCTCGACGCTGACCCGCATCCGGTCGGTTTCCTGGTTGTTGGCTGCGAAGTGTTTGACGCTGGCCCCGACGCCTTCGGCCTGGAGCCCGGTGACGTGCGCAGCCCCTAGGATGCCCGAGAGCAGCGGGTCCTCGGAGTAGTACTCGAAGTTCCTGCCGCACAACGGCGACCTCTTGATGTTCACGCCCGGCCCCAGTGCGACGGATATGCCCAGTCGGTGGCCTTCCTTGCCGACACCGGCACCGAGCCTCTGGGCGACCGCTGGATTCCAGCTGGAACCTACTGCCACTGCCGGCGGGAAGCATGTCGAGGGTTCGCTGTGGTGCAGGCCGAGGTGGTCTTCCCCGGCCAGTTGGCGTCGGATACCGTGCGGCCCATCAGTCAGGACGATGGCGGGGATGCCTGCCTCCGGCAGTTCTTTCGTCTGCCAAAAGTTCTCTCCTGATAGCAGCGATGCTTTTTGCTCCAGGGTGAGGTTGGACGTGTTCGTGCTCATAAAACTCTCCATTGGTCTGGTGGCTGTTCGGCCCGGTAGGTAGGCGGGCCGAACAGCGGCGGCAGCTAGGCGTGCGCGGCGGCTTCTGTCAGGGCGTTTTCGAGGTCCAGGCGGAACTCTTCGGAGGCACCCGGGACGTACTGCAGCAAGACGCTCAGCGAGATACCTTCAGCTCCTGGCCCGTTGCCTTCGATGGGGACGCCGGGCAGGTGGGAGGCGAAAACCCGGGTGAGGGCGTCCCATGTAGTGATGTCCCTGGACAGCTCCGCCAGGGGCGTGTCCATGGTGAAGTCAGGACGTGTTCCGTAGGACTCGGGCAACGCGTATTCCCAGTGATGCTGCCCTTGCCCGATGCTGATTGTCCTGTTATCCGGGTCGAGTGGCAGGACCACTTCAGCCTCGGCGCCGGCGGGCATGCGCACGTCTACGCTCATGGTTTTGGATGTGATCCGCCAAGAGACCTCCACGGCGCCCAGGACAGTGTCATGCCGCGCGGTGGCATGGGTAAGTCCGCCTCCGGGGCGGGGTTCGATGCGGATGCGGCGCCACCCCGGGGCTGCGGCTTGGAGGCCGGCGACGACCCGGTACAGCCAGGACGTGACGGCTCCGAATGCGTAGTGGTTCAGGGAAGTCATGCCCGAAGGGTTCACCGTGCCGTCCGGCCGGACTGAGTCCCAGCGTTCCCAGATGGTCGTGGCACCCTGGGTGACCGGGTAGAGGAAGGAAGGACACTGGGTTTGGGTGAGCAGCTTGTAGGCCTCATCCAGGTGCCCGGTGAGTGTCAGGGCGTCCGTTACGTGGGGTGTGCCCGCGAAGCCTGTGGAGATGGTGTAGCCGGATTTCGCCACGAGCTGGGCCAACTGTTTGCCGGCGTGGCGCATCTGGTCCTCCTCAAGGATGCCGAAGCAGATCGCCAGCGCGTAGGCAGTGGCTGACTCGTTCACGATCCGTCCGGCCTCGGTGATGTATTCGCGCCGGAACACCTCGCGCACCCGCCTGTTGAGCGCGCGGAAGTAAGATGCGTCCCGCTCTTGTCCCAGGATTTCGGCGGTGTCGGCCATTTCCCTCGTCGTTTTGCAGAAGTAGGCGGAGGCGACGAGATGGCGGTCAGTTTTGCCGCCGGCGGGGTTGTCGTCCGGGGCGTCCGGGTCCAGCCAGTCACCGTACTGGAATCCGGAGCTCCATAGCCCGTTCTCATCCAGCAGGCCTTCGACCTGGCGGACGAAGGTGGCCATGGAGTCGTAGGACTCTTCCAGGATGGATGTGTCTCCATATTCCTGGTACAGGGTCCAGGGCAGGGCGACGGCCACGTCGCTCCACAACGCGGTCGGGGACGACGGGGTGGAGAGGATGTCGGGGACAACCCATGGAACGAAGCTCTTTTCGTTCTGCTCGGCCCGGAGATCTGCCAGCCATGATCTGAGCACCCCGCGGACGTCGTGGAGGAGTACGGCGGTGGGTCCGAAGGCGTGCAGGTCCCCGGTCCACCCGAGCCGTTCGTCCCGCTGCGGGCAGTCTGTGGGGACGCCGACAAAGTTGTCCCGCATGGACCAGACGGTGTTCTCGTGCATCCGGTCGACCAGCTCATTGGACGATGAGAACCACCCGGTGCGTGCCATATCACTGTGCACGACCACGGCGGTGATGTCCCGGACGGAAAGATCTCCGGGATAGCCGGTGACTTCGGCGTAGCGGAAGCCGTGGAAGGTAAAGCGGGGCTCCCAGGTGGTGTCTTCAGGCCCGGCGAGGATCCAGTGATCCGTGGCTTGGGCCGTCCGTAGCGTCTCGGTGTCGAGCTCGCCGCCGGGTGTGAGCAGTTCGGCGTGCCGGAGGGTGATGGTGTCTCCCGCCTTTCCGCCCCGGGCGCGCAGGCGTACCCATCCTGAGATGACCTGGCCGAAGTCGATGATGCTTCTGCCGCCCGAGAGGTTGGTGATGGATGCAGGCTTGATCTCCTGGGTGGCCCGGATGGGCGGCGCGGCCGGCTCGATCAGTGTGTCGAGGTTCCATTCGAAGGGTTTCGCCTGGGTCCAGTGCCGGTCATTGAAACCGGGCAGGGCCCAGCCGTTGCTTTCCAAGCGTGCGTCGAAGGTCTCGCCGTCGTAGATGCTGTTGGCGCGGACCCCGCCGGTGGAGCAGCGGAAGCTACTGTCGGAGAGGACGTACTCCGTCCGGTCGCCGTACTCCAGTTCGATTTCCAGGTATAGCGCCGGGGAGTTGGAGTAGAAGTGGCTTTTGTTCTCCCAGCCGAGGCGGCCGAGAGCCCAACCTTGCCCGACGATGGCGCCCACGGCGTTCGCACCAACGGCGATCGAGTCCGTGACGTCGTAGGAGCTGACGGCGAGCCGGTTGCGGTAGGAAGTCCAGCCCGGGGCCAGCACTTCGTCGCCGACTTTGCTGCCGTTGAGGTGGGGTTCGACGAGACCGACAGCGGTTGTTTTGAGGGTGGCTTTGGTCAGGCCCTCGGCGACGAGGAACTCCTTCCGGAAGTACAGTGCCGGGTCGTCGAGCTCGCCGTTGGGGAATTCCGAGGTGATGAACTCGGCGTGCCAGGTGGGGGTCATGAAATGTCCTTGAGTATCGAGAAGGAAGGGCTTGCAGTCGTCGCGGCGGTCATGCATCGATGACCTGAGCGAGGAATTTGTTGTGCTCGGCTTGCCGGTCGTAGCCTGCGGGATCGGCGGTACATGCGGGGCACCAGTGGCCAGCCTGAAGCACCAGCCTTGGGCTGGCAGCGAATTCATGGCCCGCCCCACAGGACCACATGAGCGGTGCCGACGGAAGCCCAGGGTTCACGTCTTCGGTCAAAAGCCTGCCGCCTCGGAAGGCTGCTGCCTCCAGGTAATCGATGGCGGACCACTCGGATGCAGGCTTGTTCTCGTCATATCCGTGGTCGAGATAGGACGGGGTGCGTGAGGGTGCGGGCGGCTCGAACGTGGACCAGTCGCCGATGCTGCGCCATTCCGGCAGGCTGCCGAAATGGGCGCTGACCTCCTGGTCGGTTCCTGACCTGATGGCTGCCATCGTTCCCCGGGGTTTGCGGGACAGCGGCTTCATGACGAGGTGTTTGACGATCCAGGCCGGGACCTTGCCGGCATTTCGTACTGACGAGGGGGCCGTGGCGAGGGCGCGGGCGAGGGCACTTTCGAACGTGTCCTGGCGGAACGGGACCAGGGCGTGCAGCCGGTCGCTGTCGGTGTACCACTGTCCATGGAAGTTCTTCAGCGCGAACCAATTCCGGTCGTACCACTTCCTGATGTCCTTCACGCCCACAGCTTGGCCGATGGCCGTCTGCAGTTGCCAGTTGCTGAGCCGCCAGCCCTCGCCCCCGCCGATGTTGTAGACACCTCCCCACAATTCGCCCGGGACATCCGGTTCGCAGAGGTTGGCCAGCAGCCGGGCCGAGTCTTGTGCCGAAACCCATTCCATGACTCCTGCGAACGGCGAGTGGGTCATGATGGGGTCCCGTATTTCGAGCATCCCGGGATGGAAGATTCCTGTCTGCCGCAGCCAGACCCAAGTCGGCAGGCCGGCCTCGACAAGTTCCCGCTCGGCTGTCACCTTACTTTGGCCATAGGCGTCGAACCGGGACACGCGGATTGGGTCACCGACCCTGCCCCAATGGAGCGGGGGGTTGCGGTTCCCGGTCTGCGCTACCGACCCGACGCCGACAACCCTGATCCGGCTGGGATCGGGCTGTGCCTTCACCGCCCGGATGATGTTCCGCATGCTGCCCACGTTCACACGAGTAGCCAGCTCAGGCTGCTCATCGGCCAAAGGCGAAACAACCGCCCCCACATGGAGCACCACATCCGCCCGCGCTACGCACGTCGCAACAGTGGCGTAATCTGTCAGATCCCCCCAGACAACATCCAGGTTCTCCATGGCCGAGAACTCCGACAGTACGGCCTTGTCTTTTTCGCCTGGTAAGGAGAGCACCAGTACGGTGACGCGGTCCGAACGCGAGGAGAGCTCGCGCAGGGTCGCCCTCCCCCAGTTGCCGGTTGCCCCGGTGAGAAGCACCGTGGTGTGTGGTTTGGTTATGCTCAATCTCGAATCTCCATATCGTGCATTGGACTGGTCCAGCCCGGCGCCGTGGACTGCCGGGGGTTGCTATGGCTCGACTGGTCAGCGTGCGGAGCGAATCCGCATGATGACGGCGCCACCGAGCAGAACGAAACCTGCCGCGACCACGAATAGCAGGGTGTAGTTCTTCTGGTCTCCAGCGGCACCGATAGCAAGGAAGATCGGGGCGATCAGGGGTGCGGCCGACTGTGGGATAGAGGTCGCGAAACCGGTGATCCCCATAAAGCGCCCGGCGTCGGTGGCCTTTTCAGGGAGAACGTCCAGCAACAGGGCCTGATCCACCGCTGAGAACATCCCGATACCCATCGATGTGACCAAGGAACCGGCAATGAGGAGAGGGAGATCAGACGAAAAGGCCATCAAGATCATCCCGGCAGCCATCAAGAGCCCGCCGAAGAGCACGAACAGGCGGCGGCGCCGCAGACGGTCGGACAGGAAGCCCCCACCCAGCGCGCCCGCAGTTGTGGCCAGGACGCCGGCACCGCCGAGCGTGGCGATGATCCCGCCTACCTGTTCCACGGGGATACCGAGCCGGCTCGCGAAGAAGAAGGCACTAAACGTCGTGTTCAGCGTCAGGCCGAAGTAAAAGAAGAACCGTCCCAGCCAGTTCCAGGAGAAATCTGGGTACTGGCTGGGGTTGTAGAGGTAGTTGCGGAGCATTGACGCTGGCGTCATTTTTGCGGAGAAAACCATGCCGCGGCTATCAGCCTCGTGAACGAACAGGACGAACAGTGCTACGAGAAGCACACCGACCACACCGGGAACCATGAAGAGCAGCAGTGGGTCAGCTGCGAAACCGCCGGCGATAACGACGCCGAAAACGGGTGCAACCTGGGTGGAGAAGCCCGTGAGGCCTGCCACCTTGCCCCGCTGGGATTCAGGCAGCCGGTCCGCCGTCGAAATCTGGAGATTGCTCAGTACCTGACCCCACCCCAGTTGGGCCAGGATCCAGCCGGCTCCAAGGATCAGCACGCTGGGGGCATATGCCATGACCAGGAGCGAGATGACTCCCAACAGTGTTCCGGCGATCATGAAGGGGCGTCGGCGCCCGATCCGGGTCCTGGTGCGGTCACTGACCATGCCAAGGAACGGGCTGGTAACCATCACGGCCAACGCACCTGCCCCGGTGATGTAACCCAAATATTCCTGGTTAGTTGGCGCCAACTGGTTCACCCTGATCGCCAGGGAAATAGCCAGAGGCGTGATGAATGCTACGAACACACCAAACTGTGCGAGCACCATCAGCCAGATGTAGCGGCCGCTGACCTTGGGGGCGTCAAGGGCCGGAGCGGGAAGTTCCGCTTCCACTGCCAACGCCGGCGCCAAGGCGCCGGGAACTGCAGCATGCGTTTCACGCGAATTCATAAGGACTCCATTGTCAGGGAGAAAAGTGAAAAGGGTCACTAGCCCGCGCTAGTGAATTCACTGATGCTACTGTAGGGGAACTAGCCCGCGCAAGTGGCTAGCTCTGAATGCTGGAACTGGAGGATCGGTGGCGACGAGCGTGCCAACGCGGCGGGTGACGACATACGACATCGCCAAGTCACTGGGAGTGTCGCGGGCAACTGTGGGCTTCGTCCTCAACAACACCCCGGGGCAAACGATCTCCGAGGCCACGAGGACGAAAGTTCTGAAGGAAGCCCAGCGCCTCGGCTACCGCCGGCATTCAGCGGCCCGGACCCTGGCGAGTGGACGAAGCCACATAGTACTCCTCGTCCTGCCCGACTGGCCGCTGGACTTCAGCCTCCGACGGAACATCGAGGAAGCATCCCTCACCCTCGACCAGGCCGGCTACACACTGGTTACCTACACCCCGCACTCCAGCGGCCAGGCCCGGCCACTCTGGGAAAGCATCCAGCCCGACGTAGTGCTCACCTTGAATTCCTTCACACCGGAGCAGGCAGAGGCGATCCGGGGTGCCGGGATCACCCGCCTGATCCCCGATCCGGAAGCTCCCCCTTCCGAGGTCTACATCGACAACGGCCCCGCGCTCCAGCTCGAACATCTTGCCGAGCTCGGCCACACCGCCATTGCGTATGCAGGGCTCAACGATCCAAAGGTTGCCGACCTGGTGAACGCCCGCCGGGTCCGCGCCCAGGAGACTGCCTCTGCCTTGGGGCTTCGTCCCATCACGTGCAGGAACATTGACCTGGCCGACGAGTCAGCCCTGGCCGCGATCCGTGACTGGCGCTCAGTCGGAGTCACTGCCATAGCTGCCTACAACGACGACGTTGCAGCTGCGCTCACAGGAGCCTCCCTCCGAGCCGGACTGACAGTCCCAGGGGACCTCTCGATCATCGGACTCGATAACACACCACTCTCTTCGATGTTCCAGCCCCAGTTGTCCACCATCAACGTAGATACTGCCGGGCTGGGGCGCTACCTGGGGCGTTTAGCCCTCAGCGCCATCGAAGGAACTCCAGCACCGACGGCTGGGCCCGAAATGCGGGCAACCCTCATCCCCCGAGCTTCGACAGCCGCACCCCGTAACGTCCCGAGCTGACCAAAATGGGCTGTCCCGGGCCCCTTCAACCCGTTTCGAATGTAGGCGTTCAACGGCTCCCAGAGACTATGCAAGAAAACTAGCTGGGTCACCAGCCGCAGAGGCCGATAGTGCTAGTCCTCCGCGCGCCACTGCTGTCCCTAAAAAGCAGACTTGAGCGTGGACATTGTCCACACCCTCTTTGGCAGGACAAATACGGACACAGGCCCTCCTCGCCGTTCCAAAGAAGGCCTTCCAAAAGTCGCTAACTCGGATTCCTAAAGGTCATATAGCTGCCGGTCCGCCGGCGCATGACTAGGTGTAGGGCACCCTCAAGCCCAGCCAACGAAAACCGTACCTAGGTAACGCGTATACCCAGTGGCAGCAAGCGGAAGGCCCACTAGCCAAGGACTTGAACCCGCCCCCCCACACACCTGAATAGGCCACCACGGCGGTCAGCCCACAGCCGGCAAACCATCCGTCAGAGCGACGCGACCACAAGCAATGTCCACACATTAAAGCAAAAACCCCTCTGACGAGGGGTTATGCGTGCCCGAGGTGGGACTCGAACTGCATTCCAGACCGCGCAAACACTGGGATCCCGCGGAAACATGCGGAATCCGGCCCGATCCGCCCCCAGTACGCCGCAGTCCGAAGTGTGATGTCTCGGGACATGGGTGACGGTTCTGTATCAGGAGATCGGTGACATGTCGTGTGTCAGGACTTCGGTGACGGTTGGGGGTTGTTTCATGGTGCGTCCTGGGGGCTTGCCGTTGCCGACTGATTTGGTCCCGGCTGGCGGGCAGGGGTAGGACGTGATGTGGGTGCCCTGGTCATCGAAGAACTGGATCATCTCGGTGTCCCAGAGCGCGTGGATGCAGTGCCGGGCGTAGGGTCTGCCGATCATGTAGACCACGCTGTTGATCGTGACTCTGCCGTTGGGGTAGGCGATGCGGGTGGCCTGGCCGCTGCCGCGGGTCCTGTCCTGTGTGAGGGCCGGGACAGGTTTCGGGTGTGGTGGCTCGGCGACCGGTGTGGCCGCCCATGCTTGGCGCGGGGTGATCCGCCCGGGCAAACCCTGGTGCGGGCGTTCGGTGTTATAGAGCTGATCGAACGCTTCGACCTGCTCCTGAAGCTGTTCAATTGTCCTGGCGAGGGGTTGTTTGTCCAGGAACCGGAATAGGGTCTGATGGAAGCGTTCGTTCTTGCCCTGCGTGGTTGGTTTGTAAGGTTTCCCGGTGACCGCCTCGATCCCCAGGGAGGTGACGCACGTGAGGAGCTGGCCTTGATGGCCCCGCCGTGAAGGGTTCAACGCGGCCCCGTTATCCGTGAGCAGTTTCTGCGGTACCCCGTGCGCGGTGATGCCCTTCTTCACCACCGCGATCGCGGCCTCGGACGTTTCCCCGGCGGCAACGTGGGAGGCGACCGCGAAACGGGAGTGGTCATCGATGAGCTGGAAAATCACGCATTTACGGCCACCGGTGAGGACGTACTCGGTCGCATCCAGCTGCCACCGGCGGTACGCGGCCCGGGGTTTCTTCCGCGGCTCCAGCCTCGCGACACCGCTTTGACGGAAGATTCTGGCCAGCGACGCAACCGAGGGAACCGGTTCCAGGCCCATGGACTTCATCTTCTCAAACACGCTGATCGGTCCGTGGTCCAGGCCCGAGCGCTCCAACGCTCCCCGCACCCGAAGTGCCTGCTCCTTGGCCTCATCACTGATCCTGGACGGGCTCGTGCGCGGCCGACGGGACCGCGGTTCCAACGCTGTAGCCGGGCCCCCGGCCCGGGCCCGGCCCAACAACACGTAAAACGTCTTACGGGAGATGCCATGCTCGGCACAGAACGCTGTCACGGCACCACGCGGCGGATCATCCGGCCACTGCGAGATCGCTAAACGGACACGAGGATCAACAGGCTCAACTCCACTCGTTCACCCATCAGAATGGCAGAAGTGTCACCACCAAGAACTCCTAAACTGTCACCCATGTCCTGATACAGAACTGTCACCCATGTCCAGAGACATAACACGCCGCAGTCCGAAGCCGAACGTGTGCACATTGTGCACACCCTCTTTTGGTCCACTTCGGCGAGCCCGACCGGGCTGCTTGCCAAGACGTTGCTCGACTGGCTGGCGGCAGCGAACTGTTACGTAAAGTAAGTAGGCAGATAGTTGCGCGCGCGCCCTAATGTTGGCTTAGCTCCCCACCCTCCCGGTGCCAATGAACCTGCACCAACAACCCTCATTGCCGCTGGCATCAACTAGTCAAAATGATTCGGTTTGTTATGGAGCGGTCGTCCGCGTTTGTCAGATGGACAAACCCTCGTACGTATCGTGACGCGAGAGCTGGCCCGGCCTTCTCGGCGACGTCTTGGTAATGACTTGTCAGCGCTGCTTCGAATGGATCGGCGACCTCGGCGGAGCTTGTCGCGGCTCTGATTCCTGCTAGAACGAATGGTAGTTGGGCGGACGTTATCCAGGGCTGCGCGAGAAGTCTTTGAAGATACAACACCAAGTTTGAGTAGGCCTCCTTGTCGCCGATACGGATGAGCCATCGGGAAGTTGCCTCGACCCATCTTTTTACCGAGTCAGGTTCATCGGACGAGCGCCGTAGCCCTTCCATCGCGAACTTGACCTGGCTTTCCGGGTTGGCTGTCGCGGGCGCCCACATTATGAAACTGGCGCAGCCGCTGGCCCGCCATCCATCGAGGTCCGCGGCAGCTTCCAGCCAGTCCCGGCGAAAGGCGGCGCCAACATAGTGACGGCTAATGAGGATCGCCTGGAGCGCAGTTGCCAGGTCGTCACTCAGGATCTGATCAAGCCGCATCGCCTCAACCAAGGCTGATGTTCCAAATGCGGCCGCCCCCATGGCAACGGCCAGCTGTCGGACCTTCACATCGTCACACCACAGAGGTCTGGGTGGCTCATCCAAAGCGAGGTCGAGAGCCGTGAGCCAGACGAAGACTTCCTCTTCGGCTTGAAGCCTCGGGATATTGGTGTCCGCTGACCGTTCCTGGGTTCTTACATTTTGAAAGCGTGCGTGTACGTGCTTTGCACGCTCGAATCGCTGCTCAGCTTCCCGCTCGGAAATCTGGTGAACCTTCGCTGTCCCCTCGCGGGACTTCCCTATAGACATAGTTGAACGTTGGGACAACTTCTCAACCGCTTGGATGGTGTCAAGGAACTGTTCTAGAGGTACGGCGTTTCCTCCAAAATATCCCAGTAATTGATCGCCCAGTTCAGTATCAAAGAGATCGAGCGTCAAAAGAGCGGTGACGTCAACCACGGCATCGCTGTCCCGTGCTACACGGGCTGCAGCCACTTCATCCTCGAACGTTGTGGCATCCCCGGCGAAGACGATGCCCGTGCGGCTGGCAAGAAGCTCAACGTAACTGGAGTGGTGCACGGAGGCAGCTACACCAAAGGGGAGCTTCCCTTCCTCCACCTGCCGGTCCATGTCAGAGGTATCCGGCAGCTGAGCAACGAGGCCGTTCAACGCTTCCAGTGGATTCTCAAGGTCAATCTTCTGCGGTATGAAGACATCCTCGAGACTTGGCAGCAACTCCTCGAGGCGAATCCTTATCTGTTCAGCGACCGGTTCCGGTAATTCTGCGGTTGGAAACAACATTGCCATCGTCGCGACGGCACGGACTTGTTTGCTGTTGTTGAAAGCATCTAGTACTTCGAGAAGCTCGTGGAGGGATCCGTCAGCCAGCTGGTACCGCCTCCACAGTTTGATGCGCAATACAGCTTCTCGTTCATTGCGCGGCGATGGCCTACCTCCGAACTCGGCATATGTCTTCCACGCGTCATCAAGCTGTCCTAACCGGACTTGGCATTCAACGAGCGCCCACACAGCTGCCGGGTTGCCAGGATCACGGGTCATCAAGTCCGCTGCGGCGTCGGCTGCCTCGCCCCAGCGGCCGTCTGCCGAAAGAAGCTCGATTAGGTTGGCATAGACGGCCTCATGCTTGCCCCAACTTGGCTGCGCCACTTGAAGGGCACTGCGGGCGCTGGTCAGTGCGGCTTTGCGGTCACCAGCTCGCAGGTACGCGTTGGAGGCGATATGCCACAGCTCTGCGTCTGACCATTGTTTTGCGGCATTGGCAGCCGCCTTCGCTGCCTGTTCGAATTCGGATCGTAGTTCGAAATATCTGTAGAGAGCGAAAGCAAGCGTGCGCTGTTTCCTCGCTCTGGCCCGCAACGCCTCGAACTGGCCGGGCACTTCACTGAAAGCGGCGGCGACCAGCTTCAAATCACTAACGATGTCACGGTGGTCGGCTGACAGTGCTTCCATACGCGGGGGCACGGCACCGTGCATGGCGATCTGGAATCCGATCCGGAATTGTTCGTTTGCTGTGGCGGCCTGATCGCCTGCCTTCAACCACAGGCCCAGTGCCGTTTTTCCATCCTTGTGGTGTTCAGCCATCAATGCTTCGGCTTCCAACCGGGTCAGCGAGTAGTCTCCGGTTTCTGCCAGGAGGCCGCGGACCTCTTCGTCCGGCCTGGTGTCCGCCGCTATAACGATGGCCAGCTTGCGGACTTCAGGGTTTTTGGCTTCTTGGTCTATAGCTTCACCTGTCGGCGGGAGCTGGGACAGACACCATGCCTTCCGGCTGTTTCCGAGGGCTTGTGCTGCTTGCATGGCTGTAGCCACGGCACGATAGGACGGCCCTCTCCAAGTGCGTATGGCATTGCGAACGGCCAGGGCTAACTCAAGGCTTGCTTCAAGGTCACCGAAGTGAAGGGCAGAATCTCGGATTGAACCTCGTTGCAGGAGGTATTCCGCGGCCAATTGGGCCGGCCCGGTTAGCTGGTCTTCCTGAAGGGCTTCGCGTGCAAGTCGGACTGCGCCTTCGATGTCATCGTTAGCGGCCAGCAACTGACAGCGGATCGAGGCCTTCAGTGCGCGTTCGGCCGCGTCGGGCGTGTCCCACGTGTCCAGGATTTCAAGGGCGCGCCGTGGTGACTGGTCGATTGCGGCTGATATTGAGTCGGCAAGTGGGTGTCCTTCGTGCCGCTTCATCATTGCCCGTTGAGCATCGGGTGATGACGTGCCTTCCAGGAGGTCGCGGCGGACCCTCCAATAGTCTGCAGGTGTGGCGCCTTGTTCTAGGCCTTCGTCGATGAGCGCGATAGCTTCGTCGTTCAACCCGTAATCCGATGCGAGATCCGCCATCCACATCAGGGCTGCGGCGCTCGTCTGGCCGAACCATGCAGGACGGTGCTGTTTCCAGTCCACTAGGGCCGTCTTTGGATCCTGCGTTGCCACGAACTCGCGGACGAACCTGTGCACTGCCGGCCAGCTGTCCGCCAGGGCTTTTGCTTGCTTCGCCCGCACAGGTGCAACGAAGCGAAGGTCTGCTTCAAATGCGGATACTGGAGATACATGGGCTGCTTTGATCTCGGCACGGGTCGTTGCGCTTTGGATCTCAAGGGCTTCGTTCGTCGAAAGTCCGTGTGTGTAGGCGGAAAGGAGCAGGTCAACGAACTGCTTTGCCTGGATGTCAGTAAGTCGTGCCCACGCGGCACCAAATGTCTGCTTCCGCAGACTTCGCCCTAGAGCCTCAATTCGCTCCGGGTCCGCGCTTCTAAACGCGGAAAGGGGCTCGCCTGCACCCAGATACCGACGAAATTCCCAGTACGCAGGAGCTGGAAGCCGCAGTTCCTTAGCTTTCCTCCGCGCACGCCAGGCGACCAGCCATGAAAGCGCAATACGTTGCCACGCCGCCATAGTCAGTTTTCCCACCATGGGGCCGGCGACCTTGGCCGCTACGCCTACTGCCCACTCAGCAGCCATGTGCCCTCCAGTTGCGAAAGTGTCCACCCTTGCGCCGCATCTCAACGGCGGTCTATTAGACGGTGCAATGGCGAGCCTATATCCCACCTAGGACAATCCCCTCCTGAACTGACAGGTGTTGCGGCGGCATAGGCGCGCCACATGCCAGAGGCATGGGCTTATGAGCGACCGTGCAGCCGACTGGAAATTGATTGGCTACGGCGAGGATCGCATTATGAAGATGCGGGCCATCAGGAAGACAGGGGCACAAGAGCCAAATCGCGGAGAAGACTAGCCATTCCGACAGGGACGAGATCGGTCACTTCGGAGGAGGTGACTCATGGTTGCGGGCCGATAGCGGAGACTATGTCGGGTTGCCGGGCGACGCAGAACGTTTCCCGTCTCGTGAACATTCCCGTCGTTCATGCTTACCCGCGGGATGGCCTTCAGGAACCGGCCAGCCGCTGGATGGCGGAGGCGAGGGCGCGCAGCCGGTGGTTGCGGTCGAGGTCCCCGGTGCGCGTGGCCAGGTACACGGTGTTCAGGGGAGCAACCTCCGGCGTGTGCAGCGCGACGAGGGCTCCGGAAGCCAGATCATCGTCCGCCAAGTAGCGGGGCAACACCGACATCCCAGCGCCCGCAACGACGGCGGAGCGCACACCGCGAAGATCAGGAACGATGCAGATCGTCCGCAGATCGTCAGGGCGTCGTTCGAACACGCTGCGCCAGTAGCGCCGGATGATAGGCAGGTTTTCGGCATAGGCGACCACAGGGATGGCTGCCAACTCGACTCCGTCGGGAGCATCTCCCGGCAACCTCGATTGCCAAGACGGTGCCGCAACCAGGACAAATTCCTCGTCGTAAAGGGGCATTCCCGTGACGCCATGAACGCGTGGCCGGACCGAGCTGACGACAAGGTCCAAGTCGCCGGTCCGGAGGTCTTCGAGCAAGCCATCAACCAGGCCGAAACGGATCCGCAACCGGGCCCCGATTGCCGTAGTGAGTTCCGGCGTGTGGGGCAGCAGCTTGGCGGTCAGGAACTCGGCGGGGCCGCCCAGATCGATGGCCTCGTTGGCTCCCGGAAGTGTTGCGATGTAGGCGAGATCGTCCAGGGCGTCGATGTGCGGTCCGACGTCCCTGGCCAAGCCATCGGCCTTGGGGGTTGGCTTCACTCCGGACGCAGCACGTTCAAAGAGGCGCAGGCCGAGATTCTGTTCCAGGGAATGTACATGGGTGGAAGCAGTGGGCTGTGAGATGCCGAGCAGCCTTGCGGCCTCGGTCAGTGACCCCGCACGGTAGACGGCGAGAAAGGTCCGCAAATGTTCCAGGTTGTGAGTGGCCATCGGTGCAATCCTCGCACGGGCTGGCCCAAGGAAATCGAATACGGGCCAAAGCTTTTTCAATGCCATGCAGTCCCGTCAGAGGAGCACTATCGAACTAGACCGCAGCAGCACTCCCCCGAAAGGAACCCGATGTCCCACATCCTCATGGTCGTTTCAGCAGCCGATTCCCTCGAACTCGCAGACGGTACCCAGCATCCCACCGGCTTCTGGGCCGAAGAGCTCGTGGTCGCCCACCGCGCCCTCAAGGCGTCCGGCGCAGATATCACCATTGCCACCCCGGGCGGAAAGAAACCCACGGTGGACCCAGGCTCACTGAATCCGGAGATCGTGGGCGAAGAAGAAAAGGTCGGTGAAATTGAGCGGTACCTGACCGGGATCGCCGCAGAGCTCGAGGCACCGGCAGCCCTGTCCGCAGTCCACGCTGCCGACTTCGACGCCGTTGTCCTGCCCGGTGGCCACGGCCCAATGACCGACCTCGCTACCGACTCTGATCTGGGCGCACTGCTTGTCGAGGCAAACGACGCCGGCGCGATCATCGCCCCCTTCTGCCACGGACCGGCAGGCCTCCTGAGCGCAACGGCAAAAGATGGAAGCTTCGCTTTCGCGGACCGCCAGCTCACCGTGTTCACGGACGAGGAAGAGCTGAGCGGCGGAACCGGAAAGAACACTCCATGGCTTGTTGCCACGACGCTGGCCGAGCGTGGTGCCATCGTCAAGGCCGGCCCCGCCTGGAGTAGCTACGTTGTCCGTGATGGCAACCTCATCAGCGGCCAGAACCCGCAGTCCAGTGAAGCGGTGGCCGCTGCAGTGGTTGCCGCCCTGGCCGAGTAACCGGCCGGCTTACCGCTCAACGAATGTACGACGACGGCGACGCTCCCCGCGCGGGGTGGGTCGCCGTCGTTCTCTGCTCTATGACCAAGAAGTTTCGATTAGGAATACTACGAGTGGGAATACTAGGAGTGTGAAAGAGCGGTCGGATGGGCGGCTGAACGCCTGCGGGATTGGTTGAAAGCACTGGCCGGTGTTGGCTCAGCCGTGAATCGAGGAATCTTCCAGCATGACCCCCTGAACATGGTTAGCCAGACTGCCTGCGAATTGATGCAGTACGACTTCTGCTCAGTGACCGTCCTCCGGCCTGCACGGCGCCAACCGCCTGGGCGGAAATTCCCTCATCGAACTTCTCGTTTTCGGGCGGATCGTGGGTCAAGCGGCAGGAAACTACTCCACGGTGCTGCAACAGCACCGACGCTCCCCGAGACCGTCACTGAGGCCCCCAAAGAAATTGAAAGCCTCCTGGTCGCCGACGGAGAGGAAAACGTCCGTGTCCTGCAAAGGGCCATCCGGAACACGATGACCGAGCATGCGGGCGTCGTCCGTGACGAAATAGGGCTTAAGACCGGCCTGGCCGAGATCGAAGCGATTGAATCCCGCATGGCAGACATTGGCGTTCACCCGGACGTGGCCGGATTCCAGGACCTTGCCCACGCCTTCGACCTGAAGTCCGCCCTTCTGGCGGCCAAAGCCACGTTGCAGTCCGCACTCGAGCGCCGCGAAAGCCGAGAGGCCCACAACCGACGCGACTACCCCGAGCTGGACCCGAGCCTCCAGGTGAACCTTGTCTGGTCCAAAGACGAAACCGTGGCCCCCGAGTCGATTCCGGCCATCCCGGCGCACATTTCTGCCCTCATCGAAGACATCAACACCCTGGGAAAACTCGTTGAGTAGGCGCACATGGTTTCAAGGAGACAACGTCTCGTCAAGACCCTCATACTCCGGACCTCGCTACTCCTATTGTTCCTCGAGGCAGCCGTCGTCGGATTTTGGAACCAATTTTTCCCGGAGAGCTTTTACAACAACTTTCCCACCGTCAATCAAACGCCACCTTCCAGCGAGCACTTTGCCCGTGACTTCGGCGGTGCCACTTTGGGCATCGCTGTCCTACTGGGAATCGCGTTCCTCAGGCCTCACGGACGATTCCCGCTGCCAGCCGCGACCGCGTTTTCGGTCTTCGCCATCCCCCACACTGTTTTTCATCCCGCGCACCTGCGCGACCTCACCGCCTTGGACGCCGTTCTGCTCACGACAGCCAACGTCGTGACGGCGCTGCTAGGTCTTCTTGTCATTGCACCGGCCATAGCGCCGGGCAGGAAGCGCCGTCTCGCCTTTACGATGACGCGGCGCCGGACGTAAAGGAACTGCGCCGCGGGCGCTGGCCGGGTACCGAAGAGACGGGTTCGCCATGCCAGCGATCCCTCAGCCGTCTCCCCCGCTGCAAGCATTGGATCGGCTGCCCGGAACCATCCGGGCCACCAATCCGGAATGTTCGGCTTCACGGCGGCCGCGACACCTAGGGCGGGCCCAAATGAACGTTATCGCGCAGTTTCGGCCAGCCGGAAGTGAGATGGTGGTCGATCGAATGACCTCGCAGCGGGAACCTGGATGGTTCGGGCCGCCTCCGCTTTCTCCCGGCTGAAGCCGTGGTCGCCCCGGAGAATCAAACCCTGCCTCGGGGTCAGGGGTAAGGTGGGAAATTTCTTTCGAAAGGTATATGCTGGCCGAAATTTTCGGTTATCATTAAGGGTAACAGCTCAGCGACATCCCGCTTGCATCCATAAGTCGCAGTGCTGGAGTGCTTTGATGACGCGGCTCGGGTCAAACCGTACCCGTTCGAACACTGTAGAAGGGAACACACGATGACTCGCGAAGAAGCCTTTGCACGTTGCCCCGCTGACTCCTACGTTGAGTACTACGGCAACCAATGGCTCGTTGTTCCGTTTGCACGCGTCGTGCAGCCGGAATTCTTCGACTGCACTCCCGGACTTCGACTTACCCATGCCTGAGACGCCGTACTACTGAAGATTCTCTCAGCAGCGACCGAGGTCAGTGGACTTCGTCCCGAAACCTGGCTCCAACAGCTCGTCGGCGGTAGGAAACCAATGCTTGGCCTTCTATTCCTGGGCCCAGATGCTCGGCACGGTAGCCAGACGGCGGCGTATGGAAACCAAAGCCGCTAGGGAGACAGGCCTATGTGGATTCCGTCCGCTCGTGATTTAGTGAAGCATGGCCGCATTAATAGAGGATTATGCGCTGCTCTCCGATCTTCACACCGGGCCCCTTGTTTCGCGGCGGGGCAGCGTTGACTGGCTGTGTTTCCCGCGGTTCGACTCGCCCTCGGTCTTTGCTGCCCTACTCGGGGGTGAGGAACATGGCCGATGGCTGTTGGCGCCGAGCGCGCCGGAGGCCGTGGTCATTGACCGCCACTATGTCGACTCGACGTTTGTACTCCAAACAACATGGCAGACCGATGCCGGCGAGGTCTTAGTGACGGACTTCATGCCGGTGGGTGACAGCCGTTCGCGTCTTGTCCGTCGCATGACAGGACTCAGCGGGACGGTCCTCATGCGCCACGAGATTAGAATACGACCCCAATACGCCACTGTGCTGCCTTGGGTGAGTCGGGTCCGTGATAGCGCGCCGGGTCAGGCTGCGGAGATTCTCCTGGCCATGTCGGGTCCGGACGCCCTGGCCCTCCGGGGAGAAGATCTTCCGATTGCGGAAGGTCACCGACATGCCGGGGAATTTTTGGTTGCACAGGGGAAGAACGTGGACTTCGAACTGACATGGTTCCCCTCGCACCAGGATGTGCCATCGGCCGTCAATGTCGATGCCGCCCTTGACCTGGCTGTGGCCTATTGGACCACCTGGGCAGGAAATTGCCGCGATGACGGCAAATACGGCAGTGCAGTGAAGCGTTCGCTGCTGGTGCTTCGTGCGCTCACCCACTACGAGACAGGCGGCATTGTCGCTGCGCCCACCACATCCCTACCGGAGGATTTCGGTGGGTCACGCAATTGGGACTACCGCTACTGTTGGCTGCGCGATGCCTCTTTGACGTTGGAAGCCATGTTGACACATGGCTATGAATCCGAGGCGCTGAAGTGGCGCAACTGGCTTTTACGTGCACTCGCGGGCGATCCGGAGGACCTGCAGATTATGTACGGCGTGGGGGGTGAGCGGGACCTGACGGAAAAGGAACTCCCCCACCTTCCCGGATACCAGAATTCCAGACCGGTGCGAATCGGTAACGCTGCTGTGTCCCAGTACCAGGCTGACGTGGTCGGTGAAGTGATGGTGGCACTTGAAAGGCTTCGGCTGGCCGGAGGCAAGGAAGACCACTTCTCCTGGGCACTCCAGCGTGCGCTGCTCGGATCCGTGGAAAATCACCTCGAGGACAAAGACTTCGGCCTGTGGGAAATGCGCGGCGATGCCCAGTACTTCACCCACTCCCGGGTGATGATGTGGGCCGCTTTTGACAGCGGAGTGCGGGCTGTTCGCGATCACGGCCTACCTGGACCGGCAGAGCATTGGGAGCAACTCCGTGAGGGATTGGCCACGGAAATCATGGATCTCGGATTCAACCGGGACCTCAACTCCTTCACCCAAACCTATGGCGGTCGGCAGACGGACGCTGCTCTGCTGGCCTTGCCGCAGGTTGGCTTCCTTGCCTACGACGATGAGCGCATGCTCGGTACGGTTGACCAGCTGGAAAAGGAGCTGCTCACTACCGAGGGCCTGCTGATGCGCTACCGAACCGAAACAGGAGTTGACGGATTAGAACCGGGAGAACATGCGTTCCTCGCATGCTCCTTCTGGCTAGTGGAACAGTACGCGCGGTCAGGCCGCTGGGCCGACGCCAGGAACCTGATGGACGTGCTGGCCGGGCTCGCCAACGAGCTGGGCCTGCTCAGCGAAGAATATTCAATGAAGGAAAAGCGGATGGCGGGAAACTTTCCACAAGCTTTCTCCCATCTGACCCTAGTGCGGGCGGCAGACGCCATGCACGGCGTGGACCGGCTCAGCCTGCATCCCAAACATTGAGCTTCGGTCCTGTGCCTGCCGACGCAAGCCGGGTCCGTTACTGCAGGTACTTGAAGACGCCGCGGCTGTAGGCAATGAGGGGTAGGTCCGCCGACGTGGCCGAGCATCAAAGGATGCTCGGCTCCCACGCCTGGAACTGTGCTGAAAGAAGGCGCGGGAGCCGCAGCCAAGGCATGTGAGATGGCGCCTATGACGCGTCCTCCAGTCCTTGGGATTGGAGGCGAAATCTTGAGCATCCCATTTCTTCCCGTCCGGCAAAATCAACGCCGCTTCATTGCCGCCCTCTCCAGTAAATAGCTGACGGAAATGGACTTCGCGGAACAAGGATCATGCCGCCCGAGAGTAAGGCCAGGACCGGAATTGAAAAGTGCCGGCGCTGTGCCAGAGGCTGCTCCCCACTAGGTGTTTGTACCGGCGCACTCCACAGCTCGGTCTGACCCCTAGCCTTACGTGTCGCTAGGAATCACAGGATTGCCTTCGACTTGTCACCGATCGGCACGGCAGTTAGCGGCCACACATTCGCGGGCTCTGCTAGAAGCGGTGCCAGCTCGGCGTTGAGGGCGGCGTTATCAGCCGTGGCAAGGTGCTGCTCCCAGAGCAAGCGACTCGACCAGCGCTCGATAACCATGAAGGACTCTGGGCCCTCGTGGAGGGCGAATAGCTCGCATCCGGGTTCTTCCTGGACACCGGGCCAGTATTTGCGGCAAACGGCGAGGAGTTTTTCGCGATGTCCGTTTGCAGGGCTGAGGCTGACGACGACTACTAGTCCATTCATGATGTCCTTTGCTGGTGTAAGAACCGGTTAGGCGACGGATGTTCCGCGACGTAGGCGGTCGACAAAGACCGCTAGGAGGATGACCGCACCCATGATGATCTGCTGATAGAACGACTGCACGTTCAGCAAGGTCATTCCGTTTGAGAGCACAGCGATGAACAGCGCACCGACGAGAGTACCGATCAATGACCCCCTGCCACCCATCAGGGAGGTACCCCCGAGCACGATTGCTGCGATCGCGTTGAGTTCGTAGCCGCTTCCGAGATCAGGAACGGCGCTTTCAAGCCGTGCCGACACGATGACTCCCGCAATTCCGGCGCAGAGACCGGAAATGACGTAAACACTGAATATAATCCGTCGTACTGGGATGCCGCTCAGTCGGGCCGCCTCGGAATTGCCGCCGATCGCGTAGACCTGGCGGCCGAAGACAGTTCGCTCAAGTAGGAACCAGCCCAGGACGTACACCGCGATCAGGACGAGGGCTGCAATCGGGATGCCTAGGACTTGTCCCTGACCGATCCAGGAGAAGGTCACGTTTTCCGGAACGAGGGTGGTGCCGCCGGTGCCAACGTAGACAAATCCACGCAAGTAGGTGAGTGCGGCAAGCGTTACGATGAACGCTGGCAACGCAAATCGGGCAGTGAAAAGGCCGTTGATGGCGCCGATGACCGCGCCGGCGATAAGGGCGAGGCCGACCGCGATGAACCACGGCGCATCCGAGTTGGCCATGACGATGGAGACCATGGCCGTCACACCCAGTGCGGAACCGACAGAGAGATCGATCCCGCTCGTGAGGATGACGAATGTGCCTCCCGCGGCGAGGATAGCGATCGCCGCGACCTGACGGACGACTTCGATCAGGTTGTTGACGCTCCAGAAATACGGGGCGATCAATGCCATGACTATCACGAGCAAAACGAGCGCGGCGCTGATCCCCACGAGTCCGCTTCGGGAGAGGGCTGCGAGGACGCTGCCTCGCCCCGGACGGACTCTGTCGAGCACTGGGGAGGGCGGCGATTGAAGCTGGGACATGGTCACGGTAACTGGTCTCCTAATGGTCTAAGCCTGGGTCGCTTGGGCGATCCCGAAAGCATGGTTCATGACGGCCTCTTCGGTAAGGCTCTGGGCGTCGATTTCTGCAACTAACCGGCCCTCGCGCATGACGTGTACGCGGCTGCTGAGTCCGATCAGCTCCGGCAGTTCGGACGAGATGACAAGGACCGCCACGCCCGCATGAGCGCACTCATTGATGATCTGGTAGATCTCCGCTTTGGCTCCGACATCGACCCCACGGGTGGGCTCGTCGAGAATCAGGACCTTGGGTTTGGTCTCCAGCCACTTCGCGAACAGCACTTTCTGCTGGTTGCCGCCGGAGAGTGTGGTCACCTCTTGGCCGAGTGAGGCCGACTTGATCCCCAACCGTTTCTGCGCTTTGCTGGCAACCCGCTTTACTGCTGCGGGCGTTACGACTCCAGCAGAGGAGATGTGACCGAGGCTCGCGAGCACGATATTGGCGGCGATCGATTGGTCAAGCACAAGCCCCTGCGTCTTCCTGCTCTCAGGGAGCAGCGCGATCCCGGCGCGTACCGCCGAGCCCGGCCCGGTCACGTTGACCGGGGACCCGTCGACCGAGACGGTGCCGGAACTTGCTCTGTCGGCTCCGAAGATGAGGCGCACGAACTCGCTCCGACCGGATCCGATCAAGCCTCCGATTCCCACAACCTCACCGGCCCGCACATCAAGATCAATCGGGCCGATGTCTTTTCCGTTGGTGAGTTGTTCAACCCGAAGAACGACTCTCCCAGGCTCCGGTCGCTCCGCGGTGAACAGCGAGTCGATCTTTCGGCCCACCATCCTGAGCACGATCGCATCCGGGGTTGCCTCGGCTTTCGGCATCGTCTCGACGAGCGATCCGTCGCGCATGATGCTGACGATATCGGCCAGGGCTTCGATCTCCTCCATTCGATGCGTGATGTAGATAACGGATGTGCCGTTTCGGCGAAGCTCGTCCACGATGCGCAGCAGCCGCTCAGTCTCAGCGGAGGACAGCGCGGACGTCGGCTCGTCGAGAATCAGGATTTTCGGTTTCTGCGCGAGGGCACGGGCGATCTCGATCTGCTGATGATCAGCGACGGTAAGTTCCTCCGCTCGCATCGTGACCGGGAAGGTCGCGCCGATGTGGGCGAGCTGCGCACGGGCGTTCTCCAAAGTCGCAGTTCGATCGAGGCCGCGGAACCGATTGCGGTTCTCCTGCCCCATTGCGAGGTTGTCGGCGACGGTCAGATTGGGCGCAATGAGGAGTTCTTGGTGGACGAGCGTAACTCCGGCCGTACGGGAAGACTTGACATCAAACGGTCCCATCTGGCCGTTGATCTCTACCGTGCCGTGATCGGGCTGATGGATACCTGCCAGCAGCTTCGTCAGCGTCGACTTGCCTGCGCCGTTCTCGCCCGCGAGCACGTGGACCTCACCCGAGCGGAAGTCAAGGTCGACATTTCTTACTACAGTCGTTCCGTCGAACGACTTTGTCACTCCCCGGAGGCGAGCAACCACTCGCGGGGCCAGCATGTCAGTCAAGGTCTCTCAGCCCCACGGCTTGTACTTGGCGACATTCGAGGCGTCGACGAGTTCCGTCGGAACGAGGATCACTTTCTGATCAGGCTCCTTGCCGTTCACGATCGAGATCCCAAGATCAATGGCCTGGCGCATGAGCGCTGCAGGGTCCTGCGCAGCAGTTGCGGTGATCAGACCCCCGGCAGCGATCGCGTCTGTGGCCGAGCTGGCACCGTCGACCGACGTGATGACGACCGATGCGCCCTTCTGTTCGGCCGCTAGCTGCACACCAACGGCGCTCGGGTCGTTGATAGCGAAGAAGCCGTCAAGATCGGGGTTTGCGGTCAGGATATCTGTGGCGATGGGCAATGCCGAGTCACGGCTGTTTTCACCCCGCTGGTCCGCCACGATCTTGATGTCGGGGTACTGACCGAGAATGCCTTTGCAGCCGGTGACGCGATCGTCAACGGCGGACACCGGCGTACCGTTCAGGATGGCTATTTTGCCTTTGCCGCCCAGCTTGTCGGCCAGGGAACGGCACGAGATCTCGCCTGCCTGTTTGTTGTCGGTGGTGATGTTGACGGTGGCATTCTTGGATTGGTTGTCAACGCCGATGACGGGGATGCCCGCACTGACGGCGCGTTTGACGGCCGGCCCGACGCCGTCGGTGTCGGCGGCGTCGATCACGATGAATTTGACCCCGGCAGTGATGAACTGGTCGATCTGGTTCGACTGGGTCTGCACGTCTTCATTGGCCACCTGAGAGAGGACCTCGGCGCCGACCGACTTGCCGTAGCTTTCGGCGGTCTTGGATTCCTGTTGGAAGAAGGGATTGGTGCTGTTGGCGACCGTCACTCCGATCTTCATCGGGCGGTCGCCGGCGGCGCCGGATGCCGTTGCGCATCCTGTGAGTCCGATCGATCCGAACACGCATACGGCCGCGATAACACTGACGTTGGCAATCATGTTTTTGCGGGTTGTTTTCACAGACTTGCTCCTAAGTTTTGTCCTGGAACTGCCTCACGGCTTCGTGTGGGTTGTCAGGGACGAGTGGGAATTACGACCGACTTGATCTGCTCGGAATCGTGCAGGTTATCGAGGGCGGTCTGAAACTGGTCGAGATTGACGACACTTGTGACAATCCCGGCAGTCGAGATCTGGCCGGACTGAAGCGCGAATAGGGCACGCCCGATGCAGTTGGCCTGGGCAAATGAACCTTTGATGGTGAGTTCCCGGCTGAAAACTTCGTAGGGTTTCACAACTGCGAGGGCGTTTTCTCCGGCGAGTCCATAGACGAGAACTGTGCCGCCGTTGCGGGTGAGGCTGAGGCCGAGCTCAAGTACCGATGTAGATCCGGTTGCCTCGATAACCGCATCGAAGCCCTCAGGCGCGATTCGCCGCAACTCCTCGGCGGCGGCGTCCGGATTCGCGCGGTCGATCTGAACGGCGTGGTTCGCTCCTTGCTTAAGTGCGACGGCGAGCTTGGAGGCAGTGGGGGCGGCGACGGTGACTCGCGCTGCGCCGGCCATTCGCAGCAGTTGGGCGAGGATGAGGCCGGTCGGACCTGCGCCAAAGATCAGCACGTCGGAAGCCGGCTTGAGGGCCAGCACGTCGACTCCGTGCAGGGCGCAGGCAGTTGGCTCGGTCAGCACTGCTATGTCGGGGTGGAGACCGCCCGTGGGAAAGATCTTTGATGCGCTGGCGATCATATAGTCTGCAAAGCCGCCCGAGCGGTCGCAGCCGAGCGATCCGAAACTGGCGCAGTAACCTGGCTGTCCTCTCTTACACGATGGACAGTCGCCGCAGAATACAGTCGGGTCTACGACCACTTCGCTGCCAACGGCCGGGCCTGTCGTGCCGTCGCCATAGGCCGCGACCTCTGCGACGATCTCGTGGCCCGGTATCAGTGGGAACTTCGCGATGAAGCCTCCATGAAGGAGGTGTTCGTCCGTCCCACACACACCCACGCGTATCGGACGCAGCAGCACTTCGCCCCGTCCGGGCACGGGAATGGAGATCTGCTCCAGGCTCCAGGATGACCCTTCGTCGAATACGACGGCCTTCATCGTGGCTGTAAGGGAACCGCTCAGCATTGCTCGCTCCTTCGCGAATGATTTCAGATCGACTTATCTCTTGTCGGACTTAGCGTCCATCTTATGCATGCTTTTTAGAAATTACTACCATTGGCGTAGACTTTGTGGAAATTAAATTCCCATGATCAATCGGCGGTCACATCTCCGCCGCACTCGGGCGCAGCGCGCCAAACGCTCCAGGTGTACTGTATTACGGACATGCTGTCCGCCCAATGAAAATATTCCACTTCGATGAAGAAGGTGTAAGCGGTGTCCCGTTCCCCCTGTGAGGAAGCGACAACAATCGCATCCGGATTTAGCTTCCTAGAGAGCCCGCGCTGGCACGAAGGGGCGCTATTCGCCTCCGACTTCTACTCGGAGAGGGTGCTGCGGTTCGACCCGTCGGGCACCCACGAAACCGTGTGCTCGGTTCCCGGCCGCCCATCCGGACTGGGGTTTTCCCCAGACGGCTCGCTCCTGGTCACATCGATGTTAAACCGTGCAGTCATGCGCTGGGACGGCCGCAAACTGTCAGCTCACGCACGCTTCGGGAACCTCATCACCGGCTATGCGAATGACATGCTGGTGACCCCGGAAGGCTGGGCGCTGGTCGGCAGCTTCGGCAATTCTGACGCCCATCCCGATTCGCTGCAACGGACGGGACTTGTGCGGGTGTCGCCCGACGGAACAGCCGACCTCATTGCGCCCGGACTGGTGTTCCCTAACGGCATCGTCTTCACGCCCAACCGCACTGAGATCATCGTGGCGGAGACATTTGCGGCCCGCCTATCTGCGTTCTACTGCTCCGTCGGCGCCGACGGCCGCCCGGAGCTGGGCACCAGCCGCACCTGGAAGCAGTTCGGCGAAGCTCCCGACTACCTCGACATCGCCAGGGCCACCCGGGAACTCGAAGTTCTCCCCGATGGCCTCGCAACCGATTCTGACGGCGCAATCTGGGTGGCATCATCAAACTCCCATGCTGCCCTCCGGGTCTCACCGGAAGGCGAAATCGTTGAGTCGATCGACGTCGGCGAGCTAAGCGTCTATTCACTTGCCCTCGGCGGGGAAGATGGCCGGACGCTCTTTCTGTGCTGTAGCCCGACCTTGGGCACTAGCGATCCAACAACCACGAACGAATCTGTCCTCATGGCCGCCCGCGTCGACGCGCCGGCCGCCTGACTGAAAGGATCATCATGACCACAACCGTTCGCGCCCTGCGCTTCGCCGAGAAGGACCGCGTCTCCGTTGTCGATGCCGCGCTCCCGGAAGCGGGTCCCGGTGAGATCGTGCTGGACGTGAAGGCCGCCGGCCTTTGCGGCAGCGATTTGCACTACTTCCATATGACCCACAACCAGATGCAGAACGCCACCCAGCCGCGCTCCCCCGAAATGACCCCAGGTCACGAGATAGCCGGTGTTGTCGCATCGATCGGCCCGGGTGTCACCCACCCAAGCGTCGGCGACCGCGTCGCAATTCAGCACTACTCCGGGTGTGGAACCTGCGAAACCTGCCGCAAGGGTTGGGACGTGCACTGCGAAAACGCACGTGTGTACTCCCTCAACCGGCCAGGTGGTTGCCAGGACCAAGTCATCGTGACGGCGAAGGACGCCGTGGTGCTGCCGGACTCGGTGAGCTTCGCCACCGGTGCGTTCCTGGCCTGCGGGGCTACCACCGCATATCAGGCGATCCAACGTTCCGAGGTGCGCCCGGGAGGAACGGTGCTTGTGATCGGCGCCGGACCTGTCGGCCTTGCTGTGCTCACCTGGGCAAGAGCTTTGGGCCTCCACGCCATCGCGACCGACCCGAGTCCGCAACGTCGCAAATTCGCCTCAAAGATCGGGTTCACGGACGTCTACGACTCCAACAATTTCGACATCTCCACGCTCCGTGCAGAAAGGGCGGATGTCGTTATCGAGACCTCAGGCAATATCCATGGCCGGCGCGCGGCGCTCGAAGGGGTACGCACATGGGGAACCGTCGTGTTCGTCGGTCTCGGGCCCGGATTCGATATCGATCCCGTTCCCGATCTCATCATGCGTCAAGTGACACTACGAGGCATGTTCGTGTTCAGCGTCCCACTCATGATGGAAGCTGTCAGAGAAGTTGAGAAGCACAGCGTCGACCTCGACCCGATCATTACCCGCATCTCGAACATCGAAGACGGTCCGGCAGCTTTCGCCGATTTCGCGAACGGCAGCGTGGGCAAAACCGTAATCGGTTGGGCATGATGGTGACAATCTCACGGAATGCCGACTGTCAAACCTACCGGCTTGAGAGCGACCTGCTTGCTGTCACCGTCAACCCTGAGCGCGGTGCGGATGTCCTTTCAGTGATCTGGCGCCCGACGGAGACCGAAGTTCTCTGGCAGAACCCGAGGTCGCGCGGATTGCCGCCTGTGCGGGGCGACTACGATACTGATCCTCGTTCGTACTTCGACAACTACCCAGGCGGCATGCAGGAACTTTTTCCGAACGCCGGACCTGCGACAGAAGTAGAAGGGGCAACTCTGCCTTTCCACGGGGAGGCGCTGCGACGACCCTGGACCGTAGAGCAAACGGAGTCGACGCTGACGTGTACTACCGTGCTCACGCGGTACCCGTTCGCTTTGACGAAGACGTTCCGACTTGATGGCGGAGTACTTCATGTCTCCGCTCGCGTCGAGAACATTTCCGACACCGAACTGCCGGTCCACTGGGGCTTCCACCCCGCATTCAATACCCAGACCATTGCGGGGTCAGGCCAGGTGTACGGCGCCTTCGCCGCCTTGACGAGTCATCCGGAAAAGTTTTCCTCCTCGCAACTGCATGCCCCCGGCGCTCGGATCGACGCTTCCCTTGTTGACGGCGTCGGGGTCTTTAATCTGGCACCAGCAGGATCACGCAGTGCCGACCTACTGTACGCTACGGTCTCCGAAGGCTGGTTCGGGCTTAAATCCCCGGGATCGGATCTCTTGGTAACGATGTCGTGGCCCGCAGAAATCCTCCCCGAACTCTGGATCTGGGAAGAAGCCCACGCGCCTGGCGGCTACCCGTGGTGGGGCACAGCGCACATCGTCGCAGTGGAGCCGCACACCACTTCGCCGTTCGGCCCCCTTGAGAGCGAACATGGCGCGATCAAGATCTCCGGCGGTGACACGCTGCAGATCGAACTTACCCTGGGCGTGCAGCCGATCTCCCAGAAGGAGATCCCCATCGGGATGGACGCAACGGGTGTGGCGCAACTGGGAGTGAAGACATGAACCGATTCGAGGGAAAAGTCGCCATCGTTACCGGAGCAGGCGCAGGGATCGGTCGTGCTACAGCCCTGCGGCTCGCCTCGGAGGGTGCGCTGGTAGCAGTTTTTGATATCTCGCAAGAGGGTGCGGATGAGACGGTTAGGCTCATCGATCAGATTGGCGGCCGCGCCGCTCCTTTCGCCGCTGACGTCTCCGAAAAACGCTCCGTGGAGGGGTCGGTGCGGGCGGTTGTCGACCGGCTGGGCGTACCCTACTGTCTGGTCAACTGCGCCGGCATTCTTAAGATCACGCCTGCGCTTGAGATGAGCGTAGAGGACTTCGATGCCGTAATCGGCGTCAACCTCCGCGGGGCATTCCTCATGTCTACCGCCGTCGCCCGCCATCTGGTGGCGGCCAGCCAGCCTGGTCGGATCGTCAACGTATCGTCAATCCACGCCGCGATTTCTCTTCGCGACTCGGCAGGCTATGCCGCCTCCAAGGGCGGGATCGAGGCCCTGACTTTCACGCTCGCAGCCGACTGGGCCGAGTACGGCATCACCGTCAACGCGGTACGGCCGGGCGCCACGTGGTCGGCTCTGACCACACCCATGTACACGCCCGAGGTTCTCTCTGCATTGGAGAGCCGCATCCCTCTCGGTTCCGTCGCACAGGCCGAACAGGTCGCGTCGGCGATCGCCTACCTAGCGTCGGAGGAGGCGTCGTACTCGACCGGCGCAGTTCTCGCCGTAGATGGTGGGTACACGGTCAACGGCGACCTGCCAGGCAATGAGTACTCCTCGATGTGATCAACTACGAAACTGCACCACGCCCCAGGAGTCAGTAGCGGACAGCGGCAGTTGCCCGGCTCGCCGGGCAACTGCCGGGAACTTCTGCGGGTGGCGGTTGACTGCAACGAGCTGAGAACGTTGCCTACGCCAGAAGGCGATTCGCGATAGCCGCCCCGCACTTACGAGCGGGGCGGCTATCGTACATTCGGGCGAGTTGGTATGCCCCGGTGGCGATGACGCTTGGACCGTTATCTTCCGGTAAGCCGTGCACCGACAGTCCATACCCGTGACATCGCCGAATGCCAGAACACATGCTGCGCTTGGCAAACTACTATGCGGCCAGCACTCCAACGCTGCGGGTGATTCGGCGATCCGCGGAGCTATCATCGCAAACCTCGAGTCAACCCCGTCTTTCAAATCTACTCATGTGCTAACGGAATTCCGTTCGAGCCACATTGAACTCGCCCAGCTTGCGCATTTCAAACGGATGCGTGCAGTTTGGGTAGCGCGTCGACCAGCGGGGCCAGTTCGGGTACTGTCTGGGCTTCGGCGAGGGCGCGTTCCAGCGTGGCGTCGTGGGTGGGGCGTGCCTCTTCAAGCAGCCTGATTCCGTTGTCGGTGAGTTCGGTGTAGATGCCGCGCCGGTCATCGGCGCAGAGGATGCGGGTCAGCAGGCCGCGGTCCTCGAGCCTGTTTACCAGCCGCGTGGTGGCGCTGGCGCTGAGCGCGGTGGCGCGGGCCAGCTGCTGCATGCGCATGTGCCAGCCGTCCTGCCGGCTCAAGGCATCGAGCACGGTGTATTCGACGACGGAGAGCTGGGCTTCGGCCTGCAGCGAGCGTTCCAGTTCCGACTCGATCAGGCCGTGCAGGGCCGCGAGGGTCCGCCAGCCCTGCGCGCGGACTTCAACGGCGTCGTCCTTGATGCCCATGTGTACTTCCCTTCGAATCGCGTACCCCACGGATATGAAACGGGGCACAACAAATAATAGTTGCTTGCGCGTGGTATCTGCTTGTGCAACAATAAATAACGCGTCTGCAACTATAAGCTTACGCGCCCTACCCCATTCCGTACAGTTTTGAAGGAGCTTCACTATGCCTATTGGCCTGTTAGCCCTAGCCCTCGGCGGGTTCGGTATCGGACTCACCGAGTTCGTGATCATGGGCCTGCTGCCCGAGGTCGCCGCAGACTTCAGCGTCAGCGAGGCCACGGCCGGCTGGCTGATCTCCGGCTATGCGCTCGCCGTCGTCGTCGGCGCCCTGCTGCTCACGGCGGCCGTGACACGCTTCGAACGCAAGCCGGTCCTGGCCGTCCTGCTGGTGCTGTTCATTGCCGGCAACCTGGTCTCCGCCATCGCCCCCGACTACTCCATGATGATGATCGGCCGGATTGTGGCCGCCCTGGCCCACGGCGCGTTCTTCGGCATTGGGGCAGTCGTGGCCGCGGACATGGTGGCCCCCACTAAGAAAGCCGGCGCCATCGCCATCATGTTCACCGGACTCACCGCCGCCAACGTCCTGGGCGTGCCGTTCGGCACCATGCTCGGCCAGGCCGCCGGCTGGCGCTCCACCTTCTGGGCCATCACGGGCATCGGCGTCCTGGCCCTCGTCGGCATCCTGACCCTGGTCCCTAAGACCGGCCGCGGCGACACCGCCCCCGGGAGCCTCCGCAGCGAACTGCGGGCCTTCCGCTCCGGCCAGGTCTGGCTGTCCATCCTCGTCACCATCCTCGGCTACGGCGGCATGTTCGGCGCCTTCACCTACATCGCCTACACCCTCACCGAGGTCACCGGCTTCGCCGCCTCCACCGTGCCCTGGCTCCTGATCCTCTTCGGCATCGGACTGTTCATCGGCAACACCGTGGGCGGCAAGGCGGCGGACCGGAACGTGGACCGCACCCTTCTGGTGGTCCTGGCTGTGCTCGTGGCGGTCCTCGTGGGGTTCGCGCTGACCGCCGGCAACCAGCCCCTCACCATCGCCTCCATAGTCCTGCTCGGCGGCTTCGGCTTCGCGACGGTCCCCGGACTGCAGATGCGGGTCATGAAATACGCCCACAGCGCCCCCACTTTGGCCTCCGGCGCCAACATCGGCGCGTTCAACGTCGGCAACGCCCTCGGCGCCTGGCTCGGCGGCGTGACCATTACCGCCGGCCTCGGCTACACCTCACCCATCTGGGCCGGAGCCGGCATCACCCTCCTGGGCCTCGGCGTGATGGCCATCGCCGCAGCCGGCGCCAAACGCTCTAAAACGGCGGCCATTATTGGCGACAACACCTCTCAAACCGTGACTGACGCCGTCGTAGAAGCATCAATCTAGCGGAACCTCACCACCTCAAGGAAGCAATCATGACTTCGGATCGTACGGCCGCCTTCTCATCCACTCAAGCCCGGAAATCAGGTCAGCCGCGGTTTCGCGCACTAGATGCTCTGAGCAGGCAGGGCCGGGGAATGACCCTGGGGGTCGAGCTCCCCCTCGACAACGACTTCGCTGCTCGCGGCCCGGCCGGGAAGGAACTGACCTCACCCTTCGGAATACCGGACCTGCGGCAACATCGCGAGCGGGCAGTGCTCGCGGACAAGCTGGGTTTCAAGGCGTTGTGGCTGCGTGACGTGCCGTTGTGGATTCCGGAGTTCGGTGACGCCGGACAGGTTTTTGACCCGTTTGCCTATCTCGGGTTCCTCACTGGTGTCACCGACAACATTCTGTTGGGAACAGCCGCCGTCGTGCTGCCTCTGCGGCACCCGCTGCATGTTGCGAAAATGGCGGCCACCGTCGATCAGCTGTCCGGGGGACGGCTGATCCTCGGTGTCGCCTCCGGGGACCGTCCCGCTGAGTATCCGAATTTCGGCGTGGACTTTGAGTCGCGCGGCGAACAGTACCGAACAGCCGTGAGTACGCTCAGGCGTCTCTGGCGCGACAGCGCTGAACTCCCGAGTGCCAGCATGAAGGTCCTTCCGGCACCACATGAGGGGTCAATTCCGCTGATCGCGGTGGGGCGTGCCCAGCAGAGCACGGAGTGGGTGGCCGAAAACATGGACGGCTACATGACCTATCACCGTCCGGCCCATTTCATGAAGCCCGTAACGGACAAATGGAAACACTCAGTCCCGGGGGGCGAGTACAAACCGGCGATTACCACGATGCTGGTGGATCTGCTCGACGACCCCGACGCCCCGGCAGAGCCCATCAGGTTCGGGGCGCGTTTGGGGCGCCGCCAGCTGCAAAGCTATCTCTGCGAGCTCGAGGGCGCGGGTATTGCGCACGTTGCACTTAACTTCCGTCCCAGTTCCCGGCCAGTCGAAGAGGCTCTCGAAGAGATAGCCGAGCATGTGCTGCCCGCCTTCAGCGGTGAGGCGCCGGAACCTCCCCACGGCGTTGCTCGCAGTTGACGAGTTCACGACGCCTTTGCTGCGAAATTTTCGCTGGCATGGCCACCGCGGGCAGCAGCTTGTTCAGTCGGTTGGGGTTTGCAGGTAAAGGGTGTGGCCGGGGCCTGCGGTCCAGTCTCGGGCCACGATGCTCACGCGGCGGGTTCGTGCCGAGTTCCCAAATCATTGTCCGGCGCGAGTGATCCGGGAGCTGGTACCTCTCCCGGATCGTCGCGACGGCCATCGTATTCGTGCTGTGGTATTGCGGGGAGGCGAAAACCCGTCATCTGACACGACGTCCCGTCGCCTCCGTCCTCCGTTCGCTTAGAACGCTTTGAGGATGTCTTCGACGCGGGCTTTGGCGTCGCCGAAGAGCATTTGGGAGTTGTCGCGGAAGAACAGCGGGTTCTGGACGCCGGCGTAGCCTGCGGCCATGGATCTCTTGAACACCACGACGTTGTCTGCTTCCCAGACGCGCAGGACGGGCATGCCCGCGATGGGGCTGGACGGGTCCTCGGCCGCGGCGGGGTTGACGGTGTCGTTTGCCCCGATCACCAGGACCACCGAGGTCCCGTCTAGGTCCTCGTTGATCTCGTCCATTTCAAGGACGATGTCGTACGGGACCTTTGCCTCGGCGAGGAGCACGTTCATGTGTCCGGGCAGGCGTCCGGCGACCGGGTGGATGCCGAACCTGACGTTCACGCCGCGTTCGCGGAGCTGGTGGGCGAGTTCGGCGACGGGGTACTGGGCCTGGGCGACGGCCATGCCGTAGCCGGGGGTGATGACGACGGACGAGGCGTTGGCCAGCATTTCCGCGGTGGCCTGGGCCGTGATTTCGCGGTGCTCGCCGTGGTCAACGTCCCCCTTGCTGGCGGGGGCGGCGATGCCGAAGCCGCCGGCGATCACGGAGATGAAGGACCGGTTCATGGCCTTGCACATGATGTAGGACAGGTAGGCACCGGAGGAGCCCACCAGGGCGCCGGTGATGATGAGCAGGTCGTTGTTGAGCAGGAAGCCCGCGGCTGCCGCGGCCCAGCCGGAGTAGCTGTTGAGCATGGAGACAACCACAGGCATGTCCCCGCCGCCGATGGAGGCGACCAGGTGCCAGCCCAGCCCCAGGGCGAGGATGGTGACAACGATCAGGAGCCACAGCTGGGAGTCGTTGACGTACCAGACGGTGAGGGCGACGAACGCGACGAGGGCGCCGAGGTTGATGGCGTTCTTCCCCGGCAGCATCAGCGGTGAGGACTTCATCCGGGCCGAGAGTTTCAGGAACGCCACGATCGAGCCGGTGAAGGTCACCGCGCCGATGAAGACACCGATGAAGACCTCGGCATGGTGGACGGCCATCAGGTCCGGGGACAGCGCGGGGGCTTCGAGGTGCCCGTTCCAGCCGACGAGTACCGCGGCGAGGCCAACGAAGCTGTGCAGCAGGGCGATGAGTTCGGGCATGCCCGTCATCTCCACCACACGGGCGCGCCAGAGCCCGATGGCGCCGCCGACCAGCACCGCGGCCAAGAGCAGGATGAGCCCGGTCAGGCCGTGGCCCGTGCCCCAGGCGCCCTGCACGGTCAGCCAGACGGTGGCCGCCAAGGCGATAACCATCCCGGCAATGCCGTAGATGACCCCTGCCCGGGCCTTTTCATGTTTGCTCAGCCCGGCAAGGCTGAGGATGAACAGCAGGGCCGCGACAATGTAGGCCGCCCCCGCGATGGAGTCGGCGGTCAACGGACCGGAGACGGCGTCGGACACGGTAAAACTCCTCGTTAGGATTCCTGCTGCTGCTTCGGGTACGGCGCTCATGAACGTGCCTTCTCACCACGGGAGAACATCGCGAGCATCCGCCGGGTGACAGCGAACCCGCCGAAAATGTTGATACTGGCCAGCAGGACCGCGACGGCGGCGAGAACCTGCATGACGGGGTTCTCCGAGGTGACCTGCAACAGGGCACCGACCACGATGATCCCGGAGATGGCGTTGGTGACCGACATCAGCGGGGTGTGAAGGGCATGGTGCACCTTCCCGATGACGTAGAAGCCCACCACCACCGAAAGCATCAGCACCGTGAAATGCTGCGGCAGCGGAGCCGGCGCCACCGTGTTGACCACAAACAACGCGGCAATGCCCGCGGCAAAAAGACCGGCCTTGCCGGCGGCGCTGAGGCCTTCCTTCTTCTTCGGCGCAGTGCTCTCCGCGGCTGGGCTCTGCGTCTGCGCCGTCGGTGCGGCGGAGACCTGGACCGGCGGCGGCGGCCAGGTCTTCTCCCCGTCGCGCACCACGGTCACTGAACGCTGCACGACGTCGTCGAAATCGATCCGCAGCACCCCGTCCTTCTCCTTCGTCAGGAGCTTGAGCAGGTTCAGCATGTTCGTCCCGTACAGCTGGGACGCCTGCGCCGGCAACCGGGCCGGGAGGTCGGTGTAACCAAGGATCACCACACCGTTCTCCGTGACCACCCGTTCCCCGGCCACCGAGCCTTCCACGTTCCCGCCCTGCCCGGCAGCCATGTCAACGATCACGCTGCCGGACTTCATGCCGGCCACGTCCTCGGCCGTGAGCAGCTTCGGCGCCGGACGCCCCGGGATCAGGGCCGTGGTGATGATGATGTCCACGTCCCGGGCCTGCTCGGAATAGATCTCCGCCGCGCGGGCGTTGTACGCCTCGGACGTGGCCTTGGCATAGCCGTCGGCGGACTTCATCTCTTCTTCCACCTCGACCTTGAGGTAGGTTCCGCCGATGGACTTCACCTGGTCGGCCACCTCGGGCCGCGGGTCGGTTGCGCGGACGATCGCACCCAGGCTGGACGCCGCACCGATCGCGGCCAGGCCTGCGACCCCGGCACCGGCCACCAGGACCTTGGCCGGCGGAACCTTGCCGGCCGCAGTCACCTGGCCGGTGAAGAACCGGCCGAATTCGTGGGCTGCCTCAATCACGGCGCGGTAGCCGGCAATGTTCGCCATCGAACTCAGCACGTCCATCGACTGCGCCCGCGAGATGCGCGGCACGGCATCCAGCGCCAGCGCCGTGATCGGCCGCGCCGCCAGTGCCTCCACCAGTTCCGGACGCAGGCCCGGGCTCAGCGTACCGATCAGCGTGGCGCCGTCAGCCAGCCGGCCGATCTCCTCCTCGGTGGGCGGATTGATCCGCAACACCACCTCACTGCCCCACGCGTCATCGGCGCCCACAATCAGCGCACCCGCCGCCTCGTAGGCCTCGTCACGGAATGACGCGGACTCCCCCGCACCCTTCTCGACCACAACCTCGTAGCCCAACCCCAACAACTGCCCGACGGTGGCAGGCGTTGCCGCCACCCTCGTCTCGCGACCCAACTCGGCCACAATGCCAATACGTGTCACGTTCACTCTCCCTCTTCCAATCAATCCGACATAGCGAAATATTCGGCGAAGCCACTGTGTGGACGCTCGATCTCCTGCTCCCCATAGACGTGTTCTCCAATGGGAATTAGCCGCGCGGGCATGAATTTGGACATGCTGACATTTCTCGTCCTCGTGGTCGGCAGTGGCCACTTCGGATGCGTGCACGAGCTCCATGACGTGCTGCCGGTTGAACACGTCGGCTGGGCTCCCGGGCTGTCACCGAAACTCCGGTGCGCGACGAAGCAGAATTACAGCGTCGACTTGAGGAGCGCCCGTTCGGCACCGCGGTGAGTGGCCAGCCCGGTGCGGGTTCCGCCAGAAGAGGCGGCGACAATTCCGCGCTTGGAGCGGCGGTTCTGCCCAAGCAAGATGCTGATCCCACGGGGGCGGCTTAACCAGCGCTCAATTGCGGCGTATGTGCAAAAGAGGGGTGGGCACGCCCGTGCCCGCCCCTCCCGTGCCCGCCCCTCCCGCGCCCCTCCTCCGCTTGAGCCGTGAACTCCTGGGGTGCTTCTTAGAAGATTGCTCGGCGGGTGCCGCCATCCACGGAAACGGCGGCGCCCACGGTCGCCGACGCTTGCGGGGAACTGAGATAGACGACCAGGTTGGCGACCTCGTCTGTTGTCGCTGCGCGCTGGAGCAGCGAGGTCGGTCGGTGCTCCCTGACGAAGTCGTCGGTCTGTTCCTGGGCGGAGAGCTGGGAGTCACCGCCCATCTTCACAACGAAGTCGGATACGCCCTCGGAGAAGGTCGGTCCTGGAAGCACTGAGTTGACGGTAACTCCAGTCCCGGCGGTCAGTTCCGCCAGCCCCCGTGAGATTCCAAGCTGCATAGTCTTTGTTGCTCCGTAGTGCATCATTTCTGGCGGAATCTGCAGTGCAGATTCGCTCGAGATGAATACGACTCGACCCCAGCCGCCCTTCATCATCCCCGGAAGGTACTGGCGGGCAGTCTTGATTCCCGTGAGGACGTTGACTTCGAAATATCGGATCCATTCGTCGTCGTCGATGTCGAAGAACGACTTGGGCTCAAAAATGCCCAGGTTATTGATCAGGATGTCCACGGCGGGAAGAGCCTCGAAGAGTTGGGCGGTTCCCTCGTCCGAGCAGAGGTCAACAGCCAGTGGTATCAGGGTTCCTGGAAGGTTGAGATTGTTAACCGTCTGGGCGGCTTTCTCCACCCGTTCCGGATTGCGTCCTGTGATGGTCACGGTGGCACCCGCCGCCGCGAGGCCCTTGGCAATCGCGAGCCCGATTCCCTGACTGGACCCTGTAACCAGCGCTTTTTTTCCTTCAAGATTGATGTTCACGTGTTTCGCCTTCTTGTTGTTGTGGTGGCTTATTCAGGTCTTGATGCAGCGCCTAGGTGGCTTCGCCGCGCAGGAATCTGGTTGCGGCGACTGCGGCAATGAGGGCCGTTCCGGTGAACAACGGCTCAATCCAGAACGGCGCTCCGATGAGTGCCAGCCCTGTGGTGCCGACCTGGAGGGTTATGACGGCGACGATGGTGCCCCACACGTTAAAAGTACCCGGGAGGAACGCGGTGGCGCCCAAAAAAACTGCGGCATAGGCAGGAAGCAGCATGGGGGGGCCCACCGTTGGGCTGCCGCTTCCGAGGATTCCTGCCTGGATCACACCGGCGATTCCGGCCAGGGCCCCCGCCCCAGCGAACGCTCCAATGGTGAACCGCGGTACGGCGATCCCGGAGAGGCGCGCGGCATCCCTCGACCCGCCAATTGCGTACAGAAAGCGCCCGGCGGGCGTCTGGGACAGTATGTACCAGACAATCAGCCCTATGGCTGCCGCGACGACCACGGGCAAGGGAATGCCGAGCAGGTTGCCTTGCCCGAGCCCGGTTAGCTCCTCGGGGATGTTCTCGTAGAAGACGTTCCCGAGCGTGTAGGCGCCGATAAGTCCGGTGAGGATGGTGCTCATGCCAATAGTGACGATGAAGGAGTTGATCCCCACCTTGCTGACCAGCAGGCCGTTGATTAGTCCAACAGCGGTGCAGGCCGCAATGGCGGCGATCATGGCGGGGACCGCCGGCATGCCCTGCTGTGAAGTCAGGCCTGTCACCAGGATCAGTCCGAGGCCCAGGTTGGCAGCCACGGAGAGATCAAGTTCTCCGACGATCAGCGGAAGGAGCAGCCCGATTGCAAGGATTGTCAGTACCGCCTGCAGGTTCAGCACTGTTTTGAGGTTGTCCACCGTTGCAAAGGTGTCGGGGGCCGCAAGGGAGAAAACGATAATCAGGAGCATCAGGAGCAGCGGCAGCGCTATCCGGGCGAAGAACAATGGCAGCGCCTCATTTTGCCGCCTTCGCAGGATGCGAAATCCGGTTTTTCTAGGCTCACGGGCTGTTGATGGGGCAGATGACGGGTCGAGGGTCGAGGTCATGACGTTGTTTCCTTAGTTCGTTCGCCGTCGAAGTACATCGACTGCGTGACCTTGCCGGCGGTAAGGCCGGCGGTTGATTCCTCGGCAACGATGCGTCCATGCCGGAGAATGAGGATCCGATGACTGAGGGCAATCATCTGTTCGATCTCGGAAGAGATCAGCACGACCGCGGCGCCCCGTTCAGCCGCGCGGTTGATGAGGTCGAATATCTCCGCGCGGGCGCCGATGTCCACACCTTGGACGGGTTCGTCGAAGATGACAATGTCGGGACTGGTTTCCAGCCATTTGGCGATGACCACTTTTTGCTGGTTTCCCCCGGACAGCACCTTGAAAAGCCTTTGGGAGGACGCCGGTCTGACGTCGTACTCGCCGATCTTTTGAGCTATCCACTTTCGTTCCGTTCCGGTTGAGAGCCTGACTCGCCGCCAGAACCGGTCGATGGACGTAATGGTGAGGTTCTCCCCGACGCTCATGTCCAGCACTCCGCCGTCCCGACGACGGTTCTCTGGGATGAGTGCGATCTTCCGCGCCACCGCGTCCCTCGGCGTCCGGAACCGGCATTCACTGCCTTTGACTGTGATGGTGCCACGGACGGGTTCCTGGGCGCCAAAGAGTATGCGGGCGAGTTCACTCCGGCCGGATCCGAGCATCCCGGCGACGCCGATGATTTCGCCGGCACGGATCGTGAATGAGACATCCTTCAGTCGTTTTCCGGTTAGTCCCCGGACGTCCATGAGCTCACGTCCTGGCATCCCCAGCTCACGGGCGAGGGGCAAAGCCTCGACGTCCCGCCCCACGATCAGGCGGACAAGGCTCTTACGATCCGTGTCAGCGATGCCGATGGTTTCAATATTCCGGCCATCCCGCAGGACCGTGGCCCGGTCCGCGAACGAGGCCAGCTCTTCGAGTTTATGGGTCACATAGAGCACAGCCACGCCGCTTTCAACCACTTTCCGGACGGCGGCGAAGAGCAGCGCAGCTTCCGAGTCGGGCAAAGCAGCCGTGGGCTCATCCAGCACCAGAACCTTGGCCCCTTCACCGGCTGAGCTGAGCGCCCTGGCTATCGCCACGATGGTCTGTTGCGCGATCGGCAAGCGCCCCACGGGGGTGTTGGGGTCGAGGTCGGCGTGCCCCAAGCGGGCGAGTTCCGCAACGGTGTTTTCCCGCATTCGCGACCAGCGGATCCTCGAAAACAACCCCGATCCGTAGCTCCTTGAGGCTTCGAAGTTCTCGGTGATGGACAGGTTCGGAATGAGTCCAAGGTCCTGATGCACGAACACCAGACCCATTGCCGCCGCTTGGGCGGGCTCGAAAGGCAACGTGACGGGAACGCCGTCGAGGGTCATTTCTGCGCCTTCGTCGGGATGATGGAACCCTGCAAGGCATTTGATAAGCGTCGACTTTCCGCAGCCGTTCTGGCCCAGGAGCGCGTGTACTTCCCCCGCGCGCAGCTCCAGGGCCACCGTATCGAGAGCCTTTTGTCCGACGAAGGTCTTGGACAGGCCCCGCAACGTCAGGACAGTGCGGGGCGAATCGGCGGTGTTCACGTCAGCCGACCTTCCACAGTCCCTTGTAAAGGGCGACTCCGTCGAAGTCTCCGTCCCAGCCGCCGGAAGCCGGGGCGTTCTCCGCTGTAACGAGCTTGCCGGTGATGCCCTGGTCCTGCGGCTTCTGGCCACTGAAGATCCTGTTGAGATTGTCCACCTGGCCGTAACCTGCACGGCCGAAGGCGAATCCGATGGACGCCGCCTGGAAACCCCCCTTGCGGATCATCTCGGTATTGGCCACGTCGGCGTCCACCGAAATTCCGAAAGCTTTCTTGGAATCAGCCAGCCCTGCCTGCTGTAGCCCCTGGGAGAAGAACAGCATGGCCGCGTCGAATCCTGCGAACAGCACGTTGTAGCGCGGGTTGCTGCGGGCCAACTGGGCAACGCGCCCTGGCGCGACGGTGCTGATTTCACCTGCCAGGAACGAGCTCTCGGCTACCTGCTCGCAACCTGCTCCGGCAGCCTTGCAGTCCTCAATGAACTGTTTGAGGCCGCTCACGCGCGCCTTCACGGTGTCGAATTCCGGATCGGTCAGGACGATGAATTTCGGTGCTGAATTGAAACGCTTGCGCGCTTCAAGGAACGCGAACTCCCCCAAGAGGTATCCTGCTTTGTTGTTTGCGTCCAGAGCTGGAATCAGCGACTGGTAAAGGTCATCCTTGTTGCCGCACATGTTGCAGGTGACGGCGATGCCTGCATCCCTGGCCGACTTGATGTCACCCTGAACTGCAGCGGCGTCGATGGACGTCAACGCGATGGCATCGACTTTCCGGGAGACTGCCCGCTGGATGGCCGCGGAGATCTTGGTGCTGTCGCTCGCGGGGTCGTCGATGCTCGCGTCCCAGCCAAGCAGCCGCGAGGCTTCCTGCGTTGAACGGGCCGGCCGCGCGCACCCTTCCACGGCCATGGAACAAGGAATGATCACGATCTTCTTGGGCCCGTTGGAGAGCGATGCGCTGGCTGGGACGGGGTTGGTCGTGGTGGTCTGCGGTGCGGTTGCAGCTGCGACGTCGGCGGTGATTTTTGCCGTGAACGCCGCTGACGCCTCGGAGTCTGCCTGTGACGTCTGGCTGGCCGGGGCGGGACCGCAGGCCGTGGTCAGTGCGACAAGGCAGGCAAGCACGGCTACTGCCGCGCTCCCCCGGTAGCGGTTTCTCCGTTGAAACATGGTGGGCCCTCTCTGAATGTGCACTGCAGGCGCTCTGGCGGCAGAACCTATGCGGCCGGGACCAGTTGGTGCTGCAGTGGCATTACCGTCATTGGTAACAGCATCAAAGTAGCAGGAATTTCCCGTCATGACCATAGTTTCGGCAGAAAGTTCTATCTATGGCCATCGGGGCTATTCTACGGTGACTGACTTGGCGAGGTTCCGAGGCTGGTCAATGTCCAGCCCCTTCGCGTTCGCCAGCCTGGCAGCAAAAATTTGCAGCGGGATGGTAGTTAGTAGTGGCGCCAGAAGCGGATTTGATGCCGGCACGGCCACCACCACATCCGCCCAGGCCCCCGTCACTGCGTCCCCTTCTTCACAGACGCCGATGACGCGACCGCCGCGCGCCTTGATCTCCTGGATCGTCGACATCATCTTCGCGTGAAGCGTCCGGCTACTCACGGGTGAGGGCACAATGACGACGACCGGCTGTCCGGGCTCGATGAGGGCAATCGGACCATGCTTAAGCTCGCCGGCTGCAAAGCCTTCGGCGTGAATGTACGCCAGCTCCTTCAGCTTCAGGGCCCCCTCCATGGCCACTGGGTGCCCGACATGCCTACCGATGAAGAGTACCGCCGTCGCATCGGCTAGCGATTCGGCGAGCGCGGCGATCTGTTCCTCCGCCGCCAGTGCCCGTTGGATCTTTTCCGGCATGCCTCCTAGTTCGAGGATTGCCCCGGAAATTTCCAGCGGGTCCCCGGTCCCCCGCAACTGGGCAAGGTAGAGAGCGAGCAGGAGCGCGGCTGTCACCTGGGTAAGGAACGCCTTAGTGGAGGCCACGGCCACCTCAGGACCTGCATGCGTGTACAACACACCGTCGGATTCACGCGGAATAGTCGCTCCCACGGTGTTGCAGATGGCGAGCACCTTGGCTCCTTGTTCAAGGGCGTACCGCACGGCCATCAGCGTGTCCATCGTCTCGCCGGACTGCGATATGGCTATCACCAGCGTCCTGTCATCAAGCATCGGACAGCGGTAACGGAACTCGTGGGCAAAGTCGACTTCAACCGGAATCCTGGACCAGCGCTCTATGGCGTATTTCGCAATCTGCCCGGCATAGGAGGCCGTACCGCAGGCCACGACGATGATCTTCCGGACGCCGGCCAGAGCTGCGTCGCTGATTCCAAGCTGGCCCAGAGACAGGGTCCCGTCTGCTCCTATCCTCTCCCGGAGAGTGCGGCGGACCGCTTCTGGCTGCTCTTGGATCTCCTTCGCCATGAACGAGGAATGGCCATCCTTCGTGGCCGAGCTGGCGTCCCAGTCGACGACGAATTCCTTACCGGCAGCGCGTTTGCCGTGGAAATCAGTGATGGTCACTTCGTCAGCCGTGAGGCTGACAACCTGATCCTGCCCGAGCTCAATGGCGCGGCGGGTTGAGTCTATGAATGCCGACACATCCGATCCGAGAAAATTTTCGCGTTCACCCCGGCCAACCACGAGCGGGGAATTCCTCCGCGCCGCGACGATGAGTCCGGGATGGTTGCTATGTACCGCAAGAAGCGTGAAGGACCCCTCCAGCTCCGCGCAGGTACGGCGCATGGCTGCCGCCAGAGCATCACCGCCAGCCTGATCTCCACCCAGGGTGAGGTAGACATGAGCCAGTAGCGCAGCTGCGACTTCGGTGTCGGTCTCCGAGAGAAACACGTGGCCACGGGCCGTCAAGCGGCCCCGCAACGGGCCGGAATTTTCGATGATCCCGTTATGAATGACAGCCAATCGGCCATCATCAGCAAGGTGCGGATGGGCGTTCGCGTCCGTCGGCGCCCCGTGCGTGGCCCACCGCGTATGGCCTATGGCTACCTGCGCGGGGGGCAGCGGGTTGGAGCGGAGAAGGTTTTCAAGATTCGCTAACTTTCCAGCTTTCTTTCGGGAGCTGATCCCGCGGTCAGCGAGCACGGCCACGCCCGCCGAGTCGTACCCCCTGTATTCAAGGCGGCTCAAGCCACCGAGGACGACGTTCAGGGCACGATTTTCGATATTGCCCTGGTCTTGGTTGACGCTTCCGACATATCCCACGATTCCACACATGGCCCCCAGCTTACATCTGTTGGGAATTTTCTTCCCAAACTATTTTCTGGTTGGAAAATTCTTGCTACTGTGTGATCAAGAGCAACGCCAATGGCAACGGCGACCGCTTACTGGACACCAGAAAGGCACCGAAAATGTTCAATCGCACACAACGGCGTGTCACGGCTTTGTGGCAAACTTCTCCGGGAAACAGCGCCACCGTGTCACCGTCGCACACGCGGCAGCCTCCGATGGCCGCGTGATCGACGTGGAAGCACCGACCGTTCCCTCCGAAGCGGATGGTGACCCTGTGAACTTCCCTCTGGTCCGTCTAATTCCCGACGGACCGGGGGCAGACTATCTCACCGCTGCCGCCGCTCCATCGGGGGACGTCAGGTTCTGGTGGTTGGGTCAGGCCGGATTTGCTCTGGAACACGACGGACGCCGGATACTCATTGATCCCTATCTCTCGGACAGTCTCGCCACTAAATACGCGGGGACCGTCTTCCCGCACACTCGCCTTCATCCAGTCCCTGTGGACCCGGAACAGATGGTGGGCATACAGGCTGTTCTTCACAGCCACGCCCATACTGACCATTTGGATCCGGAGACCGTCCGGGCCCTGCAGACGAGGAACCGTCCCTTCTTCCTTGCCCCCAGGGCACGAACCCAGGTGGCCATGGACCGGCACATCCCCGTCGAGCTGTTGATTCCGGTCACAGCCGGCAGCAGCGTGGAACTAGCCAGCGACATCAGCGTCACCGTCGTCCCGGCAGCCCACGAAGATCTGGAAACCGACATCAACGGGGATTCCGTTTTCCTGGGCTACATCATCGACATCGCAGGCGTGAAGATATACCACTCTGGTGACTGCGTCCCCTACCAGGGCCAGGCAGAACTCCTCCGCAACATGCGGGTCGACCTTGCGCTGCTCCCCATCAACGGTAGGGACAGCCACCGGCTTCAGAACGGGGTGCCGGGGAACTTCACGGTGAATGAAGCCCTCGAACTGTGCGCGGCGGCGGACATCCCGGCCGTCGTCGGGCACCACTTCGGCCTCTTTGACTTCAACACAGTAGACCCCGGCGAGGCGGCACAGGAGTTCACGCACCTGGCCGGCGACGTGCAGTGGACGCTCCCGTCACTCGGACAGGCGTACCACATCACCCCCGCCCGGACAGCCAACGTCCCGCAGAACGAAAGAAGGCAACCGGCATGAACGCCGAGGACCTGCTCCAGAGACTTCGCGAGCTCGCGATAGTGCCAGTCATTGAAATCGAATATGCCGACGACGCAATTCCGCTGGGCAAGACGCTTGTCGACGCGGGCCTTCCCGTCGCGGAGATCACCTTCAGAACCCCCGTTGCGGCCGACGCCATCGCCCGCATGGTGGACAACGTCCCAGGACTGCTGGTCGGGGCCGGAACCATCCTGTCCGAAGACGACGTCGATGCAGCAGCAGACGCCGGTGCACACTTCATCGTCTCCCCGGGGCTCAACGCCTCGGTCGTGGAGCGGGCCAGGCAACGCTCGATCCCGATCATCCCAGGCGTCACCTCGCCGTCAGAAATCGAGGCGGCGCGGTCCCTGGGGCTGCGTTTACTCAAGCTCTTCCCGGCCGAGGCCATCGGCGGCATACCCCTGGTCAAGGCCCTCAGCGCCCCGTACCCGGACGTGTCGTTCATGCCCACCGGCGGGATCACCGCAGACACCGTCTCAGCGTGGTTGGCCCAGCCATCCGTGGCAGCCTGCGGCGGATCCTGGATCGCCACCAAGGATGCCGTAACCGGCCGGCGCTGGGAGGAAATCACCACCAAGGCAGGCCAGGCAGCTGAACTCGCCGCCAGCTCCCCACGCTCCCGCACGGCGGGAACCCGGGCCTAAGCAGGCCATCCCCAAACCTCACCACCACAGTTTCAATACCAACAGGAGAAATCACAATGAGCGAAACATACGTCCCCCAGACCGGAGTCGCCCTGGCCGGCAAAGTCGCCATCATCAGCGGCGCAGCTTCCGGAATCGGCGAAGCCGTCGCCCGGATCTTCGCAGCCAACGAAAGCAAGGTCCTCCTGGTCGACATCGATGAAGAACGTCTCGAGAAGGTCACCGCCAGCATCCGCGGCTACGGACGCGGGGACGTCCATTCCATTCTCGCCGACGTCACCGACGAACAGTCCGTAATAGACCTGTTCGCGTGGGCCAAAACCAACTGGGGAAGCGTGGACCTGATCGTCAACAGCGCCGGTCGCGACTCACTGGCACCGCCCGTCGTCGACGTCACCCTGGATGAGTGGAACAAGACCATGACTCCGAACCTGACCGCTGTCTTCCTGATGTGCCGTGAGGCGTTCCGGATCATGGAAAAGCAGGAAAACGGCGGCCGCATCATTAACATGGGATCGTCCTCCGCCCGTGTCGCCTCCGGCCCGGGCCACAGCCCGTACCGCGCCTCAAAGCACGGCCTGATGGGGTTCAGCAAGAACATCCTCCTGGAGGGCAAAGACAAGAAGATCGGCGTCACCGTCATCAACCCCTCCCACGTCAAGACTCCGATGACCGAGATCATCGACAAGGGTCTGTACGACGGCGACGTCCCCGCCTACATCGACGGCTGGCTCGACAAGAAGGAAATCGAGGAAGGCATCCACGCCAGCTGCATCGAAGTGGACAACGTTGCGGAAATCACCCTCTTCGTCGCCACCCGCACCCCGGACGTTACCATCCCCCAGATCGCCCTCTACCCCACGCACAAAGCCCACCGCTACGGTATGGAGGTCTAAGCCGCCATGAAGGCTGCAATCCTCAACGGACTCAACGACCTCGAATATGCGGACATTCCGGAACCGCAACCAGTCGGCGAAAACCCCGTTCTGGTCCGCGTCGGCGCCGTCGGCGTCTGCGGATCAGACGTCCTGCGCTACGGGCACGGCAAGGCCTACCATTACCCTCTGGTGCTCGGACATGAATTTTCGGCCATCGTCGAGGAAGCCCCCGACAGCCCCCACCTGAGCGCCGGGGACCGGGCTGCGGTTTTCCCGCTGCTGCACAGGCACGGGGATCCCATGTCCGAAATCGGCGAGTACGCTCTCGGAACGGGATACGACTACTTCGGGTCTCGACGTCACGGGGCAATGTCCGAACGGATGTGGGTTCCCGAACAAAGCATTTTCCGGGTTCCGAACGACATGCCCCTGACACACGCGGCAATGGTCGAGCCCGCCGGGGTGGCCCTGCACGCAATGCTCAAGGTGCAGATCCCCACTCATACCACTGCCCTCGTAATTGGCGCGGGCCCGATCGGCGCCTTGGCCGCTCAATGGCTGCGAATCCTTGGTTGCTCGCGCGTGCTGGTGGCGGACATCGACGATCGGAAGCTCGAGATCATGTCGCGGCTCGGTTTCGAAACCATTGACGCCAAGACCGGGAACACCGCAGATCTTGCCCGAGCAGCCACGGACGGCTGGGGCCCGCAGATAGCTGTCGAGGCCACCGGAAACCCGAAAGCGCTCATCCAGGCCATTGAATCAGCCTCGGTCCAAGGACAAGTCGTCCTGCTCGGTGACCTTAGTGGCGACCTGCACCTGGCCAAGGACGCAGTCTCGTCCCTGCTTCGGCGGGAGCTGAGGCTGTACGGGACCTGGAACGCCAAGGTCACCCCGAAGGGCCGCAGCGAATGGGACATGGTCATCGCCCACCTCGGCCGCGACCTGCACGTGGACGAACTGATCAGCCACGTCCGCCCCCTGGACGAAGCACCGGCCGTGTTCCGCCGTCTTACGGACCGCTCCATCTGGTACAACAAGGTGCTCTTCGCCGTGGCCGCCGAGGCGCAGGAAGAGGTACGCACATCATGAAAGCCGCACGGCTTCACTCCCCCGGAAATATCAGGGTCGATGACATCCCCAGACCGTCCGCCGACGCGGGTGACATCATCATCAGAGTCCGGGCCGCGTCGATCTGCGGCACAGACCGTCGGATTGCCGCCAACGGGCATTTCAAGCTTCCGGAAGGGACTCCGCGTGTTCTTGGGCACGAGTTTGCCGGCGAGATTGTGGAGGCGGGCAGCGAGGTCAGTGGTTACGCCGTCGGAGACCGCGTCAGCGTTACGCCCAACGTCGGCTGCGGGACATGCCCCAACTGCCTCGTTGGGCTGAACAACATGTGCCCCTCCTATGAAGCCTTCGGCATCACGATGGACGGGGGCTTCCAGGAGTACGTCCGGATACCCCGCTTTGCCCTCAACCGAGGCAACGTGTTCCACCTTCCGGAGACTGTGGGCTATGCCGAGGCCGCACTGGTCGAACCACTCTCGTGCTGCTACAACGCGGTCAGCAAACTTGATGTCCGACCGGACTCCACCGTGCTGATCATGGGTGCCGGACCCATCGGGGCCTGTCACGTCATGCTGGCAAAGCTCTACGGCGCCCGGAAAGTCATCGTTTCGAACAACCGGCAACCGCGGCTCGACTTCGCGGGTACTCTCGGCGCCGATGTGCTGGTCAACCTCACCGAACGCGACCTGGCCACTGTCGTGGCCGAGGAAACCGGTGGTCTGGGAGTCGATGTTGCCCTGACCTGCGTCTCCAAGCCCGAGGTACAGGCTCAGGCCGTCGACCTGCTGGCAACGCACGGAAGAGTCAATTTCTTTGCCGGACTCGGCAAAGCGCAACCTGTTGCCCTTGACACCAACCGGGTCCACTACCAGGGGCTGACTCTGACCGGTACAACGGGTTCCAGCAATTCCGATTATGCGTCCGCCCTCAGCCTCGTGGGGGAGGGCAGGCTGGACCTCTCGCCACTGATCAGCCAGACGTTCACACTGGATGACATCGAAAAGGCCATGGACTACGCCGGATCAGGCCAAGGGATGAAGGCCATGATCCTCTTCGAATCGAACTAAAGCGCTGCACCTCGAATCCGCAACGCACACAGAAATGGACCGGCGATGACAACGAAGTACATCATGGCGCTGGATGCCGGGACAACCGGTATCCGGGCAATCATCTATGACTCAAAGGTAGAGATCGTAGGCGAAGCGAGCCAGGAGTTCACCCAGATCTACCCCAAGCCGGGGTGGGTGGAACACGATCCCATGGAGATCTGGAATACACAACTGGCCGTGGCACGGCGTGCCCTTCAGGGAGCCGGGATCGATCCGCACGACATCGGTGCGGTCGGCGTCACGAACCAGCGTGAAACCACAGTCGTCTGGGACAGGGACACGGGCAAGCCCATCATGAACGCCATCGTGTGGCAGGACAGGCGCACGGCCGGAGTATGCGACGGCCTCAAAGAGAAGGGTCTGGAGGAGCATGTCCGGTCCACGACCGGGCTGGTCATCGACGCCTACTTCTCCGGCACCAAAATCGCGTGGATCCTGGACAACGTCCCCGGTGCACGGGCCCGTGCGGAGGCCGGCGAGCTGTGCTTCGGCACCATCGACAGCTGGATCATTTGGAACCTGACTGCCGGGGCCGCGCATGTCACCGATTACTCCAATGCGGCGAGGACGATGCTCTTCGACATCAACACCCTGGACTGGGACGACAAACTCCTCGGGGAGCTGGGCGTACCGCGTCTAATGCTCCCCGACGTCCGGCCAAGCAGCGAAGTCTACGGACACACCTGCGACGGAATCTTTGCGGGCGCCCATATCCCGGTCGCCTCGGCAATCGGAGACCAGCAGGCGGCTCTGTTCGGGCAGGCGTGCTTCGACCGCGGCATGGTCAAGGCGACTTACGGCACCGGCGCCAGTCTGGTCATGAATACCGGCGACAAACCAGTCAGCTCGGCGAACGGAATGCTGACCACCATTGCCTGGGGAATCAACGGCGAAGTTGAATATGCGCTTGAAGGACTGATTTTCGTGGCCGCGGCGTCCATCCAATGGCTACGGGATGAGCTCCGGGTCATCTATGATTCGGCCGACAGTGAGTACGCCGCAATGCGGGTGGAGGATTCCGGCGGGGTATACGTTGTTCCCGCGTTCACCGGCCTGGCCGCGCCGTACTGGGACCCGTATGCCCGCGGCGCGATCCTCGGACTCACCCGTGGCTCGAGCCGCAACCACATCATCCGGGCCACGCTCGAATCCATTGCGTTCCAGATCAAGGACGTCATCGATTGCATGGAGGCCGATGCCGGACTCCCCGTCTCCGAAATCCGTGTCGACGGCGGTGCGGTGCGGAACAACTTCCTCATGCAGTTCCAGGCCGACATGGTCAACGTCCCGGTCCTCCGTCCCCGGCAAGTCGAATCCACGGCACGCGGAGCCGCGCTTCTGGCGGGCCTTGCCTGTGGGTTCTGGGCGAGCAAAGACGAACTGCGTGACACATTCGCACTTGACCGGGCCTTCACCCCGGACATGTCTGAAGAAAAACGCTCTGCCCTGTACGCCGGGTGGCAAAAGGCCGTCACCCGCGCCTGCAACTGGGAAGAGCACGAACCCGCCACCCCATCTACCACCAATCCCTAGGAGCGCCCTGTGACGCTACTGCCCGCCGTCGAACCGACGATGTACTTCATCGGTGTCACGACAAACAAATCCTCCATCATGAAAGTTTTCCCGGCGTGGGCAAAAGAGCTCGACCTTGACGCCAGCCTCAAGGGCATCGACCTTCCTTTGGGTGCTCCGCCGGAGGCCTACCGGGACGTCGTCGGATTCATAAAATCCGACCCAATGTCGCTCGGCGCACTCGTGACGACCCACAAGCTGGACATCGTCAGCGCAGCCCGGGACCTCTTCGACGAATTTGGCCCTGACGCACAGCTTCTCCATGAAATCAGCAGCATCAGCAAACGGTCCCCACTGTTGTGGGGCAATGCTATGGACGCCGTCACCAGCGGCCTGTCCCTGGAAGCCATCCTTCCCGAGAACTACTGGGAAGACTCGTCAGCGGACCTGGTGCTGCTCGGCGCGGGCGGCTCCTCGCTGGCCCTCACACTGTATCTGCATAAGCGGGCCGCTGCCGGCCTGCCGGGACCCAAAAAGATCATCGTCACCAATCGCCGGAACCTGCGGCTCGAGGAAATGCAGGCCATGCACGCCCGGCTCGGGAGCGCGCTGCCGATCACATACGTCCAGGCCACAGCTGGATCGACCAATGATGAAGTCGTCGCCAACGCATCCCCTGGATCGGTGATCATCAACGCCACGGGCTTGGGAAAGGACCGTCCGGGCTCGCCCTTGACGGACGGCGTCATTTTCCCCCAGGGGGCCATTGCCTGGGATTTCAACTACCGCGGAGACCTCGTCTTCCTGGATCAGGCCCGTGCACAACACCCGGAGCTCCAGGTCCGGGTCGAAGACGGCTGGGTCTACTTCATTCATGGCTGGACCAGAGTGATCGCCGACGTATTCGATATCGACATACCCACCCATGGAGCGGATTTCGACCGTCTTTCCGACATTGCCCACACCGTATCCCAGAAGGAGAACCCCTCATGAACGCCTCCCCCGCAACCACCGTCAAAGCAGTAGTCACCGACTTCAATGTCACCACCGGACTGTCAACCACCAAGGCCCCCCTGCAGCGCCGACTGTCAGCAATGGCTGATATGTACGCCGACCAGGAAGCCGCGGACGCCCAGCTCGCCCAGGAGGACACACTTGTCTACGAGTTCTTCGACATGGGTGTGCCCTCTACCAGCGGCGACGTTGCCTACGGGACCAGCATCACCTATCCGGGAAAAGTAGGCGACGAATACCACATGACCAAGGGTCACTTCCATGAAGTCCTGGACACGGCGGAGATCTACTACTGCTTGAGCGGCCGCGGTTACATGCTGATGGAGAACCCCGAAGGTGACTGGCAGGCTGCCGAATTCACGCCCGGCCAGGCCGTGTACGTTCCGCGGCGCTACGCCCACCGAAGCATCAACGTCTCCGCCACGGAGCCCCTGGTCACATTCTTCGCATTCCCCGGGCACGCCGGACACGACTACGGAACCATTGAAACCAAGGGCTTCCGGAAACTATGCGTGGAGCGCGATGGCAAGGCGGAGTTCATTGACAACCCACGCTGGCAGGCCTGATGTCCATGGCTTCGCTGAACCTCACCGAGCCAGGCCGCAACGGCCGCATTGCAGTGACCCCCCGCTCCTTGTCAGACGGGGGGCACCCTGCCCTGCAGAAGCTGGAACGCGCAGGATACGAACTGGTTTATCCGTCTCCCGGTGCAGTGCCCAATGAAGATCAGATCCGCGCCGGCGTGTCGGAGTGCGTCGGCTACCTTGCGGGCACCGAACGCCTTTCCGGACAGGTACTGGAGGACCTTACTCGGCTGAAAGCCATCTCCCGGAACGGCGTCGGCGTGGATTCGATCGATGTCGAAGCGGCCGAGCGTCTGGGGATCAACGTACTCACCGCGCCAGGCGCCAACTCGCAGGGAGTAGCGGAACTTACCATCGCACTGATTCTGGCCGGGAGCCGCAGCATCCCCTGGCACGATGCCCAGCTGAAGTCGGGCCAATGGAACCGCCGGCCCGGCAATGAAGTGTCAGGGAAAGTCCTTGGTCTGATCGGATGCGGCCAGATCGGCCGGCGGGTTGCGACGATGGCGCTTGGACTAGGCATGAAGGTGATTGCCTTCGACGAATATCCCGTGACATCGTTCGCTCCTTCGCCCGACTTCTCATGGGCACCACGGGAGCGTGTTTTGTCATCGAGCCACGTCGTATCGCTGCACACTCCGCCGTCCGGGCAACCGGTTCTCGGAGCCGCGGCAATCCGGCTGCTCCAATGGGGTACCGGCGTCATCAACACTGCGCGGGCATCCCTGATCGACGACGAGGCGCTGCTACAGGCTCTCGACTCCGGGCAGGTCGAGTATCTGGCCACCGACGTGTTCAGTTCCGAACCCCCTGCACCCAGCCGGCTGATTACGCACCCGAGGGTCATCACAACGCCGCACATCGGTGGATACACTAAGGAAAGCGTGGACCGAGCCACACAGGCCGCTGTGGACAACCTGCTTCACGCCCTCGCCACCTAGGGACTAGACCGGAGACTGCAATATGACGGAGACCATCACCGGCGGCGGACTGCTGCACCGGATCTCGGGGCGGCTGCCGTACCTCCCGCCTTCACTCCGCCAGGTCGCAGAAGCGGTGCTGAAGTCCCCGGAGCAAGCGCAAACCATGACCATTTCGGAACTGGCTGTGGCAGCCGGGGTCGGTGAGTCCACGGTGTCCCGATTCGTCAAGGAACTGGGCATTGACGGTTACAAATCAATGCTGCTGGGCCTGGCCGAAGCCACGTTTATTTCCAAGGCTGCCACGAGTGCCCGCACGGCAGATTCTGAGGTCGTATACGAAGGCGTCAACCGCGGCGACACAGCCGCTGAGATCGCGGGAAAGGTCGAGCGCAGCAGCGTCCAGTCCCTGCGGCGCACCGGTCAACGGCAGGATGTTGAGGCAATTCAGCGGGCTGTAGACCTGATCGATGCGTCGAACACCGTGATTTTCAGCTGCATGGGGTCGTCCAGCATTGCCGCCGAGGAAGCAGTCATGCGCTTCACCCGTGCCGGCAAGAAATGCATGCTTTACCGCGACACCACAATTCAGGTCATGCTGGCAGCGATCATTGAACCCGGTGATTTGCTGATCGGCATCAGCGACTCCGGGCGCAGCACCCCGATCATCGATGCAATGCATCTCGCTCGGCAACGTGGTGCGGCGACCATTGCCATCACCGGAGCCGAAGGTTCCCCGCTGCGCAATTACGCGGACGTTGTGCTCTATACGGCCACCGTCCCCAGTGGCGGGGAACTCTACGGGGAATCCGTGACGAGCAAGTGGGGGCAGTTGCTCGTCATCGACATCCTGTACGCAACCTATGCCAGCAGGCACTATGACGCGACAGTTGAACATCTCAAGCAGACTTACCAAAGCGCAATTCGCCAGTCACGAACCAGCCCCTCTGACTCTGCACAACACGCTGGCTGATGGGACACTGGCCGGCCGTCTTCAGAATTCTTCCGCCAGGCTGGTGCAGCGGCCTGATCGGGTTTCGCTCGGCCTGCTGGACCAGGCCTGCGTCGCACTGACCCTGGTGGACAGGCCGGTCCCGCCAGAAGCGAAGGATGGGTTCTCAAACGAGGGGCCGCGAGGTCGGCGTGTGCACGGACCAGCTCGCCTCGGCCGGAGACCCCTGATACGGCATTGGAACGCCTACCCAGCCGCTTTCGGGTTCCAGGGTTCCGCGGTGCTCCCGGTGAGGCGGGCGGGCTTGGAACTCTGTCCTGGCGCTGTCGTTGGCCGCCACTCCTCGACCCAACTTAGGAGGTCGGACGCCTCAAGCGAGTCACGAGTCAGGTGCGCCCAAGGTTGCTGGCCCGGAGTGGGAATGGCGATAACCTTCATTCCGGCGGAGCGTGCTGAAGCGGCGCCGGCCTCGGAATCCTCAATCGCAAGGCAATCCTTCGGATCCAGGTCCAGGGCGTCTGCTGCGGCGAGATAGACGTCGGGGGCCGGCTTCGGATGCGCGACCTCGTCGGCCGATACCGTGATGTCGAAACCTGCGCCGAAATCCCCACGAAGCAAGGCGGTATCCAGTATGCGACGTGCCGAGTTGCTGGCCACTGCGGTAGCCACACGCAAGGAGGCGGCGGCGACAAAACGCCGCGCGCCTGGCATTGGCGCAGCAGATTGAGCGACCATGGTTATGTTCACCCGTAGTAACTGATCAATGACCCTGCCCGGATCTGATCCCGCACGACCGGCAATGAGCGGCCCGATTCGGCTCGCTGGAAGGCCGACCAGTTTGCGTTGAAATTCGGCGTCAAACAGGACCCCGTGGCTCTCGCTGACGCTACGTTGGGTCAGCATCCACAATGATTCGGTATCCATCAGCAGCCCATCACAGTCAAAGACCACGCCGCGCGGCTGCCACAAGCCGAAAGCACGGCGAAACTCCGAAGGATCCTCCCGACTGTTCATCACAGGATTCACGGCAGTCACCTCTCCGTCCCAAGGGCGGCAGCTGCTCCCATCATCTTGCACGTGGTCATGATGGCAACGCCGCAGATTGCGCCTCGCACTGACAATTGTTCATTAAGCGCCTCTCTCTACCTAGTCCCTCGTCCTGGAGATGATGCCGGCCGAGGCGTGCCGGGAAGCAAGGAGCTCCGGCAAAAGTGCCACTGCGAGATCATCTGGATCGAAGGAAATATAGAGTCTCATGGAACGGATACTAAGTCCATTGTACGATAATAGTTGCCAGGAATCACCCTGCAGGCATCCTTCAAGTCGGACGGAATACTAAATGAATGGCTCCAACCCGCGAATTGTCCCTGACGCCCCAGGAGCTGCGCTGAGGAAGTATCTGTTCCAGGGCTCTGTTGGCCAGTCAATTACGGCTCAACTGGACATCTCCGGCTATGCGATGGCATCGGATGATCGGGAACACCACAGCACGTGGCCGAGCCATTGTGCGGTCGCCTGATGACGGGCCAAGTTCCTCTTGAGCCTGCTGACTGCGGCCCAAGCTTAGCGGCCGTTTACAGACCCGAACCTGGCGATCACGTCAAAATTGAGCGCGATGGTGCTGAGGTCCACTCAGGGGTTGTCGAGATCGTCAGCGAGGATTTTCGAAAAGTGTGGCTGAAGGCCGAAGGCGTCAACCTGCGGCGACTGTTCGACATAAGCGAAGGCTACGAATTCGTCCTCTGCTCGACGGCGGCGCTCCCCTAGATCGCGGCCGAAATCTCCGCCGCCGCTTCCTTCAACAACGCCCCGTACTCGTCCTGATGCGGGACGATATCGTCGCGGAGCCCGGCGACGGACAACGCCCCACGCAATTCGCCCCGGGTGTCAAACAATGGCACGCCCAAAGCAGCAACTCCGATAGTCACGTCCTCGTCGGAGATACTGAAGCCACGGTCGCGGGTGAGCACGGCATCTGCTTCAATCTGGTGTGCTGTTACGAGGGTATGTGGGGTGAGTTTCTGCAACGGGGCCGCCGAAGTTACATGCCATCGAAGCGGCTCATCCCAGGCCAGGATGGCACGTGAGGCCGCGCCCGCATGCGGTGGAAGGGTTCCTCCGGGATTGAGGAGCAGGAGAGTGACCTTCGTACCCTTAACCCAATCCAGGCACGCAACCATCTGATGGCGGAGGGCACAAAGGTACACCGTCTGTCCGGTCTGTTCGTTCAGGCGGGCCATCGCCGGGCGGGCAGCGCGTACTTCCGGGATACCCTCAACAGCAGCGTCGGCAAGGTGCAGAATTTCAGTTCCCAACTGGGCACGGCCATCGTCCCGCAGCCCTATGAGGCCAACGTGTTGAAGGGCATCCAGCAACCGGTACACGCTGGGACGGGGCATCGATAGTTCATCGGCGATGTCCACCACCGACAGCGGACCGCGGTCCGCCAGCGCATTGAGCAGATCGGCGCTATTTGCCATGACACGGATCGGTTTCGCGGCCACTAGACTGCCCTTCTTTCGTGGAGGTCCGGGGCGCTTTCCGTGGCGCGCAATGCGCCCAGTGCGCGACTGACGGTATCGGCCGCCGATTTGACGCTTGCGACGAGATCGTAGCCGCTGTGGAATACGCGATGCGTCTGCCCGCTGATGGACAGCGCGCCCACCACTGAACCCTTGTGGTTGAAGATCGGTGCGCCAACCCCCCCGATTCCCTGGCCCCAATCGTCGTGGGCCACGGCCACTCCAGCAGCAGCCGTTTCTGAAAGTTTTTCCCGCAGGCTTTCGGGGCTCGGGGCCACTGGTCCGAACAGGGGATCATCCGGCAGTTCCCGGAGGTAGCGTTCAACGATATCGGCAGATTCGAATGCCAGAATGGCACGCGGCGCGGCCCCCTGCCCCAGAGGCATTGACTCGCCCAGCCTCAGGTTGTGTATCTGGACATCGAGGCCGTCAATTCGGTCGATGCACACGGCACGAAGCCCTCTTCGGATACAGAGGAACGCAGTCTGACCGGTTTCTGCGTGGAGCCTCTCGAGCTCGGGCCTGGCGAGTTCGCGCAGATCCAGCTGCGACTCCAGCCTGGCACCGAGCCTGACAAATCCGAGACCCAGGCGCATCTTCCCTCGACGTGACCCCGGCTCGACCCATCCGATCATTTCTAGCGTTGAGAGGAGCCGATACAGGGAGCTGGCGGGCTCCCCGGTGCGTTCGGCGAGTTCATTCACTGAGAGTTCGCCGGCATCCGCTATGACTTGGAGGACCAGGGCGGATTTTGTCACCAGGTTCATTCCACCGCTGGGGTCGACTGCTTCCGACATTGGAACCTCTCACGTAGCGGACATTCATTCATGAGTCACGATACGTATCTGGGTACCAAGACGCAAGATTTGGAACATTCCCCCCCGCCGCGTTCCGAGTTATCACCTTGCGGAAATGCCGTCCACTTGGTGATAGCTTGAAGAGGCTAGCCCCAAAGAACAGTTCGGACATTCAAAGGAGCAGTCGATGTCGCCCTCAACCACCCTCACCACCGGAATCCGGGCCGCGGTTCTTTCCGCCGCCCACCATTTCGAGGTCCAGCATGTCCCGAAACCCAGTCCGGGCCCCGGCGCAGCCCTGGTCCGCGTGTCATACACCGGCATCTGCGGTTCCGACTTTCCAATTGTTGACGGCCGCCATCCCCGTGCCGCAATGCCACTCATCCTGGGGCATGAGATCACCGGCATTCTGGAGGAACCAGGCGGGAGCGGAATTCCCGCGGGCACGAGGGTCGCTGTCAATCCACTGTTGCCTTGCGGTCAGTGCGGTGCCTGCCTAAAAGGGCTGGGGCATGTCTGCCGGAACCTGCGCCTCCTGGGCATCGACGTCCCGGGCTCCATGACTGAAGTCCTGGCCGTTCCGGTGTCGAACCTCTTCGCGTTCTCCGCCGACGCGCCGGCGACCGAAGCGGCTCTGGCCGAACCCCTGGCCGTGGCGGTCCACGCCGTCCGTCGCTCGCGGTTGGCACCGGGAGAGAAGGTACTAATCTTCGGTGCCGGGCCGATAGGAATCCTGGTGGCCCTCGTGGCGAGGTTTCGCGGCGCCAAGGATGTGCTCCTTGTCGAGCCAAGTGAGCAGCGCCGGCACATTGTTGAGGCACTCGGCTTCAGGGCCCTTGCTCCGCAGGACTCTCCGGTCGCTCGCGAAAATCGCGAGGCCACGGCGGACGTTGTGTTTGACTGCGCCGGGCACTCCAGTGTCACGCCGGCACTAACGGAGGCGGCGCCGGTTCGAGGACGCATCGTGATCGTCGCCGTGCACCACGGACCGGCCAATATCGATCTGCGTGAGCTCGCCTTTGCCGAGCAGGAAATCATCGGCGTCCGGGTTTACGAACCGGCCGATTTCGCCGAATCCGTGCAGCTCATCGGAAACCGGGCACTTGGACTCGCAGGAGTCCCGATATCCGAATATCCCCTCGAGGCCGTTGCCGATGCCTTTGCGGAGGCGCGCTCCGCCGCCGGGGCAGTCAAGGTGATCGTGCGCAGCAACAATTAGATACTTCTCATTCAATGGACAACCAGTCCGCATAACGGTAATCTTTTACTCACGACTTCCTGACTACGATCAATGAGGACAATGTCATGTCAACCAAACAAGAAATTCGTGCGACGACCGCCGAACTCCAAGAACTGGCCTCCCGCGGTCGATGGCACGTCCTCCAGACGGTGGCGGACGCCAAGGCCGGCCACATCGGTGGCCCGCTCTCGGCGATGGACCTGCTCGTCTACCTCTATTTCAACGAGCTTTCCGTTGACCCGCGCAACCCACAGGAACCGTCCCGGGACCGTTTCATCCTCTCTAAGGGCCACTGCGCCATCGGGTTATACGCCGTGCTGGCATTGCGCGGGTATTTCCCGGTGGAGGAACTGGCCACCTTTGATCAAGGCGGTTCCCGACTGCAGGGACACCCCGACATGAAACTGACGCCGGGCGTCGACTCATCCAGCGGCTCCTTGGGCCAGGGCCTGTCGGCGGGCGCCGGAATGGCCCTGGCCGCAAAGCGGCTGGGCGCCGATTTCCACACCTGGGTCATGCTGGGTGATGGTGAACTCGAAGAAGGCATGGTCTGGGAGGCAGTCCACACATGCCGCCGCTTCAAATTGGACAACCTGACCGCGGTCGTCGATCTCAACGGGCTCCAGCAATACGGCTGGCCGGTCTCGGAAGAAGGTGACCGCTTCGATCGCTCCAATCCGTGGGCCGGAGTGGACCTGACAGGAGTCTTCAGCAGCTTCGGCTGGAACGTCATCAACATCGACGGCCACGACTTCGACGAGATTCAGGCAGCATTCGATCGCGTCCGGGAACTGCGCGGATCCGACAAACCAACGGTGATTCTCGCTAAGACGACGAAGGGCAAGGGTGTGTCGTTCGCCGAAGGCACGTACAAGTGGCATAACGGCGTGGCCACTAAGGACCAGCTGACCACCGCAGCAGCAGAGCTCGGCCAGACATTCGAAGGAGAAGCAAAGTGAAGGCGCAACGCGACGTTTGGGGACAGACCCTTGTGGACCTCGCCCGTACGGACTTGCGGGTGGCCGTCGTGGACGGGGACCTCGCCACATCAACCAAAGCCGACCTTTTCGCAGACGCCTTCCCGGACCGCTTCTTCGAAATCGGTATAGCGGAACAGAACATGGTCGGTGTAGCGTTCGGTCTGTCTACGTTGGGCTTCCGACCATGGCTGTCCACGTTCGGCGTCTTCCTGACCCACCGCGCCCTCGATCCGATTCGCATGCTGGTGTCTCAGACCGGTGCGCCGGTGAAGATTGCCGCTTCCTACGCAGGGTTGCTCAACGGCAGCAGCGGCAAGACGCACCAGGACATCGAGGACCTTGCCATCATGCGGGCCATGCCGGGCATGACCGTAATCGCCCCGGCCGATGCCGTGGAAGCCGAGGCAGCAACCCGGTGGGCGGCGGAACACGAGGGCCCGGTATACCTGCGGCTTGCCCGGGACGCCGTCGCCGACGTCTTTAACCCTGGCTATTCCTTTGTCCAGGGGGCAGTCCATATCCTGCGCGAGGGCGACGGTGCCATCCTGGTCTCCACGGGCGTCCAGAGCTCCCGAGTGATGGATGCTGCCGGCCTGCTGGCGGCAGAGGGAATCGAGACGCGCGTCGTGCATGTTCCGTGTCTCAAGCCCCTGGACGAGGCGGCCCTGTTGACGGCCCTGTCCGGGCCTGCCCCGATCTTCACCATCGAAGAGCACAGCATTATCGGAGGACTCGGCGGGCTCGTTAGCGAGCTCGTCACCGGCACCACGCTTGGCAAGACTGTCACCCGACTTGGCTTGGCAGACGCCTGGTCCGAATCCGCTCCAAACGCGTACCTGCTCGACAAGTACGGGCTTTCGGCAGTGCGCGTCGCTGAGCAAGTCAGCCACGCCCTGGCCGACGACTAGCCAACGGGACGCTGATCCCTATGAGCCTCATCACTCAAAAGACCAGCCGCGCAGGAGAAGCCGCCCGGCACGGGGCGCTCAGCACCCGCCGAACCGGGAAGGAGTCAGAGCAAGAGGCTGTCGGCAGACGGCAGGTCGTGGTGACACTGACTCCGTCCCCGGTGGTGGACCGTGTCTACTTCTTTGAAGATTTGGTGCCCGGGACCGTCAACCGGGCGCTCACTGTCGAGCAGTACTTGGGTGGAAACGGCATCAACGTCGCCCGCACCCTGCGGCTGGCCGGTAACCTCACCCGCGCGGTCGCGCCGGTATCGGCCAAGGATCCTTCCGGGCTGGAACTCATGCGCCGGGAGGGCGAGCTTATCCGCACGGTTCTCGTGTCGCCCCCCACGCGCATCAACACCGTGCTGGTTTCCTCGGACGGATCCACCACTAACGCCAACCAGAAGCCAGGACTCCTGCCGGAGGCCGAATGGCGGTCAGTGTGCGAGGCCACCCTGGATGAGCTCCGCACTTTGGACGCCGACTGGCTGGTCGTGGCGGGAGCCCTGCCCATGACAACCGACGGGAACCCTGTGGATCTTCGATGGCTGCTAGCACAGGTCCAGCAGCTTGGGGTCAAAGTATGTCTGGATGTCAACGGTGCCGACCTGGGTCGCTGGGCTACGAGCGGCCTGGTTGACCTAGTGAAACCGAACCTACCGGAATTGGAGTCCGTCGCCGGGCGCCAATTGTCGACTCTCGGGGACGTTGTAGCGGCAGCCCGGGAACTCGTGGACGCAGGAGTCGGCACGGTCCTCGCCAGCATGGGCGCCGACGGTTTGATCGGGGTCTGCCCGAACGGTGTCCGATGGGCCCGCGTTCCAACAGCCCCGGTTATCAACACCACCGGCGCCGGCGACGCGGCCCTGGCGGGCTTCTTAAGTGAAGGAAGCACCATCACGTGTGGTAACGGCGGAAGTCCCTGGACCATAGCGTTTTCCGCCGCCCTGGCACGATCCGCGGCCTGGGGAGCACTGGCTGTCGCCTGTTCGACAACCCTGCTCCAAAGCCTTAACGGAACTCCAGACGTCACCGTGCAGGAGCCTGATGCTACCTTCCGCCTCAACCATTACTGAGCCGTCACACATATAGTTCAAGGAGAAGCAACAATAATGAACGCTCCCACTACCGCCCTGATTACAGGCGGCGCGCAAGGAATCGGCGCGCAAGCGGCAAACACTCTCGCCAGTCGCGGCTGGCGCATTATCGTGGCCGACCTCAATGAAGGACCTGCCAAGGATCTCGCCGAGGAACTCAACAGGCAATACCCGGTGGGCTCCGCGCACTTGGGCTTCGGTGTGGACGTTGCCGACGAGGTAAGCGTCGATTCCCTCCATGCGGCTGTCGCGGACGAAACCGCACGGATCGACGGCTTGGTCAACTGTGCGGGAAATATCCTCCGGCAGCCGGCTGAGGAACTCGACATCGCCCAGTGGCGCCGACTCCTGGACATTCACCTGACCGGTTCCATGCTCATGGCCAAAACGTTCTATCCGATGCTCAAGGCCGCGCGTGGCTCCATTGTCAACATAGGTTCAGTTGGCTCCACCTTGGGGCTGCCGGGCCGAACTGCATACGCCACCGCCAAGACTGGCATGCTCGGCCTGACACGAACCCTGGCGGTTGAATGGGGCCGCCACGGCATCCGCGTCAATGCAGTGGCGCCTGGATACGTCAACACCGAGATGGTCCGCAGTGGCCTGCGAAACGGAACGCTTAGTGAAACGACCCTCATCGGGCGCACTCCCCTGGGCCGGCTCGCGGAACCCGAGGAAATCGCCTCGGTCATCGCGTTCCTCCTGTCCCCCGACGCATCCTTTGTCCATGGGGAGCTAATCAAGATCGACGGCGGCCTCACCATCGATGGAACGTTCAGTTAGCTGTTAGCGCAGCTGAGTCAAGGCCATCGTCGAAAGGCGGGCGGAACTGGTTCCGCCCGCCTTTCGTGCGTCCTCACCGATAAGCTGGATGGCGGCAAGCACTACCCGCATGCGTCCTTCCACGGCAGCAAAGCCGGATCCGTGCCTGCACATGTCCTGAGCCCGCTGACCCCGGAGCCCCAAGGACCATTGTCTTCGTGCCGCTAGGGCGCGACGGCTACTTTCGGCGCTATTCCTCGACCCACCTTCTCGAATGCCAGAGCAATATTCCGAAGCGGCACCACGTCCACCAGGAGATCGCCCAGGTCGGGTCGTTCCTGGAGAATGCGGAGGGCAAGCTGATAGTCAGCGCGATGTGAACTGTAGCTGGTGATGACGTTCAGTTCCTTGCGCACGGCATCGTTGGCCGCCACCACCGGAGGGGAGCCGTACAAAGCGACCACCACGAGACGGCCCAGGACAGACAGCTCGCGGACGGCGTCGTCCAGTGCCGCAGCGGCGCCGGCCGCTTCGATCCAGACGTTCGGCCGGTACCCGGGCGGCAGCTCCGCCACCAACTCAAGACCAAGCTGTGCCGCCAGTCCGGAGCGTGCAGCAACGTCGCGTTCCGGCCCCTTGAGTACAACGCGTGCGCCGAGGTGCTTGCACACCAGAGCCGCAAGTATGCCGATCGTGCCGGGGCCGCTGACCACCACGGCGTCGGCATGCGTGACGAGTCCGCGGCTGGCCACGGCCCGGGCTGCCACCGACAGTGGTTCCGTGAGAACCGCGGTCAGCGCAGGTATGTGTTCAGGTACCGGGATCAGCTGCGCAAACGGGATGCGGACAAAGCCGGCCGCCCCGCCGTCCTGTGAGAGGCCCAAGGTGAGCCTGTGGGCGCAGCCGTTGGCGTACTCCGATGCGCAGGCCGGGCAGTCGCCGCAACCAGACTGCGCCACCGCGACAACGCGTGTCCCGGGCGCGATTGCTGACGATCCGTTTACTCGGACCACAGTTCCCACTATCTCGTGTCCCAGCACGGTGCCGCAAGGTACCCAGTCGTACCCGTCATCGCCATTCCAGATATGCAGGTCGGATCCGCACAGTCCGCAGTACTCGGTCCGGACCAGGACCTCGCCAGGGCCAGGAACTGGGAGGTCCTGTTCGAATACGCGAATGCTGCGGGGCTGCAGGGAAGTACGGACAGCGGCGGGCGCCGACGTCGGGAGGGGCAGCGACTTGGTCGATATGCTCATGATGAATCCTTCCGGAAACGAAAGTTCCCGGCGCGCCATGGGCGACGCCGGGAACGTAAGGCGGGAAACGGGCGAGCTTTGGCTAAATCTGATCCAATGGGACGCCTTTGTTGTTTTTCCAAGTAAGAACGACAGCACTGGATACTGCTGCGACAGCGATGACGTAGACGTTGAATATCCAACCGGATCCGATGGAGTACAACCATGTACTCAGGTAGGACGCCGTTCCGCCGCAGACTGCAACGCCCAGTGAGATTGAGACTCCGAAGATGCGGGTGCGGTATCGTGTCGGGATCTGCTCGGAGATGGCGGCTGGTTTAGACCCTGTGATGAACGCAACCAGCAACAGCCCGACGGTCTGAGCCACCAGCAACGTCCAGGGCTCACTCGACATCAAACCCCATAGGGGGAAAACGGTGGCTGCAATACCTACCAGGGAGATCAGGGTCGTTGCCTTGCGGCCCCAGTGGTCCGAGATCCATCCCGAAACCGGCAGGAACGCAATGTACACCACTTGTGCGATCACGCTCATGAAGAAAGCCTGACCCGGATCCATCCCCTTGACGCCAATGGCATAGATCGCCGCCGAGGTCACCCAGGTGTAATAGGTCAAAGTGGAGCCTGCCTCGTACAGGAACAGCTTCACCCCGGCCTGGAAGACTTGACGGGGACTCCATGGCGTCACCGCGCTGCCGCCGGGGGCAGTGGCCACGTGCTCGCTTTCCATCATGCCCCGGCGCAACCACAATGCAGCCACAGCGAGCAAGGCACCAGCGGCGAAGGGTAACCGCCATCCCCACTCCATCATTTCAGTCTTGCTGAGGACGCCAGTAAGGAGTGCCATGAAGAAGGTGGCGAGTAGGGAACCGGAGCCTACGGCTATGAAGACTGTGCTGGACCACAGGCCGCGTCGCTTGGGCGGGGCAATCTCCGCGATATATGCGTACGACGTCGTTGCCTCTCCGCCGTGGGCAAAGCCCTGGACCAGCCGTGCCACTAGCAGCAGGAAGGAGGCCCAACTGCCGATCGACGCGTAGGACGGAATCAGGGCAATTCCCAAACTGGCACCGGCCATGAGGAACATGGTGGTGAGCAGCACTTTACGGCGCCCCCATTTGTCCGCCAGGGGACCAAAAACGAGTCCACCGATGGGCCGCATTAGAAAGCCGACGGCAAAGACAGCCAGTGTGCTGAGCAGTGACGACATCGGGTTGCCGGAGTTAAAGAGACTGCCCGCTAGGTACACGGACGCAACCGTGTAAATGGTCCAGTCGAACCATTCGAGCAGGTTACCCACGCCCGTGGCGAGCAAGGATTTACGTTGAAGCCGGATGCGTCCGGGGGCTGTCTGGGGTTGGGCTGGGTTCTGCTCAACAATCGTCATTGAATGCTCCCGCGTTGGAAAGCCACGCGCAGTGGCTTGACTCGGTTGATACCAAGCACGAATTGATTTGTGATGCCGCAGCAGCGGATCCAAATCATTCTGGTACTTGGAGGGTGCCGGAGGGGCACGCCATCTAGGATTAACATCACCATGCGGACTTCTTGTCTGTCAAGTGATAACTTAGATCGCAACGAGGCAGAGAACTGCGAACGCGGCTCATCAACTTTTGGAGGAAAATCATGGAGAGAAATCTTGAGGGCCGGGTGGCCCTCGTCACAGGAGCTAGCAGCGGAATCGGTGCCAGCGTAGTCCGCCGGTTCCTCGCAGCCGGCGCCCGGGTACATGGCGTAGCCCGTCGGCAGGAAGCCCTGAATGCAGTAAGCCCTGAACATCTTCTCAGCGGACAGTTTGTGCCGCATGCCCTGGACGTCTCGGACACGGCCGGGGCCCGCGCCCTCGCCCAGCGGCTCTCAGTCGAGGATCCCATCGACACCCTCATCTGCGCGGCCGGCACTAACGTTCCGCGCCGGCGCTTCGCGGAGCTGGACGACGAAAGCTTCGATCACATCATGAAGACCAACGTCTACGGAGTTTTCACCCTTTTGTCCGCCACCCTGGATCAGTTGCGTGAAAAGCACGGCGACGTCGTCATAATCTCGAGCATTGCTGCGAGCTGGCCGGACCACAGTGGGGCAGCGTACGGGGCGTCGAAGTCCGCGCTGCTGGGTCTCGCCCGTGGCGCCTCCCGGGACGAGCACGGTAACGGCATCCGGGTGTGCAGCATCCTGCCTGGCATCGTAGACACCCCCATCCTTGACCTGCGTCCGAGCCCGCCACCCCGGGAGGTCAGGGACTGGGCAGTCCATCCGGACGATGTTGCCGAGGCCGCCTATTGCGCCGTTAGCCTGCCACCCCGTAGCAACATCGCCGAGATAAGTGTCGTGGCCACGCGGCTGCAGTCCCTGGGCAACACCCAGGCAGCGACGCCGGAGCTGCCCCTTAGCATGCGCAGCTGAGCACCCGTTGGCCAGGTGTGCTCATACTTTCACGCGGGTGGATCTGGCCATCGCCCATTTCATGCGCCCTAGGCGCGAAACCAAGCACTGGATGAAGGAAAATAATGTCCATAACCCATAACCGAGAGGACGCGGTGCTGGATTCCGTCCCGACCGGCCTGCTGATCAACGGGCAGTGGCGCCCGGCCGCGTCCGGTAAGACGTTCGAGGTCGAAGACCCCGCCACCGGCAAGATCCTCATGGCCATCGCTGACGCAGGAGTCGAGGACAGCCTCGCGGCCCTGGACGCGGCCGCTGCCGCGCAGGACTCCTGGGCACAGGTCCCGGCCCGTGAACGCGGCGAAATCCTGCGCCGCGCCTTCGAAATGGTCACCGCCCGCGCCGAAGACTTCGCCCTGCTCATGACCGTGGAAATGGGCAAACCACTAGCCGAGGCCCGCGGCGAGGTCACCTACGCCGCCGAATTCCTGCGTTGGTTCTCCGAAGAAGCCGTCCGCACCTCCGGCCGCTACTCGGTCTCCCCGGACGGCAAATCCCGGCTCCTGGTCACTAAGAAGCCCGTGGGTCCCTGCCTGCTGATCACCCCGTGGAACTTCCCGCTGGCCATGGCCACCCGCAAGATCGCCCCCGCCGTGGCCGCCGGCTGCACCATGATCCTCAAACCCGCCAAACTCACACCACTGACCTCCCAGCTCTTCGCCGCGCTCATGCAGGAAGCCGGACTGCCCGCCGGTGTCCTGAATGTCATCCCCTCCACCACCGCGGGCGCCACCACCGGTCCGCTGATCAAGGACACCCGGCTCCGCAAGCTCTCCTTCACTGGATCCACCGAGATCGGCCGCCGCCTGCTCGCCGACGCCTCCGAAACCGTGCTGCGCACCTCGATGGAACTCGGCGGCAACGCCCCGTTCATCGTCTTCGAAGACGCCGACATCGACGCCGCCGTCACCGGGGCGATGCTGGCCAAGCTGCGGAACATGGGCGAGGCCTGCACGGCCGCGAACCGTTTCATCGTCCACAAGTCCGTGGCAACCCAATTCATCGAAAAATTCGCCGTGAAAATGGCCGACATGACGACGGCCCGCGGCACGGAGCCGGAGTCCAAGGTCGGTCCCCTGATCGATGCGAAGAGCAGGGATAAAGTCCACGAACTCGTCACGAACGCCATCGACTCCGGCGCCGCCGCCGTGATCGGCGGCCGACCCGTGGACGGCCCAGGCTACTTCTACGAGCCCACCATCCTCACTGGCGTCACCGAAGGCACCCGCATCCTGTCCGAGGAAATCTTCGGACCCGTCGCCCCCATCATCACCTTCACCACCGAGGACGGGGCCGTCCGGCTCGCGAACAACACCGAGTACGGCCTGGCCGCCTACGTCTACACCCGCGACCTGAACCGCGGCATCCGGATGGGCGAACGCCTCGAAACCGGCATGCTCGGCCTCAACACCGGCGTCATCTCCAACGCAGCCGCACCGTTCGGCGGCGTCAAGCAGTCCGGTCTGGGCCGCGAAGGCGGCCACGAAGGCATCGAAGAATACCTCGACACCCAATACATAGGCGTAGCTGACCCTTACGCCAGCTAGTTCAGCGGAGAGGCTGCACAAGCCGCCAGGGTCTCCCACGCTCGCAACGGGGAGCCCCTGGCTTTCTCTGTTCCTGGTAAGAATCCCACGTCCGAATCACGACGTTGATTCTCTTCACGAGGCCCGTTCCGTGTTAAACAAACGACGTTGAGTGACGCTCAAATGAATCGTTTCATCTCCCCGTCGCCGGATGGTCGTACCGCTTCGATCGCCGTATGGCCGATCCGCCTGTCAGGCCGTGTCGCCAGTTCCTTCCAGTTGTTCGAGTTCTATCCACCCTAGAGATCCCGCGTCCGCGCTTCTGTCAATCGTGCCGCCTTGCTCCCGCACCTCCATGAACCACCAGAGGCAACGTCATTCTGATCCCCATCATCGCTGGGCGGCTCCTGCACGCAACCAGGGCGCTCTGCGCCGCTCACGATCCAAAGTTGCACTCCGGACCCTCAAAGCCAGCGGTGACTCCGATATCAGAACGACGCCGAAATCTGACAGAAACATCGGTGGCGTCAACGGAATCAACCGAACCAGGACGGCCCCCGGAAGAAGAGTCCGGATCCCACACACCTGCACTCCATCGACGGATCGTGCGCCATAGCCTCGGATACCCGCGGAGACGTTCCCGCTAAACGGGAACGTCCACCGACACCGACGATCCGTGCCGCAAAGTCATGTCGCCTGCAAAAGAGACCTGCATGAACTGGTGAAGGCAGACCCATGAGGAAGGGATCAAAATGCGGGTCAAAAAGCCGGCGTGCACAAAGGTGTGCACAATGTGCACACGCCCTTTGGCCGGACAAACACGCGATGAGCGGCCTCTACCTGGCTCGCAGAAGCAGCAATCCGAGGGTGATCCTCGAAGAAAGTTCCGCTTGGTCATGTCGTCACCACAATTACTGGCCATGAATGAGTGAAGGCCAACAACTGGCGGCCGGAAAGAGAAAGAAAGGACCACCGTACCCCTAGATTCCGGCAGGCGGAGGGCCCACCAGCCAGGGTCCTGACCCCACCACCCACACAACCGAATAGGCGACCGCGGCGCCAGGCACAGACCGCGGACCACGTCAGAGGGACCCGACCAGGGTCAATGTCCACACATTAAAGCAAAAACCCCTCTGACGAGGGGTTATGCGTGCCCGAGGTGGGACTCGAACCGGACTCCAGCCCTTGCAAACACTGGGAAGTCCCGAAAACATGCGGAATTCGACCCAGTCCGCCACCAGTACGACCTGATCCAAAGCCGAGAGTGTGCACATTGTGCACACCCTCTTTTTGTCTACTTCGGCGACCCCAACCGGGCTGCTAGACGGCCGCACAGGCAGGGCGGGATTCCGGTCGAACACGATGCGCAGGGGTCCGGAAACGGACCGGCGCCGGCTAAGCATCGTAGTACGGTGCGGCCCTTTTGTTGGAAACCGACGAACATCCCGGGGCACGAGATGGGGTGGCCAACCAACGACGACTTCTGGTATCACCTCACGACGCTCTTCCCTCCAATCCCTCCCCGCGGCTGGATGGAGCTGCGTGTCCTCGACGCGCTCCCTCGCACCGCGCGCTCCGCGGCTGCGTTGGCGGTCGCGATCATCGGGCAGTCGGGCGTGCGAGAGGAGATTCACGAGCGACTCCCCGACACGAACGGCCCTTTGGCTAGACGCAGCCCGGCACGGTCTACGCCACCCCGAGCTCGTCCAGGCCGCACAGACCCAAGTGTCCTCTCCTCCTACGCCGAGCACGTTGCCGACTCCCGTCAGCACGTCGACCTGCTCCAATCGTTCCTCGACGAGTTCACCGCCCACCACCACAGCCCGGGCTCCCGCACATCGATCCAGTTGCCCATCGACCTGACCGGCCCCAGCCCACGCCCTGAGCCCCTTCGACGCCCCGACTTCGTCCCGGGCGTAGAACCAAACCTCGCCTGCATGCAGTGATACCGGACGCTGAGGCACTGCTCTAGACTCTTGGCCGGTCGAGCTCGCCCGCTTGCACGGGAGCTGCCCTGGGCACCTCCGCGTCTGCCGGAACCCGGCGGTCTGTCTCAAGGTAATCGGCCGACGAAAACCCGGAATCCCGCGGTTTGGGTCGACTGCAGGAACACCCCTACATCTATAGGCGCAGCCGCAAGTCCCGGCTAGGCTACACCTCAGAATGGCACGTACTCCCGACACCGGTGACGTGAAGGGCAGTGCCTACTAACTGCGGCCGTCCGGGGGGATGTCAATGGCTCAGGAGCATCATGATGATCTGATAATGCAGTCACTGCTGCTTGATGAAATTGGGCAGTCAGTTATTGGCATGGACGAGCAGTGGAGGATTACGTACTGGAACCGCGCGTCGGAGCGGCTCTACGGGCTCCGCCCCGGGGACGCGCTGGGGATGAAGATTACTGATCTCGGAATTATCGGCGGAGCTGAGCCGCCAGGGCAGCGGGCCACCGTTCAGGAGATCGCGGAGACACTCGCCCATGGCCGGGACTGGGCCGGTGAGCTCTGGATGCGGCACCGTACGGGCCGTGACTTCCCGGTGCATGCTACGGTCAGCCCGATTCGCGGCCGGCACACGGTGCCGGTGGCGGTGGTGGCCATTTCGAAGGACATCACGGACCGTAAGCACAGTGAGGCGATCCTGCGGCGGCTCTCAGCGATGGTGGAATCTTCAGGGGATGCGATCATCGGCGCTGATCTCACCGGGGCTATTACGAGCTGGAACGCCGGGGCCACCCGAATGTTCGGCTGGAGTTCCCGGGAGGCTGTAGGGCAGAGCTACCGCCTGCTGACTACCCGTGATGCGTCCGGTTTCGACAGTGACGTCGCAGCACGCATTGGCGGCGGAACGTTCGTCACCGGGGTGCACGCGCGCTGGCGCTGCAGGGACGGGTCGTTGATCGACGTGGAGCTGACCGTATCTCCTGTTTATGGTCCGGATGGCGCCCAGGTGGGTGCTTCAGCGATTGCCAGGGACGTCACCGAGATTCAGCGGCTGAAGGCAGCAGCTGCGGCCGAGCGTGAACGACTTCTGGCCGCCCAGGAGATGGCCCACGTCGGAAGCATCGAGTACATTGTGGCAACCGGTGAGACGTGGCATTCGGAGGAGTTTTCCCGGATCATCGGACGGGCGGATAACGCATTGGATACCCGCGAGGCGATGCTGGGGCTGACGCACCCGGAGGACCAGGACCTGGTTCGCCAAGTGTGGAAGAGCCTGGAGAACGGGGCGGACTCCGCGGATTTTGAATACCGGATCCTGAAGGGGGACGGCGAGCTGAGGTGGCTGCATTCACGGATCCGGAGCGCTAAGAGTCCGGACGGCAGACCTCTCCGGTTCCTGGACACTGTCTTGGACATCACTGAGCGGAAGAACGCAGAGCAGATTCTGGAGTGGCGGGCCCGCCATGACGCCCTGACCGGCCTGCCGAACCGATACATGGTCACCGAGGTACTCCAGGGCTGTCTGGACCGGGCCTCCCGGCCGGTGGTGATGTTCGTCGACGTGGATCGGTTCAAACTGATCAATGACGGCATCGGCCATGGAGCCGGTGACACGATACTCATACTGCTGGGAGAACGGCTGAAGGCCGCGGTGAGAGCCGGCGATACGGTGGCCCGGTTCGGGGGCGATGAATTCGTCGTGGTCTGCGAGAACCTCCTGATGCGTGGTGCCAAGGTGCTGGCTGAACGGATCCGGGAATCCACCCGCCTTCCCTTCGAGGTCGACGGGCGCAGGATTTACCTGAATGTCAGCATCGGCATCGCATTGGCGGGCGCGGAGGACACGGCCGAATTGATGCTGCAGGGAGCAGATTCTGCGATGTACCGGGCCAAATCAGCAGGGGGTGATTCCTCTGCGGTCTATGACGTGCGGATGACCGGGAGTGCCGCAGGTAGGCTGGACCTTGAATCCGATCTGAGGCTGGCCCTGGGCCGCGGTGAGCTCTCCCTCAACTACCAGCCAATCATCGAGATCGCCACCGAAACCCCTGTCGGTTTTGAGGCGTTGCTGCGATGGCACCATCCGGTTCACGGTTCGATCCCGCCTGATACGTTCATTCCGGTTGCCGAGGAGACGGGCCTGATCCTCCCCATTGGCACGTGGGTCCTGGAGGAGGCCTTCCGCCAGGTACAGGAATGGCGGAGGGAGCTGTGTGGCGCGGAGAACTTTTCCGCGGCAGTGAATGTTTCCGGTCGCCAGCTCGTGGCGAAGGACTTCCCGGATCTTGTGGAAGCGGCCATCCTCGCCGCCGGCATTGACCCAGCTGCGGTCCACTTGGAAGTCACTGAAACGGTGCTGATGGACCAGCCGGACCTGCCCAAGGAAACCCTGCACCGGCTCTCCCGCCTTGGCGTCGGGCTCTCCATCGATGATTTCGGCACCGGGTACTCATCCTTGAGTTATTTGAAGTGGCTCTCAGCCCGGACATTGAAAATAGATCGCACTTTCGTTGAAGAACTCGGAAACGACCCTCACGGCGCGACCATTATCGAACTCGTCCTCGGCATGGCCGGAAGCCTGGACCTCGGGGTGATAGCGGAAGGGGTGGAAACCCAGGACCAGCTTTCCGAACTTCGCCGTCTGCGCGTACCCCTCGCCCAAGGCTTCCTGTGGAGCAAACCCCTGCCGGCTGAGCGTGTCCCGGCATGGCTGGCGGCGGCCCTTCCCGACGCAATCCTTCGTCGGGATTCCCGATAGACAAGTCATCAAAGGCAGGGCCGTCGGCAGGATCTCCTGCAGAACGCCCGTCAACGCATCCGCAGCTCAGGGGACCATGTTCGGCCGGAGGAGCATCTTGCCCTGAGGATAACGCTTGCTCCCGACAAGGCTTCCGGGGTTCCGTGCTGCGGAGCTCCCTCCGAACTGGAAGAGCGCTATGCCCGATACGTACAAGTGCTGCGAAGAGTGCCTGCCTGCATCACTAGTTCCAGAGGACGTCGCCAGTGAGGAAAGCGCCCCGGGTACCTTCAGCTGGACATCTCTGCCGACCATCGCCTGATATCTTCCTTGCTGAATCTAGCGCCCGGAATGGACCGGCGTAACTCCTGAGCAACGATCTTCTCCACCACAAACAATGGCCGGCCGCCCAGGGCGGACTCCAACCGGGTGAGAACGTCATCGAGTTGGACCGCCAGCGAACTGAGGCGGTCGTTTTGCGGGGTCGCATGGTCTTCGTCCACGTGCCGGCATCCCTTTCGTGTTGGGCGCTTCCGTTTCCGGCCGCCGTGTTGAGTGTTGGCTCAGGTCCCTGTCAGGACGGGATGCCGGGAAAGACCGCGGCTGCCTCCACCGACAATCCATGCGGGTGTGCAGACCTGGTACCGTTCTCATCGGGCCATGTCTCTACGCCAGGCCGCGGCCTTGTCAGCTGACGTGAAGTACCGTGCCGGGCAGGGCAGGGAGTTGCCGGCCAGAAAGAATTTGGCCATCACGGCGTCAACCGGTGATGACCCCAGCAGGGCGATCCGGGTGGCCGGTCCCGGACGAGTAAGAACCTTCCGCGCTCTGCAACTTAGCCAAACTGGCGCGGCCAAAGTGACAAGCAGGGGATAACGTTGGCTCCCGCATATCTTCCGGGCCGCTGTCATGGCGGCGAGGGCATCTTCCTCGTTGATGGACTGACCGGGGGCCCACCGCAGGTGGAGAATACCGGCTGCCAGTCCGATTGTGCCCTTGGTTTCCCCAATCAGGACCTCCGATTCCTCCACCCCCCGCACTGCCTTCAGACTCATTTCCGCCGGGAACCAACGAAGGTCAACCGGCCGAGAATAGCTACGATATAACTTTACACCTGAGTCACTAAAATGTGACACAGAATAAATCTTCAGCTCAATGCCGGTTGATAATGGGATAAATCATCTGCTTCGCCATGCGAAAAGCCGACCGCAGCCTGTACGACTCGAGCGGCGTTTCAAGCAACACCCCGCAGGATGTTGGCGGTGACAGCGTAAACATATTTGAACAATGTTCATTCTGCGATGCGGGGAAAGGTTACACAAAGCCGGTATGGCGTTGTAGCTTGGAAGATGAGGTTGATTTCTTGTCGGTACTGGGCTGATAGGGAAAATTGGCCCCGTAACAAAGTGGGGGCCATGAGTGATTTAGGCGTGGCTGTCGTCATTGAAGACGACGATGATATGCGGAACCTTCTGGAGGCGGTGCTCCTTCAGGCAGGGTTCGAGGTGCACTCGGCCTCGAGCGGCCGCGAGGGAGTGGAAGTCGTTAGGGATAAGCAGGCGAATATCGTGACATTGGATGTTGGCCTGCCGGACATCGACGGCTTTGAAGTTCTACGGCGCATCCGCCAGTTCAGCCACGCCTACGTGATGATGCTTACCGGCAGGACCGAGGAGCCGGACGTGTTGACCGCACTGCATGCCGGAGCGGACGACTACATCACCAAACCGTTCCGCCCCCGGGAAGTGCGGGCCCGGATCGCAGCCATGATGCGCCGGCCGCGGCACAACCCGACCGGCAAGGAGCCAACTTCGGCAGCACCGGCACATTCAACCGTTGCCGACCGGCGCGAGGGCGTCCTGCAGCACAACGGGCTGTCATTAAACTCCAAAAGCCGGACGGCCGAGCTTGCAGGGGAAGCGCTGGAGCTCACGCGAAGCGAGTTTGATCTACTACACGACCTCCTGTGCGCCGCCGGGGCGGTGCGTGAGTATGACAGTCTGATCGGAGCCCACTAGGACGGCCCGAACGGTACCCACCAGCCGGACATGCCGAACCTAATGACGGCTTGAATGGTACCCACCTGTGAACGTTGATCCATCCAGTGTTGGATCGACGACGGGAGGGCCGGGATGGGGTCAAGAGTGGAGTTGTTCGCGCAGATTCGGAGGGATGCCCGGGTGGAGGGCGCGTCAATCCGGGAGCTTGCCCGCAGGCACCAGGTGGCGCGGAAAACCGTGCGTAAGGCGTTAAGTTCCCCGGTCCCGCCAGAGCGTAAAACTCCTGTACGGTCCTCGCCGCGGCTTGATCCTTATAAACCGACGATCGACGCCATGCTCGTCGAGGACACGACGGCGCCGAGGAAGCAGCGTCACACTGCCCGGAGGATTCTTGCCCGGCTCATCGAGGAGCATGGAGCGGACGAGTTGTCGTATTCGACGGTGCGTGACTACGTTCGGGTCCGCCGGGCGCAGATCGATGTGGAGGCCGGCCGCCGGGTTGAGGTATTTGTTCCTCAGGAGCACGCCCCGGGCGCGGAAGCGGAAGTGGACTTCGGTGAAGTCTGGATCGTGCTGGACGGGGTAAAGACGAAATGCCACATGTTCATCTTCCGGCTTTCTCACTCCGGCAAAGCCATCCACCGGATTTACCCCACCCAGGCCCAGGAAGCGTTTCTGGAAGGCCACGTCGAGGCGTTCAACGAGATCGGCGGCGTGCCGGTCAAACATATCCGCTATGACAACCTCACCAGTGCCGTCAGGGCCGTGGTGTTCGGTCAGGGGCGGAACCGCCTGGAGAATGACCGGTGGGTGTTGTTTCGCTCGTTCTATGGATTTGATGCCTTTTATTGCCAGCCAGGTCTTGCCGGCGCTCACGAGAAAGGCGGGGTCGAGGGCGAGGTGGGCTGGTTCCGCCGCAACCGGCTGACCCCGATGCCCGTGGCGAGGTCCCTTGATGAGCTCAACGACTGGATCCGGAGCCGGGAGGTTCAAGACGATCAGCGGCGGATTGATGGCAGGATCCGCACTATCGGCCAGGACTTCGCCGCCGAGCGCCCGTTCCTGGCACCGTTGCCGGCCGACGAGTTCGATCCCGGTCTGGTGTTGAACCCGAGAGTGGACCGGTCCTCAATGATCACCGTGCGGATGGTGAAGTACTCGGTGCCAGCACGGTTCATCGGTCGGCGGGTCCGGGTTTCATTGCGGGCATCCGAAGTTGTGGTGTTCGACGGCCGCGCGGTGGCGGCCCGGCACCAGCGGATTATTGCCAAGGGCGGGCAGTCGGTCCAGTTGGACCATTATCTGGAGGTCCTCAAGACCAAGCCCGGCGCTTTGCCTGGTTCCACTGCTTTGGCCAGGGCGCGGGAGTCGGGTGCTTTCACCAGCGCCCATGACGCCTTCTGGTCTGCCTCGCGCAGGGTCAACGGTGATGCCGCGGGGACCCGTGAACTGATTGACGTCCTGCTGCTGCACCGATCGATGGAAGCCGAAGACATCGAGGCAGGGATCACCGCAGCCCTTGGAGTAGGTGCCGTCAGTGCCGACGTCGTGGCGGTTGAAGGCCGCCGACATGCCTCCAGCATCCCTGCTGGTGGGTCCCGTCCTGACCGTCATCGCGGTGCTCATGCTGAAGCGAAAGTGCAACGAGTTGTCAGCCTGACCCAGCGCCGGCTGATGGACCCGGCGGCGGTCATCGCCGGGCTCCCTCCAGACAAGCGGCCGCTCCCGGCGATCAGCGCCTATGACGAGCTGCTGGCCAAACGCACCGAACACTCCGCAGGAACCGCGTCGAAGGAAAACATCTCATGAGCCCCACCGCACCGGCCACCACCATCACCCCAACCCTGCGACGGCGCCGCGGTCTGACTGAGCAGGCCGCGGTCGCGGCCGTGGACCAAGCATGCCGCCGATTGCGCCTGCCCACCATCCGGGCGGTTCTGGACGAAGCTCTGACCGTCGCGGGGAAGGAACAACTCTCTTACCAAGGCTTCCTGGCCGAGCTGCTGCTGGCCGAATGCGATGACCGGGACCGTCGCTCCTCAATCCGACGCGTCAAAGCCGCGAACTTTCCCCGGGATAAATGGCTCGGTGATTTCGATTTCGACGCGAACACGAACATCAACCCCGCTACCATCCATACCCTCGCTACCGGCGAATGGATTCGAAAAGGTGCACCGCTATGCCTGATCGGGGACTCCGGAACCGGCAAATCCCACCTGCTTATCGGGCTGGGCACCGCCGCGGCGGAGAAGGGATACCGGGTCAAATACACTTTGGCCACCCGGCTCGTGAACGAACTCGTCGAAGCCGCCGACGACAAAGTCCTCGCCAAGACCATCGCCAGATACGGCCGAGTGGACCTGCTCTGCATTGACGAGCTCGGCTATATGGAACTGGACCGGCGCGGCGCCGAACTCCTCTTCCAGGTCCTCACCGAACGCGAAGAGAAGAACTCCATCGCCATCGCTTCCAACGAGTCGTTCTCCGGCTGGACCAAGACATTCACCGACCCGCGCCTCTGCGCCGCGATCGTTGACCGGCTGACGTTCAACGGCACCATCATCGAAACCGGCACCGATTCCTACCGCCTCGCCCACAGCCTGACAAGGAACGCGCACTAAAAGGTAGCCGCGGCCGCCCGCCCCACGAACACATAGGTTGTCGTTGACCACTTCATGCCGCGCAACAGGACAGTTTGGAGACGTCAGTAGTGAAGGACTGGGCTGCTATCTTGATGCCTTCGGCCATGGTCAGATAGGGGCTCCAGAGATTCGCGACCTGATCAACGGTCATCCCGGCCTCCAGAATGTAAATCCCTGCGGCGGCGATGTCCCCGGCGTCCTTACCCACGACAGTGATCCCTACAATCCGACCCGTGTCCGCGTCGGCAACGATCTTGATGAAGCCGCGGGTATCACGGTTCACCAGCGCGCGAGGGATAAATTTGAGCGGCAGAACCCGGCACATGCACCGGATCCCTGCCTGGTTCGCTTCCTTGTCCGTCATCCCGACAGCGGCCAGGGCAGGGCTGGTAAACGTGACCCGGGGCAGGTGCCGGTAATCGACCTCACGCCCGGCACCCTCAAAGGCGTTCTCCACCATCAGGGCCCCGTGCGCGGCGGCGACATAAACGAACTCCGGGTGACCCGTCACATCACCCGCGGCCCAGATCCTCGGATTAGTACTGCGAAGGCTCCCGTCGACCAGGACTTCCCCGCGGTCCCCGGTTTCAACGCCGACCATGCAAAGGTTCAAATCCTCCGTGACCGGGCGCCGGCCTGTTGCCATGAGCAGGCGCGCGGCCCTGAATTCCTCGTTTCCTCCTGAGACGGAAGCATCCACGACCACGTCCCCCGACACCTCATCGGTCCGGACCGAGGACGCTGTCGCTCGACGGACGACCCGGATACCCTCATCGGCGAAGACACCGGCGAGGGCATGCCCGGCTTCAGGCTCTTCGGCCGAGGCGAGCTTGGACCGGACCAGGATGGTCACCTCCGTGCCGAGCCGGGCGAAAAGCTGCGCCTGCTCCAGCGCCACATACCCGCCGCCCACCACCAGCATCGAAGCGGGAACGTCCTGCAGCTCCATCGCACTCGTGGACGTCAGATAATCCACCTCGTCCATTCCCGGCACTTCAGGGATCCAGGGGGTGGAGCCGGTCGCGACCAGGTAGTGTTCCGCGCTGACTGTCTCGGTGGTTCCGCCCGGGGCGGTGATGTTCAAAACCGGTGCGGCTGCGGTTCCGGCGAACACCGCCGTCCCCCGCTGCAGGTTCCATCCATAGCCCGCGGCGAGATCCACATACTTCTCTGACCGCATGGATTCGACCAGTGAGCGCTTCCCGGCGACCAGTTCGGGCATATCCACCGGCTCTGCGGAGGTGCTGATACCGGGGAACCGTCCGGAAGCATCGAGGGCGACATGGCGGGCTTCCGCGGCGGCCAGCAGGGCCTTGGACGGGATGCAGCCCGTGTTCACGCACGTGCCTCCCACAGTGCTGCGCTCCACCATCAACACCCGCTTGCCACGGCTGGTTGCCCGGATGGCCGCAGCGAAAGCAGCCCCGCCGGAACCGATAATGGCCAGGTCATAATCGAAAGATGCTGCCGACACGAGGGACTCCTGAAGATGGAAGGGAAGCAGCCGCCAGCACACCTGTTGCTCAACCGACCGCCATGTGCAGCCTTCAACCGAAGACCAGCTCTGCATCCCATTCTCAACCTTCCCCTACACTGGAATGTCAAGGAATCGCCGTCCTGGCCGCCTGCTAAGAAATGAGTTCATGATGCGTATCGGTGAGGCCGCGGCAGCGGCAGGGATGACAACCAAGACGCTGCGTTTCTACGAGGACAGCGGGCTTCTCCCGGCAGCGAAAAGATCCTCTAACGGCTACCGGGACTACCATGACGACTCCGTGGCCAGGCTCGAATTCATCCGCCGCGGACGGGCCGCAGGCCTCGCCCTGACCCAAATACGCGAAATTCTTAGCCTCCGTGACGCCGGAGAAGCCCCCTGCGCCCACGTCCAAGACCTTCTCTCCAACCAGCTGGCCGAACTGGACCACCAGATTTCTGAACTAATGGCGCTGCGATCCATCGTCGCCGGCCTTCACGCCACTGCCGCGTCCGGGACCGACGCAAGCTGCGATCCCGAACAAATCTGCAGCTACCTCTGACGCACTACTCCGCCAGACGCCAGCTTCCAACAACCGGGACCCCGGGTATCGTCCCAACCCGCGGCAGTGTTTTCACAGACCCAGAAACCACGCCAAGAACCCCTAGACACCCTCACAACATCATCCCCGGACGTCCGACGGGTGGGTACCGTTCGGGCCGTCCTAGTGGGCTCCGATCACGTTGACACAATCAGTGCGTTCAAGAACAGAACTCGTACGTGTGGTACGGGGTGATTTCTACAGCCAGGACACCTACATCAGTGATTCAGACCAGCGCGCCGTAGAGGTGCACATCGGAAATCTACGCCGGAAGCTCCGCGAAGACCCGGAGTCGCCCCGGTGGCTGCAAACCGTCCGTGGCATCGGGTACCGCCTGGCGCCCGACGCGGCGCGGCGGGACGGCCGGTCATAAACCGGTGACCGGCGGTGCCCATTTGAAAATGCCGGCATCAAGCATGGGGCTGAGCTGGAATTCTATACCGGCGCCTGCACGGACCCCATCCTCCGGTCGCCACCGATCATGGGGCTGGCCGTGAGTATCCCGGGTATCAGGTCGGGTGGCACGGTCCGGCAGGTCGCTCCAGGTACCGCATGGTGACGTTCGTCAGTTTGGTCCACCAAGCCGGCTTCGCCATGTACTACGTCGTCAACATTGGATTTATGTCGGAACAGTAGGTTCGTCGCCACACCGCGTCAGTGTGCGCGGACGTGTGTGGGTTGAGTTCCGGTCTTGCCATGTGGCTGGCTGTGAATAGAGTGAGCAGTGGGACGAAGTTTTGATCATCCGCGGGATTCGCGGCAAAGGTCAGGTTGAAGCCGGGGGGCATCATGGGAACAGGAACATCGACCAACATTGCAGCGGGAGCACAGGAAGAGTCTCTCACCACGGATCTTGCCCATCACGTGCGAAATAAATACTTCGGTGACCTTACCCAGCGGCGAAGCATGCTGCTCAGCCAACTTCCGCTGACTGTGGCGCTCCTGTTGGTCACTGCCATTCTGGCGGTCGTTAGCCCGCACATTCTCGGCACTACTTCGTTTCGGTCGGCTTTATTCCTGGCCCTGGCCATTCTGGCCCTGTGTGCCTTCCTTCCGTGGAATCTCCTGCCCCCGGGAAGCTTCGTGGTTGTGCCGCTGCTGGATTTTGTGGTCGTTGCACTGGCGCGTGAGGTCGCTGCCGACTCCGTCACAAGCCTGGGGCTTCTTCTGGTGTTTCCGGTTATCTGGCTGGCAGCCGCCTTAGGCAGAAACGGTGTGCTCCTAAGTGCCGTGGGAGCGGTCATGGTCGTCGCGGTGCCGCTGCTTGTCGGAGTTTCCGCCACCCCGGCCGATGTCGTGCGTCCCTTCCTGCTCCCGGCGATCATGACGGTCATTGCCTTGGCGGTCCATATATTGGTGAGCAGCATCGCCAGTCAGGAAGCACGGCTGAAGGCGAAGGACGCAGAGCTTCGCAGGTCTTATGAGGTAAGCCTGGAACGGCAGCGGTTGTTGGACACCATGCTGGAAACGGTGGGGGTGGGCGTACATGCCGTGGATGCCGCGGGCCGCGACATTTTGATGAACGAGCAGCATCGCCGCAACCGCTCGCTGGCCGCCCCGACGGGCGAGCCCGAAACCGCCGAGCCGGATCTGAATATCCTTGCAAACGACGGTATTACCCCCGTTCCCGCTGAGTACCGTCCCGTCGCGCGCGCGACCCTTGGCCAGTCCTTTTCGGACTACCTCATCCGCGTCGGTGCCCCGCCAAATCAGCGTGTTCTGTCCTCGACGGCACGGGCAATGAAGGACAGGGACGGAAACTTCGCGGGATCAGTCCTGGCATTCGGCGACGTTACTGACCTGGTGAACGCGCTTGCCCTCAAGGACGACTTCGTGGCCAATATTTCGCATGAATTCCGGACTCCGCTGATGTCCATACTCGGCTACCTGGATCTGGTGCTGGATGGCGAGGAGGAAACCGCGGGGCAGCATGAACTGTTTCTGGGGATGGCCCAAAATAATGCTGAGAAGCTGCTGAACCTGGTGTCGGGGCTGCTCACCGTCTCGTCAGATTCAATGGGCGTCCACCCCCAAAGAATGGATCTGGGGGATCTGGTTCGAAAGTGTGTTGTCTCAGCGAAGCCGCGGGCTGACGGCCGGTGGGTGACAATCGTGAATGAAGTCTCCCGGGCTTTCTGGATCACCGCTGACCCGGAAAGGCTTGCCCAGGTTTTGGACAACCTCCTGACGAACGCCATTAAGTACTCCCAGCCAGGGGATGTCGTGACCGTTCGGGCCTGGGAGACCAACGACCAGGCCTGCTTTTCAGTCACCGACACAGGCATGGGCATCAGCGAACAAGACCTCCCCCACATCTTCACCCGTTACTACAGGTCCAGTCGCGTTCGGGAATCTGCAATGCCCGGCGTTGGGTTGGGACTGGGCATCGTGAAACGAATCGTGGAAAACCACGGCGGCAGCGCCACTGTAACCAGCAAACCAGACCTGGGCAGCACATTCACCGTGAGCCTTCCCAGGGCACGCCAAGACCAGGATCCTCAACAGTGTCCCGCGGAGGGACCAGCCAATGTGGACACCGAACGAGCACATTGATCCGGGCGGAACCTTGCGGAACCCAGCACGCTGCAGTCCCGTCAAAGGGACAGCTGGCCGGACCGCAGTCGTGCACAGCGAGGGGCCTCAGCGCATGAGACCCGGAAAGCGGAGTCGAAAGGCAAGGCGGTGCCGTTAGTAAGGAGAAAGGTGCCACCGCCGCCAAGGCGGAGGAGAACTGTCTCCCCCAACGAGTCGGTGACCGCCTGCCGGTCGACCTGGCGACCACAGCCTGGCTGGGTTGCAAGGCACGCGGGTGCTTTCCCCGGCCCTGCAATTAGGCAGGGACCTCAAGCTGGCCGCTAGCGGGCTCGTACCGGTCGGGGACCTCTCCTGATGCCCCGCTACCGCGCGGACAGGGCGGCCACTACTACAACGGCTGTAACAACAGCCAGGGCCGCCAGCGCAAGGTATGCAGGCCATCGCGGGCCCTTGCGGTGCGGATTGATGTCGATATAAGGCACGGCGGGGTCCTATTTCCCGATGCCGGAGGAGGCCGCGGCTTTCCGCTTTGAATGTCGCAGAATCATCGCATGGGCGCATACCGCCACGATGAGCGATACGGCCATGAATATGGCAAGAGCGGTGACGTAGCGGAGAAAATCCACAAGGGAACCTTTCAAATTGGAAGAACGCGCTGATCGTAGCGGGAAACGGCGCCACTACACAGTCAAGCTCAGGATGACCGCGCAAAAGGCTCAATATTTGCTCACGATTGCAGGTAAGAAATCCGGGGCGGTTCCGGGTCCTGAACTCACGAGGCAGGTGACGTTCTCCGGCGGCGGACCGGCGCAGCAACAGGACCGCGGCGTGTATCGCCGCGGGCTGGCGGGAAGATTGAGGCTTCCAGCCGCGTGGTCTTCACCTGTGAGCCTTCGCTGTGGAGTTACGGCGGGGCTGTCTGAGTTGGCCTATAAGGCTTTTTTCATAAATGAATAAAAATAGGCAAAAGGATTCGTTCCTTGTAGCTTGGAAATGCGGCATGAATACCGCGGCGGTGCTGGGCCGCCGCAGCATGCCCGGGCGAATAGGGGTGGTCGCCGTGAGCGATTTAGGCGTGGCTGTCGTCATTGAGGACGACGCCGACGTACGCAATTTATTGCATGCTGTTTTCCTTCAAGCGGGATTTGTTGTCCACAGTGCCTCCTCCGGCCGGGAGGGGGTGGGCGTTGTGAGGGATAACCAGCCCAATGTCGTGACGCTGGATATCGGCCTGCCGGATATTGACGGGTTCGAGGTTTTGCGGCGGATCCGGCAGTTCAGCACCGCGTATGTCGTGATGCTCACCGGCAGGACTGACGAGCCTGACCTGTTGACCGCCCTTCATGGCGGAGCCGATGACTACATCACCAAACCGTTCCGCCCGCTGGAGCTTCGTGCCAGGATCTCGGCCCTGATGCGCCGTCCACGGCAGGACACCTTCGGCGGCGAGCCGGCCGCATCGGCGGACCGGCCCGCGGCTTTCGAAGCGCCGGGCACGCTACGGCATAATAGCCTCGCGCTGAACGCCGCGAGCCGGACAGCGGCCCTTGACGGGGCCCCTGTTGAGTTGACCCGCAGCGAATTTGACCTCCTTCTTGAGTTAATGCGCGGAGCCGGAGCAGTCCGGTCCAGGTCTGAACTGGTTCGGGTTGTGCGTGGTGACTACTACAGCGAGGATGCCTATATCAGCGAAGCCGATGAGCGGGCGGTTGAGGTCCATATCGGCAATCTTCGCCGCAAACTCCGGGACAACGCGGAAGAGCCACGCTGGCTGCAGACTGTCCGCGGTGTGGGGTACCGGCTGGCGCCGGAAAGAGCGGAACGGACCGCCGGACCGTCATAGTCCTCTCCCTGGCGGGCAGCTTCCAGCTAGATTGCCTTCGTGATGTAGCGCGTCCGTAATTCGTTCACTGTGGCCGCGCCGTAGCCGGCAAACGTGTCCAGCAGCGCCCGTCCCGCGGGGAAGTCCCCGTTTCGGATGCAAGTCTCCAGGGACTCCGCGAGCCGGGACATCCGCGCCCCTCCCACCATGGCCGAGGAGACTTTCACGCTGATCACCGCATCAAGGGCGGCGTCGCGGTCCTCGTCCTCTATTGCGACCACCAAGGCACGTTGCCGCTGGTCCCACAGCCGGGCATAGTCACGCGCAAAAGCCAAAGGGATTGCCGGGCCGCCTAACTGGTCCTCCATGTCCAGGAGGACCTCGGGATCCAGCCACGGCGGATCGGCCTGCGCGTCCGTACCCTGCTCCGGAGGGTCGCCGAAGGACGTGTTCCCGGATGGAACACGGTCCGAGCCTTCGACTCCTGAGGATGCAATGGACATGCTCTAACGCTAGTTCCCTAACTTGTGAAAAGGCCTGTTGTCGGCTGATCTTGTGGAAAGCCTTGGGCTTCCTTGATGAACGGAGCGGCCTGCTCGCCCGGGGTTCCCGGAGCCGATAGTGGCTACCCGGGTACAGGAAAGTGATCAACTCCCCCGGCCGGCCGGCCGGGCGGTGGTCGGCCGGACCGTGATCCGGCAGTCGTTCCCAGCCGGTGATCATGTTCGTGCCGGTGACGTTATCTCGTGGGGCCCGGTGAGCGCGTCTTGATCAAACCACGAATCCCACTCCCTGCGCTGAATGGAGGGCCGGCCGAGGAAGTACCCTTGGCCGGAGGACATCCCAAGGCCCATGACAGCGGTCAGCTCGGCGTGTGTCTCGATGCCTTCCGCCACCAGGCTGGCTTGGATCCGTCGGGCGAATTCGACCATCGCGGCGCCGAGGGCATATTGGCCGGTGTCCGCGTCAATGCCGGCGATGAGGCTGCGGTCGAGCTTGATGATGTCCGGCCGGAGATGAAGGATATGGCGCATGGAGGCGAAGCCGGACCCCGCATCATCTACAGCAAGGCGCAGCCCACACTGCCGAAGGGGATCCAACGCCGCGGCCAGGAGCCCGTACTCCTCAACGGGAAGCCGTTCGGTGAGTTCAAGCACCAGCCGGCCCAGCGCTACCCCGGAGTTCTCCAGGAGGCCCGGCAGGCGCGGGTCCAGGCAGGCAGCCGGGGAGATGTTCAGAGCTATATAGAGGGGCAGGGGAAGGTCTTCAGCTGCCTTGAGCGCTGTCTGCAACGCCGCGAATTCAAGCTCCGCCCCCAACCCGATTGCCGAGGCCTCCGCGAACCAGTGCTCGGCGCTGAAGCTTTCCTCGCTAACGAATCGGGAAAGCGCTTCGACACCGATAATTCGCCCGGTTTCCAAATCGTGGATCGGCTGGAACGCCGCCAGCAGGCCCTGCCCGGTAATGATTTCCGTGATGAGTTCCCTGCTGCGCGTGGCAGCGGCCTCCTGCGCGGAAGCGGATGTCAGGAGACGGCTGGTCCCCTCGAACCCGGCGGGTTCACCGCCGGCAGTGAAGCGGGGCCTGCAGGATGTTTCCACCCAGACCGGGCTGCCATCCCGGTGCCGGCAACGGACGGTGATAACGGAGGATGGGCTGTCAGGTTCCTGCGATGCCAGAATTGACGAACGTGCCCGGTCCGAGTCCTCCTGTGCCACCACCGTCGTGGTCGGTTGCCCGATGAGTTCGGCCGGCTCATAGCCCAGCAACGACGCGCTGGCCCGGCTTGAGAATGTGAAGATGTCGCGGTCGTCCACAGTCCAGAGCCATTCCCGGCTGGTGCACAGGACCGTATCGATCAGCTCCGCGGCGTGCTGGTGGCCTTCCTTATCCCCGTGGTCAGCCCGGACGTAGCGGATGGCTCCGACGACCGCGGCAGCGGCCACGATCAGTGCCACGCACGTCGCCGGAGCCTGAAGAGCCGGGTGATGAAACAACCGCGAAGGGGTAAGTATCAGGGCGGTAGCGACGGTTAGTGAGAAAGCGAAATTCAGCCCGAAAAGACAGGCCAGGAGGTGGTTCCCCGGCAGTCTTCGGCGACCGTCAGGGATCCGCCCCTGAGAGCGTGAGAGGGAAGCGAAGGCCACGACCGGGGTCGTCGGACGGGAGAATCGGCCCCGGACACCGCTAGCGGACGACACCGGAATCCTGACGGAGGGCACGGCGGGTGCCTTCGGCCGGCGCGGCGGCCTCGCGTCGCCTGCGTCTGCGCCGGGCCAGCAGCATAAAGGTAGCGGTGCCCAGGACGACCAGGATCGCGAGGGCTATCGCCAGGATGGGCAGCCAGTCGCTTCCTCCTGCCTGGACGGGGGCGACCGGTTCTCCGGGTCCCGCATCAGGGAAGGTGATCGGAGCGGAGGCCTGGCGTTCCAGCAGGCCGCTCTTCAATCGTATCTGGGCGGTCCACGGGCCGTTGGGGAGTTCCCGCGGGAGGGTGAGGGTGACGTCCTGAATTTTGCCGGGCGCGACGGTGACCGCTTGCTGCACAGCAAACGGCCCGGCGGAAAGGCCGCCCGGTCCTGCCGTGAGGCTGAGTTCGCCTGCGACGTCGAGGGCGCGGCCGCCGGTGTTCGTGACCAGTGCGCTGAGCTGCGGGTTGCCGGCGGCGTCCCGGCCGGGGGTCAGGGAGGTGATGGTGAAGTCGGCCGGTTTGCCGTTGCCCGGCCCGACCGAGAGGTAGATGCGGATGCCGACCCTGTTGGCCTGGACCACGCCGCCTTGGTTAGCGGAGCTGCGGACCTCGGCCCAGATAGCGCCGTATTGCTCGCCCTCCGCTGCGTCGGCCGGGACCTTGATGGTCACGAGGATCTCAGCGGATGCACCTGAGGCGAGGTCGATCTGCGGCTTGGCGACGGTGGTCCACGTGCTCAGGTCGTTCCCGGCGCCGGCGTCGTCGCCGATGAAGGATCCGCCGTCGATGTGGGCCGCTCCGGAGTAGAGGCGTACGGACTGCGGGGACCCGGTGTTGTTCTGGACCTGTACCCGGCGGCTGATCTCGCTGCCGGGTGCGAGCCGGTCGATGACGTAGCTCCGTGCCCGGGGATCGTCTTTGGTGCTCGCCGGGATATCCAACAGCCGGATGCCGATACCGGCAGGCGACGGGGCAGGTGTGGCCGTCGCCGGTTCTGTCACGGTGGCCGCCGTAGCAGCCCCGGCCTGGGAGAAGGCGAGGAGGATCATTACGGACACTGTCATCAGGAGACGCAAAGCAGGACCTCGGTTATGTCGGAAACGTTAGGTGGAATGCAGGCGGTGGCATGTGCGGGGGTGCCCGCCCCGGTGGCGGGCACCCCCGCACGGGGTGCGTTTCGCTGCTGTCGGAACTAGAGGACCGAGTGGGTCAGGGTTGCCGTGTAGGTGTCGGCAAGCGCGTCCGCCGGCGCAGTGAAGCTCAGGTCGGCGTCCCAGGCTGCGGTGTTGTTTCCGGAGACTCCGGTTGCCGCCTGGACCGTCTTGGCAGTGGCGAGGCCCGTCTGGGCGCTCGGCGTCACGGTGGACGTCCCGGACTCAGCTGCTGTACCGGGGGTATACGTCGCGGAGGCCGCCGCGATGACGGTCGCCGTGTTGGTACCCACGAAGTCGCTCATGTTGACCTGGGCGTCCCAGCCCTGCACACCGGCGCGCAAATCCGAGACCGTCACGGTGCCAAGAGCTGCGCTGATCGGGCTGCCCGGAGCCACGGTGCCGAGGTCGGCGCTGGCCGGCGCGGAGATCGTCAGCTGGCCGGCCGGAACCGTGACGGTTGCGACCGTATCGGCGGCGGACGCGGGAAGGGCGAGGGAGCCGACCAGTGCGGCGGAGGCGGCGATGACGAGTGATACACGGGTGATGCTGCGCATGGTTTGAGACCTTTGCTGTGATTGGAAAAACGCTGGACATGGCCGGCGGAGAACCCACTGCACTGCACCTGCTTCTGTCGATATGCAACGGCATCCGCAACAGGTATCCCCCCCCGGTCATTCCAAGCTAACCGCTCCCCCGCCCGGTTCCTCCATTCTGTGGAGAAACTGGGAGAGCCTTCAGACGAAGGGGAGAAACTTGCGGAAAACCTGCGCCTACAGGACGGCGAAGTCCCCCAAGCAGGCCAGTAAAGCGGAAAAGTACTAGCCCGCAGCCGCACGGCCACGTCTGCGGTTTTCCGATCGGGCCCCGTCCCCGGCATCAAAGATTGCCGGAGTGGGCAGGTATCAGGGCTCGGGCCCGGGTACCTAACGTCCCGCTTTCATATCGAAGTCGAGTACCGGCAAGTGTTGTAGCGGCTGAATCCCGGATGACAGCCTGAATCAACAAGGTCTCCAGGGATCACTCTCACGGTTGCAGACAAGGAATTTGCGAAGCACTCGGACTGGCACGCCAGCCGGGTAAACGAACGACGGGGCAAAGATGGAAACCAACACCCGGCCGATGCGGCAGCTAGGGCAGGCCACTCGGATCCTCCGCCCTGCACTGGCCTTTGCCACCTCCGCGGCCATCGCGGTGGCCACGGCGCTGCCCGCTCCCGCGGCGGACACCCTGGCCACCGTCGAAGTCTCAGCAGGTTCCCTCGCCATCAGCTCCGCCTCGGAATCGGCCACTCTGGATGTCGTCCAGCCGGGCGCCGGGGCCTTCCTGCCCCTCGGCGGCACCACGGTGACCGATAACCGCGCCGGCACTGCCGGGTGGAGTGCCACGGTAGTGCTTACCGACTTCACCGGCGCGAGAACCCGGGCCACGCTCTCCGCCACAGTAGCCACCTACATGCCAGCCGCAGCCATCTCCACGGGCGTCGTGACCGTGAGGGCGTTCACGACAACCGATCCGACAATCCCGAAGGTCATTCAGACCGCGACAAGCGTCATCGGCAACAACACGGCAACCTGGCAAGCGGGGTTGAGGGTCCAGGTGCCCGCCGCGGCGGTTGCCGACGTCTATACAGCTACGCTGACGTACTCCGTTTCCTGAACAGGGCCGCAACCCCGGTCACCGGCGCGCAAAGAGACGTCGTCACGGGGCAACGACAACTGGCTCCCCCCGCAATAAACGCTGGCCCGAAAAGGGCGAGGCCACCTTCTACTCGTCCGTGGAGCAGGGTACGTCCGTGTCTAGCACCGTCAAAAATCGCCGGACAGGCTCGGTCCCTGTCGGAATCCCCGCTCCAATCCTGCACTGGAGATGTGGGTACTATGCGGAGTCCTTGATGCGGACAACGCAGTCTTAAAGCCCCCAGCAAGCAGAGCCGGGCCTGCCGGCGGCAGGGAAACCCCCACAGAATGCAGGAAAGCGGTAACGAGTCATGAATGAAATGCCCAGGCTGGAAAACCCCAGGAGTCATGCCACCATGACCCACGATCCTTTCAGGGATTTTCATGCCCTGGGACTGGCCGGGTGTATCGACAAGCTGACCACTCCCCTGCGCAGGACAGGAACATCTGTCCGGTGGCAAACACCGCACCATGGCATCGAAATACCAGCAGCCTGCGCCGCGCTGCTCTATCACTCCGCGAAGGAAACCCTCAGCAACGCGTTCAAGCATGCCCACGCCACCCAGCTGACCCTCCGCCTTGCCGCCGTTAACCACGGCATCCGGCTGCACATCACGGACAACGGGCTCGGATTCGATAGCCAGCGCCCGACCGGAAAACAAGGCGGGTACGGCCTACGCCTCATGACCATCGCCGTGCACGAAGCCGGTGGCACCATCGTCGTTGACTCCCCACCCGGCAACGGCACACGAGTAACCATCACCCTTCCCCTCGACTAATGACGAAGGCGATCAGCTCACGCGCCGAGCGGCAGCAGGGATCTGCGCCGCTATGGCTGCGGGCCGAGGGAGCGATTCCTTGACCGACTTAAGATGCTGCTATGGCATCGAAGCTGGCGCCCTACTTGAGCTATGCCGACGCCACCACCGCAATTGCATGGCTGGAAGCGATCGGATTCAACGTCGTCGCCGCCAGTGTCCGTTTTAACAATGAAGATGGAGTTGCGGCTCCGGGCGGGTCTGACTTGCTGATTAACTGACGTGCTCTCGGGCATTGTCCTGACACCGACGGGTCGGCTCGTGCCGGGGTCGCGCTCGTTTCGGGTGGCCGGACCGGGCGGGACGTGACTTCATAGGACCTTGCTCGATCAATGACTCGTCATTGTTGTGTCCGCCCGGCCTGGCGAGGTCATCCCTCATCGAAGGGAGACACCACCAGCATGAGCAACAACGCGCAGACGACGCAAGCAGTGATCGTCATCGGAGGCATCGATGCGCACGCCGACACTCATCATGTCGTCGCGCTCGATACGACCGGGAAGATACTCGGCGACCACCCTTTTCCCGCTTCATCACGCGGATATCGTGACGCGCTGGACTGGTTGGCAAAGTTCGGGTTGATTGACAAGATCGGAGTCGAATCCACCGGTTCGTATGCGGCCGGCATCACACGGTTCCTCCTCGAATCAGGTGTCGATGTCGTGGAAGTCAACCAGCCACACCCGCACCTGAGGGCGCGCCGCGGCAAAGACGATTCGATCGACGCTGAAGCAGCAGCGCGCAAAGCGCTCTCGGGGCAGGCCACCGCGATCCCGAAGGTCACCACGGGTGTTGTCGAGTCTTTCCGTGTGCTGCGCTTGGCCCGGGAATCCGCCGTTCGTTCCCGCACGAGAACGATCGTGCAACTGCGCAGTCTTCTAGTCACAGCACCTGCGCGGCTGCGGGAGCAGCTCACGGAACGGTCCGCAGCCGTGCTCGTGGCACGATGCGCGGGCTTGCGGCCTGATCTGGATCGTCTTGATGACCCCCTTCAAGCCACCAAGCGTGCACTGCGCGCCATGGCCCGGAGGATCCAGATGCTCGATGAGGAGATCAACGAGACCGACGCCTCACTCAAACAGCTCGTCGAGCGCACCGCGCCGACTCTGACGTCCAAGCTCGCGATCGGGCCAGGGCACGCCGCGCAGCTGTTGATCACCGCCGGGCAGAACATTGAGCGGCTCCACTCCGAGGCCGCATTCGCCAGACTCTGCGGCGTCGCACCGATCCCGGTCTCCTCCGGCAAGACGCATCGCATGCGCCTGCACCGAGGCGGTGATCGTCAAGCCAACGCCGCGCTCCACATGATCGCGGTCTGCCGGATGCGCTACCACCAGCCCACCATCGACTACGTCAAGCGACGCCTCTCTGAAGGACTGTCGAAGAAGGACGTGCTCCGATGCCTCAAACGATTCATTGCCCGGGAGGTCTACCACGACCTGAAAACCGACCTTGGACTCACTTGACGTCTATAGGACCGTCGGTGGATCCGCGGCTGGCATTTAGTTGATTCTTCCTTCGAAGGTGATGGCGAAGGCGTTCAGGGCCGGCTTCCACCTTGTGGCCCATCGTGCCCTGCCCTTGCCGGTCGGGTCCAGTGCCCGGGTGGCCAGATAGAGACATTTCAGGGCCGCCTGCTCGGTGGGAAAATGACCTCTGGCCCTGACCGCGCGCCGGTACCTGGCATTAACGGACTCGATGGCGTTCGTGCTGCAGATGACCCGCCGGATTTCCACGTCGCGTAGTCCAGGAACGGCACGAACTCGCTCCAGGCGTTCTCCCACAGCCGGGTGATGGCCGGATACTGCCGGCCCCATTTGCCGGAGAACTCCGCGAAGCGTTCCTTCGCGGCGGCCTCGGACGGGGCCGTGTAGACCGGGCGCAGGTCACCGGACATTTCGTCCCAGTACTGCCGCGGCATAGCGGAACGTGTTCCGGATCAGGTGCACGATGCAGGTCTGGACCACAGCGAACTCCCACACGGCGTTGTTGGCCTCGGGCAGGCCCTTGAGCCCGTCGCAGACCGTGATGCAGACGTCCTCGACACCGCGGTTCTTGATTTCAGTCAGCACCGAGAGCCAGAACTTCGCCCCTTCGCCACCGTCCCCGGCCCACAGACCGAGGATGTCGCGTTCGCCATTGACGCTGGCTCCGATCGCGACGTAGACCGGCCGGTCGGTGACCTGCCCGTCCCGGACCTTGACGTGGATCGCGTCGATGACAGTCCGTGATTTGTGTGATCCGGGGCACAGGGCGTAGATTGTAAACAATCTACCAAAACTTTCTGGAGGTGTCCTTTGCTGTTCAGCGAAGAGGAGTACGCGGCACGCCTTGCCGGCGCACGGGTTCGGATGGAAAAGCAGGGCCTGTCCGCCCTGCTGGTTACCGATCCAGCCAATATTTACTACCTGACGGGCTACAACGCGTGGTCCTTTTACACCCCGCAGCTGGTCTTCGTACCGGCCAGCGGACCCATGCTCCTCTTCACCCGGGCCATGGACGCGGGGGGTGCCTTCCGCACCACCTGGCTTCCGCAGGAATGCATCATCGGGTACCCGGAGCAGTATGTCCACCGGCCGCACGTGCACCCCTTCGACTGGGTGGCCTTCGCCCTCCGCGAACGCTACCTGATTGCTCCGGCGGCCAAGGGGTGCGTGGGCCTGGAAATGGACTCGCACTTCTTCTCCCCGAAGGCCTACCGCTCCCTGGTCAATGCCATTCCCGAATGGGCCCTGGTGGACAGCTTCGAGCTGGTGAACTGGGTGCGCTCGATCAAGTCTCCCGCTGAGGTGCAGCTGATGCGCGGCGCAGCCCAAGTCTGCATGGGGGCCATGCAGGCCGCCGTCGAGACCATCGACGTCGGGGTCCGCCAGTGCGACGCCGCCGCGGCCATCAGCCAGGCCCAGATCAAGGGGGCGAACGGGATCGGCGGTGACTATCCCGCCATCGTGCCGATGCTGCCCACCGGCGAGGCCGCCGATACCCCCCATCTAACCTGGAGCGAGGACCGTTTCGAGGCTGGCCAGGCCGTCGTCATTGAACTGGCCGGCGCCCACCAGCGCTATCACACGCCTCTGGCCCGCACCCTGGTCCTGGGCAAGAAGCCGGACCATCTGGCAAAACTGGCCGACGCCGTCGCCGACGGCCTGAACGCCGTGCTGACCGAGGTGCAGCCCGGCGTTCCTGTCCGGGAACTGGCCAGGGCCTGGAACTGGACGCTGGCCAAATACGGCCTGGAAAAGCCGTCCCGCATCGGTTACTCGATCGGAGTAGGCTACCCGCCCGACTGGGGCGAGCGAACCATCTCCATCCGCTCCGAGGACGAATCCATCCTGGCGGAGAACATGACCTTCCACGTGATCGGCGGGATGTGGATGGACAACTACGGTTACGAACTCTCCGAATCGATCCGCGTCACCGCCGACGGCGTCGAGACCTTCACCAGCTTCCCCCGCGAACTCATCCAGAAAGGCGGCTAGGCCATGACTGTTGACCACATTGCCACCCGATCCCGCACCGCCCTGCCTTTGGCCAACCGCGCAGCCGACCTCGTCGGTTCGGTCATTGACTCCAGCACGTCGCTGCTGGCAGCGCAGACGCATGACATTGTCCGTTTCGCCATGGGTTCACCCGCGGACGAGGCCGTGCCGTTGGCCGAATTCCGGGATATCGCGGATCAGGTCATCGACCACAGCTCCATGACCTACGGCGCTACCGAGGGCGAGCCGGTGCTGCTGAAGGCACTCGTCGAGTACCTTGCCGGAACATCGGACCCCACCGCCGAGGAACGCGTCACCATCACTGCGGGCGGCATGCAGGGACTGGATCTGGCCTGCAAGATCTTCATCAATCCCGGCGATCTGGTGATCGTGGAAAGCCCCACTTACACCAACGGCAGCGCCACCGCCCTGAGCTACGGCGCCGAACTGCTCGAGGCACCCACCGATGAGAACGGCCTCATCGTCGAGGCCCTCCCAGACCTGGTGGCTGCCGCGGGCCGGAAGCCCAAGGCCATCTACACCATCCCGAACTTCCAAAACCCATCCGGCACCACCCTCTCGCTCCCCCGCCGCCACCAGCTGCTGGAACTCGCGCACGAGTGGAACTGCGTTATCATCGACGACGACCCGTACGGGCTGCTGCGTTTCGAGGGCGAGGACCTGCCGTCACTGCAGGCACTGAGCCCCGGGGATCCCCTGCTGTTCTCCGTCCGGACGTTCTCCAAGATCCTGGCTCCTGGCCTGCGCGTCGGCTGGGTGGATACCGATCCGTCCCTGCGGCAGCTGGTCATCAACGCCAAGCAGGCCATGGATACCTGCGCCAACGTTCCAGCCCAGCACATCGTGGCCGAGTTCATCCGCCGCGGCGGCCTGGACACTCACCTTGCAGGCTTGCGCACAGAGTACAAGCGGCGGAAAGACGCCATGCAGGAAAGCCTGCGCCGCAACCTCGGCAGCAGGGTGGCCACCACCGACCCCGAAGGCGGTTTCTTCCTCTGGCTCACCCTCCAGGGCGAGGACGCACAGATCTCGACCAATAAGCTATTCGAGACGGCGCTGGCCGAAGGCGTAGCCTTTATTCCGGGGCCGGCCCTGTCCGCCAGCGGAAAGTTCGGCGACGCCCTGAGGCTCTGCTTCGCCTCCACCACACCCGAACGGGCGGAGGAAGGCATCATCCGGCTCCGCCGAGCCATGGACCGTGAATTGCAGGCCCTGAAAGACGGAGCCAGCGCTTGAAAACCGCCGCTCCTGAGCAGAAGGCCCAGCGGGGTCCTGCCAAGAAGGCCTTGGAACAGCAGGTCCTTGACCTGATCAGCGAAGACGACCTTGTCGCGCTGACCACCGCCCTGGTGGCCGCCGCCGGCGAAAACCCCGGCGGCACCGAGGAGGCAACGGTGGAGGTCTTGAAAAGCTTCAGCCTGGATGCAGGCCTTGAAGTGTCAACCCAAACGGTAACGCCGGGACGGCCGAACTTCACGGCCGTCCTGCCCGGCGGAGCGCATCCGGGGCTGCTGTTCCTGGGTCACTCCGATGTGGTGCCCGCAGGGACCGGCTGGGAGCTTCCGCCGTTTGAGCCATACATACAGGACGGCAGGCTCTTCGGCCGCGGTTCCACGGACATGAAGGGCGGACTGGCAGCAGTCCTTATTGCCCTGAAAGCCCTCAAGGATGCCGGGGCGGAACTGCCCGGCAACGCGGCGCTGGCCTGCACGGTGGACGAGGAGGACCTCGGCATTGGCATTCGGGCCTACACCCCCGCCGCGTTGGCGGATCCGGCCTTTTCCTACTCCGGGTGCGTGGTGGCCGAGCCCACCGACCTCGAAACGGTGATCGGGTGCCGCGGCGACAGCTACATCGAGCTGAAAGTCACCGGCAAATCGGCCCACTCGGGCCGTCCCGCCGACGGCCGGAACGCCATCGACGCCGCCGCGAAAATCCTGGAACTGGTCCGTGCGGACCACGCAAAGCTGCAGGCAGACCAGGACGCCCTGCTGGGCGCCGGAAGCTGGAACATCGGCCTCATCCGGGGCGGAACCGGAACATCCATGGTCGCTGCCGAGTGCACCATTTCCCTGGACCGCCGGCTCATGCCCGATGACGACGCCCAGCTGATCCTGGACCGGCTCCGCACGCAGATCCGCGAAGCCTGCATTGATACGGACGGCATCTCGGTGGAGGCAGCGGTCACCATGGAGATGCCGGGCTTCCGCACCCCTGAGGACCACCCGCTGGTGACCAACTCGGTCGCCGCACTGGCCGACGCCGGCGTGAGCAGCGATGTCACCGGCTGGACGGCTGCCTGCGACGGTGGCTTTATTGCCCGCGACCTCGGCGTCCCCGCCATCGTAATGGGCCCAGGCGGACTCAACGACCAGGCCCATCAGGTCAACGAATCGGTGAGTATCGCAGAGCTAGTGGCGGCGGCCCGCGCCTACGCCCTCATGTGCCTGCGGCACAGCGCTAACTGACCGGCGCTAACTTGACCGCAGAATGAAGAACGGCTGACCGCACGTTATGTGCAGCCAGCCGTTTTTCATCGCTTAGATACTGAGACATGTGATATGCGGCTATTACGCAGTGTCCTCAGCGCGGGAGAAGGTCAGCGTCTCATCGCGCGCGCCGCCCATCCAGATGTCCTGGCAGGCCGCCGCCATCTCGTCCAGGCCTTCAACGATGGTGGCAAACACGTTTCCGGGAACCCAGCCTGTGTCGCCGTTGAGCAGCAGGTTGTTGCGGCCGTAGAAGACAGCCAGGTCAACGATGGTCTGGACCTCATCAGTGCCCGAATCCGCCTCGTAGCCATGCGAGGGCGTCTTCAGATCGTTGGACGTGAATGTGAAGTAGCAAACGTCGCCGGGGATCGGGGTGACCGTGGTGTTCTCGGCGCCGGGCTCCTTCGGAGCGAAGGCCGGAACCAGGTTGTAGATCTCGTTCCGGGCGTACTTGCCGTGGAACACCTGGCTACTCTGCGGCAGGGCGTCCCAGACCGCTTTGCTCGTGCGTGGCGCGACGTCGTCGAGGAGAAGCGCCTTGCAGGTGACTCCCCGCTTCTCAAGGGTGATGTTGATGTACCGGGCCATGTTTCTGCCTAACTTCCTGGAGTTGAGGTGCACCTTGAAGTGCACGCTGCTTTCGGATTGACCTCAGGCTATGTGGACAGAGCAAGATTGTCAACAATCCTACCGACAATATTCATGATTCAAGGCCATAGCGGGAGCGCGGTCCAGCCACGTAGTATTGTCGACAATAGTAATCGATCCAGCGGTAAAGAGGCCCGGTATGAGCCAAAACGAAAAAGTAGCATCCAACAGCGTCACGGGCAGCAGCCGCGTCAAGCGTGGCATGGCCGAGATGCTCAAGGGCGGCGTCATTATGGACGTCGTCAACGTCGAGCAGGCCCGCATCGCCGAAGACGCCGGGGCCGTGGCCGTGATGGCGCTGGAACGTGTTCCGGCCGATATCCGTGCCCAGGGCGGCGTGTCCCGCATGTCCGATCCGGACATGATCGACCAGATCATTGATGCCGTGTCCGTGCCGGTCATGGCCAAGGCCCGGATCGGCCACTTCGTCGAAGCCCAGGTCCTGCAGTCCCTCGGCGTGGACTACATCGACGAGTCCGAGGTCCTGACCCCGGCCGACTACGTCAACCACATCGACAAGTGGAACTTCAAGGTTCCCTTCGTCTGTGGCGCCACCAACCTCGGCGAGGCGCTGCGCCGCATCAACGAGGGCGCGGCCATGATCCGCTCCAAGGGCGAAGCCGGCACCGGCGACGTCTCCAACGCCACCGGCCACATGCGCCAGATCCGTTCCGAGATCGCCAAGCTCGCCGCCCTGCCCGAGGACGAGCTCTACGTCGCGGCCAAGGAACTGCAGGCCCCGTACGAACTGGTCAAGGAAGTTGCTGCCGCCGGCAAGCTCCCGGTGGTCCTGTTCACCGCCGGCGGCATCGCCACCCCGGCCGACGCCGCGATGATGATGCAGCTCGGCGCCGACGGCGTGTTCGTCGGTTCCGGTATCTTCAAGTCCGGCAACCCCGCCCAGCGTGCCGCCGCCGTCGTAAAGGCCACCACCTTCCTCGATGACCCCGACGTCATCGCCAAGGCCTCCCGCGGCCTGGGCGAAGCCATGGTCGGCATCAACGTCGACGAAATCCCCCAGCCGCACCGCCTCGCCGAGCGCGGCTGGTAACCACTTCATGTTGGAAAGGACAACCGTGCCAATCACCGAACCAGTCCGTGAAGATCCCCCGCCCCCGGCCTCCGCTGGCGTGTTGCAGGAGAACCGCAAGTTCGCCCCGTCACCGGAGTTCGCCGCCAACGCGGTGGTCACCGCCGCGGACTATGCAGAGGCCGATGCCGACCGTCCCGCATTCTGGGCAAAGAAGGCCCGGGAACTGCTCACCTGGAGCAAGGACTTCACTGAAACCCTGGACTGGTCCAATCCGCCCTTCGCAAAGTGGTTCGTCGGCGGCGAAATCAACGCCGCATACAACGCCCTGGACCGCCACGTCGAAGCCGGCAACGGGGACCGGGTGGCCATTTACTTCGAAGGCGAGCCGGGCGACAGCCGAGCCTACACATACGCTGAGCTCACCGAAGAAGTGAAGAAGGCCGCGAACGCATTCGAATCCCTCGGCGTGGCCAAGGGCGACCGCGTGGCCGTTTACCTGCCCATGATTCCCGAGGCTGTCATCACCCTCCTGGCCTGCGCCCGGATCGGCGCCATCCACTCCGTAGTGTTCGGCGGCTTCTCCGCCGAGGCACTTCGTTCCCGGATAGACGACGCCGGCGCAAAGCTTGTGGTTACGGCCGACGGCACCTACCGGCGCGGCAAGCCCAGTTCCCTCAAGCATGCAGTGGACGACGCACTGTCCCACGAAGGAGACGGGAGCGGCCACACGGTCGAGAACGTCGTCGTCGTCAAGCGCAACGGCCAGGACGTTGACTGGCACGAAGGCCGGGACCACTGGTGGGCGGACACCGTCGGGACTGCCTCAGCCGAGCACAAGGCCGTGGGCCACGACTCCGAGCACCCGCTGTTCATCCTCTACACCTCAGGCACCACGGGCAAGCCCAAGGGCATCCTGCACACCACCGGCGGCTACCTTGCCCAGGGCGCCTACACGCACAAGGCAGTGTTCGACCTCCATCCGGAAACGGATGTGTACTGGTGCACCGCCGACGTCGGCTGGATCACCGGCCACTCATACGTCGCCTACGCCCCGCTGATCAACGGCGCCACCCAGGTCATGTACGAAGGCACCCCGGACTCCCCGCACCAGGGCCGCTGGTGGGAGATCGTGGAGAAGTACAAGGTGTCCATCCTGTACACCGCCCCCACCGCGATCCGCACCTTTATGAAGTGGGGCAAGGAGATCCCGGCCAAGTTCGATCTCTCCTCCATTCGCGTCCTGGGCTCCGTGGGCGAACCCATCAACCCCGAGGCGTGGATGTGGTACCGCGACGTCATTGGCGCCAACGCGGGAAAGAACGGCGAAAAGAAGGAGAACCCCGCTCCGATCGTGGACACCTGGTGGCAGACCGAAACGGGCGCCCAGATGATCGCCCCGCTGCCGGGCGTCACCGCCACCAAGCCCGGCTCCGCCCAGGTACCGCTGCCCGGCATCGCCGTGGACGTGGTGGATGAGCTCGGCGAGTCCGTGCCCAACGGCCATGGCGGCTTCCTGGTGATCCGCGAGCCCTGGCCGGCCATGCTGCGCGGCATCTGGGGTGATCCGGAGCGGTTCAAGGAAACCTACTGGTCCCGTTTCGAGACCATGTACTTCGCCGGCGACGGCGCGAAAAAGGACGACGACGGCGACGTCTGGCTGCTGGGCCGCGTTGACGACGTGATGAACATTTCCGGCCACCGGCTCTCCACCGCGGAGATCGAATCGGCCCTGGTCAGCCACCCCGCGGTTGCGGAAGCGGCCGCGGTCGGCGCCGCCGACGAAACCACCGGGCAGGCCGTCGTCGCATTCGTGATCCTCCGCGAAGACGCCGTGGACTCCGGGGATGCAATCGTCCAGGAACTCCGCAACCACGTAAGCAAGGAGATCGGCCCGATCGCCAAGCCCAAGACCATCCTGGTGGTGCCCGAACTGCCCAAGACCCGTTCCGGCAAGATCATGCGCCGCCTCCTCAAAGACGTCGCCGAAGGCCGTGAAGTCGGCGATGCCACCACCCTGGCGGATAACACCGTCATGGCCCAGATCGCCAGCTCACTGCGCAAGTAGATCTGATCACTCAAGTAAAGTACGGCGACGGCGATTCCCACCACGATGGGCGGCGCCGTCGCCGTCGGACTTTATGTCTTGGTGCGGGAGTGGGCTACCTGGTTAGGTAGGAAGCTACTTCGTGACGTAGCCCAGTTTCTTGTCCACCCGGTTGACCAGGGGCCTGCTGTGCAGCCAGAGGCCCAGGTTCTTTTCGAATTGGTTGGCAAGCGTCTCGCGCCAGCCAACGACATCGCCGGACATGTGGGCGGAAATGTGGACGTTGTCCATGCCCCAGAACGGATGGTCGGCCGGCAGCGGTTCAACATGGAAGACATCCAGCGAGGCTGCCGCGATGTCACCGTTCCGGAGAGCCTCCACCAGAGCGTCTTCGTCAACGAGGGCGCCCCGGCCGACATTCACGACGTGCGCGGATGGCTTCATCGCCTGCAACACCTCGGCGCTGAGAATGCTGCGCGTGTCCTCGGTCAAAGGGGCGATCATCACCATGTGGTCCGCCCAGCCGGCGTGGGCGGCCAAGTCTGCGCTGGAAACCACCTCGTTGAAGTCGGCATCCTGGCTGCGCACGGTTCGCCCGGCGCCGAGGACATTCAGGCCCACGGCTTTCAGGAGCCTGGCTGTAGCCCGCCCGATGCCCCCGGTGCCGACCACCAGGGCGTTCTGTCCGGCCGTCCGCTGGACCTCGCGGTGCTTCCACACCGTCTGCTGCTGAAGGTCCTTGCTGATGTGCAGCTGCTTGTCGTGCGCGAGGATCGAGGCAAGCACAAACTCTGCGATGGACGCGTCGAAGGCACCGTGGGCGTTGGTGACCAGAACGTCGGACTCGCGCAGTTCATCGAAGAGCAGGGAGTCCACGCCCGCAGCCGCAACATGCACCCAGCGAAGCGAATCGGCGTGGTGCCAAGCATCCCGCAGTGCAGTGGAGAAGAAGTCCCAGAGGAAAATGACCTCGGCGCCCGGAAGCGCCCCGGACAGGCCGGCCGCATCTGTCATCACCACATCGGCCTGCTGCCGGATGTTATCGAGGTTATGGGGAGGAGCAACGCCCTCCGTCGTCAGAATGACAACCTTTGGCCGGCGCGTCGTGTCCGGCGTTTCATTTAGTGTGTCCACGCCTCCACTCTAAACGCACTTGCCGATTGTTGACAATCATTCAATTTCGGGGACAATTGGATCCATGACTTCTCTTAGCCCTCTTCTAAAGCAAGCAACCCCGCTGGTCGTTGATCATGCCCTTGGCAGCTGGATTCACGCCACCGACGGCAAGTCGTATCTGGATTTCACCACCGGGATCGGAGTGACTAGTACCGGTCACTGTCATCCTCGGGTGGTGGAGGCTGCCCGTGAGCAGGCGGGGAAAATTATTCATGCGCAGTACACAACGGTGATGCATAAGCCGTTGCTGGCGTTGACCGAGAAGCTGGGCGAGGTGTTGCCGGAGGGCCTGGACTCGGTGTTTTATGCCAATTCCGGTTCGGAAGCGGTGGAGGCTGCGATCCGTCTGGCCAGGATGGCCACGGGCCGGCCGAACATTGTGGTGTTCCAAGGTGGCTTCCACGGCCGGACCGTGGCTGCGGCGTCGCTGACAACGGCCGGGACGAAGTTCTCCGCCGGGTTCTCTCCGCTGATGTCCGGGGTGCACATGTCCGCGTTCCCTTACGCGTACCGGTACGGGTGGGACGAGGCCGCCACGGTGGCGTTCGCGTTGCAGGAACTCGATTATCTTTTGCAGACCCGCACCGCGCCGAACGATACCGCAGCGTTCCTGATCGAACCGGCACTCGGTGACGGCGGATACCTGCCGACACCGCCGGCGTTCCTCGAAGGCCTGCGTGAACGCGCGGACCGGCACGGCATCCAGCTGATCTTTGACGAGGTCCAGGCCGGGGTGGGCCGGATGGGCAAGTTCTGGGGACACCAGTACTCCACCGCGACCCCGGACATCCTGATCACCGCCAAAGGCATCGCTTCGGGCTTCCCGATCTCCGCGATCGCCGCCTCGACCGAAACGATGTCCAAGGGCTGGCCCGGCTCCCAGGGGGGGACCTACGGCGGCAACGCCGTCTCCGCCGCCGCTGGCGTCGCGACCCTGGACGTCGTCCGGGACGAAGGGCTCGTGGAGAACTCCCGGATCCGCGGCGAGCAACTCCAGGCCGGGCTAAACGATATCCAGGCCCGGTTCCCCGTCATCGGGGACGTCCGGGGCAAGGGCCTGATGCAGGGCATCGAGTTCACCACGGAAGAAGGTACCCCCGATTCCGCCACGGCAGCCGCGGTCCAGCAGGCCACGACTGCCGAGGGCCTGCTCACCCTCACGTGCGGTCCCGCAGGGAACGTCGTCCGCCTCATCCCCGCCCTCGTGGTCACCGCCGAAGAAATCACCACAGGCCTCCAACTCTTCGAAGCCGCCGTCGCCGCCGTCGTCGGGTCCGTAGCCGTGTCCGCTGGATCCTGAGCCACTCATGATTGATGCCGTTCACCCCCCCGCGCGCCCGGCAACGGGCGGCAGCCGCCGGTCCGGGGCGCCGGACGCCGGCCAACCGGCCGTCCTGGAACACCTGGCCTCGGCGGGTGTGGCGGCGGATAGTTCACCGCGCCGGCTTGCGGAATACTCCTATGACGCGTCCAACTACCGGGTGCCCCCGCTGGCTGTGGTGTTTCCGCGGACAGTGGAGGACGTCGTTGCCGTTGTTGCTGCGTGCCGTGAAACAGCAACGCCGCTGATCGGCCGCGGCGGCGGGACGTCCATGGCGGGCAACGCCATGGGTCCCGGAGTCGTGCTGGACTTTTCCCGCTACATGAACACGATCCACGCGATCGACGAGACCTCCGGCACCGTGGCAGTGGACCCCGGTGTCGTACTCGCCGTCCTCTCTCGTGACGTGGAGAAGGCAACGGGCAACCGCTTCACGTTCGCCCCGGACCCGTCCTCCAAGAACCGCGCCACCGTGGGCGGTTCGATTGGGAATGATGCCTGCGGCAATCATTCGGTCCGTTATGGCCGGACGTCTGACCACGTGGCAGAGATCGACGTCGTCACGTCCGACGGCGCCCAGCTCACCGCTACTGCCACGGGGCTGCGTGCCACAAACCCGGAAGATAAGACCGCGGAAGCCCGCGCTGTAGCCCTGTCCTCGTCTTTCAAGGACCTGGCCCACAACCACCTGTCCGAGTTCCGTCTGGAGCTGGAACGCATCCAGCGCCAGGTTTCCGGGTACCACCTGGCCAACCTACTGCCGGAAAACGGGTTCAACATGGCCCGCGCCCTCACCGGGTCCGAAGGTACCTGCGCCATCATTGTGGGCGCACGGATGAAGCTCGTCCCCAAGCCTGCCAGCGCCTTGCTGGTGTGTCTGGGCTATGCGGATGTGGTGGACGCGGCGCGCGACATCATGACCATACTGGAGTTTTCACCGGCCGCCGTCGAAGGCATCGACGCGGCCATCGTGGACACCATGCGCTTCCGCCGCGGCGACGGCTCCGTGACGGGCCTGCCCGAGGGTAAAGCCTGGCTCTACGTTGACCTCGACGGCGACAACCCGGACCAAGTCCGCGCCGAAGCGGACCGGCTACTGGCCCGGCTCAAGGAAAACGGCCGGCTGGTGGACGGACGGACCATCCCGGACCTCCAGGAACGGGCGGCCCTCTGGCGTGTCCGCGAGGACGGCGCCGGGCTTTCCGCCCGGCTCTCCACCGGCGGCGAGTCCTGGCCCGGCTGGGAGGACTCCGCCGTCGCACCGGAAAACCTGGCCGACTACCTCTCGGATTTCCGCGAGCTCCTGGACCGCCATCACCTCACGGGCGTTATGTACGGCCACTTCGGTGCCGGCTGCATGCACATCCGTATCACCTACGACCTGCGCACCGAGACCGGCCGGGCCGTATTCCGTGCCTTCACCAAGGAAGCCGCCGAACTGGTGGTCCGCCACGGCGGCTCGCTCTCCGGCGAACACGGCGACGGCCGGGCACGCTCGGAACTGCTGCCCCTGATGTACTCCCCGCGCATGCTGGCGGCCTTCGCCACCTACCGGCGCACCTGGGACCCTGCGGGAATACTCAACCCCGGATCCCTGACCGAACCCGATCCCATGGACGGCAACCTGGCACTGGAGGGCATTCCGCAACGGCAGTGGCGCACCAGCTTCGACCTGCGCCCGCTCGGCGCCGGCGGCGGATCCACCACACACACCGACTCACCGGAAACGTCTGCAGGCAGCGGCACGGACCCATGGGTCCACGCGCTCCAGAGCTGCATCGGCGTGGGCCGTTGCCGCACGGATTCCGGCGGCGTGATGTGCCCCAGCTACCGCGCCACAAAGGATGAAAAGGATTCCACCCGCGGCCGCTCCCGCGTGCTCCAGGACATGGTCCGCGGCGCCCGTACGGTGGAAGAAGGGTGGAAGTCGGAGGAGGTCCGCGAAGCCCTGGACCTCTGCCTGTCCTGCAAAGCCTGCTCCAGCGACTGCCCCACTGGCGTCGACATGGCCACCTACAAATCCGAATTCTTCTCCCACTACTACGAGGGCAAGCTCCGCCCGATGTCCCACTTCTCCCTGGGCTGGCTGCCCCGCTGGCTCAAGATCACGGGCCGGATCGCGCCACTGGTCAACGCCCTGATGTCCACACCGCTCGCCAAGGCAGCTTCCGCCTTGGGCGGTCTCACCACCCGGCGGGCGCTGCCCCGCTTCGCGGGTGCCAGTGAGTGGCGCCGCGAAGTGGCGGCGGCCGGCGTCCGGCCCGTTACCAGGTACGACGGCGGCGCCAGGCCGGATGCCGACGGCGTGGTGCTGTTCGTGGATACCTTTACCCGAGGCTTCCGGCCGGAGGTGGCTGGCGCCGCGGCCCGCGTCCTCGCTAATTCAGGCTCCACCACGGAATGCTCGGCGGACGCCTGCTGCGGCCTGACCTGGATATCCACCGGCCAGCTGGACACCGCCAAGAAGCTGATGGGCCAGGCCGCAGTGGCACTCGACGACGGCACGGACCGTCCGATCGTGGTGGTGGAACCCAGCTGCGCCGCTGCGCTGCGCAAGGACCTTCCCGAACTGGTCCACACGGACCAGGCCCGCCGAGTCGCGGCACGTGTGCGCAGCTTCGCATCGCACATCGAAGAGCTCACCAAAACGGGCTGGAAACCGACGCCGGCGCAGCCCCTGCCGAAGAAGGTGGTGCTGCAGACGCACTGCCACGAGTACTCCGTCTTCGGAGCCGGCACCCAACGCTCTGCGCTCGGCGCGGTGGGCGTGGCCAGCGTCGTGGACACCACCGGCTGCTGCGGCGTTGCCGGCAACTTCGGATTCGAAAAGGAGCACTTCGACGTCAGCATGCTGGTGGCCGAACAGTCCCTGGCCCCGGCCCTGCACCAGACGGAGGCCGACTCTGTGGTCCTCACAGACGGCTTCTCCTGCGCCATGCAGGTCAAACAGCTCGATGACTCCCGACCTGGCCGGCACCTGGCCCAACTTCTCGACCCCGGCGAACAGGCGGCAGTGATGTCCCAAACCAGCCGCCAGCCACTCCCTTCCACCCAAGAAAAGGATCCCTCATGAGCATCCAGGCAACCACCAACCCGCAGACCTCGCAGAAGGCGCTCGACGCCGTCGCCAAGGTCAGCACCAACCTCTACATTGACGGAGAATGGGCCGAAGCGGCCTCCGGCGCCCGGTTCGACGTCATCAACCCCGCCACCGAGGAAGTCATCGCTTCCGTCGCCGACGGCGGCCCCGAGGACGCCCGCCGCGCCATCGAAACCGCCGGCCGCGTGCAGAAGCAGTGGGCCAAGACCGCACCCCGGGAGCGCAGCGAGATCCTGCGCCGCGCCTTCGATCTGATCATGGCCCGCCAGGACGAGCTGGCCCTGATCATGACCACGGAAATGGGCAAGCCCTTCGCCGAGGCCAAGGGCGAGGTGGCCTACGCCGCCGAGTTCTTCCGCTGGTTCTCGGAGGAAGCCGTCCGCATCGGCGGTGACATGACCACCACCGGCGACGGCAAGAACCGCATTCTGGTCACGAAGGAGCCGGTTGGCCCGTGCGTCCTGGTGACGCCCTGGAACTTCCCGCTGGCCATGGGCACCCGGAAGATCGGCCCCGCCATCGCAGCGGGCTGCACCATAGTCTTCAAGCCGGCCAACCTCACCCCGCTGTCCTCGCTGGCGCTGGCGGACATCCTGATCGAGGCCGGCCTCCCCAAAGGCGTACTGAACGTTGTCACCACCACCAAAGCCTCAGAGGTGGTGACCCCGTGGATGGAAAGCGGCATTGCCCGCAAGGTCAGCTTCACCGGTTCCACCGGCGTGGGCGTGCGCCTGCTGGAGCAGGCGGCCAAGAACGTCATGCGCTCCTCGATGGAACTGGGCGGAAACGCACCCCTCATCGTGTTCGAGGACGCAGACCTGGACCGCGCCGTGGAAGGTGCGTTCGCCGCCAAGATGCGGAACATGGGCGAGGCCTGCACAGCCGCCAACCGCATCTTCGTCCAGCGCTCCGTTTCCGCCGACTTCTCCGCCCGGCTCGCCAAGCGGCTCGGTGCCCTGAAAGTGGGCGACGGCGCAGTGGACGGCACCGACGTCGGCCCCCTCGTGGAGGAGAAAGCGCTGAACAAGGTCCAGGAACTCGTGGATGACGCCGTTTCCAAGGGCGCCACCGTGATCTGCGGCGGGTCCCGCCCCGAGGGCAAAGGCTACTTCTACTCCCCCACCGTGCTGTCCGATGTCAGCTCCGACGCCGCACTGATGAGCGAGGAAATCTTCGGCCCGGTGGCCCCAATCATCCCCTTCGACACCGAAGAGGAAGTGGTCCGGCTGGCCAACGACACCCCGTGGGGCCTGGCCAGCTACGTGTTCACCCAGGACCTGGACCGCGCCTTCCGCGTCGGCGACGAACTCGAGGTAGGCATGGTTGGCCTGAACACGGGCATCGTCTCCAACCCGGCAGCGCCGTTCGGCGGCATCAAGGCCTCCGGCCTGGGCCGTGAAGGCGGACGCGTGGGCCTGGACGAGTTCCTGGAGATCAAGTACATGGCAATCCCGCGCGTCTAAAGACTGCCACCCTCTCTCACCTTTCGCAGGAAAAACCCCAACCCTCTCTCACCTTTCGCAACGAAACACCAAACGCTCTCTCACCTTTACCAAGGGATTCTCCGGAAGGTGAGAGAGCGTTGGGGGTAAAACGCGCGAAAAGTGGGGGAGGGTTAAAACGTCGATTCTGGTTCCACGCACTTAACACGCAAACACGTAGTGACCAGTAGGAGGAAAAGAATGAGTGATCTGACCGACCTGACAGCGGTAGAGCTGTTGGCGGGCTACCGCGAGGGCACAATCTCCCCTGTGGACGCCACCCAAGCTGCCCTGGATGCCATTGAAGCGGCGGACAAGGACGTCAACGCTTTTGTCTCGGTTGAAGCTGAGAGCGCACTACAGGAAGCCCGCGAGTCGGAGGGCAGGTGGCGCAAGGGCCAGCCCCTGGGCCCCGGTGACGGCGTCCCCACCTCCATCAAGGACATCTTCTACACCCGCGGCTGGGCCACGCTGCGCGGCACCAACCTCATTAACGCCGACGCGGCGTGGGATCAGGACGCGCCCTGCGTCGCCAGGCTGCGGGAAACAGGCGCCGTGCTGATCGGCAAGACCACCACCCCGGAGTTCGCCTGGAAGGGCGTCACCGATTCACTGCGGCACGGCTCCACCGGGAACCCGCGGGCGGCAGGTCTCACGTCCGGCGGCTCGAGCGGCGGCAGCGCCACTGCTGTTGGCCTGGGCATGGGCCCCTGGTCCGTGGGGACCGATGGCGGGGGCTCTGTCCGCATCCCCGCAGCCTTCACCGGGACAGTGGCCATCAAGCCCACGTACGGATTGGTCCCCATGTTCCCTGCAAGCCCGTTTGGTACCCTGGCGCACGCGGGCCCCATGACCCGCACCGTGGAAGACACGGCGTTGCTGCTGGACGTCATTACCGGCTTCGATTCACGCGACTGGTCAGCCCTTCCCACGCCCACCCGGTCCTTCCTGGACGGCCTAAACGACGGCGTAAAGGGCATGCGGATCGCGTTCTCGCCCACCCTGGGCTTCGGTACCAACGATCCGGAAATCGAGCGGCTGGTCGGGGCTGCGGTTGTGGTCCTGGCCGACGCCGGCGCCATCATCGAGGAAGTGGATCCCGGCATCCAGGACCCGGTTGAGGCCTTCCACGTCCTCTGGTTTGCCGGTGCAGCCAAAGTACTTGAGGCTTACGGCCCGGACGCCATCACCAAGGTGGATCCCGGGCTGCGCCGTTCCATCGAGGAACAGGGCGATCTCAGCGCCTCGGACTTCCTGGACGCCACCGCTGTGCGGATGGACCTGGGGGTGAAGATGGGCCTCTTCCACGAGACCTACGATCTGCTCCTGACTCCTACGCTTCCCATTCCGGCCTTCCCCCGCGGCACTGATGCGCCAGAAGGCTGGCATTCCCCGAACTGGACCAGCTGGACGCCGTATACGTACCCGTTCAACATGACCCAGCAGCCCGCCGTCAGCGTCCCCTGCGGCTTCACCCGGGCAGGCCTTCCGGCCGGCCTGCAGATCATCGGCCCACGCCACGCCGACCGCAAGGTGCTCCGCGCAGCGCAGGCCTATGAGAGGGCCGCTGCCTGGGGCACGGAACGGCCGGCACGCATCACGACCAGCCGCAGCTAGCAGTACCCGCACGAAAGAGCCCCCGGCTGCTCCTGAATTCAGGAGCAGCCGGGGGCTTTCTGCGGCCCGGGACGTGTCCGGCGTGCAGCTACCTCTCCAGACGGCGCGGAACGGGCATCTTCTTGATTCCGGGGATCTTCATGTTGCGAAGCGAAGCCCCGGCAGTCTCCTGCATCTTCCACACGGCCACCAAACCGATCAGGCAGGCACCCATCATGTAGTATGCCGGCATCAGGACATTGCCCGTGGCATTCACCAAAAGCTCGTTCATCATCGGTGCAGTCCCGCCAAAGATCGCCGTGCTGACGTTGTAGGTAATCGCAAAGCCGGCATAACGGACCTGGGTGGGGAACATGGCCGGGAAGGTGGCGGAAATAGTTGCCAGCTGCGGAAGATACAGCAGACCCAGAACGGCGAACCCGAGCATCGCAAACCAGAAGCCGTTAGCCATGATCATGTACATCGGGATGGCCATCACAAACAGGCCGATCAGGGAGAAGAACCACATTGGCTTGCGTCCGATCTTGTCGGAGCGGGCGCCAGCCAGCGGAATCATCAGCATCATGGCGATCTGCCCCACGAACATCAGAGTCAGCACCGTGTTGGCATCCATACCCACCGAACCCTCAAGGTACGTAGGCATGTAGCTAAGCAGGGTGTAGTTGACAACATTTAGCGGAATGACGAGGCCGGCCATGATCAGCATGGGGCGCCAGTAATCCCTCAGCAGGTCTCTCAGAGCGGTGCTCGTGGCTGGTTCCAGCTCCCCGCTGGCCTCCAGTTCGCGGAAGACCGGGGTGTCTTCAAGCCTGTTACGCAGGTACATGCCGATGATGCCCATCGGACCGGCAATCAGGAAGGGAAGCCGCCAGCCCCATTCAGTCATGGAGCCTTCACCCAGGAGCAGGGTGCAGAGCAGAACCACGAGGGACCCGAGGGCGAAGCCGCCCAGCGTGCCGAACTCAAGGAAGCTGCCATAGAAGCCGCGCTTCTTGTCCGGTGCGTATTCGGCCATGAATGTAGCCGCACCGCCGTACTCCCCGCCGGTTGAGAATCCCTGGATCATGCGCAGCAGGACCAGCAGGGCCGGGGCCAGCCAGCCGGCCAGCGAATGCGTCGGGAGAAGGCCAATGGCGAAGGTTGAGCCAGCCATCAGGATGATGGTCAGCGCCAGGACCCTCTTGCGTCCGATCCTGTCACCCAGGGGACCCCAGAACAGCCCGCCCAGCGGCCGCACGAGGAAGGAAAGGGCAAAGGTGGCGAGCGTCCAGACTGTTCCCATGGCGCCTTCGCCGGGGAAGAAGTTGGCGGTGATGTACGTGGCGGCTACGGCATAAACGCCGTAATCGAACCATTCAGTGGCATTACCCATAGCAGAGGCAGCGATGGCCCGGTGGAGCACTTTTTTGCCTGCGGGGGACGTTTCGTCTGGAGTCGTGAACTCCGCGCCGGAGCCGGCGCCATGTGGTGCGTTAGACATGACAATCCTCGATTGGGAGCAAATGTATCGCTCATCACACTACCCTCATGTCCTATTGTTGACAATAGGTGAGTTGCGGAGTGGGCCTAGCCAAGGTCCGTCAACATATTGCACCGGCGGCCCTTCCGGGAAAGCTCAGGGTGCATCAAAGGCGCTTAGGGGATCAGCCGCATCAGCGCGTCATCCATGTGCTCCGCCATGAGCTTCTCGGCGAGGTCCGAGTCACCGCGGGAGATGGCCTCCGCGATGCCCTTATGCTCGGCAATACGCCGATCGGCCGTGTCGTAAGTGCTCTTGAGGGCATTAAGGCACATCTGCGTCTCCGTCAAAAGTGTGTTGTGCATTTTCTTCAGGCGTGGACTCCCGGCGAGCTCTACCAGAAGGGCGTGGAAGCTCATATCCGCTTCGGTCATCGCCTCACTGTTCGGGGACTCGGCCGCATTCTCCATGGCTCGCACAGTTTCCATCAGCTTGGCGGCGCTACCCAGGGGGTCGGTGCTGATCACGCGGCCGATGGCGGCAGCCTCAACAGCGGAGCGGGCCAGATAGATGTCCCGGAAGTCGTCCTCGTCCATCGAGACCACAAAGAGGCCCCGGTTCCGATGACTGACCAGCAACCCTTCCTGGGTGAGGCGCTGCATGGCCTCGCGCAGAGGGCCGCGGCTGACGCCCAGTTCTTTGGCCAGTTCGGCTTCTCCGAGCTGGACGCCCGGAGCGAAGTCACCGCGGGCAATAGCGTCGCGGATTTTGCGGGCGATAATGGCCGGAGTGGACTCCTGTACGACCGGGTCTAGGGCTCCCCTTTTCATCCTGTTTCCGTCCTTGCTGCAGCGAGCTCCACCAAGCGGACCTGGTTGAGTTCTGGAACTATTAGCGGTCAAAACCATCATGTCTCATAGTTGACAATTTAACAGTTTACTAGGCAGACGCTTGCGTCCGCTGCTCCCTGTCGCCCGATCGTCCTGGTTTGACAATGAGGGTCGGGCGGGGCTTCGATTGTCGACAATCAAACTGTATGCTATTTCTGCGGCGGTTGAAATATGCTTCTGCCGGACATGCGGCCCGTCTCACAGGAGAAATCATGACAACTGTTGGAATGCTTTACCCCGGCCACAGTGCCGAGGATGAATACCCGTACCTGGAGTCGATCCTGGGAGAGGACATTCATCTGCCCGTGGTCCACACCTCGGTAGGCGGACCTGACGAAATCACCACACATGAGGTTCAGGCATTGCTGGACCTCGGCAAGTCTGAGCGGCTGCTCGAGGGCGCCGGTGAGATCGTGCGGAAGTACAGCCCCGACGCCGTTATGTGGGCGTGTACGTCCGGCAGTTTCGTTTTCGGCTGGGACGGCGCGCACCAGCAGGTGCGAGAGATCCAGGACGTCATTAATGTCCCCACGTCCTCCACCTCGCTGGCTTTCGCCGCTGCACTGCGGCATCTGGGTATCTCCAAGGTGTCTGTATCGGCGACCTACCCCGACGACGTCTCCCGCCATTTCGTGGAGCTGCTTGGCCACCAGGATATCCAGGTCCTCGATCTTGCCTCCCACGACATTGCTTCAGGCGAAGACGCCGGCGAGTTGGACCACGACGGCGTGGTTGAACTGGCCCGAAGCGCCAACGCGCCGGACGCCGAAGCTGTCCTGATCCCGGATACCGCCCTGCATACTGTCCGCTGGCTTAATGAGCTGGAGTCGGTCCTCGGAAAGACCGTCCTGACGGCCAATCAGGTGACCGCCTGGTACGGCCTGCAGCTCGCCGGCCGTACGGTGCACTCCGACCAGCTGGGCAGCCTGTTCCGCCGCTAACCCTGTCGTGAAACAGAAAAGACCTCCCGGCCGTCGGTTCATCCGATGGCCCGGAGGTCTTTTTTGTGCGGGGTAACGCGGGTTGAGCTAGCCTTTCGTGGCCTGAAGCAGGGCCTGGTGCGGCCCCACGGCTTCGCGGCCCATCAGCCGCAGCGCGCCCCACGCGGTTACCTGGTTGGCCGTGATTACCGGTTTCCCCAATTCCTGCTCCATTCGGGCAATCAGGTCATATGTGGGCAGGTTGGTGCAGCTGACGAAGATTACCTCCGCGTCAGGACGGTCCGCCTGGCGGATGAGCTCACAGGTGGTGGCATAAGGGACCTTCCAGATATCCCGGTCCAGGCCCAGCCCCTCGTGCGAGACCACCGACTTCCCGCCCTGCTCAAGGAAGGACGTCAACCGGTCGGTCAGCTCGGCGAGATACGGCGTGGCCACAGCAACCCGGGTCACCCCCAGGGCATCCAGGGCCATGAGCAGTCCTTCCGAGGTGGTCACCGCCGCGGGAGCACCTGCCGACACCATGGCTTTGGAAAGGTTCCTCGCGCCCTGGACGCCATGGACAAAGCTGCCGGACGTGCAGGCGTACGCCACCACAGCCGGGCTGATGGCCATCACGCTGCGGACGGCGTCCTGGATCTCGCCGTGATCGCTGATCTCCTCTGCCATGTCCAGGCCCACCGGCTGGTCGTAGTAGGGAGTGCGGGTGAAAATGAGGTTCACCCCGTCAGGCATCCACCGCCACAGCTCGTGGTCAAGGGCCATGTCGAAGGGACAGACGACGCCGATGTCGCGCCACGCCTGCGGACCCGGCAGATCGGAAACGGGCGCCAGGGCGGGGTTTTGTTCAAGTGTCATGAATCACTTTCTCACATTTGTTCAATTGTCTACAATGGCTAATTATGGACGACAATCAGAAACCGATCACACCGCTTCCCCCCACCCCGGTTCCGGCCGGGAACTACGTGCCGGTGCGCGAAATAGCCGGTGTTCTCTACACAGCAGGCCACACCTCAGCCGTACAGGGACACCTCGAATGCCGCGGGCGGGTCGGGGAGCAACTGACGGTTGCGGAAGGACAGTCTGCTGCAGCCACCGCAGTTCTGAACTGTCTGGCGTCCCTTGCGGCCCATGCCGGCGGGCTGGACCGCATTGGCGAGATCGTCTCCATGACCGGTTACGTCGCTGCCGGCAGCGACTTCACGGACCATCCGCTGGTGATGAACGGCGCGTCCGAGGTACTGGTGTCCTACTTCGGCGAGCTGGGACGGCCGGTGCGCGCCGCCGTCGGCGTTTCCAGCCTGCCCGACGGCGCACCCGTGGAGATCTCGCTGATCGCGAGCCGCCGCAGCGACTAGCTCAGTGCTGCAAGACGGCCCGGAGGAAGCTCCGGGTCCGCTCCTGCTGCGGGTTCTTGAAGATCTGGGCCGGCGGTCCGCTCTCCACGGCAGCGCCGTTGTCGAACATCACCACCCGGTCCGAGATCTCTTCCGCGAAGCGCATCTCGTGCGTGACCATCAGCATGGTCATGTCCGTGGTGTGGGCCAGGTTGCGGATCACGTTCAGGACTTCGCCGATGAGCTCGGGGTCCAGCGCTGAGGTGGGTTCGTCGAACAGCAGCACCTTAGGCCGCATGGCCAGTGCCCGGGCAATGGCCACGCGCTGCTGCTGTCCGCCGGACATCTGCGGCGGCGTGTGGTTCATGTGTTTGCCCAGGCCCACCAGGTTCAGCAGTTCGGCCGCGCGTTCGCGCGCCTCGGCCTTACCCATGCCGAGCACATGGACGGGCGCCTCGATGATGTTCTCCAAGGCGGTCATGTGCGGGAACAGGTTAAACTGCTGGAAGACCATGCCGATCTTCTTGCGGGTCTCGCGCAGCTGCCTGGTTTCGCGCACTTTCTGGCCACGGGTGACGTCCCACAGGGTATCTCCGTCCACAGTAACCCTTCCTTCGCTAGGGGTTTCCAGCGTCATCAGGATGCGGAGGATGGTGGTCTTGCCGGAGCCGGAGGGCCCAATGATGGACACCTTCTCCCCCGGCGCAACGTCAAAATTCAGGGACTTCAGAACATGGTTCGTTCCCCAGTTCTTGCTGACGTTCTCGAACCGGATGAGCGGTTCCGGAGGCAGGACAACGCCTGCGGTCCGGGGTTGGGGTTCAGTGCTGGGGCGCATAGCGCCGCTCCAATCTGTTGACCAGCCGGGAGGCCGGGTAGCTGACTGCCAGGAACAGCAGCGCTGCGAGGGTGAGGGGTTCCAGGTAACGGAAGCTTGAGCTTCCGATGGCCTGGGCTGTTGCCATGAGTTCAACCACCGTGATGGCGGACAGGACTGCCGAGTCCTTGAACATCTGGATGAGGTAGTTGCCGAGCATCGGGACCACGGTCCGGATGGCCTGTGGCAGGATGATGCGGCCCCAGGTCCGGGAACCGGGGAGGCTGAGCGCCGTCGCCGCTTCCCATTGGCCGGTAGGAACACCCTGGATGCCGCTGCGGTAGACCTCCGCCATGTAAGCGCTGTAATTGATGCCGATCACCACAATGCCGGTGGTGAGTGCATCGAAACTGACGCCGTAGGCAGGCAGCACAAAGAATGCAACGTAGGCCTGCACCAGCAGCGGCGTGCCGCGGACAAACACCACCAGGAAGGAAACCACCGGTGACACCACGGGTATGGCAAGCCTTCGGAGAACAGCGAAGACAAGCCCCAAGCCGGCCGCCAAAAGCGTTCCCATCACGGTGATGTGAACCGTGGTCCAGAGGCCCTGCAACAGGACCGGGAGAACGGAAATCGCAAAATTGTTATCCCAAATCATGCTGCACCCATCGTCATCAGAGTGTTTTCCTTCTTCTGCAGGGTCAGGGCCTTACGGTCAAGAGCGAAACGCTTCTCCAACCAGCTGGTCAGCAGGGTCAACAAGTACGACAGGGCGAAATACATCACCAGAATGGTGATGAAGATGGCAGTGGTCTGCCCCGTAGTGCTGCGGATCATCTGTGCACTGAAGGTCAGGTCCGCCACCGTGACCAGAGAGACCAGCGACGTGTTCTTCAACAGGTCCACCATGACATTGCCGAATGGCGGCAGCATGGCAGGGATGGACTGCGGAATGATGATTCTGCGGAGCCTCAGGGCCGGTTCCATGCCCAAGGCAATACAGGCCTCCGTCTGCCCCTTGGCCCGGCTGGCGATGGCGCCGCGGACCACTTCAGCGGCATAGGCACCCTCGTTGAGGCCGAGAGCCAGGACTGCGGCCGTCAGCGGATGGAGCTGGATCCCAAAGAACGGCAGCGCGAAAAACAGCCAGAACATCTGCACCAGCAGGGACGTTCCGCGGAACACCTCAATGAAGACGCCGGCCGGCCACCGCAGAATCCAATGCTTGGAGAGTCGCGCCAAGCCCGCAGCAAATGCGACTACCAGGCACAGCGCGCCGCCTAGTACAGTCACCAGCAGGGTGGTCAGCAGCCCCTGCCACAGCAGGGGTGCATATTCGATTATCGCGTCCACGCGGTACTCCCCTTCCGTTTCCCGCGGATCAGCCCTCGGTCTTGCATAGTTCCTCCGCAGTGGCCCCTTCGACTACGGTCGGATCGAAGCCCCACTTGGTGAGGATCGCGCCAAACTCAGGAGTGGCCTTGAACGCGGCAAGCTCCCTGTTGTAAGCCTCGTGGAAGGACGTGTCAGCCTTGCGGAAAGCAGCACCCGAGCCCGTGCGGGGAGCGTCTTTGATCGGTGCTGTGATATCGAAGCTGCCGTCATTCTCTGCAAGTGACTTAAGGGACAGGGTGGGGAGCATGAAGGCGTCCGCCCGGTTTGCCGTGAGCGCCTCAAGGCCGCTGCGGCCGTCATTGACCTTGACCTGCTGGCTGGCGGGAACTTTGGCCGCCTTCAGGACCCCTTCCTCGAACCCGCCCGGCAGGACGGCAATGCGCAGCGCGGGGTTGGCAATGATGTCAGCGACCGTCAGGATGCCCTTCGGGTTGCCCTTCGGCATGGCGAAGGACTCGGTGGAAACGATAACCGGCTCCGAGTAGAGAACCTGGGAACACCGCGACTGCTTCATAAAGAGGCCCGCCGCAATGACATCCCAGCGGTTGGCATTGAGCCCCGGAATCATGGACTCGTACGGCGTGATGATGCCCTGGACCTCGTCGATGCCCAGGCGCTTGCAGACCGCGCGAAGGACATCAGGCTCACAACCGGTGACTTTCCCGTCCGGGCTGACCTGGGTGTACGGCGGCTCATTGGCGATGCCAACCCGGATGAAGCCCTGCTCCTTCGCAGTGTCCAGCAGGTTGGTGGTGGCCCCTGTTGCAGGGCCGCCGACGGGAACGGTGGAACAGCTGGTTACCCAGCCTGCCACCGAGATTCCCAAGGCTGCCGCACCGGCGCCGCGCAGGAGGTTCCGCCGTGAAATGTGACTTGACATTTTGAACTCCATTCGACCGGCATCGTCGCCGGCACTAAGCAGGAATCGCGTCCCTGTGATCCATGTAACACAAAACTAAGATAAGCATGTAGTATTGTCAACAATCCGAATGTGCGATTATATGGCCAATGTGAATCCATGCTGAGCCACCCCGGCATTCCGGACCGGTCCGGCCCCGTGGGGGTCCACAGAAAAACCCCAAGATTGGAAGCCTTAAGATGATCATCGGTGTCCCCAGAGAGATCAAGAACAACGAATTCCGCGTGGCCATCACCGCCGCCGGTGTCCACGAATTCCGCACCCACGGCCACACCGTCCTGGTGGAACGCGGCGCAGGCCTGGGCTCAGGCATCACGGACGAGGAATACGCCATCGCCGGCGCCGAGATCGTCACCGAAGCCGATGACGTCTGGGCCCGCGCCGACATGGTCATGAAGGTCAAGGAGCCCATCGCCGCGGAATACCACCGCTTCCGCAAGGGCCTGATCCTCTTCACCTACCTGCACCTGGCCGCCGAGCCCGAACTGACCCGGGAGCTCATCAACTCCGGCGTTACCGCGATCGCCTACGAGACGGTCCAGGAAGGCCGCACCCTGCCCCTTCTGGCCCCGATGTCAGAGGTTGCAGGACGCCTGTCCGTCCAGGTCGGCGCCACCTCCCTGATGGCCCCCGCCGGCGGCAAGGGCGTCCTCCTCGGCGGCGTCCCGGGCGTCCGCCCGGCCAAGGTTGTTGTCCTCGGCGCCGGCGTCGCCGGCACCAACGCCGCAGCCATGGCCCTGGGCCTCGGCGCGGACGTGACCATCCTGGACATCAACATCAACCGCCTGCGCGAACTCGACGCCCAGTACCAGGGCCGGCTGAAGACGGTCGCGTCCAACAAGTACGAAATCGAAAAGTCCGTCGTGGACGCGGACCTGGTCATCGGCTCCGTGCTGATCCCGGGCGCAAAGGCCCCCAAGCTGGTCACCAACGAGCTCGTCTCCCGGATGAAGCCCGGCTCCGTGCTCGTAGACATCGCAGTGGACCAGGGCGGCTGCTTCGAGGACACCCACCCCACCACGCACCAGGAACCCACGTACAAGGTCCACAACACGATCTTCTACTGCGTAGCCAACATGCCCGGCGCGGTTCCGAACACGTCCACCTACGCCCTGACCAACGTGACCCTGCGCTACGGCGTGGCCCTGGCCAACCTCGGCGTCAAGGCCGCGTTCGAGAAGGACCCCGCCCTCGCAGCCGGCCTCAACATCGCCGCCGGGCAGGTCGCCCACCACTCGGTCTCGGAGGCGCGCAACCTGCCCCTCGTCACCGACTGGCGGGAACTCGTCTCCGCCTAGCCCCCCCCCCCCCCCCCCGCTACCCAACTCAGTCATAGAAAGATACTCATAAGGAAAAACATGAAAAAGCGAATCCAACTAAAGTCCCCCGTGGAGCGTAACGTCCGCATGTCCCGCAGTGCGCGGACCGGCGACCACTGCCCTGCAGACGGATGGTGGGCCCCCCTCGGTGATACTGGGAACCACCGCTTCATTGCGGAGGGGAGCATCATGCCCTCAGCCAAGGGCGAACCCAGCAACTGGAGACTTATTGTCAGCAATCACCACCAGTCCCTAGGGCCGCATTATGATTGGCCATCCCGGGAAATCGCCCTGGATGCCATCTGACTTTATTACCAGCGGAACCGGTGTCCGGCTGAGGTGTGCTCCCTGAAGTAGATAAACCCTCACCGGCTCATGGCTGACCGTCAGGCCCGATCTCAGTTTCCACCCAATACGCGCCCGCAACCGAACCGCCGGCGGCCACAACCTCGGCGACAAGGTCCCCGGGCACTTTGCCTCGGGGGTCCTCCGCCAGCCGACGGCGCGTATTTCCGGACAGTCTTCCCCACCACGCTTGCTCCACACTGAAGTCGGTCATGGCCACATCCTACGACACTGCCAGAATTCTCCTCCTGACGCGACGGGCTGAACTGGCCGGGACCGGGTCTACACTCAAGAGAGGTGAGCCGGGAAGTCTGGTCGGCATCGTTTTCGTCGAGCCAACCGTTGGGACTCCTTATGGCCCACAAGCCAGCGTCCGCCTCCCCGACGGCCCAGCCAGGTACAGCTACAAAGCCCGCCGCAGCCCCACGACCCGTCGCCTGGCACGCCCTCCCCACTGACGCTGCCTTCGAGGCATTGTCCTCCGGCCCGGAGGGAATCAGCTCGGCGGAGGCTGCGCGGCGGTTGGCTGAGGCCGGGCCCAATGAGCTGAGCTTTGCGGGCGCCACGCCGTGGTGGAGGGTCCTGTTGCGGCAGTTCATCAGTCCGCTGATCGGAATCCTGCTGGTCGCCGCCGTCGTCACCTTAATGCAGCAGCACTGGGTGGACTCCGGCGCCATCTTCCTGGTGCTGTCCCTCAACGCCGCCTTGGGGTTTGTCCAGGAGCGCAAAGCGGAGGCGGACGTGCGTGCGCTGCAGTCGCTCTCGACGACGTCGTGCCGGGTGCTGCGCGACGGCACCGAGCAGGTGATCGCCGGGCGCGATGTCGTCCCCGGGGATGTGGTCCTGCTGGAGAGTGGCGAACGGGTGCCCGCCGATCTGCGGCTGTTCGACGCGAACGGCCTCCAAGTGGACGAGTCGATGCTCACGGGTGAGTCCTTCGCCGCCACCAAGCACACCGGTCCACTGCCGGAGGATGTCGGCGATGCCGACAAGGCGAACGTGGCGTTCAGCGGAACGTTCGTGGGCAGTGGCCGCGGCCGGGGTGTTGTCACGGCCACCGGGGCCGGGACCGCACTGGGTGAGATCAACGCGCTCATCCAGGGACCACCGGTCAAGTCGCCGCTGCAGTTGCTCACCCACAGTCTGGAACGCCGCATCGGGATGATTGTGCTCGGCGCCCTGGTCTTCATTTTCATTGCGGGCCTGGTGCTGGGAAATGATGTCTCCACGATGTTCCGTACAGCCGTCGGGCTGGCCGTGGCCACCATCCCCGAGTCGCTGCCCATCGTCCTGACCGTGGTGCTGAGCCTCGGTGTGTCCCGGATGGCCAGGCGGAACGCGATCGTCCGCACGCTGCCCGCCGTCGAAACACTCGGCTCAACCGATGTGATCGGCTCGGACAAGACCGGGACGCTCACCGAGAACCGGCTCACCGTGGAAAGGATCTGGACCACCGCGGCGGTGCTGGATATTTCGGATGGGGAGGACGACGGCGGCTCGGCGGACCCGCCGCTGGTTCGGGCGGTGCTGCGCGCGGGTGCGCTCACGAATGAGGCCACGCTGTCGGCCGAGGACGAGGAAGACCTCGAGTATTCCGGCGACGCTGTGGACGCCGCCATGGCGAAGACCGCCGTCGCCCGCGGCGCTATCACAGAACAGGAGCGGACGGCGGAACCGGTGGCACACCAGCCGTACGAACCGCACCTGAGGTATTCGCAGACAGTCCACCGGGAGGCCGCCGGCCGCCGGACTCTCTATGTCAAAGGTTCTCCCGAGGCCCTGCTGCACGCATCTGCGGACCTGGCGGACCCGGATGGCAGCATTCCGCTGGATGCTGCCCGGATTCACGCGGCCAACGAGGAAATGGGCAGGGACGGACTCCGCGTCATCGCCACCGGTTCCCGGGTACTGCCCGACGACGAGGACGTCACCGTGCCGCTGCCGCCGCCGTCCGGCCTGACATTCCTGGGCATGGAAGGAATGACCGATCCGCCACGGGCCGGGGTGGCGGCGGCCGTAGAGAAGTGCCGGCGCGCGGGCATCAAGGTCATGATGATCACCGGCGACCACCCGGTCACCGCCGTAGCCATCGCGGAGCGGCTGGGCCTGCCAACGGAAAAGCCCGCCCTGACCGGCGCAGAGATGGCGGACCTGGACGACCACATGCTAGCCGCCCGCCTGGAACAGACCAGTGTTGCCGCCCGGGTGTCGCCGGTAGACAAGTTGAGGATTGTGGACGTCCTGAAAGGGGCGGGCAGGGTGGTGGCAGTAACGGGCGACGGCGTCAATGATGCTCCGGCGCTTAAGGCTGCGTCAATCGGCGTCGCTATGGGAAGGGCCGGAACGGACGTAGCGCGTGAGGCGGCGGACATAGTGCTAACGGATGACAACTTCGTCACCATTGTGCACGCCGTGGAAGAGGGCAGGGTCACCTTCGCGGCGATCAGGAAGACCACCTACTTCCTGCTGTCCACTGGCGCCGCGGCCCTCGTGGCGGTGACCCTAAGCGTGTTCGCGGATACGCCCCTGCTGTTCCTTCCCGTTCAGATGCTGTGGATGAACGTGGTGACCAACGGCGTGCAGGACATCGCCTTGGCCTTCGAACCGGCGGAAGGTGATGAACTCAGCCGCCCGCCCCGGCCGGCGTCGGAAGGCCTGCTGTCTCGCACGCTGTGGTTCCGTGCCGGCATCACAGGTGCCTGGATGGCGCTGGCGGTCATCCTAGCGTTCATCGTGGAACTGCATGCCGGCTACCCGGAAATCCACGCACGGACTATGGCGCTGACCATGTTCGTGATGCTGAGTTTCTTCCAGGTGTTCAGTTCACGGGCCGAGAACAAGTCCCTCTTCGAGCTCAGGCTGCTGGCCAACAAGCCACTCCTTTACACCTCCCTCGGAGCCTTGGCCCTGCACTGGGCGGTGATGAACTGGCCGGTGACCGCCGGTCTGCTGGAACTCACCCCGCTGAACGCATGGGAGTGGCTGCTGTGCGTTGCTGTGGGGTCTACTGTCTTAGTCATTGTGGAGGCCGAAAAGGCTGTCCGGCGCTGGTCCCGCCGGAACAACGCACGGCCTGCCTAACTCCCCGGGAGGATGACGCACAGTCTTGACTCTGACTCCTCGAAAGCTCCATGGCTCAGAGTGCCGGGCCGGCGGACACACCCCCACGCGGGCATTCCTAAATGATTTCTTGAATCCTGCTACGCGGGCGTCTTTGAGTCAGCGCGCGTCCTTGACCGGACGCCCATGACGGGCACAGACTGGCTATGCTCAGGGCCGAGGCGGCGCGTGAAAGGACAGAACAATGGACGCTACCAGCAGGTTCCTGATCGTGGTGGGCGTCGACGGTTCCGAGCCGTCGCTGGCCGCCTTGCAGTGGGCCGTGGACGAAGCAAAGCTGCGCGGCGGAAAGGTCCGCGTCATCACGGCCTGGCACTATCCTCCTGTGCCATCAACCGTAGAAGACAGCGGCAGTAACGACTCCTTTCATGCCGCTGAACGCCTCCAGTCCGACGCGCTGGCAGCCGTCGCTGCTGAAGGCACGGACATCACGGGAATGCTCGTTCGGGATGCCCCCGCCACCGCACTGATGGACGCCGCCAAAGACGCGGACCTGCTCATCGTGGGATCCCGGGGACACGGAGGATTCGCCGGGCTTCTACTCGGTTCAGTCTCCAGCCACGTCGCCCACCATGCCTCCTGCCCCGTCCTGATCGTCCGGCCCGGAAACCGCGCCTGATTCCTGGCGCCAGGGCAGTTCAGCTCCTGAATTCTGACGCACGCGAGTACATGGGGGAAGCGGATGGTACCGATGCTTACGCTCGCTTTTGCGGTGCTGCTCCTCTTGGGTGTCCTTATCTCCGAACGTGCCAGCCGGACGGTTCTGTCCACCGCGGTGTTGTTTCTGCTCGGCGGCTTTGTCCTGGGCCAGGGTGTACTCGGCGTTGTCCCCATAACACCCGGCAGTCCTGTCGTCGGGGTTCTGGCCCAGCTGGCTCTGTTCTCGGTCCTGTACACGGACGGCATGAAAGTGGGGCTATCCGACCTTCGGAGGGCGTGGCGCCTGCCAGGCCGGGCGCTTCTGCTCGGGCTGCCGCTGACACTTCTTGCCACCGCCCTGCTGGCCCGTTACCTGACCGGGCTCCCCTGGCTTCAGTGTTTCTTGCTCGGTGCGGTGCTCGCGCCGACCGATCCGGTGTTTGCGGCCGCCATTGTGGGGCGCAAGGAAGTGCCGGGACGCTTACGCCATCTCCTCAACGTCGAGTCAGGGCTCAATGACGGGCTCGCCCTTCCCGTGGTTCTCGTGCTGCTGGCCCTTGGTGGCGGAACGGACGTCAGCACCTGGGTTCTGGCCGAAGAAATCGCTCTGGGCCTGCTTGTTGGTGTCCTGGTCCCACTGGCAGTCATCTGGTTGGAGCGGCTTCCGTTCTTGATGGCGACGAAGGGGCTGCAACCGCTGGTGGCGGTTTCCATTGGGTTGCTGGTGCTTGCCATCTGCCTGGTGACAGGGGCCAACCTCTTCCTCGCGGCGTTCTCGGCCGGCATCACGGTCGCTACCGCGGGACCAGGCTTCCGGGAGGAATTCGAGCAGTTCGGTGAACTGGTCTCCGAACTGCTGAAGCTGGCGGCCATCCTGGTGTTTGGCGCGCTGATCACGCCAACGTTCCTCTTCGGTGAGATTGCCTGGACAGGGTGGATCTTTGCAGTCCTGGCTATTGTCGTGGCCCGCCCGCTGGCTCTGCTGGTTTCCTTCCTCGGCACACGGCTGCCCGCCAAGGAACAGCTGGCAGCCATGTGGTTCGGCCCGAAAGGATTCGCCTCTGTTGTCTACGGGCTCCTCGTTCTCGAATCAAGCGTGGAACGCTCCGATGAGCTCTTTCACCTCGTGGCACTGGTGATTGTGCTGTCGATCCTTGCCCACTCCTCGACAGACGTCCTTGTCGCCCGGCAATTCGACAGCCGCCCTCCCCCGACACCGCAGTAGACGGCCGGGGGTTCACAACTCAAGTGGCCTTGGGTCGGACCACCAGGACGGGACATGGTGCGTGGTTGATGACCTGGGTGGTGACCGAGCCCAGGTGCAAACCGGGAAATCCCCCATGCCCTCGGGAGCCAACGACCACAGGATCCGCGTCCTCGGCAGCGTCGAGTATTGCTGATGCCGGTGACTCATTCTCAACGACCTTTCCCGTGGCGGTCACGCCCTCGCCTGCAGCGGACTTCAGCGCCTCAGCCTGAATCGTGCCTGCGATCTGCTCCGGGGACTCTTCGGCGGCGATTTCACCGGCCGCCGTTTCGAGGACAGCCGGATACCAGGCCATCGGCGCTTTGTTCCAGGCTGTGATCAGGCGGAGTTGACCGTCGCGCTGTCCGGCCTCCCCCACGGCCCAGTCCAGTGCTGTTTGAGCATGTTCGGAACCGTCAAACCCCACACAATCGTGAATGCGCTGTGACTGGTCATCGGGGACTTTTGGCCTGTTCATCGTGAGCCTGTACGGTCTGTATTTCACACCGGTCTTTGACGATCTGATGGGCACATGGTGGGGACACAATCTGGTGCTTATGCACTTGTGTCCCGGCAGCGGAATACCGGTTCTTCGACGCTGGCCCCTCGCCCGTTATCGGCAGAATCCCGAACGGAAAGCACGCGGCAGAACCACCCAAATGAAGGGCAGTTCGCGGCGGGCTCTCACGGCCGAGGGGCAGGTCCGGTTTGTCCGCTGGTCCCCGGTCTGGGGGCCGGCGGCTGGCGGCGCTGGCTTCTAAGCTGAAGGATGCGGGCCGCTCCGGCGATGGCGACCAGGATGCCGCCCGCCACTGCCGCTATCAACAGCGCCATGCCCAAAGAAAGCTCTCCTGCGACGCCAAGGTAGTGCACCGTCACACGATCCTGGTTCTGCAAAATGAAAATAATGAGCAATACCAGAAGAACCAGTCCGGCACTGACGGCGACCCAAATCATCCCGGCCCGCGTCACTGCCGCGTCCCGGGCCCGGGCCGGAGAGGGTTTCCGGGGAGGGCGCTTCGGCTTGGAAGGCACGGATATTATTACCGGATGCGAGACGGGGTGCGGGCCGGTTGATGGACTCGGCGACGGGTCTACAGTCACGGTTTCATCCTCCTGAATCCGGAGTCTTCCGTTCGTGCCGGACGGATATCTCATAGGGTACTCCTTAAGCTGGCCCACGTCCTCGGCCTTGCGAAGGTCACGGGGTCCACCGTGCCTCGCAGAGTCTGTCATAAACCATCCGCGGCTGGGATACCATCCCTGTCCCGTCCCGTCCCTATACCAATGCCAGTACCAAGTACCAAGTACCAAGTACCAAGACTCGCAGCACACCCCTTACAGGGTCCATGTCCCCGACGCGGAACGCCACTCCGCCAAGAGAATCCCCGCGGGCAAAAGGGCCGCCCGAAAATGTGCCCGTAGCCTGTGCGCTGATCACGAATGCTCGCTTCATGAGGGACGCTCTACTTGGCTCCGGGGTGCCACTGCAAGCCCATCAGGAACCAGTGGGCGCCCCCAACCATGATTAGAAATCCAGTGCCGCCTAGGATCGGCAGCTGCGTGATGATTCCCGCGATGACCACCGCGAATCCGGCCAAAATGATCAAGACGCCATAGACGGTGCGGGCAGCGGCATTTGTGGGTGATCCGGACTGCAATTGGAGATCCAGCTCCGGATCCGTCGCAGCCAGATCCCTTTCAAGCTTTTCGAGCCGGCGACGCTCATCATCCGACAGCGGCACCGCCATCTCCTCACTCCCGGCTGCGCCCGAGCCGCGTCCGGCAAGGTGCGTAGGCTGAGCATTTCCTTTATTATCTGCCCGGAGGGCCACGGCCGAAAGCCTACTACCGCGGCTGTGATCCATGCAGGCCGGGAAGCTATTCGCAGGCCGCGCTTCCCGGAGTTCCGGCCATAGTGGACGCCCGGAATTGCCCGCACAGGGTCCGTGCGGCAACGAAAATCAGTGGGTTTTCATCGGGTGCCTCGGGCTAACCCAATAGCCAAGGTCCGTCGTCGTGATCCATTTTCCGACCAATCGCTGGGTTAGTCCACGCGCACTTCGCTTCAAATTCCCCGCGCAGAAAAGAGCTGCTCCGATAGAGTTGGAGCCTCTCAGGAGGTCAGCGATGACACAGGCAGGAGTTCGCACGTTCGGGTTGGTAGTCGTTCTTACTCTCTGCGCATGCACGGCGGGCGGGGAAAGCACAACACCTACGACCTCGGAGACGACATCGTCCAGCTCCCGCCCGGCGACGGAGACCCCGTGGACAGACGTGGAAACAACTGCCCCGGCACCTGCTCCTCATCCGTCATTCCTGCCTCCGGGGCCGGGTGCGGGGAAGGCCGAACTCGCCATCATGGTAAAACCGTCCGACTCGGAACCAGCGGTAAGTTACACCCTGACCTGTCAGGAAGGGGCTCCAACAAAGGAAAGCCAGCACCCTCTTGCAGTTCAGGCCTGCGAGATTTTGAAAAACAATCCCGCAGTACTCACTCCCCCGCCCCGCCGCAAAGATGAGGTCTGCACCCTGCAATACGGCGGTCCGGCGACGGCCGTCGTCACCGGAATTGTCGATAACGTGCCGGTCGACGTGTCGTTCAACCTTCGTGACGGGTGCGGAATCAGCCAGTGGAACGCGGCCCGAAGCATCCTTGCGTCCGCCGGAACCCTCTAGGCGATATAGCCAAGGCGTGCCGGCTTCCTGGCACCGGCCGCTTGTCGGACGCAACCTTGCCCGAGGAGCTCCACGCTGCCGGTCTGGCCCCTGCGCACGCATTCTGAGACCTTGTCCGGCAGAGCTATGTGCTCATGGGGGCGGATCACGGCTGTTCGTCGAACCCGCGGGCGATCACGACATTGTGGAGGATTGCGTCAGGATCGAGATGACTTCTACCAGCCCGGTCAGATGTAAGTACTGATCAGCCAGTTCTATCCCGGATTCCAGGACAATCAGGCCGTAGACGACGGAGGCGAAGCCCTTGGGCCCGCACCTTGTCATTCGGGAAGAACGCCCGCGGCCAAGGTCTGGCAGCAATGCCGGTGAATGGCATCCGAGCCGAATAATCGGACGTGCAAGGCATTTTTGTCGGGTGCCGTCGGGCGGGGATGCGCACGCCATGCGGCCGCATCCAGAGTCGTCCCTCGTGCTTCGCTAAAGCGGCGGGCAGCCAGTAGCTCGAAACTAAGGTCATGGCGATTGGATTTTAGTTACGGTGACCTCGTCTCAGCACAAGCTGCAAAAACTGGCAGCGCGGGAAAACTCGTCATCGTTTTCTGCATCACCTTCGCAGTGATGGTCGCCGAGATCAACAACTCCCTCCTGACCGGAAGCCTTGTCTCTGGCCGGCGTCGGACACCCGGACACCCGGACACAAATCTTCGCAGCCCGGTCAGGGCAGGATACTTACGGGAAAGCGCTGAGAACTCGATGAGGAGGCAAGCAGATGCAATAGGCGCAGTGCTGCGCTTCCACGCGGAGAAGGGCCTCGGCATCATCGTCCCTGATGATGGGTCAGAAGTCGTTCTCCTGCACTACACATCGATCGTCGGCGTGAAATACCGCGTCCTTCGGAGAAACTGAAAGTCCAACACGACCCAGAAAGTGGCCCGAGGCCGAGGGGACCGCTGGTGTAAAACATCCATTGGCTCTGACCTGCTCCGTTTGTCGTTTGGGCTCGTCTTTCGATTCTTGGATTTGTGATGAACCTCGCCCCCTGGTCAGCCATTATCGCCGGCGGCCCGGTTTGTTCGTCATCGCTGCTGCTTGAGGGCCGTGATCAGGCGCGGACTTGGCCTGTCACTCCCGCCCACGGCACTTCAGGAGGAGACCGGATACTTTGGTTGCAGTCACGACCGACGGAAAGGACTATTTCATGAATGAGCACTCCACAGCACAGAAGCGAAAGAAGCTATCACTGACCGGGTCCGTGGCACTCGGGACGGGGGTAATGATCGGGGCAGGGATATTCGCACTTGTCGGCCAGGTCGCCGAGTTGGCCGGGGGCTGGATGCCTTGGGCGTTCTTCGCCGGGGCCGTAGTCGTGGCTTTCAGTTCCTATTCGTACATCCGTTACTCCGCCAAGAACCCGTCCTCAGGCGGGATCGCCATGCTGCTAAAGGCAGCCTACGGACCCGGAGTGGTTGCCGGTTCCTTCTCGCTGTTCATGTATGTGTCCATGGTCTTGGCCGAGTCCTTGCTGGGCCGCACCTTCGCAACCTACCTGCTGCGCCCCTTCGGTCTGCAGGGATCGAACGTTTGGGTGCCGGTCCTGGCAGTGGCCGCGATCGCAGCCGCTGCCCTTGTCAACCTGGTGGGCAACCCGTGGGTAGAGGGCTCCGCCACGGTGACGGCGGCGATCAAGATCGTCGGGATTGCAGTGCTGGCCATCGCCGGCATCCTCGCGGCCGGCGTGTCGTCCCTCGGCCGGCTGTTCACGGCAGCGGACCGCACCCCGCCGGACCAGGGCTGGCTGGGCTACATGGCCGGGGTCACGCTGTGCATCCTGGCGTACAAGGGCTTCACCACGATCACCAACCAGGGCGCTGATCTGCGCAACCCAGAGCGCAACATCGGGCGGTCGATCATGATTGCCATCGGCCTGTGTACAGCGCTCTACCTGCTAATCACCGTAGCGGTCACCGGCAGCCTCACGGTCAACCAGATCGTCGGGGCCCGGGACTATGCCCTGGCCGAGGCCGCCGTGCCAACCTTCGGCTCCTGGGGTGTGATACTCACCGTGGTGATCGCCGTGGTCGCCACGCTTTCAGGCTTGGTAGCCAGCCTGTTCTCCGTCTCTAAGCTCTATGACATGCTCCGGGACATGGGGCAGGCTCCCGGACTGCCCTGGCAGGTGGGCCGCCAGTCGCTGTACATCACCGCGGGTCTGGCCATGGTGATGGCCGCGTTTTTCGACCTGTCCCGGATCGCTTCCCTCGGCGCGATCCTGTACCTGGCCATGGACATCGTCATCCACATCGGTGTGATCCGCCACCTAAGACGTGAAATCGAGGCCAAGGCCTGGATCCCTTGGACTGCCATCGTGCTTGATACCGCTGTGCTGGCGCCCTTCGTGCTCGTGAAGTCCCAGTCGGATCCACTTACCGTGTTGATCACTATTTTCGTGGGCGCAGTGATCAGCATCACCCAGTGGTTCGTGGTGCGCCACCGACGTCGCCATGGCCCACCCGCACAGTAAGCTCCCACCCAGCCTCCCCCTGGTTCCTGCCCGAGTCGTGCTGCCTTCGCTGACGGTTGCAAAGACGGCTACGGAAAGGCGTCGAGAAGCACCTGGATCACGTAGGAAAGGATGCTGGTAACGGTGATGCGTGCGCCCGTGCGGCGGGACAACGCATAAAACGCCAAGCCGGTCGCCTCCAGGGCGCTGCCGCCGGACCCGGGCCTTGTCCTGCGTCTGCCATGGACCGTTTGGGCCAGGGCGGCCCGGATACCTTTGAGGGCTGATTCGTTCCCTAACTTCTTCTTGGGGATCACGCTCTTGCTCCCGCTGGTTTCCAGCACCGCTTGGAAGATCGACGGATCCGGTGGAAGGCACCGGCTGCACACCCCGGAACCGCTGAGGCGGTTCCGGCGCAGAAGGGCATCCCGAAGCTCCCTGAACACGACCAGAGTTCTTCGACGTTGAAGGTTTTGCGCTGATGCCACGTACAGGGGACCGTTCTTGACAGTACGCTGAGTATTTCCGGTCCATTTAACTTCAACCCAACACGGGCGGAGGACAGTTAACACGAAAAGCCTGTCAGCGTCGAATCTTTCCCATGAGAGCAGGAACAATGACTGAAGCACTTGTGAAGCCGGTGAATCGTTCCCGATGACGTGGCGTGGTGCTTACTGGATGGACGCTTTACGGACTCAGCTGTGGCCTGTTCCGACGTTGGCGGTTGCCCTGGCTGTGATCCTGGGGACGGTGTTGCCGGCGCTGGACGCTGCAGTTGACGGCCAGCTGCCCGAAAGCGTCGCGGTTTTTCTCTTCAGTGGAGGACCGGAAGCGGCCAGGTCCGTCCTGCAGGCGATCTCTGGCTCCCTCATCACTGTGACGTCCCTGACTTTCTCACTCACCGTTGTCACGCTGCAGCTGGCCAGCAGCCAGTTCTCCCCGCGGCTGCTGCGGACCTTTAGCTCCGACCGGTTTGTCCACGGCACGCTGGCCCTCTTTCTGGCTGCCTTCGCCTTTGCGTTGACAGTCCTTCGCAGCGTTCGCGGCGAAAGTGACGGAACCCGTCTGTTTGTACCTGAAATATCCGTCACCGTCGCATTCGTGCTCGCGATAGCAAGTGTCATCGGACTGGTGTTGTTCCTGGCACACCTCACCCGGGAGATCCGTGTGGAAACCATGATGCGCAGGGTTAACGTGGAAACCCAGGAGACCATCGACAGGGTATTTCCTGGGGCACGCCCCGTGCCGGGACCGGGGCCAGATCCTGTGTCCGAAACATTCCTCATCAACTCCACCAGCTCGGGGTTCCTGAACACCTTTGACAAGGACGGCCTGATGCAGGCCGCGGAAAATTCCGGCGCCCTGATTCGGATAGACCGGGAACCTGGCAGCTCCCTCGTGGAGGGTGTTCCGTTCGCAACCGCCTGGCCCGCCGAACCGGGAACAGCACTCACTCCGGCAGTCATCGAAAAGCTGACTGACGACGTCAACGCTGCTGTGTCCACCGGGTTTGAACGCACGAATGTCCAGGACGTAGGCTTCGGATTCCGCCAGCTGGTCGATGTGGCCGTGCGTGCGCTGTCCCCGGGCATCAACGACCCGACCACTGCGGTCCACGTCATTGGGCACCTTTCCGTCCTCCTGTGCCGGCTGGCGGAAAGAAACCCCGGGCCCGACCACTTCACCGACAAAGACGGGCGGGTGAGAGTGGTGGTTTCGCTTCCAAAGCTCAAGGACTTACTCGATATGGCGATGAACCAGCCCAGACAATACGGAGCGTCAGACCCTGTCGTCGCAGGACGCCTCCTGGCGCTGCTCCAAGAGCTCACCTGGTGCGACCGTAAGAACCAGTACCGGTCGGAGATACTGGACCACCTGGACCGCATGCGTAGCGCCATCGTCGCCGCCGATTATTCGCCGGCAGAACGACGAAGCCTGCTGGAACAGGCAGACTCCATGGACCCTTTTCCGGGAAAGGATCTGCACCCAGGAACCAAGGAGAACCAATGAGGCACACGGCCTAACAGGGCAGCGAACAGAAAACGTTAGTCGAACCAGATAAAGCCGTGCACCAGCAGGGACAGGGTGACTCCTACCCCCTAAGTCGACGGCCAAAAGTAATACATATGTGATCATCCGAACGACTACCCGAGGCTAGGCTGGTCGTATGGTATCCACCAGGAAGCGGGAATGGCCGCGCTGAGTTGGTCTTCGCTAGGAATGCTTCGTTGTCCCGTTTCGGTACGAAGCGTTTTCGTGTGGCTCCTTCTGGCCCTCCTCTTCGCGGGAGCCGCTTCATACACTCAAGGCAGCCGGTACGCAATCGTTCCCGGTCACGGCCCGGTCCAGTCAAGAGGCGTGGAGGAAGTGCCGCCTCAGGCGGTAACCCCAGCCAGTACTCCCGGCACTGCAGCATCCGCTTCGCAGGCTATCAGCGTTGTCGAGGCCGTCCCGTCCATGGAGCCTGAGGCCCTAGCGAAGGACTGCTGCCAGCGGCGCCAGGCACCGCGCAGTGAACCGGCCCCTTTGAAAACTAGCGCGGTGGACCCACCGGTTTTGACCCACCGGCAGCCCGGTGACGGAATTCTTTCCAGCGTCGTACCTCCGGAACCGGATCTGTCGGCGCTTACGGTTGTCAGGCTTTCCATCAGCAGGACGTAGAAACGATTCGCCGTTTCATTCATTAAGACCTGCTGTTTAGACATGGAAAGAGAATCCAATGACATATGTACAGTCCATGCTGGACGCCTACCCCAAGGATTTGGGCAGCGTCGATAAGACTAAGCTCGTCGAATGCATCCAGGCGTGCTTCGACTGCGCCCAAACTTGCACCGCGTGCGCCGACGCCTGTCTGAGTGAAGATATGGTCGCCGAGCTCACTAAGTGCATCCGCGCCAACCTTGACTGCGTAGACATCTGCGCGTCGACCGGAAAGATCCTCTCCCGCCACGGCAGTTACGACGCCGAAATCACCCGTGCAGTGCTGGTTGCTTGCCGGGCCGCCTGCAAGATTTGCGCCGATGAATGCGGGCAGCATGCTTCCATGCACCGCCACTGCGAGGTGTGCGCTGAAGCCTGCCGGCGGTGTGAGCAAGCCTGCACCGAACTCCTCGCGTCGCTGAGCAGGAACGAACGATGATGACACATCCACAGACATCCCGGACCGCTCGGCGTGCACGGCACAACGAACAGCCAAGGGGCGAAGTACGCGGAGGACCCTCAGGTGATCCGCAATTGCACCGGATGCTGGCCTCACACATTCACTGCGGCGAGCCCATGCAACTGTTAAGTGTGAACCAATCGCTGCCGAATGAGGGGTACGCAGGAAGGAACGGCCGCGACCTGCTGACCTACAAGTGCGCGTGTGGGTTTAGTTTCGATCAACAGCCGGACTGACCCGGCCGGCGTGCGGCCGGCGAGGTTGCACGACGCTCCCGCTCTGACGCCGACGGCGATCGTGAGGACGAAATCGACTATCCGTGCGCCAAGCGGCGTAAAGGACCAACGATCCCCAAGGCACTGGTTCGGAACCCATTCCGGGGCGATATTTTGTCGTCCCTCTCCCAGACAGAACTGCAGGCGCGGTGCACCAGGGAGCCTCGGGCACCGGCAGGCCGCGAGGCACGAGTTAGGAATGAGCCAGCGCCTGTCGGCAGGATTCCGGGGCTCCCCGGCAGGCCTTGAGCTCGGCTGATCCGATCGTTGGAGGCAGGACATGAAGGCCGTGGTTGTAGGAGCGGGCATTGCGGGCCTGGTCGCGGCCCGTCAGCTCGGTTTGGCCGGCTGGGACGTTGAGATCCTTGAGAAGTCGGCTGCTCCGCGCCCCGATGGCTACATGATGGACTTCTTTGGCCCGGGAGTGGAGGCGTCGGAGCGGATCGGCCTCTACCGGCGGCTTGCAGCGGTCGCCTACCATGTCGAGGCAGCCGAGTATGTCGATGCAGCAGGACGCCCCACGTCCAGTATCGATTACGACCAGTTCGCGCGGCTCGCCGGCGGGAAGGTCCTGAGCCTGCTGCGCCCCGATATGGAGCGCGCGGCCCTTGCCGCGCTCGACGATGTGGCCCCCGGCCGGGTGCGGGTCCGCTACGGGGCGCCGGTTTCCCGGGTATGGAGTGATGACGACGGCGTGCGGGTCGCCGTCGACGGCTCGCCGGACGTCACGTTCGCCGCGGACGTACTCGTGGGCGCTGACGGCATTCATTCCGCAGTGCGAGCCCAGGTGTTCGGCCCCGAAGAGGAGTACCTGCGCCCCTTAGGCATGCGTGCGGCCGCCTTCATCGTGACTGAACCGCTCCTGAATGCCCGATTCCGGAATCGGTTCGTCCTCACCGACAGCATCGACCGGATGGCCGGGCTCTACAGCCTCCGGTCGGACGAGGTGGCGGCCTTCATGGTATACCGGGACGGCGCCGTCTCAAGTGGGCGGCAGCGACCGGGTACGCCGCGCGACCGGCTGCGTCGCGAGTTCGCCGGACTCGGCCGCGCAGTCGACCGGCTGCTTGAACTGTGCCCGGAGCGTCCGTACGACGACGTCGTCGCGCAGATTGTCATGCCGGGCTGGCAGCGGGCGCGGACTGTTCTCGTGGGGGATGCCTGCGGGGCGGTATCGCTCCTCGCGGGTCAGGGCGGCTCACTGGCAATCGCCGGTGCCGCTCTGCTGGGGGACATCCTCGGACCCGTGGCCTCGCCTGACGGGATCAGTTCAGCCCTCGCCGAGTTCGAGCGACGCTGGCGCCCCGTGGTCGAGGAGGCCCAGGCAGCCGGGAGGCGCGCCGCGTCCTCGTTCCTCCCCTCCAACCGGACCCAGCGCTTCCTGCGCCGGTGGATCATACGGGCCACCCATCTGCCGGGAATCGACCGGCTGGTGGCCCGCCAGATCGTGGGCAGGATCGCGAAGTAGGCCCCGACACTTGGCCCGCCGCGGCATCTCCCGCTCACCTCCAAAACCATCCCAACAGGCAATGAGCTGTGGCCGGTCGTGCACGGCGCCGACGTCTCCAACTCAGAAACCTTCGACAAGCTCATCGCCGCAGAACTGACATCGCGCGAATGAGTCTCCGTCACCGGCGGCCAGTAGGACCGGCATAACCCGCTCTCCAACGAACTGGCACGGCGCGCAGCCGATCGGCGCGGTCATGGATGAGAAGCTCCCCACCCTCGGCCTGTTCGCCGGAAGTGCCCTGGACGCTAAGGCCAAGAGGCCGGAAAACCGCAGGGTTGCGTCTCGCCGGACGCAGAGCCTTGATTGCGGCATGCCACAGAATCTCTTGGCGTCATGCCGCCTCGCTCCCCCACCTCCATGAACCACCAGAAGCAACATCGCTGTTTGTCATACTGAGCCCCATCATCGCTGGGCGGGTCCTCCACGCAACCAGGGCGCCGTGCGCCGGGCTCGATCCAAAGTTTCGTTCGGCGCTCCTGGCGTCGCTTATATCCTCGCGGAACTTTGAACCGTTCCCGGTTCCCCAAGTTGCACTTCGGCCCCTCGAACCCAGCGGTGACTCCGTGTATCAGAACGACGCACTGAATCTGACAGACACATCCGGTGCCCGCCAGTCGTTGAAGGAGAAGGAACATGGAACCGCTCACCATCAAAACCCCGGCCGACGTCCTCAGTTTCGTCGGGCACACCCTCGGGTTCTGGCCGCACGAGAGCTTCGTCTGCATCACCCTGGACGCCAACCGCGTCGGCGCAACGCTCAGGGTTGACCTTCCCAACCGCGAGGGCGAACTCAGGTACGCGCGCACAGTGGCGACTACCTCGCCCACGACACGGGCGCCGCCAGCGTCCTCTTCGCCGTTTACACCTCCGAACCCCAGAAACCCGGTCAGCCCAAACCGCACGCAGCAACCATCGCAGCACTAACGTGCGCGCTGGCCGAACGCGGCATGACCATCCGCGACGGACTGCTCGTCGGAGACCACACCGTCTCCCCGTACGACGGCGACCCCCGGGACGGACTATCCCTGCCACTGAAGGCGACCCAGTCCAGCCAGATCAACGCCGAATTCGTCTACCGCGGCCGCACCATCGCACCAACAAACCAACAAACCACATCACCCTGCCAGCCTCCACAAAAGAATCCCGCACAGCCGACGCCGTCGACGACCGCGTGAACACCATCCACAGGATGAACCCGGGCGAAGCCCTCGAGCAAGCCAGAACACTCTGGGAAGCCATGCTGGACGCGATCTCCTATCCCAACGACGACCAGACCATCGACCTGATTGCCAACTTCCAGGCCCCCGCCATCCGGGACCAGCTTTGGCCGACATCCCGGGAATCGACGAACCGATGGACCGGGTTCTCCTGGCCCAAACACACGGCGGGCCTCAATGGTCCCGGGTCGAATGGGCACAACAGCTGCTGCTCCACGCGTACACGCACAGCTGCACCAAACACTCGGCCCCCATCCTCACCGCCATCGCCTTCGTCAATTGGTGGGAAGGCCGAGGCAGCAAAGCACACCAGTTCCTGCAACTCGCCCTCGAAGCCGACCCCGCCTACCGCCTAGCCAAGCTCAGCGACCTCATGATCGGCTCCGGAATGGTCGCCGGCTGGAACATGGACAAAGACCGGGCCTTCCGGCCCTGGGGACTCGAAGCCTCCTAGGCCCGCAGTCATAGGGACACGGACGACGACGGCGGAACCTTCCGAAGCCACTCCTCCACCGCCGCGTCCCACCCGCCCGGATCGGAATTTCACTCCTGCGTGTGCTCCGCGGACGGGAAAATGAGCAGCGTTGCCAGCCCGGGGCACCAAAGTCAGGCGGATCAACCAAACCAAGGCTGCCCGGAAGGAGAGTCCGGATCCCACACACCTGCACTCTGTCGACGACTTGTACGCCAGCCACAGATATCCCCAAAGACGTTCCCGCTGAACCCGGAACGTTCAACGACACCGACGATCCAAGCCGCAAAGTTATGTCGCCGGCAATAGAGAACTCCATGAACTAGTGAAGGCAGAACCAGGAGGGAGGGACCAAAATGGGGGTCGAAAAGCCGCCCGTGCACGAAAGTGTGCACAATGTGCACACCCCCTTTGGCCGGACAAACCCGCGATGAGCGCACTCTGCCTGGCTCGCATAAGCAGCCATCCGCGGGAGATCCTCGAAGAAAAATCGTCTTCGTCATGTCGTCACCACAACTACTGGCCATGAATGAGTGACGGCCAACAACTGGCCACCATAAACAGCAAGAAGGTACGACAGCAGCCCTAGATCCCAGCAGGCGGAAGGCCCACAAGCCAGGACCCTGATCCCGCCACCCACATAACCGAATAGGCGACCGCGGCGCCAGGCACAGACCGCGGACAGCATCAGAGGGATCAGTCGGGGCACAATGTCCACACACTAAAGCAAAAACCCCTCTGACGAGGGGTTATGCGTGCCCGAGGTGGGACTCGAACCGGGTTCCGGCCCTTGAGTTTCCGCCACTCCCCCGAAAACCTCCGCAATCCGGCCGATCCGCCACCAGTACGAACCGATCCGAAGCCCAGGGTGTGCACATTGTGCACACCCTATTTTGCCTACTTCGGCGACCCCAAACCGGGCTCGCTTGAGCGGCCACCCCGGACGGCGCGATTCGTTGGAATTTGATGAGCAGGCCTCCGAACGGGACCGACCCCGGCAAAGCATCTACGGTGCCCTTTTGCTGAAAACCGACGAACATCATGGGGGCGGGTCTCTCCTCTCCTAACGTCTCATGGAGAAGCGAAGAGCGACCTACCTGACCAACCGACAGGCCGGCCTCCAGGAAGTGAACCCGGGCCGCCACCGCGGCATCGAAGCCGACCGCAACGTCCAGACTTTCCCCGGCGAAGACATGTTCGACTGGCTGGCGTCAACTGGCCCCGCCCCCAGAACGCGCTGTTCGCCGAGGTGAGGTGGCTCTGAGATTGCAGCTCGATGACGGGGACGGAGTCGACAGAGCGGTCTACCCTGCAATCGCCAAGCTGAGTACATTGGCACTACAGGACGCATTCAACATCCCTCATAGTCGTGGGACAAAAAAATTGAGTATCCGTTTGGAAATTGGGGAAAGTAGGCTCTAATGCCGCAAGCAATTCCCACAGGAGCCAGCAAACGCCTCTACAACGAAGACCTCGCGCCGGCTGAACACCGAACATGGGGCTTCTACTCGCTGTTCGCGATGTGGATGTCTGATATCCATTCGCTGGGGGGCTACACCTTTGCGGCCGGCCTCTTCGCGCTAGGCCTCGGAGCCTGGCAGGTTTTTCTGGCACTCGTCGTGGGGATCTTCGTCGTTTTCTTCCTAATGAACCTTTCGGGCTTCGCTGGCCAGAAGACAGGCGTTCCCTACCCCGTGCTCGCGAGGGTCGCGTTTGGAACGTTCGGCGCCAACCTGCCCGCCCTGATTCGGGCACTGGTGGCCATCGCCTGGTATGGCATTCAGACCTGGCTCGCGTCCCGGGCAGTCGTCATCATCGCGCTGAGGATCTGGCCCGAGCTAGAGGGGCTGACGGATAACAACTTTCTCGGCGAATCTACTTTGGGGTGGCTGGCCTTCCTTCTGATGTGGTCGCTCCAGCTTCTGCTGCTTCGAAACGGGATGGAGACAATCAGGAGGTTCCAGGACTGGGCAGGACCGGCCGTGTGGGTGGTGATGGCTCTGCTGGTCGTGTATATCCTGATCAACGCTGGCTGGAACATTTCGTTTGATTTGCCGGGCGGGAAAGCGGAATGGGGGGTCATGCATGCTTTCTTTGCCGCCATCGCGCTGACGGTGACCTACTTCTCCACCCTGATGCTCAACTTCTGCGACTTCTCGCGTTTTGCACCATCTCGCAAAGCGGTGCGCACGGCGAATCTCTGGGGGTTGCCGGTGAACTTCATAGCCTTCTCCATGGTATCTGTCGTGGTGACGGCCGGAACATTCAAGGTCTACGGGGAGCACATCTACGACCCCGTCGAGATCGTCGGGCGCATCGACAGTATCTGGGCCCTTCTGCTCGGGGCGGTCACTTTCGCTGTCGCAACGCTGGGAATCAATGTCGTGGCGAATTTCGTATCGCCGGCCTACGACCTCGCGAACGCCTATCCCTCCAAGATCGACTTCAAACGCGGTGGCCTAATCTCCGCAATGGTCGCGCTCGTTATAACGCCTTGGAACTTATTCAACAGTCCCGTTGTGATCAACCTGTTCCTGGGAGGACTTGGAGCGCTGTGGGACCGCTCTTCGGGATCATCATGATCGACTACTACGTGCTCCGCAAACAGCGTGTAGTAGTCCAAGACCTTTTCAGAGAACAGGGGTACTACACCTATTCACGCGGCTGGAACCCCAAAGCCATCGTCTCGTTTCTCGTCTCCGCCATCCCCGCGGTGGTCTTCGCGCTTACTCCCGTAATTGGCGCTCTCTCAGCATTCTCGTGGTTCATAGGGGCAAGCCTGGCGGCTGCGGCGCATTACTTCATCTCGCGCCACGACCAGACGTTGGCCGAATCGATCCATGCCGCCGCCGAGGAAGCTCAGGGGCTGTTGAGGCAGGTCCCCTCGGAAGGTCGAAAGCGAGGCTGACAGGAGTTAGCCTGGGTCCACACGCTAGAGCACTGCGGCCACCGCATCAAGGACTCGGGGCTCCCCCACTGGACCCAAATCAGATTGACATTCTCAAACCACTTCTGCAGCATCAGCAGGTCCAGGTGCTGTTGGCACCTTCGTCTGAAAAGCCCACACACCCCACCGTTGAAACGAATCTTCGGTGAGATGATCTTCCGTGACGCTTGCGCACAGCGACAATCTCGATCCCTGAAGCAGGTCGGCCCGCAACGTCCTCCTTTTACCAGCCTATCTAAGCGGACGACGTCAATGCCCTCGCGGGTTCCGTCATCTCCGCCTCCCACAACGCCAGGTCCTGGATGCGGGACAGCTGGAACATCAGCCCCAGGTAGCGAACCAGGCAATTCATGTTTGTCCTTTCAGTCCGAGTCACAAGCCGTTCCGTCTCCGCCATTTGCACATGGCGGGGAGTTGACAGTGGCAGAAAGGTCGATATGGGAGACACGACCTCGCGTATCTTGTCCCCGGAATCTTGGCGGTTGACGCAGGTGCCAGCACTGCGGCTGCGTCGACTTCAAGCGGCCCTGTTGTTAGCCGGACTGGTGCCGAACTTCAATCCCTGAGCAGGCCCATGTTTGCACCGAATCGAAGCCTAAGCCGCCGTGATCCGCACGGGCAGGGACTCGAATCCTCGGAGAACGTTGTGCAGGATCGGCACCGGCGCGCCATCCGGCTCGATGGTGGCTACCCGTTGGAGTAGCTGCTGCAACACGATTTCCATTTCGAGTCTGGCGATCGGCTGCCCCACACACTGGTGCAGGCCCATGCCGAACGCGACGTGGCCCGACGCATTGCGGTTGAGATCGAAGTCATCAGCGTTCTCGCCCCACTTGCGCGGGTCACGGTTCGCAGCACCGAGGAACACCAAAACCTTGGCGCCGGCCGGCAGGTGCACACCGCCGAGGACGGTGTCCACGGCAACGGTCCGGTGGAACTTCTGGAACGGCGATTCCAGGCGCAGCGCCTCATCCACGGCAAATTTCGCCATCTTCGGGTTCTCCCGCAGCTGGGCCCAGGCTTCCGGGTAGCGCGCCAGCACCGAGAGCGTATTGCCTATCCCGAAGATGGTGGTGTCTACTCCGGCGGACAACAGGGCGCGGACCAGTAGCGTGGCCTGCTGCTCGGTGATCAAACCGTCCTCCACGCGCTTCCAGATCTGGGCGCCGAACCCGGTGTCGTCCAGGTTTTCGCGCTGGCAGTTCCGCATCACCGCGGCAGCGTGCTCATCGCCCTGGGCGAAAGCCTGTTTGAAGATGTAGTTCTCCGGGCCGAAGGCGTTGAACACCATGTTGCCGTAGGGCAGCAGATGTTCACGGCCGACGTCGGGAATTCCCACCGCGTCCGGGAAGACACGCAGGGGGTACTTTTCGGCGAGGTCGGTGATGGCGTCGAAGGTCTTGCGCTGCGCCAGCTGCTCCGTCAACTCCACAGCCGGTGGCGTGAATGGCTCGCGAAGGGCGCGGACTGTACTGGGGTTGATGACGCCGGTCAGCGCCCGGCGCATCACGGTGTGGATGGGCGGATCCGATTCGAGGATGCTGGGCGGGCGCCAGCCAGAGTCCTTGCGGATGTCCCGCGGGCCCAGGCCACCGGAGGAAATGTAGGTTTCGAAGTCCGTCAGGACCTCATAAACCTCCTGGTAGCCGGCCACTGCGTAGCTGCCGGTGCTCTCCAGATAGGAGACGGCGCCGGCATCGCGGAGCCGCCCCAGGAACGGGTACGGGTCCAGGAGGTTCGCCGTGTCGAACGGGTCTTCGCCCAGTACGTTGGCTTCATGGGTGGTAACGGTCATGGGAACACTCCTGGTGAGAAATCTTGGGTGGATAGATGGTGTGCTAGAGATCCAGGACGAGGCGCGGGCAGCCCGCAGCGGCGCGGGAAACGCAGACCAGCATCACTTCGCCTGCTTCACGATCCCCTTCCGACAACACAGCGTCGCGGTGCTCAGGCTCACCCGAGATGATCTGGGTTTCGCAGGTGCCGCACAATCCGCCGCGGCAGGAGGACAGGACGCGGACGCCCACCTCCTCCACGGCCTCGAGGATGGTCTTGTCATTTGGCACTGTTACGGTGGTCCCGGTCCGGGCCAACTCCACCTCGAACGGTGCGTTGGCGGCGGCGGCACCCAGTGTGGAGGCAACGAAACGCTCGGTGTGCAGGGCGCCCGGAGGCCAGCCCATGCAGCGTTCTTCAACGGCGCCGAGCAGCCCGCCGGGGCCGCACGCGTACACCAGCATGTGCGCCCGGGGCATGCCGAGGATCTGGTCCAGGTCGAGCCGGCCTACCTCGTCCTCGGCGATGATCCGGATGCGGTCAGTGCCATACCGGTCCTCCAGCTGCTGGGCGAAGGCCATGGTGTTCCGGCTCCGCCCGCCGTAAATCAGGGTCCATTCCTTGCCGGAGGCCTGGGCTGCCTCCAACATCGGAATGAGCGGGGTGATGCCGATTCCGCCGGCGATGAAGAGGTAACGCCGCGATTCACGCATGGGGAAGTTGTTGCGCGGTTCGGAGATGGTCAGCGGCGTGCCGGCCAGCAGCGCGTGCACTGCTTTTGACCCGCCACGGGAATCCGGCACGTGCAGCACACCGATGCGCAGATGGTCCAGTTCGTCCGGCGAGGAACACAGGGAGTATTGTCGCACCAGGCCGTCGCCTACGTGAACATCAATGTGTGCCCCGGGCTGCCACGGCTGGAATCGCTGCCCGTCGGCCCGGCGTAGCACCAGGGAGACCACCTGGTCGGCCACAATGTCCACCTGATCGACGACGGCGTCGATGGTAGCTCCTGCAGATGCAGTCATGGGGTCTTCACTTCCTTTGGAACGGGGTGCCTGCCAAGCAGGCTTGGGCCGGAGATCCGGCCGCATTAAGGACTTACTTGAGGTTAGGTGTTCCAGGCCACAGGCTGTGCGCGGCTTTCCATCCAACGGAAAGACTGGCCTGACACGAGCGGAGAGAACCCGGCCTACCGCGGCAGGTGCTCCACACCCAGCCGCCGCGCGATTCCCCGCGATGCGATGTTGAGCACGGGAACCACGCTGCCCACGGGCGCGGGGCGACCGCGGGTGACGATGCCCAGCGCTGCCACCACCTGCTTGTTCGGAAGAAATACCGGGACAGCCAGGCCGTAGTTGTCAGGCCCCGCCTCTTCTTCCGTGGTGGCGTAGCCATTGGCCCGGACCCGTTCGATCTCGGCGGCGAGCAGTCCGGGGTTCGTGATGGTCCGGGGCGTATGGGGCTCTAGCCGCTGGACAGCGGAGGAAAACAGGTCCTTTGCCCCGTAAGCAAGCATAATTTTGCCCGCTGCACTTACGTGCAGCGGCAGGCGTGCGCCCACTCGCCGGAACGGCTGGCCGGCGCCGGTGCCGGACATGCGCTCTACCAGCAGGACCTCTTCCCCGTCCAGGATGAACAGGTTCACCACGTTGTGGGTGACGAAAAGGACGTCCTGCATGAAGGGAGCCGCCACCTCGGCGATGTTCTGCTGCGCGGGGGCCAGCAGGCCAAGTCGCCAGATCCGCTGGCCCACGCGGTATTCGCCGTTCAGCTTTTCCAGTCCGCCCCAGGCCACCAAATCACCGGCAAGGCGGTGCGCGGTGGCTACCGGTAATCCTGCACGCCGGGCCATGGAACTGAGGCTTTGGACGGAGTGCTCGGTATCGAAGGTGCCCAACAGGGCCAGGGCGCGTGAGGTGACGCTGGCCGCCTGAGGGGTGGCAGCACCGCCGGGCGCGGCCGGAAGCTTGGGTGCGGCCGTCGTACCCGGGCGCCGGGTGGTCCGGCCTGGCGGGGCAGGGTTTGCCATGGTCACCCTTCTGTGTGCTCGAGAGCGCTGCACGTGGCGCAGCGCTGCGTCCTGCCATTTTAGGCCCGACGCCGGTGCCCCCGGGTGCGAAAGGTGAGGCACCGGCGTCGTGCATTAATGCACCCGCCGTGCGTCGACGGCGTTCAGCCGGCCACTGCGGCGAGGCCGGAGCCGCGGTATGCACCCAGGCCGCCGTCCACGCGGATATCCGAACCGTTCACCCAGCCCGATTCGGGCCGGAGGAGGAAGTCGATGACGGGGGCGATGTCGTCCGGGTCGCCGAAGCGGCCCAGCAGAGCGCTGGCGCCCTCTACCTTGTCGCGGCCATGGTCTTTCTTGAAGTCCTCGAGGATGGGTGTGGCGACCGGGCCCGGGCTGACGCTGTTGACGCGGATGCGCTGCGGCAGCAGCTCGGCGGCCAGGTGCTCGGTGAGGACCCGGACGCACTGCTTGGAGAAGAGGTAGGACTCGCCGGTGATCTCCTCGTCGCTAGCTACTGCCTCCAGCGCTGCTGCCTCATCATCGGCGAGTGCGAAGGCGGAACATTTCGCTTTCACGTCGCGCCAGTTCACGGCAACGCTGGAGGCGAGGTTCACCACGGCAGCCCCCTCGCCAAGCAGGTGTGCGAGCACCCGGACCAGCCCCCGGACACCGAAGACGTTGACGGACAGCACGCTCCGCCAGGGTGCGGTGCCGGGGACTCCGGCGATGTTCGCCAGACCACCGATGCCGTTAGGCGCTGCGGCCGCGACTGCTGCTGCGGCGGCGTCCACGCCTGCCTGGCTGGAAAGGTCCGCCTGGACGAAGGTGCCGCTGAAGTCCGTTGGCGCGTTACGGTCAATGCCGATCAACGGGACACCCCGGCTGGCGAGGATCTGGGCCGTCCGGGCCCCGATGCCGGACGAAATTCCGGTGAGTACGATGGGCAGTTGCTCCTGGGACATGCAGACTCCTCGTTAGTGCGTGACGTGCTTCACTCCATATTGGCAAGCGGGCGATCGTCCTTGGCGCGCACTTTCCGTTGGATGGAAAGGCTGCCCACGGATTGTGACCGGTGCCATGACACTGGGATAAGAATTCCCTCCCGGCCGAAAGGACAAACCATGACGGCAGCCCAGTACGAGGTCCATGACCCGGCCACCTTTGAGCTCGTTGGACACGCTCCGGAAAACACAGCGGAGGACGTTGAGTTCGCGGTTGCGTCCGCCCGTGCCGCCGCACTTGGCTGGGCCGCGGACAGGGAAGCGCGCCGCAACGCCCTGCGCGCAGGTGCCGCACTGATCCGCCGCGACCTGGACGAGCTGGCCACCCTGCTCTCCCTGGAACAGGGCAAGCCCAAGGCCGACGCCGCAGGTGAGTTCTCGGTGGCCGCCAACCTTTTCGAATACTATGCGGACCTCGACTGGGACGAAGCCCAGCAACTCACCCCGCGGGCCGACCGCAGCCTGGAGGTCCAGTACCGGCCTGTGGGAATCGTCGGCACCATCACCCCGTGGAACTTCCCCATCTCCCTGCTCGGCGTAAAACTCGCCCCTGCCCTGGTGGCCGGCTGCACCGTGATCGCCAAACCCTCGCCGTCCACACCCCTGTCCACGATTGCCCTGATTAACCTGCTCAACGAGGTCCTCCCGGCCGGTGTGCTGCAGGCCCGCACCAGTTCGCGGCGGACGGTAAACGTTGCCCTGAGCACCTCACCTGGCATCCGCAAGATCTCCTTTACGGGTTCCACGGAGGTGGGCATCTCCGTCGCCCAGCAGGCTGCTTCAACCGTCAAGCGCGTCACCATGGAACTGGGCGGTAACGATCCTGCTATCGTCCTGGACGACGCGGACATCGCTGTCACCGCCCGCGGTATTGTGGGCAGCGCCTTCCGCAACGCCGGCCAGGTCTGCATGGCGGTCAAGCGCGTGTACGTCCCGCGCAGCCGCGGCGCGGAACTGGCTGAGGCCATAGCCGCCGAGGCGGCCCGCTATGTGCTGGGCCACGGCATCGCTGACGGCACCACCATGGGCCCGATGCACAACGAGTCCCAGCTCAAGCTGATCCACGGCCTGGTTGAATCCGCGGTGGGCGCCGGCGCCCGCATCCTCACCGGCGGCACCCCCGGCTGCGACCTGCCCGGCTACTTCCTCTCCCCCACTGTAGTGATCGACGCCGAGCCGGGCATGGACCTTGTCGAACAGGAACAGTTCGGGGCAGCACTGCCCATCGTGGCCTACGACAACCTCGACGAAACCATCGCCGGAATTAACGCCGGAGAGTTCGGCCTGGGCGCATCCGTCTGGAGCCCCGACCAGGAACGGGCCTACGCCACCGCCTCACGCATTGAGGCCGGAACCGTCTGGGTCAACCAGCACACCCTGGTGGAACCGGACGCCCCGTTCGGCGGCTGGAAGGCTTCCGGCGTCGGCCGCGAACGCGGCCGCTGGGGCCTGGAGGAATACCTGGAAACCCGCGTCATCAATGCCCGTCCCCACTCCTGACCCCCCAACTCTGCAGAAGGACATTCCTGTGAGCGTCGAACTGATCACTCTAGGCACCGCCGCCGGCCCAGCCATCCGAGGACCCGAAAACGGCATCTCCAGCGCACTGGTGGTGGGCGACGCCTTCTACATGGTGGACTTCGGCCTCGGCTGCTCCCGCGCCGCCCACGAGGCAGGACTCCGGGGCAAGGACTTCGTGGCGGGCTTTGTCACCCACCTGCACTCGGACCACGTGGTGGAACTTCCCGGCTTCCTCCTGTGGAACTGGGGGAACCCGGTGGAGGGCTTCACCGGCCCTGTTTCCGTTGTTGGCCCGGGCAAGGATGCAACCCGCGCCGGCGGCACTGGGCTCTCTGGCACAGGTGAGCTGGTGTCCCACTCTCTGAAAGCCTTCTCCTATGACATCGATATCCGGGTCCATGATGAGGCCCGCCCGGACCTTGCCTCTTTGGTCCGCACTGTGGACCTGGCCACCCCAGCGCATAAGTCACCGGAGGGGGCCCTACCCTTTGACGTCTACGAGGATGACAGGGTCAAGGTCACCGGCATCCTGGTGGAGCACCCGCCCGTGCGGCCTGCCCTGGCGTTCCGCTTTGAGACCGACGCCGGCTCCGTGGTGTTCTCCGGCGACACGGCCGAATGCGAGGCCATGGTGGTGCTCGCCAGCGGAGCGGACGTCCTGGTGCACGAAGCGGTCAATTTGGACTTTTATGCAGACAAGGGTTTCGCGCCGGAGTTCCTGAACCATCAGCGGATCGCTCACACCCCGCCGGAGGGAGCGGGCCGGGTTGCCGCGGCCGCTGGCGTGGGGCGCCTTGTCCTTTCACACCTGGCCGGGCGTGCGGAGCCGGATTGGTGGCGCGGCCGTTCCGCCTCAACCTTTGATGGCCCTGTGGATGTAGCCGTCAGCGGCCAGCGGTTCCGCATCGGCAGCCCCGTCCTCGCCCCCGCCTGACAGGATCTGTTCTCAGGAAGCCCGCACTGTCACCCTGCAGCAAGGACCACTCTTGGCACTGCCATCGCACACCGCAGCAATGGATGACACAAAGTCGACGGCGGACGGGGCCTGGCTAGCTGTCCTCGCTGCAGGCATCGCGGCGGCGATGCACATCTGGAAACTTCCGGCTGCCCTGGCCGGCATCCAGGCGGATCTCGGCACCTCACTGATCCAGGCCGGACTGCTGCTCGGCATCATCCAGTTGGCCAGCGTTGTGGGCGGCCTCGCCACAGCCGTGGGCGGTGAAATGGCCGGCCTGCGCCGGCTCCTTATCTCCGGCCTGGTCCTGCTCAGCGCTGCCTCCATCCTGGGCGCAGCCGCCCCCAGCACCGAATGGCTGATGGCTGCACGCACGCTTGAGGGTGTCGGCTTCCTGCTGGCCGTCGTCGCCGCCCCTGCCCTCATCCGCAAAGTGGTCCCGCCCCAGCGGTTGAACGTTGCACTGGCAAGCTGGGCCACGTTCCAGGGAACGGCCACGCTGATTGGCCTGTCCTCCGGTGCCTTGTTCCTGCAGGCCGTCGGCTGGCGCGAATGGTGGCTGGTCATGGCCATTCTCACGCTTGTCCCCGTGCCGCTGCTGCTGCGCCGGGTGCCGAGGGACGTGGCCCCCGCCGACGCCGGGCTGCGCTCCGCACTCCGCAGGGTGGGCCGCACCGTTGCCACCCGCAGGCCATGGATCATAGGTCTGGTCTTCGCCTGCTATACGGCGCAGTGGATGGCGGTGCTCGGCTTCCTGCCCTCAATTTACCGGTCAGCGGGGCTCGGCGGTCCGTGGCCGGGCATCCTCAGCGCCATGGTCGGAGGAGTAAACGCCATCGGGGCCCTCAGCGCCGGTCCGCTGATCCAGCGTGGCCTGTCGGAGCGGAGAATTATCTTTTGGACCTTCCTGTCGATGTCCGCCGCTTCCGTGGCCACGTTTGCCATCGGCTGGGAAAGTCTCGCGAACGGTGTCCTCGTCCAGGTCGTCTTCATAGCCCTGTTTTCAGCTGTGGGGGGCCTCATCCCTGCCGCGGTGACCAGCTACTCGGTGCGCATCGCACCCGCCGACGGTTCTGTCACCGCCGTGCTGGGGCTGACGCAGCAGATCTTTAACGTGGGAAACTTTCTGGGGCCCATGTTGTTTGCCCTGCTCGCCACCACCACCGGCGGCTGGGGCACCACTTGGTGGCTAACATGTGGGTTGAGCTCTCTGGGGATGGCTCTGCTGGTATTCCTGGGACGGGCCGACGGCGCGAGCATCGGCGGTGTGCGACGCCGCAAAAGTGGCTTTCCGCCCAACGGAAAGCTCAAATGTAAGGCCGGTCACACAAGCCTAGAGTCGAGGAAACGCCGGTGAAACCGGCAAAGACTCCCCTTCAACGATTGGGCAAACTGTGTCTGAAACTCCCCATATAACGCCGGGCTCTGCGACCTCCCGCGATCCCCGGACCTGGCCCCGGGCCAAGCGCAACCGCTACGGCTGGTTCATGACGTTCAGCCTGCTTTTCCTGATGATGCTCAGCTGGGCGGACAAAGCAGTCCTGGGCATTGCCGCCGTCCCCCTGATGAAACAGCTGGGCATCACGCCCGAACAGTTTGGCCTGGTGGGCAGTGCCATGTTCCTGACCTTCGGCGTTGCCCAGATCGTTGCTGCCCCCATCGCCAACAAGGTATCGAGCAAGTGGATCCTGCTGGTCCTGTGCCTGCTGTGGTCAGTGGCGCAGGTTCCAATCCTGCTGTTCGCTTCCCTCCCCGCGCTTTGGGCAAGCCGCTTGCTGCTCGGGGCCGGCGAGGGCCCGCTGGCGCCCGTCCTGATGCACGGCATCTACAAGTGGTTCCCCGCAAAGAAGGGCGCCACCCCTGCCGCGCTGGCATCCTCCGGCGTGACCTTGGGCATTGTGGCGTTCGCTCCCGTTTTGGCCTGGGTCATCGGTCAATTCGGCTGGCAGACCGCCTTCGCCGTGCTGGCCATTGTCGGACTGGTTTGGTCCATCTTCTGGTTCATCGTGGGCAAGGAAGGCCCGTACACGAGCCGGAAGGCTGAACAGGAACTTGACGGCATTGCCCCGGAAGAGGCACCTGTCGTGGCCGAAGCCAAGGTCCGCTACTGGCGCACCATCCTGTCCCCCAGCTGGATCTTCTCAGTCCTGGCCTCCTTCTTCGGCTACTGGACCTTCACCCTCGCCATGTCATGGGGCCCGGCCTATTTCCAAAACGTCCTCGGCTTCAGCGGACAACAGGCCGGCACCATGATCGCCCTGCCCGCCGCCTGGGGAACCATTGCCACTGTCGGCCTCAGTGCACTCACCCAGCGCCTCCACCTCAAGGGCGTTCCCACCAGAAAGGCACGCGGCTGGGTACTCGGCAGTGCCGGCGCCTTCGCCGGAGCGTGCCTGGTAGGGGCGACCATGACCACGTCCCCCGTCCTGTCCATCGCCTTGATGGTCTTCGGCTTTGGCACCGCACCCGCGCTCTTTGCCATCACCTACCTGGTGGTGGCCGAGCTGACCACCATCGGCCAGCGCGGCGCTAACCTCTCCATCGCCAACGCCGTCCTCACCACCGGAGGTGTGTTCGCACCCGCAGTGTCCGGATTCCTGATCGGCGGTGCGGCCACCCCGGCAGATGGTTACCGTGCCGCGTTCGCCCTGGCCGGAGGGCTGATGCTGACGTTCGGCGCCCTGGCCCTGGTGTTCGTCAACCAGCAGCGTGACCGCCGCAGGCTTGGCCTTGACGTAACCGCAGGCTTCCCGCTCGAGGCATCCACCCCCGCTGCCGGATCCGAGACGGCTGCAATAGCGGCAGTCACTAAGGCCTAAAACATCACACCCAGAAGGCAGATAGCGGGGGCCGCAGACGCGGCCTTCGCTATCTGCTGAACCGAAGAACAAACAACGGACACGGAAGGATCACCCATGGAGAATTTCAACGCCAGCGGCGGTGGAAGAGCAGGCGTATCCGGCCGGATCCTGGGCGGCGGAACCGAACCGGACCCTAGGTTCACCCTGGCGAATGAACGCACATTCCTGGCCTGGATCCGAACCTCCTTGGCATTACTCGCAGGCGGTGTCGCCGTCGAAGCCTTCATGGCCGATCTATTCGGCCACGAACTGAGTAAAACGGTCGCTGTCCTGCTCCTCGTTCTCGCGCTCCTCATCGGTGGAGGCTCATTCTTCCGCTGGCTGAATGTCGAACGCTCCATGCGCCGCAAAGACCCGCTGCCACTGCCCTGGATCGCTCCGGTCTTGGCAATCGGCGGGGGCCTCGTCGCCGCCATTATGGCGGTCTTCGTCCTCGTCCGCCCCGCCTAATCCATGCCTCCATCAACGAACACACCAACCCATGGCGACCCCGGACTCCAGCCGGAACGCACAGACATGGCATGGGGACGCACTACGCTGTCCCTGACGGTCGCAGCCGCTGTATTCCTTCGCTGGATGCCGCACCACGGCTGGTTCGCGGGCACACTCGTAGCGGTCGCCGCCGTTATGGCCCTGACTATCAACCTCACTCGCAAGCAGAGATTTCACCGCGCCATCCACGGCATCAACCAAGAAGCAATTACACCCGACGCCGCTTCGATCGCCGCCGTAGCGGCCAGCGTCATCGTCCTTGCCTCCCTGGGAATCTGCACCGTCTTGCTCATCCCTGTTGAGAAATGACCTCGAGGTTAGGCAGGCCCCGGTGGACGAGCCGTGCGTATCCAGCTGAAGAAAGCAGCTATCGGTCGCCGACAGACAATAGCCCGAATGCGCCACTCCGACACCCACTTGAAGTACACCCCAAGCTGACGTCAGGCAGGAGGCCGAAGGGATGTCAGGATAGGGTCAAATTCTTCGTTTTCTCACAAAGGTCCGAGAAGCTCTCAGATCGCAACTTGACACAACTGATTCCCTCTTATCGGCAGCGCGACATCTGGAATTTCATCGACGATCCAGAGCTTCAGGTAGCGAGATTAATCTGCCCTTCAGCCAAGGGCGTCTCGTAAGACTGCGGGACACGGAGGTCGAGCGCAGGTCACGAGACAGAGCAACGAGACATCTCGTCCGATTCCCCTTGTATCGGAACAACGTCTTTCAGCCCTCATGTTGAAAGAGCAGTGGGTGCGGATGGAGCGCCCTCCCCCGGCGGCCCGTCAAACCAGCTAAGCCGACATATGGTTCATAATCGGTGTTTTAGAAATCCTCGGAAACATGGGGAAAAGCGCCTGGTGATGCCCTCCAGCAGCGGGCCTACGGTGACAAAACCCACTCTGAGGTTTACCGCGATGAGCAGGATCCCGATCATCCCTGCTCCCAGGCGCAGTCCGCGATTCGAAGGACGGACACAGCTGACCGACATACTCCACCTATCCGAAATCCATACCAAGGCAGCGCTCGGGATGTGGCGGCTGCGGGTCAGTCCCACTTGTTAGCCTGCCAGGCTGGACTCGGGCTCGGCAACCCGTTCCCTAGCTGACCATTTACGACCAGCCGTGCCGGTCCGAAAAACAGGACACTAAGACGGAGTCGGCGGAGCTCCCAGGATTCGGTAGAGATCGACACTATCGGCTTGAAAAAACATGCGCCGGCCCGCGCCGAAATCATTCACCCATACGATCGTCCTGTCATACGTACAGTCTTCAAACGATCCCAGGCGTGGTGGGAGCCCCGGAACCGAAACCACAATCAGGTCTCCCGGGTCCAGAGCGTCCCAATCCTGAACCATGTCGCGGAGGGTCGGACCATCGCAGCGCGGGAATGGCATGCCCGAGCTGGCCACGCCCGAAGATTCACGGTCATACGCGTTCAACAACGGCCACCTTAAAAGCTCGCAAATCCCTTACCGTCCTTTCCCGTATCTGGCGACGGCGCCCCCGAAATGAGCGAATGCCCCGCCGGAGTTCATTGGGTTACGAAGCGTTCGAGGGCGGTGTCGGGCCTGAGTCGATCTTCGGGTTCGATGTCCCCTGCGAATGCCAGCCACTGATAGAACTTGTCACCTCTGGAGACGAGTTCCTTGTAGAGACTCAGCCGCATCGTCTTGAGCTGCGTCGCGTAGGCGGGCACAGTTACCACGTTATGGAGTTCGTCGGGGTCGCTGACCAGATCGTAGAACTCGTCAATCCCTTCCGGGTTGGCGATGTACTTGTATCGTTCATTACGGATCATCCGTTGCGCGTAAGGAAAATGGTGTCCGTGGAATTCGCACACCATCTCTGTTCGCCAGTCAGCGGGCAGTGGAGCGGTCGTGGAGGGCATCAATGAACTCCCGCGAATATTTCCGGCATAGCCGTCGGCGATGTCGATGAACGTGGCGGTGAAGTCCTGGAGGGAGACGAATTTTGATTCCCGTCTGGGTTCCTGGCCGGGCGCAGCGACAATAGCGGGGATACGGTAAATATCCTCGTACATTGCAGGCCCCTTGTCGTTGAGCCTGTGTGCGCCGGTGAACTCGCCGTGATCCGCGGTGAACATGATCACGGTCGAATCGTTGAGCCCCAGTTCCTCGACGGTCTGGAGGATGCGTCCGATCTCGTGGTCGATCATGGAAACGTAGCCCCAGTAGACCGCGGTCAGTTTCTTCCATTCCTCTACCGTGAATGAATCGGTGGACCAGTATTCGGCGTAGGTCTGTTGGACCAGAGGTTTGCCGTTAAAAGTTTCAGCGAAGGACTTGGGCAGCTGCACCGTTGCTGGATCCACCAAGTCATACCATTGCCTCGGAATGAGATACGGCAAATGGGGTCCGAAGATGTGGCAGGACAGGTAGAAGGGTGCGACGGCTGTTTCGGTGCCTGGGGCGCCTCCAGCCGGGTGGGTCTGGGCAAACTCGCGGAGCTTGGCGATGGTCTGGTCCGCCAGCCAGGCTTCGAACGTCGCTTCTGTGGGCTGGTCAGTGATCCCTGCGATGAGGTGCCCCTGCGATCCGTCTTTTTGAACGGTGTACACCGGGTCCACTATGCGGAATGAGGGGAACCCTTTCTCCGCAAGCCAGGACGTGTATGCCGGGTTATCGAAGGTGTTCAGGGCCCCGGGCAGGTGCTCCCCTTCAAAGCCGTAGAAATCCGGACCGCGCTCCCGCCCGACGTGCCATTTGCCGACGTGCCCCAACCGGTATCCCTGCTTCCTGAGTTCGTCGGCAAAAGTGGGAGTACCGTCGGGCAGTTCGTCCCGGTGACCGGAGTTCCACTCGAAATTTGACAGCAGCCCGTGCTCGAAGGGATGAAGCCCTGTCAGGAGGGATGCGCGGGCGGGCGTGCAGATGGCCGTGGGAGTGTAAGCGCGGTCGTACACAGTGCCCCGGGCTGCCAGCCCGTCAAGGTAGGGGGTGTGACGGGACCTATTTCCGTAGCAGCCCATTGTATCGATGCGTTGTTGGTCTGTCATGAGAAACAGAATGTTTGTCCTTGGTGCGCCTTCTACTGCCATACCCTCACACTTCCTAAACGCGGCCAGTCGGCCGTCAGTCTGGTCTGAGCGCCGCAGCCTGGAGACGTCCCATCTCACAGAACCCGACACCTGACTAATGATAAATGTATTTACGTTAATAGCATAACGGGAGATCTTGAGAGGATTTTCCTGTGCCTCGGCCTTTCCGACGCACGCCCATTCCCGACCGCAGTTGATGAGAACGTCAAAGGGTGATGCCGTCCTTATGGTTTCTGTTGCCCGGCTCGCGAGTCGGTCAGGCACTCACCCTCATGGGCCTGTCGGTGACGGACTATGATTCAGAGATGCCCGACGCCACCGAACCAGGAACCACGGAACGATCGCTTGTCGAGCTCCTGCTGGCCGAAGGTCCGTCCACCCGCCTGGAACTTCAAGCCAAGCTGGGGGTTTCGCGCCCGACCCTTTCGTCTGCTGTGAACAAACTGTTGAGCCTGGGACTTCTCCAGGAACAGGGAACGGCAGCATACGGTGCCGGAAGAAACGGCCGCCCCCAAGCATTGCTCGCGCCGAACAGGGCTATGGGAGCGGCGGTAGGTATCGAACTGGGCAAAGCTCAGGTTGCGGTCACTATCCTCGCGATCGACGGGACGGTTCACGCCCAAAAGGTCACCTCGACGTCACCGGGGACGACGCTGCAGCGACGGCTCAATATCGCGCTGGGCTCCGTCGGCACTTTCATCAGCTCCAATATTCTCAACCCCGAGTCTGTTCTGGGTGTGGGCGTGGGGGTATCCGGCCTTCATCCCGATGCCCGGCCGGCCGGTGGCTCCGCTCTCGTTGATCCGCCCGGCGCGAAGCTTGACAAGCTGAGAACACTCCTTGCCGCCCCGGTCGTCTGGGACAACAACACCCGGATGGCCACCTTTCGCCACCTTGGCGGTTCCGGGCTCGACTCCCCCGGTGCCGTTCTCTATGTTGTCCTTTCCGCTGGGGTCAGCGCGGGCATTGTGGACGGCGGGGAGGTCCTTCGAGGCCGAGGCGCCGCCGGTGAGCTGGGGCATGTCTGCCTCGACCCCGAAGGCCCCGTATGCGGGTGCGGTTCAAGGGGGTGTCTCGAGGCCTACGTGGGCGTGGAGGCCGTCCTCCGGTCGGCCCGGGGCAAGGGTGCCACTGTCGCAGACCTCGAGGAACTGGCCGCCGTTGTCCAGTCAGGTGATGCCGATGCGCTGGCCGTGATCGGGCTAGTTGGTCGGATGCTTGGCATCGGTCTTAACAATGCTGCGATGTTGGTCGACCCTCGCCGCATCATTCTCACGGGTCCTCTCCTTAGCCTGGGTCCGGCGCTGGTCTCGGCGGCCACGGAGGAACTACGGATCCGGCGAATGGCGGTCACTTTAGGGGTACCCGACGTCGTGGCCGAGATCGGGTCGCCTTTCGACTCCAGCCACGGTGCCGCGCTGACGGCGCTTAGGCGGTGGGGCCCCGGTTTCATGGGAATGCTGACGCAAAATGGGATAGCCACGACGGGCTAAAATAGGTAAAGTACGTTTACATAAGTTTTGAGTGGTTCACGGTTCCCCGGCTCTTGGCCCCGGGGAGCGGGTTCCCGCCGCACCCTGATGAGGAGAATAGTTTTGAAGAGACTGCTCGGAATGCCGATCCAGTTAGCGGTTTTGGCCGGTCGGTTGGCAGGAGTTGGGCTCTGTGGCTGATGAGGGCATCACCGGTGGGAGCCCTTGCTGCGGCCCGGCTGGAGAGCGCGCCGGTTCGGTGCGTCCGATGGACTCATGGAGTCCGCCCCATAGCGTGTCCGCGGCCTCGGTAACACACCCGGACGTTCCCATTCCGGCTGGCGCGTTTTCCATGGGTGACGCGTATGGGGAAGGTTACCCGGCCGACGGGGAAGTCCCGGTGCACCGGGTGAGGCTGGATTCGTTTCATATTGACGCCACGGCTGTGACGAATGAGATGTTCGCGGCTTTCATTGCCGCTTCCGGTTATCGCACTGAGGCGGAATTGTACGGCTCGTCAGCAGTTTTTCATTTGCTGCTTGACGCACCGAAGGAGGACGTCCTCGGCTTGGCAGCAGGCGCTCCTTGGTGGGTTAATGTGCGCGGCGCCGATTGGGCGCATCCGGGCGGCAGAAACACGAACTGGGAGTCCCTGCGGGGCCACCCGGTCGTCCATGTTTCGCACAACGACGCTCTGGCGTACTGCCGTTGGGCCGGCAGGCGGCTGCCAACCGAGGCTGAGTGGGAGTACGCGGCCCGCGGGGGTCTGGGCGGACGACGGTACGTGTGGGGAAATGAACTGCTGGGTTCTGCCGGTCAGCATCTATGTAACATCTGGCAGGGTCAGTTTCCTGTCTCCAACACTTCCGAGGACGGCTATTTGGGCACCGCTCCGGTCCGTAGTTTTCCACCGAACGGGTTTGGTCTGTACGAGGTCTCCGGGAATGTCTGGGAATGGTGCAGCGACTGGTTTGACCCGGCCTATTATGCCGACTCCCCCGAAGCGAACCCTTCAGGGCCGGAGAAGGGCGCATCCCGGGTCATGCGTGGTGGTTCTTATCTGTGTCACAGTTCCTACTGCAGCAGGTACCGGGTGGCGGCGCGCAGTTCCAACACCCCTGAGTCTTCAAGCGGAAACTGTGGATTTCGGACGGTGGCAGTCGGTACCCCCTAGTTGAGGCGGCCGGCGATTCGTCAGGAAGCCGGCAGCCCCGGTCGGAAGAGGCCGGATCTCATGACAGCGTGCGGCCGGAAGTCGGCGTCCACGACTACCAGGTCCGCCTTCATCCCGCGTTGGACACTTCCGATGTGCGCGCTGGCGCCCAACACGCGGGCAGGTACTGCTGTCGCGGCGAGTACGGCGTCGCCAGGGGCCACGCCCGCAGCAATGGTTTGTCGTACGACGTCCAGGAGCGTTGCGGTACCACCGGCGAGTGAACCGCCGTCCCTGAGCCGGGCGATGCCTTGGCGTACCGAGACCTGCGACGGGCCCAGGTCATAGTTGCCGTCGGCGAGCCCTGTCGCTGCCATGGAATCCGTGACCAGCAGGATATTCTCCGCACCGACCAGCCCGAAAGTCATCAAAACGGTTTGGGCGTCCAGGTGGACGCCGTCGGCGATCAGCTCCACGGCGGCCCGGCCTTCGTTGGCAACCCGAAGGCACGCGCCCGCCGGGCCCAGCAGACGGTGGTGCATGGGCGCCATTCCGTTGAAGAGGTGCGTGACTGTGGGCCGCGCAAGTCCTGTCGGCCGGGCGCGCTTCATGGCAGTTTCCGCCGTCAGAAGGGATCGGGCGGCCACTTCGGCGGAGCAATCCGTGTGACCTAACGAGGGGGTGACTCCGTGGTCGATGAGTATCTCGAGCAGCTCGTCAACGCCGGAAAGTTCCGGGGCGTAGGTCATGGTTTTCACGGTGCCTTCCGCGGATTGGAGCAGCGCGTTGAGCATCTCAAGATCCGGGTCCTTCAGCCAAATCGGATTCTGGGCCCCACAGCGGGTTCGGGAAAGGAACGGACCTTCCAGGTGAAGACCCGCGACAAGGCCTTCAGCGACCAGCGGTTTCAGCGCCTGAATCGCCCGGATGAGGTCACTTTCTGACGCGGTCACCAGGCTCGCGAGCAGGGTGGTTGTCCCGCTGTCATGAAGGAAATCGACGGCGGTCCGGGAGGTGTCCGTATTCCCTGTGGGGAATTCGGCGCCCGCCGCACCGTGGCAGTGTACGTCGACGAGGCCCGGGAGGATTGCTCCGCCGTCGGGGACCGTGAACTCGCTGGCATCCTTGAACTGGCCGGCATCATAGCTGTTCGAAGGACCGGCGTAGACGATCCGGTCTCCCCGCACCGCCACGACATTGTCTGTTCTTACTGATCCGTCGGTAATCACGGTGCCCCGCAGCACGTATCCCGGGCAGCCGTAGGACATGGGCGCCGCTGAGGGCCTAGCGCTTGCCATTGATGAGTGAGATCAGGCGTGCGACTTCCGGGACCAAAGCTTCTCGGCCGGCGCCGAAGTATTTACGGGAGTCCACCGCGGCCCGGTTGGCATCAAGATACGCGCGAACGGCGCCTGTGAAAACGCTGTTCAGATGGGTGGAGACGTTGATTTTGGTCATCCCGGATCTAACCGCGGATACGAGGTCCTCTTCCGGGACTCCGGAGGACCCGTGCAGAACCAGCGGCACATCGAGTTCCTGGCGTAGGGCGGCGATAAGGCTAATGTCCACGGTCGATGTTCTGGTCGTCATGGCGTGGGATGAGCCCACGGCGACGGCCAGTGCATCGACGTTGGTGGCGGCCACGAAAGCGGCGGCTTCCTGGGGGTCGGTTCGGACGCCGGGTGCGTGCGCGCCGTCCTTTCCGCCTACTTTGCCTAATTCGGCTTCGACGTACACGCCTCTGGCGTGAGCGTAGCGGGCAATTCGCGCGGTCGCCTTGACGTTGTCCTCGTAGGCAAGATGGGATCCGTCGTACATCACCGAACCGTAGCCCAGATCCACTGCTTCCATGGCAAGGTTTTCGTCTTCGGCATGGTCCAGGTGGAGCGCAATGGGCACGGTTGCACAGGCGGCAAGGGCTTTGGTCGCCAGGGTCAGCGGCACCAGTCCGCCGTGGTATTTGGCACAGTTCTCTGAGATTTGGAGGATGAGCGGCAGCCCGGCCTTTTCGGCGCCGGAAATCAGGGCTTCGGCTGTTTCGAGGTGGATGATGTTGAATGCCGCAACTCCGCCTTCTCGGCGTGCTGCGTCGGCCATCAGGTCCGAGGTGGGGCTCAGGGGCATGGGAGGTCGTCCTTTAACGTGATGTGAAGTTGGTTGGCGATCGCCTGATGGCGTGGTGAGATTTCGCCGGCTAGCGGCATCAAAACTGCTGCGGATCCCCATGCCGCGGCCGCCCGGAGTATCGTGCGGGGGTCGCTGGTCCCGGCACAGAACGCAACGGCCGCCGCGGCTACGGACGCATCTCCGGCTCCGGTGGGGTTGCCGTCCAGGGCCTGCGGCAGTCGTGCCGTCCAGTGGCGGTGGGGTTCATCCGCTGTGAAGGCGTGCATTCCCTCCGCCCCGGCGCTGACCAGTACTGTTTTCGCGCCTGCCTGGATGAGTTTTCTGGCCGCTGATTGCAGATCGGGGTCGTTCATGGTGGACGTCAGCTCGTGGTGGTTTGGTTTGAGGAGGTCTGCTCCCGACCGGGCGGCTGCTATCAGCTCGTGCCCTGTGGTGTCGATGATCGCGGGGACTCCGTTGGAATGTGCGGAGCGGACCAGATCGCCGTAAAAGCCCGGTGGGGCGTTCGGCGGGAGGCTGCCTGAACCGACCAGGACACCGATACTGGGGAATCCCGATGCTCCGGTCAGACACCGGTTGGCGGTGTCCCGGAGTTCCTGCCATTCATCGTGCCCCAGTGCGGTTCCGGTCTCATTGAAGATGGTCGTCAATTTGGTGGTCCTGTCGACGAAGGCGATGCTTCGCCGGGTTTCGGCGGCCACCGGCACGATGCGGTGCGGAATGCCGCTGAGCTCAAGGTCGTGGCGGAGGCTCGTGCCGTCATGTCCGCCCGCGGTGGTGATGACGAACGCCGGGTGTCCTTGGGAGTGCGCGACCCGGGCGACGTTGATGCCCTTACCTCCGGCTCGGCGGTGCGGGGCGGGGATCCGGTTGGTTTCCCCTGGCCTGAGGTCGTTCACGCAATAGGTCACGTCAATCGCCGGGTTGGCGGTGATGGCGAGTACGTGTTTGCCGCTATCAGAGGTCATGGCGGGCGGCCTCCTTTGCGTCGAGAAGGTCGAATGTGTTGAGTGCGGAGCCGATCAGGCCGGCGTTTTCGCCCAGGCTGGCGGGCACGATTGCCGGTGCTGTGTGGACGGTGAGGTGTTTCGTTATCTCTCTGGCCAGAGGGTCGAACAGGGCGTCTCCGGCTTGTGACAGGCCGCCGCCGATGATGACTGTCCTGGACCCGAGAAGTGCCACGCAATGCGCAAGACTGAATGCCAGCGACTCCACGGCCTGGCTCCAGACGTTCTGAGCTGCCGGGTCACCGGCGGCGGCCGCGTTCAGGACGTCCTTGGCGCCTGCAACCTGCCGGTGTGTGGCGGCGTTGTAGCGCTTGACAATCGCCCCGGCTGAAGCCACGTTTTCCAGAATTGTCGTGCCCCGTGGGTGGTCAGGGTCGGGCACGGGGACTTGGCCCACTTCCCCCGCCACTCCTTCTCCGTGGATGCGCATTCCGTCGGCATAGATGACTCCGGCGATACCGGTGCCTATGGCCAGGAACATCCCGTTGGTTGAGTCCCTGGCCCGCCCCAGCCGGAATTCTGCGTCCCCGGCGGCCCCGACGTCATGGCCGAAAGCCACTGGTATTCCGAGTGCGGTTTCAGTCCTCTGGACGAAAGGGTAGTCGCGCCAGCCGAGGTTGGAGGAGATGACCCCTGTCCCGGTCCGTTCGTCGACGATTCCCGGCACGGAGAGGCCTATGGCGGTGATGGCCAGGGAAGGGTAGGCGTGCCGATAGGAGCGGGTCAAGGATCCGATGACTTCCACTATGGCGTCGCCCGGGGCGGAGGCAGACAGCGGCGTCCTGGTCCGGCGTAGGCCGATTATTTGTCCGTCGGGGCGGACAATTCCTGATTTAAGGTCGGTTCCGCCCACGTCGAAGGCGAGGACCGGCGCTCGTTCCGCGTTTGGCGCCGGCCCCCCTGTCGTGTGCACTATCAGCCTTCGAGGATGACTGACCGGGTCAGGTTGCGCGGCAGATCCGGGTTAAGTCCCCTCAGCCGGGCCCGTTCCAGAGATACCTTTTGGGCCCGGACCAGTTCTGGCATGGCGTCCCGTCCGTTGGCGAGGAAGTGTCCGCCGGTACGTTCAACGTCGGTGCGGAGACCCTGCGGTTCGTTACCGAAAAGCCAGGTCACGCGACCTGCTGCGGCAATGGAGATCGGACCGTGGCGGTATTCCATCGCGGGATATGACTCCGTCCAGGACTGGGAGGCCTCACGCATTTTCAGGGCGGCTTCGTGGGCGAGTCCTACCGTCCACCCGCGGCCGAGGAAGGTGAATTGCTCCGCCTCCAGGAGTTCCGCCTCGACCGTCTCGGCGATGGCCTTCTGTGCGTCGTGGATGGCCGTGTCCAGATTGTGCCCCAGTGAGGTCCGGAGGTAGGCAAGCGCAGTGGTGGCGAAGCGGGTCTGTACTACGGATTTCTCATCGGCGAACGGCAGCGCGATGACGTTGTCGGCCGTCGTGACAGCCGGCGAGCCGGTATCGCCGACGATGACGACGGTGGGAACGGTGCCTCGAACATGGTCGAGGATTTCGAGCACTTCGGTGGTTGTCCCTGACCTGGTGATCGCGATAATCGCGTCATAGTCTCTGTTCAAGGCCGATTCCGAGGCGGCGTAGGCGTCCGTGACGCCCAGCCCGGCGGTCTCCCGGAGCGTGGCGTAGGCCTGGGCCATGAACCAGGATGTGCCGCAACCTACGACGGCGATCTTCTTGCCTTTGTCAGGCAACAGCATCGCCGCTTCGCGGCGTGCCTGGTCAGCGGCTGTGGCCCATACCTGGGGCTGTGAATCGAGTTCGCGTTGCATGTGCGCACCCAGGTCCCGGGCAGCAGTCAGGGCATTGCTCATGATATTTCGTCTCCTAGTGAAGGATGGAGGAGGGGGACGGCCGCTGTCCGGGCCGTCCCGTGGGGTGACAATAAATTGCGGGCGCTGGGTGCCTAGTAAGGCACGGCGTAGATTTCCTTGCGGGCCAGGCTGCTCCCGGAATGGGGCAGGACGAGTTTCTTCAGAAACGCCTGATCGCCGGTTTCCCAACACCAATCCAGAAGCCGTCGCCGGAATTCCTCCAGGACCTCATCGAAAGCGGACTCTTCCGCGAGATTACGGAGCTCGCCGGGATCGGCCGTGAGGTCCACCAGCTGTTCCCGGTGTTTACCCCAGCTGTAGACGGTGTATTTGTACCGTCCAGTGATTAAGGCGCGCCCCAGAGTGGTGGCCCGCTGTCCTGCGCTGAAAGCCGTTTCGACGGTAATCCCTTCCCCGGGCGCGCGCGGTTCGGTGATCCAGTCCACCCCGGTGGCGGTGGCAGGGGCATCAATGCCTGCCAGGCTGCAGAGCGTCGGAATGAGGTCCAGGCCGAGGGAGATTAACTGGCTGCCTACCTGGCTGTAGCCGACACCGGGGCCCCTCATCAGCAGCGGAACCCGTATGGCTTCTTCCTGTAACGAGGTCTTCTGGTTCCAGCCATGGGCGGCGTCTCCGTCGCCATGATCGCTGGTGAAGAGCACTACGGTAGTCTCCCTCAGGCCTTGACGGTCAAGTTCACCCAGGATGACTCCGATCTGTTCGTCAGTCCTTTCGATGAGCTGCGCGTATGCGTGCCTGTAAAGCCGCCAGTCATCGTGGCTGAAGTCCGCCGTCCCGTAAGCCTGTTCGGCCTGGGCCCGTTCGTGAGTCAACGCCTGGGGACTATAGGGCGTTGTGGCGAAATTCGAGGGCAGCGGAGGCGCGTCTCGGATGTCTGCTGGCCGCTGGACGTCCCCGTACGGCAGATGCTGGCCTCGGGCATATTCGCAGATGGTATGGGGGTTATCGAAGGAGACCAACAGCAGGAAAGGCGTGCCGGTGTCATGGCGGGCGCCGAGCCAGTCGATCGCCGAGGCCGTTAGCCCCTCATCGCCGAAGGGATGGATGACGTCGAAGCCGTCCTCGGGCTGGGCGCTTGCCTCCGGGGCGTGCCATTTGCCGGCGTAGGCGCAGTCGTAGCCGGCCGCCTTGAACCAGTGACCCAGACTCCCCGGCGTCCGCCCCGGCCCGCTGCCTGCTGGTACGGCATTACCGTCGATTCCTAGTTCGTGGGGATAGCGCCCGGAGACCAGCGAACTGCGTGCAGGTACGCACAGCGGGAAAGTCGTGTAGGCGCGGTCGAAGCGGGTGCCGGCCGCGGCGAGATTGTCCAGGTTGGGTGTGTTCACCACAGTCGATCCGGCGCACCCCATGGCGTGCGCCGCCCACTGGTCGGCCATGATGATCAGGATGTTCGGCTGAGCCGGGGCGGGATGCGACATTACTTGCCCATGCCCAACGTGAGGCCTTCCGTCAGTCTGCGTCCGAGCCAGATGTAGATGACCAGCATGGGCATGACGACGATGACGAGCCCGGCGAACAGGCCGCCCCAGTCGGCACCTGAGTACGTCTGCTGTTGGACGAAGGAGATCAGGGCTACCGGCAGCGTGTATTTCTCTGTGGACTGCATCAGGGTCAGCGACAGCAGGGTCTCGTTCCAATGGGAGATCACCTGAAGCACGAAGGCGGTGAGGATTCCACCTTTTGCCAGCGGCAGGGTGATCAGGAAGAACGTGCCGACGGCAGTGGTGCCGTCCAGTGCGGCTGCCTCCTCCATCTCCAGCGGCAACGATCGGAAGAACGCGGTCAGGAGGAAGACGGTGAACGGCATGGATACACCGATGTAGACGAGGTTCAGTCCAAGGAGGCTGTCAGTGAGGTACACCTGGTTCAGCATCACGAACAGCGGGATCAGTATGACCTGGGCAGGGATGCCCAGTCCCAGGATGAAGTAAAGGCTGATGGACCGGGTGAAACGGTTCTCCACCCGCCCCAGATAGTAGGCGCACGGCGCTGCGATGGCGACGGTCAATACGGATGAGACGATTGTAGTCACAGCGCTGTTCCATGTGGCCTGGGCAAAGTCCCCCACTGTCCAGGCCCTGACGAAGTTGCCAAAGTCGAGGGTCTCAGGAAGACCCCACGGGTCACCCAGAATCGAGCGGGTGTCTCTGAACGCCTGCATTACCATCCAGCCCAGCATGAGGATGCTCACGGCGACGATGATCCAAAGAAGGCCGACGCCGCTACTTCTTAGAAATGACCGCTCACCGCGCATTGCCGGGCTGGTGGGCCTGTTGCGGGGGCGGCGCTTCGGGGCGATGGCCACGGGGATATCCAAATCTTCAGACATCAGTCCTCTTAAAATTCGACGGCGTCACGGCGCATAGCCCTGCGCAGAATGACAACGAGTACGGAGATGAGTGCCAGCGAAATGATGGCGGACGCTGTGGCCGCACCGTAGGCCGGCGTCGACTGCGCGGAGAAAGCGGTGACATAGGTGTAGACCGCCGTGGTCCAGCTCTGGGTCGGGGGAATGCCCGCGCCGCTGCTGCCTCCGAAAACCCAAACAACTTCGAAGATCTTGATGGACGAGATGGTCCACAGGACTGCACAGGTTCCAAACACATCCCACGTCAACGGGAGAACGACATAGCGAAGACGCTGAAACGGCGTTGCACCGGCCAGGGCACAGTCCTCGTAGTAGTAGGGCGGAATCCGGTCCACTCCGGCCATCAGGATGGTGGTGAAATAGCCCGTGGTGGTGCAGATCAACGTCACCATGATCAAGGGGAACAGGTTGTCCTGCGCGAGCCATTTCGGCGGGTCGGTCACCCCGAAGGGTTTCAGCAGGGTGTTGACCAAGCCGCCGGGGTTGAAGATGAACCCGGCAAGGACACCGAAGACCAGCGCGTTTATCAAGTGTGGAAAGAAGATGACTGAACGGGCTATCTTCTTTCCCACCATGTCGCGGAGGATGAGGCACAGCCCGAAAGCGATCACGAAGATGGCGATGCCGACAACGAAGAGCAGCAACAGTGTGTTGCCGAATGCTTTGAGGAAAAGCTCATCCCGGAGGACGAGGAAGTAGTTGTCGAGCCCTACGAACTTCATGGGCCCGGCGCCGGACCACTTGTGGAGGCTGATCCACAAGGCGCCGGCAGCGGGAAGAACGAACAGGAGGGTATAGAACAGGAAGGCCGGTCCCACAAACGGGATCAGGAGCTTGCGTCGCTGGCGCTCGATGGAGCTGCCTTCTTCACGTGGCGGTTTACGGGGCACCGGGCGCGACGGCCGTGTTGGGAGCCCTGCCGCGTCTTTCGTTGGGGTCAACGTCATTAGCCGTTGTCCTTCCAATACTGGCTCTGCGCCTGTTTCATCTCTTTCAGGAATGTCTCAGCTGAAATTTTTCCGAGGAAGAGTTGGTCATTTTTGGGGTTGAAGACTTTGTCCAGGTACCCGGGGAAGACGACAGCGTCGAACGCTTGGTGGATCTGCGGCGCAGAGTCAAGGGCGCTCTTGATCGATGCCATCTCCGGGGACGTGGCTGCGTCTGTCCGGATGGGAAGTACCTTCGCCTGTGTTCCGTAGGCGTCCTGATATTTCTTTTTCAGCATGAAGACTGCCAGCTGCTGGGCCGCGGCGGCGTTCTTCGCCTTCTTGGGAATCGCGAATCCGACGAAGTCTGCGCGTACACTGGCGGGCTTGTCGCCGACTGCCGGGAACTGGAAGGAGGAGTATTTGAAGCCCGGGGTCGCGTACGGGGCGGTTTCGGTGGGCAGCCACGACCCATTCAGCAGCAGGGCTGCTTTTCCGGTGGCCCAGAGTTGCTGCTGCGCCGGCCACTTACTGGAATCGTAGCCGTTGATGAGGTAACCGCCTTTGACCAGCGATTCGACTTTTTTGGCTGCTTCCAGGACCTGCGGGTCATCCCAGGCGCTGCCTGTTTTGTCTGATGCGAGCTCCTTGAAGGCACCCGGGCCGCCGTATCGCTGCATCAGGGTAATGAACCAGGCGGAGTTGTATCCCGCGATGTCACCGTCGGCGGCCAGCGGAACTTCCCCGGATTTCTTCAGGACATCGAGAGTAGCGAGGAACTCATCCCATGTTTTGGGCGGTGCCGAGGCAAGCTCCGGGTGGCTGGCTTCGTTGAACCACAATCCGTCCGAACTGAAGCTGTACGGCAGCATCCAGGGCTGGCCGTCCTTACCGTCAATAGCGGCGTTCGCAAGGTACTTCGCCGGGATCAGGTCCGAGACCTTCTTCCCGTCAACGCTTGCTTCGTAGGTGGCGCCGAGCCCCAGACCCTGGTCCGTGTCACCGATGACGGGGGCCAATTTGGCGAAAGCGCCGTCCACGATGTCGGGGACGTTGTTCGTGTTGAGCGCGGGCACGAGCTTTTCCGTGCTGCTGCGTCCCTGCCATTGCACCTTGACGGAGGCGCCGGATTCCTTTTCGAAGTCCGCGATTGCCGCCGCGATGATTTTCTGCTGGGGTTCCCCCTCCTTCCACATCGACCAGTACGTCAGTTCCTGGCCCGCGACGGAGCTGGTGATGTCGGTGGTCTTGGCTTCGGTGCTGGACTCGCCCGGGCCACCGCAGGCGGTGGCCGAAAGGGCCAGGGTCGAACCAAGAAGCAGGGCTAGAGGGCGAAAAATCCGGGCATTGCCCATGGGTATTCACCTTTCGTGTAGGGGGAACCGTTCGAGTGCGACGGTTCGACTGAGATGACTATCACAGCCGCAAAAAGAAGGATTCAAGTGGTACTACAAGAGGGTTCCATTCCCGGAGTACCCGCCGGAGAGCTGACGCGCCCGAATCAAGGAGGTTTGGGGTCTAAAAATGGGGTCCAAGGGCGGGATTAGGTCTGGATTCATGTCTTTTAGTGGCTGAATACTTGTCCCTGTCGCCGCCTGGCGCCTGGGAGTTCCATCGAGTGAAGAGGTATGCGTTGATCCGTCTTGGAATCATTGGGGCAGGCGCGGTCGCGCAGTTTCATGCACGGGCGGCCGCCGCTCTGCCGGGTGCGGAGATGGTGGCCGTCTGCGATTTGCTGCTTGATGCAGCGCAAATGGTTGCTGAACCCCTCGGCGCCGCCGTCTACACGGACTACCGCTCCATGTACGAGCAGGCCGCGCTGGACGCTGTCATTGTCAATACTCCGCACTCCCTTCACTTGGAGATGGTTCTTGCGGCGGCCGAGGCGGGGATTCACGTTTTGGTCGAAAAGCCGATGGCCACTTCCTTGGAGGACTGCCGGCTGATGACGGAATCCTGCAGCAGGGCAGGCATCACCCTGGTGGTGGGACATATCCAGCATTTTCTGCCGGAGAAGGCCGCAGCAGAAACGTTTCTCCGGTCCGGAGCGCTGGGACAGCTTCTGATGATCAGGGATTACCGCAGCACGGACTACCGGCCGGGGACACGGCCGGATTGGTTCTTTGACCCTTCAGTGGCCGGAGGGGGTGCCCTGATGAATATCGGCGGCCACTGCATTGACCGTTCACTCTGGCTGGGAGATTCGCCTGTCGATACTGTTGACGCACGGATGCTCAACCGTTTCGGCGTCCCGGTTGAGACGGACGGATCTGTTCGCCTGCTCCTGCGTAACGGGGTGGAGGTGAACATTGTGATCGTGTCCGATCCCCCGCACCGAGCAGATGAGATACTCCTCATCTGCGAACAGGGGAGCATCTCCTGTACCCCGGACAGGGGAACGGTCGTCCGACACAACGGGTCAAGTACGACCCTCTGTGAGCCTTCCCCGACCGGCATTCAGGACGGCTTCACGGCTCAGCTCTCCGATTTCGTGGAAACTCTGCATGGTTCACACCCCAAAGTCAGCAACTCCCACGCCCGCAGCGTCGTGGAGACCGTCCTTGCCGCCTACCGCTCCGCCTTGACCCGTCGAGTCGTCGCCTTGCCGGAACCGGCGGCACCGGCGAACCTGGAAAACGCACTCGGACGATGACCCGCCACGAGCACCTGATGCCAACAGCCACTTCGACTGAGGGATCACTAACGGGCTGGGACCGCGCATCGTGGGAAGACCTTGCAGATAAGCTCATCGCAGGGGCCCTGACCCACTCCTCACCCCGAGGCGCCCGGGTGGCATTTCCTTCAGCGACGGGGCAGAACGACACTGCCCAGCTCGAGGGATTCGCAAGATCCTTTCTGCTTGCATCACTCCGGATCGCAGGATCCCCCGGTGCGCGGCCTGACCTCATCGGGTGGTACGCGGATGCGCTGGCTGCAGGGACACAGGCCGGCGGTGTCGAAGCCTGGCCCGTTTTGCGTGACCACGGGCAGCCCACCGTTGAAGCGACAGCGATCGCTCTTGCCCTTCACTTGTCCAGAGCATGGCTCTGGGAATCATTGGACGACGGTGTCAAAAATCGGGTTGTGCTCTGGCTCTCCGGATCGAGGGGCAGGTACGGAGCAGACAACAACCATGTGTTGTTCGGGGCAACCATCCAGGCTTTTCTCGCCTCAGTGGGCGCGCCCTTTGATGTTCTCGAAATTGAGGGGGCATTGGACCGGATTGAGGACTGGTACGCCGGGGACGGCTGGTATTCCGACGGGGAGGGCCGCCGCTTCGATCATTACAACGCCTGGACTTTTCACTTATACCCCTTCTTCATCGTGGACATGCTTTCCGGGACCGCAGGACAGGCAACCGGATCGTCCGAACGCCTCCGACTGTATAGAAGCCGTCTGCGGGAGTTTCTTCGCGGGTATGAACACTTGTTCTCCGCCGCAGGCAGTCCCCTGATTCAGGGGCGGTCCCTCATTTACCGTTGGGGTGTCGTTGCGCCGTTCTGGATGGGCGAAATCCAGGGCGTCTCCCCTCTGCCTGCCGGCCGGACCCGGCGGCTCGCCTCCGGCGTAGCCAAGCATTTTGTGGACCATGGTGTAGGCGCTGACGGTGTCCTGTCGTTGGGCTGGTGGAAAGAGAACACCGGGATTCTTCAGTCTTACAACGCCCCGGGATCACCGTTGTGGTCAAGCAAAGGGTTCCTGGGCCTGCTCCTTCCGGTTGAACACCCGGCCTGGTCCCACGACGAGACCGGGCTGGAGATCGAACGCCGGGACGTCAGGGAAGTGCTCTCCGGTCCGCAGTGGCTGGTCCACGCCACCCAGCGGGACGATATAGTTCGCGTCGCCAATTTCGGCTCGGGAGGGCATCCGCGCTACGACTCCCACCTGTACAGACGTTTAGCGTTCAGTACGGCCACTGCGCCGGTCCAGTACGGGGACCTTAGGGACAACGACATCTATATTCCCCTGCAGGACGCCACGAGCACCCACCGTGGCCCGCTGGGAGGAGTCGCCCGCCCGCATGGAGGAAGCCTTCGGTTCCTCCTGGATGCTGCCGGACGAGGAGTGTCTGTCGATTATGCCACCACCATCCTTGATGGTTCTGTCGAGCTGAGAGCGGCAAGAGTCCGCGGCGCAGTTGCGCTGCCGCTCACTGTCAGCGGATACGCGCTCTCCTCAGATCAGCCGATGGACACTGGTGTCCGGGGCGGCTGCGCCCGGGCCACAACCCACGACGGACTCTCTTCGTCCATTGCCCTGGTCAGTATCCAGGCGGACGCCAGTTCCGCCCCTGCTGCGCAGATCCGGTATGCACCGGAGTCAATCCTGGGTGAAAAGGTGGCTGTTCCGGCGGTCAGAATCTCACCAGCAAGAAGTACCGAGATACGCATCGCCTGGCTTGTCTCCCTCTCACGTCGGGAGGTGGACCTCTCAGCCATTGCCGCCGGATTGGAGCTTAACTGGTCCAACCAGTGCCTGCACGCGTCGATTGGAAACACCGCACGGTCTCTGCCGTGGATGCGGCACGATAAGTGGCCGGCGGACAGCATCAATCAGGGGATCTTCGGAGGATAGCCCTCTCAGGCTGATGCCTTACGGGCTGCTCTGACCAGGCTCCTGTCCGTGGCGGCGGATCCCCGGCTCGTCCGTCTGGCCGAGAGGAGACCGCGTTTACTCCTGCAGTCTTCAATGCCGGGATATCAGCGATTTTCAGTCCGCCGCCAGCCATGATCTCCAGACGGCCGTCCGCAATACGGTGCATGGCCGCGAGCGTTACCCGTCCAGCTCCCGCGGTCTTGGCGCCGCCGGAGCTCATCACTCTGGAGACGCCAAGCTCTGCCAGTTCCAGCAGTGCGCTCAAGGGATCACGGCATTGGTCGATGGCGCGGTGGCAGGTAATCTCAACCTGCGGATTGGCCTCTCTGGCGGAGTCAATAAGCCGGGTCATGCCATCACCGTCGATTGCTCCTTCACATGTCAGAGCCCCGAACACCACCCCGGCTGCCCCTTCCGTGACGAAGGTGGCGATCTGCCTTGCCATCGTGCTGATTTCCCCTGCCGAATACACGAAATCACCCGGCCTGCACCGGACCAACGGATGCACCTGTAAAAGCCGGGCGGCCCCGCAGAGGCTTTCTTGAAACAGATCGCGGGAAGCAGTGAGCCCGCCGAGATCCAGGCGCGTGCATAGTTCGATCCGGTCGGCCGCTTCATCGGCAGCGATTGCGACGCCCGCGATGTCCACGACGGCTATTTCCAGCTGCACGTTTCCCCGTCCAAGTGTTCCCGGAGCTGATCCCTTGCCGCCCAGGGATCCTCCACGATCTCCAGCTGCCGTACCAGTTCACGCCCCATCAGCTGAACCTCAGCAGGGCGGGAGGCAGCCTGGTCACTCATTTCGTAGGGGTCGGACTTCAGGTCGTAGAGCTGCGCGGAGAGAAGGAACCCGGATCGTTGGGCCGGATCGGGGATACAGCTGAAGAGCAACTTGTGACTCAGGGTCCTCAGGCCTCGCATCCCCGGCCCGCCGTCCCGCGCCGGGGGCCCGTAGTAGATGGCGGGACCAGGGACCGGCGTCGTTGTCGCGCCGATCAGCCGGGACGAGAGATCAGCGCCCTGCATGGCCGGCGGCCGGCTGGTAGATAGCCCCGCCAGGCCCAGGAGGGTGGGACCGACATCAACGGAGCTGATCAAAACCTTGTCGTCGGGACCGGACGCTATCCGGCCCGGCCAACGGATGAGAAATGGTAACGACATCGATTCTTCCCAAGGAACATTTTTGAACATAAGACCGTGGCTTCCCAGCTGCATGCCATGGTCCGAGGTGAAGATCACGATCGTGTTTTTGTGGTGACCGCTGGCTTCCAAGGCGACGAGCAGCCGGCCGATTTGGTGATCGATGGCGGAAATGGCGGCGAAATACAACGGGGCTGCCTGCGCTGCTTCCGCTCCGGCCGGGCCCGTGACGTCGACGTTGGGTCTGGTCAATAGTTCCCGTGCGGAGAGTTGAGCGTACCTGGGGCGGTAGGTTGCAGGTGCCAGCTCGAACGGTTGGTGCGGCGGGTTGTAGGACACCACCAGCGCGAAGGACTCGGCAGCGTCTGTTGTTTCGCGCAAAAAGCCGATGGCAATGTCGGTTTCGTGTTCTGCCGACCATTGATCCACGACGATTTTCTCTTCGCGGGGTGCGTCCCCTACCCAATAGTGGGGGTGCATGTGGTCGTGGGCGGCTCCGTACGAGTACCAGAAGGAGAAACCGTGCCGCCTGTCCACAGGCGAGTAGGCATCCCAGACAGCTCCTTCGCGAAATCCTTCGCCCCAGATTGCGTCCTCTTCGGTGACTGCTTCCAGATGCCATTTGCCGATGTATCCGGTCCCGTAGCCCGCATCCCGGAGTACCTGTGACCATGTGCCTATGCCGGGTTCGAGACCGGCACCGGTGTTGGAATTGATGTTCAGAGGCACGCCGTTACGGTGGGGGTGTTGCCCTGTCATGAGCATTGCCCGGTGCGGACTGCAGACCGGATAGTTACTGACGGCGTGGAGGATGTCCTTTGATTCGGCTGCGAAGGAGTTCAAGGATGGGGTGTAGGTGGGATCCTGGCCCCTGAATCCCAAAGCACTGTTGCGGAACTGATCGGCGATGATGAACAGGATATTAGGGCGTTCAGCAGTCATCATCGGCCTCCGGCAGTAGAGATCCCGTCCCAGCTTGGCGGCGTGAATGCGCCTAGGGGATCGGCCCGGACCGGGAGCGTCTGTCCTGCCCCGACGACGGGGAATTTGCGGCCGTCTGCCTCCTCTTCCTGGTACTGCTCAAACCAGAGCTGCATATCCCGGCGCATTCCGGCGACGCGCTCTTCATGCCGGACCTCCCGAACCAGGTTATGCCGCTCCCCCGGGTCGGTGGCCAGGTCGTACAGTTCATGGGGACCCTGGGGGTAGCGGTGGACGTATTTCCATGAGTCGCTGCGGATCATGCGTACCGGACCGTATTCATCGAAGACAACTACCGGCCGGGGCCTGGCGGGTGCGAGGGGCTTTCCGCGGAGAACATCGGCGAAGGATTTCCCGGGCCCTTGTTCGAATTCGAGCGGGTCAAGCCCGGCCAGCTCCAGGATGGTGGCCGGAAGGTCGTATGCCGACAGCAGTTCTTCCCGCACTTTCCCGCGGGCAATTCTGCCGGGGAAAGAAAATATGGCGGGCACTTTGATCGAGGAATCGAAGACATTCAAGGGGAACGTGCCGTTTCCCTTGCCCCACACGCCGTGTTGCCCGCAGTTGAACCCGTTGTCGCTACTGAAGATCACGAGTGTGTCTTCTCTCAATCCGAGCTCATCGAGCTTCTGGAGCACCTGACCTATCCCCGCGTCCATCGCGCTGACGGCGGCGAAGTAGCCCACCAAAGCCGCCCGGACGTCAGCTTCACCTCCAATCGGTACCCCGTCGACTGTAGGCGTCCAGGGATGCGTGGGCTCCTGGGGGCAGCTCTCAAACGCACAATCATCATAGAGAGCCGTAAATTCAGCAGGATGCTGGTCCTTCCAGGGCTTATGCGGTGCGGTGTAATTCAGCGCCAGGAAGAACGGGGAATCTTGCCCGGCGGCACGTTCCATGAAGCCGGTCGAATCAGCTGTAATGGCATCAGTGAGATAGCCGTACACTGTTTCCTTCACGCCGTTCCTGTACATGGTCGCCGCATCGTAGGGGCTGCCGCCGCCGGCCAGCGAGAACCAGTGACTGAATCCCTCCCGTGCCCGGTCGTTGGCTCCCAAGTGCCATTTTCCGGATAGTCCCATGTAATAGCCCGCAGCTGCCAAGTCATCCGTGAAGAGGCGCTGGCCCTGCAGATAGTCGGGAGCCTCGGGGCCGGTCTCGACGCCATGAAGATAGTCGTGCACTCCATGTTTGGAGGGGATGGTGCCGGTCATCAGGCTGGCCCGCGCGGGGGAACAGACGGGTGAGACGCAGAAGAAGTTATCCAATCGCGTTCCGCCTGAGGCCAGGTTGTCCAGATGGGGCGTCTGGATTTCGGTATTGCCGGAGCATCCCAAGGCCCATGCGCCCTGGTCGTCGCTGAGGATGAGCAGGATATTTGGTCCGGGGTGGTGGCTCATGGCGCTCCTGAGAGTGAAGAGAGTAGGTTCAATCCACTCTTCCTATCGCCTTCTCAGATGAGGAATAAAGACTGAATGACCGATCGGTGGAACCGTCCACTTCACAAAACAGGCGATTTGCGGAAGATAATCACCGCAATACAACTATTCCTCTCTTAATCATTCCTTAATCATCGGGCATTATAGAGGGATGACGAGCACCCGGCGGAAGTTTTTATCGGATCAGGGCCTGCTTCGGGACGTTCCGAAGCAGGCCCTGAAGTTTCAGGACCTGAGTGAGGAGTTGAGGCGGGAGATTCTGGCGGGAACCTGGGCGGTTGGGACCAAGCTGCCCACCGAGCAGCAGCTCTCTTTGGAAACCGGACTTTCTCTGACGACCGTGCGCCGGGCTTTTGAGGACCTGGTCAGCAAGGGCCTGGTCGTCAGGCGTCAGGGAGCGGGGAGCTTTGTCGCCACGCCGCCGGCGCGGACTGCGAAGAAGGCCCGCCACACGATTGGTGTGCTGCTGCCGGACACGCAGCTGTATTACCCGACGGTGCTTCAAGGGATAGAAGAGTACCTAACGTCTCAGGGTGCCAACTTGCAGCTTTCGACGTATCACTATGATTTGTCCCGGGAGAATTCCAGCATCGATTTTCTCTTAAATGCAGGGGTGGATGGTCTGCTGTTGGTCCCGACACTGACGGGTATTCCCGACCCGCAGCAGCGTGTGGCCGAATTGTCGGCTTTGCCCGTGCCCGTGGTGCTCTTGGAGCGCAGCCTGAACGATCTGGGCGCGGCCGATAGGACCGAACATGTTTGTTCTGATCATCAGGGCGGCGCCTATGATGCAGTCAAGTACCTGGCTGGCCTGGGCCATCGGCGTATTGCACTGCTGACCCGGGCCAATCAGCGTGGAAAGAGCAGTAATCCTACTCAAGCTGCGGTCATTGCCGGTTTTAGGAATGCTGTGGCGGATCTTGGCTTGTACACGTCCGGCGTGGATGTGCCTGTATTTAGTGCGACGAAACCGGACTGGGAAACGGACCAGGCAGAGGCGATGTTCGCTCTGCTGCGCAGCAGTGGCGCTTCGGCCGCGCTGGTGTTCGGGGACCGGGAAGCGACGTTGCTCCAGGGTGCGGCTGCACGGGCGGGCCTAAAGGTGCCGCAGGATTTGGCGCTGGTCTCCTACGACGACGAGATGGCCGACATTGCCCCGGTTCCGCTGACGGCGGTGTCGCCGGCCAAGCACCGGTTGGGGGTGATGGCCGCTGAGGTGTTGCTTCGGCGGTTGAAGGAGGGCGACGCCTGTCCGATCTATCAGGTGCGCCTGCGCCCGCGCATTGTAGTTCGGGAATCGTGCGGCGGCAGGAAGGCCGGCAAGCGCTAGCGGTAGCCAACGGCAGGAGTGCCGCCAGAGGTCCGGTCGGCCCTCCTGCCAGTACAGAGGAACTATTCGGCCGACAGCTCAATCTGCTTTGTTCTCCCGGCATGGTTGGCGATGTCCACCTCAAGGACAGTGAAGCCGTCCGCCCCGTGGGAAAGGGAGGCGCCCTGGCCCTCGATGATCCGGAAGAACCGTTTGGTCTTCAGTCTGAGGGTGAGCGTGGACGCGTTCTGCGTTGGATCGCTGACTGCGATGCTCAGCCGGTCTCCGACTTCTTTAACAACTACGCACGCCGGTCCGGAGAGTGCCAGGTCCCCCACTGTTCCGGGGCGCCAGAAGGTTGCTGCCGTTGTCTTCTCTTTTTTGAATTTGACGGCTTGCGCCACTTCGTCGTTTCGGAGGACGGTGTGGAAGGACTGTCCTGAGAGTGAGGATGTCATGCTGGCCGAAGCGCCGGGGGCTACCAAGTACGCGTAGGACGCCGCTTCGGGTTCGTGCCCGTGATCGAAGTACAGGGTGGCATAATTCCGGGTTTGCCTGGCGGCGCTGCCCTTGACATTGACTTCGGACCAAGACCCTTCCCGCTGTTCCCGCAGCACCTGCAGCGGCGCTGCGTCGAGCACTACGTAGCCGCCGAAACCTTCGAGGTGGACCCACCGGTCAACCGTTAGTACTTCCGGATGTCCGGGAGTGGCGGCGACCGTCCCTGCCGCAGTCCCCATAGCGTTGAAACCGGCGTGGAGGTTCCTGTGATCGACCACCGTTTCGATCCTCGAGCCTGATCCGGTCCGGATGTCGGCGCCGAGGCAGACGATCACGTCTTTGCTGACAAACCACGATTTCCTGGCGGTGAGACCGGTTCCGCCCGGGCCGATGAGGTGCTGGCCGACTGCTGCGACATCGCCGTAAGCGGTAGATCCGGTCCATTCGTTCGCAGGTGTGGCGGCACCCCATTCGCCCTCTACTTTGTCCGGCAGCGAGGAGGTGTCCACGGTGATGCCGGGAAGCCGGCAATGGTTGGCGGTGGCCCAAAACGCGTCATCGTACTGGCCGAGATCCCCGTCGTAAACGTAGGTCATGCCGGAGCCAGTGTGGTAACCGCGGTTGTTTTCGCCGTTGCCGCACTCATACCAGGCGATCCTGCTGCTGGCCATCGCCGTGGACAAAGTCCACCCCTGACTGTGGTGCATCGTGCGGTCCATGGCCGGGAACAGGTAGTGTCCGCCCGGCAGGTCCGTCTCGGTGAGTCCCATGGCGAGAAGTTCTTTGACCAGGGCGGTTCTGCCCACGCCGGCGTCCGCCAGGATGGGAGCCTTCCGGTTCTGGTTGATCCAGGCAAGGCATAGGCTCCGCCATCGGCGGGCCGTCACGGGATCCACCGCGCGGGCAAGGAGCAGAATGGACTCGATGGTGCTTGCCCCGAGGTCAAAGCCCGTGTTGGATTCCCTGCTGATGCTTCTGCCGCGCACTGAATCTGCCATGGCACCGGCCACCATGAATGGCGCGAAGGAGCCTTCGACCGTCTTGAAGAGAATGTCGCGGCTGGGGTCCGACACTTCTGCCCCGGTCCCGCCCAGGAGGGCGAACAGTTTGGACAAGCCGGTCAACAGCACGACACCGTAGGAGCCGGTGTACGGGGTTGTGCTGTGCTGGATGAAGGAACCGTCGGTAAAGAAGCCGTTGCCGGCAGAAACGTATTGCCACACCTCGCTGAGCCCGGCGACGGCGTGGGTCAGTTTCTCGGCGTCTTCATCCACCAGCGACCGGATGGTAACCGCCTGACAGAGGTCCACCCGGTTCGCCCCGACGGAAGTGATCTTGCCGCGTTTGGGCGGGAACTGCTGCCACGGGTCGGGAACGAAGTGGTCAATGGCGGCGCAGTACGCGGCCCGCTCGGCCGCCGTCAACTCTGCATGGAGCAGCACCATGGTGTCTGCGAGGGCCTTGGGGGTGCCAATCTCCCAGGACCACCAGTTGCCCTGTTCTTCCTTTGAAGCGTTGTAGCAAAGGGAGTTCGCGTCGGCGAGCCCGGCCCGGATCGCGGCCAGTAAACCAGCATCGGCGAAATGCTCTGAGCCGGGTGTGGCCCAGGCTGTCGCCATGGTTGCCAGCCTGGTGTGCGTCGTCACCAAGTCGGTGTCCTTGGCAAGACTGAGATCGGAGAAGACGGTGAGACGTCCGGCGGAGCGTTCAAGAAGGTCGATAGCTGTCCGGGCTTTCTTGTCCAACGCGGCCAGTGCTGTGACGAAGTCATTATCACCGGCCACCAGCACCTTCCGGCCCGTGATCTGATCCACCCACCTCTGTCTGAGCCCGGCGAAGTCCGCCGGGGTCAGAGTTGCGTTTGCGGTCGCCGCGGCATGGGCGGGCCCGTGGACCATAGCCAGGAGCAGGCCGGACAGCGCTGCTCCTTTGAGAGCAGTCCTGCGGGAAAATTCTCGAGTCATTGTCTGGTCTCCTCAGTCCGTTGAGGCTCCGTCATCATTGCCGGAGCGCTGCAGGAACCACTCAACGGCAGCCGGAAAGAAGGAATAAAGAAGTAGCACCCGGCGCCTGCAATGCTCAACAATGGAGCACACCGCCACGATTCAGGGAGCCAAATGCGTATCGCGTTTTCAACACTGGGCTGCCCTCAGGCACCCCTGCACGAAGTGACAGCCCTGGCCCGTGAGCATCGCGTCGATGGACTGGAGCTCAGGATCCATGACGACGGTATCGTCAGCGATCACATGGATCGGTCGCGCCGGGAGCAGGTGCGAGCCTCGATCTCACGTACCGGGCTAACCGTGCTGAGCCTGGGAAGTTACATTAAAGTTTGCCAGCCGGGCCCGGACGAAACAGTTGTCCGGCAACTCCGCACCGCACTGGAGCTTGCCGCGGACGTGGGCGCCGAGGCCGTCAGGGTGTTCCCCGGCGCCGGGACCGGGCCGACGACGGATCACTACGGCATCGCAGTGACTGAGCTGGACATGCGGGGCTCGTCACGTTTGGCCGCGGCGGCCCCGATAGCTGAGCGTCTGGGTCTTCGGCTGCTTTTAGAGACACATGATTCGCATCCCCGGGGTGTCGATATTTCCAGAATTCTCGCCCCGTTCCGCGCCGAGGATCCAGTGGGAGCGATCTGGGACGTGATGCATCCATGGCGGTTCGGAGAAGACCCGGTCCAAACAGCACATCAGCTGGGCAGTCATTACCAGTACGTCCAGTTCAAGGATGCGACCATGGACCGGCAGACAGGGAATCTGACGATGACCCTCCCCGGCGCCGGGGACATACCGCTGCAACGGATTCTTGATCTGGTAGTGGCCCGAACTCCAACAACCGAAGAACCCTGGATCTCGCTGGAGTGGGAAAAGGCCTGGCATCCGGAACTTCCCGGACTCCCGGAAGCTCTTATAGCCTTCAAGACTCTACTCGGACGCCCGGAAAGCGACGCCGCCCTCTCCGGCAGCCCGCGGCGGCCAGGCTCAGCCGCCGGAGCGAGACGAAACGGTACTCTGTGAGCATCATGAGGTCCTCAAAGGCACGCTCCGACCCTGACACAGCAAGGTCGCGTCCTGACCCAGTCAGAAGGACATTCGCCAGCCGTATCTTAGGAGGAGGAAACGAGCCGGACCCTCGTTTTACGCTGGCCAACGAACGCACGTTCCTCGCATGGATCCGCACGTCGCTGGCGATGTTGGGTGGCGGAATCGCCGTGGAGGCTTTCGCGGGCGACCTTTTCACAGTCGACATCCGGAAGGCCGTCGCCGTGATCCTGCTTGTTCTCGGGCTCCTGATTGCCGGTGGATCCTTCTTTCGATGGCTTAACGTCGAACGCGCCATGCGTCGACAAATCCCTCTGCCGATGCCGCTCATTTTGCCGATTCTGGCCATTGGCGGGGCATTCGTAGGGGCAGTCCTTATCCTCGTCGTCTCCCGGTCGAGCTAGGCGTGCGCAGACTCAAACCGAGGGGCGCGCGGCGAGGGTGCGCTGGGCTACGTGCTGCTGTCGGACGGGGACTCTTGCGCGCCCGGGAATGCCGCCAGGGCTTGTGGAAAGTTTCCACCGATACGGACATGGGGATACCTTTCAATCGAGAGTATCCTTCCAGTGACGCGTCGGGCGGCGAATGCTGTCTAAGACCAAACTCCGAGGATTGGCATACCTGGACGGCGTAAGGTTCCTCGACCATGCGGCGGCCAAAACGATAGCCGCGACCAGCTATGGACAGGCCTTACGGATCAACAAAACCAGGACCGCCTGCGGAAGAAGAGTCCGTATCCCACACACCTGCCCCCTGTCGACGGATCGGGCGCCACAGTCACAGATACCCCCAAAGACATTCCCGCTGAACCCGGAACGTTCAACGACACCGACGATCCAAGCAGCAAAGTCATGTCGCCTGCAATAGAGAACTCCATGAACTAGTGAAGGCAGAACCAGGAGGGAGGGACCAAAATGCGGGTCGAAAAGCCGCTCGTGGACAAAAGTGTGGACAATGTCCACACCCCTTTGGCCGGACAAACCTGCGATGAGCGCACGCTGCCTGGCTCGCAGAAGCAGCCATCCGCGGAAGATCCTCGAAGACAAATCCTCTTCGTCATGTCGTCACCACAACCTATGTACATGAATGGATGCGGGCCAACAACTGACCACCGGAACAGCCTGATAGGACGACACATAGCCACAGATATTCCAGCCGGAGGGCCACCAGCCAGGACCCTGACCCCGCCACCCCACAACCGAACAGACACCGCGGCGCCAGGCACAGTCCGCGGTCAGTATCAGAGGGACCCGCAGAGGGTCAATGTCCACACATTAAAGCAAAAACCCCTCTGACGAGGGGTTATGCGTGCCCGAGGTGGGACTCGAACCCACACACCTTTCGATACCGCATTTTGAGTGCGGCGCGTCTGCCAATTCCGCCACTCGGGCGCGGATTACACGGAGTAACAATCTTATGCTCACAGCTACGTTGTGAGCAACGCGATCGCTTCCAGTGCGCGAAATTACTCTACATGCAGATAGGCTGAATTCCAGAATCGCGCCAGTGAAGCCGCAACGAACCCAAGCAGTTCCAAGTACAGCGGCGGGCACAACTAAGATGGACTAGTTCCCGCCGTACCTTTCAAGGAGTTCCCGTGTCAGAACAGACGGAGTCAAACCCCAACACCCAGCCGGCGCGCCGCGTTATTGTCGCCGAGGACGAGACCCTTATCCGCCTGGACATCATCGAAATCCTCCGGGGCGAGGGCTATGACGTCATCGGCGAAGCGGACAACGGCGAGAAGGCCGTCCAGCTCGCCGAGGAACTCAAGCCTGACCTCGTCCTGATGGACGTCAAGATGCCGGTCATGGACGGCATCTCCGCCGCCGAGAAGATCGTCAAGGCCCGCATCGCCCCCGTAGTCCTCCTCACGGCCTTCAGCCAGAAGGAACTCGTGGAGCGGGCCCGGGACGCCGGTGCCATGGCCTACGTGGTCAAGCCGTTCACCCCCGCGGACCTGATCCCCGCCCTGGAAATCGCACTCTCCCGCCATGAGGAGATCAAGGCCCTGGAAAACGAGGTCTCGGACCTCCAGGAGCAGTTCGCCACCCGCAAGCTCGTGGAGCGCGCCAAGAGCCTGCTCACCACCAAGATGGGCCTTACCGAACCCGAGGCCTTCCGCTGGATCCAGAAGACCTCCATGGACCGCCGCCTCAGCATGCGCGAGGTCGCCGAAACCATCATCAACCAGGTCAACTAACCTCAGGGCCCCGGCAGGGCAAGTACGACGACGGCCTGCCGGGTGCCTGCCGGCCGTCACCACCCGGCGCTGGGCAGTTAGATGCAGAGACAAAAAGGGAGGATCCCCGCCATACGGCGGGGATCCTCCCTTTTTGGTCCTTAGACCTAGGCCTTCTTCTTCTTTTCCGGCCAGGGTCCGAGCTTTTCCTTGTTGCTAACACCTTCGCCGGAGCGGCCGGTGTCGGACAGGTCGCCCACCTTGTGCACCTTCAGCGAGTTGGTTGAACCGGCCTTTCCGGGAGGGGAACCGGCAGCGATAACCACCAGGTCGCCGTCTTCCACCAGGTTCAGTTCCAGCAGGCTGCGGTCCACCTGCGCGGTCATCTCGTCGGTGTGGTCCACCATGGGGACCAGGACCGGCTGGATGCCCCAGGTCAGTGCGAGCTGGTTCCACACGTGCTCCACCGGAGTGAACGCGAAGACCGGACGGACCGGACGCAGGCGGGAGAGGCGGCGGGCCGAGTCACCGGACTGGGTGAACGCACAGATGTACTTGGCGTCCAGCTGGTCGGCAATTTCGACGGCGGCACGGGTGATGGCGCCGCCACGGGTCTTGGGCTTGGTGCCCAGCGGGGGTACGCGCTCCAGGCCGTGGACCTCGGTGGATTCGATGATCCGTGCCATGACCTTGACGGTCTCGATCGGGTACTTGCCCACGCTCGTCTCGCCGGAAAGCATAACTGCGTCGGCGCCGTCGAGCACTGCGTTGGCGCAGTCCGAAGCCTCTGCACGGGTGGGGCGCGGGTTGTCGATCATCGACTCGAGCACCTGGGTGGCAACGATGACCGGCTTGGCCCAGCGGCGGGCCAGTTCGATGGCGCGCTTCTGGACGATCGGCACCTCTTCGAGCGGCAGCTCCACGCCGAGGTCGCCACGGGCCACCATGATGGCGTCGAACGCGTCGATGATCTCGTGCAGCTGCTCAACGGCCTGCGGCTTCTCGATCTTGGCGATCACCGGCACGCGGCGTCCCTCTTCGTCCATGATTTCGTGGACGCGCTTGATGTCCGAAGCGTCACGCACGAAGGAGAGGGCAACCATGTCCACGCCGCGGCGCATGGCCCAGCGCAGATCGTCCTCATCCTTTTCGCTCAGCGCGGGGACGTTGACGGCAACACCGGGCAGGTTGATGCCCTTGTTGTTGGAGACCATGCCGCCGACAGTCACCTGGGCGACCACCTTGACGTCGTCGACCTCGAGGGCGCGCAAGGCCACCTTGCCGTCGTCGATCAGCAGCGCATCGCCGACGTTGACGTCGTCGGTCAGGCTCTTGAGCGTGGTGGAGCAGATGTCCTTCGTGCCCGGGACGTCTTCGGTGGTGATGGTGAAGATGTCGCCGACAGCCAGCTCGTGCGGGCCGTCAACGAAGCGGCCCAGGCGGATCTTGGGGCCCTGGAGGTCAGCCATGATGGCCACGGGCTTTCCGAGCTGCTTGGATGCCCTGCGGACGTTCTCGTACGTCACGTCGTGCACCGAGTAGTCGCCGTGGCTCATGTTCATGCGGGCAACATCCACGCCGGCTTCAACAACTGCGAGGGTGTTCTCGAAGCTGGAAATAGCCGGTCCGAACGTTGCCACGATTTTTGCGCGTCTCATATACCTACCCTATTGGTCTGTTTCTGGATTGAAGTTGTACCGCTGGTGAACTTCCGTGGTCCCCCGATTGTGACTGCAGAGTCGCGACTAGAGAACGGCGATCGCCCGGTCGGTTGGGGCAACCGGGGCAGGCAGGATCGTAGTTCCCATCAGGAATTTATCTACCGCCGCAGCACAGGCGCGGCCTTCGGCGATGGCCCACACGATGAGCGACTGTCCGCGGCCGGCGTCACCGGCAACGAACACACCCTCGGTGTTCGTCATGTAGTAGCCGTCACGCGCCACGTTGCCGCGGCCGTCGAATTCGGCGTGGACCTGATCAGTGATGCCAGCCGGCTCCGCACCGGTGAAGCCCAGGGACAGGAACACCAGGTCCGCGGGAATGATCCGCTCGGTGCCCGCCTTGGGGAGTCGCTTGCCGTCCACGAATTCCGTCTCGGCAACCTTCACGCCGGTGAGCTTGCCGTTTTCGCCGACGAACTCCACCGTGGAGGCCAGATACGTCCGCTCGCCACCCTCTTCATGCGCACTCGCCACCTCGAAAAGCGTGGGGAACGTGGGCCAGGGCTGGTTCGGGGTGCGTTCCACGGACGGCTGCTTGCCGATCGCCAGCGTGGTCACGGACGCGGCGCCGTGGCGGTGTGCAGTGCCGAGGCAGTCCGCGCCGGTGTCACCGCCGCCCAGGATCACCACATGCTTGCCCTTGGCGTGGATCTGGTTCTCCACCTGCTCCCCCGCCACCACACGGTTGGCGGGAACAAGGTAATCCATGGCGAAGTGGACGCCCTCAAGCTCGCGACCCGGAATGGGCAGGTCGCGCGGCACGGTAGCGCCGGTGGCAACCACCACGGCGTCGTAACGCCGGCGGAGCTGCTCCCAGGTCACGTCGCTGCCCACGGCCACTCCGGTGCGGAAACGGGTGCCTTCGGCCTTCATCTGCTCAAGGCGGCGGTCAACCTGCTCCTTCTCCATCTTGAAGTCGGGGATGCCGTAACGCAGGAGGCCGCCGATCTTGTCGTCGCGTTCGTACACAGCAACGGTGTGACCCACGCGCGTCAACTGCTGGGCAACTGCCAGGCCGGCTGGGCCGGAGCCCACCACTGCCACGGTCTTGCCCGTCAGGCGGGTCGGCGGCAGCGGGTTGACCCAGCCGTTGTCGAAGGCTTGATCGATGATGGAAACTTCAACCTGCTTGATGGTCACCGCGGGCTGGTTGATCCCCAGCACGCAGGACGCCTCGCAGGGTGCCGGACACAGGCGGCCGGTGAATTCCGGGAAGTTGTTGGTGGCATGCAGCCGCTCAATAGCTTCCTCGCCCTTGTCCCGCCACACGAGGTCGTTCCACTCGGGAATCAGGTTGCCCAGCGGGCAGCCCTGATGGCAGAACGGTACGCCGCAGTCCATGCAGCGGCCGGCCTGGCTCTTCAGGACACCCTTTTCCTGGGCCTCGTAGACTTCCTTCCAGTCCATGATGCGGACGGGAACGGGACGGCGCGGCTGGGTTTCACGCTGACGTACTTTCAGAAATCCGCGTGGATCAGCCACCGGTCACCTCCAGGATTCGAGACCATACTTCTTCGCCATCGGGGTCCAGGCCCTCTTCGATCGCGTCAAGACGGGTCTGCAATACGGCCGCGTAGTCGCGCGGCAGGACTTTGGTAATGCGGGCTGCGGTGTCGTCGAAGTTTTCGAGCAGACGCTGCGCGTGCAGCGATTCCGTCTCTTCGACATGCTTGACCAGGAGACCGTGCACGATGTCGCGGTCCTCGGCATCCAGTTCGCGCAACTGCAGTTCGCCGGACTCCAGCGCCTGCTTATTGACGCGGGTGGTCCGCAGGTCCAGCACGTAGGCCGTTCCGCCGGACATGCCCGCACCGAAGTTGCGGCCCGTGCGGCCGATGATGAGCGTCTGGCCGCCGGTCATGTACTCGCAGCCGTGGTCGCCGATGCCTTCGACAACTGCCGTGGCGCCGGAGTTGCGGACCAGGAATCGTTCGCCCACCTGGCCGCGCAGGAACATCTCGCCGCTGGTGGCACCGTAACCGATCACGTTGCCGGCGATCACGTTGCTCTCGGCCTGGAACACGTTGGTGCGGTCCGGCCGGACGATGATGCGGCCGCCGGAGAGGCCCTTGCCCACGTAGTCGTTCGAGTCGCCGAACATGCGCAGGGTGATGCCGGCAGGCAGGAAGGCGCCCAGCGACTGGCCCGCGGTGCCGGTCAGCGTGATGTCGATCGTGTCCGTGGCCAGCACGTCCGTGCTGAACGTCTTGGTGACGACGTGGCCCAGCATGGTGCCCACGGAGCGGTCGGTGTTGATGACGTCCACGGCGATCTTCACCGGGGTGCGGTCGGTCAGCGCCTCGGCGGCCATGGTGATGAGCCGCTGGTCGAAGTGCTTGTCCAGCTCGTGGTTCTGGCCGGTCAGGTTCCGCAGCGGGGCGTCGTCGTCGAACTCGAGTCCGTGCAGGATCGGGTCCAGGTCCAGCCCTTCGGCCTTCCAGTGGTTGATCGCCTCACGGGTGTCCAGCACTTCGGCGTGTCCGATTGCCTCTTCGATGCTCCGGAAGCCAAGCTCCGACAGGATCTCGCGGACCTCTTCGGCCAGGAACTCGAAGAAGTTGACCACGAACTCGGGCTTGCCGCTGAAGCGGGCGCGCAGTTCGGGGTTCTGGGTGGCCACACCCACCGGACAGGTGTCCAGGTGGCAGACGCGCATCATGATGCAGCCTTCAACCACCAGCGGTGCCGTGGCGAAGCCGAATTCCTCGCCGCCGAGCAGCGCGGCGATCACGACGTCGCGGCCGGTCTTGAGCTGGCCGTCCACCTGCACCACCACGCGGTCGCGCAGGCCGTTGAGCATCAGGGTCTGCTGGGTCTCTGCGAGCCCCAGCTCCCACGGGACACCGGCGTGCTTGAGCGAGTTCAGCGGCGAGGCGCCGGTACCGCCGTCGTGACCGGAAACCAGTACGACGTCGGCCTTGGCCTTGGTGACACCGGCGGCAACTGTGCCGATTCCCACCTCGGAGACGAGCTTGACGTGGACCCGGGCCGAAGGATTGGCACGCTTCGCGTCATAGATCAGCTGGGCGAGGTCCTCGATCGAGTAGATGTCGTGGTGCGGGGGCGGGGAAATGAGTCCGACGCCGGGGGTCGAATGGCGCGTCCGGGCAACCCAGGGGTACACCTTCTGCGCCATCAGCTGGCCGCCTTCGCCGGGCTTGGCGCCCTGCGCCATCTTGATCTGGATATCGTCGGCATTGCTCAGGTACAGGCTCGTGACACCGAAACGGCCGGAGGCAATCTGCTTGACGGCCGAACGGCGCTCGGGATCCAGCAGGCGGTCCACGTCCTCGCCGCCCTCACCGGTGTTGGACTTGCCGCCCAGCCGGTTCATGGCGATCGCCAGGGTCTCGTGGGCTTCCTTGGAGATGGAGCCGTAGCTCATGGCGCCGGTGGAGAAACGCTTGACGATGCTGGAGACGGGCTCCACTTCCTCAAGCGGCACCACGGGCCGCACACCGGTCTTGAACCGCAGCAACCCGCGCAGGGTCATGAGGTTTTCGGACTGGTCGTCCACGCCCCGGGTGTAGGACTTGAAGATGTCGTAGCGGCGTTCACGCGTCGCGTGCTGCAGCCGGAAGACCGTCTCCGGGTTGAACAAGTGCGGCTCACCGTCGCGGCGCCACTGGTACTCGCCGCCGCCGAGCAGCGGTCGGTGCGGCTGCTCGATGCCGCCCTCCGGGTAGGCCATCTGGTGCCGTGCGGACACTTCAGCGGCGATGACGTCGAGTCCGACGCCGCCGAGCTGGGAGTGGGTGCCGGCGAAGAATTCATCCACCAGTTCCTGGCCGAGGCCAAGGGCTTCGAACGTCTGCGCACCGGTGTAGGAGGCAACCGTGGAGATGCCCATCTTGGACATGATCTTCAGGACGCCCTTGCCGAGGCCCTTGATCAGGTTGTAGACGCCGTCCTGCGGGGTCACGCCAACAACGTCGCCGCTGCTGATGAGCTGCTCCACGGACTCCATGGCCAGGTACGGGTTCACGGCGGAGGCACCGTAACCAATCAGGACTGCCACGTGGTGCGTCTCGCGGACGTCGCCGGCTTCGACCACCAGGGCGGTCTTGGTGCGGTTGGCGCTGCGCAGCAGGTGGTGGTGCACGGCGCTGACCAGCAGCAGCGACGGGATGGGTGCCCACTGGGCGTTCGAGTCGCGGTCCGAGAGCACCACGTACTGCACGCCGCGGTTGATGGCGCCGGACACCTGCTCGCAGATTTCCGTGAGACGGGCACGCAGCGCGTTTTCGCCGCCTTCGGGGCGGTACAGGCCGCGGACCTTCATGGCGATCCTGTCGCCGTCAGGGGTTTCGATGTTGGCGATCTTGGCGAGCTGGTCATTGTTGATCACCGGGAACGGCAGCGAAACCTGCGGCTGCCGGACCTGCTTGGTGTCCAGCAGGTTGCCGTTCGGGCCGATGGCGCACATCAGGGACGTGACCAGCTCCTCGCGGATGGCGTCCAGCGGCGGATTGGTGACCTGTGCGAAGGACTGCACGAAGTAGTCGAAGAGGAGCCGCGGGCGCTTGGACAGCACGGCCACGGGAGTGTCCGAGCCCATGGCGCCGAGGGGCTCGGCACCTGTGCGGGCCATCGGGCCCAGCAGGATCTTCAGTTCTTCGGTGGTGTAGCCGAAGGTCCGCTGGCGGATATTCACGGACGCAGCGGTGTGCACCACGTGTTCGCGCTCCGGCAGGTCGTTAAGGTCAATCAGGTTGTCCTTGACCCACTCCGCCCACGGGTTGGCGGCGGCGACCTCAGCCTTGACCTCTTCATCGTCGATGATCCGGCCGGCCTCGGTGTCCACCAGGAACATCTTGCCCGGGGAAACCCGGCCCTTTTTGACCACCTTGGAAGGTTCGACGTCGATGACGCCCACCTCGGAGGCGAACACCACCAGCCCGTCTTCGGTGATCCAGTACCGGCCGGGGCGCAGGCCGTTGCGGTCAAGTGTTGCGCCCACCAGGCTGCCGTCGGTGAAGGAGACGGCGGCAGGGCCGTCCCACGGCTCCATCAGCAGGGAGTGGTATTCGTAGAACGCCTTGCGGGCAGGATCCATTGTGGCGTGGTTTTCCCAGGCCTCGGGGATCATCATCATGATCGAGTGCGTGATGGGCCGGCCGGAGAGCCAGAGCAGCTCAGCCACTTCATCGAACGACGCCGAGTCGGAGGCGCCCGGGGTGCAAATGGGGTACAGCTCCTCCGGGGAATCACCCAGGAGCGGGTTTGCGAGCTGGGACTGGCGGGCGCGCATCCAGTTCCGGTTGCCCTTGACGGTGTTGATTTCACCGTTGTGGGCGATGGTGCGGAACGGCTGGGCCAGGGGCCAGGACGGGAACGTGTTGGTGGAGAAGCGCGAGTGGACGATCGCGAGCTTGGTCTTGAAGCGCTTGTCCGAAAGATCCGGGTAGAACGGCTCCAGCTGGGCGGTGGTCAGCATGCCCTTGTAGACGATGGTCCGGGAGGACAGCGACGGGAAGTACACGCCGAACTTGTTCTGCGCGCGCTTGCGGATCCGCCAGGCCCGGGAGTCCAGTTCGTTGCGCTCCAGCACTTCCCCGGTGCTGGAGGCAAAGAACGGCTGGGAGAAGTACGGCATGCAGGCCCGTGCCATGGCACCGACAAGATCGGCCACGATCGGGACCTCGCGCCAGCCGAGGACCGTAAGGCCTTCGTCGGCTGCAAGGCCTTCGATGCCGGCCTTGGCGGCATCTGCTTCACGCTGCTCGGCCGGCAGGAAAGCCGTACCCGCTACATACTGTCCGGGCGCCGGAAGCTCAAACTCGGTGACGGCGCGGAAGAACTCGTCCGGGATCTGCATCAGCAGTCCGGCGCCGTCGCCCGTTCCTTCGTCGGCACCCACGGCACCGCGGTGCTCAAGGTTGCGCAGGGCGGTCAGGGCGGCGTCGACGATGTCATAGCCGGGCTCCCCGCGGAGCGTGGCAATGATGGCCAGGCCGCAGGCGTCCTTCTCCTGCTCCGGGTTGTAGAGCCCACCGGCCTCCGGCAGCGCCGCGAACCGTTTAAACGGCGACATGGCTGCTGCAGGCTGGTTCGGTTCGGACCAACTGGGGCTGTGAAGAGTTTGGGTCATGGGAGACGTCCTTCCTCCTGATCGAGCGTATGGAAGGGACAACGTTGGCCCCACTCGCAGTGCCTGTGTGATGGGCACAACAAAGTGTTACTTACTGGAAATTGTAGGTCAGCCCGGCCTGCTGAACTAACAGTTACGCAGGCCCTGACCTGGGCTTGACCCGTCGGCAGCTCTGTGCTGACGGGAATGGGGCCCTGGTGCCACGACGCTGTGGGAACGGGCGCTGCGGGCGGTAGCCCTGCTGCCCGGTTTGCCGGCCCTGACTACTTGGTGCGGTCAGTGTCCGGCGCGGATCCGGAGTCCTGGTGAGCGGAGTTGCCGGCCGCCGGCTGGCTCTTGGCGGGCCTGGTGCCGACGGCTGGTTCCGTCACCGCTTCAGTTGGGGCGGAAGTGTGCCCCGGACCGCTTTGGTTATCAGGGAGATTATCACGTGACCCACTATCTGAGACACTCTTGTCCGAATGCCGGATGCTTTTGCCGTCGGCCGGAACAGCCGCCAGTTCGCCGTCTTCGCGGTCCCCGGCCTTGGTGGCGCCGTCGCTGACGGCCGCTGTAGCGCCGTCGCTGTCTGCGTCGCCGTCCGTGGCGGCCGGGACATGGCCGGCCAGGTACGGGGTGTCCGGTTCATCGCGCTTGCGGAGCCCCAGTGCAATAAACACGATCAGCGCCGCAACGAAGACGAAGATGCTGGTCCACACGTTGAGCCGGGTGGTGATGCCGAACAGGCTGATCTGTTCGGCATCGTCGATCCGCATGGCTTCGATCCAGACCCGGCCCAGGGTGTAGTACATGGCGTAGAGCCAGAACAGCCGCCCGCGGCGGAAGTGGAACTTCCGGTCCAGGGCCAGCAGGATCAGCACGCCTGCGATATTCCAGAGCGACTCGTAGAGGAACGTCGGGTGGAAGAGAGTATCGGCCGGCATGCCAGCCGGGAAGTTCGCGTTGTCGGCGTCGATCTGCAGGCCCCAGGGAAGGGTGGTGGGACCGCCGAAGAGCTCCTGGTTGAAGTAGTTGCCCCAGCGCCCCAGCGCCTGGGCGAGCAGCAGCCCGGGAGCGGCGGCATCGAGGAATGCGGTCAGCTTGACGCCTGCGCGGCGGCAGCCGATCCATGCGCCCACGGCGCCGAGCAGGACGGCCCCCCAGATCCCCAGACCGCCTCGCTGGATCTGCGGAATCAGGGACAGATCACCGGTGCCGTCAAAGCCGGGGCCGAAGTAGGCGTCCGGGGATGAGAACACGTGGTAGAGGCGGCCGCCGATAATGCCGAACGGGATCGCCCAGATGGCGATGTCCCACAGGCTGCCCTCCGGTGTACCGCGCTTGGTCCAGCGGACCGACGTCAGCCACAGGCCAACGACGATTCCGGCAAGGATGCACAGCGCGTAGGCGTGGATGCGCAGGGACCCCCACGGCAGCGGGATGTCGAATCCGGACCAGTCCGGGCTCGGAATGCTGGCGGGGAGCATGGCCGCCGCGTGGAGGACAGTCTGCATTGTTTAGGCTTCTTCCCTGGTCAGGCCGGTGCTGAGGTCTTTGGTCAGGGCGGCGACAGCGTCCACGCCGCCGTCACGGATGGCGGCGACCAATGCGGTGCCCACGATTACGCCGTCTGCATAGGCCGCGATCTCGCGGACCTGGCCGGCATTGGAGACTCCGAGGCCCACGCATACGCGTTCGGCTCCTGCAGCATGCGCGGCGGCAACGACGCCTTCCGCAGCGCTGCTGACGGAAGTCCGGGCACCGGTGACGCCCATGATGGACACTGCGTAGACGAAGCCGCGGCTGGCATCCACCGTGCGCTTCATACGCTCCGGGGAAGAGGACGGGGCGACAAGGAACACACGGTCCAGTCCGTACTTGTCCGAGGCAGCCATCCATTCGGAGGCTTCGTCCGGAATCAGGTCGGGGGTGATGAGCCCGGCTCCCCCGGCTTCGGCCAGCTGGCGGGAGAACTCGTCCACGCCCATCCGGACTACGGGGTTCCAGTAGGTCATCACCAGGACGGCGGCGTCGGTCTTGCTGGTGATGCCGCGGACCACGTCGAAGACCTGGCGGACGTGGAAGCCCTTGGCGAGGGCCTCCGTGGTGGCAGCCTGGATGACCTGCCCGTCCATGACGGGATCGGAGTACGGGATCCCGATCTCGATCAGGTCGGCACCGTTCTCGGCCAGCGCGATGCCGACGGCGATGGTGTCCTCCACGCTGGGGAAGCCGGCGGGCAGGTACCCGATGAGGGCGACCCGCCCTTCAGCGCGTGCCTTGTCGATGGCGGCTGCCGATTTGCTGGTGCTGGTGATGTCCTGAACGCCGGTCACAGCTGTTCCCCTTCTTTGCCGATCTCGGCCTCAACGGAATCCTTGTCCAGCAGGTCGAACCATTCGGCGGCCGTGGCCACGTCCTTGTCCCCGCGGCCGGAGAGGTTAACGATCACGATCTTGCTGTCCGCGGGCTGGCCTTCGGCTGCAGCTTCGGCGGCGAGGCGCTGCCCCACCTTGATGGCTCCCGCCAGGGCATGTGCCGATTCGATGGCCGGAATGATGCCCTCGGTCCGGCACAGGACCCGGAAGGCATCCATGGCTTCGGCATCCGTGATGGGTTCGTAGCTGACGCGGCCGATGTCCGAAAGGTAGGCATGCTCCGGGCCGACGCCGGGATAGTCCAGGCCCGCGGAGATGGAGTGCGACTCGATGGTCTGCCCGTCGTCGTCCTGCATCAGGTACGAGCGCGCACCGTGGAGCACACCCGGCTTGCCCAGGCTGATGGTGGCGGCGTGCCGGCCGGTTTCCACGCCGTCGCCGCCGGCCTCGAAGCCGTAAATCCGCACGGAAGGATCGTCCAGGAAGCCATGGAAGATGCCGATCGCGTTGGAGCCGCCGCCGATGCAGGCACAGACGGCGTCCGGCAGCCTGCCGGCCTGTTCCAGGATCTGGGCGCGGGCTTCTTCACCGATGACCTCGTGGAAGTACCGCACCATCGCCGGGAACGGGTGGGCACCGGCGGCCGTGCCGAGCAGGTAGTGGGTGTGGTCCACGTTCGCCACCCAGTCGCGGAGCGCCTCGTTGATGGCGTCCTTGAGCGTCTGCGATCCGCTGGTCACCGGAATGACCGTGGCGCCCAGGAGCTCCATGCGGGCCACGTTCAGGGCCTGGCGCCGGCAGTCCTCGGCGCCCATGTACACCACACACTCGAGGCCCAGCAGGGCGGCGGCCGTTGCGCTGGCTACGCCGTGCTGGCCCGCACCGGTCTCGGCGATCACGCGGGTCTTGCCCATGCGCTTGGCCAGCAGGGCCTGGCCCAGGACGTTGTTGATCTTGTGCGAACCGGTGTGGTTCAGGTCCTCGCGTTTGAGGAAGATGCGGACTCCCCCGGCGTGCTCCGCGAAGCGCTTGGCCTCGGTCAGCAGGGACGGACGGCCGGAGTAGTTCTTGTTCAGGTCCTTGATCTGGGCGACGAATTCCGGGTCGGCCTTGGCCTTTTCGAAAGTGTCTTCCAGCTCATCCAGGGCCGCGATAAGGGATTCGGGCATCCAGCGCCCGCCGTAGGAGCCGAAGTACGGACCCGGCGCGTGGCGCAGGGACCGGTCTCCTTGCAGAAATGCGTCCGCGGTGCCCTCATCAGAGCCGGTTGTTGGCGCGTCGACCATCGGTCTCACCATCCTGTTCCACTGTTCATAAGAAAAATCGGGTGGCACCCGGCGTCAGCAGACTGATGCCGGGCGCCCCGGTCGTCAGACCCGTGCTGCGATGGCTTCCGCCCCGGCTGCGGTAAATTCGGCAATCCGCTCACGCGGGGTTGCGTCGCTCACGAGGGCTTCACCCACGAGGACGGCGTTGGCGCCGCTCGCGGCGTAATGCCGGACGTCGTCCACGCCGCGGACACCGGACTCGGCAACGATGACCGCCTCCGGAGGGATGCCGCCGGAAAGGGAGGCAAAAACGGAACGGTCGACGTCGAGCGTCTTGAGGTTGCGGACGTTGACGCCGATAATCCGGGCGTCCGCCGCTACGGCGCGCTCGATTTCTTCTGCCGTGTGCGTCTCCACCAGGGCGTTCATGCCCAGTTCACGGGTGAGCTGGCTGAAGTCGCGCAGTTCCGCATCGGTCAGCGAAGCGACGATCAGCAGGATCAGGTCCGCACCGTGCGCCCGCGCTTCCCAGATCTGGTATTCGTCGACGGTGAAGTCCTTGCGCAGCAGCGGAACGTCGACGGCTTTCCGGACGGCGTCGAAATCGGCGAGTGACCCGCTGAACCGGCGCTGCTCGGTGAGCACGCTAATAACGGACGCACCGCCGTCGGCGTATTGGACGGCCAGCTCGGCGGGATCGGCGATGCTCGCCAAATCGCCCTTGGAGGGGCTGCGTCGCTTGATCTCCGCTATGACCTTCAGCTGCTTCCGCGTCGAGTCATCCCCGCCCAGGGCTGCCCAGGCGTCACGTGCGGGCGCGGCCGCTGCGGCGCGGTCCTTCAGTTCGGCGAGGGACACCAGGCGCCGGCGGGCCTCCATGTCCTCCCGTGCACCGGCATTGATGTCATCGAGAACAGTCACTGCTAGTGGCCGGAGTTCTTCAGCTTGCTGCCGTCCACGCCGTAGCCGGCCTTCCGCATAATCCAGCCGAGCAGCAGGCCGATCACCATAACTGCCGCGCCGGCAATGAAGATCGGGGTGCTGGCGATGACAAAGGCGATGGACGCAATGAGGGCGCCCACCAGCATAACGATCACGCACGTCCAGGCGGCCGGGCTGTTGCCGTGGCCGAGGTCTGCGCTGTGGTCGACGCCGGTGTTGACGTTCTGGGCAGCAGCGGATTTGGATGCGGAAACAGTGGCTTTGCTCATGGAAATCTCCTCAGGATGAATACTGCTTACATTCTGCCATTTTTTGGCGGCACCTTGGACATCGGCCGGGGACACCGGCGGTCCCGGCTTACGTGGGATCGTCGCCCCGGGACAGCCTGTCCCAGCTGTCGATCTCGTCCGCGGGGCCATCGGATGCATCGGCCGCTGCGGCGTCATATTTGGTCCGCGCTTTCCAGTGCCGGCCCGCCGGAATGATCAGCAGGGCACTTAGCCCCAGCAGGACGCCGGCGACGACGGCGAGTGCCGGGAAGGCTGAGACGCTCACCTGGACGCTGCTGCCGGTGATGCCGGTGGCGGCGGCGATGGACCCCTGGGCTGCTGCGAGGGGGTCCGCCATCACGGTCACGGCTGCTGCCACGATCCCCACCGATGCCAGGACAATGATCGCCGTGATGATCCAGCGGGCAATCCGGCCGGCGATCGAGGCGGCGAGGCCGCCGGCCAGCGCCACGAGTGCCAGCGCGGTGACTGTGGTGGCCGCTTTGCTGCCCTGTACCTGCAGGCCGTCCTGGCTGTTGACGGCCTGGCCCAGCTGGGCCGGGTCCAGGTGGACGGTCAGCCACGTCTGGGTTGTGGTGCCGAAGGCGGCCAGGGCCATCGCGGCGATGACCAGGACCAGCGTGGACTTCCGCGCCCACACCGGAGCGCCGGTCCGTTTCCTGGCGGGTTGGCTTGCCTTGTCTGCCATGACGCCCATCAACGGGCCGCTGTGTCTGTGCCGGCAGCATCGCCCGGCTCCGCAACGGAATCGGCCGTGATGTTGTGCAGTGACCCCGCCGTGTGGACGGCCCGCAGCGGCGCGGCAGCCTTGTTCACCGTTTCCAGGGCTTCCGTCGGGTTCACCGAGTCGGCAACGATGCCGCCGCCGGCCTGGACGTAGGCGCGGCCGTCGCGGAGCAGCGCAGAACGGATGGCGATGGCCATGTCCATGTCGCCGGCAAAGTCCAGGTAGCCCACTACGCCGCCGTAGATGCCGCGGCGGTGCGGTTCCAACTCGTCGAGGAGCCGCAGGGCACGGGGTTTCGGGGCGCCGGAGAGAGTACCGGCCGGGAACGTTGCCTTCAGCACGTCATAGGCTTTGGCGGTCGGGGCGAGTTTGCCCACCACCGTGGACACCAGGTGCATGATGTGGCTGAAGCGCTCCACCTCCATGAACTGCGTGACATCCACCGTGCCGGCTACGCACACCTTGGAGAGGTCGTTGCGGGACAGGTCCACCAGCATGAGGTGCTCGGCGCGTTCCTTCTGGTCGGCAAGGAGCTCCTCGGCAAAGGTCTTGTCCGCCTCCACGGTCTTGCCCCGGGGACGTGATCCGGCGATGGGGTGGGTGATGACCTCCTCGCCGGTGACCGTCACAAGGGCCTCAGGGGAAGAACCCACAATCGAGTACTGCCGGCCGGCGGCGTCTTCGAGGCTGAAGATGTACATGTACGGGCTGGGGTTGGTATTCCGCAACACCCGGTACACATCCAGCGGATCGGCACCGCACTCCATTTCGAAGCGGCGGGAGATGACCACCTGGAACACTTCCCCGTCAACGATCGCTTCCTTGCCGCGGTCCAGGGCAGCCAGGTAGTCGGGCTCATTCCAGCGTTCCTGGACACTGGAGGCAAAGTCCAGGGCGGCCGGTTCCAGCACCGAAATCGGCTGTTCCACGGGAGTGCTGACCTTGGCCAGCAGCGCCTTGACCCGGGCCACGGCATCGTGCCATGCCTCATCCACGCGTTCCGTGCTGTTGTCGAAGTTGATGGCGTTCGCGATCAACAGGACAGTGCCGTCCATGTTGTCGTGCACTGCCATGTCCGTGACCAGGTTCAGGGCCAGTTCCGGAAGTTCCAGGTCGTCCTCGGGCGGGCTGGTGAGTTTTTCCCAATGCCGTACGGTTTCCCAGCCGAGGAACCCGACCAGGCCCGAGGTGAACGGCGGCAGGCCTTCGAAGCGGTCGGTGCGCAGGGCTTCCACGGTGTCACGGATGGCATCCACGGGGTTCCCGTCGACCGGCACGCCGGCAGGCGGCTTTCCCAGCCAGTGCGCCTGCCCGTCCTTGGTGGTCAGGGTGGCGCGGGACTTGGCGCCGATAAAGGAATACCTGGACCACGAACCGCCCACGGCCGCGGACTCCATCAGGAAGGTGCCGGGCTGGCCGTTCGCCAGCTTGCGGTAGAGCCCGATGGGGGTCTCGGCGTCGGCCAGGACCTTCAGCCGGACGGGGATGACACGGCTGTGGCTGGCGAGCTCCCGGAATTCCTCGAGGCCCGGGCTGATGATTCCAAGGTCCTGCATGGCTATGGTTTTCCGCCTGTTCTTGAGTGGTGCCTGAATCGTGTGGTGGGGGTCCGGCGCCTGCGCCGCACCCTGCCTGAACGGTGCTAGCTGGCGTTCCCGGCGGCGCCGGCGTCGCCGGCAACGACGGGAAGCCCTCGGCCGTCGAAGCAGGTGCGCGTGCCCGTGTGGCAGGCCGCTCCGACCTGGTCCACGCGGACCAGCAGGGCGTCGCCGTCGCAGTCCAGTGCAACGGATTTGACCCATTGCACGTGGCCGGAGGTGTCTCCCTTGCGCCAGTACTCCTGGCGGGACCGGGAGTAGAACGTCACCCTCCCGGAGGTCATGGTGCGCCGCAGTGCCTCGTCGTCCATCCAGCCGAGCATGAGCACCTCGTTGGTGTCGAACTGCTGGACGACGGCGGCTACAAGCCCGGCGGCGTCGCGCTTCAGGGCGTCCGCCACTTCGGCAGGCAGGACAGGTACGGGGGCGGGGGCGGGCTGCTCAGACATCAGACCAAGTCTAGTGCCTCACCGAAGTGTGACGATCAGGGTCAAAATCGGCGGCGCTTCCACTGCGCAACTCGCGGCCTCTCGTGCTAGTTTCACAAGTGATGCATTTCGTCGATCCGTCCCGAGAAGTCCTGGCCGAAACCCTGCTGGCGGCCGGCCCTGACTCCCCCACGCTCTGCAGGGGCTGGCGCACGCGCGATCTCGCCGCACACCTCTACCTGCGCGAACGCAAGGCAGGCGTCGGGCTTGGCCTGATCATCAAGAGCCTGGCCAAAGCCTCCGACGAGGCCACCGCGAAGCTTGCCGCCAAACTCAAGACCACCGAGGACTACACCCGGCTGGTCAACACCTTCCGGGCCGGTCCCCCTGCGCTGTCGCCGCTGAGGATCAAGGCCCTGGCCGAGAGCTCCAACCTCATTGAGTACTTTGTGCACACCGAGGACGTCCGCCGGGCCGTGGACCGCTGGGCACCGCGTGCCCTGGATGAGGAATACTCCGACGCCCTGTGGGATGAACTCATCAAACGCGCAGCCATTCTGTACCGCGGGGTGGACCTGGGCATCGTGCTGGTGCGGCCTTCCGGTCCGCGTCACGTCGCCAAACGCGCTCCCGTGTCGGTGGCCATAGTCGGCGAACCGGGCGAACTGCTGATGCACGCCCATGGACGCACCCGCCATGCGCTGGTGACCTTCGAAGGTCAGCCGGACGCCGTCGCGCTCCTCCAGTCAGCCGAAGTCGGACTCTAGCAGCGGCCCGTTGGTTGAGTTGGTCGAAATCAAGGTTTCGGCAAGCCCAACCGCCGGAGAGCCCAAGCTCAACCAGTGGTGGCTAGCGGACCTCGAATCCTGCTTCGCGGATGGCGGTCTTAACCTGCGAGATCATGTCCACGGGACCGAAGTGGAAAATCGACGCCGCCAGCACGGCGTCCGCTCCGGCAGCGACGGCAGGCGGAAAGTGTTCGGGCTTGCCTGCCCCGCCGGAGGCGATGATGGGCACCCTGACGGCGGCACGTACCAGCCGGATCAATTCGATGTCGAAGCCGTCCTTGGTTCCGTCGGCATCAATGGAGTTGAGCAGGATCTCCCCGACGCCACGGTCCGCGGCTTCGCGCGCCCACTCGATGGCGTCGATCCCGGTCCCCTGCCGGCCGCCGTGTGTGGTCACTTCAAAACCCGACGCCGTGGGCTCTGATCCGGGGCGGGTACGCCGGGCGTCCACGGACAGGACCAGGACCTGGGACCCGAAATGCCGGGTAATTTCGTCAATGACGTCCGGCCGGGCGACGGCCGCCGTGTTGATCGAGGCCTTGTCCGCGCCGTAACGCAGGAGCTTGTCCACCTCGGCCACGCCGCGGACGCCGCCGCCGACGGTGAGCGGAATGAAGACTTCCTCGGCAGTACGGCGGACCACGTCGAAGGTGGTTTCGCGGTTGCCTGAGGAGGCGGTGACGTCCAGGAAGGTCAGTTCGTCCGCCCCGCCGTTGTCGTAGCGGTGAGCCAGTTCCACGGGATCGCCGGCGTCCCGGAGGCCCTCGAAGTTGATGCCTTTGACCACGCGGCCGGCATCAACGTCCAGGCACGGAATGACGCGCACTGCTACAGCCATGATGTCTCCTGAGGGTTTCGCTGGTGGGAGATGCGGTGGAGACCGCAGAAACGGGCAGGGCCCAAACGGTCAGGCTCAGATCCGGCAAGCGTGGATGCTGCTGACCAGGATGGCGCGGGCGCCCAGGTCGTAGAGCTCATCCATGATCCGGTTGGTTTCCTTCTTCGGGACCATGGAGCGCACGGCAACCCAGTCGGAGTCGCGCAGCGGGGAGACCGTGGGCGATTCCAGGCCCGGCGTGAGCGCCGCGGCCTGCTCCACGAGTTCCTTGCGGATGTCGTAGTCCATCAGGACGTACTGCCGGGCCACGAGCACACCCTGCAGCCGGCGGATCAGGACCTCGATCTCCTTGGCCGTGCCGTTCGCGGCGCCTTCCTGTCCGGTGCGGCGGATCAGCACCGCCTCCGATTTCAAGATCGGTTCGCCGAAGATTTCCATCCCGGCCGCCTTGAGCGTGTTGCCGGTTTCGACGACGTCGGCAATCGCGTCCGCCACGCCGAGCCGCACCGAGGATTCCACGGCGCCGTCCAGGCGGACCACCTTGGCATTGATGCCGCGCTCGGCGAGGTAGCCGCGCAGGAGGCCGTCATAGCTTGTGGCCAGGCGCTTGCCTTCGAGCTCTTCCACCTTGGTGAAGTCACCCACGGGACCGGCGAACCGGAAGGTTGAGGCGGCAAAGCCCAGCGGCAGCAATTCCTCAGCCTCCACCTCGGCATCGAGGAGGAGATCACGGCCGGTGATGCCGACGTCGAGCGTTCCCCTGCCGACGTAAACGGCGATGTCGCGCGGGCGGAGGAAGAAGAATTCAATGTCGTTGTCCGGGTCCACCATGACCAGTTCGCGGGTATCGCGGCGCTGGCGGTATCCAGCTTCGGACAGCATGGCCGAAGCCGCTTCGGACAGGGATCCCTTGTTGGGGACGGCAACTCGCAGCATGGGGGTCTTTCTGGGTTAGGAAGTCTTGGTTACAGGCAATCGGCCACGCTCAGCATGGCTACAGATGCTTGTAGACGTCTTCCAGGGTCAGGCCTTTGGCGAGCATCAGAACCTGCAGGTGGTACAGGAGCTGGGAGATTTCCTCGGCGGCGGCCTCATCGGATTCGTATTCGGCAGCCATCCATACTTCGGCGGCTTCCTCCACGACCTTTTTGCCGATGCCGTGGACTCCGGACTCCAATTCTGCGACGGTGCGGGAGCCTGCCGGACGGGTGGCTGCCTTCTCACTCAGTTCTGCGAACAGCGTCTCGAAATTCTTCACGCCCTCCAGCCTACTTGCTCCGGGCCTGGCCCCGCCTCTCGGGCCGTTCCATGACGGCGTCGACGTGAGGCAACACACAGCCAACGCGGCACCGGAGCAAGCAAGGGGCGCCTAGCTGTACTGCTTCAGGGTGACTGCAGTGGCCAGCGCGGCGGTGACGGCTTCGTGGCCTTTGTCCTCCTTGGACCCGGGCAGGCCCGCGCGGTCCAGGCCCTGCTGCTCGGTGTCGCAGGTGAGCACACCGAAGCCAACCGGAACGCCGGTGTTGACGCTGACGTCGGTCAGCCCCATCGTGGCCGCTTCGCAGACGTACTCGAAGTGCGGGGTTCCGCCGCGGATCACCACACCAAGGGCCACAACGGCGTCGAAGTGCTTGGCCAGCCGGGCGGCGGCCACGGGGAGCTCAAAGCTGCCGGGAACCCGCAGGACGGTCGGTTCGCTGATCCCGGCGTCCTTGGCAGCGCGCAGCGCGCCGTCCAGCAGCCCGTCCATGATCTGGGTATGCCAGCTGGCGGCCACAATGGCCAGCTTCAACTGCGACGTCTCCGCCGGGTTGAGGGTTGTGAGGTCAATCTCCGGTGCGCCGTGTCCACTCATCTAAAGTCTCCTGCTTCGTTCTGTTTCGTCAGTCTTATTGGTGCTGATTCAGTCTTGTTCGTGCTGGTAGGGCCCCTGGCCGGCGGCCGGCAATGCCGTCACCGGTTCGCCGTCCCGGGTGCCCAGGACGAGCCGGTGATCCATCCGGTCTTTCTTGGTCTGCAGGTACCGGATGTTCTGTTCGCGTGAAGGAACCTCAGTGGGAACCATCTCGACGACGGTGACGCCGGCATCCGCCAGCCGGTTCTGCTTGTCCGGGTTGTTGCTCAGCAGGCGCACTTCGTGCAGTCCCAGCTCGGCCAGGATCTGCGCAGCGGCGTTATAGCAGCGCGCATCGACGGGAAGGCCCAGCTGTTCGTTGGCTTCGACCGTATCGAAGCCGGCTTCCTGAAGGGCGTAGGCCTTGATCTTGTTGGCCAGGCCGATGCCGCGGCCCTCCTGCCCGCGAAGGTACAGCAGCGTGCCGCCTTCCTCGTTGATCTTCTCGAGGGCGTAGGCCAACTGCTCTCCGCAATCGCAGCGGTAGGAGCCGAAGACGTCCCCGGTAAGGCACTCCGAGTGGAGCCGCACCAACGGCGCTTTGCCATCCACAGGCGGAATGGGTGAACTCACGGCGAGGTGCTCGGCACCTGTCACCAGGTCAGTCCAGGCCTGGGCCACGAAGTCCCCGAATTCACTGGGCAGCTGGACAACAGGTCCGCCGCTGACCGGGTGCGGCCGGCGTCCGGCCTTCACGTCTTTTCGTGCCTCTGAAGCCGTCATCGCATCTCCTCATTCCCCGCCGGGACCGGCGCCTGTCCGTCGGGCCGCCCCGCATCCAGGTACGCCACCAGATCCTCGATCGAGATCAGCGGGCAACCATGCTGTGCAGCGAAGCCGCGAAGTCCGTCCAGACGCATCATTTCTCCGTTGTCGTACACCACCTCGGCGATCACGCCCACCGGCTCCAGTCCGGCAAGCCGGCACAGGTCCACGGCCGCTTCGGTGTGGCCCGGGCGTTCACGCACTCCACCGTTAACGGCCCGGAGCGGAAAAACATGCCCTGGACGGGTGATCGATCCGGGGCGGCTCGCGGGATCTGCCAAGACCCGGGCGGTGAGTGCCCGGTCTGTTGCCGAAATGCCCGTGCTGACGCCAACGGCCGCATCGCAGGAAACCGTGTAGGCGGTGCCCTTGGAGTCTTCATTGACCTCGACCATGGGCGGCAACAGCAGGGCATCCGCCCGGGCTCCGTCGAGCGGTACGCAGATTACCCCGGAGCTGTAGCGGACTGTCCAGCCCATCAGTTCGGGCGTGGCGTGCTGGGCGGCGAAAATGATGTCGCCTTCGTTTTCACGGTCCTCGTTGTCCACCACAAGGACGGGGAGGCCCGCAGCCATGGCCCGGACGGCGTCTTCGATCGGGTCCAGCACCCTGCCCGTCGTCACTGCCACAGGGATGTCGAGTCCACCGCTAAATTCATGATGGCTCAGTTCATCGGTGTGCAGTTTGGGTGTGTTCTTGAGCTGGCTCACTTGGAGTCCCCCGTTCCGGCTGTGACGTTGGCGGTGCCGGCACCGCTGGTGGAGCCGCCGGCGAAGGCGAGCAGGCGTTCGGTGTACTTGGCCAGCACATCAACTTCGAGGTTGACCCTGCTGCCGAGGCTCTTCGCGCCCAGGCCGGTTTCAGCCAGTGTGGTGGGAATGAGGCCCACTTCGAACCACGGCGCCGGTTCCGACGCGTCGCTGACTGCCGTCACGGTGAGGGAGACGCCGTCGACGGCGATCGAGCCCTTTTCAGCGATGTAGCGGGCAAGCCGCACGGGCACTCCGAACCGCAGGCGGTCCCAGTTGCCGAGTGCCTCGCGCTCGAGGAGTTCCCCGACGCCGTCCACGTGCCCCTGGACAACATGTCCGTCCAGGCGTCCGCCTGCAGGAACGCAGCGCTCCAGGTTCACGGTGTCGCCCGCATCGAGCTCTCCGATGGTGCTCCGGACCAGCGTCTCGCCCATGACGTCCACGCTGAAGTCCTTGCCGTCAATCGCGGTGGCGGTCAGGCATACTCCGTTGACGGCGATCGAGCCGCCCAGGGCCAGCCCTTCGGTGCTGCCGGGCGCATGAAGGCGCACCGTGGCGCTGACGTCGCCGTTGCGTTCAACGGACAGGACCCTGCCCTGTTCGGCAATTATTCCGGTAAACATCAGTTGCCTCCTGTGGCGGTGCCCGCGCCGGTGCGGTGCGGTAAGGATTCGGGTGAGCTGGTCAAGGATAGAAAGGATTCGGGCGCGGCCGGTGCTGCCGGCAGATCTGCTTCGGCCGGGTCCGTGGACGCGGCCGTTCTTGCTGCCGGTTCGACGCTCCCTGGAAAGAGGTGGAGCCTAAGGTCCCGGCCCAGGCTCTGCACGGCTCCCCCGGATGCCTGGTCCCAGTCCCAGGCCTGGGCGTCGGCGAGGGTCGTGATGCCGAGGTCGCCAAGGGCGGCAGTCCCGGATCCGAGCAGGGTGGGCGCCAGATAGACGATCAGTTCGTCCACGAGGCCGGCGGCGAGGAAGGCGCTCAGGATGCTGGATCCGCCTTCCACCATGACGTGCCGGACACCGGCGGAGAAGAGCCTCTCCAGTGCCTCGTGCGGATCCCGGGTGGGCAGGTGCAGGACGCGGCCGTCGTCGCCGTGGATAGCGGCGTCGTCGGGAATTCCCCGGAGCCCCATGACTGCGCGCAACGGCTGGTTCCCGGCCGGCTTGCCGGACGCGTCCCGGGCCGTGAGCCGGGGGTTGTCCACGAGAAGCGTTTGCGTACCCACCAGGATGGCATCCACCCGGCTGCGGAGCCCGTGGTTGTCCGCGAGGGACTCCGGGCTGGAGATCCATTGGCTGGTACCGTCCGCTGCCGCGATGCGGCTGTCCAGGGTCTGGGCGATGTGGAGTGTCACGAAGGGGCGCTGGCCGAGGACGGCTTCAAACCAGCGACGGTTAAGCTCGAACGCGGCGCGGGCGGACAGGCCGGAACGTACGCTGACTCCGGCGGCCCGCAGCGTTGCGGCTCCGCCGGCGGCGGGGTCATGGGGGTCGTCTACTGCGTACACCACCGAAGCAATGCCGGCGTCGATGATCGCCTGGGCACAGGGGCCGGTCCGTCCGCAGTGGTTGCACGGCTCGAGGGTGACCACCATGGTTGACCCGGTCAGGTCCAGGCCCTGCCTGCCCGCCTGGGCAATGGCGTCAGCCTCGGCATGCGCCGTCCCGGCGCCGCGGTGATAGCCGGTCACCAGTTGCCGGCCATCAGGGCCGATGACGACGGCGCCAACCAGCGGGTTTGCCCCGCGCGGCCCCAGGAGCGCAGCGTCGAGGGCTGCATCCATGGCATCGGTCTCGGCAGCACTGAACCGGTCGGCAGTCTGCGGCGCTGTTGTCTTCGGCGTCAAAGCGTTCGTCGTTCCTTCCCTCGAGAACCGCGTGGGCTCCGGGGGTATACGACAGCGCAATGCCGCACCGCCCGAAGGGCAGTGCAGTAACAGCTGTACGTGCTTCTCTCATCCAGACTTTAACTGTCGGTACCGGAATTTCACCGGTTCAACCGTCCGCCGGAACAGTTCCTGGAGAGGATCTGTGCCGGCTCGCGGGTCGCGGACTGTCACCGCCGGTTCGGACTTACACCGACCCCGGAGCACGTAGTGTGTGTTGTTATTCTGTCACAACTGAGTCACTGGTCCGTGTATTCCCGTCAGACTCCGTCATGATTCCGAAACAGAGCGTGCCACGGCCGGAACCGCGCGTGAGCCGGCTGCCCGGAGGCGGTCAATCGCTGCCGCCGGGTCCTCCGCACCGTACACCGCCGAGCCTGCCACGAAGACGTTGGCTCCTGCCTCGGCCGCCCGGACAATGGTCTCCTCGGTGATGCCGCCGTCCACCTGCAGCGCCACCCCGGTGCCGGAACCGTCGATCGCCGCCCGGGCACGCCTGATCTTCGGGAGGGTCAGGTCCAGGAACGACTGGCCGCCGAAGCCTGGTTCCACGGTCATGATCAGCAGGAGGTCCAGTTCCGACAGCATGTCCAGGTAGGGTTCCACCGGCGTACCGGGACGCAGCGCCATTCCGGCCTTGGCGCCGCGTGCGCGAAGCTCCCGTGCCAGTTTGATGGGCGCGATCGACGCTTCAACGTGGAACGTGACGGAGGCGAGTCCGGCGTCGGCGAAGGCTGGCGCCCAGCGGTCCGCGTCGGCGATCATCAGGTGTGCATCCAGCGGCACCGGGCTGACGGCCTGGATGCGCTGGACCACGGGCAGTCCGATGGTCAGGTTCGGCACAAAGTGGTTGTCCATGACGTCAACGTGGACGGCATCGGCGTTGCTGATTCTGTGCAGCTCCGCCTCCAGGTTGACGAAGTCGGCGGAGAGAATGCTGGGGTTGATGCAGCACTGAGCCATGTCGGCTCCTTTCACTCGAGCGGAGGGATCAGGATTCGCGAAGGTGTCAGGATTTCTTGTGGATGAGGGCCAGGAACATGGCGTCAGTCCGGTGCACATGCGGCCACAGCTGGGCCGTCATTTCGTGGCCGGCCTCAAGATGCCCGGGCAGGCTGACTTTGTCCAAGGCGGCGCCGGCATCGAGCAGTTCCAGGTCGTCGCGTTTGCGCAGCGCGTCGGTCACGACGGCGGTGGTTTCGGCGGGGTGCGGCGAGCACGTCACGTAGGCCACCACGCCGCCGGGCCTGACGGCATCCAAGGCTGACTTAAGCAGTTCGCGCTGGAGCGGGCCCAGGTCCGCGAGGTCCTTGGGTGTGCGCCGCCACCGCGACTCCGGCCTGCGCCGCAAGGCGCCAAGTCCGCTGCAGGGTACGTCGACGAGAACGCGGTCGAAAGTCCCCGCCATTTCAGTTCCGACGTCGCGGCCGTCCCCGGTCCGGACATGCCAGACCTCGTGAGGGACCGCGGCCAGGGCCTGCCGGACCAGCTTGGCACGGTGCGGGGCGGGTTCGTTGGCCAGCAGGGTTGCGCCCTGCTGCCGGGCGAGGGCACCCAGCAGGGCGGCCTTGCCGCCCGGTCCGGCGCAGAGGTCCAGCCATTTTTCGCCGCCCTTGGCGCCGGACTGTCCGTCCGCACTCTCCGGACCCGGGGCATGCAGATCCCCGGAATTCAGGTCCACGGCAGCCATGGCGCGGGCAACCAGCTGCGAGCCCACGTCCTGCACCCTGGTGCTGCCTTCACGCACCGACGCCAGCCGGCCGAGGTCCCCGCCGCTGGAGAGCGCCGAGCCTTCCACGAGTTCACCGGCCGTGGCCCCGCCCTCCAGGGCTTCGTCCAGGCTCCCCAGTCCGGGCAGCGCAACAAGGTTCACTACCGGCGCAGCGTTGTCAGCTTCAAGGAGTTCGTTGATTTCGGTGACCGGGCGTCCGTGCGCCACCAGCGACTGCCGCAGGGCGCGGACAATCCACTCCGGGTGGGCGTAGCGGATGGAGGCCACCCGGGTTTCGTCCTGCTCGTCGCTGAGCAGCAGCTCCAGCCACTCGTCCAGCGTGTGGGCCGAGACCTTGCGCAGGACGGCGTTGATCAAGGCTGATGGGCCGGCGCCGATGACCGCACGGGCCAGTCCAACGGTCTGGTCCAGGGCGGCGTGGGCGGGCACTCGCATGGCCAGCAGCTGGTGGGCGCCGATCCGCAGGGCATCCAGGATGGCAGGATCCAGCTGGTCCAGCGGCCGGTCGACGCAGCGGGCCAGGACGGCGTCATAGGTTCCCTGCCCGCGCAGCGCCCCGTAGCTCAGTTCGGTAGCGAACCCGGCGTCCCGCTTGTCCAGGCCGTGGTGGCGGATCCGGGCCGGCAGGACGAGGTTTGCGTAGGCGTCTTCCGATGCGACGGCACGCAGGACTTCAAAAGCCACCAGGCGGGCGGGGTCGGCACGCCGCGTACGCTGCGAAGGGGCGTTCTCGCTGAAATTCCGCTTCGGCCCGCGGTTGCGCTCCCGGCCCTGGGCGTCGCGCTGGCTGCCTTGGCGGCGACCGGAGGAAGACCCGCCGGACTGCCCGCCGCCGCTTGCTCCCCCCTGACGGGGACCCCTGCCGCGGCCGCTGCCGCCCGTTCCGGACTCGCTCATTCGAATACCACGCCTTCCAGTGCCACTTGTCCGCGCGCCCAGTCGGCGGCGGCCATCATCTTCTTGCCCGAGGGCTGTATCCGCGTCAGTTCAACGGGATGGGAACCCGTACCCACCAAAACGCTCTTTCCGTCAAGCAGCACCTGGCCCGGCTGCAGCGCCGGCGCATCGGTCCGGAGCGCAACAGGTTCGAGTTTGACCCGCTGTCCGTCCAACGTTGTCCAGGCGCCGGGTTCAGGCGTGACGCCGCGCGCCCTGCGCCCGATGGCGAGGGCGGGCTCGTGCCAGTCGATCCGGCCGTCGTCGATGCCGAGTTTGGGAGCCAGGGACACGTCCCCCGACTGCGGAACGGCTACGGCCCGTCCCGCTTCTATGGCGGAAAGCGTCTGGGCGAGCAGCGCCGCACCGCTGTGCGACAACCGTTCCAGGAGTTCACCGGAGGTGTCATCGGGCCGGACCGACTCGGTGAGGGTCCCGAAAACCGGGCCGGTGTCCAACCCTTCTTCGAGGAGGAACGTCACGGCGCCGGTGATGTCGTCGCCGGCCATCACGGCACGCTGCACCGGGGCAGCCCCCCGCCAGGCGGGCAGCAGGGAAAAGTGCAGGTTGATCCAGCCGTGCCGCGGAACGTCCAGCGCTGCGCGCGGGATGAGGCCTCCGTAGGCCACGATGGCGGCTGCGTCCGGCGCTGCGGCAGCTATCCTGGCAGTCACTTCAGCGTCCACCTTCGCGGCGTGGATCACCTCAATGCCGAGTTCGGCGGCGCGCGCCGCAACGGGCGACGGCGTGAGCACGCGCTTGCGTCCGACCGGGGCGTCCGGCCGGGTCAGGACGGCAACGACGTCGAAGCCGGCCTGCACTAAAGCGTCCAGGGACGGTACCGCGACAGCCGGCGTACCGGCGAACAGCACCCTCACTCGGCGGCGCCGAAGCTGCCGCCGCCGAAGCTGCCGCCCCCGAAACTGGAACCAACAGTCTTCGCCCGCTTCGACGTCGTCCGTTCGGTAATCGCGTCGTAGTTGGCATTGCGGATGGAACGCAGGGCAGCCTTGCGGTCTTCGCCTTCGAGCCTGTCCGTGAAGAGGATGCCGTCGAGGTGGTCTGTTTCGTGCTGGAAGCAACGGGCCAGCATGCCCTCGCCGTCCACGGTGACGGGATGTCCATGGAGGTCGACCCCGGTGACCCGGGTAGCGCGGCGGCGCCGGACGGGGAAGCCAAGGCCGGGGATGGACAGGCAGCCTTCCACTTCGTCCGGCTGGAAGTCCTCGCTGTTTTCCAGCACCGGGTTGATGATGTGGCCTTCCACCCCGCCGATGCGGTAAGTGAAAACCCTCTTGCTGACGCCAACCTGCGGGGCGGCCAGGCCCGCGCCGTCCACGTCCTCCATGGTCTCGGTCATGTCGGCAACGAGTTTTGCGAGCTCCGGCCCGAATTCCGTCACGGGGTCGGCCACTGTGCGCAGCACAGGGTCGCCGATGATGCGGATATTCAAAATGGCCATGTGCAATCTGTCCTTCGGTAAAACGGCGGTACGGGATCCAGTCCAGTTTAGTTGGCCGGCTACCTGCCGGGCACAGCCTGCAGTGCGGGCGGTGCCACGGGCAACGATGGCGGCGCCACCGGAAGGAGGGCGGTCCCGGCGCTGGAGGTGTCCGCCGACATCTCCCAGACCCGCCGCAGGGCGCAGAACTTCCACCAGTGGTGCTTAAGCACCTCCGGGTTGGCACGCATCGGCCGGACTTCCGTCTGCCCGATTGCCACCGCCAGCAGGATGGGGGAATCGCCGTGCTGCCAGGGTTCCCACTCCCCCGCGACAGGATCAACGAGGCTTTCCTCCGCCTTCATTCCGGCCACCAGCTGCATGACCACTTTGTCGTCCAGCGGCTTGACAGTTCCGTCCCGGGTGGTGCCTTTGGTCTTGTAGTCGATGATGCAGGTCCGGCCGTTGATCCTTGCCACGAGGTCAAGGGTGCCGGCATAGCCCACGGTCTTGTTCCAGACGGTGACTTCCGGGGCAACGGGCTCCACGCCAAAGAGTTCCCACCACTCATCAAAGCGCGCCGCGAACGCTTCCTCGCCGTTTGCTGCCAGTGCCTCCCGCATTTCCTTCATCTGGTGGGGCCGGCCGAGCGCCCGAAGCGCAACCTGTTCGCAGTAGTTGTGCACGCGGTCTCCGCGCTTGGCGGCGTCATCTCGGTAGGTTTCGGCGGCCTTCGCGGCGCGGCTGACTGCCTGGCGGACCTTGGCCGGACTTCCCAGGATCCCGGGAAGCAGCGGATCGCTGGCAAGGCTGTTCGCCCCCATGTACCCGAACCACCCGTCAAGGCCGTGCGGCTGCTGGCCGATGACGGTGGTTATGGACGGAACGGAAAACGACTCGGAGGTTGAGCGTGCATACATCCGGCCATATTCCGTGGCGTGGGCAAGGAGTGGATCAGTCATGCAAACACTCTTTCATGAAGGGCCGACAGGATTGCAGGGCGCAGGAACCGTGACCGGAAAGCGAAATGGCCCGTCCCGCTGAGTCAGCGGAACGGGCCATTCATGGGTGGGCGATACTGGGTTCGAACCAGTGACCTCTTCGGTGTGAACGAAGCGCGCTACCACTGCGCCAATCGCCCCAATGCCATTGAATGCTAGCCCACCCGGGCGGCATTTGGAAATCGAAGCCTTCGACGCCGCGCCGGCACCGAATCGCGTCGCTGGTGCACCTGCCCGGCGGCGGCCTCCGGCGCTTCCGAGAGCGGCACCCTCCGCATGGCCGGGGGCGTGAATTACACGCCTGTAATTAGCAAAATCCCCTAGATTTCAACGAAGCAGGGCCATCTGTGGCAGATGACGACCTCCCGATTTGTAAGTTCCCAGAACCTCCTATAGAGTTCTTACTCGTTGGAACGCGAGGAAATGCCGAATGCGGCACGGAAATGCTGACAATATGCGGACGTAGCTCAGCTGGTAGAGCACCACCTTGCCAAGGTGGATGTCGCGAGTTCGAATCTCGTCGTCCGCTCGCAGGACACTGTCATAGCAAAGGTTTTTCGGAACCTGGCTTACACGGTGGGTTGGCCGAGAGGCGAGGCAGCGGCCTGCAAAGCCGTATACACGGGTTCGAATCCCGTACCCACCTCGGTGAAAACCTTGGTATCCGGTGTATTCCGGAGAACAATTTGGGCGATTGGCGCAGCGGTAGCGCGCTTCCCTGACACGGAAGAGGTCACTGGTTCGATCCCAGTATCGCCCACCAGAGCAAGGTAACTTGCTTGTCGAAGTACCACCGGCCCGGCTGGCGTGTACTGAATGCGGACGTAGCTCAGCTGGTAGAGCACCACCTTGCCAAGGTGGATGTCGCGAGTTCGAATCTCGTCGTCCGCTCTCTTTTCTACAATTCCACTCCGGATCCTTCCGGTTGCGGGCGATTGGCGCAGCGGTAGCGCGCTTCCCTGACACGGAAGAGGTCACTGGTTCGATCCCAGTATCGCCCACCACGAAGCAGCTCTCCGGAGCTGCTTTTTTGTTGCCCGGATCCGGCCGACATCGGCGAAATAGGGCCCCTGGACCCTAGACAAGTCGCGGCGCGCGCCCTTGGCACGTACAGGGACTCCGGATAGGATCGGAAGCGGAGGAGCGATCTGGCTCCGCGACAGAAGGGAGGTGCCCGTGGGTATTCTTGACGATCTAAAGGGCAAGGCTCAGCGACTGGTTGGTGGCAATGAACAGGCCATCAAGGACGGCATCGGCAAAGCCGGTGATTTCATCGACTCAAAGACCGGCGGAAAGTACGCCGACAAGATCGATACCGTCCAGAAAGGCGCAGCCGGCCTCGTGGACAAGGTCGACCCGAAGCCGCACCCGGCTCCGGTCGAAGAACCTCCCGTCGCCGGAGAGCCCCCTGTAGCCGGGGAACCCCGGCCGTAGGGCCTCTAACCCAGGAACGTCAGCGAGGTGCCGGTCCCGCCGTGAGGCGGCGCCGGCACCTTCGGCGTTTAAGGGCTAGGACGGTTCGTGGTTCTGGCCTTCGCGTGCCAGCGCCGTGAGTCGGGACACCGCGCGGTAGTACTTCTTGGTGTAGCCTCCGGTCATCATCTCTTCGGTGAAAAGCTGATCGAACGGGACCCCGCTGGCCAGGATGGGCACGTCCTTGTCATACAGCCGGTCCGCCAGCACCACGAAGCGGAGGGCGACAGCCTGTTCCGTGATGGTTTCCACATCACGCCACACAACGCCCTCGATGCCGGCCAGGAGTTGCCGGTACCGGCTGGGGTGGACGCCGGCGAGGTGGTTGATAAGGGTCTTGAAATCATCCCGCGCCACGGTCTTGCCATGGAATTCGGCCTGCATGTGGTGCGTCAGGTCTTCATTCTTCAACGGCGCCGGCGCCGCCGGGAGTCCGCGGTGGCGGAAGTCCTCGCCGTCGATCCTGACGACGTCGAACTGATCTGCCAGAACTTGGATCTCACGCTGGAAGTCGACGGCAGCGAACCTCCCGTCCCCAAGGGAACCGGGCAGGGTGTTGGACGTGGCGGCGAGCTTGACCCCGGCGTCAGCCAGTTCCCGCATGAGCCGTGACATCAGGACCGTGTCGCCCGGATCGTCGAGTTCGAATTCGTCGATGCACACGAGCTTGTAATTGCTCAGCGCTTCAACAGTCTTACGGAACGAGAGTGCGCCAACCAGATTGGTGTATTCAACGAAGGTGCCAAAAGCCTTCGGCCCGGGTGATGCATGCCAGAGCGACGCCAGCAGGTGCGTCTTGCCCACGCCGAAGCCACCGTCCAGGTAGATGCCGGCGCGGGAGGTGTCCTTCTTTGCAAACAGTTTTTTGAAAAGTCCGGAGTTTCCATTGGCGCCGACGCCGGTTGCGAAGGATTCCAGGGCCGTCACCGCAGCGGCCTGGCTCGGCTGCGAAAGATCGGGCCGGTAGCTGGCAAAGGAAACCTCTCCGAACCGCGGGGAGGGATAGAAACCCTTGAGGAGTTCATCCACGGAAACCGACGGTGTCCGCGCGGAGAGCTGTTCGATCTGTACCAAGGTGGTCCGTTCTGCTGGTCTCGTGTCCCCAGAAAGGATACCGGCAATGCAGCACCGGCCTCATAACGCGGCGAGCCCACGTGACCAAGGCCATATTTCCCTCTGTGAACGCAGTGGCCCATTAGCGGCGGGGCGTGGTTAGTGTTGGAACTGGCCCGGCCGCAGCGACGCCTCCCGGCAGCGGGCCCCATGACCATTTCAGTGAAAGGCCATCCACATGTCCTACCCAGTTGAAGAGAACGAAAAGTTCGCAGCGTACGCGCACCCGGAGCGCCTCGTGTCCACCGAGTGGCTGGCGGCAGCGCTCGACGGCGGAGCCCTGGCCGACGGCAAACTCGTGGTGGTGGAGTCTGATGAAGACGTCCTGCTCTACGAAACCGGCCACATCCCGGGGGCCGTCAAGATCGACTGGCACACCGACCTGAACGACGAGGTCACCCGCGACTACGTCGACGGCAAGGCGTTTGCCGCACTGGCCTCGGCCAAGGGCATTTCCCGGGACAGCACCGTGGTGATCTACGGCGACAAGTCCAACTGGTGGGCTGCCTACGCACTGTGGGTCTTCACGCTCTTCGGCCACGAGGACGTCAGGCTCCTCGACGGCGGCCGCGACAAGTGGATCGCCGAGGGCCGTGCACTCACCACGGATGCCACTGTCCCCGCACCGGCCGAATACCCTGAGGTCGAGCGCAATGACGCCCCCATCCGAGCTTTCAAGGAGGATGTGCTGGCCCACTTCGGCAAGCCGCTGATCGACGTCCGCTCCACCGAGGAATACACCGGCCAGCGCACCCACATGCCGGCCTACCCGGAGGAAGGCGCCCTGCGCGGCGGCCACATCCCCACCGCGGTCTCCATCCCCTGGGCGCGCGCGGCGGCCGAGGACGGCACGTACCGCAACCGCGCTGAACTCGAGGCACTCTACCTCGGCGAGGCAGGACTCACGGAGGGCGACGACGTGGTGGCGTACTGCCGCATCGGCGAGCGCTCCAGCCACACGTGGTTCGCCCTGAAATACCTGCTGGGCTTCGACACCGTCCGCAACTACGACGGTTCCTGGACCGAGTGGGGCAACGCTGTACGGGTGCCCATCGCCAGGGGAACCGAGCGCGGAACGGTACCGGCGTAAACTGGGCTTGATGAATACCCACGCCCTTCCCGCCACCCTTGCGGAAATAGTTGACGACTTCCAGGCCCTGACCGAACCCGAGCGGCTGCAACTGCTGCTGGAGTTCTCGCAAGGGCTTCCCGAATTGCCGGACCGGTTGAAGGACCATCCGGAACTGCTGGAACAGGTAGTGGAGTGCCAGTCGCCGCTGTTCCTGACCATTGAGACGGAAAAGAACGACGCCGGTTCGCCGGACAGCGTGCGGCTGTACTTCAAGGCGCCGCCGGAGGCACCCACGACCCGTGGGTTTGCAGGTGTCCTGCACGAGGGGCTCGACGGCCTCACGGCACCGGAGATCCTCGCAGTTCCGGACGACATGCCGGAGCTCCTGGGGCTCACCCGTGCCATCACTCCCCTGCGCATGCGGGGAATGACGGCCATGCTGGGACGCATCAAGCGCAAGGTCGCTGCGACCGCCGCTCCGACGGCCTAGGCCCGGGCACGGCGTGGCGCGCAAGCAGGTTTCCCAGGGAACGCCGGCCACAGCAGCACTCGCTGCGGCCGGCGTTCCCTTCGTGCTGCATCCGTACAGCCACGACCCCTCGGCTGCCAGCTATGGCATGGAAGCCGCCGAAGTTTTGGGCGTGGATCCCGCCAGGGTCTTCAAGACGCTGATGGTGGACGTGGACGGCCGGCTCGCGGTGGGGATAGTTCCCGTGCACGGAAACCTCGACCTGAAGGCAATTGCCGCTGCCCTGGGCGGCAAGAAGGCCGCCATGGCGGATCCGGCCACCGCCCAGCGGAGGACCGGGTACGTCCTGGGCGGAATATCACCGCTGGGGCAGCGCCAGCCCTCCCCCACTGTCCTGGATGACAGCGCCCTGGGGCAGGAGAGCATCCTGGTGTCCGGCGGCCGGCGCGGCCTGGACATCGAACTGCACCCGGACCACCTGGTGAAGCTGACCGGCGCCATTACCGCCCGCATCGGAACCGGGCCGAAAGCTACTCCGGACCGTTAACGTCGGGCCGGGCGGGGTCGGGGCCCCGGGTGCGGGCGCCGGGATTGGCGCGCGGCGCCAGCTGCCGGCGGAGCCAGGCGGTGACCAAGCCTTCCCAGCGCTCCGGATCGACATTCCATTCCTTGGTGTGCCGGGCTGTCTGGAACGTCTCGAAGGTGACCATCTCGGGGTTCTTCTCTGCGATGCTGGCAGAGGGTCCGTAGGGTACATATTCGTCGTCGACGCTGTGCAGGATCAGCGTGGGCGTTCTGAGTTCCACGGCGCGGGAGACCCAGTCCATCGATTTCAGGTCCACCGGTGCCGCCAGCCCGGTCAGGCGCCTGCCCAGCGGGTGGCCCATCATCAGCTGTCCGTAGCGTCCCACGGCAGAGGGGATCCGGTTCAGCTGCGCATGGTGCGCCAGCACGTTCACCCAGTCCACCACCGGAGCGTCAAGCACCATGGCCCGGATCAGGTTGTGGTGCCGTGAAAGGTCCGCCGTCTGCAGGCAGATCGCCCCGCCCATGGACCAGCCGAACAGCACCACTTCCCTGGCGCCGTTGGCTATGGCAAAACTGATGGCTGCCTCGACGTCGCGCCATTCGGTGGAACCGAGGCCGTACCGCCCGTCGGGGGCCGAGGGCGCCAGCCCGTCGTTGCGGTAGGAGATCACCAGGCTGGTCAGGCCGAGCTCCCGGGCCGGGCGCAGGGCGCGCAGGCACTCCTGCCGGCTGGCGCCGCGGCCGTGGACCATGATGGCCCAGACGTCCGACGGTGCCGCCGCGCGCACCAGCCAGGCGGGCGCAGTCCCTCCCTCGACGTCGACTTCCACGTCCTCGGCCGACAGCCCGATGGACGCGGCATCCGGATAGGCGGCGCCGCTCCAGTAGCCACGGCGGGCCGTGGTGAGATCGCCGGCATAGACGGCCTCGACCTCGCGCAGCACGGTGCGTTCCGCAGGTGAGTAGGAAACGATCCTGCCGATCCGGGCGTGCCCGCGGCCGCCGTCGAAGAAGAAGCCGTACACGCCTTCCACGGTGGCGTCGTCGGTGGCGGCAAGGATGACCTGGAGGCCGTCCCCGGCACGGATGACGGCCAGCACCTCCTGGTTCTCGTCCCGGACCCGCACCGGCGTTATGACGCGGCGGGCGAAATAGAGGGCAAGGGCCGAGGATCCGGCGCCCAGCAGACCCGCAGCCGCACCTCCCGCGATGACTCCGCCCACGGCCCACTTCGCGCTGGAAGACATGCCGTCGCCGGCGGCGGTTCGGACCCTGTCCAGGGCAGGGGGCGGATTCGCTGGGGTGGCCGGGCGCAGCCCCGGGATGGATGCCATGGATCCATTCTTACTGCTGGCGGCCCTCGGGACATATTCGGGCACGCCATCAGCGAAGGGACAGCGTGCGGGAACCCCCGGGCCGGGACTAGGCTGGGGGCATGAGCGATCCAATCGTCATTCTGACAGAAGAGCCGCTGGGTGCGGACGACCGCGTAAACATCGAACGCCTGGTGGACGGGGGTGACGCGCCCCTCGTCGTGCTGGTCCCGGCCAACACGGAACGGCACCTCCTGGTGGACTTCCTCGAAAACCTGTCCCTCCTGGACGTCGCGAAGGCCTTCCGCGAACTGACCTCCCACGCCCCGGATCCTGCAACCGAGCGCGCTGCCGCCGCGGAAACCCTTGCGGTATCGCTCAACGCACTGGCAGGAATCGGCGGCGGAATCACCGGCGAGGTGGTGGACGGCGGTGCCGTGCAGGGACTGGTGGCCAAGGTCAAGGAAGTCGGTGCCGGCCAGGCCGTCGTCATCACGCGCCCGCACGCCATTGCCGACACGCTCCACACCGACTGGGCCAACAAGGCCCAGGACCAGCTGGGGCTGCCGGTGCTGCACCTGTACGCCGGCTCGGGATTTATCGGGGACTCCTGAGCGTTGTTGAATCCATGAGCATCTTTAGCAACAAGCCGAAAGTATCGCCCGTCCAGGTCCAGCCGGAGGCCGCCGCTGCGGAACATGCCAGTCCGCGGGTTGAAAAGACCGACGAGGAATGGCGGCAGGAGCTGACGCCGGAGGAGTACCGGGTGCTCCGTCAGGCTGGCACCGAGCGGCCCTACACCGGCGAGTACTGGGACACCCACACCGCCGGTGTCTACAAATGCCGCGCCTGCGGTACGGAACTGTTCACCAGCAATGAAAAGTTCGATTCGCATTGCGGTTGGCCCTCGTTCTGGGCACCGCTGGCGGACGGCACCGTCCGCTACATCCATGACCGCACCATGGGCATGGACCGCGTGGAGGTCCGCTGCGCGAGCTGCGATTCGCACCTGGGCCACGTTTTCGAGGGCGAAGGCTACGGCACGCCCACTGACCAGCGCTTCTGCATCAACTCCGTCTCCCTGACGCTGGTTAAGGCGGACGACGCCAGGTAGATGAGCGGCAGCCCTGCGCCCGCTAGGGCTGGGGCAGGGCTGCTGATCCAGTTGCACAAGTCTTTCTTATGCTCAGGCTGATTTTGCATTAGGAGATCTGTTTGCTTGCTACGCTCGCCGTAGAAGCTCCAAGCAACCAGAAAGGCGATCGCCGCGATGACTACGACCGCTCTCACCGCCCCTGCCCGGCTCACCGAAAACCACCCGGAGTGGCTGCGTCTGAAGGCCGCTGCCACGGCGCTCCAGGCGCTCCAGGTCCAGGACGGGTCCGTCCCGGATACCGCCAACCATGAAGCGGCTGCCGCGCACGTCAGCACCCTCTGCACGGCTGTGGAAGCACTGGCCCCGGCGTTTCCGCACGACGCCCGGTACCTCGAACTGCTGGTCAGCGACTTCGGCCGGTGGGCCGCCGGCGGCTTCGGCGTGCCGGATTTCCTGGACTCACTGCTGGCCTTCCAGCCGCAGCAGCACCGCATCAACGGGTTGCAGCACCTGGTGGTCTTCCCGATGTACACCCAGAACGGCAGCAGCAGCCGCCTCGTGGAGGCGGTCCTGATCGAGGTCATCTGGCCGGAGTTCATTGCCGGCCTCGAGGACGGCGAGTACTCCAACAAGCTCTTCGTCCCGATCCGGTTCCTTGACTTCACGCCCGGCTACGACACCAACTCCGCGGTGCTGTTCCCGGAAACAGTCGCCGTCCGGGAAACCCCGACGTTCACCTGGGGTGCCATCTTCGCGGACCGGGAAGCAGCCCGTTTCCGCCGCGTCCTCGCAGCCGCGGCCGACATCACCCGGCTGGAGCTCCCGGCAGAGGCGGCAGAATTCCTGGAGAACCAGGAACTCACCCAGGAAACGTTCGTGATGTGGGACCTGATCCATGACCGCACCCACATGCGCGGCGACCTTCCCTTCGATCCGTTCATGATCAAACAGCGCATGCCGTACTTCCTGTACTCACTGGAGGAACTCCGCTGTGACCTGACGGCCTTCCGCGAATCCGTGAAGATCGAAAAGGACGAAGAGGCTGACCCCGAAGCGCGCCGGCACGCCAAGCTTGTTCAATATGCCGTCATCTTCGACCGGATCTTCCGCTTCGCCATCACCGGCAGCCGGGTCCGTAATTACGACGGCCTCGGCGGCCAGTTGCTCTTCGCCTGGATGCACCAGCACCGCGTCCTGCACTGGACCGACAGCAAGCTAAGCATTGACTGGGCCGAGGTCGCCGACGTCGTGGTGGAGCTCGGCGCCAGGATCGAGGAGCTGTACTGGCGCTCCATCGACCGGCCGAAAATGGCCCACTGGCTGGCCGCGTACGAACTGATCTCCGGGACCGTCACCCCGAACCCGGCGTCAGTCTGGGCCAAGGGCCCGGGCGCGCTGCCGCTGGCCGGACCGCCGCGCGGCCTCACCGACCAGGTGCTCGACGACGAATTCCCCCTGTCCATGTTCTACGAAGCACTTGAGAAGAAGATGCGTCCTGTCATCGAGTCCACTGCCGGCATCACCGGATCGTCAGACACCGGCAGCGGCGCCGCCGGCGACACGCGGGCCCTGAACGCCGGATGAGTGGCGGACACCCCCTGAACGTGGTGGTCACCGGCGGCAGCGGTCCGGCCGGGATCGCCACCGCACGAGCGCTGCGCGAAGCCGGCCATACTGTCTTTTTGGTCGGTTCGGACGGTCCCCGGATCGAGGCTGCCGCCGCGGAAGCGGGCGACGGCGTCACTCCCCTGGCCTGCGACCTCGCCAGCCTGCCCGACGTCCGGGCGCTGCACGCCACCATCTCCGGCACTGCCGGAAGGGTGGACGGCGTCATCCACCTGGTGGGCGGCTGGCGGGGCGCCAAGGGCATCACGGACCAAAGCGACGAGGACTGGGATTTCCTGGAGCGGTCAGCCGTCACCACACTGCGGAACGTTACGCGGGTGTTCTACGACGACCTCGCGGCCTCGGAAACCGGCCGTTTCGCCATGGTGACCTCCGCTGCTGCTGGAACCCCGACGGCGGCGGGCGCAAGCTACGTTGCGGCAAAGGCTGCCGCCGAAGCATGGACCCTAGCGGTTGCCCAGGGCTTCAGCGGGGGGACGCACAGCGCCGCGGTCATCTTCGTGGTGAAGGGACTCGTGGATGATGCGATGCGCGAACGGTCCCCGTCCCGCAACTTCCCCGGCTTTACCGATGTTACCGACCTGGCCGCTGCCGCCGTCGGACTTTTCACCGCTCCCGCAGCGGAACTGAACGGCCGGCGGCTGGTCCTTAGCCGATAGCGGCGCACATCCCTAGACTGAAAGCGTGACCAAAGCGATGACAACCACAGTTGAAACTGCCCCTGCCGCCACCGCGGGCCGGCTCCATGACCCTGCCGTGCGGGGTTTCGCCTCCGACAACTATTCGGGCGTCCACCCGGAAGTCCTGGCGGCACTGGCAGCCGCCAACGAGGGCCACCAGGTCTCCTACGGCGAAGACGACTACACGGCACGGCTGCAGGTCCTCCTGGAGGAGCACTTCGGCGCGGGCATCGAGTGCTTCCCCGTCTTCAACGGAACGGGGGCCAACGTCCTCTCGCTCCAGTCCCTGCTCCCCCGCTGGGGCGCCGTCATCTGCGCTTCGACGGCGCACATCAACATGGATGAAAACGGCGCCCCCGAGCGGATCGGCGGCATCAAGCTGCTCCAGGTCCCCACCACCGACGGCAAGCTCACCCCTGAGCTGATCGACAGGGAGGCCTGGGGCTGGGGCGACGAGCACCGGGCCCAGCCCCTGGCCGTGTCCATCACCCAGACCACCGAACTGGGCACCTGCTACACGCCCGAGGAGGTGCGCGCCATAGCCGACCACGTCCATGCGAAGGGCATGAAGCTCCACATGGACGGTGCCCGGCTGGCCAACGCCGCAGCCCACCTCGACGTGCCGCTGCGGACGTTCACCCGCGACGCCGGAGTCGACATCCTCTCCTTCGGCGGCACCAAGAACGGGCTGCTGTTCGGCGAGGTGGTGGTGGCGCTGAACCCCGGCGCCGCACAGGGGTTGGTCTACCTCCGCAAGATGAACATGCAGCTGGCTTCCAAAATGAGGTTCATGTCCGCCCAGTTCATCGCCCTGCTTGAGGGCGACCTGTGGCTGCGCTCGGCCAGGCACGCCAACGCGATGGCTGCCCGGCTGCGTGCCGCAGTCGACGGGATCGACGGCGTGGAACCCACCCAGAAGACGGAATCCAACGGAGTGTTCGCCATCCTGCCGGAAGGCGTTGCGGACCGGCTGCGGGAATCCTTCCGCTTCTACGATTGGAACGAAGCCGCCCGGGAAGTCCGCTGGATGTGCTCGTTCGACACGAGCGAAGAGGACGTCGATTCGTTCGTCGCCGCCATCAAGCGGGAGCTGGCGGCCGGTTGACCGAGGCGGCCGGGGCGGCGAGCCTGCCGGGATCGGCGCCACATTTTGCGTAACCTGCGAATGTGAACGAACTCGCCCAGGTTCCCGCGGAGTTCCTTGCCGCTTTGGGATCCCTTCGAAAAGCACGGTGCCGCAGTGAGCTGCATCTGGACGAGATCCCCGCGCCCTCGCGGCTGGCGCCCTTTGCAGTGGCCCTCGGAGCAGAGGTCATCGGTCCGGTCCCGGGGCCGGCCCCCGCCGCCGTGCACGGGCCGGTTTCCGCCGCCCTGGTCCGCGCTACGGGAAGCAATGACGACGATGCTGAGGAACTCGCCACCGGCAGGTTCATCCTGCTCTACGATCCAGACGGCTCGACTGTTTGGGACGGGGAGTTCCGGATCGTCACCTACATCCGCGCCCAGCTGGAGGCTGAGATGGGCAACGACGAAATGCTCGGCTCGGTGGCCTGGACCTGGCTGGTCGAGGCGCTGGAAAACCACGGGGCCCCCTACCGTGCGGCGGGCGGAACAGCCACCAGGATCCTGTCCGAAAGCTTCGGCACCCTCGCCGACCGGCCGGGTTCCATCGACATCGAACTGCGGGCGTCGTGGACCCCCGAGGGGCCGGATATCCGGTCGCACCTGGAGGCGTGGTCGGACATGGTCTGCACGTTCGCCGGACTCCCTCCGCTGCCGGAGGGTGTCACCGCCCTGCCCCGCAGGCGGCGCAACTGACCATGGCTGGCTACGGCGGGGCGCCCTCCAGCGCGATGTCGGTAAACTGAAGGCATCATGACCCCTCAAAATCCGGAACACACCACAGCCGGCGTCCCGGCTGCTGACATTACTCCCCACATCACGGTGGAAGGCTTTGACAGCCTGGTCCCCGAGGTCATCGACCTCGACTCCCCCCGCGACGGAGTACCGCTAGTCATTGAAACTCCCGCGGGGCTGGAACGCTGCGCCGCCGCGATAGCCGCCGGGACGGGCCCGGCCGGGGTGGACGCGGAACGGGCGTCGGGCTTCCGTTACGGGCAACGGGCCTTCCTGGTCCAGATCCGCCGCGAGGGCTCGGGCACGTGGCTCATCGATCCTGAACCCTTCGGTGACCTGCAGATCATCAACGACGCGCTGGAAGGCGTCGAGTGGATCCTGCACGCAGCGAGCCAGGACCTTCCGTGCCTGTCGGAACTGGGCATGTGGCCGGACAAACTGTTCGATACCGAGCTCGCAGCGCGGCTCGCGGGGCTGCCGAGGGTGGGCCTGGCAGCAGTCATCGAGCAACTGCTCGGGTTCGGCCTCGCGAAGGAACATTCCGCCGCCGACTGGTCCACCCGCCCGCTCCCTGAACCATGGCTGCGGTACGCGGCCCTGGACGTAGAAGTCCTCACGGAGCTGCGCGAAGAACTCATCGAGCTGCTCCAGGGCGACGGGAAGCTGGAATACGCCGAGCAGGAGTTCGCCGCCATCCTCGCGGCCGGCCTCGCCCCTCCCCGCGTGGACCCCTGGCGCAAGACCTCCGGACTGCACCAGATCAGGGACCGCCGCCAGCTGGCTGCGGTCCGCGAACTGTGGCTGGAACGGGATTCCCTGGCCCGCAAGCGCGACGTTGCCCCGGGCCGGCTCATCCCAGATTCAGCCCTTGTGGCGGCCGCGAAGGCCATGCCCTCCACCGTGCCGCAGCTGCTGGGCACCAAGGGGTTCCACGGCCGGGCCGCACAGCGCGAGGCTCCGCGCTGGCTGCGGTGCATCGCAACGGCCAGGACAATGGAGGAGCTGCCGCCGCTGCACCTGCCGACCAACGCGCCGCCGCCGCCGCGGGTCTGGGCGGACAGGGACCCGGCTGCGGCCGAACGCCTGGCTACTGCCCGGCCCCTCCTGCAGGACAAGGCCGACGAACTGAACCTGCCTGTCGAAAACCTGCTCACGCCCGATTTCCTGCGTCGGGTGGCCTGGCGTCCGCCCGCCGAGCTCAGCGAAGAAGGGATCGCCGAGGAGCTCGGTGAACTCGGTGCCCGGCCGTGGCAGATCGAACTGACGGCTCCCCTGATTACTGCCGCGTTCCTCAATCCGCAGCCCCTGCCGCCTAAGGAACCCAAGGAACCCAAGGAACCCAAGGCCGCTCCCGGCACCGGAAGCTAGGCTTCCCGGACCTCCCCGCCTGGTGCCGGCGGCCCCCGGGCAAACAGTCCGCCGGGGTCCTTGCCAGCTAAGTTACTCACGAGTAACATTGAGATCAATGCCGCCCGGACCGCCGCTGCCATAGGCGTGCGTCCGGCACCCATGTCTCGATGAGGAGTATCACGTGAGCCAAGCCCACAGCGGAAAAGACAGCAGCGGAGCAAGTAGCAGCAGAATCCCCCGCGCCGTCCGCGATGTCGTCTTTGTGGACGGAGTCCGCACCCCGTTCGGGCGCGCGGGCGAGAAGGGCATCTACGCCGGGACCCGTGCTGATGACCTTGTGGTCAAGTGCATCCGCGAACTGATGCGCCGCAACCCCTCACTCCCCGCGGACCGCGTCGATGAGGTGGCCGTCGCCGCCACTACGCAAACCGGCGACCAGGGGCTTACCATCGGCCGCACGGCGGCCCTGCTGGCCGGACTCCCCCGCACCGTGCCGGGATTCGCCGTGGACCGCATGTGCGCCGGTGCAATGACCGCAGTGACCACCACTGCCAGCGGCATTGCCTTCGGCGCCTACGACGTCGTCATCGCCGGCGGGGTGGAGCACATGGGCAACCACCCGATGGGCGAGGGGGCCGATCCCAATCCGCGCTTTATGTCCGAGCGCCTGGTGGATCCCGCCGCGCTGAACATGGGAAATACCGCGGAAAACCTGCACGACCGTTTTCCGGCCATCACCAAGGACCGCACGGATGCCTACGCGGTGGCGTCCCAGGACAAGCTGGCAGCTGCCTACGGAAAAGGCCAGATCCAGCCGGACCTGGTGCCGGTGGCCACGATGAAGCCGGGACAGGGCTGGACGGTCAACACTGTTGATGAGCCGCCCCGGCCGGGAACTTCGCTCGAGGACCTCGCCTCGCTGCGCACGCCCTTCCGCCCCCACGGCCGGGTAACTGCCGGCAACGCCGCCGGGTTGAACGACGGCGCGACGGCGGCGCTGCTGGCCTCGGCGGATGCCGCCGCCGAGCTTGGACTGCCGGTGAAGATGCGCCTGGTCAGCTATGCCTTCGCCGGGGTGGAACCCGAAGTCATGGGGATCGGTCCGGTCCCTGCCACCGAGAAGGCACTGAAGAACGCAGGCCTCGGCATCGCGGACATCGGGCTGTTCGAGATCAACGAGGCGTTCGCCGTCCAGGTGCTGAGCTTCCTGGACCATTTCGGTATTTCCGACGACGATCCCCGCGTCAACCGCTATGGCGGCGCGATCGCCGTCGGGCATCCCCTGGCTTCGTCCGGAGTACGCCTGATGAACCAGCTGGCGCGCCAGTTCGAAGAGGACCCCTCGGTCCGCTACGGCATGACCACCATGTGCATCGGCCTGGGCATGGGCGCCACCGTCATCTGGGAAAACCCGCGTCACTCGGAATACACAGACAACAGCGGCGTCCCTTCACCAGCGGACGATGCCGCCGCAGAATCTTCCACCACCGAGACTGAAGGAGCCGCAGCATGAGCGCCGCAGATTTCCGTAAGCTTGCCGATCTTTTCCCCGACGAGACGGTCACGCATTCGTATGTGCAGGACATCCAGCTGCCGGCATCCGGCGGCAGGCCCAGCCCGGGAACCTTCGCGCTGATCACCCTGGACAACGGACTGGACCACTCCAAGCCCACCACGCTGGGCCCGAACACCCTCGTGGAGCTGGGGACGGTCCTCGAGGGCCTCAAGGACCGTGCCGCCCGCGGCGAGATCGTGGGCGTCGGCGTCACCGGGAAGCCTTATTACCTGGTGGCCGGCGCGGACCTGTCCGCCGTCAAGTCCCTCAACAACCGTGACCACGGCCTCTGGATGGCCCAGCTGGGCCATGACGTCTATGCCACACTGGCCAACCTGGGAGTGCCCAGCTTCGCCTTCATCAACGGTGTGGCCCTGGGCGGCGGGCTGGAGATCGCCCTGCAGTCCACCTACCGCACGGTGTCCACAGGCGCCGGCGCACTGGCACTTCCCGAAGCCTTCCTCGGCCTGGTGCCCGGCTGGGGAGGCGTATACATCCTGCCGCGGCTGATCGGACCCGAAAACGCCGTCAAGGTGATGATCGAGAATCCGCTCAGCAACAACCGGACGCTCACCGGTCCGCAGGCCTTCAGCCTGGGAATTGCCGACGCCATCTTCGAACCTGCGGACTTCGTGGAACAGTCCCTGGCCTGGGCCGCAGGCGTCATCTCGGGTGAGGCAGCCCCGGAACGGCCCAACGCCGTCGAGCCGTCCGACCCGGCCGTTGCCGAACGCTGGGCGGCGGCCGTTGCCGCCGGACGCGGGTTCGTGGAGTCCAAGACGTCCAACGCGTCGCCGGCGCCGGCAAAGGTGCTGGACATCATGGAGGCCAACAGGACCATGAGCCAGTCTGACTCGGCGGAGCTCGAGTGCGAGACCCTGGCCGGCCTCATGCAGACTGACGAGTTCCGCTCCACGGTCTACGCCTTCCTGGACCTCGTGCAGAAGCGCTCCAAGCGTCCGGCGGGTGCACCTGACCGCAAACTGGCCCGGCCTGTGACCAAGGTAGGCGTGGTGGGCGCAGGCCTGATGGCCAGCCAGCTTGCCCTGCTCTTCGCCCGGCAGCTCAAGGTCCCCGTCGTGATGACTGACATCGACCAGGCCCGCGTGGACAAAGGCGTGGGCTATGTCCACGCTGAAGTGGACAAAATGCTGGCTAAGAAGCGGATCAGTGCCGACGCCGCCAACCGCACCAAGGCGCTGGTCACCGGATCGGTTTCCAAGGATGCATTTGCCGATGCGGACTTCGTCATCGAGGCCGTGTTCGAGGAACTGAACGTCAAGAAGCAGGTGTTCGCGGAGGTGGAAGCGATTGTCTCCCCCGAGTGCATCCTCGCCACCAACACGTCCTCGTTGTCCGTCACCGCGATGGCTGCGGACCTGGCCCACCCGGAACGCCTGGTGGGATTCCACTTCTTCAACCCGGTGGCCGTGATGCCGCTGCTGGAGATAGTCCGCGCCCCCAAGACCGACGACGCCGTGCTGGCCACCGCGTTTGAGCTCGCCAAGGGCCTGAAGAAGACCGCAGTGCTGGTCAAGGATGCAGCGGCGTTCGTAGTCAACCGCATACTGCTGCGCCTGATGGGCGAAGTGACCGCCGCGTTCGACGAGGGGACTCCGGCCGAGGTGGCGGACAATGCGCTGCGCCCGATGGGGCTGCCCATGACTCCGTTCACGCTTGGCGCGATGGTGGGCCTGCCGGTGGCGCAGCACGTCCAGGAATCCCTGCACGCCGCGTTTGGACACCGCTTCACCGTTTCCCAGAACCTGCAGAAGCTGATCGACAACGGCGTGACATCCATATGGGCGCCGGACAGGGGACCGGACGGCAAGCCGTTCATTCCGGCGGAAACCCTGGCGCTGCTGTCCTTCGGCACGTCCCCCTCGACGGGTGAGGAAGTCCTGCGCCGGACGCAGGATGCGCTGGCCGAGGAAATCGGACTCATGCTGGAAGAGGGCGTGGTGGCCGGACCGGAAGACATCGACCTCTGCATGATCCTCGGGGCAGGGTGGCCGATGTTCCTCGGCGGCATCACCCCGTACCTGGACCGGGTGGGAGCCTCCGAGCGCGTCAACGGCAAGCGGTTCCTGGCTCCGGGTGTCGCCTCCGCGGCGGCCGCGGCCTAGCGACAGGCTCCGCTGTCAGCCGGCGCCGCCGCCCGCACCACTCCGGTGCGGGCGGCGGCGCTGCTGTGTTTAGCGGCGGTCACAGTTCCCGCAGCGTGCCATTCCTGAGGTCCAGGATGCGGTGGGCCGTGGCACGGGCATAGTCGAGCTCGTGCGTGACCATTACGACGGCGGCGCCCCGCTTCGCCGCGGCGCACACGGCTTCATCGAGGCGTTCGAGGCCGTGCCGGTCCAGCCCCACGGTCGGTTCGTCCAGTGCCAGGAGCCGCGGCTCCCGGGCGAGCACCGTGGCGAGGGCCAGGAGCCGCTGGCGGGAGGACGGCAGCTCATACGGATGGATATGAAGCTGATCATCGAGCCCGACTGCCGCCAGGGCAGCCCGTGCCTTCGTGTCCGCCGCCGCCCCGAACGTGCGGTCCAGGCCAAAAAGCACTTCGCGCAGGACGGTCCGCTCGAAGAGCTGGTCCCGCGGATGCTGGAACAGCAGGCCCACCAGGTCTGCGACCCTTCCCGTGGGAATGCCGGCGATGTCCTTGCCCTGGATCCGGACGGAGCCCAGGTCCGGTCGAAGCAGTCCGTTGAAATGCCGGAGCAGGGTGGACTTGCCGGCACCGTTCGGGCCCGTCACCGCCACGATCTCACCTGCCGTTACAGCGAGGCTTAACCCGCCCAGCACACCCTGCAGCGTTTCCCGGGTTCCTCGGCGTGCCCGGCGTTCGGCCGGATAGCCGAACGTGACACTCTCCAGGTCCAGGACAGCAGCAGGGGCGTCTGCCCCACCGGGACGGCAGCTTGCCGCGGCCGGGAGCGGACCAGCGGCCGGGAGGCGCGGGCCGGAACGGAAGCCCGCCAGCGCGGGAACGACGACGCCGGATCGCAGCAGCGCGGGGCCGCCTGCCAGCTCGCCGGGCGTGCCCCGGGCGGTGACGGTGCCGCCGTCGAGCACGAGCCAGTGCCCCGCTGAGAAGGCAAGCTCATCTGCGGCCTGGCTCAGGACGATGACGGCGGTGCCGGAGTCCAGGAGGCCGCGGACCAGCGCGCGGACCGACGCCGCACCGGCGTTGTCCAGTGAGCCGAACGGTTCATCGAGGACCAGCACACCGGGGCGTGTAATGGCGGAACAGGCTACAGCCAGCCGCCGCAGTTCGCCGCCGGAGAGGGTGGCGGGATCGCGTCCCAGCATGGCCGTCAGGCCCGCTGCGTCGGCGGCACGTGCCACTTCAGCGCGCATGAGCTGCCTGTCCATCCCCCGGTTTTCCAGGCCAAACGCCAGTTCCTCGGCAACCGTGGACGCCACGGTGGACAGCAGGGCCGCGGCATCCTGTGGAACGAAGCCCACCTGCTCCGACCAAAGCGCGGGATTGATACGGGGATCGTCCGCGCCGCCGTGGAAGTAGAGGGGCCCGCTGTCCCCCGCCGCCCCGCGGGACGCTGCCGGCAGGTGCAGGCTGCCCGTGAAGCGGCCTGCGTTCCCGCCGGACAGCCAGCCGGCCAACAGCCTGCCAAGCGTCGACTTCCCGCTTCCGGACCCGCCCAACACGGCGGTGAGCGTGCCGGGCCCCGCGGCCACCGCGAAGTCGTGGAGAACGGGCCGGTCCTCACCGTGGTAGCTGAATGCCTCAATTCTGGCTTCCAACAGCGCAGCTGCCGTCATCCGGGGACTCCCCCGAACGGCTTGACTGCCAACCACTTGACGGCGAACCACCCGATGTCGATCGCCTGGACATCCGGCCAATGGCCGGAGATCCGCAGCACCACCAGGATCAGGGCCAGCAGCAGGGCCACGGCCCGGAATCCACGCTGGCCGGCAGTATCCGGCACCTCCCGGTAGCTGGTGCGCGCCCTGCCGCCGTTGAAGCCCCGCGAATCAAGCGCCTGCGCCCGCTCCCCGGCATCCTGGATGAGCGACAGGACCAGCGGCACCATCTGCAGCCGTGCCGCCGCCAGCCGCGGCAAGGGGCCGCCGCCGAGGACCAGTCCCCGGGACTCCTGGGCCTGCCGGATCCGCGCCAGCCTGCCGGTGATGGCCGGCGCCAGCGTCAGGGTGGACGCCAGGACGAAGCCGAGCTGCGCAGGCACACGGCGCGCTGACATCACCGCCACCAGGTCCGGCACCCGCACCGTGAACGAAAAGAGCAGGAATACCATGACGTAGGCGGCCGTCCGCATACCCATGTCCAGCGCGAAACCTAGACCCTCAGCAGTAACCCGTGCGACGCCCCTCTCAGCCAGCACTGTCTTACCTTCCGGGAAGAACAGCCCGTGCATGATCAGCAGCGACAGCCAAAAGGGCGCCAGGATCACTGCGGCGGCGGGCGCCATCCGCCCTGCAACCCCGGCCCGCGCCGCCAGCAAGGCGCTGCCAAGGGCCACGGCAAGGGAAACCGCCCAACTGGACACCGCCGTCGTGATGGCCGCGGCCGATACGGCCGCTGCCAATGCGGTCAGGGGGTGGAGTGCTGACGGGGCGTTCGGCACTGCGGGTTTACTCGACGGGGCAGGCACGGAATCAGGCGTCCGGAGTTCCCTGCTTCTTGCCGCCCAGCACGTTGAAGCGCCGCACAAAAGCGAACTGCAGCGCGGTCCGGCGCGGCAGGGCGTACACCAGCAGCGCAACTACTGCGAAGACAATGGCCTTGTCCATGGGGTCCGAAATCAGTGCCTGCTTGGTAATGGCGGACAGGAGCGAATCGCCCATGGCCCGGAAGGCGCTGACAATGGCGCCGGTACCAATGCCGGAGGTGCCGCCGAAAACAAAAGCCGCAATAGGTGCGGAGACGACGCCGGCCAGGATGCCCGTCACGAAGCCTGCCGCCGGGGCCAGGTAGAAGCGTCGGAACAGGCCGTAGCGCGCGGCGAGGCCCGCCAGGAAACCGATGAGCGCCGCGCCGGCGGCGAAGGGCAGCACCGTGGGATTGATGAAGGACCAGACAACGCTGCTGAGGGCGCCTGTTGCAGCGCCCGCCGCCGGACCCGCCAGGACGGCGATGAGGACCGTGCCGATCGCGTCGAAGTAGAACGGCAGTCCAGTGGATCCCATGATCTGGCCAAGGGCGATGTTGAGGACGAGCGCCACGGGGATCAGCACCAGCGTGGAGGTGGGAAGGGTGGGCAGCACGCCCACGATCAGGAGGAGGGCTCCCAGCAGGAAACCGCCCAGGGCCACCAGGGCGGAACCGCTCGCCAGCCCGTTGGTGATGTCCGCGGGCTGCGTCAGGACAAGGAAGATGAAGGTGGCTGCGATGGATGCCGCGCCGAGCGCTTCGAGCAGGCGGCGGCTGCGGGGCGCCGCCTGTCCAGGGGCGTGGAGGGTCCGGGATTGCTGTGACATGGCTGTTCCTTAGGCTGTGGGTTGCGTTCCGCGGGTACACCCGTACCGGGATCGGCAATCGTGCGCCTATGTCACCTCGACGCAGCTACCATCTTAGGCCAGCCGCCTGGCCAGTGCGCCCACTGAATTGATGAGCTCATCAAAGCACTGCTTCGGATTGTTCGACGTCACAATCCGGGCGTTCGGCGGCAGCCCCCACAGTCCGCGGTAATCGGCGACGGTGGTGCCCATCAGCAGCGCGGATCCGGTCTCGACGTCAACCGTTGCCAGCCGGGCGGTGTATTCCGTCCGGCCCACGGCCACACAGGCAGCGAAGGCGTCGTGCACGTGGGCCACGAAGCCCTGGTCGTAGAGCCGGTGGAACTCCATGTAGAAGCGGATGGCATCGGACAGGCACGCCACCAGGGGGTTGCCGGAGCTGCTGCGGAGCCCCTCCGGCTGGTCCGGAAGGACGAGTTCCGGACCAGTGCCGGCGGCTTCGGCCAGTCGCTGCAGGTGTTCGGGCCGCATCTCGACCAGTTCGGTGGTCTCCAGGGCACACACCACCGGCAGCTTGTCCTCCGGGAGGCCCCGGTAGGCGGCAAAGACTTCCTTCGCGGCATGCGGATCGACCGAGACGTTCCACTCTGCCGTCGGGGTGGTGTTGCCCTGGTAGTAGAAGCAACCGCCCATGATCACCAGCCCCTTGAGCAACTGCGGCAGTTCCGGTTCCCGGCGGAGGGCGAGGGCGAAGTTGGTCAGCGGGCCGGTGATAAGGCCCGTGATCTCGCCCGGGTGCTTGCGCACCTCGTCCACCCAGACGTCCACGGCGTGCCGCTCCGAGATTTGTTGCGCGGGCACCGGCAGCTCGGCGTAGCCGATTCCCTGCGGTCCGTGGGTTTCCTCCGTGGTGACCAGCGGGATCTCGAGCGGCACTTCGGCCCCGATCGCCACTTCGACTCCTGATGTGCCGCACAACTCGAGCAGGGCAAGGTTGTTCAGTGCCACCTGGCGTGCGCCCACGTTTCCGGCGGTGCAGGTGATGGCCTGCAGCCGGACGTCGGGGCGGGACAGGAGGTAGACCAGGGCCAGGGCATCGTCGATCCCGGTGTCCACGTCCATCAGGACCGAATGCATCAGAAAAGTGCCACCTTGGGCGTGCGGGGGAAGATCTCATCCAGCTCGGCGCGTTCGTCCGCGTCGGGCACCCAGGCCACAGCCGCAGCATTTTCACGGATCTGTTCCGGCCTGGTGGCGCCCGCGATGACGCTGCTGACCGACGGCTGGGCCGCCAGCCAGGAGAACGCCACCTGGATCTCACTGAGGTTCCGCTTGGCGGCAAACTTGCTGAACTTGTCCAGCTGCTCCCAGTCGGCGTCATTGACCAGGTTGGTGCGCGTGTGGCTGAGGCGGGAGCCTTCCGGAGCCTTGCCCGGCGCGTATTTTCCGGTCAGCAGCCCGTTGGCCAGGGGGAAGTACGGCAGCACTCCCAGGCCGTAAGCTTCGGCGGCAGGCGTGACTTCGAGTTCAGCGCGGCGGTCCAGCAGGTTGTAGTGGTTCTGGGTGGAGATGAACCGGACGCCTCCACGGGCGCGGGCCACAAATTCTGCCTCGGCGATCTGCCAGCCGGCCCGGTTGGAGTGGCCGATGTAGCGGACCTTCCCGCTGGTCACCAGGTCGTCGAGGGCGGCAAGGGTCTCGTCGATGGGGGTCAGCGGATCAGGGGTATGGAACTGGTAGAGGTCGATCCAGTCGGTGCCCAGCCGGCGCAGTGACGCTTCGGCTGCCTGGACGATGTAGCGGCGCGACCCGCGGGCACCGAAGTCCTTGCCGTTGGCTCCGCGCATGTCCATGCCGAATTTCGTGGCGACAATTGCGTCCCCGCGCCGGCCGGCCAGGGCCTTGCCGAGCATGGTTTCACTGACGCCGGGCTCCCTGCCGTAGGTGTCCGCGACGTCAAAGAGCGTAATGCCCGCGTCCAGGGCGGCATGAACGACGGCGTCTGTCCCCTCCTGCGACTCCGTCACGGTATTGGCCCGGCCCAGGTTGTTGCAGCCGAGTCCCACCACAGAGACGGTCAAACCGGAATTTCCAAGGCGTCGGTATTCAGTCATGAAATCAGCCTATAACGGCCGCGACGAAGGTCCGGACGCCCTCTTGCCCGGGCAGTCAAAGGCAGCGCCAGGGTCAGGAGGACTGGTCAGGCAACAGGGAATTCGAGTCCGTGCTCGTCCATGGCGTCCTCAAGCTGGGCCATGGTCTTGACGCCCATTCCGTGCAATTTCAACAATTCCCGTTGACCGAACTGGACCACCTGTTCCAGCGTTTCCAGTCCGGCATGGGCCATGGCCCGGCGGGCAGGCGCGCCGATTCCGCGGGGAATCGGGGTGTGGCCTGGTTGAACGGATTTTGGCGCCATAACGGATGCCTCCCAGTGAGTCGGTTGCCCCCTCTTAGAGAGTAAAGCCCGAAGCCGGTTTCGGCGAGTGCTTGAGCTTAAACGCTGCCGGATCTCCGAACGGTGCCGCCGCGATGCTGAGTTTCGTGAAGTCCAGGTCCTCGCCGCGGATGCAGACCTTGATCGCGTTGACAGCTTTGTTGACGTCCGGGCACAGGCAGAAGATATTGAGTTTGGCGTCGCTGAATTCACTTCGTTCCACGGTGCCGAGGCCGCGCCAGGCGAGGTGGCTGATGAGGGCGTCCTTGGCTTTTTCTTCCAGGTAGCGGTCACGGTCCGTGCCGTCCTTGGTCTTCAAGGCGTACTGCGCCACCACCCAGAACTGGTCTTCGTCGGCAAGCTCGGCATAGCCGTCCTCGGCGCACTGCACCGCGAAAGCGTCCATGAGGCCCTCTGCGGCCGCAGCGTCGGCAACATCCGTTTCGTCCGTCTTGCTCTGGTGCCCCACCACGCCGTGATTCATCACGAACTGGCTGTAGTCCTCATCGAACCAGGCCTCCCGGAACAGCAGGACCCCTTCGTCGTCGCGTTTGTAGACCCTGATAATTCCGCTCATGCCCGTCCTCTCCTGAACCACTCGGCGTCTGTGCCGTCGAACGGTGCCTGCTGCGCCTTAACGGCCTGGTAAAGCTGTTCTGTCTCCGCGAGCATGCGGTCCACGAGGTCCCGGGGGTACTTCATGCTCACCTGGTGTTCCGCGAATTCGTCCTCGTCGTCGATGTACACACCGCGGGTCACGGACCGGATCACGTCCAGGTCCATGTCAATGACGTGGAATTCCATGGTGCCGGGCCGGATGCCGTTCCAGCCGTGGCCCACGGCGAGGTCCACGTACACCCGGAAGTCCCCCGGGTAGGTGTCGTCGTAGAACGTGGCCACGTAGTCGCCCGTCCGGGGAACGAGGAGGACGGCATCGGACCTGGCATGGAAGGCTGCCCCGGGCCGTGAAATGAAGGACCCCTTGGGCTGGAAGATCCACCAGCCGTGGACGTCCTCGCCGAGGTAGTTCCCGGGTACCACCCAGTGGGCGCCGCCGTCCCATTTACGGTTCCGCGCCACCACCAGGTCTCCCGGTTTGAGGCTCTCCGGGGGTGTGGCCTCGTGCAAAATCACAGTTTCGGCAGGCTGCCCGTAGTCGGGTGTTCCTGGCCGGGCAGGGGACGGGCGAAAGGCACCTTCGTCCCCAGAACCTGCGCAACGACGTCGTGCGTGATCTGGCGGGCGGTCAGTCCGACACGTTCCAGAACCTGCGCACGGGTGCCGTGGTCCAGGAACTCCACGGGCAGCCCCACTTCGTTAAGGGCGGTGTCCACCCCGGCGGCGCGCATTTCCTGGCGGATGCGGGACCCCACTCCGCCGGCCCGCACGCCGTCTTCGATGCAGATGACCAACCGGTGGCGGGCAGCCAGCGCAATAATGGATTTCCGGACCGGCAACAGCCAGCGGGGGTCCACTACGGTGGAGCTGATGCCTTGGGCTCCAAGGCGGTTGGAAACGTCCAGGGCGAGTTCGGACATGGCGCCGACGCTCACGATCAGCACGTCGTTTTCGCTGGAGCCGGCAGGGCGGCGGGCCAGCACATCCACGCCGTCGCTGAGGCGCTCCAGGGCTTCCACTTCGGCGCCCACGTTGCCCTTGGAATACCGGACTACGGTGGGCGCGTCCTCGATGGCCACAGCCTCGCGGAGCTCCTCGCGGAGCCGGGTTGCGTCCCGGGGGGCAGCCAGGTGGAGGCCGGGCACAATCTGCACCATGGCCATGTCCCACATGCCGTGGTGGCTGGCGCCATCAGGACCGGTGACGCCGGCGCGGTCCAGGACGATGGTGACGCCGGCCTTGTGCAGCGCCACGTCCATGAGCAGCTGGTCGAAGGCACGGTTCAGGAACGTCGCATAGACGGCGACCACGGGGTGGAGCCCGCCGAAAGCCATGCCCGCGGCCGAGGTGAGCGCGTGCTGTTCGGCAATGCCGACGTCGAAGACGCGTTCCGGGTGCCGTGCGGCAAACTTGTGCAGGCCCACGGGAATGAGCATGGCACCGGTGATGCCCACGATGTCCTTGCGCTCATCGGCAATGGCTGCGATTTCATCGGCGAAAACGGACGTCCACGATTGGGCGCCGCCCGCCTCGGTGGGCACGCCGGTTTCGGGATCAATGATGCCCACGGCATGGAACTGGTCAGCTTCGTGGGCGCGCGCCGGCGCGTAGCCGTGGCCCTTTTCCGTCATGGCGTGCACGATAACCGGGCCGGCGTAATTCTTCGCGGTGGAGAGCGCGTGCTCCATGGCCTGGAGGTTGTGCCCGTCCACAGGGCCAATGTATTTCATGCCGAGGTCCTCGAACATGCCCTGCGGCGCCCACCAGTCCTTGATGCCCTTCTTCATGGCATGCAGGCTGCGGTACGTAAACTGGCCCACTGGTCCGCCGTTTTGGAGCTTCCGCTTCCACCAGTCAAGGGTGCCCTCGTAGGCCGGGGCCGCACGGAATGAATCGATGGTCGGGCGCAGCGATGCGAGATAGTCGGCGAAGCCGCCCACAGTGGGGGCATAGGACCGGCCGTTGTCGTTCACGACAATGACCACGCGGCGGCGTTTGTCCGCAGCGATGTTGTTGATCGCTTCCCAGGCCATACCGCCGGTCAGCGCCCCGTCGCCCACCACGGCAATGACATAACGGTCGCCGTCGCCGGTCAACTGCCGGGCGCGCGAGATGCCGTCGGCCCAGGACAGCGATGAGGAGGCATGAGAGCTTTCCACGATGTCGTGCTCGGACTCTCCACGGTCCGGATAGCCGGACATGCCGCCTTCCTGCCGGAGGGTGCTGAAGTCCTGGCGTCCGGTGAGGAGCTTGTGGACATAGGACTGGTGCCCGGTGTCAAAGACAATGCTGTCGCGGGGGGAATCAAAAATACGGTGCACGGCCATGGTCAGTTCCACAACGCCGAGGTTCGGTCCGAGGTGGCCACCCGTCTGTGACACGTTGCCGATCAGGAAACTCCTGACCTCCGCAGCCAGCTGGGACAGCTGTTCTTCGGTCAACTTGCTCAGGTCCTGCGGATTCCGGATGGTGTCCAAAATTCCCAACGGGGCCTCCTTCGGGTGGTAGACATGCCTTTTAACTCTAACGCCTCGAAAGCGGGCCGGACGCAGGGACCGGCCGGCCGCAACGTAAAAGCCCCGGCCTGTCAGTGACAGGCCGGGGCTTTAGGCGGTGCCGGTTGTGACCTTCGCCGCTAGTTGCCGGAGATCTGGCGCAGCACGTACTGCAGGATGCCGCCGTTGCGGTAGTAGTCCGCTTCGCCCGGGGTATCGATGCGGAGGACCGCATCGAAGGACTTGGCGGAGCCGTCTTCAGCCGTGGCCGTGACCTTGAGGGTCTTCGGAGTGGTGCCTTCGTTGAGGGCGGTGACGCCCTCAACTGCGAAGGTTTCCGTGCCCGTCAGGCCCAGGGTTGCGGCAGATTCGCCGGCCGGGTACTGCAGCGGAAGGACCCCCATGCCGATCAGGTTGGAGCGGTGGATGCGCTCGTAGCTTTCAGCCACCACAGCCTTGACGCCCAGGAGCGCGGTTCCCTTCGCTGCCCAGTCACGGGACGAGCCGGAGCCGTATTCCTTGCCAGCCAGGACCACCAGCGGGGTGCCGGCTGCCTGGTAGTTCTGGGCAGCGTCGTAAACGTACGCCTGGGGACCGTCCGCCTGGGTGAAGTCGCGGGTGAAGCCACCCTCGACGCCGTCGAGCAGCTGGTTCTTGATGCGGATGTTCGCGAAGGTGCCGCGGATCATGACTTCGTGGTTGCCACGGCGCGAACCGTAGGAGTTGAAGTCCTTGCGCTCCACGCCGTTTGCCAGCAGGTACTGGCCTGCAGGGGTGTCCGACTTGAAGGAACCGGCCGGGGAGATGTGGTCGGTGGTGACGGAATCGCCGAGCTTGAGCAGCACGCGGGCACCGGTGATGTCCGTGACGGGCTCAGGCTTGGCCTTCATGCCTTCGAAGTAAGGGGGCTTCCGGACATACGTGGACTTCTCGTCCCAGGCGAAGGTGTCGCCGGCCGGGGTGGAGAGGGCCTTCCAGCGGTCATCGCCGTCGAAGACGCCCTCGTAGCCGCGGGCAAACATTTCCTTGTCGATCGACGAGTCGATGACCTGCTGGACTTCAACCGGGTTCGGCCAGATGTCCTTCAGGAAGACGTCGTTGCCTGCTTCGTCCTGTCCGAGCGCATCCGTGTCGAAGTCGAAGTCCATGGTTCCGGCCAGGGCGTAGGCGATGACCAGCGGCGGGGAGGCCAGGTAGTTCATCTTCACGTCCGGGTTGATCCGGCCTTCGAAGTTGCGGTTGCCGGACAGCACGGCGGTGACGGAAAGGTCGTTGGCCTGGATAGCCTCGGAGATTTCGGCGTCCAGCGGGCCCGAGTTGCCGATGCAGGTGGCGCAGCCGTAGCCCACGATGTAGAAGCCGAGCTTCTCCAGGTACGGAGTGAGGCCGGACTTCTCGTAGTAGTCGGTGACCACCTTGGAGCCGGGGGCAACGGAGGTCTTGACCCACGGCTTAGCTGCCAGGCCCTTGTCCACGGCGTTGCGTGCCAGCAGTGCTGCGGCGAGCATCACGGAGGGGTTGGACGTGTTGGTGCAGGACGTGATCGAGGCGATGGAAACCGCGCCGTGGTCCAGTTCGAACTCGCGGCCGTCCGCGGTGACAACGTGCACCGGGGTGGACGGACGTCCGTGGGCGCCGTTGGCGGCGGACTCAACCCTTGCCGTTTCCGTGGTGTGGGAATCAGCGTGGGTGAACGAGGGCGGATCGGAGGCCGGGAAAGACTCTTCCAGGGACTCGTCCACGCTGCCGTCTTCGATGCTCACGTAGTTGTGGATGTCCTTGCGGAACTGCTCCTTGGCATCCGTGAGCTCGATGCGGTCCTGCGGGCGCTTCGGGCCGGAGATCGACGGAACAACGGTCGACAGATCCAGCTCGAGGTACTCGGAGAACTTGATCTCCTTGGAAGGATCGTGCCACAGGCCCTGTTCCTTCGCGTAGGACTCCACGAGGGCCACGTTCTCTTCCGAGCGGCCGGTGAGGCGCAGGTAGTCAAGGGTGACGTCGTCGATCGGGAACATGGCGGCCGTGGAGCCAAACTCCGGGCTCATGTTGCCGATGGTGGCGCGGTTGGCCAGCGGCACTGCGGCCACACCTTCGCCGTAGAATTCCACGAACTTGCCCACAACACCGTGCTTGCGCAACTGCTCGGTGATGGTGAGGACGACGTCGGTTGCGGTGGCGCCGGCCGGGATGGATCCGGTCAGCTTGAAGCCTACGACGCGCGGGATCAGCATGGACACGGGCTGGCCCAGCATTGCCGCCTCGGCTTCAATGCCGCCGACGCCCCAGCCCAGCACGCCCAGGCCGTTGACCATGGTGGTGTGCGAGTCGGTGCCGACGCAGGTGTCCGGGTAGGCCCGGACGACGCCGTCAACTTCGCGGGTCATCACGGTGCGGGCCAGGTACTCGATGTTGACCTGGTGGACGATACCGGTTCCCGGCGGGACGACCTTGAAGTCGTCGAACGCGGTCTGGCCCCAGCGGAGGAACTGGTAACGCTCCCCGTTCCGCTGGTATTCGATCTCCATGTTGCGCTCCAGTGCGCCGGAGTTGCCGAATGCGTCGATCTGCACCGAGTGGTCGATCACCATTTCGGCGGGTGCCAGCGGGTTGACCCGCTTGGGGTCGCCGCCGAGTTCCTTGACGGCCTCACGCATGGTGGCGAGGTCCACTACGCAGGGCACGCCAGTGAAGTCCTGCATGATCACGCGCGCCGGCGTGAACTGGATTTCAGTGTCGGGCTCGGCGTTGGGATCCCAGCCGGCCAGTGCTCGGACGTGATCGGCCGTAATGTTGGCGCCGTCCTCGGTCCTCAACAGGTTTTCAAGCAATACCTTGAGGCTGAACGGAAGGTTTTCTGCACCTTCAACGGAGTTCAACCGGAAAATTTCGTATTCGGTACCGGCTACATTAAGTTTGCCTTTTGAACCGAAGCTGTCCACAATGCTCATCGCAGGACTCCTCTCGCAACAGTTTCATCTTTGTCGCGCGGTAGACCGCTTGCTAGTTAGGTCATCCTAATTAGTACAAGGTCATACAAAAGAGCATGGGGTCAGCCGAGAATTCGGCGCGCGACGTGGGACTACTACGCCCATCCTAGTCACATCAAGCCGGGGGCGTCAGCAACGCCACTGTCTCCATGTGGTGGGTGTGCGGGTACAGGTCGAATGCCCGCAGCCCCGCGAGCTGCCAGCCTCCCTGCCGGAAGTACCCCAGGTCCCGGGCGAACGACGCCGGATCGCAGGACACGTAGGCGATGGCCCGGGGACCGGCCGCCATCAGCTGGCTGACCACTGCCTTGCCCGCGCCGGCGCGGGGCGGGTCGAGCACCAGGGCATCGAAGTTACGTGGCTTCTGGCGCAGGACCCGTTCCACGCGTCCCTGCACAATTTCCACCTGCGGTGCCCCGTGCAGGTTCTTCCGCGCGTCCCGGCTGGTGCCGGGGGCACCCTCAACGGACAGCACGGAGCCGGTCACGCCAACGGCGTCCGCAAGCGCTGCGGTGAACAGCCCCGCCCCGGCATACAGGTCCGCAACCACCGCGCCCGGCTCCAGGTACCCGCCGTCGTGCAGGAATCCCTTAAGCGCCCCGACTAGTGTTTCCGGAGCATCCCGGTGGATCTGCCAGAAGCCCTCCCCCGTGACCCGGAACTCGTGCCCGGCGGCCGACTCCTGCACCCAGGTGCGGCCGCGCAGCTGCAGCGACTCGCCCTTGGCCGGATCGAAGCTCGCCACCGAGACCTCGTCGGGAAGCTGCGCGAGGATCCCGCTAAGGCGCTTCGCGCGGGTTCCTTCGGCCGGTGCCAGCAGGACCAGCGGGCGCGAGCCGTTGGCTGGCGCGGCCACTTCAACGCGTTCGACGCCCGCGAGGTCGATGTCCCAAAGCCTGAGGTCGTTGATGGCGGACACGGTCAATGGCATCTCGCGGATGGCAATGACCTGGTCGGACCTGTGCGCGTGCATGCCCAGCTTCCCGGCGGGTGTCACGGCAAAGCTGGCCCGCGTGCGCCAGCCCAGCCCGGGCGCACCGGGGCTGTGGTCGCCTGCGGCGGCGGCCGCGCCGACAGCTTCCACCTCCGTGACGCGTTCGACGCCGGCGAGCCGCTTCAGCTGTTCGGCCAGGACGTCAGCCTTGAGGCTGCGCTGACGTCCAAGGGACACGTGGCCCAGCTCGGCTCCGCCCACCGGAGGGTGCCCGTGCGACCATGCCCGAAGCGAATCCGCCACATGCCAGAAATGGGGCATACGGTCGGGCGATGCTTCGAGCACTTCCACAACATCCGCTCGCCAAAATTTGGAGTCCTCGCCGGCATCCGTCAGACGGATCCGGACCTTCTCGCCCGGGATGGCGTGGCGGACAAACACCACACGGCCCTCGTGGCGGGCAACGCAGTGCCCGCCGTGGGCGATGGGCCCGATATCCACCACAAGTTCGGTATGCGTGCGGGTCTGGGTCTCGGGGTTCATTGGATATCCTGCAATTTCTTGGCTTCTTCGGACGATTTCAGTTGCCACGGCACGCTGGCCACCATGACTCCCGGCTCGAAATGGAGGCGGGTTTTGATCCGCAGGGCGGTCTGGTTATGGACCAGCTGTTCCCACCATTTGCCCACCACGTACTCGGGGATGTAGACCACGATCAGGTCCCGGGGCGAATCCCGCCGCATGTTCTTCACGTATTCCATGATGGGGGTCACCGTTTCGCGGTACGGGCTGGCGAGCACCGTCAGCGGCACCGGAATTTCCAGTTTCTCCCAGTCGGCCAGGGTGTGCGCGGTCTCTTCGGAGTTGATGTCCACCGTGATGGCATCAAGCCGGGAGGGCCGCGACGCCCGGGCGTAGGCGAGTGCCCGCAGAACGGGTTTGCGGACGTGGGAAACCAGCAGCACGGCGTGGACCCGTGACGGCAGGGCGCGGGGCGAGGAATCCTCATCCACGGCCAGTTCCTTGGCCACGTTGTCGTAGTGCGCGCGGATGCTCCACATGATGAGGAAGAGCACGAACATCGCCAGCAGGGCGATCCAGGCCCCCTGTTCGAACTTGGTGATCAGCACGATCACCAGGACCAGCGCCGTCATGCCGAAGCCGATCGTATTGATGATGCGGGACTTGAGCATGCGCAGCTTGACGGCGGGGTCCCTGGCGAGCTTCAGCTCCCGGCCCCAGTGCCGGATCATGCCGAGCTGGCTCATCGTGAACGAGATGAAGACGCCGACGATGTACAGCTGGATGAGCTTGGTGACGTCGGCGTTGAACGACAGGATGAGCACGAGGGCGCCTGCGGCGAGGGCCAGGACGCCGTTGCTGAACGCCAGCCGGTCCCCGCGGGTGCGCAGCTGGCGCGGCAGGTAGCCGTCCTGGGCCAGGATCGAGCCCAGTACCGGAAAGCCGTTGAACGCCGTGTTGGAGGCAAAGACCAGGATCACGCCGGTTGCTGCAACGACGATGTAGAACAGCACTGAGCCGGGTCCGAAGATGGTCTGGGCTATCTGGCTGATGGCCGGGCTTTGGATGTAGTTTTCCGGGAGCGGCTGCCCGTTGAGCAGGAATTCCGTGGCGGGGTCCAGAACGATGTGCACCTTCGTGGCGTTCGCCAGGTAGATGATGCCGGCCAGCATGGAGGCGGCGATGACGCCGAGCAGAAGCAGGGTGGTCGCGGCGTTCTTGCTCTTCGGTTTCTGGAAATTGGGGACGCCGTTGCTGATGGCTTCCACCCCGGTCAGGGCGGCTGCGCCCGAGGAGAACGCCCGCAGCAACAGGAACGCCCCGGCCAGTCCCACCAGCCCTTCGTCGAATCCGGCGGCCGGAACAATCGTGAAGTCGGCAGACGGCGCCTTTCCCAACTGGCCGGTGAGGGCCTGGAAGACGCCGACGGCAGTCATCCCGAGAATGGAGGCCATGAAAATGTACGTGGGGACAGCGAAGACGCTTCCCGCTTCCTTGATGCCGCGCAGGTTCACCAACGCCAAAATGATGACGCCCACGGTGGCAATCAATGCCTGCTGGCCGTGCAGCGCCGGGACCGCGGTGGTGAGGTAGGTTGCAGCGGATGACATGGAGACGGCAACCGTGAGTACATAGTCCACCAACAATGCGGACGCGACTGTCAGTCCCGCGTACTTGCCCAGGTTTTCGTTGGCGATCTCGTAGTCGCCGCCGCCGGAGGGGTAAGCGTGGACGTTCTGCCGGTAGGACGCGACGACGGTCAACAGCACTACCATGACGGCCAGCCCCACCCAGGGTGAAAACGCCACGGCGCTCACACCCGCCAGGGCCAGGGTCAGGAGGATCTCGTCGGGCGCATAGGCCACCGAGGACAGGGCGTCGGAGGCGAAGACCGGAAGCGCGATCCGCTTTGGCAGCAAGGTATGGGCCAGCCGGTCATTGCGGAATGGCCGTCCCACGAGAACCCGTTTCACGGCATTCAATATTGTCAGCACTCCACAAAGCTAGTCTGATTCGGACGCGATGTCATGACAGCATCCGGCTGTTGGCTCCGCGGTTGCCCGCGGGGCCGCACGCGGGATCTGCCGGACACCGGAACGGGCAGCCCGGACGGCCGGTAGAGTCTTACGGAGCAACAGGAAAAAGACTGAGGAGGCACGGTGGCGCACTTCGTGATCATGGGTTGTGGCCGCGTGGGAGCAACGCTGGCGCACACCCTCGAGGATGCGGGCCATTCGGTGGCCATCATCGACCAGGACGACCGTGCCTTTCGCAGGCTCCGCACCGGTTTTTCCGGCCGGAAGGTCACCGGAGTCGGGTTCGACCGGGAAACCCTGAAACAGGCCGGCGTCAGCGAGGCCTACGCCTTCGCAGCAGTGTCCAGCGGAGACAACTCGAACATCCTGGCCACGCGGGTTGCCCGCGAAACGTTCCATGTCCCCCACGTCGTAGCCCGGATCTACGACCCCGGCCGCGCCGAGATCTACCAGCGCCTGGGCATACCGACGGTGGCGGCAGTGCGCTGGAGTGCCGACCAGGTGCTGCGCCGGATCCTCCCCGAGCAGCACCTCGCCGGAGACTTCCGTGAGCCTTCCGGGCGGCTGGTCCTCGCCGAAATCGACCTCGATCCGTCCTGGATCGGGCACTCAGTGGCCGAAATCGAGAAGGTCGCCGGCATCCGGATCGCCTACCTGACCAGGTTCGGCGAGGGGATGCTGCCCGGCCCCGGCACGTCCTACCAGGAGGGCGACACTGTCCATGCCATGCTGCGGGTGGACCGCAGCGCCGAGGTAGGCCACATTCTTGCCAAAGAACCACCCAAGGAGCAGTAAGTGAAAGTCGTCATCGTCGGGGCAGGGAGCGTCGGTTCCTCGATCGCCCGTGAGCTTCTTTCCCACAAACACGAAATCCTGCTGATCGACCTGAAGCCGGAGGTGATCGGCCGCAGCGGGCTGCGCGGCGCGCATTGGCTGGTGGGCGATGCCTGCGAACTGAGCACGCTCCAGGACGCCAAGCTCGATGACGCCGACGTCGTGGTTTCGGCCACGGGAGACGACAAGGTCAACCTGGTGGTGTCCCTGCTCGCAAAGACCGAGTTCGGCGTCGGACGCACGGTGGGACGCGTCAACAACCCCAAGAACGACTGGATGTTCAACGACTCCTGGGGCGTCGACGTCGCGGTCAACACACCGCAGCTCATGACCGCCCTCGTTGAGGAAGCGGTGGAAATCGGTGACCTCGTCCGGCTGCTGACCCTGCAGACCGGGGTTTCGTCCCTCGTCGAGTTCACCGTGCCCCATGACTCCCACGTCATCGGAGTCACCGTGGGAGACATTGACTGGCCCGAGGATTCCACGCTGGTGGCGATCCTCCGCGACCAGGCCCCCATCACGCCCAGCCGGGATGACGTGCTCGACGGCGGTGACGAACTCTTCTTCGTCACCACCATCGCTGCCGAAGACGGCCTCAGGGCGCTACTGTCCCCCGAACGGCAGCTGGACCGGGAAGCGGACCTTCTGGAAGGGCAGGAGGACGGCCAGCCCGTCCGCGAGCAGGAGCAGCAGGCCCCCGAGGACGACGGTTTTGACGGCTAGATCCGACGGCTAAGGCAGCGGCGGAGGTCCGGGCTGCGGACGTGCGCCCGGGTCCGCCGGCGCCTTGGGCTCCACCGGAACTGCCGGCCTGGTGATGAGCCATGCCACCCAGATCCCCAGGATGTACAGCGGGGCACCCATGATGAGCCTGGTGGTGGCGAGGCCGGCCAGTCCCTGTTCGCCGAGGAGGTACAGCGGCACCTGGACCAGCAGCCGCAGGGCCAGGACACCCACGATCACCCACGTGCCCAGGCGGTAGGCCCTGACGCGGGCCGGGTCCTTGCGCCAGTCCAGGCCCTCGTTCCGGATAAAACCGAACAGCAGGCCTGCGACGGGCCAGCGGAGCGCGATGGACACCACCATTCCGGCAATGTAGGCCGCATTGGTGAAGAACCCCGGAACGTAAAAGTCCTGTGCCTTACCGGTGGTGTTCGCGAGCCAGGCGGAAATTCCGACGCCGGCGATCCCGGCCAGCGCCTGTGTCAGCGGCCGCCGTTGGACGAGGCGGGCAACAGTGAATGCGGCCGCCGCAGCGAGCGCACTTATCAAGGACAGGGTGAGCTCGCGGGTGATGGTGAACGCCACGAGGAAGACGAGTCCCGGGACGATGCTCTCCGCGATGCCCTGGACGCCGCCTGCGCTCTTGACTACGTCGATGCTGCCGTCCTTGGACCGGTGCAGGCCGGCCTTCACGGCGTAGCCTTCTGCAAGGTCGGCCACGGAAGGCGGTTCCGGGGTGGGCCGCGGCTTGCCCGGGCCCGCAGCGGGGTCCGGGTTCTCGGACGTCGTCATTCGTTCTCCTGGCGGGACAGTATTTCGTAGCGGGGATTGAACATCGTGGGGAGGCCGTCGCGCACTGTGAGCATGCCTTCGAGCCGGAGTTCGCAGCCCGGGTCGACACCGGGTACCCGCCGCCGGCCCAGCCACACGACCCGCAGCCGGTCGCGCCGGCCCGATCCGCCGGGCTTACGGGCCGACGGCGGTTCCGCGGCAACCGGGGCAAGTCCGCCCTTGGTGCGCGGGAGGTCATGGTCCGTGACGATCGCGGTGAACGTGGCAATCTGGGCGGCCGGAACGTACGTGACGGACTCTATGAAGCCGCGGCACAGCACCCGTCCACGGTCCGGCAATCCACTAATGGAAAGTTCGGGCCGGGGATATTCGCCGGCCGGATCAGCCAATCTGGGTGATCTCCGGTCCGCGCTCGGGCTGCTCGAATTCCGGTGCGCCCTGCTGCGGTGCAGGAGCGGAATCCTTCGGCAGGCGGAGTTGGAGCAGGTCGCGCGGGGGCATCGGGCTCTCGCCCCGGACCACGACGATCTGCCGGAACAGGGATTCAAGGTTCGCGGCGGCGTCGCGGTCCAAGGCAGCTTCGCCGCCCAATACGCCGCGGAGGAACCAGCGGGGACCGTCGACGCCGATGAAGCGGGCTACGCGGTAGCCGCCCGCGCCGTCGGCGGTTCCTGCCGGAAGCTTAGCCACGAGTTCGGTGCCGAAAACACCGGGGATCTCTTCGACCTGACCGCCCTGGCTTCCCACGGACTGCCCGATCTGTTCACGGATCTCGTCCCAGAGTCCCTCGGTGCGCGGGGCAGCGAAGGCCTGGAGCTGGAGGCTCGAACCGTCAAGGTCCATAGTGACGGCGACGACCCGCTGCGTGGCTTCCTCAATCTCGAGCCGCAGCTGGAGGCCTTCCCGCGGTGCAATCAGCAGGGCGCCGAGGTCCACGTAGCCGTCGGTGCCGTCGATTTCCGAGACGTCAAAAGGCCCCGTGGCTTTCCGGCCGGTGTTCTCCTCAGCGGAGTCTGCAGTTTCCAGGCTTTCCCCGGGCTCTGCTGCCTGGTCCTTCTTGGCCTTCTTGCCACGCCCAAAAACCATCGGGTTGTCTCCTTAGTTGTGATCTTGTCCCGCCGTACCACCTGGGCCGCGCGGTAAGCCATGCAGCACCGGCACAGCGGGGCGGCTCGCGGCGGCTAGGCCTGAGGTGTAGCGACGCCGCCGGCCACACCGAATCCGCCGGTGGAACCGAAGCCGCCGTCACCGCGGACCGAGTCGCTCAATTCCGCAACGGCCACAAACTGTGCGTACTCCACGCGCTGAATGACCATCTGTGCAATTCTATCGCCGCGACGAAGCTCAATGGACTTCTCCCGGTCCGTGTTCAGCAGCGTCACGGCGATCTCTCCGCGGTATCCGGCATCGACCGTTCCGGGGGCGTTGACCACTGTCAGTCCGTGCTTGGTGGCGAGCCCGGAACGCGGGTGGATAAGTGCGACGAAACCGTTCGGCAGGGCGATCGAGACTCCGGTGGGCACCAGCCGGCGTTCACCCGGTTCGAGGACCACATCCTCTCGGGCCCGCAAGTCGGCTCCGGCGTCGCCGGGATGGGCGTAGGACGGGGCTTCGAGGCCGGCGTCGAGCATTTTCAGCTGTACGGACAGCGTGGGCGATCCGTAGGCGGCGGCGCTGCCCTCCGGGGAGTCCGACGGCAAAGTACTCACGGCTGCAGTTTCTTCAGTCACAGTCATTCACTCTAACGCCAGCGGCGCGTCGGGGCCTAGCCGCGGCTGGCGCCGTCGGGCGCCCGGCCAAGGTGAAATACCCCGGGAAAAGTGGAAAGCTGGGCCTATGCCGGAATCTAGTGCAGCTGTGCCTGCCCCCAACAGCACACCCCGCGGAACAACCGTTGTATACAGCGAGAAGCTCCGCCCCAGTCCGTGGATCTGGCTGGTGGCGGCCGGGCTGTCCGGCGCCGGCATCCTTGTTTTCGCCCCGATCAGCATGACGGCCGGCATCACGGCGGCGCTGGTGCTGTTCGCCATCATCACGGTGCTGCTGGTCCTGTCCACGCCCTCCATCACGGTGACGGCGGACACGCTGCAGGTGGGACGGGCCACTATCGAGCGTCGCTATGTAGGCAGTGTGACCCCGTTTAGCGGGAAGGACGCGACGGCTGAGCGCGGCCCGCGCCTGAACGGACTGGCATACCTATGCATCCGCGGCTGGGTGGACCCGGTGGTGAGGATCGAGATCACCGACCCTTCCGATCCGACTCCCTACTGGCTGGCTTCCACACGGCGCCCGGCGCAACTGGCGGCCGCACTGACCAAGGCTTGAGGACAACCCCGGCTGTCAGCCCTCGCAATCCTTACAGAACAGCAGGCCGTCCTTTTCCCGGGCGATCTGTGAGCGGTGACGGACCAGGAAGCATGACGAGCAGGTGAATTCATCCGCCTGGGCCGGCAGGACGCGTACCAGGAGTTCCTCGCCGGACAGGTCCGCACCCGGCAGTTCGTAGCCTTCGGCCAGGTCGGATTCGTCTTCATCCACTACCGCCGTCGGTTTGTCCGCGCGCCTGGTCTTCAGTTCCTCGATGGAATCCTCGTTCAGTTCCTCTTCTGACTTCCGCGGCGCATCGTAATCTGTCGCCATTAGTTTCTGTTCACACTCCGCTTTGTTCGGTGGGTTCGCCGGTTCGGGGGTACTGCGCTTCGGGAGCGTTGGCTCCCGCTGGGTGGTCCGCGGTCCGGTTCACCGATGTAAACGCCGGGTGGCCTGGTTTTGTGCCCGGCTCAGGCGCCCATTTTTCCCCAGGCGGTCCTTGAAAGCGAGAGCTTCCTCGGTGGATTCCCGGCGAACGCCTGATCAGGACGGAACGCAGGCAGGCCAGGGGCACAGGAAACCCCGGAAAGTCGCGGAATATCGCGGCGCGCCCTCTCCCCTCCCCGGAAAAGCTACTGCCGGGTGGCAGAGTTTCGAATGTCAGTAATGCCAGGGTGGAGGATTTGTATGCAGGATCTACGGCTTGTAGGCGTCCACGACGACGGAGAGCATCTCCTGTTGAGCGGCACCGGCGGCGAGATGTTCCAGCTGCCGATCGACGAAGCTCTCCGGCTCGCGGCCAGCCGCTCTCCGGCGAAAGTTGCCGCTTCGGTGGCGCCCGTCGCCATGTCCCCGCGGGACATCCAGGCGCGCATCAGAGGCGGTGCAACGGCCGCCGAGGTATCAGAACTCTCAGGCATTCCCCTGGCCAAGGTCCAGCGTTATGAGGGCCCTGTGCTGGCTGAACGCGACTACGTGGCACAGCAGGCCAGAAAAATCGAAGTGGCCTCGCCGGCACCGGGCCACGACGTCTACCGCTCCGCCTTCGGGGACAACCCCGCCACGCTCGGTGACATGGTGGCTCACCGGCTCAACGCCCACGGCATCGAGTCCTCCACCGTCGAATGGGACTCCTGGCGGCGCCCGGACGGTACGTGGACAGTGGTTGCCCGCTTCGAGACCAATCCCGGCCGACACACCAGCATCGGCGAGGAACCGCCGGCCATGTGGACGTTCAGTCCTGCGCGCAAGTCGCTGCAAAACGCCAACCGCTGGGCGCAGCAGCTCAGCGAGCTGGAACCGCTCGACGGACCGGTACCTGCCCGCCGCCTGTCAGCGGTTTCCGATCGCCCGTTCGACTTTGAGACGGACGCAGAGGCAGCGGCCGCGCGGACGGCGTCCGGCCAGCCCGGAAAGGACCCGGACGGCCTGCTCGACATGCTGCGGTCACGCCGCGGCCAACGGCTGGGCGTAGACGAAGACGGCGACGACGCCTTGGCTATGCTCCTCACCAACGGTGTTCCGGCGGCCCATCCGCGTCCGTCCGAAGTAGCCGGCGAACCCGAGGCAGACGAGAGTGCGGCCGGGGCGGAAAACGGCGAAGAAGCCGCTGCACCTGCCGCCCAGGGAGATTCTTTCACCCGCAAGCGTGAGATGCGAGCCTCCATGCTGTCCCGCCTGAGCCTGGCTCCCCGGCACACCGGCGACGACGATGAACGGCTGAAACTCCACGACGGCGTCAGCACGGAAACCCGTGAAATCACCATCGTGGCCTCACCGCTGCGCCCGGTGACGGGCCAGGACGAACAAACCGCCGAAGAGTCCGGCAGCATGCCGGAAGCACCCGGCGGCCCGCAGCGCGATGAAGCCCCCGGCGCAGAATCCGCTCCCGTGAGGGAAACGGCGCCCGCCCGACAGTCCGGCTGGAACCGCGAATCCGCGCCGAACGTGGGCCTGGATGAACTGCTGGGAGGCGGGAGCCCCCGCCGCCCCCGGGAGGATGCACCGGCCGCCGCCAGGAATGACGCTGCCCGGAGTGACACTGCCAGGAACGACGCCGCCCGGAACGACCGGGAAGCCGATCAGCCGGAACGGCAGCCTTCAAAGCCCAAACGCTCCAGCGTGCCCAGCTGGGATGAAATAGTTTTCGGCGCACGCGGCGACTAAGCCGTTCCGCCCTGCCTGAGCCCGCATAGGGCCTTATGGCACCTTCCCGCCAGCCGAGTTTCCATGAGACTGGAGAACGGAGGGCAGGAGGCCTCATCGTGACCGTTCTCATCGCTTACGCGAGCGCGATGGGTTCCACCCGGGAGATCGCTCAACGGGTGGCGACCCGAATGGCGGCGGGACTCGGCGAGGTTGAGTGCCGGTCCGTGGAGGAAGTCGAGTCTGTCGCCGGCTACAAGGCTGTCGTCGTCGGAAGCGCCATCCACAACCAGGCGTGGCTCCCCCCTGCTGCATCCTTCCTCGCACGCCATGCGCCCGAGCTGGCCAAACGACCCGTGTGGGCCTTCAGCGTGGGGATGGCGGATGCCCTGCCGAAACCGTTCCGCAAGCGGGGTGCGGCGCTACAACAGGCACGTCTGGCCGGAGTTCTCTCACGGGACATTCCGCTTCGGGGCCACAGACTCTTCTCCGGCGTCTACGAGGCCGCCCAGATGCCGGCACTGCTCCGGCTGGTGTTCCGGCTCACGGGCGGCCGATTCGGGGATTTGCGGGACTGGGCGGCTGTGGACGCCTGGACGGATGAGATCACTGACCAACTCAAAAAACCTGCCCGGTGAAGGCCGTCTTCGCAACTGTGGGGCCGGCGTCAGGGATCCACCCATATCAGCCAGGAGATGCTTCTTGCTTCCGAGGCACTGCCGTGCTTGGTCAGCTGTGCCGGGTTTCCCCGGAGCCGTGCCACAGGCAGGCGTCCACCTCGAACGGCAGCAACTGGTCCTGCTGGGCCATGACATTGGCTCCGTGGGCCGTGACCCGCCGCATGAAATGCCGCCGGCACAACGTCTCGTAGCCGACTACGGGGGCGTGATCCGCTGAGGCGGAGGCCGGGTCTCCGGCCATGTCGACGTCGCCCACCACCACTTGCGCCCCTTCGGTCACCATGACGCCGTCAACGGTGCGGGCGTTATGGGTGGCGCGGCGTCCGCACCAGCACAAGGCTTCCACCTGCAGGACCTGGACACGGTCCGCGAGCTCAATAAGCCGCTGCGATCCCGGAAAGAGCCGGGTGCGGAAGTCCGCGCTGATTCCGAACGCAAACACATCGACGTCGATCTCGTCCACAATCCGGGCCAGCTGTTCCACCTGCAGCGGGGAGTAGAACTGGGCTTCGTCACAGATGAGGTAGTCCACCCGGAGGCCGCGGGTGCGGCGCTCAATGACCTCGTCCCAGAAATCCGTGGTGTCCAGGACCTCCACGCAGTCCGTCTCCAGTCCGAGCCGGCTGGAGATCCTTGCCCCGCCTGCCCGGTCGTTGCGGCTGAACCGGACACCGCCGCGTCCGCGGGCCCGGTGGTTGTGATCCATCTGCAGGGCCAGGGTGGATTTTCCGCAGTCCATGGTGCCGGAGAAGAAGACAAGTTCAGCCACGCGCTCCCTTTCTGCCTTGGGCCTGGAAACAAAGAAGCGGAACCTCTCGCTCCGCTTTGGTCAGCGACCCGTGCTGCCCAACAACGTCCAACGCGGCAGCACGCACGCGGCGGGTGTCGTAGAACGCAAGGGCATCCCGGGCGGCGATCATAACGTCTCCGATGCGCGCGCTGACCTCCGGCCTGACATCGCCGAACAGCCCGGCGGCGACGGCCTCGTCCCGGGTGAACGCCCAGATCCTGTCGCCGAACCGATCCCGCCACGATTCGATCAGCCTGGCCCGGTCCTGTTCACCGGCGTCCGGCTCTAGGTACAGGTGGACCATGCGCGGCTCCCCCGCTGTGTGCCGGACTCCGGCGATGAGGGCCGGCTCGGACGAATAGTCGAGGCGCTGTGATTCAGGGACGTCGAGCATGCCGTGATCCGCCGTCAGCAGGACCGTGGTTCCCGGCGGAAGGGTTGCGTTCAGCCGCTTCACGGTGGCGTCGAGTTCTTCAAGCTGGTGTTCCCACTGGGCCGACTGGCACCCGTAACGGTGCCCGGCTTTGTCCAGGTCGTTGACGTAGAAGTACATCAGTGAGCTGTCGGCGGCAAGCATGGCGTCCGCCGCCGCGGCAGTCCGTGCGTGCGGGGTGGCGGCGGCGATGAAGCGGCCTCCCCGCAGCGCGGCCTGCGTCATGGGCGACGCGCCGAACTGCGGAAGGCTGATGGTGGTCACATCGGTGTGGGCGGCCGCGCGCTCGAACACCGTGGGAAACGGCTGCCATTCGCGGGGGTCCACGCCCGCATCCCAGTTGCCCAGCATGTTGACCACTTTGTCCTGCCCGGGATCGAGGACGTCATAGCCCACCATTCCGTGCTGGCCGGCCGGGAGCCCCGTCCCGAAACTGGCGAGCGAGGACGCCGTGGTGGAGGGAAAAGCGGAGTCCAGCGCCACCGGAACGGAGCCTTGGCCCTGCTGCATCACGGACCGGAGGAACGGGGTGTGCGCCGACTTCTGCTTGAGCAGGCTCCGGCCCAGGCCATCGGCCAGGACCACGCACACCCGCTTGGCTGCAGGCAGTTTCAACCGGTTCTCGAAACCCTCGATCCCGAGGCTGGCTGCCGCGCTGGTGAGGACCTCGGCGATGGAGCGCTGGCCGAAGGCAGGCGCCGGGGGCATCAGCGACGGTACGGAGGTGCCTTCAACGATGGCTACGGCTGACGGTTCGGAGTTGTTCCCGGACGTCATCTCAGCGCTGGTGCCCGCGGCTGAGGCGGTTACCGAAGACACCGGTACGGGGGCGCGGAGCGGGAACGGGGCTGTGCGGCACGGGCGCCGGCGAACCGGTGTTCACGGCGCGAAGCGCCCGGGCGAACAGTTTGGCATCCTGGACAGCCTGAAGACCGTCAGCTTCGGCGCTGATGCGCAACACAATGTCTTCCTGTGCGATGGTGCCGCTGTAGCCGTGATCCGCTTCGCACTGCGGATCACCGCAGCTGGCGGGCCCCATGTCCAGCCGCTGGCCCCCGGACCAGGCGATGGAGAGAGTGAGTTCCCGGACGGGGTCGGAAGGCTTGTAGTTCTGCGGCTGGGCATACATGTAGCTCAGCACCACGGAGCGGATCTGCGCCACGGGCACCGACTCGGTGGAGATCTGCGCAACGATCTGTTCTCCGGCCTCGTCCAGCTGCTGGTCGTCAACGTGGGCGATGACCAGCATGTCGTCTGTCAGCACCAGCACGGTGATGTGCCGGCGCACTTCGGCCCGGTCGAAGTGGGTCTCAAGGTGCACAAGATGCGCCATGCAGTCGCGGCCGTCCAGTGCGTCGTCAACAACATCGGCGACCAGCCGGGGGTAGAAGCCTGCCTGCTGGAGGGCCCCTTCAAGGCTCTGGCCCTGGGCACCGTGGTCATGCGCGTTAGGGCTGTGGGGGGCCTGGTGACCGGTTCGGGGTGCTTGCGGCTTCGACGTGGGAGGCTGGGGACTCATTACCCCATTTTCACAGATCGGCTGGGCACTTGCTAACTGTGCTAGCTGCGCATCGCACGCCGGGCGCTGTCGGTCCGCTGGGCAGCGTTCGCGATCCGGACATCGGCCGCCAGGATCGATGCACCCCGCTGGCCGGCCAGCACGGGATTGAACTCAATCAGCGCTATTTCGGGATGGTTGTCCTTGAGGCGGGTCAACCGCGCCGCGATGTCCTCCAGTGCCGCCACATCCACGGCGGGCAGGCCCTGGTAGCCGAACAGTTTCCGGGCGGCGCGCGGCGCGCGGATGAAGTCGTGGACATCGGCGCCGGACAGCGGCGGTACCCGGTGGGCCCAGTCTTCCAGGAGGTTCACGGCATCACCGGCCAGCCCGAAGGAAACCACCGGGCCCAGCAGCGGATCCTCGATCGCCCGGAACGTGCAGGCCTGCCCTACCGGCGCCATCGTCTGGACTTCCATGGACGGTGAACCGTACGGCGCCAGCGCGCGGTGCATTTCAACGATGTTCCGCCGCAACGAATCGGCGTCCTGAATGTCCAGCCGCACGCCGCCCAGATCCAGCCGGTGGCGAAGTGCGGGGTCCGTGGTCTTGAGCACCACGGGCCAGCCCAGCCGCTCCGCGGCCGCTACAGCCTGGTCCGGCGTCTCAAAGCCTTCGGAGGGAACAACATGGATGCCGTAATGGGCCAGCAGCGTTGATGCCGTGGCCGGGTCAAGCCGCACCAACTGTTCGCCGGGGACGTCATGCAGCATGTCCTCCAGCTCCGTCCTGACACTCTCCGGGTCGCAGCCCTCCGGCTCCACGAACAGGCCCTGGTCGCGGTCCACCCAGTCGGCGTACTTGACCACGGCGGCGAGCGCTGCGACGGCGGCCCCGGGGTTGGAGTAGCACGGCACTGATCCGCCTGCGGATTCAGCCTGCCCGGATTCGGCCCCCACCATGCCCTCGACGTAGACGGACGGGTCCAGGATCCCGGTGAAGGCGGCGACCACCGGTTTTCCGGCCGTCGCGGAGCATTCCGCCAGGACTCCGGCAATCTTTTCCACGGTCAGGCCGCGCGCCGGCAGCAGCGCCACCACGACGGCGTGGATGGAGTCGGAGGCAAGCGTCCCGGCCAGGCTCTCGCGGAGGGCCGGCAGCGCCAGTGACATGCCGGCGTCGAGATCCACGTCGGTGACGATCCGTTCAACGCCGAGGCCGTTGGCGGCGGCACTGTCCGCCACCACTTTGCCGAGCGCCCGGGAGTTGCTGAAAACGGCGATGTCCGCCCCTGCGGGCAGCGGCTGGCCGGCGACGATCTGTGCGACGTCCATGAGCTGCTCGATTGTTTCCACCCGGATCACCCCGGACTGGCGCATCATCGCGTCCAGTGCGCCTGCGGGCGCCTGCGTGGTCCGCACCGCATGCCCGGGGGGCAGCTGGAGGCCCATGGCATCCGATTTCGCAACAATGACGGGTTTGGTGCGGGCCAGGCGCCGGGCGAGACGGGAAAATTTGCGCGGATTGCCGATGGATTCGAGGTAGAGCCCCACCGCGGCAGTGTCGGCGTCGTCCTCCCAGAACTGCATCATGTCGTTGCCGGAGACGTCCGCCCGGTTACCGGCCGAAAGGAAGGTGGAGAGGCCCAGCCGGCGCCGGCTGGAGGCCGCATACAACGCCACTCCGATGGCGGCGGACTGGCTGAACAGGCCAAGGCCGCCCCGGCGCGGCAGGCTGGGAGCCATGGACGCGTTCAGGGACACGGCCGGGTTGGTGTTGACGATACCCAGGGACGCCGGACCGATCACGCGCATTCCGTTGGACCTGGCCTGGCGGACCAGCTCGCGTTGCCGGGCCAGCCCGCGTTCGCCGTCGTCTGCGTATCCGGCTGTCGCCACCACCACGCCCTTGACTCCGGCGGCCGCGCAGTCCGCCACGACCTTGGGGACTTCTCCATACGGGACGGCGATGATGGCCAGCCCGACGGGGTCCGGCACGTCCGAGAGCCTCGCGAAGGACAGCATGCCCGCAAGTTCCAGCGCCTCGGGGTTGATGGCGTACACGGGCCCGGTGAAGCCGCCTTCGATGATGTGTTCGAGCAGTTGGTAGCCGACGGTCCCCCACTTGCGGCTGGCACCGATCACGGCGACCGACGACGGTGCCAGGAGTTCCTGGATGCTTCGCGCCTCAGCGCGGTGCTCACGTGCCTCCATCACGGCCCGGGACTTTTCGGTGGGGTCGATGTTGAATTCGAGGCTCACGACGCCGTCGTCGAAATGCCTCTTGACGTCGTAGCCGGCGTCGGAGAAGACCATCAGCATTTTGCGGTTTTCCGGCAGCACTTCGGCGCTGAATTTGCGGATTCCGTTTTCGCGGGCGGCGGCGGCCAGGTGTTCCAGCAGGATGGAGCCGATGCCGCGGCCCTGGTGGGCGTCGGCTATATTGAAGGCAACCTCGGCTTCTTCGGGATCGGCCAGCCGGTCGTAGCGGCCGATGCCCAGGATTTCGCCGCCAATGGTGATCACCAGCGCCACCCGGTCCTTATAGTCCACCTCCGTGAAGCGCTTCAGCTCTTTGCTGGAGAGCCTCGCCTTGAAGGCGAAGAACCGCATGTAGATGGACTTCTGCGACTGGCCGGTGTGGAAAGCCTGCACGGCGTCGGCATCTGAGGGGTGGATCGGGCGCAGATGAGCCGTCCCGCCGTCCCGCAGAACGACATCGGCTTCCCAATATTCCGGATATACGCCGTCCCCGGGCTGATCCACCATAGGCTTAGCCTAGCTAAAATTCGCCAGTAAACCGTTAAGGATCCACCAGCCCCATGGCCCGCCGCCAAAGTTCCGCCCCGGCAGGGGACGCCGTCCAGGACTACACCGAGAACATCGTTGACATCGACGTCACGTCGGAAATGGAAGGCTCGTTCCTCGAGTACGCCTATTCGGTCATCTATTCGCGGGCCCTCCCGGACGCCCGCGACGGCCTGAAGCCGGTGCAGCGGCGCATTCTCTACATGATGAGCGAGATGGGCCTGCGTCCGGACCGTGGCCACGTGAAAAGCGCCCGCGTGGTGGGCGAAGTCATGGGCAAGCTGCACCCGCACGGCGATACGGCGATCTACGACGCCATGGTCCGCATGGCGCAGGACTTTTCGCTGCGGCTGCCTTTGATAGACGGCCACGGCAACTTCGGCTCGCTCGACGACGGCCCGGCGGCCCCGCGGTACACCGAGGCCCGCCTGGCGGCGGCAGCGCTCAGCCTCACCGATCACCTCGACGAAGACGTGGTGGACTTTGTCCCCAACTACGACAACCAGCTGACCCAGCCGGATGTCCTCCCCGCGGCTTTCCCCAACCTGCTGGTCAACGGCGCCACCGGTATCGCCGTCGGCATGGCCACGAACATGGCCCCGCACAACCTCGTGGAGGTCATCTCCGCTGCAAGGCACCTGATTGCGAACCCGGAGGCCACCCTCGAGGACCTCATGCGGTTCGTCCCCGGACCGGACCTGCCCACCGGCGGACGGATCGTGGGACTGGACGGCATCCGCGACGCGTACGCCACGGGCCGTGGCTCGTTCAAGACACGCGCCAAGGTGGAGGTTGAACAGCTGTCCGCCCGCCGCACCGGACTGGTGGTCACCGAGCTTCCCTACATGGTGGGCCCGGAGAAGGTGATCGAGAAGATCAAGGACGCCGTCAACGGCAAGAAGCTGACCGGCATCAGCGACATCGTGGACCTCACGGACCGCAAGCACGGCCTGCGGCTGGTCATCGAGCTGAAGAACGGCTTCAATCCGAACGCCGTGCTCCAGCAGCTCTACCGGTACTCGCCCATGGAAGATTCCTTCGGCATCAACAACGTCACCCTGGTGGACGGCCAGCCGCAGACGCTGGGACTGGTGCAGCTCCTCTCCGTCTATGTCGACCACCGCATCAACGTGGTGCGGCGGCGCACGGCCTTCCGGCTGGAGAAGAAGAAGGACCGCCTCCACCTGGTGGAGGGCCTCCTGATCGCCATCGTTGACATCGATGAGGTCATCCAGATCATCCGGTCCTCCGACGAGGTCTCCGCCGCCCGCGAACGCCTCATGTCCATCTACGATCTCACCGAAATCCAGGCGAACTACATCCTGGAACTCCGGCTCCGGCAGCTGACCAAGTACTCCCGGATCGAGCTCGAAAAAGAGCAGGACCAGCTGAAGCGTGAAATCGCGGAGCTGGAGGCCATCCTGGGTTCGGACCAGCGCCTGCGCGAACTGGTGTCCGACGAGCTTGGCGAAATCGCCGAGAAGTACGGCACGCCCCGCCGGACGGTCCTCCTCGAGTCCGAGGCGGTCTCCCCCACCGTCGCCGCGCTGGCTGCTGCACGCGGCGGCAAGGGGAAGGCTGCCCCCCTCGCACTGGAAATAGCCGATGACCCCTGCTGGGCCATCCTGACCGCCAGCGGACAGATCGCCCGGACCTCCAACCAGGAGCCGCTCACCGAGTCCGGTCCGCGGTCAAAACACGACGTCTTCCGGTCGGTGGTGAAAACCTCCGCGCGCGGCGAGATCGCCGCCGTCACGTCACTGGGCCGGATGCTGCGCCTCCAGGTCATGGACATGCCCGTGCTCCCGCCGATGTCGGGGCTTCCCAACCTGGCCGGCGGCGTCCCGGCCAAAGACTTCATCACGCTGCTGAAGGGCGAAACGCTGGTTGCGTTCGCTCCGCTGGACACCGTGCTGGCGATCGGTACGGCGCAGGGCATCGTCAAACGCGTGCAGCCCGACTATCCCCTCAACCGCGAGGACTGGGAAGTCATTGCCCTCAAGGACAAGGACACGGTGGTGGGCGTAGAACCCGCCGGGGCGGACGACGTCGACCTCGTGTTCCTGACCCGACAGGCCCAGCTGCTGCGCTTCAGCGCGGCAAATGTCCGTCCGCAGGGCCGCACCGCGGGCGGCATGGCGGGAATCAAGCTGGGCGCCGGGGACCAGGTGCTGTTCTTCGGCACCGTCGCCCCGGGTGACGAGGACGCCGTCGTGGTGACGGTGTCCGGGACCGAAGGCGCCCTGCCGGGCACGGCTCCGGGTGCCGGAAAGGTGACGGCGTTCGCGGAGTACCCGCCCAAGGGCCGGGCCACTGCGGGAGTTCGTGCGCACCGGTTCCTGAAGGGCGAAGACACCCTCCTTATCGCCTGGGCAGGACACGGTCCGGCCAAGGCGTCCTCGCTGGCTGGAGTGGCGCGGTCGCTTCCGCAGGAACATGGCCGCCGGGATGGCTCCGGCATCCCGCTGTCGCAGGCAGTGGACGCCATTGGGCCCAGCATGACCTGGGCCTAGACTACTGGCATGCCTATCATCCCTGACGAAAAGGACTGGACCTGGGTGCTGACCCGGGCCTGCCCGGAATGCGGTTTCGACGCCTCAACGGTCACTCCGGCCACGGTTCCCGGGAGCGTCTCCAACATGCTTCCCCGCTGGCGGGCCGCACTGCGCCGCCCGGACGTGGCGGAACGCCCGGATGACGCCACGTGGTCCGTGCTGGAGTACGCATCGCACGTCCGGGATGTCTTCAGCCTTTTCGACCACCGGCTCAACCTGATGCTCACCGAAGACAACGCCCGGTTCGAGAACTGGGACCAGGACAAAACTGCGGTGGAGCAGGACTACGCCAATGCGGACCCCGCCGTCGTCAGTGCTGAACTGACCGCCGAGGGGGAACAGATCGCGGAGTCATTCGCCGGCGTGCATGAGGACGAATGGGGCCGGAAGGGCTTCCGGAGCAACGGCTCGGAGTTCACGGTAATGACCCTCGCGCAGTACTTCCTGCACGACGTCGTCCATCACCTGCACGACGTCGACGCCTGATCTTCGCAGCTCGCCGGGTCAGCCGGGAACGGGAAATTCCTTGTCCCAGGCCAGGCTCCGGTTGACCGCGGCGTAACCCATCTTTTCGTAGAGGGCGAGCGCGCCGGTGGGATTCTCCGAGTCGACGTCCAGGGATGCCCGGTCCATCCCGGCCGCCGCAAAGCGCCGCATCGCGTCAGCGAGCAGGGCCTGCGCGATGCCCCGTCCGCGGTACTCGCGGCGGACGCCCAGCAGATCCGTGTAGCCCTCGCTGTATCCGCGGGACACCGCGCTGTCCGGGTCATGGCTGGCCAGCTGGTAGCCCGCGACGATCCCGGACGCGCGGTCCAGGACCACTGCGCTCAGGTCGGGCCTGGCCTGCGGATCATTCATCGTGAAACCCCAGGACTCCTCGTCCCTCGGCTCGCTGCCCCAATGGTCACGGAAGGCGGCGTTGTGGGCCTGCCGGACGCCTTCACTGAGCTCCGGGCGCATGGTCACGAGGGCCAGCCCGTCATCGAGCCGCACCTCGGGAAGTGGGACTCCGTCCAAGTGCCGGTGCATCTCGTTGTAATAGCGCACCACCCGGAACCCGGCTTTGCGAAGCAACTGCTGCTGGTGCTCATGCTGCTGCTCCATATGGATCCGCAGCCGCGGGACGGCGCCGCCGCCCCCGGCCGGGCTGTCCTCGGCGAAGCGCCGGACGGTCCGTTCGCTGAGCCATTCCAGCAAGGCCGTCCCGATCCCCCGGCGCTGCCAGCCGGGGTCGACACAGCCGAAGCCGTACGCTCTGTCGCCGTCCATGTTTTTCGTGATGCGGGCATAGGCCCGGGGAACCGCCCCGAGATCCAGCACCAGGAGGGTGTTGGCGGCGGGATGGTTCTTTTTCGATTGCAGGATCTGCTCGAGGTCGGCGGCCCGCTCGAACCACACCGGCTTTTCCGCCTCGGCCGTCCGGGCGATCAGGGCAGCCCACGCCTCAATGTCACCCTCCGCCGCAGGACGCCACTCCATGCCCGCGCCGGCCAGGGACGTCCGCCAGGATCCGGGCATCGGCGCATCGTCGTTCAGCATGGCAACAGGCTAGCGGCCGGTCCCGGCCCGCGCCAGAACCGTCCCGCTTTGCCGGGATGGTCCAGTCAGTGCACGCTCGTCACCGTCCCGCGGTGGCCTCTGGGCCGGGGAACGACGCCGGTGTCCGCTACTGCGTCAAGGTCCAGCCTGCGGTCTGCCGGGTCAATGTCGTCAGGATTGTGGGTGACCAATACCACGGTCCGTCCGGTGAGCCCCTTGCGAAGGTCAGCCAGCATCTCCCTGCCCGCCTCAGCGTCAAGGTGTGCGGTGGGTTCGTCCAGCAGGATCACATCCGCCCCGGTCATGAGCGTCCTGGCAACAGCGAGCCGCTGACGTTCCCCGCCGCTCAGGAACGCGCCGCCGGGCCCGATCCGGGTGTCGGCGCCATGTTCCAGCCGGCGCAGCAGGGGCTCCAGCCCCACGGCGGCCAGGGCGGCAGCCATGTCCTGTCCGGCGTCGCCGGCCGCGCCCTCCGGGCGGCCCAGCATGAGGTTGCCGCGGATGGTGGAATCGAAGAGGTGCGCCTCCTGTGGACACCAGGCCGCCCGTCCGCTGACTGCCAGCCGGCCGGAATGCGGCGGCAGGAACCCCAGCATCACGGCGAGCAGGGTGGATTTTCCGGATCCGGAGGCGCCTGTCACAGCCAGCCAGCGGCCGGGTTCCGCCGTTGCGGAGACGCCGGTGAAGACCTCCGGGCTGCCAGGCCACGCTGCGGACAGTGCCTGAAGCTCCAGGCCGGGCAGCCCGCCAGGGCGTGATGCGACCGGCTCCAGCCCGCCGGTTCCGGCAGCCGGCCCGGATGCGTCCTGCCGGGGACCGTTGGCGCCTGGGTCCGCGGCAGCGGGAGCGTCGAGAACGCCCGCTTCGCTGATCCGGTCCAGGACCTGGCGGAGCGCCGGATACTGGCGGACCGCCGTCGTGATGGCGGCGTACGGATCCACCAGTGCCAACTGCAGCAGGACCACGACGGCGGCGGTTGCCGGGGCCACAGAGCCGTCCATGACCGCGGGTCCGGCCAGCACAGCACTGGCCAGGGCCGCCGAGCCGCAGGCCAGGACAGTGAGCGCCTGGCCCAGTCCTTCCGCCCACGCGGACCGCTGCGAGGCAGCTGTTGCATCCTTGTCGGCGTCGCCGATGGCGGCCAGCACCGGGCCCGCAACTCCGTTGGCGTGCAGTTCGGCCCGCGCATCCAGCGCTGCGGCAACGTCACGCAGAACCCCGGAACGGAGCCGCTGCTCGGCCTGCGCGGACATCCTGTCCGCCAGGAGGGCCGCCGCCGGTGCGGCAGCAAGGGACACCAGAGCTGCAGCGATGGCCGCCGGCAGCGCGGCCGGCAGCAGCAGGGCTGAGGCCGCCACTGCTGAGGCGCCCACTGCCACTGCGGTCACGGGCGGCAGGACCACCCGGGGAAGCAGGTCCCGGACGGTGTCGACGTCGTCGATCACCGCGCCCAGCACGTTGCCGCCCTGCAACAGGCGGCGCAGGGACAGCGCCCGGCGGCTTAGCGAATCCCACAGCCGGCCGCGGAGCCTGGTGAGCGAGGCGAAGACGGCATCGTGCAGCAGGAGCCGCTCCGTGTAGCGCAGGACCGCCCTGCCGATGCCGAAGAACCGCACGCCGACGATGGCCGTGAGGAGGTACAGGATGGGCGGCTGCTCGCTGGCCCGGATGATGAGCCAGCCGGACAGTCCCGCCAGGGCTACGGCGAAGAGGGCTGCCAGGACTCCCATGATGCCGGCTGAGCCGAATTTGAGGGACTCCGGCTGCAGGAGTCTGAAGATCCGGGCCGGCGTGTTGCCACCGGATTGTCCCGGGACGGCCCTATCGTCATCCGCGGGCGTTCCGGTGGCGGGAGCGGCGGGGGTACCGATTGGCGTGCGGCGTTCGGGGGCTTGTTTCGCCCCGGCTTCCGCCGCCCGCGCCGTCATTGCCGGCGCTGATGCCGTTGTTGCGGGGACCTCCCGGAACCCGGCAGCGTTGTCGGGGTCAGTAACCGGCCGGGCCGTTGCGGAGCCTGCGCCCACGGCTACCAGGTGATCCGCCAGTTCGCGGGTGAGACGGTCGTGCGCCACCAGCAGGACGGTGGCCCGGCCGCGCAGTTTCCGGATGGATTCGTTGACCACGTTGGCGGATTCACGGTCCAGGTGGGCGGTGGGTTCGTCCAGCAGCAGCAGCGACGCGCCGGCCTCAATCCGGGCCAGGCCGCGCGCCAGGGCAACCCTGCGCAGCTCCCCCGGGCTGAGTTCGGCGGGGTGCTTCCCGGCCAGATGGCCGGCTCCGGCTGCTTCGAGGCAGCGTTGTGCAGCGGCGGCAGTGCTGCTGCCGGAAGAGGCTGTGGCGGCACCATCCCCCAGGTAGAGCCGCACCTCGGCCAGCACGCTTTTCTCCACCATGACCGGATGCTGCGGCACCCACGCCACCCTCGATGGCGAAAACCCCGCAATGCTTCCGCCCACCACGGCACCGCCGCCGGTGCCCACGGTTCCCGCCAGGACGCCCAGGATGGTGCTCTTACCCGCCCCGCTGGCGCCGTCGAGGGCGGTGATCCGCCCTGCGGGCGCGTCAAAGCTGAGCGGCCCGACGGCGGGCTCCATCCGTCCGCCGTACACCACCACAAGATTGCTGACGGTTACCGCCGGAAGGTCCGCGCCGCCGTCGGACGCCAATTTCCCGGGGAGCAGGCCGTCTTCGGCACCGATGCCGGCCTGCGGCTGCAGGGGCTGGACTTCGGGTGCGTCCATGACCGCGGTGACCTCGGCCAGGGCAACACGGCCGTCGTCACTGGCGTGGTGGGCGGTGCCCAGTTCCCGCAGCGGCAGGTAGCAGTCCGGCGCCAGGATCAGGGCAAGCAGCCCGGCCTCAAGCGCCATGTCCCCGTGCACCAGGCGAACACCGATGAAAACGGCTACAACGGCGACTGAGATCGTGGCGATAAGTTCCAGGGCGAGGGCGGACAGGAAGGCTGTCCGAAGGGTTTCCATGGTGCGGGACCGGTACTGCTCGGAAATGTCCTCCAGTGCCTTCCGCTGGGCGGTGGCCCGGCCCAGGCCCACCAGCACGGGCAGGCCTTTGGCCAGTTCCAGCATGTGGCCGGACAACCTGGCCAGGGCCGATTGCGCGATCCGCACCCGGTCTTCGGTGTAGCGGCCGATCAGCACCATGAAGACCGGAACCAGTGGCACAGTCAGCACGACCACCACCGCGCTGACCCAGTCGGCGAGCAGGATCCGGGCGCCAAGCAGGAGCGGGACGGCGGCGCAGTTGACGAGGGCCGGCAGGAACTGGGTGTAGTAGCTGTCCAGCGCGTCCAAGCCCCGCGTGGCCAGGATGGCCAGGCCGCCGTCGGAGGGGCCCGCCGCACGGGTGCCGTTCCTCAACGCCCGTTCCAGCAGGGCCGTCCGCAGTTCCTCCTTGACCCCCAGGGCGGCCCGGCGGGACGCCACGCCCTGGGCCCAAACCGTCAGGGACCGAAGGACGACTCCGGCCATTCCCCAACCCAGCTGCTCGGCCCAGGCCGGGTTCTGGGCGACCAGTCCGGCAAGGACGGATGCCACGGCCTGGGCCATGAGCACCAGCGACAATGCCTTGAGGGCCGCAAGGAGGCCCAGCCAATAGAGCGCGAGACGGTTTGCGGGGCCGGCCGGGAACTGCGGTCTCATGGGGTCCTAGTCTTTGGGGGCCAGTGCCCTGGCGGCGATGGCAGGAAGGAAGCTGTGGGCTTCCGGAATGTGGGCGGCGCTGACCCGGCGGCGGAACACCCAGTAGGTCCAAGCCTGGTATGCCAACACCAGCGGCAGTCCCACACAGGCCACGATGCTCATCAGACCCAGCGTGTAGTCGGAGGAAGAGGCATTGGAAATGGTCAGGTCAAAGTCCGCGTTGATGGTGGAGGGAAGCACCACCGGGAAGGCGGCACCGAAGATTGAGGCGCTGCCGAGGAGCAGGAACACCCCCAGCGACAGGAACGCCTTCCCTTCCAGGCCGTTCCGGCCGAATTGCCAGGCCAGCACTGCGGCCACAACCGCAGCGGCAACCGCCGCAATGGTCCAGGCCTCGCCGCTGAGAAGCTGGACGCTGATGGCCCAGCCGGCAATCGGGAGCAGGAGGACGGGCAGGAGCCGGACAAACCAGTTGCGGGCGCGGTGCCTGACGTCACCGTCGGTTTTCAGTGCCAGGAACGCCAGCGCGTGCAGCAGGGAGAAGCACACAACGGCAAGCCCGCCCAGGACGGCGTAACCGCTGAACCAGGCGAACGGTCCGCCCTCGCGGTCACCGTTCGCATTGATGGGAAGCCCGGTGGTGGTCAGCGCAAGCGCCGCACCGACGCCGAATGCAGCGACGAGGGATCCGGCCGCAATGGCCCAGTCCCACACTGCGCGCCAGCGGTCGGTGTCCACCTTGCCGCGGTATTCGAAAGCCACGGCACGGAAGATGAGGGCCACGAGGACCACCAGCAGGGGAAGGTAGAGGGCGGAGAACAGTGAGGCGTACCAGAGCGGGAAGGCGGCGAAGGTGGCACCGCCGGCCGTCAGCAGCCAGACCTCGTTGCCGTCCCAGACGGGTCCGATCGTATTGAGCAGGACACGGCGTTCGGTGTTGTTGCGGGCGAAGAGCTTCATCAGCATTCCGACGCCGAGGTCGAATCCTTCGAGGAAGAGGTATCCCGTCCACAACACCGCGATGGCGATGAACCAGATGGTGGGCAGCAGTTCCATTGTCGAATTTCCTCTGCGCTTAGTAGGCGAATGCCAGGACGTCGTCGGAGCCGCCGGGTTTCCCGGTGCCGGGGCCGGGTGTGGCGTCCTCGTTTTCGTCGGCCGGGGCGTGGGCGAGTTCGGGCATGGCGGACACGACGCCGCCGCGGATGTACTTCACGAGGAGTTTCACTTCCACCACCAGCAGCACGGCATACACGGCGGTCAGGACCACCAGGGAGGTGAGCAGTTCCCCGGCGGAAACGCCCGGTGAAACAGCCGCGGCGGTGAACATGAACACCTGGTCGATCCCACTGGGGTCGGGGTTGGGCGCCACCACGAACGGCTGGCGTCCCATTTCGGTAAAGATCCAGCCGGCCGCGTTAGCGCCGAACGGTGCCATGATGCCGAATACTGCGAGCCGCATCAGTCCACGCGACGCCGGCACGGTGCCCTTGCGGGTCAGCCAGAGGGCCACAAGTGCCGCGAGGGCAGCCAGGCCGCCGAAACCGATCATCATCCGGAAGCCCCAGTAGGTCACCTCCATGACCGGAACGTACTCGATTTCCTGCCCTGCCCGGTCGCCGTAGATGGGGTTGTCCGGTAGGTGGGTTCCGTAGTCGGCCTTGTACTGGTCCAGCAGGCTGTTGACGCCCTTCACCTCGGTGGTGAAGTCGCCCTTGGCGAGGAAGGACAGGATCCCGGGAACCTCGATGACGGCGACGATGTCGTCACAGTTCTTCGAACCGAGGTTGCCGACGCTCAGGACGGAGAAGCCGGTGCCGTCGTGGCACGCGGCCTCGGCCGCGGCCATCTTCATGGGCTGCTGTTCGAACATCAGCTTGCCTTGGAGGTCGCCGGTGAGGGCCGTGCCGGCGAATGAAATCATGGCGACGACGGCGCCGATCCGCAGCGAGCGGAGCCAGACCTTGTGGTCAGCCTTGTCCCGGCCGGGGATGTCCGCTTCGCCGGGAATGACCTTGCCGTCCGGGCCAACGGTGTCGATGCCGTCGTGGCGCCGGCGCCAGAGGTGGTACCAGGCAATGCCCAGCAGGAAGCCGCCGGCTACGGCCAAGGCGCCGAAGAGGGTGTGCGGTACCGCGACGAGGGCGGTGTTGTTGGTGAAGACCGCCCAGGCGTCAGTCATGACCGGGCGGCCGTTGATCATTTCCACGCCGACGGGATGCTGCATCCAGCTGTTTGCCACGATGATGAAGTACGCGGAGAACACGGATCCCACGACGGCAATCCAGAGGCAGGCCAGGTGGACTCCACGCTTGAGCTGCTTCCAGCCGAAGATCCACAGCCCCAGGAAAGTGGATTCCACGAAGAAGGCCAGCAGTGCCTCGAGCGCCAGCGGCGCCCCGAACACGTCACCGACGAAGCGGCTGTACTCGCTCCACGCCATCCCGAACTGGAACTCCTGCACGATGCCGGTGGCGACGCCCATGATGAAGTTGATAAGGAAGAGCTTCCCCCAGAACTTGGTCATGCGCAGGTACTCCGGCTTGCCGGTGCGGTACCAGACCGTCTGCATGACTGCCACCACGAGGCCCAGCCCGATGGTCAGCGGGACCATCATGAAGTGGTAAACGGTGGTGATTCCGAATTGCCAGCGTGCGATTTCCAAAGCGTCCAAGGCAGTCCCTACTTTTGGCTAGGCTTTCATCAGTCCAAGTCTTCTACGCTTCGTAGAAGACCAACTTCTACAGAGTGTAGAACACTTTGGCATGCAGTGTAAACCAACAGTTCCACCGGCCGCAGGCCGTGGCAAGGGTGCGGCGCGCCGATTGTTCTACCTCATGTAGAAAGAATCTGCAAAAAGAGGTAAATTTAGAACTCAAGTATTCGAACTACGTTCCGCGAAGGCCGCTCCGGCTTCGCGGATCGAAACGTTAAGAAGGATGTACGGAATGGCAAGTCTTGGTGAACTGGAACGGGCAGTGATGGATCTGCTCTGGGCAGGTCAGGAAGCGGCCACCGCGAACACCCTGAGGGACCTGCTGGCGCAGAGCACCCAGGCCCAGGGCGGCACCGCCGGCCACGAAGGCAAGGACCTCGCCGTGACCACGGTCCTGACTGTGCTGTCACGCCTGGAGAAGAAGGGGCTTGTGGAACGCGAACGCGGCACACGTCCCCACCGCTATCAGGCCGTGTCCAGCCGGGCGGACCACACCGCCGAACTCATGCATGAGGTTCTGGGATCGGCGCCGGACCGCGAAGCTGTCCTCGCCCGCTTTATTGGGTCCGTCACCGAAAGTGAAGCCGAAACGCTGCGCAAACTGCTTGGCCACATCTAATAGCGCATGTTCTGGACCTCATATTTGCTGGCGGTCCTGGCGATAGTCCTGGCGTGGCCGGTGCCTATCCTCCTTTCGCGCGCGCAATGGCCGGCCCGATCACCTTTCACCGCCATGCTGCTCTGGCAGGCGATCGGCCTCGCCGGCGGCCTGTCAATGATCGGCGCCATGCTGGTTTACGGGCTCGAGCCGATCGGTGACAATCTCCTGGCCGGACTGCGCGGTCTGGCCGGCATGGTCCTTTTCGATGCGCCCACGACGGCACTGGGGTTCTGGCACCTTTTCGCGCTGTCGGCAGCGGCCCTCCTCACCGCGCACCTCGTGTTTACCCTGCTGCTGACCTACTACCGGATCGAACGCCAGCGCAGGCGCCACCGCGAACTCCTGGCGCTTCTGGCGTCACCGTCGACGGACGGTCCGGGAACCGTGGTCATCAACCACGATTCACCCGTGGCGTACTGCCTCCCCGGCGGCGCCCGCTCCGTCACCGTCCTGAGCGACGGCCTGATGGCGGCGCTGGAGCCTGCAGAGCTTCGCGCCGTCCTGATCCACGAGAACGCCCACCTGAGCCAGCGCCACCACCTCCTGCTGTGGGCTTTCGCGGCGTGGCGCCAGGCCCTCCCCTGGCTGCCGACCACCCGACTAGCCCAGGAAGCCGTGAGCTCCCTGATCGAAATGCTCGCTGACGACGTCGCCCTGAAGACCGAAAGCAAAGCCACACTGATCAAGGCGATCGCCATCGTTGCCAGCGGACCAAGCGGTGTGCCCGCCAGCCGGGTGGGGTTCAACGGCGCCGGACTTCCGTCGGCAGCAGATGGAATAGTCGACGGCGGCATCCAGGGAGCGTCCGGCGGTGCCGGTTCTGCCGGCACCACGGCATCCAGGGTCAGCCGGCTGCTGTCTCCCCAGGACCCGCTGCCGGCTCCGCTGCGGGGCCTTGTCCTCGCAGGCTGCCTGCTGCTGCTGGCATTGCCCACAGCCCTGCTGATTGTCCCCGGGCTGCTCGGCTAGCAGGACAGCCGGCCGCCGCCGGCGTCAGGCGTCGATCCGCTCCCGGTCCAGGCCCGCAGCACCGGCGATGATGAAGTCCTTGCGCGGCGCGACATCGGAGCCCATTAGCAGGTCGAACGTTTCCTCCGCCTGTTTGGCGTTTTCGATCCCCACCTTGCGCAGTGTCCGGTGGCGCGGGTCCATGGTGGTCTCCGCCAGCTGTTCGGCGTCCATTTCACCCAGGCCCTTGTAGCGCTGGATGGGCTCCTTGTAGCGCTTCCCCTCCTTGGCCAGCCTGGCCAGCAGGACGTGGAGTTCGGCCTCGGAGTAGGTGTAGATCATCTCGTTGGCCTTCTGCCCGGCATTGATGACCTCCACCCGGTGCAGCGGCGGCACGGCGGCGAACACCCTGCCCTCATCGATCATGGGCCGCATGTAGCGGAAGAAGAGGGTGAGAAGCAGCGTGCGGATGTGGGCGCCGTCCACATCGGCGTCGGTCATGAGGATCACTTTGCCGTAGCGTGCGGCACTGATGTCGAAGCTGCGCCCGGACCCGGCACCCACCACTTGGATCAGCGCCGCGCACTCGGCGTTTGACAGCATGTCCCCCACCGAGGCCTTCTGGACGTTGAGGATCTTGCCCCGGATCGGCAGCAGTGCCTGGAAGTCCGAGGAACGAGCCAGCTTTGCGGTACCCAGCGCGGAATCGCCCTCGACAATGAACAATTCCGACCGCGCCACGTCATCGGTGCGGCAATCGGCGAGCTTCGTGGGCATCGATGACGTCTCCAGCGCGTTCTTGCGCCGCTGCGTCTCCTTGTGCACCCGCGCCGAAATGCGGGACTTCATCTCGCTGACGATTTTTTCCAGGAGAAGGGCGGACTGCGCCTTGTCATTGCGGTTGGCCGAGTTCAGTTTCGCGTTGATTTCCTTCTCCACCACCCGGGCAACAATCGCCCGGACCGCGGACGTGCCGAGGATCTCCTTGGTCTGGCCCTCGAACTGCGGCTCAGCCAGGCGCACTGTCAGCACGGCAGTCAGCCCCGCGAAAATGTCATCTTTTTCGATCTTGTCGTTGCCGGCCTTGAGCTTGCGGGCGTTTGTCTCCACGGCCTTGCGGAAGGTCTTCACCAGCGCCTGCTCGAAGCCCGACTGGTGCGTCCCGCCCTTGGGAGTGGAGATGATGTTGACGAAGCTGCGGACCGTGCTGTCGTAGCCGATTCCCCAGCGAAGGGCCACGTCCACTTCACAGTCGCGCTCGACCTCGGCCAGCTGGCTGTGGCCGCGCTCGTCCAGGACCGGAACGGTTTCCTTGAACTTCCCCGAGCCGTGCAGCCGCCAGGTGTCGGTGACCGCGGGATCCGCTGCGAGGAAGTCGACGAACTCGGAGATGCCGCCATCGTGGTGGAAGATTTCCTCGTGGCCGGCCAGCTCGCCCGGGGTGCCCGCAATCCGCCGCTGATCGCGGACGGTCAGTTTAAGGCCCGGGATGAGGAAGGAAGTCTGCCGGGCCCGGGCGGCCAGCTCGTCATATGAGAATTTGGCGTCCGGGGTGAAGATCTGGCGGTCGGCCCAGTAGCGGATCCGGGTGCCGGTGACGCCGCGCTTGGCTTTACCCACGACGTCGAGGACGGAGTCATTGACGAACGGTTCGAATGCCGCCGCGGGATCGGGCTTCGTGCCCGGGTCCTTGAACCGCCCCGGTTCGCCGCGCCGGAAGGACATTTTGTACGTCTTGCCGCCGCGGTCCACTTCCACGTCCAGCCGGGAGGAGAGCGCATTGACCACCGAAGCGCCCACGCCGTGCAGGCCGCCGGACGCCGTGTAGGAGCCGCCGCCGAATTTTCCGCCGGCGTGCAACTTGGTGAACACAACCTCGACGCCGGTCAGTCCGGTCTTGGGTTCGACGTCAATGGGGATGCCTCGTCCGTCATCATGGATCTCCACCGAGTTGTCGGCGTGCAGGATGATCTTGATGTCGTGCCCGAACCCGGCCAGTGCCTCGTCGACGGAGTTGTCGATGATCTCCCACAGGCAGTGCATCAAGCCTCGGGAGTCGGTGGAACCGATGTACATGCCCGGGCGCTTGCGGACGGCCTCGAGGCCTTCCAGTACAGACAGGTGCCGGGCGGTGTAATCAGAACTTGGTGCCACGGGTTGTGAACTCCTTCAGTGACGGACAACTAATGCTTTTGGCGCTCTTCCTAGGTTAGTCGGCCCGCGCGGGCCCGTCCGCCAGCCACTCCAGCAGCGGGGCACGATCGGCGGACCCCGTTACGGAACGGTGATACGCGGACAGCGAAAGTGATCCATCCTTGTCATGGTTTTGCTACGAATGCTGGTTATATAGATATACAGATCTACTAAGGAGGCCGAAATGACAACAGCAGTTGCGGACCGCACGCTCAACGCACTGGACCGGTGCGATCGTTGCGGAGCACAGGCGTACGTCCGGGTTGTTCTCGAGTCCTCCGGCGGGGAGCTGCTCTTCTGCGGCCACCACGCTCGGGCAGTCGAAGCGACGCTCAAGCCGCTGAGTTCCGACTGGCACGACGAGACCGGCCGGCTCCACGAGAAGCCCACGGTATCGGTGGACTAAGCAACTCTCTGATGACAAAACAGGGCTCCTCCGCTTGGGAGGGGCCCTGTTTGTTTGCCATCGTCTTCCACACGCTGCCGCGTCAGCGAAAGGCCCCGCCATCGGCGGGGCCTTTCGCTGTTACTGACCCTGGAGCGGCCGGGCAAACGCCGGCCGCCGCCAGTCGGGGCTAGGGCCGCTTAGTCCAGGTAGTCCCGCAGGACCTGGGACCGGGACGGGTGCCGCAGCTTGGACATCGTCTTGGATTCGATCTGGCGGATACGCTCGCGCGTCACTCCGTAGACCTTGCCGATTTCGTCTAAAGTCTTCGGCTGTCCGTCGGTCAGGCCGAACCGCATGGCGACAACGCCGGCTTCGCGCTCGGACAACGTGTCCAGAACCGAGTGGAGCTGTTCCTGCAGCAGGGTGAAGCTGACCGCGTCGGCAGGAACCACAGCCTCGGAGTCCTCGATGAGGTCACCGAACTCGGAGTCGCCGTCCTCGCCCAGGGGGGTGTGCAGCGAGATCGGCTCGCGGCCGTACTTCTGGACTTCCACGACTTTCTCGGGGGTCATGTCCAGCTCGAGGGCCAGCTCCTCAGGCGTAGGTTCGCGGCCGAGGTCCTGCAGCATCTGGCGCTGGACACGGGCCAGCTTGTTGATGACTTCCACCATGTGCACCGGGATGCGGATGGTGCGGGCCTGGTCGGCCATGGCACGGGTAATGGCCTGGCGGATCCACCACGTGGCGTAGGTAGAGAACTTGAAGCCCTTGGTGTAGTCAAATTTCTCGACTGCACGGATGAGGCCAAGGTTGCCTTCCTGGATGAGATCCAGGAACAGCATGCCGCGGCCGGTGTAGCGCTTGGCCAGCGAGACAACGAGACGGAGGTTGGCCTCCAGCAGGTGGTTCTTGGCGCGCTTGCCGTCGTGGATGACGAATTCGAGCTCACGCTTGAGCTTCGGATCCATGGAACCGTCGTCCGCCGCGATCTTCTCTTCGGCGAACAAGCCCGCCTCGATCCGGAGCGCAAGGTCCACTTCCTGTTCAGCGTTCAGCAGGGCAACCTTGCCGATCTGCTTCAGGTAGTCCTTGACGGGGTCGGCGGTGGCGCCGGCCGACATGACCTGCTGGACCGGGGCGTCGTCGTCATCGGCATCGGAATACACGAAGCCGGTGCCGGTGGCGGCAGCGCCGGTCTTGCTGGCGGCTTCCTCCTCGGTCAGCTCCGATGGATCCGGAGTCACGTCGTCCAGATCTTCATCCAGTTCGACGTCCTCTGTATCGTCGTCGTCCGACGTGCGCGTCTTGCCGGCGGCCTCGGCGGCAGCCTTGGCGCCGGGCTTGGGTCCGCGCTTTTTGGGCTCGGGTTTTGCCGGGGCGCCGCCCTCGGCAGAAGTAGCATCTTTGACAGCCTTATTGGCTGCACGCGTGGCGGCACGCTTGGCGCTCGTCGCCGCCTTCTTCTCCTCAGGGGACAATTCGGCCTGGTCGGCGGGTTCCTTCTTCGCGGAAGACGGGGTCACAGAAAACCTTTCTAGCGGCGGTCTGTGGAATCACCATACGGGCAACACCACTATGACCCTGTCAAGTCCGTGATTCACATCAGGTGCGATCGCGGCCAGCAGAGTCATTAAGTAGAACTGCCGGTACGGCCGTAATGTTCCCGTTTCCGGTCATCATTACATGCACTTGATTCACGGACCCAACCGGGTCTCGGCATCCATTGTCTCATGATTTTCCCAATCGGCGCCTCACGGCGGTCAGCAGGCCCGAATGTTTCGGCCGGCCGGCCGCTCCTTGCCGGGCCCCACGCCCCGGGTAGCCCGACCCCTAGGCCGCATCCGTTTCGAACTTCTGCCAGGCGGCATCACGACGCCCGGCCCATCCGCACAGCGTCCCCCGGCTGATGAGTTCCGACAGAAGTTCAGCCAGCCGGTATCCGGGGTGCACCGCGAGGGCCTGGTCCAGCAGCGCGTGCGCAAACGACCCCCTGCCGCGGCACCACTCAATCCAGCCCCGTCCTGTCAGGGTCGCCGCACAGGCTTCGCCCCCGCCCGCCGCACCGAGCTGCCGCAGGATGACCTCCAGCGACCGCATCCCGTCCCAGCGGGGGGAACCCGGCGCCATCCCCAGCAGCACATCCCCGTAGCCGGGAACCGGGCCGGCGGCACCCTCAGCCGGGACCGCCGCCGGTAGTCCTCCCAGGGGCGGCGACACCACCGGCAGGTCGCCGTCCGGCTCGAAGATCCCGAAGTCCTCAGCGCCCTGGTCCGCGGCCTGCCGGCCCGCCGCACACATCACCAGCACAGCGTCACGCCAGTGGGGAATACGAAGGGAAGCACGCAGGTACCCCGCCAGCCCGGCCGGAAGCAGCCAGCCCGCTTCAGCCGCCAGCACGCAACCCCAGACATCCAGGACCTTCGCGAACTGGGACCGGCTCCCCCGCAGTGCCGCAAGTTCCTTGGCCCACCGCTGTTCGGATTCCAGCACTGCCGCATCGGCGTGCGCCGCCGTGGGCGGGCAAACGGCTGCGGCAGAAGGGTCCTCTCCCACGCTGCTCCCCCGGAAGACCATCTCGGCGTTTAGCCGGCTGTCCCTGATGTCGTCCAACGAACGCCCGGGAAACGGGCAGCAGGACGGATCAAAGCAATACGCGTTCCGCCAGAAGGCCTCCCCGACATACCAGGCGTCTCGGACAGGACGCCCGGACAGTTCCAGCTCGACCTCCAGCTCTACCAGCAGCCACGCCAACGTGCCCTCCACCGGCTCCCCGGCGGAGACGGCGCCAGGGCCGGCATCCGGGCCCTCAGTCCATCCTTCGTCGCTGAAAAGCACCAGCAGGGAACCGTCGGCGTCTTGGTCGGCTTCAAGGTAGTCCCTGACAGTGCGCGCAAAACGGCGCAGCCCGGAACGGGAATCGAATCGGGGCAAATCCACGCGCAGCGTGGCGCCCAGGCGTTTGCCCTGCATGGTCATGGCCACCAGGCTGTTGGCCGGCCAGTACCCAAGGGAGTGCGGAATGAAGCCCAGGATGTCCTCTGGGCCTGAGATGGTCAGTCGTTCTGGAGTCGGTCGTTCCGGAGGTGTCATGCATCCAGACTGGAACCGGCGGCGCCTTAGGTTAAGCCCCGGCTTTAGCTATGTGGAAACAGCTCCTACTCAGCCCGGCGCTCCAGGTTACGCCGGCGCTGCTGTGCGAGGGCTTTGAGCAGCGGCGGCACAACGACACCCTGGGCGGCCATCTGGCGCCGGACTTTCCTTCGGGTGGCGAGGATGGCCGCGGCTCCGATGCCGATCAGCACGAACTGGACGCTCAGCGCGATCCGGAACGGACCGAGGCCATAGAGCTCGCCCTGGGAAAAGCCGGTGGCGTGGAGGACGTCGAGCACGAGTCCGACGAGGTAGATTGCGACGAGCGCCGCAATGAATCCGCCCACGTTGACGATTCCGGTGGCTGTTCCGATCCGATGGGCCGGATTAAAGGTGCGGGCAAAGTCGAACCCGATCATGGAACCCGGACCTCCGATGGCCAGCACCACCACCAGTCCGGCGAGCATCCAGAGCGGAGACCGTCCCGGCATGAGCAGCACGGCGGCCCAGGCAGCCGCCGTCGTGGCTGCAATCAGGAGCACCATGGTGGAGCGGCGGAGGGGATGCCGCGACACGAACCTGCCGATCAGGGGACCGGCGGCGATGGCCGCGGCAACGTAGATGGACATCAGGCCGGAAACCGTGGCTGCATCGAGTCCCTGGGCGGAAATCAGGAAGGGGTATCCCCAGGTCATGGCAAACACCGTGCCGCTGAACTGGATCGTGAAGTGGCTCCATAGACCCAGCCTGGTGCCGGGCTGCCGCCAGGCGCTGGACAGCGAGATGCCGGTGGCCCTCAGTCCCTGGCCGGTTTCCGCCCGGGGGTGGCCCGGCGGCTGGTCCTTCAGCACGGCCAGCACCAGGACGACGGCGAGCGCGGACATCGCGGCAAGGGTCAGGAACGCAGGGGTCCAGCCGGCCGAGTGGAGGATCATGGCAAACGGCACAACGCTGAAGAGCTGTCCCAGCTGGCCGGACATTCCTGTCAGCTGCGTAATGAGCGGGACCTTCGCCGGAGCGAACCACAGCGGAATCAGCCTGATCACTGAAATGAACGTCATCGCGTCCCCGGCGCCCACCAGCACCCGGCCAAGCACTCCGCCGGGAATGTTGTCCGCAAAAGCCAGCTGAAGCTGTCCAAGGCCCATCAGGACAGCTCCCCCGGCGATCATGGTCCGGGATCCCAGGCGGTCAACGAGGACCCCCACCGGGATCTGCAGCCCGGCGTAGACCAGTAGCTGAAGCACCGTAAAGAACGAGATCTCGGCTGCGGTGGCGTGGAACCGCTCTGTCGCTTCGAGTCCCACCACGCCAAATGAGGTGCGCTGGCTGACCGCAACCAGATACGCAAATACTCCGACGGTCCAGATGAGCCAGGCGCGCGGTGCAGTCACGTCTCCATTATGCCCGGTGCCCGCTTAAGTCCTATTTATTGGCGGGGCTCTTCGCGGGCGAGATAGGCCTCCACTGCGGCGCCCAGCGCATCAGCATTCGGCAATTCATCGTTTTCATCGGCCAGCAAGGACCGCCGTACCGTGCCCTCGGCCTTCTCGTCGTAACGGGTCTCCAGGCGTGAAACCACCTGCTGGACTTCTTCGGAGGCCTCGAGCTGCTCGGCAATCTGGCGCCCCACTTCGCGGCCGGCCTCCCGCAGGCGGTCAGTCGGCAGCATCAGTGACGTGGCGGCACCGAGATACTCAAGCCCGGCCACCGCTGCGTTGGGGTATTCGGCTTCGGCGAGGTAATGCGGAACGTGGATGACGTACCCGGCAATATTGCGGCCGGCTTCGCTGAGGCGCAGCTCAAGGATGTGGCCCACCGCTGCGGGCACCTCCACCGTGGGCTTCCAGACCGATATCCCTTCGATGAGCTCCGGACGGTTGCCGTGAACGGTGACTCCCACCGGCCGGGTGTGGGGAACAGGCATCGGGATGGAATGGATCCAGGTCACCAGGTTTACATCAAGGTGCTCGACGATCCGGACGACGGCGCGGGCGAACCGCTCCCACTGCAGGTCGGGCTCGAAACCGGCCAGGAACAGGAACGGCTTGCCCAGCCCGTCCACCAGCCGGTACAAGGCCAGGGTGGGGGCCTGATAGTCCTGGAGGTGGTCCTCCACGAACGTGACGTGCGGCCGGCGCGAGCGGTAGTCGATCAACTGGTCGGCATCAAACACGGCCACGACCTCCGACTCGAGAGTGTCCAGCAGCTCGGCGGTAATCTGTTTGACCACGTGGCCGGCGTCCGCGAATCCCGTGAATCCCATCACCAGATTGAGCCCGCGGAGTTCCGGGTTGTCGAACAGCTCGGCGTTGCTCACGTAGAGAGCATCGGGGTCCAGCAGGGAGCCGGAAATCCGTTCAAGCACGGCATGTTCCTTTCGCAGTGGCGGCGGAGGCGGGTTCGTCAACACTATGGGTGGGGGGATCCGCGCAGATCCGCCGGATATTTTCTACAACGCACCGGCCGGCCGAAGCATTCCGCCCCGGCGGCGCGCACCGGCAATGTGCTGCAGGTCTCATCAGATTCAGCGCGGCCGGGAGGGAGAGACTACGATCGGAACTGGTCCTACGCACGGCCTTGCAGACACCGGGTTGCGTCTCAAGCCGACAACGGCCTGTCCCATGGCGGGGCGCCAAACATGCGATTCCTGCCGAAAATCACAGAGAATTGAGGACTGATCCTCGTGGTCAAGAATACTGAAATCAAACTTAGCGTCATTGCGCGTGACGTTAAGAAGTCGCCCACGGACGCCCTGGTCATTGGTGTGGCCCAGGGCCCCGACGGTCCCGTGCTGCTGGACAACCCGCTGACGGCCAAGTCCGCCGAGGCCATCGCGGAGTCCCTGAAGGTTCTTGGCCTCACCGGCGCGGCCGACCAGGTCCACAGGCTGCCCGGCCTTCCGGAAGCAGGCGCCGCCGTCCTGGTGCTGGCAGGGGTCGGCAAGCCCGGCGCCGGAGGAAAACTCACGGAGGAGGCACTGCGCCGCGCCGCCGGCTCCGCAGTCCGCCAACTTGCAGGACTCACTACGGTGACGCTGGCGCTTCCGACGGCGTCACCCGCCGACGTCGCCGCTGTCGCGGAGGGCGCCGCCATGGGTTCGTACTCGTTCACCGAACACCGCTCAGAGGCCAACGGCCGCAAGGAACCGGTGAAGAACGTGGTGATCTTCACCGACTTTGCTGCCGACAAGGACCTGCAGCCCCTGCTGAACCGCGCGGCCCTGATCGGGAAGGCCGTCAACGCGACCCGTTCGCTCGTGAACCAGCCGCCCAGCCACCTTTTCCCCGAGTCCTTCGCCGATGCCGCCAAGGAACTCTCCAAGGGCCTGCCCGTCAAGGTCACCGTGTGGGACGAGAAGCGCCTCGAGAAGGAGGGCTTCGGCGGGATCATGGGTGTCGGCAAGGGATCCACCCGGCAGCCGCGGCTGGTCAAGGTGGAGTACGCGCCGTCCAAGGCCGCCGCCAAGATAGCACTCGTCGGCAAGGGCATCACTTTTGACACCGGCGGAATATCCATCAAGCCCGCCCTCGGCATGGGTGATATGAAGAGCGATATGGCAGGCGCCGCCGTCGTCCTTAATACGGTGCTGGCGATCGCCGGCCTGGGCCTTCCCGTGAAGGCCACCGCGTGGCTGTGCATTGCCGAAAACATGCCTTCCGGGGCAGCGCAGCGCCCGGCGGACGTCCTCACCATGTTCGGGGGCAAAACCGTCGAGGTCCTTAATACGGATGCCGAAGGCCGCCTGGTAATGGCCGACGGAATCGTCGCGGCCAGCCAGGAGTACCCGGACGCCATTATCGACGTCGCCACTCTCACCGGCGCCCAGCTGATCGCACTGGGCAACCGGACGGCCGGCGTCATGGGCTCGGACAGCGTCACCGGCCCGCTTAAGGCCGCGGCCGACCGCGCCGGGGAACTCGTATGGCCGATGCCCCTGCCGGAAGAGCTCCGCGCCAGCATCGATTCCGAGGTTGCGGACCTGGCCAACATCGGTGAGCGCCACGGCGGCATGATGACCGCTGCCGTATTCCTGCGTGAATTCGTCGGCAAGGGCAAGGACGGCGAGCAGATCCCGTGGGCCCACATCGACATCGCCGGTCCGTCCTTTAATAACGGCAGCCCCTACGGCTACACCCCGAAGCAGGGCACCGGCTGCACAGTGCGCACCCTTGTGGCCTACGTGGAAGACGTCCTGGCGGCCTCCGCGTAACCGGCTCCGCCTCACCGGCCCTCCGCAGGGTCGGTGAGGCAGTTGGCGGCTTTGCGGCGGGTCATGATCCGTCCACCACATAGCCGCGTGACACTGGACACAAGCCCTCCACAAACGCCGTGACAAGGTGGAGCATGGATAAGTGGTTCGCTAAGGTGAACTGCGGTAGTCACAAATGCAAGAGAACCTGCCTGCTGGCATAATCACGGCAGAGCAAGTTCCAAGACCAGATGATGCGTACTCTCGTGTCATCGTTCACGCGAGGGAGCGTCTAAGTGGCCGATCAGGCAACTGCGCAAGAATTCGACATCCTGGTACTCGGTGGTGGCAGCGGCGGATACGCCGCGGCCCTCCGCGCCGTTCAGCTTGGCCTCACCGTGGGCCTCGTGGAGAAGGGGAAACTCGGTGGCACCTGCCTGCACAACGGCTGCATCCCCACCAAGGCACTCCTGCACTCCGCCGAGCTCGCCGACCACGCCCGCGATTCCGCAAAGTACGGCGTCAACGTCACGCTGGACAGCATCGACATGGGCGCAGTCAACGCTTACAAAGACGGCATCATCGCGGGCAAGTTCAAGGGCCTGCAGGGCCTGATCAAGTCCAAGGGCATCACCGTCATCGAAGGTGAAGGCAAACTGCAGGGCACCGACACCGTCGTCGTGAACGGCACTGCTTACAAGGGTAAGAACATCGTGCTCGCCACGGGCTCCTACTCCCGCACCCTGCCGGGCCTGGAAATCGGCGGCAAGGTCATCACCTCCGACGAAGCCCTCACCATGGATTACATCCCCAAGAGCGCAATCATCCTGGGCGGCGGCGTGATCGGCGTCGAGTTCGCCTCGGTCTGGAAATCCTTCGGTGTGGACGTCACCATCGTGGAAGGCCTGCCGTCGCTGGTCCCCAACGAGGACGCTGCAATCGTCAAGAACTTCGAGCGTGCGTTCAAGAAGCGCGGCATCAAGTTCTCCACCGGCGTCTTCTTCCAGGGCGTTGAGCAGAACAACGACGGCGTCAAGGTCACCCTCGTTGACGGCAAGACCTTCGAAGCCGACCTGCTCCTCGTGGCCGTCGGCCGCGGACCGGTCACCGCCAACCTTGGCTACGAAGAAGCCGGCGTCACCATCGACCGCGGTTTCGTCATCACCAACGAACGGCTGCACACCGGCGTCGGCAACGTCTACGCCGTGGGCGACATCGTTCCGGGCGTCCAGCTGGCCCACCGCGGCTACCAGCAGGGCATCTTCGTGGCCGAAGAAATTGCCGGCCTGAAGCCGGTCATCGTTGAGGATGTCAACATCCCCAAGGTCACCTACTCCGAACCTGAAATCGCCACCGTGGGCTACACCGAAAAGGCTGCCAAGGAAAAGTTCGGCGACGACCAGGTGGAAACGCAGGAGTACAACCTCGCCGGCAACGGCAAGAGCTCCATCCTGGGCACCGGCGGCATCGTCAAGCTGGTCCGCCAGAAGGACGGCCCCGTGGTGGGCGTCCACATGATCGGTTCGCGCATGGGCGAGCAGATCGGCGAAGCCCAGCTGATCGTGAACTGGGAAGCATACCCGGAGGATGTGGCGCAGCTGCTGCACGCCCACCCGACCCAGAACGAGGCCCTGGGCGAGGCCCACCTCGCCCTGGCGGGCAAAGCCCTCCACGGCTAAATCCTCCGCCAGTACCACCGCAAGAACCCTGAGCTTAGTGCACCCGGCATGATCCGCAGGGTGCACTAAGCTCGAACACGGCAGCAATCATCCGCACTAAAGATCAATAAGGAGAACGGGGACGACATGTCTGAATCCGTTAACTTGCCCGCCCTCGGTGAGAGTGTCACCGAAGGAACCGTCACCCGCTGGCTCAAGCAGGTAGGTGACCGGGTAGAGGTGGACGAGCCGCTGCTCGAGGTTTCCACCGACAAAGTAGACACCGAAATCCCCTCTCCGATTGCTGGCGTGATTGAGGAAATCCTCGTCGCCGAAGATGAGACCGCCGAAGTCGGCGCTCCGCTCGTCCGCATCGGTGACGGCTCGGGTTCCGCCGGCGCTGCCGAGGAAGCTGCCCCCGCAGAGCAGGCACCGGCTGAAGAAGCACCCGCCCCTGAAGAGGCGCCCTCCGCTGAGGCGCCCGCACCGGCTGAAGCCCCCGCCGCGGAGGCTGCCCCCGCAGCTTCCGGCGAAAGCCATGAAGTCACCCTTCCGGCTCTCGGCGAATCAGTCACCGAAGGCACCGTAACCCGCTGGCTTAAGGCCGTCGGCGACTCCGTCGAGGTTGACGAGCCCCTGCTCGAGGTATCCACCGACAAGGTGGACACCGAGATCCCGTCCCCGGTGGCTGGCACCCTGCAGGAAATCCGCGTCAACGAGGACGAAACCGCCGAGGTTGGCTCCGTTCTGGCCGTTATCGGCTCCGGCGCTGCTGCACCGGCCGCCCCTCCGGCGGCTCCGGCCCCCCAGCAGGAAGCCCCCGCTGCCGAAGCTCCGAAGCAGGAAGCCCCCGCCGCAGCTCCCGCGGCCCCGGCTGCCGCTCCCGCCAAGGAAGAAGCACCGGCTCCCAAGCAGGAAGCCCCGGCTGCACCGGCTGCAGAATCCGCGGCCCCGGCCGAGTCCGGCTACGTCACTCCCCTGGTGCGCAAGCTCGCCAACCAGCAGGGCGTGGACATCTCCTCGCTGACCGGCACCGGAGTGGGCGGACGCATCCGCAAGCAGGACGTGCTTGCAGCCGCCGAGGCCAAGGCTGCTCCGGCCGCCGCAGCGCCGGCCGCTTCCACGCAGGGTGCCCCCGCGTCTGCTCCGACGGCCGCCGAATCCTCACTGCGCGGCACCGTGCAGAAGGCACCGCGTATCCGTCAGGTCATTGCCCGCCGCATGCGTGAGTCCCTGGACATCTCCACCCAGCTGACGCAGGTCCACGAAGTGGACATGACTAAGATTGCCAAGCTGCGCCTCAAGGCCAAGAACTCGTTCCAGGCACAGAACGGCGTGAAGCTCACCTTCCTGCCGTTCATCGCCAAGGCAGTCGCGGAGGCCCTGAAGCAGCACCCGAAGGTGAATGCTGCCTACGACGAGGACAAGCAGGAAATCACCTACCACAACGCCGAGCACCTGGCCATCGCCGTGGACACCGACAAGGGCCTCCTTGTTCCGGTCATCTCCGACGCCGGCAGCCTGAACCTCGCCGGCCTGGCCGGCAAGATCGCAGACGTGGCAGGCCGTACCCGCGATGGCAAGATCGGCCCGGATGAACTGTCCGGCGGCACGTTCAGCATCACCAACATCGGTTCCGTTGGCGCACTGTTCGACACGCCGATCATCAACCAGCCGCAGGTCGGCATCCTCGGCACGGGTGCGATCGTCAAGCGTCCCGTGGTGGTCACTGACGAAAACGGCGACGACTCGATCGCCATCCGCTCCATGATGTACCTCTCCCTGACGTACGACCACCGCCTGGTGGACGGCGCCGACGCAGGACGCTTCCTGCAGACCCTCAAGGCCCGCCTCGAGGCCGGCGCCTTCGAGGCGGACCTGGGGCTGTAGCCCCCGGCAGGGTCTGAACAGCAGGGAATAAGCAGTCGAAACAACGGCGGCGCAGGCACCGGTGGCCACACCGGAGGTCCTGCGCCGCCGTTGTCGCAGGGACCACATTTTGGTTACCAAATCGTCGCCGTTGCCTTCCGCGGGGCTTACTACGATGCGTAGAACCAACTGGCTAGACTGGGCCCATGAACATCGTTTACAACGTCATGGTCTTCCTCCACATCATCGGTGCTGCCATGATCGTCGGCATCTGGATCGGCAACATGAAAAAGCCCACGGTGCATCCCCGCCAGTTCGACGGCGCCGCACTGCAGCTCATCACCGGCATCGTCATGATGGGGCTCATCCCTGCCCTGGACATGAACGCGAACTACGCCAAGCTCGGCGTCAAGTTCGCCATCGCACTTGCGGTGGCCGTACTGGCCTTCATCGGAAGCCGGAAATACAAGAAGAATGAGCCGATCAGCAAGGGCCTTGCGCACAGCGTGGGTGGCCTTGCCCTGCTGAACGTGGCAATCGCCACTCTCTGGCAGTAAGACTCCACACGCCCGACGACGACGGCGACGCTTCCCGCGAGGGGGCGTCGCCGTCGTCGTTTCCGCAGGGAGTCCGCCGTCGAACTCCCTGGCGCCCGTGTGGACGGTCATAATCCTCTGACAGCGGACACCCCGTGCGCCGCACGTCCTGAATCCATAGGATTGATCCGGAAGGTCCGGGCGGAAGCCCGGACCGGATCGAATCTAAGCTGAGGAGTGGATATGGCAGCAACACGCACCGCGCACACCGTATGGAACGGCGACCTGTTCGAGGGGTCCGGCAACACGACGCTGGACAGCTCCGGACTGGGCACCTACGCCGTCACATGGAAGGCCCGAGCGGAACAGTCCGAAGGGAAGACCAGCCCCGAAGAGCTGATCGCCGCAGCGCACTCGGCCTGCTTCTCCATGGCGTTCAGCCTGGCGCTGAGCCAGGCCGGCTTCACCGTTGAAGAGGTCCACACCAAGGCGGATGTCACCTTCGTGCCCGGCACCGGCATCACCGGAAGCCACCTGACGGTGAACGCCACCATTCCGGGTATTTCGGAAGAGGAGTTCCAGAAGATCGCCGGGGAAGCCAAGGTCGGCTGCCCGGTCTCAGGTGCCCTGGCCAGCATCGACATCACCATGGACGCCACGCTCGCAGCCTCCTAGGAGCGGTCGGAAGCGGCCGCTCCCGGAGCTGCCGCGCCGCCGCACGGCGAAGGCCCCGCTCCTGCCCTTGTTATTGGGGCAGGAGCGGGGCCTTCGTTTGTCCGGGGAGCGCGGACCTAGTCCTTGAGGGTGCGGGCCGGCAGGGGCGCCGGCAACAGCCGCCGGTAGCCTTCGCGCAGCGGAGGCCGGTCCGTGGGAAGTTCCTGGATCATTTCCTTGAGCGCACCGATGCCGTACTCCAGCTGGGGGTCCCTGCCGGCGGCGTAGGCATGCGGCGGGAAGGTCACCTCGATGTCCGGCGTGACGCCGTAATTCTCGACGTTCCAGCCTACGCCTCCGCTGAACCAGGTGGCGTAGCGCGGCTGCGTCACACCGGTGCCGTCAGCGAGGGAGAAACGGTTGTCGATGCCCACCACGCCGCCCCAGGTCCGGGTCCCGATGACCGGCCCGATGCCGCGCAGCTTGGACACCTGCGTGATGATATCCCCGTCCGAGCCGGCAAATTCGTCCGTCAGGATGACCACCGGCCCGCGTGGCGCGTGGTGCGGGTACGTCCGCGGCCTCTCACCGCGGGGCATGCTCCATCCGGTCACCTTGCGGCCAATGAGTTCGGCGACAAGCTGGGACGTGTGTCCTCCCCGGTTGCGCCTGACGTCCACGATCAGCCCGTCCAGTGCCGTCTCGGTATCGAGGTCGCGGTGGAGCTGGGCCCAGCCGTTCGCCATCATGTCCGGGATGTGCAGGTAGCCGTAGGTTCCTGCCGACGCTTCGCGTACAGTCCTGCGGTTGCCGGCCACCCATTCCTGGTAACGCAGGCGCTCCTCGTCCTTGACCGGCACCACAGCAATGCGGCGCTGCCTGCCTGCGGCTTCGCCGTGGGCGGCGCCGTTGCGCAAGGTCAGCTCCACAGCCTTACCTGCGGCACCGACCAGCTGCATGGCAGGTGTCAGCCCTTCGGACAGCTCCACGCCGTCGATGGCGAGCAGGACGTCCCCCGCCTTTGCGTCTGCGCCGGGCCTGGTCAGGGGTGAGGTTGCCAGCGGGTCTGACGACTCCCCCGCCAGGATGCGGGTGATTTCCCAGCCTTTCCCGGTGAAGGCCAGATCAGCACCCAGGCGGCCCTGCCCGTTGCTGCCGTTCTCGGTGACGGCGGCCGGACGAACATAGGCGTGGGATGTCCCCAGCTCGCCGTGCAGCTCCCACAGCAGGTCCACGAGGTCGTCATGCGAGCCGAGCCGGTCCACGATGGGGCGGTACCGGCGGTGCACGGATTCCCAGTCCTGTCCGGCCATGTCCTCGGTCCAGAAGAAGTCACGCTGAAGCCGCCAGGCTTCGTTGAACGCCTGGCCCCACACACTCAGCGGATGCAGGAGCACCCGGATGCGGCTGACATCCACCTTCACCAGTTGGCCGGAATCTTCGTCGCCCTTGGCATCCGCGGGCGCCACCCGGATCTGCTTGTCGTGCAGGAAGACCACCTTCCTGCCGTCGCCGGACACGCGGTAGCTGTCCAATGCGTCCACGATGGTGGTTGTCTTGCGCTTCGCCATGTCAAAACGCACCAGGCTGGGGGCGGCGTCTTTGTCGTCGGTGCTGGCCCGGCCGTCGCCGGTCACGCCGGCCAGGGCGTTGTCCAGCCACAGCAGCGCTCCGGGCGTGGCCTCAAGCGCAGAGTAGTTGCCTTGGGGCACCGGAACTCCGATCACCCGGTGCGCCAGCCCGTCAGCGTCCACCCGGACAGCGGGCACGTCGGAACCGGAGCCGGTTGCGTCGGCGTTGCCGGCCGCGGAGCCGGAGGATTCACCTTCCGGACCGTCCGCGAGGTCAACCGAGGGGCCAAAGGGCGACGGCGTCTCGGCAGCAAGGGCCACGAGGTAGGGCTTGATGGGGCTGGGGAAGGACAAATCAAAGGAATGTCCGTCGTACACGGGGTCGAAACTGCGGTTGGACAGGAACGCGAGGAATTTGCCATCAGGAGTGAACGACGGCGACGCATCGCGGAATCGTCCGTCGGTGACGTCCACGATCCGGAATTCCGGATCGTCCACGTTAACGATCCGGAGACGGCTGCGCGACCCAAAGGATGTGACCGGTTCGGACCAGCCCAGCCAGGCGGAGTCCGGAGACCAGCAGAGCCCGTCGATGGTGCCCTCGCCGATGCTGGTGACGAGCTTGATGGTCCCGCTCCGGGTATCAGCCAGGTAGACGTCGCCGAAGGCGGTACCGATGGCAAGGGTGCGCCCGTCCGGGCTGGCCTCTATGGCACTGGCCCGGGTGGGCTTGGGGAAATCGATCCTTCGCAGGCACGCGGACCCGGCCCGGTTTGCCTCCACGGCCGTGCGTTCCGGCACACCGCCGGCGACATCGCTTCCACCTTCTGCACTGTGGGGGGCGACCTGAACGGTGGCGTTGGCGTCACGCCCCGGGGCCGCGGGCTGCAGGGAATCATCGCCCGCCGGTGATGCCACGGCGGGAGTGTTCGTCCCGGATGCCGGAACGGGCCTCGGCAGGGACGTTGCGGTTTCCTGCTCCTCGGCCGCCTGGGGGCGCGGGGCCGACGCCGGCCCGTCACCGGCCACCTGCGGTGCGATTTCCTTGATGTACAGGGCCTCCGCGCCGTCGTGGTCGGCGACGTAGGCAATTCGGCCATCGATGAGCGGACGCGGCAGGCGGGCGCGAACACCGGGAGTGGCCTCCACAACCCGCGAAGGCCCGTCCTTATGGCGGAGCCAGTGAATGGTTCCGTGCGCCTCCACCGCGCTCGACGAGCCGCTGTGGTCGGGAATCACGCCCCCAAGGTGCCGGGTGGTCTTGAGGAGCGCCGGTCTCCGCCCCTGGGAGGCCGATCCCAGCGAGATATCAAGCTTGACTGCTTCTGAACCCAGGTCAGGGAGCACCCAGAGCTCTCCTGCGGATTCGAACACCACCCGCTTGCCGTCCGTGGCGGCATGGCGCACATAGAAATCTTCGTGATCGGTGTGGCGGCGCAGTCCGGTGCCGTTCGGCAGCACCGAATACAGGTTTCCGTAGCCTTCGTGGTCGGAAAGGAAGGCGATCCGCCCGTCCACCCACATGGGGTCCGCGAGGTTGCCGTCCAATTCCGGGACGAGGCGTTCGAATTCCCCGTTGCCGTCGGCGTCGATCCAGAGCTTTCCGGCGGTTCCGCCGCGGTACCGCTTCCACCAGGCCGGCTCGCGCGAGAGCACACTGGCCACGACCACCGGGCGTTCATCGCCGATCTCCGGTCCGAATGCCACCGATTCGACGGGCCCGAACGGGAGTTCCTCCGACCAGCCACCCTCCAGCGGAACACTGTACGCATGCGTATGGCGGCTTTCCGCCTGCCGGAAAGCGCTGGTGACCAGGACATCGCCGGCAGCGGTGAAGCCCTTAACCCTGGTTGAAGCATGGCCGAAGTACGTCAGCTGACGGTACCCTCCGCCGTCGACCTCCGCAGTGACAACCTCAGGCGCTGTACCCTGCACGACCGTCCACACCAGGCGCTTGCCATCGGGCGTGAAGCGGGGGTTGCGGGCCGGCAGTTGAAGGGAGGAAACCCGCCAGGCGCGGCCGCCGTCCAGAGGCGCAATCCAGACGTCGTCTTCGGCCACGAAGGTGACCAGATCGCCGTGCAGATGCGGGAAACGAAAGTAGCTCGAGGAGGTCATCGTACGATCATAGTCAAAGTACGTGGGCCGGACGGGAGGTTCCGCCACCGTGCCGGACATGGTGAGATGGATCATGCGAATCATCATGGCCGGCGCCTCAGGCCTCCTCGGAAGCGACATGTCCGCCCATCTGCGTTCGGGTGGCCACGACGTCATCCGGCTGGTTCGCCGGGCACCGGCTGATGCCAACGAATTGCGCTGGGATCCGGCGGCCGGACAGCTTGATCCCGCCCACCTTGAGGGCGCCGACGCCGTGATCAACCTGGCCGGAGCAGGGATCGGAGACCGTCCCTGGACCCGCGGCCGCATTGATGAGCTGTTCCGCTCACGGCTGGACCCCACACGCACCCTCGCAGCCGCAATGGCAAGAACAGAACAGCCGCCAAAGGTCTTCATCAGCCAGTCCGGCTCCAACTATTACGGCGACCGCGGCGCTGCCGTGCTCCGGGAGAACTCTCCTGCCGGCTCCGGAATCATGGCCAGGATCTGCCAGGAATGGGAAGCCGCCGCACATGGGGCCCCCGCCGGCGTCCGTGTCGTCAACCCGCGGACGGGGGTGGTCCTCAGCAGGTCTGGTGGCGCTTTAGGCCGCCTGCTGCCGTTGCTTCGGCTCGGTCTTGGCGGTCCACTGGGCAACGGCAGGCAATGCTGGCCCTGGATCACGCTGCCGGACGTGTCCTCGGCCTTCAGTTTCCTGCTGACCTCACCCTTGTCAGGTCCGGTCAACCTCTGTGCCCCCGAAACAGCGGACGTCAATGCACTGGTTGCCCAGCTGGCCGCCGCACTCCACCGGCCCGCATTCTTCCGGGTGCCCGCGCCGGTGCTGCGGCTGGTCATGGGCAAGCTGGCCGACGAACTCCTGCTGGGGAGCCAGCGCATGGAGCCCGCTCTGTTGGCCGAGGCCGGATTCGAGTGGATGCATCCATCACTTGCGCAGGCCGCGGCCTGGGCGACCGGCAAGGACTAGGCACTTTGGCGCCTACGCCGCCGGCAGGATCTCCTGGATCCTCCACCGCCCGCCGGAACTAACCAGGACCAGGCGAAGCTGCTCCTCCGGACCGGCAGGTTCCACCGCCACGACATTTCCTCGGGTGTCCGTTTCCCGGTATGCCGAGTTGGCCACCGTGATTGCCACCACCGCGCGTGAATCCGACGCGCCTGGCTCTGCCTCGGCACGCGTCAGGGTCGTGTCAAAGCCCGCCAGGACATGACCGGCATCCCTTAGCCTCCCGCTGATTCCGGCATCGGCAGCGGCCGCCGGGGAGTTGGCCTGGTTGACCTCGTCCAGCAGTTCGAAGTGCCCTGAGCTCAACGCTGCCGACCGCAGCCCCGCCAGCCCCCGTGCGGCTTCTTCGGGCTTTTGCGATAGCGCCAGCTGCCGGGCGTCAGCCGGAGCCGGGCCGGAGGCGGCCTCCGGCGGAACGTCAGAGGCCGCTGGTGCCTGCACTGGCAGGGGTGCCGCCGCCTGCTGCGGGGCCTGTTGCGGCCCGGCCAGGAACCATGCCGTGGCGATTCCCGAACAGGCAAGAGCTGCAGCCGCGGCGCCGATCCACCGCCGGCTGCTCCCGGCGTGACGGCCCGGTGCGCGGCCCTTTGGCCGGAGAGGACGGCCCGAGATGCCTAGGCGCCGGCGCCAGGTGCGCAGCTTCGCCGCACGGCGGGCATTGCGTGACGGCGGAACGTTACGGCGTGTCAGCAGCTGGGGAAGCACGGTGGGGTGGACGGACCCGGAAAGGTCCACCGGGGCGGGGTCTGCGCTCCGATAGACAGCACCGGCGAACTCCAGGGCTGTCGGCCGCTCCCGCCGGTCCTCCTTCAAGCCGGACTCCAATGCGGCCGCGAGGGCCGGCGGCACGCCCGGAACCAGCAGTGATAGCGGCGGACGGCTTTGGCCGTGTTCGGGTGCCTTCCCGGTCAGGCAATACCAGCCGATCGCCGCCGCCGAATAGAGGTCCCGCTCGGGCTGCAGCCCCGCCCGCAGTGCATCGACGGGTGCGGGGTCCACGAAGCCTTCCGTGCCGGCCGCGGCGGAATCCGCGGCGTCGCCCACCATGCTAGTGACGCCAAGGTCCGCCAGCAGGGGCTTGCCATGGGCCGTGAACAGTACGTTGCCCGGTGCGACATCCGAGTGCATGAATCCTTTGCCGTGCAGATACCCCAGCGCCTGCGCGAGGGGCGTCAGCACCGTCACGGTTTGGCCCACGCTCAGCGGGCCGCGGCAGCTGACCAGTCGGGCCAGGGATCCCCCTGCTGCGTAATCCATGATGAGCCCCAGGCCGCCATCCGCTGCGCCTTGGAGCCTGACAACGTCGTGCGCCTTCACCAGGTGGTCGTGATCCAGTGTGGAGAGAATCCGCAACTCACGGCGCACGGCTTCTTCCGCGGCCCGCTTCTCTCTGCCGTCAGCCCCCGTGCCGGGCGCGTACCGGGCAGGGAGTTCCGGCGGGGCGAAGCACTTCACGGCAAACTCGCGACGGGTCAGCTGTTCCCGGACAAGCCATACCCTCGCGCTGGCGCCGCGGCCAAGCTCCCGTTCAACCTGGTAGCCCGGAACCTCCGGGGCCGCACCGGCGGGACCCCCGTCGGGGGCGTCCGGGGATACCGGAGCCGCCAGGGGTGCCGGACCGCCCTCGTCTGAACCGCCGTCGTACGCGTAATCTTCCATACCCAAGGAATAGCGGAATCGGCGAAATTCCGCAGAAGTTATCCACAGGCCCTGCAATGAGAGGTTAAGCACAGAACCCGGCTCCACGGCGGACGGGGTCTAAGCTGGATACCATGACTCTTGAGTTTTCCACGCTGGGTCTTGCTCCGGATTTCGTTGATTACATGAAGGGCTGGGACACCCAGCGCGAACTCCATGACAAAGTCGTCGCAGCTGAGGCACCCAGTACAGTCCTCCTCCTCGAGCATGCCGCCGTATACACTGCCGGCAAGCTCACAGAAGACCACGAACGACCGTTCGACGGGACTCCCGTCGTAGCCGTGGACCGTGGCGGCAAGCTGACCTGGCACGGGCCCGGCCAGCTGATCGCCTATCCGATCCTCAAGCTGAAGAACCGGTCCGGCATCCGCGACTACGTTGAACGGCTCGAAGCCGTCATGATCGCCGTCATGGCCGACTACGGCATCAATGCCGAGCGGATCAAGGGACGTGCCGGCGTCTGGATCAAGGCCGACAGCAAGGGCCCGGACCGCAAGATTGCCGCGATCGGCATCCGGGTCCTGGACGGAGTCACAATGCATGGCATCGCCATCAACTGCAACAATGATCTGGCGCCCTATGCCCAGATCATTGCCTGCGGCATCACAGACGCCGGTGTCACCACGATGTCCATTGAAGCCGGCAGGACCATTACCCCCGGCGATATTGCGGAGCGGGTAGTGGAAGAATTCCGTAAGCACGAAGAAGCACTCGTTTCAAGCCCCGAAGGAGCTCTACTGTGACACTGGCACCAGAAGGCCGGAAGATGCTGCGTATTGAGCAGCGCAATGCGGCTACTCCGGTGGAGCGTAAGCCGGAGTGGATCAAGGCCAAGGTCCAGATGGGCCCGGAGTTCGTCCAGCTCAAGAACCTGGTGAAGAAGGAAGGCCTGCACACCGTCTGTGAAGAGGCCGGCTGCCCGAACATCTTCGAATGCTGGGAAGACAAGGAAGCCACTTTCCTGATCGGCGGCTCCGAATGCACCCGGCGCTGCGATTTCTGCCAGATCGATACCGGCAAGCCTTCACCGGTGGACATGTTTGAGCCCACCAAGGTGGCCCGCTCGGTCCAGGCCATGCAGCTGCGCTACGCCACCGTGACCGGCGTGGCCCGGGACGACCTCGCCGACGAGGGCGTCTGGCTCTACGCCGAGACCGTCCGCAAGATCCACGAACTGAACCCGGGCACCGGCGTCGAACTCCTGATCCCGGACTTCTCCGGCAAACCCGAACACATCGCCGCGATCTGCGACTCCAAGCCCGAGGTCTTCGCGCACAACGTCGAGACCGTCCCGCGGATCTTCAAGCGCATCCGCCCCGCGTTCCGCTACGACCGGTCCCTGGACGTCATCACGCAGGGCCGGAACCTGGGCATGGTCACCAAATCCAACCTGATCCTGGGCATGGGAGAAACCCGCGAGGAAATCTCCGAGGCCCTGCGCGACCTGCACGAGGCCGGCTGCGACCTGATCACGATCACCCAGTACCTGCGCCCGTCCGAACGCCACCTGCCGGTAGACCGCTGGGTCAAGCCGCAGGAATTCGTCGACCTCGCCACGGAGGCCGAAGAGATCGGTTTCCTCGGCGTGATGTCCGGACCGCTGGTGCGCTCCTCCTACCGTGCCGGCCGGCTCTGGGCCACCGCGATGCGCAAGAAGGGCTGGGACATCCCGGCCGAACTCGCGCACATCGAGTCCTCCGGCAGCACCCGCCAGGAAGCCAGCTCGCTCATCGCAGCACACCACTAGGACCTTTCGTAACATTTATGCCTGAGGGCCGGCACCGGAGTACTTCGGCGTCCGGCCCTCAGGCATAAATCACGTAGAATTAAGGCACTATGGCGAATTCCCCTGATTCCAGCAAACCGACTCCGGCAGCATCCGACGCTCCGAAGCGTGGCCTCTTCTCTCGCAAGCCGAAGGAAGCCAAGGTCAAGAAGCCCAGCAGGCTGAAGCAGATCAACGAAGTCTTCCAGATGACGCGCCGCCACGACCCCATGGTGGTCTGGATGATGCTGCTCGCCTTCCTTGGAGTCGTAGCCGTCAGCTTCCTTGTGGGCTTCCTCCTCGACAACTGGATCACGGGCCTGATCATCGGCATCCCCCTTGGGCTGCTGGCCGCCACCCTCATCCTCTCGCGCCGCGCTGAACGGGCCGCTTTCGCCCAGATCGAAAACCAGCCCGGCGCTTCCGGGGCCGCCCTGGGCACGCTGAAGCGCGGATGGATCACCGAGGACCAGCCGGTCGCGGTCAACCCCCGCACCCAGGACGCCGTCTTCCGCGCCATCGGCCGTCCCGGCGTCGTGCTTGTCAGCGAAGGCCCCACCCACCGGGTCCGGCCCCTCGTCGACGCCGAACGCAAGCGGCTGGCGCGCATCCTGCCCAACGTCACTGTCCACGTGATTGAGAGCGGCCGTGGCGAGGGCCAGGTGCCCATCAGCCAGGTCGCCAAGAAAATGAACAAGCTGGACAAGGAACTGACCAAACTCGAGGTCAACGCTGTTTCGAAGCGCATTTCCTCGCTGGGAAACCGACTCCCCATCCCCAAGGGAATCGACCCCTACAAAGCCCGGCCGGACCGCAAAGCAGCCCGCGGCCGTTAGCAGCACAGGCAACGCCCCGGAAACCGGCCATCTGGCCGGCAACCGGGGCGTTTGCTTTGGGCCATGTGCCGGCCACGCCGAAACGTCGTCAAAAGAAACCGGAGCACCGTGAAACTTCCCTCGAAAACTACCGTCATCCGGGTCTTCCGGGCCCTCGCCGTAGCCGAAGCCTTCAGCTGGGCGGCGCTCCTCACCGGAATGTACTTCAAGTGGGTGGCCCGGACCACGGAGCTTGGCGTGGAAATTGCCGGACCCCTACACGGCGCCCTGTTCGTCGCCTACGGCGTAGCCGCGCTGGCCCTGTGGCGGCTGCAGCGGTGGCCCTTCCGGGTGGCCTTCCTCGCCGGGGTCTCTGCGGTGTTTCCCTTTGCCACGGTACTGTTCGAGCGCTGGGCAGGCAGGCGCGGCTACCTGACGGCAGCGGGCACCGAGCGGCGCGCAGCCAAGGAACACGAAACCGCCGGCGTCTGAGCAGGTCCCGCCAGGCGCAGCCGCAGGGCGGCCTTCCGCCGAGGCGGGGCCGCCGGGCCTGCTACATGCGCACCAGGATGGTATTCATCGCTTTATCGTGCAGGCCGCGGTGATCCGGATCGAAAATTACCGCCGGGATCACCAGGCACAGCAGCAAGGTGCGGACCAACGCAGCCAACGGCCCAGCCGGAGCGCCACCGAGGCGCACCACATGAATGCCCAGAAGCCGGTGGCCAATGCTGTAGCCAAGAGTGCCGATCAGTAGGATCTGTTCCGCCGCAAAAACGGCCAGCGTTGCCCACGGGTCCCCGCCGAACGCGTAATTGCTGATCAACAGCGCCAGTCCCCAGTCAATGCAGATGGCCAGGATTCTACGACCGGCACGGGCGATGGACCCCCGGCCCGCCTCGGGCAGGCCAAGGCGCTCCCCCGGATATTTCGAAATGCCGGATGTGTCCGGCCCGCTCAGCCAGGAGCCTATGTCTCTGCGATCAACCACGGATCAAGCCTATCCGGTGCACGGCGCCCGTCGTTCATCGGATCTCACCGGAACTCCCCGTGAAAGTTCCGGACAAGTTCACTCTATGGATGCGGATGGACCACAGTGTGGACACCGTATAGCGTTTACATATCAGGCGGTTCTGTAACCTGCCGGAAACATAGCGGACATGGCCGGGAAATCCCGTGTCCCTAGGGTGGTAACAGTTGCTAGCGAGCTAGGAGCGGGGACACTTTTGTGTTTTCGCGCCGTCGGATTGCGCTGGACCACATGGCTTTCCAGCCAGTTATTACTTATGCGTAAGGAGCATAGATGTTTAAGACTGCGGACGAGGTCCTCAAGTTCATCAAGGACGAAGATATTAAGTTTGTCGATATCCGCTTCACCGACCTTCCTGGCGTGCAGCAGCACTTCAACGTGCCGGCTAAGAGCGTTGATGCAGACTTCTTCATCAATGGCCAGCTCTTCGACGGTTCGTCCATCCGCGGCTTCCAGGGCATCGCCGAGTCCGACATGCAGCTCATCCCGGACGTCACCACGGCGTTCCTGGACACGTTCCGCATGGAGAAGACGCTCGCATTGAACTTCTCCATCGTGAACCCCCGCACCGGTGACCCTTACCACCGCGACCCCCGCGGCGTGGCAGAGAAGGCAGAGGCCTACCTCGCGTCCACCGGCATCGCCGACACCGCGTTCTTCGCGCCTGAAGCCGAGTTCTTCGTCTTCGACAACGTCCAGTACCAGTCCTCGCCGCAGGGCAGCTTCTACAAGATCGACTCCGAAGAAGCGCACTGGAACACCGGCCGCGAAGAAGAAGGCGGAAACCTGGGCTACAAGACCCCCGTCAAGGGCGGTTACTTCCCGGTATCCCCCACCGACAAGCAGGCTGACCTGCGCGACGCCATGTGTGTTGCGCTGGACGAAGCCGGCCTTGAGGTCGAGCGCAGCCACCACGAAGTCGGCTCCGCCGGCCAGGCTGAGATCAACTACAAGTTCACCACGCTGACCCACGCGGCAGATGACCTGCAGAAGTTCAAGTACGTCATCAAGAACACCGCGGACGCCTGGGGCAAGTCGGTCACCTTCATGCCGAAGCCCGTCTTCGGTGACAACGGCTCGGGCATGCACTGCCACCAGTCGCTGTGGAACGGTGGCGAGCCGCTGTTCTACGACGAAAAGGGCTACGCCGGTCTCTCCGACATGGCACGCTGGTACATCGGCGGCCTGCTGAAGCACTCCTCCGCCGTCCTCGCCTTCACCAACCCGACGGTCAACTCATACCGCCGCCTGGTCAAGGGCTTCGAAGCTCCGGTCAACATGGTTTACTCGCAGGGCAACCGCTCCGCCGGTATCCGCATCCCGATCACAGGCTCCAACCCGAAGGCCAAGCGCATCGAGTTCCGCGCTCCGGACCCCTCGTCCAACCCGTACCTGGCGTTCGCTGCCCAGCTGATGGCCGGCATTGACGGCATCCGCAACCGCATCGAACCGCCGGCTCCCATCGACAAGGACCTCTACGAGCTCCCCGCCGAAGAAGCCAAGGACATTCCCAAGGCTCCGGGCACCCTCGAGGAAGCCCTTGATGCCCTGGCCGAGGACAACGAGTTCCTCCAGGCCGGCGGCGTTTTCACCCAGGACCTGATCGACACCTGGATCGAGTACAAGTACGAGAACGAGATCCGTCCGCTCTCCCTGCGCCCGAACCCGTACGAGTTCGAGCTCTACTACGGCGTCTAGTCGCTAGCGGCTTTCCGCCACCGGATTGCACGACGACGGCCCCCACCTTTTGGTGGGGGCCGTCGTCTTTTTGTTGCATCGGCTTTTACTGCACCGGACGCCTAAGTCGTTGCCGGCTGCGAATACCGGTTCAGCGCTTGCCGTACTTCTTATGGACGGCTTGCCTGGTGACGCCGAGGCACACTGCGATGGCCTCCCAGGAAAGCCCCGCCCTACGGGCGCGGAGCACAGCTTCCGTTTCGGTGCGCGCCAGCTCCTTGTGGAGCTCCGCGACGGTGTACAACGCTTCCGCCGGACCCTTGCCGTCCATTGAACCGATCAACGTCTTCATGGCCCACCTCCTTCGTCAACCTTAGTTGACAGAGGGCCGAGCGTCAACCCAGGTTGACAAAAGGGCCAGCGCTTGAGGCGGCTTAGAAGGCCCGGTACATGGTCCGCTGCGGTCCGGCGTTGCCGCCAAGATACTGTCCGCGGTCCTCGAATCCCGCTTTGCGGTAAGCCGCCTGGCCGGCGGGGTTTCGTTCGTTCACGGAAAGGACGACGCCGGCCTCTCCCCCGCCCAGCCTGGCCGTCAGTTTAGCGGCCTCCCGGACCGCTGCGGAGGCGGCGAGGGTGCCCAGTCCCTGGCCTTGGCGGCGGCGGTCGATCAGGAATCCGCGCAGCAGCCACACTGACTCGTCGTCAGCCCAGCCGGCCAGCGATGCCGCGCCGCGTTGCAGCGTCAGCACACCAACTGCCATACCGCCGGAGTCCACCACATAGGGAACGCGAGAATCCTCTTCCAGGGCCACGAGCATCATCCGCAACGGATCGCCGGCGAAGTCCTGCTGGTCGGCAGCGAGCTCAAGTTCCGCGATTTCGCCGAGCTTGATTGCCCTTGCATCGTCATCGAGGTTCTTCAGGGCAATGAGCCACACGTCTTCAGGCATGCAAGAAGCCTATCCAAACCGTCCGCGGTAACCCGCCCCGGGCAGTCCGCCCGGGCCCCGGCCGGCACCAGAGACCCGCCCGGAGGCGACGGGCGGGTCAGGCCACCGGATCCTTGGGTGGCCCGGCCGGGTCCATCCAGAAGACCTCCCAGAGGTGGCCGTCCGGGTCCTGGAAGCTGTGCGTATACATAAAGCCGTAGTCCTGGGCTTCTTCGGACGGGGTACCGCCCGCAGTGAGCGCCGTCCTGACCAGCTCGTCCACAGCTTCCCGGCTGTCCAGGGAGAAGGACATAATGGCCTCCGTGGCGCTGCGGGCGTCGGCAACGGGCCTGGAGGTGAATGTCTTGAAGTAGCCCTCCACCAGCAGCATGACGAAGGCGTTGTCGTTGATGATCATTGACGTGGCGTTCTCGTCCGTGAAGTCAGGGTTGAAGGAAAAGCCCAGTGCGGTGAAGAACTCCACGCTCTTGTCGAGGTCCTTGACGGGGAGGTTCAGGAACAATTGCTTGGCCATGGGCTCCAAAATAGCACCGTGGTCAAGGCATGTCAGCCCCGGAACGCTCCCCGCCGGGCCTCCCGAATTACAGCACCTTGGAAAGGAAATCCCGGGTGCGCTGCTGCTGGGGGTTTCCGAACAGACCCTCCGGGGGTCCCTGCTCGCAGATGACGCCGTCGGCCATGAACAGCACGCGGTCGGCCACTTCCCGGGCAAAGCCCATCTCGTGGGTGACCAGCACCATTGTCATCCCGTCGCGGGCCAGGTCCTTGATGACCTGCAGCACTTCGCCCACCATTTCCGGGTCAAGCGCGGACGTCGCCTCGTCAAAGAGCATGATGTCCGGGTTCATGGCCAGCGCCCGGGCGATGGCCACGCGCTGCTTCTGGCCGCCGGAGAGCGACGCCGGGCGGGCATCCGCCTTCTCGGCGAGTCCCACGCGCTCCAGGAGCTTCAGGGCGCTGGCCCGGGCCTCGTCCTTGCCCTGCTTCCCGGACTCCACCGGCGCCAGCATGATGTTCTCGATCACGGACATGTGCGGAAACAGGTTAAAGTGCTGGAAGACCATGCCGATGTGCCGCCGGACCTCGTTGATATCCACCTTGGGGTCCGTCACGTCGAAGCCGTCCACTGTGACGTGGCCGCCGGTGATGTCCTCCAGCTTGTTCAGGCAGCGCAGGAAGGTGGACTTACCGGAGCCGGAAGGCCCGATCACGCAGACCACCTCGCCTTCGGCGACCTCGGCGTTGATGCCTTTGAGCACCTGGTTGGAACCGAAGGACTTCGTCAGTTCCCTGACGGAGATCTTGCTGGGGGCAGTGAGTGCCGTGCTCATTTGTTGAACCTCTTATCCGCGACGTTGGCCAGTTTGGTCAGCAGCATGATGACCACGAAGTACAGGACCGCGACAATCAGCAGGGTTTCGGTGATCCGGAAGTTCCCTGCGTAGATCTGCTGGCCCTGGTAGAGCAGTTCGGCGAATCCGATGGCGAGCAGCAGCGAGCTGTCCTTGAGCATGATGATCAGCTGGTTGATCAGGGAGGGCGTCATGATCTTGAACGCCTGCGGGACCACCACTTTTTGCATGGACTTCGCGTATCCGAGGCCCAGGCTGCGGCTGGCTTCGAGCTGGCCGGGGTCCACCGACTGGATGGAGCCGCGGACGATTTCGGTGATGTAGGCGCCGGCGTTGAGGCTGAGCGTCAGCACGCCCGCCACCCAGATGTCGATGGGCTGGCCGGTCAGTTGGGGAATGCCGAAATAGAAGAAGAAGGCCCAGACCAGCAGCGGGGTTCCCCGGAAGATGCTGACGAAGGTGGTGGCGATCCCGCGCAGCACCACGCTGGTGGAGATCTTCAGGAACCCCATGAAGAGGCCGATCAGCATGGCCAGGGCGAAGGAAATCGCGGTGACCAGGACAGTGTTGCCAAGGCCCTTCATCAGCGCCGGGAAGCTGTTGGCCAGGAGGTCCCAGAAGCTGGACTCGGCGGCCTGCGTGGGGTCCTTGAGGTACTTGTCCAGGATTTCCTGGTACTTGCCGCTGGACTTCAGCTCCGCCAGGCCGGTGTTGAACGCTTGGAGCAGTTCCGGGTTCTGGCCCTTGTTGACGGCGAAGCCGTAGGAGCCGCCTTTTTCCTTCTCGGACACGGCCTTGAGTCCGTTGTTCTAGCTGATGCCGTAGGCCAGAACCGGATAGTCATCGAAAACGGCGACGGCGTTCCCTGACTTTACGAGCTCGTACATGGTGGCCGACTGGTCCAGGGCCTTAACGGTAAAGCCGTACTGGCCGGCGATCGACTTGGCGAACGTTTCGCCCTCGCTGCCGGTTTTGGCCGTAACCGTCTTGCCCTTGAGGTCTTCGTATCCCTTGACGTCCGTGTTGGACTTGGCAACGGCCATCTGCACGCCCGACTCGAAGTAGGGGTCGGAGAAGTCGTAGATCTGCTTGCGGGGTTCCGTGATGGACATGCCGGCGATGACGCCGTCCACTTGGTTGGAGGACAGCGCCTGCAGGGCCGCGTTGAAGCCGAGCGATTTGATCTCGACGGCGAATCCCTGGTTCTTGGCGATCTCGCGGATGATGTCCATGTCGATGCCGGTCAGTTCACCGCCGGCATCACGGAATTCGAACGGGGCGAACGTGGTGTCCGTGCCGATGACGAAGGTCTTTCCGGAAAGGCTCGACGGCGCGGCGGCCGGATGCGATGAACCGGCAGCCTGGTGCGCTGCGCCTGCGGCGCCTGGTGCGTCCGCCGGCGCCGCGGCGGCGCCGGCGGCACCGAAGAGCATCGCGGCCAGGGCCAGCATGGCTCCGATGACTGTGGCCGTCCGAGGCCTGGCGGCCTTGGTCTGCTGGAGTCCGGGCAAGTTGATACAACTCCTAGGTAAATGCGGCAGCCGGTCCCGAAGACCGGCAAAGTACCCCTAGAGGCTACCCGCATTTCTCCATCAGGCCTGAGAAGCCTGCCTCACTGACGCTTACTGGCCATAAAATACACGGTCAAAGACCGCACGGGCCTGCCTGCTGATCCGCAGGTAGTCCTCTTCCAGCGCCGCAGCGTTGCCGGGCTGGTAGCCGCACCAGCGGGCCACGGCTTCAAGGTCCCTGCGGGAGGAGGGCAGCAGGTCGGAGGCGCGGCCGGTCCAAATCACGTTTGCCGACCTGATGCGGCTCGCCAGCCGCCAGGCTTTGAGCAGCAGTTCGGCCTCGTCCGGTTCAAGGAATCCCAGGGAGGCCGCCGCTTCCAGCGCCGGCACGGTGGACGTGGTCCGCAGTTCCGGATGCTGTCCCGCATGTTGCAGCTGGAGCAGTTGAACGAGCCACTCGACGTCGCTCAGGCCGCCGCGGCCCAGCTTGAGGTGCCGGGCGGGATCTGCACCCCGGGGCAGCCGCTCTGCTTCAACCCTGGCTTTGACACGGCGGATTTCCCGCACGTCCTTCTCCGAGAGTTCCGCCGGATAGCGGATGGGATCTATCAGCTGTACGAAGTCCGCGGCAAGGTCGTCGTCACCTGCGATGGGCAGTGCACGCAGCAGTGCCTGGGCTTCCCAGACCAGCGACCACCGGCGGTAGTACTCCGCATAGGATTCCAGGGAACGGACCATGGCGCCGCTCTTGCCCTCGGGCCGCAGGTCGGCATCCACCGTCAGCACCCGCTCGGCCAAGATGGCGGGCTTGAGCGGCTGCGTCAGCAGATTCGAAATGTGGCCCACGATCTGCGCAGCCTGGTTCTGCGCCTCTTCGTCGGAGACCCCCGGCAGGCCGCGGTGGACGTACATGACATCCGCGTCCGAGCCGTAACCGATTTCACGGCCGCCCTGCCGCCCCATGGCCACCACCAGGACGCGTGTCTTGAGGGGACCCGATGCGGCGACAATTCCCTCTGCCACCCGGAGGGCTCCAAGCACGGCTGCACGGTCCGTGTCCGCCAGGGCGGCGCCCACCTGGTCCTGGTCCAGCAGGCCGGCGCTGTCTGCAATGGCGATCCTGAGGATCTCCCTGCGGCGGATAAGCCGGATAAGCCGCATGGCGCTTTCCGGATCCTCATGCCGCGACATTTTCGACGTGATTTCCAGCCACTGGGCTTCAAATTCCAGCGGGGCCAGGTCCTTGTCGGTCCCCAGCCAGGCGACCGATTCCGGGGAGACCTCCAGGAGGTCGGCCATCAGCCGGGAGTTGGAGAGCACATGGCACAGCCGCTCGGCGGCGGCCGTCGAGTCCCGTAGCATCCCCAGATACCAGTGCGTTGTTCCCAGTGCCTCGCTGACGCGGCGGAAACCCAGCAGCCCGGCGTCGGGGTCCACACCGTCCGCGAGCCACCCGAGCAGGATGGGCAGGAGCTGGCGCTGCAGCGCCGCGCGCCGGCTGACGCCGGCGGTGAGGGCCTCGATGTGCCGCATGGCGCCCCGGGGGTCCAGGTAACCGAGGGCGGCCAGGCGGCCCTGGGCGGCCTCCGGTGTCAGCCGGGCTTCCTCGCTGCTCAGCTTGGCGGCGGTGTTCAGCAGCGGGCGGTAAAAAATGCGCTCGTGCAGTTCTCGCACAGAGCGTTTGGTCTTCTGCCAGGCGGCCAGCAGGGCATCGGGGTGCGGGCGTTCACGGGCGAACGGGCCAAGCACGGCCTTCGCGAGGGCGCGGAGCGCGTCTTCCCGCACCGGCATCAGGTGGGTGCGGCGCAGCTGGAAGAGCTGGATCCGGTGCTCCAGGAGCCGCAGATAACGGTAGGCGTGGTCGAATTCGGCGGCGTCCGTCCGTCCGATGTAGCCGCCGGCGGAGAGGGCGGCTATGGCCGATGTTGTGTCCCGGTGACGAAGGGATTCGTCGGCCTTGCCGTGCACCAGCTGCAGCAGTTGAACCGTGAATTCGATATCGCGCAGGCCGCCGCGGCCCAGTTTGATCTGGCGCTGCTCCTCATCCGCCGGGATGTTGTCCGTGACCCGCCGGCGCATAGCCTGTACGGATTCCACGAAACCTTCCCTGTTTGCCGAACCCCAGATCAGGGGTAGCACCGCGGCCTCGTACCGGGCACCCAGCTCCGCATCCCCGGCAATGGTCCGCGCTTTCAGGAGCGCCTGGAACTCCCAGCTCTCGGCCCAGCGGGCGTAGTAGCTCTGATGGGACGCCAGGGTCCGCACCAGCGGACCGGACTTGCCTTCGGGCCGCAGGTTGGCATCCACCTCCCAAAGGCCGGGCTCCCGGCCAATGGACATGATGGCCCTCGAAATCCCTGTAGCAAGGGCAGTACCGATGGTGTTGGCACGGGCGTCGTCGAGTCCGTCTGCCTCGATCACGTAAATGACGTCGACGTCGGAAATGTAGTTGAGTTCGCGTGCACCGCATTTGCCCATGCCGATGACGGCCAGCCCGATGTCGGCGACCTCCGCCGCATCGAACTGCTCGCCTGCTTCGGTCCGGGATACCGCCAGGGCCGCTTCGATGGCCGCACCGGCGAGGTCGGCCAGTTCGGCGCCGGCAGCGGGCATAAAGTCCAGCGGATCGGCGGCACACAGATCTTTGACCGCCAGGTCCACTACGCCCCTGCGGTAGGCGGTGCGAAGCGCCACATAGGCCTCGGGACCGGACAACCCGGCCACCGGCCTGCGCGCCTTCGGGTCTGCCTGCACGGACCGCAGAAGCCGCGACCTTAGCTCCCCGGCATCCGCCGCGACCGGTTCCGGGCTCGCGACCACGTCGAAGGCGTCAAGGTGCTCCGGGTGGCGGATCAGGAATTCACCCAAAGCCTCTGAGGCGCCCAGGACCCGGTAGAGCGGCTCGCTCGTGTCGATGTCTGCGGCAGCGAGCTTCCGAAGATCGGGATGCTTTTCGATCAGCCGGACCAGCGACTGCAGCGCGGTGTCGGGGTTGGCGGCAAGGTGGAAGCCCGCGAAGAGCGCCTCCTGGTCGATGCCTTCCAGTTCCCGGGCAGCCAGGAACCGCTCCCCCTTTTCCAGGTCACTGAAACCGGCGGAGATCAGGCGACGGGCAAGGCTCACCGTTGCCCCTTACAAAATGCCGAGATTGCGCTGCAGCTCGTAGGGCGTCACCTGGAGACGGTAGTCCTGCCATTCGGCGCGCTTGTTGCGCAGGAAGTACTCGAAGACCTGCTCACCGAGGATCTGCGGCATGAGTTCGGAATCCTCCATGGCCCTGATCGCGTCATGCAGGCTGGCGGGCAGCGGATCGTGTCCCATGGCGCGGCGCTCGGCCGAGCTCAGTGACCAGATATCGTCCTCGGCGGCGGCAGGAATCTCATAGCCCTCTTCGATGCCCTTGAGCCCGGCTCCCAGCAGCACCGCATAGGCGAGGTAGGGGTTGGCCGCGGAATCGATGCCGCGGTATTCAATGCGCGCGGACTGGCCCTTGCCCGGCTTGTACAGCGGGACGCGCACCAGCGCGGATCGGTTGTTGTGGCCCCAGCTCAGGTAACTCGGCGCTTCGCCGCCGCCCCACAGCCGCTTGTACGAGTTCACGAACTGGTTGGTCACGGCCGTGAATTCGGGGGCGTGCTTGAGGATGCCCGCGATGAACTGTTTGGCCGTTTTGGACAGCTGGAATTCGGCACCGGCTTCGTAGAAGGCGTTCGTATCGCCCTCGAACAGCGAGAAGTGGGTGTGCATGCCCGAGCCCGGGTGGGCTGTGAACGGCTTGGGCATAAACGTGGCGTAGGTGCCCTGCTGCAGCGCCACTTCCTTGATGACGGTGCGGAAAGTCATGATGTTGTCCGCGGTCTGCAGGGCATCCGCGTAACGGAGATCGATCTCGTTCTGGCCCGGACCGGCTTCGTGGTGGCTGAATTCGACGGAGATCCCTACGGATTCGAGCATGGTGACGGCGGTGCGGCGGAAATCCTGTGCGACGCCGCCGGGGACGTGGTCGAAGTAGCCGCCCTCGTCGACAGGGACGGGCGAGCCATCCGGGCCCGGCTCCTGCGACTTCAGCAGGTAGAACTCGATTTCGGGGTGGGTGTAGCAGGTGAAGCCCATGTCGGCTGCTTTGGCGAGGGTGCGCTTCAGGACGTTACGGGGGTCCGCCGCGGAGGGTTCGCCGTCGGGCGTCAGAATGTCGCAGTACATGCGCGACGTCTGTTCGGTTTCCCCACGCCACGGCAGGATCTGGAAGGTGGACGGGTCCGGCTGCGCCAGCATGTCCGATTCGAACACGCGGGCCAAGCCCTCGATCGCGGAACCGTCGAAGCCCAGGCCTTCTTCGAAGGCACCCTCGACTTCGGCGGGGGCAAGCGCAACAGACTTGAGTGAACCCACGACATCCGTGAACCACAGACGCACGAACCGTACATCTCGCTCTTCGATCGTCCGCAGGACAAACTCTTGCTGGCGGTCCATTATGGCCTCTTCTCCGGATCAACATTTTGATGCCCCGGGTCCGTATTCCATAGAGCCGGCGGCAGCTCACGATTCACTTTACTAAGCATTCGCGCCGAATGTTGGTGCCGGACCTCTGCGTAACACAGCCTTAACACGCACAGCGGCGGGCTTCGGGGATGCGACCGGCTTTCGGGGGACGTTGCTTTGTGACGCGATTCACCGGAACGGGCGGACCGTCCGGTAGCTAGGACGCACAGTACCGCATTACGCTCTAGCCATGGCCACAAGCAACAGTTCCGATTCCAGCATGTCCGCTGAAGTACCTGCTCCCTACGGCAACGGGCCCGCCAATGCGCCCGCAACGCCGTCGGACACCGCCAAAAAGCCCGTGGCACGAATCCGGACCCACCACCTGCAGCAGGCCAAAGACAAAGGTGAACACTTTGCCATGCTGACAGCTTACGAACAGTACACGGCAGAGATCTTCGACGAAGCGGGCATCGAGGTGCTCCTCGTGGGCGACTCCGCGTCGAACAACGTCTTCGGTAACGAAACCAGCCTTCCCGTCACCGTGGACGAGCTCCTTCCGCTGTGCCGGGCCGTGGCGCGGTCGGCCAAACGGGCGCTTGTGGTCGCGGACCTTCCGTTCGGAAGCTATGAGGTTTCAGCCGAGCAGGCCGTGGCCACCGGAGTCCGCTTCCTGAAGGAAGGACTCGCCCATGCCGTGAAGATTGAAGGCGGCAAGTTCTACGCTGACACCGTCCGGGCCATGGTCCAGGCCGGCATTCCGGTGATGGCGCACATCGGCTTCACCCCGCAGAGCGAGCATTCCCTGGGCGGCTACCGGGTCCAGGGCCGGGGCGATGATGCGCAGAGGCTGATCGATGACGCGGTCGCACTCGCCGAGGCCGGCGCCTTCAGCGTCCTGATGGAAATGGTTCCGGCCGCCACGGCTGCGGCCGTTGACGCCGCCATTGCAGTTCCCACCGTGGGCATCGGCGCGGGTAACACCACAACCGGCCAGGTCCTGGTGTGGCAGGACATGGCGGGACTACGCGGCGGCAAAATGGCCAAATTCGTCAAACAGTATGCTGACCTGCGAACGTCGCTGAGCAACGCGGCCAAGGCCTACGGTGACGACGTCCGGACGGGCCAGTTCCCCGGCCCCGAGCATTCGTTCTAGCCGGACTCCGGCCGGGCCGCCCGGCTGGTGCCTCAGTCCTCGTCGCCCTTTTCCCATGACTCGTTGCGTGCCCTGACCTTCTCCAGTGCATGCTCGGCTTCGGCGCGCGTCTTGTATGGCCCGATCAGCTGCGTCCAGTCGGACATGGCGTCTTCTTCCACCTCATGGGTCTTGACGTTGTACCAGTACTCGGTCATCGCTGCTCCTCGCATCGTGCAGGCTCCGCGCCCGCTGAAAGTGATCCGCGTAACGTAGGCCGCCATCGGGTTCCGATCCGGCTGTCCGTTACATGGGCTTCTGTGCCTGCTTATATGATCAATCTATGCCTTCTCTTGCCTCGACTGCACCCACCGGCACCCTGGTCCCCGGAACCGTCAGCCCGCAGCTGCCTGTCCCGGCGTCAATTCCCCGCCCCGAGTATGTGGGCAAGCCGGGTCCGGAGAAGTTCACCGGCTCGGAGGTGAAATCCGCCGAGACCATCGAGAAGATCAGGATCGCCAGCAGGATCGCGGCCCAGGCAATCGTTGAGGTCGGCAGGCACATCGAGCCCGGCGTTACAACGGACCAGCTGGACAGGATCGGGCACGAGTTCCTGCTCGACCACCAGGCGTACCCGTCGACCTTGGGTTACCGGGGCTTCCCGAAATCCCTGTGCTCCTCGCTGAACGAAGTGATCTGCCATGGAATACCGGACAGCACGGTGGTCCAGGACGGCGACATCCTGAACATCGACATCACCGCCTTCATCGGGGGTGTGCACGGCGACACAAACTTCACGTTCCTGGTGGGTGACGTCGATGAAGAGTCGCGGCTCCTCGTGGAGCGCACCAGGGAATCCCTGAACCGTGCCATCAAGGCCGTGGCCCCCGGACGTGAAATCAACGTGATCGGCCGCGCCATCCAGTCCTACGCCAAGCGCTTCGGCTACGGCGTGGTCCGGGATTTCACCGGCCACGGTGTTGGCGAGGCTTTCCACACCGGCTTGATCATTCCGCATTATGATGCCGCTCCCGCCTACAACACGGTCATGGAAACGGGCATGGTGTTCACCATTGAACCGATGTTGACCCTCGGTACGGTTGAGTGGGACATGTGGGCTGATGACTGGACCGTGGTGACGCGTGACCGCAAGCGCACTGCCCAATTCGAGCACACCCTGCTCGTTACCGAGTCCGGCGCAGAAATCCTTACCCTGCCCTGATCACCCCTCCCGGCATGTGCCGGAACCTTAGCCCACAACCCTTTGCCCGCCCACAGCCACGAACGGAATCACATTGGCCAAGAAGGACGACAAGTCAACCAAGAACGCCCCGCTGATCGGAATCGACATCGGCGGAACCGGAATCAAGGGCGGCATTGTCGACCTCAAAAAGGGCAAACTCGTGGGCGACCGCTTCCGCGTTCCGACGCCGCAGCCCGCGACGCCGGAGTCGGTTGCCGAAACGGTCGCAGCGGTGGTCGCTGAGCTCGACGCCCGGCCGGACGCGCCGTCCCCCGATTCGCCGATCGGCGTAACGTTCCCCGGCATCATCCAGCACGGTGTGGTTCATTCCGCAGCCAACGTCGATAAGTCCTGGCTCAACACGGATATTGACACGCTGCTGACCAAGCGCCTGGGCCGCCCGGTGGAGGTCATCAACGACGCCGACGCCGCGGGTCTCGCCGAAGCCCGCTACGGAGCGGGAGCGGGTGTCTCCGGGACCGTCCTCGTGATTACCCTTGGGACGGGCATTGGCTCGGCCTTCATCTTCAACGGCAAGCTGGTCCCGAACGCCGAACTCGGACACCTCGAGATCGACGGTTTTGACGCCGAGAGCAAGGCCTCCGCCGTGGCACGTGAACGCGACGGCCTAAGCTGGACCGAGTACAGCGTGCTGCTCCAGCGCTACTTCTCGCATGTTGAATTCCTGTTCTCCCCCGAACTGTTCATCGTCGGCGGCGGCATCTCCAAGCGGGCCGACGAGTACCTGCCGCACATGAAGCTGCGCACGAAGATCGTCCCGGCCGAGCTCAAGAACGACGCCGGCATTGTGGGCGCCGCCATCGAAGTTGCACTGACGCACAAACTGGCCAAGTAGGCGGGCTGCCGGTTCCATGACTGCCTCAGCGGGGGGCGTTGCCCTGGTCACCGGGGCCAGCCGTGGAATCGGCGCCGCCATCGCCCTCCGCGCGGCACGGGCCGGTTACGCCGTCCTGGTCAACTATTCCGCGGACTCCGCCGGAGCTGCATCCATAGTGCAGGAAATTCGGGATGACGGCGGCACGGCGCTGGCGCACCAGGCAGACGTCAGCGATCCGGAAGCGGTTGGATCAATGTTCGACCAGGCGGCTACTTTGGGCGCCGTCACGGCTGTGATCAACAATGCGGGGATTACGGGCAACCTGATCGGCAACCTCTCGGACGTTCCTCCGGCAACTGTCCGACGAGTCATGGACGTCAACGTGTCAGGGCTGATCTATGTCTGCCAGGAAGCGGTGCGGCGGCTCAGCACAGCCACTGGCGGACCCGGCGGATCCATCGTCAACATTTCTTCCACCGCGACGAAGGCCGGGTCGCCGGGCACCTGGGCGCATTACGCAGCGTCGAAGGGTGCTGTTGATGTACTCACGGTGGGGCTTGCCTCGGAAGTCGCTGCGCAGGGAATCCGGGTCAACTGCGTCGCCCCCGGGAGCACCAACACCGGCCTGCACGCAGCAGCGGGAATGCCCGACCGGGTGGAGCGCCTGAATCCGACCATCCCCATGGGCCGGGGCGCCGAACCTGACGAGGTTGCGGCTGCGGTGCTGTGGCTGCTGTCCCGTGACGCCGGCTACATTACCGGAGCCGTAGTCCCAGTGGCCGGAGGCCGCTGACCGCAATCGTCCCCGGGGTTTGGTGCCGGTGGTGGCTTCGGCTTCCCCTCCGCTGCCACCACCGGAGTCTAGAGTGGGCTCTTCTCGGAGCTCTTGCCCTTGGCGGCCTTGGCTTCGACTTCCGCTTCATGGCGGAGGATGGAAATAGCTGTCTCAAAATCTTCCAGGGATTCGAATGCCTGGTACACGCTCGCGAACCGAAGATAAGCGACTTCGTCCAGTTTCTGGAGCGGGCTGAGGATGGCCAGGCCCACCTCGTGGGCCTCAATTTCCGCAGCGCCGGACGCGCGGATCGTTTCCTCGACTTCCTGCGCCAGCATGGCAAGATCGTCTTCAGTCACGGGGCGGCCCTGGCAGGCTTTCCGTACGCCGTTGATTACCTTGCTTCGGCTGAATGGCTCGCCGACACCGGAACGCTTGATCACCGTGAGGCTGGTGGTCTCCACGGTGGTGAAGCGGCGGCCGCATTCAGGACACTGCCGGCGGCGGCGGATGGCGGAACCATCGTCGGCCATGCGACTGTCCACGACGCGGGAATCAGGGTTGCGGCAAAACGGACAGTACACGTTGCTTCCTTCCCTGGCCGGCGCTGAACGGGCCGAACGTCATTCCCAGGACTTCGATCCTGGAATACATTCGCCCGATCCCAGTTTACGACTACATGTAGCTGAATAACAAGCCTGTAATTACTACATGTAGTGGTTATTCCGTTCCGGCGAACCTCGCCGTCACGGCCTCGCCGTGGGCCGGCAGGTCCTCTGCGCCCGCGAGGCTGACGATGTGCCCGCTGACCTTCTGGAGGGCCGGCTTGCTGTAGTTGACCACCTGGATGGCACGAAGGAACGTGGTGACATTAAGGCCGGAAGAGAAAGCAGCCGTGCCGCTCGTCGGCAGCACGTGGTTGGACCCTGCACAGTAGTCCCCCAGGCTGACGGGGCTGTAGTCCCCCACGAAGATCGCTCCAGCGTTGCGGATACGGGCAGCCACAGCCGGGGCATCCGCCGTCATGATTTCAAGGTGCTCCGCGGCGTAGGCATCACAGGCCGCGATTCCCTGCTCAAGGTCGTCCACGAGCACCACGCCGGACTGCGGGCCGGACAAGGCTTCCCGTACACGTTCGGAATGCTTGGTCAACGCAGCCTGCACGGCGAGCTCGGCGCGGACGGCCCCGGCAAGATCCTCTGAGTCGGTGATGAGGACCGAGGCGGCCTTCGGATCGTGTTCGGCCTGGCTGATGAGGTCGGCCGCCACCAGCGACGGGCGGGCGGTCCTGTCCGCAAGGATGGCGATTTCCGTGGTGCCGGCCTCGGAATCGATGCCGACAACACCTTTGACCAGCCGTTTGGCCGTGGCAACAAAGATGTTGCCCGGCCCGGTCACTACGTCCACCGGATCCAGGGCTGCCTCCGCGTCGTCAGCGGGAACACCGTAGGCAAAGGCCGCGATGGCCTGTGCGCCCCCGATGGCGTAAACCTCATCAATGCCAAGCAGCGCCGCCGCGGCAAGGATGGTGGGGTGCGGGAGCCCCCCGAAGTTTTTCTGGGGAGGAGAAGCCAGGGCAATGGAGGCAACGCCGGCCGCCAGCGCCGGGACGACGTTCATGATGACCGACGACGGGTAGACAGCCAGTCCGCCGGGCACATACAGCCCCACGCGACCAACCGGCACCCAGTTCTGGCTAACGACGGCGCCCTCGCCCAGTTCGACGTCGACGTTTGCCGGCCGCTGGCTGTCTGCGAACTTGCGCGCCCTGCTGATCGATTCTTCGAGGGCCGCCCGCACTGCCGGGTCCAGCTCCTCCAGCGCCGCGCGCAGCGCGGCGCCCGGCACACGCGGGTGTGCCTGCTCGACGCCGTCGAACGTTCTTGCGAACTCACTCAGGGCGGCGAAGCCCCGGGACCGGACCGCGGTAATGATGTCGGTGACCTTCTGCTCGGCGTCCGCCATGGTCTGGTGCCGGGCACGCGGGACAGCCGCCCGGAGTCCGGCGAGCGAGAGCCGCTGACCGCGCAGGTCAATGGTGCGGTAGTTGATGGCCGGGGCTGTGGTCTGTACGGGGCTGTCCGGAGAAATGGTCACCCGCCCATTTTACGTGCCGTCGGAGGACCTTCGTTCCCTGTTAAGTTGGCTCAGGAAAGGACGGCCGCCTGGGGACCGTAAGCCTACGTGTCCTGCGCCGGCGGGCTACCCAGGAGGCTGAGCAGGTTTGCCACGAAGACCGCTATTGCCACCGCCGCGGGCCAGATGGCCAGAACGGCCAAGGCGCGGAGCGAGAACGCGATGCTGGCGTTCCGGGCAGTGTCTTCGGCCGGGCCCCACCATTGCCCCGCCAGCACCCCGGTTTGCCAGGCGATAAGTGCGCCGAGCGCCCCTCCCACTACGGCGAGGAGGACCGTCCCGGGCGCGGGGGCTCCGGTGCGTTTTCCGTTCAGGAGGAATCCGGTCACGCAACCCGCCAGCAGGAACAGGCCCGCCAGCACGAGGTCCCGGGGAAGCCAGCCTTCAACATTCGTACCGGAGGCCAGGGAAGGATCGCCGGACAAAAGGTTCAGCCCGCCGGGCGCCAGCAGCCACCACACGAGTCCTACCGGTATCCCTGCAGCGGCTGTGACCGCCGGCACACGCCACGAAGGTGGGTCACCACGGTAAAGTTCACCATAGGCGGGCGGGTTGCCAGCGTCCCCGGAAAACTTCGGATTCTGCGGAACCGGGCCGGTGCCTGATGGCTGTGTCATGAAACAAAGATTAACAAACGTTCACCGCCGTTAAACAAATGACGCGGCAGGTAACCAAGTCATCCACAGCATCGGGCGCCCCCTACGCTGGGCAAGCAGGACCCAACCACGATATTTTTCAGCAGGGAGTTAGATCACAGTGACCTCAGACAACGCAGCCTTCGAAGGCACGTTCAAGGAGATGTTCCGCCGGCATGCGGCCGGCGTGGCAATTATCACCGTGAACTACAACGGCACCCCGTACGGATTTACCGCCACCTCTGTTGCGTCCTTGTCCGCCCAACCCCCGCGCTTCACCTTCAACATGGCCCGCAGCTCCAGTTCATGGCCGGCTATCGCCAACACGACCCACATCGGCGTCCATATGCTCGGACTCGACAACCAGGAACTGGCAGACCGGTTCGCCCGGACCAAGAACAGGTTTGAGGGCGACCACTGGGAGCTCGGACCGTACGAAGTGCCCATCCTCAAGGACGTGGCCGGCTGGCTGATCGGCAAAATCCAGATGCGCCTGTCCTTCGAGAACAATGCGGTTGTTGTGGTGGAAGTCGTGGAAGGACAGGTCGGCGAAGACGGAACGCCGCTGCTCTATCATTCGGGCGCCTACAGCCAGCCCGTGCCTCTCGACTACGAAATCTAGGACCCTACCAGGGCAGGGACGCGGACGATCCCAGTTCGAAGAACCGGGGACTGCCGCCGCGGCGTTCGGTGAACTCGTGCAGGAGCTCCCTGGCCGCCGTCGCGGGCTCCTTCGACGCGCCGGCCCGTCCCATTCCCGTCTTCAGTGCGCCGGGATGCACGGACCATGCGTCGAGTTCCGCGCCAAACTCTTCGTGAAGGCTCAGGGTCAGCATGTTGAGGGCAGCTTTGCTGAGGCGGTAGCCATAACTCGTCCCGAAACCGGCAAACGCGCCCTCCCCCTGCAGTGCTGCCGAACCCAACCTGGATGACACGTTGACCACCAGTGGCCTGCGACTGCCCGGACCCGGCCGGAGCAGTCCGGCGAGGGACGCCTGGGTCACCCGGACGGCGCCTGCGACGTTGTTGTCCAGGAGCTGCGCGAGGGAGCCTGAATCAACTGAAGACAGCGTCTTCTGGCTGCTGCCAACCGCCGCATTATTGACCACGACGTCGATGCAGGCATCTGCCAGGACCCTGGACACGTCCTCCGGGCAGGAACGGGCGATATCCCATTCCAGGTACCTCACGCGGCCGCTGGCCCCGGTTGCTGGCGCGGATCCCGGACGGACGATGCCATACACCGTCCACTGTTCAGCTGCCAGAACGGTGGCCAGCGCTGCGCCGAAGCCCCGGCCGGCCCCCGAGATCACCGCCGTGCCCGCCGCCGCCAGAGGTCCGGGCACCTAACTGTCCAGGCAGGTCGGTCCGAGGAGCACCTTCAGGTCGCCAAAGAGTGACGGACTCGGGTTGACGCGCAGATGGACCGGAAGAGCCATCACTTCCACCCGGGTGTCGCCCTGCAGGTGCAGCCTGACTTCCGAGTTGCCGCGGTGGGTCCTCAGCACGTCACCAAGCTCGGTCACCACGGCCTCGGTGGCCTTGTGCGTCTGCATGGTGATCACCAGGGGCCCGTTCAGGCCCTCGCTGAGGTCCGGGACGGACAGCTCCATGCAGTTCAGCGCGACGGCGCCGTCGTCGCGGCGCTGCAGCCGGCCCTTGACCACGACGACAAGGTCTTCGGCCAGCACGGAGGCGATCGGACCATACACCTGGCCGAAGAACATGACCTCAATTGAGCCGCCCAGGTCTTCGATCTCCGCCCGGGCATAGGCGTTGCCGCTGGCCTTCGCGATCCGCCTGCTCAGCGAGGTGATCATGCCCGCAATGGTGATGATGGCGCCGTCGTGCGGGCCGTCCTCCGCGATGATCGAGGTGATGGACTGGTCGGCGTGCTGGCTCAGCAATCCTTCGAGGCCCTGCAGCGGGTGGTCCGAGACGTAGAGGCCCAGCATGTCCCGTTCGAAGGAGAGCTTGTCCTTTTTCTCCCATTCGGGAAGGTCCGGGATTTCGATGCTCAGGGACGCCTCGGATTCGGCTTCGTCGAAACCGGCGAAGAGGTCGAACTGACCGATCGCCTCGTTGCGCTTGAGCGTGATCACGGAGTCGATGGCTTCTTCATGGATCATGGCCAGCGCGCGCCGGTGGTGGTTCAGGGAGTCGAACGCGCCCGCCTTGATCAGGGATTCAATGGTGCGCTTGTTGCACACCACTGCGGGGACCTTCATGAGGTAGTCCTTGAAGGACGTGTAGGCGCCTTCCTTTTCGCGCGCCGCCACCATGGCTTCGACGGCGTTAACGCCGACGTTGCGGATGGCGCCCATGCCGAAGCGGATGTCGTTGCCCACAGGGGTGAAGTTAAGGGCGGACTCATTTACGTCGGGCGGCAGCACCGTGATGCCCATGCGGCGGCATTCGTTGAGGTAGATCGCCGACTTGTCCTTGTCGTCGCCCACGGAGGTCAGCAATGCGGCCATGTACTCCGGCGCGTAGTGCGCTTTCAGGTATGCGGTCCAGTAAGAGATCACGCCGTAAGCGGCCGAGTGCGCCTTGTTGAAGGCGTAGTCGGAGAACGGGAGGAGGATGTCCCACAGGGTCTTGACCGCGGCCATGGAATAGCCGTTGTCCTGCATGCCCTGGGAGAAGCCGGCAAACTGCTTGTCCAGCTCGGATTTCTTCTTCTTGCCCATGGCGCGGCGCAGGATGTCGGCCTGGCCCAGGGTATAGCCGGCGAGCTTCTGCGCCACCGCCATAACCTGCTCCTGGTACACGATCAGCCCGTACGTGCCGCCCAGGATTTCGGAAAGCGGCTCCTCGAGCTCCGGGTGGATCGGGATGACTTCCTGGATCTTGTTCTTGCGCAGCGCGTAGTCGGTGTGTGCGTTGGCGCCCATCGGACCCGGCCGGTACAGGGCCAGGACCGCGGAGATGTCTTCGAAGTTGTCAGGCTTCATCAGCTTGAGGAGGGACCGCATGGGGCCGCCGTCGAGCTGGAACACCCCCAGGGTGTCGCCCCGGGCCAGCAGCTCGTAGGAGGCGGTGTCGTCAAGCTCCAGGGTTTCGAGGTCGAGATCGATGCCCCGGTTCATCTTGATGTTTTCCAGGGCATCCGAAATGATCGTCAGGTTTCGAAGGCCCAGGAAGTCCATCTTGATCAAGCCGAGTCCTTCGGACGTCGGATAGTCGAACTGGGTGATGACCTGGCCGTCCTGGAAGCGGCGCATGATGGGAATGACGTCGATGATGGGGTCCGAGGACATGATCACACCGGCGGCGTGCACGCCCCACTGCCGTTTCAGGCCCTCAATGCCCAGGGCCGTTTCGAAGACCTTGGCGGCCTCCGGGTCGGTGCTGATCAGCTGGCGGAAGTCGCCGGCTTCGCTGTAGCGCTTGGCTTCCTTGTTCTGGATGTCGGCCAGCGGAATGTCCTTGGCCATCACGGCCGGCGGCAGCGCCTTGGTGAGCGTTTCGCCCATGCTGAATGGGTAACCCAGCACGCGCGAGGAGTCCTTCAGGGCCTGCTTGGTCTTGATGGTTCCATAGGTGACGATCATGGCGACGCGCTCGTCGCCGTACTTGCGCGTGACGTAGTCAATGACTTCGGAGCGGCGCCGGTCATCGAAGTCGACGTCGAAGTCAGGCATCGAGACGCGGTCCGGGTTGAGGAAGCGTTCGAAGATCAGGCCGTGGTGGAGCGGATCCAGGTCGGTGATGCGCATGGCGTACGCAACCATGGAGCCTGCACCCGAGCCACGTCCGGGACCCACCCGGATGCCGTTGTTCTTGGCCCAGTTGATGAAGTCGGCCACCACGAGGAAGTAGCCCGGGAAGCCCATGGAAGTGATGACTTCCAGCTCATAGTCGGCCTGCTTGCGGACCTTGTCCGGGATTCCCTGGGGATAGCGGTAATGGAGTCCCTTGTCGACTTCCTTGACGAGCCAGGACGTCTCGTCCTCACCCTCGGGGCACGGGAACCGCGGCATGTAGTTGGCGCCGGTGTTGAAGGAGACTTCGCAGCGTTCGGCGATCAGAAGCGTGTTGTCGCAGGCCTCGGGGTGGTCGCGGAACAGTTCACGCATTTCCTGGGGCGACTTCAAGTAGTAGCCGCTGCCGGAGAACGCGAAGCGCGAGCCGCCGTTGTCGTAGGTGGGCTCCAGGAGTGTGGAACCGGACTGGATGGCCAGCAGCGCCTCGTGCGCCTTCGCATCGTGCTCGTGCGTGTAGTGCAGGTCGTTGGTGGCCACCAGCGGAAGGTTCAGGTCCTTGGCCAGGCGCAGCAGGTCGCCGGTGACCCGCCGCTCGATGTCCAGGCCGTGGTCCATCAGCTCGCAGAAGTAGTTCTCGGCCCCGAAAATGTCGCGGAACTCCGCCGCCGCCTCGAGCGCTTCGCGGTACTGTCCCAGCCGAAGCCGGGTCTGGACCTCTCCCGACGGGCAGCCGGTGGTGGCGATGAGCCCTTCCGAGTACGTGTTCAGCAACTCACGGTCCAGCCGCGGCCATTTGCCGAAGACCGAGTCCAGCGACGCGATCGACGAGGCCCGGAACAGGTTCCGCATGCCCACGTTGTTGTAGCTCAGCAGGGTCATGTGCGTATAGGAACCACCGCCGGAGACGTCGTCCTTGCGCTGGCTTTCCTCGCCCCACCGCACGCGGCTCTTGTCACCGCGGGCGGTGCCGGGAGTCACATAGGCTTCGACGCCGATGATCGGCTTGATGCCCTTGTCAGTGGCCTTGCGCCAGAAATCGAAGGCGCCAAAAAGATAGCCATGGTCCGTTGTGGCCAGGGCGGGCATCCCCAGGCGTTCGGTTTCGTCGAACAACTCCCCCAGGCGGGCCGCCCCATCCAGCATGGAGTATTCGGTATGGGTGTGCAGGTGGACGAACGAGTCATTGCTGGAAGTCACCGGACCATTCTAGTGCCGGGCAGCGACAGTTCCGGCTCAGGCCTCCCCGGAGGCCAGAACTTCGAGTGCGTATGCAAGATCCTGCGGGTAATCGCTCGTCACCGTCACGCGCTCACCCGTCCTGGGACTGTCGAACCCAAGCTGCCGGGCGTGGAGCCATTGCCGGGTCAGGCCGAGCGTCGCGGCCAGCCGCGGATCTGCCCCGTACGTCAGGTCGCCCGCGCAGGGGTGGCGCAGGGCGGAGAAGTGGACACGGATCTGGTGGGTCCGGCCGGTTTCAAGGTGCACCTCAACGAGGGAGGCCTTGCCGAAGGCCTCGAGGACTTCGTAGTGGGTGACGGATTCGCGGCCGTCTTCGATAACTGCGAAGCGCCAGTCATGGCCCGGGTGGCGGCCGATCGGCGCGTCGATCGTGCCCGCGAGGGGATCAGGCAGCCCCTGGACCACTGCGTGGTACACCTTGTCCACCGTGCGCTCCTTGAAGGCACGCTTGAGCGCTGTATAGGCGCGTTCCGATTTGGCGACCACCATGGCGCCGGAGGTGCCGACGTCGAGGCGGTGCACAATGCCCGCACGTTCGGGGGCGCCCGACGTCGAGATCCGATAGCCCAGCCCGGCGAGGCCACCCACCACAGTGGGTCCCACCCAGCCGGGGGACGGGTGCGCGGCCACACCCACTGGCTTGTCGATGACCACGAAGTCCTCGTCGTCCAGCAGTATTTTCAGGCCTTCCACAACTTCCTCCACGATTTCCAGGGGGTCCCGCCGTTCAGGGACAACGACCTCCAGCACAGTGCCGGAGGCCAGCTTCAGGGACTTCCCCACGGCCTTTCCTCCGGAGCTGACGTTGCCCTCGGCGATCAGCGTTGCCGCCTGCGAGCGGGATATCCCCATCAGCCTGGCAAGGCCCGCATCGACGCGCGTGCCGGCAAGTTCCTCGGGAACGGTAAGTTTCTCAGGCATCCTGGCCCTCCGCCGGTTTCTGGAGCCGTGAACCGTCAAGGGATATACCCCGCAAGGTCAGCAGGCAGATGATCACAACGGCGGAGACAACAGCGGAATCGGCGATATTGAAAATGGCGAAATTCGGCAGCTGGATAAAGTCCACCACGTGGCCCATGGCGAACGACGGTTCCCGGAACAGTCGGTCAGTGAGGTTCCCCAAGGCACCGCCAAGAAGCAGGCCCAAAGCCAGTGCCCACCACGCCGAACCGAGCTTGCGCAGCTGCACGAGAATGGCAATCGACACGGCCGCCATGATGATGGTGAACACCCACGTCACGTTCTCGCCAATGGAAAAAGCGGCCCCGGAGTTGCGGATGTAATACCAGTGCAGCAACGGGGGCAGCACGGGAATACGCTCCCCCTCCACCATGGTGCTGGTCACCCACAGCTTGGTGAGCTGGTCGAAGACGTAGGCGAAAACAGCGAAGCCGGCGAAGAGCGCCAGCAGGAACGCCTTACGCGGCCGGGCATGAGTCGTTGCTGGCTGCGCTGCGGCAGGTGCTGTTTCGTCAGTCATAGAGCTTTCATTCAAGAGCCGGTCCCGGGACAGGAAGGAAGTTGCTGGTGCCCGCCATGTGTCACACGGGTGGCGGTTAATGGCAAAAGCCGGCGGCCGAGGAGTCCTCAGCCACCGGCTTTCAGAATACTTGCTAAACGGCGGGGCTGCCGTCGCTAACCTCGGGCGCAGCCACGGAACCGCGGGCGTCCAGGTCGCGGAGCTGGCCTTCGATGTAGGCCTTCAGGCGTGAACGGTAGTCGCGCTCGAAACCGCGCAGCTGCTCCACCTTGCGTTCCAGGACAGACCGCTGCTGCTCCAGGGCACCGAGGATCTTGCGGGACTTCTCCTGCGCGTCGTTGACCAGGCTGCTGGCTTCGATCTGCGCCTCGGCGATGATCTTGTCCTTCTGCTGCTGGCCGTCGGCGACGTGCTTGTCGTGCATCTGCTGCGCCATGGCCAGCAGGCCGGCGGCGGATTCCGCCGTCGGGTTGACCGCGGCGGGGGCAGCCGCGGCGGGAACCGGAGCGAGTGCCGTTGCCGGCTCGGGAGCCTTCTTCTTGGCTTCGGCGGCCTTGGCCTCGGCTTCCGCCTTGGCCCGGGACTCGTCCTTTTCAGCCTTGACCGGGGCGGGAACCTTCTCCACCACCGGCGCCGCTGCTGCGGAGCTGGCGGGCGTGCCTGAGCCGCTCTCGGCAAGCTTCTTGCGAAGCTCGTCGTTCTCTTGGTTCAGGCGGCGCAGTTCGACGACGATTTCGTCCAGGAAGTCGTCAACTTCGTCCTGGTCGTAGCCTTCGCGGAACTTGGTCGGCTGAAAGCGCTTGTTGACAACGTCTTCTGGCGTCAAAGCCATCTGGTCACCTCGTTGGTCTAGTTAGTCAGTAGGCCTTCCGGCCGTCAAAACTACGGTACCTAAATATGGTCTGGTTCCTCTAATTCAACACTGAGGTGTCAAACCGGAGGTTCTACGCGATGCCGTGGACGGCGGTTTCCCGCCCTGTCAGTGCGCCGCAAGCTGTAATGAAAATTACGCGAGATTCTTCACGATTGCCATAGCCACGCTGATAGCGATGAACAACAGCAAAAAGCCGAGATCCAGCGAAATCCCGCCCAACCGCAAGGGCGGAATGAGGCGCCTCAGCACCTTCAGCGGCGGGTCTGTGACCGAGTAGACAGTGTGGGCCGCCACCAGTGCAGCGCCTCTTGGCCTCCACTCCCGGGCAAACATCTGTACCCAGTCGTAGACCAAACGGATGATCAATGCCACAAACACGAATAATAAAGCGATATAGATAAGTCCGAAAACAATTCCCATGAGTTAACTCATATCTCCATGTTCATTCCGGATACCCCAGTGTCCTGTTGCCGTTCTTATCTATTTCAGCACAGATGCCAGACAGGTCGCCTGCCTGGCATCCATACACGCCCGCTGCTAGCTCTGGTTGAAGAAGCTGGCCTGCGTCTCGCTGACCTTCTTGTCGTCGCCGATGACCTCAACGTACGACGGCGAGAGAAGGAACACCTTGTTGGTCACCCGCTCGATGCTGCCGCGGAGGCCAAACACCAGCCCTGCCGAGAAATCGACCAGGCGCTTGGCATCGGCCTCGCCCATGTCCGTGACGTTCATAATGACGGGGATGCCATCACGGAAGCTTTCGCCGATCAGTTTGGCGTCGTTGTAGGACCGCGGGTGGATCGTAGTGATCTGGCGAAGTCCGGTGGTCTCTTCGCGGCTCGAGGCCGCGCGCTTGATAGGTGTCACAGGTGCGCGATATTCCTCTTCGGCGGCGTGTGGAGTCGGAGTTTCACGGGCGATCTCGCGGACGGGCGCCGGTGCCCGGCGTTCCTCGCGGTCATGCTCCATTGAATCGTCCTCGTCCTTGTGCGGTGTGTGGTGCTCAGACTCGTAGTGTTCATCGCCATCGGCGAGCCCAAGATAGATCATTGTCTTGCGCAGAGCGCCAGCCATGGTCGACTCCTAATCGTGTCCGTAAGCGGGCCGCTGAGTTGACTTGACAGCATTGGAATCCCCGCCATTCTCTTCCAATACTTTGACGCTACCGCAACGCAGGACGCGAACCCAATATATCCGACCCTATTCTCAGGTGTGTCGCACCCGCCCTGATGGCGGATTCCAGATCCTGGCTCATGCCGGCGGATATCCCCTTAGCCGACGGGTGCTCGCGGAGCAGCTGAGCCGATATTTCCGCCAGCTTGCCGAAGGCCGCATCAGGATCCGAACCCAGCGGAGCCACCGCCATGACGCCGGCGAGAACAAGCCCCGGCGATCCTGCCAACTGATCCGCCAGCGGGGCAACCTCCAGCCGGCTTGCGCCACCCCGATGGCTTCCGGCGTCCTCGTCCAGGCTTACTTGGATAAAGCACTCAAGCGGTGCCCTGCCTGTCCGCTCCTGCTCCGCGGCAATGGACTTGGCCAGGGCTGCTGCCAGCTGCGGCCGGTCCACTGAATGGATGGCGTGGGCGTACCGGACCACAGACTTCGCCTTGTTGCTCTGCAACTGACCCACGAAGTGCCACCGGAGCCTGAGATCACTAAGGCTGGCGGCCTTCTCCGAAGCCTCCTGGTCGCGGTTCTCCCCCACATCGGTCACACCCAGTGCTGCCAGCCTGCGCACATCTGCGGCGGGGTGGAATTTGGTCACCACGATCAGCTCCGGCGGGTTGTCCGGACGGCCTGCAGCTTCCGTGGCGGCCGTGATCCGGCGCCGGACTGCGGCAAGCCGTGACCCGATGTCGATCAGGCGGGGGTCATCCGCGGCCGTCACGTCAAGGGGCTCACTCACTGATCCACACCAACCCCGCGAACCGGCCCGTGTCCGGGTTTCCGCGGTAGGAGAACAATTCTTCGTTTTCGAGGGTGCAGGGTCCGGAATAGTCCACGGTGACCCCTTGGGCTTCAAGCTGGCTGCGCGCACCGGCCGGAAGGTCAAGCCCGGGGGTGCCCCAGGATGTTGTTGACCAGGTGGCCGGTACGGCTGCGGCCACGTCAGCCCGCATGCCCTCCGGCACTTCGTAGCAGGATCCGCAGATGGAGGGACCGATCCAGGCGTGGATGTCCTTCGCTCCCTCAGCGCGCATGCGCGCCACGGTTGCCGGGATGACGCCGCTGGCCACACCCGGGCGGCCCGCGTGTGCAACGGCCAGGATCGGCTTTCCCCCCGGCGCCGAGCCTGCGAGGACCACCGGGACACAGTCCGCCACCATGACCGCGAGCGGGCGCCCGGAGGACACCATCCCGTCCGCAGTGGGACCGCCGGGTGCGGAGCTGTCCGCCGCATCACCGATATAGGCCACTGCATTGCCATGAACCTGGTTCATGTACTGGAAGCTGCCTGCGGGCAGGCCCGCTTCGGCCTCCAGGAAGCCTCTCCGGCGAAGGACTTCGGCCGGATCGTCTCCCACGTGGAGGGCGAGGTTGCCGGCCCCGGCGTCAGTGAATGCAACCCAAACGCCGGGCCGGACTTCGGTTCGCCACCAAAACAATCAAAACACCGCTAACTGACGAGCTGACAAGACGTCCCGCAAGTCCTACTTCAGGAAGTCGGGAACGTCCAGGTCGTCCGAGCGGCTGCCCGAAAGGTCCGGCTCCACAACAGACGGAAGGTCGACGTCGAATCCCGAGTCGGCGGGGACGGCCGAGGGGCGCTGCTGGCCCCAGTTACTCAGGCCGGAAGCACCGATCCCGGCGTGGACCGGCTGGACGTGCTGTGCCGGCGCCTGGGCGGGCGCGGGAGCCGAGGTAGGCGCGGCCGGGCGCTGGGGAGCGGCCTGCGGCTGGGACTGGTCCATCGAGGGCGAGGTGGCCTTGACGTCGTCAAAGCCTGCTGCGATCACTGTCACCCGGGCCTCGTCGCCGAGGGCGTCGTCGATGACGGCACCGAAGATGATGTTGGCCTCCGGGTGGGCAACTTCCTGAACCAGGCGGGCCGCCTCGTTGATCTCGAAGAGCCCGAGGTCCGAGCCGCCCTGGATGGACAGCAGGACACCGTGGGCGCCGTCGATCGATGCTTCCAGGAGGGGGGAGGCGATGGCGAGTTCCGCGGCCTTGACGGCGCGGTCCTCGCCCCGGGCCGAACCGATGCCCATGAGGGCGGAGCCTGCACCCTGCATCACGGACTTGACGTCCGCGAAGTCAAGGTTGATCAGGCCCGGCGTGGTGATGAGGTCGGTGATGCCCTGGACACCGGACAGCAGGACCTGGTCGGCAGAGCGGAAAGCGTCCAGGACGGATACATTGCGGTCGCTGATGGACAGGAGGCGGTCATTGGGGATCACGATCAGGGTGTCGACTTCGTCGCGGAGGGCGTCGATGCCCGCCTCGGCGGAACCTGCACGACGGCGGCCCTCGAAGGTGAACGGGCGTGTGACAACGCCGATGGTGAGGGCGCCGAGCGAGCGTGCAATGCGGGCCACCACGGGGGCGCCGCCAGTACCGGTGCCGCCGCCCTCGCCGGCCGTCACGAAGACCATGTCCGCGCCGCGGATGACCTCTTCGATCTCGTCGGCGTGGTCTTCGGCCGCCTGCTTGCCGACCTCCGGGTTTGCGCCGGCCCCGAGACCACGCGTCAGCTCGCGGCCTACGTCAAGTTTGACGTCGGCGTCGCTCATGAGCAGAGCCTGGGCATCGGTGTTAATTGCGATGAATTCGACACCGCGGAGACCGACTTCGATCATGCGGTTGACTGCGTTCACGCCACCGCCGCCGATGCCGACGACCTTGATGACGGCCAAGTAATTCTGCGGAGCTGCCACGTTACGTGTCCCTTGTTCGTGTCCTATTGCGAAAACTGATGGAGTCCTGCTTGAAGCTTTTAACCTTAACCTTCGACTTGAGGGTTATAGTTATGTCAAGTAACTCATGCTGTGACGCTATTTCCTATGCCTGAGACATTCAATGACCTGCTCCGCGTGTCGTAGGAATACCCGCGAAATAGAGCGGAAATCGCCTCTGACCACACCGCCGGTCCGCTGATTCCCCAGCGCGGCTGAATGTTCGTCCCGGGGTTGTCCCCGGGGGCTCGCCCACTATCGTGTCACGGGATGCCGTGGCACGCTGACATCGTAGACCTGGACGGGGTTCTTGGGGTCCGCGGGCGCCTTCAGCAGGGCAGCGAGCACCTTGGCTTTGAGCTCCTTCTCCCCCGCATTGCCCCAGACAATGGTCTGGCCGTCCACTAGTTTGAGTTCGACGGCGTCAACCGACTTCGCCGAGGCATCGGACAACCTGGCGAGTACGTCTGCGGGCAACGCGGCCAGCACGCCCGTGATGGCCTTGAAAAGGTCCCTGCCGATCACTCCGGCTCCGCCGTCGATCACCGGCAGCTGGATGCTGCCCGGGTCCTGGGTCGTGCCGAGCTGCACCCCGTCGACGTCGACCAGCTGGAACACTTCTCCCTGCTTCACCAGGGCGACCGGTGTGCGCTCATGGATGTGCACCACCAGTACCGACGGCGGCCGCGCCTCCGTGGTCACGTCCTTGACCTGGACAAGGGGCTGCAGCAGCTGCTTCACCTCGTCGTCATTCACCTGCGGCAGGGGTTTGCCATGCAACGGCTTCAGCATCTCCTGGACCTGGCCGGGAGTCAGCATTTTGGTGCCGTCCACCGAGACCGTCTGGATGGCGAACAACGGCGAGTAGACGGCTGCTGCCAGCAGTCCGGCCACCAGCGCGGCAACAATGCACGCAGCCAGGATGATGTTGCGCCGGATCCGCCTGCCCTTGGGCTCCGGGAAGGACAGCACGTTATCGGTGGCGGAGGGACGGGATGCTCCCGCGGCCGCGGCCGCGGGTGCGGCCTTGGAGGCCGATATTACGTCCGCGCGTCCGCCTCCCTGGTGGGACTTTTCCTGGGCGGACTTTCCCTGGGCGGACTTTCCCTGGGTGCCAGGCGAGCCTGTCTTGTAGGTGGGCCGGCGCGTGCTAGCCACCCGGCGCCTCCGCCAGCAGTGCCTCCACAATCAGCGGACCGTAGGCCGTGACGTCGCCCGCTCCGGCCGTGAGCACAATATCGCCGGCGGCTGCGTTGGCCACGACGGCCCGGACGGCGTCTTCTGCGGCCACCAGCCGGCCGCCCGCGGAAAGCCGGTCACCGATCAGCTTGCTGCTGACCCCCGGGATGGGATCTTCCCGGGCCGGATAGATGTCCAGGACCAGGGCGGTGTCCGCGGCGTTGAGCGCCTCGGCAAAATCGGCTGCAAACTCCCTGGTGCGGGAAAACAGGTGCGGCTGGAAAAGCACGTGCACCTTGTGGTCCCCCGCTACGGAACGTGCCGCGGCCAGCGCTGCCCGGACTTCCGTCGGGTGGTGGGCGTAGTCGTCGTAGACCCGCACTCCCCTGCCTTCTCCCTTGAACTCGAAGCGGCGTGATGCGCCGGAGAAATGGGCCAGGGCCCCGGAGGCCGCGTCGGGTGCGACGCCAAGTTCCAGGGCAACGGCAAACGCGGCTGCAGCGTTGAGCGCGTTGTGGCGCCCTGGCACCTGGAGGTCCAGTGCAAACCTTCCCGCGCCGGTGGACACCCACACGTCTCCCGGGCCGCCGTCGTGCAGCCGCAGCTGCGCGTCTTCAGCGGTGCCGTAGGTAACCACCCTGGTGTTGCCCCGTGTCCTGGTCCGCTCCGCAAGCGCGCGGGCACCGGGATCATCGGCGCAGGCCACCAGGACGCCGTCGGCCGGGAGCAATTCCGTGAAGCTGTCGAACGACTCGTAGACGGCTTCGGCGGTGCCGTAGTAGTCAAGGTGGTCGGGTTCCACGTTGGTGACAACCGCAATGTGGGGTCGGTAGTTGAGGAATGACCCGTCGGACTCGTCGGCCTCGGCAACAAAGATGTCCGAAGTGCCGCTGGCGGCGTTAACCCCCAGGGAAGGGACGTTGGCCCCGATCGCAAAAGTGGGATCCAGGCCGGCACCCTGCAGCAACACCGTGACCATGGACGTCGTGGTGGACTTCCCGTGGGTGCCGGCCACCGTAACCACGCGGTCACCCGCCATAGCCGCCGCCAGTGCCTCCGAGCGGTGCAATACGGGCAGCCCGGCGGCACGTGCGGCCTGGAGTTCCGGATTGTCCGCGCGGATGGCGGAGCCGGCCACCACGGCCTCGGCCGCGCCCAGGTTGCCCGCGGAATAGCCCACGTGGATGCCTGCGCCGGCCGCAGCGAGGTCTGCCATGACCGGAAGGTCTTTGGCATCGGAGCCTGTCACCGGGACACCGCGGGCCACCATGATCCGGGCCACGGCGGACATGCCCACGCCGCCAATGCCGATGAAATGCACGCGGCCAAGGGATTCCAGGCTCCGCACGGCCGTGCGTGCTGTGGACATGGTCATTTGCTTACCGCTTCCAGGACCAGATCAGCCATACGGCGATCTGCGTTTCGGATACCGAGGGCTTCAGAACTCGCCGCCATTTTCGCCAGCCGGGCAGGGTCTGAGAGCAGCGGGATGATTTCCCGGCTGACCCATTCGGGCGTGAACGATTCGTCGTCAACCACCAGGGCGCCTCCCGCTTGCACCGGACCGGCGGCGTTGAGCGCCTGTTCGCCGTTGCCGATCGGGAGCGGAACGAACACGGCCGGGATGCCCACAGCAGCGGTTTCGCAGACGGTGGCCGCTCCCGCACGGCCCAGCAGCAGGTCGGCGGCCGCATAGACGTTCTCCATCCCGTCGACATACTCCACCTGGCGGTAGCCGTCTGCGGCGAGGGGTTTGCCTTCGCCGTCAAGGACCGACTTGCCCTTCCCGGTGATGTGCAGGGTCTGGATCCCGGCCTTGGCCAGTGCATCCAGGGACGCCGCAATGGTCCTGTTGATGCTCTGCGCCCCGGATGAGCCGCCGGTGACAATGAGCGCGGGCTTGTGCTGGTCCAGCCCCAGCAGCTCACGTGCGGCATGCCGGGAAGCAGCGCGATCCAGCCCGGAGACTTCCCGTCGCATCGGCATGCCGACGTGACGGGCCCCGCGCAGCTTCGTGCCGGCAAACGCGACGCCGACGTGGTGGCTGAAGCGGGCACCCACTTTGTTGGCCAGTCCGGCCCGGGTGTTGGCTTCGTGAATGACAATCGGAATTTTCCGGCGCCGGGCGGCGAGGTACAGCGGGGTACAGACGTAACCGCCGACGCCCACGAGGACGTCCGCGTGAGCGTCGTCGAGGATCCTTCCGGCCTGCTTAACAGCGCCGGCCAGCCGTCCCGGCAGCCGCAGGAGATCCAGCGACGGCCTGCGGGGAAAGGGCACGCGGCTGATGGTGGCCAGCTCGAGGCCGGCTGCGGGGACCAGCCTGGTCTCCATTCCGCTGGGCGTCCCCACAGCCAGGAGGCGAACGTCCGGACGCACGTCCCGCAACGCGGCCGCGATGGCCAGCAGCGGACTGATGTGCCCGGCCGTTCCGCCGCCGGCAAGGACAACTGACAAAGACTCGGCATTCATTAAGTGCTATTTACGCTTTCGTGTGGGGTGCGGGCGGCCGCCCTTGGTGCGGAACTTGAGCAGCCGCTTGGGCTGCACGCTTGGCGCCATCTGTTCCCGGGCCAACGACAACACTACGCCGACGGCACACAGCGACATCAGCAAGGCCGAGCCGCCATAGGAAATGAACGGCAGCGGCACGCCGATGACGGGAACGAGTCCGGTGACCACGGACATATTGACCGTGGCCTGGCCGAGCAGCCACACCATGATGGTCCCTGCAAGGACGCGGTGGAAGAGGTCCTCCTGCGCCACCACCACCCGGTAGATCGCAGCACCCAGGATGGCAAAGAGGATAAGCACGACGACGGTGCCCACCAGGCCGAGTTCCTCGCCGATGATCGCGAAGATGAAGTCGTTGTGGGCTTCCGGGATCCAGCTGTACTTTTGCCGGCTTTGGCCCAGCCCGACCCCCAGCCAACCGCCGGAGGCGAGCCCGTACAGGCCGTTGGTTGACTGGTAGTTGGCGTCAATGCCTTCGCCGCAGGAGTTTCCGGTCCACCACGAAGTGATCCGGCACATCCGGTTGGAGCTCGTCACGGCCATGAACCCGGCCCCGGCCACGGCGACCAGGGCCGCGATGCCGAACATGTAGAGCGGGACCCCGGCAAAGAACAGTGCGGCGGCCATGATCATCATGATGATCATGCCTGTACCGAGGTCATTGCCGGCCAGGACCAGCCCGATGATGCCGGCGGCGGCAGGAAGGACCGGAACCACCACGTGCTGCCAGCGGTGGAGCAGTTTTGCCTTGACCGCCAGCACGGTGGCCATCCAGAGTGCCAGGGCGAGCTTGGCCGCTTCTGACGGCTGGAAGGTGATGCCGCCGAATTCGATCCAGTTCTGGTTGCCGTTGGTACTGGTGCCGATCAGGAGAACGAGGACCAGGAGCACGTAGGCTCCGGCGATCCCCGGCCAGGCCAGGCGCTTGAGCCAGACCACGTTGACGCGCGAGAGGACGAACATCAGGAAGACCCCGATGGCGGCGAACATGCCCTGCTTGAGTGCTGCCGTGTACGGCGACTCCCCCGCTGCGATCGCCTCGACGCTGGACGCGGACAGTACCATCATGATGCCGATGGCCGTGAGCGCGAGGGTGGCCCCGAGGATCAGGTAGTACGTGGAACCGTTGCGTGACTTGCCGGTCCCTTCCAGCTTCGCCCAGAAACTCCGGTGCCAGCCGCGAAACCTGGCCAGCGGCGGCACGTGGCCGGTTCCGCGGGCCTGGGTCTTGGGCGATGGCGGTTTCGAACCTGCCGCGTTTCCTGTCCGCGAAGCCGGCGGGAGCGGGGTTGCGCCCCGCTGCCTGGCAGCCGGGGCACGGGTGGGCGTGCTGACCATTGTTACTCCTCGCCGGTCTGAGCCTGCCCTTCCACGAGCCCGCGGACAGCTTCAATGAAGGCGTCGCCACGGTGAGCGTAGGAAGAGAACTGATCCATGGAAGCAGCCGCCGGGGCCATGAGCACAGTGTCTCCCGGAGAAGCCAGCTGTGCCGCTGCGGCGACGGCCTGGGCCATCACAGTTTCCCCGTAAATCGGCGAGGGCACTGTGCCGGCATCGCCCGTCCCGGCAGACTGCACATTTTCAGTGTCGCCCTTCGTGCGCCCGATCACGGGGACATCCGGTGCGTGTCGTTTGAGGGCGTCCGAGAGCGCGGTGGTGTCCGCTCCGATCAGTACTACGGCCTTTAGCCGCGGCGCCTGTTCCTGGACGAGTTCGTCATAGCTCACGCCTTTGGAGAGCCCGCCGGCGATCCAGATGACGTTGGTGAAGGCGGACAGCGACGCAGCCGCCGCGTGCGGGTTCGTGGCTTTGGAGTCGTTGATCCACAGCACATCGTTGTGCCGGGCTACAAGCTGGATGCGGTGTTCTCCCGGAATGTAAGTCTTCAGTCCCTGGCGTACCGCTTGCGGTTCCGCGCCGTACGCCCGTACCAGTGCCGCCGCCGCCAGGGCGTTGGCGACCATGTGGCGGGGGGCCACCGGGCCGAGGTCCGCCATCGCGGCAAGCTCAGCAGCGCTGTCTTTACGCTCGGGGATGAAGGCACGGTCCACCAGGAGGCCCTCGACCACACCGAGCATGCTGATGGCCGGCGTCAGCGTGGTGAAACCGACGGCGCGGCAGCCTTCCACGACGTCCGCGTTCTCCACCATGCGTTCGGTTTCAATCTGCTCGGCGTTGTAGATGCAGGCCTTCTGCGTGTGCTCGTAGACCTTCGCCTTGTCGGCCAGGTACGAGGCGTAGGATCCGTGCCAGTCCACGTGGTCCTCAGCAACGTTGAGGCACACACTTGCGACCGGGGAGACGGAGTGGCTCCAGTGCAGCTGGAAGCTTGAAAGCTCTACGGCAAGGACGTCGTATTCAACCGGGTCGCGCAGGGCGTCCAGGATGGGCGTTCCCACGTTTCCGACGGCAATGGCTTTGAGCCCGGCCGCCTGCAACATGGATTCGGTAAGGCCCACCGTGGTGGTCTTCCCGTTCGTTCCGGTGATGGTCAGCCAGTCAGCGGTCTTGCGGCCCTTCCGCTCGCGCACGCGCCAGGCAAGTTCCACATCACCCCAGACCGGGATGTGGGTCCGGGCAGCCGCCGCGAGAAGGGCCTGGTCCGGGCGCCATCCCGGTGAGGTCACAATCAGGTCCGGCTTCAGCCCGTCAATTTTCGGCATCGAGTGCACGGCGTCCTCGCCGAGGAGGACATCCACGGCACCCACGATCTTCAGGGTGTCCGCCTGGGCCCGCGCCGTGGGACTGGTGGCGGCGTCAACCACCACCACCCTGGCACCGAGTTCGATCAGGGTGTCTGCGGCGGCGAAGCCGGACACGCCGATTCCCGTCACGACCACCCTGAGGCCGGTCCAGTCCGAGTCCCAGCTCACAAGGTTCTCGAGCCGGGGAGACGTCGCCAGCGGCGAAGGTATAGGGCTGCTCACAGCAGGACCACCCATTCTGCGTAGAAGATGCCCAGACCCGCGGCGACGAAGAGGCCGCCGAGGATCCAGAACCGGACCACCACGGTGACTTCCGCCCAGCCCTTGAGTTCAAAATGGTGCTGGAGCGGAGCCATCTTGAAGAATCGCTTGCCCTTCGTGATCTTGAAGTAGCCCACCTGGATGATCACAGAGAGGGTGATGAGGACGAAGAGTCCGCCGATGAAGGCGAGCAGCAGCTCGGTCCGGGACAGGATGGCGAAGCCGGCGACGGCCCCGCCGATGGCCAGCGAGCCGGTGTCGCCCATGAAGATTTTCGCCGGGGAGGTGTTCCACCACAGGAAGCCAACCAGGGCCGCACTCAAGATCGCCGCCAGCAGTGCCAGGTCCAGCGGGTCCCGGACTGAATAGCAGCCGCCGCCGGTCTGCCGCGGCGAACCGCAGGCCTGGTTGCTCTGCCAGATGCCCATCAGCGTGTAGGCGCCAAACACCATCACCGAGGCCCCGGCCGCGAGCCCGTCCAGGCCGTCGGTAAGGTTCACGCCGTTGGTGGCAGCCGTCACGATCAGGTTGGACCACAGCACGAACAGAATGGCACCGAGGACGGTGCCGCCGAAAGCGAGGTTCAGCCACGGGATGTCCCGCACCAGGGAGATCTGGGTGGATGCGGGGGTGACGCCGTCGGCGTTGGGAAAGTTCAGGGCCAGGATCGCGAAAATGATGCCGACGGCGCCCTGCAGTACCAGTTTGGCTTTGGCGTCCAGGCCAAGGCTGCGCTGCTTGGAAATCTTGATGAAGTCGTCCAGGAATCCCACCAGGCCCATTCCCACCATGAGGAACAGGAGCAGGAGCGCGGAGGCCGACGGCCCGGGTGACCTTGGATTCATCATCCACATGATGAGGTGGGTCAGCGCATAGCTCAGAAGGACCGCGAAGACCACCACGGTGCCGCCCATGGTCGGGGTGCCGCGCTTGGTGTGGTGCGATGTGGGACCGTCGTCGCGGATGAACTGGCCGTAGCTCTTCCGCACCAGTAGACGGATGAACAGCGGGGTTCCCACCAATGCAAACAGCAGGGCCAGGCCAGCGCCGATCAGCAGTGCAATCACAGCGACTCGCTCCCTTCATTGGCGGTTGCTCGGACTTGTGGGGGTAATGCTATCCGATCACCCAGATGCCTCAGCCCCACACTGTTGGAGGACTTGAAGAGGACAAGATCGCCTGGTTCCAGCTCGCGCTGGAGGAGGTCGTAGGCCTCGTCAGCCGACTCGGTGAAGACGCACTCGTCGCCCCAGGAGCCTTCGTTGACGGCGGAGACGTAGAGTGAACGGGCCTCCCGGCCAACCACCACCAGGCGGGAAATGTTGAGCCTCACCACCTGCGTGCCGACTGCCATGTGCTCTCGAATGGACTCGTCGCCCAGTTCCAGCATGGCGCCCAGAACGGCCCAGGTCCGGCGTCCGCGGCCGAGGTCCGCCAGCGTCCGCAAAGCCGCGCGCATGGATTCCGGATTGGCGTTGTAAGCATCGTTGATGATGGTCACGCCGTCCGGCCGCTCGGTGCGTTCCATCCGCCAGCGGCTGGCCGCGGTCTGCGTGCTGAGGGAGGCCGCGATCCGCTCACCTGTGACTCCGGCAGCGTAAGCGGCTCCGGCCGCTGCCAGGAGGTTGGTCACGTGGTGCGCACCGATGAGGCGGCTGCGTACCTGGTGCCCTTCGGCTTCGCCGGGGAAGAAAAGTTCGAACTCGGGATTTCCGGCCGGGTTCGTTTCGACGTGGACGGCGCGCAGGGCGGCACCCGGGACGTCGTCAGCCGGCTGTGCCGAAAAGCCCAGGACGTTCGCCGTGGTCCTGCTCGTCATCGCGGCAACACGGCCGTCGTCGAGGTTGATCACAGCGGTCCCGCTGTCCGGAAGGGCTTCAAGCAGTTCGCCCTTGGCAACGGCAATATTGTCCACGCCGCCGAATTCACCGGCATGGGCGGTTCCGATGCCCAGGACCACTCCGATGGAGGGCCGGACCATGTCCGCGAGATAGCGGATGTGGCCGATCCCGGTGGCGCCCATCTCGATCACCAGGTAGCGGGTGTCGAACCCGGCCTGGAAGACAGTGAGCGGTACACCCACTTCGCCGTTGTAGGAGCCCTGGGGTGAGACGGTGTTGCCTTCGGCGGAAAGGATTCCGGCGAGGAGGTCCTTGGTGGTGGTCTTGCCGGCGGAACCGGTGATGCCGATGACGGTGAATTCCGTACCCTCAGCCGCGCGGCGGGCACGGATACGGCGAACGGATTCGGCGGCCAGTGCGCCCATGGCAAGGACGGCGTCCTTCACCACGATGGCGGGGTACGGCGCGCCGGCGCCGTCGGGGCCTTCCCGTTCCACCAGGGCCAGGACGGCGCCGCGTTCAAAGGCTGCGCCGATGAAGTCGTGGCCGTCAGCGCTTTCGCCGGGCTTGGCCACATAGAGGGATCCCTCCGTGGCTTCCCGGGAATCGGTGACCACTGCCGAGGGCGTGATGGTCGGATCGGCGGCAAGGCGGCCGTCTGTAATTTCGGCAATTTCCGCCGCAGTAAATGCAATCATCTCGGTCTAGGACTCTATCCGCTCGTCATTCAGAACGGTGAATCCGCGGGCTGTCAAGGCCTCGCGGAGCTCCACCCTGTCGTCGAGCGCCAGGTTGACGCCTTTGACTTCCTGCCAGACTTCGTGGCCGCGTCCGGCCACAAGGATCGTGTCCTGCGGCTGTGCCATGTTGACGGCCTCCCGGATCGCCACGTCGCGCGGGTAGGATTCCAGGATCGTGCAGCCAAGGCCGCCGGATTCCTTCGCCTCACGCGCGCCCGCCAGGACGTCCGCGCGGATGGCGGCGGCGTCCTCGTCATGGGGATCGTCATCGCTGATGATCACCACGTCCGCAAGCCGCGCCGCGATGGCCCCCATGGCCGGGCGTTTGCCCTGGTCCCGCTGTCCGGTGGCGCCGAAGACCACGATCACCCGCGAACCGGGCTCGGTTGAACGCACAGCCTCCAGCGCACGCTGCAGGGCGTCCGGGTTATGGGCAAAGTCGACGACGGCGGCCGGCGCCGTGGAGACGAGCTGCATGCGTCCCGGAACGGCAACGGTGAACGGATCAGCCTCGTCCAGGGCAGCCTGCAGCGTGGCCGGCTCAACGCCGCTGGCCAGGACCATTACGGTCGCGAGGGCGGCGTTGGAAACATTGAAGCTTCCCGGCAGCCCCGTGTGAACACGCAGTTCGCTGCCGTCACGGTGCCGCAGCCGGAACTCCGTGCCAAGGCCCCGGGGGGCGGCGGCCGTGACTGTCCAGTCAGCAGCCGGCGCGGCGGGATCGTTGCCTTGGGCGGTCGCCAGGGTGGTGACCGGAATGCCGGCAGCGGATGCGAGGCGCCGGCCCCACTCATCATCTACGGTGATCACGGCAGACTTGGCGTGCCGGGGCGTGAAGAGCCGGGCCTTGGTCTGAAAATATTCGTCCATGGTCCCGTGGAGGTCCAGGTGGTCCTGGGTGAGGTTGGTGAAGCCGGCGACGTCGAACTGCACCCCGTCGACGCGGTGGAACGATACTGCATGCGAGGAAACCTCCATCGACGCAGCGTCCAGGCCGCGTTCGCGCATCAGGGCCAGAAGCGCGTGAAGGTCGGTGGACTCAGGCGTGGTCAGCAGGCTGGGAATAGGGGCACCGCCCGCCAGGATCTCGATGGTGCCGATCAGGCCGGTCCTGCGGCCCAACGCCTGCAGGAGCGCATTAATAAAGTACGTGGTGGTGGTTTTGCCGTTGGTGCCGGTAACACCGAACAGCGACGGCGAAGTTCCGCCTTCCGGCCTGCTCTGGTAGATCAGTGCCGCGAGGCCGCCCACAGCGCTGCGGGGTTCGTCAACCACCAGGACCGGTACGGGAGTGTCCGCTGACAACGCAAGCAGCCTCGCGCCGTCGTCGTCCGTCACTACCGCGACGGCGCCTGCCGCGACGGCCTGCGACACGAAGTCCGCGCCATGCCTGGCGGCGCCGGGCAGGGCGACATAGAGATCGCCCGGCTGCACGGTCCTCGAGTTCAGGGAAATCCCGGTGACGGGGACGGAGCTGGATGCCCCGGGAACGACGACGCCGACGGACTCGCCGATGGTGCCAAGGGGCACCGCGGCAACGGCGGTCGGCCGGAACCCTGAACCGGGAACCCTGCCGCTCGTTGTATCGGTACTGCCTGGGGCATGGTGCTCTGACAAGTGGATCTCCGTTGGTGCTAGTGGATCACACCGGGCGTAGGGGAAGTTCCCCTCGTACGAACGATGCTGTGGACGTGCTATTTGACGTATTGGGGCAGCCTGACCGGCTCGCCCGTCGATGGCGGAACGTTGTAGGTCCGCAGCGCCTGGCTCATCACGGAGCGGAATACCGGACCGTTGGTGATTCCGTAAATACTGCCCTTGGGACGCTGCAGGACAACTTCAACAATAAACCGCGGATCGTCCATCGGCGCCATCCCCACCATGGAGGCGGTGTAGCCGCAGTATCCGGACTTGCCGTCGTCGCACGGTGATTCGGAGGTTCCCGTCTTGGCGCCGACGCGGTATCCGTCGATGGCCGCGTCCTTGATCTGGCCCTCGGTCACGGCGCTCTCCAGGATGTCCCGCACCTGTTTCGCAGTTTCCTTTGACACGATTTGGCGGCTTTCCTTCGCCGGGACCTTCTCCTCGGTTCCGTCCGGGCTGATGTAGCTGTCGATCAGGCGCGGCTGCAGCATGACTCCGCCGTTGGCAATCGACTGGTAGGCGCGGACAGTCTGCAGCGTGGATTGCGACACGCCCTGGCCGAACAGGACGGTGTACTCCTGCCGGCCGTCCCACTGGTCGGCCGGGGTGAGGATGCCGCTCGCTTCTGCGGGCAGGCCGATGTCCGGTGCTTCGCCGATCCCGAACTTCTGCAGCCAGTCGTGGCGCTGTTCCTTCGTGAGGCGCTGGCCGGCCATGACCGTTCCCGTGTTCATGGACCAGCCCAGGATGCCGGCAAGGGTCCGTTCCTCGGTCCCGTGATCAAACGAGTCAGTAAAGACCTGTCCGTCCACCACGTAGGAGGGCGGGATGGTGAAATGGTCCAGCGGGCTGGACTTGCCTTCTTCGATGACTGAAGCGGCGGTGATCATCTTTTCCACGGAACCCGGCTCGTAGGCGGCCGTCACCGACCGAACGCCGCGGTCCTTGGCTGCCACTTTCCCGGGGTCGTTGGGATCCGGGGCGTTGGTGTCTGCCATGGCGATGATGTTGCCGGTCTTGATGTCCTGGACAATAATGACGCCCCACTCTGCGCTCAGCTTGTCCGACTGGTTCTGGATGGCCTGCTGGGCAAAATACTGCAGGTCGGAGTTCAGGGTAAGCCGGATGTCCTTGCCGTCGACAGCGGGCGTCAGTTCGTCCACGCCGACAGGGATGCGCAGGCCGTCGGCACCGATTTCGAAGAGCCGCTTGCCCGGAGTTCCCTTGAGGATCTCGTCCTGCGTCTGCTCCAGCCCCGCCTGACCGGTTGTGCCGTCCTGCAGGAAGCCGACGATACCGCCTGCCACTGCGCCGTTGGGGTAGACGCGCTTGCTGGTTCCAACGGTGACGATTCCCGGAATCTGCAGCTTGGAAATCCGGTCCTCCATGTCAGGCTTGAGGTCCTTCGCCACGATGTAGTAGGGCTTTTCCCCCGTCAGTGCGTCTTTGACGTCTGCCGGATCCTGTCCCAGCACGGCGGCCAGCTCCTGGATGCCCTTGTCCCTGGAAACGGTGACAAGCTCTTCCTTTTCGCCGACGGTGTCCAGTCGTTTGAATGACTCCGTCTTCGTGTTGACGCGCTGATCCACCACCACGTTGTAGCGGATGACGCTGTTGGCGAGGACCGTCCCGTTGGCATCCAGGATGCTGCCGCGCTCGGCCGGGAGTTCTATCGGGGTGAGCCGGTTGTTCAGCGCAGCCTCGGCCATTCCGCCGATGTCCAGCCCCTGTACCATGAACAGCTTTCCGCCGACCACGAGCAGCAGTGCCAGCATCATACCCAGGCCCAGGCGAAGCCTCCTGGTGGCGTTGGGCACTTTTGCGGTTGTCTTCTTGCCGGTGCTCTTCGCCACGGTGAGTCCTTGCTGGTTGCGTACTGGTGAGCAGTCCTGTCAGTTACTGTCCGGGCGTCTTTTGCTGCGGAGCCGGCACGGATCCTCCGTGGAGATTAACCGCGGGCTTTGGGGCAGCTGCGGCCGGCGCCGCCGCCGCAGGGGCCGGAGCCGCAGGAGCGGCGGCCTCAGCCGGCTTTCGGACAGCCAGCGGTTCCTTGGTCGTGGCGGGCGGCACCACCGTCAGCTGACCGGCGACGGCCGGCGCTGCAATGATGGCTCCCGGCTTGTCCCCCTTGACCGCGGGCTTCGGGGTGCCGCTGACGGTCAGTGTGGACAGGTCGATCTGGCCCTTGCCGGTGGAAGCCACCATGCCCAATTCCATGGCTTTGGCGGCCAGGTTCTGGGGAGCGTCGAAGTTCTGGACCTGCTGTGTCAGGTCCTGGTTTTGCTTCGTCAGCGTGGACTGCTCACCCCGGAGCTGCACCAGCTGGTACTGGGCCGTGGAGACGGAAATGTTGAGTACCAGGACCGCCATGAGCGCCACGGCGAGCAGCGCGAAGCAGAGCACGACGAAAGGGGCCCTGCGCTTGCGCGGCGCGGAGCGGACCACCGACAGCGGGGTCCGCAGTTTGCGTTCGGATCCTTCCGAGGGCTTGATCCCCGTGAGGGCACGGGCCGCCGTACCTGACACGACTGGGAAGTTCTTAGCAGCGGCGGTGCTCATGCGGCCCTCCTGGCTCTGATTCGTTCAACGGCGCGCAACCGGGCGGATGCTGCACGTGGGTTTTCGGCGATTTCGTCTGCCGTGGGCACCTCGGTGCCTTTGGTCAAGGTCTTGAGCTCGGGCTTGTGCTCTTCCAGTTCCACCGGGAAACCCAGCGGCGCTGAGGACTTGGAGCCGGTCTGGAAGACTTTCTTGACGATCTTGTCCTCCAGAGAGTGGTAGGACATGACCACGACGCGGCCCCCCATGGCGAGTGCATCCACAGCGGCGGGCACCGCACGCTCCAGGACATCAAGTTCTTCGTTGACTTCGATCCGCAGGGCCTGGAAGGTCCGTTTGGCCGGGTGTCCCCCGGTCTTTGCCGCGCCGGCCGGAACGACCGCCCGGATGGTGTCTACCAGTTCACCGGTGGTGGCGAACGGCTTCGCCTCGCGTGCCGCCACGATGCGGTTGGCGATCCTGCCGGCGAACTTCTCTTCACCCCACTTGCGGATGATCCGAACCAGGTCCTCTTCGCTGTAATTGTTGACCACGTCAGCGGCGGTCTGGCCGCGGCTGGTGTCCATTCGCATGTCCAGGGGCGCATCAAAGGAGTAGGCAAAACCTCGTTCGCGCTCGTCCAGCTGCAGAGAGGAAACCCCCAGGTCCATGAGGACCCCGTGGACTTCGCTAACGCCAAGATCCCGGAGAACGTCCGGGATCTCGTCGTAAACAGCGTGGACCAGGTCGGTCCGGTCCGCGAAGGGCTTCAGACGCTCCCCGGCGAGGGCCAACGCTTCTTCGTCGCGATCGATCCCGATGAGGTGGAGGTCCGGAAACCGCTGGAGCAGGGCTTCGGAGTGGCCGCCCATTCCCAGGGTTGCGTCGATGACCACGGGCGTCTCGCCCCGCTGGCGGGCCGCTTCGATTCCCGGGGCCAACAAATTGATGCACCGGTCCTTGAGGACCGGTACATGGCGTTCGGACGTGGGTTTTGGCTGGTTGGGATCGCTCATACCTTCGTCCTTTCGTGCCGTTGTCTGCCGTGCTGGGCCTCGGTGTGTTTCTTGAACCAGATCCCCATCCGCGCCTATCCGGACGTCCGCCTGGCTCCGGGGAAGTGAGCCAGGACAACGTTCGGATGGGCGGCTGGAGATCTCATACAAGAAACGTTGCCGTTGTCGCCTCCGGGCCTCAGAAGATTCCCGGGATGGCGTCGTCGGTTTCAGAGAAGGAGGTTTCCTTCTCTGCCAGGTACTCGTTCCAGGCCTGGGCATCCCAGATCTCCGCACGGGAGCCGGCGCCGATGACGGCAAGCTCCCTGCCAAGACCTGCGTATGCCCGGAGTGCGGGAGGAATTGTCACGCGCCCCTGCTTGTCAGGTACCTCGTCCGAGGCTCCAGAGAGAAAAACCCGGATGTAGTCACGAGTCTGCTTGGAGGAGATGGGCGCCTCCCGCATTTGCTCGTGAATCCGTCCGAATTCCCGTTCACTGAAGACGTAGATGCAGCGTTCCTGGCCTCTGGTGAGTACCAATCCGCTGGCAAGTTCCTCGCGGAACTTCGCTGGGAGGATGATCCGCCCCTTTTCGTCCAAACGCGGCGAATGAGTGCCAAGAAACATGGCCACCCGCCTGTCTGTCGTCAGGAGCTGCACGTCCCCTGTGCTGCCACTACCCTCTTACCTGCTCCACTTTACTCCACATCGCTCCACAGTCAACGCGACACGGAAGTTTCCTCCCGGGAGTGGAGGAATCTTGGCCCGGAAATCCGGGGTTTCCGGGTGGTGGTGCAAAGTGGAGGGATTGTGGCGTCCTTGGCGCGCATCCCGCGTGCCAGGGAATATACGACGGCGGTCTGTGGGGATCCCGGTCGTCCAGGCCCGCATTGGGGTGCTTAAATGCGAAAGACCCGCCGGGGCGGGTCTTCCTGCAGGCCTGCCCGTGGGCAGGTGGTGTGAAGTGGAGAGTTACTGGATGGCAGTCACGGGCCGGCTGTCAGGACCGGCCGGTCACGGTTCGCCGCGGCGGCGTTCGTCCCAGCGTTCTTCCAGGCCGCTCATAAACGAACTGCGCCCCTTGCCGGCCTTCTTGCCTCCGGCCGGTTTGGCTTTGCCGGCAGCGGAACTACGCATCGTTGCGAAATAGACTCCGGCTCCCATCACGATAAATCCGAGGACACCAACAAAAATGCTTTGAAGTGATACGCCCACCAGCAGGAGGAGGACACCGGCCAGGGTGGCCAGCACGCCTATGACTATGTGGCGTGTGGACCAGTTACGGCCCGGATCCGATCCCATCGAGTTGGCAAACTTCGGATCGTCCTCGTGCAGCTGCTTCTCCAACTGCTCGAGCAACTTCTGTTCGTGCTCCGAGAGCGGCATCACGACCTCCTTAAGTCGGCCAACGTCCGGACCTGCCGTGGCCATTATGTTGTCAATCCAATAACGACCGGCATGCGCAGGAGGTTCCCGGCCACCGTATACCGGGCAACCGGATTCCACGCATTCGGACGGCGGGCTGATACAGACGGCTTTTGGTATGTCCAGACGTTCGAAATCTATGTATATCTAAGGATAGTTTGTTGCGCCCTGTTCTGAAAGATACTCTGACCCGGCGCACCCGCCGTCGGAGGCGGTGCATCCAAGGGCGAGGGGCGCACCGGGGGACAGCTTTTGGCGGCCGTCAGCCGGGGGACAGCTTTTGGCGGCCGTCAGCCGGGGGAAAGTCAGTCAGCGGCGGTGTTCGGGTCCAGCAGCCGGGCAGGGAGCACCGACTTGGAACCGAACTTCTCCGCCACCCTGTCCAGGGCCTGTTCCGCGGCCCGCCAGTTGTCATCGCGGCGGTCAAAGCTCAGCTGCAGCGAGGTCTGGGCTGCATCCTCTAGCTGCTCCGCCCTTACGCCGACAAGGCGCACTGTCATGGCCCTGGGGCCGAGCGATTCCAGGAGCTGAACGGTCACGGCGTAGATCAACTGGGCACTGTCAACCGGGGCATGCACCGTCCTGCTGCGCGTGATGGTGGAGAAATCGGTGTAGCGGAGCTTCAGGGAGATGGTCCTGGCAACCATTCCTGTGCTTCTGAGCCGCTCGGCTGTGCGGTGCGACAGCCGCAGCAGCTCCCGGTGCAGGAGGGCGTCGTCGGCCGTGTCCACGGCAAACGTCTCCTCGGCACCGATGCTCTTCTCGAGGCGGACCGGAGTCACAGGCCGCGGATCAATCCCCCAGGACAGCCGGTAGACGTGCTCGCCTGACGCCCCGAGCAGCTTCTTCAGTGCGGACGGCGGGGTTGCGGCAACATCCGCCACGCTGCGGATCCCCATGCGTGCCAGCACCTCCCCCGTTTTGGCACCCACGCCCCACAGCGCATTGACGGGAAGGCTGTGCAGGTAGGCAACGGTCTCGTCCGGCCCGATCAGCAGGAGACCGTCCGGCTTACAGCGGGTGGACGCGATCTTGGCCACGAACTTGCTGGCGGCGATGCCAACGGACGCGGTGATACCGAGTTCGTCCCGCACACGCCGGCGAATAATCGCCCCGATCTCCCGCGGACTCCCCAGCCGCCGGATAGCTCCGCCGACGTCCAGGAAGGCTTCGTCGACGCTCAGCGGTTCCACCAGGTCCGTGATCGAGCCGAAGATGGCCATCAGCTGCGCGGACACCTCGTAGTAGAGCTTGTGCCTCGGCTCGATGATGACTGCCGAGGGGCAGATGCGCGCAGCCATCGCCATGGGCATAGCAGACTTGACGCCAAATTTTCGGGCCTCGTAGGAAGCGGACAGCACCACCGACCGGTCCGCCGGATAACCCACAATGACCGGTTTTCCGACCAGTTCCGGACGGCTCCGGAGTTCCACGGAGACGAAAAATGCGTCCATGTCCACATGCATGATGCTGCTTCGACGGAGCTCCCGGAGGGTCGCTTCGAGCTGCTGTTTATCCTGTTCCGACCCCACGTCTTCAATCCTATGCCGTGGGACTGACTAAACTGGAGGCTGCATCCGGCGTCAACACCAGGAGGACTGTCCCTGTGAAGGTAATTGGAAAGCTCAAGCCTGCGGGCTGCGCCGTGATTGTGGCTGGCGCGGTGCTTGCCCTGGCTGCGTGCACCCCGGCCGATTCCGGAGCCAAGGCCACCGGGACCGCCAGCGCTTCAGCTTCCGCCACCGGACAGGTATCCACCACGGCACCGGCCAGCCCTTCGGCGTCGCCGGGTACCACTGCGGTCGTTGGTGCACTCGTCGACGGCTTCCCGGAAAAGCTGTTGCCCGTAATGCCGGGGGCCAGGGTGGTTTCAAGCAGCTTCGACAAGACGTCCACTCCGGCCACTGCAGCGCTGGTGGGTAACATCAGTTCGCCGGCCGCCGCCGTCGTGGCTTTCTATACAAAGGAGCTGGAGGCCCAAGGCTTCAAAGCGGTGCCCGGTGAGAACGTGGGCGCGGTAGCGTCAAAGGACTTCCTCCGCGGCGACAACGAAACAGTGAACGTTGCAGTGGTGGAAACAGGCGGGGTCTCCACATTCACCATCGGCGCCAACGTCGCAGCTGAGTCCGCGAAGTGACGGTCGCAGAGCAGCTGCGCCTGGAGCAGACGGCATTCGTAGCCGCCGTCGCCGGCAAGCTCAACGACTTCCTGGCCACACGCCAGTCCGTGATGTCCGCCATTTCACAGGATATTGATCCGCTGATGGGCTCCATCTCCAACCTGGTGACCGGCGGTAAGCGGCTTCGTGCACTGATGTGCTACTGGGGCTGGCGCGGCGCCGGCGGAGAGGCTGCTGCCACCGAGGTGGTCACTGCCGGATCCGCCCTGGAGCTTTTCCAGGCGGCAGCGCTGATTCATGATGACATCATCGACCGCTCGGATACCCGGCGCGGAGGCCCCAGCGTGCACCGCCGGTTCAGTCAGCTGCATGAAGACCAGGGCTGGGCCCTGGACAGCGAACGGTTCGGCCATGCCGCAGCCATCCTGACCGGCGACCTCTGCCTCTCCTTCAGCGAAGAAACGTTCACGGACATAGGCGAAGCGGCAGCGTCGGGAAGCCAGGCCAGGCTGATCTTCAACCTGATGCGGGCCGAAGTGATGGCGGGTCAGTACCTTGACATCCTGGAAGAAGTCGCCGGTCCCATGCGCGACCGGGCGGGAGCCGTCAGCAGGGCCCAGTCAATAATCCGGTTCAAGTCGGCGAAGTACTCGACGGAGCACCCGCTCGCCCTGGGAGGTGCCTTGGCAGGTGCTTCCGACGAATTGCTTCGCGGCTATTCAGCGTTCGCCCTGCCGCTCGGGGAAGCCTTCCAGCTCCGGGACGACGTACTCGGTGTGTTCGGTGATCCGGTTACCACCGGTAAGCCCGCTGGCGATGACCTGCGGGAAGGGAAGCGTACGGTCCTGGTTGCCTTCGCCCTGGACCAGGCTTCCCCGGAGGAGTCCCGTTTCCTCGATGCGAAGCTCGGAAGCCCGGACCTGTCCGATGACGACGTGGAGGAAATCCGGCGCATCATTGTGGACTGTGGCGCGCTCCAGGCTACTGAAGTCCTCATTGAGGAATTCGGCCGAGCCGCCTTCGCCGAACTGGACCTGCTGCCACTGGACGATCTCCCCAAGACGGCCCTGCGGAAACTGGCCGAGGCAACCGTTAGCCGCGCCGCCTGATTGTGGCGGCGCGGCCACCGCGCTCAGCCCGCATTGCGGGGATCCTGGAGGGTATTACCAGGCGAGGGACTGGGCGCGGCGGCGGATTTCGGTCTTCCGGCCTTCGCGCAGCGCATCAATCGGACGGCCCCGCAGAGATTCATCCGGGGTGAAAAGCCAGGTAATGAGTTCTTCATCGGTATAGCCGGCGTCCGAGAGGACCACGACTGTGCCTTTCAGGCTCTCTACCGGATGGCCGTCCTGCATAAAGTCGGCGGGAACGGACCTGATCCGGCGTTCGCCGACCCTGAGGGCCACCAGCGCCTTTTCGTCCAGCAATCCATGGACCTTAGTGATGGAAACGTTCATCATTTCTGCAACGTCGGGCAGCGGCAGCCATTCGCCTACAAGGCTTTCTACAGTACTCACGGATCAAGATTGCCACGGCGGGCGCTAATGCGCCTAGTCAGCGCAAAGCGGCGGCGTGAACCCGCGAATCGACACTCCGAAAAAAGGCATATATCCGATGCCGCACATTTCTTGTGCTAATCGGCAATTCGTGAGAGATTCACATAGATCACATTTGCATCAACACTAACTTTAGTAACACTAGTACCATTCGTAACAACGGCCTGACCGACAGCACTTGCCGCTGAGAAGAGGATCACTCCCATGACGACGCCCCGATCGCCAAAGCAGCACACCAGGCCGAGCCTGCCCATGATTGCGGCAACCACGGCCGCCCTCCCGGCGGTCGTCCTTTCCTCGCTGGCCATCGCCCAGCCGGCGGCGGCTGAATCCCGCCCGCGGACCGTGCCGGCGACCCTCGCGGCTGCAATACAGGCCCAGGAAGCCGCCCTGAAGGCCGGAGTCATTCCGGCAGCCTCGGTTTCGACGGCCCTCCCCGCATCCCTGCGGCCCGCCCAGCCCTCCGCACCGGCCGAATACACCATTGCCCGCGGTGACACCATCAGCGGCATTGCGGGTCGCTACGGCCTGGACACCAACGCCATCCTGAAGCTGAACAACCTGCAGGCGAACACCATCATTTATCCGGGGCAGAAAATTAAGCTGACCGGTTCGGCGGCGGCCCCCTCCGCTCCCGCGGCCAAGCCGGAGGCTCCCGCTCCTGCCAGCACCGCCGGCAGTGTCTACACCGTTAAGTCCGGCGACACGCTGGGCGCCATTGCGGCACGGCACGGCGTCAAGTTGTCCGAGGTGTTGAGCTGGAACGGCCTCAATATGAACTCCATCATCTACCCGGGCCAGAAGATCAAGATCGGCAGCGGCCAGGCACCGGCTCCCGCGCCGGCGGCTACCCCCGCTCCGGCACCGGCTCCGGCGGCCAACTCGGGCTCCTACACCGTGAAGTCAGGCGATACCTTGTCCGCCATCGCCGCAAAGCACGGGGTCAAGCTGTCAGACATCCTGTCCGCGAACAAGCTGACCATGACCAGCGTTATCTTCCCGGGCAACAAGCTGGTCATCCCCGGCGCCTCGATCCAGCCGGCAGCCAGCGTTACTCCCCTGGTGCCGAGTTCCTTCCTCGGATTCACGTACCCGGCTGCCGTGGTCTCCTCCGCCAACCAGAACAAGGCACTGCTCAACTCGTCGCCCGTGCCCACAAGGGAGCAGATGAAGTCGATCGTCGCGGACACCGCGCGTCGGATGGGCGTGGATCCCTCGCTTGCCCTTGCCTTCGCCTACCAGGAGTCAGGCTTCGACCAGCGCGCAGTCTCGCCGGCCAACGCCATCGGCACCATGCAGGTCATCCCGACGTCGGGCGAATGGGCCTCTGATCTCGTGGGCCGCAAGTTGAACCTGCTCGATCCCTACGACAACGCAACCGCAGGCGTGGCCATCATCCGCCAGCTGATCCGCACCAGCAAGGACTTGGACAACGCCATCGCCGGCTACTACCAGGGCCAGTACTCCGTCAGCAAGAACGGCATGTTCGACGACACGAAGGCATACGTCGCAGCGATCAAGGCGCACAAGAAGAACTTCAGCTAAACCGCGCCGGCGCTCGGGAAGCGGGTGCCGGGAGGGTAACGATACGGGTCCGGATTGCATGTCGATTCGGGCCCGTTTCCGTGTAGCACTTAGGATCGTAGAGTGCAGGATAAAGTGTCGGACCCCCTCGTTGGAACGCTGGTGGACAACCGTTACCGGGTTCAGTCCAGGCTGGCGCGCGGCGGAATGTCCACCGTTTACCTGGCGACGGACCAGCGGCTGGAGCGCGACGTCGCACTGAAGGTCCTCCACCCGCACCTGGTCAATGACGGTAACTTCCTGGACAGGCTGGGCCGTGAGGCCAAAGCTGCGGCCAAGCTGTCCCACGCCCACGTGGTGGGCGTCCTTGACCAGGGCAGCGACGGCCACACTGCCTACCTGGTGATGGAGTACATCAAGGGCCACACGCTCAGGGACGTCATCAAGGAGAAGGGGGCGCTGTCTCCCCGGCTGGCACTGGCACTGATCGACCCCGTCGTTGAAGGGCTGGGAGCGGCGCACGCCGCAGGACTCATCCACCGGGACATCAAACCGGAAAACGTCCTGATCGCCGACGACGGCCGAATCAAAGTCGGTGACTTCGGGTTGGCCCGTGCGGTCACCACCTCAACGAGCACCGGGGCGCTGATCGGCACCGTCGCCTACCTGTCACCGGAGCTCGTTCTCGGCCGGCAGGCGGACGCCCGCAGCGACATTTACTCCGTGGGCATCATGCTGTACGAAATGATCACCGGCAGTCAGCCCTTCGACGGCGACGTCCCCATCCAGGTGGCCTACCAGCACGTGAACTCCTCCGTGGAGGCCCCTTCGGCGGTCGTTCCGGGGCTGGCAGCTGAAGTCGACGAGCTGGTGCAGTGGTGCACGGCAAGGGATCCCGAACAGCGCCCGGTCGACGGCAATGCACTCTTGTCCGAGCTCAGGCATATCCGGACCAACCTGACCGACGCCGAACTGGATCTTCAGCCCCCGGCAGCGATCGCCGCCGTAGCCCATGCTCCTTCGGAGCTCCGCCCGCCTGCGCACCCGCCGACCAGTCGTCCCTCCGAGGCACGGTCCCCGGCGCGCCAGGACCAGACGGAGATCCTATCGGCCGGACAGCATCCAACGGAAATCATCAACCGCCAAAGCAATCCCACCACGGTGCTGTCGGCCGGGCGCCGGCCGGGCCAGTTCGGTGCACTGGCCGCCCCGGCAGAGCCGGAGCCCGCCTTCGGGGATCCGGGCGACGACGGGCCGGACACTGCGGTTCCGTTGAGTAAGCGTGCGCAACGCAAGCTGGACCGCGAGGCCGCCAGGGCGGAGTCCAAAGCAGCATCCACTCCGGTGCGCTCGCTTCGCGAAGGCAACCCGCGTCGCCGCGGCCTTCTGTGGATCATCATCCTGGTGATCGCAGCTTTGCTCGCCACCGGCGCCGGCTGGTTCTTTGGCATGGGACCCGGCTCCCCGGGGACCATTCCCCGGGTGGCCAACAAGACCGTCGCCGAGGCCCAGCAACTGCTCGGAACAGCTGGATTCCAGTCCACCACGAAGGATGTCTTTGACGACGACATCCGGGCAGGCCTCGTCGTGGGCACCGAACCTGAAGCCGGCCGGGAAATCCGCAAGTTCCAGATGGTGTCGCTGTTCGTGTCCAAAGGCCCGCAGCTCTTTCCGCTGCCCGGAGTGAGCGGCAAATCGCTGGATGAGGCAAAGAACCAACTCAACAGCGCCGAGATGGCCCTGGGGACCGTCACAGAGACGTACAGCGAAACTGAGCCGGCGGGTACCATCCTCGCCCAGGACCCCGCAGCGGGCACTCCGGCCAGGCGCGGCACGCCCGTCAGCCTCACTGTCTCAAAGGGGCCCGAACCCATTCCTGTACCAGACATGCGCGGACAGGAACAAGGCGCCGCAGTCAAAGCGCTGGAGGCCGCGGGGTTGAAGGCTGTGATCTCACCCGAAACGGTAAACGACAAGAAGGTCCCCAAGGGCGCCGTGGTGGCCCAGGAGCCATCCAACGGCACCCTCACCAGGGGTGCGACGGTCACCCTTACGGTATCGAAGGGGCCCAAGCTCGTGAATGTGCCCAGCTACATCGGCAAGCAGGCCAATGATGCACGCAAGGCGCTGGAGAAGCTCGGTTTCGAGGTCCGCGTCAACAACATCCTGGGCGGTTTCTTCGGAACCGTGCGGGACCAGGATCCGGTGGACACCCAAGTGCCCGAAGGTTCCGTCGTCACCCTCACCGTCGTCTGAGCGCAACCGTACCCCGCTCGCAGCAGCCGCCACACCAAAAAGCTCCGCCGGCTGGACCAGCCGGGCGGAGCTTTGTGGTCAATCAGGGCAGCGGGTCAGCGCTTGCCAGCGGGTCAGCGCTTGGCCAGGGCTCCTGCGACGAGGAACGCCATTTCCAGGGACTGCATGTGGTTCAGGCGCGGATCGCAGACTGATTCGTAGCGATCCAGGAATGCTTCCTGGTCGATCGGGTCCGCGCCGCCGAGGCACTCCGCGACGTCGTCGCCGGTCATTTCGACGTGCAGGCCGCCCGGAATGGTCCCCAGCGAGTGGTGGACTTCGAAGAAGCCGCGCACTTCGTCGATGACGTCGTCGAAGTTCCTCGTCTTGTAGCCGTTGGGCGACGTGACCGTGTTCCCGTGCATGGGATCGGTCACCCAGAGGACCTGCGCGCCCGACGCCGTGACTTTTTCGACGATGGCGGGGAGCTTCTCCCGGATGTTGCCGGCACCCATCCGGGTGATGAAGGTCAGCCGGCCGGGTTCGCGGTCCGGATCCAGCTTGTCGATGAGCCGCAGGGCGTCGTCGCCGGAGGTCTTGGGCCCCAGCTTGACGCCGATCGGGTTGCGGACGCGGGACAGGAAGTCCACGTGGGCGTGGTCCAGTTCGCGGGTGCGTTCGCCGATCCAGAGGAAATGCGCCGACGTGTCGTACGGAAGTCCGGTGCGGGAATCGATGCGGGTCAGCGCGCGCTCGTAGTCCAGCAGCAGCGCCTCGTGGCTCGCGAAGAATTCCACCCGCTTCAGGGCTTCGAAGTCCGCCCCGCAGGAAGCCATAAACTTGATGGCCCGGTCGATGTCACGCGCCAAGGACTCGTAGCGGGCGTGGGCGGGGTTCTCCGTGAAGCCCTTGTTCCAGTGGTGGACCAGGCGCAGGTCAGCGAAGCCGCCCTGCGTGAACGCGCGGATCAGGTTCAGGGTCGATGCGGAGGTGTGGTACGCCTTCAGCATCCGGCCGGCGTCGTGGGCCCGGGATTCAGGGGTGAAATCGTAGCCGTTGACGATGTCGCCGCGGTACGCCGGGAGGGTCACGCCGTCGCGCGTTTCATCGTTTGAAGAGCGGGGCTTGGCGAACTGTCCGGCCATGCGGCCCATCTTGATGACAGGCATCGCTGCGCCGTACGTCAGGACGACCGCCATCTGCAAGATGGTCTTGACCCTGGCGCTGATCTTGTCCGCAGTAGCGGCTTCAAACGTTTCTGCGCAGTCCCCGCCCTGGAGAAGGAAGGCCTTGCCCTGTGCGGCCGCGGCGAGCCGTTCACGGAGGATGTCCACTTCGCCGGCGAACACAAGCGGCGGAAGGACGGACAGTTCCTTCACGGAGGCGTCAAAGACCTCTTTGTTTTGCCACCTGGGCTGCTGGGAAACCGGCAGTTCCCGCCAGTGGTCCAGTCCCGGATAGTTGGCGGCACCGCTCTGGGCGGTACTGGTCAGCAGGGAGGCAGGTTTTGCAGATAGCTCAGTCACACTACAAGACTAGTTCCCGTATCCGGGTTTCCGCACCGTAACCGTCATTAGCCCCAAACCGCCGTCACAGAACCGGCAGCACAAAGGCGGCGTCACGCGTTTCCGGGCTCCCCGGGACCGCTGTCCCTAGGCTCTCCGGGACTGGTGTCCCCGGAGCCGGAGGGACCGGCGCCTGCGGAACCTTTGTCCCCGGCACCGGTGGGGCCGTCTGTGGGTTTCCCCGCCAGCCGCAGTTTGACCACCGCCGCGTATTCGTCGACGTACTCCTGCCCGGACAGGCGCATGAGCTCGTACATGATTTCGTCGGTCACGGACCGCTGGATCAGGCGGTCGTCTTCCATGCCGTAGTACCGGCTGAAGTCCAGCGGTTCACCGAAGATCATGCCGATGCGCCTGATGTTCGGCATCCGTTTGCCAATGGGCTGGACCTTGTCGGTCCCAATCATGGCTACCGGAATCACGGGAACCCTCGCCTCCAGGGCGAGCTTGGCGACACCGACTTTGCCCCGGTACAGCCGCGAATCGGGGCTGCGCGTGCCTTCGGGATATATGCCCAGCAGCGAACCATGCGACAGGACGTCCATGCCGGCATTGAGCGACGCCGCCGAAGCCGCTCCCCCGGAACGGTCCATGGGCAGCTGGTTTGTCAGCCGGAAGAATAGTGCGGTCAGCCTGCCCTTGAGGCCGGTGCCGGTGAAATACTCCGACTTCGCCAGGAAGACCACCGGACGCGGAACCATCAGGGGCATAAAGATGGAGTCGGAGAACGACAAATGGTTGGAAGCCAGGATGGCGGCGCCTTCCGCGGGCACATTGTCGAGCCCCTTGACCCAGGGCCGGAACAGGAGCTTCAGCACCGGTCCCAGGACGAAGGTCTTCATGAACCAATAAAACACGTGGTGAACCTCTCCGGAAGGCGTCTGGCCGGCCCTCCGTCGGGTCCGGCCAGGACTTCAATGCAACCCTACTCTAGTGAGATTTGCGGCGAATGGTGACACGATGGGCACATGAGAGAAAGCAGCAAACAGACTGTGCCTGCCGCTTTCAGCTACCCCGGCCACGGACCCAACGCCCGGATCGGCGTCGCCATCTGCCACGGCTTCACCGGGAGTCCGCTCAGCGTCATGCCGTGGGCACTCCACCTGGCGGAGCAAGGGTTTGCCGTCTCCGTCCCGCTCCTGCCCGGGCACGGGACCCACTGGCGCGAACTGGCCCGGTCGGGCTGGCGTGAATGGGCCGGCGCATTCGAGAACGCCTACCTTGAACTCGCGGGCCGGACCGACGCCTGTTACGTCGCCGGGCTCTCGATGGGCGGCGCTGTCGCGCTGCGCACGGCGTCACGCCACCGTGTTGCCGGTGTAGCCGTGGTCAATCCCGGACTCAGTTTCTACGACCGGCGGGTTCGTATTGTCGGCGTCCTGAAGTACTTCCAACCGACCACGCTGCCGATAGTGGAGGCCAACCCCACAGCTGCCACCACTGAGGACGGCGACTATTCGCAGACGCCGCTCTCCGCCGTCCATCAGCTGAAGAAACTGTTTGCCGCCGCCCGCCGTGGATTGCCCCGTGTGACGGCCCCGGTCCTGGTCTTCAAGTCGGACACCGACGAGGTTGTGCCGCCGTCGTCGCTCGAGCTGATCCGGAGGCGCCTGGGGTCGGCCGAACTTCGCGTGGTGCCGCTGCCCAACAGCGGCCACGTGGCCACGCTGGACAACGATGCGCCCGCGATCTTCGGGCATTCCACCACCTTCTTCCATGAGCACGCACCGCACCACGTATCCTCGGAGACATCATGAGTATTGCCGCCGACCACAGCCCTTTCAGCAGTCCCTTTACCGGCGACGGTCCCTCGATCGGCGTCGCCGTTTCCCATGGCTTCACCGGAAGCCCGCACGGTGTGCGGTCATGGGCCCGCTCGCTGGCCGACGCCGGATTTGCCGTGCGGATGCCGCTCCTGCCCGGACACGGCACCAGCTGGCAGGAACTTGCCAGGACGCGTTGGCAGGAGTGGTATTCCGCCTACGACAAGGCCTACCTTGAGCTCGAAGCCGAATGCGACCACGTCTTCACGGCCGGTCTGTCCATGGGAGGGGCCCTGGCGTTGCGGGTGGCGGCATTGCGTCCCGTGGCGGGCACTATCGTGGTCAACCCCGGCCTGGTCATCGATGATCCCCGCGCGCCGCTGGCCGGCATCCTGAAGCTGGTCCTGAAAAGCACTCCTGCCATTGCCAACGACATCCTCAAGCCGGACACGGATGAAGGCGCCTACCCCCGGACACCCGTGGCCGCGGCCCACGAGCTCAACAAGATGTTCAAGGACACCAGGCGGCTGCTGCCGCAGATCACGGCACCTGTTCGCGTGTTCCGCTCCACAGTGGATCACGTGGTGTCCGACTCGAGCATCGTGGCGCTGCGCCGGGGCCTCACCAATGCCCGGCTCGAACTGAGCGCCTTGGAAAACAGCTACCATGTGGCCACCCTGGACAACGATGCCGCAGAGATTTTCAGCGGCACCACGGACTTCATCCGCACCGTGGTTCCGGGAGCACCGGCTCCGGCAGACGTGGACGCCTCGCCCGCCAGCCCCGAAGGACACGGCCGATGACCAGATCCGACTCCAATTCCTCGGACCAGAGCGCCAACCAGGACGACGCCGTATGGCTTGACCTGGTTTCCCGGCTCGAGGGCACCGACACGCCAGCTCCTGCCGGCGACGGCAACGAACCGCACAAACGGTCCTTCCGCGACTTCGACCCGCTGGGCCTCTCCGGTACTGCTCCGACGGAGCCATCGGCGGCCGAACGCGGGGCCGCCGTCCGTGGACCGCAGCCCGGGACGGGCCACGCAGGCGCGGACCCCGCGGAGCCAGCCAGCGGGCCCCGTGACTACGAGGCCGACGACGACGAGCCTTTCGTTCCGGAGGAACCCCCGAGCCTGGCCGGCAGCGACCCGCTGACCGTGCTGGCCTGGCTGGGCGCCGTGGGCGGCCCCGTCGCACTGGTGCTGTCCGCCATGTTCTGGCGGTCTGCGCCGCTCATGGCTATTTTGGGGATCGTCGCCGCATTCGTCGTCTCAGTGATCTACCTGATCATGCAGCTGCCGCAGGAAAAGGACGAGCACGACGACGGCGCCCGGGTCTAGCTTTCGGGCTTTGCCCGCCGGGTCCGCTGTCAGCCGTGCATCCTGCTGCTGACACGGGACAGGTCTGCGGCCCCGATCAGCCCGGCGTTGGGGCCCAGGGCTGCGAGCGCGATTTCGGCAGCCGGCCGGAATCCGCGCCCTGTCAGGTTCCGCGCAAAGGCCTTCCGTGCCGGCGCCACCAGCAGTTCACCCGCATCGCACAGGCCTCCACCGATGACGAACTTTCCAGGGTCCAGCGCGGCAGCCAGGTTGGCCAGCCCCAGGCCCAGCCACTCCCCAACGTCCTCCAGCAGTTCCCGGGACGTGGGGTCCCCCGCCTTGGCCAGTTCCGTCACGATGGCCCCGGTGATGCGGTCCACCTGACCGTCCACGGCCTTCAGGAGTTCCTGCGCCACGGGCGAATTGGCAGCAGCCAGTTCGCGGGCTTCGCGGCCCAGCGCGTTTCCAGACGCATACTGTTCCCAGCAGCCGCGGTTTCCGCATTCGCAACGGTGCCCGCCGGGCATGATGATCTGGTGGCCGAATTCTCCCGCAACCCCAAAGCGGCCGCGTTCCAGCCGGCCGTCCATCACCATGGCACCGCCGATCCCCGTGCCCAGGGTGATGCAGACGAGCCTGCTTTGCCCCTGCCCGGCACCAAAGCGCCATTCCGCCCACGCGGCGGCATCGGCGTCGTTGGTCAGCAGGACCGGACGGCGCAGCAGTCGCTGGAGGTTGTCCCGCAACGGTTCGTTGCGCCACGCGAGGTGCGGGCTGAACAGCACCGTGCCGCCGTCGAGGTCCATCCACCCGGCCGCGCCGATTCCCACCGACCAGATGCGGTGGCCGCGGCTCAGCTCCTCCACGAGTTCGACGATCACCTGTTCCACGGCCCGGGGGTCGTTCCCGGGTGTGGAGCGCCTGGCCTGGCTGAGGATCCGGCCGTCGGCGTCCACCACACCGGCCGCGACCTTGGTGCCTCCGATGTCCACACCGATCGCCAACCCTTTGCGCCCGAGCCGGAGGTGCTCCCGGAAGCCCTGGCTGGCGGCCAGCGCATCCTGCCCGGAAGGCTTCCTGCGCCGCCACGCGGCCGTCCGTCGGTAGGGTCTGGGCAGGTCGCCGGGCGAAGGTGTGTGCATGGTTGCCCATTCTATTGCCGCACCAATTTGCGGTGATGCCGGACATGCGGAAAACGTCCACTGCAACGACCCCATGCACAGGCCGCGGCGGACCGGAGTAGCGGGTTTCAGGCACTTAACCGTAAAGTTACTCGCCAGTAGGTGAATCAGGACACACCTCCGCAGAGGGCGTACTAGTGTTATCAGTACCCCCTGCGGGTCTATGGATAACAAAGGAGCTATCGTGCGCGAATTCAGTGTTCCGCCCTTGGTGAATGTACCCCCGGAAACCAACATCACCGACCTGGTGTTGCGGCAGGCCGCCAAGGCCTCGAACCCGTCCCTGTTTTCGCGGCTCGATGCCGCCGGACAGTGGCAGGATATTTCTGCCACGGATTTCCTCGCCGACGTGCGCATCCTGGCCAAGGGCCTCATGGCCAGCGGAGTGGCAGCAGGCGATCGCGTCGGCATCATGTCCCGCACCCGCTACGAGTGGGCGCTGGTCGACTTTGCGATCTGGTTTGCCGGTGGCATCTCCGTTCCCATCTACGAAACCTCCTCCCCCAGCCAGGTCGCCTGGAACCTGGGCGACTCGGGTGCCGTCGCGGCCTTCGGCGAGTCGGCGCACCACGAGGACATCATCCGGCAGGCCGCAACCTCGGAAGGGCTTTCATCCCTGGCCCACGTCTGGCAGCTTGAGGGCGCCGGGCTGGACGAGCTCCGCGCGGCCGGCACCACCGTCAGCGACGAGGAGCTCGAAGCCCGCAGGAGCCTGGCTTCGCTGGCCGACGTCGCGACGATCATCTACACCTCCGGCACCACCGGACGGCCCAAGGGCTGCGAGCTGACGCACGGGAACTTCGTGGAGTTGTCCGAGAATGCACTGGCCACCTCGCTCTCAGGCATCGTCCACGAGCAGGCACGAACCATCATGTTCCTGCCACTCGCACACGTTTTCGCCCGGTTCATCTCGGTCCTGGCCGTGGCTGCCGGCGTCACTGTGGCGCACACCCCGGACATCAAGCACCTCCTGCCGGACCTGCAAAGCTACAAGCCCACGTTCATCCTCGCCGTCCCGCGCGTATTCGAAAAGGTCTATAACTCCGCGCTGACCAAGGCCGAGGACAGCGGCAAGGGCGCCATCTTCCACAAGGCAGCCGACACCGCCATCGCCTACTCGCGGGCCCGGCAGGCCGGTTCCATCGGCTTCGGCCTCAAACTCCGCCACGCGCTGTTCGACAAGCTTGTCTATAGCAAGCTCCGCGCGGCCATGGGCGGCCAGGTGGCACACGCAGTGTCCGGCGGCGGTCCGCTGGGTGAACGCCTGGGGCACTTCTTCCAGGGCATCGGCATGCAGATCCTTGAAGGCTACGGCCTGACCGAAACCACCGCGCCGATCACGGTCAACACTCCCTCGCTCATCAGGATCGGGACGGTGGGCGCTCCCCTGCCGGGGAATGCGGTGAAAATAGCCGACGACGGCGAGATCCTCGCCAAGGGCGTCTGCGTGATGCGCGGCTACTACAAGCGCGACGACCTCGCAGCCGACACGTTCGTGGACGGCTGGTTCCGCACGGGCGACATCGGACAAATGGACGCCGACGGCTTCCTGACCATCACAGGCCGCAAGAAGGAAATCATCGTGACGGCCAGCGGCAAGAACGTGGTGCCTGCCCTGCTGGAAGACCAGATCCGGGCCGACGCCCTCGTCTCCCAGGTGCTGGTTGTGGGCGACAACATGCCGTTCATCGGAGCCTTGGTGACACTCGATGAGGAAGCCCTGCCGGGATGGCTGCAGCGTCACGGACTTCCGGCCGGCACCACGGTCGCGGAAGCGGCAGGCCATCCGGTGGTCAAGGCTGCCGTCCAGGACCTCATCACCCGCGCCAACCAGTCAGTGTCCCAGGCGGAAGCCATTAAATCGTTCCGGATCGTACCGTCTGATTTCACCGAGGCATCCGGCCATCTCACCCCCTCCATGAAGGTCAAGCGGGCCCAGGTGATGAAGGACTTCGACGCCGTCATCGCGGACATGTACGCTACACCGCGGCCGGCCCGTACGGAGCCGTCCGGACAGCACTAGCGCAAGACACCAAAAAGGGGCCTCCCGGCGGGAGGCCCCTTTTCGTGTGTGTGGTTACTCGACGACGAGCAGCAGGTCTCCGCCCTGGACCTGTTCCACGGCGCCGACTGCGAGGCGCCCGACCGTGCCGGCCACCGGCGTCGTAATTGAGGCCTCCATCTTCATGGCCTCGATGGTGGCAACGGTGTCGCCGGCGTTCACGGCGTCGCCCACCTTGACCGTGAGCGTCACGGCTCCGGCGAAGGGTGCGGCGACGTGGCCCGGCTGGCTGGCGTCCGCTTTTTCAGCTGCCTTGACGTTGCTGACGACGGAACGGTCGCGGACCACCACCGGCCTGGACTGTCCGTTAAGCGTGCACATCACGGTGCGCATGCCCTTTTCGTCCGGCTCCGACACGGCTTCGAGGGAGGCGATCAGGCGTACGCCCTTCTCCAGCTCGATCTCGTGCTCGGCTCCGCGTTGGAGGCCGAACAGGTAGTCACGGGTGTCGAGGACCGAGAGGTTGCCGTAGGTTTCCACGCTCTTCTGGTAGTCCTTGGTGGGACCTTCGAAGAGCAGCCGGTTGAGCGTCTGCTGGCGGGTTCTGGAATCGCCCTTCAGTGCGGCGCTGTCCTCGGGGCTAAGCTCGGCGTCGCGCACCTTGATGCTGCGGCCCTGGAGGGCTTTGGTGCGGAACGGCTCGGGCCAGCCTCCGGGAGGATCACCGAGTTCGCCGGAGAGGAAGCCAATGACGGAATCCGGGATGTCGTAGTTCTGCGGGTTTTCGTTGAAGTCCGCAGGATCGGCATTGAGGCCAACGAGGTGCAGGGCAAGGTCTCCCACAACCTTCGAGGACGGGGTGACCTTCACGAGGCGGCCCAGGATGCGGTCGGCTGCCGTGTACATGTCCTCGATGGCTTCGAAGCGTTCGCCGAGGCCGAGGGCCATGGCCTGCTGCCGCAGATTGGAGAGCTGGCCGCCGGGGATCTCGTGCTGGTAGACGCGGCCGGTGGGACCCGGCAGTCCCGACTCGAAGGGAGCGTAGACGCGGCGTACAGCTTCCCAGTAAGGTTCCAGCGAGCTGACCTTGGCCAGGCCCAGGCCGGTGTCACGCGGGGTGTGGGCCAGTGCCGCAACCAGGGCGGAGGCCGAAGGCTGGCTGGTGGTGCCGGCCAGTGAAGCAGACGCGACGTCCACTGCGTCCACACCCGCGTCCACTGCCGCCAGGAGCGTGGCCAGCTGGCCGCCTGCGGTGTCGTGGGTGTGCAGGTGGACCGGGAGGTCGAACCGTTCCCGCAAGGCCGCCACAAGCTTGGCGCCGGCCGCGGGACGCAAAAGCCCTGCCATGTCCTTGATGGCGAGGATGTGGGCGCCGGCGTCGACGATCTTCTGGGCCAGCTCCAGGTAGTAGTCCAGCGTGTAGAGTTTTTCGTCCGGATCGAGCATGTCGCCGGTGTAGCAGAGGGCAACTTCTGCGACGGCGGTGCCGGTGGCCCGCACGGCGCGGATGGCCGGAGCCATCTGGTTGACGTCGTTGAGGGCGTCGAAAATGCGGAAGATGTCGATGCCTGTTGCGGCGGCCTCGTTGACGAATGCCTCGGTGACTTCCTCGGGGTAGGGCGTGTAGCCCACGGTGTTGCGGCCCCGGAGGAGCATCTGCAGGCAGATGTTGGGCAATGCCTTGCGCAGCGCCGCAAGCCTGTCCCAGGGATCTTCGCCGAGGAACCGCAGGGCGACGTCGTACGTGGCCCCGCCCCAGGCCTCCACGGACAGCAGTTCAGGAAGCAGCGCGGACACGGCGGGGCCGGCCGCCACGAGGTCGCGGGTACGGACCCGGGTGGCCAGCAGTGACTGGTGGGCGTCACGGAAGGTGGTGTCGGTGACGGCAACGGCCTGCTGCTCGCGCAGGGCCTTGGCAAATCCCTCGGGACCCAGCTCAAGCAGTCGCTGGCGCGAACCCTTGGGGGCGGGGGTGTCCCCGACTGCGGGCAGCTTGGCCGCCGGGTCGGAATGGACGGTGAGGTCGCCGTTGGGCTTGTTGACCGTGACCTCTGCCAGCCAGGTCAGCAGCTTGGTGCCGCGGTCCGCGGAAACGCGGGCCTTGAGCAGCTCGGGGCGCTGGTCGATGAAGTTGGTGGCCACGTCGCCGGCGATGAAGTCCTTGTCATCCAGGACGGCCTGCAGGAAGGAAATGTTCGTGGAGACGCCGCGGATGCGGAACTCCGCGAGGGCCCGGCGCGCCCTGGCCACTGCTGCAGGGTAGTCCCGGCCGCGGCAGGTCAGTTTGACCAGCATGGAGTCGAAGTGCGGACTGATTTCGGCACCCGAGTAGACGGTGCCGCCGTCGAGCCTTACACCGGCGCCGCCGGCGGAACGGTAACCGGTGATCTTTCCGACGTCGGGCCGGAAGCCGTTGGCCGGATCCTCGGTGGTGATGCGGCACTGCAGTGCGGCGCCCTTGAGCTGGACGGTGTCCTGCGACAGGCCGAGGTCAGCGAGCGTCTCGCCCGATGCGATGCGGAGCTGTGCCTGGACGAGGTCCACATCGGTGACTTCCTCGGTGACAGTGTGCTCCACCTGGATGCGCGGGTTCATCTCGATGAACACGTGCTGGCCGGCGCGTTCGCCGACGGTGTCCACCAGGAACTCCACGGTGCCGGCATTGACGTAGTTGAGGGCCTTGGCGAACTTCACCGCATCCCGGTACAGCGCCTGACGGATGCCTTCATCCAGGTTCGGCGCCGGCGCGATCTCGATCACCTTCTGATGGCGGCGCTGGATGGAGCAGTCGCGTTCGAAGAGGTGCATGACGTTGCCTTCGGCATCGGCCAGGATCTGGACCTCGATGTGGCGGGGGCGGAGAACGGCCTGCTCCAGGAACATGGTGGGATCACCGAAAGCGGCATCGGCCTCGCGCATGGCGGCCTGCAGCGCTTCAGGGAGAGCCTCGCGGGTGTCCACGCGGCGCATGCCGCGGCCTCCGCCGCCGGCAACGGCCTTGGCGAAGATGGGAAAGCCGATTTCGTCCGCTGCGGCGATCAGTTCATCCAGGTCCTTGGAGGGCTGGCTCGACTTGAGGACGGGGACGCCGGCGGCGCGGGCGGCTTCGAGCGCGGCGACCTTGTTTCCGGCCAGCTCAAGGACCTCGGCCGGCGGGCCAACAAAGGTGATGCCGGCCTCTTTGGCGGCCCGGGCCAGGCGGGGGTTCTCCGAGAGGAATCCATAGCCGGGGTAGATGGCATCGGCGCCGGATTCCTTGGCCACGCGGACCACTTCGTCCACGTCAAGGTAAGCCCGGACCGGGTGGCCCTCTTCGCCGATCAGGTACGCTTCATCAGCCTTCTGGCGGTGGATGGAGTTTCGGTCCTCGTTGGGGAACACGGCAACAGTCTTGGCGCCCAGCTCGTAGCCGGCACGGAAGGCACGGATCGCGATTTCGCCGCGGTTAGCCACCAGAATTTTGGAAAACATACTTCTCCTGCATCATTGCGGGTGTATCGATAAGTGGTCACAGTGTGTAAGACGGGCGCGTGGAAACACAAATCATTGTGTCGACCATCACAAGATTATCCGTCATCTCAGCGGGATTAGGCAGGGCCGACCGGTGATGCCCCCGCCGGCAGCGTGGGATGCGCCGCACACACGCCCGATGAAACGGGATTCAACACTGCGGCAACATATGATGGGTCGGGGGTGCTTACGCGCGCCCTCCGCTCCGGGGAGCCGGAGCCGGCACTACCCCAACACGGCAACCGGCGTTAGGTATTGGTTTTTCAAGTGCAAGTAGTCAGCATCAGCAGCCTCAAAGGCGGGGTCGGCAAAACTTCCGTCACCACCGGATTGGCATCTGCGGCCCTGGCCGCCGGCATCCCCACCCTTGTGGTGGACCTTGATCCGCACGCGGATGCCAGCACGGCCCTGGGTGTCCAGCCGGACGAGCAGCTGGACATCGGCCGGATGCTCAAGAGCCCCCGCCGCGCGCGGCTTTCGCAAAACGTGGTCACCAGCGGCTGGGTGGCCCGGGAAAACTACAACGGAGCCCGGCCCGCCGTCCTGGACGTCGCTGTTGGCTCCGCATACACCGGCATTTATGACCGGCCGGACCTGGGCCGCAGGGACCTGCGCAGGCTCTCGGCTGTCCTGGCCGGTACGGACAAGTACCAGCTGATCCTGGTTGACTGCCCGCCCTCGCTGAACGGACTGACCCGGATGGCATGGTCCGCCAGCGACAAGGTGGCCCTCGTTGCCGAGCCCGGACTGTTTTCCGTGGCAGGTACAGAACGCACCATGCGCGCCATCCAGCTGTTCCGCCAGGAGTTCGCCCCGAACCTCTCCCCCGCCGGTATTATCGCGAACCGCGTACGGTCCGGATCGTCGGAGCACGCCTTCCGCCTCGCCGAGATGCAGTCGATGTTCGGGGAACTCTTGCTGACACCGTACATTCCGGAGCAGGCGAACTGGCAGCAGATCCAGGGTGCGGCCCATTCCGTGCACCACTGGCCGGGCGATTCCGCGAAAAATGCGGCCAGCCTCTTCAACACGCTTCTTGACAACCTCATGGCTTCCAACGACGCGGGTTCCGCCGGGGCGCTCCGCGAACGCAGCCTTCGGTAGCGGACACCCACGGAACACGGCCCGCGATGCCGGGACACGAACTGCACAGAAAGGCCGCCTTCCGGATGGAAAGCGGCCTTTCTTTGCGTGCGGGTGCCGGCTATGGAAGTGCGTCAGCCGGTGCGGCAGCAGCTTTAGCCGGTTTTGCGGGCGGCCCTGCGCTTGCTAAGTTCGTCGTCCGGAAAGGACTGCTCGACGGCGTGCTCGCTGGGAAGCGCTGCGAGGCTGCCTTCCACTTCGCGCCACACCCGTCCGACCGCGATCCCGAAAACGCCCTGGCCGCCCTGGACCAGGTCGATGACCTCATCCGCAGACGTGCACTCGTAGACGCTGGCGCCATCGCTCATGAGGGTAATCTGCGCCAGGTCCTCAACGCCGCGTTCACGCAAGTGCTCCACGGCGGAACGGATCTGCTGCAGTGACACTCCCGTGTCCAGCAGCCGTTTGACTACCTTCAGCACAAGGATGTCCCGGAAGCCGTACAGCCGTTGGGAGCCAGACCCGGCTGCACCACGCACGGCAGGCTCAACGAGGCCTGTGCGTGCCCAGTAGTCGAGCTGGCGGTAGGTGATGCCCGCAGCTTTGCAGGCGGTCGGTCCGCGGTAGCCCGCGTCTTCGTCCAATACCGGGAGGTCTTCCGTGAAGAGGAGGCCCTGAGCACCGCTCGCAGGCAGGGCAACGCCTGCCGTTGAAGCCTGCTTTAGCTCGCCAGCTTCGCCTTTCGGACTCACGTGGACCCTCCTCGTCTTTTGCTCCCCTAAGGAAGTCACAGCAACAGCGATCACAGATCTGAAATTCACCTGTGTAATTCAGCCGGGGCTGCACATTCCAGTGTGACTTGCGCGGCTGTTGTATGCAATGGGAACTTGATATCTTCGACGTTAGGCCTGCCACGCCCCAAGGTCAAAGACGTTGGCCCCATTTCAGGGGCGTGTCGAAACTTTCAGCCTCAACTTTAACCTTAACGTGATCTCAGCCGTCGAAATCTTCCGGCTCCACGTCGTCCAGGAACTCCCGGAAGCGCCGCAGTTCACGCTCCTCGTCCACCGTGGGGCCCGGCTCGGTGTCTTCGCCTTCATCATGCTCGGTGATCCTGACGCCGGCCTCATCCATCACCGAGTCGGCGCACCAAATACGGCATTTGGCCCGCAACGCCAGCGCAAGGGCGTCCGAAGCCCTGGAACTGACCGTAGTGCCGTCTTCAAACTGCAGCTGCCCGTAGAAGATATTGTCTTCGACGGCGACGATGTTCACGCTGACAATGGAGTGGCCCAACGACTCCACGACATCGATGAGGAGGTCGTGCGTCATTGGCCGCGGCGGCACCACCCCCTGCTGGGCCAGCGCAATGGCGCTGGCTTCAGGGGTGCCGATCCAGATGGGCACATGCCGTTCTCCGTGAATCTCCCGCAACAGCACCAGTGGCTGGTTCGACGGCAGTTCGATCCGCACACCCACGATCTCGACTTCAATCATCAGATATCCATTCGCGATATACGGTCCTGCACCAGGGCACGGTGCAGTGTCAGGCAGAGATCACTGATTTCGCGGGCAGCCTCGGCGGCCCGGGCGTGCGACGCCGCATCCTTGCGGGAAGTCAGCGGCGCTACGGCCCGCTCCACCAGTCCGAACTCCCGTTCCGCGGCGGCCTGGAACGGCCGAAGGTGGCGCGGCTCCAGGCCGTGGCTTTCCAGCTGCACGCACGCGCGGGCCACCTGCAGGGCATGTTCATCGAACTTCCCGTTGACGTGTCCGATCAGGCCGAACTCGAGGAGGGACCTCAACAGCGGCACGCTGGCGCCGGATTCGGCCCGCAGCTGGTCCTCGCTGAGCCGGCGCACCTTGTTCTGCAGCTCAGTGGCGAGCTCGTCCGACACGATCCGCGGCGACACAGTGACGCCCGGCGGCAGGTTCTCCGGGCGTTCGCCGCGGTCAATGGCGTCGAGGTAGTCCTTAATGACCTTCAGCGGAAGATACTGGTCCCGCTGCAGGGCCAGCACGAACCGGAGCCGCTCCACGTCGGTGTCCGCATACTGCCGGTAGCCGGCCGGGGTGCGTTGCGGATTGATCAGGCCTTTTTCTTCAAGGAACCTGATCTTGGACGCAGTCATTCCAGGAAAGTCGTCGCTCAGCTGCGCGAGTACTTCCCCTATGTTCAGGACTTGGGGTCCGCGCCGTTCCGGTTGTGCCAGTGCCACAGGCAACTACCCCGGGATCAGACGTTGCCTGCTGCGCGGGCAGGGCTGAGGTAGAAAGTGAGCCGGAACTTGCCAATCTGGACTTCATTACCGGACTTCAGTTCCACGCTGTCCACGCGGTCGTGGTTGACGTAGGTTCCGTTGAGGCTGCCCGTATCGACAACTTCGAAGCTGCGTGCCGTCCGACGGAATTCCACGTGGCGGCGGGACACCGTGACGTCGTCGAGGAAGATGTCCGCGTCAGGGTGGCGTCCGGCGGTGGTGACGTCGGAGTCCAGCAGGAATCGTGCACCGGTGTTGGGACCGCTGTGGGCAACCAGGAGCGCTGAGCCGTACGGAAGGGCCTCTACGGCAACCCGTTCCTCCGGAGAGAGCTTGGGCGCGATGATGGGCTCGTCACGGATTGGCGTGAGGTGGATTGAGGTGGTCTCCGAAGCCTTCACTCCGCCCGTGCCGTAATCACCACCGCTGTGGCTATTTTCGTGACCAACCATGGATTCCTCCTCTTCCGTTGCAGATGTCCCCCTGCAAACAACGCGTGCCCTCCGGAAAAGCCTGGCAGATCCGGTCCTACGGCGTGTTGTCCGGCTGTTAATCCCTCAACAGCCGGACCTCCATGCCGGTTATCTTTAGCCTACCTGTTGTTCGTACTCCGATGCACTGAGCAGGGACTCCACCGCGTCAGCCTCAGCGAGCTTGACCTCGATCAGCCAGCCCTCGCCGTAGGGATCGCTGTTAATAAGCGCCGAGTCGGTGTCCAGGGCTTCGTTCCTGGCGACGACTTCCCCGCTCACGGGAGCGTAGATGTCGCTGACGCTCTTGGTGGACTCAACCTCGCCCACGACCTCGTTTGCCGTCACTTTGGTGCCGACTTCGGGCATCTGCGCGTACACGACGTCGCCCAGGGCGTCCTGGGCAAAATCGGTGATGCCCACCCGCACCACGCCGTCAGTGTTGGGGGCGGAAACCCACTCGTGCTCGGCAGTGTAGGACAGGTCTTCGGGAATGTTGCTCATCAGGGGGCCTTTCATCGGGTCAACCAGGAATGTTGGTCAATCAGCAATGTCAACGGAGGTCTGCAGAACAAGCCGCCGCTGAAAGTATATGCACATCACCCTTCCCCGCAGGGAGCGCCTTGGCGGACCCGTGTGGCACAGTAGTGGCATGCCAGAACTTCCCGAAGTGGCCGGGCTGGGCGCCTTCCTGGGCGACCGGCTTCGCGGAGCTGTGCTGACGAAAATCCAGATCGTTTCGTTCGCGGTCCTCAAAACGGCGGACCCGCCATATACGGCGCTGGAAGGCCGCACCATTTCCGGCGTCCAGCGCCGGGGCAAGTTCATCATCATTGATGCCGACGGCATCTATCTCGCGTTCCACCTCGCCAAGGCCGGCTGGCTGCGGTACACCGAATCGCCGTCGAACGCCCTTTTGCCACGGGGCAAAGGGTATATAGCCGCAAGGTTCGAGTTCTCCAGGATCCGCCCTGATGCCGACGGCGGCGAAGCCCATCTGGGGATCGACCTCACCGAGGCGGGAACAAAGAAAAGCCTGGCCCTCTACGTAGTCCGCGACCCGGAGGATATCCCCGGCATCGCAAGCCTCGGCCCGGATCCGTTGAGCGCCTCGTTCACCCTTGACGCCTTCGCTGAAATTCTTTCCTCGAGCAGCCAGCAGATTAAGGGACTGTTACGAAACCAGGGGGTGATCGCCGGCATCGGCAACGCCTACAGCGACGAAATCCTCCACGCTGCCCGGATATCCCCCTTCGCCACCGCGAAGTCACTCGACCCGGAGTCCGTCCGCGTCCTGTACGACTCGGTGCACAACATTCTGGGGGCCGCCGTGGCGGAGGCTGTGGGAAAGGCTCCGAACGAATTGAAGGACGCGAAGCGGAGCACCATGCGGGTCCATGGCCGGACCGGCCAGGCGTGCCCGGTCTGCGGGGACACGGTCCGGGAGGTGTCATTTGCGGACAGGGCGCTCCAGTATTGCCCGCGCTGCCAGACAGGCGGCAAGATCCTCGCGGACCGGCGGACGTCGCGTTTCCTGAAGTAGGGCGCTGGCAGGAATGCGCTCTCGGCGGAGGGAAAAGCATAAAGAAAAAACCGCCCCGCTCCGGGATACTTCCCGGAAGCGGAGCGGTTATCTTTGCTGGTCGGGCTGACAGGATTTGAACCTGCGACCCCTTGACCCCCAGTCAAGTGCGCTACCAAGCTGCGCTACAGCCCGTTAGTTCCGCCGTTCTCCGCCTCGGTTGTCCTCCCGGGTTTCCCCGGGATTTTTACCTCAGCAGTCCGGCCGAACCACCTCCAAAAGCTTACACGATTCCGGAGGGTGCCAGTGACACTTTGCGTGTGACACGGGCGAGGTGTGTCGTAATTAACGCTTCTTGCCACGCTTTTCGCGGACACGCATGTTGACCTCGATCGGCGTTCCCTCGAAACCGAAGGTTTCGCGGAGGCGTCGGGTGATGAAGCGACGGTATCCCGGATCCAGGAAACCGGTGGTGAACAGGACGAACTTCGGCGGACGGCTGGAGGCCTGGGTGCCGAAGAGGATGCGGGGCTGTTTGCCGCCGCGGACCGGGTGCGGGTGCGCGGCCACCAGTTCGCCAAGGAAGGCGTTCAGGCGTCCGGTGGGGATGCGCTTGTCCCAGCTTTCCAGTGCGGTGTCCAGGGCAGGAACGAGGCGGTCCTTGTGCCAGCCGGTCAGGGCTGAAATGTTGACCCGCGGAGCCCAGGCCACGTGGGCGAGGTCCTGCTCGATTTCGCGCTCCAGGTAGGTGCGGCGTTCGTCGTCCAGCAGATCCCACTTGTTGAACGCGAGAACCAGTGCGCGGCCGGATTCGATGGCCAGTTGCAGGATGCGGACGTCCTGCTCGCTGAGGACTTCGTCCACCGCGAGGAGCACGACGGCGACCTCCGCCTTTTCCAGTGCGCTCTGCGTACGCAGTGAGGCGTAGAAGTCGGCGCCCTGTGCCATGTGCTGGCGGCGGCGGATGCCGGCGGTATCGACGAAACGCCAGGTGCGGCCGCCGAGTTCGATGAATTCATCGACGGGGTCGCGCGTGGTGCCGGCGGTGTTGTCCACGACAACGCGCTCGGAACCGGCCAGCTTGTTCAGCAGCGAGGACTTGCCGACGTTCGGACGCCCGATGAGGGCGATGCGGCGCGGGCCGCCGGAGCGCTCCAGGCCTTCGATGGTGGAGTACTCGGGCAGGGTGTCCATGACGTGGTCCAGGAGGTCAGCGACACCCCGGCCGTGCAGTGCCGATACCGGGTACGGTTCGCCGAAGCCGAGGCCCCAGAGCGTTGCCGAGTCGGCTTCCTGCGCGAAGTCATCCACCTTGTTGGCCACCATGATGACCGGCTTCTTGGACTTGCGGAGCATCTTCACGACGGCTTCGTCCGTGGCGGTGGCGCCTACGGCGGAGTCGACGACGAACAGCACGGCGTCGGCGAGCTCCACGGCCATCTCGGCCTGCTCGGCCACGCGGGCGTGGATGCCGCGGGCATCATGCTCCCAGCCGCCGGTGTCGACGACCGTGAAGTTCCGGCCGTTCCAGGTGGCCGAGTACATCACCCGGTCACGCGTGACGCCGGGGGTGTCTTCCACCACGGCTTCGCGGCGGCCGAGGATACGGTTTACCAGGGTCGATTTGCCCACGTTGGGACGGCCGATGATGGCCAGGACCGGATCGAGCTTGACCGGACCGTCGAAGTCCTGGTCGTCGTAGCGGCCGCTCAGGAGGGCGGCGTCTTCTTCATCCAGTTCGTAGTCGTCCAGGCCCGCCCGGAGCGAGGCAGCGCGGAGCTCGGCCTCGTCATCGTCCAGGGCAGCAAGATGTTCCGCCACCTGGTCCGTGACGGTGGGCGTGTATTCGTCTTCGCCGGCGCCAAATTTGCCGGAGGTTTGAGTCGTATCGCTCATTGCACTTTCCTTAGTGGTGATCTGCCGGCGTCCCGGCTACTTCTTTATGACGTTTTTGCGGGGAATCCGCGCCGGGCAAAGCCTGCCCGCTGAGTTGAATCGTGTGCTGGACATGCCGTGCCAGTGCAGCGCGGATCTCGTTTCCCGCCCTGTCCATTGAAACACGCCCTGTCTCGCCGGGCCTGCGCCCTACAGCCACGGCCTTGCCGAAGCTGACGTGCAGCCTCCGGCCCGGCCGCGGAACGGCGTCGAGGTGTTCACCGGCGATCCGGGTGCCCAGGATGGCAACGGGAATCACGGTCGCGCCGGAGTTCAGCGCGAGCCAGGCCACCCCGTTGTTAATGGTGGAGGCCTCGCCGCTCCCCCGTGTTCCTTCGGGAAGGATGCCGATGCAGCGGCCGGCGTCGAGCGCGCTCTTGCTCAGCTGCAGCGCGGCACGGTCGCCCGAGCGGTCCACCGGAAACTGGCCTGACGCCGTGAGGACCCGCCCGAGGATCCCCTTGAACATTTCCTGTTTGACGAGGATGTGCATGGGCCTCGGCGATGCTCCGAACATCACCGGCCCGTCCAGGAAGCTGAGGTGGTTGCCGGCGAAGATGACGGGCCCTGCTGCCGGAACGTTTTCCCGGCCGCGGACTGTTGTCCGGTAGACGACGTGGTCCAGCAACCAGCCGACAGGCCGGCTCCACGCCATGGTCCAGGCACCCGGAAGGGCGCCCCCCGCTTGGAGCTGGCCCGGACGGCGGCTGCCGGCGTCAGTCACGGTTGAGGACCTTGTTGACTATGCCCAGGGCCGCGTCAACGGTGCCGTCGAAGTCCAGATCCGAGGAATCCAGGGTGACGACGCCATCCGCCGCCGTGGTGAAGTTGACCACCGTGGAGTCCTTGGCGTCACGCTGTGTGACCTGTGCCGCCAGCTGCTCGGCGCTCTGCGTTCCGCCCAGCTGGACGCCCCGGCGGCGAAGCCGGGCCTCCTCGCTGGCGGTCAGGAGTATGCGTACTTCAGCGCCAGGCGCCACGACGGTGGTGATGTCCCGTCCCTCCACCACGATGCGGCGGTGGTGGACCTCAATCAGTTCACGCTGCCGGCGGACCAGTTCCTTCCGCGCACCGAGGGTGGTGGCGATGGCACTGACGGCCGAGGAGATGGCCGGTTCCCGGATTGCCTGGGTGACGTCCGTTCCGCCGACCCTGACGTACTCTTCGTTCGGGGTGGTGCTGACGTCCAGCGGCAGGTCCTCGGAGGCCTGTTCGATGGCCGCGGCATCGCCCAGGTCGATGCCCCGGTCAAGGCAGTACCAGGTCAGCGCCCGGTACATGGCGCCGGTGTCCAGGTAGGCGAGGCGGAGGCGTCGCGCCACTTCCCTGCTCACACTGGATTTTCCGGATCCCGAGGGCCCGTCGATGGCAACGACCAGCGGCCTGCCTTGGCGAAGCATGGGCACGGTTTCGATGAGTTCCTGTGTCATTACTGGAGTACCCGCCATCCACGGTCGTTGAGGGCTTCGATGAGCAGATCATGTTTGTTGGGCAAAACGGACAGTTCCACCATGCCTACATTCTGCCCGGAGGAATGATCCAGCCGCAGGTCTTCGAGGTTGACCCCGATTTCGCCGATCTCCGTCAGGAGGCGGGCGATCTGGCCCGGCCGGTCGTCCACCAGGACGGTCAACCAGGAATAGGCCTGCGGTGGGCCGCCGTGCTTGCCCGGAATACGGGACTGCCCGGCGTTGCCCTCACTGATGAGCTGCGCCAGGTCGAGGCGGGCACCGGGGGCAGCCGGATCTTCGAGGGTTCCGATCAGGCGGTTGAGGTCCTCGCGGACCCCGTGCAGGATTTCCACCACAGGGCCGGCATTCGCGCCGAGGATCTGCACCCAAAGTGTGGGGTCGCTGGCAGCGATTCGGGTGACGTCACGCAGGCCGTTTCCGGCCAGCGAGAGGGCATGCATGGGCGTACCCTGCAGTCGGCTGGCGACAAGCGAAGACATCACCTGGGGAAGATGCGACACGAGCGCCACGGCGTGGTCATGTTCCTCGGCGCCGAACTGCGTCACCACGGCGCCCAGGTCTGTTGCCAGGGCTCGGGCGGCCTGCAGTGCACCGGGGGATGTTTCCCCGGAGGGGCAGACCACCCACGGCATGGAGGTGAACAGCTCACCCCGCGCCGCCACCGGCCCGGACTTTTCCCGGCCGGCCATGGGATGCGTGCCCACATAGCGTGCGAGGTCCACTCCGCGGCCGCGGAGGTCGGCCAGGATGCCGGCCTTGACGCTGGCAATGTCCACCACCGTTGCGGCGGGGTAATCAGCCAGTGAGCGTTCCACCACGTCCGCTGTCACGTCCGGCGGCGCGGCCACGACAACGAGTTCGGGCTGCTCGCCGCCAAGGCGCGACAACGGAAGGCCTGCCCCGATATCGACGGCGACCGCCTGGTTGGTGGGAGACGGGTCGGACAGGAACACGGATACTCCCCGGCCCCGAAGGCCAAGGCCGATGCTGGTTCCCAGCAGCCCCGTGCCGATAACCAGGACCGGACCGTTCAGGTGCCCGCGACCATGGGTGCGAAAGGCAGACATGCGCTACAGCCCTACGGATGCCAGCAGGTGGCCGACTTCCTGCTTGCCGAGGTTGCGGATGCTCCCCTGGCGCTGGTCTCCCAGGCCGATGGGTCCCACCTTGACGCGCACGAGCCGGAGTACCGGGAAACCGACGGCGTCAAAGAGGCGGCGCACGATCCGGTTTTTGCCGGAGTGCAGCACTACCTCGATCAGCACGTGGCCCGGGGTGGAGTCCACCAGCTTGAAGGAGTCAACCGAGGCCATTCCGTCCTCAAGCTCGACGCCCGCCTTCAGCTGCGCGCCGATTCCCTGCGGGAACGGGCCGCGGACCTGGACCAGGTACGTCTTGGGTACCTCGTAGGACGGGTGCGTCAAACGGTTGGCCAGTTCGCCGTCGTTGGTCAGCAACAACAGCCCTTCGGTGGCGACGTCGAGACGTCCCACGTGGAAGAGGCGTTCGCCGTGGGTATTGCGAACGAAGTCGCTGATGCACGGACGGCCGTCCGGATCCTCCATGGTGGATACAACGCCCTTGGGCTTGTTGAACACCATGTAGACCATGTTTTCGTCCAGCTGGATGCGCAGGCCGTCGACGTGGATCACTGCCGTTTTCGGGTCGACTCGGACGCCGAGCTCGGTGACGACCTTGCCGTCCACCTCCACACGGCCTTCTGAGATCATTTCCTCGCAGACGCGCCGTGAAGCGACACCGGCTGAGGCCATGACTTTCTGCAGGCGGATGCCGTCGGCGTCGTGCATTTCGGACTGCGGCACGTCCCCGCGGGGTCCGCGTTTGCGCGAAGGCTTGCGGACGGCACCGAGGTTCTGGCCGAACCGTTCGCCGCCGAAGGCGCGCGTACCGAACGTCTTGGCTGCGGCGGACCGCGGCTTGGGCTTCAGCGCGCCGGGAGTGCCGGGCACCTTGCCGGCGCCGGGCTTGCGCGAACCGGGCTTCCGGGCAGCAGGTTTGCCCGGCTTCCAGTCGCCGGCTGCCGGGCGGTCCGCCGGCGCGCCGCCGGGGCCCTGCAGGTCCGGATCGACGAATGCCTCTTCGCGAGGCTTGGGGTGCTTGAAGGGACGGTCGCCGCCGCCCTTGAAGCCGGCGCCGCCGGCCCCGGCAGCACGGCTGCTGCCGCCCCGGGCCGGGTTGCGTCCGGCCCTGTTTTGGCCATCTTTGGCCTGTCCGGCGCTGTTGCGTCCCGAACTGTTACGTGGTGAACCCTGGCGTCCCGCCTGTGTCATGACCCGTCCTTCGTTATGTTGGCCGGCATTGGCTGTCTCCCGACAACACCAGCCAGCCGGGCGAATTGCTTCCGCCCTGGTGGATACTCGTGCGCAGGCATGGATACTGCCTACATTCTTCCGGCGTCGTAGAACTCTTCGATGCCTTCAAGCCCCGGAAGATGGGGTGAAAGCTGCGGCAACTCAGCCACCGAGCCGATTCCCATGCGTTCCAGGAAATACGACGTCGTGCGGTAAAGGATGGCTCCGGATTCGGGATCGGTCCCCGAATCTTCGATCAGTCCCCGCTGCATCAGCGTCCGCACGACAGAGTCAACATTAACTCCTCGAATTGCAGACACCCTGGCCCTTGATACGGGCTGGCGGTAAGCGATGACGGCGAGCGTTTCCAGCGCCGCCTGCGTCAGCCTGGCTGTCTGTCCTTCCAGAACGAATCCGCCCACGACGTCGGCAAAATCCGTACGGGAATAGATGCGCCAGCCTCCGGCGATATTCCGCAATTCAAAACCCCGGGGTCTGGATGTGGTGCCGGCAGTGTTCATATGAGCAGTGTTGGCAACGTCCGAGTCCGGGGCATTAACAGTATAGCCGTTATACTCACGCTGAAGTTCCGCCAGGAGCTGCTCGACGGTGTCCACCGTGAGATTGAGCCCGGCGGCCAGTTCGACGGCGGTGGCCGGCTGGTCAATCACCATCAGCACCGCTTCGATGGCGGCATGTGCGCCGCCGGGCAGTTCGGTGACGTTCAAATCGCTGTCATTGTCAGCGCTGGTGGCGGGATCCGGGGCGTTGGCGCTCACGGCTGCTCCTCGTATTCCTCGGTGAGATTTTCGCTGCTCCAGTCATCGCGGTCCGCCGTCCAATGAACTGTCAGGTCGCCCAGCGGGAGGAGCTGGTCGAACGCTACCGCCTTTTCCCTGAACATTTCCAGGAGCGCCAGGAACCGGGCCACCACAACCAGCGTCGATTCGGCGTCCGCGATCAGTGCCCGGAAGGACAACGGCCGACCTGCCTGGAGCTTCAGTCCAAGGATTTCAGCCTGCTCCTTCACGCTGACGGCACTGCCGTGCAGGTGCGCCAGGCCAACCTCGCTAGGGGCCGCTTCCTTGGGCTTCAGCGCGGCTTCGGCCAAGGCAGCGAACTGCGCGGGCGTGTGCCGCCACACGAGTTCCGGAAGCAGCGCCGCGAAGTGCTCTTCCAAGGCAACCTGGCGGGGGTAGCTGCGGGCTTCGATCTCTAAAGTGGAGTTGATCAGTCCTGCCACCTGCTTGAATGCCTTGTACTGGAGCAGGCGGGCGAAGAGGAGGTCGCGCGCTTCGAGCAAGGCGACGTCTTCGTCGTCCTCAACCTCCCCTGCCGGCAGGAGCCGGGCGGCCTTGAGGTCGAGGAGTGTGGCGGCGATGACAAGGAATTCGCTGGCCTCGTCAAGCGCCCACTCCTCGCCCAGCTGCTGGAGGTTCCTGATGTACTTGATGAATTCATCGGTCACCGTGGCCAGTGCCACCTCGGTGATGTCCAACTGGTGTTTGCTAATCAGGCCGAGCAGCAGGTCGAAGGGACCGGTGAAGTTGGCGAGCCGCACTTCGAAGCCGGGTTTCTTCCCCGGCCCGGTTTGCGCGTCAGCCGCCGGGAGTTCCGCCGGGCCGTTCCGTCGGGCGGGAGCGAGCGGGGTGCCTGCCAGTGCCACGGCCTTGGCTAGGGCGCGCCGCCGCGCGAAATCAGCTCCTTGGCCAGGCGGCGGTAAGCGTCGGCACCGATATGGTTGGCGGCATAGCTGGTGATGGGTTCCGCGGCCACCGTGGCATCGGCAAACTTGATGGAGCGCTTGATGACGGTCTCGAAGACTTTGTCCCCGAAGGCTTCCACCAGCCTGCTGATGACCTCGCGGCTGTGCAGCGTGCGGGCGTCGTACATGGTGGCCAGCACGCCGTCCACCTGGAGCCTGGGGTTCAACCGGTCCTGGACCTTGTCGATGGTTTCCACCAGCAGCGCAACGGCGCGCAGCGCAAAGAATTCGCAGATCAACGGGATGATGACGCCGTGCGCGGCCGTCAGTGCGTTGACAGTCAGCAGGCCAAGCGACGGCTGGCAGTCGATGAGGACCACGTCGTAGTCGTCTTCAACCTTCTTCAAGGCCCGGTCCAGCACCTGTTCGCGCGCCACTTCATTGACCAGCTGCACTTCCGCGGCGGAGAGGTCGATGTTTGCCGGCAGCAGGTCAACGTTTTCGACACCGGTGTGCTGGATGGCGTCCCGGATGTCCACTTTGCGGTCCATCAGGACGTTGTACACCGTCAGGTCCAGTTCGTGCGGATTGGTCCCGAGGCCTGCGGACAATGCGCCCTGGGGGTCAAAGTCAACCAGCAGGACACGGCGGCCGTATTCGGCGAGTGCGGCAGCCAGATTAATGGTGGACGTCGTTTTGCCGACGCCGCCCTTCTGGTTCACCATGGCGATCACACGGGCGGGGCCGTGGGACGACAGGGGCGCAGGCTCGGGAAATTCGCGGTAGGGGCGCCCGGTAGGACCCATGACGGCGTCTTCCAGATCGAGTTCGGTGCCTTCCAGAGTTGCTGAACCCTGTTCGCTGCTCACGTATCTATCCACACTTTCGATGACGTTGATGTCCTGCCGCTGAATGTTCAGCGCCTATGGTTCTTCCCACCAAGGTTACAGCGCCGCATCCGTGATTCAACGGAACTTGACACGTGCCCTTGATTGAGCCTTTACCTTCTGGTAAAGGTCGAAGGTTGTCGGGCCGGACACAAAAGACCGCCCGTGCAGGATGCTCCTGCACGGGCGGTTCGAATGTCCCTCAGGCCGGCGGTTGAAGCAGGCCCTTCAGGCGGGGGCGGTTCAGGCGCGGGCCGGGGCCGGGGCCGGTGCCGCTACTTCCTGTTCGACGTGGTGACCGGCGATCATGGTCTGCTCGTCGAAGGGCTCTTCGCCGGACAGGACACGCTCGACCTGGCCGCCGTCGATCTCCTTGACCCAGGTGCCGATCAGGACCGTAGCCACGGCGTTACCCGTGAAGTTGGTCAGGGCTCGGGCCTCGGACATGAAGCGGTCGATACCCACGATCATGCCGACGCCGCCAAGAAGCTCGGGCTTGTGGGCCTGCAGGCCTGCGGCCAGAGTGGCCAGGCCGGCACCGGTGACGCCTGCTGCGCCCTTGGAAGCGATGATCATGAAGACCAGCAGGGAAACCTGCGCGCCGAGGTCCAGCGGGGTGCCCATGGCGTTCGCCACGAACAGGGATGCCATGGTCAGGTAGATGGCAGTGCCGTCAAGGTTGAAGGAGTATCCGGTGGGAACCGTCACGCCCACGACCGGCTTGGACACACCAAGGTGTTCCATCTTGGCGATGAGGCGCGGCAGTGCGGCTTCAGAGGAGGACGTGGAGAAGATCAGCAGGTATTCGCGGGCCAGGTACTTCATGAGGCGGAAGATGTTGACGCCGGCCACGACCTGCAGGAGGCCGCCGAGGATGACGACGATGAACAGTGCGCAGGTGATGTAGAACGCCAGCATCAGGGTGAACATGCTCACGATCGCCTGGAAGCCGGTGGCACCGACAACTGCGGCGATGGCACCGAAGGCACCAACCGGCGCCAGCCACATGACCATGATGAGGATGCGGAAGACAAGCGCCTGGCCGTGGCCGATGGCCTTGAGGATGGGGGCACCCTGGGGGCCCATTTTCTGCAGGGCGAAGCCGACGAGGATCGCGGCCAGCAGGGTGGGCAGCACCGGAATGTCGCCTGGGATGATGCCCAGCAGGAAGTCAACCGTGCTGTCTGTGGCGGCCTTCTTATTGGGATCGTACGGCGTCAGCTTGAGGCCTTCACCGGGGTGGATGAGGTTGCCCACCACGAGGCCGATGGCCAGTGCGAAGGTGGACATCACGATGAAGTAGCCCAGCGCCAGGCCGCCCACCTTGCCTACAGTGGCAGCCTTCGCGATGGAGCCGATCCCCAGGACGATGGTGCAGAAGATCACCGGAGCGATCATCATCTTGATCAGCTTGATGAAGCCGTCGCCCAGCGGCTTGAGTGATTTGCCGACCTCCGGGAACATGAGGCCAATCACTGCGCCGAGGATCACGGCAACGATGACGGCAATGTAGAGGTAGTGCGACTTGTCGAGTCCTTTGCGCTTCGCCTTGACTGGCGCAGCTGACTCTCCTCGTTGAGAAGCCATGATGTGTCTCCTTATGGATAATCTGGAAGACGTTGCGGCACAGTCTCTGGGCTCTGCACGTCCGTCCGGTGTGATATCCATCATTGGGCATGGCGTGACCTGGCTCACCGTTGCGTTCATATTGGTCGTGGAAGGTTGGAATGAGGCACAAGTGGAGCATCGCGCGCCGGCTGTTCGTCGCGCATTTGCTGTTCATGCTCGCGCTGACCGCGACAGTCGGAACAGCCACCTTTATCGACGCCCGGGATCACGCCTACGACGAGGCCGGCCGGCGGATGTCCGGCATCGCCACGGCCATTGCCGACAACCCCCTGGTCCTGCAGGCAGCTGCGTCGCCCGACCCGTCTGCCGTGCTGCAGCCCTACGCCCTGCACGTGATGAGCGACGCCGACGCGGATTTCATCACCATCATGGCTCCGGACCGGACCCGGTGGACGCACCCGCGCGACGAGGAGCTCGGCAAGCCGTACATCGGATCCATTGATGCCGCCCTGAAGGGACAGATATTCACCGAAATCACGGCCGGGACATTGGGCCCCTCGGTACGGACGATTGCGCCGGTCAAGGACCAGTCGGGAAACGTCAAGGCCCTGGTGGCAGCGGGGGTGACGGTCCGGACGGTGGACGTTGCCGTCTCCGGCCGCCTGCCGGCGCTGCTGGCTATCGCCTTTGCCCTCCTGGTGGGCGGCTCGGTGGCCTCCTGGCTGCTGGGCCGGTATCTGCGCAATGTCACGCGGGGTTGGGGGCCCGAGCAGCTCGCCCAGCTGTTCGCGTACTACGAGTCCGTCCTGCACTCCGTCCGCGAGGGGGTGATCCTGATCGATCCCAAGGGCCGGGTGGTGATGTACAACGACCAGGCGGCCGAGCTCCTGGGCCTCACACCACGGCCGTCCGGGGCCGATCCGGGCGACGCAGCCCTGCTCCGCGACCTCCCCTTGGCGCCCAGCTTGAAGGACCTGTTCGAGTCCGGCCGGGCAGCCCAGGATGAAATCCACCTGGCCGGCCCGCGTGTCCTGGTGGTCAACCAGGGACCAGCGGTGGGGCCGGCCTCATCCGCCGGACGGCAGCGACCTGCAGTGTTCGGTACCGTGGCAACCATCCGCGACCGCACGGAGATCGAGTCGCTGGGCAGCGAACTGGAAACCATGCGTACGCTGTCGGACGCGCTGCGGGCCCAGACCCACGAGCACGCCAACCGCCTCCACACCATCGTTTCGCTGATGGAGCTGGGGCGGGCGGACGAGGCCCTGGATTTTGCCACCAAGGACTTGGAGCTCAGCCAGCAGCTCACCGACGAGATGGTGGGCGCCATGGAAGAGCCGGTGCTGAGTGCCCTGCTCATGGGCAAGGCGGCCGAGGCGCACGAACGCGGCGTCGAACTGGGCCTGCAGGCGAACAGCACAGCCGGGACCGCCGGTGTGGCCGTCCAGGACCTGGTGACGATACTTGGCAACCTCCTGGACAACGCCATCGACGCTGCGGCCGACGCTCCGGCGCCCAAGTGGGTCGAGCTGTCGGTGGAGTCGGGCGTCAGGGGTGTTGACATCACAGTGGAGGACTCGGGACGCGGGATTGACCCCGGTGCCATGGACGATGTGTTCCGCCACGGGTTCAGCACCAAAGCGTCCGGCGCCTACGGCCGGGGGCTGGGCCTGGCGCTGGTCCGGCAGGCCGTCCACCGCCTGGGTGGCACCGTGGCAATAACCAACCCCCGCGGGGCGCATTTCCATGTTTTCCTACCCGCAGCAGGCACCACCAAGGAGACTTCATGAGCGATATCCGAGTGCTCGTCGTTGAGGACGAGCCGGTGGCCGCGGCAGCGCACGGCGCCTACGTGGGGAGGCTCCAAGGTTTTTCCCTCGCCGGCACGGCTCCTGACGGCCAATCGGCGCTGCGGCTCCTGGCGGAATTTGCTGCCGCCGGCAACCCCGTGGAACTGGTCCTGCTGGACATGAACCTACCCGATCTCCATGGCCTTGACATCGCCCGGCGGATGCGGGCATCAGGCCTGTTGCCGGACATCATCGCGATCACGGCCGTGCGTGAACTCAATATCGTGCGCAGCGCAGTGTCCATCGGGGTGGTTCAGTACCTCATCAAGCCGTTTACCTACGCCACTTTCGCCGACAAGCTGGCCAGCTACCGGCAGTTCCGCGAGCAGCTCGCCGCCGGCGTGGGCGGGAGCAGGTCCGGCGCGTCCCAGAGCGACGTCGACCAGGCGTTCGCGAGCCTGCGGGCGCCCAGTGAGCTGCCGCTTCCCAAGGGCCTGTCGACGTCGACCCTGGACGCCGTGCAGGAGTTCATGAAGCAGCAGGCTGATGCTGTCTCCGCCACGGAAGTCATGGACGCGCTCGGGATGTCCCGCGTGACGGCCCGGCGGTACCTCGAGTACCTTGCGGATGCCGGGACCGTCTCCCGGACCGCCCGGTACGGTGCGCCGGGCAGGCCTGAAAACGAGTACCGCTGGATCAGGAGCTGACGATGGCCGGCTCCGGCGAGCGCACGGCTGGTACGTCCCCGGGCTAGTTCCGGGGCCCGGCCGGACGCAGCGTTTCGATCAGCTGGTCGATCACCCCGGCGTCCTCAATCGTGGACGGCACGACGTACTCCTCGCCGTCCGCAATCTGCCTCATGGTCTTGCGAAGGATCTTGCCCGAACGGGTCTTGGGAAGGGCATCGACCACTGCCACGTGTTTGAAGTCCGCGACGGCTCCGATGTCCCGGCGGACCAGCGCGATCAGGTCCTTGACCAGAATGTCCTCCGGCACGTCCACCCCCGATTTCAGCACCACGTAGCCGCTGGGCCGCTGGCCCTTCAGCGGATCCGCCAGGCCGATCACCGCGCACTCGGCCACGGCCGGGTGCTGTCCGATGACCTGCTCCATGGCGCCGGTGGACAGCCGGTGCCCTGCCACGTTGATGATGTCGTCGGTGCGGCCCATCACGAACACGTAGCCGTCCTCGTCCCGGTAGCCGGAGTCGCCGGTGGCGTAGGAGCCTTCAAAGGCCTGGAGGTAGGAGGAGACGTAGCGTTCGTCGTCGCCCCAGAGAGTGGTCAGCGTTCCGGGCGGCAGCGGCAGCCCGAGCACAATGTTTCCTTCCGTCCCGGTTTCGACGTCCTCCCCCAGTCCGTCCACGATGTTGAGCCTGAAGCCCGGCATCGGAACGCTGGGCGAGCCTGCCTTGATGGGGAGCTCTTCCAGCCCGCGCGGGTTGGCGCAGATGGCCCAGCCGGTCTCGGTCTGCCACCAGTGGTCCACTACCGGGACGCCCAGGGTCTGCGCGGCCCAGTGGAAGGTATCTGTGTCCAGCCGCTCCCCCGCGGCGAAAAGCGTTCGCAGGCTGGAGATGTCGTAGTCCCGCAGCAGTTTCGCTTCGGGGTCGGCTTTGCGGATGGCGCGCAGCGCTGTCGGGGCGGTAAAGAGGACATTGACCTTGTGGTCCCGGATAACCCGCCAGAAAGCGCCCGCATCAGGTGTTCCTACCGGTTTCCCCTCATAGAGGACGGTGGTGGCGCCGGCCAGCAGCGGCCCGTAGACGATGTAGGAGTGTCCTACCACCCAGCCGACGTCGGAAGCGGTCCACATGACGTTCCCCGGGCCGATGCCGTAGACGTTTTCCATGGTCCAGCTAAGCGCCACGGCATGGCCGCCGTTGTCCCGCACCACCCCCTTGGGTGCACCCGTGGTTCCCGAGGTGTAGAGGATGTAGAGCGGGTCAGTAGCTTTGACGTCCACCGGCGCCGCCGGTTCTGCGGCCGCCATCTCGGTGTCCCAGTCCAGCCAGCCCGGGTGGTCAGAGACCGAGGAGGCAAACCCCTCCCTGGCCGCGACGACCACGGGGAGCCCCGGAGCGCCGGCGAGGCGGAGTGCTTCCTCGACAGCGGGAAGGTATTCGATCCGGCGGGATGGCTCGATTCCGCCGGATGCCGTAACCACCACGGCGGGGGCGGCGTCCCGGATGCGGGCCGCCAGCTCCTTGGGCGCAAAGCCTCCAAAGACCACCGAATGGACCGCTCCGAGCCGCGCAGTAGCCAGCATTGCGATGGCGGCTTCCGGGATCATCGGCATGTAAATGACAACCCTGTCCCCCTTGCCCACACCGCGCCGCCGCAGAACCCCGGCAAAGCGGCCCACAAGCTCCGTGAGTTCCGCGTAGCTGAAGCGCCGCTGGATCCCGAGCATGGCGGAATCGTAGATCAGCGCATCCTGACCGCCACGCCCGGCTGCCACATGACGGTCGAGGGCGTTGTAGGACGTGTTGAGGACGCCATCCGGAAACCAGCTGTACAGCGGCGCCCGGGCGGAATCAAGAGCCCGCGTCGGGGGCGTCGACCAGGAGATCTTTCCGGCAGCATCCAGCCAGAACTCGTCGGGCCTGTCCAGGCTCTGTGCGTAGCTGTCCTGATAGCTCTTGGTACCCATGAAATGCATCCCGTCCACGACATTGTGATGAGGGCCATGCTAGTCCCGGTCGGGAAGCAGATACAAGGCCTCGTGTATACAAATTTGGAGAAAAATCAACAATCTGAGGCATTTACTGGGCAATCAAGCCTTCTGTGTATACACTGGGGAGCGTCAACCAATGAAGGAGGCAGAGATGCGCGCCAGCGACAGGGCCTATGCGGCATTGCGCGATGACATCATCGAATGGCGCCTCCTGCCCGGGACTGTCCTCGCGGAAGTGGAGCAGTCCGAGCGGCTGGGCATCTCCCGCACACCTCTGCGGGAGGCCCTAAGCCGGCTGACCGCGGAGGGCTTGACGACGACGGCGGGCGGCCGCGGCGTCGTCGTCACCGATATTTCCCTTGACGACATCGACGAGCTATTCGAACTGCGCGAAACCCTTGAAGGCAAGGCCGCCGCCCTGGCCGCCGAGCGCGGCGACTCCGCGACCTTTGAACAACTCCGCCTTGAGCTCCTCCAGGCTCCGGAGCTGATCAACGGCACCGATCCCGGACGCCATGCCTACTATGAGCTGGCGGGCCGTCTCGACGCGGCTATCGACGCGGCGATTTCCAACTCCTACCTGGCCCAGGCCATGCGCAGCCTCCGCGTGCACCTGGTCCGGGTCCGCCGACTGGCCGCCGACGACACACAACGGCTCACCGCGGCCGCAGCAGAGCACGCCGCCATCGCGGAAGCGATCGCCGCAGGCAATCCCCGGCTGGCCGAAGCGGCCACCACCCTTCATCTGCACCGAAGTCTTTCCCACGTTAAAGTCACGCATACACCTCACTAAAAGGAGCACCATGGTCAAGGAACACCACGTCCGCGTTTACAAGAGCGAGGAAAACCTGCCCCGCGAGGACCAGCTCGCGTACAAGATCGCCAAGGTTGCCACCGATCCTGTCGCCGTCACCGACGAGGTTACCGACATGGTGATCAACCGGGTCATCGACAACGCCTCGGTGGCCATCGCCTCCCTGAACCGGGCCCCCATCGTTGCCGCCCGCGCACAGGCACTCACCCATGGACCCACCACGGGCGGCAAGGGATCCAAGGTCTTCGGCATCGACGAGCGCGTGGCACCGGAATGGGCCGCCTGGGCCAACGGCGTTGCTGTCCGTGAACTCGACTACCACGACACCTTCCTGGCAGCGGACTACTCCCACCCCGGCGACAACATCCCGCCGATCCTCGCCGTCGCCCAGCACGTCGGCTCCAGCGGACACGACCTCATCCGCGGCATTGCCACCGGCTACGAAATCCAGGTGAACCTGGTCAAGGCCATCTGCCTGCACAAGCACAAGATCGACCACGTGGCCCATCTCGGCCCCTCCGCCGCTGCCGGTATCGGCACCCTCCTCGGGCTCGACGTCGAGACCATCTTCCAGTCCGTGGGCCAGGCCCTTCACACCACCACCGCCACGCGCCAGTCGCGCAAGGGCGAGATTTCCACCTGGAAGGCGCACGCCCCGGCCTTCGCCGGGAAGATGGCCGTAGAAGCCGCGGACCGCTCCATGCGCGGCCAGACGTCGCCGGTCCCGATCTATGAGGGTGAAGACGGCGTCATCGCCTGGATGCTGGACGGCCCCGAGGCTTCCTACATGGTGCCGCTGCCGACTCCCGGTGAAGCCAAGCGCGCCATCCTGGACACGTACACCAAGGAACACTCCGCCGAGTACCAGGCCCAGGCCTGGATCGACCTCGCCCGGAAGCTGCACGGCGAGCGCCCCGAAGTCACCGACCCGGCCAACGTGAAATCCGTGCTGATCAAGACCAGCCACCACACCCACTACGTGATTGGTTCCGGCGCCAACGACCCGCAGAAGTACAGCCCCACCGCGTCCCGTGAAACGTTGGACCACTCGATCCCGTACATCTTCACCGTCGCGCTGCAGGACGGCGCCTGGCACCATGTGGACTCCTACGCCCCGGAGCGGGCCGCGCGCCCCGACACCATGGAGCTGTGGCACAAGGTCACCACGGTGGAGGACCCGGAATGGACCCGCCGCTACCACTCCCTCGACATCGCTGAGAAGGCTTTCGGCGGTACCGTCGAAATCACGCTCAACGACGGCACTGTCATTACCGACGAGATCGCCGTCGCCGACGCCCACCCGCTGGGTGCCCGGCCGTTCGCCCGGGAGCAGTACGTCAACAAGTTCTGCACACTCGCAGCCGGCCTCGTCGCCGAAGACGAGATCGAACGGTTCCTTGCCGCAGCGGCCCGGCTCCCGGAACTGGCCGCCGGGGAACTGGACCAGCTGAACATCAAGGCGGCCGACGGCGTGATCGACCTCGCTGCCGCACCGAAGGGACTTTTCTAATGCTGTATTCGAAGGTCACGCCGGAGCAGAAGCGGATCCGGTTCCGCGAGCTCCTGGCGTCCGGCACCCTCCAGCAGTTCCCGGGAGCCTTCAACCCGCTCTCGGCCCGGCTCATCGAGGAGAAGGGCTTCGCCGGGGTTTATATCTCCGGCGCCGTCCTGGCCAATGACCTGGGCCTGCCGGACATCGGCCTGACCACGCTCACCGAGGTGGCAACGCGGGCCGGGCAGATTGCCCGGATGACCGACCTGCCCTGCATTGTGGACGCCGACACGGGCTTCGGCGAGCCCATGAACGTGGCCCGCTCGGTGCAGGAAATCGAGAACGCAGGCCTCGCCGGCCTGCACATCGAAGACCAGTTCAACCCCAAGAGGTGCGGCCACCTGGACGGCAAGAACGTGGTGGACCTGGACACCGCCACCAAGCGCATCCGCGCCGCAGCAGACGCCCGCCGGGACCCCAATTTCCTCATCATGGCCAGGACGGACATCCGGGCCACGGACGGGCTGGAGGCGGCGCAGGAGCGTGCGAAGGCGCTCGTCGAGGCCGGGGCGGACGCCATCTTCCCCGAGGCCATGAAGGACCTCAGCGAGTTCCAGGCGATCCGCGACGCAGTGGACGTGCCCATCCTCGCCAACATGACCGAGTTTGGCCAAAGCGATCTTTTCACCGTGGAACAGTTGCAGGGCGTCGGCGTCAACATGGTCATCTACCCGGTCACGCTGCTCCGTAGTGCCATGGGGGCAGCTGAGCGTACTCTGGAATCGATCAGGTCCGACGGCACCCAGGAGGCACAGGTAAAGAGCATGCTGACCCGTGCGCGGCTGTACGACCTTGTGGACTACGAGGCCTACAACCGCTTCGACACCGGAGTCTTCAACTTCAGGATTCCCGGTACCAACTGACCCCCATCCATCCCGGACTTCCGGCTCCGGCCGGCACACAGCATAAGGAACGAAGGAGTTTCAGCATGGCTGAAAATGAGATCAAAAAGGGCCTCGCCGGCGTCGTGGTCGACTACACCGCGGTATCCAAGGTCAACCCGGACACCAACTCACTGCTGTACCGCGGCTACCCCGTCCAGGAACTTGCCGCCTCCTGCAGTTTCGAAGAAGTGGCCTACCTGCTCTGGAACGGCGAATTGCCCACTCCGGAGCAGCTGGCCGAGTTCACGGCCAAGGAAAGGGCCGGACGCCGGCTGGATCCGGTGGTCAAGCAGGTGATCGACGCGCTGCCCATCACGTCCCACCCGATGGACGTGTGCCGGACTGCGGCGTCCGTGATGGGAGCGCGGCATGAACTTGCCGAGGACTCCTCGCGCGAAGCAAACATGCAGAAGGCCATCGACCTGTTCGCCGCCATGCCGGCCGTGGTGGCTTACGACCAGCGCCGCCGCCATGGCCTGGAACTGGTTGAGCCCCGCGACGATCTGGGATACGACGCCAACTTCCTCTGGATGACCTTCGGCGAAGAGCAGGTGCCCGAAGTCGTGGACGCGTTCAACGTGTCCATGATTCTGTACGCCGAGCACTCCTTCAACGCCTCCACGTTCACGGCCCGCGTGATCACGTCCACGCTGTCGGACCTGCACTCGGCCGTGACCGGAGCCATCGGTGCCCTCAAGGGTGCGCTCCACGGCGGCGCCAATGAAGCCGTCATGCACACCTTCGATGAAATCGGCATCCGCTCCGAGGAATCCCTGGAGGACGCCGCCGCCCGGGCCAAGGCCTGGATGGAGGATGCCCTGGCGAAGAAGAAGAAGGTCATGGGCTTCGGCCACCGCGTCTACAAGCACGGCGACTCCCGCGTCCCCACCATGAAGGCCGCACTGGACAAGATGATTGCCCACTACGGCCGGCCGGAACTCCTGGGGCTCTACAACGGGCTGGAGTCAGCTATGGACGAGGCCAAGGGCATCAAGCCCAACCTTGACTACCCCACCGGCCCCACCTACCACCTCATGGGTTTCGACACTGCCACGTTCACTCCGCTGTTCGTCGCCAGCCGCATCACCGGCTGGACCGCGCACATCATGGAACAGCTGGAATCCAACTCCCTGATCCGTCCGTTGAGTGAGTACAACGGTGTGGAGGAACGGCACCTGTCTTAAGTCCGCACCCCCGGGAGCGTACGACGGCGGGCTGGTCACCTTTCACAGGTGTCCAGCCCGCCGTCGTTCTTTAAGGTTATAGGTTCCGCAGGACGGTCACTGAGGACGCCACCGTTTCGTTGTCGGCGTTGAGGGTGACCACGATATCCACTGTCCCGCCTTCCAGTACCGGCGGCAGCCAGTGGTCAGCGTCCTGCCACATGCGGTCCACCGGCAGCGACAATGCATCAAACCATTCGGGGTCGATCTCCGGACTTTCCGCCGGTTCGCCGTGCCACTCACGGGTGGTGAACAGGGTGGTGTGCATGTTCCATTCCGGGCGGTGGGGAAAGACAAACTCCACCACGCCGGCAGGGCGCAGGTCCCGCTCAAGCACCGTTACGCCAGACTCTTCCTGCACCTCCCGGCATGCCGCTTCGGCGTGGCTCTCCCCCGGCTCCACATGACCGCCAAGCCCGACGATCTTGCCCCTGCCGAAGCCGGTCTTCTTAAGGCCGAGGAGGACTTCCGTTCCGCCGTCGGGCCGGTCCCTCAGCAGGAAGCACAATGTGACGGGCGTCGAGGTCATGGACACCAGACTAGCGTTGCCGGGCTCAGCCCAGCGCCCTCGGGTGGGCGGCGGCGTAAATCTCCCGCAGGGTATCTGCCGTCACCAGGGTGTAGACCTGGGTGGTGGTGACGGAGGCATGGCCGAGAAGTTCCTGGACCACCCGCACGTCCGCTCCGCCCTCCAGGAGGTGGGTGGCAAAGGAGTGGCGCAGGGTATGGGGAGACACGTCCTTGGTGATGTTGGCCTTGTCCGCTGCTGCCTTGAGGATGGTCCAGGCGCTCTGCCTGCTGATCCGTCCGCCGCGGGCGTTCAGGAACAGCGCCGGCGTGCCCTTGCCTTTGGCGGCCAGCAGCGGCCGGCCGCGCACCAGGTAGGCGTCAAGGGCACGCGCTCCGTAGGACCCAAGCGGCACCAGGCGTTCCTTGGACCCCTTGCCGAAGAGCCGGACGATTGCCGGGCCGGCCTGATCTGCCTGGAGCGATATGTCGTCGACGTCCAGGCCCACGGCCTCGCTGATGCGGGCACCGGTGGAATAGAGGAACTCCAGCAGTGCCCGGTCCCTCAAACCTGTCGCCGTGTCCGTGCCGGCCGCTTCCAGGATCCGGGTGACCTCGTCCACGCTGATGGCCTTGGGCAGCCGCTTGCCGGGCATGGGCGGGTGGACATCGCTGGCGGGATCCGCCGTCGTAATTCCTTCCAACGCCCAGAACTTATGGAGGCCGCGGACCGCCACGACGGTCCTGGCAGCGGATCTGACACCGAGTGCTGTCCCGCCGTCGGAACCGTCGGACAATGCCTGTACGAATCCGGTGACGTGCCGCCGGGTGACATCGCCAGGGCGGGAGGGACCGCACGCGGCGAGGTAGTTTGCATACCGGGCAAGGTCACGACGGTAGGCGGACAACGTGTTCGCCGCCAGACCCCGCTCCACGCCCATGTGCTGGAGGTAGTCGTTCACGGCACGGTCTATGGCGTTGCGTGGCCGTGCGGAGCCTTCTCCCTGGGGCTGTCCGGCCCGGGGCGGTTCAGCACGGACTGGTTCAGCACCGGCACGTTCCGGCGCGGGAGTGACGGTGCTGCCCATTAACGCTGGCTGGGATGGGCGGGCCAGGGGGCATTTGCCGGACGCAGGTGCCCGAAGCCGTCCGCGCGTGCTGCCGCGGCGGCAAGAATTCCGACGACGGCGGACGGGTTGTGCAGCCGGCCCTCCAGAACGGCCGCCACCGCTTCGTCCAACGGTGTCCAGTGCAGTTCGATCTCCGCTTCCTCATCCGTACGGACGTGGAGTTCATGATCCGGCACATCGCTCAAATCCCGGGCGAGGTAAATGCGGATCGCCTCGCTCGAGGATCCCGGGGAGTTGAAGAAGTCGGCCAGCACGTTCCATGTGCCGGCCACCAGGTCTGCCTCCTCGGCGAGCTCACGTGCGGCGCCCACCACGAAGTCCTCACCCTCAATGTCCAGCAGCCCGGCCGGGATCTCCCACAGGTCCATGCCGACGGGATGCCGGTACTGCTTCATCAGCAGAACTTCGCCGGCATCGTTCATGGGCAGGACTGCTACCGCACCCGGGTGGTCGATATAGTCGCGCACCAGCTCGTCGCCGTGTTCGCTGAGCTGGAAACTGTCGCTGACAACGTCCCAGATGCGGCCTTCGTACACCTTCCGGGACGACAAAAGACGGCGCGGGCTCGGCGCATCCGAAACCTGCCGTGCAGCATTGGGGGTTTCAGGCATACCGGGCATCGCGCCGTCCTTTGATTTAGTTGGTGACTACTTGGCCGAGACCTTGCGGGCGGAGCCGCTGGCCTCAGCCGGCGCATCCGCACGGGTTGCTTCCGCACTATTGGCGGCGGGGAGGATGTCCCCGCCCTTCTGGTGATCCAGCGCGGCCTTGACCAGGCCCGCGAACAAAGGATGCGGCCGGGTGGGGCGGGAGCTCAGTTCCGGGTGCGCCTGGGTAGCGACGTAGTACGGGTGGACTTCGCGGGGAAGCTCCACGTACTCCACCAGCTTGCCGTCCGGGGACGTTCCGGAGAACACGAGCCCCTTCGCTGCAATCTGGTCGCGGTACTTGTTGTTGACTTCGTAGCGGTGGCGGTGCCGCTCGCTGACCTTGGTGGTGCCGTAGGTCTCGGCGATGACGGAGCCTTCGTCCAGCTTGGCCTCGTAGAGGCCCAGGCGCATGGTGCCGCCAAGGTCGCCCTTGCCGTCAACGATGTCCAGCTGCTCTTCCATCGTGGCGATGACCGGGTACTTGGAATCCGGTTCAAATTCGCTGGATGATGCGCCTTCAAGGCCCACCACGTTCCGGGCGTATTCGATGACCATGCACTGGAGGCCCAGGCACAGGCCCAGGACCGGCAACTTGGTTTCGCGGGCAAACTTGAGCGCGCCCAGCTTGCCTTCGAGGCCGCGGATACCGAACCCGCCGGGCACACAGATGGCGTCAACCCCGGAGAGCGAGTTGACTGCGCCCTCGTGGGTTTCGCATTCGTCCGAGGGGACCCAGCGGATCTTGACCTTGGTGTCGTTGGCGAAACCGCCGGCGCGCAGTGCCTCGGTGACTGAAAGGTAGGCGTCCGGCAGGTCGATGTACTTGCCGACCAGGGCGATTTCCACTTCGTGCTTCGGGTTGTGGACCGCTTCGAGCAGCTTGTCCCAGCTGGTCCAGTCAACATCCTTGAACGGCAGGTCCAGCGCGCGGACGATGTAGGAGTCCAGGCCCTGGGAGTGGAGGGTCTTGGGGATGTCGTAAATGCTCGGGGCGTCCGGGCAGCCGATGACGGCGTCGATGTCGACGTCGCACATGCGGCCGATCTTGTCGCGCATGGCCTGCGGGACTTCGCGGTCCGAACGGATCACGATTGCCTCGGGCTGAATACCGATGGAGCGCAGTGCGGCAACGGAGTGCTGCGTCGGCTTGGTCTTCAGCTCCTGGGACGGTCCGATGTACGGGACCAGGGACACGTGCAGGAAGAAGACGTTGCCGCGGCCGATATCCTGGCGCACCTGGCGGGCTGACTCGAGGAAGGGCTGCGACTCGATATCGCCGACGGTCCCGCCGATCTCGGTGATGATGACGTCCGGTGCGTTCTTGCCTTCGGCAGGAAGCCGCATCCGGCGCTTGATCTCATCCGTGATGTGCGGAATGACCTGGACGGTGTCGCCAAGGTACTCGCCCCGGCGTTCCTTGGCGATAACCGTGGAGTAGACCTGGCCGGTTGTGACGTTGGCCGAGCCTTCGAGGTTTTCATCGAGGAAGCGCTCGTAGTGGCCGACATCCAGGTCAGTCTCGGCACCGTCGTCAGTCACGAAGACTTCGCCGTGCTGGAAGGGGTTCATCGTGCCCGGATCCACATTCAGGTAGGGATCGAGCTTCTGCATAGTTACAGACAAACCGCGTGCCCGCAGCAGGTGGCCGAGGCTCGAAGCCGTCAGTCCCTTGCCTAGCGAGGACGCCACACCACCGGTGACGAAGATGTGTTTGGTCGTCTTGGACGAGCCCGGGAACCGGGAATTTACACGGGAATTTGATCGCTGCACCACGGAATTCGAGCCTATCATCAATTGAGCCTTCCACGGGTCGAAAATCGGATTCCCCAAATGACTCAGTCTCCCCCGGCGCTGGACACTGATCAAGTTTTAGCTGCAAACCGCGGGCGGCGGCCCGGCCGGTGTGACGGTTCTCGCAGTGCCGTTCAGGCCCGCAGCGGCAGCAGCTTGGCGTCGTCCAGCAGCTCCTGGGCGTGGGCCTGGGCTGTTTCGGAGTCTTCCTGCCCGGCAAGCATTCGTGCCAGCTCCTTGACCCTTTCCGGGCCGTCGAGGAGACGCACGTCGCTGGACGTGAACCCGGTGGCGGTGCCGCCGTCGGCGCCTCTGACCGATGTTTTGGTGACGGTGATGTGCTGGTCCGCGAACGCGGCAACCTGGGGAAGGTGCGTGACCACCAGGACCTGCACATGCTGCGCCAGCATGGCCAGCCGGCGGCCGATCTCGACGGCGGCCCTCCCGCCCACTCCGGCGTCCACTTCGTCGAACACGAAGGTGGGCACCGGATCCACTGCGGCGAGCACCACCTCGATGGCCAGCATCACGCGGGAAAGCTCACCTCCGGAGGCGCCCTTGCCCAGCGGACGGGCGGGCGCACCGGAGTGGGGCTGGAGCAGGAACGAGATCTCGTCCGCCCCGTACGGCATCAGCTGGGCGGCGGGCTCGATGGTGATTACCAGGGTCGCGTCGGCCATGGCCAGCGCCTTCAGTTCGGCGCTGACGCGTGCAGAGAGATCTTTGGCGGCCTTGCCCCGGACCTTGCTGATCGCGGTGGCCTGCTTCTTCAGCTCCGCCTCGGTCCGGGCGACTTCCGCTTCCAGCGCCTCGATCCGGGTGGAGTCGTCCTGCAGTTCGTCGAACCGTACGCGGGCGTTCTCCGCCCACATCAGGACCTCGTCGATGCTGGGGGCATACTTGCGGACCAGTTTGGCCAGCGCAGCCCGCCGGTCCTCGATTTCCGCGAGCCGCTCCGGCCCCTCTGAATCCAGCCCGGCCTGGTAGCTCGCCAGTTCCGTGGCGATGTCGTTCAGCAGGAAGCCGACCTCGGCCAGGCGTGCGGCTGCCGCGCCGAGTTCGGCATCGTGCTCGGCCACATGTTCCAGTGTCCGTTTCGCCGCATCCACCAACGTGGTGGCGTCGCCCTCGTCACCGTAGTCTTCCGCGATAAGCGCCTGGTGGGCGGTGTTTGCCGCAATCCTGAGTTCTTCGACGTTGGCCAGTTTCACGGCCTCCGCCTTAAGTGATTCGTCCTCACCCGGCTGCGGGTCCACCTCATCGATTTCTGCCAGTGCGATCTCCAGCGACTCTGCTTCCCGCAACCTGTCACGAGCCGCGCCCCGCAGCGCGTCCAGCTCCGCCTGGCTGGCTTTCCAGTGGCTGTACAGGGCCTGGTATGTACCCAGCGGGCCGGCCAGGGTGTCGCCGGCAAACTTGTCCAGGGCGCCGCGCTGGGCAAGCGCCCCCTTCAGCCTGATTTGGTCCGACTGGCCATGGACCACCACCAGGCTTTCGCCGATCTCCGCCAGGACCCCTACAGGGGCGGCGCGGCCGCCAAGGTAGGCACGGCTTCGTCCATCCGCACCCAGGCGGCGGGCAAGGATTAGCTCAGCGCCGCCGTCGAACTCCTCCACCTCGGCGCCCGCCTCCAAGGCGCGTAAGACGGCTGCGTGCCCGGCGTCCAGTTTGAGGACGGCTTCCGCCGAGGCGCTCTTCGCACCGCTCCGCACGGCACCCGCATCCGAGCGGGCACCCAGCAGGAGGCCGACGGCGGTGACCACCATGGTCTTACCGGCACCCGTTTCGCCGGTCACCACGCTAAGGCCCGGGCCAAGCGGAAGGGTTGCGTCGGTGATGACGCCGAGGTCGCGGATTCTCAGTTCTTCAAGCATGATTCACTTCGCAGTCGTCGGATCAGTCTCGGACGTCCCGGCGTGCCGGGCACCCGGAGGCGGTGCCATGGGCCGGGGTGTACGGATGACGGGTACGGGCCCGGTGTGGACGGACTCGGCCAGGGGCATGGGACCGCGCCAGCCGTGGATGGGAAGCTGGAACTTACGGACCAGCCTCGCCGAGAACGGTGTCTGGTGTGTCCGCGCGAGCCGCACCGGCGTGGCCGATCGGGTCACTTCCACGCGGGCGCCCGGCGGCAGGTCCACGGACCGGCGTCCGTCGCACCACAGCACACCCTGGGCGTCGGTCCGGTTCAGGACCTCCACGGCCAGCCGGGACCGGGGAGAGACCACCAGCGGTTTGGCGAAGAGCGCGTGGGCACTGATGGGGACGATCACCAGTGCTTCCACCTCCGGCCACACCACCGGACCGCCGGCCGAGAAGGCATAGGCCGTCGAACCGGTGGGGGTGGCCATCACCACGCCGTCGCAACCGAACGACGTCAGCGGACGCTCGTCGACTTCCGTGACCACCTCGAGCATCCGTTCCCGGTTGCCTTTCTCGATGGCGGCCTCGTTGAGCGCCCAGGTATGCCAGATCTTTTGTCCGCGGACCCAGACCTGGACATCGATGGTCATCCGTTCTTCCACCGTATAGTCGCGGCTGGCGATCCATTCGACGGTCTGCGCAAGGTCTGCCCGCTCGCTCTCGGCAAGGAAGCCCACATGGCCCAGGTTGACCCCCAGGAGCGGCACGTCCACTTCCCGGACGAGTTCGGCGGCGCGGAGGATGGTGCCGTCCCCGCCGAGGACCATGACCAGCTCGACGTCGGGGAGCTGGATGTGGTCGTGAAGGATCTCAACGGGGTCTTCGAGCCGGCCGAAAAACCCTTCCATGTCTTTAAGTTCGGATTTTTGCATCACCGGAACAATGCCTGAGGCGTGCAGCTGGATGCACGCCTCCCAGGCAGCCTTCAGTGATTCCTCGCGGCCGGTGTGGGCAAGGACCAGTACACGCCTGCTCATCGGGTTCCGCTTTCTAGTTGTTCGGCCAGATTGTTCCGAGCAACGCAGCAACGGCTGCGTCCCGCTCTTCGATCTTAGGCAAGTCTGAGGTGATCCTGCGCTTTATCCACAGGAAGTATTCGACGTTTCCGTCCTGGCCGGGCAAGGGGCTTGCCGCGAGGCCGCGAAGTTCGAGCCCCGCGTCGAGCGCTGCCTGGGCGACTTTTTCCACCGCCATCCGGCGTTCACGCCCGGAATTCACCACACCGGTGCGGCCCAGCCGGTCCTTGCCGATCTCGAACTGCGGCTTGACCATCAGGACCAGGTCGCCGCCGGGCTCCGTGCACGCCGCCAGCGGCTCCAACACCAGGGTCAGCGAAATGAACGACAGGTCGGCGACCGTCAGCGCGGCCGGGCCGCCGATCTCTTCCGGCGTCATGTAACGAACGTTGAGGCCTTCGTGCACCGACACGCGGGGGTCGTCCCGGAGCTGGGGCACCAGCTGGCCGTGTCCGACGTCGACAGCCACCACATGATCCGCGCCGCGCCTGAGCAGGACCTCGGTGAAGCCGCCGGTGGAAGCGCCGGCGTCCAGGCAGCGTTTGCCTTCCGCAATGACTTCCGGAAAAGCTTCCAGCGCCCCGGCCAGTTTGTGGCCTGCCCTGCTGACGTACGTGTCCTGCCCGTCATCAGCAACGTCCAGGGGCGTCAGGTCATCCACCTGGGCGGAGGCTTTCGCGAGAACGGTGCCCTCCGAGCTGACTTTGCCTTCGGCAATCAGGCGCGCGGCGTGGGTGCGGGATCTCGCCAGCCCCCGGGCGACGAGCATCTGGTCAAGCCTGGCCATCCTCAGGCGTCACCCGCAGCGGACGGGTCATCGTCGTTGAGCGCATCCAGCAGGGCATCGTGAAGTGCCGCGTAGGCCTCGGCGTGCCCGGCAACCGGAAGCCCTTCGATGTCAGCCAAACGGTCCAGCGCAGCGTCGACTGACGCGTCACCGACCGGGCTCATGCTGCGGCCGGCTTCCGGGAAGTTGTTCAGCTCGGTCATGTTTCCAGTCTAGTGATCCGGTTTAGTCCGTCAGCCACTCGATGGCAGGGGCCAGGGCAGCGTCTGCCTGCGGATTGGCCGTCCACCACGCCGAACAGGCTGCCCGCCACGAGTCGAGGTCTCCCGGGATTCCGCTGATGTGGACCGACTCTCCGCGCACGACGGCGGAGGCCGAACCGCAACGGAACGTGCCGCCGTCGTGCTCTTCCACAGCGGGGTACGGGCGGTACAGATCGCTGAGGTCATTGATGAGGAAGTCCGGCCGCTCGGCCGTGCGGGCGGCGAGGATGGATTCCCGGGTGTCGACGCCGGTGAGCACTGCCACCGTGGCAAACCCGGCGTTGTTCCCGCCGAGGATGTCGGTGTCCAGCCGGTCGCCCACGACGAGCGGCCGTTCGGAGGTGAGCCGCTTGGCGGCGGTGCGGAACAACGGAGCCTCGGGCTTCCCGGCCACCAGGGGCTGCTGTCCGGTGGCCGCAGCTACGGCAGCCACCAGGGTTCCGTTGCCAGGAGCCATGCCGCGGGCCTGCGGGATGGACATGTCCGTGTTGGTGGCAACCCACAGGGCGCCGCCGGCGATAACGTACGAAGCCTCAGCGAGGTCCTTCCAACCGATCTCGGGATTGAATCCTTGGACCACCGCCACCGGCTTTTCCTTGGCGCTGTGAACGGGTGTCAGCCCCACCAGCTCCACCTCATGCGCCAGCGCCGGGCTTCCGGTCACCAGGACCCGCGCCCCCGCCGGAAGAAGTCCCGCCAGCAGCTCGCCGGCAGCCTGCGAGGAACTGACCACCTGCGCGTCTTCGGCAGGCGCGCCAAGCTCGCGCAGGTGCGCCGCCACCTGCGCGGGAGTCCGGGAGGCGTTATTGGTCACGTACCCAAGTCCGACGTCGATTCCCGCCAGTTGGCGGAGCGCCTCAACGGCGCCCGGGATGGCGTGAGGACCGGCATAGACAACCCCGTCGAGATCGGACAGCAGGGCGTCGAACCGGGAAATCAATGAAGCACCGCTCATGCGCAGTTATTCCCTTTCGCGGTCCGACTGTGCGATGTCCGCATCGCCGGCGTCATGGACGGCGTCCTCGGTGGTGCCGTCTCCGCTTGTGCCCTCTTCGAGTTCGTCCTGCTCAACTGAGTCCTCGTCGGATTCAGCGTCGTCGGATTCAAAGTAATCCGCTTCAGCGTCGTCGGAGCCTTCGTCCAGGGCAGCAGCGTCCGAAGCGGCAGCCTCGACGAGGGCCGACTGGCTGTCGTCACGTACACCCGGCGACGGGGCAGGCGCACTGGCAGCCTGCTGCTGCGCGAGCAGGCGGCGCCTTGCTTCCTCTTCACGGGCTTCTTCTTCCTCGTCCCAGCCGAGGTCGATGATGTCAGGTTCCTCGTCCTCGCCGAGGCCCAGGGCGTTTTCAGCAACAACGGCCTGGCGCTGCCACTTCGCTGCTTCCTCGGTCCGTCCTACTGCCGCGAGGGCGTCACCGTAGGCGCGGAAGAGGCGAGGGCTGTAGGAGAAGGCGCGGTTGATGTCCAACTGGGCAATTTCCAGTTCGGCCACGGCGGCGTCCAGCTGGCCCAGGTCGGTGCGCGCGCCTGCGGCAACGATGGCCAGTTCAACTTTGCCGGGTGCGTCGAGGTCGTTGGCTTCCTCGGAGCGCGCCACGTCAAGGGCACGATCCGGCCGTCCCAGTCCGCGTTCGCAGTCGGCCATGACCGGCAGGTGCACGTTGGAGCCGCTAATCCGGCGGTAGGTGCGGAACTCGCGCAGGGCTTCACCGTAGTGGCCTGCGGCGTAGGCGGTCAGGCCTACAGCCTCGCGCACTGCGGAGAGACGTCCGCCGCGGCGGCTGGCCGCCAGGGCATGCTGGAAGGCGAGCTCCGGTTCTTCGTCGATGAGGCGGCCTGCCATCACCAGGTGGCGTGCAACCCACTCTGCGCTCTTGGGCTCGAGGGTTTTGATCTCGTGCTTGGTCGCGCGGTCCAGTTCCTGGCCCGTGACATCTTCGTCGATCTCGGGAGAGCGCTCACGATCCGGACGGTTGGCGCTGCGCAGGTCGCGGGCGTTCGGTACGCGTGCGGGACGGTCCTCGGGGCGGTCGCGTCCGAAGTCACGGGGGCCTGAATCGCCACGGTCAAAGCTGCGGGGCGCCCGTTCCTGGCGGTCACCGAACGGCTTGCGGTTGTCCCCGCCGCCGAAGCTGCGACGTTCGCCGTCGCCTTCGCGGCGCGGGCGATCGCTGTAGGGTTTACGGTCGGCGCCGGCGCCACCACCGAAGCTGCGACGCTCCCCACCCTCACGGGACGGCCGATCACCAAAAGGCTTACGGTCACGGTCGCCGCTACCGGCGCCGAAGGGCTTACGGTCACGGTCGCCGGCTCCACCGGCGCCGAAGCTGCGGCGCTCCCCACCCTCACGGGACGGGCGGTCACCGAACGGCTTACGATCGCGGTCGCCGCTGCCGGCGCCAAAGGGCTTACGATCGCGGTCGCCGGCTCCACCGGCGCCGAAGCTGCGGCGCTCCCCACCCTCACGGGACGGGCGGTCACCGAACGACTTACGATCGCGGTCGCCGCTGCCGGCGCCAAAGGGCTTACGATCGCGGTCGCCGGCTCCACCGGCGCCGAAGGGCTTACGGTCACGGTCGCCGGCTCCACCGGCGCCGAAGCTGCGGCGCTCCCCACCCTCACGGGACGGGCGGTCACCGAACGGCTTACGGTCACGGTCGCCGCCGCCGGCGCCAAAGGGCTTACGATCGCGGTCGCCAGCTCCACCGGCGCCGAAGCTGCGGCGCTCCCCGCCCTCACGGGACGGGCGGTCACCGAACGGCTTACGGTCACGGTCGCCGCCGCCGGCGCCAAAGGGCTTACGATCGCGGTCGCCAGCACCGAAGCTGCGGCGCTCCCCACCCTCACGCGGCGGACGGTCACTGCGATCGTCCTTTGCACGGAATCCACGGGGATCGCCGCCTGAATTATTCGAGGCGCGGAACGGTCCTCCGCCCGAAGGCCGGCCACTTCCGTAGCTGCCGCGGTCCTTACCGTTTCGATTTCCGCCGTTGTGCTCAGCCATGTTGGATTCCTCCTGTTGTGAGCCGACCACTGGCGCAATCGCAGCCGCTCTTATCCGTGTTTCGTTATCCTACGCAACCCGAAATAAAGCGCTTCCAAGTCCGTACATCTCTTGCAATTCTAGGCGAGTCACCGCTCACCAACTAACTGCCCCAGCCCCGAAGCCTGCTCTCGTGGCAAGCCTCACATGGACGTGGTTCCTGTGTCAGCATCTGGCCCGGTCAGGGCTTCGCTCCCAGTAGCTGCTCAGGCCAAATCCAGGGACAGCCGGCCTCCCTTGGCGACGCTCTCTCAGTTGCGGCGGGTTGTTTGCGGACGCTCTCTCACCTTTGGCACTCCCCCTGGGGAGGCTCTCTCGGTTGTGGCGGGGTTCGACGGCGGTGTGTGGCCCACGTGCCAGGGCCGGGTGTCAGGCCCGGGTGCCGCAGGGGGGATAGCAACACGGCAGGTAATGAGGGAGCGTGGGCCGGAAGGGGGGCTGGATGTGAGAGAGCGTCCCAGGGGGCGGCAGTGCGGGAGCGGCCGGCAAAGGGGTTTTGGTGGTTAACGTGGGAGAGCCCCGACCAGTTGCCTGGTTGGGGCTCTCGACCTGAATGATGTTCCGGCGGTGACCTACTCTCCCACACCCTCCCGGGTGCAGTACCATCGGCGCTGTGGGTCTTAGCTTCCGGGTTCGGAATGGGACCGGGCGTTTCCCCCACGCTATGACCGCCGTAACCCTTCTACCCGGACCCCCGGTGCGGGGGTTGGGAAAATTAGTGGTTACAACATGCTCCTGCCGCTCAGGGCAGGTGTGGTGTTGTTATGTTGTTGTGTTTTGTTCCTCAAGCAACGGGTTTGTTGTTTGGGAACCACATAGTGGACGCAAGCAGTCTTGTTTTTCTTTGTACCCTTTCCTGGTGTGAACGTCTTTTGAATCCGTTCACGAAAAGGGTGTGTGGTGTAAGTTATCGGCCTATTAGTACCGGTCAGCTTCACGAGTCGTTAGTCCTCGCTTCCACATCCGGCCTATCAACCCAGTGGTCTGGCTGGGGGCCTCTCACACACAAGGTGTATGGAAATCTCATCTCGAAGCGAGCTTCCCGCTTAGATGCTTTCAGCGGTTATCCCATCCGAACGTAGCTAATCAGCGGTGCACTTGGCAGTACAACTGACACACCAGAGGTTCGTCCGTCCCGGTCCTCTCGTACTAAGGACAGCCCTTCTCAAATTTCCTGCGCGCGCAGCGGATAGGGACCGAACTGTCTCACGACGTTCTAAACCCAGCTCGCGTACCGCTTTAATGGGCGAACAGCCCAACCCTTGGGACCTACTCCAGCCCCAGGATGCGACGAGCCGACATCGAGGTGCCAAACCATGCCGTCGATATGGACTCTTGGGCAAGATCAGCCTGTTATCCCCGAGGTACCTTTTATCCGTTGAGCGACGGCCATTCCACAATGTACCGCCGGATCACTAGTCCCGACTTTCGTCCCTGCTCGAGATGTCTCTCTCACAGTCAAGCTCCCTTGTGCACTTACACTCGACACCTGATTGCCAACCAGGCTGAGGGAACCTTTGGGCGCCTCCGTTACTTTTTAGGAGGCAACCGCCCCAGTTAAACTACCCATCAGGCACTGTCCCTGACCCGGATTACGGGCCGAAGTTAGATGTCCAAAGTGACCAGAGTGGTATTTCAACGATGACTCCACCCGAACTGGCGTCCGGGCTTCAACGTCTCCCACCTATCCTACACAAGCCACTCCGAACACCAATACCAAACTATAGTAAAGGTCTCGGGGTCTTTCCGTCCTGCTGCGCGTAACGAGCATCTTTACTCGTACTGCAATTTCGCCGAGTTTATGGTTGAGACAGCGGGGAAGTCGTTACTCCATTCGTGCAGGTCGGAACTTACCCGACAAGGAATTTCGCTACCTTAGGATGGTTATAGTTACCACCGCCGTTTACTGGGGCTTAAATTCTCAGCTTCGCCTTGCGGCTAACCGGTCCTCTTAACCTTCCAGCACCGGGCAGGAGTCAGTCCGTATACATCGTCTTGCGACTTCGCACGGACCTGTGTTTTTAGTAAACAGTCGCTTCCCCCTGGTCTCTGCGGCCCCGATCCCCTCCGGACAGCAAGTGTCCATCAAGGTTGGGGCCCCCCTTCTCCCGAAGTTACGGGGGCATTTTGCCGAGTTCCTTAACCATAATTCTCTCGATCGCCTTAGTATTCTCTACCTGATCACCTGTGTCGGTTTGGGGTACGGGCGGCTAAAACCTCGCGTCGATGCTTTTCTAGGCAGCATAGGATCACCGAATCCCCCCCTAAAGGGGTCCCGTCAGGTCTCAGGCATCATGAACGGCGGATTTGCCTACCGTTCGCCCTACATCCTTGGACCGGGACAACCATCGCCCGGCTCGGCTACCTTCCTGCGTCACACCTGTTAATACGCTTACCTCCCAGGATCAGGTCCCGCGCTCCACCAAAACCCTCACACCACAAGGGTGATCGGGCAGGTCTCGGGCGGTTAGTATCCCCTGTTCAGCATGGGCGGTTTTTCGCCGGTACGGGAATATCAACCCGTTGTCCATCGACTACGCCTGTCGGCCTCGCCTTAGGTCCCGACTTACCCAGGGCAGATTAGCTTGACCCTGGAACCCTTGATCATTCGGCGGACGGGTTTCTCACCCGTCTTTCGCTACTCATGCCTGCATTCTCACTCGTGTAGGCTCCACCGCTGGTTTACACCGCGACTTCACTGCCCACACGACGCTCCCCTACCCATCCACACTCCTGAACCAACCCCACAAAGGAGGCGGCTTGGATAAAATGTGAATGCCACAACTTCGGCGGTGTACTTGAGCCCCGCTACATTGTCGGCGCGGAATCACTTGACCAGTGAGCTATTACGCACTCTTTTAAGGATGGCTGCTTCTAAGCCAACCTCCTGGTTGTCTTCGCAACTCCACATCCTTTCCCACTTAGCACACGCTTAGGGGCCTTAGTTGGTGGTCTGGGCTGTTTCCCTCTCGACTATGAAGCTTATCCCCCACAGTCTCACTGCTGCGCTCTCACTTACCGGCATTCGGAGTTTGGCTGACGTCAGTAACCTTGTAGGGCCCATTAGCCATCCAGTAGCTCTACCTCCGGTAAGAAACACGCAACGCTGCACCTAAATGCATTTCGGGGAGAACCAGCTATCACGAAGTTTGATTGGCCTTTCACCCCTACCCACAGCTCATCCCCTCCATTTTCAACTGAAGTGGGTTCGGTCCTCCACGACGTCTTACCGTCGCTTCAACCTGGCCATGGGTAGATCACTTCGCTTCGGGTCTAGATCACGCCACTGCAACGCCCTATTCAGACTCGCTTTCGCTACGGCTTCCCCACACGGGTTAACCTCGCGACGTAACACTAACTCGCAGGCTCATTCTTCAAAAGGCACGCCGTCACCAGAATCAGACTGGCTCCGACGGATTGTAAGCACACGGTTTCAGGTACTGTTTCACTCCCCTCCCGGGGTACTTTTCACCTTTCCCTCACGGTACTGGTCCGCTATCGGTCATTAGGGAGTATTTAGGCTTATCAGGTGGTCCTGACAGATTCACACGGGATTTCTCGGGCCCCGTGCTACTTGGGATACTCTCCAGGCGGTACACAACATTACGGTTACGGGGCTCACACCCTCTCTGGCCGGCCTTTCAAGACCGTTCACCTATGCCTGCACATCACACCTCACCAGTCCGGCAGAACTGATACGGAAAGTCCCACAACCCCGACCATGCAACGCCCGCCGGCTATCACACATGGAACGGTTTAGCCTGATCCGCGTTCGCTCGCCACTACTAACGGAATCACTATTGTTTTCTCTTCCTGCGGGTACTGAGATGTTTCACTTCCCCGCGTTCCCTCCACGCACCCTATGTGTTCAGATGCGGGTCACCAGGCAACTCGCGTCCCTGGCGGGGTTTCCCCATTCGGACACCCTGGGATCACAGTCCGGTTATCGACTCCCCCAGGCTTATCGCAGATTCCTACGTCCTTCTTCGGCTCCTAATGCCAAGGCATCCACCGTGTGCTCTTAAAAACTTGACCACAAAAGATCAAAAACGCTAATTTTCGAGAGAACCACAGAAACCACCGCTCCATCCCGAAAGACAGAACAACAGATCCAGGTTCATATTCTTGGAAATTGCTTCTTATAAAAGATGCTCGCGTCCACTATGTAGTTCTCAAACAACAACCCCGTACCACACACCCCACACACACAAACATGCATGATCGGTGCAGCCAGGAAACCAGAAACAAACAAACCCACACCACAACCGCATCCCCCGCAAAGGAAACCCGGCCACGCCATGGCCCTGTTGCCTCAGGACCCAACAGTGTGCCAAACACTAAACCGGAACCCCTCCCCCCGAACCCTTCCAGGACACCCTCCACACGTGAAGAACATCCGTACTAAGTCAGGAAAAAGAACCACCGGCCGCTATTTGCTGATATTCCACCCGTGAGCACCCGCCGCAGAACTTACGTCTGCGCAACGGGCGTACTCCTGACAACACCACCACACAGGCATCACGCCCGGCAGGGTTGTTGTAGGTGCTCCTTAGAAAGGAGGTGATCCAGCCGCACCTTCCGGTACGGCTACCTTGTTACGACTTAGTCCCAATCGCCAGTCCCACCTTCGACAGCTCCCTCCCACAAGGGGTTAGGCCACCGGCTTCGGGTGTTACCAACTTTCGTGACTTGACGGGCGGTGTGTACAAGGCCCGGGAACGTATTCACCGCAGCGTTGCTGATCTGCGATTACTAGCGACTCCGACTTCATGGGGTCGAGTTGCAGACCCCAATCCGAACTGAGACCGGCTTTTTGGGATTAGCTCCACCTCACAGTATCGCAACCCTTTGTACCGGCCATTGTAGCATGCGTGAAGCCCAAGACATAAGGGGCATGATGATTTGACGTCGTCCCCACCTTCCTCCGAGTTGACCCCGGCAGTCTCCCATGAGTCCCCGCCATTACGCGCTGGCAACATGGAACGAGGGTTGCGCTCGTTGCGGGACTTAACCCAACATCTCACGACACGAGCTGACGACAACCATGCACCACCTGTGAACCGGCCCCAAAGGGGAAGGACTGTTTCCAGCCCGGTCCGGCCCATGTCAAGCCTTGGTAAGGTTCTTCGCGTTGCATCGAATTAATCCGCATGCTCCGCCGCTTGTGCGGGCCCCCGTCAATTCCTTTGAGTTTTAGCCTTGCGGCCGTACTCCCCAGGCGGGGCACTTAATGCGTTAGCTACGGCGCGGAAAACGTGGAATGTCCCCCACACCTAGTGCCCAACGTTTACGGCATGGACTACCAGGGTATCTAATCCTGTTCGCTCCCCATGCTTTCGCTCCTCAGCGTCAGTTAATGCCCAGAGACCTGCCTTCGCCATCGGTGTTCCTCCTGATATCTGCGCATTTCACCGCTACACCAGGAATTCCAGTCTCCCCTACATCACTCTAGTCTGCCCGTACCCACCGCAGATCCGGAGTTGAGCCCCGGACTTTCACGGCAGACGCGACAAACCGCCTACGAGCTCTTTACGCCCAATAATTCCGGATAACGCTTGCGCCCTACGTATTACCGCGGCTGCTGGCACGTAGTTAGCCGGCGCTTCTTCTGCAGGTACCGTCACTTTCGCTTCTTCCCTACTGAAAGAGGTTTACAACCCGAAGGCCGTCATCCCTCACGCGGCGTCGCTGCATCAGGCTTTCGCCCATTGTGCAATATTCCCCACTGCTGCCTCCCGTAGGAGTCTGGGCCGTGTCTCAGTCCCAGTGTGGCCGGTCACCCTCTCAGGCCGGCTACCCGTCGTCGCCTTGGTGAGCCATTACCTCACCAACAAGCTGATAGGCCGCGAGTCCATCCAAAACCACAAAAAGCTTTCCACCCCCCACCATGCGATGAGGAGTCATATCCGGTATTAGACCCAGTTTCCCAGGCTTATCCCAGAGTTAAGGGCAGGTTACTCACGTGTTACTCACCCGTTCGCCACTAATCCCCCAGCAAGCTGGGATCATCGTTCGACTTGCATGTGTTAAGCACGCCGCCAGCGTTCATCCTGAGCCAGGATCAAACTCTCCGTTGAAGTAAAACAAAAACAGACACAACCACCACCCCCGGGAAAACGGAAGAAAGCGGCTGCACAAAATTTGAAACCAGCTGTAAAAACCAGACCACACCACGGGGTGGCATAATCCAGTCAATTCAACCAATCCATAAAATAAATTGGTATCAACAAACTTGGCACACTATTGAGTTCTCAAACAACAGACACACCCGAATACTTTTCAAACAATTATTTGAATTCCAGTGAATTCTTTGTTATCATTTCTTCGCTGCGATGTTTCTAGCTTATTTCATTCATTTCCACTTTGCAAATCCGGTTATTCTCCCGGAATTCACTTGGTGGATCGAATCCGCCCAGCAAAATGCGAAGCAATTTTTCATATCTGCGCCTTGCGCATGAAGAATTGCTTCTCATTTGTAGGGGGTTTGTCACCACTCAGCGGCGGCGACTCAGAAAACATTACACGCTCCTCCCCGGCCGCGCAAATCGGCCGGAAAGGAGCGTGTAAATGACTTCTTGGGTGCGCCCGTTCCTAGGAAGCTGCCACTTCCACGGTTGCCAGGTTTTTCTTCCCGCGGCGCAGGAGCAGGTAACGCCCGTGCAGGAGTTCGCTGCCCGGAATGACTGCATCCGGATCGGTGACCTTGGTGTTGTTGACGTAGGCGCCGCCTTCGCCGACCGTCCGGCGGGCGGCCGACTTGCTGTCCGCGAGCCCCGAGGCCACGAGCAGATCCACAATGCCCGTCCCGTCCGGGTCAACGCGCACCGAGGGGAGTTCGGCGGTCGCGGCCGAGAGGGTTTGCTCGTCCAGCGCCGCGAGATCGCCTCCGCCGAAAAGTGCCGCCGAGGCGGCGATGACCTTCTCCGTAGCCTCCACGCCGTGGACCAGCGAGGTCACTTCGAACGCCAGCCGGCGCTGGCCTTCGCGGGCGAAGGGGCGCTCGGCGATGGAAACCTCCAGGGCTTCTATCTCTGCCCGGGTCAGGAAGGTGAACACCTTCAGCCGCGCGGCAACGTCGGCATCAGCGGTGTTGAGCCAGAACTGGTAGAAGGCGTAGGGGCTGCACATCTCCGGATCAAGCCAGATGGCGTTGCCCTCGCTCTTTCCGAACTTGGTGCCGTCCGAGTTGGTGATGAGCGGCGTACCAAGCGCATGCACGTGCTTACCCTCCACCTTGCGGATAAGTTCGGTACCGCTGGTGAGGTTGCCCCACTGGTCCGAGCCACCGGTCTCCAGGACACAGCCGTAGTCACGGAAGAGCTGGAGGTAGTCCATGCCCTGCAGGATCTGGTAGCTGAACTCGGTGTAACTGATGCCCTCATCCGAACTGAGACGGGAGGCAACGGCATCCTTGCGGAGCATGGTGCCGACCCGGAAGTGCTTGCCGATTTCGCGAAGGAAATCAATGGCGCTAAGCGGGGCAGTCCAGTCGAGGTTATTGACCATCCTGGCGGCGTTGTCGCCGTCAAAGCTCAGGAAGCGGCGCACTTGGGCCTGAAGGTAACCGACCCACTCAGAAACGGTGTCCTTGGTGTTCAAGGTGCGCTCCGCCGTCGGCCTCGGATCACCGATCAGGCCGGTGGATCCGCCAACCAGGCCCAGCGGCTTGTGGCCGGCGAGCTGAAGGCGGCGCATCAGGAGCAATTGCACGAGGTTGCCCAGGTGCAGGCTGGGTGCGGTTGGATCGAACCCGCAGTAATAGGTGATCGGGTCCCCGGCGAGCAGCTTTTCCAGTTCCACTTCATCAGTGGATACGTGGACCAGGCCGCGCCAGTTGAGCTCTTGCCAGATGTTGGCAAAGGTCGGATCGTTCTGCTGGGACTCGAGATCATTTAGTTGGGACACGTGATCTAAGTTAGCAGGATTGCCCGGGCCACAGCGCTGCGTGACAGCGCCTCCGGGGTGGCGGGAGTCCGGGACAATCCGGTCCTCCCGCCTCCGGGGTTCAGCGTTCGATGCCTGCCGGCACCGGGGCGGCCGCGATCAGCCGCAGCCGCTGGGTTGGCCGGGTCATGGCAACGTAGAGGTCGCCGACGCGTCCGTGTTCATGGTTGAGCATCATCGACGGCTCCAGCACCACCACGCCATCGAATTCCAGGCCCTTGGCCTCCCGCGGGCTGATAACCACAATGTCCTGCTCGTAACTGCCGGCCCCGGTACCGACGCGGCGGCCGTAGGCAGCGCGCAGGGCAGAAGTGGCCTGCGGCAGCAGTTCGCCGTCGGCAATCACCGCAAGCAGGCCGCCGTCGAGCGCGTCCAGCTCATCCGGAAGGACCTCAACGAGCCTGCTGACGATAGCCCCGTCCTCCACCCGGTCAATGATCGGCGACCAGCGGCCTTCGCGGACGGCCTTGGGAGCAGAGATCACCAGACCGGCGGCGGTGGCCATCCGTGCCGCCGCCTCCGCGATCTGGGATGGCGTGCGGTAGTTGACGGTGAGCTCCTCGAGCTGCCAGCGGTCGCCGAACATCGGCTCCAGCGCGCTCTGCCAGGACTTGGCCCCCGCAACGGAACTCGTCTGGGCGATGTCGCCCACGATCGTGAACGACTTCAGCGGGCAACGCCGCACCAGGAGCCGCCACTGCATGGGCGACAGCTCCTGCGCCTCATCGACGACGATGTGCCCGAAGGCCCACGTGCGGTCGCTGGTGGCCCGCTCCGCCGCGGTGAGCCGCGCTTCCCGCTCCTGGTTCTGGTCGACGAGTTCCTCGGCCGTCATCAGCACGTCCACCCCGGCGGTTTCCATGTTTACCAGGGTCTGCTTGGCGTTGGCGATATCCCGGGCACGGTCGTGCTCCTGCTGTGCCAGTCCGCGGCCGGCGGCGGGATCAAGCTCACCCAGCAATTCGGCCGCTTCATCCAGCAACGGCACGTCGGCTTCGGTCCAGGGGCTGTCGGCCGGGCGGCTGAGGAGAGCTCGTTCAGCATCTGTCAGGTGGGGCGTGCAGGCCTCCAGGATGGCCGGCTTGCTGAACAGCTCGGAGATGAGCTTCTCCGGGGTCATCGGCATCCAGCACAGATTGAGTGCAATCCGGACATCGCGTGCAGTGCGGACGTCCTCGGCGAGGTACGAACGGTCGGCATTGTTGCCGATGCTGCCGGCCTCGACGAGCTCGGTCATCTGCTCGGTGAGCTCACGGAGCAGGATCTTCACGAACGTCAGGCGCGCCTCGTTGTGCGGCTTGTGGGTGGCACGGGCTTTTTCCCGGGCCCGCCGCACCTGTCGGGGAGTCAGGACCAGCTTGCGGCCGTCAACTTCAAGGATCCGGTTCTCAGCCGGAATGCGCTGCCGGTTGGAAACGGCGTTGGCAACCACCTCGGCCATATCCAGCCTGCCCTTGACGGCAGCGACGTCCGCTTCCTGTTCGGGCACAGCGTTGATGCCGGGCATCAGCCGGCCGACACTTGCCATGACCACGCCTGTCTCGCCGAGTGACGGCAGGACGCGCTCAATGTATTTCATGAACGACGACGACGGACCCACCAGGAGCACACCGGCGGTCTTCAGCCGGTCACGGTGGGTGTAGAGGAGGTACGCTGCGCGGTGCAGCGCAACCGCCGTCTTGCCTGTACCGGGGCCGCCCTGGACGACGACGGCGCCGGAGATGGACGAGCGGATGATCCGGTCCTGCTCCGACTGGATGGTGCCCACGATGTCCGACATGCGTCCGGTCCGCTTGGAGTTCAGGGCGGCCAGCAGCGCGCCCTCCCCCTGCAGGGACTCGTTGTCGGCCAGCATGTCGGCGTCGAGGACGTCGTCTTCTATGGCCTTGACCTCGCGGCCCTGCAGAATCAGGTGGCGCCGGCGGCGCACGCCCTGGCGGTCGAAGGCAGTGGCCTGGTAGAAGTGCCCGGCCTCGGGCGCGCGCCAGTCGACCATGAGCCGCTGGAGGTCATCAGTCGTCAGACCGATACGGCCGATGTACTGTGCCTCCCCCGAGTCCAGGTCCAGGCGGCCGAAAACAAGCCGGTCGTCCACAGCATCCAGCTGTGCCAGGCGGTCCTCATAGAGCGCCGCAAAGGCATCCCGTTCGGAAACATTTTGCATGGTTCCCACGGCACCGGCACGGCGGACCTGGGCAAGTTGAGTGCGCTTTTCCTCGCGCAGCTCATCAAGGCGGGCATACAGTCCGGCAACATAGTCCCGTTCATGGGCCAAATCAGCGTCGAGCATCGAGACTTTCCCCTATCGCAAAAGACAGACCGTCCATTCTACAACCATTTTGATGAACGCGTCTGAAACATTTCAGTGAGCCCTAGATGTAATTCCCACGGAGGTTGTGAACGCGGCTGATGGGAGTTTTTCCTCCGATGCCGGTATGAGTTCTGTGATGATTGTACTGATGTAGCCAACCGGGGTAGGTGGCTGCTCGCTCGGCTTCTGATGTGTAGGGCCGGGCGTAGGCCCATTCCGTGTTGAGGGTCCGGTTGAAGCGTTCTACCTTGCCATTGGTCTGTGGCCGGTAGGGCCGAGTCCTGCGGTGCTTGATGTTCGGGCCCAGGGCGGCTGTGAAGGCTCTGGAGCGGTAGCAAGCGCCGTTATCGGTGAGCACGGCTCTGACAGTGATGCCGTGGGCGGCGAAGAACGATGCGGCGCGGAACCAGAACGCTGTGGCGGTTTCCTTCTTTTCGTCGGTGAGTATTTCGGAGTAGGCCAGGCGGGAATGGTCATCCACGGCGTGGTGCAGGTAGGCGTAGCCGGTCCCGGCCCGGCGGTTCTTACGGCCTGCCGCCCGTCCCAGGGCGCGGTGCCCGCCGCCGTCTGGGATGCGTCCGAGTTTCTTGATGTCCACGTGTACCAGGTCCCCGGGATGGTCGTGTTCGTAGCGTTGGGGTGCCGGCTTGCGGATGGGCAGGCCGGTGCCTTGGTCCAGGCAGGCCAGCCGGGGCATCCGGTACCGGGTCAGGACCTTTCCCACGGTCGAGCGGGCAAGGTGCAGGTGGGCTGCGATCCGGTGAGGACCCCACCGGCGGGTGAAACGCAGCGCCAGAATCCGCCGTTCGGTGCGGACATCAGTGCGGTTCGGGCTTCGACGCGGCCGCGAGGACAAGTCAGCCATGCCGTCCTCGCCACGGGCCCGGTACCGGTCCACCCATTTCTTCGCGGTGGCCGGTGAGCACTGGAACCGTTCCGCGGCCCGGCGTAGAGTCCAGCCCTGCTCGATGACCAGCCGGGCGAGCTTTCCCCTGGCTTTGGGTGTCAGGTCGGCGTTGGCATGAGTAACGTAGGACACGAGAGCCTCCTGGCGTCGAGATGAGTGTGGTAACCCAAATCGATACCGGAGGCTCTCGCTTTTTACATCACGCCACGCTGTTCACAACCTCCGTGGGAATTACACCTAGAGCCGGAGGAGTGAGCGGACCCGGTGGCCGGTGAGTGCCGAGCGTCCGCGCAGTTCACCAAGTTCCATAACCACGCCCACACCGGCCACATGGACGCCGCAGCGTTCAAACAGCCGGGCGGCGGCGCCGAGCGTACCGCCCGTGGCCAGGACGTCGTCGAGAATCAGCACACGGCTCCCGGCTGGCAGATCCGCGGTGTGCAATTCCAGCGTTGCCGTCCCGTATTCCAGCGCATAGTCTTCCGAGATCACCTTGCGTGGGAGTTTTCCGGCTTTTCGCACCGTGATCACCCCAGTGTCGGTGGCATAGGCAGCAGCGGCTGCCAGCAGGAAGCCTCGGGCTTCCACCCCGGCCACGGCGTCGAATTGTCCTTTGAACGGCTCGACCAGTGCGTCCACCACCGCACGGAGGGCGGCACCGTTGGCGAAGACCGGCGTCAGGTCCTTGAAGATGATTCCGGGCTTGGGATAGTCCGGCACCGTGGCGCACAGGCTGTTGATCAGCTGGTCCACGGGAACGCTTCTTCTGGTTTGGCCCGGCTCGCTTTGATTCACGCATCCACCCTATGCCGGTGGCGGCCATTCTTCACGATCCTGGCGCCGAAGCCTGGCCCGAGCGGCCACGCCTGGGCCGCAGCGGCGGCGCCTAAGCCGGACGGGCCTTCGCGGCCTTGTAGCGGGAGACCGTGGGATCGCCGGTCAGCCAGTACCGCCACGGATAGGCGTGGCTACCGCCGGCGCCCGAAACCCCCACCCGCGGCCCGGTGCTGATGTCGCGTGCCCGCGCCACGGGCAACTCCAGCCTGAACGGTTCACCGAGCGCGTCCCGCCCGCTGTCCGCCGTCGTCAGTCCCAGTGCAGTGGCCAGCCTGGCGGGTCCGCTGGCCAGGTCTTTGGAGGATTTCGACGTCGGGCGCCGGGTACGTGCCACGTCTTCGCCGGCCACGATTTCCCCGCCCCGCAGCAGCAGGGCCGACGCCGTTCCGGGAGGTCCGCACACGATGTTGGCGCAATAATGCATGCCATAGGTGAAGTAGACGTACAGGTGCCCGGCGGGCCCGAACATGGGCTTGTTGCGGCCGGTCTGTCCGCGAAAGGTGTGGGAACCGGGGTCCGGGTGCGGGGAGTCGTGCGGGCCAAGATAGGCCTCCACCTCGGTGATCCGTACGGAAACCGCCCCCTCGGGACTGTCATGGGTGAGTACGGCGCCAAGGACCAGGGGCGCCACGAGCCGGGCGTCCCCGGAAAGTAACTCCCGCACGGCATGTTCGTGGCCAGGTCGCGGCGGACTGCTGCTCATGCATCGACTTTAACAAAGAGCGGCCTTACCGCCCCACGGCCGTGTCCGATTTCCGCTAGCACCCGGTTCCCCGAGCTGACAGGATGGAGCCATGGACTTCTGGCAGCGGTACCGGGCAATCGATGCCCGCGACCCCCGTTTCGACGGGCAGTTCTACACAGCCGTCCGGACCACAGGCATCTATTGCCGACCCTCGTGCCCGGCCCGGACCCCCAAGGCGGAGAACGTCACGTTCTACGAAACCTCCGCTGCGGCCCACGACGCGGGGTACCGGGCCTGCAAGCGCTGCCTTCCCGAAGCCGTGCCCGGAACGCCGGCGTGGAACATCCGCTCAGACATCGCGGGGCGGGCCATGCGGCTCATCAACGACGGCGTCATCAACCGCGACGGCGTAGAAGGGCTCGCGTCGCGGCTCGGCTACTCTTCGCGGCAGCTCAACCGGATCCTCACCCACGAACTCGGCGCCGGTCCGCTGTCGCTGGCACGGGCAGGCAGGGCCCAGACGGCCCGGACGCTGCTGGTGTCCACGCAGATGAAGCTCGCCGACGTGGCGTTCGCGGCCGGATTCAGCAGCGTCCGCCAGTTCAACGAGACAATCGGCGAGGTCTTCGACCTGACGCCGACGGCCCTCCGGGGCACCGCGCGCCACCACCGGACGCCTACTGCAACGACGGCTCTGACGCTGAACCTGCCCTACCGTGAACCGTTCGATCCGGGCATCTTCCAATTCCTCGCCGTGCGCTCCATTCCCGGGATCGAGACCGGCACCGGCACCTCCTACGCGCGGACCTTGCGGCTGCCGCACGCTGATGCCCGCTTCAGCGTTGAGTACGACGCCGACGCCCCGGGGCGGCCGCTGGTTCTCACCATCGGGGCCGTGGACCTACGGGACCTGCCGTCGCTGCTGAGCCGTGTCCGGCGGCTCCTGGACCTCGACGCAGACCCCGTGGCCATCGACAACGCGCTGGAAGCCGATCCGCGGCTGGCACCGGCGGTCAAAGCCTTTCCGGGCATGCGGATGCCCGGGGCCGTGGATCCGCAGGAGTTGCTGATCAGGGCGATGATCGGCCAGCAGATCACGGTCGCGGCCGCCCGGACCGCCCTCACCCAGCTCTCCGCCTGCGGAAGCGAGAGCCTGGTGCCGGCGGACGGCCTGCACCGTCTCTTCCCCACTGCGGCCCAGATCGCCGACCCGGGATTCGGCCTGCTGCGCGGTCCGCAGCGGCGGATCGACTCGGTAAGGGCCGCTGCCGGCGCCATGGCCGCCGGAAACCTCGACTTCGGTTACGGAGACGACCTGGCGGGCCTGCAGTCCAAGCTCCTGCCGCTGCCCGGGGTGGGACCCTGGACGGTGGGGTACGTTGCCATGCGCGTGATCGGTGCACCGGATGTGTTCCTGGCCAATGACGCCGCCGTGCGCAACGGCATCCTCGCCCTCGACACCGGCCCGCAGGCGGGTGAACGGCCGCCCGGCGTGCAGCCCGCGGACTTCACGGACGTGAGCCCCTGGCGTTCCTACGCCACTATGCACCTCTGGCGTGCTGCCGCCATGCGCCCTCAAGCCAGGCCGAGGCGGCAGGCCGAGTCTGCCGCCTCGATGAGTTAACCCTGAAGAGTTAATCCCGGAGATTTAACCCAAGAAAGCGAAGAAATGAAAGCCCAATTGCTGACCATGTCCACCCCGGACGGTCCGTTCACCATCATTGCCCGCGACGGCGCCGTCCTGGCGTCTGGCTGGACCGCGGAGGCTGCGGAGCTGACCGGGCAGATCCATCCCGAACTGCTGCCGGATGAATTAGTCCCGGCCCTGGATCTTGGCGATATCTCGGACGCCGTGGTTGCCTTCTATGCCGGCGACCCGGAGCCTGCCATGCGTGTGCGGGTCCTGCAGAAATCGGGGCCGTTCCGCAGCCACGCCTGGGATGTCCTCCGGACGGTGAGCCCGGGACGCCCCGTGACCTACACGGAATACGCGGAGCTCTCCGGGAACCCGAGGGCCGTGCGGGCCGCGGCGAGTGCCTGCGCCCTCAATGCGGCGGCCCTGTTCGTACCGTGCCACCGCGTGGTGCGGACGGACGGCACCCTGGGCGGATTCAGGTGGGGGCTCGCCGTCAAGGAAAGCCTGCTGGGACGCGAGAAAGGCTGACGGAGCCGGCAACGCTACTTGCTGGCTGGAACGCCCGCGGGCCACGGCAGGAGTTCCGGAAGATCCACATCGTCGGCAGCAGCAGACGCGCGCAGGCTGCCCAGCGAGGGCTCGCGCCCCGCCAGCCAGGCCGCGATGTCCGTCAGCATTCCGCTAATGACGGTGGACCGGTTGCCGGTGCCGATGGTCACCGGCGGAAGGCCGAGTGGCTGCAAAACGAACCGCTGCCCGTCAGGCACACGCGCTGACAGGAAATCGAACAAGTGCTCGCAGAAGGGCCGGCTCCAGGATTCCGGGCCACGTCCGGTATTCAGGTCCGAGGCATGGATCACGAGCTCCCGCCATAGGGCCATGCCACCGTCCAGCACCACTCCCCCGCGGTAGGAGATCGGCACCTGCCAGCCGCCGGCATCCAATGAATTGAAGGCCCGAAGGGCGCGCTCCAGCGCAGAATCCACATCCGCCCGGTGTTGCTCCAGGGTGTGCCCGGCGGACATTTCGATGGCTTTGGTGCGGCCTTCAAAGCCGCCGTCATAAAGTTCAACTGTCTCACCGCGGCCGGCGAACTCAAGTTGCCGGGCCATGGCATTCGAAATGCCGGCCAGGTGCGCAAGCACGTGGCCCCGGGTCCAGCCCGGCAGTAAGGAAGGGGCCGTCACGTCTTCTTCGGTGAGTTTGCCGGCCTGGGAGGCAACGACGTCGGCAGCTTTGTGGAGTTCGGCGAGCAGCGCGTCCGGTGTGATTGCGGTCATACCCGCCATCGTAGCGGACAGTTAATCGCCCTTAACGCAGGTCCCTGCCGGAATCGCGACCGTCAGTACCGGCACCGTAGCGATGGCGCACGTGGCGCCGGTCGTGCCGGGCCTGCCAGAACTCGATCTCGTGCGGCCGGACGGCGTAGAGCTGCCAGTCCGGATTGCCGCTGCCATCCGCCGCCGGCCTGGCGGCCCAGTCCGCTGCCGAGGCCTCTGCGGACAGCTCCACGACGCCGCCTGCCACGCGAACCTGCCGGCCCTGCAGCGGCCAGTAGAAATTCAGGGCCGCCTTTGGGGTCGCCGCGAGTTCCTTGCCCTTGCGTGAGGTGCGGGACGTCGCGATGTGCCAGCCGTCGTCGTCGATGTCCTTAAGGATCAACATCCGCGACGAGGGCTGGGCGCCGGCCCCGACCGTAGCCAGGCTGCACGCATGCGGCTGGGGTTCTCCGGCGGCCAGCGCCTCTTCCAGCCATTGCCGGAACAGCTGGGCCGGGTCAGCCGGCGCCGCCGCCGGATCAAAATCCGGAAGGTCGTCGGGGAAGTCCGGCAGGGCACGAAGGTACTGGCGGAAGGATTCGCTCATGCACCCACCATAAACGCAGAACGCTCTCTCAGTTATTGCGGGACCATCGGCAACGCTCTCTCACTTTCTTGAGGAAAGTGAGAGAGCGTCGGCCAAATAGTTGCAACAAGTGAGAGAGCGTGCGGCTGTTAGCCTGCGTACTCCCGCACACCGGCCAGCTCGGCTTCCAGCGCGATGAGCTGGCGCTCGACGGCGGCAGGTGCCGTCCCGCCCTGGGAGTTGCGGCTGTTGAGCGAACCTTCAGTGGACAGGACCGTGCGGACCTCCGGCGTCAGGTGCTCCGAGATGGCGGCGTATTCCTCGTCCGTCAGGTCCCAGAGTTCCACGCCGCGGCTTTCCGCCTGCTTCACGGCCGCGCCGGAGAGTTCGTGCGCCTCGCGGAACGGAACCCCTTGGCGGACCAGCCATTCGGCGATGTCCGTGGCCAGCGCGAAGCCCTGGGGTGCCAGCGACTCCATCCGTTCAGTGTTGAACTTCAGCGTGGCGATCATGCCGGAGACGGCCGGAAGCAGGACCTCCAGCGTGTCGGCGGCGTCGAAGACCGGCTCCTTATCCTCCTGCAGGTCGCGGTTGTACGCGAGCGGCAGGCCCTTGAGCGTGGCCAGCAGCCCGGTCAGGTTGCCGATCAGGCGTCCCGCTTTGCCGCGGGCCAGTTCGGCAACGTCCGGGTTCTTCTTCTGCGGCATGATCGAGGAACCCGTGGAGTACGAATCGTGCAGGGTGACAAAGGAGAATTCCTTGGTGGCCCAAAGGATGACCTCCTCCGACACGCGCGAAAGGTCCACACCGATCATGGCCGTGACCCACGCGAACTCGGCGAAGACGTCGCGCGAGGCGGTGCCGTCGATCGAGTTGTGGGTCGCGGAGAAGAAGCCCAGCTCCGCGGCCACGGCTTCCGGGTCCAGGCCCAGGGAAGAGCCCGCAAGGGCGCCGGAGCCGTAGGGCGAGACGCCCGCACGCTTGTCCCAGTCCGCCAGCCGCTGCACGTCGCGCAGCAGCGCCCAGGCATGGGCCAGCAGGTGGTGGCTGAGCAGGACGGGCTGCGCGTGCTGAAGGTGCGTGCGTCCGGGCATAGCCACGCCCTGGTGTGCCCTGGCCTGGTCCACAAGGGCATCGATCGTGGCGAGCACGCCGCGGGCGATGATCCGGGCATGGTCACGCAGGAACATCCGTCCCAGCGTGGCCACCTGGTCGTTGCGGGACCGGCCCGCGCGCAGCTTGCCGCCGAGCTGGGTGCCCGCCCGCTCGATCAGTCCGCGTTCCAGCGAACCGTGGACGTCCTCATCGGACTCCGCGGGCAGATAGGCGCCGGAGGCAACGTCTGCATCCAGCCGGTCCAGGGCGTCCAGCATGCCCTCCAGCTCGGCGTCGTCCAGCAGGCCGGCCTTGTGCAGCACGCGGGCGTGCGCCTTGGACCCGGCAATGTCGTAACGGGCCAGCCGCCAGTCAAAGTGCGTGGACTTGCTCAGCGCCGCAAGGGCGTCGGCTGGGCCGCCGGCGAACCGGCCGCCCCACAGAGCGCCCGTGTTGGTCGCTTCAGACTTCGGGGTTTCGACGGACTCAGCCACAGGGGCTACTTTCCGGCGACGCGGATGTCGCGGCCGGAGGCAACCTTGGCGGACATGCCCCACAGCTCGATGAAGCCGCGCGCCATCGACTGGTCGAAGGTGTCGCCGGTGTCGTAGGTGGCGAGGTCGAAGTCGTAGAGGGAGGTCTCGGAGCGGCGCCCGTTGACCACGGCCTGGCCGCCGTGCAGCGTCATGCGGATGTCACCGGAGACGTACTTCTGGGTGTCCTCGATGAAGGCGTCCAGGGAGCGCTTGAGCGGGGAGAACCACTGGCCGTCGTAGACCAGCTCGGACCAGCGCTGCCCGACAGTGGCCTTGAAGCGTGCCTGTTCGCGCTCAACGGTGATGTCCTCGAGGTGCTTGTGCGCGGTGATCAGCGCCATGGCACCGGGGGCCTCGTAGATTTCGCGGGACTTGATGCCGACGAGGCGGTCCTCGACGACGTCGATCCGGCCCACGCCCTGGGCGCCGGCGCGGCGGTTGAGTTCCTTGATGGCCTGCAGCGGGGTGACCCTGACACCGTCGATGGCGACCGGCACGCCGGCTTCGAAGGAGATGATGACCTCATCCGGCGCCGGCGGGAATTCCGGGGTGGCGGTGTAGTCGTAGATGTCCTTGGTGGGGGCGTTCCAGATGTCCTCGAGGTAGCCGGTTTCGACGGCGCGGCCCCAGACGTTCTGGTCGATCGAGTACGGGTTCTTCTTGGTGGTCTCGATCGGCAGTCCCTTTTCCTCGGCGAAGGCGATGGCCTTGTCGCGGGTCAGGGCGAGGTCGCGGACCGGGGCAATGCACTTCAGGTCCGGGCCGAGGGTCTGGATGCCCACTTCGAAGCGGACCTGGTCGTTGCCCTTGCCGGTGCAGCCGTGCGCCACGGTGGTGGCACCGAATTCACGGGCGGCCTTGACCAGGTGCTTGACGATAACCGGGCGGGAGATCGCCGAGACCAGCGGGTAGTGGCCCTGGTAGAGGGCGTTGGCCTTCAGCGTGGGCATGCAGTACTCGTTGGCGAATTCGTCGCTGGCATCGGCCACGTAGGCTTCGACGGCGCCGCAGCCCAGGGCACGCTGGCGGATGGTCTCCAGCGACTCGCCGCCCTGCCCGACGTCGACGGCCACGGCGATGACCTCGGCACCGGTTGCTTCACCGATCCAGCCGATCGCTACGGAAGTATCCAGGCCACCGGAGTAGGCCAGCACAATACGCTCAGTCACTTCAAATGCTCCTTAGTTGTTTGGTTCTTGGTTGTCTTCAAGCTTATGGCCGGCTTCTTCAGCGAACTGCAGGAAGCGGGCGGCCACTTCCCCGCCCCCCTGCGGATCCCGCGTGACCAGCAGCACGGTGTCGTCCCCGGCGATGGTCCCCAGGATGGAGGGCATGACCGAGTGGTCGATGGCCAGGGCCAGGAAGTTCGCCGCCCCCGGAGGGGTCCGGAGCACCACGATGTTCGCCGATGCCTCGGCGGTAACCAGCAGTTCCCCGCACAGCCGGGCAAGCCGGGCGTCCAGGATCTCCTGGGTGACGCCGGCCTTGGCCGCACGTTCACCGCCCTCCCCCGGAACGGCGTACACGAGCACGCCGTCCTTGCCGCGAACCCGGACCGCCCCGAGTTCCACGAGGTCGCGGGACAGCGTGGCCTGGGTGACCTGGACGCCGTCGTCCGCCAGCAGCGCGGCAAGCTCGGCCTGCGAACGCACTGACTCACCGGTCAGGATCGCGGTGATCCGCGCCAGCCTGGCGGTTTTGGTCGCCGGGCTCGGGCCCGGTACCGACGGGTTGGTGGACACTAGAACGTGCTCTCCCCGGTTCCTTCAACGGGCGAGAGACCGTCGACGAAGGCCAGGCCCGACCGGTGCATGAGCCACGCCATCAGCGCCTTCTGGGCGTGGAGGCGGTTTTCCGCCTCGTCCCAGACGATCGACTGGGGACCGTCGATGACTCCTGCGGAGATCTCATAGCCCCGGTACGCCGGCAGGCAGTGAAGCACGACGGCGTCCGGCGCCGCGAGCTGCATCGCTGCTTCATCAACGGAATAGTTGCGGAACAGCTGGAGCCGGGCTTCCTTTTCGGTCTCCTGTCCCATGGACACCCAGGTGTCCGTGGCGACGACGTCGGCCCCCTTGAGAGCTTCCGCGGCATCCGTGGTGATCAGTACCGAGCCGCCCGTTTCCGCAGCCCGCTCCTCTGCGGCGGCGACGATATCCGCGGCCGGCAGGTAGCCGTCCGGACCTGCAATGCGCACGTGCATCCCGGCCGTCACCCCCGCCAGCAGGTAGGAGTTCGCCATGTTGTTGGCGGAGTCACCGAGGTAGCTCATGGTGAGGCCCTTGAGCTCGCCCTTGTGTTCCTTGACGGCCAGCAGGTCGGCCAGCAGCTGGCAGGGGTGGTAGTCGTCGCAGAGGGCGTTGATGACCGGGACTTTGGAGTTTTCGGCCATGGCCACCAGACCCGAATGGGCGCCGGTGCGCCAGACGATGGTGGAGACCATGCGTTCCAGGACCTTGGCGGTGTCCTCCACGGATTCCTTGTGGCCGATCTGTGCCTCGCCCGGGTTGATGATGAGGGCGTTTCCGCCCATGTCAGCCACGCCGGTGGCGAAGGACACGCGGGTCCGGGTGGACGTCTTGTCGAAGATGACCGCGACCGTTTTGCGTCCGCTGCCTTCTGCCGCGAACGGCTGGATGCTGTAAGGCGCGGCTTTCATGCGGACGGCGAGGTCCAGGACCTCGGCCTGTTCTGCCGGGGTGAGGTCGGTGTCCTTGAGGAAGTGACGGGTTGTTGCGGAGCTGGTCACTGGGCATCCTTTGCGGTCTGGAGGAGCGTGGGCAGTGCCTGGATGAAGCTGTCGGCCTGTGCGGCCGTCAGGATCAGCGGCGGGGCGAGGCGGATGGTGCGCGGACCCGGGCTGTTGACGATGAACCCGGCATCCAGCCCTGCGGTCACGACGGCAGGCGCGATGTCCGCGTCCAGGTCAAAGCCGATCAGAAGGCCTTCGCCGCGGACTTCCGTGACGCCGTCGACTGCCGCGAGCTTCGATCGGAGGTGCTCCCCCACGGCACGGACGTTGTCCAGGACGCGCTGGCTCTCGATCGCGTGGAGCGTGGCCAGGGCGGCGGCCGTGGCCACCGGGTTCCCGCCAAAGGTGGTGCCGTGCTGGCCTGCGGTGAGGAGCGAGGAAGTTTCGGGACCGAAGGTGATCAACGCGCCGATCGGGAAACCTCCGCCCAGGCCCTTGGCGAGCGTCACTGCATCCGGGACGATTCCGGCGTCTTCGCTGGCCAGCCATTTGCCGGTGCGGCCGATGCCGGTCTGGACCTCATCGAGGATCAGCAGCGCGCCCGCCTTTGTGGTCGCTTCGCGGGCAGCCTTCAGGTAGCCGGCGGGCAGGGGCCGGACGCCGGCTTCACCCTGGATCGGCTCCAGGAAGACAGCCGCAGTGGTCTCATCGATTTCCTCGATCAACGCGTCGATGTCCCCGAACGGGATGTGGACAACGCCACCGGGCAGGGGTTCGAACGGCGCCCGGTAGGCGGCCTTGGCGGTCAACGCCAGCGCGCCCATGGTGCGGCCGTGGAACGCCCCCTCGAGCGCGACGATCTTGGTCCGCCGTTTGACGGTTCCGCCCGGGCCGGCTGACACCTCGGCGCCGGAATTGCGGCGCGCCAGCTTGAAGGCGGCCTCCACGGCCTCGGTGCCGGAGTTCGCGAAAAATACTTTGGAACCCGCCGGCGCCTTGGCCAGTTCGAGCAGCTTTTCGGCCAGCGCAATCTGAGTGGGGCTGGTGAAGAAGTTGGACACGTGCCCCAGGGTGGCGAGCTGGCTGGAGATCACCGACGTCACGAACGGGTGGGCGTGGCCCATGGCATTCACGGCTATGCCGCCGAGCAGGTCGAGGTACTCCTTGCCGTCGGCGTCCCAGACCAGGCAGCCCGCTCCGCGGACGAGGACCCGCTGCGGCGTCCCGAACACACCCATGAGGGACGAGGAATAGCGGGCCAGCCACTCGGCTCCGGTCGTATGGCCTTTGGTTTCGACCAGCTCAACCACCGGGGACTTTTCTATCTGGCTCATGCGTTCGTTTCCTCGTCCGGGACCACCTGCGTGCCGATTCCGGCGGTGGTGAATGTTTCCAGCAGCATGGAGTGCGGCAGGCGGCCGTCCACAATGTGTGCGCGCTCCACTCCGTCGTCAACCGCCTGCAGGCAGGCGGCCATTTTGGGGATCATGCCCGATTCAAGCCTCGGCAGCATCTCCCGCAGCTCTGAGGCCGTGAGGGATGAAATCAGCGACGACTTGTCCGGCCAGTTCGCGTAGAGGCCCTCGACGTCGGTCAGGATGACCAGCTTGGAGGCCCCCAGCGCCGACGCGACGGCGGCGGCCGCGGTGTCGGCGTTGACGTTGAGCACCTGCCCGGTGGTGGATCCGTCGTCAGCTATTTCCGGGGCAACAGTGGAAATCACCGGGATCCTGCCGGCCGCGAGGATATCCACGATGCCCTCGGGGTTGACGCCCACGACTTCCCCGACAAGGCCCAGGTCCACTTCCTCGCCGTCCACGACGGTGCCGGTCCGGACGGCACGCAGCAGCCCGCCGTCTTCTCCGGACATGCCGACGGCGTACGGGCCGTGGGAGTTGATCAGGCCCACAAGTTCGCGGCCCACCTGGCCGGTCAGCACCATGCGGACCACGTCCATAGCCTCGGGGGTGGTGACGCGCAGCCCGCCCTTGAACTCGGACTCGATGCCGAGGCGGCTGAGCATGGCGTTGATCTGCGGACCTCCGCCGTGCACCACCACCGGGTGGATGCCTACGTGGTGCAGGAAGACGACGTCCTCGGCAAACGCCCGGCGGAGTTCATCGTTGACCATGGCGTTGCCGCCGTACTTGATCACCATGGTGGTGCCCGCGAAGCGCTGGATCCACGGCAGGGCTTCAATCAGGGTGCCTGCCTTGTCCTGGGCATCACTCATGGAGGTGGTCTCGCGTGTCTGGGTGTTCATGGTGCTGTCTCCCCGGAAGGTGGGTCTGCCACCTAGCTTGAGTAGGCGCTGTTTTCGTGGACGTAGTCGTGCGTGAGGTCGTTGGTCCAGATCGTTGCTTCGGATTCTCCGGCCTGCAGGTCGATCCCGACGTGGACCTCCCGGGGCTCCAGGTCCACGAGGCTGCGGTCTTCGCCGATGCTTCCGTTGCGGCAGATCTGCACGCCGTTCATGGAAACATTCAGCTGGTCCGGCTCGAACACGGCGTCGGTGGTGCCCACGGCGGACAGCACGCGGCCCCAGTTCGGGTCCTTGCCGAAGATTGCAGCCTTGAAGAGGTTGGAGCGGGCCACGGCCCTGCTGACAATCTCGGCGTCCTTTTCGCTGGCGGCGTTGAACGTCCGGATGGCGATGTCATGGCTGGCGCCTTCGGCGTCACCGATCAGCTTGCGGGCCAGTTCGGCGCAGACCTGCGTCAGTCCGGCACCGAATTCCGTTGCCGAGGGCACGGCGCCCGATGCACCCGATGCCAGCAGCACCACGGTGTCGTTGGTGGACATGCAGCCGTCCGAGTCCGCCCGGTCAAAGGTGACCCTGGTGGCGTCGCGAAGCACGACGTCGAGCATTTCCGGCTGGACGTCCGCGTCGGTGGTGATGACCACCAGCATGGTGGCCAGCCCGGGGGCGAGCATGCCGGCGCCCTTGGCCATGCCGCCGATGGTGTATTCGTTGCCTTCGGCATCCTTGCCGGTGAACACTGCTTCCTTGGACACGGAATCCGTGGTCATGATCGCCGTGGCCGCAGCCGGGCCGCCGTCGGTGCCGAGGGCCGCGGCGGCCGCGCTGATGCCCGGGACGATCTTGTCCATGGGCAGCTGCTCGCCGATCAGGCCGGTGGAGCAGACAAAGATGTCGGTGGCCGAGACGCCCAGGGCTTCGGCGGTCTTTTCCGCGGTGGTGTGGGTGTTTTGGAAGCCGTGCGGGCCGGTGCAGGCGTTGGCGCCGCCGGAGTTGAGGATCACGGCGTCGACGCGGCCGTCCTTCACCACTTCGCGCGACCAGTGGACGGGGGCCGCGGCCACGCGGTTGGACGTAAACACCGCCGCTGCGGCTTTGGACGGGCCGTCGTTGACCACAAGGGCAAGATCAGGATTCCCTGACGCCTTCAGGCCGGCTTTGACCCCGGCGGCGCGGAATCCTTTGGAGGCGGTGACGCTCACGGGGCAACTCCCTGCAGGTTGAGGCCGGCGGTTTCCGCCAGGCCAAGGGCGATATTCATGGACTGCACGGCGCCGCCGGCGGTCCCCTTGGTCAGGTTGTCGATGGCGCAGGTAACAATGACGCGGCCGGTGTGCGCATCGAACGCCACCTGCATCACGGCGTGGTTGGAGCCCTGCACGGACTTGGTGGAGGGCCACTGGCCCTCGGGAAGCAGGTGAACGAACGGCTCGTCGTCGTACGCCTCTTCCCAGGCGCTGCGCAGCTCTGCTGCGGTGACGCCGGGCTTCACCTTTGCCGTTGCGGTGGTGAGGATGCCCCGGCTCATCGGGGCAAGGGTGGGCGTGAAGGATACCGTCACAGCCTCGCCCGCGGCATTGCCCAGCCCCTGCTCGATCTCCGGGGTGTGCCGGTGGCCGCCGCCCACGCCGTAGGGGCTCATGGACCCCATGACCTCGGAGCCGATGAGGTTCACCTTCGCGGCTTTCCCGGCGCCAGAGGTGCCGGAGGCAGCGACAATCACGACGTCGTCAGGCTGCAGGAGGCTGCCGGCGAACCCGGGTGTCAGGGCCAGCAGGGCCGACGTCGGGTAGCATCCCGGTACGGCAATCCGGTTCGCTCCCTTGAGCTTTTCCCGCTGGCCCGGAAGTTCGGGCAGCCCGTAGGGCCACGTCCCGGCGTGCGCGGAACCGTAGAACTTTTCCCAGGCGGCGGGGTCTTCCAGCCGGTGGTCGGCGCCGGCGTCGATCACTACCGTGCCTTCGGGCAACTGGGCCGCAATGTCCGCGGAGGCACCATGCGGCAGGGCCAGGAACACCACGTCGTGGCCGGAGAGGTTCTCCACGGTGGTGTCCTCGAGGATGCGGCTGGCCAGACCATGGAGATGCGGCTGCAATTCGCCTAGTCTGGAACCGGCGTTGCTGTGTGCTGTGATAGCGCCGATAGTGACGTCGGGGTGTCCGGCCAGAAGGCGAAGCACCTCACCGCCGGCGTAACCGCTCGCACCGGAAACGGCAACAGAAATAGTCATGGAAACGACTATACAGGAAGACTATGCATAGAACCCGATATTTATGCATACGCTCATACCTGCCCTTGTTAGGCCAGCCAGCGTATGCTTGAAGAAGGGTGATCCTGACCGTGCGGTCCGAATGTCGGCTGCAGCGTTGCCCGTAACAGTTACGAGGCCCCGAGTCCATGACCCCCACCACCACTTCGGAGCGCCCGCAATCGCGTGTCCGGCAGCCCAACCAGGTTGTCCTGAGCTACTCCGAACTCCTCAAAACCGTCAAGGCCGCAGGGCTGCTCGAACGGCGCGTCGGCTTCTACATCACGGTCTTCTCCGTCCTGGTGCTCCTGATGACAGCAGCCTGGTTCGGCTTCGCGCTCATCGGTGACAGCTGGTTCCAGCTCCTCATCGCCGCCGCCATTGGCATCCTCTGCACCCAGCTGAGCTTCCTGGCCCACGAGGCCGGGCACCGCCAGATCTTCGCCTCCCGCCGTGCAAACGACTGGGCGGCCAGGCTGCTGGCCACGTCCGTCGCCGGCATGAGCTACTCCTGGTGGGAGCAGAAGCACGGCGCCCACCACAACCACCCGAACGTCATTTCCAAGGATCCCGACATCGCGCCCGGGCCCATTGCCTTCCACACCGAAGCGGTTGCAGACCGCCAGGGACGGTTCGCATTCCTTACCAAGAAGCAGGGCTGGTTCTTCTTCCCGCTGCTGTTCCTGGTGGGCCTCGGCCTGCAGATCGATTCGGTCAAGTTCGTCTTCCGCCGCGCAAAGGTCACGCACCGCTGGGTTGAACTCCCGATCCTGCTGGCCCGCCTGAGCCTGCTGCCGGTCCTTACCTTCACGTTCCTGCCGTGGGGCATGGCGCTGGCGTTCATCGGCGTCCAGCTCGCTGTCTTCGGTTTCTACATGGGCGCTTCCTTCGCCCCGAACCACAAGGGCATGCCGGTCCTGCCGGCGGACAGCCGCGTGGACTTCTTCAGCCGCCAGGTCCTGACGTCCAGGAACATCTCAGGCGGCCGCTTCATGGACATCCTGATGGGCGGCCTGAACCGTCAGGCCGAACACCACCTCTTCCCGGACATGGCCCGCCCGCAGCTGGATAAGGCCGCAGTCATCGTCCGGGAGTTCTGCGCCAAGCACCAGGTCCCCTACACAGAGACCACGCTGCTGCAGTCCTACGGAATCATCGTGCGTTACCTCAACGACGTGGGCCTCTCCGCCGGGCGCCACTTCGAATGCCCCATGGCCACTGTTACCCGCCGCTTCTAGGCACACCCCCGATTCACCCTTGAGACGAAGTGACGGCCGGTTACCGGCCGTCACTTCGTCGTTGACGGCCGTGTCCCTAGGATGGTTCCTGTATCCGGGCCTGGAAATCCCAGCCCAGGGAAGGAGACATATGATGCACGCAATTGTTGCCCGCCAGGCAGGCGGCCCTGAAGTGCTGCAGCTTGCCGAAGTGGATCGTCCGGTGCCTGGTCCGGGCCAGCTGCTGGTGAAGGTCTCCGCCACGGGCGTGAACTTCATCGACACCTACAAGCGCAGCGGCACGTACAAAGTCGCCTATCCATTTACCCCGGGTTCCGAGGCCGCCGGCACCGTCGAGGAAATCGGCGACAACGTCACGGTGTTCTCACCGGGCGACCGGGTGGCTACTGCCGAAGGAGCCAACTGCTACGCAGGCTACATCCTCGTGGACGAGGACAAGGCCCTCCCGGTCCCCCGCGGCGTGGACGATTTCACGGCGGCAGCCCTTCCCCTGCAGGGGATCACCGCGCACTACCTGGTCAATTCCTCTTTCCGGGTGGAGCCTGGCCACACCATCCTGCTTCACGCCGGGGCCGGCGGGGTGGGCCTGCTGGCGATCCAGCTGCTCAAGGCAAAGGGAGCCCGCGTCATCACCACCGTCTCCACCGATGACAAAGCGAAACTGGCCCGCGAGGCCGGCGCCGACCACGTCATTCCCTATGACGGCTTCTCCGCCAAAGTCCGGGAGCTGACCGACGGAACCGGCGCGGATGCGGTCTACGACGGCGTCGGCAAGGACACCTTCGACGGTTCCCTGGCCGCCCTGCGGGTCCGCGGCACGCTGGTTCTCTTCGGCGCCGCATCCGGACCGGTTCCGCCCTTCGATCCGCAGCGCCTCAATGCCGGCGGCTCACTGTACCTGACCAGGCCGACCATAAACCACTTCCTCCGCAACGCCCAGGAACGCCGCTGGCGCTCAGATGAGATTTTCGCGGCGGCCGCAGACGGGAACCTCAAGGTCCGGATCGGCGGCCGCTACGACCTGGCCCGTGCAGCACAGGCACACGACGACCTTGAACAGCGCCGCACCACCGGCAAAATCATCCTGGTCCCCTGAACCAGGGAACAGGACAACGAAGCAGGGACCGGGTAGCAGGAACCCGTTAACGGGACACAAACCCCCGGCGAACGCCGGGAGAACTGCGACACCTTCTGTTCATCTTGTGCGGAAAGAATGACCCCCGTGACTGAACAACCGCAAGCCTCCGGATCCGCGCCCGCGCCGGAGTCCGAGTCCGGCCCCCTGGAAGGACGCTCTGCTCTTCCCGCCGTCCGGAACGTGCATCTGCCGCAGCTGCCCGGCGCCGCCGCGGCACCGCCGGAGCGGACGCTGATCGACATCCTGGAGGACACGGCCCGGAAGTATCCCGAGGCGTCGGCCCTGGACGACGGCCACCGGCGCCTGAGTTACGCGCAGCTGATGGCCGAGGTCCGGGCCACGGCACGGGAGCTGCATCTGGCTGGCCTCGGCGCCGGCGACAAGATCGGCGTCCGCATCCCTTCCGGCACCAACCGCCTCTATGTCTCGATCCTGGCCATACTGCTGATCGGGGCTGCCTACGTTCCGGTGGATGCTGATGACCCCGACGAACGCGCCAAGCTGGTGTTCAGTGAAGCCCGCGTCGGCGCGATCCTCAGAGGCAATGGCGAGATCGTCACGGACAGCAAGCGTCCCCGGCCGTTCCCGGCGCCGCGGAAACCGCAAGCCGACGACGACTCCTGGGTGATCTTCACCTCCGGCTCCACGGGCACCCCCAAGGGCGTCGCCGTCCAGCACCGCTCCTCGGCGGCGTTCGTTGACGCCGAAGCCCGGCTGTTCCTGCAGGACGAACCCATCGGCCCCCAGGACCGGGTGCTCGCCGGACTGTCCGTGGCCTTCGACGCGTCCTGCGAGGAGATGTGGCTGGCCTGGCGCTATGGAGCCTGCCTGGTTCCTGCCCCTCGGTCGCTGGTCCGGACCGGCATGGACCTCGGCCCGTGGCTGATCAGCCACGGGATAACAGTGGTGTCCACTGTGCCCACCCTCGCGGCCCTGTGGCCGGCAGAAGCGCTGGAGAACGTGAGGCTGCTGATATTCGGCGGTGAGGCCTGCCCGCCGGAGCTCGCGGATCGCCTCGCCGTCGACGGCAGGGAGGTGTGGAACACCTACGGCCCCACGGAAGCCACCGTGGTTGCCTGCGCGGCGCAGCTGGGCGTGCCGGGCCCGCTTCGGATCGGCCTGCCGCTGGACGGCTGGGACCTTGCCGTGGTTGACGCCGGCGGCATTCCGGTGGAGGAGGGCCAGGTGGGCGAGCTCATCATCGGCGGCGTGGGGCTGGCCCGGTACCTCGACCCCGCCAAGGACGCCGAAAAGTATGCGCCCATGCCGTCCCTCGGCTGGACCCGGGCCTACCGGTCCGGAGACCTGGTCCGCTATGAGGCATCGGGGCTCGTCTTCATGGGCCGCGGCGACGAACAGGTGAAGCTCGGTGGCCGGCGGATCGAACTCGGAGAGATCGACGCCGCCCTGCAGGCACTGCCTGACGTTGCCGGAGCGGCGGCCGCGGTCCGCACGACGGCGGCCGGGAACCAGATCCTCGTCGGTTACCTTGCCGCCGCGGGCACCGCGGAGATCGATCTCGCGGCGGCCAGGGAGCTGCTGGGAGCCAGCCTCCCGGCGGCGCTCATACCGCTCCTCACTGTTGTGGAATCACTGCCCACCAAGACGAGCGGAAAGGTGGACCGGCACGCCCTGCCCTGGCCGCTCGCCGGCGCGGGGGCAGCAGATGCGGACAATGCACCCCTGAACCTGCCGGACGACGCACGCTGGATCGTGGAGCAGTGGGGCAGCGTGCTGGGGACACCGGCGTCGAGCCTGGATGCCGACTTCTTTGCCCATGGCGGCGGATCCCTGGCAGCCGCGCAGCTCGTGTCCGCGCTCCGTGTCCGCTATCCCACCATCACGGTGGCCGACATCTACGCCACCCCGAGGGTGGGCGCGCTCATCGACGTTGCCCGGCAATCCCTGCCCGAGGGGGCGGCCGGACCGGCGCCGGAGCGTGAGGTCCGTCCCACAGCCCTGAAATCGCAGGTCTTCCAGACTCTGATGGGGGTCCCCCTGCACATTCTGGTGGGCATGCGGTGGCTGACCTACGTGATGGCGGCCAACAACCTGTTGGCCGCCCTTGCCGGCTTCACGGCTGCTCCCGTTGTTTCCTGGTGGTGGGTGGCCGCTTCCTGGCTGGTGTTCGTGAGCCCGGCCGGCCGGATGGCCCTCTCGGTCCTGGCCGCCAGGACCCTGCTCCGGCGCGTGGTCCCCGGGACCTACCCGAGGTCCGGCAAGGTGCACCTGCGGCTGTGGCTGGCAGAACAAATCCAGGACTTGTCGGGCGCCATCAGCCTGGCAAGCGCCCCCTGGGTTCCGTACTATGCGAAAGCGCTCGGGGCAAAGATCGGCAACGACGTCCAGCTGCATTCGCTGCCGCCCGTCACCGGAATGCTTTCGCTGGGGCGCGGCTGCAACATCGAACCCGAAGTGGATCTCTCCGGCTGGTGGATTGACGGCGACACCGTCCACATCGGCCGGGTGCACGTTGGCGCCGGCGCCACAGTGGGAGCACGCAGCACGCTCATGCCAGGCGCCAGTATCGGAGCCGGCGCCCAAGTGGAGCCGGGCTCGGCGGTTCTCGGCAAGGTCAAGGCCGGGCAGCTGGTGTCCGGCTCCCCCGCCGAGCGGATCGGCAAAGCCAAACATGCGTGGCCGGACACGCCGCCGCCGGCGCATGCGCTGATCGGGCGGCTCTGGTTCGCCGGCTTTGCAGCAGCCTCGGCGGCGCTGGCCACCATCCCCTACCTGTCCGCTGCCGCCGGGGCGCTGGTGGTCTTCCTGTTCATCCGCGGCAGCGAATCACTTTCGGCAGCCATCCCCCAGGTGCTTGCCTCGCTCCCGCTCGCGGCGCTGACGTGGTTCATCACCAACCTCCTGCTGATCCTTGCCACCACCCGGCTGCTGGGTGTGGGACTCAAGGAAGGCTACTTCAGGGTGCGGAGCCGGATCGGCTGGCAGGTCTGGGCGACAGAACGGGTGCTGGACCTGGCCCGTGACGTCCTGTTTCCGATCTACGCCAGCCTGTTCACCCCGGTCTGGCTGCGCCTCTTGGGAGCCAAGGTCGGCAAGAACGTTGAGGCCTCCACCGTCCTCCTGCTCCCCAAGATGACAACCGTCGGCGAAGGCGCGTTCCTTGCGGATGACACCATGGTGGCCTCCTATGAACTTGGCGGCGGGTGGATGCGGATTGCCCCGGCCAAAATCGGCAAACGCTCTTTCCTGGGCAACTCCGGAATGACGGGGGCCGGGCGAAGCGTGCCCAAGAACTCCTTGGTGGCCGTCCTCTCCGCCACCCCGGCCAAGGCGAAATCCGGCACGTCCTGGCTGGGCAGCCCGCCGGTCCGGCTGCGGCGTACAGCAATTGCCACGGACAACACCCTGACCTTCCAGCCACCCCGGCGGCTGAAACTGGCCCGCGCCCTGTGGGAGCTCTGCCGGTTCATTCCGGTGGTGCTCACGGTGGGCCTGGCCGCCGGCGTCATGCTCGCCTTCGACCGGCTCGCCTCGCTATGGGGCTACGGTTTCGCTGCCATCCTGGGAGGCATCGTGGTCCTGGTGGCAGGAGCCGTGGCCGCGGCCAGCGCCGTTGCGGCCAAATGGCTGCTGGTGGGCAAAATCAGGCCGGGCGAACATGCGTTGTGGAGCTCCTTCATCTGGCGGAACGAGGTAGTGGATACGTTCATCGAAATGGTGAGTGCGCCCTGGTTCGCCCGCTCGGCTTCGGGCACTCCTGCGCTCGTGTGGTGGCTGCGCGGGCTGGGAGCGAAGATCGGCCGCGGCACATGGTGCGAAAGTTACTGGCTGCCCGAAGCAGACCTTGTCACTCTGGGGGAGAGCTCAACAGTCAACCGGGGCTGCGTGGTCCAGACCCACCTGTTCCACGACCGGATCATGAGCATCGACACTGTTACCCTCGAAGACGGAGCCACGATGGGCCCGCACGGTGTCATCCTTCCGCGGGCACGCATCGCGAGGGGCGGCACGGTGGGGCCGGCATCCTTGGTCATGCGCGGGGAGACTGTTCCCGCCGCGACCTACTGGATGGGCAACCCGGTCAGCCCCTGGGCAGGTCCGGCCGTACCGGCTCCGCGGCTAAAGTAGCTCCCACACGGTCGGCTCCGGCTCCCGCCATCCGCAATTCGAAGGCCAGTCTATGAGTTTTGCAGCACCAGCCAGTCCCGGCGATACACGCCGGCCGGGCGAACCGTCGGGCTCCCCGGATCCCTACGTCCCCGGGCATGGCACGAACGCCTACCGTGTCACGCGATACGAACTGGAACTGGACTACAAACTGGCCAGCAACAGGCTGAACGGGAGGGCAGTCCTGCACGCCGAGGCGGACCGGCCGTCGTCGGCCGTTGTCCTGGACCTCGCTGGACTGCGCGCCGTCAAAGTCTCCCTGAACGGCCGAAGGCTGCGGAGATTCAGCCAGCGGGCCGAACAGTTGGTGATCGTCCCTGACGCGGCGCTGCTGCCGGGAGACCGCTTCACGCTGGACATCCGGTATGAGGGGAATCCTTCTCCCCGCCGGGGCCTCTGGGGCGAGGTGGGCTGGGAAGAACTTACCGACGGCGTGCTGGTGGCGGGCCAGCCCGACGGTGCCGCCTCCTGGTTTCCCTGCAACGACCATCCGCAGCACAAGTCCAGCTACCGGATCGCCGTCACCACGGACGCAAGCTACCGGGCGGTTTGCAACGGTCTGCTGATCTCCCGCAAGACCGGCTCCAGCCGTGAAACCTGGACATACGAGCAGGCCGAGCCGATGGCGACATATCTCGCCACCGTCCAGATCGGCCGGTACGACGTTCTGACCCTGGACACCGCGTCGGTACCCGGCAGCGTCCCCCAGCACGTCGCAGTGCCTGCCTCCCTGGCCGACGCAGCACGCCGGGGCCTGGCCCGCCAGCCGGAGATGATGCGCACCTTCGTCAACAGCTTCGGCCCTTATCCGTTCCAGGAGTACACCGTGGTGGTGGCAGAGGACGAACTCGAGATTCCGCTCGAGGCCCAGACGCTGTCCATCCTGGGCCCCAACCATTTGGATACGGGATGGGAATCGCAGCGGCTCATTGCCCACGAACTGTCCCACCAGTGGTTCGGCAATTCCCTGACGGTTGCGGCCTGGTGCGACATCTGGCTGCACGAAGGCTTCGCGTGCTACGCGGAGTGGATCTGGTCCGAGGCTGCCGGGGTCATGAGCGTTGCGGACCGCGCAGCGGCTGCCTGGCGGAAGCTCGACGCCGGTCGCCAGGACCTCATGGTCGGTGACCCCGGGCCGGAGCTGATGTTCGACGACCGGGTCTACAAACGCGGCGCCTTGGCGCTGCACGCGCTCCGGATCCGGTGCGGAGACCTCGCCTTTTATGCGCTGCTGCACGAGTGGGCGGCCAGCAACCGCCACGGATCCGTGTCCACTGCCGGGTTCATCCAGACAGCGGACCGCGTGGCCGGAATCGATTCAGAAGCCCTGCTCCACCCCTGGCTGTTCGAAGAGGCACTGCCGGCCCTGCCCGAGCGGTAGCCGCCGGGGGTGGCCCTGACCGAGCGGTAGCTGCCGGGGCTTCACCCGAAGGCGACGGCGGCCGCCAAGTGGCCCGGCAGCCCCGACTCGGCTGACGCAAGGTCACGGATGCCGGCCCGGTCAAGCACGTCAAGAGTCTCAGGCGGCCGCCTCAGGCCCTCCCCGGTCATCTTCAGGAAGGCCTCCTTCCGAGCCCAGAGCCGGGCACGCTCACGCAGCAGGGCGGTCCCGCGCAACGGGGCCGCGGCCTGGCGCTCCGCGGGGGTCAGCGCCACCGCGTCGAAGCCCTCGAATTCCATCCGCTGCGGATCCTCGGCGTCGACCCCCAGCCGCTGACCCGGCACGGGAGATGTCACGGCCGCCAGCAGGGTCCAGCCGCCAGCCCGTGAGAGGCTCAGGAGCAGGGGCACCGGGACTCCGTCCAGGGTGTAGCCGGGCCTTCCATGGGGGACGCCCGGTCCAGTGCCGCATTGCGGGCAGCTGTAACTGGCGGCAAGATCATGGGCGCGCACCCCGAGCAGCTCCGCGGCGAACAGCCGCTGGGCCAGACGGCCGGCCAGGAAATCCTCGCGCGCCCCGGGCACCATGGCGCGGGCCCGTTCCAGTTCAGTCCGTTCCAGGAGCCGGCGGGCTCCGCGTTCCAACTCCGCACGTGCCGTGGCCGGATCCTGCCCGGCTGCGCGAAAGGGCGGGCAGGCACGCACAACAAGTTGTGATGCCATGGCCCGCCCTTCTGCGTGCTTAGCGCCGTTGGAACTAGCGCTGAACGGCTCCGAACCGTTCGGCGGCCACCGTCACGGCGCTTTCACGGGCAGCAGAGGCCTCATCGGCTGTGAGCGTCCGGTCAGCGGCACGGAAGCGCAGGCCGAATGCCAGCGACTTCTTGCCGTCCTCAATGCCCTTTCCTGCGTACACGTCGAACAGCGCCACGTCTTCCAGCAGCTCGCCGGCTCCTTCGCGGAGGGCGGCCAGGACGTCGTCGGCGGGAACATCCTTGGGAACCACCAGGGCCACGTCCTGGGTGGCCACCGGGAAGCCGGAAATGTGCTTGGCCACGATGACATCCGCGGCGGCTTCGAAGAGGGCATCGGCGTTGAGCTCGAGTGCCACCGAGCGTGCCGGCATGTCGTGCGCGGCCAGCAGCTTGGGGTGCAGTTCACCGGCATAGCCGATGACTTCGCCCGAGCGCAGCGACAGTTGGGCGGTCCGTCCCGGGTGGTAGGCCTGGTGGTGGCCCTGGCTGATGACGATTTCGACACCCAGGACATCGCCGGCGAGGCGGGCGATGTCCAAAGCGTCGGCCCAGTCCCAGGCACGCGGTGTGTGCGACGCTGCGGCGGGCGAGTCGTGGCCCGTCAGGACCGCCGCGATGTGCAGCGGCTGGTCGGGAACGCCGTCGTACAGGGCATCCAGCACCTCATCGGAGGGCTTGACGCCAAGCGGCGGAATGGAGGGAGTACCCAGGGTGTCCCCCGGCAGGAAGACAAGTCCCGCCTCGAAGACCGCCAGGTCGCGGAAGCCGCGCGAGTGGTTGCGCTTGGCTACCTCGATCAGTCCGGGCAGGATGGACGTCCGCAGGTAGCCCTGTTCTTCGCTGATCGGGTTGGCAAGCTTGACGGCCTTGCGGCCGGCGCCCTGCTCAGCCACGCCGAAGGTGTCATTGGCAGCCTTGGACACGAACGGGTACGCGAGGACCTCGGTGAGCCCGGCGTCGGCGAGCGCTTGGACCAGGCGGCGGCGTTGCTGTTGGACGCGGGTCAGGCCGCGTCCCGGAGGCGCCACCGGAAGCGTCGCGGGAATCTGGTCGTAACCTACCAGCCGGGCGATTTCCTCGGAGAGGTCTTCCTTGGTTTCGAGGTCGTTGCGCCAGCTCGGGGCCGTGACTGTCCAGCCGGCGTCGTTCCTGGCCACGGCAGCGCCGAGGTCCTCGAGCGAGGTGACGATCTGTTCGTCGGTGAAGTCGATGCCGATCCGGGCTGCGGCGAATGCCGCCGGCAGCTCGATGGTCACGGCGTCAGGGGCCGTGCCGACGTCGGTGCCGGCTTCATCGGCCGTGCCGCCGGCCAGCTCGACGAGAAGGTCGACAACCCGCTGGGCGGCGATGCCGGCAACCTGCCAGTCCACGCCGCGTTCGAAACGCTTGGACGCTTCGGAGGGCAGCTTGTGCCGGCGGCGTGACCGTGCGATCGATACTTCGTCGAAGTGCGCCGCTTCAACCAGGACGTTCGACGTCGAATCGCTCACCTCCGTGGCAGCACCGCCCATGACGCCGGCGATGCCGATCGCGCCGGAGTCGTCGGTGATCAGGAGGTCCTCGACGTCGAGCTTCCGCTCCTTGTCGTCAAGGGTGGTGATCTTCTCTCCCGCCACAGCGCGCCGCACCACAATGTCGCCGGACAGCTTGTCCAGGTCGTAGCAGTGCGTCGGCTGGCCGAGTTCCAGCATGACGTAGTTCGAGATGTCCACCGGCAGCGAGATGGAGCGGATGCCGGCCAGCCGCAGGCGCGAGACCATCCACGGCGGCGTCGGCTTGGTGGCATCGATGCCACGGACGGTGCGTGCCACGAAACGGTCGCACCCCGGCTTGCCGTAAATGGGGGCGTCGTCATTGAGTTTGACTCCGTACCCGCCGGCCAGTTCAGCCGGTGCCTGCACCTGTGAAGCCGGGTCCGTGAAAGCGGTACCGGTGGCGTGGGCATATTCACGGGCGACGCCGCGGATGGAGAACGCGTAGCCGCGGTCCGGAGTGACGTTGATTTCGGCGGCCTGGTCGTAGAGGCCGAGCAGTTCCATGGCGTCGGTGCCGATTTCGGGATCCAGCCCGATCCGGGAGAGCACCAGGATGCCGTCGTGGTCCTCGCCTATGCCCAGTTCACGGACGGAGGCGATCATGCCGGCGGACAGGTGGCCGTAGGTCTTCCGGGCGGAAATGTGGAAGTCTCCGGGCAGCACGGCACCGGGAAGGGTGACCACTACCTTGTCACCTTCCACGAAGTTGTGGGCGCCGCAGATGATGCCCTGGACACCCGACGGGTCAATGCCGTCGCCGGTGAGGGTCTGTTCCTGGCCCTCGGGGACCACTCGGACCTGGCACCAGTTGATGGTCTTGCCGTTGGTCTGCGGCTCCTTGACCAGGCTCAGTACCTGGCCCACCACAACGGGGCCGCGGAGCGCGTCCGTGGGGCGGTGGACTGCTTCTTCTTCAAAACCGACCTTGACCAGTTCTGCCATGACGTCTTCGGCCGTTGCTTCGGCCGGTACCTGCGCGAACTCACGCAACCAGGAAAGTGGGATACGCACTGTTAGATCTCCATCCCGAAGTGCTCGCTGAAACGTACGTCGCCTTCGATCATGTCGCGCATGTCGCCCACCTCGTTGCGGAACATAAGGGTGCGCTCGATGCCCATGCCGAAGGCAAAACCTGAATAGATGTCCGGATCGATGCCGGCGGCGCGGAGGACGTTGGGGTTGACCATGCCGCAGCCGCCCCACTCGATCCAGCGCGGACCGCCTTTGGCGCCCGGGTGCCAGATGTCCAGCTCTGCCGACGGCTCGGTGAACGGGAAGTAGTTGGGGCGAAGGCGGATCTGGGCTTCGTCGCCGAACATTTGCCGGGCGAAGTGCTCCAGCGTGCCGCGGAGGTCCGCCATGCTGAGCTTCTTGTCGATGGCCAGGCCCTCGAACTGGTGGAAGACCGGCGTGTGCGTGGCATCGAGTTCGTCGGTACGGAACACCTTGCCCGGGCAGAGGACATAGATGGGCACTTCGCGTTCAAGCATGGAGCGGACCTGAACCGGCGAGGTGTGGGTGCGCATCAGCAGGTGGGCCTCGGGGGGCTCCACGAAGAAGGTGTCCTGCATTTCGCGGGCCGGGTGGTCCGGCTTGAAGTTCAGGGCATCGAAGTTGAACCACTCGGATTCAACCTCGGGGCCTTCGGCGATTTCCCAGCCCATGCCGACGAAGATGTCCGCCACCCGGTCCTGAAGGGTGGACAGCGGGTGGCGCGCACCGGCACGACGGCGGCGCGGAGCTGCAGTGACGTCGACGGTCTCCTCAACGAGGATGCGTGCATCGTTCTCAGCTTCGAGTTCGGCGGTACGGTCCGCGAGCGCCTTATTGACGCGTCCGCGGGAAGCACCCATGAGCTTTCCGGCGGCGGCCTTCTGATCCTTCGCCAGGCCGCCGATTTCGCGGTTGGCAAGGCTCAGCGGCGACTTCTCACCGGTGTGTGCCAACCTCACGGCCTTGAGCTCGTCAAGGGTGGCGGCAGCGGCAATGGCGGCAACGGCGTGGTCTACGGCGGCAGTAATGGCGGCTTCATCCAGAGGATTCGGGATGGCAGCGCCCGGCAAAGTTTCAGTCATCTACTGTTCTTAGCTACGAGTCGGGTATCGCCAGCGAACTGTCCGGCTGCATTCGGGTCCACCGGCAGCGTGTCCGTCACTGGCTTGTCTTTCCGCGCGGCCGGGTTCAGGGACCGCGTGAAGCGACAAAGGGCAGGGCTCGCCGGAATTCGTCCGGCGGGCACTCTCCCCCAGTCTAGTTGAACGCGCCCGGCGGAACGCGCCACAGCCCGCAACGTGACTGCCCGCGGACCGGAGAAGCGGGGCGGCGCGGCGGTTGCCGGCTCCCGATACCATGGCCTCATGACCGGCCCCATAACCCCAGGACAGCGGCTGCGGCAGATCACCAACGTGCTGAATGCAACGACGCTCATGGGCCTGCTGCTGGCAAGGTGCGCAGGCACGGCCGTCCATGTTGGCCCGCGCGGCCTGCTCATCGCCACGGGTTACCGGTGGCGGCTCCCCGCCGCCCAGGCGTTCGCGGTGGGGAACGTCGTGCTGTTCCGGGCGGCGCCTGCGGAGGCTCTGTCCAACCCGGTATTGCTGGGACACGAGGAACGGCACAGCAGCCAATATGCCTGGTGCCTGGGCCTGCCGTTCCTGCCCCTGTACTTCATCGCAGCCGGGTGGTCTCAACTGCGGACGGGAAACCCGGGCTCCGCCAACGTCTTTGAACGCCTGGCGGGGTTGGAGGCCGGCGGCTACGTGGATAGGCGCCGCCGTGAAACGGGCAACCGCGGCACGAAAAAACCCCGAAAGGGCAGCGTTGCCCACGATGGAATTGAGGGATGACATGACCGAAAATACGAGGACTGTAGCGGTGACCGGCTCGGGCACTGTCGAGGCAGTGCCCGACCTGCTGACTGTTTCCATCGGAGTGGAGTGCCGCCGGGAGGACGTGGGTGCCGCGTATGCGGCTGCCGGGAGGGCCGCGGCCGGGATATCGGCGGTACTGCGGGAGCACGGTGTACCCGATCCGGACATCAGCACCTCGGGCTTGAACGTCCGCGCGGACGTGGTGTGGAAGGAGGGTCAGGGCCAGACCGTCGCGGGCTACATTGCCTCAAGCATTTTGGGCGTTCGGCTGCGGGATGTTGCCGGTTCCTCGGAAGTCATCGCGGCTGCGGTGGCCGCCGGCGGCAATGACGTGCGGCTTAACGGGCTGGAGCTCGGCTTCGCGGATCCTGCCGCCGTCACGGCGCAGGCACGGGAGGCCGCCTGGCAGGACGCCCTGGCCGCGGCCGGGCAGTTCGCCTCGCTGGCGGGCGCCGAACTCGGCGCGGTGGTTTCCGTCACTCAGCTGCCCGGACCGTCAGGACCGATTCCGGTGGCAAGAATGCAGCGCGCCATGGCCACGGACTCCGTAGGGATCGAAGCGGGGCAGTCCAGCGTCTCCGCCACGGTGGACGTCGTCTGGGAGCTCCGATGACAGGCTAGTGAACGCTACCGGCCGGCAGCTTGATGTCCGCGGTGGTCGCCAGCGTGGTTCGTACGATGACGGCGAGCGCCTCCGCCATCACGGCGGCGGGCAGCGACGGGGTACCGCTGCCCCGGGGCACCTGCTGCGTCTCATACGGAACATGGATGAATCCGCCGCGGGCCGCAGGCGGACCGCTGCTGCCGGACTTTCCGCCTGCCGGACCGCTGTTTAACGCGTGCATGAGTGCGTAGAAAACGTGGTTGCAGACGTAGGTGCCCGCGCTTTGGGAAACCTCGGCCGGTATCCCCGCAGCACGCAGGGCCTCAAGCCCCGCCTTCACCGGCAACGAACTGAAATAAGCTGCCGGGCCGCCGCGGACCACTTCCTCGTCCACGGGACGGTTTCCGGCGTTGTCCGGGATGCGGGCGTCGTCGCAGTTGATGGCGACCCGCTCCAGGGAGATCCGCGGCCGGCCGCCGGCCTGGCCGGCGCAGACCACCAGCTCCGGGCGGTAACGCTGCAACGCATCCTCAAGCACCGTGATGGACTGCCCGAACACGCACGGCAGTTCCAGCGCCGCAACGGCGTGCCCCTCTTCCAGCAGGATCCGGGAGGCCTCTTCCGCCGCTTGCCAGGAAGGGTTGATGGTTTCGCCGCCAAAGGGTTCGAACCCGGTGAGGAGGATCATTGCCTCAGCCTAGCAACCCGGCACGTACGATGGTTTCCCCAGCGTCCTTGACTTAAATTCGAACATACCTTCGAATTGTATCCATGAGATGGGACGCACAAGCACTCCGGCCGGCGCTGGCGGACACCACCGCCGGCAACGCACCGGCCTCCGCCCCGGCCACCCAGGCGCTGCTGCCCCTGGCAGGGCTCATCCGTTCAGTTTCCACTCCGGAATTTGCCGGGGTCACTTTCCATGAGGTCACGGCCAAATCCATGCTCAACAAAGTGGCGGCCGGTTCGCGCATGCCGTTCGAATGGACCGTCAATCCCTATCGTGGCTGCAGCCACGCATGCGTTTACTGTTTTGCCCGCAAGAGCCACACGTACCTGGACTTTGATGCCGGCCTGGATTTTGACAGCCAGGTGGTGGTGAAAATCAACGCAGCCGAGGTCCTCCGGAAGGAACTGGCCAAGCCTTCGTGGGGCCATCATCACGTGGCCCTGGGCACCAATACGGATCCGTACCAGCGGGCCGAGGGCCGGTACCAGCTGATGCCCGGCATCATCCGTGCGCTTGCCGATTCAGGGACTCCCCTGTCCATCCTCACCAAGGGGACGCTGCTGGCCCGGGACATCCCGCTCCTCAAGCACGCGGCCACCCAGGTGCCCGTAGGGATCGGAATTTCGCTGGCCATGACCGACGAGCAACTGTCGGAGGCGGTCGAGCCCGGCACTCCGGGGCCCAGGGCGCGTCTCAAGCTCGTCTCGAGGCTTCGCGATGCGGGGCTGCCGTGCGGCGTGATGGCCATGCCCATCCTGCCGTGGCTTTCCGACAGCGATGAAGCCTTGGACTCGCTGTTTGGCGCACTGGCTGCGGCTGGCGCCACCGGCGTCACCGCCGGGGCGCTTTACCTCAAACCGGGCACGCGTGAGTGGTTTATGCAATGGATCGCTGCCAGGCACCCCGAACTGGCGGGCCGCTACCGCCGGCTGTACGGGACCGGCTCCTACGCGTCCAAGGAATATCGCGAGTGGCTCGGGGGACGGATCCGCTACTTCAAGTCCCGTCACGGTTTTTACGGCTCGCACGGGTTCAGCCACCGAGACCTCGCCGGGGACCCCAGGGAAGAGGAAGCTCAGTACCCCGCCGGCAGCATCCCCGCAGCAAGAACGGGCGCGGGACCCGGCCAGGGTGTGGAGTCCGCCCAGCCCACGCTGTTCTGACCGTTCGTTAGAATCCCGGCGAAAGGCGCTCCGAACCGGCAACGGCCGCCAGCAGGGCGCGGACAATCGGGAAATCTGCGGGTATCCACGGCAGGGCCAGAGCTTCGTCATTTCCCGCCAAGGCAATCCAGCGCAGCTCGTCGTGGTCTTCCAGGGGGCGGGGTTCTCCGTCGGCGATCTCGGCAAACCACACGCGCATCGAGGCCTTGGCATTGAGGGGCCAGCCGGCAGCTGTTTCAGCCGGCAGTTCAGCCCCGAGCCTGACCCCGATTCCCAGTTCCTCACGGAGCTCCCGGTGCAGGGCGTCTTCCGCCGTCTCACGAGGCTCCACCTTCCCGCCCGGGAATTCCCACATGCCGGCAAACTGGGGTGGCGCCGTCCGCCGGGCGACGAGGAGCCGTGCAGGGGAACTCAGGGAATCCACAACGGCTCCGCCAACAACATTGATCAGTCCAGTCACCGCACCAGTCTATGGGGGACAATAGGGGTGGCTGGTTCCGTCGGCGAGCCGGAACGGCACTCACCGACAAAGCGTTCACTCCGGAATACGGCCCCCCTCCCTCAACGTTGAAGTAATCAGATTTTATGCTGCTTCCTGACTGAACCTTTGATGAATCAGAACTTTCGAGAAACAGGCCAATGACCTCCACGCCCACCATCAGCCCCGCCAAGTCCAGGGCCGGAACCAATCACCTCGCCTTAGCCATCGTGTCCCTCGCGATGGGCGGGTTCGGTATCGGCGTCACCGAATTTACCATGATGGGACTGCTCAAGGAGGTGGAACAGGGCCTGAACATCGGCACCCCGGAAGCCGGCCACCTCATCTCCGCCTACGCGCTCGGCGTCGTGATCGGCGCGCCGCTCCTCGCGGCGGTCGGCGCCAAACTCCCCCGCAAACACCTTGCCCTGGGCCTCATGCTGTTTTTCAGCCTGGCCAACCTCACGTCGTTCATCGCCCCGGATTACGGCACCATGCTGGTGTCCCGGTTCGCGGCAGGTCTGCCTCACGGAGCGTTCTTCGGCGTCGCCGCGGTGATTGCAGCTTCGCTGGTCGCTCCGACCAAGCGGGGCTGGGCGATTTCCATGGTGATGGCCGGGCTGACCGTCTCTAACGTCATTGGGGTCCCCTTCGCCACCTGGGTGGGCCAGGCATTCGGCTGGCGCCTGCTCTTCGTGCTCGTCGGCGTAATCGGGCTGGTGACGCTCGCGATGATCTGGAAGTTCGTCCCGTTCCACGAAGCGCACCCGGACGCCAGCATCCGCCGCGAACTTGGCGCCCTAAAACGGCTGCAGGTGTGGCTCGCCATCCTGATCGGCATCGTTGGCTTCGGCGGGTTCTTTGCCACCTACACGTACATTGCGCACACCATGACCTCGGTGGCGGGAATCCCGCCCGCGTTCCTGCCCCTGGTGGTGGCTCTCTACGGCCTGGGCATGGTGGCGGGAAACATCGTGGGCGGGCGCATTGCCGACAAATCCGTGATGGGCACCATCTATTGGGTCCTGCCCGGCATCGCCGTCGCCCTGGTTGTCTACGCGGTGGCCGTCCACTGGCCGTGGTCCGCCTTCGTCATGGTGTTTGTGGTCGGCGGTGCCGGCTCGTTGCTGGTGCCGGCACTGCAGACGCGGTTGCTGGATGCCTCACCCGATGCCCCGTCCCTCGCGTCCTCGCTCAACCACGCGGCCCTGAACGTCGCGAACGCCCTGGGCGCCTTCCTCGGAGGCCTGGTGATCGCATGGGGATGGGGTTATATTGCGCCCGCACTTGTCGGTGCCGTCCTGGCAATCCTGGGCCTCGGTGTGGCGGTAATCAGCGGCCTGCTGGAACGTAAAAGGCCGCTGGTTTCCTAGCCTGCGCCAGCAGGCAAGGAAACCAGCAGCCTTCCGCGGAACACGGCAGCCCGCGGCCGGGGTCAGACGTGCGCGCGCTCCACGTCCGGTTCAAGGTAGATGACCCGCGCAATGGGCACGGCGTCTCGGATGCGGCTCTCGGCGTCGTCAATTGCCGTGGCGATCTCCGCTCCGGTGGCGGCGGCGCCGACGCTGATCTTGGCAGCCACCAGCAGTTCCTCCGGGCCGAGGTGCAGGGTCTTCAGGTGGATGATTTTGGTGCCGTTGGCCTCGAGCGCGCTGCTGATCCTCACGACATCCGCCTTGGTAGCGGATTCGCCGAGCAGCAGCGACTTGGTCTCCATGGCAAGGACGACTGCAATAGCCACCAGCAGGAAGCCGATCATCGCGGTTCCGAGGGCGTCCCAGATACCGTTGCCGGTGACCAGCGTCAGGCTCACCCCGAACAGCGCGAACACCAGGCCCAGCAGGGCGCCCAGGTCCTCCAGCAGGATGACGGGGAGCTCGGGCTGCTTGGCATTGCGGACGAAGCGGACCCAGCTCTGCTTGCCCCGGATGTGGTTTGACTCGATGATGGCTGTCCGGAACGAGAAGGATTCCGCCATGATTGCACCGATCAGGACTGCCAGCGGAACCCACCAGAAGTCGCCTTCGATGGCATGGGGATGCTGAAGTTTCCCCCACGCCTCGTACAGGGCAAACAGGCCGCCCACGCTGAACAGCACAATCGAGACAATGAACGCGTAGATATAGCGCTCACGTCCGTAGCCAAAGGGGTGTTCGGGGCTCGCGGCACGTTTGGCCCGCTTACCGCCAATCAGCAGGAGCAGCTGGTTGCCGGAGTCGGCAACGGAGTGGATAGCCTCGGCCAGCATGGATGACGACAGCGTCAGGATGAAAGCGACGAACTTCAGTACAGCGATGGTCAGGTTTGCAGCCAGAGCCGCGACGATCGCCTTGGTACCGCCATTTGCAGCCACGTGAGCTTCACCTCTTCAGGGATTGCCGGAAAATTTGCAGGTTCGATCACCGCACAATGCTGATGCCCGCAAGGAATACCGTACCCGCCTGCCGCTGCCGGCCACACCGCGGGCCACACCACGGGCCACACCACGGGCCACAGCGGATGACACCAAAAACATTGAAACTAAGCCTGCTGACAAGCAAACACACCCTGTGTTAGCTTGAATCCATAATCGGGACCCGTAGAGAGTTCCGACGAATATGTAGGAGGAGAAATGGGCTTCATTGGCTGGATCATTCTCGGACTCATTGTAGGAGCTATCGTCAAGGCGATCATGCCTGGCAAGGTCGGCGGCGGCTGGGTCACCAGCCTCGTTCTTGGTGTTGTCGGCGCCATCGTCGGCGGCTGGATCGGCGACCTGTTGTTTGGCGGGGGCAAAATGGAATTCTGGAACCTTGGTTCCTGGCTTCTTGCCATCGTCGGCGGCCTGGTAGTAGCCGGCATCTACGGCTTCATCACCGGCAGAAGCAAGACCACTTAACGACACCCACCACCGCTTAAGGCGCCGAGGTGCCTGATGGTGGAGATTGCGACGGCGGGGGCCCACCGGAAGGTGGGCCCCCGCCTTTGCGTTCAGGCGCGCTTCTGCGAACGCGCACTTGCGTAGAGGCACACCGTGGCTGCGGTGCCCACGTTTAGGCTTTCCGCGGCGCCGTAGACGGGAACGGCCACACGGTGGTCGGCCAGCGCGAGTTCGGCGTCGGACAAGCCTTGGGCTTCATTGCCGAACAACCACGCGGTGGGCCGGCCAAGATCGTATGCCGACTCGGCGCCCGGGTTGCCCAGCCTCCGGGCAGCATTTTCGTCCTGGAGCTGGTCGAGGTCCAGCTGGCCGTATCCGTCGGCGGCCAGGACGCCGATCCCGCGTTCGCGGCAGGCAGTGGCGAGATCGGAAAGGTCCACGCCGAGGACTACGGGGAGGTGGAACAGCGAGCCGGCGGTGGAACGGACGGCCTTGGGATTGTAGATATCCACGCTCGAGGCCGTCAGGACGACGGCGTCGGCCCCGGCGGCGTCGGCTGCCCGCAGGACGGTTCCGGCGTTGCCGGGGTCCCGTACCTGGCACAGCACGGCAATCAGGCGGGGCCCGGCGTCGAGCACGGCTTCAAGGGCCACGTCCACAAAGGCGCAGACGGCGATAATGCCCTGGGGATTGACAGTGTCCGCCATGGCGGCGAGCACCTCGTCGGTGGCGAGCCTGGCGTTAACGCCCTCGGCCAGCTTCTCGAACTCGGGATAGCGGTCCAGGCAGGCCTCACTGGCGAATACTTCGTGGACCACGCCGGGCTCCCCCGCCGCCATCCTTTTCTGGTGGAGCACCAGGGCTTCGCGGACGGCCTGCGGCCCCTCAGCCAGGAACTGCCCGCGCTTTAAACGGGCCGGGCGCCCGGCAAGCTTTGCCACATCCCTCACCCGATCAGCTCGGGGGTTGGAGAGTGGAAAATCTTGCGGGCGCCCGGTTTCGTTCATATAAGAACTTTAGTGGCTATTGCCACGGGTTCTTGAACTACCCAAAGCTGGTACTACTTGGCAGCCTCTTCAGCAACAGGCTTCTTCGCTGCGGCCTTCTTGGCGGCGGGCTTCTTGGCAGCCTTTGCCTTCGGGGCGGCTTCGGCCGAGACGGCCGGCGCGGAAGTGTCGGCAGGCAGCGAGTCCTTGGCAACCTGCACCAGGGCAGCAAAAGCGTTGGCGTCAGAGACAGCCAGCTCGGCCAGCATACGGCGGTCAACCTCGACCTCAGCGGCCTTCAGGCCCTGGATCAGACGGTTGTAGGTCAGGCCGTTGGCGCGGGATGCAGCGTTGATGCGCTGGATCCACAGGCGGCGGAAGTCGCCCTTCTTCTTCTTGCGGTCACCGTAGCTGTACACAAACGAGTGCAGCAGCTGCTCTTTGGCCTTGCGGTACAGGCGTGAACGCTGTCCACGGTAGCCCTTAGCGCGTTCAAGGATAACCCGGCGCTTCTTGTGGGCGTTGACCGCCCTCTTCACACGTGCCACGTGCGTACTCCTTCAGAATTCTTATCCCAAGCGACTACTGCCGGAACAACCGGCTGGCCTGAGAAGCCTTTTTGGTAGTTGACCGCTGCCAGGTGGCGAGCAGTCAGAGAACTTGGAACTTAGATGCCGAGCATCTTCCGGATGACCTTGGCGTCGCCCTTGAAGACGATCTTGTCGCCGGCAAGGCGACGGGTCAGCCTGGATGACTTGTGCTCGAGGTAGTGGCGGCGGTTGGCCTGCTGGCGGCGCAGCTTGCCGCTGCCGGTCAGCTTGAAGCGCTTCTTAGCACCACTGTGGGTCTTCATCTTCGGCATGGGAACCGATCTCCTTACGTATCCGCAGACAAGTCTGCAGTCTTTCGTGCAGCCACCCCTGCGGGCGGCGTGCTGGTTGCTTGCTGCGCTCAGGCGTTGCTTCGCGCAGCTTTGAACTAGTTGGTCTTCTTGGTGCCCGGCTTGGGAGCAGCCGGCCGTGCCGCAGGCTTCGGCGCTGCGGGCCGTGCTACCGGCTTGGGCGGCGGCGACGGCACTCCTGCCGGCTTCGGCGCCACAGGGGCGGCCGCTGCAGGCCTGGGCGATTCAGGCGCCCTGGCCGCTGCGGGCTTGCTTACCGCAGGACGCGGTGCTGCCGCTGCCTTGGGGGCTTCGCGTTTCGGCGCTGCCTGCTTCGGAGCTTCCTTGACCGGTGCCGCCTTGGGAGCTTCCTGCTTCGGAGCTTCCTCAACAGGAGCTTCCTGCTTCGGGGCTTCCTGCTTCGGGGCTTCCTGCTTGGGAGCTTCCGTGGCCGGAGCCTCGGCTTCCGGTGCCGCAACCGCTTCGGCGGGTGCCTCGGCGCTGGTTGAAGCCATAGCAGCCTCGGCGGTAACCTCCGGCGCTGCCTCTTCAGTGTTCACAGCGAAACCCTCAGGAAGCAGGTCCGCCAGGGACTGCGTCATGGCGGGCTGGTCGCGGCTGACATCAACGCGGCCGCCGGCCTTGGCTTCGTTTTGCGCCTTCGCTTCAGCGCGCTGCGTTGCACGGCGCGCTTCTGCCTTGGCCTCAGCCTTGTTCTTCAGCGGACCCACGACCATAACCATGTTGCGGCCGTCGATGCGGGGGCTGGACTCCACAACACCCACTTCTGCGACGTCGTCAGCAAAGCGCTGGAGCAGGCGGATGCCCATTTCCGGACGCTGCTGTTCGCGGCCGCGGAACTGGATCATAGCCTTGACCTTGTCCCCGGCACCGAGGAAGCGGAGGGCGTGGCCGCGCTTGGTCTCGTAGTCGTGGGTGTCGATCTTCAGCCGGAAACGGATTTCCTTCAGAACCGTGTTGGTTTGGTTCTTCCGGGCCTCGCGTGCCTTGACGGCGGCTTCGTACTTGTACTTGCCGAAGTCCATCAGCTTGCACACCGGAGGCTTGGCCTGCGGTGCAACTTCAACGAGATCAAGGTCGGACTCGGCAGCCAAACGCAGGGCGTCCTCAATACGGACGATTCCTACCTGTTCACCTGCAGGGCCGACCAGCCGCACCTCGGGGACGCGGATACGCTCATTGATTCTTGGCTCGCTAATGTTAGAACTCCTGTTGTTGAGATGAGTATTCCACCGGCAAATAGAGAAGGCCCCCAATTGCCGGAGCAATCGAAGGCCTCGAAGATCGGATGTGCACTGCCTCCGGAGAGGCTGTACGCGTTCCAGGCAGCTGACGCCGCCGTGGTTCGCCCGACCAGGTACCCGGCAACCTTGCTTCCATGGAAATAATTTCCGGGAAAACGGCTGACGCGGGTGGGAGAGAACTCCGCTTGCAAACTGAAGCCAATTCTACAGACAGAACCCCGAATACTGCACATTGGCAGCTGCGGGTTCCACATAGCAAAATAACGACATTCAGTCGGTCTGTGACAAGCTTACCAGTATGAGCACTTCAGACAGTAATTCACACGTTTTCGAGCCCGCCGCCGGTCAGCGGGAGGGCCAGGAGCAGGTATCGCAGCAGATCCGCGATATCTCCGAGGTCCCCGCCATCGAGGTCATCACCACCGCCGCTGTGCACCTCATGAGCGCGTCGGCCGTTAAGCTCGGCCTTGCTGCCGAGGAAAATGCCGAGGAGCTCAAGGACCTGGATGAGGCCCGGAAGCTGATCACCGCGCTGGCCGGGCTCGTGACCGCCGCAGCCCCGGAGATCGGTTCCCAGCACGCAGGCCCGTTGCGCGACGGACTGCGCTCCCTGCAGCTGGCGTTCCGCGAAGAGTCGATCATTCCGGACGCTCCGGGCAAGGGGCCGGGGGAAAAATACACCGGGCCGGTCAACTAGGCACTTCACCGGTTGCACGACGGCGGCGGCGGGCGGACCATTCCGGTCCGACCGCCGCCGCCGTCGTGTCTGTCCGGGACTTGAGCCGGCCTAGGCAATCGCGCCGCGCCGGCGCCGTCGATGCTGCAGCCCCAGTCCGAACAGGCAGAGGACAACGCCGGCTGCACCCACCGAGACAAACCCGGCGGACGGTCCGATTCCGTCGATGAACAAACCGGCCAACGGGGCGCCGAGGGCGACTCCCGCCGTGAGCGCGGACCCGTACCAGCCCATGGCCTCACCGCGGCGGGCCTCCTCCACGAGGTCGGCCATCTTTTCCGATGCAGCGGACAGGACCGGCGCACACAGCAGGCCGGGCAGCAACGACAGCAGGCACAGCGTCAGCGTGTCCCGGGCGAAGCCCATGGGGATCGTGAGGGCGGCCATGCCGAGCAAGAGGAGAATCGGTGAAACCGGCCTGTGCATGGCGCCGTAGAGAAGGCCGCCGACCACGGAAGCCGCACACCAGAAGACGAAGACCAGCCCGATCTCCGCCTGATGCCCGCCGGTCTCCAAGGCGGCCACGATCCCCACGTCCGTACCGCTGAGCACCATGCCCGCCCCTGCGGCCACGGCGAAGACCGCTGCCACGGCCGCGGTAAACCAGACGAAGTTGTGTGCCACTTTGTGCCGCAATCCTGAGCGACGGAGCTCACCTGCCGCTACTGGGGCGAGTTCCGCAGCAGCTTCCTGCAGATGCGCCGGAGCCGCCGCGACGACCGCCACTTCCGCGCCCTCCTGCTGGTCCGTTTCGTATTCGTCATCCGGCACCGCGCTGCGGGTGGGCGGGTTGAACCACATCAGGAAGAGTCCGGCCACGGAAGTGCACACGCCCACCACAGTCAACCCGAGAACCGAGTAACCGGCAGTGGCCACAATTGCGCCCGCTGCGGGGCCGAGCATAAAGACCAACTCCGTGGCGATCGCGTCCAGTGCGAAGGCCGTCCGACGCTGCTCACCGCTCGCCAGCACCCCCAGGGACTGGCGCACCACGCTGAAGATGGGCAGGGTGAGCAGGCCGCCGACGAAGACCAGCGCCAGCAGCCACTGGTACGAAACATGCGGCACCACAGACCAGATGACGGTCTCGGAAATGACGGAGGGCACAAGTGCCTTGCGAAGGCCTACGGTGTCAACCCTGCGTCCGCGCCACGGGGCGCCGAGGGCGATTCCAATAGTCATGACCGCCGCCGCAGCACCGGCGGCGGCATAACCCTCACCGAGGGTCAGGACGATGTGCAGCGTCAGGAGTACCCCGGCCGCTGAGTGCGGTATGCGGGCAATCATTCCGACAGTCAACAGGCGCCTGATGGGCCTGACTGCCAGGAGCTCCTTGTAGAGAGCGAAATTCACGGGGTACGTCCTTCGTCCTGCCCAGGGCAGAACCGGGGTGTGCCCCGCCTGCCGCCGACTACTTTGCTGCGCGCTGCAACTTTACCTCGATCGAATCAACCCGCTCGGCGAAGACCGCATTCCGGGACCACTCGGCGTTAAGACCTGCCACGATTGCCTGGACACCGGCCGCGTCCAGTCCGTCTGCCAGATACAGCACCACCCGGAGCTCCGGGCCCGGACCGCCGCCGGGCACAATGGCGCCGCCGGCTGTTGCCGAAGCGACACCGCCTCCCGCTTCGAGTTCCACACGCCTCACGGACGGGTAGCCGGCCGTTGCCTGGGCCATGGCGCGGGCAAGCTCCGGATCCGCGTAGGACGGCAGCCAATCCTGCTGCCGGGCGAGGGCCCAGACGGCCGGGCGGCGGACAACGAATGTGTACTCTGAACCGGGGTCCAGAACCAGGAGTTCAGCGCCTTCGGCCACCGCGGACAGCGCCGCCCGGGCGGCGTATACCGCCACCGGGCGGGCTTGCGGATGCCACGCGGACAACGCTGCTGCCGAGGTGAAGACCGGCATCGCCGTCCGTCCGTCCGGCGCTTTGAGTGTTACCAGCGCCATGTCTGCCTGCTTGTCCCCGTGCAGCTGGTCACCGTGGGCCTCGTCGCCATGGGCCCCGCCGCCGTGCGGGGTGTTACCTTGCGGAGCTGCCGGATGAACGCTTTCTTCGGCCAGCTGGGCAACGATCGGAACGAACACCCGGGCAGCGGCCAGCGACGCCACCACGGCAGCTTCGTCGCCTGCGGCCGAGCGGAGAGCCGCAACCGCGGCGAGGTAACCGGCGTCGGCCGTGCCGTCGTCGTCCTCGAAGTTATGGATCCTCGCATCCTCGCCGGCGAGGCTGCGGCCCGCCCAAGGCTGCCCGGCCGAATCCGTGGCGCCCCCGGAGCCAGCCAGTGCGGCTGCGATGTGGCCGGGCAGTTCCCGTGCTGGAGGTCGCTGTTCCATGATGGCTACCTGCCTAGCGGCGGCCTGCGACATCCAGCGCTTCCGGCAGCGTGAATGCACCGGCGTAGAGTGCCTTTCCAACGATGGCGCCTTCGACGCCCAGGGGAACCAGGGAGCGCAGGACCTTGAGGTCTTCCAGACTTGAGATGCCGCCGGAGGCCACCACCGGCTTGCCGGTCCGCTCCACCATCTTGCGGAGCAGCTCAACGTTGGGACCCTGCAGGGTGCCGTCCTTGGTGACGTCGGTGACGACGTACCGGGCGCAGCCGGCTTCTTCGAGACGTGCCAGCACGTCCCAGAGGTCGCCGCCTTCCTTGGTCCAGCCGCGGCCTGCCAGAGTGGTTCCTCGCACGTCGAGGCCGACGGCGATCTTGTCGCCAAAGCGGTCGATGGCGCGTGCCGTCCATTCCGGGTTTTCCAGCGCAGCAGTGCCCAGGTTGACGCGGGCAACGCCCAGGTCCAGGGCTTTCTCGAGTGACTCGTCGTCGCGCAGGCCGCCGGAAAGTTCTACCTTGATGTCCAGCCGGCCCACGACTTCGCGGAGCAGTTCCGCGTTCGAGCCGCGGCCGAAGGCAGCATCCAGGTCCACCAGGTGCACCCACTCGGCGCCCTGTTCCTGCCAGTTGAGCGCAGCTTCCAGCGGAGTGCCGTAGCTTGTCTCGCTGCCGGCTTCGCCCTGGACCAGGCGGACCGCCTGGCCGTTCACGACGTCGACGGCGGGCAGCAGTTCCAGTACGGGCAGCGGCGTTTCGGTGGTCATCTTCAGGTCCTCAGGTTGTAGTGAAGCTGCGTAGATCGGGAGGTGCGGCGCCGGCTAGCCGGCCGGCAAGGTAAGCAGGTAGGCGGCCAGCAGCGCCATTCCGGCCAGAACGTAAAAAACAATTTGCGTCCAGAGGGGCTTCTGCTGCTGCCTGAAGGACAGCGCCCCGCCGACCAGCAGGCCGGCGAGGCCCATCAGGACAATCGACCACATCTAGGCGGCCGGCCCGGCACTGGCGGGGGCGGCTGCGGCGCCCTGGCCGCGGCGCAGGCTGTTCACCCAGTTGCGGAGCAGCCGGGCACCGGCGTCGCCGGACTTTTCCGGGTGGAACTGTGTGGCGCACAGCGGTCCGTTCTCCACGGCGGCGATAAATGGTGCGCCGTGTTCGGACCAGGTGACCAGCGGTGCCGCCATGCGCGGCTGGATGACATCGAAGTCCCAGTGCTGCACACCGTACGAGTGGACGAAGTAGAACCGCTCGTTTTCGACGCCCTCGAAGAGCCTGGATCCTTCCGGAACCGTCACGGTGTTCCAGCCCATGTGGGGCACTACTTCGGCAGGCAGCAGTTCCACTTTGCCGGGCCACTCCCCCATGCCCTCCGCTTCGGTGCCGTGCTCGACACCGGCTTCGAAAAGCACCTGAAGGCCTACGCAGATGCCCAGGACGGGACGGCCGCCGGCGACGCGCCGGCCGATCATCCGTACGGCGTCCACTGCCTTGAGTTCGCGCATGACAGTTTCGAATGCCCCGACCCCGGGCACGAGCAGTCCGTCAGCATTGAGGACGTCTTCCGGCCTGGCGCTGAGGATGACCTCGGCGCCCGCACGCTCCAGCGCACGCACGGCTGACCGGACGTTCCCGGAACCGTAGTCAAGGACGGTGACCGTGGGCTTGCCCTCGGGCGAAGCAGGCTTCACGTTCGCGGCAGGATCAAAAATGGCTCCGTCGCGAAGGACCGGCCCGGTCACAGTGCGCCCTTGGTGGAGGGGATGCCCTCCACGCGGGGATCCGGTTCAACGGCCGCGCGAAGTGCCCGCGCAAACGCCTTGAACTGGGCCTCCACAATGTGGTGCGGGTCCCGTCCCGCAATGACGTTCATGTGAAGGCAAATGCCGGCGTGCAGGGTGATGGCTTCGAAGACGTGGCGGGTCAGCGAACCCGTGAAGTGTCCGCCGATCAGGTGGTATTCCTGGCCCGCAGGCTCTCCGCCGTGTACCAGGTAGGGACGCCCGGAGACGTCAACCACGGCGTGTGCCAGGGCTTCGTCGAGGGGCACGGTGGCTTCGCCGAAGCGGCGGATGCCGGCCTTGTTGCCCAAGGCAGTCCGGAGGACCTCGCCAAAGGTGATGGCGACGTCCTCCACCGTGTGGTGGACGTCAATGTGAATGTCCCCGGTGGCCTTGACCGTCATGTCGATGAGCGAGTGCTTGGACAATGCGGTCAGCATGTGGTCGTAGAACGGAACCGAGGTGCTGATGTCCGAGACGCCGGTGCCGTCGAGGTTGATTTCGACGAGCACGGACGATTCGCTCGTGGAACGCTCCATGCGTGCGGTCCTGGCCTCGGCAGCAATGGATCCGTTGGTGCTCATGTGTTGTGTCCTTTGGATGTAAGGAGAAATAACGTCTGGTTACGGGGGGCGTGGGACTGATCCCTGGGAACCGGGGGTCTGACTCCAGTTTAGGCCGGGACGCTGGGCTGGCCGGTCAGGATCAGTTCAAGGGCTTCCAGGAAGGCTGTGGTTTCCGTCTCAGTGCCTGCCGTGACGCGCAAGTGCCCGGGGATCCCAACGTCCCGGATCAGGACCCCGCGGTCGAGCAGCCCCTGCCAGACCTCGTGCGGGTTCTCCAGGCCGCCAAAGAAAACGTAGTTGGAGTCGGACGCGGCAGGCTTGAGGCCCATTCTGGTCAGTTCCGTGACAATCCGGTCGCGCTGCAGCTTGATGTCTTCGACGTCGGCCATCAGTGCCTCGCGGTGGGTCAGGGCAGCCAGCGCAGTGGCCTGGGTGATAGCGGACAGGTGGTACGGCAGCCGCACCAGCCGCAGTGCATCCGCAACCTCGGGCGCGGCAGCCATGTAGCCCAGGCGTGCTCCGGCCAGCGCAAATGCCTTGCTCATGGTTCGGGAGACGATAAGCCGCTCACGGCCTGGAAGAAGCGTGAGGGCGCTGGGCGTGCCGTCGTGCGCGAATTCGTGGTAAGCCTCATCGACGATCACGACGGTCTGGCTGGCCTCGCCTGCCGCATACACGGCCTCCACCACATCCAGTCCCAGCCCGGTGCCGGTGGGGTTGTTGGGTGAACACAGGAAAACGATGTTCGGCTGCAGTTCCCGGACCTGCTGCGCAGCGGATTCGGCACTGAGGCCATAGTCGTCCGCACGCTGGCCGACGATGTATTCGGTGTCGGTCCCGCTCGCCAGGAGGGGATACATGGAGTACGTGGGCGGGAAACCAAGTGCGGTACGTCCCGGACCGCCGAATGCCTGCAGAATCTGCTGCAGCACTTCGTTGGATCCGTTGGCGGCCCAGATGTTCTCCGCACCCAGGCCGTGGCCAAGGTACTCGGCCAGTCGCTCCCGGAGTTCGGTGAACTCACGGTCCGGATAGCGGTTCAGCCCCGCAGCAGCCGCGGTCACGGCCTCGGAAATGGCCACGAGGACATCGGCCGGAACGCCATGGGTGTTTTCGTTGACATTGAGCAGGATGGGAACGTCCAGCTGCGGCGCACCATACGGGGTGAGGCCACGCAGGTTGGTCCGGAGGGGAAGTCGGTTCAGGCGCTCTAGCTGGTCAGTCACTTCAACAGTTTAAGTGAGGGTGGCCGGGGCATTGAAACTGTGACGCTTCCGGCCCGCCGCCGGGGCTTGTCTCCGGCCCGCCGCCGGTGCGGAGCGCGGGGCGTTGGCGGCTGGGCAGGTTCCGGGGCGTCAGCGTCGGGCCCTAGCTTGCGGGGACAAAGATCTGCTGGCCCGGCATGACTCTGCCGCCGTCGAGGTTGTTGAGCTGAACGATATCGGCAACAACGTCCCGGGTGTCTCGTTCCGGCGCCACGGAGCCGGCAATCTCCCACAAGGACTGGCCCGGCTGCACCGTCACTGACACTGTGGGGGTCACGGAAAGCTCGGACGCGGAATCCGCCGCCTTCGCCGGCGAGTTCAGGAAGCCGGCCAGCGAGATCAGCAGCACCGTCAACAGGATCAGCGGCACTCCCACCAGGACGATGCGCCCCCTGCGCGTCAGGCGGAGGGGCGGCTGCGTGGACCTTGCCTTCGCCGCCTTCACGGCTTTCGCCGCGGGACGCTCCTCCCAGTTGAAGCCCTGAATTCCCGGGGCCCCGGCTTCCTGCCCGGTGGAACCCGGAAACTCCGATACGTTATCGCCGCGGCCCCGGCCGGCCGAACCCTTGAAACGCGAACCATGAATAGCGCTTGTTGCTGACATGAACTGAGCCCTCCTGGACCTGACTGTGCTGCCCGGCATGTTCCTGAAGCTGCCATCCGCCCGCCCGGTCTTCGAACATAGGACCGAACGGGGTTTTGGACTAGAACACATATTCGAACGTTGCTTGTTCTTTTCTAGCACTTATTAACGAACATTGTCGAGACTCACTAGAACAAATGTTTGAAAAAGCTGTGGGGCTGGCCTACGTTTGAGCTACAGATCAACCACTTCTGCAGTTGATCAGCAGGGTCTGACATTTTCAGGCCGGAAGTTCCCGGCAGCTGCAGCCACGGAGGCCGGGTGGAACGGAAAGGCGTTGGCGAACATGGCAGCACAAGCCACCGGCGGCAGGGCTACGCAGCGGAGCCAGCAGTCACCAGCGAAGCCGAAGGGCCTCACGGTACGGCAGAAGAAGATCCTGGAAACCATTCAGCGGTCCGTCAACGACAACGGCTATCCGCCGTCGATGCGTGAAATCGGCGACACCGTGGGCCTGGCCAGCCTCTCCAGCGTCACCCACCAGCTCTCGCAGCTCGAGAAGCTGGGCTATCTCCGCCGCGACCCGAAGCGTCCACGGGCCATGGAAGTGCTCATGCCGCTGACCCTGGATGAAGGTACTGCCAAAATCTCAGGTGTGGAGAAGCCTGCGCGGCTGCGCACTATTGGCGGACTGGCCGTCTCCGAACTGGCCACCGCAACCGACACGGCCATGGTCCCCCTGGTCGGCCGGATCGCCGCAGGCGGCCCCATCCTGGCTGACCAGGTGGTGGAGGACGTGATGCCGCTGCCACGGCAACTGGTTGGCCACGGTGAGCTCTTTATGTTGAAGGTGACCGGCGACTCCATGATCGACGCCGCCATCTGCGACGGGGACTGGGTTGTGGTCCGCCGGCAGAGTGACGCGGTCAACGGCGACATTGTGGCAGCCCTGCTGGATGACGAGGCCACAGTCAAAACGTTCCGGCAACGGGACGGCCACACCTGGCTCCTGCCGCAGAACACGCAGTATGAGCCCATCCTCGGCGACCACGCCAACATCATGGGCAAGGTCGTCTCCGTGTTTCGCTCGCTGTAGCCGCTGGGCAGCCCGCTTTCGGGGACCCGTCTTCGGGCCTCCGAAACGGTCAGGTGCCGGCGGCAACGGCACGCGTTGTCAGCCTGCGGCCGCCGCCGTCGGGGCCTGGGCCAACCTCGACAGCGCAGCAACCGCAACCGCCGGATCGGTGGTGGGCCAGAAAGGCGGCAGGGCGGCCCGCAGGAAGCCCCCGTACCGCTCCGTGGACAACCGGGAATCAAGGACAGCCACAACGCCCTTGTCGCCCGTGGAGCGGATCAGCCGGCCGGCTCCCTGTGCGAGCCGGATCGCCGCGTGGGTGGCCGACACCGACATAAAGCCGTTGCCGCCCGCCTGGGCCACCGCCCGGGACCGCGCCGTCATGAGCGGATCGTCCGGCCGCGGGAACGGAATCCGGTCAATGACCACCAGCCGGCACGAGCCGCCGGGAACGTCGACGCCCTGCCAGAGGGACATTGTGCCGAAAAGGCAGGTGTCCGGCTCGTCCGCAAACTGCCGCACCAGGGCCGTCATGGTTGATTCGCCCTGGCACAGGATGCTGACATCCAGGCGCGGGCGCATCGCCTCAGCCGCCTCCTCCGCCGCCCGCCGCGAGGAGAAGAGGCACAGTGCCCCGCCGCCGGACGCCCGGATCAGCTTCTCCAGCTCATCCAGGGCTTCGGGCGACGTCCCGCGGCCGGGCTTGGGCAGATGGCTGGCAACGTAGAGTATCCCCTGCTTGGGGTAGTCGAACGGGGACCCGACGTCTACGCCGGTCCAGCTGGGAGCGCCCGGCCCCACCAGCCCAAGCCCTCCCGCAGCCGGCTCGAACGCCGCTCCGATCGCGAGGGTGGCTGAGGTGAGGACCACTGTGTGGCCGGCAAAGAGCCCGTCACGGAGCTTCCCCGCCACGCTCAACGGGGCGATGTTGATCAAGGCCGGTGCTGCGTCGTCCGGCTGCGAATAGCCTTGCTGCGGGTCAAAAGTGCTGTTCCGCGAGAACCAGACCACTTCCCGGTTTTCCCGGGCGGCGATCAGGCGTTCACAGAGCTCGAGGATGACCATAAGGCGTGAGCGCGCAAGCTGGCGACCGCCGTCGGCCGTATTCGCACTGTCACCTTTCGAGTCCGAAAGGGCCGCGCGGCAGGCTTCCCGCAACTGGTCGACGCAGTCGAGCTGTTCGTCGTTGAGGCCGTTGGGCAGAAGGCCGCTGGGGACTCCGGCGATGGCCAGTTCAAGGTTCGCAGCAGCGTTATTGAGCGCATCCACCGTGATTCCGGTATTTTTCCGGGCGCCGGAGGCGGCGGCGTGGACCATGGCCACGGACAGCTGGCCGGAGACCGCTCCCGTTACCCGGTCCTGCAGCTCGTGCGCCTCGTCGACCACCACGACGTCGTACTCCGGCAGGACTGCCAGGCCTTCGAAGGCGCTGACGGCCAGCATGGCATGGTTGGTGACCACGACGTCAGCCTCGGCGGCGTCCTGGCGGGCCAGTTCGCTGAAGCACTCGGCAGCCATGGGACATTTCTGCGCGCCCAGGCATTCCATCGACGTGACGGACACCTGCCGCCAGGCACGGTCCGTCACCCCCGGCATCAGTTCATCCCGGTCCCCCGTGGCCGTTTTCTCAGCCCACTCCCGGAGCCTGACCACTTCCTTGCCCAGCTGCGAGGCCGGACCGCCCAAGGACGCGGCGAAGTGCGGGACGCTGGTGTCCTCGCCCAGGGAGAAGAGCTGTCCCTCCGAAGGCTCTTCGGAGGGGAACCCGCCGTCGAGCTTGTGCCGGCAGACGTAGTTTGCCCGGCCCTTGACGAGCGCGACCTTAACGGGGCGCTCCAGCGCGGGGGTGATGGTTTCCAGCAGCCGGGGAAGGTCCCTGCCCACGATCTGGGTCTGCAGGGCCAGGGTGGCAGTGGACACCAAAGTGGGTTTGTCGCTGACCTGTGAATGCGCAATCAGCGGAATCAAGTATGCCAAGGACTTGCCCGTGCCGGTGCCGGCCTGGACCAGCAGGTGGTCGCCGCTGTCGATAGCGCGCGCCACCTGCCTGGCCATCTCGTGCTGGCCGCTGCGGCTCTGTCCGCCCATGCCGGACACTGCCCGGTCGAGAAGTTCGATGACGAACTCCTCGCCGGCGGAGCCGCTGGTTTCTCCGGCCCCGGGATCAGACATTGCTGATGAAGGATTCCAGTTCAGCGGCGAGCCCTTCGCGCACCATGACGAGGGCGCGGGTGCCCTCCTCCTCATGATCCAGGCGAAGGATTTCGGCGTCCGTTTCGTGGAGTTTGCTGATCAGGTCCCCGCGGTTGTAGGGAATCAGCAGCTCCATCTTGACGCTCGGCCGCGGAATGGATTCGCTGATCGCCTTCAGGAGCTCCGCGATGCCCTGACCGGTGCGGGCGGAGACCACCACGTGGCGGGGTTCGCGCTGCTTGAGGCGTTCCACGACGAAGGGATCCGCGGCGTCGGCCTTGTTCAGCACGATGATCTCCGGGACCTTGCGTGCGTCCACTTCGCTGAACACTGCCCGAACCGCGGCGATCTGGCCTTCCGGATCGGGATGCGAGACGTCCACCACGTGCAAGATGAGGTCCGAATCGGCCACTTCCTCCAACGTGGAGCGGAACGCTTCCACCAGCTGCGTGGGAAGGGAACGGACGAAGCCCACGGTGTCCGCCAGGGTGTAGCCCAGGCCATCGGCTGTTTCCGCTTTGCGGACGGTCGGATCCAGCGTCGCGAACAGGGCGTTCTCGACCAGGACCCCGGCATCGGTCAGCCGGTTAAGCAGCGAGGACTTGCCGGCGTTCGTGTACCCGGCGATCGCTACGGACGGCACGGAATTACGACGGCGGTTGGCCCGCTTGGTTTCCCGCGCCGGCTTCATTGCGGCGATTTCGCGCCGCAGTTTGGCCATCCTGGTACGGATCCGGCGCCGGTCCAGTTCGATCTTGGTTTCACCGGGGCCACGGGAGCCCATGCCGGCTCCTGCGCCGCCCACCTGGCCGCCGGCCTGGCGGGACATGGATTCGCCCCAGCCGCGCAGGCGCGGGAGGAGGTACTCGAGCTGAGCCAGCTCCACCTGGGCTTTGCCTTCGCGGCTCTTGGCATGCTGGGCAAAGATGTCCAGGATCAGGGCCGTGCGGTCGATCACCTTGACCTTCACGATGTCCTCGAGTCCGCGCCGCTGTGAAGGTGCCAGCTCGGCATCCACCACTACGGTGTCGGCACCAGTGGACATCACGATGTCCTTGAGCTCCTGGGCCTTGCCGGAGCCGAGGAAGGTACCGGGGTCAGGCTTGGCGCGGCGCTGGACGATGCCGTCGAGGACTTCCGAACCCGCTGTTTCGGCAAGGGCAGCGAGTTCGCGGAGCGAATTTTCCGCGTCGGCGAGGGTGCCTTCGGTCCAGAGGCCGGCCAGCACCACGCGTTCGAGGCGCAACTGCCGGTACTCAACTTCGGTGACGTCTTCGAGTTCGGTGGAAAGGCCGGCGGTACGGCGCAGGGCCCGGCGTTCCTCGAGGTCCTGCTGGTCCCCGTCGAAGATGCTGTGTTCGCTGTCCTGGCGGGAAATCGCCTGGGCCGAACCCAGAACTCCGCGCGGATTTTCCGGGGCGGAGCCGGCGGCACGTGCCGGGACATCCTTGGACAGAATCCGGTCGATGACAGCCTGGATTTCCTCAGGACTCATGTCCTGGGAGGCTGAATCTGATCCGGTATTGGGCTGGTTGGTCATGTTCTCCTTTGAAGATTCGACACTTTCAGAATAATGCTGATTGTTTGTCTGCGGGGCGGTATTCGCGCTGGGCTGACGACTATGGGTCATTCGGGCTCCTGGAATGCCGGCGGCTGCGGGGCAGCGGGCGGCGGTACGGGCGGTAACGGAGGCGGACGCCTGGAAGGCAGTCGGGGTTGCGGATGCGCCTGTCCTGAGGGGATGCGCATGGTCAGATGATCAGCATTGCTGGACTCCAAGTAGTACGGGCGGGATGTCAGGCCGGAGAATCACGGCAGGACGGCGCACAGAGCGGAAGGTGAATACCTGCGTCGCTTCGGGACGGGCTGTGGCCCGTGCCGGCTACTCGAAGATCAAGAACATGGATTAAACACTAGCAGACCGGTGTCCGTGCTCGCTTCCAGTCCCCGTTTCCCATCGGCGCGTACGGCAACTAATCTGGCGAGTTATGGAGTCTGCACACTATTTCAGCGCCCAACCCGCCGGGCCGTTCACACGCAAGCCGCTAACCGTGGAACTTGCCGGTGAAACCCGCAGGCTGCAGACGTCCGGCGGCATCTTCAGCCCCGACGGAATCGACAAGGGAACTGCCGTGCTGCTGGCCGACGTGCCGGCCCCTTCACCCCAGGGCAACCTGCTGGACATCGGCTGCGGCTGGGGTCCGATCGCCCTGACAATGGCCCTCCGGGCGCCCCATTCGCATGTCTACGCCGTGGACGTGAACGAACGCTGCGTGGCGCTGACGAATGAAAATGCCGGCCTGCTGGGCTTGAACAACGTGACCGCGAGCCTGCCTGACGACGTCGATCCCGGCCTCCGCTTCGACACGATCTGGTCCAATCCCCCCATCCGGATCGGCAAGGACGAGCTGCACTCCATGCTGCTGCTCTGGCTCCCCCGCCTGGCGCCGGGCGGATCCGCCTGGCTGGTGGTCCAGAAGAACCTGGGCTCGGATTCGCTGCAGCGCTGGCTGGGCGCCGAACTGGACAGCAGCTTTACCGTCACCCGGGAAAGCACCTCGAAGTCCTTCAGGATCCTTCGGGTCAGGAAAGCGTCCCGCTAGCCACGATCACAGCCGGACCGCTGAGCTCCACATGTTCGTGGCCTTCCGGCCCGGCAAAGAACTTCACGCCGACGACGCCGCCGGGAACCTTGACGTTCCAGGCGTCGGGAGCGCCCTGCCCGGCCCAGTGGCGGATGGCCACGGCCGCCGCGCAGGCGCCTGTACCGCAGGACTGCGTCTCCCCCACGCCGCGCTCGTGGACGCGCATGGTGATTGTCCCGACGCCATCGTGGACCAGGGGCTCGGACGGGACGACAAACTCGACGTTGGTGCCGTTGGCCGGCTTCGGATCCACATGCGGTGCTTTGAATAGCTGCGTTGCCTCGAGCTCGCTGAGTTCTGCGAGGGCCACCACGGTATGCGGGTTCCCCATGCTGACGGACAGGGCCGGCCGCGGTACTTCCAGGCCGTCGGCCGTCACGAGCGAGTCCATGGCCCGCGCCGTGGCCTCCCCCGGGAAAATAAATTCCCACGGGCCCATGTCCACGGCGTAGCCGTCGTCGGTCCGCACCACCGTTTTCGCGCCCGCGCGTGTTCCGATTGTCAGGGCATCGCCCACGTCCAGGCGGACAAGGCCTTGGGCGACGAGGAAGTGCACGAACACCCGCACGCCGTTGCCGCACATTTCCGACAGGGACCCGTCGCCGTTGCGGTAGTCCATGAACCATTCGGCATCCGGGTGGACTGCCTGCAGCTCACGCCCTTCGGGAAGGTAGCGCGACGGCACGGCGCGGATCAGCCCGTCGCCGCCGATGCCGCGGTGGCGGTCGCAGAGTTCCGCCACCTGTTCGGGAGCAATCGGCCAGGTAGCCTCGGGGTCGGCGACGAGCACGAAATCGTTGCCGGTGCCGTGGCCCTTGGAGAAGGCCAGGCCGCTCAGCCCCTGGAGTGTGCGGTCAGGGGCGGGTGCAAGGGTTTCGTCCATGGTCCAAGGTTACCGTCACGGCGGGACGGGCCGGAAAACCGTGCGGCCCGAATCCCAATGGACACGCGCCACAGCGCACAGCCTCGTCAGCGGCAGACAGCCAATGCTTTGGCCACCAGGTCCGGGTCCTGCCAATCGAACCAGTGGATGCGGGGGTCTGCCCTAAACCAGGTGAGTTGCCTGCGGGCGAATTTCCGCGTGGCCACGATGGTGTCCTCCGTGGCCTGGCCGGTATCCCATTCGCCGTCGAGCACCTTCAGGAACTGCGAGTAGCCCAGTGCGCGGGAGGCGGTTTTGCCGTGCCTCAGCCCGGCGGCGTCCAACCGTTGCACTTCGGCCTGGAGTCCGTTGGCGACCATGCCGTGAACGCGTTGCGCCAGCCTGTCCTTCAGCAGCTCCCGGTCCACCTCGAGCCCGATCTGGACCGCCGGCTGGTAGTACTCCCGGACGGGCATAAAGGAGCTGAAAGCGCGCCCTGTCAGTTCGAAGACCTCGAGGGCGCGGACAACCCTGCGGGCGTCGCCCAAGCGGGCGGCGGAGACGGGATCGACCGCTTCCAGCCTGCGGCGCAGCGTGGCCAGGCCGGCGTCGTCGAGCTCCTCTTCCAGCCGGCGCCGGATGCCCGGATCCGTGCCGGGAAACTCGAGGACGTCCAGGGCGGCCCGGACGTACAGGCCGGACCCGCCCGCCAGGATTGCCCGCTTCCCGCGCCCGTGGATCTCCGCGATGGTTGCCCGCGCTTCCCACTGGAAGTCGGACACACTGGCTTCTTCGGTGACGTCCAGGGTGTCGAGCAGGTGGTGCGGGACTCCCCTGCGCTCCTCCGCCGTGATTTTGGCGGTGCCGATGTCCATTCCACGGTAGAACTGCATGGCGTCGGCATTAATGACTTCGCCGTCCAGTTCCAGCGCCAGCGCCACGGCGAGGTCCGACTTGCCGGATCCCGTGGGGCCGACCACCGCGATAACGGGAGGGACGCCCCGAGGCTGCGTTGTGGGGCCGGAGTGCTCCTGCGGGCTGGCCATCGCCTAGCTGCGGCGGACGGGGAGCGCCGGCATGCCGAGGGACACTCCGCCCTTGCCGCCGTTGCTGCCGGCACCGCCGCCGGCCACGGGCGCTCCGCAGGAGTCCGCCTGGGACCTGTCCCAGGCGTCGCCGGCTCGCGAACGGCGCAGGGAGTAGTCTGCCGCCGACGCGGGATCTGCCACCAGGTGGAAAGCCGCGGCTTCGGTGATGGTCACCGTGACAAGGTCACCGGGGCGGGGCTTCTCCGCACCCTCCGGCACCGAGAAGTGCACCAGGCGCTGGTCCTGCGACCGGCCCGACAGGCGGTGTGTTTCCTCGGACTTGCGGCCCGACTGTGCCGTGACCATGACCTCCACCCGGCGGCCCAGCTGGCGGGCGTTCTCCTCGGCGGCGATCCTGTCCTGCAAGGCGGTCAGGCGCTCAAAGCGTTCCTGGACCACGGCCTTGGGAAGCTGGTCAGGCAGGTCGGCGGCGGGGGTGCCGGGGCGCTTGGAGTACTGGAACGTGAATGCCGTGGCAAAACGGGATTTCTCGACGACGTCGAGCGTGGCTTGAAAATCCTCTTCCGTTTCTCCCGGGAAGCCCACGATGATGTCCGTGGAGATGGCCGCATGCGGGATGCGCTCCCGGACCTTGTCCAGGATGCCGAGGAACTTGGTGGAGCGGTAGGAACGCTTCATGTCCTTGAGCACCTTGTCCGAGCCTGATTGCAGCGGCATGTGCAGCTGCGGCATGACGTTGGGTGTTTCGGCCATGGCGTCGATGACGTCGTCAGTGAACGCGGCGGGGTGCGGACTGGTGAAGCGGACCCGCTCCAGTCCTTGGATTTCGCCGCAGGCGCGCAGCAGTTTGGAGAACGCTTGGCGGTCGCCGAATTCCACACCGTAGGAATTCACGTTTTGGCCCAGCAGGGTGACTTCGATGGCGCCGTCGTCCACCAGTGCCTGGATTTCGGCGAGGATGTCGCCCGGGCGGCGGTCCTTTTCCTTGCCGCGCAGGGCCGGAACAATGCAGAACGTACAGGTGTTGTTGCAACCCACGGAAATCGAGACCCAGCCCGAATACACCGAGTCCCGCTTGGTGGGGAGGGTGGACGGGAAAACGTCCAGCGACTCCAGGATTTCCAGCTGGGCTTCGTTGTTGTGCCGGGCGCGGTCAAGGAGTGCGGGCAGGGCTCCGACGTTGTGGGTGCCGAACACGGCGTCCACCCACGGGGCCTTCTTCAGGATTGTTTCGCGGTCCTTCTGGGCCAGGCAGCCGCCCACAGCGATCTGCATGCCGGGGTTGGCCGCCTTGACCGGCGCGAGCATTCCCAGGTTGCCGTACAGCTTGTTGTCGGCGTTCTCCCGGACAGCGCAAGTGTTGAAGACCACCACGTCAGCGTTCTCCCCGGACGCCGGGACGTAGCCGGCATCTTCCAGCATGCCTGCCATCCGCTCGGAGTCGTGCACGTTCATCTGGCAGCCGAAGGTACGCACCTGGTAGGTGCGTTGCGGGGCAGCTGCGGGTGCTGTATCGGTGGTGGCGGAAGTGCTGGTGCCGGACGCTGGGGAGGGAATGGTCAAACTCACCTGTTAAGGGTACCGGTTCACAGGAATTCCGTTGCCGCCCGTTCACCGGCGGCGGCCTCCAGGACCTCCCCCACAATCCGGAAGGCCTGCGAGGGCTGGTATCCCTTCCGGGCGAGCATGGAGGCCAGCCGACGGGTGACTTTGTCCCGTTCGGCCCGGTCCGTGAGGTCCGCTGAGGCCTTCAGCTTGCGTTCAACGAGTTGGCGGGCAGCCGACTCCTCTGCTTCGTCGCTGAGCTGCTCCAGGGCCCGGGCTGCAACGTCCGGCTCGATGCCCTTGTCCGCGAGCTCACGCCGCAGCGCCCCCCTGGCAAGTTTCCGGGTCTGGGACCTGCTCCGGACCCACATGTCGGCAAACTCCGCGTCATCGACGAGCCGGACTTCTTCGAACCGGTCCAGCACGGACTCAGCCACATCGTCCGGAACGTTGCGTTCAGCGAGCTTGCGGGCCAGCTGCAGCCTGCTCTTGGGCGAGTTGGTGAGCTGCCGCAGCACGATAGCCCGCGCCACCGAAGCTGGATCCGGTTCCGAATCCTGTCCAGCCTGCGGCGCCGGGGAAAACCCTGCTCCGGCAAGACCGTCGACTTCCTGCGCGGCGTCGCCGAATTCCGCCGGGCCAGGCTTCCGGGAACGGAACCCTGGCCCGCTGCGCCTGCCTCCCCCGGGCCGGTTTCCCCTAGAAACCGTCAACGGCCTTGAGCTTCGGCGACGCTTCCTTTTCAGCCTCGGCGGGCTTGACGCCGACGCCGAGCTTCTCCTTGATGAGGCGCTCCAGCTCCGCGGCAAGCTCGGGATTGTCCCGCAGGAAGCGCCGGGAGTTCTCCATGCCCTGGCCCAGCTGGTCGCCGTCGTACGTGAACCATGAACCCGATTTCTTGATCAGGCCGTGCTCCACGCCCATGTCGATGATGCCGCCCTCGCGGGAGATGCCCTGACCGTAAATGATGTCGAATTCGGCGATCTTGAAGGGCGGGGCCATCTTGTTCTTGACGATCTTTGCCTTGGTGCGGTTACCCACCGAGTCGGCGCCTTCCTTCAGCGTCTGGATGCGGCGGACATCGATGCGGATGGAGGCGTAGAACTTCAGTGCCTTACCGCCGGTGGTTGTCTCGGGTGATCCGAAGAAAACGCCGATCTTCTCGCGCAGCTGGTTGATGAAGATGGCCGTGGTCTTGGTCTGGCTCAACCGGCCGGTGATCTTACGGAGTGCCTGGCTCATCAGGCGGGCCTGCAGGCCGACGTGGCTGTCGCCCATGTCGCCTTCGATTTCCGCTCGGGGCACGAGGGCTGCCACGGAGTCGATGACGATGACATCGAGGGAGCCCGAGCCGATCAGCATGTCCATGATTTCCAGAGCCTGCTCACCGGTATCCGGCTGCGAGACCAGCAGCGCGTCAGTATCGACACCAAGCTTGGCGGCGTATTCCGGATCCAGGGCGTGCTCGGCGTCGATAAAGGCGGCGATGCCTCCCTGCCGCTGGGCATTCGCGACGGCATGCAGGGCGACGGTGGTTTTACCCGACGATTCGGGGCCGTAGATTTCCACGACGCGGCCGCGCGGCAGGCCGCCAATGCCGAGGGCAACGTCCAAGGCAATGGAGCCGGTGGGGATTACTTCGATGGGAGCACGTACTTCGTCGCCCAGCCGCATGACGGAGCCTTTGCCGAACTGCTTGTCGATCTGGGCCAGCGCTGCATCGAGCGCCTTCTGACGATCCGGGGCTGCCGCCATGGTTCACACCTCTAGTTTTCTCGCTGTGGAGTGGCCTGAGCGGCCCTTTGTCTGTCATCACCGACGCTAACGGTACCCACCGACATTATTGCCGGATGACATTGCGTATGTGGAAAACGGTCTGAAAAAAGCATAGCCCGACCCGAACAGATATTCGAACAATTCTACGGCGTGTCAGGCCACGGACGCTCAGCTTCGGGTCGGCTTTACGTCCCTGCCGAGACGTCGATCAGCCGGGACGTCCTGCACGTCGCACATGGCAAGCCAGACCTGCCGCGGGGGAACACCCGCCGCCAGTGCCTGGTCGGCCGTCCGCCCGCCCACACCTGCGAGCACCAGGGAACTGCTGAGGACACGGGAGTATCCCGCACCGAACTCGTCGTCCATGAGCCGCCAAAAGTCGCTGATTCGCACGGATAAAGTCTCTCACGCCTGCGGCCAATAGAATGGTTGCCATGAGCAACCCAGCCGTGGAACCCGATGCTTCCGGGGCCACCGAAAACAGCGTCGACGCGGCCCTGCGAACCGTGGAGAACCAGATCAGCCTCTTCTGGCGCCGTGGACGCTCCCTCTCCCAGCAACTCTCCCGGCAGGTCCACCCGGACATGGAGCCGGCGGCCTATGGCCTGCTCACCGTCATCCGCCGTGAAGGTCCCATCCGGCTTACCGAACTGGCAACGTGCATCGGAGTCGGCAAGCCGTCCGTCAGCCGGCAGATCGCGTTCCTTGAGAGCATCGGCCTTGTGTCGAAAGAAGCGGACCCTCTCGACGGCCGGGCCCAGACGATCCGGCTGACGCCCAAGGGTGAGGAAAAGATGCACCAGGTGCAGGACGCCCGGCGTGAGGTTTTCCGTGAGCGGCTCGGGGAATGGCCGGTGGAGGACCTGCAGGCTCTCGCCGCTTACATGGCCAAGCTCAACGCGACCTATGAGCGCGACGGCTTCGCCAAAGATGAGCCGAAGTAGGTCCTGACGGCCGGCGCTCCCGCCGGGCCCGCACAAGCCTCTGGCAGCACGCATCACGACGAGGGGCCTCCGGCACAGCCGGAGGCCCCTCGCGTCTAATACGAAGATCTAATATGTGCGGGTCAGCGGGCGCCCGAGAGCAGTCCCTTGGCCAGTTCGTCAGACAGTTCAGTATTGAGTTCGCGGTCAAGGTAACGCTGCGAGAATTCCTGCGGAACGGTGTCCGGAACAGCAACGCCCTCAGCGACGGCAACGCGGTCGCTGACTTCGCGGAGCATGCTGGACAACGGGACGTCCAGGGCCGAGCAGATCGAAGACAGCAACTCCGAAGAGGCTTCCTTCTGGCCGCGCTCCACTTCACTGAGGTAACCCAGGGAAACCCGGGCACTGTGTGACACTTCGCGGAGGGTACGGCCCTGACGCTGGCGAACGTCGCGCAGCACATCACCGATTTCGTGACGAAGTACTACCATCTTGCGCTCCTTCTGTTCGCTCTTTGCCTGATCGGCGAGGCCCACATCCTTCCAGCGGACAACGCCGTTCACGGATACGGGCTGCTTTACCATCTGTATCGCCTTGCTCCCTCGTACGTCAGGTCCGCCCTCGTCAGGCGAACCATAATTATTTATTCATCCTAGGCGCCTCACTGATTCCGAAGCGACACAATGTAACAACTATTAGGAATCAAATTTTGTTCCCGGCAACTTTACGCCGGGTAAGCCTCGGAAGATAGGGCCTCCAGCAACCGCTCCAAAGCAGCCGCACATGCCTGGCCGCGGATGTCCGCGCGGTTTCCCTCGAAAACGTAACCGAACGACGTCGTACCGTCCGCGGTGGCGATGCCGACGAAAACCGTTCCCACGGCTTTCCCGCCGTGTGGTTCCGGACCTGCGACTCCTGTGGTGGACACGCCAATGTCCGCCCCGCAGACTCGCCTCGCCCCCTCGGCCATCGCTTTCGCCACGTCACCATCGACGGACCCGACGGCGTCGAGCAGTTCGCCGGGGACGCCCAGGACGTCCGCCTTGACGGAATTCTGATAGGACACCACGCCGCCCTGGAGCATGCCCGAGGCGCCGGGGGTGTCCGCGAGTACCGCCGCCACCATGCCTGCAGTCAGCGACTCGGCTGTGGCAACGGTCAGTCCGCGCGAGATGGCACCGGTGACGGCCTGTTCTGCGATGCGGTGCAGATTGCTCATGGCTGCTCTCCTTGTACGTGCTGGCTGGCTGCGCGCCTGCCGTTTGCCCGCAGCTTCAGCGCTTCTACGACGTATTGTCCACCGGTCCAGACGGTGATGGCCACGGCGGCCAGCATCACCAGGAAGGCAACCACACCCAGCCACGGAGCCAGTGACGCGAGCGGGACCACATACAGCAGGATCGCGACGGTCTGCACCACGGTCTTGAGCTTGCCGCCGCGGGACGCCGGGATGACGCCGTACCTGATCACGAAGAACCGCAGTGCCGTGATCCCCCATTCGCGGGCCAGGATCAGGATGGTGATCCACCACGGCAGTTCGCCCAGCAGCGAGAGCATCACGAGGGCGGAGCCGGTGAGCAGCTTGTCCGCGATCGGATCGGCGATCTTACCGAAGTCTGTGATCAGCCCCCTGCTGCGGGCGATGTCGCCGTCGAGCTTGTCCGTGTAAATGGCAACCGCAAACGTCAAGGCCGCGGCCCAGCGCCAGATGCCGTTCTGGCTGTCAAACCCCGGTGCGTCCGCAACGAGGAACCAGACGAAGAAGGGCACCAGGACAATCCGCAGCATCGTCAGGATGTTCGGAAGGTTCCAGATCCCGGAGGAGGAGCCTGAGCTGTTGGCTTCAGTGCTAGTCACTCTCCTAGGCTACCGTCCGGTGAGCGACCAGGCGTCTTCGGAGCCGTCTTCGTCATCACCGTAGCCTCCTGCACTGGCGTCGGCGCCGTCGAAGTACTCGACTTTCTGGGTGCGGTTGTCCAGGTCTGCCGCCACGAGGTCCTCGGCGTAGCCGCCCTGGGCGATGTTCGCGTTGGCGTTATCGCTGAGTGCTGCGGTCTGCGAATCCGGTGCAGCAGGGGCGTCCTGGCCCTTCATGGCAGCGAGGACGGCGGCGAGGTCGTCCGGCTTCACGAGCACATCGCGTGCCTTGGAGCCCTCGGAGGGGCCCACCACTCCCCTCGATTCGAGCAGGTCCATGAGCCGGCCTGCCTTGGCGAACCCCACGCGCAGCTTCCGCTGGAGCATCGAGGTGGAGCCGAACTGGGTGGTGACCACGAGTTCGGTGGCCTGCAGCAGCACTTCGAGGTCGTCCCCGATGTCGTCGTCGATCTGCTTCTTCTGCGCCTCGGGCGCGACGTCGTCGCGGTAGACGGCCTTGAGCTGGCCCTTGACGTGCTCAACGACCTTGTGGATTTCCGATTCCGTAACCCACGCGCCTTGGACGCGCATGGCCTTGGACGCGCCCATCGGCAGGAAGAGCGCGTCACCCTGGCCGATCAGCTTCTCCGCGCCGGGCTGGTCGAGCACCACGCGGGAGTCGGTGACCGATGAGGTGGCGAACGCCATGCGGGACGGGACGTTGGCCTTGATCAGGCCGGTGACGACGTCGACGGACGGACGCTGGGTTGCCAGGACCAGGTGGATGCCGGCAGCACGGGCCAGCTGGGTGATGCGGACGATGGAGTCTTCGACGTCGCGCGGGGCGACCATCATGAGGTCGGCGAGTTCGTCCACGATCACCAACAGGTACGGGTAGGGACGGATGACGCGCTTGGAATCGACCGGCGGGTGGACCTTGCCCGCACGGACCGCCTTGTTGAAGTCGTCGATGTGCTTGAAGCCGTAGTTGGCGAGGTCGTCGTAGCGGGCGTCCATTTCGCGGACCACCCATTGCAGGGCCTCGGCGGCCTTCTTGGGGTTGGTGATGATGGGCGTGATCAAGTGCGGGACACCCTCGTACGCCGTGAGTTCGACGCGTTTGGGGTCCACCATGACCATGCGGACCTCATCCGGGGTGGCGCGCATCAGGATCGAGGTGATCATGGAGTTCACGAAGGACGACTTGCCGGCACCAGTGGCACCGGCGACGAGCAGGTGGGGCATCTTGGCGAGGTTCGCCACCACGTAGCCGCCCTCGACGTCCTTGCCGACGCCCATGACCATCGGGTGGTCGGTGCGGCGGGCGTTCTGGCTGCGGAGCACATCGCCGAGGGACACGGTTTCGCGGTCCGTGTTGGGGATCTCGATGCCGATGGCGGACTTGCCGGGGATCGGGCTGAGGATACGGACGTCGCTGGACGCGACGGCATAGGAGATGTTCTTGGACAGCGCCGTGACGCGTTCCACCTTGGTGCCCGGGGAGAGTTCGATTTCATAACGGGTGACCGTGGGGCCGCGGCTGAAGCCGGTGACCTGGGCATCCACGTTGAACTGGTTGAGCGTTTCGGTCAGTGACGCCACGATCGCATCGTTGGCCTCCGTGCGTTCCTTCGGGATGGAGCCCGGGGTCAGCACATCCGACGACGGCAGGGTGTACGTAACGTCACCCGCGAGCGAGAGCTGCTCCGTGCGCTGCGGGATCGGCGTGGGCGGCGGGGCCGGAGCGACGGGGCGCGAGGGCACCTGCGCGGCTGAGGCAACGGCGGCAGCACCGGCTGCCGGATTGAGTGAGCCCGCAGCCACCATTCCGGGCGTCACCAGCGGGATGGCCTCGGTGGCGTTCTCGCCGTTTGCATCCTGTCCCTTGGTGCCCAGTCCCTGGGCTGCCTTGATCTTTTCGACGGCGATTTCGGCCTGCGTGGGCCGGCGCACACCAGGCGCCGGACGCGGGCCCCTGCCTGCTGCCTTGGTGCCGTTGGCGATCTCGGCCGCTTCGTCGTCGTCGATGACGGCATGTTCGAAGGCCTCGTCGCCCACATATCCTTCGAGGCGGGGGTCGGTCTCCTGGTCCTTGCCGAACAGCCTGCTGCGCCTCTTCTTTTTGGGCGCATCCTGGCCCGCGTTCTCGTAGAGGTAGCTGCGGTCGTGAACGTCGCCGGGTTCCTGCAGGTCGATGCCCATGAGGTGCTCATAGGCATCCCTGATCCGGCGGGGAATCGCGCCGAAGGGCGTGGCGGTCACGATCAGGAGGGACGTGAAGGCCAGCAAGCCGTACACGGCCACCGGCACCGCGGTATGCAGGGCAGCCAGCGGCGAGGCAGCCAGGAAGCCGAGCATTCCACCGGCCTGGCGCAGTCCGTCGAAGCCGTCCGTTACGGTGGGCTGGCCGCCGATGACGTGTGCCAGGCCGCAGCCGGCAAAGGTCATGATGAGGAAGCCAATGCCGATCCTGTTGTTGCCCCGCCCGTCCGACGGCTGGCGGAACAGCCGGAAGGCACAGACGAAAAGCATGAGCGGCAGCAAAAGAGACATCCAGCCGAACGTGCCGTTGACAATCGCGAACACAGTATCGGGGAACCATCCCTTGAAACCCCACCACGCGAACGTTGCAACAAAGACGCCCAGGGCGAGGTTGAAGAGGGCGGCACCGTCCCGGCGGTCCTCGGGGGCAAGGTCGCTGACGTCGTGGCCGATCCGGCGGATGCCGCCGCCGACAACGTGCCCTATTCCCAGCCAGGCGCCTGCGGCCACCCGCACGAGCCACGGCTGCCGGGGTTCGACGGCGGCCATCTGGCGGGTGCGTGCCGTGCCCGATGATCCTCCGGTCCGGCCGGTTTTGGACGTTGCGGAGCCGGAGCCCCTGCCCGCTGAGCTGCCTGATTTGCCGCTTGAGTTGCCTCTAGGCGCGGAGGAGGTACGTGTCGCCATACCCGCCACGGTACCCGAAGTGCGGCCAAAAACCCCGGATTTCCGGGGCGTTCCGGCATGCATGTTGCGGACGGGACGGCTGGGCCCAGCGTCTCCGGGGGGCCTCGCCCGGCTTAAACGACGGGACCCTCCCCGCAGTCCGCGGCCCGGGGGCCTGCTTTCCTGCGGGGAGGGACCCGTCAAACAATCCCAGGCGCTTACGCCTCCAGCACCACCGGAATGATCATGGGCTTGCGGCGAAGCTTGCGGTTGACCCACGTGCCGACAACACGGCGGACAACCTGCTGGAGCTGGTGCGTGGTGTGGTCCGTATGGTTCAGCACGGCCTCTTCCAGCGCAGCATTGATCTTGGGAATGATTTCGTCGAAAACGGAATCGTCCTCAGCCACACCGCGGGCGTGGATTTCCGGTCCGGAGACCACCTTGCCGGTGGCGCGGTGGATCACGGTGATAATGGAGATGAAGCCTTCATCGCCAAGGGTCTGGCGGTCCTTGAGGTCAGCTTCCGTGACTTCGCCGACGCTGGAGCCGTCAACGTAGACGTAGCCCACCTCGACCTGGCCCACGACGTCGGCCTGGTGGTCCCGGAGGTCGATCACAGTGCCGTTGTCCGCCAGCAGGATGCTCTCGTCCGGCACGCCGGACTCGAGGGCGATCTTGCCGTTGGCAATCAGGTGCCGCGTCTCGCCGTGCACCGGCATCGCGTTCAGCGGTTCCAGGATGTTGTAGCAGTACAGCAGTTCCCCGGCTGCGGCGTGGCCGGACACGTGGACCTTGGCGTTGCCCTTGTGGATGACATCGGCGCCGAGCTTGAGGAGGCCGTTGATGATGCGGAAGACCGCGTTCTCGTTGCCCGGGATCAGGCTGGAGGCCAGGATCACGGTGTCGCCCTGGCCGACGACGACGCGGTGGTCACCGTTGGCCATGCGGGACAGGGCAGCCATCGGCTCGCCCTGGGACCCGGTGGACATCAGCACCACGCGGTTGTCCGGCAGGTTGTCGATGTTCTTGATGTCAACCAGGATGCCCGGGGGCACGTCGAGGTAGCCGAGCTTCTCGGCGATGGCCATGTTGCGGACCATCGAGCGGCCCACGAACGCAACCTTGCGGTTATGGTTGGCCGCAGCGTCCAGGACCTGCTGGACCCGGTGCACGTGCGAGGAGAAGGACGCGACGATCAGGCGCTTGGACGCCTGGCCGAAGAGACGGTCCAGGGTGGGGCCGATTTCCTTCTCCGCGGTGGTGAAGCCCGGCACGTCGGCGTTTGTGGAGTCCGACATGAACAGGTCCACGCCTTCTTCGCCCAGCTTGGCGAAATGGCGGAGGTCAGTGATGCGGCCGTCCAGCGGAAGCTGGTCCATCTTGAAGTCACCGGTGTGCAGTACGGTGCCGCCGGAGGTACGGAGGAACACTGCCAGGGCGTCAGGGATGGAGTGGTTGACGGCCACGAATTCGCATTCGAACGGGCCGAACTTCTGCACCTGTCCCTCGGTGACGGTCTGGGTGATCGGCTTGATCCGGTGTTCCTGCAGCTTCGCCTCGATAAGGGCGAGCGTCAGCTGGGAACCCACCAGGGGGATGTCGGCGCGGAGGCGCAGCAGGTACGGAACGGCACCGATGTGGTCCTCGTGGCCGTGCGTCAGGACGACGGCGACGATGTCATCGAGGCGCTTCTCGATGTAGGAGAAATCGGGCAGGATCAGGTCGACGCCGGGCTGGGTCTCCTCCGGGAAGAGGACACCGCAGTCGACGATCAGCAGCTTGCCGTCGATTTCGAAAACGGTCATGTTGCGGCCGATCTCCCCCAGGCCGCCGAGCGGAACGATCCGCAGGGTGTCCTTGAGAAGTTTCGGTGGCGTGACAAGGCCGGGAAGGGCGGTTTGGGTCATAGTGCACTACTTTCCGGGCGGAACAGGAATGGTCTTTGCCGATCAGGAAAAGACCATGCCTGCTTCCGCCAAATCCTCGCGGATGATTGCGATCTCAGCTTCGTCCGGCTCCACGAGGGGCAAACGGACAACCGAGTTGGGCAGGACTCCCTGCCATTTAAGAATCTGCTTGGCCGCAACGGCCCCCTGCACGCGGGTCATCGTGGCCCGGATGACAGGTTCGAGTTCAAAATTGATCTTCCGGGCGGTGCCCAGGTCGTTCGCGTTCACGGCGTCGATCAACTCACGGAACCGGCGGGTGGCGACGTGGGTGGTGACGCCCACGAGCCCCACGGCGCCCATCGCCATCCACTGCAGGGTCAGTCCGTCGTCTCCGGAGTAGAACAGGAGGTCGGTCTGGGCCATGACCCGCGTGGCGGCGGCGAAATCGGCCTTGGCGTCTTTGACCGCAACGATGTTCGGGTGCTCGGCAAGACGGATCATGGTGTCCGGAGCAATCTGGATTGAGGAACGGCCGGGGATGTCGTAAAGCATCACGGGAACGTCGGTGGAGGACGCAATGGTCTCAAAGTGGGCGCGCACGCCGGCCTGGCTGGGCTTGTTGTAGTACGGCGTGACGAGCAACAGACCGTCGACGCCAACCTCGGCTGCCTGCTTGGAAAGGTGCACGGAGTGGGCGGTGTCGTTCGTTCCGGTGCCGGCGATGATGGCGGCGCGGCCGCCGACAGCTTCCTTGACCGCACGGAACATGCCCACGTTCTCCTCGTCGGTGAGGGTGGAGGTTTCTCCCGTGGTGCCGGTGACGACCAGGCCGTCGCAGCCGTCGTCGACAAGCTTTACGGCCAGTTCCGCCGCCTGCTGGTAGTCCACTTTGCCGTCCTCAGTGAACGGCGTGACCATGGCGGTCAGGAGGGTGCCAAAAGCAGGGTTATTCGCGGAAGTGTCAGCCATAGGAAAAACGTTACCCTGTCCCCGCCTTGTTAGGACAATGGCGGCCGCGTGATCGTCGTCAAATTCACACCACGAACGTCACTTGTCAGTGCGGCGGGCCGGTCCCGGCTCCGCCGGCTCGCGGCCTGCCGATTCCGGGCCGGGCGCACCGCAGTAGCGGGCAACAGCATCCTCCCGCAGCGCCTCCGCCCACGAGGCCAGCCGCTGGGCGGCACGGACGTAGTGGAACAGCTCTGTGGGCGTGAGGGCCTCAAGGTCGCATTCAGAGAGCCGCCGCGCCAACTCGGCGCCGGGCGGCTGGGCGGACAGGGCCACGCCCTCTCTCCCCCACTGGATATCTTCGGCCGGGTTTCCGGCCACCAGCTGCCGAAAGAGATAGTCCACCACGCCGGGGCTCATCGCCTTGAGCGGGCCAGGGGACGTCTCGCGTTCCGGGATTCGGCGTTCCGGGAGTTGGCGTTCTGGGATTCGGCGTTCTTGGATTCGGCGTTCTTGGATTCGGCGTTCTTGGATTCGGCGTTCCGGCGCATCGTTCATACACCGATGCTATTCGAACATATATTCGAATACAAGAGCCTGCGGGCCGGATATGAGACGATCGGCTCATGACCTCCCGTGGCATTGCTTCCCCCTCGCGGACTGCCAAAGGCACCGGCACGACAACGAGGCTCACCGGAGTCGACGCGGCCCGGGGGCTGGCACTTCTTGGCATGATGGCCACCCACCTGCTTCCCACGTTCGAAGCAAACGCGCAGCTGACGCCCACGTGGATCGGCCTGACCTTCTCGGGGCGTGCGGCCGCGCTGTTTGCCGTGCTGGCCGGCATCGGACTTGCCCTGTCCACCGGAAAGCAGCGTCCGCCGCAAGGCCAGGAACTGAGCGGCGCACGCCGCGGCATAGCGCTCCGCGCCCTCGTGATCGCCGTCGTCGGGCTCTTCCTGGGCGGGCTGGACGTCAACGTCGCGGTGATCCTGGTCCACTACGCCGTGTTGTTCCTGTGTGTGTTGCCGTTCATTGGCCTCGGCATCAAACCGCTCTGTGCACTGGCTGCCGCCTGGGTACTGGGCTCGCCGGTGCTGGCCTACCTGCTGCGGCCTTGGCTCCTGGCCCCTTCGCCGCCTCTGCAGCTGGGCCACAACCCCAGCTGGGACGACCTCACCACGCCGGGCCGCCTGCTGGGCGACATTTTCCTGACCGGGTACTACCCCGTCCTGCAGTGGATGAGCTATCTGCTGATCGGGCTGGTCATCGGCCGGCTGGCACTGACGAAGGCGCCCGTCCAGGTGCTCCTGCTTGTCGGCGGGACCGTGGTGGCCGTGCTGGCCAAATGGCTGGGGGTGCTGATGATGGATGAGTGGGGCGGCAAGGAAGCGCTCCGGGCCCAGCTGGCGGACCCCCGCTACCCGCTGGACAGCCTCCTGCAGGTGAACCTCGCCGGGGTGGAGCAGTCCGGCTCCTGGTGGTGGCTGGCAGGGAGCGCCCCGCATTCGGGCACGACCCTGGACCTGCTCCACACTTCGGCCGTAGCGGCAGCCGTGGTGGGCGCCTGCCTGCTCCTCGGGAGGCTGGGCGAATGGCTTAGCCTGGACCTGCTGCTGCCGCTGCGGGGTGCGGGCGCCATAACCCTCACCCTCTACACGGCGCATGTGTGCCTGGTGGCCGCCATGTACCTGCAGCCGCTGCCCGCCGGATGGACCCGCGAAGGCGTCTACGCGGCGCAGGCACTGACCGCCGTCCTCATCGGAGGGTCCTTGGCAGCGCTCAACTGGCGGGGGCCGCTGGAGTGGGTGGCCCACGCCGCCAATGAAGTGGGCCGGTACCGGCGGGCGGGGATCCGCTAGGCGGCCTGGCGGAACAGCTTCAGGGCGTCACGCATGGATGCCCGGGCGCGCTTGCGGTCGCCTGCGGCGTCATAAGCGCAGCTCAGCCGGAACCAGGAACGCCAGTCTTCCGGCGCTTCCTCGGCTTCGGTCCGGTACTTCTCAAACTCGGCGTCTGCCGATTCGCGCACAATCCGCCCCGCAGGTGTGCGCTGCAGGTTGTCAACCGGCAGCCCGCCTTCCGCCTCGAGGACCTTGGCCATCTGTTCCGTCCGTGCGCCGAACAGCAGTTCACGCACCAGGGCCCAGGCCCCGATGACCGGCAGGACCAGGTAGGCGGCACCAATGGCCTTTGCCACGGGATTGGGGTCCGCGAGGAGCAGTACGGACCGCTGGAAGGACACCACCAGGTAGAAAACCAGCAGCAGCGTCACCGCGCCGACCCAGATCTTGGTGCGGTTCTTCTTAAAGCCGGCTAGGACATTGCCCATTGCCGTCAGACTCCGAGGTCCAGGTAGCCGTCCAGGCCCACGGTCAGTCCGGGGTGGCCGGCAACGTTCCGCACCCCCAGCAGGACACCAGGCATGAAGGAAGCCCGGTCGAAGGAGTCGTGGCGCAGGGTCAGCTGCTCCCCCGGTCCGCCGAGGAGGACTTCCTGGTGGGCCACAAGGCCGCGGAGGCGCACGCTGTGGACGCGGATGCCGTCCACGTCACAGCCGCGGGCACCGGCAAGTTCAGTAGTGGTGGCGTCCGGACTGGCGCCTACGCCAGCGGCGGCGCGTTCAGCCGCGATCAGCTGCGCGGTACGGACGGCGGTGCCGGAGGGTGCGTCAACCTTGTCCGGGTGGTGCAGCTCGATCACCTCGACGGACTCGAAGTACCTGGCGGCCTTGGCGGCAAAGGCGGACGCCAGGACGGAGCCGAGCGCGAAGTTCGGGGCAATGAGAACGCCCACCCCGGCATTCCGGCCCAGCAGTTCCTCAAGCGCACCGAGCCTGGAGGCGTCCCAGCCGGTAGTGCCGACGACGGCGTGCATGCCGTGTTCGACGGCGAAGCGGACGTTCGCTTCGGTGCTTTCGGGGACGGTCAGGTCCACCACGAACCGGGCGCCGGCATTGACCAGCTCTTCGAGTGAATCACCGCGTCCGAGGGCCGCTACAAGCTTCATGTCGGGGGCCGCTTCAACGGCTTTCACGGCCTCGGCGCCCATGCGCCCGTTCGCGCCCAGGACGGCGACGGCAAGTTGTTCGGTCATGGACTTAACCCTACCGTCGGCCCGGCTGCAAGGATGAACCGGGACAGGAGGTTACTGGCCTCCGGCCCCTTGCTTCAGGCTCCGGCCCCGACCCATTCAACGGTCCCGTCGGTGAAGAACTGTTCCTTCCAGATGGGCACCTGCTCCTTGATCCGGTCAACGAGCTCCGAGCACACCTCGAAGGCCTGGCCGCGGTGCGAGGCGGACACGGCACACACCAGCGCGGGGTCGCCGATTTCCAGCATGCCCACCCGGTGCGCCGCCCAGATCCGCACTGTTTCGCCGCCGTCGCCCGCATGTTCGGCGACGAGCCGGGCAACGACGTCGGCCATCACCTGGTGGGCGGTGGGATGCGCACTGTAGCTGAGCCGCTCAACGGGCTTGCCGCCGTCGTGGTTCCTGACCACGCCGCTGAAGCTGACCACGGCGCCGGCCGTGTCCGATTCCACGGCGGCGATAGCCTGCGCCACGGAGATGGGCTCCGCGCTCAGCACGGCATTCACGATCTCGAATCCGGACTCAGTGGCCTTGTCAGTGCTCATGGCTGCCTTCCAACTGGTCGCAAAGGTGGCTGATGACCGGATCCAGCACGCTCAGGCCGTCCATGACGCCCTTGGGTGACCCGGGAAGATTGACAATGAAAGTGCGTCCGGCCGCGCCCGCGTGTCCGCGGCTCAGCATGGCCATGGGCGTCTTGGCCAGTCCGGCCTGCCTGATTCCTTCCATGATCCCCGGAATTTCGCGGTCCAGCAGGGGGACCGTCATCTCCGGAGTCAGGTCATCCGGGCTCAGGCCGGTGCCGCCGCTGGTGATGATCACGGCGGGCTGCTGTGTCAGCAGGGCGCGAAGCGCGGCGCCCACGGGTTCGCCGTCGGGCACCACCATGGCAGGGAATGTCTCGAAACCGTGCTCGGTCAGCCAATCGGTGATGACCGGTCCGGTTTCGTCGCGGTAGATGCCCGCAGCGGCCCGGTTGGAGGCAATCACGACGCCGGCCTTCCGGCCGGTGGCCTCTCCGTGCCGGTGCGGTTCGGGCTGCTGTCCGAAGGTGCTCATGCTGTCCAGTCCCCGCTCTTGCCGCCGCTTTTGGCCAGCACCCGGATATCGGTCAATACGGCATGCTTGTCGACTGCCTTGATCATGTCGTACACGCTGAGGGCCGCGACCGACGCCGCGGTGAGCGCTTCCATTTCGACGCCGGTCACGCCGCGGGTCTTGACGGTTGCCAGGACCGCAACGGCATCCAGGCCCAGTTCGAAATCGACTGTGACTTTTGAGATGGGCAGCGGGTGGCATAACGGGATGAGTTCGGGAGTCTTCTTCGCAGCCATGATTCCTGCGACGCGGGCAACCGCCAGCGCGTCGCCCTTGGGCAGGTCGCCTGCACCCAGGAGGGCGAGGACCTCCGCGGTGGTGCGGACCGTGGCGGTGGCTGTTGCCTCCCGCGTTGTCTCGGCCTTGCCGGAAACATCAACCATCTGCGCTGTCCCGTCCCGGCGCAGATGCGTCAGCCCGGCAACGTTGTCTTCATTGTTCACAGCGTCCATACTTCCACTTCTGCCCCCGCGGCGAGCGCAGATGTCCCCACCGGGACATGGATCAGGGCGTTGGAATTGGCCAGGGCATGGACCAGGTGCGAGCCTGCGCCCCCTTCGAGCCGGACCGAGCCGTCCGGAAGGAGCGTGCCGCGCCGGAGCTGGTGCTTCCCCTCGGGTGACTCCAGCGGTGCCGCCAGCCTGGCCCGGATGGCCGGCCGCGGCGCCGGTGCCCCGAACAACGAGCTGAGGACCGGGCGCAGGAACATTTCGAAAGAGACCAGGCAGCTGACCGGGTTACCCGGGAAACCCACGAACGGGACACCGTCGAACCGCCCGAGGCCCTGGGGTCCACCGGGCTGCATGGCCACGTGCAGGAATTCCACGTCCTGTCCCGCGGCTGCCTGCCTGACCACCTCGTAGGCTCCTTTGCTGACACCGCCCGTGGTGACGATCAGGTCCACCTGCGGGGCATGCCTCCGCAGCGTGGCGGTCAGCTCGTCCGGACTGTCCGTTGAGATCGCAGCCCGCAGGACCTCCAGCCCGGCCTGGCGCATGGCGGCTTCGAGGAGTGTGCCGTTGGCGTCGTAGATCTTGCCGGGCTCCAGCGGGCTGCCGGGCTCCACCACTTCGTCGCCCGTGGTGGCGAGGAGCACCGTCAGCTTCCGGTGCACCGTGACCCGTGTGATGCCCAGTGCCGCCAGCAGCCCCAGCTGGCCCGGGCCCAGGAACGTTCCGGCGGCGAGCGCGAGCTCCCCGGCCGGGATGTCGCTGCCCGCACTGCGGACGTATGTGCCTGCTTCCGTTGCCGGCAGCCGGACGGTGGCCGCCGCTCCGGGTTCCGGGAAGGAATCCGGAACAGCCTTTTCAACGGGTACGACGGCGTCGGCTCCGGCAGGAATCATGGCTCCGGTCATGATCGGCGCGGCCGTGCCCGGTTCCAGCGCCGCTGCAGTGGCACCGGCCGGGATGGGCGCCACCACTCTCAGGTCCGTCCCGCCGTCGGGAATGTCCTGGCTGCGGACGGCGAAGCCGTCCATCTGGGAGTTCGCAAAGGGCGGCAGGTCCACGGGCGCAGGGATATCCGCTGCGAGCCCGCGTCCCAGCGCCGCCTGGAGCGGCAACTCTTCTGTACGGCCGGGACCGCTGAAGTCCACCAGGAGCTCACGCACGGCCTCACGGTGGGCCTCCACGGTACGGGCCTGGTGGCCGTGCCCGGAGAAGCCGCGATGGCGGCCGCTGTGGGTCTGGCTGCCGCCGGTGGCGTGCCTGTTGTCGGTGCGGTGCATACGTTCCTTGCCTCGGTCCGGGCGTACTGCTGTGTGTGGGTACTGCTGTGTCTGAATACTGCTGTGGCGGTGTGCTGCGGCCCTGCCCGCGGGAATTCGGCCCCGCTACGGCGTCACGTCAACTCTAATGGTGTGGAATCCGGTAGCGCCGTCCGGGGCAACCCGGGACGGCTTTTCGATCTGCGGCACACCGTTGAGGTCCGTGGCCCGGACCTGGATCTCATACTGCCCGGGCGTGAGGGGCAGTGAGAGCTGCCACTGGTACCAGGTGTCCCGGGAAATGCCGGGTGCAAGTTCCGCCGTCTGCCAGCGGCCGCGATTAACGCGGAGTTCCACTGTGCCGATTCCGGTGTGCTGGGCCCACGCGACGCCGCCGAACGCCACCGTTCCGGCACGCACCGGACGGCCGGTGCGCGGGACGTCGATGCGTGAGGACGTCTTGATGGGTCCGCGCTCACTCCAGCCGCGGGGTGTCCAGTATCCGGCGTCGTCGGCGAACCTGGTCACTTTTAGTTCGGTGAGCCATTTGGTGGCGGAAACGTAGCCGTACAGGCCGGGCACGACGAGCCGCACCGGGAAGCCGTGCTCCAGCGGCAACGGTTCGCCGTTCATACCGACGGCGAGCAGTGCGTCCCGCGTGTCCGTCAACGCTTCGAGGGGGGTGCCGGCCGTCCAGCCGTCACTGCTGCGGGACAGCACCATGTCCGCGCCGCTCTGCGGCCCGGCCATGGCCAGCAGCTCCCGGACCGGCCAGCCCAGCCACAGCGCATTGCCGATGAGGTCCCCTCCCACTTCATTGGAGACGCAGGCGATGGTGATGTGGCGTTCCGTCATGGGTTTCGAAAGCAGCGTGGCGAAATCGAGCTCGATGTCCCGTTCCACCATTCCCGTGACCCTGAGGACCCAGGTGTCCGGACCCACCGCCGGAACAGTGAGGGCAGTGTCGATCCGGTAGAAGTCCCGGTTGGGCGTGACCAGCGGACTGATGCCGTCAAGCCCCAGCTCAGCACCGGCCGGAACCGGCGGGACCGGGGATGCCGCGGACGGCAAGGCAAGTTTGCTACGGAATTCACTGACGCCGGCCGCGGCGCCGCGCAGGGCAACAGCAAGCGCGCCTCCAAGGGCCGCGACGACGGCGCCTCCGCCCAGTGCCTGCAGGAACCGGCGCCGGGCCGGGCCGGCCGTCGGCGTGCCTGCCGGGTCCCGGTTCCGGAGGCGTGACATCAGCCAGCGCAGGACAAGGATTCCGGTTCCGGCCGCAAGAAGGGGCAGCACAACGGCGTTGCCGGTTGCCTGTGCCCGGCCAAGGACCGCCGCCAGGCCCGCCACGCCAAATAGGGCGATGACTGCAAACCCGGCAAAGCGGCGCCGCCACTCAAGGATGCCGGCTAGCGCAGCGAGGGCCGCCATGGCCAGTCCCATGCCCACGAGCAGCGCCAGCTTGTCCGCCGTGCCGAACACTGAGATGGCCCAGTCCTTCACGGCCGGAGGAACAGCATCGACCACTGCACCGCCGACGCCCGTCAGGGGCGAAAGTGCGGGGCTCACGAGGGCGGCGGCGAGTTCGCCGGCCACGACTCCGACGGCCACGGCGACAACGCCTGCGGCCGCTGCCCACCGGCGGGCGACAGCGGCGGGGGCGGGGGCAGGAACAGCGGCGGGAGGCACTTTCGCGGCCGCCCTTTCCTGCGGATCAGTGTCCACGGGGGACCTCCCCTTCTTTCACGTCCGGGCTGCCGGTTGAACTCCGGCCCGGGGCTTCCGTCGGGCGCTCCCTGTCCGGGGCGGGCAGGCGCAGGGAGAACCGGCAGCCGCCGTCGACATTTTCCACCGTCACGCTTCCCTCGTGGGCCCGGATGATTCCTGCAACCATGCTGAGCCCGATCCCGGCCCCGCTGTAGCCCGCGGCTTCCGGTTCTGTTCCGGAGAGGCCCGCGCCGCCGGAGCGGCCGCGCGAGGGATTCTTCTGCCATCCCGTGTCGAAGAGGTGGGGGATGTCCTCCGGTGCAATTCCGCCGCAGCCGTCCGTCACCGTAACCACCGCATCTTCCCCCTCCCTGGTGACTTCAACGGTCACGCCGGTACCGGGCTTGCTGTACAGGATGCCGTTGAGCACCACGTTGCGGACCGCCCGCCCCAGGGAGGGGCCGTCCGCGAAGGCCAGGCACTCACGGACCCCGCCGCCGTCGAGCCTCATCTGCCGCCGGGCGGCCAGCGGGGCCAGATCCGCAATCGCGTCACTGGCGAGGTCGTAGAGATCCAGCGGTTCGGCCTTGAGCCGCAGGGTGCCTGCCTGGATCTTGGAGAGCTCCAGGAGATCATTGACCATGACGGCCATCTGATCCGTCTGGCTGATGATCTTGCGGTAGTAGCCGCTGACGTCGGAGGCCATTCCGTCTTCAAGCGCTTCCGCCATCGCGCGCATGCTGGCCAGCGGCGTGCGAAGGTCGTGCGAAATCCAGCTGACGAGTTCGCGGCGGGAATTCTCGACGGCGGCCTCCCGCTCCCGGGATTCAGCCAGCATGCGGCTGCTGCGTTCCAGTTCATCCGCCAGTTCCGAGAGCTCGGAACTCATGAGCGGCGCCGGCAGCCCCGGGTGCTCGCCGCGTCCAATGCTCCTTGCGGCAGCTGCGAGGAGTTTGGCGTTGCGTGAGACACGCGCCCCGAGGACCAGTGAGATGGCCACAGCCACCGCGGACGCGATGGCCAGGACGTACCACATGACCTCCAGGTCCCGGGCGGAAATAACCATCGCATTGAAGGCGCTCACCATGCCTGCGGTCAGGACCGCAACGGTGGACAGCACCACCACGCAGATCTGGACGGCGATGGACGTTCTGCGAAGGGGTTTGAGCAGCAGCAGCGATGCTGCTCCGATGACTACGGCCCAGAGCAGCGCCCAGGCGACGATGGCGAGAAGTTCAGCTGTTTGCACCGTCAGCCCCGTCCGGGGTGTCCAGCCGGTAGCCCACGCCCCACACCGTCTTCAGGAGGGCCGGCCGGGTGGGATCAGCCTCGATCTTTTCGCGCAGCCGCCGGACGTGGACGGTGACCGTGGAGAGGTCCCCGAAGTCCCAGCCCCACACGGCCCTGATCAGCTCCTCGCGGCTGAACACCTGGTTGGGGCGGCGCAGGAAAAAGGCCAGAAGGTCGAACTCCCGGATGGTCAGCGCGAGCGGAGATCCGTGGTGCGTCACGGTCCGGGCTGCCGGGTTGAGCTCGAACCCGGCAACTTGCACCGCCGGTTCGGGGCTGAACTCCTGAACGCTGCGCCGCAAAACAGAGCGCACCCTGAGCACCAGTTCCCGGGGCGAGAAAGGCTTGGTGATGTAATCGTCCGCACCGACCTCCAGTCCAAGGATCCTGTCATCCTCCGTCCCCAGGGCCGTCAGCATAATGACGGGGACGCTCATCGTCTGGCGGAGCCTGCGGCACACTTCCACGCCGTCCAGGCCGGGCAGCATGCGGTCCAGCAGGACGAGGTCCGGGTGCCGCTCCGCCGCGAGGCGCAGGGCCGTGAACCCGTCCGCAGCGAGGTCCACCTGGAAGCCCGCCTGCACAAGGTAGTCACGGACCACTCCGGCGATGGTCTGTTCGTCTTCGACGAGGAGTATCCGCCGGTTTCCGACTGCGGCCTGGACCGGCGCCGGCTGGGACTTGTTCACTCCTCCAGCATAGGTTCGACGCCTGGGCGTGGCGCGGCTTTGCCGCCCGCCGTGGCGATCCGTAGGGATTCCGTAAGATCCGCGGATGTCATAGGCGTGATGGTTGACCCCAAGGTGGCGTAGCCTGAATTTATGAGTGTTCAGCTTGGTATGCCGCAACCCCGGGAGGGGGCAGGTTCCGACCCGGGAGCACCGTCGCTGCCGTCGAGGCCGGCGGGCATGCCCGCGGGCCTAATGGACCGGTACGGACGCCGCGCCACGGACATGAGGTTGTCCCTGACGGACAAGTGCAACCTGCGCTGCACGTACTGTATGCCGGCCGAAGGTCTTGAATGGCTGGCCAAGCAGGCCGTGATGTCCGCCGAGGAAATCGTCAGGATAGTGCGGATCGGCGTCGACATGCTGGGGGTGCGCGAGTTGCGCCTCACCGGCGGCGAACCCCTGGTCCGGGCCGACCTCCTCGACATTATCTCCGCCTTGCGCCAGGCGCACCCGGAGCTGCCGATCTCCATGACCACCAACGCGGTGGGGCTGGATAAGAAGGCGGCCGGACTGAAGGCTGCCGGTCTTTCCCGGATCAACGTTTCGCTGGATTCCCTGCACGAAGAGACGTTCACCAAGCTGACCCGGAGGCCTTTCCTGGACAAGGTCCTGGCCGGTGTGGACGCCGCGTGGGCCGCCGGGCTCGGTCCCGTGAAGCTCAACGCCGTCCTGATGCGCGGAATCAATGACGCCGAGTCCCCGTCGCTGCTGGCGTGGGCACTGGACCGCGGCTACGAACTCCGCTTCATCGAGCAGATGCCGCTCGACGCCGACCACGGGTGGACCCGCCGGAACATGATTACCGCGGCCGAAATCCGCGAACTCCTGTCCGTCGACTACGTCCTGAGCGCCGATCCGAGGGACCGTGACGGCGCACCGGCCGAACGCTTCGAAGTACGACGCCGCGCCCCGGGTTCCACGGAGGCCTCCGGACCCGTGCTGGGAACAGTTGGAATCATCGCCTCCGTCACCGAACCCTTCTGTTCGGACTGCCGCCGCACCCGGATCACGGCCGAGGGCAAGATCATGAGCTGCCTGTTCTCGCGCGAAGAAGTCGACCTTCTGGGGCTGCTGCGCGAAGGCGCCACGGATGAGCAACTCGCCGAGCGCTGGCAGGACGCCATGTGGATCAAGCCGAAAGCCCACGGCATGGACCACGTCGGTTTGGACGCTCCGGACTTTGTCCAGCCGGACCGCAGCATGAGCGCCATCGGAGGCTGAAGCATTGAACGTACGTTATTTCGCTGCCGCGCGCGCTGCCGCAGGGGTGGAAGAGGAAGGCTTTGAGCTTCCCGCCGGCTCCACTCTGGAGGCACTGTTGAGCGCTGTGCTCGACGTCGACCGCCCGGTTCCGCCGGCCGGCACCCCGCCGCTCGCGCGGCTTCTTTCGCGAAGCAGCTTCCTGCTTAACGAAGTGGCCGTCCGCGACCGGTCCGTGGTCCTGGGGCCGGATGACGTCGTGGACGTGCTGCCGCCGTTTGCCGGCGGCTAGGGATTGGGCAGCTTATTACGAGGGGCCGGCCCGCTCCGTTCCGAGGGCCAAAGCCAGCAACGAGTTCCTGCTCCGTACGCCGCAGGCAGCAAAAACCAGCTTGAACTGGTCCTGCACCGTGTAGGGGCTGATCCGGAGGGCCGCCGCCAGCGCCGCGGTGTCCAGTCCGCCTGCGGCGAGTTCCAGCAGGCTGCGCTGCCTCGGCGTCAGGCCAAAGCACCGGGCGAACACGTCGAGCCGTTCCCCCGCCGGGCATTCCTGGATGGTCACTGCCAGCCTCGCTGCCCCGTTCTCCCCCGGATCCAGCCGGAATGACCTGAGCACCGCCCACCGGCCGGAGCCGATGCTGACCCGGGCAGACGCCGGGTGGGAATCCACTCCGGCCTCCCGTGCCAGGAGTTGCGCGGCCACGTTGAAGACCTCGGCCGGTATCGCTTCAAAAGGGCGGGGCCCCGGCTGCAGCAGGCCGAGCCAATCGGCTGCGGACGCACTTCGGCTGGTGACTCCCAGCTCCGTGTCCAGCGTCAGCACCGCCTGTTGAGGCAGCCCCGCCGCGGGCAGCAGGTTGCGGCGCGGCTTCGCATCGAGCCTCATCCGGGCTGCCCTGCTTCGCCGCAGGCCAGCCGCGATGACGGGCGCCGCAGCCGCCAGGTGCTTCGCTTCGAGGTCCGAAAATTGCCCGTCATCTGCGGTCCGCCACAGGTCCAGCCAGCCCCAGCAACCGTATCTGTCCGCGAACACCGTGGACAGGACATCCACCACCCCGTACCGCCCAAGGACACCGTTCCAGAGCGGGCTCCGGACAAGGTCTCCCCCGGTTGCCGTCTGCAGCGTCACCGTGGGCGGGCCGTTCCCGATGAGCGACGTCCACCGGCCGGGCGCCGTCACGTACTTCAGCCTGATCAGGGCCGGCAGTTCCTGGGGGCAGGGAATCCGGGCCATCGGTGAGATCCCGGTGCACGTTTCGGGGTCGGTCAGGGGCCACACAAACGAGCTGAACGGGACAATGCCGGCAATTTCCGCTAACAGGGCTGCGCGCAGGTTATGGTCCTCCAGCGGCGAACCGCAGAGGTCACCGATCCTTTCCAGGCTTCGGCCCGCTGCCCGATGCGTGGTCATGCAAACAGTATGGCCCGGGAGCCCCCGCAAGTGCGGGTCACGGGCCCCCGGCCATCACTGCCCGGCCAGGGGTCCCGCCCAGATTTCTGGGATACCGGCCCTTCCCGCGGTGTGCCTACCGTTGGCCCAGGGGCACGATCCGGACGGACGGCATCGGCCCACAGAAAGGAATGACATGTACACGCTCCAGATTGAGCACGGCATCAAGGACTTCGGGATGTGGAAGGCCGCCTTCGACAGGGACCCTGTCAACCGGACAGCCTCTGGCGTACTGGCCCATCGCATTAGCCGGCCAGTGGACGATCCGCACTACGTGGTGGTTGAACTTGACCTTACCCGCCGGGGACAGGCCGAGGAATTGCTGGCCAGGCTCCGGCAGCAGGTGTGGAACTCGCCGGCCGCGGCTCCGGCCCTGGACGGTGCGCCGAAGGCACGGATTCTGGAATCAGCAGGCTGATTCGCTCCGGGCGGGCCACAGGTGTCCGGTTGCGCTGTCAGGTGCGGCGGCAAACGGAGGTCATGAACGGCGCGAAGGCTGTGGCGCCGGCCAGGCGGACTTCGGACGTGTGCGTCAGCACGCCGTCGTCCACCCGGTACGTGTGCCGGGAGGTATCCCTGCCGGTTCGGCGTTCCACGGTGAGGACTCCGCCGTGCCAGCTGCACCGCGTAGGGGGCTCCCGGGGCAGCCCCACGCTGTCCACGTGGTACCAGACCGTGTCAGGGTGGTCGGGGTCCATGGTGAACATGCCATGGCGCTCAAAACGGATACCGTCGAGTTGGGTATGCCGGTAGCTTTGCAGCACCGCGTAGCCGCCGGCGGCCTTGGTGAAGGTCATCTCTGCCGCCGCAGTCCTGGCAGGCCGCCGGGGTGTCGCCTCAATATGGGTCGTCCCCGTCCAGTGCCCGAGGAAAACCTCCAGCTCTGCCTGCGCAGTGCCCGGGTGCGTACGGTCCATTGCTCCTCCAGTGTGGCCCCGGGTTCATCATCACGCCCGCGGATGGAGTTGTCCAGCGAAGGGCGGGCGGGTTCAGAGGCCGAAGGTTTCGCGTTCCTCGAACGGACCCACCACTGTCACCGTCCGGGGTGCCGCCGCAAGCTCCAGTGCCAGTTCCCGCACCTGCTCCACGGTAACGCTCTTGATCTGCCGGAGCGTCTCCTCGATGTCCTGGTATTCGCCGGACACCAGTTCGGCCCTGCCCAGCCGCGACATCCGTGATCCGGTGTCTTCGAGCGCCAACACGATCCCGCCGCACAGCTGACCCACGGCCTTCCTGAGCTCGTCCCCGGAGATGCCGTGCTCCGCCAGCTTGTCCAGTTCGGCGCCCAGCAGCTCAACGACCTGGCGGACCTTCGAGGGAGTGCAGCCGGCATACATGCCGAAATAGCCTGCGTCGGCATAGGACGAGGCAAAGGAATAGGTGGAGTAGACCAGGCCGCGCTTTTCCCGCACCTCCTGGAACAGGCGCGAGGACATGCCGCCGCCCAGCACGGCGTTAAGCACGCTCATGACGTAGCGGCGTCCGTCCGTGGCGACGATGGTGGGGCAGCCCATGATGATGTTTGCCTGCTCGACGGGCCGCTTGACCACGTGGAGTCCGGCGGTTCCGGTGATGTCGGCCCGTTCGGTGGAGCGCCGCTCCACGGGTGCTGCACCGGGCTCCAGCGCCCAGCCCGCCTGGTGGAGGGCATCCACCACCAATCCGCAGACGACGTCGTGGTCCAGTCCGCCGGCGGCGGTGATGACCAGCTCGTCCGGGCGGTAGTACCGGCGGTAGTGGTCCCAGACGGAATCGCGGGCAACGGCCCGGATGGCCTCCGGTGTTCCGCCGATCGGCCGTCCAAGCGGATGCGTTCCCAGCACTGCGGCGACAAAGTGCTCGTGGGCGACGTCCGTGGGGTCGTCGCTGTCCATCGCGATTTCCTCCAGGATGACGTCGCGTTCCTGCTCCATCTCCTGCGGGTCCAGGACTGCGCCGGTAATCATGTCCGCGATGACATCGATGGCCATCGGAAGGTCCGTGTCGAGGACCCGGGCAAAATAGCAGGTGCTTTCCTTGGCAGTGGCCGCGTTGGACTCCCCGCCGACCTCATCAAACGCGGAGGCAATTTCCAGCGCGGTGCGCCGCTTGGTGCCCTTGAACAGCAGGTGCTCCAGGAAGTGGGTGGACCCGTGCTGCCCGTGGGCTTCGTCCCGTGAACCCACGCCAACCCAGAAGCCGATGGTCGCGGACCGCTGGCCGGGCATGGCTTCCGTCAGTACACGCACGCCTCCGGGAAGTACGGACCGGCGAACCACGGACCCGCCGTCGGCTCCGTGGATCAGGGTGTCTCCGGGATGGTTCTGCACGAGCGGCAGGGGTACGACAGTCATCAAGGCCTTTCAGGAAAACGGTGCCAAATCTGCCTGCAATCGTACCAGCGGACCACTGCCGCCATGTCCGGGGAAATGGCGATTCAATCGGGCGGCTTAACGGCGGCGGGGCCGGTGGAAGTTCCACCGGCCCCGCCGTCACGCTGGTACTACGAGGTGCGCTGCAGATTACTCTGCGGCTGCCTCGGCGACCTCGGCGTTTTCAGCGCCTTCTTCCTCGGCGATGACCGGGGAGAGGGACAGCTTTCCACGGTCGTCGATCTTGGTGATCTCGACCTGGATCTTCTGGCCCACGGAGACGACGTCCTCGACGTTGTCAACGCGCTTGCCGCCGGCGATCTTACGCAGCTCGGAGATGTGCAGCAGACCGTCCTTGCCCGGGGTGAGGGAAATGAAGGCGCCGAAGGTGGTGGTCTTGACGACCGTACCCAGGTAGCGCTCTCCGATTTCCGGAACCTGCGGGTTGGCGATGGCGTTGATCGCGGAGCGTGCGGCGTCGGCGGACGGGCCGTTGGTGGCGCCGATGTAAACGGTGCCGTCGTCCTCGATGGAGATGTCCGCGCCGGTGTCTTCCTGGATCTGGTTGATCATCTTGCCCTTGGGCCCGATGACCTCGCCGATCTTGTCCACGGGGATCTTGACCGCGATGACGCGCGGAGCGAACTCGGAGAGCTCGTCCGGGGTGTCGATCGCGGAGTTGATGACCTCAAGGATGTGCAGGCGTGCTTCGCGGGCCTGCTTCAGGGCGGCGGCCAGGACCGAGGCCGGGATGCCGTCGAGCTTGGTGTCCAGCTGGATGGCCGTGACGAACTCGGAAGTACCGGCGACCTTGAAGTCCATGTCGCCGAAGGCATCTTCGGCGCCGAGGATATCGGTCAGTGCTGCGTAGCGGGTCTGGCCGTCAACCTGGTCGGACACCAGGCCCATGGCGATACCTGCAACGGCCGCCTTCAGCGGCACGCCTGCGTTGAGCATCGACAGCGTGGAGGCGCAGACGGAACCCATCGACGTCGAACCGTTGGAGCTGAGAGCCTCAGATACCTGGCGGATGGCGTAGGGGAATTCCTCGCGGGACGGCAGGACGGGCACGAGTGCACGCTCGGCCAGGGCGCCGTGACCGATTTCGCGGCGCTTGGGCGAACCCACGCGACCGGTTTCACCGGTGGAGTACGGCGGGAAGTTGTAGTTGTGCATGTAGCGCTTGCGCGTTACCGGCGACAGCGAGTCGATCTGCTGTTCCATCTTCAGCATGTTCAGCGTGGTGACACCCATGATCTGGGTCTCGCCGCGTTCGAAGATGGCCGAACCGTGAACGCGGGGCAGGACCTCGACCTCGGCGGTGAGCTGGCGGATGTCCGTCAGGCCACGGCCGTCGATGCGGATCTGGTCCTTCAGGATGCGCTGGCGCACAACGTGCTTGGTCACCGAGCGGAAAGCTGCGGACAGCTCCTTCTCGCGCCCCTCGAACTGGCCGGCGAGCGACGAAGTGACGTCGTCCTTGAGCTGGTCCGAAGCGGCGTCGCGCTCCTGCTTGTCAGCAATCTGGAAGACAGCAGCCAGCTTCTCGGCCGCAGCGGCTTCAACAGCGGCGTAGGCGTCGTCCTCGTAGTCGAGGAAGACCGGGAACTCGACGGTCGGCTTGGCGGCGCGGGCGGCAAGGTCTGCCTGGGCGTCGCACAGTGCCTTGATGAACGGCTTGGCGGCCTCGAGGCCCTCGGACACAACTTCTTCGGTGGGGGCGGTGGCGCCCTGTTCCTTGATGAGGTTCCAGGAGTTGTCCGTAGCTTCGGCTTCGACCATCATGATGGCGACGTCGTCACCGGCAACGCGGCCGGCAACGACCATGTTGAACACGGAGTTCTCGAGCTGGGAGTGCTTCGGGAAAGCAACCCACTGCGAACCGTGCTCGTCGGCGACGAGGGCAACGCGGACGCCACCGATCGGGCCGGAGAACGGCAGGCCGGAGAGCTGGGTGGACATCGAGGAGGCGTTGATGGCCACGACGTCGTAGAGCTCGTCAGGGTTGATCGCCAGGACGGTGACGACGATCTGGACCTCGTTGCGGAGGCCCTTGATGAAGGCCGGACGCAGCGGGCGGTCCATGAGGCGGCAAGCCAGGATGGCTTCGGTGGACGGGCGGCCTTCGCGGCGGAAGAACGAACCCGGGATGCGGCCGGCGGCGTACATACGCTCTTCGACGTCAACGGTCAGCGGGAAGAAGTCAAAGCCTTCACGCGGGTGCTTGCCGGCGGTGGTTGCGGACAGCAGCGCGGTGTCTTCGTCGATGTACACCATGGCTGCGCCGGCTGCCTGCTTGGCAAGGCGGCCGGTTTCGAAGCGGATTACACGCTTGCCGAAGCGGCCATTGTCAATGACGGCTTCTGAGAACTGGATTTCGGGACCCTCCAAGAGAGTCACCTCCGTTTCTTGGTTAACGGAAGTCCAGCCGCATCAACCCAGTCCAGCATCTGTCTACTGGCCTGCACTGCACCCGGTCATCGATCGAGACCCACGGGCCGGGCTTCATTCTTCGAAGCCGTTCCCGGGAATCACTACCGAGGACCGCGAATGCGTGATGCGGTTGATCCTCCTGTTTAGTTTTGGTTGAAGAAGGCGGCCCTTTCCGTCACGGAAGGGGCCGCCCCTCAGGTCTGACTAGCGGCGCAGGCCGAGGCGCTCGATGAGCGCACGGTAGCGGTTGATGTCAGTGTTCTTGAGGTAGGTGAGCATACGCTTGCGACGACCAACCATGGCCAGCAGACCGCGCTGGGTGTGGAAGTCGTGCTTGTGCTCCTTCATGTGCTCAGTGAGATCCTTGATCCGCTGAGTCAGGACTGCAACCTGGACCTCCGGTGAACCGGTGTCGCCCTCGGACGTTGCGAAATCCTTGATGATGGACTGCTTTACAGCGGCGTCAAGTGCCACAATAACTCCTAGAGATGTGCCGTGAGGCCCGAATCAGTAACTCACTGCCGGGTGTGCCAGTGCCCGAAATCCGCGGTAACCCGGGAAATCCTGCACATAACAAGAGCCAGCCGCCACGGACTGCAGCCGGATCCAACGTTTAGTTTACCGGCCCGGCCGCAATCTTGTCGAAACACGCCGTGCAGCACGACCGCTGCGGGTGGCCCTGCTAGCGGCGCGCCAGCAGATCCCGGACGGCGGCAACACCGCGGTACACCTCCATAAATGAGGTGCTGAGCGGCGAGAGCCCGATCCGGATGCCGTGCGGTGCCCGGAAATCCGGGATGACGTCCCGCGCCCAGAGCTGCGCCGTCATCTCCCGGAAGTCCGGATGGTCCACGGTGATGTGGCTCCCCCGGCGCTCCGGATCCCGCGGCGTTGCCAGCACGACTCCGGCCGGAGCCAGCCACGCGTCATGGAGCTCGAGCCCGAACGCCGTCAGCTTCCGGGATTTTTCCCGGAGTGCGGACATGCCGGCTTCTTCAATCAGGTCCAGCGTGCCCTGCATGGCGATCATGCCGAAAATTGCCGGCGTTCCGCTGAGGAAGCCGCGGATCCCGGGAGCCGGTTCGTAGCCGGGCCCCATTTCGAACGCGTCCTTGCGGCCCATCCAGCCCCAGATCGGCTGGCTCAGCCCCGGGAGGTGCCGGGAGTTGATGTAGGCGAACGCCGGCGAGCCCGGTCCCCCGTTGAGGTATTTGTAGGTGCAGCCCGCAGCGAAGTCGACGCCGGCGGCGTCCAGGTCGATCTCCACCGAACCGGCGGAATGGCACAGGTCCCATACCACCAGCGCGCCGGCGTCGTGCACTGCCGCCGTGATCGCCGGCAGGTCGGCGAGATAACCGGAGCGGTAGGCGATCTGGCTGAGGACCACGACGGCGGTAGCCGGCCCTGCCGCCTCGCGCACCTGGTCAACGGTCACCCCGGCAGCGGGATCGGCCTCGATCCATCGCAGCGTCAGCCCCTCTTCCCGGGCGATGCCTTCGAGAAGGTAACGGTCCGTGGGGAAGTTCTCCGTGTCCAGCACGATTTCGGTCCTGGCGGGGTCCTTGACCGCAGCGAGGGCGGCACGGATCAGCTTGTACAGGACAACCGTGGTGGAGTCGGCAATGATGGTCTGCCCGGGTGCGGCGCCGAGGACTGCCCGGCCCAGCTGGTCGCCGGTAGCTTCCGGCAGCCGGAGCCATTCCTCGTCCCAGCCTCGGATCAGCCGGCCGCCCCAGCTGTGCTGGATGAAGCTGCCGATGTCCGTAGCTGTCCGCTTGAGCGGACGGCCCAGCGAGTTCCCGTCCAGGTAGGACAGCTCGGTGTCAGTTCCGATGAAGTGGTCGCGGTAGCCTGCCAGCGGGTCGGCGGCGTCAAGTTCGACGGCGCGCTGCCGCAGGGCGTCTGTGGCGTCCGCCGTATCCGGTGCCAGCGGGCTTGTTGCCCGCGGATCAAGTGCGTTCACTGGCCGATCTCCGTCCGGACGGCGAAAAGTTCGGGAAAGAACGTCAGTTCCAGGGCCTTCTGCAGGAACGCGGCCCCGCTGGATCCGCCGGTGCCGGCCTTCATGCCAATGGTCCGCTGCACCGTTCGCAGGTGGCGGAAACGCCACAGCTGGAAGTTGTCTTCCAAGTCCACCAGTTCTTCGCATGCCTCGTAGGCACCCCAGTTGTCAGCTGCGTTCTCGTAGATGTGCTTGAACACCGGCACCAGTTCCGGGCAGAACTGGTGAGCCTTAGTGACGTCGCGCTCCAGCAGGGACGTCGGGATGTCGAAGCCCTGCCGGTTGAGGTAGGCGAGGAATTCGTCGTAGATGCTTGGCGCCTCAAGGACGTTGCTCAGCTGCTGGTAGGCCTCAGGATCGGATTCGAACACCGGGAGCATCTTGCGGTTCTTATTGCCCAGGACGAACTCCACGGCCCGGTACTGGCTGGACTGGAACCCGGAGGAGTTGCCCAGGAACCTGCGGAACTGGGAATACTCGGTGGGTGTCAGCGTGGCCAGCACGGACCATTGTTCGGTCAGTGTCTTCTGGATGTGCTTCACTCGCGCGATCGCTTTCAAGGCGGATCCGAGGTCGTCGCTGCGGAGCCAGGCCGCGGCGCTGCGCAGCTCGTGAAGGACCAGCTTCAGCCACAGTTCAGTGGTCTGGTGCTGGATGATGAACAGCATTTCGTCGTGGTGTTCGGGGTTGCTGACCGGTTGCTGCGCGCTGAGCAGCGTGGGCAGTTGCAGGTACGACGCGTAGCTCATCCGCGAACTGAAGTCCCGGACAATGTCCTTCTCCAGTTGCCTCGTGTTCTTCTCAACGGACACAGCGGTGCCTTCCTTGCCAGTGACTGGGGTCAGCGCCGGAACAGGATGTCGTGGGCCTGGACGACGTCCAGGCGCATCTGTTCGACGAGCGCCTCCGGCCCACGGTACGCCACCATGCCCCGCAGCCGTGCAACGAACTCCACAACTACTGTCTGGCCGTACAGATCGAAGTTTTCAACCGGTTCTTCCGGACGGTCAATAACGTGTGCTTCAACCTGACGGCTGACGCCGTCGAATGTGGGGTTGGACCCGACGGAGATGGCTGCGGGCCATCTGGTGCCGGCCTGGTCCACGAGCCAGCCGGCGTAGATTCCATCGGCGGGGATGTAGCCGCTGGCTTCGGAAGCCAGGTTGGCGGTGGGGAATCCGAGTGCACGGCCGCGGGCAGCACCGTGCACCACCTCGCCTCGCATCCGGTGCGGGCGGCCCAGCACGGCACCCGCCGTGGCCACGTCGCCGTCCCGCAAGGCCTCACGAACCCAGGTGGACGAACAACGGCGGTCCTTGCCGCCGTCGTCGTGGATGGGAAAACCTTCGGAGCCGAATTCACTGATGACCTGGACGGTGAAGCCGAACTTCTCCCCCAGTTCCTGCATGGTGGAGAGGTCGCCGGAGTTGCCGCGGCCGAAGCGGGCGTCATGGCCGATCACCACGTGGCTGGCCTTGAGGCTGCCGACGAGGACGCCAGCGACGAATTCTTCCGGCGTCAGGCTGGCCAGCTCCAAGGAGTACTTCATGACCAGGACGGCATCCAGGCCCAGCTCGCCGAGGGCCACGAGCTTGTCCTCCAGACCCATGATGAGCTCAGGAGCGGACTCGGGCCGGTGCACCTGCGCGGGGTGGGGATCAAACGTCACCGCCACAGCACGCGCGCCGTTAAGGCGGGCTGTGCGGATGAGCTGGGAGAGCACCTGCTGGTGCCCGCGGTGTACGCCGTCGAAATTGCCAAAAGTGACAACGGTAGGGCCGAAGTCCGCGGGGACCTCGGACGGATCGTTCCAGATGTGGACCATCAACCTCGCCTTTTGCTGCCTGCCATTGACTCGTCCGAAACCGCGCCGGGCCCCGGAACTCTCTAAGATTACCCGCAATTGCCTCTGGAAATTACCCGAAATCACCCTGCGGCGACCGACACCGCGGCCGGTCCCGGGTTCCGGCCTACCGCGGTCCGGGGTGCCCGGCTAGGATGCAAGGGCAGCAACCGGCGCCGCAGTTGCGCGCCGCAGCCAACGATGCCCGCGGCCCTGCGCCGGGCTGAAGGAGAGCGCTATGACTGACCTCCGCGAGATTTTGGAACAGATACCCGTTGACCAGGTCGCCGGTCTGCTGGGCACGGACACGGAGTCCGCCCGGGCCGCAATCGAGGCTGCGGTTCCCACCCTCCTCGCCGGCTTGCAGAGCAACGCACAGGCGCCCGGTGGTGCCGCCTCCCTTGAGTCCGCTCTTGCCCAGCACCAGGACGGGCTGGCAGAAGGTGGCATCGACGCTGCGCAGGTGGATACCGCCGACGGCGAGAAAATTGTCAGCCATGTTTTCGGCGGGCAACAGGATCAGGTGGCACAACAGCTCGCCGGCACTGCCAACCTGGGCGGCGTGGGCGGCGACCTCGTCAGGAAGCTTCTGCCAATCCTGGCGCCCATCGTGATGTCCTATCTCGCCAACAAGATCCTCGGCGGGCGGAGTGCACAGGAGGGCGGCGGGGCAGGGGGTGATGCGGCCGGCAGCCCCGGCGGAATCGACCTCGGCAGCATCCTGGGCGGCATTCTCGGCGGTTCACAGGGCGGCGCGGGTGCCCAAGGAGGACTGGGCGACATCCTCGGCGGCATTTTGGGCGGGGGCCGGCAGGGCGGTCAGCAGTCCCGCGATGCAGTCGTCCCCGAGGCCAACAAGGACTCGGCGCCGCAGCCCCCCACCGGACCACTCGGTCAGCCGATACCGCAGGCGGGGGCGCCCGTTCCGGGAGATGTGATCGACGTCGACCTCCCCGGCGACGGTTCCGACAACCGTTCCGAGGACCGCCCCGAAGAGAAAAAGAACGCCGACGGCGGCGGTCTGGGCGGCCTGTTGGGTGGACTCTTCGGCAAGAAATAGCCGTCCCGGGTCGGGCTCCTAATGGTGCTGGCGGCCGGAACCTTCAGCAACATCCCCGGGACGTGAAGCCGCTGCTGCGACCTCCGCCAGCCAGTCGTCGAGGTCCCTGGGCCTGCGAAACGCCATCACCGGCGGCATGTCCGGGCTGGCCTGCCATTCCTTGAACACACGTCTCTTCCTGGCGAATGAATTGAAGTGCCAGTAGAAGATCGAATCCCTCGCGCATAGCCTCGCGAGCGTTTCGACGTTTCCGTTGCAGACGGGTTGCCGCGTGATAATCCGTCGCAGGGAGCGGCGGACCAGTCTGGACAGCGACAGCCAACGGGGATAATCCAAAGCGATAACCAGCTCAGCCCGGGGTACAACGATGTCGCGCCAGTGGCCATAGGCGCTGTCCAGGACCCAGCGCTCGCGCGCCGCAACATCAGCCGCGAGCTCACGTTGCTGCTCGACGCTGCGCTGCTGCCAGCCGGGAAGCCAGCCAATGTCGTCGTCGGCTGAAAACTCGGGAAGTCCCGACGCTGCCGCATAGGCGCGGGCTGCCGAGGACTTGCCGCTGCCCGTCACTCCGTAAAAGAGGACACGTGACGGGTTTACCGGGATGGGTTTCATGATCTGCTCCCCGTTTGCTCGGCGGTCCGGCCTCCCCAGAAGTCTGCACCGCGATTTGCCACGATAGCACCCGGCCGCAACAGTCGTTCCCGCAGTTGGCTCCGGCTGGCTTTGGCTACCGCGACAATCCTTCAACGAGCCAGACCAGCGTGCGTTCTTGGGGCGCTTGGGATTCACCGAAGGCTGGGATTTCAGGCCGGAACCGCTCAGGATGTTCGCTCGTTTCCGATGGCCAATACGAGGGCACGGGTTAACTGCCGGAGTCTCACTCGAGTCTGAAGTAGCGGTTTCTTTGGGGTTGTTGGTGTGGGTCGATGTGGGGTGGCGGGATGAACCAGGGGATCCCGGTTTTGACCTGGATGTGCCATTGCTCTTTGTGGATCAGGTGGTGGTGATGGGAGCAGAGCAGTGTGCCGTTCTCGGTGCTGGTGGTTCCGCCGTGTGACCAGTAGGTGGTGTGGTGGGCTTCGCACCAGGGGGCGGGGATGGTGCAGCCCGGGAAGGCGCAGCCCTGGTCGCGGGCGGTGAGGGCTTTGCGGATGTGGGGCGGGAAGATCCGGGTGGTGCGGCCGATGTCCAGGATGCGGCCCTGGCTGCCGAGGAGGACGGGGATGATGTCGGCGTCGCAGGCGATCTTCCGGACCGTGGACGCAGTGACGGGGCCGGTGAACGCGAACGAGCCGGTGCCCGGGGTGCCTGGGGTGCCCTGTTCGAGTGTGTCGAGGAGGTCGCGGTAGTCGATGGTGACCATGACCTGGGGACGCAGGCCGCCGGCAGCGGGGAGGTTTCCGGTGGCGAGGGCGGTTTTGGCGGCGCCGACGAGGCCGTCCAGGAGTTGCTGGGGCCGGGTCCGCCGGTCCAGGTCGCCCTCGCCGCTAATGGTTCCGTCGGTGCCTTCAGCCGCTTCTGGTTGGGTGCGGGGGTTGGTGGCGGTGTTCATCACGGTCAGGAGGGGTTCGTACTGGTCGGGGGTGGCGAAGAATTCCACGTGGAACAGTCCGCGGCGGGGTTTCCGGATGAACACGCCCTGCCGGTGGCGGAGTTCCTCCTCGGAGGGTTCGCTGCCGTCCTGGTCGATCGCCTCTGTCCACTGCCGGGCGATGCGGGTCACGAAATCGGTGTCGTGCTCTGCCGCGGTGCGGGTTAGGGCGTGTTCCATCCGGGCCGTGGTGTCTTCGGGGGCGTGGTGCCGGACCCGGTCCAGGGCGAGGGTGATGATGGTCGCGGGCCGGGAGCCCACGGACCCGGATGCGACGGCCGCGGCGAGTTCGGGCCGTTCCGGTTCTTGGGGGTGGCCGGTGATCCCGGTCCGGGGCAGCACGGCTTCGGCGAGGGCGAGCCGGCGGCGGGCTTCGCCGGCACCGATCCGCAGCCTCATACGGAGGAACTCGGCCGTGTTCCGGCACCCGTCATCGGCCGGATCCGGATCGCAGGTCTTCGGCATTGCCGCAGGTATCTCTTCAGCCGCGCCACTTCCGGCGTCCGCGGCCTGGGCCTCCGTTCCGGCCGCCCAGCCGATCGGCCCGTGAACAGCCGTCTCGTTGCCCCACCCGGTGGTCCAGCCAACCGCCGCGCCACGGCCCGCACCAGCCCGTGCAGCGGCATAAATAGCCTCCCGCCGGGACCGGTCCACAGCCGCGGCAGCAACCACCTGCAAATATTCAGCGGCGCGGGAGATGTCCTCCACCCGGGCAGCGAAGTCAGCAGCCTCCCGGAAGCGCATCCCCGCAGCGACCGGAACCGCCGTCGAACTGATGGCCTCCAGCAGCGCAAGGCACCGGTCCAGATCACCGGACCCGCCGCCGTCGAACGCTAACGGCTTCGGCTGCTGCCCGGAGGGAACACTTCGCAAACCGCGCACCGACGCGGGGAAAGCATCAGACGCGGGTGAAGCGGCAGCGTCCATTTTGGCCCACCGCAACGCCCCTCGTGCTGCTGCAAGTTCCCCCATAACTTCCATGGCATAACTCTGCCAAAGACCTACGACAAAAACGGGACACCGGGGTCAGAACGGCCGGACGGATGCGTCAGACCGTGCGACTCAAACCTCCCGAGGTGCCGGCCTGCGCCTGTACAGCCACACGAGGCCGAGGATGGGAAGCAGAAGCGGGATAAACGCATAGCCGCGGCCAAAGAGGGACCAGACCGTTTCGTGCGGGAAGTTGACGGAGTCGAAGATGCTCAGCGCTCCGACCACCACCACGCCCACGAGTTCCACCAGGACAGCAGCCACGGACACCTTGAACCAGGTCCTCCCGGCCTTCGCCAGGGAGACCGTGGCTACGACGTAAACGAGCGCCGCGAACGCCGAGAGCAGGTAAGCCAGCGGCGCTTCGGAGAACTTCGTGAGAATCTGGTAGCCGGCCCGGGCCGTGGCGGAGATGGCGAATACTGCATAGACCGCGATCAGCAGCCGCCCGGGTCCGGTGTTCCGGGTGTCCTTGGACTGGGCCTTGGGAGCCGCGTCGGTCTTGTTGACGGGGGTTTGCGGAGTCACGTCGTGTGCTTCTTCCACTCAGTACCAGATCTGGTTCATGCGTGCGGCCATCACAAGGGCGGTGACACCCACGGCAGCCAGGACAAAGTTGCTCCACCGGGTGCGCTCCAGGATGGACCAGTAAACGGCGCCAACCGGCAGGATCAAGGCAGTGACCAGGTAGCCCCAGAACTCCCACGGTTCCCCGGCTATCCGTTCCCCCGAGGCTACGCGGACGATCGAGCCCACAAGGTAAACCAGGAGCGCCAGTTCGACGGCGGCAACTGACAGGATGGTGGCATCGTTGGGAGCTTTCTTCATGATCCCCGCGACTGCGCAGATGACCGTGGAAAGCAGGCCGACGGCCAGAATGATATAGAAGTACGCGTCCACGCTATTTGCCCGGCTGTTCGTTGCTCGGGGCGAAGACCAGCACCGGCTTCGCGTAGCCGCCGGCGTCGGCCAGCAGGGCCACCAGCGAGCCGTCGGGAGCGAAGGCCGCGGCGGGATTGTCTGCGGTGGCAGCTTCCGGTGTTCCGGCTCCGGCGCCTGCGGCTATGCGCCGGCCGAAGGAGATTTCAGTGGCTTCGTCCTCGCTGAGCTCACGGTTCGGCATGAGCGCCCGCGCCGCCTGGGACATCTCCAGCACTTCCAGTTCCTCGGCCAACTGCTCCAGCGTCCGGGCCTGGTCAAGGGTATAGGGCCCAACCTGGGTCCTTCGAAGCGCCGTCAAGTGGCCCCCGGTCCCCAGCGCTTCACCAAGGTCGCGTGCCAAGGCACGTATATACGTACCGGACGAGCATTCCACGGTGACGTCCACGTCCAGCACTGCCCCGGCACGCTCAGGGCGGACCGCGTGGACATCGAAGCGGTGGATGGTGACCGGCCGTGCGGCAAGCTTCACGTCTTCGCCGGACCTGACGCGGGCATAAGCACGCTCGCCGTTGACTTTGATGGCGCTGACGCTGCTGGGGACCTGCTGGATCTCGCCGGTGAGGGCTGCAACGGCGGCCCTGATGGCTCCCTCCGTGACTGCAGCGGCGGAGTGGCTGCTCACCACCTCGCCTTCGGCGTCGTCCGTCACAGTGGATTCTCCGAGGCGGATGGTGGCGGTATATGTCTTGGATGTTCCCACGATGTACGTCAGCAGGCGGGTGGCCTTGTTGATTCCGAGGACGAGCACACCCGTGGCCATGGGATCCAGCGTGCCGGCGTGTCCCACTTTCCGGGTACCGGCCAGCCGCCGCATCCGTCCAACCACATCGTGGCTGGTCCATCCTTGCGGCTTGTCCACTATTACCAGTCCAGAAAGCACGCCTCCCAGTATATCCGCGCCTGCGGCTCTCCCTTTTCGTCGGCCGGCGTGCTGCCCGTCCGACGGCGGGCGGACACTCCGACGGCGGGCGGTGCCACCGCCGGGGGTCCGACAGCGGGCGGTTAGGATGGCAGACATGCCCGAGCTTGCCGCACACATCCACGACTTCCCCGTCAACCAGATCCGTGAGATCACCGAAGCCGCGTGGGGCACGCCGGGTGCCATTGTGTTGAGCATCGGCGAACCAGGCTTTGAGCTCCCCCGCCATGTCCTCGAAGCGGGCATGGCATGCCTGGACCGCGACGAAACCAACTACACGCCGAATGCCGGGATCACTGCCCTCCGCGAAGCCTTCGCAGCCAGATTCCGCGAGCACAATGGCGTTGAGATCGGGGCCGAGCGCGTCTATGTTGTGGACGGCGCCCAGCAGGGCCTCCACTTCGCCATGAGCCTCCTGCTCTCCCCCGGTGACGAAATCCTGATTCCCAACCCGGGCTACCCCACGTTTGCGATGACCAGCCAGCTGCTGCATGCAAAGCCCGTACGGTACCCGCTGTACCCGGAGCACGACTTCCAGCCAAGGATCGAGGACATTGAGGCCCTCATTACTCCGCAGAGCAGGGTGCTGATCCTCAATTCGCCGTCCAATCCGCTGGGCGCGGTCCTGGGCGGCGACCTCACCCGGGGCCTCGTGGACCTGGCCCGGCGCCACGACCTGTGGATCATCTCCGACGAATGCTACGAGGCCTTCACGTATGACGTGCCCCATGTCAGTCCGGCCCGCTTCGACAGCGATGTCCCCGGGGAGGCCAGGGTCTTCACGTCGCTGACCCTGTCCAAGACGTACGGACTGACGGGGCTCCGGATCGGGGCCTTGGTCTGCCCGCCCGGGCTGGAACGGAAGATGAATAACGTGATGGAGTCGATCGTTTCCTGCGTCGCTTCGCCGTCCCAGTACGCGGCGATCGCGGCGCTGACGGGACCGCAGGACTACGTCAGCCACGCGCACGCCCACTACCGGTCGAACCGGGACGCTGCGTCGGCGGTGCTGGCGTCCAAGGGCATTCCGTTCCTGTCGGCGCAGGGGGCGTTCTATCTCTGGGCGGATGTTTCCCACGTCAGCGGCGGTGATGTACGGTCCTGGGTCCGCACGTTCCTGGCCGATGCCGGAGTTTCCTTCGCTCCGGGCACCGCCTTCGGTTCCATCGGCGAAGGCTGGATCCGGATTGCGCTCTGCGGTGCCCAGGCGGAACTCGTGGAAGGCGTGGGCCGCCTGCCTTCCCGGGGATGATGAAACGACGCCCAAAGTGGGGCACTGAGCCCCTAGTGCAGACGCCTGCCGGGCCCTAACCTGTCCACAGGGGCGGCACCGGAGAGGAACAACATGTGGTGGCAGGACCTGCTGTGGGGCTTTTGGAACGGTTTTACGGCGTGGATCGTGCTCATCGCGCACGTGTTCGGCGCCTGGGCTGAGTTCCCCTTCTACAACAACGCACGAGCCGGTAACTGGTATGACTTCGGTTTCCTGCTGGGCATGGGATCACCGCTTCTCGGCGGGCTGGGCGTGCGCGGCGGCCGGCGGTCCCGAAGGTAGCGGCGCTCCCGAAGCTAGGAAGGCGGTGCCGCTAGGGCACTATCTCTTCCTCGAGTGGTTCTTGCTCGGGCGACCATGACATCTTGACGATGAAGTGGGCTTCAGTAACGTTCCTCGCGATGATGGCCCCCGCCGCGCCGGCCAATTTCACGCCGAACTGGATTTCCAGGTGTTCCGGCGCAAGGTCCCCCAGGACTTCCGCTGCTGCCTTGGCGGCCGGCCGTACGGAGGCCAGCGCATCTTCGAGCCTGCGCCCGGTGTCCTGGATCCCCTGCTCGTCACGCGACGGGTGTTCCACTCCGAAGCTGCTCTCCTCGGCTTCCACCAGGACCACGCCGGATCCGACTTCGTAGCGCAGTATCTCTGTCATGCTTTCCTCCCTGTGCCGAACTTTGCCGAATGTGTGCCGAAAATGACCCCTCTGGGCGCAGCCGGGGTTGGTTAGCTCAGGGTCGAGGACAGCGCGTGTTCCAGCCAGGTCCGCAGGGTCGCCGCGGGCGCGGCACCCGCTTGCCGGGCAATCACGATCCCGCCGACGATCACCATGAGCGTGGGGATCGCCTGCACCGCAAATCTCGCTGAGAGCCCGGGAGCGTGGTCTACATCCACTTTCACCAGCTTGATGCGGCCCGCTTTCTCGGTGGCCAACTGGTCCAGGACGGGGCTGACCAGGCGGCAGGGCCCGCACCATTCAGCCCAGAAGTCGATCAGGGCGGGCACCGTTGACTCTTCCGCGATGTGCTTGAAGTCCAAGTCTCCGGCGTCGACGATCCACGGCAAATCATGGCTACAGTTGCCGCAGCGGGGACGGCCGGGAGCGGCTGCCGGAATCCTGTTGGTCTTCCCGCAGCCGGGACACCTGATGAGCCTCGGCTCCACTGCCCCGCGCTGTCTTCCAGTCGCCCCTGAAGTCATGGGTTAATCGGACGCCTGCCTTCATAAGCCGGATAGAGTCGAAGGTCCCGCCGGCTCCGGCTGCCGGATTCCCCGATGCCGGGGCCGGGAACGAAGGTCAGTATTCGGTGCGGTCCGGGTTGGCGTCCCAGGCTTCAAACGGGGCGTTCGACGTCGGGACATCGGTTTGGTTGACCGGCATGAGTTCGGGCCGGACGCCCTCAAAGTATTCGTAGAACAGGGCGTCGTCGAAGCCGGCGGCTGCAGCGCCGTGCCTGTCCGCGGCAAAATACACGCGATCGATCCGCGCCCATAAGGCGGCTGCCAGGCACAACGGGCACGGCTCACAGCTTGCGTAGAGCACGGCCCCGCTGAGATCGAAATTGGCGGATTCTGCCGCTGCCGTCCGGATGGCCACAACCTCGGCATGCGCGGTGGGGTCGTTGTCCCGCGTCACCCTGTTGACGCCGAAATGGCGCGTCCCGTCCGCGGTGACCACAAGTGCCCCGAAAGGACCGCCGCCGGCGGCCACATTCTGAACGGCGAGGTCGACGGCCTGGCCCAGGAATTTCTGGATATCAGCGGCTGAGGGTGGGGCATCCATGCACCGATCATAGCGAGCGGGCGCGGCTTTCCAAGGAAGCCGGATGCCGGGTTTGCGGAAGCCATCGACGTTGCCGGAGGCTGAGAAATAGAATGTGCGCAGTGGGGGCGGCAGTGTTTCCCGCCAGCCGAATCCGTGGTCTCAATGAATCCTGGTAATCATCTTTGGGCATTTGGAGACCACCATGAGAAAGCACGTTCCGCTTGCCGCGGCCGCCATCAGCGCCGCGGTCTTCCTGGCGACCGGCTCTGCAGGCGTCGCCGCCCCGCCGCGAACCGAACCGGTCACCCTCGCCGACGGGCTGGTCGGCCCGCTGCACGTAAGCGCAGGCCGTGACGGCACGGCGATTGTGAGTGAGGAATTCGCCAGCCGACTGACGCGGGTAGCTTCCGACGGCACCAAGACAGTCCTGTATTCCGATCCGGAATGGGACGTGGCCGGAAGCGTGCAGCGCCGTTCGACCACCTACTTCGTGGAGAGCCAGGGGGCCGGCCCCATGGATCCCCGTCCGCTGGCCGGTCATGTCCGGACCATCGCAGCCGATGGGACACAACGGACTTTTGGTGACCTGGCGGCCTTGGAGAACGAAAAGAACGCCGATGGTGACGTCAGGTACGGATTTGAGGACCTGCCGGATGCATGCGCGGCGCAAATTCCGCCTGAGGTGCCCGTCTCCTACACCGGGACTGTTGACTCCCATCCGTATGGCATCGCCCTCTCCGGTGACACCGTCTATGTGGCCGATGCCGGAGCCAATAGCATTGTGGCCGTCGACGCCGACTCCGGAGACGCTGAAACAGTGGCGGTCCTGCCGCCGCGCCCCTTCGAAATCACCGCAGAAGCGGCCGCCACGCTGAAGCTCCCGGACTGCGTTGTGGGCCTGACCTATATTTTTGAACCCGTTCCCACGGACGTCGCAGTGGGACCCGACGGCTGGCTGTACGTGTCTGTGCTCCCGGGCGGACCGGAGGACCCCGCACTGGGTGCCCGCGGCGCCGTCTACAGGGTGAACCCGGACAATGGCCGGGTGCGGCTTTTCGCTGACGAGGTCATGTCACCCACCGGGCTGGCGGTGGACGACGACGGCGACCTGTACGTCGCCTCCCTGTTCGGCGAGGGTGTGCTCAGGATAGATGGCAACGACAGGCAGCGGACTGTGCTGGCGGGCAAGCTCACGGCCGACGTCGCCCTCAGGGGTTCGACGCTGTACGCAACGACCGATGCCCTGCCTGCAGAAAACCAGCCGCCCAACGGCAAACTGGTGACCGTGTACCGTGACCGCCATTCCCGCCGTTGATCCGGGTCCTTAAACGCCGTGTGGCCGGTCCCTTGCGGGTCCGGCCACACTGATGTTTCGACGGCCTATTTGTTGCCGTCTTCGTCGAGTTCTTCGTCGTCGATGAGGTCTTCGTCCTCTTCGTCGAAGTCGTCCTCGTCGATTTCCACGTCCTCGGGAATGTCGCTCTTGTACGGATCGGCATCCCCGGCGTGCTTGGCGCCTGCAGCCAGGGCGGCCACTTCAGCGTCACGCTTCTTGGCGGCGCGGAGCAGTTCTTCGAGGTTGGAGGCGTTGACCGGAATCTGGTCGGCCACGAACTCGAGGGTGGGAGTCAGCCGGACAGTAATGTTGCGGCCGACTTCCTGGCGGAGAACGCCCTTGGCTTTCTCCAGGCCCTTGGCAGCATCCGCCTGAACCACCTGGTCCCCGAACACGGTGTAGTAGATCGTGGCGTGCTGCAGATCATTGGTCACACGGGCATCGGTAACGGTGATGCCTTCAAGCCGCGGATCCTTGACCTTCCGGCCCAAAGCCTCTGCAACAACAACCTTAATCCGCTGCGCCAATTTGGCAGCGCGTGCCGGATCAGCCATTTCCACTCCTAAATATTTGGATGTACGACGGCGCGTTAGCGGCTTGCGTACAAAGGTTCGGTTAATTGCCACGCACCTAAAGCGAGTCTACGACGGACCCGCGTTGGATTTTTTCCGGCGGCCCGGGAGTGGCATCCAAGGAGCTGGCCGAGGGCCCCGACCCGAGCTTGCGAGGGTTGGGAAGGCCAGTTCCGCTACCGGAGCTGGGCGGCACAGGATCGCAGATCCAGTGCCGCCCAGCGTAGGGGCGGGGCCGCCGGAAAACTCCGACGCCCCCGACCTGTATAGCTCAGACTAGACGCGCGGCTTCTCGCGCATCTCGAAGGTCTCGATGATGTCACCCTCGTTGATGTCGTTGTACGAGCCAAGACCGATACCACACTCGAAGTCCGTGCGGACCTCGGTGGCGTCGTCCTTGAAGCGCTTGAGCGTCTCAACGGTGAGGTTGTCACCGATGATCTTGCCGTCGCGGCTGATACGGGCCTTCGAGTTGCGTCGGATAACACCCGAGCGAACGATGGAACCGGCGATGTTGCCGAACTTGGAGGAACGGAACACTTCGCGGACCTCGGCGGTGCCAAGCTGGACTTCTTCGTACTCCGGCTTGAGCATGCCCTTGAGGGCCATCTCAATGTCATCGATTGCTGCGTAGATGACGGAGTAGAAGCGCATGTCCACGCCTTCGCGGTCTGCCAGTTCGGCAACACGCTCGGCGGGCTTGACGTTGAAGCCGATGATGACGGCGCTGTCCACCGTTGCCAGGTTGACGTCGTTCTGCGTGATCGCACCGACACCGCGGTGGATAACGCGGAGCTGGACACCTTCGCCGACGTCGATCTTGAGCAGCGCGTCTTCGAGGGCTTCCACGGCACCGGACACGTCACCCTTGAGGATGAGGTTGAGGGTGTCGATCTTGCCTTCGGCGACGGCCTGGTCGAAGTCTTCCAGGCTGATGCGCTTGCGGCGCTTGGCCAAAGCGGCGTTGCGGTCTGCTGCTTCACGCTTCTCGGCGATCTGGCGGGCGGTGCGCTCGTCAGCGGTCACAAAGAAGGTGTCGCCGGCGCGCGGGACGTTGGACAGACCCAGTACCTGCACGGGGCGGGACGGGCCGGCCTCGGTCAGGACGCTGCCGTCGTCGTCGAACATCGCACGGACGCGGCCGTGGGCCGTGCCTGCCACGATGGTGTCGCCGACGTGAAGCGTACCGGACTGAACCAGGACGGTAGCAACCGCACCGCGGCCCTTGTCCAGGTTGGCTTCGATCGCAATACCGCGGGCGTCCTTGTTCGGGTTGGCGCGCATGTCCAGGGCTGCGTCTGCGGTGAGCAGAACAGCCTCGAGCAGCTCGTCGATGTTGAGGTTCTGGCGTGCAGAGACCTCCACGAACATGGTGTCGCCACCGTATTCTTCCGGAACGAGCCCGTACTCGGTCAGCTGGCCGCGGACCTTGTCCGGGTTGGCGCCTTCCTTATCGATCTTGTTCACGGCCACGACGATCGGCACGTTGGCGGCCTGCGCGTGGTTGAGGGCTTCAACGGTCTGCGGCATAACGCCGTCGTCCGCTGCGACCACCAGGATGGCAATGTCGGTGACCTTCGCACCACGGGCACGCATGGCGGTGAACGCCTCGTGGCCCGGAGTATCGATGAACGTAATCTTGCGTTCGGCGCCCTCGTGCTCGGTGGTGATCTGGTAAGCACCAATGTGCTGCGTGATGCCGCCGTGTTCACCCGCGACGACGTCGGAGTTACGGATGGCATCCAGCAGGCGGGTCTTACCGTGGTCAACGTGACCCATGACGGTGACAACAGGAGGACGTGCCTCGAGTTCCTCGTCGCCTTCGGCCTCCAGCTCGGCGTCGAAGTCGATGTCGAAGCCGGAGAGCAGCTCGCGCTCCTCGTCCTCCGGCGACACGACCTGGAGCTTGTAGCCAAGCTCCTCGCCGAGCAGGGCGAAGGTCTCTTCATCCAGCGACTGCGTGGCCGTGGCCATTTCGCCGAGGTGGAAGAGCACGGTCACCAGTGCAGCGGGGTTTGCCTCGATCTTGTCGGCAAAGTCCGTGATGGACGAGCCGCGGCGGAGCCGGACTACGGTGTTGCCGTCGCCGCGGGGCACACTGACGCCACCCAGCGACGGAGCACTCATCTGCTCGAGTTCCTGGCGCTTGGCACGCTTCGACTTGCGCTGCTTGCCACGGCCTGCGCCGCCCTTACCGAAGGCACCCTGGGTGCCACCGCGACCGCGGCCACCCTTGCCGAAGCCACCGCCGGCCGGAGCACCGCCGCCGGCGCCGGGAGCGCCGCCGGTACCCGGTGCGCCACCGGGGCGTCCGGGACCGCGGCCTCCGCCGCCGGGACGGCCTGCACCAGCGGGTGCGGGTCGTTCGGTGCGGTTAGGCATCATGCCCGGAGTAGGACGGTTTCCGCCGCCTGCACCGGGGCGTGCACCGGGAGCACCGGCCGGACGCGGAGCGCCGGGACGTGCACCCTGGGTGCCGCCGGGACGCGGAGCACCCGGACGGGGACCTCCTGCGCCGGCTGCCGGACGCGGGCCGCCGGGGCGTTCGCCCTCGGTGCGGCTTCCGCCCGGACGGGGCATGCCCTGGGAAGGAGCGAACGGGTTGTTGCCCGGACGCGGCGGACGCTCGTTGTCGCCGCCGCGGCCCCGGGGCATGCCCTGGGACGTGGCGAACGGGTTGTTGCCGGGACGGGGGCCGCCCGGACGGGGTGCCGAGCCCTGGCCGCCGGAGCGGGCCGGGGCAGCCGGAGCTTCAGCCTTGGGGGCCGGGCGTGCGCCGGGCTTTGCACCGGTGGACGGTGCGGCCGGAGCAGGCGCCGACGGAGCAGAGGCTGCCGCAGCCGGGGCCGCGGGAGCAGGTGCTGCCGGAGCAGGCGCCGACGGAGCGGAGGCAGCAGCCGGAGCTTCTGCCTTGGGTTCCGGAGCCTTGGGTGCTGCCGGGCCCGGCGCGGGGGCCGGTCGGGTAGCTGCGGGGCTGGCGGGCGCCTTGGGCGCTGCAGCGGGAGCTTCGGACTTCGAAGCGCCCGCGGCGGGGTATGCGTTGCGGAGTTTCCTCACAACGGGGGCCTCAATGGTGGAAGAGGCAGAGCGAACGAATTCGCCCAGTTCCTGCAGTTTGGTTACTGCATCTTTGGAAGTAATACCGAGCTCTTTAGCAAGCTCATGTACGCGGACCTTGGCCACATTTCTCCTGTCTCGGTCCGCACCGAGCCAGGCACGAACCGTCTACTTCTTACTGCGGACCTTCGCCGCGATAGCAGCTGAAAGGTCCATTGCAGAGCGCAACAAAGTTGTCATCGTTGCGCACTCATCGCTGGGAACTCATCGGGTTTCCATCAGTTTTCTGACCCGCTTTCAGGTTGGACGGTTGTTGCTGCGGCCACCGGAGTGTCCACGGCTTGCGTGCCTGCCGTTATCCGGCGTTCGACGGCGGCAGTTCCGGTGGTGCCCGGTAGGGCACGTCCGAACGCACGCCGCTTGATTGCCAGCGCCAGGCACGTTTCGCTGGGGTGCAGCCATGCACCCCGGCCAGCCATCCGGCGTCGTTCGTCCACCACGACAACGGGGGAACCGTTGCGTTCGGCGACGAGCCGGAGTAACTCAGACCGCGGGCCCTTCTTCCGGCATCCGATGCAGGTGCGTTGCGGCTGATCCTCAAGGTGTTGCACTAGCGCCACGGTGAGTATCTTCCTGCCCCTACAAATCTGCTGCCCCGAACCGGCCTGCACGTTCCGCGTTCGTGACGAACGCCGATTATGCGGGCACGCTCAAGGCGCACGAATACCGGCCATCAGGCACGGTCAATGTCTATTCTAGCCCCTCAAGTGCCCCGGCCCCGAAACGACGGGTCGAATCCGGACGGAACAATCCAAGGGGCCGTCCGCCGAGGCAGTTCAGTTTTCGCGCGAAACCGCCGCGTCGGAGACGATGTCAATCCGCCAGCCGGTGAGCTTGGCGGCCAGGCGGGCGTTTTGGCCCTCCTTGCCGATGGCCAGCGACAGCTGGTAGTCAGGGACGACGACACGCGCGGAACGCGTTGCCTCATCCGTGATGGTGACGGAATTCACCCTCGACGGCGACAGGGCACTGGCGATGAAGGTCGCCGGGTCCTCGCTGAAATCGACAATGTCGATCTTTTCGTCGTTGAGCTCGGTCATAACGGCCCGGACGCGCGAACCCATCTCACCGATGCAGGCACCCTTGGCATTGATGCCGGGGATGTTGGCCTTGACGGCGATCTTGGTGCGGTGCCCGGCTTCGCGGGCCAGCGCCACGATCTCCACCGAGCGGTCGGCAATCTCCGGAACTTCCAGTTCGAAGAGCTTCCGGACCAGGCCGGGGTGCGAGCGGGACAGCGTAATGGACGGGCCCTTGGTGCCGCGGTGCACGTCGATCACGAAGGCGCGGAGCCGGTTGCCGTGGATGTACTTCTCGCCGGGTACCTGCTCAGGCGGGGGAAGCAGCGCCTCAACCGTTCCGAGGTTCACCTGGATCATGTGCGGGTTGTTGCCCTGCTGGATGGTGCCGGCAACCAGTTCGCCCTCGCGGCCCTTGAACTGGCCCAGGACGTTGTCGTCCTCCGCGTCGCGCAGGCGCTGCAGGATGATCTGCCGTGCCGTGCTGGCAGCGATGCGGCCGAACCCGGCCGGGGTGTCTTCGAACTCGCCGATGGGGGCGCCGTCGTCGTCGATTTCAGTGGCCCAGATGGTCACGTGGCCGCTCTTGCGGTCCAGCTCTGCGCGGGCCTTTTCAAAGGCTCCCGGAGACTTGTGGTAGGCCACCAGCAGTGCCTGCTCGATGGTCGGGATCAGGAGGTCCAGCGGGATTTCACGCTCACGCTCCAGAAGTCTCAGTGCGCTCATGTCAATATCCATCAGGCCTCCTCAGAAGGTCCATTGTTTTCATCTTCCAGACCGACCTCATCGAGGTGGCTGAACTCTATCTCGACTTTTCCATTGCGGATCCTGTCGAAAGGAATCTTCTCGGGCTCGCCCTGCTTGGGCTTCATACCCTTTTTGGCCGCGATCTCCGGAACCAGGGTCACGCCGTCGTCGTCAACGGACTGGATCCTGCCGGTGAGGTTCTCACCCTGGATGACATTCACCTTGACCATGCGGCCGCGGGCGCGGTGCCAGTGGCGCGGTTCAGTCAGTGGACGTCCAACCCCGGGCGAGGAAACCTCGAGGTCGTACGGGCGGCTGTCGTAGCTGGGATCGCCGTCCAGGATGCCGGAGAGCTCCTTGGAGATCTCGGCAATAACGTCAAGGCTTACTCCGCCGGTTTCTTCCTGCGGCAGGTCCACCACCACGTGGACCACCCGGTTGGCACCGGCGACGTGGATAGACACGTCCTCCAGGTACAGCCGGTGTGCCTGGACCGAGGGCTCCAGCAGCGCCCGGACGCGCTCGGCCTCCGGGTTATGCACGGATTCGGCCTCAGCCTTGCCCGTCCCGGTCCGGTCTGATGAAGTCGTGGCTTCTGCATTACTCACGATGCCGGCCGCCTCCCGCTAGATGATGTTGTGTGTACTAGCGTAGCGATTTTATGGACGCCATGGTGCACTCGCTTGCTGCCGGGCATGACAACATGGTCTGTTGTGAAAGACGACACCAAGGAAAAACGCCGGCCGGGCCGCTATTTCCGGTACGGCATCCTGGCGTCATTGGCGTTGCTGGTCATCAGCCTGGGGCTGGCGCTGACACCGGGGCAGCCTCCGGAGGCGCCGGAGCCGTCGTTTTCCGAGCGGGCGCGGGCCTCGGCCCTTGCCGAAACGATGCACCTGCGCACGGCCGGCAGCCTTCTTGCGGATTCCGTTTCCGGGGCCGAGCGCCAGGCGCTGCTGCGCACTGTGACTTTGCTGACAACCCAGGCGAGGGCACTGTCCGGTCCCGACCAGAAGCCGCCTCCCGCGGCCACTGCCGCTGCATCCGGCACAGCATCAGGTGAGCCCTCAGCTTCCGCGCCCGTAAACGGAGAGCCCGTGGTGGCGGACTCCCCCGCCGGGCTGGTCGCCGCTGTATCGGCCAGCGGCACCCGGCGCCTCAAGGACGCGGAAGCCTCCGACGGCGGGATGGCCCGGCTGCTCGCCGCCGTCGGCACCGCCCAGCTTATTCAGGCGTCCTCGCTGGCGCCGGCGGTGGGGGCAACGGCCCCGGAACTGCCCGTGCTTCCGGCGCCGTCTCCGGCACCTGCGGCGGCGGCAGCTGCATCGCCGTCGGCCGCATCTCTGCCTGCTGCCTCGCCGGCCGCCGGCGAAAGTTCGTGCCCGCCCGCCCCGGCCGCGTCCGGGCCGGCCGCAGGCTCGGCGACAACGGCAACTGCCCTGGCAATGACAGTCAAGACCGAGGCTGAGACGGTCTACGGCTACCAGGTAGCTCTTGCCCGCCTCGACGGCGCCGCCGCCGGCTCCGCGTCACAGCTGCTGGCCCGGCATGAATCAGTCCTGGCCGAAGCAGAGGCGCTGAGCCGGGCACAGTGCGTGGACATTCCCCCGCGGGAGGCCGGCTACACCCTCGGCCCGCTGTTCCTCGAGTCGCCGGCAGCCGGCCTGGGCAGCCTCGAAGCAGGCACCCTTCCGGTGTACGGCGACCTGGTGGCCTTGAGCGACGGCGGCATCCGGCAATGGGCCATTGCGGGTTTGCTGGCCGCCGCCAACCGCGCCGCGCAATGGGGCGCCGACTCCGGCCCCCTGCCGGGCATCGTGGTGGACACCGCGCAGCTTCCCGAACTCGCCACGGACAGCCCGGCTCCGGAATCCACGGCGCCGGGTGCTTCGCCGCCGCCGTCGGACGCCGGCCAATAGGCCCCGGGCCAAAGCGTGCCTTACCTTCCTTAGCCCCGTATTACTGGCAAGCCACGAACACCAGTGATTTGCTATAGGCATGGACAGCGCCCGAGTAGCAACGCAGCATGAGAACGAACCGCACCACAACGACATAGCCCACCGGCTCAACTGGCTGCGCGCCGGCGTGCTCGGGGCCAACGACGGCATCGTTTCCGTCGCTGCGATCGTGGTGGGCGTCGCCGGTGTCACCACCGATTCCGGCCCCATCCTCATCGCCGGTACGGCCGGCGTGGTGGGCGGCGCCATTTCCATGGCGCTGGGCGAATACGTGTCCGTCAGCAGCCAGAAGGACAGCCAGCAGGCCCTCATCGATAAGGAAAAGCGCGAGCTGGCCGAACAGCCGGAAGAAGAGCTCGAGGAGCTCACCGCCATCTACCAAGGCAAGGGCCTCAGCCCCGCTACCGCCCGCACTGTGGCCAAGGAACTCACGGCCCACGATGCCCTGGCCGCCCACCTGTCCGCCGAATTGCACATCGACGAAACCGACATCGTCAGCCCGTGGCATGCAGCCTTCGCGTCTGCGATAGCCTTCCTGGTCGGAGCGATCCTGCCCATGCTGGCAATCCTGCTGCCCCCGGAAAACATCCGCGTTCCCCTGACCTTCGCGGCCGTGCTGGTGGCCTTGGCGGCAACCGGTGCCCTGGGGGCCTGGATCGGCGGAGGCTCGAAAATGAAGGCCGCCGTCCGGGTGGTGGTAGGCGGCGCCCTGGCACTTATCGCGACTTTCGCCATCGGCACCCTGCTCGGGGCCAGCGGCGTCGTGGCCTGATCCCCGGCCTGCCGGGGGCGGTCCAGCAGTTACGCTGGATCCGATGAAACCGCCCGCAGATGTCCCGATCCCGCCCGACCTTAGCCGCCGCTACAGCCGGACCAGCGGCGGACGTGCCTGGCTGGGGTCACTCCAGGGACTGATCTGCGGACGCCTGGAGCGGTGGGACCTTGAGGTGGACCTCGAACCGGGCCAGTTGCCGTGGAACGGCCACGGCGGAGTGGTTGTCCCGGTCACCCGGAAGGGCGTCCCGGCCGCCCTGAAGGTTGCCTACCCGCACGACGAAGCCCGGGTTGAGCGTTTCGCCCTCCGGCTCTGGGATGGCCAAGGCGCGGTACGGCTCCTGGAGTCCGACGCCGGCACCTGTTCCATGCTGTTGGAGAGGCTGGACGCCGGCTGCTGCCTCCAGCAGGTCCCAATGGAAACGGCCGTGGAAGTGTGGGGCGGCCTGACACGGCAGTTGAGCCTCATCCCGGACCAGCGCCCGGAGTGGCAGGAATTCCACCATGTGGCCGCCCGCGCGGAGCAGTGGAGCGATGATCTTCCGGCGGACTGGGAGCAGCTCGGCAGGCCCTTTCCCCGTTGGCTCCTGGAGGCCGCCTTGGAAGTGTGCCAGACCCGCGGAGCCGTGGGCCGCCGTGGCGGGACCGATGTGCTGGTCAACACGGACTTCCACTACTTGAACATCCTGGCCCGGCCGGAGGGCGGTTTTGCCGCAATTGACCCGCAGCCGATGATCGGTGAAGCCGAGTTCTCCGTGGCGCCGCTCCTGTGGAACCGCATCCGCGACCTCCCCCGCAGCAACCCCGGCCGGGGATTGCTGGACAGGTGCCGTGAGTTCAGCGCCGCCGCAGGCCTTGATGCCGAGGTGGCCCGGCAATGGAGCCTCGCCCGTGAAGTTGAAAACGCGCTCTGGTATGCCTCGCGCCCCCTCCACGATGGCGACCTTGCGCGTTCACTCTGGGTGGCGAGCACGCTGGCCGGGCGAACCCTTGGCGGACTGCCGGCAGCCCATGACCTTCCGGCACCGGGGAAGTAGCACCCGGCCAAGCGGCCGGACAGGCTTTGTCCTAGCTCCGGACTGCTGCCAGGGCCTTCCGCACCGCGTCGACCGCCGCTTCGACATCGGCGTCGTCGGTTGTCCAGTTGCTCACCGAAATACGCAGGACATCCCGCCCCTGCCAGCGGGAACCGGACATCCACACGAGGCCGTCCTCGATGATCCGGGCCGTCACCGCCCGCGTGGTGGCGTCGTCGCCGAACGCCAGCGAGACCTGTGTGTAGGCGACGTCGTTGAGCACTTCAACACCGTCCAGTGCCGACAGCTGCCGCGCCAGCTGCGAGGCCCGGCTGACCAGGTTCCGCACCTGCTCAGCAACACCGTTCCGGCCAAGGGACTTCAGCGCCGCCCACACCGGAACGCCGCGTGCCCGGCGGGAAAGTTCCGGCACGGTCTGGAAGGGGTCCGGCGCCGAACCGGCATCGCGAATCATGTAGCTGGGGTTGACGCTCAACGCCGCCTCCAGCGCTTCCGTGTCCCGCACGGCAACGATGCCGCAGTCGTAGGGCACGTTGAGTGTCTTGTGCGCATCGGTGGCCCACGAGTCCGCCAGGTGCAGCCCGGCGGTGAGGGCGGCGAGCTCCGGCACCGCGGCCGCCCAGAGCCCGAAGGCACCGTCAACATGTACCCATGCGCCGTGTGCCTTCGCCACGGTGACCGCCTCGAGAAACGGATCGAACGCACCGGAATGCAGGTTTCCGGCCTGCAGGCAGACGATCGGCGGTGCAGGAGCCGATCCCCCCGCACCGCCCGATGCTTTGACCAGCGCGCGGTCCAGGGCACAGTCCAGCTCCGCCGGATCAATGCGGCCCTGCCGGTCCGAAGGCACCGCGACGGGGTGCCCCATGCCCAGATACCGCAGCGCGAGGTCGATCGAGTCATGGCGTTCCTGCCCCACAAGGCAGCTGACAGCCGGAGCTCCGGCAAGCCCGGCGGCGTTGACGTCCCAGCCGGCTTTCTCCAGGACGCGCCAGCGCGCGGCGGAAAGGCCGGCGAAGTTGGCCATCGTCGCTCCGGTGACGAATCCGACGTCGGCCGTTTCGGGCAAGCCCAGCAGGTCCAGGAACCAGCTCCCGGCGGCCGCCTCGATGACCGCGGCGGCCGGCGTGGCAGCGCGGAGGAACGAATTCTGGTCCCAGGCGCTGACCAGCCAGTCTGCCGCCATGGCGGCGGGCAGGGTGCCGCCGATGACCCAGCCGAAGAAGCGGCCCGAGGGCATTGCCATGAGGCCGGGTTCCGCCTTGGCTGCGAGGTAATCGATCACGTCGCCCGCCGGAAGGCCGGTCTCGGGCATCGGGCCGCCGAAGTCGGCTTCCAGCTCCCCCGCGGTGGCCCGCGGCCCGACGTGGCGGGTGGGCTGGCTTTCCAGCCATTCATTGGCATGCCGGGCTGCGGCGCCCAAGGCGGCCCGGAAGGGTTCGTCCCCTGTTGACATAGGAGCATGGTACGCCCGCTCCCCTCAGGCCGGGAGGGTCTTTTCTGTCACCTTCGGCTTAAGTGCCTAGGCGAAGGTGTCCTGCCAGATGTCGTAGCCCAACTTGAGGATCAGGGCGCCGACGACGGCCAGGAAGACGTTGCGGATGAAGGTGCTGCCCTGCTTCACCGCTGTCCGCGCCCCGAGGTAGCCGCCTGCCATGTTGGCGAGCCCCAGCACCAGTCCCACGCCCCACATCAGGGAGCCGTGCGGCAGGAAGAAGATGAGAGCGCCGGCGTTCGTGGCCATGTTCACGATTTTTGCCTTGGCGCTGGCTTCAAGGAAGGCGTAACCCATCGCGGACACCAGGGCGATGATCAGGAATGATCCCGTCCCGGGCCCGATCAGGCCATCGTAGAAGCCGATAGCCGCTCCAATGAGGCAGGCCACCACGTAGTGTGTCCTGCCGTCGTGGCGGAGCGAGGTCAGGTCGCCGACATTGGGTTTGAACGCCGTGAACAGCGCGACGGCCACCAACGCCGCCACGATGATGGGCTTGAAAACACTCGCCGGCAGGGTGGCGGCCAGCACGGCACCGCCGAAGCTCCCGGCCAGCGCGATAACGGCCATGGGGATGGCCGTCCGCAGGTCGGGCCGGACGCGGCGGTAGTACGTCACCGCGCTGGTGGTGGTCCCGAAGATCGACCCCATCTTGTTAGTGGCAAGGGCCTGGACCGGGCTGATGCCCGGCACCAGCAGCAACGCCGGGAGCTGGATGAGCCCCCCGCCGCCCACCACGGCATCAATCCATCCTGCGGCGAAGCCCGCCACGATGATCAGGATCAGCGTGGCGGGCTCCAGCGACTCGAATCCCGAGATCACTCCTTCAGCCGCGCGGGTTACTTGCTGCGGACGGCGTTGACGACGTAGTCAACAGCCTTCTCAACTGCCACGTTCTCTGCCTCACCGCTGCGGCGGTCCTTGATCTCCACGACGCCGTCCACCAGCCCGCGGCCAACGGCCAGGATGGTGGGCACGCCAATGAGTTCCGCGTCGCCGAACTTGACGCCCGGGGACACCTTGGGGCGGTCGTCGTAGATGACCTCGAGGCCGGCGGCTTCGAGCTCGAGTGACAGCTGTTCGGCGGCGGCGAAGATTTCCTCGCCCCGGCCCACAGCCACAACGTGGACATCGGCAGGAGCCACTGCACGGGGCCAGACCAGGCCTTTGGCGTCGTGGTTGGACTCGGCCAAGGCAGCGACGGCACGGGTGACGCCCACGCCGTAGGAACCCATGGTGACCACCACCTGCTTGCCGTTCTGGTCCAGGACCTTCAACTCAAGGGCCTCGGCGTACTTGCGGCCAAGCTGGAAGATGTGGCCCATCTCAATGCCGCGTGCGGTTTCCAGCGGGCCGGAACCGTCCGGGGCTTCATCCCCGGCGCGCACTTCCGTGCACTCGATCACTCCGTCCCAGCCGAAGTCGCGGCCGGCCACAAGGCCGAAGACGTGCTTGCCGGCCATGTTGGCTCCGGTCACCCATGCGGTGCCTTTGACGACTCGGGGATCCACCAGGTACAGCAGCTTGGCGGCACCTTCCAGGCCGAGAAGCGGCGTGCCGAGGGACATTCCCGGGCCGAGGTATCCCCGGACGATCAGGGGGTTGCGGGCGAGGTCTTCCTCGCCCGCGGCTTCCACGGTGATCTCGCCGGCGACCGGCAGGTAAGCGCCGATGTTGGCCTCAACCCGCTTCAGGTCAACACCGCGGTCACCGGGTACGCCAATGACGACGATCTGGCGCTCACCGGTGGGCAGGGTGACGGCCAGGACGACGTTCTTGAGCGTGTCAGCGGCCGTCCATGCGCCGCCGTCGTTCTCATCGCGCGGAACCAGCTGGTTTGCCGCGTCCACAAGAGTGTCGATGGTGGGGGTGTTCGGGGTGTCCCGGATCTCGGCTGCAGGCGCATTGCTGAAGTCGATCTCAGCCGGGACCACAGTGGTGACGGCTTCAACGTTGGCCGCGTAGCCGCCGGCGGACCGCACGAAGGTGTCTTCGCCGATCTCGGTGGGGTGCAGAAACTCCTCGCTCCGGGAGCCACCCATGGCTCCCGCCGTGGCAGCCACCGGAATGACCTCGAGGCCGAGGCGTTCGAAGATCTTCAGGTAGGCGGCGCGGTGCGCGTTGTAACTCGCGTCCAGACCGGCGTCGTCGACGTCGAACGAGTAGGAATCCTTCATGATGAACTCGCGGCCGCGCAGCAGGCCCGCGCGGGGGCGGGCTTCGTCGCGGTACTTGTTCTGGATCTGGTAGATGCTCAACGGAAGGTCTTTGTACGAGGAGTACAGGTCCTTCACCAGGAGGGTGAACATTTCCTCGTGCGTCGGGGCCAGGAGATAGTCCCCGCCCTTGCGGTCCTTGAGCCGGAAGATGCCCTCGCCGTACTCGGTCCAGCGGTTAGTGGCCTCGTAGGGCTCCTTGGGCAGGAGCGCCGGGAAGTGCACTTCCTGGGCGCCAATGGCGGCCATTTCCTCGCGAATGACCTTCTCCACCTTGCGCAGCACGCTCAGGCCGAGCGGCAGCCAGGTGTAGATGCCCGGCGCTGCCCTGCGGATATACCCGGCGCGGACCAGGAGCCGGTGGCTCGCCACTTCGGCATCGGCGGGATCTTCGCGCAGGGTGCGCAGGAACAGCTTGGAAAGTCGAAGGACCACGGGTAGGAATCCGTTTCTTGGGAGGTGCCTGTTCAGATGACGGGCCTGGCAAATTCGTCTGGGTACTAATCTACCGTGGCGCGGCGGGTGCCGGGTTCCCGTCGGCAGGCCGCCGGTCGGCGGGTGCCGGGCATCGGAGTCAATGACCCTGCCGCCCGCGCGTTCCCGCGCCGGACGGAGAAGAGCCACGCCAGAACTGAAAGGAAGCCCCTGGCCGTTGCCGGCTGGTCATCCTGTTTTGGCGTGGCTCTTACGGCCCGTCGGACCCAGAAGTCCGGAGGAAGCGCTAGGCGTGCCTGCTGGGAAGGTCAACGTCCAGTGCCATCTGCTGATTTCCCCCTGAGACCGCACGCACCCCATCGGCGCGGCTAGGAAGAACTTATGTGATCCACGGCACCATTACAAGAGTCGTCACGCAGTTTTCGGCTGTTGACTCTGTGTTACCGCGTGCGTCCCGGTGGACGGTCCGCTAGTCAATGAGGGTAGCCGCCTGGTCCAGCAGGGCTTCAGCCGACGTCAGGTCGGACGAGGTAACGCCCGTCCCGGAGGCCTGCGCCGAGATCAGGACGCCGCCTTTGACGGCAAAGGACATCACCGTTCTCTGGGTGGCGCCCGTGGGCAGCGTGACGTCCGTCTGCATGGCGATGGCGCCGGGAGTGGCGGCACTGCTGTCAAGTCGTGTGGTCTCGGCTGTCATGGACATTCCCTGGATGTTCATGCTGATGCTGCTGCAGTCCTTGATCTCGCTACTGCGACGGGCCAGCGTCTGGTCCAGTTGCTCCTTCGCCACCCCTGATAGCAAGGAGAGCGTCTGGGTGAGTTCCGCCGTTGAAGAAGTAGAGGCACCCACCGCCATGGTGGTGTTGCTGTCCGGCTTGATGGCAGCCCCGGTGGCGATGGAATTGCACTCGGCCGGTTCCACCTGCACATCGGTCATGAGGGACATCATCTGGTCGAGCGCCTGCGAGACCTTGTCGGCAGGCAACACGGAGAGGGGTGCGCTGGCTGAGTCTTTGACGGATCCGGCGATCTCCGCGAGTTCGTCAGAGGTCAGCATGGTGAATGCAGCTTCCGGTGGCGTGGGGCTCGGGGTGACAGATGCGGCGGACGTTTCCGGGGACGCCCCGGCGTCAACAGGAGCCGCAGGACCGCCGCAGGCGGACAGGCCAAGCACCAGGAGGGCAGAGGCCCCAAAAAAGCGCACAACGGACGTATTCATTTATCCCCCAATAAGTTCCAACACCGGCCGTTGGGGCCAGCTAGAACAGAACTGTAGCGAACGTACCTACCTGGTGGAAGCCAACTCGTTCGTAGGTGGCCCTCGCCCGGGCGTTGTAGTCATTGACGTACAGGCTGGTGACCGGCGCCAATTTCTGCGCCAGCAATACGACGGCGGCCATATAGCCGGCGCTGAGTCCAAGCCCGCGGGAGGAGGGGTTCATCCAGACGCCCTGGACCTGGGTCACGTCGGGAGTGACGGCGCCCAGTTCGGCCTTGAACATCACCTGGCCGCCCTGGTCGAGGTGGACGAGGGAATGACCTTGCCGGATGAGGCCTTCCACGCGCCTGCTGTAGAACTCGCGGCCGCCCAGGAACGGCGAATAGCCGACTTCTTCTTCGAACATGGCGGCGCAGGCGGGAAGGATCCTGTCGAAGTCGGCGAGCTGGCCGATGCCCAGGCCCGTGTTCGCCTGTACGGCCGGCGGCCCGGCGATGGTCATCAGGGGCTGGTCCGCCCGGACCTCGTGTGCCTGCTGCCCGAGCTGCTCCAGTTGCTCGTACATGGCTAGGACAGTATCCGCGGGGCCGAAGATGGAGGCGAAGCGGCGGCCGGAACGTTGCGCATGCTCGGCGACAAGACCGGCGAGTTCCGGGTCCAGCTGGACGGGAACAAGGTTTGCCCCGGCCCAGCACGCGCCCACCAGGGCGTCGCCGTCGAACACGCCAAAAATGCTGGCCCCGCCCACGGTGGGCGCGGCCGTCCCTGTCGCGGCCAGGTGCGACAGGATGAACACGTTGGCCACAACGTCTGCCCGGGCCAGTTCCCGCAGTTCGGCAGTGTCCGGCCCGGACAGGACCCGGATTGATATGCCGGGCCCGGCAGTCTCCTTACGAGACGCTAACCACGGGGCTACCCTTGACAGCATCTTCGCCATCGGCCTCCCCCATCTCTTCAGCGATTCGCATGGCCTCTTCGATCAGTGTCTCAACAATTTCGCTCTCAGGGACAGTCTTGATGACCTCTCCCTTCACAAAGATTTGTCCCTTGCCGTTACCGGAGGCCACGCCGAGGTCGGCTTCGCGCGCCTCGCCCGGGCCGTTGACGACGCAGCCCATGACGGCCACGCGCAACGGGATCTCCATGCCTTCCAGCCCCGCTGTGACCTGCTCGGCGAGGGTGTAGACGTCCACCTGGGCGCGGCCGCAGGACGGGCAAGAGACAATTTCGAGCTTGCGGGGGCGCAGGTTGAGGGACTGCAGGATCTGGTTGCCAACCTTGATTTCCTCGACGGGAGGGGCCGAGAGGGAAACGCGGATGGTGTCGCCGATGCCCCTGGACAGGAGTGCGCCGAAGGCGGTGGCGGACTTGATGGTGCCCTGGAAGGCCGGTCCGGCCTCGGTAACGCCGAGGTGAAGGGGCCAGTCGCCCTTTTCTGCCAGCATCTCGTACGCGGCGACCATGATCACGGGGTCGTTGTGCTTGACGGAGATCTTGAAGTCGTGGAAGCCATGCTCCTCGAACAGCGAGGCTTCCCAGACCGCTGACTCCACTAGGGCCTCGGGGGTTGCCTTGCCGTACTTCTTCAGGATCCCGGGCTCCAGGGATCCTGCATTGACGCCGATCCGGATGGAGGTGCCGTGGTCCTTGGCGGCGCGGGCGATCTCCTTGACCTGGTCATCGAACTTACGGATGTTGCCGGGGTTGACGCGCACCGCAGCACAACCCGCCTCGATGGCGGCGAAGACGTACTTGGGCTGGAAATGGATGTCCGCGATGACGGGGATCTGGGACTTCCGCGCGATGATCGGCAGGGCTTCCGCATCATCTGCGGAGGGGCAGGCCACGCGCACGATGTCGCAGCCCGAGGCCGTCAGCTCGGCAATTTGCTGCAGCGTGGCGTTGATGTCCGTAGTGGGCGTGGTGGTCATCGACTGCACGCTGATGGGCGAATCCGAGCCGACGCCCACCGAGCCCACCTTGATCTGGCGGGTCTTCCTGCGCGGGGCAAGGACGGGCGGCGGTGCTGACGGCATTCCCAGGCTGACCGAGGTCACGTGGACTCCTATTTATATCGAAGTTCGATGGTGTGTGGTGCCGGCGGGCTAGGCGGCGTGCTCGGCCAGGAGGCCGGTCACCGGGTTCCATTCCGTGGTGCGCGTGCCTGCGATGACGTTGCCCGAGGCGAAAGGATCCTGCTTGAGGATACCGTTCAGTGCATTTTCGTCTGCGGCCTTGAAGATCAGCAACGCACCGGCGCCGTCGCCGTAGGGTCCGCTGGCCAGGAGCGCGCCTTCACGGGCAAGCCCGGCGGTCCATTCCCGGTGTGCCGGACGGGCGGCGTTCCGTGCTTCGGTGGACTCGGCGGCGTATACGTACTCAACAGCAAAAACAGTCATATGGATACCCTATCGCCATGCCCGCCCGAGTACGTATCCGGTTCAGCCGAGGAAGAGGATCTTGGCGAGGGCGGCAACCCCGGCGGCCCACAGCATGGACGTCAGCGTACCGATGATGAACCTTTCCGCGGCAACGGGAGTCTCCTTCAGCTCTGCGAAGCGTCCCAGGCCCTTGATGGCCACCACATAGGCGATGGCCACCGGCTGGCCCGCCAGGATGGCCAGGCACACCGCCAGCCTTTCCAGGACGCCGATAATGGCACCGCCACGCAGTATCCGCGTGGTGGTCGCCAGCTGGGCGGAGGCCTTGTCCGCCGCGGCCTTGTGCGCCGTGGCATTGTCCACCGTGACGTCCGCGGCGGGGTCGTCAGCGGACTCGCTGGCCGCCCGGTCTTCGGCTGCCCTGGCCGCGTCCGCTTTGTCGTCGATGGTCCGGGCCAGCCGGAACACCAGTGCCGTGACTGGCCAGCCGGCGAAACCCGCAGTCAGCAGGGCGAGCGTAATCCAGAGAGCGTTCACCTGTGTCCTTCCAGCACTGCATCATGGGCAAGGGCCAGGAGCATCTCAGCGGCAGGCCTCGCCGCCCATTCTTCCTGCCAGCCGGACCTCAGGACGGCACGGCTCACCGATTGCTCCGTGATTCCGAGTTGTGCGGCTGCGAGCTTCTGGCTGCCGTGCCTGGCTGACCCGTCGTGCTGCAGTCCGCGGAGGGCGTCCACCACTTTCCATTGCGCTTCCGTGCGGTCCTGCACCAGCCGGCCAATCAGACGCAGGACTGCCTCGGCGTTCGCGCAGGCCCTGATGCCGGGCCCGGCCTCAGGGTTAGCCGCTCCGCCGCGGTGGAGTCCGCCGGACACCACGGACAACGGAACATGGGCGGCAGCGGACTTGGCTTTTTCAACCGCCAGCCGGGCGGCGACGAATGCGGGCCCGGATCCTTCCCGCGGGCTGGCCGGCAGCGGGAGGTCGACGGCGCCGACTCCGATTCCGACGTACCACTGGCCGCTCCGCAGGCAGTGAAGGGCGATGTCCACGACTTCCGCCGTTTTTTCCACGACGCCCTGAACTTCGTCCCCGACGGAGCGTTCGAACCTGCCCGCGGTGGATGTCCGGTGCAGCTCGGCAAGGAGGCCGGGCACGCGGTCCCGGTCACCGGTGCTGCCCCGCTGGTCGATGGTGAGCACGTACATGGGGCAACCATAACCGACTGATTTTCCAATATCAATCGTTTTCAGCTGATTTATGAAAATAAGTCAAAAGGAGCTGATGTTAGGAACAAAGCCGCTTGGAGCTGATTACCCGAAGAGATTGACGGGCTTGACGATGTCCGCATAGATCAGCAGCGCACTCATGCCCATGAGCAGCGCGGCGACCACGTACGTCACCGGCAGGAGCCTCGCGATGTCAAACGCACCGGGGTCGGGCCGGCCGAACAGCTTGGCCACCCGCCGTCGGGCTCCCTCATACAGCGCCCCGGCCACGTGGCCGCCGTCCAGCGGCAGCAGCGGAACCAGGTTGAACACCGCGAGCGCGAAGTTCAGTCCGGCAAGCAGGCCCACCAGCGCGGCGAGCCTGGACTGCAGCGGAACCTCCTCCATGGCGGCGACTTCACCCGCTACCCGGCCCACGCCAACCACGCTGATGGGTCCGTTCGGATCGCGCGGTTCTTCGCTGAAGGCCGCCTTCGCAACGCCCACCACCCGTGCCGGGAGATTCAGGACGACGCCGGCAACCTGCCGGATGTTTTCTCCCGCCATGGGCAGGACGGACGACGCCGGCTGGGCAACCAGCGCTGTTTGGGCACCGATCCCCAGGAACCCGACTTCCTGGTACTGGAGGGTTCCGTTGGCATCAGTGGCCTGCCGGCCGTCGGCGCCGACGACCGGCCGGGCCGAAAGCACCGGAGTCACCGTGGTGGTGACAGGCGAGCCGTCACGTTCCACGGTGATGCTGACTTCCCGGCCTGCGGACGCACGGATCCAGCCGGTGAGTTCATCCCAGCTGGTCACGGCTTTGCCGTCGAAGGAGGTAATGGTGTCGTTCGGTTTGAGTTGCGCCGCAGCCGCGGGCGTGGGCTTGCAGTCGGCGGAGTCCGGATCCACGGTCTCCCCGGCCTTCACCTGGCACTTGGAAACGTCCGCGATGGTGGTGGTGGGGGTGCTGATCCCGAAGCCCATCAGCAGCACGGCCGTCAGCGCCACGCCGATCAGCAGGTTCATCGCAGGCCCGCCAAGCATCACGATGACTTTCTTCCACACCGGGAGCCGGTAGAAGACCCGTTTCTCGTCGCCGGGGCCAACTTCCTCGTGCGCCATGGAACGCGCCTCGGTGGCGAGGGTCTGGAACATGCCGGTGCTGGAGGGCCGTACCGTGCCGTCGTCCTTGTTCGGCGGGTACATCCCGATCATGGACACGTAGCCGCCCAGCGGGATGGCCTTGACGCCGTACTCGGTTTCCCCCCTGCGTTTTGACCACAGGGTGGGGCCGAAGCCGATCATGTACTTGGTGACGCGCACCTTGAACAGCTTGGCGGGAACGAGGTGGCCCACCTCGTGCAGTGCGATGGAGACGGCGATGCCGATCGCCACAAAGACGACACCGAGAATGAAGAGAATGACGGGACTCATGCGTAGATCTGCTGCTTCCTAGAGACTGCTCACTGCTAAACGTTCGTGGGTGCGCGCTCGTGCCCACGCTTCAGCATCCAGCACGGACTCAACTGTCAGCCCGGAAGATCCTGGGTGTTCGCTGAGTACCGCTTCGATGGTATCCACAATGTCCGTAAACCGGATCCGGCCGGCGTGGAAGGCCATCACGGCCTCTTCATTGGCCGCGTTGAAAACGGCAGGGTATGTGCTCCCCTGCTTGGCAGCGTCCTTGGCGAGGTTTACGGCCGGGAATGCCTCGGCGTCCAGGGGTTCGAAGGTCCAGCTGGTGGCCTGGGTCCAGTCGCACGGTGTGGCAGCCTTCGGCACCCGGTCCGGCCAGCCGAGGCCGAGGGCGATGGGCAGGCGCATGTCCGGCGGCGAAGCCTGGGCGATGATGGAGCCGTCCACGAACTGCACCATGGAGTGGACCACGGACTGCGGGTGGACCACCACGTCGATCCGGTCCAGCGGGATATCGAACAACAGGTGAGCCTCGATTACCTCCAGCCCTTTATTCACCAGGCTGGCGGAGTTGGTAGTGACCATCAGCCCCATGTCCCAGGTGGGGTGCGCCAGGGCCTCCTCCGGCGAGACGTTGTGGAGTTCCTCGCGGGTCCTGCCGCGAAACGGGCCACCCGAGGCGGTCAGGATGAGCCGGTCCACCTCGGCAGCGGTCCCGGAACGCAGGCATTGCGCGATCGCCGAATGTTCGGAGTCCACCGGGACGATCTGGCCTTCGCGCGCGGCCGCCTTCACGAGGGCGCCGCCGACGATCAGCGACTCCTTGTTGGCCAGCGCAAGGGTGGCACCGGATTTCAGGGCCGCGAGGGTGGGTGCCAGGCCGATGGAGCCGGTGATGCCGTTGAGCACCACGTCGGCTTCGATTTCCGCGATCCGGGTTGACGCGTCCGGCCCGGTGATGATCTCCGGTCGGTAGCCTGCCACGCCGGTGGCGCGGGCGGCGTCGTCAATCAGGCGCTGCAGGGCGGTGGCGTCGCCACTGGCCGTACCGACGGCCTTGGCCTTCGTATGGACGGCCTGGCGGGCAAGGAGTTCCAGGTTGCCGCCGCCTGCGCTCAGTGCCACAACCTCGAAAAGGTGCGGGGCGCCGTCGACGACGTCAATCGCCTGGGTGCCGATGGAACCGGTGGATCCGAGGAGAACGATTCTGCGTGGCTGCATCCGTTAAGTATCCCGCACGTCAGCGCACCCGCGGGCGGCACGGACTCGGGACACCGCATCCGCCGGCGGCCTGTGCCGCGGGACATTGACGCGGTGCGCGTCAGGCGTAACGTGAACAACGTGGAGTGGGCCGCATGGTTCGATGCGCCGGAGTACGAATTCGCCCGGCAGGTGCTGCAGCGCGGCGTTGCCACACTTTTCCTGGTGGCGTTCCTCTCCTGCCGCAACCAGTTCCCGGCGCTGCTCGGAGAGCGCGGCCTGCTCCCTGTCCCGGACTATCTGGACAGTTTCAGGCGCCGCCGCCGGCCCAGCCTGTTCCTGTGGCGCTATTCGGACCGGCTGCTGCGGCTGGTCTGCTGGTGCGGCATGGCCATTTCGGCCACTCTCGTCCTGGGGCTTCCGCAGCTGGGACCTCCCTGGCTGCCGATGATCGCCTTCCTGGCCCTCTGGCTGCTGTACATGTCGATCGTGAACGTGGGACAGACTTTCTACGGGTTCGGCTGGGAGATGCTTCTGCTGGAGGCCGGCTTCACGGTGGCGTTCCTCGGCTCGGACCAGACGCCGCCGCCGCGGACGATCCTGATCCTGCTGGTCTGGCTGCTGTTCCGGCTTGAGTTCGGTGCCGGGATGATCAAGATCCGCGGTGGCAGCGAGTGGCGTGACCTGACCGCACTGTATTACCACCACGAGACCCAGCCGATGCCCGGCCCCTTAAGCCGGCAGGCCCACCTTCTGCCCAAGCCCCTGCATCGGATGGAGGTCCTGGGCAACCACTTCGCCCAGCTGGTGGTTCCCTTCTTCCTTTTCGCCCCGCAGCCGCTGGCCGGCGTCGCCGCGGGCATCGTCATCTTTACCCAGCTGTGGCTGGTGGCGAGCGGAAACTTCGCCTGGCTCAACTGGATGGCCATCCTGCTGGCCTTCGCCGCAGTCAGCGATCCGGTGGCCCATGCGGTGCTGCCCGTTATCCCGCTGGACTGGCATACGTACGGTTCAACAGACAGTTCCGGCGCCGGTGCGCAGACCCCGGTGTGGTGGCTCGCCGTCGTGCTCGCCGTCACCGTGCTCCTGCTGGTGCTCAGCTACTGGCCGGCCCGGAACCTGCTGCAGCACCGTCAGCTGATGAACGCCAGCTTCAACCGCTGGCAGCTGGTGAACACTTACGGCGCCTTCGGAACGGTGACCAAACTGCGGATCGAGATCGTGGTGGAGGGCACCCTCGACGCCGAGCCGGACGACGACTCCGACTGGCGGGAGTACGCATTCCGCGGGAAACCCGGTGACGTCCGCCGGCTGCCCCGCCAGTGGGCCCCGTACCATCTCCGGCTGGACTGGCTGATGTGGTTCCTGCCCCTGCGCACCGTGCACGAGGAGTGGTTCTACGCCTTCCTGGCCAAGCTGCTGGAAGCCGACGGTGCTGTGCTGCGGCTGCTGCGCAAGGACCCGTTCGACGGCGCCCGCCCCCGGTGGGTGCGCGTCCACAGCTACCTGTACCGCTTCGCGAGCCGGGCCGAATACCGCGAGACGGGCCAGCGATGGATCAGGACCCTGCTGTACGAGGCCATTCCGCCGCTGTCCCTCCCGCCGGGGTCACGCTGACTTGAGGGCGTAGCGGCGCTCCGGACGGCCAGCACCGTATTTCAGGCGCACTTCGACCCTCGCCTCATCGTGGAGGTATTCGAGGTAACGGCGGGCGCTGACGCGGGATGTGCCCAGCAGGTCCGCGACTTCGGCCGCCGAAAGATCCGCTTCGGCGGACTCCAGTACGTCCACCACCCGGCTGAGGGTCTCCGGGCTGCACCCTTTGGGGAGGCGGTTTTCCGTGCGTTCCCCGCGCTCGGTGCGCTCCAGCCCGAAGACCCGGTTGACGTCGGATTGCTCGGCGACGTCCTTGGCAAGGTCCAGGCCCTGGTAGGCGCTGCGATAGTGCTCCAGCCGCTCCTGCAGGTCCGCCTGCGAAAACGGCTTGATCAGGTAGTGGACGATGCCGCCACGCAGCGCCCGGCGCACGGTTTCCACCTCGCGGGCCGCGCTGATGACCAGTACGTCCAGTTCCGGCGCGGTTGCCCTCAGCCTGCCCATGAGGTCGAGGCCGTTGATGTCGGGCAGGTGGATGTCCAGAAGGACAAGGTCAGGCTGCAGGCGTGCGGTTTCCGCGATGGCCTGGGCTCCGGTGTGCGCAACCCCGACGACGGCGAAACCCGGCGTTCGCTGGATGAAGCCGGCGTGGACTTTTGCCACCATGAAGTCATCATCGACGATCAGGACATTGATCATGCCCGGGTCCCCTTTCCTGTGGCCGGAGCCGTGCGTGCCGGCCCGCCTTCTGCCGGCGTCCCTTTCAGCGGCGTACCTTTCAGCGGCTTCCTTTTCAGCCGCGCCGTAAAGACGGCCCCGCCGTCGTTGGCCACTGCAAGGTCCCCGCCGCTACGCCGGCAGACCACCCGCGAGAGTGCCAGGCCAAAGCCCCGGCCGCCGGCCGGGCCGGGCTGCTTGGTACTGAATCCCTGCCGGAAGATCTCGTCGGCGGCCGCGCCGTCAATGCCCGGCCCGGTGTCCCGGACGGTCACGACCACTTCCTCGCGACGATCCTCGACGAGGACCCGGACCGATGCCTCGGCGGCTCCCGTGACGGCGTCGAGTGCGTTGTCCACGAGATTCCCCACAACGGTGGTCAGGTCACGCGAGAGCTCGTCGCCCACCGGCGACAGCGACGAAGCGGGGTCCAGTTGCAGCGGCACGCCGCGTTCCGCCGCGAGGCTTGATTTGGCGATCAGCAGTGCCGCGAGCGCCGGGTCCTGGATGCGGCTGGTCACATCATCATTCAGGCGCGTCCGGTCCACCGTGACTCCGTTGACGAACTGCACGACGGAATCGTACTCGCCGATCTGGATCAGCCCCGAAATAACGTGCAGCTGGTTGGCGAATTCATGGGCCTGCGCCCTGAGCGTGTCCGTTGCCGTCCGTGTGGTGCCCAGTTCGCGTTCCAGGGACGAAAGCTCAGTCCGGTCACGCAACGTCGCGACAGAACCCATCACCCTGCCCCTGGAACGGATCGGCACCCGGTTCAGCACCACCAGGCGCTCCCCCACGAGCACCATCTGGTCCTGCCCGGGCTGCTCGCCGGTCAGCACTTCCTTGAGCGCCGGCTCAACGGGCAGTCCGGCCAGATCTTTGCCCACGCAGTCCGCCGGCAGGCCCAACAGTGCCCGGGCGCTGTCGTTGGCCACGGTAATCCGTCCGTGGAGGTCCAGCGCCACCACGCCTTCCTTGAGTCCATGCAGCATCGCTTCGCGGTTCTCCACCAGGCCCGAGATTTCGCTTGGCTCCATGCCGAGGGTCTGCCGCTTGACCCTGCGGGACAGCAGCAGGGAGCCGGCAACACCCAGGACGCTGGCAACTCCCAGATAGGTCAACAGGTTGGGGACGGCATCCCCCAGGCGCTCCCACGTGGACGGGTAGTTCCGGCTGATGGACGCAATGCCAATCATGGTCCCGGAGTCGTCAAGGACCGGCACGTGGGCTGAAAGCACGGGGGTGGCCGTTCCGCCCACCACGCCGGTCCAGGCCCGGCCTTCCATGACCCGGCTCGCACCGAGTTCCAACGGCCGGCCGAGCAGTCCAGGATCGGACGAGGCCACCACGGTGCGGTCAGACCGGGCGAGTGCCACCTGCGCGGAACCGGAAACGGTGCGGACCGACTCGGCGACGGCGGACAGTGCCGCGCTGCCGCGCGGTTCGGCCGAGGGAAGAAGCGCACGAACGGCGGGATTGCTGCCCAGCGCCTCAGCCGCGGACAGTGCCCGGCGCCCCTCGATCCGCTCAAACGCGGCGGCCGACTGGGCCAGCGAAATGGCAACGACGGCGACGAGGACGGCCAGGACAATCAGCAACTGCAGGACCAGGTACTGCCCGGCGAGGGACATTCCTCTTCGTCGAGTCACTGTGGTTCTTTCCTCTGGTGGGTGGGGTACCGGAACTATACCCCAGCGCGCCCTGCCGGGCAGACGCGCAAGCCGCCCGTCCGGAGCCTCCGGTGGGACCGCGGAAACGTGAACGAAATGAACTTAACTTTCTCTGCGTACACAAGAGTGATGCCTGTCACTTCCGCGCCTAGCATCAGAGCACCGGTCAGTCTTGCTGACTAGCTTTACCGAGAACTTTACTGAGAAGAGGAACACCATGCGCCAGAACCGCGCATTGCGAATTGCCGCCGTCGCTGCCGGCATCGCCCTGATGGCCACCGGCTGCGGTGCCACCGGCAAGAGCTCAACGAGCGGCAGCTCCAGCGCCGCTGCCGGACCCGTCACCGGGCTGCAGATCCTGGTCCCCAATACGCCCGGCGGCGGCTACGACACCACCGCGCGTGCCGCCGCGAAGGTTCTCGACGACGAGAAGATCGCCACCAACACTGAAGTCTTCAACCTCGCCGGGGCCGGGGGCACCGTGGGGCTGGCCCGCGTGGTCAACGAAAAGGGCAACGGCGACCTCACGATGCTGATGGGCCTGGGCGTGGTGGGTGCCAGCTACACCAACAAGTCCGCGTCCAAGCTGACGGACACCACGCCGCTGGCCAAGCTCATTGAAGAGCCCGGCGCCATCATGGTCAGCAAGGATTCGCCTTACAAGACCATCGATGACCTTGTGAAGGCCTGGAAGGCGGATCCGGGTTCCATCGCCGTCGGCGGCGGCTCCTCGCCGGGCGGTCCTGACCACCTGCTGCCCATGCAGCTCGCAGGAGCCGTGGGGATCGACGCCACCAAGGTCAACTTTGTTTCCTACGACGGCGGTGGCGACCTGCTCCCGGCCATCCTCGGCAACAAACTCGGCTTCGCTGCCTCGGGCGCCGGTGAGTACCTCAAGCAGATCGAATCGGGCGAAGTCCGAGTGCTGGCTACCAGCGGCGCAGAGCGGCTGGACGGCGTTGACGCCCCCACCTTGAAGGAATCCAACATCGACCTGGTCTTCACGAACTGGCGCGGCATCGTTGCCCCTCCGGGAATCAGTGACACCGACAAGGCAGCCCTCATCGCAGCCCTCGAGAAGATGCACGGTACCGCTGCCTGGAAGGAGACCCTGAAGACGCACAGCTGGACCGACGCTTTTGTCACCGGTGACGAATTCAAGACCTTCCTGACCGAGCAGGACAAGCGGGTGGCGGACGTCCTCACGAAGCTTGGCTTGGCGTGAGTTCCTCACCCACGGTGGCCTCACGGCTCAAAGGCCGCTCCGAGCTGGGGGTCGCCCTCCTGCTCGGAGCGGCCGGGGTCATGGTCTTCCTTGACGCCTACGGCCTGGCGACACCCTATTCCAAGTCGGACCCGGTGGGTCCCAAAACGGTCCCCTTCATCGTGGCCGGCCTGCTCATCGTCTGCGCCGTGCTGCTGGCAGTAAATGTGATGCGCGGCGGCAAGGGCGAGGCTGAAGGCGGCGAGGATGTTGACCTGGCGCACCCTGCGGACTGGAAAACCGTGCTCCCCCTGATTGGCGCCTTCGTCGCGAACATCCTCCTCATCGACTGGGCCGGCTGGGTGATTTCCGGGACGGTGCTGTTCTGGGGCAGCGTGTGGGCCCTCGGCGGACGGCACTACGTCCGTGACGGCCTCATCTCACTGGCCCTGTCCATCCTGACCTTCTACGGCTTCTTCCTGGGCCTCGGCATCGCATTGCCCGCGGGCTTGCTGGAAGGGATCCTCTAATGGACGTCTTCTCCTCCCTCATGGACGGGTTCGCCACGGCGCTAACCCCCATGAATTTCCTCTATGCAGTCATCGGTGTGGTCCTCGGCACGGCCGTGGGAGTCCTCCCGGGCCTCGGCCCGGCAATGACCGTGGCCCTGCTGCTTCCGGTCACCTACGCCCTGGAGCCGACCAGCGCCTTCATCATGTTCGCCGGCATCTACTACGGCGGCATGTATGGCGGCTCCACCACCTCCATCCTGCTCAACACACCCGGTGAGTCGTCATCGGTGGTCACCGCCATCGAAGGCAACAAAATGGCGAAAGCCGGGCGGGCGGCACAGGCTTTGGCCACCGCCGCCATCGGTTCCTTTGTTGCCGGCACCATCGGTACCACGCTGCTCGCCGTCTGCGCGCCGATCGTGGTCCAGTTCGCCGTCAGCCTGGGCTCCCCCAGCTACTTCGCGATCATGGTGCTCGCCCTGCTGGCCGTCACCGCCGTGCTGGGTTCCTCCCGGCTGCGCGGGTTCGCGTCGCTGGGCCTGGGCCTGGCTATTGGCCTCGTGGGCATGGATTCAGTCACTGGCCAGCAGCGCCTCACGTTCGGGATGCCGCTCCTGGCCGACGGCCTGGACATCGTGGTGGTGGCTGTGGCCATCTTCGCCGTCGGCGAGGCACTGTGGGTGGCTGCGCACCTGCGACGCACTCCGATGAACATCATCCCTGTAGGACAGCCCTGGATGGGCAAACAGGACTGGAAGCGGTCCTGGAAGCCCTGGCTCCGCGGTACGGCTTTTGGGTTCCCCTTCGGAGCACTTCCCGCGGGCGGCGCCGAGATCCCCACTTTCCTGTCCTACGTGACGGAGAAGCGGCTCTCCAAGCATCCCGAGGAATTCGGCCACGGCGCCATCGAGGGTGTTGCCGGGCCGGAAGCCGCCAACAACGCCGCGGCGGCAGGCACGCTGACCCCCATGCTTGCCCTTGGCCTGCCCACCAACGCCACGGCCGCCGTCATGCTGGCAGCTTTCACGTCCTACGGCATCCAGCCCGGGCCGCAGCTGTTCGCCAGCGAGGGGCCGCTGGTCTGGGCGCTGATTGCCAGCCTCTTCATCGGCAACTTCCTGCTCCTGATCATCAACCTTCCGCTGGCACCGGTCTGGGCAAAGCTCCTGCAGCTCCCTAGGCCGTACCTCTACGCCGGGATCCTGTTCTTCGCTACGCTGGGCGCCTATTCGGTGAACCTGCAGGCATTCGACCTGGTCCTGTTGCTGGTGCTTGGTGCGTTGGGCTTCATGATGAGGCGCTTCGGGCTCCCCGTCCTGCCGCTGGTCCTGGGTGTGATCCTGGGGCCGCGCCTGGAAGGCCAGCTGCGCAAGACCCTCCAGCTCAGCGCCGGCAATCCGGCCGGGCTGTGGAGCGAACCGATCGCCGTCGGGATCTGGGTCATCGTGGCGATCATCCTTCTCTGGCCGCTGCTGTTCATGCTGATCCGCCGCAACCGCCCGATGCGCAGCCCACTGCTTCCCGCCACTTCCGGCGCAGCCGAACCGCGGGAAGTTAGCGGCAGCGTCAGCCACGCCAGCCGCCGTGCGGACAGTTCGTCCGGCGACGGCCACAGCGACGGCGACGGCGACGGTTAGTCAGGGCCGGCCACACGATGAACCAGTGACAAACAAGTACAGCTAACAAGGAGCAACCATGACGATCGTGGTGGGATACGTCCCGACACCCGAGGGTGAAGCAGCGCTCGCCCAGGCCATCGCCGAGGCGCGGAATCGCAACGGCAGGCTGCTGGTCATCAACTCCTCCAAGGGTGATGCACTGGTGGACAACCGGTACGCACAGGAACCTGAGATCCAGAGCATCGAGGACCGGCTCGCTGCGCAGGGCATTGACCATGTGATCAAGCAGCCGGTCCGTGGCCACGATGCGGCTGCGGAGGTACTGGATGCCGCGGAAGAGCACAAGGCCGATCTGATTGTGATCGGTCTGCGCCGCCGCACCCCCGTAGGCAAGCTGATCCTGGGAAGCACGTCCCAACGGATACTGCTTGAGGCGGACTGCCCGGTGCTTGCAGTGAAGGCGGGCTAACGCCTCACGACCGTCCAGGCCGGAGTAGCCCGGAAAAGCCGCAGTCCGGGAGTCCTAGGACTCCCGGGCTGCGGCTTTTCGCTTTGCGGGGCGGTCAGGTGTCCCGGTCTAGCGGGCGGCCCGCCGCAGGGTTGATTCAGCGTGTTTGAGGATCGGGCCGTCGATCATCCTGCCGTTGAACTGGAACACTCCGCTTCCTGCAGCAGCGGCAGCCGCCAGGAGCTCCTTGGCCGCGGCGACGTCCGACTCCGCAGGGGCGTACGCTTCACGGACCACGGCAACCTGGCTGGGGTGGATGCAGGCCTTTGAACCGAATCCCGAAGCAACAGCGTCGCGTGACTCAGCTGCCAGCCCGTCAAGGTCCGGAATGTTGACGTACACCGCATCGATGGCTTCCTTGCCGAAGGCCCCGGCCGCGAGCAGCACCGAGGACCGGGCATGCAGCGCCACCGCACGGTAGCTGCCGTCGTCGTTCCTGCTGGACGTCCCGCCCAGCGACGCGAGCAGGTCCTCGGCACCCCACATCAGGCCCACCACGTTGGGTTCGGCGGCGATGGCCGCGGCGTTGATGATTCCCGCGGCCGTCTCGCACAACGCGATGACGCTGTAGTCCCCCAGCGCCTTGAGCTGGCCGGCACTTTCGGCCTTGGCAAGCATCACGTGGCGGTACGGGGTGTGCTTGAGGCAGTGCAGGTCCTTCTCGAATTCATCCGTGCCGGCCGGGTTGATCCGGATGATCGTCCGGCTGGGGTCCAGCTCCGGAACGTCGCCGGTGGCGCCCAGCTGGGCGAGGATGGCCCCGCGGGCGCGCTGCTTGTCAGCAGGCGCGACGGCGTCCTCCAGGTCCACGATCACTGCGTCGGAACGCTCCGCGGCCTTTTGGTATCGCTCGGGACGGTCGGCAGGACAGAAGAGCAGGGCGGGACCCATCAGGAAAGTCATGCTTCGATTGTCCCCTTTTCGGTGGCTTCTTTCTGCGTGTCCGTGTGCGCCTCGCGCGTCCACATCAGGCAGCTCCGCGAGGCCAGTGCCACCACAACGCCGTCCTGGTTCCGGCCCGTGTGCTGCATGGTCACGATTCCCTGGCCCGGCCGGGATGCGGACAGCCGCTTGCCGGTGATGACCGTCTCCGTGTAGAGAGTGTCGCCGTGGTACAGCGGATGCGGAAACGACACGTCGGTCAGTCCCAGCTGCGCGATGATGGTCCCCTGCGTCAGCTGCGGAACGGACTGCCCCACCACAGTGGCCAGCGTGAACATCGAGTTCACCAGACGCTGGCCGAAGGGCTGCCCGGCGCTCCAGGCCGCGTCAAGGTGCAGCGCCTGGGTGTTCATGGTCATGGTGGTGAACAGGACGTTGTCCGTCTCGGTCACTGTCCGGCCCGGGCGGTGGGCGTAGACCACTCCCTCCTCAAGCTCGTCGAAGTAGAGGCCCCGCTGTTCAACGACGCGCGGGCTGCCGGTGGTTGAGCCGGTCGAAACCCCATCAGCATTCGTCATACCGTCAGTTCCTGGTCCTCTTCGAAGAGTTCCGCACCCGTGGCCGCGGCGACTTCCTCGGCCGTCACGTTGGGGGCCAGTTCGCGCAGTACGAGCCGGGAGGAGCTGCCTTCGGTGACGACGTCGATTACGGCGAGGTCGGTGATGATCCGGTCCACGCACCCTTTTCCGGTCAGCGGCAGGGTGCACTGCTGCACGATCTTGGGCCTGCCGCTGCGGTCCACGTGCTCCATCATCACGATCACCTTCTTGGCCCCGAACACCAGGTCCATGGCGCCGCCCATGCCCTTGACCATCTTGCCCGGGATCATCCAGTTGGCCAGGTCCCCGTTCTGGGCCACTTCCATGGCGCCGAGCACGGCCACATCCACATGGCCGCCCCGGATCATGCCGAACGAGGCGGCGGAGTCGAAGAACGCGGCGCCCTTGTTCACGGTGACGGTTTCCTTGCCGGCGTTGATCAGGTCCGGATCCACCTGGTCCTCGCCGGGGTACGGCCCCACGCCCAGGATGCCGTTTTCCGAGTGCAGCACCACTTCGATGCCCGCCGGGATGTAGTTGGGGATCAGCGTGGGCATCCCGATGCCGAGGTTGACGTACTGGCCGTTCTGCAGTTCAGCAGCCACCCGGGCGGCCAGTTCGTTGCGGGTCCAGCCTTTCGTTTCGGGGCTGGTGCCAGCCGGATGCCCGACGGCGGGCGGCCGGTATTCATGGCGTACGGCTTCGGGACGGGGCGGGGCTCCCGGCGTGCTGTTCGATTCCACGGCTATGCTCCTGCCTGGCCAGTTGTTTGCTGGCCGGTTGTCTGGCGCTCAGTCCCCGGGGAGGGGTTGCCGGCGGAGGACACCGCGACCGTCCGCTTTTCGATGCGCTTCTCGCCCCGGGGGGCGAGGACGACCCGCTGGACGAAGATGCCGGGAACATGAACATGCTCCGGATCCAGCTCGCCCGGCTCCACCAGTTCCTCGACCTCGGCGATGGTGATCCGTCCGGCCATGGCGCACAGCGGGTTGAAGTTCATCGCCGTGGCATGGAAGACCAGGTTCCCGTGCCGGTCCCCCTTCCAGGCATGGACCAGGCCGAAATCCGGGGTCAGCGATTCCTCCAGCACATAGTCGGCGCCATTGAAGGTGCGGACTTCCTTGGGCGCCGAAGCGATGGCGATCGTGCCGTCGGCGTCGTACTTCTGCGGCAGGCCGCCGTCGGACACCTGGGTGCCCACACCGGCCGGGGTGTAGAACGCCGGGATGCCGGCGCCGCCGGCGCGGAGTTTCTCCGCGAGCGTGCCCTGCGGGGTGAGCACCACCTCGAGTTCGCCGGAGAGGTACTGCCGCGCGAATTCCTTGTTTTCCCCGACGTAGGAGCTGATGGTGCGGCGGATCCTGCCGTCCTTCAGCAGGATTCCCAGCCCCCAGTCATCGACGCCGCAGTTGTTGCTGACGGTTTCCAGGCCAGTGGTTCCGTGCCGGTGAAGGGCATCGATCAGGGCGACCGGGATGCCGCACAGCCCGAAGCCTCCGACGGCGAGCGAGGCGCCGTCGGGGATGTCGGCAACAGCGGCCTCGGCACTGGCAACAACCTTGTCAATCATCGTTGATCCTTCCTGGTTCGCTCCCTGGCGGGAAGCTAAAGGCCGAGTTCGCGGGCGATCAGCATCAGCTGGACCTCCGTGGTGCCCTCCCCCACTTCAAGGATCTTGGAGTCGCGGTAGTGCCGTGCCACGGTGAATTCGTTGATGAAGCCATAGCCGCCGAACACCTGGGTGGCGTCCCGCGCGTTGTCCATGGCTGCCTCACCTGCGACCATCTTAGCGATGGCCGCCTGGGTCTTGAACGGCTTCCCGGCAAGCATCCTGGCCGCAGCGTCGTAGTACGCCAACCGTGCGGTGTGGGCCCGCGCTTCCATGCGGGCGATCTTGAACGCGATGGCCTGGTACTTGCCGATGTTCTGCCCGAACGCACTGCGTTCCTTTGCGTACTTCACGGACAGGTCAACACAGCCCTGGGCCGCGCCCGTGGCGAGCGCGGCGATGGCAATACGGCCTTCGTCCAGGATGGAGAGGAAGTTGGCGTAGCCGCGCCCCTGCTCGCCGAGGAGGTTTGCCTCCGGTACGTGGACGTCCTTGAGCGTGAGCGGATGGGTGTCAGAGGCGTTCCAGCCCACCTTGTTGTAGGCCTTCTCCGCCTTGAAGCCTGGCGTGTTGGTGGGCACCAGGATGGTGGAGATTTCCTTCTTGACGGTGCCGTCCTGGCGTTCGTGCTTGGCCGTTACGGCCGTCACGGTGACCAGGCGGGTGATGTCAGTCCCGGAGTTGGTGATGAATTCCTTGTTGCCGTTGATGATCCACTCACCGCCTTCGAGCCGGGCCGTGGTCTTGGTTCCGCCCGCGTCGGAGCCCGCCTCGGGTTCCGTCAGGCCGAAGCCGGCGAGCGCCTGGCCGGACGCCAGCGACGGCAGCCATTCCTCCTTCTGGGCGTCAGTGCCGAAGCGATACACAGGCATGGCGCCGAGGGACACGCCGGCTTCCAGCGTGATGGCCACGGACTGGTCCACCCGCCCCAGCTGCTCCAGCGCCAGCGCGAGGGCAAAGTAGTCACCGCCCATGCCGCCGAACTCTTCCGGGAACGGCAGGCCAAAGAGCCCCATGTCCGCCATCTGCTTCACGATCTCGTAGGGGAAGCTGTGTTCCTCGTCGTGTTTGGCGGAAACCGGCGCCACCACTTCATCGGCGAATTCGCGGACGGTGTTGCTGAGGTCCTGGTATTCCTCGCTGAGCTCAAAATCAGCCATGTTGGGACTTCCTTGTCTTAACTCTGTATCGGGTGTGTTTGATGTATTTGGTATTGACGCGGGGGCTACTCTGCCGCGCCCATGGCGATGACGGATTCTTCCACCGTGTCCTCCGCCTTCGAGGGCTCTTGCGGGTGGATGCTCGCGACGACCTGGTCCGCCTTGACGAGGTCACCGGACGTGACGCTGATATGCACGGTGCCGGCGAGCGGCGCCACGAGCTGGTGCTCCATCTTCATGGCCTCCACCGAAAGCAGGATCTGGCCGGACTGCACGGCATCGCCGTTGCTGACGTTGACGGATACCACGGTGCCGGGCATCGGCGAGCGCACGGCCGGGTCAGCGGCGCCTTCCTCGCGCTCGATCGCCGCGAGCACCCGGGCCAGCCGGGCTTCGCGGGTAAGGATGTCCAGCCGGCAGGACCAGCCGTCGTTGCCGAGGAACAATTCCGTGGGGACGCCCGGCTGCGGGTTGTACCAGTCCGGCGTGACAGGCCCTGAATAAACCGGCGCAAACGAGTACGTCCTCGTCTCGCCATCCAGCGCGACCCGGGCACTGCGACGGCTCGAGAAATCCGCGGATGCAGTCTGCCACGGGCCGCCGTCCACCGACACGGCAGTCTCCCTCGTTGCTGCCCCGCCGCGCAGTGCCACCGTGGCAACACCGCCGTCGGACGTTCCAAGGCTGATACGGCGCGGTGCGTGCCCGCCGGGCCGCCACCCATCCTTCCGTTGCCACACCCCCGCCGGGGCCTGCTGCCTGTCCTGCTCCGTTTCCCGTGCTGCAGCGAACAGAGCTGCAGCCACCAGTTCGAAGTCGCCCACGCGGCGGAACACGAACTGCGGCATCTTGCGTTCGATCAGGCCCGTGTCGAGGCGCCCGGCGCGGACGTCGGCGTCGTTGATCAGAAGCCTCAGGTACTCGACGTTGGTGTCGATGCCCAGCGCCGTGTACCCGGCAAGCGCCTCGTCCAGGGTGTCGAGGGCGGCGGTGCGGTCCTGGCCCCAGGCGATCACCTTGGAAATCATGGGGTCGTAGCTTGACGAGATCTCGAGGCCATCCATGAGCGCCGAGTCCACGCGGACGCGGCCCCGGCCTGCCCCGACCTCGTTGCGGGCAGGGGCGCTTGGCCGTTGCGCGGGGCCGGGCACTTCGTCCAGGAGAAGGACATGTCCGGTTGACGGCAGGAAGTTCCGTTCGGGAATTTCGGCGTAGACGCGCGCCTCCACCGAGTGCCCGTTAAGCACGACGTCGTCCTGGCGGACGGTGAGTTCCTCGCCGGCGGCGATCCGCACCTGCCATTCAACGAGGTCGACGCCGGTGACCATCTCGGTGACCGGATGCTCCACCTGCAGTCGCGTGTTCATCTCCATAAAGAAGAATTCGTCCGGAGCGTTGTCCGAGACCAGGAATTCCACGGTCCCGGCGCCGCTGTAGCGGACGCTGCGGGCGGCGTTGCAGGCCGCCTCGCCGATCCTCGCTCGGACGGCTTCGCCGTCGGGGAGGGATTCCAGCAGCGGCGAGGGGGCTTCCTCAATGACCTTCTGGTGGCGGCGCTGCAGCGAACACTCGCGCTCCCCCAGATGGACGACGTTGCCGTAGTTGTCCGCCAGCACCTGGACCTCGATGTGCCGCGGGGTGGTGACGAGCCGCTCCAGGAACAACGTGTCGTCGCCGAAGGCGCTGGCCGCGACGCGGCGGGCGGTAGCCAGGGTGGCCTCCAGCTCGTCGGGGCGCTCGACAATATGCATGCCCTTGCCGCCGCCCCCGGCGGAGGGCTTGATCAGCAGGGGGAAGCCGACGCCGGCCGCGGCCTCGATGAGCTGCGCGTCGGTCATGCCGGGCTCGGCGATGCCCGGGACCACGGGGACTCCGTAGCCGGCGACGTGGTTCTTGGACCGGATCTTGTCCCCCATGACATTGAGCGACTCGACGCCGGGGCCGATGAACGTAATACCGGCCTTCTCCAGTTCGCGGGCGAAGTCGACGTTCTCGCTCAGGAAGCCGTAGCCCGGGTGCACGGCATCGGCGCCGGTCTCGCGGCACGCCTGGATGATCGCCTCGATCTTGAGATAGCTCTCGGCGGCGGCCGCCGGGCCGATCCGCACGGCGAGGTCGGCTTCCCGCACGTGGCGGGCACCGGCGTCGGCGTCGCTGTAGACGGCCACCGAACGGATACCGAGCGCGCGGAGCGTGCGGATCACGCGGCAGGCGATCTCGCCGCGGTTGGCGACGAGCACGGTGCCGAAGAGCGGCTTCGGCGCGGAGTCCGGGGCGGCGGTGCGAACCTGCGCCGGCTGCTGGGGAGTTGAAGAAGTAGTCATGGCTGTCACATCCGGAAAAGGCCGAAGGAGGTCTCCGGCAGCGGGGTGCGGGAGACGACGTCAAGCGCCAGTCCCAGGACGGTGCGGGTGTCCGCGGGGTCGATCACGCCGTCATCCCACAGGCGCGCCGTGGAGTAGTAGGGGCTGCCCTGGTCCTCGTACTGCTGCTTGATCGGGGCCTTGAACGCTTCCTCATCCGCGGCGGACCATTCCTCGCCGCGCGCCTCGTACTGGTCGCGCTTCACTGTGGCGAGCACGCTGGACGCCTGGTTGCCGCCCATCACCGAGATCCGGGACGCCGGCCACATCCACAGGAACCGTGGCGAGTATGCCCGCCCGCACATGGAGTAGTTGCCGGCGCCGAAAGAGCCGCCGATCACCACTGTCAGCTTGGGCACGCGGGCGGTGGCGACGGCGGTGACCATCTTGGCGCCGTTCTTGGCGATGCCGCCCTGCTCATAGTCCTTGCCGACCATGAATCCGGAGAGGTTCTGCAGGAAGATCAGCGGGATGCCGCGCTGGTCGCACAGCTCGATGAAGTGGGCGCCCTTGAGGGAGGACTCGCTGAACAGCACACCGTTGTTGGCCACGATGCCCACCGGGTGGCCGTGCAGCTTCGCGAAGCCGGTGACGAGGGTGGTGCCGTAGTTCTTCTTGAATTCGTGGAAGCGGCTGCCGTCCACCAGCCGTGCGACGACTTCGCGGACGTCGTACTGCGCGTTGACGTCGGTGGGGACGACGCCGTAGAGCTCGTCCGGGTCAGCGACGGGTTCGACGGCGATGTCCACGTCCCAGGCGGGGAGGGCCGGCCGGGGCAGGGTGGAGACGATGTCCCGGACAATCTGGAGCGCATGCTCATCGTTCTCGGCCAGGTGGTCGGTGACACCTGAGATCTTCGAGTGCACCTCGCCGCCGCCGAGCTCCTCCGCCGTGACGATCTCGCCGATGGCTGCCTTCACCAGCGGCGGGCCGCCCAGGAAGATGGTGCCCTGATTGCGGACGATCACGGTCTCATCGCTCATCGCCGGGACGTAGGCGCCGCCGGCGGTGCACGAGCCCATGACTGAAGCGATCTGCGGGATCCCTGCAGCGGACATCTTCGCCTGGTTGAAGAAGATCCGGCCGAAGTGCTCCTTGTCCGGAAAGACCTCGTCCTGCTTCGGCAGGAAGGCCCCGCCCGAATCCACGAGGTAGATGCAGGGCAGCCGGTTCTCCATCGCGATTTCCTGCGCCCGGAGGTGCTTCTTCACCGTCATGGGGTAGTACGTGCCGCCCTTGACGGTGGCATCGTTGGAGATGACCAGCACCTGGCGCCCGTGGACGAGGCCGATCCCGGCGATGACGCCGGCTCCGGGTGAGTCGTCGTTGTACATGCCGTTGGCCGCCAGCGGTGCGATCTCGAGGAAGGGACTGCCGTCGTCGAGCAGCCGGTCGATGCGTTCGCGGGGCAGAAGCTTGCCCCGCGCCACGTGGCGTTCACGGGACTTCTCCGGGCCGCCCAGGGCGGCCGCGGCGAGGCGCTCCTTCAGCTCGCGGGCCAACCCCAGCTGGGCCTCGCGGTTCGCGGCGAAGGCGTCGCTTGACGCGTCCACCTGGCTGGCGATTGTCTCCATTGACTGCTTCCGTTCCCGGACGCCCGGCGAGGCCATCCTGAGCGATTCGGTTAGTACCGCATAACTGAGATTTAGGTTAGTCTCTATTAACTGTGATGTCCAACACGCGTTTGCATTGCTAGGATTTGCAGTTCCAAGGAGGAAATGTGCCGATCATCGAGCGCGACGCCGGCAGCCCGGCGGGGCAACGGGCCCAGACAACACTGCCCGTCCAGACAACACAGCGCAGCCAGGCCAAAGAGAGCCGGCGGCAGGCGCTGCTGTCCTCGGCCGCCACCCTTTTTGCCCTCAACGGCTTCAACCGCGTTTCACTGGAGGACCTTGGTGCCGCAGCCGGAGTCAGCGGACCCGCCGTTTACCGCCACTTCGCCGGCAAGCAGGCCGTTTTGGGTGCGCTGCTGCTCAGCGTGAGCCAGGAACTGCTGGACGGCGGCCGCCGGGTGGTGGCCGACGCCGGCGATCCCGCCGCAGCGCTGGCCCGCCTGGTTCAGTTCCACGTGGATTTCGCCCTGAGCAATCCCGACGTCATCCGGGTCCAGGACCGCGATTTCAGCAACCTGTCCGACGACGACCAGGCTGCGGTCCGGACCCTGCAACGGAACTATGTGGAGCTTTGGGTGGAGGTGCTGCAGGCGCTGCACGCCGGCACGGATACCGCCGAGCTCCGGATGCGCGCACATGCCGCTTTCGGCCTCATCAACTCCACCCCGCATTCGGTCCGCAGCCACGGCCGGAGGGTCGCGGCCAAGTCGGCCCGGCCGCTGCTGGAGAGCATGGCGCTCGCCGCCCTCCTGGTGACGGCCAGCCCCGTACCCGGCGAGTAGACGCACAACTGCCGGCTGCCCGTTCCCTCGGCGACCCGGCTCGCGGCCTAGCCGGGGCACTTAGACACGGACACGCCCAAAACTGTGGCGCCGCCGTCGTAAATTGACCTCAAAGTGCCCCACGACGGCCGCCCCCGCGCCCGCGGGCGGCAACGCAGGAACGCCGCGGCCCGAGGAGGGCGCAACCCAAGAAAGCTGCCGGCCGCCAATTCCTTTCGGAAGTGGCGGCCGGCAGCTTCGTTGGCGTCAGCTTGTCGAGGTCCGCTGGTCAGACCATCGCCAGCACCATTCCGGGGTCAGCGAGGACCGCACCGATGTCTGCCAGGAAGCGTGATCCCTGCTCGCCGTCGACCAGGCGGTGGTCGAAGGAGAGGCTGAGGGTCATGACCTGGCGTAGTGCCACCTCGTCCCTGTACTCCCAGGGCATCTTCCGCACAGCACCCATGGCGAGGATGGCAGCCTCGCCGGGGTTGAGGATCGGGGTGCCGGCATCGATGCCGAACACTCCGATGTTCGTGATGGAGATGGTGCCGCCGGTGAGCTCGGCCGGGCTGGTCTTGCCGGCGCGGGCAGTCTCGGTCAGGGCGGTCAGCGCCGTGGACAACTCCGTTAGGGACATGCTGTGGGCGTCCTTGATGTTCGGCACGGTCAGTCCGCGGGGAGTTGCCGCGGCAATGCCCAGGTTCACATAGTTGTACTGCACGATCTCCTGGTTGGCTTCGTCCCACCGCGAGTTCAGCGACGGCTGGCGGCGGAGGGCGATAAGCAACGCCTTGGCCACGAGAGTCAGCGGCGTCAGCTTGAAACCCTCAAAAGTGCGGCTGGCCTTGAGCCGGGACAGCAGTTCCATGGTGGGCGTGACGTCGATGGTCAGGAATTCCGTGGCGTGCGGCGCGGTGAACGCACTGGACACCATGGCGGCCGCCGTCAGCTTGCGGACACCCTTGATGGGCGTGCGGGTTTCGCGTTCACCCGGCGCGCCGCTTGCTGCGCCGCCCGCGGCCTCCGCTCCGGCCAGGGCCCGGGCAGCAGCGGGAAGGTCTCCCCCGCCGACGAAGTTGCGCACATCGTCGCGGGTGATCAGGCCGCCGGCGCCGGTACCGGTCACCGCCGTGAGCTCAACGCCAAGGTCCTTGGCCAGCTTCCGTACGGGCGGTGTGGACCGCGGACGCTCGGCGGCGGCTGCAGGGGCCGCACTGGCCGCCGGGGCACGGGTTTCGACAGGCTCAACCACCCGGGCGACCGGGGCACGGGTTTCGACAGGCTCAACCACCCGGGCGACCGGGGCAGCGAACGTGCGGGCACGCCGGGCCGGCCGCCCTGAACCTTCGACGACAGCGCCGTAGCCCACCAGATTGGGCTCCCGCTTGGCGGCCTCTGCCGGGGCCGGACTTGCTGCGGAAGGACCGCCGTCGTCGCCTTCAACCTCGAAGGAAACGATCGGCTTGCCGACCTCCACCACGGTTCCCGGCTGCTCATGCAGGGCGGTGATCACACCGGCGAACGGCGACGGCAGTTCGACGACGGCCTTGGCCGTTTCCACTTCCGCAATGACCTGGTTCAGGGCCACGGTGTCGCCAACAGCAACTTTCCAGCTGAGGATTTCCGATTCCGTGAGCCCTTCGCCAAGGTCCGGGAGCCTGAATTCCTTGATCATGGCGGCGTTCATCCTTCCAGCCCGCTGAGGGAGTTGGGACGGCCCAGGGCACGGTCCACACCGTCCAGGATTCTGTCCAGGCCCGGCAGGTGGTGCATCTCAAGCTTCGAATAGGGGTACGGGACGTCGAAACCGGTGATCCGGACGGGGGCCGCTTCCAGGTGATAGAAGCAGCGTTCGGTGATGCTCGCCGCCACCTCGGCACCGAGCCCGCCCGACTGGCCGGCCTCGTGCGTGATCACCAGCCGTCCTGTCTTGCGCACCGAGGCCTCCAGGGTTGCGAAGTCCACCGGGGCCAGCGAGCGCAGGTCGATGACCTCGACGGAGACGCCTTCATCCGCGGCAGCCAGGGCGGCGTCCTTGGCGGTTTTGACCAGCGGACCGTAGGCGACGAGAGTCACGTCCTTGCCCTCGGTGACCACCCGGGCCTTTTCCATGGACAGGGCGGTGGCTGGATCGATCGACTCATCCACCTCGCCTTTGTCGTGGTAGCGGCGTTTGGGTTCGAAGTACAGTACCGGATCGTCCGAGGCAATCGCCTGCTGGATCACGGTATGGGCATCCTGCGGGTTGGACACGCTGACCACCCGCAGTCCGGACGTGTGGGTGAAGTACGCCTCAGGAGACTCTGAATGGTGCTCCGGGGAACCGATGCCGCCGCCGAAGGGGACGCGTACCGTGATGGGCATCTTGACGGCGCCCTGGGTGCGGTAGTGGAGCTTGGCCACCTGGGACACGATCTGGTCGAAGGCCGGATAGATGAACCCGTCGAACTGGATTTCCACCACCGGCCGGTAGCCGCGGTAGGCCAGGCCGACGGCAGTGCCCATGATGCCTGACTCGGCGAGCGGGGTGTCCACCACGCGGTGCTTGCCGAAGTCCTTTTGCAGGCCGTCGGTCACGCGGAAGACGCCGCCGAGCGTGCCGATGTCCTCCCCCATCAGGATGACCTTGGGGTCGTTTTCAAGGGATTTGCGGAGGCCGGAGTTGATTGCCCGGGCAAAGGTCATCTGCGTCATCAGCGAGCACCTTCTTCTGAGTTGGCGGCTGCGGGATCGCCGAAGGACGCCAGGTAACGGGAGTAGTGGTCCTCCTGGCGGTCCAGCCAGGAGTTGGGGGTGCTGTAGACGTGTTTGAAGATGTCCAGCGGCTGCGGGTCCGGCATGTTGATGCAACCGGCCCGCATGTCCCGGGCCACGGCGTCCGCTTTGGCAGCCACCCTGCCCTCAAGCTCGTCCGTCAGCAGGCCCTTGCGTTCCAGTAGGCCCCTGACCCGGGCAATCGGATCCTTGGCCGCCCAGTCTTCCAGTTCGTTGGCATCCCGGTACCGTGTGGGGTCGTCTGCAGTGGTATGCGGGCCCATCCGGTAGGTGACTGCTTCGATGAACGTGGGCCCGCCGCCGTGGCGGGCCCGTTCGAGGGCCTCACGCGTGGCCGCCATCACCGCCAGGACGTCATTTCCGTCCACCCTTATGCCGGGAATCCCGAATCCTGCCGCGCGGTCGGCGATCCTGATGTGGGACTGCAGGCGGACCGGCTCGGAAATGGCCCAGTGGTTGTTCTGGCAGAAGAAGATCACCGGTGACTGGAAGCTGGCGGCGAAGACCATCGCCTCATTGACGTCGCCTTCGCTCGTGGCGCCGTCGCCGAAGTAGGTGATGGCCACGGAGTCGGCGCCGTCATTCTGGATGCCCATGGCGTAGCCGGTCGCATGGAGCGTCTGGGCTCCGATGATGATCTGCGGCGTGGCCATGTTGATGGTGTACGGGTCCCAGCCTGCCGACGCATTCCCCCGCCACACCTTGAGGATGTCGGCCAGGTCCACGCCGCGGCAGTAGGCGACGCCGTTCTCGCGGTAGCTGGAAAACACGAAGTCATCGTCCCGGAGCGACCTCGCCGACCCTATCTGGGAGGCCTCCTGGCCCAGCAGCGGCGGCCAAAGACCGAGCTCGCCCTGGCGCTGGAGCGCCGTGGCTTCGGTGTCGATCCGCCGGATGACCACCATGTCCTCATACAGGGAACCCAGCTGCTCATCACTGACATCCCGGACCCACGCGTCGTACTGCGGATGGCTGACGCGCTCACCGCCGGGAGTGATCAGTTGAACCAGGTCTTCGCCCGCCCCGCCGTGATGTCCTGCACTGTTGTCCGGGCCACCGGCGGCGTTGCCGCCCTGACCCAACTCGTCTGTAAACACAGTTGCACGCAACCTTCATACGTCGTGTCACCGGCGCTCAAGGAACTCGTGATCCCCGTGCACGCCAGCCGCCCGGGCGCCGTTGCCCCGGATAATTGTGACCATACTCACAATGCTCATTGGGTACAACCACTGTCCAAAAAACTGAGCATTATGCCCTGTCTCAGGCCCAGCTCCCGTGCTAGCCTTGCGCATTATGCAAGCTTTGGATGGCACTGACACCCGGCTCCTTTCCGCCCTCGCGAAGGACCCGAAACGGACGGTGGTTGCCCTGGCGCAGAAGCTCGGGCTCTCCCGCAACACAGTGCAGGCCCGGATGGCCCAGCTGGAGAAAAAGCACGTCTTCCTGTCCTTTGAGCGGCGGATCAATCCGGCGGCACTGGGATATCCGCTGATGGCCTTCATCTCTGTCCACGTGCAGCAGCAGAAACTGGGCCAGCTGGCAGTGGACCTGGCCGGCATCCCGGAAATCCTGGAAGGTTACGGACTGACCGGCTCCGCGGACCTCCTGCTGCGGGTAGTGGCGCTGGACGCCGAAGACCTCTTCCGCATTAACGGCAAGATTCTGGCCTGTGAGGGAGTGGACCGGACGGATACGGCGCTGGCCATGGGAGAGCTGATCCCGTTCCGGATCCAGCCGCTGCTCGAGCGCGGCCCCGCCGAAGGCTGAGGGTTCGCTTCCGGTTGAGGGGACGCCGGGGTTATAGGCTGGGTAGAGACGAACGAATCGCGGCCGTGAACGGCCCGTGCAATCAGGCACTGGCCAGGCCGGCTGCCGGAAAGGCTTGATCTTGAGCAATCCTCAGGAACCGTCCCAGCCGGCCGAACCGGGCGACGGCGGGCGGCGCCGGCGGCAGCCTCCTGCGGTCCCGCCGCGCGGGGCCTCTCAACCAGGGGTCCCTGGACAGCCGCCGCTCCCGGCGCACGAGCCTTCAGGCCAGCAGGCACCCGCTCCGCACTACGGGTCACCCGAGCTGGGAGTTCCGGGACCGCCGCCGGTCCCCCATTACGGGGAACCGCAGTACGGGCAAACGCAGCACGGTCAGCCGCCGTACGGGCCGCCACCATCCGCGGCTCCCGGCGACGGAAACCGGCAGCTCGGGCATCCACAGTACGGAAGCGCGCCGTACGGCGCTCCTGCAGCCCCCGGACCTTACGGTGTTCCGGGCCAGCAGCCACCTGCCAGAGACCGAAAGAAACTGTGGATCATTCTGGGCATAGTCGGCGGAGTCGTGCTCCTCGCCGTGGTGGGCGTGGTGCTGCTGGTCAACCTGGTGGGCGGCGCAACCGCCAAAGCCAAGGGCCTGGCGGAGGATTTCACCCAGCTGGTCATCTCCGGGGACACCGACACCGCCTATGACGACTTCCTCGACCCCGCCCTGCAGCAGAAGCTCTCCAAGGAGGAATTCGCCGCCGGCGTCCAAAGCCTTGAACTGGACGAAACCTGCAAGCCGACGTACAACGACTTCAAGGTGAGCACCGAGAACGGCAACAACGCTGCCGACGTCGCCGGCGTCATCAGCTGCGGCAGCAAGGAAGTGGATCTGGCCTACCGCTTCGACGGCAATAAGGACATGAAGATGATCAACATCAAACTCCGTCCGAAGGCCTGATCCCCGGACAGCAAGACACACAACAGGAGCTCCCGTAATTCACGGGAGCTCCTGTTGTTTGTGTCAGCTATGCCCCGACAGAGCAGGTTGTCAGTGGTCGACTGCCTTCTCTGCGCCCACGCCGGTCAGGGAGCGGACTTCCATTTCGGCCTGCTTGGTGGTGTCTTCCAGCTTCTTGTCCAGCACCGACCCTAGCCAGCCCAGCAAGAATGCGAGCGGGATCGAGACGATGCCGGGGTTGCTGAGCGGGAAGATCGCGAAGTTGGCGCCCGGGATCATGGACGTCTTGGCCCCCGAGACAACAGGCGACAGTGCGATCAGGATGATCGCTGAGCCAAGTCCGCCGTACATGCTCCAGATGGCACCCTGGGTGGTGAACTTCCGCCAGAAAAGCGAGTACACGATGGTGGGCAGGTTCGCCGAGGCCGCCACAGCGAAGGCGAGTGCCACGAGGAACGCCACGTTCTGGCCGTTGGCGAAGATGCCGCCGGCGATAGCCAGGAGGCCGATGACCACCACGGTGCGCCGGGCGACCTTGACCTCCGTGTCGGCGTCGGCCTTCCCCTTGGCAATCACGCTGGCGTAGATGTCGTGCGCAAACGATGCCGCCGCGGTGATGGTGAGCCCGGCGACAACCGCCAGGATGGTGGCGAAGGCCACCGCAGAGATGAAGCCCAGCAGCAGCGGGCCGCCAAGGTGGAACGCCAGCAGCGGTGCGGCCGAGTTGACTCCGCCCGGGGCACCCTTGATGGTGTCAGCGCCGACCAGTGCCGCGGCACCGTAGCCCAGGACCAGGGTGAACAGGTAGAACAGGCCGATCAGCCAGATGGACCAGACCACGGACTTGCGGGCTTCCTTGGCGGTGGGAACAGTGTAGAAGCGCATCAGCACGTGGGGCAGGGCGGCGGTGCCGAGCACCAGCGCCAGGCCCAGGGACATGAAGTCCAGCTTGGAGGTTTCGGTCTTGCCGTACTGCAGGCCCGGGTTGAGCATGTTCGGGTTGCCTGACGTTTCCACCGCTCCGCCCAGCAGGTCGGAGAGGTTGAAGCCGTAGATGGCGAGGACCCAGAAGGTCATCACGGCGGCGCCGGCAATCAGCAGCATGGCCTTGATGATCTGCACCCAGGTGGTGCCCTTCATGCCGCCGATCAGTACGTACATGATCATGAGGGCGCCGACGACGATGATCACCAGGGCCTGTCCGCCCCAGTCGCTGATGCCGAGGAGCAGGGAGATCAGGCTGCCCGCCCCGGCCATCTGCGCCAGGAGGTAGAAGAAGCAGACCGCCAGGGTGGAGATGGCGGCCGCGATGCGCACCGGGCGCTGCTTGAGCCGGAAGGAGAGCACATCGGCCATGGTGAACTTGCCGGTGTTGCGGAGCAACTCGGCCACGAGCAGCAGGGCGACGAGCCAGGCGACCAGGAAGCCGATGGAGTACATAAAGCCGTCGTAGCCGTTGACGGCGATGGCGCCGGTGATCCCGAGGAACGACGCCGCGGAGAGGTAGTCTCCGGCAATGGCGGTGCCGTTCTGCGGACCGGTGAAGGAACGTCCGGCGGCGTAGTAGTCCGCCGCCGTCTTGTTGTTGCGGCTTGCCTTGATCACGATGACCATGGTGATGGCCACAAACAGGCCAAAGATGCCCATGTTCAGCAGGGTGGTGTCCTTGAGATCCGCAACGTTCACCGCGGGAACCATAAGCGTCATTTTGTTACCCCGCTGATTTTGTTGCCTGCTTTATCGAACTCGTGGCCTTCGATTTCATGGCGGATTTCCGCCGCGATGGGATCGAGCCGCCGGTTGGAGTAGCTCACGTACCAGCCGGTGATGGCGAACGTGGAAACAAACTGCAGCAGGCCCAGGATCAGCCCGATGTTGATGTTGCCCCAGACCTTGGTGGACATAAAGCCGACGGCGTAGTCGGCCAGGAGGACGTATGCGAAGTACCAGAGCAGGAACGCAACGGCCATTGGAAAGACAAAGCTGCGGTGACGCTTGCGCAGTTCCTGGAACTGCTTCGTCGATTGGACTTGCTTGAAGTCCACGGACGCCGCTGCGTCCGGAGTTGGGGCATCGTTACCCATCATTCCTCCTCATTGAGACTTGCCGTCCACACCGGCTGCCCCGTCCACCCGCAGACAGTCCCAGCCAATGTGACTGCAATCACTGTCTCCCGTGATGCGGCTTACATCCAGAGAACCGCGCCCCGGCGTCGCTCAGCGGTCCCGATGCTGCGCCAAACGGTGCCGCGCGGCTACGCCGGGCACGTTACGCTGGGCCCATGCCGGACTCCCCCCTGTTCACCGCCGCAGCCATCGCCGTGATCGCGATGGCGATCGCCGTCGTCGTCGGTGTCGGCCTCAAAGTCCTACGGTCCTTCCGGGAGCTGGGCACGGATGCCGAACGCGCCACGTACAAGACCCTGCACGCGGCCTCGAGGGCCGGCCAGCACCTGCGCACCGGGCTCAACCCCGCGGGCGCGGCCAAAGCCAGCAGGCAGCTCCGCACCATCCTGGGCTGCGATGCCCTGGCCATCACCGACACTTCCGGAGTGCTCGCCTGGGACGGCGCCGCGGAGGAATTGAAGCCATCCCTGATGGGACTGGCGGCCAAGGTGCTCGACGGCGGCCACACGGCAGTGATCCCGGCCGGGGAAATGCAGATGCTCGCCGGTGATGCGGCTTCCGGCGCGATCACGACCGACATTGAACGCGCCGTCGTCATCGCCCCCATCAAGGCCGGTGCCCGCGTGGTGGGCGTTATTGCGGCGTTCGCGCCGTCGGCTGGCGCCGGGCTGGTCCGTGCCACCGGCGAAGTGGCAGACTGGGTGGCAGCCCAGGTTGAACTCGCCGAACTCGACGCTTCCCGGACCCTCCTGATGGAGGCCGAGGTCCGTGCCCTCCGCGCCCAGATCAGCCCGCACTTCATCTACAACTCGCTCAACGCCATCGCGTCCTTTATCAACACGGACCCCGTGCGGGCCCGGGAGCTGGTGGTGGAATTCGCCGACTTCACCCGCTACTCCTTCCGTCGCCATGGCGACTTCACCACCCTGGCCGAAGAGCTCCGCTGCATCGACCGCTACCTGTTGCTGGAGCGTGCGCGCTTCGGGGACCGCGTCCAGGTGAGCCTGCGGATCGCCCCCGAGGTGCTGAGCACCGTAATTCCGTTCCTCAGCCTGCAGCCCCTGGTTGAAAATGCCGTCCGGCACGGCCTGGAGGCCAAGGAGGGTCCTGGCCACATCACCATTTCGGCGAACGATTCCGGCGCCTTCGCGGAGGTCACAATAGAGGACGACGGCGTGGGGATGGATCCCGAACAGCTGCGGTCCATGCTGGCCGGGCACAGCGACAGTGACCACGTGGGGCTGCGGAACGTGGATGCCCGGCTCCGCCAGGTCTACGGCGAAGACAACGGCCTGGTCATCGAAACGGCACCCGGGGAGGGGACCCTGATCACCATGCGTGTTCCCAAGTCCCAGCCCGGCCACGACGCCTGAACCGCGGCAGTACTCTAGAACCATGATTAACGTCCTCGTCGCTGACGACGAGCTGCCCGCCGTCGAGGAACTCGCTTTCCTGCTCGGCCGGGACGGTCGGATCGGTACCATCCATCGGGCATCGTCCGGCGCAGAGGCCCTGCGCGTGCTCGACGCCGAGGCCGTGGATGCGGTGTTCCTGGACATCCACATGCCAGCTCTGTCCGGCCTTGATATCGCGCGGGCCATCTCACGAAGCAGCAACCCCCCGGCGGTTGTCTTCGTGACCGCGGACGAAGAGTGCGCGCTGGAAGCCTTCGAGCTCGCCGCCGTGGACTACCTGCTGAAGCCAGTGCGCGCCGAGCGACTTGCCAGGTCGGTGGGCCGCATCAGTGAACTCATGAAGGACGGAGCCGCGACACCGGAAATGATCACGGTGGACCTCGGCGGCACCACCCGGATGATCCGGCGCGACGACGTCACGTACGTCCAGGCCCAGGGCGATTACGCCAGGCTCCACACGGCCGATGCCAGCTACCTCATCCGCGTGCCCCTGGCCGATCTCGAGCAGCAGTGGGCCGAGGCCGGATTCATCCGCACGCATCGGTCCTACCTCATCGCCCTCAACCATGTCAGCCACATGAAGCTCGCTGCGGCCCGTCCCACCGTCACCGTGGCCGGGGCTGAGCTGCCCATCAGCCGCCGCCACCTGCCGTCTGTCCGGGAGAAACTCGAAACCACCCGGATCCGGCCGCAGGCATGACCCGGGTCAGGGTGACGGCCCCGCGGTCAGCCGCAAAGCCGGTGAGGGATTCGCGCGAAGCCGCCGAAGAGTCCGATGTGGGCCAGGTATTCGTCCGGTCCCTGATCCGTTCCCAGCTGCGTCTGGCACTTGTCGTGGCGGCGGGCTTCCTGCTGATCCTGCTGGCTTTTCCGCTCCTGCTGGGACTGGTTCCCGGTTTGGCGGAAGCGAAGATCGCGGGAATCCCGTTTGGCTGGCTCCTCCTCGGGGCCGGGATCTACCCCGTGATCGGACTCAGCGCGTGGCTGTACATCCGGACGGCCGCCCGTAACGAGGCCCGCTACCGGGACCTGGCGGAGGGCGCGTGAGGCGGCCGTGAACCCGGTGGTCGGCATTGCGGCCTTCGTGGCGGTTTCCGTGGCCACCGCCGTCATCGGGTTCTACGGGTTGCGGATTTCACGGACCACAGGCGACTTCTACGTGGCATCCCGGACGGTCCGCCCCTGGTGGAACGCTTCCGCGATTGGCGGCGAGTACCTTTCGGCCGCCAGTTTCCTGGGCGTGGCAGGACTGGTCCTGCTCTCCGGGACCGATGCCCTCTGGTTTCCCATCGGCTACACGGCGGGGTACCTGATGCTGCTGCTCTTCGTTGCCGCGCCGCTGCGCCGCTCGGGCGCCTATACGATTCCGGATTTCACGGAGGTGCGCCTGGACTCCCGGCCCGTCCGCCGGGTCACCAGCCTGGTGGTTGTGGTGGTGGGCTGGCTTTACATTGTGCCGCAGCTGCACGGCGCCGCCCTGACGATCCGCATCACCACAGGGCTGCCGTCCTGGGTGGGGTCCGTGGCGGTGGTCGTTGTGGTGTGCGTGACCGTAGTGGCGGGTGGCATGCGCTCCATCACCTTTGTACAGGCGTTCCAGTACTGGCTGAAGCTGACAGCCATGGCGGTGCCCCTTGTCTTCATAGCCCTGGTACTGGCCGGCAACGGGGTCCCTTCGGTGGCCGAAGCCAATACCAACCCCACCGGCCTGGCACCGACAGGACCGTACCAGAACATCTCACTGCTCGTGGCGCTGCTCTTTGGAACGCTGGGGCTGCCACACGTGCTGGTGCGGTTTTACACCAACCCGGACGGGCAGACGGCCCGCCGCACCACGCTGATCGTGCTGGGACTGCTGTCTGTCTTCTATCTCTTTCCCACTGCCTACGGGCTGATCGGGCGGATGTTCGCCCCGGGCCTAGCGCAGGGCGGCAGGTCGGATGCGCTGGTCCTGCTCCTGCCGGGCCGGCTGATCGGCGGCCCTGCTGGCGAGCTGCTCTCGGCGCTGGTGGTGGCGGGGGCATTTGCCGCCTTCCTGTCCACCACGTCGGGGCTGGTGGTGTCCCTGGCGGGCGTCATCAGCCAGGACGTACTGGGCGGAAGCGTGCGTGGCTTCCGGCTGGCCGCACTGATCTCGGCCACAGTTCCGCTGGGCTTCGCGTTTATGACGGACTCCCTGGCCTTGGCCGGCAGCGTGGGCCTCGTGTTCGCGTTTACGGCTTCAACGATTTGTCCCGCGCTGCTGCTGGGAATCTGGTGGCGGGGCCTCACGGATGCCGGAGCCATCGCAGGGATGGTGACCGGCGGGGTCCTGTGCGGCGGCGCCCTGGTTGCTGGTGCCTTGTCCGGTCCGGCCGCATCGGGTGCCGCGATGCCGCAGTGGCTGGCACAGCCGGCGGCCTGGACGGTGCCGGCCGCCTTCGCCGTGATGTTAGTGGTGTCCCGTGCCACGAAGGACCGGGTGCCGAGGACGCTCACGAAGGTCATGACCAGGCTGCACACGCCGGAACGTCCGCTGGCCACCGAACGACAGGGAGCCGCCGAGCGCTAGGGGAGCCGCCGAGCGCTAGTTAACCGCCGAGCGCTAGGGGAGCTGCCGGACGCCAGGGAACCGCCGAAGGGCCGGGAACATCAGTCGATGGCCGCCATGAGCTCGACGACACGGTCCAGGAAGGCGTCCACCTGGGTTTCCTCGTAGCCATCCTTGCCCTTGGCCTGGCGGAAGACGGCGCGGCGGACATTGTCGACGCTGAGCGGTTGGTCGTGTTCAAGGTAGCCGATGAGGTCGTGGCACAGGTTGTCAACGTCCACGGAGTTGTAGCTCCGGACCCGGCCGCCGGCCGGCCGGCGGAACCGTTCGCCGTCTGGGCGGTGGAGTCTCCCCCGCAGGAGACCGGACAGCTTGCCGATTTCGCGGAGCCAGGCGTCCTCGCCGCGGGCTTCGATGAGCTCATCGCGCTCGCGCCGCGCGAAGGCGTCTTCCAGTCGGTCCAGGGCGGCGTCGACCCCGGCCGCGGCATAGCCGCCTTTGACCGGATCGAAGCAGACCGCCCGGACATCGGCGCTCCTGATGACCTGTGCGGCGGCCCCCGGATTCTCGAACGAAACCCGTGCGCGCTGGAGGAACTGGTCCACCTGCTTGGCGTTGTAGCCGTATTCGTTCCGCTGCACGCGGTCAAAAGACGCAGGTATCTGCCGTTGAATGTCCACTGTCACTTTGCTTCCTTCAGTGCTGTTCAGCTGTTTTGCTCCGCACCAGTCTAAGGTGCCGGGTTGTTTGCGGGCAGGACGCCTTTAGGCGCCGGAGACAGCCGTGAACAGGATAAACGCCGCCGGTGAGGCGAACACGATTGAGTCCAGGCGGTCCATGACGCCGCCATGACCAGGCAGGATGCTGCTCATGTCCTTGATGCCGAGTTCACGTTTGACCATCGATTCGGAGAGATCGCCGATGGTTGACGCCGCCACCATGCCCACGGCGAGAACGACACCCACCCACCACGGCTTATCCAGCAGGAACAGGCATGCCAGGACACCCACGGCGATGGCCCCGCCGATGGAGCCCGCGAACCCTTCCCACGATTTCTTCGGACTGATCTTGGGCGCCATGGGATGCTTTCCGAAGGACGCTCCCACCAGATAGCCGAAAGTATCGTTGGACACGACCAGCAGGAGCATGGTGGCGATCTGCCAGGCGCCGTGCGGAATCACGCCTCCGGGCCAGAAGCCCACCGGCGTCACGCTCCCCACGCCGTGCAGCGGCAGGATCGCGAAGCTGATGAAGAACGGCACCCAGGCCAGCGTGAACACCCCGGCGAAGATGCTCCGGGCGGACCCGGCGGCGCTCTCGATGGTCCGCCATAAGAGCACCGCCACGCTGCTGGCCAGCAGTGCGAACAGCAGGCTTTCCAGTCCGCCGAAGTAAGCAGCCAGCGGCATGCCGACCGTGCCTATCATCACCGGGACTATGGGCAGGCGGGTGCCGCTCACCTCCAGCGCCCGGAAGATCTCCCAGACGCCGAACACCGCGAACGTGGTGGTGACCAGGACAAACCCGAGCGGCAGGAACAGGAGACCCCCCAATACGGCGAAAAGCATCGCGAGGCCCACCACCGTGGCGGCAGGAAGGTTCCTTCCGGCCTTGGGTGTTGGGTTGGAGCGTTGCTTCCCCCGGACCCGGACCCTGGGTCCGGGTGCCTGCTGTGCCTGATCCATCAGACCTCGAGCAGCTCGGCTTCCTTGCGCTTGAGCAGATCGTCAATGCCATCAACGTGTGCCTTGGTGAGGGCGTCGAGTTCCTTCTCGCCGCGCGCTCCCTCGTCCTCGCCCGCTTCGCCGTCCTTGACCAGCTTGTCCAGGGTTTCCTTTGCCTTGCGGCGGATGTTCCGGATGGACACCTTGGCGTCCTCGCCCTTTGCCTTGACGATCTTGACGTATTCCTTGCGGCGTTCCTTGGTCAGCTCCGGAATGGTGATCCGGATGACGTTACCGTCGTTGGACGGGTTGGCGCCCACCTCGGAATCGCTGAGGGCCCGCTCGATGTCACGCAGGGCCGTCTTGTCGAACGGAGTGATCAGGATGGTGCGGGCGTCGGGAACGGCGAACGATGCCAGCTGCTGCAGCGGGGTGGGCGAACCGTAATAGTCCACCAGCACCCGGTTGTAGAGTCCCGGAGTGGCACGGCCGGTACGGATTGACGCGAAGTCTTCCTTGGCTACCTCGACTGCCTTGTCCATCTTGTCCCCGGCTTCGAGCAAGGTCTCTTCGATCACGGTCTCTCCTCAGAAATTGGTGCATTCCGGCTGGCCGGAGAAATGCACGGTTCGTTCCGTCTTTGCGGCCCGCCCTGCGGGCCGGCCTTCCTCAAATCATCCTAGCCGTTGCTAGGGGGTGACCACGGTGCCCAGCTGCTCTCCACGGATCGCCCGGGTCACGTTGCCTTCGCCTTCCATGCCGAAAACCACCATGGTGAGGTTGTTGTCCTTACACATGGTCATGGCAGTCTGGTCCATGACGCGGATGTCGCGCCGCAGTGCCTCGTCGTAGCTGAGGTGGTCGAGCTTCTCGGCTTCAGGGTCCTTCTTCGGGTCTGCGGTGTAGACGCCATCCACGCCGCTCTTGGCCATCAGTACGACGTCGGCGTGCACTTCCAGTGCCCGTTGGGCAGCCACGGTGTCAGTGGAGAAGTACGGCAGTCCGGCTCCTGCGCCGAAGATCACGACGCGGCCCTTTTCCATGTGGCGGATGGCCCGGCGCGGGATGTACGCCTCAGCGACCTGGCCCATGGTGATGGCGCTCTGAACGCGGGTCTCCACTCCCGCCTGTTCCAGGAAATCCTGGAGCGCGAGGCAGTTCATCACGGTCCCCAGCATGCCCATGTAGTCGGCACGGGAACGGTCCATGCCGCTCTGGGAGAGTTCCGCGCCGCGGAAGAAGTTGCCGCCGCCCACGACGATCGCAACCTCGACGTCGGGAACTGCTGCGGCAATCTGCTTGGCGACTCCACGGACTGTGTCCGGGTCAACGCCCAGCTTTCCGCCGCCGAAGACCTCGCCGGAGAGTTTCAGGAGGACGCGACGCCGGCTCTTCTCTGACTGGACAGAATTGTTGACGGTTTCCATGGTGCCTTCCCGTAAATGAGCTCTGAGCTAGGTTATCGTGCCGGATGGCCAAAGGTGTCATTTCCCAGGGCCTGATGTGCAGCCCGGAAGGCTGCGGTTGCATGCAAAAGGGGCGGCCACCGAAGTGACCACCCCTTTGCGTGCCTAACTAGGAACCGACGCGGAAACGCGCGAATGCGGTGCCCTTGACGCCAGCCTCTTCGAGGACCTGCGCCACAGACTTCTTGGCATCCTTGGCGAATGCCTGGTCAACCAGCACCTCACCCTTGTAGAAGCCCGTCACGCGGCCTTCCACAATCTTGGTCATGGCTGCCTCGGGCTTGCCCTCGGCCTTGGCCGTCTCCTCGGCGATACGGCGCTCGGACTCAACCAGGTCAGCCGGAACGTCTTCGCGGGTCAGGTAGTTCGGAGCCATGGCGGCGATGTGGACGGCGACGTCGTGTGCTGCGGTGGCAGCTGCTTCGCCTTCGCCGTCAACAGCGAACAGGACGCCAACCTGGGCCGGGAGGTCCTTGGAGGTCTTGTGCAGGTAGGCGTCAACCGTGCCGCCCTCGAGGCGGGAAATACGGCGGACAACAACCTTTTCGCCCAGGATTGCGCCCTCTTCGACGACAACCTCGGACAGCGGCTTGCCGTCAACTTCGGTGGCCAGCAGGGTTTCGATGTCGGCTGCACCGGACTCGACTGCGACGGCCAGGACCTTGTCGGCCAGCTGGATGAACTTGTCAGCCTTGGCCACGAAGTCGGTCTCGCAGTTAACTTCGATCATCACGCCAACGCCGCCGGCGACCTTGGCAGCTACCAGGCCTTCAGCGGTGGAGCGGCCTTCACGCTTGGTAGCGCCCTTCAGGCCCTTGATGCGGATGATTTCGATGGCCTTCTCGGCGTCACCGTTGGCTTCGTCAAGAGCCTTCTTGACATCCATCATGCCGGCGCCAGTGCGCTCACGCAGAGCCTTGATATCAGCGGCAGTGTAGTTCGCCATGTGAACCCCTCTGTCTAGAAATTTTGTGTGGTGTACGGACTGACAGGACGGCAGCTCACCGAGTGAGCGGCCATCCTGTCAGAAACCCCCGGCACTGCGGACAGTGCCGGGGATGGTCCAGATTTACTTGTCTGCCTACTTGGCAGCGTCAGCTTCGCCGGCTGCAGACTCGGTTGCCTCGGCAGCTGCCGGGGCTTCCTCTGCGGCGGCGGGAGCTTCTTCTGCAGCAGCCGGAGCAGCAGCTTCTTCAGACTTGCTGCCTTCGAGGAGCTCGCGCTCCCACTCGGCCAGCGGCTCTTCCGGAGCTTCCGTGGTGCCGGTAGCGCGCTGGTTACGGGCGATCAGGCCCTCGGCAACAGCGTCAGCAACAACGCGGGTCAGCAGGTTGACGGAGCGGATGGCGTCGTCGTTGCCCGGGATCGGGAAGTCGACTTCGTCCGGATCGCAGTTGGTGTCCAGGATGGCAACAACCGGGATGTTCAGCTTCTTGGCCTCGTCGACTGCGAGGTGCTCCTTCTTGGTGTCCACAATCCAGAGCACGGACGGTGCCTTGGTCAGGTTGCGGATACCGCCGAGGTTGGTCTCGAGCTTGGTGAGTTCACGGCGAAGGAGCAGCAGTTCCTTCTTGGTGTAGGCAGAGCCGGCGACGTCGTCGAAGTCGATCTCTTCGAGTTCCTTCATGCGCTGGATGCGCTTGGAGACCGTCTGGAAGTTGGTCAGCATACCGCCGAGCCAACGCTGGTTGACGTACGGCTGGCCAACGCGGGTGGCCTGCTCAGCGATGGATTCCTGAGCCTGCTTCTTGGTGCCGACGAAGAGAACGGTGCCGCCGTGTGCAACGGTGGCCTTAACGAACTCGTAGGCACGGTCGATGTAGGACAGCGACTGCTGCAGGTCAATGATGTAGATGCCGTTGCGCTCCGTGAAGATGAAGCGCTTCATCTTCGGGTTCCAACGACGGGTCTGGTGTCCAAAGTGGACGCCGCTGTCAAGCAGCTGGCGCATAGTTACGACGGGCATGCCGACGCTCCTTCCGGCAGGTCATTCATGAGAGAGCCCATGGCCCTCTTACCCTGCCAATAGTTGACGGTTGATTAGCTTCGCCCAGGCGGGCGTTGCTCCTGGCATCCATTGCACTTCTCATCAGTTCCGTTGCCGGTCCTGACCGCAAGAGGCGCAATCCTCCACAGCCTGAAGCCGGGGCTTCGGAACGGGAGGGCTGGATACGCGTAGTCAGCCACTGCTCCCCCACACCTCTGAATGAGACGTGCTGACTAGAACGTCCGGAAGGACCAGGCGACCAAGAGGTGGCATGAACCGCCGGCCGGGCATCGTTGAGGGCACAGCAAACTGCTCCGTCAAGTGTACTACAGCGGCCCCACCGGATCGGACCATTTTCGGCCTGCCCGTTTGTCCACATAGCGCTGCCGGCACCTTCCGCCGCGGGCCCAAGGATTGCAGGCTGAGGTGATGAAAGTCCGAGCCATCCCGGCCGCCATCCTGCTCTCCGTTTCAGTCATCGCGCCGGCCTCCGGCGCAGTCGGCACGCCGGGTGCGGTCACTGCGCCCGGCAGCTGGTCCTGGCCCCTGTCGCCCAGGCCGGCAGTAGTACGCGCCTTCGATCCCCCGGACAAGCCGTGGATGAGCGGGCACCGCGGGGTGGACCTGCGGACAGCGGCCGACGGCGCCCCGGTCACCGCTCCGGAGTCCGGAACCGTCAGCTTCGCGGGCTTCGTGGTGGACCGGCCCGTGATCACCATCGATCACGGCAATGGCCTGCGCAGCAGCTTCGAGCCGGTCGAAAGCAGCCTCACGACCGGGGCTGCGGTGTCACGAGGGGATGTCATCGGCACGGCGGTGACCAGCCATTGCGGGTCACTGCCGTGCGTGCACTGGGGCGTGCGCCGCGGCGAGGAGTACATCAATCCGCTGTCCTTGGTGACAGACCTGCGGCCCTCCATCCTGCTTCCCGTCGGTGGACGGGGTTGAGGGTGAAGGGCCGCAACGGCAAAGGATCCAGGCCGGCTAGACGATGGCCGAAATCCCGGTGATAGCCCGCCCCGTCACCAGGGTGTTGATCTCGTGGGTGCCTTCATAGGAGTAGATCGCCTCGGCATCAGAGAAGATCTTCGCCATCTCGAAGTCCGTGACAATGCCGTTGCCGCCGAGGAGGCTACGGCCGATGGCTACGCTTTCGCGCATCCTGGCCGTAGTGAAGGCCTTGGCCAGGGCGGACTGCTCATCCTTCGCCTCGCCGGCGTCTTCAAGCTGGGACAAGCGGACCATCATGCCCATCGAGCTTACGGCGTTGCCAAGAATCTGGACGAGCTGGTTCTGGACGAGCTGGAAGGACGCGATGGGCCTGCCGAACTGGCTGCGTTCGACGGCGTACCGCCGGGCAACGTCGAAGGCTGCCAGCTGCTGGCCGACGGCCTGCCAGGCGACGGCGAGACGGGTCACCTTCAGGACCTTGTTGGTGTCCCGGAAACTGTTGGCATTGGCGAGCTTGAAGAAGTCCGGCACCACGACATTGTCGAGCGTGATGTCGGCATTCTGGACGGTACGCAGCGAGATCTTGTTTTCAATCTTGGTGGCGCTGTAACCCTCGGTTTTCGTGTCAACCAGGAAGCCCTTGACCTGGTTGTCGGCTTCGTCACGGGCGTAGATGACCACCCAGTCGGAGAAAGTGGCATTGCCGATCCAGCGCTTGGCACCGTTGAGGATCCAGCTGTCACCCTTTCGGCGGGCCGTGGTGCGGGTGCCGCCGGCAACGTCGGAACCGCCCAGCGGTTCGGTCAGGCCGAAAGCGCCGATCCTTTTCAGCGAGTAGATGTCCGGCAACCACGCCTCCTGCTGTTCCTGCGAGGCGAGGGCTTCAATGGAGCCCGTGAACAAGCCGTCGTGGACGCCAAGGAAGGTGGCGATGGAGGCGTCCGCACGCGTGGCTTCGGCATGCAGGATGCCGGCAAAGAGGTTGGAGTACCCCTGGCGCCGGACGGGGCTGACCAGGTCGATCTCGGCCAGCTTCGGGATCAGGTCCATAGGAAACTCGGCGCGGTTCCAGCAATCAACCGCGATGGGCTTGACCTCACGATCCAGGAAATCCCGGACCTCGGCGAGCCGGTCCCTCTCCTTGCCGCTGAGCAGCTGCTCGAACGCGAAGAAGTCGCCGTCGGCGTACGGCAGGTTATTGATGTCGATTGCAGCTTTGGACATGGTGTTCCTTCACGTGTGATCAGCAGCGACCAAAAGACGCGGGCGTCGCCACGGCGGGTTATGTTACTGATGAGTAACATACCGCAGCCAGGGTGGGCGGGCAAGCGGGCACATGGCCTTGCCGGCCCGGGCAGCAAACGCAAAAGAGCCGTGGCCGATGTCTGAACATCGGCCACGGCTCCCTGTTTGGGGCCAATCGGCATACGCGCCCGGCTCCGCAGGCGGGTCTGTAACTTCTTGTAGGGCTACTCGGACTTGAACCGAGGACCTTAGGATTAGCAATTCCCGGTTTTCGTCAGTGTTCGGTGGACGGCGTCATGGTCTAGATTCCACTGGAATCATACAATCCTGTGCATTTTCGCGTTCATCGCAGATCGTCCTGATTCCTCGTTTCCGGTGGGTAAGCGGTGGGCCAACGAAGGCTGCCAGCCACCGCCCGACGCTTGGTCTATTGACAGGTCCCTAGACTGATTGTGTGACGCTTGACGACCGGAACGACACAGCTGGCGCCGCCGGGGAATGCCCGGGCCACTCGTGGAAGGTGCATGGCATCTACCTGCGCGGCACCGGGGCGTCTATCTCTGTGGAGTGCAAGTGGTGTGGGGCTGTTCAGTATGAGCCGTCGTTGAGCGACGGGACGTAGCTTAGGCGGCCTTGCGGAGTAGGTCCTTCAAGGTCGTGGCGGTGTGCGAGTCCCGCCAGCCGTCGGTCTGCTTGACCGTGGAAAGGTCCGCCCAGGAGATCTTCCCGGCGTTCAGGAGTTCCAGCCGGCCGGGGCCCATGATGGCCAGCTGTGAGTCTGCGGTGAGGTTGTTGAACCAGTCCTGAGAGCCCGGTGTCAGCGACGCCGGTTCCTCGATGCCCGTGAACCCGAGCTCGGCCCATGACTTGGTCACTGAGACTCTCGCGCACCTACCTTGGTGGTGGTCGTTGGGCCCAGATTCCGTGAGCGAATGCCGTGTGCCGTGCTGCGCCAGACACGACGGGCAGGTGCGGGCGTCCAGGGCCGCGTGCCACTCCCATTCTTCGAGGATCTTGGTGTTCGTTTTCTCGGACGCCTGCGTCGCCGCCCTATGCGCGTCCAGCGTCTCGGTGCGGGAGATAACAAGGGCCCGGGTGAGGCCGCCGTTGAACCGCTGCTCCGTTTGGGCCATGATCCGGGAGGCTGTCCGCCTGGGGTTGTCCCCGACGGCGATCCCGCGGATCAGTGCCCGCTTCATGACCCGCTCCGTGTCCGCGGCGAGCGGGAGTGTGGCGGAGTGGATCTGTGCCGTGGTGCGCTCCACGATGGCCGCCAAAGCATCAGGGGACATGCGGGTGAAGGAGACGCCGACGGACGCCGCGTTGGGCGGTAGCTGTGAAGTGACCAGGGCCGCGTGCCCGTCGACTGCGTCGAGGACAGCCTGAGCGACGTCGCCGGCCACGGTTACTTCGGCAACGGTAGCCAGCTGGTCAAGCATGCCCCGCGACGCCTGTAGTGCGTCTCGCAACCTGATGCTCTTAGCGACCTGGCCGCGGGACAGGACGCCACCAGATGCCCCAGCCATCAGTTCGATCAGGGCGACCTCGAAGTCTGGCACCAGCGCGTCCCACGCTTCCACCCATGCCCTTGTGAGGGCAACGGTCTGGGCGTCGGTCATGACGGTAAGTTGAGCGCGGAGGCGGTCAACGATGCGGAGGGTTTCCGGTGTAATAGCCATTGCCTTAGCTTTCTGCCCTTCGGTTCAAGGTGCTGTGTGTCGTGACGATCTGGAGGGTTTGGGGGTAGACGTGCCAAGTGGTCCACGAGGCGCTGCCCTCAGTGACTTCGGCAGTCATCCCGGTTAGCGCCAGGGGGTCGCCTTGGAAGGCCACGAGCAAGCCGTGCGGGTGACGGCCGATGTCCTCCGTCAGTGCTGCGACCTCAGTGGCGAGGTGCCCGGCTGCCAAGGTGTCTACCCGTGCCGTGAATGTGTAGCCCGGTTCCGTGGCAGCTGGTGGGAGGTGTGGCGCCTGTCCGGGCTGGCAGGCCAGCGTCTCCATCCAGTTGCCCACGCGGACTTGGTGGGACGCTCCCAGGACGCGGAGCTCTACCGATCCGACTGCCTTTGTCGCCAGTGCTGGCAGTTCGCCGGCGGCCGTGGTGTAGGTGAGGTCCGCCGGCGAAGTGTCCACGAAAGGCGCTGATGTCGTGTGGTGCATTATCGCTTGGCCGCGGCGGTCAGCGCGGGGATGTGCTTGGGCTGAAATACGATCTGAGTGACGGGCCCGGAGCTGCTGACTTCCACGCCGGAAAAGGCTGAGGCCGCCCGGGTGAAGGCGTCGGCCGCGGGGCCGTTGCTGTAGCGGATGTGGGCGGCTCGGGAGCGGATCATGGAGGAATAGTTCATCTTCCCGATGGGTGCACGCACGAGCGTTGCAGTGCGTTCTGGCCAGAGTTTTTCCAGTGCGTCGGCCATGTTGATGCAGCTATCCATGGTTTGAATACCGGCCGCGGACATGCTGCTCAGGAGTCCGTGGAGTTCCTCGTCAGCGTCTACGGCCATCCCCTCTGCGGTGAGGAAGGGCCGGGCCTTGTGCGCCGTGGTGTGGTTGGTGCACACCGGGCATTCGCAGAGTGAGCCAATAACGGATTCAATGGCCAGGAGGATCGCGGCGGCGCCTTCGGTGTTCACCGCCCACTCGAATGACGTCGTGTCGATCCGTTCCATGGGGTCGATGACGTCTGACTCGTCAGGCTTCACAGCAAAGCGAACGGGCGGCTCCATCATGCCTTTCAGCCGCTTACTCAAAACAAGGAACGCGTGTTTTGAGAGCCCTGCCGGACGTGCCTTGATGTATGTGGCGTGGTTCGGGTAGCTCTCCGCGAGACGCATTTCCCGTCGTATCAGTGCGACGCTGCCAGCGCATTCACGCCTGGCGCCGATGTCGGCAGGCTTCTGGTAGCCCATGTCCAGGGATTCCTGCGGTACCGGGTGGTAGTCGGCGTCCGTGAGATGGCACCCAAAGAATTTTCCCTCGACGGCGATGGAACGCCACAAGCGCGTGAACTCGGTCTGCGAGTACTGGTCGTTGAAGTGCGGGCGGTCGATGTTGCTCTTACGAAATGGGCATTCAGAGCACGACTGGCCGGCGGCCTTGATCCGGGGCAAGGTATCTACGTGGCAGGTTTTGGAATCAGTCATGGTCTCAGTTTGAAGAGCGCCGCCTGGTGGGCGCTTCCCCATTTCCGCTGACGGAAGTGTCCCGGATATCTGGTGTAGCCATATACTCAGGCCATCGGCCCGGCTGAGGTGCTGATGGAACTCTGGGGGAAGAATTGAACAGGTCACTCGTACTGCCCGCCGTCCTTGCAGCCGCTCTGGCGCTGTCTGCGTGCGGATCGGGTGCAGCCGCCACCGGAACGGCGTCTACAAGCACCGCACCCACGCCGACACCTACCCCCACACCGACAGCGACCGTTTCCCAATACGCCAGCATTATTGCGGAGCACGAACAGGGCTGGAGGGACTACGAGGACAAGATCACCGACTGCGCCTTCGCCAGCATAGGCACCAAGCCAATCGACAAAGTGACCCGGCTTACCTGCAGTATGACGGTTCAGACGGCGACCATTACGGCCAAGACTGCGGCCAAAAACTTGCGGGCACTGCCGAAAGCTCCGGCAGAAATCGCTTCACTCCTCGACCGGACACTGAGGGTGCTGGATCCGCTGGCCGACAACAATGCAGTGAAGGTCTGCAGCGACGCTGAGAGTCAGGCGTGCGACGATGCAATAACCAAGGCCAACGGGGACGTGCGCTTCGTAACAAGCGTGCTGGATGCCTGGAAGCCGTATCTCTAGGCAGGCGCGGGAGATCGCCTGGAGGTGTCCTTATAATAGTCCATTCTGAGGTCACCGAGCTGGAGTACCGCCGGCAACTGCGGTCAAAATAGATGCGCAGCGGCAGCCCCTCCTCGAGCATCCACCGCTTACCCACCTTTTATTCTGAGTCTTGGAGAAATCCGCGACCGCACTCGACTCCCAGAGGATTACTATGGCCGGCCTGACCAAACAGCAAAAGCAACTACTTCTTGCCAACGGCTTACTGGCCGGACTGGCAGAGTTGGGTGTCGAGGAACTGGACTCCTCTAACATGGCCTTTGAGTTCCCGTTTATGCATGCTTGGCGCCGTTGGGCCCACAGCCAGAACTCCGCCGTTGTACCCAAGATCGAATATGGGAGCACCAGCCAGCCACGGGACATCCTGCACCGGGTGACGAGCTCCACGTCCCCGTTCAAGGACTTTGAGCGCAACGGGGTCACGAGCGCACCTCACGGCTTGACGCCTCGGGAGTTCCTCGAGATCCACTGCGACCAGCTTCCGGCCGACGCATGGGTGGAATTGGCCAGTCTCTTCCTGGCCGCTCAGGCGGAATACGCCCGCAAACCGTCGCAATGAGCCTGGACCCACTGGCTCTTTACACAGCTGATGAGGCAGCGGCGAGGCTCAAGCAGGTGCCGGCCGCCACGATTCGCCGTCTGGCTAAGCAGGGGCGCATCGAGTACGTCAAAGGGGCACGCGGGAAGGTACTCCTGACGGAAGCCCAGATCCTGGCCCTCGTGGACCACCTGACACAGCCCACGCGGCCCCAGATCCGTGAACCGGCACTGCCGGATGGAATTGACTCCCTGACCTCCAGCCTTTCCCGCTCAAGGGCCGGACACCACTGAAGCTCCGGGCAGCTACAGTTGCCTCTAGTCGAATTGGGGGAACATGGAAGGCAAAGATTTGTGGCCGCTACTCATCTCGTGCGCGGCCTTAGCTGTCAGCGCCTGGGTTGCCGTGAGGGCAGAGTGGATACGTCCGCGTGCTGATTGGCGTCTCATGGTGCGGTTCGAGGCTGCTCTCATAAACATTGGCTCCGCGCCGGCAACGGACATTGAAGTTTTCCCCGTCGTGGTATCGACCAGCGGCCAGAAGACCCTGACCGGGACGACTGTTCGAGCTGGCGAGCACGCCGATCTGTTTATCAACTTCCCTTTGTCGTACAACGGCGGAACGGGTCGCGAGTCATATGGTCCGAACTTTGATTCTGAGGGGTCTCAGCTGGTCGTCACCTACAGGGACACGCCCAGGGGGAGGAAGCTAAAGAAGAAGATCCTACAGATCCCCGAGTACATGAACAGACCGCCCAGGATATGAGGCAAAGTAAAACCCCCACGCGAGTCGGGGGCGACTCAAGCGTGGGAGCCCTTGGCTGCCCCGCAAATGGGGGAATGCGGAGACGCCGGAACCAACCGTACGCGCCAAAGCTGGAAAAGCCGAAACGGAAAGACCGAGACGTTTCCCAGCTTCGGCGCGTACGTTCCTGCATAGCCACAGTCGTATGGATGCCCCCTCGCGGCCGCGGCAGGCGGCCCGCCCGGTTCTATTGGGGGCTGGCCCGGGCCGCCACCCACCAACAACGAAAAGCCCCGTCCACCAAAGTGAACGGGGCAATTTCAGTAAGGGAGGGATTGGTTATGGGCTCTTGAACGCCATCGTGATCACTTCCGTGATCTGTTCCTTCAATGGCATATCAGTCTGCATCTTCAGCCGGGCCATTGCGATTTCGTACACCTCGTCATCGGCTCTCTTGCCGATGACCCAAACGACGCAAACGGATCCGTCATCCTCGACGCGGTAGACAATGCGCCAGTCCCTGTCTCCAACGACGAGCTTGCGGAGGCCAGTCAGGTTGCCAGTTTTCTTGCTGCCTAGCGGCTGGCCCCTAAGCTCTGGCTGGTCCTCCAGTTTCAAGATCGCTTTCAGCACGATCTTCTTCGCAGACCCGTCCAGGTCGCGCAGATCCTCTTTTGCGTCGTCAGTCAGATGAACTTTCGCCATTTCCCCGCGTTATTCCCCTCTAAGCTCGTCCAGGTCAATGCCGAATTCGGCGGCCACGTCTTCCAAGCTGTGGCGTCTGCCGTCATCGGTGACGAGTCGCACTAGAGAAGCTGTCATAAGCTTTAGGTCGTCTTCCAGCTCATCTATGTGAGCAAGACGCTCGGCGGACTCCATGTCGATCACGGCCGCCGTAGGTTTGTTGTCCTTGAGGATGACGTGAGTTGTGCCGGAGGCGGCTGAACTGATGAAGCGTGAAGCGTATCGGCTGAACTCGGTAACGCTGACTAAATTCCTTGTATCGGTTCGCATGATTGTGATCCCTTTCACCCGTACAGGCGATTCACACCTGCCGTAGGCCAAACTATACGCATAGTTCTACGTAGAATTCTACAGCAAACTTCATGTACCCTTCATCCTTCCACCTGCACCTGGGCCACGGCCCACACATGCGGTGCGGGCCACTTCAGTTAGGGAAACCAAACCCCATCAAATATCTTCCCAATCAGTACAGTGATTCTGGACCGGGATGCAGTCGGCTTGCCGGCCAGCGATGAGAAGGGGGCCATCTATGGCCGATTACACCTACGTTGAGTTTGACGACGAAGAGGCAAAGAAGCACGACAAAGCGCTGCTGGCGGCTCAGATCCACTTGCTAGAGACCATCCCGAAAATCAATGTCAATGCACCGGGTGGCCAAACCGTTCGCAATTTCGCCGAGGCCTATGCGTTCTTGCGTGGTGCCGCCGTACAGGCGGGAGAAGCCGACAGCGTCTAGCCGCAATACGGGGTCCCGCACCGTACAGATGGTGCGGGACCCCTCACTTAGGGAACTTAGCGCCGTCAAAATCCATTGAATTTGTGTCTGCTAAGTCGGGATTCTCAGGGTCATGCTGCGCGGGACCTTGCTGGCTTGGGCTCTGCGGGATCTCGGCGCCGGCTTCCACCGCCCGGTCCACCGAATACCCACCGCTTTCGGTGACCGCCGGCTGGGTCCAAGCCTTGACTGCACCGTCCAGGAATGCCCGGTGCGCCGGTGTCGCGTCGAGTTCGCCGGCGTCGATCTTGCGGATGTCCTCTGCCAGCCGCGCTGCAGCTGCTTGGAACGCTTCTTGCAGGTTCGCCATGGTCATGCCCCCACGAAGTAGACGCCGGCGTCACGGGCGGCAGTGAGTGACTGCGGGATCTCGATCCCCTCGCCCGGGATGGTGAGGCCGTTGTCCTGGATTGAAGTTCCCAGCTCGGCGTTCAGCACGTGGATGTCGTGCGTGATTGTCCCGGACTTGATGAAGTAGCGGATCAGGGCAGCCCGGGTGTGATGCTCCTTAGCCGCCTTGTCGAGGCGTTCGCTGCGGGGCAACGCCAAGTTGATTCCACTGGTGCCGACGTACACGCCGGTAGGACGGTAGTCTGCGTCCTCGAGTTCGTTGAGCTGGTTCACGAGCGCGGCTACCTTTGCCCGGTGAGCGGTGGCTTCCTTCGTGGCCGAGGCTGCTTGCTTCTCCTCTTCGCGGGCTTCCACCTCGAGCGCTTCCCGGTACGCCGTGGCGTGCTTGCGGCGTGCTTCCTCGGCCGCCTGGTCAAAGGCTCGGGCCCGTCGTTCGTTTGCCTGGATGTTCAGGGTGATGCGTTCGGCGGCTGACTCGTCCTCGAGGATAGCGGCGCCGGATTCGGTGTCGAGGCGGATCGCCTCAGCGCGTGCTGCTGAAGCCTTCTCCTCCCATTCCACGACGACGGATCCTGCTTTGGTGACGGCTGCGTGTGCCTGCTCAATGGTCTTGCTGAAAAGTGCCATGCTGGTCTGCTCCTGGGGGTGATTACTTGTGGACGGCGGTGATGCGGCCGGAACCTATTTCGGTGACCCGGACCGGCGCCCGCCGGGAGGCTGCTTCCTGTTGAGGGCGCTTCGGGCCTGTGGCCGCGGCCGGCTTCGGGCGTTTGGTGGTTTGCTCCTCTTTGCGGCCGATGATGCCTGCGAGCTTCGTGACGATGCGTGCCACGGATTCCTGACGGTTGATCTCGTAGGGGCTGGCCTTGGCCGCCTCGGTGTAGGCCTCCGCGGCGATCTGTGTGGCTTCGGATTCGGCGGCGTAGATGCCCTTGGTGGCGTCCGCCCGCATGATCGCTTGGGCGAGTCCTTTGGTGGCTGTCTCGGCGGCTTCCTTGGCGGCCCAGATGGCCACAGACTCGAAGGCGTCGCCGCGGCGCTGGGCTGAGCCGGTTTCGCGGGCCGCAGCGGACGGGGAGCGCCCGGAGGCCTCGGCAACGGCGGTGTCACGTGCGTGCTCTCCTCGGAGTGCCGCGAGGATGTCTCTGTCGGTGGTCATTGCGGGCCCTCCCTGGGCGGTGATTTGGCGTGTCTGTCCGGTGACGCCCGGCCCCGCCTTCCACCGGCGGGGACCGGACGCCGTTTCCGGCCGGAGTTCCCGAAGGAACCATCCGTGATGAGCTTCCCGCGTCGGCATCGTTTGCGGTTTCCGCGCTTCCGGGAGCGGAAACGGGGGCGATTACTGGTGGGTAAACGGTGGATACGCGAACGGGACGCCCCCCGTGGAGCGCCCCGTTCATTGTGTTCTAGGCGATTCTGATATCAGCGGCCTGCGAATGGCCTCTTATCAGGCAGCCTTCCGGCGGATGGTTTCTGCTGTCTGATAGTCCTGGACGCTCTCGGCCGAGATGAGCCACATGTTGCCCACCTTGATGCCCTCGAGCCTGCCGGCGGCCACCAGCTGCCCCACGCGCCGGGGAACGACTCCCAGGGCATTGGCCACCCGCTCAGACGTCCATCGCTCGGCACCGTCCGCCGCGTCCTGCTCCACTGAACCGGCCTGCGGCCCGGGGTCTACCCGCATAGTCCCTTCGTTGTTCTCACTCCAGTAGATCCCCGCCGCTCGCAATGCGTCATAGGTCTGGAGCATTTCCCGCCGGGGCTCGGGATCCATCTTCTGGATGCTGTCCAGGAATCGCGTTCGCTCCAGAAAGGAAACGAGGACCCAAGCACTGACGCCGCCAACGTGTGCGCCAAGTCCGCTAAACCGCGGTGGCCTGTAGCCGCTCACCCTGCCAGCCTCCGGAGTTCTTCAGGTGCGGCGACCTGGGCCATTGCCCACTGCTCGGGGGTCAATGCGATGCGGTGGAAGATCGCCAACATAACGGCGTGGACCATCTGACCCTCCTGTTCTGCCATCTTGACCCTGCGCTCCTCCACACCAGCCCTGAGAGCCCTGGCGGCGTAGTCAGCGAGCTGATCCTCCGCCTGCCGCAGAAGGGTCCACCAGACCGACGGTGATGCCTTTTCCGTGACCTTGTCGATGGGGCCTTCCGGCCCAATACCGACGTCCGTCTGAGCAATCCCCCACGTCAACTCGTTGTGGGGAAGATCCTGGACGCGGGCGCGAAGCCACTTCACCTCTCCGTACTTCCAGCCGATGAGCTGCAGCAAGGCCTCGGAAGGATCAACGGCCTCCGGCTGGCCCAGGTTGGCCAGCTGCTTCATGGCATCCTCCTCCTGGACGCGACGGGCAGCTGCCGCCCTAGCTACGCTTGATGCGCCACCGTGGACTCTGCAGACGTTCCCGCCAGCAATGGGTGAGCGTCGACACCGTTCACCGGTTCCCTTTGCCTTTGCCGTGCATGTGGCCTTCATGAGGTCACCATGCTTACGTTGCCTTCATGAGGTTGCGCCTCGGGGCAGTTGACATGGTGTTCTGTTTCGATGGTCCAGCTCAGGCCGGCTTGGTTGGTGAGGATTTCGTTGGGGAGGCAGCATGAGGCTGCTTGGTTGGTTGTCATGCTGATTCCTGTTCTGGGGCTTCGAGTTCTCGGGGTGGGTTGCACCACTGGTATTGCCGGGGGACGGTGTTGCCGTTCGCTGCGTCCATCTGTGCCTGCAGGCGATAACCGCCGGAGATGGTGTTTTGCATCTTCTGCGAAAGCGTGAGCTTGCCTTGGCGGTGGTAGGCCGGATCCCACGGCGAGAGCTTGCCGGTTGACGCCTTGGTTTTGGCCTCTTCGAGCCGTTGTCCGTTCCGGACGGCCCGCTGCTCTTTCTTCCAGTCGATTTCTTCGGAGACGCTGAGGCCTGCCGGCGGCGGCCCGGGAGTCCAGTAGTCCTTGCCGAGGATCGCTTCGACGTCGAGCTCCCCCACATGGTCTGGGTCGTCGGCCCAGCACTCCTGATTCAGCCAGGTGGCTGGAGCCTTGGTGAACTGCGGGTCCTGCCCTTGACGCTCGGCTGCGTATCGTCTGGCGCCGGCGAGGAGTTCCCCAAGAGTGGCGCCGTTCTTCCGTGCCTTGGTGTAGGAGTTCACAGCCGCTCCCCTACCTGAATGCTTGGGATAGATGGCGTACCAGTCCTGGAAGTCCTCAGCTATTTGTTTGGCAAGAGCGGCCTTGGACAGGGGTGGTTCTTCCGTAGGGAGATCAATTTCTATTTCTCCCTGCCTCGGATCACGCGCCTGCGCGTCAGCTTCGGCGACGGAGAGTGACTGATGTTCTTTGTTCTGGTCTTTGTTGTGGTGTTCATGTTGTGGTGGGTGTTCATGGGTGACCGGTTCTTCTGCCCATATGACCGGTAGTTCTTCACTGGTGACCGGTAGTTCTTCTGATATGACCGGTAGTTCTGCGGAACTAGGTGTCATGGGTGGGCGGTTGTTCGCAGAAGTACCGGTCACTGGTGCGCCGTAGTTCTGTTCGTCCTGGTCCAGCATCGGAATAGCCTCGAGGAGATCAGACGGGACACTCAGCCGGTACTCGCTGGCGAAGGATCCGAGGTGGCCCCGGCCGAATGACCGACCCTTGACGACCATGTCCAGCATGCCGATGTCCTCGAGCTCCGTCTGGCCTCGGCGGACCGTGCTGATGCTCGTGCCGATGACTGCTGCGAGCCTGCTCTGCCCTGGACGTACCCGGCCGCCGTCGGCATCGGCATAGGTTGCCATGGTGAATCCGACGAGCTTCACGCTCGGGGCGCTGACCTGTATGCGGCGCAGGATGCGTTCCCATTCGAACCGCCCAATCGGTTCGCGGGTGAAATCGCGGTCCTGGTCCAAAGGGTGCCCTTCCTCTCCGTTAGTTCTGGTCTTTGTCGATGGTGCAGTTCGGCTGCACGGTCTTGAGGGCGACTTTGCCGGCCTTCGCCGGCGTCGCCGCAGCGAGGTCAGACGACTCCCGTGTGCTCAAAGTTCGATCACGGCTGCCGCTGCGAGGTATATGGCTCCGGGCCCGTTGTACTTCGGATTCATTGCCACAGCGAGCGCCACGTGAGCGAGTTCCGGGAAGCTCTGCTTGTTCCGGGCGTCCCACAGGTTCGCTAGGATCCGGTCAATGGGCCATCCGGGACGGAAGCTGGCGACCATTCCGGCGAGGTTCTGCCAATGATGACGCTCAAGCTCCGGGTTGGTTGCCGTCGCGTAGGGGTTAGCTACCGGCAGGCACTGCTCATCTGCAGGTACTGGCCGTACTGACGTGCCAGGTGAGATAGTGGTCGTGAACATGTTCGGATTCCTTCTGCTGGTTGGTTTTCGATCGACGGTCCTGCAGGGTGGTGCCTGCGGGACCGTTATTTTTTTGCCCGGCAGACCGGGCCTTCGACTTGTGTCATGCTCTTCGCCGCGGATAGTGGGGCGCCGCAGGTTTTGCAGCGAACAGTCAGCACGAGTTCCAGATCTTTGGCTTCCGCTTGGATGCGGACTAGCCGGTCCAGCTTCTTCTGCTGCTCTGGGGTGAGGGCCATTGCGCCGGTCACGCCGCCCCGTCAGCGTGGACTTGAGATTCTTCCCACGCCAAGCAATCGGCGAGGCGGTACCGGACGTATTTTCCGCAAACGAAACCTCTGGGGCCGTAACCCATGTGCCGCCATTTCCTAACTGTGGCGACCGGAACGCTGTACCTCTCTGCAATGTCTTTTGTTGCAAGAATCCCGTGCCCTGCATTTGCCTGCGCTTGGTCAATCGCCGTAGTCATACTTCCTCCTCCGTCATGCCACATGACGCTTTCTGATATCTTCGTCAGTTTGCCTGACGAGCCAAGCGTTGCACAGATTTCAATGCTTAGCAACTAGTAACTGACGAAAAACTGAGATATCGTCATGAACTATGACAAACGCTAGTGGCGACGAATGGATGAAGAGGCAAGCGCAGGCGCTTGGGGGCAGGGTGCGCAAGGTGAGGTCGGCCGCCGGAATGTCGGTTCAGGCCGTGGCGGATACATGCACCAACGAAATCGGCTACAAACTGCTCCGTACAACGCTCGCCAACCTTGAAAGTGGGTCCAGGCGAAACATCACTATTGCGGAGATCTCCGCAATAGCCGCAGCTCTGCGCGTTCCGCCGGCCGCGTTACTGTTCCCAGTAGATGAACCGGGACCAGTAGAGGTACTGCCAGGGGACTACCGATCCCCCTTTGCCGGATGGCTTTGGTTCACCGACGCTGCCTTGGCAATCGACATGGGGCTGGCATGGGACGCCACCGACCCGTATATGACCTTTATCGAGCACCTCCAAGCAAACATCGGACTGGCAAAGTCGGAAGCCGCCTGGACGGTGATATCGAGAGTCATTGAAAAGATGACTGCCATGGATATGGAAGGGATGGAACCGGTGATCGATCAGACGCGGCGGCAGCGAACCAAGATAGCGCAGGAGGCCAGGCCCTCATTCGATTTCCTGACGGAGAAGCAACTCCCCATCCCAAAGCTGTCTCCAGACTTAGAGGAAGCCATTCGAAGCGTCACTCCAGGCGCCGGGCTAGACCATGCCTAGGCCACCGCTGCAGATCGGCACATGGGGGAAAATCAGCAGAGACGAGGTAACGCCAGGCGTGTGGCGGGCCATGGCAAGGTTCCGGGACTTCGACGGGATAACCCGGAAGGTGGAGGCCCGAGCCACGGCCACGTCCAAGGCCGACAGAGGTGGCAAAGCCGAGCGGCTGCTGATCGCGGCCCTGACAGATCGGGCGATGCCGGCCGGCGAGGACATCACCGGCGACATGCGGATCACCAAACTGGCCGTGGTCTGGTGGGCCGAATTCGAGGACACTGACAGGGCGCTGAACACCCGCCGGCGGTACCGGGACATCATGGACAACTACGTCTGCCCGGGCGTCGGCGGCCTCCGGATCCGGGAAGCGACCGTTTCCACCCTGGACCGTTTCCTGAAGACGATGCGGACCAAGCACGGGAACGCCACGGCGAAGCTCTGCAAGACGGTCCTGTCCGGCATGCTGGGCCTGGCAGCACGCCACGGAGCACTCGACGGGAACCCGCTGCGTGACGTCGCCGCCATCCCCACCAATCACAAAGAGGTCCGGGCCCTCACGGTGGCCGAGGTGGGCGCGCTGCGGGCTGGCCTACGGCAGTGGGAGGCCAGCAAGAAGCAGGCCGGCCGCTACCCGACCGTGGACATGCTCGACGTCGTCGACATCATGCTTGCCACAGGTGCGCGTATCGGCGAAGCGCTGGCCATCCGCTGGAAAGACATCGACTTGAAGTCCGCGAAACCGACAGTCACGGTGAACGGAACGATCGTCTACATGCCAGGACAGGGACTAACCATCCAGGACCACCCTAAGAGCGCCCATTCTCGCCAAAGGTACTTCCTACCCGCTTTCGCCGTAGAAATGCTCCTGAGGCGGCAAATTGGGCAGATGGAAGCCAATCCGTGGGACGTCGTGTTCCCTTCGGCCGTCGGTTCACTCCGGGATCCCAACAATTTCCGGAAGCAGTGGCGCTCCGCCCGTGACGATCTCGGATTCCAGTGGGTCACACCTCACACATTTCGGAAAACCGTGGGAACCCTGCTCGAGGCGTCCTCCGGGATGGCCAGCGCATCAGCCCAGCTCGGCCACTCCAGCGAGAACGTCACACGGAAGCACTACGTGCAGAAGACACACGAGGCCCCGGACAACACGGTGCTCCTCGAGGCGTTCGGAATGGTTCAAGAGTGAGGGGCATTGCCTCCGTCGCAGCTGACGCGGCCGCAGCTGCCCCTGCATGGAGCCTTGGCACCGTCCTGGCGACGGCTGCTGCCGGCGCTGTCGTGGCACTCCTGGTTGATTTCTTCCTCAAGCCACGGCTGCAGGTCCGCAATGAAAAGTTCTCCCAACGCGCCAAGGACCAGCTGGAACTCCTGCGCGTGGTGCGGGCCATCATGATCCAGAGTCGCTTGGGCATTATGGAAGCGACGCGGGAGGACCTACCCGAGGATGTCCGGATGCAAGTCGCTGCCGCGATCGAGCTCCACAACGAATCGAAGCTCGACAAACTCCGCGCCCTCTCCGTGGAACTCGAAGAGGCCTATGCGGTGGGCGGGCCACATCTACCCCCGCCGGTTGTTCGATTGGTAGAGCACGCCGGCGGAATCTTGCAGGGCCTTCTGCTCGCCGGCGTAGGCATGGAAACAATAGAGCGGCGCGTGGTTCCCTACTTCAAACTTCTCTATGACGTCCTGATGACTTCCCGGTTCCAAGCATTCGCGTACAGATCACGGATCAAGTGGGTTACGAGAGTTGTCGAAACCGGCGACTCGGTGAGGCATCTGGCCGTGCTGCGCGCCTATGGACTGGCTGCTCAAAAGTGATAGCGGTGGGTTTCCGGTGGATTGCTACCTGAGAACTCCAAAATGAAAGAGCCCCTGACCAGCGTTTCCGCAGGTCAGGGGCTCTTTTCGCGTAGGGCTACTCGGACTTGAACCGAGGACCTTAGGATTATGAGTCCCGCGCTCTAACCAGCTGAGCTATAGCCCCGTGCGCCCGCGGACGGCCGGCTCCGCAGGGAGCCTCGGCACATCCGGGGCAAAAACACTCTAGCAATAGTATTCGCCTGTTACGCGCACCAGCACCCCGGCGCCGGCGGCATTGGCTGGCACGGCGTGGGAATTACACCACTTTGTCGTCGTAGGTGGCCCCGCGGTAGAGGTCTTCAAACGTCTGCAGCGTCCCCTGGATGCTGTGCGGCTCCACCATGCAGCGGCTGGCCTTGCCCATCGCGGCGAGCTCCTCGGCCGGAAGCTGCAGCACCCGGGTGATCTTGGCGGCGAGGTCGTCGCTGTCATTCGGGGTGAAGAGGTAGCCGTTTTCGCCGTCGCGCACCAGGTGCGGCAGCGCCATCGCATCCGCCAGCAGCACCGGGGTGGAAGCGGACATGGCCTCCAACGTGACCAACGACTGGAGCTCAGCCGTTCCCGGCATGCAGAACAGGTCCGCCTTGATGTAGGCCTCCCGCAGTTCGGCATCGCTGGCCAGGCCCAGGAACTTCACCCGCGGTTCCAGTCCCAGCCGTGCCACCTGCGCTTCGAGGGCCGCACGGACCTCGCCTCCACCGACGATCTCCAGGTGGACATTCAGCTCAGCCGGGGTCTTTGCCACCGCGTCGATGAGGATGTTGACGTGCTTCTCCTCCGCCAGACGGCCGGCGAACAGCACGGTGGGATACGGGTGCCGCTCCATGACCTCGCCCTCGCGGAGTTCATAGGCGGCCGAATCAATGCCGTTGGAGAGCGGCAGGACCTTGCGAAGGAAGGCATGCTGATGCATGGCCTTGGCTGCGAGCGGCGTGGGCGTGGTGACGACGTCAGCCCGGCCCATCACCTTGCCCATGTCCTTCCAGGAGATGCGTCCCACGATGTCCTTGAACCACTGCGGAAACGGCAGGAAGGGGTTCAGGTTCTCCGGCATGAAGTGGTTGGTGGCAATGATCCGCACGCCGCGCCGCTCGGCTTCGTAGAGCACGTGTTCGCCGATCATGTAGTGGCTCTGGATGTGCACCACGTCCGGCTTGACGCGGTCAAACAGGAGGCTGATCTCCTTCTTGATCTCCCAGGGGAACGTGATGCGGAAGTACTCGTGCGTGGGCACTGAATGGGAGCGGATCCGGTGCACGGTGCCCTCAGTGCGGAACTCGGTGAAGCTTTTGCCCTTGTCCGGCCGGCACGCGAGCACATGGACATTGTGTCCGCGTGCGGTCATGCCCTTGGCCAGACGGTATCCGAATTGCGCGGCTCCGTTGACGTGGGGCGGGTAGGTGTCCGCAGCAATCAGGATGGTGAGTGGTTGCTGGCTGTCGGGCAAGGTCACGGGGAGAGCTCCTGGTGGTCACGGTGCGGTCAGCGCTGCTGTGGCGGCCGGCTGGCCCCCGGCGCTGTCGCGCCGGGACTTCTGGCGAAGTCTGGGTATCAGTCGCCCCTAGGACACACGCCCTGCGGCCTTGCGCGCGTCCTTCCTGCGCTTGGTCACTTCGGGATGGTGCCGCGAGAGGGCGATTACCCCCACGATAGCAAGGGAAGCGGCCGCCCCCATGGCAATCGCCAGCACGGCGTGGACATCCGACCGGAGTTCGCCGAGGATGGCGATGCCGATGGCGATTCCAACAATGGGGTCGATAACGGTCAGTCCCGCTATGACGAGGTCCGGCGGCCCGCCGGAGTACGCCGACTGGACAAACCACGAACCCAGCCCGCCGGCCGCCACGATGGCCACCACCGAATACCACTGCACGTTGAGCAGCGCGAGCCCGTTGGGGTCGAGCAGGTGCTTGCCGATGATGCGGGTCAGGACGGCCACGAATCCGAACAGCACCCCCGCGCCGAGAATGTAGATGAAGGCGCTCATCCGGTGCTTGAACACCAGTGCCAGCGTGCCGAAGACGCCCACCGCGAGGGCGAGCAGCAGCACGATGGTGAGTTCGTCGTCGAAACTCACATGGTGGTTTTCCTGCGTCACGTTGACCGCCAGCAGGACGAACATCGCCGAGCCGGTGACGCACGCCGAGATGGCCACCACCGTGGCCCGGTTGATGCTCAGGCCCTGGTCCTTGGCGTTGACGATTGTGGTGATGACCAGGGCAATGGCTCCGATCGGCTGCACCACCGTCAGCGGCGCCGACACGAGGGCGACGGCGTTCATCGCCATGCCGGCGCATAGCAGCAGGAGCCCGAAGACCCAGCGCGGATTGCGGATGAGGCGAAGGAAGCCGTGCGTGCTAAGCGCAAGGCCGCCCGTATCCGCTTTCACCGCGCTGCCTTGGCGCTGCGCGCCGATGGCCAGGCAAAAGGCGCCCAGCACCGCCAGGAAAACGGCGAGCCACACCATCAGCCGCGTCCGCCGTCGTTCGCGGCCTTGAGCCTGCCCTTACGGATGATGGCCCGGAAATAGTTGTAGGCGGCCACCCAGTGGCCGATCAGCCCGAGGCCGAGGAAGATCCACGCCGCTACGAAGTAGATTTCGGTCAGCGGGATGGGCAGCTTGGCCAGCACCAGCAGCGGGGTGCCCACGAGGAGGAGCGCGGTGCGGACCTTTCCGATCCGGCTGACGGGCAGATCCGGGTGGCTGTGGAAGTAGTACAGCGAAACGGCCATCAGGATGGCATCGGGAACCACCAGCGCCGTCAGGTACCACCACTCCACGACGCCGGCGATCACCAGGGTGATGGCGACGGCAATGAGGGCCATCCGGTCAGCCACCGGATCCATGATCCGGCCCAGCCTGGACGTCTGGTTGAAGCGACGGGCGATGTACCCGTCCACCCAGTCCGTGCTGCCCATGATCACCAGTACGATCGTGGCGAGGGCATACTCTTTCTGCCACAGGACAAGCCAGATGAACAGCGGCACGCCCATGAACCGGACCACCGTCAGGATGTTGGGGATGGTGAAGACGGCATCGCTGTCCACGTGCCGCTGGCCCGGACGTGCGCCCGCGTTGATGAACTTCATCCCTAACCTCCTTCCCTTCCCGCTTCGACTGCCTGGGTGGTGCCGGCGACGCTAGCCTTTGAGGAGCTTGCGGAGGAGGACTACAAGGACGGCGGCCGACGCCGCCAGTGCAGCCAGCGGCTTCCAGCGCACTCCGGCCTGGCTCTCGCCTGCACGGTTGAGCAGGTTGGCTGCCGAGCGGCTGAGGGTTTCTGCCTGGTGGCCGACCCGCACCTTGCCTGATTTCAGCCCGGCTTCGGCTGCGCCCAGCAGGAGTTGCGCCTGGGTCTTGAGGTCGAGTTCCTCGCCCAGCTCGTCGCGGACGCCCGTCAGGTGCCGGCGGCGCTTGTCCAGCCGGCTCCGCAGTTCGGCTTCCGTGGGGGCGGGCACGTCAACCTTTTCAGCAGCGGCCTTGGCCTCCTTCTCCGCCTTTTCCTGAGCCGCCTTCGCTTCCTTGGCGGCCTTGGCGGCCTTCGCCTGCTCGGAGGTGGGATCCAGGACAGCAGGGTTGAATTCCGAGCCTTCCTTCACGATGCCGAGATCGTGCTTGAGTCCGCGGATCGTGTCCTCGGGCACAAGCGGCATGGCTTTCTTGAATTTGCTCATGCCGATAAGCGCGCCGATGAGGGCGATGACGAGGAAGACGGCGCATACGAGCAGGGCAGCCAGCCAGGCGGGCATGATGGTGGCAAGCCCCATAATGGCCGCAACGATGAGTCCGGTGACGAGGAAGGCGACAAACACCAGTGCGACGGCCAGGAACGCTGCAGCCACCCCGACCTGGATGCCCTTGCGCTTCAGCTCGATCTTCGCGAGGGCGATTTCGTCGTTGAGCTGCCGTGGCGCGAGTTTGGCAACCAGCCTCAGAGTCTTGGGCAGCGCCGCAATACTCAGTCCGCTAGTTGTCCGGCCGCTGTGTCGTCCGCTCATCGATCCCGCCTTACTGGTTCCATCTTTGATTCGGATTCCGTCGGATTCCGGGGGCCTGCGCGGCTTCACACACACCCCGTTGACAAAACTATCATTCAGGTTCGGCCCCTTCTTCGGCTAATAACCCGTGGCGCGCCCTCCAACGCTGTAAAAGTATGATCTGAGCGCCATAGGATTGGTCCCTGTGAGCATTCCCGCCAATCCGGGCGACTCCCTGAGCCGCAACCGGAAAATCCTGTACATCCTCCTCCTCGGCGCCCTGACCGCACTGGGCCCTTTTACAATCGATCTCTACCTCCCGGCATTCCCCGCCCTTGAGGCAAGCCTCGGGGTGTCCGAGGCTGAAGTGCAGCTCACGCTGACCGGTACAACCGTGGGCTTTGCCCTGGGGCAGCTGGTGGTGGGGCCGCTGAGCGACAAGTTCGGCCGAAGGCTTCCGCTGATCCTTGCCACCGCCCTGCACATCACCGCCTCGCTCGGCGCAGCGCTGTCCACTGACCTGGCCACGCTGGGACTGTTCCGGGTCGTGATGGGCATCGGCGCCGCCGGTGGCGGCGTGGTGGCCATGGCCATGGTGCGGGACCTCTTCACGGGCTACGCCATGGTGCGGATGTTCTCCCGGATGGCGCTGGTCAACGGGCTGGCCCCGATCCTTGCGCCGGTCATCGGCTCGCAGCTCCTGCTGGTTATGCCCTGGCCGGGCATCTTCTACTTCCTGGCCGGCTACGGCACGCTGGTGATCACCGCCGCCATCCTTCTGGTGCGCGAAACCCTCCCCCGCGAACTCCGGGGTAAATCGGGCCTGACGGCGGGCCAGCGTTACAAACTGCTCTTCTCGGACCGGATCTTCGTGGGCCTGCTGCTGCTCGGCGGCATGAACTTCGCCGGGCTCTTTGCCTACCTGTCCGCCTCCCCCTTCCTGTTTCAGGATGTGTACGGGTTCTCGCCCCAGGAGTACGGCCTGCTTTTCGGAATCAACTCGCTGGGCATCGTGGCAGGCGTGCAGACCAGCTCGCGGGTTATCCGGCGGGTTCCGCCGCAGTGGATCCTGGCCTGTTCCACCGCCTGGATGTTCCTGATGGCAGTGCTGATTGTCATCTTCGACCAGCTCGGCCTGGGGCTCTGGGGCGTGATGGTGCCGCTCTGGTTCTACATCCTCGGCACAGGTTTCACCTTCCCCTGCGTCCAGGTCCTGGCACTCTCCAAGCACGGGGCGCAGGCGGGAACGGCGGCGTCGCTGCTGGGAGCAGCAACCTTCATGATGGCCGGCATAGTCTCCCCGGTGGTGGGCTGGTTCGGCGACATCTCGGCAACCGTCATGGGCGGAGTCCAGGCCACGAGCATCCTGCTGGCCGCAGCGGCACTGTGGCTGGTGGTCCGCCCCCGGACGGTCCCCTCCATCCACTAGCGCGCGCATCCCTCCCGGTACGCTGGAGCCATGGCCAAACGACTCAACCGCAACCGCAGGGGGCTGTTCCTCGGCGCGGTGCTCGGCGGCGTCGCCGGCTACTTTGCCGGGAGGACGATGGGCAACCCGGCGATGGGCATCATCCTGGGGGCGATCGCCGGCTCCGCACTGCTCTACCGGGTCAATCCCGGCCCCTGGAACCGGCCCTGACACGTCTCGGGCGAACGGGCTTAGTGGCCCTGTTCCGGAAATTGCCCGCGCGATAAAGTTGTTCTGTGCCCGACTGGCAGCAGCATCATCCGCCCCTTCCGGCCACCTGGCAGCGATGCGACACCGGCATCCTGCCCCTGTGGTGGGAACGGTTGTGCGCACAGACCAGTCCGCAGTCGGCAGCACTCTACGCGGCCGGACTTTTCACTGAGGACCGGCGCCGTCCCATCGCCCAGTGGTTCAACCCCGCGTTCAACGCTGCGCTCCTGGTTGCCCCGGAGACGTCCCCGGAGTGGCCCGTGCAGCGGTTCGGTATCTTCTATGCCCCGCCGAACAGCGGCTTCACCAGGGTGCATTCAGCGCCGCATGAATGGCATCCCCGGGAGCCGCGGAAATCTCCCACCGAGGAGGAGGCGTTCCGTGCTGCCATCGATGAGGCAGAACGCTTCCTGCAGGTGGAGATGGACTTCGTCTGAAGCCTGAATAAAAAAGGACCCCGTGGCCGGCTGTTCGCCGGCCTCGGGGCCCGTCCGCTCCTCCTGCTGGACTTGAACCAGCAACCCTTCGATTAACAGTCGAATGCTCTGCCAATTGAGCTAAGGAGGAATGAAGCAGGTACGACATTAGCAAAGGTTTTGCCCCAATGTGAAATCGGCTGCCACAGCATGGAGGAATACCCCGCCCGGGTATAAAAAAGTCCCCGTTCCGGTGGCCCGGAACGGGGACTGTGCGCTCCTCCTGCTGGACTTGAACCAGCAACCCTTCGATTAACAGTCGAATGCTCTGCCAATTGAGCTAAGGAGGAATGAAGCGGGTATTAGCCTAGCAAACACACCGGCCGGAAGCGAAATCAGAAGTGAAATCGGGAACCCGCGGCGAGCGGCGCCGCACTTCTCCGGGCGGGTTCGCGCAGCTGAGTTCACGCATCGGAACGCAGTGAACGGCGCTCCATTTCCAGAAGCATCAGCTCACGGTTCAGCCGCTGGAACTCTTCAGGATGGGACGAGGCATCCAGCCTCTGCAGCTGCCCCATCTTGTCCGCCTTGACCCTGGTGATCTGCAGTTCGAACAGCCGCGCGAGGATGTCCCGGCAGTACCTGAGCACGCCTTCCGCGTTGCTTGCCGGCAGCGGCACCACGGCGAGCTCAGAAACCAGCGGACGGAGGGGCTCCGGCACTTCGTTCATCACCTGCTCCACCCACCGCACGGGATCGCCGGTCAGCCCCGGCCCGGAGGCGCGCATGGCGTCGTGGACGGCCTGGTAGGCAGGGGTCCGGAACCCCGCCGCACTGAACCGGTCCCAGGTCCCGCCAGCCAGCATCGCGGGCTCTTGGAGCGCCACTTCCAGCGCCTGGCGCTCCATGGACGCCACGGGGTCCCGGGGGTCCGGCCTGTTGAAGGACGGCACAACGCCCGACGCCGGCAGTTCGGCAATGCCCGGCGCTGCGCCGCTGCCTGCGGGCGTGTCTCCCTGGGCAGCCCGTTTGGCGGCGACGGCCACCGCGCGGCTGACCTCTTCGACTGGCATGCCGAGCCACCCTGCCAGTTCCCGGGCGTACCCGGGGCGGATACCTGCGTCACGGATCTGGGCCACCACCGGGGCGGACTCCCGCAGGGCCGCAATGCGGCCCTCGACGGTGTCGAGGTTGTGCCGCTTCAGCGACGCCCTGATGGCAAATTCAAACAGCGGACGGCGGCTGCTGATCAGGTCACGGACGGCGGAGTCGCCCCGGGCCTGCCGGAGGTCGCAGGGGTCCGCGCCGGTGGGTTCCACTGCAACGTAGGTCTGCGCGACGAATCTCTGGTCCTCCTCGAAGGCGCGCAGGGCGGCCTTCTGGCCGGCGGCATCGCCGTCGAAGGTGAAGATGACTTCTCCCCCGGTGCCGTCGTCGGACAACAGCCGCCGGGCGATCTTGATGTGGTCGGCGCCGAACGCGGTTCCGCAGGTGGCCACTGCCGTCGTGATCCCCGACAGGTGGCAGGCCATGACGTCGGTGTAACCCTCCACCACCACCAGCTGCCGTTCCTTGGCGATGTTCCGCTTGGCGAGGTCGATGCCGTAGAGCACCTGGGATTTCTTGTAGAGCGTGGTTTCCGGGGTATTGAGATACTTGGGGCCCTGGTCGTCCTCATAGAGCTTCCGGGCGCCGAATCCGATGGTGTCGCCGGCGATGTCACGGATGGGCCAGATCAGGCGGCCGCGGAACCGGTCATAGATACCCCGGTTGCCTTCGGAGAACATGCCCGTCAGCTTCAGCTCGGCATCCGTGTAGCCCCGGCCGCGGAGGTGCTTGAGCAGCGCGTCCCAGCCCTGCGGGGCGTAGCCCACGCCGAACTGCTCAGCAGCCGTCCGGTCGAAGCCGCGGCCGTGCAGGAAGTTGCGGCCCTCCGAGGCGCCGGGAGTCAGCAGCTGGGCGCGGAAGAACTCGTCTGCCACTTTGTGGGCGTCCAGGAGGCGCTGGCGCTTGCCCACGTCCTCCCGGCTGGGGCCGGTGCCGCCGTCTTCGTAGCGAAGTTCGAAGCCGATCCTGGCCGCCAGCTTTTCCACGGCCTCATGGAACGAGGAGTGGTCCAGCTTCTGGACAAAGGAGATGACGTCGCCGTCCTCGCCGCAGCCGAAGCAGTGGTACCTGCCCACCTGGGGACGGACGGTGAACGACGGCGAACGCTCATCGTGGAACGGGCACAGGCCCTTGAAGGAGCCCAGCCCGGCGCCCTTGAGCGTGACGTAGCCGTCCACGACTTCCTTGATGTCCGTGCGCTGGCGTACTTCGTCAATATCTTCGCGTTTGATCAGCCCGGCCACAGAGCCATCCTAGTCCCCGGGTACGACGCCGGTTCGCCGGTTATGGTGCCCGTCACCGGCGCGATTACCAAAGCGACGGCAGGCTGCCGACCAACCGCTCGTACATAGCCAGCGCGGAACCGTCGGTGAGTGAGGCAACCTGGTCGATGACCACGCGAAGGCGCGCGCCGTCGTCGGCCGCGTCCCGCCAGTCGGCCGCGAACATCGGCTCGAGGTGGCGGTCTCCGGTGGCGTTCAGTGCCGTCACCAGCGCATGCAGGACCTCGCGCTGGCGTTCGTAGATGGGCTGGCGGTGCTCGGTGGTCATCACGAACGTTGTGGCCAGGCCCTTCATGACCGCGATTTCCATCACGGTTTCGTCCGGGACCATCAGCTCGGCGTTGTAGCGGGTGAGGTCCTCGGGGCCGTACACGGCGCGGGTTGTCTCCAGGGCGCTCTGGCAGAACCTGCCGATCAGCTGGCTGGTCATGTCCTTCAGCGCGGCCATCGCCTTGCGGCTGCCGTCGGCCTCGCGCACCCAGACGTCCGTGGCCTCCAGCCGGGCCAGGGCGGCATCAATCGCAGCGGGGTCGTTGTGCGGCAGGTACCACTGCTTGGCGTACCCCACGACGCGGGCGCGGTGGTCCGGATTGTCCATCCAGCGCAACTGGAAGTGGCCTGCCACTATGGCGTCCTCGACGTCGTGCACTGAGTAGGAGATGTCGTCCGCAAGGTCCATGACCTGGGCCTCCAGGCAGGACCTGCGCTCCGGCGCCCCTTCCCGGATCCAGTCGAAAATGGGGAGGTCGTCCTCGTAGGCACCGAACTTGCTGGTCCGCTGGCCGTGGATCACCGGGGCATTCAATGCCGACCACGGGTACTTGGCCGCGGCGTCAAGGCTGGCACGCGTGAGGTTCAGTCCGGCCGGGGTTCCGTCCGCAGCCAGGACTTTGGGCTCCAGCCGGGTCAGCAGCCGGAGGGTCTGGGCGTTGCCTTCAAATCCGCCGATGCCGTGCGCCATCTCGTTCAGCGCGGATTCGCCGTTGTGCCCGAACGGCGGGTGGCCGAGGTCGTGGCTGAGGCAGGCGGTGTCCACGACGTCGGGGTCGCAACCCAGCGTCCGGCCCAGTTCGCGGCCCACCTGGGCCACTTCCAGGCTGTGCGTCAGCCGGGTCCGGACAAAGTCGTCAGTGTCCGGGGCAACCACCTGGGTCTTGGCGCCCAACCGGCGCAGCGCGGACGAGTGCAGGACGCGTGCCCGGTCCCGTTCGAAGTCGGAGCGGTAGGTGGTTTTGGGCGGTTCCTCCACCCAGCGGGCGGAGTCGTGGGCTTCGTAGCCCGGCAGCACGGGTGCTGTGGTCCGGGTTTCAGCCACCTGACACGTCCAGTTCCGCGGCGGAGATGTCCTGGGACTGTTCGGCGTTCAGCGCCCGGGATTCCAGCCAGTCCTTGGGCAACGCCGGCCTCTTGGGCGAACCGGCGCGGCCGCGGGGGCCTTCGGCGTCCGCACCCGGGTACGGGGAATCCTGGTCCAGCTCGGCCAGCGTATCGCGCAGCACCTGAAGGCTGGTGACCAGGGCAAGCCTGGTGCGCAGTTCCCCGCCCACCACGTATCCCTTGAAGTACCACGCCATGTGCTTGCGGATTTCCCGCAGGGCCTTGCCTTCGTCGCCGAAGGTTTCCACCATCAGTTCCGCGTGCCGGTAGACGCCCTCCGCCACTTGCCGCAGGTTCGGCCTGTGGCGGGTGTCGCTGCCTTCGAAAGCCGCCTGGAGATCCCCGAACAGCCAGGGCCTGCCCTGGCAGCCGCGGCCCACCACCACGCCGTCCACGCCGGTCTCTCGGACCATGCGCACGGCATCCTCGGCGGACCAGATGTCGCCGTTGCCCAGGACCGGAATGTCCGGCAGCGCTTCTCGCAGCCGGGCGATGGCGGACCAGTCAGCCTGGCCGGAATAGAACTGCGCCGCGGTGCGGCCGTGGAGGGCGACGGCGGCGACGCCGGCATCACGTGCGATGCGGCCCGCGTCGAGGTACGTGAGGTGGTCCTCGTCAATGCCCTTGCGCATCTTGATGGTGAGCGGGACGTTGCCCTTGGACGCCTCTTTGACGGCCGTCTGGACGATCGAGGTAAACAGGTCGATCTTCCAGGGCAGGGCTGATCCGCCGCCGCGCCGGGTCACCTTGGGAACGGGGCAGCCAAAGTTGAGGTCGATGTGGTCCGCCCGGTCCTCCTCGACAAGCATCCGGACCGCCTGCCCGACGGTCACGGGGTCCACGCCGTACAGCTGGACGGAGCGGACCTTTTCGTCGTCGTCGTGGGAGATGATCCGCAGCGACTCGGGGGTGCGCTCCACGAGGGCACGCGAGGTGACCATCTCCGCCACGTACATGCCGCCGCCGTATTCACGGCAGAGCCTGCGGAAGGCGGAGTTGGTGATGCCCGCCATGGGGGCCAGGATCACGGGGGTGTCCACCGTGAGGGGTCCCAGCTTCAGGGGCGGGAGTTCCAGCTTGGGGGCGGGAGGAGTCGCTACAACAGTCACCCGTTCATTGTCTCAAAGCCGGGCAAATCGGCGAGCCGGCCACCGGATGGCCTCTCCGGCGGGGGCGAATCCTGCTATTCCCCTTCTGCGGCCCGTCTCGCCCGCCGGCTGCCGGGCATGGGTTCCGGAGCGGGCTCACGGGGCGTCAGGGAATCCGAGGGACGCGTCCGTGCGCCGCGTGTGACCGCAGCGGCCGCCGCGAGCGCGCCGGTGTCCCCGACGTCGTCGGCCGTCACGGGAGGCCGCCCGGAAGCGTTCCGGCCGGACGCCGTGCCGGCCGGTGCCGCGGCGGCACCGGGCCTGATCCCGGTGGCCTTGACCACCAGCACCGCGATCAGGGTGGTGACGGGGATGGCCAGCACCAGTCCCACGGAACCGACGAGTGTCCTGATGACTTCCTCGGACAGTTCAGCGCTGGTCAGCGCCTCTCCGAGCGGGCGGTCGTACAGCATCACGATGATGAGGATGGGCAGCGCCGCCCCTGCGTAGGCGAAGGCGATGGTGTACACGGTGGAGGCGATGTGGTCGCGGCCGATCCGCATGGCCGAGGAAAAGAGCTGGCGGGCGCTTGTCTCCGGAGCCAGTTCGTAGAGTTCCCACACCGCCGAGGACTGGGTGATGGTGACGTCGTTCAGGACGCCGAGTCCGGAAATGATCAATCCGCACAGGATGATGCCGGAGATGGAGATATTGTCCGAAATGTTCGCCAGCGTGGCGGCATCATGGCTGCCCACGCCGGCCAGGTTTGCCGCGTCGGTGGCCCAGGCCGCCAGGAGCGCCGTGATGCCCAGGCCGAACATGGTGCCCAGCAATGCCGTGGAGGTTCGCGCCGAGAAGCCGTGGGCAAAGTAGAGGACCCCGATCATGATCACAGTGGATCCCACCAGCGCCAGCAGCAGGGGCGGTTTTCCCTCCACGAGCCCGGGCAGCATGAACGTCACCAGCACCGCGTAGGCGCCCACAAGGCCGATCAGCGCCCGCAGCCCGCGCCAGCGCGCCACGGCGATCACCACGGCGGCGTAAAGGACGGCCAGAAGGATGATGGGCAGGGTGCGGACGAAGTCCACGAAGATATAGGCAGGCGCACCCTGACCGGACGCGCCCTGGGCGTTGGAGAGGTTCAGGTACCGGATGTCGTCACCGACCTTGACGCCGTGGGACTTCACCACGTCCGGGTTGATCACCACCTTGACCGGGTTTCCGCCCTTGTCCGGCTCGGTGAATGCGAAGGTGCAGTCATTCCCCGGCTGCGGGGCATCCTGGGCAGTGCCCTGCCCCGGGCCGGGCTGGGCGGTGGTGTTTTGGCCGGTAGTGCCCTGCGTGCAGCTTTCCACCACCACGCGCTGGATCGTGCCGGTATCGAAGGTCACGCCGGGGGCGGCCGCGTACGGGCTGGCCAGCTTCAGGTCCGCCTTGTTCCCGGACGGCCACATCATGACCATGGCTGCCAGGGTCAGGAGCGTCAGCGGAATAAGCACCGCCGCGAGGAGCCAGTTGGCCCGTTTGCGCGCGGCGAGGGCCCCGGGTGTCGGAACCGAATGGTCTGTGTGGCCGTGCGAGTGTCCGGCACCCATCAGCAGTAAAACCTCATGCCTGCACTTTACTGGGAACCACGGCATCCTCCGGCCGCCAATCTTCGCGGACTGCCGCTCCGAACACCGTGTGAAAGCCCGGAACGCGGGACGCCGGGCTCTTCCGGCTGCGGCTGGATGCCGGAAGGGCACTGAACAGCGGAACTAAACACGGGAACCCGTGGGTTTATAACTGTAGGACGAGGAGTCTGGAGGCCCGCATGGGTAATCGCAGGAATGACGACGGAAAAACCAAACCCGTACTGACGGTGCGCGAGGCCGCGGGCGTCACCCGCGGCGTGGCACTGGTGCTGCACGGCGGCCGCTCGCACAGCTACGAGCCCGTGGAGGCCCGCCACCTGAGCCCTGCCCGCATGGTGCCCTTCGCAAAACACCTGCACCGGGCCGGCGGCAGCCACGGACTGGCGGTTTGGACGCTTCGCAACAGTGTCCGGGGCTGGAACGGCCCGGACATGTCACCGCTGCAGGATGCCAGGTGGGCCCTCGCCCGGATCCACGACGAACACCCGGGTGTGCCCGTGTACCTGCTGGGGCACTCGATGGGTGGGCTCACCGCAATTTGCGCAGCCGACGATCCCCAGGTGGATGCGGTCGTGGCCCTGGCTCCGTGGCTGAGCGCCGAGACCCCGGCCGGGAATGTCACCGGGCGCCGGGTGCTCATTGTGCACGGCACCACGGACCGCTGGACCAGCCCCGCCGCATCGCTGAAATTCGCCCGGCGCGCCTCCGCCGGGGCCAAGGAGCTGCGCTATGTTTCGCTGGCGGGGGCCGGCCATTTCATGTTCCGGAAGGTCCGGCTGTGGCACACTCTGGCAACCGGCTTTGTCCTCAAGGCGTTTGCCGAAACCGCCGACGTGGAACTGGACGGCGGCCCCGGGTTTGACGCCCTGCTGCCCGCAACCGACCCCGGTATCCCGGTAGTGCTGTGACGATGGCCGCTTTTCCCCTGAACGAATTCCTGGCGAGCCTGCCCTGGACGGCACTGGCCGTGGCGTCCGTCCTGGCGGTCACCTTCGCCGTGGCCGTGGCGCAGCGGAGGCACTCCGTCATGGACGTGGCCTGGGGGCCCGGATTCGTTGCCGTCGCCGCGGTCTCGTGGCTGCTCTCCGCCGGAACGGGCGACGACGGGCGGCGGCTCCTGCTGTTGCTGCTGACGGGCGTGTGGGGCCTCCGCCTCGGTGCCCACATCGGCTGGCGCGCCCGCGGCGGCCACGAGGACCCCCGCTACGAGGCGATGCTCAGCGACGCCCCTGGCTCCCGCAATGTGTATGCACTGCGCCGTGTCTACCTGCCCCAGGGCATGGTGATGTTGTTCGTGTCCCTCACGGTTCAGGTGGGAATGTTCGCCACCGGCGCGCCGGGCTGGGTTGCCATCCTGGGAGTCGTGCTGTGGGTGGTCGGCTTCGTGTTCGAAACGGTGGGCGACTGGCAACTGACACAGTTCAAGAAGGATCCGTCCAGGAAGGGAACGGTGCTCAACACGGGGTTGTGGCGTTACACCCGCCACCCCAACTATTTCGGTGATGCCGCAGTCTGGACCGGACTTTTCCTGATAGCCGCGGACTCCTGGCCCGGAATCCTGACCGTCCTCTCCCCCGCCCTTATGGTCTGGGCCCTCGCAGGCAAGACCGGGAAGCCGCTTACGGAGAAGGCGATGTCCGCCCGGCCGGGGTACAAGGAGTACGTTGAGTCGACGTCGGGCTTTGTCCCCTGGCCTCCTCGGCGGCCGGCAGGCGGCCGCTGAGATGGCCTGGCGGCCGAAGTCCAACGACCGCTTCTACCGCGTCATTGTCCGCACCGGGCTGGCGCTTCGCCGGCTCTTCGGGATCCGTGTCATCATCACGGGCCGGGAACACCTGCCGCCACCAGGGCCGCTCAACGGCTCGTCGCGCCAGGTGGTCCCGGGCGAGGGGGCCGTGGTGGCCATCACCCATTTCGGGTACCTGGATTTTGCGTTTGCCGAGCTGCTCCTGTGGTGGAACAACCGTGCCGAGATGCGCTATCTGGTCACCCAGGGCGCGGCCGACCACTGGTTCGCGGGTCCTGCCATCAGCGCTGCCGGGCATGTTGTGGTTCCCTACGGTTCGGGCGGCGGCGCCTACGACACCGCCGTCGCGAAACTGCGCGAAGGCGAATACATCGCCATCCTCCCTGAAGCGGGCGTCAGCCGGAGCTTCACCGTCCGCGACTGCAAGACCGGAGCCGTGCGGATGGCGGCGGAAGCCGGCGTGCCGATCATCCCCGTCTCGGTCTGGGGCTCGCACCGGCTGATGACCCGGCACCACGGGTTCTCGCCGCTTCGCGCCTGGCGCGCGCCGGTACGGATCCACGTGGGCCAGCCCCTGCTGCCTGCGGACCTGCCGGACCCTGCCCACGACGCCCAGCCTGCCACCGACGAGCTGATGAAGATCCTGCAGGCCGGGATTGACGCCGCCATCGCCGATTTTCCGCTCACCCCCCGGCCCGGGGCCTGGTGGATGCCCGCTCACTTGGGCGGCGGTGCCCCCACGGAAGAGGAACGCCGGCGGCTGGATCAGGCCGAAGGGCCGCGGCGCGCGGGCGGACGGAAGGCTCAAAAGGCCGCGGCGCGCGGACGGCAGAAAGCTTAAACGGAACGACCCGCAGTAGTCACCTACTGCGGGTCAGTCTGGACTATCAGCAGGCCGGAGCCTACGCGGGGTCGGAAACCACCAGGGTCTCTGTGCCGCGGAGGCTGGCCTTGCCGTCCTCCAGCAAAGGTTCGACGACGGCGCGCAAGGCAGTCATCGAGTCGTCCAGTTCCAGCACCACGGGATGCTGGAACGCGATGAGCGCCAGCAGGTCGCGGACGGCGGAGCGGGCTTCCTCCTCGGACAGCTTCGGCTCGTGGCCGACAAACACGTCCGTGGGCTGGACCGATGCGGCCCCTCCGCCGTCAGCCGCCGCGTTCCCGCCCCCGGGGGCCAACTCCGCGTAGCTAATGGCAAACGCCTCAAGCCGGCCCTTCCGGCTGGCCGGGACGCCCGGGCCGAAGGCGCTGGCCTTCGGTGCACGGAGCACGATCGCGCCGTGCGCCCCGCTGAGCTCGTCGAGGAACAGCCGCTGCACGGTGCCGATGCTCAGCTCGCCCGGGCTGTCCCAGCCGTGCACGGCCGTGTAGTACCGGCCCACCACGTCACTGAGCTCCACCGAGCCGGTGGCGAGGTCCTCGATCTGCTCCGAGGCCGCGGCCTCGGACCCGTCGCCGAAAACCGGCAGCTTGAGCGCCCCCGGCTCCACGACAACAAGCCGTGAGCGCTGGATGGGAACCAGGCCGGCAGCTTCGGCGAACGCGGCTCCCGGGGTGCCCGGTTCCACTTTGGTCCGCAGCCTGGACACGCCCGACGGCGCCTGGCCGGCTTCGTGCCGGAGCATGGTCAGCAGCGTGGATCCGACACCCGCACGGCGGTGGTCCTTTGCCACCTCAATGTAGGACCAGAGCCGCTCGGGATGAAGGGAGGCTTCATGGACCACGGCCGCCGCGACCGGGATGGCCACGCCGTCCACGACGTCCTCGGCCACGATGCAGCGGCGCCACGGCGAGTTGCCCGAGGGCGCCAGGGTGCCGCGGAACTGCCGTGCCTGCTCGGTCTCCGGGCCGCCCCAGAGTTCAAGCAGTGCAAGGTCATCGCCGTCGCGCCATTCACGGTATTCGATGGCCATGCTCAGGCGCCGATCAGCCGCGCGGCCAAGTAGCCCTCCACCTTGTCCAGGGAGACTCGTTCCTGGCTCATGGTGTCGCGTTCGCGGATGGTGACGGCCTGGTCCTCGAGGGTGTCGAAGTCCACGGTGATGCAGAACGGGGTGCCGATCTCGTCCTGGCGGCGGTAGCGGCGGCCGATCGCGCCGGCGTCGTCAAAGTCGATGTTCCAGTTCTTGCGCAGCTGCGCGCCCAGGGCCTTGGCCTTCGGGGACAGGTCCTCGTTGCGGCTCAGCGGAAGGACCGCGGCCTTGACGGGGGCCAGGCGCGGGTCCAGCTTCAGCACGGTGCGGACGTCCACGCCGCCCTTGGCGTTCGGTGCCTCGTCCTCGGTGTAGGCGTCAATCAGGAACGCCATGAAGGAGCGGGTCAGGCCGGCGGCGGGTTCGATCACGTACGGGGTGTAGCGCTCGTTGGTGGCCTGGTTGAAGTAGCTCAGGTCATGGCCGGAAGCCTTGGAGTGCGTGGTGAGGTCGAAGTCCGTGCGGTTGGCGATGCCTTCCAGCTCGCCCCACTCCGAGCCCTGGAAGCCGAAGCGGTATTCGATGTCCGTGGTGCCCTTGGAGTAGTGGCTCAGTTTCTCCAGCGGGTGCTCGAAGAAGCGCAGGTTTTCGGCTTTGAGGCCCAGACCGGTGTACCAGTCCATGCGTTCCTTCATCCAGTACTGGTGCCACTGCTCGTCCGTGCCCGGCTCGACGAAGAATTCCATTTCCATCTGCTCGAATTCACGGGTGCGGAAGATGAAGTTTCCGGGCGTGATCTCGTTGCGGAAGGACTTGCCGATCTGGCCGATGCCGAACGGCGGCTTCTTACGGGACGTGGTGAGCACGTTGTTGAAGTTCACGAAGATGCCCTGCGCGGTTTCCGGGCGCAGGTAGTGCATGCCTTCTTCGTTGGCCACAGGGCCAAGGAAAGTTTTGAGCAGGCCGGAGAATTCCTGCGGCTCTGTCCATTCGCCGCGGGTTCCGCAGTTGGCGCAGGCGATGTCCTTCAGCCCGTTTTCGGCCGGACGGCCCTTCTTTTCCTCGTACTCTTCCTCGAGGTGGTCGGCACGGTAGCGCTTGTGGCAGGAGAGGCATTCCACCAGCGGATCGGAGAAGACCTCCACGTGGCCGGAAGCTTCCCAGACCTGGCGGGGAAGGATCACGGAGGAGTCCAGGCCCACCACGTCCTCGCGGCCGCGGACCACGGACTGCCACCATTGGCGCTTGATGTTTTCCTTCAGCTCGGCGCCGAGGGGTCCATAGTCCCAGGCAGAGCGGGAGCCACCGTAGATTTCACCGGCCTGGAAAACGAAGCCCCTCCTCTTGGAGAGTGAGATGACCTGGTCGAGAACGGATTTTGCTGCCATGGGGAACTCCAATTTCTACAGGGCCGCTGGGTGCGGTCCGCGCGGTTTCTAGGCCCCTGTGCCTGGCGGTTGCCGGACGGGGCGGTACGAAGGAAAGATGTGCAGGAAGCTGCGTGTCCTAGCCTACCGGCCCGGCTGCCGCTTGAGGGCGCCGCGCGGCCAGGGAAGGGTGGCCAGGACAATCGCGCCGAGGGTCAGGACCGTGCCGAGCACTGTGGGCAGGGCCACCACGGTTCCGGGTGCGGGGAAGGCAAGATCCAGGCCCAGTGACCCCAGCAGCTGGCCCGCAATCATGCCCAGCCCGGTGACCAGCACCCCGAGGCTCCGGACCAGCAGCGCGCCCAGCCCGATGAATGCGCAGCCCATGGGCCCGCCCAGGTAATACCACCACTCCGCTGGGAGTCCGTTGCCCGCCCCAGCCACAGCCAGCTTGATCAGCCACGCCAGCCACAGCACTGTGGCACCGGAGATGAAATTCACCAGGGTGGCCGCGATGGGTGTGCCGTAGTGCACCGTGGCGGTCCCGTTCATTGCCTGTTGGAAACTCATCAGGAACCCGGCAATAACCGGCAGGAGTACCGGCAGGAACAGCTGGGCCGGCTCCGCACCGCCGGCGCCCGCACCGCCAAACCGCGGGGACACTGCCCATGCTACGGCCGCGATAGTCAGCACGGTGCCCAGCACGCGTATGCCGGTGACGGACTTCTTACCGGCGGGGCCGATGCCGAGCCGGTCCACAAGCAGCCCGCTCAATGTCTGCCCGGTGACGGTGGCTACCGTGAACAGCGCCACACCCAGCAATCCCACAGTGAAGGACTGGGCAAAGACAAAGAAGGCGCCGATGCCGCCGGCCATCACGTAGACCGGCGGAAACCGGCGTTCCCGGAGCGCGGGCAGGATCTGGGCCAGGCCGCGGCGCCCCCGCGGCAGGACCAGCGAGACCACGATCATCACGATGAGTCCCGTGGTGAAACTCACCACGGCCGCGGCGATGCCGTCGTTCAAACGGGCGCCCAGCGCACCGTTGATCCGTCCTTGGACGGGGATGGCGAGTCCGGCGGCTACGGCCATCGGCAGTCCTGCAATGAGAGGGAGACGGGGTGCATGGGTCACTGGATTCACCTTACGTCAGGCATCATTGCTTGTATGAGCAACCCGGAAATCGAAGAGGTCCCCATCCGCGACGACATGATCCGCCTGGGCCAGCTCCTAAAGCTGGCCAGCCTCGTGGAGGACGGTGTCGAAGCCACGGAGCTGATCAGGAACGGGCTGGTCAAGGTCAATGGCGAGATCGACGACCGCCGCGGCCGGCAGCTGCATCACGGCGACACCGTGACGGTGAACGGCCGTACCGTGCGGATTCTCACACCCGCCGGTTCCTAGCGTTTCCGGCCGGCCCGCCGCGGCCGGCCGGCTACGGGACTACTTCTTCAGCACCTCGTGGGTGAGGAATTCGGAAACGTGGCCGATCTCCTGCTGGTTGATCCCGTGCCACATCCCTGCGTAGAGGACCTTCGTGAGCTTCACGTGCTTCCGCACCCAGCCCATGGTGTATTCGATCTTGTCCTGCGTAATGACGGGGTCCTGCTGGTCGCGACCCCAGAACAGGGGGACGGAGCCGTACAGTTCGTCGTCGCGGAAACTCGGATCCCCTCCGGCGTTCACCACAAAGCCGGAAAGTCCGACGACGGCGGCAAAGTCCGCGGGCCGCTGCCTGAGCAGCGTGGTGGCCATCGCCATTCCCATGGAGAACCCCAGGAGGGTGACGGACGGGTGGTCGCCCTTGACGCCGTCGAGCCATTCCAGCACAAAGGCGGCGGCGTCCTTGACCGCATCGAGTGAATAGTCGGCGGAATCCGTCAGCGGGAACCAGGTGAACCCCGGACCCATGGCGATGGGGGCGCGGACGGACGCCACCGCGAAATCACCGGGCAACAGATCGGCCAGGCTGAGCAGGTCCTGTTCGTTGGCACCGTAGCCGTGCAGCAGAACCAGCAGCGGCCTTCCCGAGCGCTCTTCGTCGGGAGTGGACCACAGGACAACGGGGGCAGTGGAAACGTCGGCTTCAGTCATGGAACCATTCTTGCAGTTACTACGCGGTAACAACCTACGGTGGCGTAGCTTTGGCCTCACGAGGCAGGATGGAAACGTGAGCGAAACTGAAGCCATTCCGAACCCGCAGGACACCGTTGATACCCACCCCTGGGGCCGGTACGTCGCCATGGGTGATTCCTTTACCGAGGGGATCGGCGACCCGGAACCCGGAAGCCCGGGCGGACACCGCGGCTGGGCGGACCGCGTGGCCGAGGAACTGAGCCGGGGCCACAGCGATTTTGCCTACGCCAACCTCGCGGTCCGGGGACGGCTCCTTGAACAGATCGTTGACCAGCAGCTGGCGCCGTGCCTGGCCCTCAAGCCGGACCTGGTGACGCTTTCGGCCGGAGGCAACGACCTCATCCGGCCCGGAGGGGACCCTGACGCGCTGGCCGAAAAACTGGATTCCGTGGTGCACATCCTCAGCCTGGGCGGCGCCACCGTGGTGCTGTTCAACGGCCCGGACACCGGTTCATCAGTCCTGGGCAGGGTCCGCAGCAAAATCGCCATCTACAACGAGAACCTCCGCACCGTGGCGGCGCGGCACGACGCCGTCATCGCCGACATGTGGTCGCTTCGCCAGCTCAGCGATCCGCAGATGTGGGACCAGGACCGCCTGCACTTTTCGCCGCTGGGCCACCACACCATCGCGGCCATGGTGCTCGATTCCCTCAACATCCGGCACACCCTGGAGCCGCTCTCGCCCAAGCCCCTCCCCCAGCGCAGCTGGCGCGAGGCACGGTCCGGAGACCTGGTCTGGGCGCGTGAATACTTTGTGCCCTGGGTTGTCCGCCGGCTTCGCCATCAGTCTTCCGGGGACGGCGTCACGGCCAAGCGGCCGACCCCCGGTCCGGTTTTTGGACCGGGGATGCCGCTGGGCTCTGGCGAGGCCCCGGGAATAGAGGCCGAACAGAGGTAGGCGCCGGGTGCACGCCGACGACGTCGTCCGGCTCAGGCTTAGCCGGCAGCAGCTCCGCCCTCCCCGGGCGGTTTCCGCCGAAGCGGCGGTGAAGAACCTCCTGGCTGTCCAGTCGCAGGAATTTTCCTACGCACGCTGGTCGCTGGCACAACGCACTGCCGGAGCCTCCGCCGCCGACGTCGAACAGGCCGTGGCTGACGGCCGGATCCTCCGGACGCACATCCTGCGGCCCACCTGGCATTTTGTGCACCGCGACGACCTCCGCTGGCTGCTGATGCTGTCCGCGCCCCGGCTGCACCGGGGAAACGCCGGCATGTACCGCCAGGCCGGCATCGATGCCGGGGCGGCGGCCCGGAGCGCCCGGGTCCTCGCCGAGGCCGTGGCCGGCGGCGCCCACAAAACCCGGGAGCAGCTGGCGGCTGCACTGCAGCGGAGCGGCTTCGCGGCCAAGGGACTGGAACTTGCCTACCTGATCATGCACGCGGAGATCAGCGGAGTCCTGACCAGCGGAACACCCGTCCGCAGCGCCGGCGGCTCGCTCAAACAGACTTATGCACTCTTCGATGAACGCGTTCCGTTGATGCCCGGCGGCCCCGCCGACCGCCACGCGGCACTGGCGGAGTTAGTGAGGCGCTACTTCCTCAGCCGCGGACCGGCCACCGTGAAGGATTGTGCAGACTGGTCCGGGCTGACTGTCACGGACGTCCGGCTGGGGCTGGGCCTGGCGCTGGAAGCTGATTCCGATGCATTCGGGACCGCAGTGCTGGAGGATATGGAGTTCCATTTCAGTTCCGCGGAACCCGGACCCGGCGGGCCGGCGGACGCCGCACCCGGACATGACGCGGAGGGCGGAGGACAACCCCGGATTGACCTGATCCAGTGCTATGACGAGTACGTCATGGGCTATTCACGGTCACGGTATTTCCTGGGCGGCACCGCCCCGGCGCGTCCGGAGCGGGAGACTCCGATGCATGTCGTACTGAAGGACGGCCAAATGATCGGTTCCTGGCGCCATGACCTGGCCGGCGGGCGCTGTGAGCTGGACATCCGCACCCGGCCGGAACCCGACACTGCCGCTGAGCGGGACACCAGCCGTGCGATCGATGAAGCCGTTGCGGAATACGGCGCCTTTCTGGGGATCACCACGGTGCGGAAGTAGCCGGGACGAAGCCGCCGGGCTGCCGCGGTCCAATGCCGCTGTTGAGCCGGGGGTTAAACTGAAGGGACACTTCTGAGAGGCCCTCCACCGTGAGTAACGTGTTCTTCTGGATCATCATCCTGTCGTTCCTGATTCCCTTCGCCATGCGCATGTACCGGAAGTCGGTCCGTGGCCGGAACCAGAACCAGGATTTCAACGGACAGTATCCAGGCCAGTTTCCCGGGCAACAGCCGGGCCGGCCAAACAACCAGCCGCGTGACGGCTATACCCAGCAGGACTACTTTGGCGGCGGCTTCCGGCAACTCGGCGGCGGTCAGCAGCCGCCGCTCGACCAGCCGAACCAGTACCCGGGCTATCCCGGACAGGTGCCGTACGAGGACAGCCCCGGCTATCCGGCCAACCAGTCACGCCAGGAACCGCAGCAGCCGTCCGCCCCGGCGACTCCCCCGCCGCCGTCCGCCCCTCAGGGTTTCCGTGCACGGAAACTTGCGGAGCTCGACCAGCAGTACAGCAACGGCGAAATCGCCATGGAGGAATACATGGCCCGGCGCGACGAGATCATGAAGGGCTAGACGCACCCGCGTAGCCCTGCCCGGAGCCACTGTCATTCTTAGTGGCCCCGGGACGATAACCCGGGCGATGCCTGCCTGAACTTCCTGGCGCTCAGTCCACCTGCGGGAAACCGAGGTCGATCACCGATGTGGACGGATCCGGCCAGCGTGTGGTGACCACTTTGCCGCGGGTGTAGAAGCGGATGCTGTCCGGACCGTACATGTGCGTGTCACCGAACAGCGAGTTCTTCCAGCCGCCGAACGAGAACGTCCCCACCGGCACCGGGATGGGCACGTTCACTCCCACCATGCCCGCCTCGACGTCGAACTCAAACTGGCGCGCCGCGCCGCCGTCGCGCGTGAAGATCGCCACGCCGTTGCCGAACTCGTTGTCGTTCACGAGCTTTACTGCGTCGCTATAGCTGTCCGCCCGGACCACCGACAGTACCGGGCCGAAAATCTCGTCGTCGTAGACCTTCATGCCCGGCTTCACGTGGTCCACCAGGCTGACCCCGATGAAGAAACCGTCCGAATCGAACGCGTGCTTGCGCCCGTCCACCACCACAGTGGCACCTTCTTCCTCGGCACCGGCCACATAGGAGGCCACCCTGTCCCGGTGTTCCTTCGTGATGAGCGGGCCCATCTGCGAGGCCGGATCCGTGCCGGGACCGATCGTGAGGTCAGCCATCCGGGTGGAAATGGCCTCCACCAGGTCGTCGGCAATGTTGCCCACGGCCACCAGCACGGATACCGCCATGCACCGTTCACCGGCGGAGCCGTAGGCGGCCGATACGGCGGCGTCGGCGGCCATATCCAGGTCGGCATCCGGCAGGACCACCATGTGGTTCTTGGCACCGCCCAGCGCCTGGACGCGCTTGCCGTGGTCCGCCGCCCGCTTGTAGATGGACTGGGCGATCGGAGTGGACCCCACGAAGCTGACAGCCTTGACGCCGGGGTGCTCCAGCAGGACGTCCACGGCTTCCTTGTCGCCGTGGACCACGTTCAGGACGCCCGGCGGCAGGCCCGCCTCAGCGAAGACTTCAGCGATGAAAACGGCCGACGACGGGTCCTTCTCACTGGGCTTGAGGAGGACGGTGTTGCCGCAGGCGAGGGCACTGCCGATCATCCACAACGGCACCATGGCCGGGAAGTTGAACGGGGTGATGCAGGCGACCACACCCACGGGCTGGCGCACCGAGTGGACGTCCACCCCGCTGGACACCTGCTCCGAACGTTCGCCCTTGAGCATGTGGGAAAGCCCGGTGGCGAATTCGATGTTTTCGAGGCCCCGGGAGATCTCGCCTTCGGCGTCGGAAAGCACCTTGCCGTGCTCGCTGGTGAGGATTGCTGCCAGCTCGGACTTCCGCTGCGTCAGGAGTTCCCGGACCCGGAAGAAAATGTTGGTGCGTTTCGCCAGGCTGGTTGCCCGCCAGCCCGGGAGGGCGGCCTGTGCGGCCGCGATGGCTTCCTCCACGCGCGCCGTCGATGCCAGGGCCACCTCTTTGTCCTGTGCGCCGGTGGCGGGGTTGAACACGGGGCCGAAACGGTCGGCGTCGCTGATCCGGGCGCCGTTGATGAAGTGCGGAATGCGTTCCATGGGAAAGTCCTATTCGTGAAGCAGGCAGGGTTTACTTGGAGGTCTCGAGCGAGCCGTCTACAAGTTTGATGATCATGGAGCAGTCCTTGCCGGACTGCCCGGAGTCGATGAGCCGCTGGAAGAGCGTCTGCACGTGCTCGCCGATTTCCAGCGGGGTGCCGGTGTCGCGGGCGGCGCTGATGGCCAGGCCGATGTCCTTGTTGGCCAGTTCGGTGGTGAAGGTGGGAGCGAAGTCGTTGTTGGAGGCCGCGGTGGGAACTACCCCGCCTACCGGATACCAGGTCCGCAGCGCCCAGCTGTCTCCCGAGGACACCGAGGCGATGTCCCAGAAAACCTGCTTGTCCAGGCCCAGCCGCTCGGCCAGCACGGCCCCTTCGGCGGTGGAGGCCAGGTTGATGAAGAGCATCAGGTTGTTGCAGATCTTCGCTGCCTGCCCGGTGGTGGGACCGCCGGTGGGGATGATGTTGGAGGCCATGGGCCGGATGTACTCCGTGGCCTCGGCCACGGCACCCGCGTCCCCGCCGATCATGAACGTCAGGGTGCCGGCCTTCGCCCCGCTCATGCCGCCCGAGACCGGGGCGTCCACGAAACGGAAGCCGGCGGCAGCGGCGGCGTCGTGCAGCGCCTGGGCGGAGGCGATGTCGATGGTGGAGGAATCCACCAGCAGCGTGCGGCGATCGGCATGGGCCAGGACGCCGTCCTCGCCCAGGTACACGGCCCGGGCGTGTTCGCCCTTCGGCAGCATGGTGAACACGACGTCGGCGCCGTCCACCGCCGCGGCGATGCTGGCCACCGGCTTCACTCCGCCGGCTTCTGCAGCTGCCACTGCTTCCGGATTGAGGTCGAATCCGCGGACGTCGTGACCGGCTTTTGCCAGGTTTGCTGACATGGACCCACCCATGTTCCCGAGACCGATCCAAGCGACTACTGCCATGGCGAAAAGCTCCTTTGCTTCGTGTACCAGCCGGTATTGCTGGAAGTTCCGTGTCCACCATCACACCCTGTTACAGTGCAATCAAGGGGAAAAATTACAGAGAGCATGTGCATTGATGCACATAGCTCCGGAAGCCGTCTTGTGGGCCTGAAAGCATGGATGTGAAAAAGTGGATGTGAACCGGCTGCCCAGTCCGGATGACCTGTTGATCCTGTTGACCGTGGCCAGGCTCGGCCGGTTCAATGCGGTTGCGGAGACGCTCGGCACCACGCACACCACCATTTCCCGCCGGGTCCTGGCGCTGGACAAGCAGCTGGGCGGACGGACCCTGGAGCGCAGCCCGCACGGCTGGGAACTGACCGGGCTGGGCAGCCGGGCGGTTGCCGCCGCCGAGGCGATCGAGGCGACACTCGGGTCCTTGGCCGGTGCCATCGGCGACGGCGAACACTCGCTGTCCGGCATGGTCCGGATCAGCACGTCCGATGGATTCGGTGCGGAATTCGTTGCCCCGGCCCTGGTGCGCCTGCAGCAGGAGAACCCGTCGCTGGACGTCGAGATGCTCAGCGCCACCCGCAAAGTGAGCCAGAACCGTTCCGGTGTGGACCTGGAAGTGGTGGTGGGCCGGATGGAAGTCACCAACGTGCAGCCCATCTTCCTGACAAACTATTTCCTGCGGCTGTACGCAAGTCCGGACTACGTCCGGTCCCGGGGACTGCCTGACACCCTGGACGACGTCCGCGAGCACGGATTTGTCTCCTATGTGGAGTCGGCCCTGCAGGTGGCGGAACTGGGCCACCGGTCCTCGCAGCTGCCCGCCCCCAAAACAAGTTTCCAGGCGACCAGCATTTTCGCCCAGGTCGAGGCAGTCAGGCGCGGGGCAGGCATCGGCCTGCTGCCGAACTTCATGGTGGCGGACAAGCCCGGCTTCGTTCCGGTGCTGCCTGAGCTGTTCCAGCGTCAGCTCCCCATCTGGGCGGTGGCGCGTCCCGAGTCGCTGCGCTCGGCGTCCGTCCGGGCCGTGGTGGAGGCGCTCAAGGCGGAAGTGTCAGGCCGCCGGGACATCCTGGCGGCCTGACACTACGCCTGGGCAGAGCTATGCCTGGAACAGCCGGCGAACCACTTGCCCTGCGGCCAGGGCGTCAAGGCCTTCGTTGATTTCCGCGAGCGGCCTGGTGTCCGTATGCAGCAGTTCCACCGGGAGCCGCCCGGACCGCCAGTAGTCAAGATACAGCGGAATTTCCCGCTCCGGGACGGCATCCCCCATATAGGAGCCGAGAAGCCGCTTCCCCGCTCCGGCAAACTGCAGGGCTCCGACGGTCAATTCCGCCGAAGGCTTCGGCAGCCCGACGGAGACGACGGCGCCGCCGCGCGTTACGAGCTCCAGGCACGAGGCAATGACTCCCGCGGATCCCACGGCTTCGACGGCGACGTCCACGCCGTCGCCGGTCGCCTCGGCAACCAGCCGGGCGGCGTCGTCGGGAGTTCCCACTGCCGTGGCGCCGCAGTCCCGGGCGAGCTGGTGCTTGCCTTCGTTGGGGTCGATGGCGATGATGGCCGCGGCGCCGGCCAGGGACGCCGCCATCACGGCGGAAAGCCCGACGGCGCCGAGCCCGAAGACCGCCACCGACTGTCCGGCGGTGACCGCCGCCGTGTTCAGCACGGCGCCCATTCCGGTGAGTACGGCGCAGCCGAACATGGCTGCGACGGTGTCCGGGACGTCGTCGTCGATTACCACTACTGATTCCCGCGCCACCACGGCGTAGTCCGCAAAGGCCGACACGCCGAGATGGTGGTTGATCCGCTCCCCCGACGGCGTGCGCAGCAGCGCCGCCCCGTGCAGCAGGTCCCCTGAAGCGTTGACTTCGGCGGCGCGGTGGCACAGGGCCGGTCGCCCGGAGCGGCACGCCCGGCAGTCGCCGCAGCTGGGGACGAAGACGAGCACAACGTGCTCGCCCACAGCCACGTCATGGACGCCCTCACCGACCGACACCACCCGGCCCACGGCCTCATGCCCCAGGGCCATGGGCAGCGGCCGGACCCGGGAGCCGTCCACCACGGACAGGTCCGAGTGGCACAGGCTGGAGTAGGTGATGGCCACCCCCAGTTCGCCGGCGCGGGGTTCGGGCCGGTCAAGCTCCTGCACCACTAACGGGCGTGCTTCGGTATAGCTGGTTCCGGCGGGGACGGTGGCGTACAGGACTGCGGCGCGCATGTGAACTGGCTGCCCTTACTTCTTGGCGGCGGCCAGCAGGTCCGCCGTGCCCTGTGCGTCCGCGGCGTCGACGTCGTGCAATGAGATACCGCGGGTTTCCTTCAGGAAGTAGACCGCCACCATCGTGACCAGGCAGGCGCCGAGCAGGTAGACCGCCACCGGGGTGGAGGACTTGAACTGGCTCAGCAGGGCGGTGGCGATGATCGGGGCCAGGGAGCCGGCGACGATCGAGGTGACCTGGTAGCCAAGCGAGACGCCGGAGTAGCGCATCCGGGTCGGGAACATTTCGGCCATGATGGCCGGCTGGCCGGCGTACATCAGTGCGTGGAAGAGCAGGCCGATGGTGATCGCCGCGAGGATGACGAGGTCGTTCTTGGTGTCCATCATCGGGAAGGCGAAGAAACCCCAGGTGCCGCCGAGGATGGCGCCGGCCATATACACGGGCTTGCGGCCGAAGGCGTCGGAAAGCTTGCCGACCATGGGTACGGCGCAGAAGTGGATGAAGTGCGCCACCAGGAGGAGCAGGAGGATCCTCGATGTGTCGGTCTGGACCACAACCTTCAGGTAGGTGATGGAGAACGTGACCACGAGGTAGTACAAAATGTTTTCCGCGAACCGCAGGCCCATGGCGGTGAAGACACCGCGCGGGTAGCGGCGGAAGACCTCGGCCACGCCGTAGCCCTTGTTCTCAACAACAACTTCCTTGCGTGCCTCCAGGAAGATGGGGGCGTCCTGGACCTTGGTCCGGATGTAGTAGCCCACGATCACGATCACCGCGGACAGCCAGAAGGCGACGCGCCAGCCCCAGCCGAGGAAGTCGGCGGAGGACAGCGTAGAGGAGAGGGTGAACAGCACGCCGGTGGCCAGGAGGTTGCCCATGGGCACGGCGGACTGCGGCCAGCTGGCCCAGAAGCCGCGTGACTTGCTGGGGCTGTGCTCAGCCACGAGCAGCACGGCGCCGCCCCATTCACCACCGACGGCGAAGCCCTGGACGAAGCGCAGGAACACCAGGAGCGCCGGCGCCCAGTAGCCAATCTGCGCGAATGTGGGGAGGCAGCCCATCGCGAAGGTGGAAACACCCACCAGGACGATGCTCAGCTGGAGCAGCTGCTTCCGGCCGAATTTGTCACCGAAGTGGCCGAAAACGATGCCGCCGATCGGGCGGGCAACGAAGCCCACTGCATAGGTGACGAAAGCGGCGATGATCCCGTCCAGCTCAGTGCCGGAGTTGGGGAAGAACATCTTGCCGAAAACCAGGGTGGCCGCTGAGGCGTAGAGGAAGAACTCATACCACTCAACAACGGTGCCGGCCATTGAGGCCGTCACCACTTTCTTCAGCCCTGAGGCTTTGACGTCAGTCTCATCTGCGCGCCTTGCGGCGGAGTTTTGCATGCTCATTGTGAACTCCTTCGGCGTCTCCGTCGACACCATGTGGACCATTCGGTAGCGGTCGCGTGTGATGTGCACCACCAACGCGCCGGTCCCCTAGAGTATGGACTCACATTGCCGCAGGCTCAACGCCATTTTCTGCAGAACAGCTCTGCATAAATGCACATTGAGCCGAGGGGCTAGGCGAAAAAGTTCTGCCTCAGCTGCGCGCTAAGCTGCCCGATTTCAGTCAGGAAACCGTCGTGGCCGATGGGCGCCTCGATGATGTGCACCGGGACGTCGCCCGGCAGTGCCGCCGCCAGTTCGCGGGACTGTGCAGGAAAATACAGCCGGTCGGTGTTAACGGCGGCGATGAAGAACTCAGCCTTGGCCTGGGCCAGCGCGTCCTTGAGCGGGCCGCGTCCCCGGCCGACGTCGTGGCTCATGAGCGCTTCCGTGATGGCGATGTAGCTGTTGGCATCGAAGCGGCGGACCAGCTTGGTGCCCTGATGGTCGAGGTAGCTCTCCACCTGGTAGCGGCCGCGGTCTCCCAGCGAGACTGCCTGAAGCGGGGCTTCGCCGCCCTGGGCGCTCCGGCCGAACCGGGCCTCCAGCTCGTCTGCGGAGCGGTACGTGATGTGCGCGATCCTGCGCGCCAGGGCCAGGCCGGCCTCAGGCTCCGGGCCGCCGTAGTAGTCACCGCCGTTGAAGTTGACGTCCTGGCGGATGGCGAGGGTCTGCGCCTGGGCAAAGGCGATCTGCTCGGCAGTGCTGCTGGCCCCGATGGAAATGACGGCACAGCGCCGGACCCGGTCAGGGAAGCTAACGGCCCATTCCAAGGCGCGGGCTCCACCCAGGGATCCGCCCAGGACGGCGTACCAGCTGTCGATGCCAAGGGCGTCCGCCAACCGGGCCTCGGCCGCAGTGGTGTCGCGCAGGGTCACCAGGGGGAAGCGCGAGCCCCACGGCCTGCCGTCCGGCGCGGGAGTGGAAGGCCCGGTGGAGCCGTAGCAACCGCCCAGGATGTTGATGGAAACCACGAAGTACTTGTCCGTATCAACCGGGGCGCCGGGCCCGGCAAGCTGCTCCCACCAGCCTTCTTCGTCACTGGCTCCCCTGGTAACGTGCGTGCTGCCGGTCAGGGCATGCTGCACCAGCACGGCGTTGGAACGGTCCGCGTTCAGCGTGCCCCACGTCTCGTAGGCGAGTGTGACGTCCGGCAGATGCCCGCCGGCTTCAAGGTCAAGCCCGCCGATGCCCTGGAACCTGACGGTACCGTCGGGGACAGTGCCTGCGGTTTTGCCCGCGGTGGTTTTCACGTCACGGGCTGACAGGCTGTGGCTGGATGTTTCGGGTACACCGCTGCGGGTGACGGCAATCGTCATCTGAGGACCTCTTCTTCGCGCTTGCCTGCCGCCAACTGGCCGGCAGGCCAGGTCTTCACCCGGGGCACCCCGCCGCGAAAGGAGGGTTGCCGGCCAGCAAGCCGGGGCTGTCGCTGGCACTCATGACCTTTAAAGAGTCTACGAAATGCGTCCCCGCAATGGCGAAGAATGTGACAGCAATATGACTCCCGGCGTCGAGACGCCGGGAGTCATACGCGTCAGTCGCCCTTGGCGGCGCGGAAACCGGCGTCGAGGTCGGCGATGATGTCATCGATGTGTTCCAGCCCCACCGAGAGGCGGACCAGGCCCGGCGTGACCCCTGCCACCGCCTGCTGTTCCGCCGTCAGCTGGCTGTGCGTGGTCGACGCCGGGTGGATGACCAGCGAGCGCACGTCACCGATGTTTGCGACATGCGAGTGCAGTTCCAGCGCGTCCACGAACCGCTTGCCGGCCTCGGCCCCGCCAGCGATGTTGAAGGACACGATGGCTCCGGTGCCCTTGGGTCCGTACTTGCGGCCGCGCTCGTACCAGGGGCTGGACGGCAGCCCCGCGTAGGCCACGGATTCGACGTCGGCCCGTGCCTCCAGCCATTCGGCGACGCTCACCGCGTTGGCCACGTGGCGCTCAACGCGCAGGCTCAGCGTTTCCAGGCCCTGGGCGATAAGGAAGGCGTTGAACGGAGAAACGGCCGAGCCGAGGTCCCGCAGGAGCTGGACGCGGGCTTTCAGGATGTAGGAAAGGTTCGCGCCCAAGGCGCCCCCGGCGCCGAGGTCCCGCGCGTAGACAAGCCCGTTGTAGGTGGGGTCCGGGGTGTTGAAGCCGGGAAACTTCTCCGGGTCCTTGCCGAAATCAAAGTTGCCCGAGTCCACGATCACGCCGGCAATGGCGCTGCCGTGCCCGCCAAGGTACTTCGTTGCCGAGTGGACCACAATGTCGGCACCCCATTCCAGCGGCCGGATGAGGTAGGGCGTGGACAGTGTATTGTCCACGATCAGCGGGACACCCGCCTCGTGGGCAACGCCGGAAACGCCTTCGATGTCCAGGACATCCTGGCGCGGGTTGGACACCACTTCGGCAAAGAAAAGCTTGGTGTTTGGCCGGACTGCGTCCTTCCATTGCTGGAGGTTGTCCGGGTCCTCGACGAAGGTCACGGAGATGCCGAACTTCTTCAGGGTGTGGGCCAGCAGGTTGTAGGTGCCGCCATAGAGGCTGGGGCTGGCCACCACGTGATCACCGGCTTCGGCGACGTTGAGGATGGCGAATGTTTCGGCCGCCTGCCCCGAACTGAGCAGCAGCGCCGCCAGGCCGCCCTCAAGGCTGGCCACGCGCTGCTCCACTGCGTCCTGGGTGGGATTGCCGATGCGCGTGTAGATGGGCGCCAGTTCGGCCAGCGCAAAGCGGTTGGCAGCGCTCTCGGCGCTCGGGAACACGAACGACGTCGTCTGGTAGATGGGGAGGGCCCTGGCGCCGGTGGCGCTGTCCGGCTCCTGCCCGGCGTGGATCTGGCGGGTTTCGAAAGACCAGGCATTGGACATTGAAGACTCCTTCTAAAGAAAGGCACCACAGGCGGACGCACGGTATGCCGGGCCGGTTCTGGTGCCGCGCTTGCCGACCGGCGGTTGCCGGAGGCCAGGTCCTCACCCGGGGCACCCCACCGCGGAACGAGGGTTGCCGGCCAGCAAGCCGGGGCTCAATGCTGGCGCTCATGACCTTGACCCAGTGTAGAAACGGAGCAATCCGTCTGAACAGGTTTGTGACGAAGGACGTCGGCCGCATGATTTTCGTGGGCTTCAGGGCCCTCCGCCATGACATCCCATCTCGGTAAGCATACCCTTAGCTGAGAGCTCCATCACAAAGTGCCAAGATGAGGGCATGCGCATGGATCACGTCTCTTACGCCTGTGAACAAGATGGCTTGGCTGCCACCACCGAACGTATTGCAACCGCCCTCGGCGTCGAAGCCGTTAAGGGCGGGGTACACCCCCGATTTGGCACCCGCAACATGATTATCCCGCTCGCCGGGCACAAGTATTTGGAGGTCGTGGAGGTCCTTGACCACCCGGCATCCGACAAGGCTCCGTTCGGGCAGGCTGTCCGGGCACGCTCCGCAGCTGGCGGCGGCTGGATGGGCTGGTGCGTCGAAGTGGACGACCTGGCACCGTTCGAAGAACGCCTCGGCCGCTCGGCTGTCAACGGCAACCGCAAGTTCCCGGACGGCCGCGAACTCGTCTGGAAGCAGATCGGTATCCTGGGCCTCATTGCAGACCCGCAGGTACCCTACATGCTCAAGTGGGAAGGCGACCCGGAGCTTCACCCGTCCAACGCCTACCCGAGCAACGTCAAGATGTCCAGCCTCACCATCGCCGGCTCGGCCGAGCGCGTCACGGAATGGCTCGGGCAACCGGTCGAGAAGCCCTTGGAGGATGTGGCCGTTGAATGGGTCGCCCCGAAGGGGACGCCGGGAATCCTCTCCGTTACGTTCGAAACCGCCTCCGGGGCAGTAACCATCTAGCCCTCTTACACCGTGTGGTCCTCCGGGCCACGGGCAGCGCGCTGCCTTTACGAACTTCGGCCGCTATCAGCGGGTGCCAACGACGTCACCCACCGATAGCGGCCGAATCCTTTTAAGCGGTTGCCGGCTAGCCCAGCCCGATGGCCTTGCCGAAGAGGCTGAAGCCGACGAACGCCACAATGTCCAGCAGCGCGTGGGCGATCACCAGTGGCATGACGCGGCGGGTCTTCGTATAGATCCACGCAAATACCACGCCCATGATGGCGTTGCCGATGAACGGACCGAACCCCTGGTAGAGGTGGTAGCTGCCCCGGAGCATGGAGCTGGCGAAGATGGCCAGCGGCATGCTCCAGCCAAACTTGCCGAGCCGGTCCAGCAGGTACCCCACCACGATGACCTCCTCCACGATCCCGTGCCGTACGGCGGAGAGAATCAGCACGGGGATGGTCCACCAGTAGGCGTCGAGCGCACTGGGGATGATGGCCGTGGTGATGCCCAGCGCCCGTCCGGCGGCGTACAGCCCCAGGGACGGTATGCCGATCAACGCCGCGAGGCCCAGCCCCTGCAGCAGGTCCTTGCCGGGACGGGCGAAGTTGAAACCGAGTTTGCGGAAGGCCGAGGCCCCGGACTCCCCCGCCGTCCGGTGCTCGGTAAGGAAGTAGATGACCAGCACCACCGGCACCAGAGCGAAAACAATGTCCAGCAGCTGGTACGTGAGGTCGAAGTATTCGCGGCTGCTCTGGGAGCGGTTGAGGGTGGAGGTCCCTTCCGCCAGGGGTGCCCGCGTCAGCTTGTCCAGCAACTGCACCACCGAATACACGGCGGACTGCCCCAGCGACAGACCCAGGACAATCCAGACTTCTAACCGCAGACGACGGCGGGAGGGAACCAGCATGTTCCTATCTTGCCTTCACTTTCTGGTTCTTTCCTGTCCGCCGCTTCCGGCCGGTCGCAGGGCAACGCTTCCGCTGAGCCGCGCGGTCCGGGGCCTATGCTTGGAATTTATGAGTGCGCCCGGAAAAATCATCATGATCCGGCACGGCCAGTCCGCCGCCAATGCCGACACCTCCATCTATAACCGGGTGCCCGATTACCGCATACCGCTGACCGAACTCGGCGTGGCACAGGCCCGGGCCGCGGGCGAGGAAATCCGCCGGGAACTGGACGGGCGGCAGGTGTGTGTGTACGTCTCGCCGTACCTCCGGGCCTACCAGACCCTTGAAGCGCTCAACCTGGGACCGCTGGTGGAACGGATCATCGAGGAACCCAGGCTCCGCGAACAGGACTGGGCCAACTTCCAGATCGCCGGGGACATTGAGGACCAAAAGGAACTCCGGAACGCCTACGGCCACTTCTTCTACCGCTTCCGTGAGGGTGAATCCGGCTCCGACGTCTACGACCGGATCTCCTCTTTTATGGAAACCCTCCACCGGCACTGGTCCAAGCCCACCTACGCCCCGAACGCCCTATTCGTGACGCACGGGCTCACCATGCGGCTGTTCTGCATGCGCTGGTTCCACTGGTCCGTCGAGTATTTCGAGTCGCTCAACAACCCGGAGAATGCCGAAGTGCGGACCCTGGTGCGCACGGATAAGGGCAAGTACGAACTGGACAAGCCGTTCAGCCAGTGGGAGGACCGCCGCGTGGACGAGACAGTCCTGGACGCTCCGCCCATGGTCTTCTAGGCGCTTCCGGCCGGCGCGTCAGCGGGCACGGACGCCCGCCCGCCAGACGGCGTGGGTCAGCGGGATGCCCGGCCGGTAGGCCAGGTGGGTGGCCGAGGGTGCGTTGAGCAGGTGCAGGTCTGCGCGGTGGCCGATAGCGACCGAACCCACCGCCCGTTCGCCGTCGACGTCGTTGCCCGCCTCCCGCCGCAGCGCAAGGGCACCGCCGTACGTCGCAGCGCGGACGGCCTCATGGACGCTCAGCCGCATCTGGAGAACGGCGGTGGTCACGCAGAACGCCATGGAGCTCGTGTAGGAGGTGCCGGGGTTGCAGTTGGAGGCCAGGGCAATCGGCACCCCGGCGTCCAGCAGCTCGCGCCCGGGAGCAAGCGGCTGGCGGGTGGAGAGGTCGCAGGCCGGCAGGCAGGTGGCCACGGTCCCCCGCGTTCCGGCACCCTGCCACCCGGACCAACTCCCTGCCAGTGCCTCCACGTCCGCGGCGGACAGGTAGTTGACGTGGTCAACGCTTGCCGCGCCGAATTCCACGGCCAGCCGCACGCCCGGACCTTCGCCGAGCTGGTTGCCGTGGACGCGGAGGCCCATACCCGCATCCTTGCAGGCCTGCAGCACACGGCGCGACTGTTGCTCGTTGAAGGCCCCCTGCTCGCAGAACACGTCCGCCCAGCTGACGTAGGGCCGGACGGCCGCCAGCATGGGCCCGCACACCAGGTCGGTGTATTCGTCGGCATCGGCACCGGCGGGGACCAGGTGCGCGCCCAGGTAAGTGACTTCGTCAGCCACCGTGGAGGCGATGCGCGCGCTGCGCGTTTCGTTTTCCACGTCCAGGCCGTAGCCGGTCTTGGTTTCCAGGTACGTGGTGCCCTGCGAGACCGCTTCGGCCACGCGGCCCAGGGCCAGCCTGGTGAGGTCGAAGTCGCTTGTCCCGCGGGTGGCACCGGTGGTTACGGCGATGCCGCCGGCGCTGTAGCTCTCCCCGGCCATCCGGGCCTCGAACTCCGCAGTCCGGTCACCGGCAAATATCAGGTGGGTGTGCGAGTCCACCCAGCCCGGCAGCAGCGCCCGGCCTCCCGCGTCCACTTCGTCGTCAGCGGCCGGTGCGGCCGACGACGGCCCGATCCAGGAGATGCGCTCCCCTTCGATCACCACGGCGGCATCCTTGAGGACGCGGTGCTCCGCGTCCTGGGTCATCAGCTCGGCAATGTTGGTGATGAGGGTGCTCATGGGTCCATTCTTCAGTGCCGGATGGACCAGCGGGTCGCGGCCAGCGCAACCGCTGTCCGGGATGCCGGACTGAGCCCGGCGTCCTCGCCCCGGGCGACCAGGCCCGCCGACGGCCCTGCCAGGATCAGGTCCGCAGCGAGCTCCGCAATGCCGGACGAGGTCTGGAAACCGTAACCGCCCTGTCCGGCGAGCCAGAAGAATCCGGTCGCTTCAGCGTCGAACCCCACTACCGGGACGCCGTCGGCAGCTTCGGTGCGAAGGCCGGTCCACGCGGACTTGACGCTCCTGATGCCCATGGTGGTCACCGCGTTGAGCCGCGCCACCAGCGCCTCGACATCGCCCGGGTAAGGCTTCGCGTCCTCGGGCCCGCTCGGCACGGATTCCGACGGCGATATCAGCACGTCCTGCCCTTCCTTGCGGAAGTAGAACGATTCGTCCGCTGCCGCCACCATGGGGCAGGCCTCCGGGAGGGGACGTTCGACGTCGACAATCGCCGCCGTGCGGCGGTACGGCTGGAGTCCGAGCTTTTCCACGCCGCTGATCACGGCCAGCTCATCGGCCCAGGCACCGGCAGCATTGACCACGGTCCCGGCCTGGAACGCTTCCTGGCCCGCCCCGACCTCCCAGCCGGACCCCAGCCGCTGGGCGGAATGGACCTTGGCGCCGGTGATGATGTCCACCCCGCCGGCCTCGGCACGGCGCCGGTGGTCTTCCAGCAGCACGGGTGCGTTGCAGGCGAACGAACCGGTGTCCAGCCCGGCCGCGGAAAAGAATCCGGGATCCAGCACCGGGCACAGTTCCAGGGCCTCGGCATGGGAGATCCGGTGCATGTGCCCGCTGGCTTCCTCCCGGACGGTTTCTTCATCGCCGATCAGCATGAAGCTGCGGGGCGAAAGGACGGGCTCCGGAAGCTCCGCGTCCCGGGCCGCAATCAGCCCGAGCGTGCGGAGGGTCAGCTCCTGGACCACCACGGGGCCGTAGCTGGGGATCAGTTGCCGGGCCGAGCGGGCCGAGGTGTGGTAGGCCAGGGACTGTTCGGCTTCGACGAGCGCAACGCTGCATTTACCGGCAAGGGCGGAGGCGAGGGACAGTCCGGCAATACCGCCGCCCACAATCACCACATCGTAATTTGCTGACATGACTCCATCCTTGCACCCGGCAGGACGTCACGTCAGTACCTTAGGCCTCCACCGCGTCGCGACTGTCCACGAACGCCCGGACGCAGGCTTCGACGTCCTCCGCACTGTGCGCGGCGGAGAGCTGGACCCGGATACGGGCGGCCCCCTTGGGAACCACGGGGTAGCTGAAGGCGGTGACGAACACTCCGTGCCGGAGCATCAGGTCTGCCACCTTCGCCGCCACCACGGCATCCCCGAACATCACCGGCACGATCGCGTGCTCGCCGTCGAGCAGGTCAAAGCCTTCTTCCGCCATCCGGTTCCGGAACAGCTCGGCGTTGGCGAACAGCTTGGAACGCAGTTCCGCGGAGTTCTCCACGAGGTCCAGGGCCTTCAGGGTGGCGGCCACGATGGCTGGCGCGACGGAATTGGAGAACAGGTAGGGGCGCGCCTTCTGGCGGAGCATGGCCACGACTTCGGCCCGGCCGGATACGTAGCCCCCGGAAGCCCCGCCCAGCGCCTTGCCGAACGTGCCCGTGTAGATGTCCACCCGGTGGCCCACGCCGGCATGTTCCGGCGTTCCCGCGCCGGTGGCGCCCATAAAGCCGACGGCGTGCGAGTCGTCCACCATTACCAGGGCATCGTACTTTTCGGCCAGGTTGCAGATGGCTTCGAGCGGCGCGAGGTAGCCGTCCATGGAGAAGACGCCGTCCGTGACGATGATCTTGCGGCGGGCCGGGTTCTCCTGCGTGGTCGCCTCGATCAGTTTCGCTTCGAGGTCCGCCATGTCGCGGTTGGCGTAGCGGAACCGCCGGGCCTTGCAGAGCCTGATGCCGTCGATGATGGAGGCGTGGTTCAGGGCGTCGGAGATGATGGCATCTTCCGGCCCGAACAGGGATTCAAACACGCCGCCGTTGGCGTCGAAGCAACTCGAGAACAGGATGGTGTCCTCGGTGCCCAGGAACTTGGAGACGCGCGCCTCGAGTGCCAGGTGCAGGTCCTGGGTTCCGCAGATGAAGCGCACGCTGGCCATGCCGAAGCCGCGCTCGTCCATGGCGGCCTTCGCGGCGGCAATGATGTCCGGGTGGTCTGCCAGGCCCAGGTAGTTGTTGGCGCAGAAGTTCAGCACGTCGGCACCCGCCTCGCCGATCCGGCCTGCCGTGATGTGGCTGGCCTGGGGCGAGTCGATGTGGCGTTCCGTTTTGAACAGGCCTGCCGTGCGGATCTCGTCCAGCTCGTTCTGCAGCTGGTCTTTGATGGCTGAATACATGGGGAGTGCTCCTCAGCTGGGTGAATTCTTGTGTTTTGATGCCGAAAACTTGAGGGGGTTAGAAAACGGTCCAGTCGAGGACTACTTTGCCGCCCACACCGGCGCGGGCAACGTCGAAGCCCTTCTCCCAGTCCGTGGCAGGCAGGGTGTCCGTGACCACCGCCGAGATGTTGGCATGCAGCACCGGGTTGGAGGACAGCATGGCGCTCATCGCGTACCAGGTCTCGAACATTTCGCGGCCGTAGATGCCCTTCATGGTCAGCATATGCGTCACCACCTTGCCCCAGTCGATGTCGATGGACTGGCTGGGCAGGCCCAGCATCGCAATCCGGCCGCCGTGGTTCATGTTGTCGATCATCTCCGGCAGGGCGGTGGGGTGACCGGACATTTCCATGCCGATGTCGAACCCTTCGCGCATTCCCAGCTCGCGCTGGGCATCCTTGACGCGCATCTTCGAGACGTCGATGGCAAGGTCCACGCCCAACTGTCGGGCCAGTTCCAGGCGCGGCGCGGAGACATCGGTGATGGCGATCTTCCGGGCGCCGGCGTGCCGGGCCACGGCTATGGCCATCAGTCCGATCGGCCCGGCCCCGGTGATCAGCACGTCCTCGCCCACGAGCGGGAAACTCAGGGCGGTGTGGACGGCGTTGCCGAAGGGATCGAAGATGGCGCCGAGTTCGGGAGTGACCGAGGGATCCTGGTGGACCCAGACGTTGGTCTCGGGGATGACCACATACTCGGCGAAGGCGCCGTCACGCTGGACCCCCACGCTCACGGTGTGGATGCACATCTGGCGGCGCCCGGCGCGGCAGTTGCGGCAGATGCCGCAGACAATGTGGCCTTCGCCGGAGACCCGGTCGCCCACCTTGACGTCGCGGACGTCCTCGCCGGTTTCCACCACTTCGCCGTAGAACTCGTGGCCGGCGATCAGCGGAGCCTCGATCATGCTCTGCGCCCAGGCATCCCAGGACTGGATGTGAAGGTCCGTGCCGCAGATCCCGGTGGTCATCACGCGGATCTTGACGTCGCCGGGGCCGGTTTCCGGCTCGGGCCGGTCCACCAGCTCAAACCCGGCGTGTGCGCCGGCCTTGTACAGAGCCTTCATTGGCTTCCTTACTCTTGGTCTTTATTCTCAGGAACGCGGGGCCGTCCCGGGGTGCGGCGGGGCTGGCTCCCTTCATTAGAACCACAAAGAAGCATTAGCACAACCGAATTCTTCTCAATCGACGATTTAGAAATCTCTAAGCAATAGACTCAGGGCATGGAAATCCATCAGCTGGAAATGCTCCGGGAACTCGGTGCCCTCGGCAGCGTCAAAGCGGTCGCCGAAACACTCCTGGTCACCCCCTCCGCCGTGTCCCAGCAACTGGCGGCGCTGCAGCGCAGCGTGGACGTCCCGCTGACCCGCAAGGAAGGCCGGAACCTGGTGCTCACCGAGGCCGGCCAGGCACTGGCCGACGCCGGTGCCGCCGTCGTCAGCGCGATGGCCGATGCGCGGATGGCGATCGGCGCGTACCACGGCTCCACGGTGGCACCGGTGACGGTGAGCGGCTTCCACAGCGCCGGCCAGGCACTCTTTGCGCCGCTGGCCCGGCTGCTGGACTCACCGGACAAACCCAGGGTGCTGCTGTCCGACGAGGATGTTGCCCAACAGGACTTCCCCGCACTGACTGCCCGGTATGACCTGGTGCTGGCGCACCGGATGGACCACAGCCCGCGGTGGCCGGAGGAGCGGGTGGCAGTCATCCCGCTCGCGCACGAGCCCCTGGACGTGGCGTTGTCCGCCGGCCACCGGCTGGCGGGCAAGGAGGCCCTGACGGCGCACGACGTCGTCGGCGAACCGTGGGTGACCAGCCACACCGGTTACTCCCCCGCGGACGTGCTGTCCGCCGTCGCCGCGGTGTCCAGCCGGGAACTGAACATTGTCCACCGGATCAACGACTACTCCACGGTGGCGGGACTCGTGGCGACGGGCAGTGTCATCGGGCTGCTGCCGCGGCACACCGCACGGCCGGTGCTGAACCCGGAGATCGTGCTCCGGCCGCTGCAGGGCATCAGCACGCGGCGCCGGATCGACATCCTGGCCCGGCCTGAAAACCTCAAGCGGACCTCGGTGATGATGGTCTGCGAGGCTCTCGAGGACATCATGGCCGGGCTGGTGTCCCCTTAAACCCCGACTGGGTCGCAGTAGATGTCGTTATGAGCGTTCTAAACGACATTATCTGCGACCCAGTTGGGTTAAAGCGGGTGACTCAGCCTTCGACGCCGAGCCTCTCAAGGATAAGCTCGCGGACGCGGCCGGCGTCGGCCTGCCCGCGGGTGGCCTTCATGACGCCGCCAACGATCGCGCCGATCGCCTGGACCTTGCCGCCGCGGATCTTGTCAGCGACGTCCGGCTGCGCGGCAAGGGCCGCGTCGATGGCTTCCAAGAGCGGGCCGTCGTCGGAAACCACGGCCAGGCCGCGCTTCTCGACGATCTCGGCGGGGGTGCCTTCGCCGGCGAGGACGCCGTCGAGGACCTCGGCGGCCATCTTGTTGTTGATCTTGCCGGCTTCCACCATCTTGTTCAGTTCCACGATGGTTTCCGGCTTGACGCCCAGCTGGCCGGGGTCCACGTCGGCGTTCTTGGCGCGGCCCACGATCTCGCCCATCCACCACTTGCGGGCCACGGTTGCCGTGGCGCCGGCGGCGATGGTCTCTTCGATCTCGTCCATAACGCCGGCGTTGACCACGTCGCGGAATTCCAGGTCCGAATAGCCCCAGTCGGCCTGCAGTCGCTTGCGGCGCTCGGCCGGCGGTTCCGGCAGGGTGGCGCGCAGCTCCTCCACCCACTCACGGGAAGCAACAATCGGAACGAGGTCCGGCTCCGGGAAGTAGCGGTAATCGTCGGCGTCGGACTTGGCCCGGCCCGACGTCGTCGAGCGGGTGTCCTCGTGCCAGTGGCGCGTTTCCTGGATGACCGGCTCGCCGGAGTCCAGGACGGCAGCGTGCCGCTGGATTTCGTAGCGGACGGCGTGTTCGACGGCGCGCAGTGAGTTCACGTTTTTCGTCTCGGAACGGATGCCGAAGCGTTCGCGGCCGTGGGGACGCAGCGACACGTTCGCGTCGCAGCGCACGTTGCCGCGTTCCATCTTCGCGTCCGAAACGCCGAGGTTCTTCACGATTTCACGCACTGCCGCGACGTAGGCCTTGGCCAGCTCAGGCGCGCGGCTGCCGGCGCCCTGGATCGGCTTGGTGACGATCTCCACCAGCGGAACACCGGAGCGGTTGTAGTCCACCAGCGAGTAGTCGGCACCCTGGATGCGGCCCGCGGACCCGCCCATGTGCGTCAGCTTGCCGGCGTCCTCTTCCATGTGGGCGCGCTCGATTTCGACGCGGAACACGGTGCCGTCGGAAAGCTCGATGTCCAGGTAGCCGTCGTACGCGATGGGTTCATCGTACTGGGAGGTCTGGAAGTTCTTCGGGGTGTCCGGGTAGAAGTAGTTCTTCCGGGCGAAGCGGCAGGTTTCGGCGATCTTGCAGTTGAGCGCCAGGCCGATCTTGATGGAGGACTCAATAGCGGTCTTGTTCACGACGGGCAGCACGCCGGGCATGCCCAGGTCCACCTCGTTGACGTTGGTGTTGGGCTCGTCGCCGAAAACGTTCGGGGCGGAGGAGAACATCTTGGTCTTGGTGTTGAGCTCCACGTGGACCTCGAAGCCCAGGACGGGATCGTACTTCTCCATGGCCTCTTCGAAGCTCAGGGTTGCGTCAGTGCTCATTATTTTGCCTCCTGGGTTTCGAGGGTCTCGGCGGGCTCGACCACCGAAGTGGCCAATTCCGGCGCCTTGTCCAGCAGCGGTCCGCCCCACTGCGCCTCAAGCAATGATTCGAGCACCGCACCCACGCGGTACAGGCGCGCATCCTGGCGCGCCGGGGCGAGGAGCTGGATGCCTACCGGCAACCCGTCCTCATCCGCCAGGCCGCCCGGCAGGGACAGGCCCGGGACGCCGGCCATGTTGGCCGGAATGGTGGCAACGTCGTTCAGGTACATGGCCAGGGGGTCGTTCAGCTTCTCGCCGAGCTTGAACGCCGTGGTGGGCGCCGTCGGGGAAATCAGCACATCCGCCTGGGCGAACGCGGCCTCGAAGTCGCGCTGGATCAGGGTGCGGACCTTCTGGGCCGAGCCGTAGTAGGCGTCGTAGTAGCCGGCGCTGAGCGCGTAGGTGCCCAGGATGATGCGGCGCTTCACTTCGTCGCCGAAGCCTGCGGCGCGGGTGGCACCCATGACGCGTTCGATGGTGAGCGGCGCATCCTTGGGCAGGACGCGCAGGCCGTACCGTACGCCGTCGAACTTGGCCAGGTTGGAGGAAGCCTCCGAGGGCATGATCAGGTAGTAGGCGCCCAGGGCGTACTTGAAGTTGGGGCAGGACACCTCGACGATTTCCGCGCCGGCTTGCTTGAGCAGTTCGAGCGATTCGTTGAAGCGGTTCTCGACGCCGGCCTGGTAGCCCTCGCCGTGGAGTTCCTTGATGATGCCGATCTTCATGCCGTCCACGTTGCCCGTCCGGGCGGCCGCAACGAGGTCTTCCAGCGGGTCCGGGAGGGACGTGGAGTCGTGCGGATCGTGGCCGCCGATGACCTGGTGCAGGAGTGCCGAGTCCAGCACGGTGCGGGAGACCGGGCCGATCTGGTCCAGCGAGGAGGCCATGGCGATGGCGCCATAGCGGGACACGCTGCCGTAGGTGGGCTTGACACCCACGGTGCCGGTGACGGCGCCCGGCTGGCGGATGGATCCGCCGGTGTCCGTGCCGAGGGCCAGGGGTGCTTCAAAAGCGGCGACGGCGGCTGCGGAGCCGCCGCCGGAGCCGCCTGGGATCCGGTCCAGGTCCCACGGGTTGCGGGTGGGGCCGTAAGCCGAGTGCTCCGTGGAGGACCCCATGGCGAATTCGTCAAGGTTGGTTTTGCCCAGGATGGGCATCTTGGCGTCGCGGAGGCGCTTGACCACCGTGGCGTCGTACGGGCTGTGCCAGCCTTCGAGGATCCTGGAGCCGGCCGTGGTGGGCTGGCCGATGGTGACGATGAGGTCCTTGACGGCGATGGGAACGCCGGCCAGTTCATGCAGTTCCGCAGCGGCCGTACCACCGGCGGCGCGGATGGCGTCCACCTCTGCGGCGACGGCGAGCGCCTCCTCGGTGTTGACGTGCAGGAAGGCGTGGACTCCGCGCGGTCCGCCGTCGACCGCTGCGATGCGGTCCAGGTAGGCCTGGGTGACCTCAACGGAGGTGACCTCGCCGGCTGCGAGCTTACTGGCCAGCTGGGCGGCGGAGAGGCGGATCAGAACGTTGTTCTCAGTCATGTATCAGTCCTCATCCAGGATGGCCGGAACCTTGAAGCGGCCCTCGTATGCGTCAGGGGCGCCGCTCAGGGACTGCTCGGCTGTGAAAGTGTGGCCCACAACGTCCTCGCGGAACACATTCGTCAGCGGAATCGGGTGGGATGTGGCCGGGACATCATCACCGGCGGCTTCACTTACGGACTTCACTGATTCGACGATGACGGCGAGTTCGCCGGCCATCCGGTCCAGCTCTTCAGCACTCATCTCGATGTGCGCGAGACGCGCGAGATGCGCGACGTCGTCGCGGTTGATCGCAGCCATGGATCTCCCCTGCAATGTAGTTTTGGTTTCCCCCATAGTCTACGTTGCAACAGTGTGCCCGCCTGACGACCCCCAGCGGGCGTCAGACGGGCAACACCGGCCCGCAGCGCCGGCTCCAGGCAGCGTGAGCCGCAGGCGACAGGAGCCGCAGGCAGGCTTTACCCTAGCCGATGCCGATGGCTCCCGTCAGCATTCCGACACCGAGCATGACAAGCGAGATGACGGCGGTGCGCCACAGCACCTTCTTGTGGTGGTCGCCGAGGTCCACCTTGGCGAGTGACACCAGCAGCAGGATGGCCGGAACCAGCGGGCTCTGCAGGTGGAACGGCTGGCCGGTGATGGAGGCCCGCGCCATGTCGGCGGCGCTGACGCCGTAGTGGGCAGCGGTCTCGCTCAGCACGGGGAGGACACCGAAGTAGAAGGCATCGTTGCTCATGAAGAACGTCATGGGGATGCTGAGGACGCCGGTGATTACGGCCATGAACGGGCCCATGCTCGTGGGGATGATCTGGACGAGCCACGCGGACATGGCCTCGACCATGCCTGTGCCTTTCAGGACGCCGGTGAGGACGGCTGCGGCCATGACCATGCTGACCACGGCCACGATGGAGGGGGCGTGGGCGATGAGCTGGGCACCCTGGTCCTTGACCTTGGGGAAGTTGACCAGCAGGGCGATGGCGGAGCCCACCATAAAGACGAACGGCAGGGGCACCAGGTCGGCCACGAGCATGACCATGACGGCGACGGTCAGGCCCAGGTTGAACCAGAACAGCTTCGGGCGCAGGGTCTTGCGGTTCGGGTCCAGGGCGGTGTCCGCCATGGCGGAGTCGTGGTCGTCCACGAGGGATTCGGTGCGCTCGAGCACGGCAACGGAGGAGCCTGCCGGTGAGAGGCCCGCAGGGGCTGTACCGGCAGGAACGGAACCCTTGCGTCCGGTACCGGCACCGGAACCTCCGGCAGTGCGGCCACCGTCGGAGGTGCCGCCGTCGAACGGTTCCGCGGAATCAGGGACGCCCCAGATTTCCGGCGACGTGGCGCGGAGGCGGTTACGTTCCTGCAGGCCCAGCAGCCAGGCGAAGGCGAAGACCACAACCAGGCCTGCGATCAGGGAAGGAATCATGGGGACGAAGACGTCGTTGACGTCGATCTTCAGCGCGGTGGCGGCGCGGGCAGTGGGGCCGCCCCACGGCAGGATGTTCATGGTTCCGTTGGCGAGGCCTGCGACGCAGGTCAGGACCACAGGGCTCATCTTCAGGCGCAGGTAGACGGGAAGCATGGCGGCCGTGGTGAGGATGAAGGTGGTGGAGCCGTCACCGTCCAGGGACACTGCGGCGGCCAGGATGGCGGTGCCCAGCACCACCTTGGCGGGGTCGTTGCCCAGCTTGCGGAGGATGAACCGCACCAGCGGGTCGAACAGCCCGACGTCGATCATCAGGCCGAAGTAGATGATGGCGAACATCAGCAGGGCTGCGGTGGACGTCATGGACTTCATCGAGTCCAGCACCATGTCCCCGATGCCCAGTCCGGCCCCGGCGAACAGCCCGAAAACGGTGGGGACGATGATCAGCGCCAGCACCGGCGTCAACTTCTTCGTCATGATCAGCACCATGAATACCGCGATCATGGCGAATCCAAGTAATACCAGCACGGCCGGCTCCTTTGTCAGTCAGTGGCACCACTCCGGTGTGATGCGCACTACAGACGTTAGAGTGGCCCGCGTCACGGCAGTGCCTTTGGCTCAATTGATTGGCATACTGCTTATTGGGAGCATTTTGCTCATTTAGCTCAGCACGCCGAAAACCCCGTCACGAACCCCGTCAGGAGGGCAATGAAGCGTCCGGCACCGAGGCAGCCGCTGCGGTTTTCCACCCAGACCCTGCTGCTGCAGCTCGGAGTGGTTCTGCTCGTGGTGCTGCTCAGCGGCGCCGTGCACGCCTGGCTGACGTACGAGCGCCTGGGCCGGGAAGCGGAGAACCAGGCGCTCACCCTGGCACGCACCGTTGCCTCGGATCCGGCTGTCCGCCAGGAGGTCCAGGCCATCAGCCGCGAGGCGGGCACCCCCCCGGCATCGGTGCTGCTGGCCGGCCCGCTAATGGCGGTGGCTGAAGGTGCCCGGACCCGCACGGGCGCGCTGTTCGTGGTGATCACCGATGAAACCGGCCTTCGGCTGGCCCACCCTGACGCCGACCGGCTGGGCGAAAAAGTCAGCACTGATCCCTCCGAGGCCCTGTCGGGCAAGGAGGTGACCACCCGGAACACCGGTACCCTGGGGCCCTCGGCGGGTGCCAAGGTGCCCGTCTTCGCGCCGGATTCGGACACAGTGGTGGGCGAGGTCAGCGTGGGGTATTCCACCGAGAACATCGTGCAGAGCCTCACCCGCGATATCACCCCTATTGCGCTGACCGCGGCAGGGTCGCTGCTCGCCGGCATCCTGGCCTCGTTCCTTCTGCGCCGCCGCCTGCAGCGGCTGACGCTCGGTCTGGAGCCGGAGGAGATCAGCACGCTGGTACATGACCAGGTGGCGGTACTCCAGGGCGTGGACGACGGCGTGATCGGCGTTTCAGCCGACGGCAGGATCAGCGTCTTCAACGCTGCCGCCCAGCGGCTCCTCGGCCGGCCCGACCTCACCGGCACGCCGTGGAAGCGGGCCCCTGTCCCGGAGCAGTTGAAGGCCCTGACCCTGCCGGACGCCGCAGAGGCCGACGCCGTCGAAGTCATCGCCGGCGGCCGCGTGCTGGTGGCCAGTGCCCGGAAGGCGCTGCACCGGCAGGAGGACCTGGGCTGGGTGGTGATGCTCCGCGACCGCACCGAGCTCCAGCACCTGACCCGCCAGCTGGATGCCGTGGGGACGATGTCCACGGCGCTGCGGGCACAGCGCCACGAATTCGCCAACCAGCTGCACACCATTGCCGGCTTCATGAGCATCGGGCAGCACCAGCAGGCGCGCGATTACCTGGCGCGGCTGGCTGCCACGGGACCGCTGAAGTTCCCCGTGGACCAGGCCGAGCTCCTCCAGGATCCCTACCTGCAGGCGTTCGTGGGCGCCAAGGGCGTGGAAGCGGACGAACGCGGCGTAACGTTGCGCATCGGCCCCGAAACGCTGGTGCGCGGTCAGGTCACCGAGCCGCAGGACGTCACCACGGTGCTCGGGAACCTGATCGACAACGCCGTGAACGCCGCTGTCGCCGGTTCCGCCGCGGACCGCTGGGTGGAGGTGGAACTGCTGGACGAACCGGGAGCCGACGGCGGCACGCTGCATATCGTCGTCGGTGACTCCGGCGACGGCCTGGCCGTCGGATCCGAGGCAGCCGGGGCGGAGGGGCCCGAAGCGGAGGCCGTGTTCGCCGAGGGGTTTACGACGTCGGCACGGCCGGCGCGTGCCGGCGGCGGGCAGGGATTGGGGCTGGCCCTGGCCCGGCAGCTTGCGCGGCGCCGCGGAGGAGACGTCCGGGTCCTGGATCCCGGTTCCCCGGGCGGACCGGGTGCCGTCTTTATGGCGACCCTGCCGCGGACCACCGCCGATTCCCCCGGGCGGGACAAGCCCCCCAGGGAGAACAGTTATGTCGGAGAGGACTACAATGCCGGGAAGGACACCGATGGCTGAGGATTTAAGGGTCCTGATTGTGGATGACGATTTCCACGTCGCCAAGCTGCACGCGGCCTATGTTGATTCGGTGGCGGGTTTCATGGCGCTGCCGCCCGCGGGTTCGGCGTCGCTGGCGCTGCAGGCCATCCACAGCCTGCGCCCGGACCTTGTATTGCTGGATGTTTACCTGCCTGATGCGTCCGGGCTTGACCTGCTCGGCCAGCTGGACGTGGACACCATGATCCTGAGCGCCGCCTCGGATGCGGCGTCGCTGCGGGTGGCGTTCCGCCGCGGCGCCCTGGGCTACCTGCTGAAACCGTTCACAGCGGAGTCCCTGTCGCAGCAGCTCCGCTCCTATGCCCGGTACCGGCGGATCCTGGCGCAGCCGGGTGCGCTGGACCAGGAAACGGTGGAGCGGGCCAAGCGTTCGCTGATTCCGGGCGACGTCACCCCCTCGGCCAAGCCCCGCTCCGCCACCGAAGCCGCGGTGCTCGAATCGCTGGTGCCAGGGGAACAGTATTCGGCGGCCGAAGTCGCCGGGCGGGTAGGGGTGTCCCGGGCCACCGCCCAGCGGTACCTGTCCTCGCTGGCGGACGACGGCGCCGTCGACATCCAGCTCCGGTACGGCACCACGGGCCGCCCGGAACACCGCTACGGCCTCCCGGCTAATTAATTCCGCGACGCGGCGCGGTAACCGCCGTGGGGGGCTAGCTTGCGCTCTTCTGGGCCACGAGTTCGATCTCCACCAGCATCTTGGGATCCAGGAACGGCAGCACATGGACCAGCGACAAGGTGGGGCGGATCTCGCCAAAGACTTCACCGTGGGCGCGGCCGGCGTCTTCCCATTTGCTGATGTCCGTGAGGTACAGCTTGGACTGCACCACGTCGCTGTAGTCAAAACCGGCCTCGGCCAGGACGGCGCCCAGCTTTTCCAGGATGAACCTGGTCTGCGTGTAGAAGCCCTCGCCCACGATTCCGTTGTCACCGCTCGCCGCGGTGGCGGAGATGTACAGGGTGTTGTCCACCTGTACCGCACGGGAATAGCCGAGGGTCTGCTCCCACGAGGAGCCGGAACCGAATGTCTTGCGCATGGGTGTGCCTTTCGATGGTGCCTTGAGTCGGCACCACTTTAGGGCGGCTACACGTCGAGCCGGTAAACCAGCAGCTTTATGTCGGTGTCCGTCACGAACCAGTCGCGTTCGGGGACGCGATGGAAGCCTGTTTTCCGGTACAGCCCGTGCGCGCTCTCCCACGTGCGGCCGGTGGTCAGTGCCACGGCCCTAATGCCGTCCAGCGACTTCGCATGGTCGATGATCGCCTCGACCATGGCCTTGCCTGCGCCGCTGCGCTGGACCGCCGGGTCCACCACCAGCATGCGGAATTCGAGTTCATCCGGCAGTGCGATGTCCGCGAAAGGCTCACCGGCGACGGCGAGCGTTACCGAACCGACGATGCGTCCCGCCCGCTCGGCCACCCAGATGGTGGCCTGGCCGGCCCGTTTGGCCACGTCCTGGATCTGCAGCATGTAGGGGTGGTCGGCATTCGCGAAGTAGCCGGCGGCGAGGTAGGCGTCCCGCGTGATGCGGGCTACGGCGTCGAAATCTGCCGGAACGGCGGGGCGAATGAGGATCTGCGAATGCACTTATCCATGGTAGTCGCGGGCGCAGGCCCGGTCCCGTAAAAGGGCTGTTTCCGTGATTGAACTATCACTAAGTCCGGAGCTGGCCCATGTTCCGCGGCTTGCCTCCCGTTGGTGCCGTCCGCGTGTCCGGGCGTTGCCCCACGTTGCACGGCATTGCCCAGTATTTCCGGGTATTGCCCCGTGTTTCCGGGCATTGCCCCAGTGGTCGGCCGTGCTGGCCGCCCCGCCTTCGGCTGTGGTTGATTGGCACCACCGACGCCGCCCGACAGACAGGAACACTCCCATGGCATCCCACCAGCGCACCCTGCATCTCAACGCCTTCCTCATGAGTACCGGCCACCACGAAGCGTCCTGGCGGCTGCCCGAAAGCAACCCCCGGGCGAGCACGGACATCACCCACTACCGCAATCTCGCCCGGATCGCCGAGCGGGGCACGTTCGATTCCATCTTCTTTGCCGACTCGCCCGCGATCTTCGGAAACGTGGGCCGCCGGCCGGCCGGAAAGCTCGAACCGACAGTGCTGCTGACCGCCATCGCCGCAGCCACCGAGAAGATCGGCCTCATTGCCACGGCCTCCACCACGTACAACGACCCGTTCAACCTCGCGAGGCGCTTTGCATCCGTCGACTTCGTCAGCGCGGGCCGTGCCGGCTGGAACGTCGTCACTACCGCCGGGCCCGACGCCGCCCGGAACTTTGGCGTCGACGACCAGCCCGCGCACGCAACGCGCTATGAGCGGGCGGCAGAGTTCCTGGACGTCGCCGGCAAACTCTGGGACAGCTGGGACGATGACGCCGTGGTGGCGGACAAGGAGGCGGGCGTCTGGGCCGACCCGGACAAGGTCAGGCCGATCGACCACGTCGGAAAGCATTTCCGGGTTCGCGGGCCGCTCAACGTTCCGCGGTCCCCGCAGGGATACCCGCTGATTGTCCAGGCGGGCTCCTCCGAAGACGGCAAGGGCCTCGCCGCGCGCTACGCCGAAGCCGTGTTCACGGCGCAGCAGACGCTCGAGGACGCGCAGAGCTTCTACAGCGACCTCAAGGCCCGCACCGCAGCCGCCGGACGAGACCCTGAAGGCATCAAGATCCTGCCCGGAATCGTGCCCGTGCTGGCAGGGACAGAAGCCGAGGCGAAGAAGCTGGAGCGTGAACTCGACGAGCTGATCCGTCCGGAATATGCGCGGATAGAACTTGCCAAAACCCTCGGTGTCAGCCCGGACGACCTCCCGCTGGACCGGCAACTGCCGGCAGACCTTCCCGATGAGGATTCCATCCAGGGTGCCAAGAGCCGCTACACCCTGATCGTGGAGCTCGGCCGTCGCGAACGGCTCACAGTGCGGCAGCTGATCGGCCGCCTGGGCGGCGGCCGCGGACATCGCACGTTCTCGGGTACTCCGGAGCAGGTGGCCGATGCCATCCGGCTCTGGTTTGAAAACGGCGCGGCCGACGGCTTCAACATCATGCCCGCGGTGCTCCCCTCAGGGCTTGAGGCCTTTGTGGACCACGTGGTGCCGGTCCTGCGCCGGCGGGGCCTGTTCCGGACGGAATACACAGCCGACACGCTGCGGGGGCACTACGGACTGGAGCGCCCGCTCAACCGGTACTCCGGTGCTGCCGGACTGGCTGGCGCGCACGCCTAAGCGGGGCCCACCTTTGGGCCGGGCCCACGCCTTTGCGGGGTCCTAGCCTGGGCGGGGTCCTAGAGCGGAAACTTCCCGGACAGCTCGAGGGTCCCGGCGCACGTCCAGGCTGCGAGGCGTTCCTCGTCCGAGGGTCCGCCGTCGAGGGGGCTGGTGAGGCGGGGGCGCCGGACCCAGCAGCCGGCTTCCTCGGCAATGAGGGCACCGGCCGAGAAATCGTGCTCGTTGAGTCCGCGTTCCCCGAAGGCGTCATGGGTTCCGTCCGCCACGAGGCAGAGGTCCAGGGCGGCGGAGCCCAGCCGTCGGACATCGGCGAAGCCCTCCATGAAACCGCCGAGGGCTTCGGCCTGCTCGGCCCGGACGCCGGGATCGTAGCTGAAGCCGGTGGCCAGGATCTGCCCGGCGCGGCCCGGGACGGGACCGGTCAGCTGGGTGCGCTGCCCCCGCTCCTCGAGCCAGGCACCTCCCCCGCGCGACGCATAGTAGATACGGCCAAGGGCCGGGGCATTAACGACGCCGGCCAGCCAGACGCCGTCGGGATCGGCCACCGCCACCGACGTGCCGTAATAGACGATGTTCCGGATGAAGTTGGTGGTGCCGTCCAGCGGGTCGATTGACCAGCGGTAGCCGCTGGGGTTGTCCCGGCTGAGGGTACCGTGTTCCTCCCCGGTAACAGTGTCCTGCGGCCGGACGCGGCCGATCACCTCACGCACGGCATTCTCCGCCGCGACGTCGAAGGCAGTGACCCAGTCCCCCGAGGCTCCTTTGTTGCTGACGTCCAGGGCGTCGCCGTTGCGGGTGGCGAGCACCGCGGCCCCGGCGGCGGCTGCCGCTTTAGCCACTTCCAGGAGATCCGCCGGCGTGATGCTCATTCTGCCGGCTCTTCCTGGTGGTCTTCGGGGCGGTCTCCGACGCCGGCGTCGTCGTCGTCCGCGGAAGCGTCCGCGGAGTCAGCCGAGGCGGCCGGGCCGTTGGCCAGCAGCGCGCGGAAGCCGTCCTCGTCCAGCACCGGCACGCCGAGTTGTTCGGCCTTGTCCAGTTTTGTTCCGGCGTTCTCGCCGGCGACGACGTAGCTGGTGTTCTTGGACACGGATCCTGACGCCTTGCCGCCCCGGATGAGGATGGCTTCCTTGGCTTCATCCCTGCTGAAGCCCTCAAGGCTTCCGGTGACCACGACGGTCAGACCTTCCAGGGTGCGCGGGGTGGATTCGTCCTGCTCGTCCTCCATCCGCACGCCGTCCTCGGCCCAGGTGTCCACGATTTCGCGGTGCCAGTCCTCGGCGAACCATTCCTTCAGCGCAGCCGCGATCACCGGTCCCACGCCGTCGACGTGGGCGAGCTCCTCCTCTGAAGCCTCCCGGATGGCGTCCATCGAGCCGAAGGCCGTGGCAAGCGCCCGCGAGGCCCGGGGGCCCACATGCCGGATGGACAGCGCGACCAGAACGCGCCATAGCGGCTGGGACTTGGCTTTTTCCAGCTCGGTGAACAGTTTTTCCGTGGTGGCCGTCGGTTTGGACGGGGACTTGGCTGTGCCTTTTGTATAGAAATACGGCACGAGTTCGAATTCGCCCGTGGCCACGCCTTTGGACCGCTTCTCCCGGCGGATCCGGACATCGGCAAGGTCTTCGCGGGTGAGTCGGAAGAGGTTGGCCTCGCTGGTCAGCGGAGGCGTCACGGGTTCCGCCGGCTGGGTCAGGGCGATCGCCGCTTCCCAGCCGAGGGCCTCGATGTCGAAGGCGCCGCGGCTGGCGACGTGGAAGACGCGTTCGCGCAGCTGAGCCGGGCAGGAGCGGGAATTGGGGCAGCGGATGTCCACGTCCCCTTCCTTCCCGGGGGCGAGCGGCGTTCCGCACGCAGGGCATTCGGTGGGCATCACGAAGTCCCGCACGGGCGGATCCTGCTGGTCGCGCAGGGCGAGGACCGGTCCCACGATTTCCGGGATGACATCGCCGGCCTTGCGCAGCACCACGATGTCGCCGATCTTTACGCCCTTGGCTTTGACCACGTCCTGGTTGTGCAGCGTGGCCATTCCTACTGTGGACCCGGCAACCTTCACTGGTTCCATGATGCCGAAGGGGGTGACGCGTCCGGTGCGTCCGACATTGACCGCGATGTCCAGCAGCTTGGTGTGGACTTCCTCCGGCGGGTACTTGTAGGCGACGGCCCAGCGGGGCACCCGCGAGGTGTACCCGAGTGCGCGCTGCGTTGCGAAGTCATCCACTTTGACCACGATGCCGTCGATCTCATGGGTAAGGCTATGCCGTTTGTCGCCGTAGCGTTTGATGAAGTCGAGAATGTCCTTGAGGCTGCCGAGGACCTCGAAGTACGGGCTGGTGGGCAGGCCCCACTCGGCAAGCTGGCGGTAGGTGTCCGACTGGCTGACGGTCCGCAGCCCTTCGCGGGCACCGATGCCGTGAACGTACATGCGCAGCGGGCGCTTGGCAGTTTCCGCCGGATCCTTTTGCCGGAGCGAGCCCGCGGCCGCGTTGCGCGGGTTAGCCAGCGGCGCCTTGCCGGCCTCGATGAGGGCCTCGTTGTACTCGGCGAAGGCCTTGGACGGAATGAACACCTCGCCGCGGACCTCCATCTCGGCCGGATAGTTCCCGCCGGTCAGCTGCTGCGGGATTTCCTTGATGGTCAGGACGTTGTGGGTGATGTCCTCGCCGGTGTAGCCGTCCCCCCGGGTGGCGGCGCGGACCAGCTTGCCGTCGCGGTAAAGCAGGTTGACCGCCAGGCCGTCGATCTTGAGTTCAGTGAGCCATGCGGGTCCGGCAGTGCCATTGCCGAGTTTGGCCACGGATGCTTCCGCCTTGGCGATCCACGATTCCAGTTCCTCAAGGGAAAAGACGTCTTCCAGGCTGTACATCCGCTGGAGATGTTCGACGGCGGCAAAGGCGGCGGACACTTCGCCGCCCACTTCCTGGGTGGGCGAGTCGTTGGCCACGAGTTCCGGGTGCATTGCCTCGATTGTTTCGAGGCGCCGGAAGAGTTCGTCGAACTCAGCGTCCGAAATGATGGGCGCGTCCTCCTGGTAGTACGCGAAGCGGTGCTTGCGTACCTCTTCCACCAGGTTTTCGTATTCCTCTCGGACCGCACCGGAGGGCACCCGTTCACTGGCGGTGTCCGCCTCGCGCGTGCCTGCCCCGGTCATGCTTTGCGTATCGGTATCTGCTGCCGTGTTCCCTGTGCTCACAGACCTATCCTGCCCTAGATCTCCGACATTGTCTGGCTCCAGGCGCACGGATGCCCCGGACGCTTTGTTGCGTCCGGGGCATCCGTTTCAGCGTTGCCAGCGGCGGGCGTTCCCTAGCGGGAAGCCTCTTCCTGCTGGGCGGCGTTCTTGCTGGCCTGCTTGCCGGCTTCTTCCAGCGCCCGGGCCACGCGGGCCAGGTCCGTTACGTGCCGGCCGGACCATTCGCTGCGGAACTTCTCCGCGTCCGGGCCCTTCCAGTCGGTGCTGTCAAGAGCCTTCGTCAGCTGCGACTTAGCCTTCTCGATCTCGGACGAACCAGCCTGAAGCTTGGTACCGAGCGCCTTGAGCTGAGCAATGTCTGCACCCCAAATAGCCATTAGTTTTCTCCTTCAGTCAACGGACCCGATCCGATCGGCATCCCCAGCGGCCCCCGGCTCATCCGGAAGATCCATTACCTAGAAACTATCCCGCGGCCCGGTCACTGTCGATGGGCACCGCTCCCCATGCAGCCCTGCCCATCGGCACTCTCACCGTGCGGCTCCCACCCGGTTGAGGTCCGGATCGGCCTGGCTGCGGTTCTCCGGCGGCAGGGCAATCTGCAGCTTGCGGACCTTGCCCCGGCCCACGATGTAGCCGCGGCCCGGAATGAAATCGGAACTGATCTTGCCGAGCGAGGTGCTCAGCAGGCTGTCGCCTTCGATGTCGCCGGGGTTGATCAGGAGTCCGCGCCGTCCGGACTTGAACGGCTGCGACAGTGACCATGCGGAGGACCAGGTGGACGTCTCAGACTCCCCCACCACCCACTGGTCGGCTTTGATGGACGTCGTGACCAGCTGCTCGATGCCGGACTCGGCGCCGGTGTCCGTGAACTCGGTCAGGCCCTCGATGAAGATGGCCAGCCTGCCGGGGTTCTCCGAAGAGTAGTCAACCAGCCCGTCAATTGCCTCTTCGACGTCGTCGGCGCCCACGAGGGCACGGTTCCAGACCTTCAGCGACGCGACGGCGGACCGGCGCGAGCCGATGTAGATCAGTTCGGTGCCGGGGTTGGACCGGCGCAGGGCGTAGGCCATGGTGACCAGCGCCACCGTACGGCCGGCACCCGGCGGACCAGCAACGAGCAGCGGTCCCTTGGCCATGATTTCGGCCGGCTGGAGCGTCTCGTCGTCGACGCCGATGACCGGCAGGTCCCGGGTTCCCGCAGGGAGGATGTCGAGGTCCACCTGCTCGGGCAGGCGTTCGATCTGCGGTGCCTTTTCCACGCCCTGGCGCAGCATGGCCTCGCTGAGCTTGTGCACTTCGCGGGCCTGCAGCGCAAGGTTCGAGTCGCCACCAAGCACGGCAAGCTGGACCTCGTGCCCTCCCAGCAGGCCGCGGCCCGGGGGCGAGGCTTGGCTCAGGACATCCTTGGGCACGTCCAGCGAAATGTAGTCGTCCTCGGATGAGAGCCGCAGGACCAGGCGGCGCTGAATCGAAGCCAGCAGCGACGCCGGGACTGCGTTGGGCCGGTCCCCGGTGACCACCAGGTGGATGCCCAGCGGCCGGCCGTCCGTCGCCAGCTGAAGGAAAATGTCCCAGAGCGCTGACAGGCGGCTGTATTCGTACGCCTCCCGGAAGTTGGACATGCCGTCCACCAGGATGAAGATCCGCTTCTCATCCGGGTCATTGGCCAGTTTCCGGTATTCCACGATGGTGGAGGCGCGGACTTCGGCGTAGCGGGCAGCGCGGTCGTCGGCAACATCGCGCAGCCAACGCAGCAACCGGCCGACACGTTCGACGTCGTCGCCGTTGATGATCTCGCCGACGTGCGGGAGCCCATCGAGCATCTTAAGTCCCGACGAACCGCAGTCGATGCCGTAGACATGCACGGGGCCACCGCGCGGAGTCACTGCCGCGGCGATGGCGATGCCGCGCAGCGCGGCTGACTTACCGGAACCGCCCGTCCCGTAGATGGCCATGTTGCCGTCCCTGTCCGGCTCATAGAAGACGGTGGGCTGGTCCTGGTGTGCCGGGTCGTCGGCCACGCCCAGGAGGAGGCGTTCATCGGTCCTGGGGTTGGGAAGCTTGGAGAAATCGTAGGTTTTGGCCAGCTCGTTGAGCCACGGTTTGCGGGGCGGCGCGATGGACAGCACTTCCGCGGCTTTGATGATGTTGGCCGTCATCCGGGCAATGTCGTTCGGCCCGGCCGGCTCCTCCCGCACTGGCTTTTCAGGCGCCGGCGCGGCCCAGCCGGGTCCCGAGCCAAAGGCCATTTCCACGATGTCGATCTGGGGTGCCTGCGGTTTGTCCGTGGTCCAGCCGCCTGCGTAGCCGGTCTGGAAGCCCTGGATCCGGCCGGGGCCGGTTTTCGCCGCGCCGCGGCCCGGGATGGAGGGGTCGAAGTACGCCGCTGTGGGCACACCGAGGATGTCCGTGGCATCGTCCTCGTCCGCCATCCGGAGGGCAACGCGGAGGTTGGTGTTGGCGCGCAGGCTTTCCTTGATGACTCCGGCGGGCCGCTGGGTGGCAAGGATCAGGTGCAGGCCGAGGGACCGGCCGCGGGCCGCCACGTCCACGACTCCGTCGACGAACTCGGGGACTTCCGTGGCCAGGGCTGCGAACTCGTCCACGATGATGATGAGGTAGGGCGGAGCTTCGGGGTCCGCTTCGCGCTGCAGGCCCAGGAGGTCCTTGGCTTTCTTCCGGTTGAGCAGATGCTCCCGGTAATGCAGTTCAGCCCGCAGGGACGTCAACGCGCGGCGGACCAGGTGCTGCGAAAGGTCGGTCACCAGGCCCACGGTATGGGGCAGGTGCAGGCAGTCGGCGAAGGCGGCTCCGCCCTTGTAGTCGACGAACAGGAAGCTCACCCGGTCCGGGCTGTAGGCCGCAGCCATGCCCATGACCCAGGACTGCAGGAATTCCGACTTCCCGGCGCCGGTGGTGCCGCCCACCAGGGCGTGCGGGCCCTCGTTCTTCAGGTCCAGGTACAGCGGTTCGATGCCCTTGGACCCCACCAGGGCCCGGAGCGTGCCGTTGTCCTTGCGGTTTGCGACGGCGGTCGCGTGGACGGAGTTGTTCTCTTTCCACCGGTCCGCCACCGCCTGGGGGTTGTCCATGAAGTCCTTGCCGATGAGGCTCACGTAGGACACCGCCCGGGGAAGGTCGGAGTCGTCATCCACGGGTTTGCCCACATCAATGACCGGCGACAGCATCCGGGCAAGCTGGGTGGCCAGGTCGGCGTCGAGGCTTTCGCAGCTGACGGGGTAAGTGTGGCGGCCCAGCCGGACCTGGCCGGTGGTGGTTCCGTGGTCGCCGTCCACCACCATGAAGTCACGGCACGCGGCCGGGAGTGACTGGACGCTGGTGGCCACCCACATGACGTGGACGCCCGAATCCGGTCCGCGTTCCACGAGCCGTGTCAGGCGGCCGCGGTCCACCGGCGCGTCGTCTTCCACGATCAACAGCACGGAGGGCAGCACCGGGCCGGGGATGTCGCCTTTCTCTCCGTCGAGGCCGGGCCGCGGCGCGGGACGCGGTGACTGGGCGCCCGCCTCGCGCTGGTCGATGAGGTCCTCCAGCCGGGCCAGGAGGGAGGATCCGCCGGCGGGTCCTGCAGCCAGGTGGTCGCCGCTGAGCGGACTGTGTCCCGAGCCGACGTGCGGCAGCCACTGGAGCCAGTTCCAGCGCTCCCTCGATTTGGCCGATGTGATTGCCGTAACCACCACTTCGGCCGGGGAATGCAGGCCCACGGTCTGCAGGACCATGCCGCGGGCTACGTCGTCTACGAGGCCGCGGGCGCCTGCGAGCCCGAATGCGCCTGCGGAGCGGAGCTGGGACACGATCGGTACGCCTTCGATGTCCTGGAACTGCTTGAGGCAGGCCTGGATTTCCTGCATATATTCAGCTTCGGTCTCATTGTTGGACGGCTCGTCGAAGGAAATGCGCGACGGCGCCGTGCCCAGCCCGAAGCGCAGGCCGAGGAACCCGCTGTGCTCGGGCCGGTGGGTCCAGAGCAACGGTCCCAGCTTGTAGATGGAATCAACGGTGTCGCTGACTGACGGAGCTTCCTGGAGGCGCACGGACCGCTCGATGTGTTGCAGCTCGGTGATGTCCTTGCGGAACGCCGCCATCGCCTCGCGGAACTGCTTGAGTTGCTCTTTGCGTTCCCGCTTGCTTTGCATCTTCTGGTCCACGTAGTGGCCGATGATGAACAGCGGCATCATCATCATGAAAAGGACCGAGAGGACGTTGCCCGTGACGGCAAACAAAATGGCGCCCATCATGAGCGGCGCGATCAGCATGATGTAGGGGAAGGGGTGGTGCTCCTGGCGTTTGGGTCCGGCCGGGAGTACGCGCTTGGGCGGGGCGAAACGCGGCACCACGCGCGGCGAGCGGTTGAAATCCACCAGCGGCGACGTCGGTGCACCCCCGTGGTGGCCCAGCCCGACGACGGAAATGGTGGTATCGCCGAGGGTCACGGTGTCCGAGGAGTTCAGTGTTGCCCGGGTGACCGGCAACCCGTCCATGATGAGTCCGTTGGCGGAATTCGTGTCCACGATTTCAACGGTTTCCCCCACGGTGATGCGGGCGTGCCGCTTGGAGGTCATGGGGTCCGACAGCCGGATGTCAACGTCCCGGTCCCGGCCGATGTAGCTGGTGCCGGAGGGCAGCGAAAATTCCTGCCCGACGTCGGGCCCGGACAGGACGCGGAGGGTCGCCGCTGCGGGTCCGCGGTTCGCACCCGGTGCCGCGAACTGCTCGCTGACCTGTCTCAGCGAAACAATGGACCCGGGCCTGAGGCCGGATTCCAACAAGTTGTCCGTGCGGTTGAGGATGTTGCCGCGCATTCCGCCGGCGACGAATGCCTCGTCGATGCAGAGCGACAGGTTCTCCGGCGGCTGGGTGCCCCGCCGTTCGGGATCGGCAGCCCACAGTTGGGTGGCGATGTCCGCCACCGTTGCGAGGCCGTCAACGGTTACGGCGAGGTCTTTGGCGTCGGCGGGTTCCCGGCGCAGTGTCAGTCGGATTTTCATCCTTCGTCTGCCCCCTTCATCTTGTCGATCAGGTGCAGGTCCGCAGCGGTGACCAGGTGTGACGTCACGGCGTGCTCGACAAGCCGGGCACGGCGGTTGGTGGCCAGCTTTCCACCGCCGCCGCGCAGCCCCGCAACGCCGACCCGGTCAAGTTTGTCGCACACATTGTCCAGCTTCCTGTTGAACCGGGTCAGCGCCCAGCCGAGCGTCCTGGCGGCATCCGCCGACGACGGGATGGCGCTGAACCCGGTGCCGTCGCGCCGCAGCATGGGCTCGGCGAGGGCAACGATGAGGGCCTTCTGCGAATCAGTGAATACCACGGGCCCGATGGTGGTGTCCCCGCCGCTTTCGTCATCGGGGGCCTCCTGGCGGAAGGAGGGGGTTTTCAGGTGCACGGCGAACTCGTACGTGGTGGGGCCGGCGGTGAAGATCACGTTGGTGTGGCTGAAGACGATCGGAATCCGGGCCCCGGGTGAAAGCCAGGCTTGCATCCCGCCGGTGCCGTCCGCCACCGTGGCTGAGAGCATGCTCCCCACGTTGCTGAGCCACCAGATGCCGTCGTACCGGGCGATCTGGAGGAACCGCCGGTGCAGGTACGGGTTGTCGTCCACTTCGAGGTCGCCCTCGCGTCCGATGTTGAAGACGTCCTCGTCCGACGGCTCATACCATTCGCCACAGAAATCTACTGCTAGATCCCCCATTTCCGTGCCTCCTTAAAGGTCAATGCTTAACTTCAGGACTGCCGGTCACGACGGCATGCATGAGTATGCGTCCCGGCTGGTCATCGGAGATGCGGACCCGTCACTGCGGACAATCATGACCTTGATGCAAAAGAAGTCCGCTTTGCCATAAGCCACTTCGGCCTGGGCCTCTTTGCTGGATTGGAAGGGCCCCTCCTCCTGACCGTAATTAGTCAGTTGCCACTTGTACGTGTCACCCGGTTTGGGCTGCGGGTTGGTCCACGTGAACCGGACTTTGCCTGCTTCCGTGACGGCCTTGATGTTCGTGACGTCCGGAACCGTCCCGTCCCCGATGGCATCAGCCGGCGGCTTTGAAACCTGTCCGGTGGGCTCAACCACCGGTTCCGGCCGGGACGCACCCAGCACCAACCCCACCACGACGGCGACGACGAGCACGGCGCCGCCGGCCACGGACAGCCAGAGGTTCCGTTTGCTGTGGTCGACGGGGCCTTCCGCCGTCGCCTCCTGCAGCGCCTGCGGCCTGTTGACCGTGGCGGCTACATGTTCGTCGCCCCGGTCATCCCGGCCCGCAGGGCCGCCCTGCCACCCGGCCGGGCGTCCGGGAGCACCACGGTGGACGGTCGCGTCGTCGGCGGCATCGTGGCCACCGCCGGGCTGCAGCCCTGACGCGACGCTCCCCCGCAGCATGGTGCCCTGCGACCAGTCATCGTGTAGGTCCGGACGGGCGCCCGGTCCCGGGACCGGCCCGGGGGCGGGCCCTGCCGGCGGTGCCACCGGCACGACAGGAGTAAAGGCAGCGGGACGTGTCCTGGCCGGGAACGTCGGAGCGTTCCCCGTCTGGTCGGGGTCCACCGAGGCGATGCTGCGGACCCGGGTTTCTTCGAAGCCGTCGTCCGGATGGTTTTCCTCGCCGTGTGCCTCCTCGAGGACCTCGAAGGGCGTGACTGAGAGATTCAGTTCAGCCTGGATCCGCTGCAGGGCCAGCGCGAAGGCATGGGCCGAGGAGTACCGCGAGGCTGCCGACTTGGCCATGGCCGTGGCCAGCGCGAGTTCCAGCGATTCGGGAACGTCCGCACGCCCCAGCCGTGGCACGGGCGAGTTGGTAATCCGGGAAATCAGTTCGCGCTGGGAATTGTCCGCACCCGGCAGGACGAACGGGGATCGACCGGCAAGAAGGGTATACAGCGTGGCACCGAGGGCCCACACGTCCACCATCACGCCGTCCACCGGACCGTCCCGGAACTGTTCGGGCGGCGACCAGGGAATGGACATCCCGGCGTCCTCATCAGTGTCGCTGCCGAGGGTGCCGGAGATGCCGAAGTCAGTCAGTGCCGGACGGTTGTAATCGGTCACCAGGATGTTGGCCGGTTTGATGTCGCGGTGGGCAATGCCGGCGCGGTGGGCGGTCTCGACGGCGGAGGCCACCTGGATTCCGACAGCAAGGACCTCGTCCACGCTGAACCGCTGGCGCCGGTAGCGGACGTCCAGGCTGGGCCTGGAGCAGTACTCCATGGCCAGGTAGGAGTGGCCGTCTTCGGTGACCTCGGCTTCGAAGATGGTGACGATGTAGGGGTGCGAGGACAGCTGCGCCATCAGGTTCGCTTCGGATTCGAAGCGGCGCCGGGCACCCTCTGTCTTCAGGTCGGAGAGAAGCACCTTGACGGCCACCTTGCGGCGCGGCCTGTCCTGTTCATACAGGTAGACGTCTGAGAAGCCGCCCGAACCCAGCAGGCTGACATACGTGAATCCTGGAATGGCGGGCGGCGGGGCTACAGGCCGCTTGGCACTCATAGAATCTCCTCGAACCGTAGCGACACGTCATCGCCGAGTTCTGCAATATCACCGTCAAGAAGAATGGCCATTTCGTTCTGGGCGAGGCGCCTGGGCGGTTGACCCTCCCGGACCAGGAGGGTGCCGTTCGTGGCCTTGAGGTCGCACAGCATCACGTGCCAGCCTTCGAGGCGGACCTCAACGTGGGACCGGGAGATGTCACCGCTGGGACTGGCCACCTGGACGAGCCGCGGCATGCCTCCGCCCTGAACCCTGGAAACCGACGGCTGGCGGCCGATCACCAAGGACTGGTCCAGGTCGATCAGTTCACCGGTTGAAACCCGGACGCGGCCCAGCCGCGGCCTCCGGACCTGCACGGCGTCCTGCCCCAGCGCCATGCCGCAGCCGGCGCACTGCGAATGCGTGGGCGGGTTGGCGTGGCCCTGCGGGCAGACGCGGGCCAGGACCATGGGCCCGGTGGCCGGTTCGCTTCCGCCGGCCGGGGCGTGGACCTGAGGTGCGGTCCCGAGCCCGGCGAGGTCGCTCTTCATGATCGTTTGGCCGTCGTGGTCGCCTTCGAGAGCCGGCGGCAACGCGGCCGGGCTGCCGCGGTCCGGCATCTCATGGGATCCGACACCCGGGGATGCCGGAACGAACGACGGCGGCCCGGAGGTCCGGGCCGGCCTTTCGCCACCGGTGTTCCAGGGAACGGAGTCGATCAGGGCGCCCTGATCCGCAGGGATGAGGGGCTGCACGGGGGCAGGCTGCTGCTCCTGCGCTGCCGTCGGCTGCTGGTCACCGGCAACGTCGACGGCTTCTTCCGGTCTGTCTTCCTCCGTCGCCACCGCCGCCTCTGCATCGGCCGCGGCAGGTTCGTCCTCGGGCTCGTCCCGCACCGCGGCGTCCTCAATGCGCCGCACCACGGTCTTTTCCCACAGGTGGTCGTAGCTTCCAGTCAGCTCGTTCGCGGGCGCCGGATCCTGCGATTCAGCAGGAGCGGCGGCACCGGGCACGTCCGCCACGGCGTCGTCCCATCCTGCCTGCTCCGAACCTGTGTCATCCGGCAGCACCGTGACTCCGTCATCGGCATTTTCGAAGTCTTCGTCGGGTATGCCTATAACGGTTTCGGCGGATGCACCGTGTTCTGCCGCGGCACCGCTTTCGGCAGGGGGCACGCCATCAGCAGCCACGGCTTCAGGGGGCACGCCATCAGCAGCCACGGCTTCAGCGGGCACGCCGCGGACCGGTTCGGATGCCGGGACCTCGACAGGCACCACAACCGGGACCTGGACGGAGTCCTGCTCCTGCGGCGAGGGCAGCTCCGTCAGGGGCACCTCAAGGACGGGAGCTGCCGGCCGGGACGGCCTGGCACCGGGAACACGGCCCGCAGTGAGGCTCTGCAGCAGGACAACCCCCTCCCCGAGCGGGAGTTCAGCTGCACCGGCCGCGTTGCCCGGAACCGACACTCTGTACCATTCCGGTTCGCTGAGGCGCCGCTCGGTCCACGTGGTGACGTCGCTGCCGTTCAATTCCACTTCGTCCGCGGCGAGGTGTGCCGTCAGCTCGATGTCGCCGCGGAGGAAGACCCGCAGGGATTCCCGGAAGTCCACAATGCCGAACCAGGGAATCTGCGCCAGCGAGCCGGAGGAGGCACTGGTCACCGCGTGAAGTACTTCGTGGACCTCAGGCTCTCCGCCCAGAAGTTCCCAGAGCGAGTCCACAAGCGCGTGTGGCGTCGCGGGCGGCAGCAGCACCGCGGTTCCCGCCCGGACCACGCCAAGCCAGGTGCCCGGGGTGTAGCTACTTGAGACCATCGTGGCGGCCCTCGGTGTCGGTCACGGAATCGTTCGCGGAGTCCGGGGCGTCCGCGGGCAGGACGGCACCGGGAGCCTCGGGAAGCTCCTCGGTGTCCACTTCGGTACTGTCCGGCACCTGGGCGCGGGGCAGGGTGTCCTCGTCTTCGACGCCCGCGGCGGGCCGGGGCGCGGTGTCCGTTCCGGCGTCGTTCATTACGTTTTTGGCGTCCACAACGATCACGGTGACGTTGTCCCGACCGCCGCTGCGCAGCGCGGCCTGGATCAGCGCGTCGACGGCGTCCTGGGGGTGGCCGACGGTGCTCAGGATGCGGAACATGTGATCGTCCGTCAGCTCGGCGTTCAGCCCGTCGGAGCAGATCATGATGCGGTCGCCTTCCTCGACGGGCAGCAGCCAGTAGTCGGCTTCCGTCTCGTCGCCGGTGCCCAGGGCGCGGGTCACCACGTGCCTGCGGGGGTGCACCGCCGCCTGTTCCCTGGTGATTTCACCGGCGTCCACAAGCTCCTGGACCTCGGAATGGTCAACGGTGACTTGCGCGAACTCGCCCTGGCTCAGCCGGTAGGTCCTGGAGTCGCCAATGTTCATGACCAGCCAGTACGGCGCACCCATCTGCTCAACAACCACTACTCCGGAGAGGGTGGTGCCGGCACGGGACCCGGTGGCGGTGCGGATCCGTTCGTCGGCGCTGACCAGGTACTGCTGGACGACGGCGGCCGTGGCTGTCCTCTCCCCGGTGGCCAGCTGCGGCATTCCGGCGAGTGTCCGCACGCAGATTCCGCTGGCGATTTCGCCCGCTTCGTGGCCTCCCATGCCGTCCGCCACGGCGAACACGGGATCGGACGCAATGAAGGAGTCCTCGTTGAGTTCCCGGCGGAGGCCACGGTCTGTACCGTAGCCGCAGCTCAGTTGGAGTCCGGGCTCCCTGCCCGTTGCGGAGGTGGCGGCTGCCGGCTGGGGATTCATGCCTGTCCTAGGTGGAAGGTGCGGTCACCGAAGTGCACGGTGGACCCTGGGCGTACGTAGGCGGGTTCCCCGGCCTGCAAAGCAGTTCGGATGCCGTCCGGAGTGGTGACGGCGCTGCCGTTGGTTGAGTTGCGGTCGGTGACCCAGATTCCCCCGTTGTCCGCCCGAAGGTGGAGGTGGGTCTTGGAGATGGAACGGCCGGGATCGGCCACAGCCAGCAGCTGCGCGACGTGTTCGCCGGGGAGGCCGCCGGGATTCCGGCCGATGAGTACCGATTGGTCAAGCTCGAAGTCGCGGCCGTCGTCCAGCCTGATCCGGAGCACGGCCTCCGGCGCCGGCACGGTCTGTCCCCGCATCTGCGTCCGGTCGTGGTCGTCGTCGGGATGGAGGGCCCACCCCTGCGGGGGCATCTGAACGGCCGGGTTCTGAACTGCAGGGTTCTGAACGGCCGGATCCGGCAGGGTCCTGGTCGGGACCGGGTCCGGTGCGGGCTGCGCCCGGACCGGGACGGGCGCCGCAGACGGCGCGGGCGCCGCAAACGGGGCGGAGGCAGATACGGCGGCGCCCGCCAACGGCTGGGGCATGGCAGGCGGCTGCCACTGGTTCGGGTTCAGGGGTGGCTGCGGGATGGCGACAGGCTGGTTGAACCCCTGCTGCGGCTCCGGAACTTGAACGGGCACGGCCTGGGCCGGCCTTGCAGCCGCACCCGCAACGGGCGAAGAGACCTGCTGCACGGGGGGCAGGTCCAGCGGCGCGAAGCTGTAGGGGCCCTGGATTCCCCCGGTAGTCAGGGGGTTCCGGCCGGCGTTGACATCAAACATGAGAATTTTGGCTGCGGTATCGTGCCAGCCGCTGCGCTTGCCGTTCTTGTCCCAGGAATTGGACACCACCACGACGCAGGCCCAGGCGACACCCAGCAGGGCCAGCGGTGCGAGGATCCACAGGGCCGCCTCGAACCACTTGAAAACCACCACGAACACTGCCGCCACTACGGTCAGGAGGATCCCTGCCCCGGTGATGAGGCCGCGCAGGAACAGGGCGCCGGCGCCCGGGGCGTAGCCGTCCTGGTCCGTGCTGCGGATTCCCATCAGCCGGTTGCCGATCGTGTTGCCGGAGCGGCCCTCAATTCCGAGAAGCACCAGGATGTAGACCACGGTGAGGCCGACGGCGATGCCGCCCAGCAGTACCAGCAACCCCGTGTCGTAGATGATGAAGCCGCCGCTCTGGGTGCGCGTGATGCTGGCGAATCCAATGGTGAACATCACGATGAGAAGCGCGGCCGGTCCCACCCAGTCGAGCACGGCGGCGCCCAGGCGTCGTCCGGCCGCCGCGGGAACCACGTCCAGCTTGCCACCCATTCCGGTACCTCCCCCTTGTACGTGCCCGCCCTGTGCCTGGACCGTTTGTCCATAGGCGCCGGGGCTGGCGGCTTGTTCGTAAGCGCCGGGTCCGGCGGCTTCCGTCCGGGCCTGCACTACGGGGATACTACCGGGGATCGGGCTGCCGTGCGCGGCGGCCCGATCCATCAGCTCCCGCTGCGAGTGGTCTATGTTGCGGTCATTGCGGGCGGCCCGGTTGCTCAGCGGGGCACCACAGGCAGGGCAGAACGTCGCTCCGGGACGGATCAACTGCTGGCAGCGCTGGCAGCGCTCGGCGTCATGCGTCATGGTTCGTTGCGGTTCTCTCTCAGATCGCGCCTCAGCACGGTGTGTTCATTCTCCGGTCCGGATGGTGCGGGTGTTGGTGCCTGTCCGGGAGCCGGCGTTGCTGCCGGGACATCCGGCTGGCCGGCAACCTGGCCGGGCGCCGGGGGCGGACCGTCCACCACCCTACCCGCGGGATCATCTTTTGCCGTCCGGACAAGCCTGAAACCGCGGAGGCTGAGTGCGGTCCGGCCGTCTGCCAGGAGGGAGCGCGGCGAGAACCGGGCAGCCTGCCGTCTCCAAAAACCGACCGTAGCTGTCATCTCCTTCAGCGAGCCGTCCACAATGGTCCAGTACTCTTGGACCTCCGCTTCGCTCGGCTGGCCGGCACCGAAAATGGAGGCATCAGCGCGGCGGGCCAGCAGGGTGGTGGTCCCCGCCGTTCCCGGAAATGCCTCACCCAGGACGACGGCGGACTCCCGGCGGGTGGCCCGGGTATCGATGGCGGCGCCCATGTCCGTTGCGAGGCTGACCACTTCGTTCCAGCCGCCGCCGACACGCTGGGCTGGGTGCCCGTCGGAGAACCGGGCCTTGCGGCGCCGGCTCTTGAGCAGCGCGATGAGCAGCAGCGGCAGCGCCAGGATGCCGATGGGGATCAGGGCAATTCCAAGTGCCGCGAGGATGGGGCCCCAGAACAGCCAGGGATTGTTCTTCTTCTGGTCAGCGTCCAGTGCGTCCGGGGATGAGTCCGGCGGCAGGTCTGCCGGCTCCTGCGGCGGAGGCGGCGGCTGCAGGACCTGCGGTTTGGGCTTGGACTTGTTTTCCGGGTCCGGCGGAATCGGGACGTTGTCCTTGGGCGGCGTGGGGTCGAATGACACCCAGCCGACGCGGTCGAAAGCGACCTCAACCCAGGCGTGGACGTCCTTGCCGGTGATTTTGACTTCGCCGGCGCCGTTTTCCGGGCTCTTGGGGTCCGGGTAGAAGCCCATCACCACGCGTGACGGGATGCCCAGGTGCCGGAGCATCAGGGACATGGCCACCGCGTACTGTTCGTCGTCGCCCAGCATCTGCTTGGCGGTCAGCAGGCTGCGGATGCGTGCCGAGCCGTGCCCTGAGACGCTGGGCAGCTGGCCTTCGTCGATCAGGCCGTTGCTGAACGCGCCTTTCTTCTGGAAATGCGCCTCGATCTGCCGGACGCGGTCGATTGCCGTCGGAGCGTCGGCTGACAAATCGTTGGCCTGTGAACCGACCACAGGCGGCACTTCAGCGGCGTCCGGGAGCGCCACCTTGGCAAAGTCGTACTGCGTCAGCTGGCCATGTTCGAGCTTGGCGGGGTCGGACACCTGGACGCTGTACGCATCGCCTTTCGCGAGGCCCCTGGTGGTGACTGCGGTGTCCGTTCCGGAGTTGAAGTAGAGTCCGGACGCTGCACCGGACGATTCGCCGGTGAAGCTGATCCCGGTGGTGCGGCGGCCGCCCGGCAGGAAGTATCCCTGGTAGTCCTCGATGGTGATGTCCAGGGTGTAGTCGTTGCTGGGCACAATACCGTCGGAGCCGGCCAGGGTGTTCAGGGACTTGGCATCCCCCACCTTGCTGAAGTTGCCGGAGCTGTCCGGGTCCATGTTGTAGTTGGTGCCGTTGAAGGCGTCAAGGGCAGCGAGCCGGACGCGCCCGTCCCGTGGCAGGCCCTTCACCACAAACAGGTTGTCGTCCTTCTTGTCCTTGACGAAGTTACGGAAGCTCGCCAGCGGGGTGATGTAGTCCTTGGGATCGAACGGCGGAACGATCACGTTTCGAAGGACCGTCCGGTCATCGCCGGCGGTGACAAGGGGCGAAGCCACAGCCGTGATGGCAACGCAGGCGGCGATGACGCCGGCGGCGGAACCGAGCCGGCGCACTTTGGCGCGGCGGGCGGTGGCGGCATCCGACTCAGGGCGGTTGACGGACACCTTGCGGGTGTCGCTGCGCCGGTGTGCGTCGCGGCGGAAGGTTGCCCACGCCACGGCCACCACCGTGAGGGAGATGCCCCGCTCCACGTTGAGGAAGCCGGCGTTGGTGCTGAACGCTATGCCGGTCACGAAGAGCACCAGGACGGGCAGGAGCGGCCAATACGGGCTCTTCAGCCGCCAGGTCATGAGTCCCGCGGCCAGCGCGGTGAGGAGGGCACTGAGGAACGGAACAATGAGCATCCCGCCGGCGGTGCCTACCGGTACACCCACGGTGAGCATGTCCTTCCAGGCGAAGACGACGCCGAGCAGAAGGGTCCGCAGTGACTCGAGCGTCGGGACAAAGCCGGCGATGGCCGCGTCCGGCACGGCGAGCAGTGTTCCAAGAACCAGGTAGGAACCGAGCACGGCGGCGGCGGTGATGAGCGTGCCGAGCCTGAAGTGGGCGTTGGCCGCGGCAATGCCAAGGCCCAGCAGGATGCCGCCGAATCCGGCGATCAAATAGTAGGGGTCGCCGCCGAAGCTCAGGCTGAAGCCCAGGACCCCCAGCCCCAGCAGGACAACCAGGGCCCCGGCGTCGAGCGCGAAATGCCAGGCGGGCTGGCCGTCGCTGAAGGCGGACGGTTGTGATTGCGCGGGCTGCCTGCGCTGGCGGAGTGCGGGCGCGGAGCTCATGCAGCCGCCTTTCTGAGGATGATGGCGAGGTCGGACAGGTCGCCCAGCGTCAGGACTGTCAGGTCCGCGATGTTGGCACGTGCAGGCGCGGCCCCGGTCTGGAGGCGGACGGCGAGGCTCCGCACTCCCGGTGGAACGGATGCGGCTGCCGAGCGGAGCTGGGCGGGGGTGACACGGCTGCCCACCACGAAGAAGACCACCGAAGCGTTCGGGACAGTGTCCGCCAGCGTCCGGGCAAGGTCGACGGCGGTCTTCCGCATCGGCATGCCCACGATCCGGGTCATGTCGTCGAGCATGTTCCGGCCGGTTTCACACCGCAGGGGACCCTTCTGGGTGAGGACATCGAGTTCGCGCTGCTCGCGAATGGCCTGGCGGCCGATGGACGCGGCGGCGGAAATGGCCATCTCAAATTCCTGCTCGGAGTCGTACTCGTCGGTGTTGATCGACAGCGAGATGGCCAGGTGGGCGCGGCGGGTCTCTTCAAACTGGCGCACCATGAGCTTGTTGGTCCGTGCGGTGGTCTTCCAATGGATGTGGCGGCGGTCGTCGCCCGGCACGTAGTCGCGCAAGGCGTGGAACGAAACGTCGGCGCTGGACAGGTCGGTGGTGGGCATGCCTTCGAGGTCGCGGATGAAGCCTGCGGCGGAACCGGCCAGGGCAACGGTCCGCGGGTGCACGTAGAGGTCTTCCGGCTCAGTCCAGAGCACCTGCCGCCGCAGCAGGTGCAGGGGGTCGGCCCGGACGGAGCGCACCGGGCCCACCACAATGACGGCCCTGCGGGCCGTGGGGATGGTGAAGAGGTCCTCGTGGACCTGTTGCGGTTTCATCCGCGGCAGGTGGAACACGGCGGTGGCGGCTCCCACAGGAAGTTCCAAGGCAGCCGGCAGAAGGGGGCGTGCGGAGGTATTGGAGACCGCGATGCTTCCGACGGCGCTGTCCCCCACGGCCACCCTTGTCCTGGCGAGGTCCAAAACCACCCCGTAGGAGGAACGGCCCAGGATGAACCCGACGGCAAGGACGAAGAGGACGAAGGCCGCCACGGCCGCCGCCTTCGCCTCCTGCCAGCCGTAGGACTGGCCGACGCTCCACAGCAGGATTGATGCGGCCAGGACGGACCAGCCAAGGACGCTCACGACCGAAAGAACCGGCCACACGTACTTCAGCCAGAGTTCCCGGACCTTGGACCAGGCGGGCGCCAGCGCGAGGCCGGCCGTGCTGACAGCCTCTGACCACATGACGGCGGGGTGCAGCCGGGAGGCCCTCCCCTCGCCTGAAAACGGCCTTTTCAGGCGTTCAGCAAGCCGGGTCAACGGAGTGCTGCTGGACATATCTGTGCCTTTGTTCGCGCGGTGAATGTGCCGGAATAGTGCAGGGGCACCATCTAGACGGCGGCGCGCTGCTGCGGGGCAGCGACGTCCGTCAGAACGCGGGCCCGCACGGCCTCCGCGGTGGCGCCGGAGAATTCCGCTTCCGGGTCCATCACAAAGCGGTGGGTCCAGACCACGCTGGCGAGGTCTTTCACATCGTCCGGCAGGACGAAGTTGCGGCCCTGGCTTGCGGCCCAGACCTTGGCCGCCCGGACCATGGCCAGGGCACCTCGGACCGAGACGCCGAGCCGGGTCTCCGGGGCGTTGCGGGTCTCCTCGCACAGCCGTGAGATGTACTCCAGCACAGCGGTGTCCACGTGGGTGGTGGCGGCGAGGTCAGCCATGTCAGCGATGGCTTGGGTGGTGATGACCGCGGAGAGCTGCTTGGACCGGTCCTTGAGGTTGGCGCCACCCAGCAGCTGCACTGTGGACGCGTGGTCCGGGTAGCCGATGGACGTCTTGATCAGGAAGCGGTCCAGCTGGGCTTCGGGCAGGCGGTAGGTGCCCGCCTGCTCGATCGGGTTCTGGGTGGCCATCACCATGAACGGGCGGCCGGCCTCGTACGTGGTGCCGTCCACCGTGACCCGGGATTCCTCCATGACCTCCAGGAGCGCGGACTGCGTCTTGGGCGAGGCCCGGTTGATTTCGTCCGCGAGCACGATGTTGTTGAAGATGGGGCCCTTGTGGAACTCAAACTTCTGCGTCTTCTGGTCATAGATCGTCACGCCCGTGACATCCGACGGCAGAAGATCCGGAGTGAACTGGATGCGGTTGTTGGAGCCTTGCACCGTGGCCGCCAAGGCACGGGCCAGGGAAGTCTTTCCGGTGCCCGGTGCGTCTTCGAAGAGGACGTGCCCTTCGGCGAGCATGGCCATGAAGGTCAGGCGGATGACGTGGGACTTGCCCAGCACAGCCTGTCCTACATTGGCAACGAGCTTCTCGAACGTTCCTGCAAACCAGTCGGCCTGCTCAGTTGTCATGGTCATGGGTGAATCCTCTTCCGGGTTCGGGTGAATCTTCGGGCCGTTGCCCGCTTAGTCCAGCGATTAGTCTATTTGTTCTGTTTGCCACGGCGTCACCGCCGGGGCATGCCTGGCGGCGGTCCCGAATTTTCCCTGTCCGTCGTGTCATGGCGGACGAAGTTGCCGGCGGCCGGACCGGACGTCAGGTGGTACCAGATGCCGGTGGGGTTGTCACTGCTCTTCGTCCAGACAACGTAGTAGTCGGACTGCGCAGTGACGCCGGCGTCCATCCACTTGCCTGGTGAGACGCAGCTCGAGGGATTGCCCTGCCGGAAGCTATCGGTGGTCCGGTTCGGCTCGGTACAGCTTCGGACGGGGGTAACGGTGATGCTCCACGACGTCGGGGCCGGGGGCGGCGGTTCCGCTCCGCTCCGCGAGGTATCGCTGCCGATGCGCCCGGGCTGGTTGGCACTGATGGCGCGGACCCGCAGGGTGTGGGTCTCGCTGAAGCCCACGCTCTTGGAGAAGGACCGCTGATCGGTGTTGACCCAGCCTCCGCCGTCGAGGCTGTACTGGTAGCCCGTCACCGCACGGCCGTTGCCGCTGGGCTGGTTCCAGGTCCAGGAAACGGTTTTGTCTCCAACGCCGCCGCTGCCGCTTCCCTGCACGGTAGGGGCGAAAGCCAGCCCGTAAGGGTTCACCACGTTTGATGGAGGGCTTGCATCGCCCGCGGTGGAGCTGCGGGACGAGACGGCCCACACCACAACGGCGGTATCGGTGCCGTTGGCTGCCGCGACAATCCCTCCGCCGGCGGCGATGTTGCCGCTGCCGCCGCCCGATGTCAGCCGGTACTTGTAGGTGATCTCGCCGGGAGTCGATCCGTTCCGCTGTGCATCGGTCAGGACAGGGAACCTGACGTCGATCTTCCCGCCGTCGCCGCCGGTGTCGACAAGGGTCGCGGTGGGTTTGCCCACCATGTCCGGCTTGCCCACCGCCCGCACGGCCGCGGACTGCGCACTCGTGCCCGAGGTACCCGCCTTGTTGGTGGCCGACACGGTGAAGGTGTACCCCGACTCGGAGTTGTCCACCGTTACGTTCTGCGACGTCCCGGACACCTGCTGGGTGGTCACGACGGCACCGCCCCTCAAGGTGGTCAGCGTGTAGGCGGAGATGGCGTCGCCGTTGTTGTTCGGGGCCGTCCAGGTCACCCTGAGCTGGCTCTGCGTTCCGACAGACTGCGCCGCCGTCGCGTTGGGCGCGGCCGGGGTGACCGGAACACCGGCAGGGGTTTCGGCAGCGGAGTAGGCGCTCCACTCGGACGGTTCCTTGGCATCATTGCGCGCCAGGACCCGGACCTTGTAGGCGACCCCGTTCTGCAGCCCCTTCCAGACGTAGCTGAGCGATGTCAGGTTCTGGATCTGGGCGTTCTGCCCGGCCGGGGCCGGGGAGATCTCCAGGTCGTAGGACTTGACCGGTGAACCCTTGCTGGCCGGGGCTGTCCACGTCACGGAGAGCTGTTTGTCGCCGAACTTGAGCGCCGGGGCAACCGGGGTGTCGGGTTTGACGTCCGGGCGGACCTCGGCGGACGCCGGAGAGCGCTCGGATTCGCCGAACTCGTTCGTGGCAGTGACCTGGAAGTGGTACTTCGTGTTGTTGGTCAGTCCGGTGAGCGTGCAGCTGTTCGCCGGGCAGGCCTGCTGGAAGCCGCCCTCACCGTACACCGTGTACTTGGTGATAGGTGAGCCGCGGTCCGCCGGTGCCGTCCAGTTCAGCAGGGCGGTCTGGTCGCCCACGCTTTGCGCCTGCGGCGTGGCCGGTGCCAGGGGCTTGTCCTTGACCGTCAGCCGGACCCTGGCGGTGGCGTGCCGGGAGGTCTCCCCTGTTTTGTCCTCCACCGTGTAGACCACAATCAGGGTCCCGGTGAAGCCGGAAGCAGGAGTGACGTTGACGTTGCTGCCGGCGACCTCCACATTGCCGCTTCCTGTCTCGGTTGCAGCCGAGAAAATCTTCAGCGGCGTCTCGGGGAACGGGTTGGAGTCGTTGGCGAGGACATTTACGGACACCGTCTTGCCGGCGGCGGCGTTGGGCTCGACGTCGTCACTAGCCACCGGTTTCGGCCGGTTGGAGGCGGTGACAGCGAGCTGGAATGTCGCCGTCGCTTCCAGTCCCCGCGGATCCTTCGCTTTGACCTGCACGGCGCCCGAGGTGCCGGTGGCCATGGCCCCGTCCACGGAGGTTTTAAGGGTCCTGCCGTCGATGCGGGCGTTGAAACCGGCCGGGCCGTCCCCCGCCAGCTCGTACTTCATGTTGTCCACGTCATCGCGGTCAGGGTCCGAGGTCAGCCGGCCCAGGTCGATCTCCGCGGACTCGCCCTTGGGCACGTCCACAGAGCTTCCCAGCAGCGTGGGCGGGTTGTTGCGGTTGGGGTCCGGCAAGACTTTTGTCCGGATGCTGAGGGTCGATTTCAGGCCGGCCGGATCGTCCGGTCCGCTGCCATCGGTGACTTCGAAGCTGATGGACCCCGGGCCCACATAGTCCTGCCCGGCCGCGTAGTTGATCGCTGTGCCGTTTCCGGCCACAGGGTCACCGCCGTCGGCGCCGATCAGCTTGATCCGGTCCGTCTGGGTGAGGCGGGGCGACCGTCCGTCACGGACCTTGACCCATTCTTTCAGGTCCACCGTCACGGATTGTCCGGCGATCACCTCGAGTACATCGTCCTTGGCAAGCGTCGGCACCTGCTGTCCGATGCCGGGCACCCAGATGATGGCGGTGGACTTCTGGCCGTCCACGTCCTCGACCGTGTAGGGGATCAGTTGGGGCTGCTCGGTCAGTTCCACCATCATGTTGCCGTCGGTCCCCGGCCGGGCAGTGGTGGCGTCCGTGGCGATCTTCAGGTTCTCGCCCACGCCGTCCGGGTCTTCGTCGTTCTTCAGCACGGGAACGTCCACGGCGGTCTTGCCCAGTGTCTGGGCGGAGGTCACGCGGTCGTCCCGGGCAATGGGTGCCTTCAAGGGCACGTCATTGCGGACGTTCACCCGGATGGCGGCCTGGGCAGAGGCGCCGCGGTCATCGACGACCGTGTAGCGGACGTTGACCGTACCCTCGCTGGCCGGCGCCTGCAGGATGATGCGGCCGCTCGCCTTGCTCACGGTGGCCTGGAGTTCCGCGGGCGCCTCGATCCCGTCCCCAACGACGCCGATGGGGTCGCCGTCGGGGTCAGTGTCGTTCCCGATCGCGTCCACCGCAATCTGGCGTCCCGGACGGACCTGGACGTCGTCATCAACAGGAGTGGGTTTCTGGTTCGCATCGCCGCGGGGCGCGATGCCTACGGTAACCGTGCCGGTATTGACGGCGCCTTGCCGGTCCACCACTTTGTACCGGAATGTGTCAGTGCCCGCGCCGTCGCCCGCCGCCGTGAAATCGATGAAGTTGCTGCCGACAGTGGCGGTGCCCATATTGGGGGTGCTGTCGATGCCGGTCAACTGGACGGAGTCGCCGTCGGGATCGATGCCGTCCAGGTCCACCGGAATGCGGACCGACCCGGCGGCCACCACCCGTGCCGTCAGGTTCTTTGGCTGCGGCCTGGAGTTCTCCGCGCCTTCCAGCGGCAGGATGTGGATCGTGACGGCCGCGGCGCTCTTCTGGCCCTGCGGGTCCACGGCGTTGTAGATGGCACGGACAGTCTTGGGCTGGGGCCCGGCGATGAACCGGAGCGTGTTTTCGGAAACGAAGCCCTTGCCGTCCGCTTCCGCCACTGCCTGCGGCAGCACCGGATCCACCGTTAGTTTTTGTCCCTGCGGATGGGTGTCGTTGGCCAGCACGGGAATGGTGACGACGTCGTTGACGCGGACGTTCACCTCATCCGGTTTCGGCTGGGGTGCTTCCACGACGGCGGGCGCCGGCACCGGGACTACGGAGACGCTGCCGGTGGCGGACTTCCTTCCGTTGGACATCGTGTACTGGAACAGGAAGGGGTCCTTGGTGCCCAGCACGTCGGTGATTCGCAGCACGCTGTGGTCGATCACGCTGACCGAGGCTGTGGTGTTCTCGGGAAGCTGGACCGACTGGAGCACCAGCACCCCTCCGGAGGGATCGGAGTCGTTGGCCAGAGGGTCGAGGAGCACGCTGCCGCCCGTGGGCATCAGGGCGACGTCATGGACTGCGACGGGGTCGCCGGTGTCCTTGCCTGATTCCACGTCCACGCGGATGAGTCCCTGGCTGCTCTGCGGACCGTTGCTGGCAATGTACGTGAGGTAGACGGGACCGGCGGTCTCGCTGCGGAACGTGAACGTACCGCCGTCGGTCACGGGCCCGAGTTCGGCCGGGCCGGACGCTTCCACCTGGGCGAGCCGGAGGGCTCCGCCGTTGGGGTCGACGTCGTTCTTCAGCGGTGCGATCACCAGGTCCTGGCCGACGACGGCGGTGACGTGGTCCGCGTTGACCACGGGCGCCAGGGCACCCGGCGGCTGCACGTTCACCACCACCTGCCCGGTAGTGGTGTCACGGCCATCCCACACGGACACCGTGACGGTCTTCTTGCCGGAGGCGGCCCCGGAATCCTGGTAGGTGAGCAGCCCGTCGCGGCGGACCTTGACCTGGTCCTGCTCGTTGTCCGCCTTGGCGTCCAGCAGCACGAGGTCATCGCCGTCGGGGTCGGTCCAGTCGGTCAGGATGTTCTGGCTGACGGTTTTGCCCTGCTCCACCAGCATGGTGGTGGGGTCGCCCCGCTTGAATAGGGGTGGTTTGTTCTCGTCAGCGCCGACGATGTTCAGGGAAACCTGTCCGCCGGCGGAGAGCCCGCGTCCGTCCGCAGCGTTGTAGCCGAACGTTTCGGAGCCGGGCTTGGCGTCGGCCGGAACCGTGATCTGGAAAGCCGTGCCGCCGTAGATGCTTTGCAGCGTGCCCGACGCCGGCCCGGAACCGACCACGGATGCCGTCAGGACGTCGCCGTCGGGATCGGAGTCGTTATCCAGCACGCTGAGGATTGTGGTGCGCCCGGGCCGCACGCCGACAGTGTCGGGTTTGGTTTCCGGCGGGCGGTTGGGCTTCGTGCGGTCCGGCAGGATGTTGATCGTGTTGTTGTCCGCGGACTCCTGGTCCTGGTCGTTGGACTGGTTCTTGGGCGGGACGACGTCGTCCCAGTTGTTGACCAGCTGCATGTTCTGGTTCACCAGCCACACATTGCCCGAGTTCACATCGTTCAACACCACCAGGTCCCGGTTCACCCGGAACACATACGACGGCGATGCACTCGCCTTCGGCACCTCAACGTTCTTATCATCAGCATCATTCACACAATCACGGACATACTTATTCGCCCCCGACCACGCCGCATGAACACACCCGCCCAACTGCACAGGAGCCGCCGGAACACCCTCACCGTCAAAGGACACCGTCTTCGCCGCCGAACCATCCAACGGCTGCTTCAACAACGCCTTCTGCGTCGCCACCGCAACAACATCCGACGCCGGACCGGACTGCTGCAACTTCGCATCCCGCGCGTTCTCCAAATCCAGCCCACGACCGCCCGGCAGGAACAACTTCCCCCGCCCCGCATCCAGGACCACAGGCTTATCCCCCACCACCGCCAGCTGCAGATCACCGGCACCCTTCAGCCCGTCCCACGTGCCCGACTCCGAAGACACCACCTCACCATTGGCATCAACAGCCGTCACAGTCACAACACCCGTCTTCGGATCCGCACTGTAAATCCGGTCATCCGTCCCGACAGCGGACACCAAACCCTCCGAACCGGCCAGCACCGGTTCCGTGGATTCCTCGTCAAAACCGTTCACCGTGGACGGCGAAAGCGCCCACACCTTGCCCTTGGCCGCATCCGTCACCGAAATCACCGCGGAACCGAAACTGACATCAGCCGAACCCGGCAACTGCTTATCCCCGCCCAGCTGCATATTCGCCGGCGACACCTGATTCAGAGTCGAGCCGGTCTCATCGTCAACAAAGACATTCCCGGAGTTCTGCAGGATATCGAACGTGGTACTCGCCGGCGTCACCGCACCATCGAGGACACGCGACGGATAATTCAACCGGCCAACAGCATTCTTCGTCTTACTGACCACCCACACACCGCCGTCGTTCAACTCCACCTCAGTGGTCTTGAACCCCGGATAAATAATCGCACCAGCCACCAAAGCAGCACCCGCCACCGCAAAAGCGGTGCCCGAAACCAACTTTCTGCGGCGCTCCCTGAGACCCAGCTTGCCGAACAGAGTAGTCACAAGTTTTCAAATCCCTCAAAATCGCAGCCGCCCCCAGGGCAGCGTTCCCAAAGACCCGGTACCGGGCTCTCTGTTTCCCGCGACAGCCTACCCAACCCGCCGCGGGACCGCGATGGGGAGCACTCCCCAACCGCTTGACCTGCGGTTACGCCCGTCATGAACATTGCGGGATTCCGTGACTCTCGGGTTCGCCCAGGGTGGTATTGCCGACCTGGATGGTCCGGCCCACGAAGCGGCCGTCAGGATGGGTGTTGATGCGGTACCACTTATAGGTCCCGCGGGCGTCAGGCACAGTGCGCCACATGAAGCAGTTGACCGTGAAGGACGGACCGGAGCCGTAGATCCAGGGATAGCCACGGATGACACCGTCGCAGGTATGTTCCGCGTTCGTCGGCGACCGCCACGAGGTTTGCCCTGAGGCAGGCGCGTCCGTGCACGTGCGGTAACCGTTGACCGCGGCATCCCAATTTGTCTTGGCCGGGCCGGACTGGGCCGTGGCTTCGGCAACGGGCCCGCCGGTGCCCACGGAGTTGACGGTCTGCACCTGAATCGAGTGCCGTTCGTCAAAGCCGCCGGTGTTCACCGTCCGCGTTCCGGACGCCGCGACAGTTTCCCAGCCCCGGCCATCGATATTGATCCGTGTGTAAGCGACGTCGTTCGTCGCCGTCGATGGTGAGGACCAGCTGAAGCTAAGGGACTTCTGGTTCTGGCCGCCGTTCTGGCCCGACGCCGACGGCGTTCCCGGCGCACCGTACGGCGTGGCCCTGGCTGCAGCGCTGGCGTCCGAGCTTGGGGCCACAGTGGAGTTGGCCACCACGGTGATGGACGTGGCATCACCATTGGTGAAGCCACCCACGGTTTGCCCCGGCTTGATGGGGCCGCCTTGGCCGGTGCTGGCGTTGTAGCTGTAGCTGACTTCACCGTAGGCAGAGCCGTTGCGTTCGGCAGCGGTCAGCTCCTTGAAGTTGACGGTCACCTTCCGCCCTGCTCCCCCGGTGTCTGCCGGGGTAACGCTGACCCCCGAGACCTGGCCGAGTTTGCCGGTGGCGCGCCGCGGCGCGGACGGCGGGCTAACGGCACCCTTTCCCGCTTTGTTTTCGGCCTGCACCGTAAAGGTGTACTCAGCTTCGGAGTTGTTTGCCGTGAAGTTTGCGGTGCGCACTGTCCCGGCTACGGTCTGGGTCTGCGGCGCGCCGCCGCCTCCGCTCATCGTGACGAAGTAGTTCCTGATCGGATCACCGTTGGTGTCGGGTTCCGACCAGTTAACGCGCAGCTGGTTCGTGGTTCCGACAGCTGAGGCCACGGCAGACGTCGGCGCGGCTGGAGCCGCGGGTACCCCCGCAGGATTATCTTCGGACGAGTAGATGCCCCAGTCGGAGGGGCCAAGCTCGTTGACGGCCTGGGCACGGACCTTGTAGCGCACGCCGTTGGTCAGTCCCGGCCAGGTGTAGTTCAGGCCGGTGACCCCGTTCTTCACGGCAACCCCGTTGGCCGGCGGCGGCGAAATCTCCAGGTTGTAGCCCTTGACGGCTGAGCCCTCGGTCTTCGCCGCAGGCCAGGCGATGACCATGTTCTTGTCGCCGGCTTTTACCGTGGGTGCCTCCGGAGGCGAGGGCTTCTCATCCGGCCTGATCTCGTTGGACGCCACCGATGCCGCCGAGACCCCCACTTCGTTAGTGGCAGTGACGGTGAAAACGTACTTGACGTCGTTGGTCAGGCCACTGAGCGTGCAGGTGGTGGTGGCGCAGTCCTGGCTGAAGCCGCTGGACGTGACAGTGTACTTGCTGATGGCCGCCCCGTTGTCGGAGGGCGGGGCCCACTTAAGAACGGCGGTGCGGCTGCGCACGTCCGTTGCGGATGGGGCCGACGGGGCATCCGGTTTGTCCCGGACGGTGACGCGCACACGGCCGCTTGCCTGCCGGGAGGGGTCCCCGGTCTTGTCCAGCACGGTGTAGCGAATCACCATGATTCCCTTGGAGCCTTCGGCGGGGGTGACGGTAATCGAGTCCCCGTTCACGGCAGGAGCACCGGCGGCAGAACCGGTTTCAACCATGGCAGAGATGATCTTGAGCGGGTTTTCCTCGAAAGGATTGAAATCATTGGCAAGGACGTTGATGGTCTCGGTCCGGCCGGCGTTGGCATTGTCGATGACGTCCTCGTTGGCGGCGGGGAGCGGCCTGTTGGAGGCGACGACGGTCGCGGTCACCGCAGCCTTTACCGCACCGGAGCGGCCGTCCGTCACCCTGAGCGGAATGATCCCCTTGCGACCCGCGGCCATGCCGGAGTCAGCGCTGACCTTGAGCGTCTGGCCCTCAACGGTTGCCTTGAAACCTTCCGGCAGTGTGCCGTCCAGCTCGAAGGTGAGCTTCTCCTGGTCCCCGTCGTCAACGTCCTTTGCCAGGTTGCCCAGGTCCAGGCTGGCAGTTTCGGCCAGCGGCACCTCGAGGTCGGTTCCGCTGAACGTGGGCTCGTGGTTGGCGTTGGGGTCCGGGATCACCCGGGTGATGACGGTCAGCGTGGACTTCAGCCCCTGCGGATCGTCCGGACCGGAACCATCCGTCACTTCAAACGTGACAGAGCCAGGCCCCACGTAGTCACTAAGCGCCGCGTAGCGCAGCGCGTTTCCGTTGCCGGTGATGATGTTCCCGGGGTCCGCTCCCTGGACGCTTACCTTGTCCGCCTGGGTGATCCGGGCGGTGCGTCCGTCCCGTACGCGGACGTACTCGCCCAGGTCGATGGTAGCTTCTTTGCCTGCCATCACTTCCAGGACGTCGGTGCGGGCCAGGGTGGGGCGTTGTTCCCCTTGACCGGGAACCCAGATGACCGCCGTCGCGCTTTGGCCGTCGACGTCGGTGACGGTGTAGGGGACCAGCTGGTCCTTCGGGGCGAGGGACACGACGACGGTGCCGTCACCTCCGACGCGCGCGTTCGGATTGCCGTCCGGCAGGGCGACCTTGAGTTCGGCGGCGACGCCGTCGGGGTCCGAGTCGTTCTTGAGGACCGGGACCTCGACGGCGGATTTGCCCAGTGTCTCGGCTGGCGTGACCACATCGTCCTGCGCGACCGGGAACTTCAGGGCGGAGTCGGGACTGACCCGGACCCGGATCACGGCGCTGCCCTGGGCCTTCTTGTCATCCTGGATCTTGTAGCTGATGCTTTCGTTGCCCGCGGCGCCGGGTGCCGTGAGCAGTACTTTCCCCCCGTCTGCGCTCTCGACCCGGAGTTCGGGGCGTGCCTCAAAGCCGTTGGCCACCAGGCCGATGGGGTCCCCGTCAGGGTCCGAGTCGTTGCTGAGCGCGTCGACGGCGATCTGGCGCCCTGGCCGGACATCCACGGCGTCATCCACCGCAATGGGCTTCTGGTTGTTGGCCTCCGGCGGGGCAATGCCGACAATTACGGTGCCGGTGTTCTCGGCGCCGATCCGGTCCCGGACACGGTAGGTGAAGGTGTCGGTGCCGGCGGCCGTTGCGGTAGCAGTGAACTCGAGGTACCCGTCCTTCACCACGGCCGTTCCCATTGCCGGAGCCTTGTCCACGCCGATCAGCTGCACGGAGTCGCCGTCGGAATCGATCCCGTCCAAGGGCACCGGCATCCGCACCACCATGCCGGCCACCACGCGTGCGGTCAGGTTCTTCGGCTCGGGGCGGGTGTTCCGTTCGTCATCGCGGGCGCGGATGCGGATGGTGACCTGCTGGGAGTCCGACTGCCCGGATTCATTGGTGACCTTGTAAATCGCATAGACAGTCTTGGGAACGTCCCCGGCGATGAAGCGCAGGGTCCCGCCGGAGCGGAACATGCGGCCGTCGGCGTCGTCGGGCTTCTGCGCCAGTTCGGGTTCAAGGGTGAGCTTGCCGCCGTTGGGGTCGGTGTCGTTCTCCAGCACAGGAATGGTGACAACGTCGCCCGCCCGGACCGACACCTCGTCCGGCTTGGCCTGCGGGGCCTGGAGCTTGGCCGGTGCTGGAACCACCAGCACGGCAATGTCCCCGCTGGCGGAGGCCTTACCGTTGGAAATCGTGTACTTGACGTTGAGCTGCCCTTCTGCCCGGATGTCGGTGATCCTGATGACCGAGTGGTCCAGCACCGATGCGCTGACCGGCTGGCCCTCGGCCGCGGTGACGGACTGAACCACCAGCACCCCGCCCGAGGGGTCCGAATCGTTGCCGAGGACGTCCACCAGCACATTGCCGCCGCTGGGCAGCAAGGCGGTGTCGCGGACGGCGACCGGGGCGCCGTCGCCGTTGCCGGGAACGACGTCCACGCGTACCAGTTGCTGTGCGCTGGCCGGGCCGTTGGTCACGAGGTAGGTCACATAGTGTGCGCCCTCGGCAGTGGAGTTGAAGGTGAAGGTCTGCTGGTCCGCTCCCATGGTGGCAGTGGAGTTTCCGTCGGGAGTGACCTGCGCGAGACGGAGCGCTCCGCCCTGCGGGTCCGAATCGTTCTTCAGCGGCGCCATAACCGTGTCCACGCCGGCGACGGCGACAATGTGGTCTGCGTTGGCGATCGGCGGAAGCGCTCCCGGGGCGCGCACGTCTACGGTGACTTTGTCTTCGGCAGTGGACTGGCCGTCGGAGACCGTCACGGTGACTACTTTGCGGCCGGGCTCGGAGCCGGCGTCCTGGAAACTGAGCAGGCCGTCCGGCCGGGCCTTGACCTGGTCGCGGGGGTCGCTGCCGCTGGCACTGACCACGTAAAGGTCGTCGCCGTCCGGGTCGATCCAGTCGGTCAGGATGTTCTGGCTGACGAGCTTGCCGGCCTGCACTACGAGGGTGGTGTTCCGGTTCGGCTTCCGGCGGGGGGCCGAGTTCTCCCCCGGCGGAATGATGTTGAGGGTGACATCGGAGGAGGCGCTGAGGCCGCGGCCGTCGTCCACAGCGTATCTGAACGTCTCGGAGCCGGTCTTGTCCGCCGGTACGCTGACCTGGAAACCGGTGGAACCGTAGATAGGGGCTAGGAGCCCGGAGCTGATCGCATCCGGGGCGCGGACCGTGAGGATGTCGCCGTCGGGGTCGGTGTCGTTGTCCAGGACTGGGAGGATGGCGGTCTTGCCTGCGCGGACTCCGAAGGTGTCCGGTTTGGCAACCGGCGCACTGTTGGGCTTGGTCCGGTCCGGCAGCACGGTCTGCTGCACCTCGTCCGCGGAATCCTTGTCCGCGTCATCCGAGGTCTGCTGCGGCGGGACGACGTCGTCCCAGTTGTTGACCAGCTGCATGTTCTGGTTCACCAGCCACACATTGCCCGAGTTCACATCGTTCAACACCACCAGGTCCCGGTTCACCCGGAACACATACGACGGCGATGCACTCGCCTTCGGCACCTCAACGTTCTTATCATCAGCATCATTCACACAGTCACGGACATACTTATTCGCCCCCGACCACGCCGCATGAACACACCCGCCCAACTGCACCGGAGCCGCCGGAACACCCTCACCGTCAAAGGACACCGTCTTCGCCGCCGAACCATCCAACGGCTGCTTCAACAACGCCTTCCGCGTCGCCACCGCAACAACATCCGACGCCGGACCGGACTGCTGCAACTTCGCATCCCGCGCGTTCTCCAAATCCAGCCCACGACCGCCCGGCAGGAACAACTTCCCCCGCCCCGCATCCAGGACCACAGGCTTATCCCCCACCACCGCCAGCTGCAGATCACCGGCACCCTTCAGCCCGTCCCACGTGCCCGACTCCGAAGACACCACCTCACCATTGGCATCAACAGCCGTCACAGTCACAACACCCGTCTTCGGATCCGCACTGTAAATCCGGTCATCGGTCCCGACAGCGGACACCAAACCCTCCGAACCAACCAAAGCAGGCTCAGTAGCCTCCTCATCGAAGCCGTTCACCGTGGACGGCGAAAGAGCCCACACCTTGCCCTTGGCCGCATCCGTCACCGAAATCACAGCGGAACCGAAACTGACATCAGCCGAACCCGGCAACTGCTTATCCCCGCCCAGCTGCATATTCGCCGGCGACACCTGATTCAGAGTCGAGCCGGTCTCATCGTCAACAAAGACATTCCCGGAGTTCTGCAGGATATCGAACGTGGTACTCGCCGGCGTCACCGCACCATCGAGGACACGCGACGGATAATTCAACCGGCCAACAGCATTCTTCGTCTTACTGACCACCCACACACCGCCGTCGTTCAACTCCACCTCAGTGGTCTTGAACCCCGGATAAATAATCGCACCAGCCACCAAAGCAGCACCCGCCACCGCAAAAGCGGTGGCTCGGAGAATCCCCGCACGCCGACGGTTCGGCGTCGGTTCCGATTTGGGCGTCACGGATCGAAATGGCCGTTTCATTACTGGTTTTCCCCCACGAGAAATGCATTCCGGGCACGCTGAGACCCACTGGAAACGTAGCCGGGTCAGTCCGACTATGTCATAAGACCATCAAATGTAGAAACCCGGACGGTCCGGGGCATCAGTCCAGGACGAGGCCACTGCCGCTGCCGCGCTGCAGCAGGACCGGGTGGATTTCGCCGAAGCCGCGGACTTCCTCGGCCTTTTGCGGCACCAGCACAAACCGCTCGTCGTGTTCCAAGGCGGCGGCAGTCATCGAGTCCACCAGCACCGTGCCGGGGTCGGCCAGTGCCGTCAGCCGGGCGGCGAGATTAACAGTGGGCCCGTAGATGTCGCCCAGACGCGAGAGGATCCGTCCCCACACCATGGCAACCCGGGCCTCTGGCAGGATCTCGTCCTCGGTAAAGGCCTGTGACAGGGCGAGGGAAATCTCGGCACCCGCCGCAGGCGTCTCGGCAATATAAAGGACTTCGTCGCCCACTGTCTTCACCAGGCGGCCACCGCCTACCGAGATGATTTCGGCGCACTTGTTTTCGAAACGCTGAACCAGCTGGGCGAGCGTCTTCTCGTTCATGCGCCTGGAGAGGCTGGTATAGGAGACCAGGTCGGCAAAGCCCACTGCCCTCGCGAGGGGCAATGGCGCGTCATCCTCATCGCCTTCGCGGCCCTCTTCACTCGCCTGCAGTCCGGCTTCGGCCCGCACGGCAAGACGCTGGACACCAGCGTTGAGCTGCCGGCGCCAGGAGTAAACGAGCATTTCCTCGAGGGCGTCCACGAGGGACGGGAGCTGATTGACCAGCCGCTTGCGGGCCACAGCGTCCGACACGCCCTGCCGGTGGACCATGTCCTCCACCAGGGCTTCGATTTGCCACACCACCATCCGGTCAGTCATCTGCCCGATGGCACGGGTCACCGAGATGGCCGCCTCTTCGGTGAGCTTCCCGGCGCGGACCAGGTCCACCACGGTGGACAGCGCCGCCTGGTCGCGTTCGGTGAAGGCCACGTCCTCGTCGCCGAGGTTGGGAAAGCCCAGGGCGCGCCACAACTTGCGGGCTGACAGCAGTGACAGTCCGGCACCGGCCGCCACCTCGCGGCGGCGGAGCTTTCGCTCACCGCCAAGGAGCCTGGCTTCGAGCGCCTTGGCTGCGAGCCGTTCGGCGGAGAGTGTCCCGGTGGGGGGTGCCTCAGTCGGGGATGTTCCCGCCGGAGCCGGATCGTAGGGGGCGGGGTCGTGTGGTATCGGCTGGTGGGTTGCCGACGGCGTGCCGGCGGGGTCCCCGGCTACGGAGGTTTCGAGCAAGGGCGCCTCCACCGAAACTGTGTCCAGCGAGGCATCTTCCAGCACAGCGGCTTCAAGGGTGGCGGTTTCCACTACTGCGTCCGGCGGTGAGGGCATCTCGGACCGCTCGGCCTCGTCCACGGGTCCGGCATTCTCAACGCTCATCTCTTCCACCTTCTCTCGAATCCCACTGCTCTCCCGCTTCCCGCGGCCGGTAGTACTGTGCTTCCCCGGCTAGTTGCCGCGCCCGGTCTGCCTCGAAGACCACACCGGGTGGCAGGTCATCGATGGCATCGAGAACGAAATTCCGGAACCTCACTGCCTCCGGCACATCCGGGATGACGGCATCCGCACCCTGTCCGGTATCCAACGATATATTCCCGGACCGCAATATGCGTTGCCAGAGTGACTGACTGACGCCTATGTGATGGACGTGAGCGAGCGGGATCTGGATGTCCCGCCTGCGCAACATGCCATAACGGGCAATTATCCGCCGGCTGGTCAGGACGTACTGCGTAGCGTGCCACCGGAGCACGCGAGGCAGGCAGTACCCCAACAGTATCCACGCGACGGCCCCGGCGCACACTGCGACGAGCCAGAACGTCCATTCCCCGGTGATCAGCGGAACCAGCCTGGCTGGCTCGCCTTTCACGATCCAGGCACTGGCGAAGGCGCCCAGGGCAGGAGCAACGATGAACAGCAGCCCCGGAAAAAAGAGCTTCCGGGGCTGCGGCCGGGTCACAGTGATGACCTGTTCACCCGGCAGGAGGTCTTTACGCATATCCGCTTTCGGCGGTGCCCGTGCCGGTGCCCGTTTCGGTTCCTGAACCGCCGCCTGTGCCAGGCGGGGTCCACGGCCGGAGGTGGACGACGTCACCGGCCGTCACGACGTGTTCGTGCCGGGCCGAATCGACCACTAGGAGGGAACCGTATTCGTCCAGGCGGGAGGCATGGCCGATGATCTCGTGGTCACCGGGCAGTTGTGCGCGCACTTGCTTGCCGAGGGTGGTCATGACCGACTCGACCCGCTTGTGCAGCGAGGGTCCGCCTGCCATCCCGGCAGCGGGGTCGCCGTCGGCATTGCAGAAGTTTCGATAGAGCGCGGCAAACCGCGAAAGGTAACTCTTGAGGAGTACCGTGCGGTCCACGGTGCGGGCATTCTCCAGCAGCACTGACGTGGCCGTGGGAACGGGAAGCTCCCCTGCAGTAAGGGTCACATTGAGCCCCGTGCCCAGAATCACCGGCGGAACGGAGCCGTCCCCCATGGGTCCAAGCTGCGCCAGGATGCCCGCGATTTTCCGGCCGCGCACCATCACGTCGTTGGGCCATTTGATTTCGGCCGGTATTCCTGCCGTTTCCAGGAGTGCCTCACGCAGCGCAAGCGCGGCGAGCAGCGAGAACCAGGAGTAACTGTGCGTCGGCAGCGGCCGTCCTTCCGCGTTGACCGGGCGGAGGACGATCGACACGGAAACGGAGCTCAGGGGCGGCGCCTCCCAGTGGCGGTCCAGCCGGCCGCGGGCCGCGGTCTGGTGCTCCGCCGTCAACACCGAAAGGTCCGGCCAGGCGCGGGGATCCACGGTCACACCCTGCAGGAGGTCCGCGTTGGTGGAGCCTGTCGAGTCCACCACCGTCAGCTGCGCTATGCCGTTGGCGGACAGGAATTCCTCACTGCCCAACTCGGCCCTGTTGAGACCGACGCGGGGAACCGCGTCCGGCTGGGCAGCGGAAGGAACGTCGGGGTTCCGCCGCTCCGGGCCGGGCTCGGAAGACTGCGTGTTGTTCGGGTCCTGGCCGTCGGCAGGCTGTGGGGCGTCCATAGTTGAATCCTACCGAGTTGGCGCGGCTCAGGCGGCGGGCCGAGGTGTTCTCAGAGGAAAATGTCAGGGACCAGCCGGTCCTCCGGCGCGCCCAGGCTGTACGGGGAAAAATCAGCAACTCCCGCCGCGGAGAGCACCTGTTCATCCGTGTAGAAATTGCCGCTCGGCGAGCCGCCGCCTGCCTGCAGGTTGCCTCCCGTCAGCACGGCATGCGCCGCATCCGCCATGATCTCCGGCCCGCGGGCGGCCTTCACCATGTTCTCGCCGCCGGGCATGTTGCGGATGGCTGCGGTGTCGATCAGGGTGCAGGGCCAGAGTGAGTTGACGTTGATCCGGTCTTCCTTGAGTTCTTCGGCCAGGCCGAGCGTGGTGAGGCTCATTCCGTATTTGGCCATCGTGTAGGCAAGGTGCATGCCGGCCCATTTGGGATCCAGGTTCAGCGGCGGCGACAGGGTGAGGATGTGGGCGGACGACGAACGGCGGAGGGCAGGAAGCGCGAGCTTGGAGAGCAGGAAGGTGCCCCGGACATTGATGTCCTGCATCAGGTCGTAGCGCTTCATGTCCACGGCGTCCGTCTTGGACAGGTCGATTGCGGAGGCATTGTTGATCACAATGTCGATCCCGCCAAAGCGTTCGACGGCGGCGGCAACCGCCCCGGCGACGTCTTCGTCGTTGCGCACGTCGCCCACGATCGGGAGTGCCTGGCCGCCCGCCGCCAGCAGCTGTTCCGCAGCGCTGAAGACCGTCCCTTCCAGTTTCGCGTGCGGCTGGCCGGTCTTTGCCATCAGTACTATGTTGGCGCCGTCACATGCGGCGCGGAGGGCAATAGCCAGGCCGATCCCGCGGCTGCCGCCCGACATCAGAATGGTGCGGCCCTGAAGGGAACCGGCGGCCTGGTACGGCCCTGCGGCGGTGCCCGAAGCATCGTTGCTTGAAGTCATAGGGACACTCTAGCCGAAGTATGTTACCGGCGAGTAACATACTGGTCGCTGTCTCTCAAGGGCAGAAAATTGTAGGTTTTCTACAGCGGTCCGGGCCAATAGCGTCACTAGACTAGCCAACAGGGTCCTGTTTTTGTGCGGAAGCTACTTAAGCGCCGTTGCGACACAGTGCCAGCGACCATCAGCTACAGAGCCGGAGACACTTGATGAGCCACGATCTGACCACGACAGCGGGAAAGATTGCCGACTTCCGCGACCGCCAGGCGCGTGCCGAGCAGCCATCCGGCCCCGAGGCCATCGAAAAGCAGCACGCCCGCGGCAAGAACACCGCGCGTGAACGCATCGACCTCCTACTGGACGCGGATTCCTTCGTGGAATTCGACGCCCTGGCCGTGCACCGCTCCACGGCCTTCGGCATGGAAAAGAAGAAGCCCCTGGGCGACGGACTGGTGTCCGGATACGGCACGGTGGACGGCCGCCCCGTGGCCGTGTACAGCCAGGACTTCTCGGTCTACGGCGGTTCACTTAGCCAGGTTAATGGCGAGAAGATCGTCAAGGTGCAGGAATTCGCGTTGCGCAACGGCTGCCCGGTAGTAGGCATTCTCGACGGCGGCGGCGCACGCATCCAGGAAGGCGTCGCCTCCCTGGCCATGTTCGCGGACATCTTCCGCAACAACGTCCATGCGTCCGGAGTGGTCCCGCAGATTTCCCTCATCATGGGACCCTCGGCCGGCGGCGCGGCCTACTCCCCCGCCCTGACCGACTACGTGGTCATGGTGGACAAGACCTCCCACATGTTCATCACCGGGCCGGACGTGATCAAGACCGTCACCGGCGAGGACGTTGACATGGAAACCCTGGGCGGTGCGCGGCAGCACAACGCCAACACGGGCACGTCCACATACCTGGCTGCGGACGAGGCGGACGCCATCGAGTTCGTCCGCGAACTCCTGGACTTCCTGCCCTCCAACAACCTCGCCGAGGCTCCGGTGCAGGAACACCAGCAGGATCTGGAGGTCGACGACGACGATCTCGCCCTGGACACGCTCATTCCGGATTCCGCCAACCAGCCCTACGACATGCGCAAAGTCGTGGAGCAGATCGTGGACGACGGCCATTTCCTCGAGATGCAGGCACTGTACGCACCCAACGTGATGATCGGCTACGGCCGGATCGAAGGGCACACTGTAGGCGTCGTCGCGAACCAGCCCATGCAGTTCGCCGGCACCCTGGACATCTCGGCCTCGGAAAAGGCCGCGCGCTTCGTCCGCCACTGCGACGCCTTCAACATCCCCATCATCACGCTGGTGGACGTGCCGGGCTTCCTTCCGGGCAAGGACCAGGAATTCCAGGGAATCATCCGCCGCGGCGCCAAGCTCCTGTATGCCTACGCCGAGGCGACCGTCCCCAAGCTCACGGTCATCACCCGCAAGGCATACGGCGGGGCCTACATCGTGATGGGATCCAAAAAGCTCGGCGCCGACCTTAATCTGGCCTGGCCCACGGCCCAGATCGGCGTCATGGGCGCGCAGGGCGCCGTCAACATCCTGTACCGCCGTGAGCTTGCCGCTGTTGCGGAGGCCGGCGGCGATGTCGAGGCCAAGCGCGCAGAGGTCATCCGGCAGTACGAGGAAGAGCTGCTCAACCCCTACCAGGCGGCCCAGCTTGGCTATGTGGATGCCGTTATTGCACCCTCGGAGACCCGGGTACAGATCATCAAGGGCCTGCGCGCCCTGCGGGACAAGCGCGCCAGCCTTCCCGCCAAGAAGCACGGAAACATTCCGCTGTGAGCCCGGACGTGGAGCCGGCCGCAAAGGCGGCGGTTGAACCCGCGCAGACTCCGGACGGAAGCGGCGCCGAGGCCGCGGAGCCGCTGTTCTCCGTGGTCAAGGGCAAACCGACCGACGTCGAACTCGTGGCGTTGACCGCCGTCGTGCTCTCCCTCGGCAGTGCCGAGCCGGAAGGCGAGGCCAAGCCCAGTGTCCGCCACTGGGTGCGCCGGCAGCAGCTGCGCCTGGCCCCCGCCCCCGGGCCGGGAGCCTGGAAGCGCAGCCGCGGCTGACGCGCAGCCGGGTGGCCGCCGTCGCGGCCGTCCGCTGACACACCGAAAAGTTCAGTGAGTCTTTCATAACCGGGTTTGCCCCGTTAGTCTCGGGGGGTGACTACCGAATCCGCAGCCTCCGCGCGCCCCCATACAGCCATCGACGCCGTCGCCGACGGCTACACGGACACCCTGATACGGCTCAATCCGAGCTTCGCCACAGTGCTGGGCGTACCGGGCCGTGAGACCGAATTCCAGGACTTCTCGCCGGCCGGCATCGAAAGGTTCATGAGAGCGGCCACGGAAGCGCTCAACGCACTTGACGGACTGGAGCCGGTGGACGACGTGGACGCCGTAACGCTCGACGCCATGCGCGAACGGCTGGGACTGCAGTTGGAAATCCACGCATCGGGCTGGGATGCCGCCGAACTGAACAACATCGAATCGCCGGCACAGACTATCCGCTCCATTTTCGACCTGATGCCCACCGACACCGCCGAACACTGGGAGCACATCGCCGGCCGTGCCCACAGCGTCCCCGGAGCGATCGACGGTTATATCGAGTCGCTGCGTTCCGCAAAGGAGCAGGGCAAGGTCTCCGCTGCCCGGCAGGTGGCCATCGTCATCGAGCAGGCCACCAAATACGCCGCCGTGGACGGCTTCTTCGCGAAGAAGGCCGCCGGCGCAAAGACCCAGGACGGCCCGCTTTCCGCGGAACTGCGGGCAAAACTTGACGCCGGCGCTGCCGCGGCCAGCGCAGCCTACGTGAAACTGGCGGACTTCCTCTCCGCCGAGCTGCTCCCCGTGGCACCGGCCAAGGACGCGGTGGGCCGGGACCGCTATGCACTGGCGTCCCGGGCATTCCTCGGCGCGACCGTGGACCTCGACGAGACGTACGCCTGGGGCGTCCAGGAACTCGAGCGGCTCATCGCCGAACAGGAACGCGTGGCCAACGAGATCCGGCCCGGCGCTTCCGTGGCGGAAGCCAAGGAGATCCTGAACAGCGATCCCGCCCGGCAACTCAAAGGCACCGACGCCTTAAAGGCGTGGATGCAGGACCTCTCGGACAAGGCCGTGGCGGATCTCGCCGGTGTTCACTTCGAGATCCCGGACATCATGAAGACGCTCGAATGCCTGATCGCCCCCACGGACGAAGGCGGCATCTACTACACCGGCCCTTCCGACGACTTCAGCAGGCCGGGCCGGATGTGGTGGTCCGTACCTGCGGGCGAGGACACGTTCACCACGTGGGCAGAGACCACCACGGTGTTCCACGAAGGCGTACCCGGACACCACCTCCAGATCGCTACGGCCGTCTACCGCCGGGAGCTGCTCAACAAGTGGCGACGCAACGTCTGCTGGACGTCCGGCCACGGCGAAGGCTGGGCACTGTACGCCGAGAAACTGATGCAGGAACTGGGTTACCTCAAGGACCCGGGCGACCACATGGGCATGCTGGACATGCAGCGCATGCGTGCGGCGCGTGTGGTGTTCGACATCGGCGTACACCTGGAGCTGGAGGTTCCGGAACGCTGGGGCAGCGGCACCTGGACACCGGACAAGGGGTACGGCTTCCTGAAAGAGAACCTGGCGATCAGTGAGGGCCAGCTCAATTTCGAGTTCGCCCGCTACCTGGGATGGCCGGGCCAGGCGCCGTCCTACAAGGTGGGCCAGCGCCTCTGGGAACAGATCCGCGCCGAGCTTGAAGCCCGCCCCGGTTTCGACCTGAAGGCCTTCCACACCAAGGCCCTGAACATCGGCTCCGTGGGGCTCGATACCCTCAAGCGCGCACTGCTTGGGTAATCCCCGTCCCCGTGCGTCCCGGAGGGACGGACGTCCTCGGCGTGCTGCTCCATCGTCGCTTTGACGCACGCTGCCGGATGCCCGTTCCTCCGTTCCGCGCGAGACGTTTGCCACACGGGTGCCGGGAATAACTTCACAAAAGTGCCCGCCTACGCGATTTTCTAGGGATTTTCCGGCTGCCCTTGGAGTTTATTCCCGTAATATTTCTCAACATCCGTTCGTCGTGATAACTGCACCGGTCCTAGCGTGTTCGGGTGAGCACTCAAACCAGCACCCCCTCCCCCGCAGGAAACACCGGCTTCCGGCTGCCCAAATGGGCCGGTTCATTCGGCTTCCAGATCATCGCCGCCCTGATCGTGGGCCTGGGCCTCGGCCTCCTGGCCAAGTACACGGGCAGCACCAAGGCGAGCCCCAATGCCCTCGGCGCCACCCTGCAGACCATCGGCTCGAGCTACGTCTCGCTGCTGCAGACCGCCGTGGTTCCCCTCATCTTCACCGCGGTGGTCAGCTCGATCTCGAACCTCCGCCAGGTGTCCAACGCCGCAAAGCTGGCGTGGAACACGCTCCTATGGTTCGCCATCACGTCCCTGATCGCAGTGCTGATCGGCATCGGCCTGGGTGTGCTGCTCCAGCCCGGCGCCAGCACCGGCATCACCCAGGAAGCCAAGTACTCCGGCAAGTCCGGTGACTGGTGGGCGTTCCTGGTCGGACTCTTCCCCAAGAACTTCCTGGGCCTGGGTGCCAGCTCCACCGTTGCTGAATCAGGCGCCGTGACCACCGCGGTCAGCTTCAATGTCCTCCAGATCCTGGTGATCGCGATCGCCGTCGGCGTGGCCGCCCTGAAGGTGGGCAAGGCAGCTGAGCCGTTCCTGACCCTGAACGCTTCCGCCCTCGCCGTCATCCAGAAGGTGCTGTGGTGGATCATCCGGATCGCCCCGCTGGGCACCGTTGGCCTCATTGGCAACGCCGTGGCCGTCTACGGCTGGGACACCATCGGGTCGCTCGGCAAGTTCACCTTTGCCATCTACGTGGGCCTGGCCCTGGTGCTGTTCGTGGTCTACCCCGTCCTGATCCGCACCCACGGGTTGTCCGTCAAGCAGTATTTCTCCGGTGTCTGGCCCGCTGTGCAGCTGGCCTTCGTTTCCCGCTCTTCCGTGGGCACCCTGCCGCTGACCCAGCGCGTCACCGAGCGCAGCCTGGGCGTCCCCCGGGCCTACGCCTCCTTCGCCGTGCCCCTGGGCGCCACCACCAAGATGGACGGTTGCGCCGCGATCTACCCTGCCATCTCGGCGATCTTCGTCGCCCAGTTCTTCGGCATCCAGTTGGACTTCAGCCAGTACCTGCTGATCGCCCTCGTCTCCGTGCTGGGCTCCGCCGCGACTGCCGGTACCACCGGCGCCGTCGTCATGCTGACCCTGACGCTCTCCACGCTGGGACTGCCGCTGGCCGGCGTCGGCCTCCTGCTGGCGATCGATCCGATCCTGGACATGGGCCGCACGGCGGTCAATGTCGCCGGGCAGGCGCTCGTCCCCACGATCGTTGCCAAGCGCCAGGGCATCCTGGACGAGTCGCTCTACAACGCACCGCGTAACGGCGACCCGTTCGCAGACGACTCCACCGAGGCGGTTGCCGATCCGACGGCGGCTGCAGTGGACGGCCGCGAACTTGCCGACGCGAAAGCCTGATATCAGGCTTGGTTAACGACGCCGCAGTCCCCCGGGATGTTCCCGGGGGACTGCGGCGTTTCAGTATGTTCGGCTAACCGGGACGCCCTAGTGGCCCCCGCCTCCGATCACGCCGTTCTCCACGGCCTTAGTGACGGCGTCCGCTTCCGCCTGGGTGAGCTTGCCGTCCGCGACTGCCTTGTCCAGCCGGGTTTTGAGTGCCGCAGCGCGCTCAGACTGCGCCTCCGTGCGCAGCTCCTCGAGTGCGGCAGTGACCTTGGATTCCTCAATGCCCAGTGACTCCGCGAGGGATTTGGCCAGGGCCGCTTCCATGGCTTCCCTGTCCGGCTTCGTGCCCTCGGCTGGACGTGTGGCCGGCTTGTTCGCGTCACGGAACGTCTTGAGCGCCTCGGTGACCTTTGCCTCGTCAACACCGAGCTTGGCAGCTAGCTCCGATGCCTGCACGCCCCCTCCGTGTCCGTGCCGGCCGCCCTTGTGCCCGCGGTCGTGGCCGTCCGCATTCGTATTGGCCGACGCGCTGGTCGACGGAGTGGGCGTTGGCGTGGTTGCGGCCGACGCAATCCCGCTGATGCCGATCCCGGCCCCGACAACCAGGGCAGCGGCTCCCAGGCCGAGGCCCAACTTCTTCCTGCTTGACATGGCACGTCTCCTCGATCTGCCGCAGCAACTTTGCTGCTTCCGTTGGTGGCTACAGTTCGCCTACCTTCCTCAAGGGTGCGGCATTCACTTAGGGAACAGCTGTCATCCAGCTGTCAGGAAGCTGTGAATCGGGCTTACGACAAACTTGCACAGAGTGTAAAAATGCACGTAGTGTAATGCCGTGACCCCTTCACAGAACGCGCCAGGCCAGGCTTCCGGCGCCACCGCAACACCCTCGCGACGTGAACTCAACAAGGCGGCAACGCGCCAGGCCATTACCGATGCCGCCCTCCAGCTTTTACGCAGCAAGGGACCGGGTAACTTCACGGTGGAGGACATTGCCGAGGCCGCCGCCATTTCCCGGCGCACTTTCTTCAACTACTTCAGCAGCACGGAGGCGGCCCTGGCAGCGGTGACCCACGGTTTCCTGGACCACGCCCTTGCGCAGTTCCGGCTGCGGCCAGCCCACGAGCCCATCCTGGAGTCGGCCCGGGCGGCCCTGATCCAGCTTGCCGACCCCATGACCGTGGCCCCCATGGCCGAGCTGTACAGCCTGGCGCAGTCCAACCCGCAGCTCAACCGCTCCGAACTGGAAGCATGGGACCACTGCACCGCGGAAATCATCGACGCTGCCCGCGAACGGTTCGCCCAAACTCCCGGTGCGGAATTCGACGAACTTTATCTGCGCGCGCTCGCCGGTTCCCTCATCTCCTGCGGCAAGGCTGCAATGGATGTCTGGTTCGCCCGGTGCGGCGGGTCCCTCACCGCGGACTCCCTCTCCATCCTCAGGCAACTCCTGATCGATTCCATGAGCATGCTGGGCTCCGGATTCGCCCGCCCCGAAACGCCCCAGGCCAGCACCACGGCCAACAACTCCACCGCCACCCCTTTCGCAGATCGGCTCTGACATGGCACTTTTGCTCTACCGCCTCGGCAAGTTCTCCTACCGGCACCGCTGGCTTGTCATCTCCGTGTGGCTCGCCGTCATGCTGGCCGTCGGCGGCGCGGCTGCGGCCTTCCACGGCACCCTGTCCAACAACTTCCAGATCCCGGGCACCGAGACGCAGCGGATGGCGGACAAGCTCAAGAGCGACCTCCCCTCGTCCTCCGGCGGCTCCGCGAGCGTTGTGTTCGAAGCCAACGACGCACAATTCAGCCAAGCCGGGAAGGACGCCGTCACGGCTGCGCTGACCAAGCTCAAGACCCTCCCCGACGTCCAAGGCACGGTCGACCCGTTCGCCACCCAGGCACAGCTGGACAAGGCCGCCGCCGACCTCACCGCAGGCAAGGAGCAGTCTGCTGCCGGCAAGGCCCGGCTGGAACAATCCGCAGCCGAACTCGCCGCAGGGAAGGCCCAGCTGGAAGCTGCCGAACAGCAGATGGTGGCCGCAGGCCTGCCGCCCGCCGCGATCGAGGCACAGCTCGGCCAGCAGAAGGCAGCGCTTACCGAAGGCCAGGCAAAGCTCGACGCCGGCACAAAGGAACTGGAAGCCGGCGAGGCAAAGCTGGCCCTTGGCACGCGCGAGCTCGAGGCCTCGAAGGGCCTGCGTTTCGTCTCCGAGGACGGCAAGGCCGCGATCGCGCAGGTCCAGTTCAAGACGTCGATCAACGGCCTCGACCCCGAGGTCCGCCAGGAAGTCCAGGACATCGTCAAGGAGGTGTCCGCCGCCAACGTCACCGCGCTGCCCAGCAAGGAAATCAGCGAGGACATCTCCGAACTCTTTGGCACAGCCGAGATCATCGGCATCGCCGTGGCAGCCCTGGTCCTGATCATCATGCTCGGAACCCTGATCGCTGCCGGGCTTCCGCTGCTCATGGCCGTCGTCGGCGTGGCCGTCGGCGTGGGTGCCACGTTCGCCCTGAGCGGCGCCTTCGACATGAGCTCCATCTCCCCGATGCTCGCGCTAATGCTCGGCCTTGCCGTCGGGATCGACTACTCCCTGTTCATCGTCAACCGGCACCGCGGCCAGCTGCTCTCCGGAATGGACCCGGAGGAATCCGTGGCGCTGGCCACGGGCACATCCGGCAATGCCGTGCTCTTCGCCGGCCTGACCGTTATCATCGCACTCGCCGCCCTCGTGGTCCCGGGCCTTCCGTTCCTGGCCGTGATGGGTCTCTCGGCCGCAGCAACGGTGGGCGTCGCCGTCGTCGTGGCCCTGACCCTGACGCCGGCCGTACTCTCCCTCGTGGGCCGGAAACTGATCTCCAAGCGGGCCTGGGCCAAGGCTGCCAGGCACAATGCGGCCCCCGGCCACGAAACCGAGGACCGGGCCAGGGACGAATACCGCAGCAGCCACGGCTGGGGTGGCATCGTCACCAACCACCCGTGGCTGGCCCTGCTGGCCGGCGTGGTGCTGCTCGGAGTCATGGCACTGCCGGCGAGCCAGCTCCGGCTTGCTTTGCCTGACGCCAGTTCCGAGCCGGTCGCCTCACAGGCATTCAAGGCCTACGACGTCACCAAGCGGAGCTTCGGCGAGGGCATGACCGGCCCGATCATCGTGGTGGGCGACCTCCCTGAGGGACTCAGCGAGGCCGACGCGCAGGCCAAGCAGTTCGACGTCGCGGACATACTGCGCGAGACCGGGAATGTCACGGCCGCCGTGCCCCTGGCCCTGAGTGAGGACCGCCGCACCGCAGTGTTCCAGGTCATCCCGAATGAAGGCCCGGCCAGTGCGAGCACCGTTCAGGTGGTCTCCGAACTGCGCGCCGAAAAGGACCAGATCAAGGATTCCACCGGCGTCAGCATCGGCCTCACCGGCCAGACCGCCGGCAACGTCGATGTGTCCACCAAACTCGGCGACGCGCTGCCGCCGTACCTGGCGATTGTGGTGGGCCTCTCGTTGATCCTGCTGCTGCTCGTGTTCCGTTCCATCTGGGTGCCGCTGCTGGCCACCGGCGGGTTCCTGCTCTCGCTTGCGGCTGCGTTCGGCGCGGTCGTTGCCGTTTACCAGTGGGGCTGGCTGGGGATGGTGTTCGGCGTCGAAAATCCGGGCGCTGTGCTGAGCTTCCTGCCCATCATCCTGATCGGTGTCCTTTTCGGACTCGCCATGGACTACCAGGTGTTCATTACCTCGGGCATGCGTGAATCGTTCATGCACGGCGAATCGGCAAAGCACGCCGTCCGGAGCGGTTTCAGCCATGCCTCTGCAGTGGTCACCGCGGCCGCCATCATCATGGTCAGCGTTTTCGCCGGCTTCATCTTCTCGCATCTGAACATGGTCCGGCCGCTCGGCTTCGCCATGGCCTTCGGTGTGCTGATTGATGCCTTCGTGGTCCGGATGACGATCGTTCCGGCCGTGATGTACCTGCTCGGCGAAAAGGCCTGGTGGCTCCCGCGCTGGCTGGACCGCATCCTGCCGGACGTCGACGTGGAGGGCACGAAACTCCGGAAGGATGAGACCGCCGTCGTGACAGAAGCGGAAGAGGTCGGCGCACGCTGACAGTCCTCTTCGAGTCCGTTCCGGCCCGCCCGCTGATCACCCGATCGGCGGGCGGCCCTGTTTCTGTGCCCGTGTCATGAAAAGCGGTCTTGAGCGGCCGTTTCTTGCGGCCCGTGTCGTGTTTACGCCGCGCATGGAGCACCGCGCAGCGACCGAACGGTTCGCCTGTGTATCTTGGCGCGATGTCGAAGCTCTTTCCGTTGGCGAACCCCTTCCGGCTCTCCGGAGTCGGCGGCCGGGCTGCCGCGTTGGATTCCCGGCAACGGCGGTGCAGTGGATCGGTAGCTGTGGCCGGTGGGCGTTGTCAACCGGATGGCATGCCTCGCCCCACCCTTGGCGTTTGGCGCGTTCAACGGGTGAGCCTTCCAGCCCGGCGCTTCCTTAGTGTGGTTGCAGGCCTCGCAGAGCCCGGCGCCGTTGTCCAGTGTTGTGGCTCCGCCGCCGTGCCAGGGGACGACGTGGTCCAGGTGGCGGATGGGGGCGTCGCAGAAGGGCGTGCGGCAGGTGTCGTCGCGTGCCTCGATGAAGCGGCGGAGTCCGGCGGGGAAAAGCCGGGCGCGGGAATCCATTGCCACCAGCTCGCCCGTGGCAGGGGCCGTGTACAGACGACGGATCCAAGTGTTGAAGGCTTGATCCCGGATAGCAGGCGCAGCTCCGCCACGGTCAATGATGTTTCTGGCCCAGCCGCTTGGGACCACACCGTAGCCGGGGAGGCGTGCCGGTTCGCTGTCACCTTGAAAGAGGGCCCGATCAGTCATGACGAGCTGGATTTCGATGCCTGTAAAGCCGCCCGGCGTCCCGGTGACGCGTTCGACCAGGTCATCGGCCATGATTTGTCCGCGAGAGCGAGGGTCTCCGCTGCTGCGGACAGACTCCGCGTTCAGGACAAGGGCAGCGTGAACGGCGACGCCCGCCGCGACGGGCAGCAGGGCGGTCAGGTAGCACATGGTGTCAGGAGCGGGACGAAGGCTGACGTGGCGTTCGGCTGCGGCGTGACTGGCCCTCCGGGTGACACAACGGGGGTCACGGCGGTAAGCCGCGGCTCGGACCGCGGCGATGATTCGGCGGTCCCCTGCCCCGTCAAAGGCGCCGGTGTCGGGGGCGAGTTCCTCGTCCACGGCGCAGCGGTCCTCCGCCGACAGGCAGGCGGTTTCGCGCACCAACAACGTGGCCCGCCACTCGTTCAACTGCCCGGTCTCCAGGGCTGCGAGGGTCCGGGGCATCTCGGTCACCATAGCTTTGGCAAGGCCCAACAGCCGGCTCCCGTTAGCCGGGGATTCGCGACGGGCGAGCGCGATCTGCGCTCCGACACCTGCCCCGCATTGGTCTGCGGGTGCTCCGGCAGCAGACCGTTGGCGGCGCTGCTGCTGGTCAAATGCGACAGCCAGCCGGGCCTGGCGGGCAGCGAGGGCAGACTTGTGGTTTTCCAAGGCCCGGATCTCATCAATCAGCCGGGCACCGTCCCCCTCAAACGCATCCCCTGCAGGCTCACGCCACCGGCCGCAAGCACAACAGCACTCCACTGCTGCCGGTACCGCTTCGGACCCCGAATTCCCGTCCACAGGTCAAGTGTCCCTCTGGGCTGTGACATCAATTGTTCTGGCACCGGCTGCCCTGGTGTCCACCGCTCTGGCATTAGCTGCCATAAGACGAATCACGGCATGCCGAAGCCGGTCAGCCGCTCGGGATGCCATCGGCGTGGTACCCACCCCTGACGTAGCGGTGGGCGCATGGCTCAGCACAGCTGCCACTTCGAGACGCGTCCTGACACTGCTCAGCAAACAGTCGAGCATCGCCTTCAGACTTTGAAGATCGTATTCATCGCGTCCGGCCATTGCTGGTTCCCCCTGCGGTCCCTGGTTCCCGTCCATGAACCAACTATCCAGCCGACCTCCGACAATAGGCCGAGCGCTAAAGACCTGAGCGAAAAGACCGAGCGACAATGCGACTCAGGGGGAACTAGGCTGGACCGGTGACCCGCCTCATTCTTGCCTCCCAGTCCCCCGCACGCACCAAGCTGCTGAGCCATGCCGGCATCCGGCACGAAATCCTCGTCTCCGACGTGGATGAGGACGCAGTCCAGGCCCGCTACGGCGTCACGGACCCGCACGACACCGCCCTGCTTCTGGCACGAGCCAAAGCGGAGGCCGTGGCCTCACTGCCCGAGGCGGAGGGTGCTCTGGTGCTCGGCTGCGATTCCGTCTTTGAGTTCGACGGAGAGGCACACGGCAAGCCGTACACGGCCGACGTCGCCAAGGAGCGGATGCTGCGCATGAGCGGCGCCATGGGCGTGCTGCACACCGGCCACTGGCTGGTGGACTGCCGCGACACCGAGCTCGACGACGACGCCGACGGCGACTCCGCTTCCGGCACGGGCGCCACGCTGGGCTCCGTGACCTCCGCCGAAGTCCATTTCATGGACATGAGTGTCGAAGAAATCGACGCGTACATCGGCACCGGCGAGCCGCTCCAGTGCGCTGGCTCCTTCACGATCGACGGTTACGGCGGGGCCTTCATCCGGAAGGTCGACGGCGACCCCCACACCGTCGTCGGACTTTCCATTTCCACCCTTCGCGGGCTGCTGGGCCAGGCGCAGGTGGGCATCACCGAACTGTGGACCGGCGGCGCCATAGACCCCGCCGATGTCCGCGCGGAGTGAGGCAATTCGCAGCTCTTTGTAGCATCCCTACAAAGGTCCGGAGCTTTACGCGCGGAATCCGCAAGTAATATCGGCGGAACCCTCAAAATCGCGCTAGGCTCCCTGAAGGAAAGAAGGAGACGCCTTGTCAGCAAATTCGGAGCAGTCCGCAAGTCCAGAGCAGTCCACCGCCCCAAGCCACGCAGGTGCCGCCCTGACGAGCTCCAAGCGGCTGAGCAAAGTCCTCATCGCCAACCGCGGTGAAATCGCTGTGCGCATCATCCGCGCCGCCCGGGACGAAGGCATCGCCTCGGTGGCCGTCTACGCCGACCCGGACCGCGACGCCCTGCACGTGCGCCTGGCGGACGAGGCCTACGCACTGGGCGGCAACACCGCTGCCGAGTCCTACCTCGTGATGGAAAAGCTCATCGAAGTGGCGCACCAGAGCGGCGCCGACGCCATCCACCCGGGCTACGGCTTCCTGGCCGAAAACGCACAGTTCGCCGCCATGGTCATCGGTGCGGGCATCACCTGGATCGGCCCCTCCCCGGAGGCAATCTCCGCCCTCGGCGACAAGGTCCAGGCCCGGCACATCGCCGAAAAGGTGGGTGCACCTCAGGTCCCCGGCACCGCCGATCCCGTGGAGTCCGCGGAGGAGATCCTCGAGTTCGTGGACAAGTTCGGCCTGCCCGTGGCCATCAAGGCGGCGTTCGGCGGCGGTGGCCGCGGCATCAAGGTGGCCCGCACGCGCGAGGAAATTCCGGAGCTGTTCGAATCGGCCGTCCGCGAGGCTGTGGCGGCGTTCGGGCGCGGAGAATGCTTCATTGAGCGATTCCTGGATGCCCCGCGGCACGTCGAAACCCAGTGCCTGGCGGACGCCTACGGCAACGTCGTGGTGGTCTCCACCCGCGACTGCTCGCTGCAACGCCGCAACCAGAAGCTGGTGGAAGAGGCGCCCGCGCCCTTCCTGACCGAAGAGCAGAACCGCCGCCTCTACGAGTCGTCCAAGGCCATCCTCAAGGAGGCCGGCTACCTGGGCGCCGGAACGTGCGAGTTCCTGGTGGGGCAGGACGGCACCATCTCATTCCTTGAGGTCAACACCCGCCTCCAGGTGGAGCACTGCGTCTCCGAGGAAGTGACCGGAATCGACCTTGTCCGCGAGCAATTCCGGCTGGCCCGCGGCGAAAAGCTCGGCTACGACGATCCCGAGGTCCGCGGACACTCGATCGAGTTCCGCATCACCGGCGAAGATCCCGGCCGCAACTTCATGCCCGCCCCCGGCACCATCACCACATTGAAGAACCCCACCGGCCCCGGCGTCAGGATTGACTCCGGCGTGGAGCAGGGCGACGTCATCAGCGGGAACTTCGACTCGATGCTCTCCAAGCTGATCGTCACCGGCGCCACCCGCGAGCAGGCACTGCAGCGCTCCCGCCGGGCCTTGGAGGAGATGGTGGTCGAGGGCATCCCCACCGTCATTCCCTTCGACCTCGCAGTGGTCACCAACCCCGACTTCGCCCCGGCTGAAGGACCGTTCAAGGTCCACACCCGCTGGATCGAGACGGCGTTCGTCAACAACATTCCGGCGTGGACGCCTGACGGCGCCGAAGGTGAAGCTTCCGACGCCGGAGACCGCCAGCGCGTTGTCGTCGAGGTGGGCGGCAAACGCCTTGAAGTGGTCCTTCCGGCGTCGCTCGGCTCGTTCAGCACCGGCGGCGGCTCGGGCAAACCGGCCAAGGCCAAGAAGCGTTCCCGCTCCGGCGGACCGGCGGCTGCTGCGGGCGGCAACTCGCTGACCTCCCCCATGCAGGGGACCATCGTGAAGGTGGCCGTCGTGGAAGGCGACCTTGTTGCCGAAGGTGATCTCGTCGTCGTGCTCGAAGCGATGAAGATGGAGCAGCCCCTCACGGCCCACCGCGCGGGCACCATTACCGGCCTGGCCGCCATCGCGGGCGAGACGGTTTCCGCCGGTGCCGTGATCGCCACTATCGAGGACTAGGCCTGCGCCGGCTCCGTCCCGGCCGGCATACACAGCATTCCACGCCGCCCCCGGCGCGCCCATGGCGCCCGGGGGCGGCTCCATGCACACTTAGCGTGTGAAGCCATTTCTACTTCTTGCATCGCGTGCCGAGGACCTGGCTGCCGAGGAGGAATACGAGGCCTATCTGCGCTATGGCGGACTTGTGCCGGCGCAGCTGAGGCGCATCCGGATGGAAGCCGGACCCATGCCGGATCTGGACCTGTCCGATTACTCCGGGGTGATCGTAGGCGGCAGCCCCTTCACGTCCAGTGACCCGGCCGACCATAAGAGCGCGGCCCAGCACCGGGTGGAGCATGAACTGCGCCTGCTGCTGGACCGTATTGTGCCGGCGGATTTCCCGTTCCTCGGCGCCTGCTACGGGGTCGGTACGCTGGGCCTGCACCAGGGCGCGGTCATTGACCGGACCTACGGCGAGGGTCTGGGCGGCACCACCATCAGCCTCACAGCGGAAGGCCTGCAGGATCCCCTCCTGCGCGGACTGCCGGAAAGCTTCACAGCCTTCACCGGCCACAAGGAAGCCGTCAGCGTCCTTCCTTCCCACGCGGTGCTCCTGGCCAGTTCCGCGGCCTGCCCGGTGCACATGTTCCGGATCAGGGCCAACCTGTACGCCACGCAGTTCCACCCGGAGCTCGATGCGGACGGTCTGGTCACCCGGATCGACATCTACCGACACGCGGGTTACTTCCCGCCGGAATCGGCGGAGGTGCTGATGGAGGACGCCCGGCAGTTCACCGCGGCGGAACCGATGAAGATACTCAGCAACTTCGTGGAGCGCTACGCAAGGTAGCGGCCGCAAACAACAAAAATGCCCGGCACCCCGCGAAGGGGTGCCGGGCATTTCCCGTGACGGTTTCTCGGGTCAGGCTACGTTGTTCTCGTAGTCCAGGTCCCGCGTTTCCTTGCTCAGGAACAGTGCCACAAGCGTCAGCACGGCCATGACGCTGAGGTACACGCCAACCAGTACAGGGCTGCCCTTCGCCATTTCCCACAGCCACACCGCGATGAAGGGGGCCACGGCCGCACCCAGGATGCTGGAGACGTTGTAGCTCACCGCGGACCCCGTGTAGCGGACGTTGGTGGGGAACAGTTCTGGCAGCAGCGCCCCCATGGGTCCGAAGGTCAGTCCCATCAAGGTGAAGCCGAGGATCAGCAGGGCCATGGTGCCCACGAAGCCGCCGCTGAACAGCGGGACGAACAGCAGGCCGAAGACGAAGATTCCCGCGGTGACCGCGATGAGCATCTTGCGGCGGCCGTACTTCTCTGCCAGCGGGCCGGAAACCAGGGTGAAGATGCCGAAGAACACGACGCCGGCAATCAGCATCCAGAGGAAGTCGTTGCGCGTGAAGCCCAGGCCGGGGACGAACGCGGCGGCTGCGGCCTCAGTCATCGGCTTCCCGGCCTTTTCAGCGGCTGCCTTGGCGGCGTCCAGCGTGGCGGGGCGTGTCCCGTAGGTCAGCGTGAACGTGGTCATCAGGTAGAACAGCACGTAGGTGGCCAGCATGATGAAAGTACCCAGGATGAGCGGGCGCCAGCTTGTCTTGAAGACACGGCCGATGGGAAGCTTGGCCACTTCGTTGGATTCCAGGACCTTGGTGAAGGCCGGCGTTTCAATCAGCTTGAGGCGGACGTAGAGCCCGATGATCACCATGACGGCGCTGAGCAGGAACGGAACGCGCCAGCCCCAGGCTTCAAACGCCTGCGGGGACAGCTGGTAGCTGGCCACGAGGAAGATCACGTTGGCGATAATGAAACCGATAGGCGCACCCAGCTGCGGGAACGTGCCATAGATTGCCCGCTTGTTGGCGGGGGCGTTCTCGGTGGCCAGGAGGGCCGCGCCGCTCCATTCACCGCCGAGGGCCAGGCCCTGGGCGAAGCGCATGACCACCAGGAGTGCAGGCGCCCAGAAGCCCCAGCCCGGTACCAGCGCCGTGGGGAGGCAGCCGATCAGGAACGTTGCGATGCCCATGGTCAGCAGCGATGCCACCAGGGTGCCCTTGCGGCCGAATTTGTCCCCGAAGTGGCCGAAGACCACGGAACCGAGCGGCCGGGCGATGAACGCCACACCGAACACGGCGAAGGAGCTCAGCAGCTGGGTGGTCTCGTTCTGTCCCGGGAAGAACAGTTTGGGGAATACGAGCACAGCGGCAGTGGCGTAGACGTAGAAGTCGTAGAACTCAACGGTGGTGCCGATGAGGCTGGCGACGATCACTCGCCCGCGCGAGTTAACCTGTTTGGCTGATCCCGGCTGCGGTGAGGTGGCAGTGGATGACATGTAGTAACGCTTTCGTGAGAAACCGGGCGGGTGCCCCAAAAGACTGCCCGGCTAAGGGATACGTATCTCTCAATAATAGTTCCCGCCGTCCAGCGACTGGACAAAGGGTCCAATATGCGGACGTTTTGATTTGTCTCACTGAGCGGCGCCTCACGCCGTCACAAATGCCCCGATAGGCAAACTTCACAGCACGTTAACAAACGGCGACGGTTGACGAAACGCGCCATCCCTACCTTTGAAGAACAACAAAACCCCCGAAGGAGGTACACCGTGACTGTTGACCGCACGGCAGAGGCCGGCGCACAGCCCGGAACTACCCGCACCGTTCACGCCCCCGCCCTTGAAGTCCGCCCCGGCCGCTGGATCGCCAACTGGGATGCAGAGAACAAGGAGCAGTGGGAGTCCCAGGGCCGTTCCATCGCCCGGCGCAACCTAAACTGGTCCATCTTCGCCGAATTCCTCGGCTTTGTCGTCTGGCAGCTCTGGTCCATCGTGGTGGTCCAGCTCCCCGCCGCCGGCTTCACCTTCTCCACTTCCGAAATCTTCTGGCTGATCTCCATGCCCAGCCTGGTGGGTGCCACCCTCCGCATCCCCTACACGTTCATGGTCCCCAGGTTCGGCGGCCGCAACTGGACCATCGTCTCGGCCCTGCTGCTGCTCATCCCCTCCATTGGGCTGGCGCTGTGTGTTTCCAACCCGGGGACACCGTTCGGCGTCATGCTCCTGGTCGCTGCCCTGGCCGGCTTCGGCGGCGGCAACTTTGCGAGCTCCATGGCCAACATCACGTTCTTCTACCCGGCCCGCGAAAAGGGCTGGGCCCTGGGCCTGAACGCCGCCGGCGGCAACATGGGTGCCGCCGTCGCACAGCTGGCTGTCCCGATCGCCATCACGCTTCTGGCCGCCGGAACCGTCAACCTTCCGGTCGCAGGCCTCATGTGGGTCCCGCTCATCCTGCTCGCGGCCTTCGGTGCCTGGAAGTACATGGACAACCTCACCAGCGCCAAGGGTGACGTGGCAGGCTCGATCGCAGCGCTCAAGGAACCGCACCTGTGGATCATGGCGCTGCTGTACATCGGCACCTTCGGTTCGTTCATCGGCTTCGCCGGGGTGTTCCCCAAGCTGATCAAGGACTACTTTCCCGCTTTCTCCTCCATCGGAGTGGGCACGGTGGCATTGTCCCTCGCCTTCCTCGGCCCGCTGGTGGGTTCACTGGCCCGCCCCTACGGCGGACGCATGGCTGACCGGATGGGCGGCGCCCGCATGACCGTTGCCGCCTTCGCCTCCATGGCCGTCATCACTCTGACCATGATCTGGACCCTGCCGCTCAAGAACTTCTGGCTCTTCCTGGTGCTCTTCCTGATGCTCTTCACCGCAAGCGGCTTCGGAAACGGCGCCACCTACCGGATGATCCCCATCATCTTCGCCACCAACAGCCGGGCGGCCCGCAACGGCGCCAGCTCGGTGGCAACCCAGCGCCTGGCTTCCTCGGCCCTGGGCCTGATCTCGGCAATCGGCGCCTACGGCGGGTTCGTTATCCCGCAGGTGCTGAACGCCTCCAACCAGGCCAGCGGCTCGTACACCCCCGCTTTCTACGGCTTCGTCGCGGCGTACGTCCTGATGCTGGTGGTCTGCTGGGCCTGCTACATCCGCAACGCCAACCGAAATGCGATGGGACACGTCTAACATGACCACAAGCGCCGACACGCACTGCCCCTACTGCGCCTTGCAGTGCGCCATGACGCTGAAGTCCCCAGCGGCTCTGACCCCGGCTGTCCAGCCGGGGTCAGACCCCGTGCCGGCTCAATCTGTCCTGGAGGTATCCGGACGCGACTTCCCCACCAACCGCGGCGGCCTCTGCCGCAAGGGGTGGACGTCCGCGTCCCTGCTGAGCCACCCCGGACGCGTCACCGAGCCCATGCTGAAGGGCTCTGACGGAGTCCACCGCCCCGTGAGCTGGGATGACGCCCTGAAGCTCATCACCGCAGCCGTCAAGGACACCCGTGCCCGCTACGGCGCGGACGCTGTCGGCGTTTTCGGCGGCGGCGGCCTGACCAACGAAAAGGCCTACATGCTGGGCAAGTTCGCCCGCCTCGCCCTTGGCACATCCCGGATCGACTACAACGGCCGGTTCTGCATGTCCTCCGCGGCCGCCGCCGGCATGAGGGCGTTCGGCGTGGACCGCGGACTCCCGTTTCCGCTCGAGGGCCTGGACAGCGCCAGCGCCATCCTGATGCTCGGCTCCAACGTGGCCGAGACCATGCCGCCCTTCGTGCAGCACCTGCAGGGGGTACGCGACGCCGGCGGGCTGATCGTGGTGGACCCCCGCCGTTCCGCCACTGCCGCGTTCACCTCCGACGGCGGCGGCCTGCACCTGCAGCCCCTGCCGGGCACGGACCTCGCCCTGCTGCTGGGTCTCTCCCACGTGGTGATCCACGAAGGCCTGGCCGACACCGACTTCATCAAGGCGCGCACCAGCGGCTTCGACGCCCTGGTCCGCAGCGTCAACGCCTTCTGGCCCGAACGGGTCCAGTCCCTGACCGGCGTGCCCGCCGACCTCATCCGCGAAACGGCGCGCAGGCTGGCCCACGGCGCTGCGCAGGGTGGAAGCTACATCCTGACGGGCCGCGGCGTGGAGCAGCACGTGGACGGTACGGACACCGCTACCGCTGCCATCAACCTGAGCCTGCTGCTCGGCCTGCCGGGTTCCGCCCGCAGCGGCTACGGCACACTCACCGGCCAGGGCAACGGCCAGGGCGGCCGCGAGCACGGCCAGAAGGCCGATCAGCTCCCCGGCTACCGGAAGATCACCGATCCCGCGGCCCGCGCGCATGTGGCCAAGGTATGGGGCGTGCCGGAATCGCTGATTCCCGGCCCCGGCCTCCCCGCCGTCCAGCTCCTGAAGTCCCTCGGACAGCCCGACGGCGTCCGCTGCCTCTTCGTGCACGCCTCCAACATCGCGGTGGCCTCCCCCGATGCAAACGCAGTCATCGAGGGCCTTCGCAGCCTGGACTTCCTAGTGGTCTGCGATTTCTTCGTCTCCGAAACGGCCGCCGAAGCAGACCTCATCCTGCCGGTCCTTCAGTGGGCGGAGGAGGAAGGCACACTGACCAACCTTGAGGGGCGCGTGCTGCGCCGACGCCGTGCCCTGCAGCCGCCCGCCGGAGCCCGCAGCGAACTCTGGATCATGGCACGACTCGCCGAAGCGCTCGATGCCCCGTCCACCTACAGCGAGGATCCCGAAACGGTCTTCGAGGAACTGCGCCTGGCCTCCGCCGGCGGGCTCGCTGACTACTCGGGCATCGACTACGCGATGCTGGACCGCGGCGAGGCCGCCTACTGGCCCTACCCCGCGGGAAGCACCGGCACGCCGCGGCTGTTCCTCGACGGTTTTGCCCACGCCGACGGCAAGGCGGTCATGACGCCGGTGGCGCCCCGCCGCCGTCGTACTCCGGCAGCAAACCCCGCCCGGGACAACACAGCCCCGGACGCCAAGACCATGACGCTCATTACCGGCCGCCTGCTGGAGCATTACCAGTCCGGGTCGCAGACCCGACGCGTGTCCGAGCTGCTGGAGTCCCAGCCGGAGGCGAAGCTGCAGATCCATCCCGCAGCCGCGGCGTCCATGGGCATTACCGACGGCGCGTTCGTGTCGGTGGCCAACGAGCGCGGCGAAGTACTGTGCCGGGCGGAACTCAGCACCGCCATCCGACCCGAGACGGTCTTCCTGCCGTTCCACTTCCCGGAGCTCGAGAGCGCCAACCGCCTGACGGAGGCCGCCACCGATCCCATCTCCGGGATGCCCGAGTTCAAATTCAACAAAGTCTGGGTCCGGTTGGCCGCCAACGGACTTCAGCACAGCGTTCTTCAGACATCGGAGGCCTCATGAGTGAGCAGATAGTAATTGTTGGCTTTGGTCCGGTTGCCGCACGGCTGGTCGATGAGCTGCTGCCCGCCGTCCGCAGCGGGCTGGCCCACCTGACCGTGATCGGCGAGGAAGCGGACGCCGCCTACAACCGCGTGCTGGTGGCAGACCTCGGCGTCGGTCGCACCACTGCGGGCGCGCTGGCGCTGTCCGACGCCGCCGCGCTGGTCGCCGACGGTGTGGACGTCCGGCTCGGCGTCCGCGTCCGCCGGGTGGACCGCGCCCGCCAGCAGGTGATCCTCACGGACGGCACCACGCCCCGCTATGACCGGCTGGTGTTTGCCACCGGTTCGCGTCCGGTCATCCCCAACCTGACCGGTCTCAACCCGGACCCGGCCCACCCGGTTCTGCCCGCCGGCGTGACCGCGCTGCGCGACCTGCGCGACGCCGAGGTGCTCCGCCAGGCTGTATCCGGCGGCAAGCGCGTGGTGGTCCTGGGCGGCGGCGTCCTGGGACTCGAGACGGCCCTGGCCGCCGCCGAGGAAGGCGCCACCGTGACCGTGGTCCACAACGGACCGCACCCGCTGGGCCGGAACATCGACCGCGGCGGCGGAGCGGTGCTGGCCGCCAGCCTGCGCAACTGCGGCGTCCGGATGGCCGGCAATGCGCGCTCCACCGGGATCGAACACACCGCTTCCGACGGCGGCTTCTCCGCCCTGCTGCTGGATGACGGTTCAGCGATCGACGGCGACCTGCTGGTGCTGTCCTGCGGCGTCCGGCCGCGCGTGGAACTGGCCGAAGGCTGCGGGCTGTCCACGGCCACGGGCATCCTGGTGGACCACAAACTGCGGGCACACCATGAGCCCCACATTTTCGCGATCGGCGACTGCGCCGAAGTCCGGTGCCCGGATCCTTCCTGCAGTGAGTGCCGCACCGCGTCCGGCCCCTCCGGCCTGGTGGGTCCGGGCTGGCGGCAGGCGGAGTGGCTCGCCGAGTACTTGACGCTCCTCGCCGAGGGATCCGCTGCGGGATCCGGCGAGGCCTCTGTTGAACGCGGAAGCGACGCCGCATCGGCGGAGGTTGCCAACGCCCTGCCGGAACTCCCGATGGAAAAGCCGGGCGTCATCGTCCTCAAGGCCCGGGGCCTGAACTTGGCCGTGGCCGGCGACAATGCCGCCGATCCGTGGGACGACGAGGTCTTGACGGCCGGTGCCGTGAACGGCCGCCCGCGTCTGCAGATCGCGCAGTGGGCGGATCCGGAACACGGCCGCTACGTCAAGATGACCACTCGCGGCGGAGTCCTGGAGGGCCTCGTGGCCGTGGGCATGCCACGCACCGCGGCGGAGCTGGTGTCCCTGTTCGAGCGCGGCGACGAGCTCCCCGCCGACAGGTCGCTCCTGCTGCGCCTTGACGGACCGGACCAGCTGGCCGCCCCGGGCAACAGCGACCCCGCCCGCACCGTCTGCCGGTGCGCAGGGGTCAGCGGCACCAAGATCCAGGACGCTGTTGTTGACGGCTGCTCCACCGTGGCAGAGGTTTCCGGCGCCACCCGCGCCGGCACCGGCTGCGGCGGCTGCCACTCCGACATCAAGGACATCATCGAAAAACACTTCCAGGCGGCACCAGCCGCCTGACGTGATGTGACGCGGGGGACGCCGCCTGGACCCCTGCCGCTCCGGTGTCCCCTCCTGCTAGCCTGAACCATCATCGATGGGGGGGTACCGTGAATCAGGCGGCAGGGCGGCTTCTGGCCGCTGCATTAACACTACTGGCTTCGGGTTGCGCCGCACCCGCCCCAGGATCAGTTGAGTCCGGCACCGAGCCAGTCGTCCAGCAGGATACGGCTACCGTTTCTACGTCGTCGGAAACATCCGGCCCCCGTCCCGAGTCCCCGGCCGATTTTCCTTCCGCAGGGCAGCCGGTGCCGGACTTCTGCGCGGCCGGAGCGGCGTACTTGGCACGCTTTACAGGGCTGCCGCGCTTTGGACCCGAGGGTGAACGCACGGCGTCCCCGGACTCGACCGGCTGTGCCTATTCTGAGTCCGGTGACGAAACAAAACCCTATGCCGTACTAACTTTCACTGACTTATCTGTTGCGAGTGAGACGCAGGCGTTGTTGGCGGCCAGCTGCAGGTACAGCGAGTTGAACCCCGGAGTGACAATGGTCGAGACCGTTGCACGCGAACGTGGATGGTCGGCGTGGACCGCCACGAAGGAAAATGGCATCCACGAAGCCCAGGTCTGCACCGGTAGCCATATCTTCAACGCTTCACTCGGCAACATTCCTCGCACCGTGCCGGAGGACGCCCTCGAAACCATTCTTGCTGTCATCCGCTAGAGGCGCAGGATGCCCAGTCTTCTAAGGACCTTGGCCCCTTGCCCGGCCCGTGGGACAGGGGTGTCATGGAAGCTACGGTCCGTGCTTCCGACGGAGGGTTTGCCATGTTCAGCGTCACGATCTTCCTGGCCGCTGCCGCGCTCATCGTTGCTGCCACAGTGATGGGCATCGTCTCCCTGCGGCAGCCGGACCGGTCAGTCCGGGCCCGTGCCCTGGTGTGGACGGCAGCCGCCATCATGGCAGCCTTTACGGTACTCGCCGGACTGTTCGTCAGCGGCTATGCCCTGGCTGATCCCGGCGGCCCCGAGGGCATCATGCTGGTCCTGTCGTGGGCCGTTGCCTTGGCCGTCCTGGCCGTGCTTGCCTGGCTTCGTCCCACGTGGGCCACGCCGGTGTTGGCCCTGCTGACCGCGTTGCTGGTGGTGGCGGGGATATGGTTCGCCCTGGATTCCGTCTCGTGGCGCGAGTTCGAGAACGCCAACGGCCCGGTCCGCGCCGTGGCCGTGCTGGTCCTTGCGTTCCCGGCGGCCGTCCTGGGCCTGAAACGAACGGCTGCGGCGGGCTGGCTGTTGCTGGCCCTCGGCCTGGGCCCGATTGCCTTCTCAGCCCTGGGGAACCTCGCCGGAGTGGTGTCCCTCTCCGCGGTTAGCGTGATCCCGTTGATCACCGGGCTGCTGTATCTGGTGGCAGCCCGGATGACCCGCGCCGCGGTGTCCCCGGAACACATCCGGGCCGCGGCTGCCTGACGTTACATATGAACGTGCAGGCGCCGTGCCGCTTCCGAGATGGAACCGCTGAGTGACGGGTACACCGTGAAGGTGCTGGCGACGTCGTCGACGTGCAGTTTCTGCGTGACCGCGATGGAGATCGCGAAGATCAGCTCGGACGCGTTCGGGCCCACCACCACACCGCCGATCACAGTGCCGGAGCCCTTGCGGGCGAAGATCTTGACGAAGCCGTCCCGGTGGTTGCGCATCTTGGCCCGGGCGTTGCTGCGCAGCGACAGCTTCACCACGTCGCCCTGGTACTTGCCGGAGTCGATCTCCGCCTCGGACACGCCGACGTTGGCGATCTCGGGCGAGGTGAAGATATTCGAGGCCACCTGGTGCAGCTTCAGCGGGGTAACGCTGTCGCCCATGAAGTGGGCCACGGCGATGCGGCCCTGCATGGCAGCGACGGAGGCCAGCGCAAGGACGCCGGTGCAGTCGCCGGCGGCGTAGATGTTCGGAGCCGTGGTGCGCGAGACGCCGTCCACCTTGATGTGGCCGCTCTCAGTGATTGCCACGCCGGCTTCCTCAAGGCCGATGCCGGCCGTGTTGGGGATGGACCCCACGCAGACCAGGCAGTGGCTGCCGGTGACCTTGGAGCCGTCGCCCAGGGTGACCACCACGCCGTCGTCCGTCCGTTCCACCGTTTCGGCGCGGGAGCGGGAGAGCACCTTCACGCCGCGGCGTTCAAAGACGCCTTCCAGGACCTCGGCGGCGTCGGCGTCAGAGCCCGGCAGCACACGGTCGCGGCTGGAAATCAGGGTGACCTTGGAGCCCAGGCCGTTGTAGGCGGAGGCAAATTCCGCGCCGGTCACACCGGAACCCACCACGATGAGTTCTTCGGGGAGCTCGTCCATGTTGTAGATTTGCGCCCAGTTCAGGATCCGGTCGCCGTCGGGCCGCGCGGTGGGAAGTTCACGCGGGTGGGCGCCCACCGCAAGCAGGATGGTGTCAGCTTCCACCGTTTCCGTGCCGTCCACGGTGAGGACCTCGATGGTGTGGCTGTCCAGCAGCTTGCCGGAGCCGATCAGGATCCGCACGCCCTGGTGTTCCAGGCCGGCACGGATGTCCTCGGACTGCTTCCGCGCCAGGCCGAGCAGGCGGTCGTTGATGTGCTTCAGGTCCGCGCGCATCACGGGGGCGAAATCGCCGCCGTCGACGTCGAACTTCACGCCCAGCTCCCCCGCCTCGCCGACGCGGGTCATCAGGTCCGCCGTCGCGATCAGGGTTTTGGACGGTACGACGTCGGTGAGCACCGCCGAGCCGCCCAGGCCCGCCCGCTCAATGATGGTGACTTGCGCCCCCAGTGAGGCGGCCACCATGGCGGCTTCATAGCCGCCGGGCCCTCCGCCGAGTATTGCGATGCGGGGTGAGCTGAAATCCGGATGCGTAGTCACAAAGATCCATTCTCTACCCATCGGCCGCCGCACACCAATAAAAGGGACCTGCGCCACTGCTGGGCACGGCACCGCGGGCACGATAACTTGTACCAGTGAGTAATACAGAATTCCTGAACACGGACCCTTTTGACGCCGCGCGCGCCGCCGCCGACTACATCGCCGAGGAGACCGGCGTGGACAGCCATGACGTCGCCCTGGTGCTCGGTTCGGGCTGGGGCGACGCCGCGGACCTGATCGGCGAGACCACCGCGACGCTATCCGCGGACGAGGTCCCCGGTTTCTCCGCACCGGCCGTGGAGGGCCACGTAGGCACCATCCGTTCCGTCCTGACCAGGGAAGGCAAGCGGGCAATGGTGCTGGGCGCCCGGACGCACTACTACGAAGGTAAGGGCGTCCGCGCCGTAGTGCACGGTGTCCGGACCGCTGCGGCGGCCGGCTGCAAGGTTCTGGTGGTCACCAACGGCTGCGGCGGCCTCAACGAGGACTGGGCTCCCGGCACTCCGGTGCTCATCAAAGATCACATAAACCTCACCGCCACGTCCCCGCTGGAAGGTGCAACGTTCGTTGACCTGACAGATCTCTACTCGGCACGGATCCGCCGACTGGCCCGCGAAGTTGATCCGTCCCTCGACGAAGGTGTGTACGCGCAGTTCACCGGCCCGCACTACGAAACGCCGGCTGAAGTGCAGTACGCCAAGCGGATCGGGGCTGACCTGGTGGGCATGTCCACAGCACTTGAAGCCATCGCCGCCCGCCATGCCGGCATGGAGGTTTTCGGCATCTCGCTGGTGACCAACCTTGCCGCCGGCATCAGCCCGGTGCCGTTGAGCCATGAGGAAGTGCTGGAAGCCGGGCAGGCCGCCGCTCCGCGCATCTCCAAGCTGCTCGCGGAAATCATCGCCAAGCTCTGAGGCGGCACTGCATGGCGGCGCCCGCCGGGCACTGGTTCCTGAAGAACTAGCTCTTGGCGGGCATCAGCCGGCGGAGGACGTCCTTTCGGGAGCCGGGAAACTTCCGCTCGACTGATGCGGCAATACCCGCAATGGTCTGCCGGGAGAGCGTCTGCCGCCAAGCCAGTTCGGCCTGCCGCATGGTCTGGGACACCAGGCAACTGCGGAGATAGTCTTCACCGGGATCCGCCCCGGGCGCGTTCGCGAGAATGGATTCGCACCGAAATGCGGGGTCCGGACCCTCAATGGCCAGGACAACGTCCAGCACGGTGATCGTTTCCGCGCCCCGCGCCAGCTGGAAGCCGCCGCGGGGTCCGGAGACGGAATACAGGATGCCCGCACGGACCAGCGCCTGCAGCTGCTTGTTCAGGTAAGCGGCGGGCAACTGATACAACTCGGCCAACCGGGCACTGTTCACAGCCTCCCCCGAGGGAGCCCAGGACATGTTGATGCAGCAGTGCAGCGCCCACTCAACTCCCTGCCCCATCTTCATTTTTCAGACATTACGTGTCCGGAAAATTTACTGTCAAGGTTCCCCCTGCGCTTGTCGGACAGCCAATCGCGGACGTTAGGCGATAGCTTTGTTCCTATGACGTCTTCCGATGCCGACCTTCCGCAGCTGCTGAGCGACGCCCGGGACTGGGCCGCCCAGGACCCGGATCCAGCCACTGCCGCCGCTTTGACAGAACTCGTCCAGCGCTCCGGGGACGGTGTTCCGTCCGCCCGCCAGGAACTCGAGGACAGCTTCAGCGGCACGCTGCAGTTCGGCACCGCAGGCCTCCGCGCCGCGCTGGGTCCCGGGCCGAACCGGATGAACCGTGTGGTTGTCCGGCGCGCGGCGGCCGGGTTCGCGGCGTTCCTGACCGGTGCCGTCGAGGCGGCTTCGCCGGGCACCCGGCCACGCGCCGTCGTCGGCTACGACGCCCGCTACAACTCCGACATTTTCGCCGAGGAGACCGCTGCGGTCTTCACGGCCGCGGGTATCGACACCTTCCTGATGCCGCAGGCACTCCCGACGCCGCTGCTTGCCTACGCCGTCCGGGCCCTGGACTGCGACGGCGGAGTAATGGTGACTGCCAGCCACAACCCCCCGCAGGACAACGGTTACAAGGTGTACCTCGGCAGGCACGCCGTGGAGGAAAGCGGACGCGGGGCGCAGATCGTGGCGCCCTACGACGCCCGGATAGCCGCGGAAATCGACCGCGTGAGCACGCTGGATTCCATCACGCTGGCCCCTGCGGGCTGGACCGTCCTGGAGCCCTCAATCGCTGCCGGCTACGAGGCGGCGGTGGCCGCCCTGGCGCTGCCCGCGCAGTTCCCGGCCCGTGACCTGAAGATCGTCCTGACCCCCATGCACGGGGTAGGCGGCGACACTGCCGTCGCCGTGCTGAAGGCGGCAGGATTCGACGACGTCACCGTGGTGTCCGAACAGGCGCGGCCCGACCCGGACTTCCCCACGGTCAACTTCCCCAATCCGGAGGAGCCCGGCGCCCTGGATCTTGCGCTGGAAACGGCGGCCCGCGTGGACGCGGACATCGTGCTGGCCAACGACCCCGACGCTGACCGTGCCGCCGTTGCCGCCAAGGATCCGGACACCGGCGCCTGGCGCATGCTGCGCGGTGACGAAGTGGGCGCATTGCTGGGGGCACACATTGTGGCCCGGCTCGCTGCCGGCGGCGAAGGCCCGGCACACGGTGTCTTCGCGAATTCGATCGTGTCCTCGCGCCTGCTGGCACGGATCGCCACGGCGGCCGGGTACGCCCACGCGGAAACCCTGACCGGGTTCAAGTGGATTTCCCGCGTCCCGGGCCTGCTCTACGGCTACGAGGAAGCGCTGGGATACTGCGTGGCCCCGGACCTGGTCCGGGACAAGGACGGGATTTCCGCTGCCGTGCTCATCGCGGAACTCGCGGCGACTGCCAAGGCGGACGGTAAAAGCATTTTCGATACCCTCGACGAGCTGTACCTGGTGCACGGGCTGCACGCCAGCGACCAGCTCAGCATCCGGGTGGCGGACCTGGGCCTGCTGGACGCCATGATGAACCGGCTCCGGGTGGGGCCGCCGGAATCCTTCGGCGGGTCCGCCGTCGAAACGTTCAAGGACCTGGCCGAAGGCAGCGATGCTTTGCCCCCGACGGACGGCCTGCTGTACCTCACGAAAGACCTCAGCCGGGTGATCATCCGTCCCAGCGGCACGGAACCGAAGCTCAAATGCTATCTCGAGGTCATCCGGAGCGTGGGCTCGGCCGCCGAGCTTCCCGAGGCACGGCAGGCGGCACGGGCAGCGCTCGACGGCGTCCTGGTAGATGTGCGGGAGGCCCTGGGGCTTTAGCTACAGCTCAACTTCGACGAAGCCATCCACCACACGGGTGCGGAACGTGGGGAGGCGGAGCCCGGCGGTGCCGAAGCACTCACCGGTTTCGAGGTCGTAGACCTCTTTGTGCAGCGGGGACGCAATGGTCTGGCGTGTCCCGCGGGAGCCCACAATGCCGCGGGCCATCACGTGGGCGCCCGTGGCGGGGTCTTCTTGTGCCACCGCGAAAACTTCGGCGGGCGCGGTGCGGAACAATGCCACCTGGCGGCCGGCAATCAGTGCGGCCTCGCCCCAGGCCAGCTCCAGCTCCTCCACGGCACAGACGCGGTTCCAGCCCGTCGCAAATCCGGTGCTCTGGTCTTCAAGTTCAAGTATTGCGGTCATTTCCGGCCCCTCTCGCATAGCCTGCCGCCCGGCGCTCTGTGGAACGGCTGCCGGGCCCGGACCGCCGACGCGGCCACATCTCAAAGCTAGGGCTGCGGTGTTTCGGCGGCGTGCAGTCAATGTGTCCGGCACGTAAAAGGCGACTCACCTGTCCGGAAATCCGTTCGTGATGCAGAAGTTAAGTTCACGAAACATAAGGGAAACTGAAGCGAAACTGCGCGTACCTAGTCTGGAACGACAAGCTGCAGAGCACCGTCTGCGGCCCATGCGAAAGGCCCACAGTGACCGGACAGACTTCAAGCACCCAGACACCACGCCGCATCGTGGTCGCCGGCGGCGGCCCCGCGGCCCACCGCTTTGCGGACGCAATGCACGCCCGTGGCCTTGAAGGCTGGCAGGTTACCGTGCTCACCGAGGAAGCCCACCTTCCCTATGACCGCGTAGCCCTCAGCAAGGCGCTCACGGACAGCGACGTGGACCTCACCCTTGGCAGCGCCTCCATGTGGGACCACGACGCCCTGGCCCTGAAAACCGGCGAACGCGTCATCAGGATCAACCACGCTGCCAAGTCCGTGGAGACGGCAGCGGGCAACACCTATGAATTCGACGAGCTCGTGGTGGCCACCGGCTCAGACGCCGCCCGCCTGCCGATCCCCGGCGCCGAGCACGTGCACGTCTACCGCACACTCGAAGACGTGTGGGCGATCAACAAGGCAATCGCCGATCTCACCGCAAAGCTCGGCCGCAAGATCACCGCCGTCACCATCGGCGGCGGGCTCCTGGGCCTCGAATCGGCCGCAGGCACCGAACAACTCGGCGCGACTCCCGTAGTGATCAACGGCGCCCCCTGGCTCATGAACACCCAGCTGGATGAAGGCGCCGGCCAGGCGCTCGGCCGCCTGATCGAAGCCAAGGGCTTCACCGTCCACGGCGGCGTGTTCCCCTCCGAGGTGCTCTCCGAAGACGGCCAGGTCACCGGCGTGCTGATGGCGGACGGCCGCATCATCCCCGCCGACCTCGTCATTGTTGCCATCGGCGTGAAGCCGCGCGACGAACTCTTCCGCGCCGCCGAAGGAGAGGAACAGCTGTTCGATCTCGGCCCGCGCGGCGGCGTCGTGATCACCGATGGCTGTGAAACCCAGATCCCCGGGATCTGGGCGATCGGCGAAGTGGCGAACTTCGGCGGCATGTGCCTCGGCCTCGTGGCGCCCGCCAACACCATGGCTGAAATTGTGGCCGACCGCCTGCACGGCGGCGACGCCACCTTCCCGGGATTCGACACCGCCACCAAGCTCAAGCTCTCCGGCGTGGATGTTGCCAGCTTCGGCGATGCCTTTGCCCGCACCGAACACTCACTGGAGATCGTCTACGCGGACCCGGCCCGCGGCGTCTACCAGAAGATTGTCACCACCGACGATGCCAAGACCCTCCTGGGCGGCATCTTCGTGGGCGACGCCACCCCGTACACAAGCCTCCGCCCCATGCTGGGCCGCGAACTCGCCGCCGAGCCCGGCGCCTACCTCACCGCTGCAGGCGGCGGGGACGCTCCGGAGACCGAACTGCCGGACGACGCCATTCTCTGTTCCTGCAACAATGTGTCGGCGGGAACCATCCGCGACGCCGTCAACGGCTGCGGCGCCTGCGACGGCAACGCTCCCGTGCAGGAACTCGGCGAGCTGAAGGGCTGCACCCGGGCCGGAACCAGCTGCGGTTCCTGCGTGCCGATGCTCAAGAAGCTGCTCGAGACCGAGCTGACCAAGTCCGGCGTCGAGGTCTCCAAGGCGTTGTGCGAGCACATCGAGCTCTCCCGCCAGGAACTGTTCGAGACCATCCGGGTCCTGGAACTGACCTCCTTCGAAGAGATCATGGCCAAGTACGGCACCGGCACCGGCTGCGACATCTGCAAGCCGACCATCGCCAACATCCTGGCCAGCCAGAACAGCGCCTACGTCCTGGACGCCGGCCGCGGCACCCTGCAGGACACCAACGACCGCGCCCTCGCCAACATGCAGAAGGACGGCACCTACTCGGTGGTCCCGCGCATCGCCGGCGGCGAGATCACCCCGAAGAAACTCGGCGTGATCGCAGCCGTGGCGGAGAAGTACAACCTCTACACCAAGATCACCGGCGGACAGCGGATCGACATGTTCGGTGCCCGGCTGGAGCAGCTCCCCGAGATCTGGAAGGAACTGGTGGACGCCGGTTTCGAATCCGGCCAGGCCTATGGCAAGAGCCTGCGGACCGTGAAGTCCTGCGTCGGTTCCACCTGGTGCCGCTTCGGCGTCCAGGACTCGGTGGCCATGGCCATCCAGCTGGAACTGCGCTACCGCGGCCTCCGCAGCCCGCACAAGCTCAAGATGGGTGTCTCCGGCTGTGCCCGGGAATGCGCCGAAGCCCGCGGCAAGGACGTCGGCGTGATCGCCACGGCCGACGGCTGGAACCTGTACGTCGGCGGCAACGGCGGTGCCACCCCCGCCCACGCCCAGCTGCTGGCCAAGGACCTCGATGACGAGACCCTGATCAAGTACATCGACCGCTACTTCATGTACTACATCCGCACCGCCGACCGCCTGCAGCGCACCGCCCGCTGGCAGGAAGAGCTCGACGGCGGCATCAAGCACGTTGAGGACGTGGTGGTCAAGGACACCCTGGGCATCGCCGAGGAACTCGAAGCCGCCATGGCCAAGCACGTCGACACCTATGTCGACGAATGGGCCGACACGCTGAAGGATCCCGAGCGCCTGCGCCGGTTCCGTTCCTTCGTCAACGCCCCCGACCAGAAAGACGACTCCATCACGTTCGTCTCCGACGAGCGCGGCCAGATGCGCCCGGCCACCGCTGAGGAAAAAGGCAAGGTCCTCATCGGGGCCACCATCCCGATGCGTCCCTCCACCCCGGAACTCGACAAGAACGAGGTATAGGCATGCAGCTCAGCATTGATCTCACCGGCCGCGAAGTCCTGGTCACCGGATCCGACCACGCCGCACGGCAAGCGGTCCGCCGCTACCAGGCCGCCGGTGCAGTCGTCTCGAGGCTCAGCACCCCGCAGGGCGCAAGCCACGACGGGCCGCTGCCCGAGCGCCCGTTCCTCGTGGCCGCCGTCGACGACGGCCAGCACGGCTGGGACGCGCTGCTGGAGCGGTGCCGCCTCACCGGCATCCCGGTGTCGGTTGAACCGGCTGCCGGAGCGGTGGGCCACGTCACCCTGGTGGGCGGCGGCCCCGGCGTCGGCGAATTGCTGACCGTTGCCGCCGTCAAGGCGCTGCGCGATGCCGACGTCGTGTTCTACGACCGTCTGGCCCCCTACCAGGAACTGCCGTCCCTGACCACGGCCGAGCTGGTGGATGTAGGCAAGCAGCCCGGCCACCACAAAGTCAGCCAGGGCGATATCGAGAAGCTCATGGTGCAGAGCGCCCTGGCCGGCAACAACGTGGTCCGCCTCAAGGGCGGGGACCCGTACGTGTTCGGCCGCGGCGGCGAGGAAGTTGCCGCCTGCGTGGCTGCCGGCGTGCCGGTCAAGGTCGTTTCCGGAGTCACCAGCGCCATCTCCGTCCCCGCGGCGGCAGGGATCCCGGTTACCCACCGCGAAGTCAGCCACATGTTCACTGTGGTGTCCGGCCACGCCCCGCTGACCGAGAAGGAGCTCACCCACCTCGCCGGGCTGGGCGGGACCATCGTGGTCCTCATGGGCATCGGAACCCTGCACCAGCTGGCCGCCGGCCTGCGCCGGGCGGGCATGCCGGCAGACATGCCGATGGCCGTCGTCGAACGCGGCTACCGCCCCGGACAGCGCACCACCATCGCCCAGCTGGGTACGATTGTCACCGCGGCCGCCGACTGTACCAACCCGGCAGTGCTGGTCATCGGCGAGGTGGTGCGGGTGGCTGAAGCCAACCGCGGGCACGCCGAGGCGGCGGCTGACCTCGACCGCCTCGCAGCGTCACTGATTGAATCGTGAAAGAAAACCCATGAGCGCCATGAACTCAATTGCCCCCGCTTCCGCCGCAGGCCCGCAGGACTCCCCCGCGGCCGACGCCCCCGATTCGCCCCTGGAGGGGTTCCGGATCGGTGTGACGTCGCACCGGCGCTCCCAGGACCTGATCGAGGCCCTGGAGCGGCGCGGGGCGGAGGTACTGCACGCACCCGCGCTCAAGATCGCACCGGTGCAGGAGGACATGCGGCTCGTCGAGGACACCAAGGCCGTCATTGCCGCCAAGCCCGATCTGTGCATCGCCACCACTGCCTACGGCATGCGCCGCTGGTGCGAGGCGGCTGACGCGTCCGGCATCGGCGACGAACTGCTGGAGACCCTCGCGGCCTGCCGCATGTTCGTCCGCGGTCCTAAGGCACGCGGCGCCGTCCGCGCCGCCGGACTCGCCGACGTCGGAATCAGCAGCGACGAAACCACGGCCACCCTGGTGGACATGCTGCTGAAGGAAGGCGTCCGCGGCAAGACCGTGGCGGTGCAGCTGCACGGCTACACGGACGTCCGCCAGCTGGAGCGGCTCAAGATGTCCGGCGCCACCGTCCTGACCGTCACCCCCTACCGCTGGGTCAAACCCGACGGCGAGGACAAACTGCCGCGGCTGATCGAGGCAGCCTGCAGCGGCAACCTGGACGTCCTGACGTTCACCAGCGCGCCCGCCGTCGACGCCATGTGGAGCACCGCCCACGAGATGGGCCTCTACAAGCAGCTCGTCGACGCCCTGAAGACCACCGTCACCACCGCCGTCGTCGGTCCCATCACGGCGCAGCCGCTGATCGACGCCGGGCTGTCACCGCTCATACCGGAACGCTTCCGGATGGGCGCCCTGATCCGGCTGGTCTGCGAACACCTTGCCTTGAACCACGTCCGCCGCCTGGACACCCGGTCCGGCAACGTGGAGCTCCGCGGACGGTCACTTCGGATCGACGGGGAACCGGTCGAAATGGCACCGGCACCCCTCCTGTTGCTGCGGGCCCTGCTGGGCGCCGAAGGCGCCGTCCTGTCCCGGGAAGCGCTCTCCGAACTGCTCGAACTGCGCGGCTCCGTGCATGCGCTGGACATGACTGTCAGCCGGCTTCGGTCCTCGCTGCCGGACGGCCGGATGGTGGAAACCGTGGTCAAGCGCGGATACCGGATTCGGGTCTAGCGGTTCCTCGCCGACGCCGGCCGCCCCGCAGTCCGTGGACAGACCCGGGCCGCAGTGGGAACATGTCGCTATGGTTTGCGTCTGACCGCTCCGAGGCCGCCTCCGTACCTCTCTGGTGCGCGGCCGCAGGGGTGTTCGGCGAGTCAGCTCTTCCAGGGGGAATTGCGTGGAACCGGTGGTGCAAGGCGACGATGATCCCGCGGAGTCGGTGGACGCCGTGGTGGTGGGCTCCGGCTTCGGCGGATCGGTAGCGTCCTACCGGTTGGCGGCCGGCGGCCAGTCCGTGGTCCTGATGGAACGGGGCAGGGCCTACCCGCCGGGAAGCTTCGCCAGGACACCGTCCGAGATGGGCCGGAATTTCTGGGATCCGGACAAGGGCCTGTACGGTCTCTTTGATGCCTGGACCTTCAGGGGCCTGGAAGGAATTGTCTCCAGCGGCCTGGGCGGCGGATCCTTGATCTACGCGAACGTGCTGCTGCGCAAGGACAAGAACTGGTTTGTCCAGGAATCCCCCGTTCCCGGCGGAGGCTACGAAAGCTGGCCGTTCAGCAGGCAGGACCTCGAGCCCTATTACGATGCCGCCGAAGCCATGCTCCGCCCCGTGCCCTACCCTTACCGGGACACCCCCAAGACCCTGGCCATGGAAGCCGCCGCGCGCGCACTCGGACTCAGCATCACGCGACCGCCCATCGCCGTCACCTTTGCGGCTTCCCCTGGTGCGGCTCCCGCAAGGAACCAGGTGCTGCCGCCCGCCCCGTATGGAAGCGTCCATGGCGAGGGGACGGTCCGCACCACCTGCACCCTCTCCGGCGAATGCGACATCGGGTGCAACACCGGCGCCAAGAACACCCTGGACCACAACTACCTGTCCGCGGCCAAGGCTGCCGGCGCGGACATCCGGACCCACCACGACGTCCGCGGCATCCGTCCCCTTCCGGGAGGCGGCTATGAAGTCCGATACGTCGTCCACGATCCCGCCGACACCGCGCCCGGGCTCCTGCGCGAACAGCTAATCCACTGCCGCCGGCTCATCCTCGCCGCCGGAACGTTTGGCACCACGTTCCTGCTGCTGCGCAACCGCGCCTCGCTTCCCGCGCTGAGCCCCGCACTGGGCACCAGGTTCAGCGGGAACGGGGACCTGCTGGGCTTCGTCCTGGACGCCAAGGACCCCGACGGCGTCACGCGCACGCTGTCGGGCAGCGTGGGGCCGGTCATCACCACGGCTATCCGCACGCCCGACTCCACCGACGGCGGCGACGGCCGCGGGTACTACATCGAAGACGCAGGCTACCCGTCGTTCATGAACTGGCTCCTGGAAACCGGACAGTTCCGCCAGGTGGCGAAGCGCGCGGGCAAAGTGATGGTGCAGCTCCTCAAGGACCGGCTCTTCCAGGCCCAGCGCTCCAACATCTCCGCCGATCTTGCCGCGGCCCTGGGAGACGGCCGGCTGTCAGCGTCCTCCGTGCCCCTGCTCGGCATGGGCCGGGACATACCGGACGGCGTGATGACCCTCCAGGGCGGCCGGCTGGCCATCAACTGGACCCTCGCCACCTCGGCCGCGTACTTCGGCCGGATGCAGGCCACGATGCAGGCGATCGCCACGGAACTGGGCGGGAGCTTCAAGCAGAATCCGCTCTGGTGGAGCAAACGGGTCATCACCGTGCATCCGCTGGGCGGCGCCCCGGCAGGACGGAACAGCAGCGAAGGCGTGTGCGATTCCTACGGTGAGGTCTTTGGCTACCCCGGGCTGCACGTGGTGGACGGAGCCGTGATGCCCGGTCCGGTGGGAGCCAACCCCGCCCTGACCATCGCCGCATTTGCCGAACGGGCCTGCGACCGGATCCTGAACGGAACGGGAGCGGACCGGCAGCGCGGCGGCCTGGACACTCCCGGGTTCCCGCCCGGCAATACCGGCGGCGTGACTTTCGACGACGGGATTACCGGCTACCAGCCGGGGCCGCTTCGCGCCTTGGTGCCCGACGCCACGAAAGGTGCCAAGGCCCCGGCCGAAGAAGGCACGTTCGTCCCGCGGGCCGCCAGCCGCTCGCTGGGCCTGCCATCCGCAGTATCCCCGGAGGTGGGCATCTCCCCCGAAATGATGCTCCCCGAAAGCGAGGCACTGCAGGAAGCTGAGATCGAGGAGGAAACCGAACTGGCCGAAACAGGGCCGTCCTCCGTCAGCTTCACCGAACAGATGCACGGGTGGTTCAGCGCCGGCGTCACGGACCCTGAGGAGGGACGCAGCCTGGGCCGTGACCGCAGCCGCCGGATGATGTTCGAACTCACCATCACGGCCGCTGACATTGACGAGTTCGTGCGTGATCCGCTCCATCCGGCAACTGCTGAGGGCTACGTCCTGGCCGACCAGTTCGGCGGCCGCCTGCCAGTGGAACGGGGCTGGTTCAATCTCTTCGTCAAGGACGGCCCTGAACCTGCCGGCCGGAAGATGCTCTACCGGCTCTGGCTGCGCGATCCGGGCGGCACTCCGCTGACTTTCGTGGGCCACAAGGACGTCCGCAACGATGCAGGCTTCGACGTCTGGGGTGACACCACCACACTGTACGTCACCGTCCTGCGCGGGCATGTTCCGTCCCCGGACCCGAAGCTGCCGGTCTCAACCGCTCCGCAGGCGGCCGCCCCGCACGGCCCCGCCGTGGTGGCGGGCGCAGGGATGCTGTTCATCCGGCCGTGGGACTTCGCCCGGCAACTGACAACGTTCCGCGTCGCGGGACCGAACCCTGCGAGCGCCCTGGCAGCATTCGGCAAGGTCTTTCTTGGCGAGCTCTGGCAGGTGTACGGCCGCCGGATACACGGCCGGTCCGCCGGCCGGCAGTGAAGGGCGACGGGGCATGAAACGGGCTGAGCTGGCTCAGCACAGCGACAGACTTGGCTTCACTCCGCGGGACGCAGTGCGCTGGCTCGCCCCGGCCCAGCTGGGCAGGACCGCCGTGCGGGTTGTCCTCGCGTCCGTCTTCGCCGATTTCGGCGACAAACGTGAACTGGAGGGCGGCTTTCCCCGCTACGATCTCGACCTGGACCGGCTGCCCGTGCCCGGCCAGCCCGCGCAGCCGGTGGTCCGCGACCTGGGGCTGCCCGGAACGCAGCGCCCGTCACGCTCCGACGAACCCGGCGGGGACTCCAACGGCCGGGGAGCCGCCCTCGCGCACGGGTCCGGGGACTCCGGGGCCGCGACGCTGTGGCTGGATTTCACGGCCGACCTCGGCGACGGCTTTGATGCCACCTACACGGTGGCGTCGTTGCTGGCCGAAAAGTCGCTGCTGGTGGACGGGCATGAACTGAGCCGCGGCAAAGTTCTGGTGCTGGGCGGCGACGAGGTGTATCCGGTGGCCGCGCCGGCCGCCTACGAAGACCGCATGGTGGGGCCGTACCGGACCGCGCTGCCCGGTGGCCGCTCCCCCGGCCGGGACGGCGTGCTGCTGGCGCTTCCCGGCAACCATGACTGGTACGACGGCCTGACGTCCTTCATCCGGCTCTTCACCCGGCAACGGAACATCGGCGGCTGGCGGACCATCCAGACGCGCAGCTACTTCGCGCTCCGGCTGACGGGCGGGGATGACTCGCCCGGCTGGTGGCTCGTGGGGCTGGACAGCCAGCTGGGCCAGTACATCGACGAACCGCAGCTGGACTACTTCTACAACACGGTGACCACCAGGCTGCGGCCCGGCGATGCCATCATCCTCTGCGTGGCAGCCCCCTACTGGGTGCGGGAAACCGAAAACGCGAATGCCTTCCGGCAGGTGCATTTCTTCGAGCAGGACTACTTGCGGCGCCGTTTCAACCGCCGCGCCGGGCTGTTCGAGGAAACCGGGGCGTCCGTGCGGTTGTGGCTCACCGGGGACCTGCACCACTATTCGCGTTACGAGGAACAGGCACCGGAAGCGGCCGGCGAACGGACCGGCACCCGGCCCGGGGACGACCCGCGCCGGACCCAGCTCATCACCTGCGGCCTGGGTGGCGCGTTCCTCCTGGACGCCCGGTGGCTGCCTGCGGAGCTCACGCTGCCGGCGCACCAGCCTGCACATGCCCTCACCGGCACCGAGCCCCGCGCGCCGGCCCCGGCAGAACCACGGAGCAATCCCGGCACCGGGCGACGCTTCGCCCTGGCTCCGGGAACCTTCCCGGGCGCAGCCGAGTCACGGCAGTTCCGCGGACGCCTGGCCAATCCGCTGACGCCGTTCTGGCTTCCGCTGCGGAACCCGGGCTTCGGCTCGGCACTCGGCATCGCGCACGTGGTGGCTGCGCTGACGCTCTGGACCGTCTTCAGTGCTTTCCGCGGGCTCTCCTTCGTGGACAGCCTGCTCAGCCTGAGGGCAGGCAACACCGGGCTCCTTGCGCTGACCATCCTCGCAGTCCCCCTGTTCCTGCTCCTATTGCTGGTCACCCTCGGCACCGCGCTCGGCCTCGCCCGCGATCCCCGGGAGAACGGCGCCGGGTTCACCGTTGCCCGCGGTGCGCTGTGGCAGCTCTCGGCGCTCGGTGCGGGGATCGCCGTCGTCCTCCTCCTTCCGTGGCAGGCGGCATGGCCGCCCTTCGTGACTCTTGCGCTGGTACTCGCCATCATCTTCGCCGCCGGGTTTGCTGCCGGCAGCGAAGCGTTCGCGCTCTTCATCCTGGGCACGCCACGCGGAGAAGTGGCGTCGTGGGCCATGTCCGGCCAGGCCATTGAGGACCACAAGGGCTTCCTGCGGATCCGGATCACGGCAGACGGCAACCTGACGGTTTATCCCGTGGCAGTGGACCGCGTCTGCCGGGACTGGACCCTGGCGGAAAACGACGACGGCGGCCTCCGCCCCGTGCCCGCCGGCGGTTTGCCGCCGCTCCGGCTTTTCGAACCGCCGGTCACCATCGCCAGGGAAGGATTCGGCCAATGAACAGCCCCCGCGCCGTCACCCGGGCGGACCACGTCACGGAAGTCATCCCGTTTCCCGCCGGAGACGGCACGCCCCTGACCCTGGTGCACGTCACGTCCGCTGCACCGCCCGACGCCGGAGCTCCGGATAAAGGGCCGGTGCTGCTGGTCCACGGGGCCGGGGTCCGCGCCGAGCTTTTCCGGCCTCCGCTGCCGCGGACCCTGGTGGACGCCCTGTTGGAAGACGGCTGGGACGTCTGGCTCCTGAACTGGCGGGCCTCCATCGACTTGGAACCCCTCTCGTGGACGCTGGGCGACGCCGCCGTGTACGACCACCCTGCCGCCGTCGAATACGTCCTGGGAGTCACCGGCGCCGAAACGCTGAAGGCGGTCATCCACTGCCAGGGGTCGGTTTCCTTCACCATGGCGGCCGTGGCCGGGCTCCTGCCACGGGTGGATACGGTGGTGTCGAACGCAGTGTCCCTGCATCCCGTGATCCCGCTGTGGTCGGTCATCAAGATCACTTACCTGGCCGAGCTGCTGAAGCCGTTCACGCCCTATCTATCACCTGCGTGGGGCTACAAATCCAACGGGTACTTCTCCCGCATCCTCAGGTCCATGGTCAAGGCCACCCACCACGAATGCGACAACCTGGTCTGCCGGCTGGTCAGCTTCACGTACGGCAGCGGCCGGCCCGCGCTCTGGTCGCACGAGAACCTGGACGAGGCCACCCACAACTGGATCAGCGGGGAGTTTGCCGAGGTGCCGTTCACTTTCCTGTCCGAGATGGGCCGCAGCGTTCTGGCCCGACGCATGGTGGCCGCGGGAAACCACCCGGAACTGCCCGCGAACTTCCTGGCCGAAGCGCCGCAGACCGACGCCAGATTCTCCTTCCTGGCCGGCCGCAACAACCGCTGCTTCCTGCCCGAAAGCCAGGAACGGACCTTCGCCTTCTTCCAGGACCACAGGCCCGGCAAGGATTCCCTGCACCTGTTGTCCGGGTACGGGCACCTTGACGTCTTCTTTGGTGCCCGCGCCTGGGCGGACACCTACCCCGTCATCCTCAAGGAGCTGAACAGATGAACAAACTCATCGGTCTTGCCGCTTCCCTGCTGCGGCTCGTGCCATCACCCGTGCCGCACCGCCAGGAGCGCCTGCGCGGACAGCATGCCTCGGTGGACGGCATCAAGTACTCCATGCCGGTCAACTCCGACGATTCCCCGGTGCTGATGGCGGCCTTCCCCATCAACAAGCGCGCGGCCGCTGCCATCCTGCCCGGCACGGAACTGCGGCCGTTCAGTCTGGGTGGCAAGGGGCTGCTGGTGGTCACCGTGGTGAACTACAAGTCGACGGACATCGGCAAATACATCGAATACTCGCTGGCCATCGCCGTCACGCACGGCTCCCGGCCCGCACCTCCGCTGCTGCCGCTGGTCTTCCAAAAGACCTTCGGACTGGGCCAGTACGTGGTGGACCTGCCGGTCAGCACCGAGGTTTCGGTCAAAGGCGGCAAGGGCATCTGGGGCATGCCCAAGCACCAGGCCAACCTGGACTTCGTGGTCACCGACGCGGCGGTTTCGGCGCAGTACGACGACGGCGGCAGGCTGGGCTGCTTTATCGAAATTGAACGGCCCCCGGCTGTGGGCATCCCGCTCAAGCTCGCCGCCTCCAACTACTGCGCCTTCCGCGGGATGCTCATGAAGTCCGACATCTATTTCGAAGCCACCGGGGACATTGCCCTGGGTGGCGACGCCAGGGCCCGGCTGGTGCTGGGCGACGCGCCCGGCGTTGCCGCCCTTAAGGACCTCCAGCCGGCGGAGAACCCGGTGTTCACCGCCTACCTGCCCGAAGCTCACGGAGTGTTGGACGACCACTACGAGGCCTGGTTCCTCACGGCACCAACGGCCGAGGAAGCCGCCCGGATCCCCGGAGGCGACCCGCTCGAATCCGTCGTTGGCCTGGGCCAGGGCCAGGAATGGCTGGCCGCGCCGGACCGGAGCACCACGGCCCGCACCGGCACCGGAGACACCCGGTGAACTGGCTCCTGCTGCTGAACGCGCTGTACTTCCTGTTCGGCGCCACCATGTACGTGGGCACCATGTGGGTGCTGAAGTTCTTCCTCTACCCCACCTGGGAGTCCCTGAACCGCGGCAACGTGGACATGCACTTCGGCATCCCCACCCGCCAGGCCACCAAGTTCTTCACCGTGGTGGTCCCGCCGATGTTCATCAGCGGCATCATCCTGGTCTGGACCGAATGGGGCACGGTCCGGATCATCCCCGCGGTGCTGTGCCTCCTCGGGATCATCACCCTCACCGTGGTGGGCCAGGCCATGATCATTCCCGTCAACATCAGGATCCGGGGCGGAGACTTTGCCGACGACGCCGAACTGCGTTCCCTGCTGCGCCGGTGGATGCTGCTCAACGACATCCGCTTCTACGTTTCCACGCTCACCTGGCTTGCCATCGTCTGGCTGCTGGTGGACCGGGGCCGGCTGTGGGAGGCGTTCGCATGAGCAGGACCCAATATAAGCAGGGCACAGCATGAGCGGGGCGGTTCGTCCGTCCGGTGCGGCCCTTCCCGGCGTCGGCGCATGGATCGCGGCCGATCCGCTGCGCGCCGTCCTGGCCGCGATCGCCGTCGTCACCGTCTTTTCCGGTGCGGTGCAGATCCCGTTCGGCGGCGCCGTCCTGGAGCTGCTGGGCGCGGAGCCGACGACCTCGGCACGCCAGCTGTTCGCCACGGTGGGGATGTTCATGGTGGTGGTGGGCGGGCTTCTGCTCCACACGCTGCTGCGCCCGCAGCCCGCGGCCGAGGTGCTGCTGTGGTCCGGCGTGCAGAAGGCGGGGGCATGCGCCGCTGTCGCCATCGGTGTCCTCAACGGCGTCTTCGCGCCGGTGGCGCTGGCCGTGGCCGCGTTCGACCTTGCGACGGCGGCACTGTGCCTCATCTACTTGCGCCGCCTGGTCTACCTGCGAGGGGCCAGCGGAGGCTACGGCCCCGGTTCGGGGACCGGACCGGGGGCACGACCGTGAAGCGCTCGCTGGTCCTGGCCGGCGGCGGCATGCGCGTGGCGTGGCAGGCCGGAGTGGTGCGTGCACTGGCCGAAGAGGGGCTGCACTTTGACCACGTGGACGGGACGTCCGGCGGCATCCTGACGGCCGGCATGATGCTCTCCGGAGTGTCCCCGGCGGACATGTGCCGGAACTGGTCCGCTGTCAACGTCAAGGACTTCGGCTCGGCGCTGCCGCTGGGCGACTACGTCAAGGGGCCGTGGTCGCTGCCCGCGATCGGCGACGCCGGCGGCCTGCTCGGCAAGGTGTTCCCCGCCCTCGGGATCAACGAAGGCGAGATCCGGCGCCGCGCCGCCCTGCCGGGCGCCGTCGAAGGCACCTTCAACGTGGTGGAGTTCACCGAAAAACGCTGTCACGCAATCGACGCCCGCGACGTGGATGCCGAACTACTGGCGGCGGGAATGTCCTTGCCCATTTTCCTCACACCGCTGCGGCGGGAGGGGAAGGTCTGGACGGATGCGGTCTGGATTCGTGACGCCAACGTGGCCGAAGCCCTCCGCCGCGGCGCGGACGAGGTCTGGCTGGTCTGGTGCATCGGCAACACCGGGTACTGGGGCGACGGTCCGCTGGAGCAGTACGTACACATGATCGAGATGAGCGCCATGGGCGCGCTGCTGGCAGATTTCGAGGCTGCGGGAGCGGCCGGACGGGATTTCATCCTCCACGTGGTCAGGCCGGAGAACCCCCTCCCGCTGGACCCGGAGTTCTACCTCAACCGGATCGATGCGGACACGCTGATCGCCATGGGGTACCGGGACGCCCGCAGCTATCTCAAGGAAATGACCGCCGAAGGCCTGCCCAAGGACGCATCCTGCACTGCGATGGCGGAACCGCCCGCCGGCATCCGCTTCACCGAGCGCCTGCGCGGTGAGGCCGGCGGTCAGGACGTTCGGCTCACGGTCACGGTGGCCCTGCCCCTGGACGGTTCAGGCGCGGCGGCCGGCCTCACGGGTTTCCTCGACCACGCGCCGTTCGGTTCCAGGGTGTTCCTGGCGGGCGGACGGGTGGACGTCCGGGGCGAGTCGGTGACCTACCGGGCGTCCGTCCACGCGGGCGGCGCCTGGCACCGGCTGTCCCTGGCCAGGGTCTTCCACGACGATCCCGGACCGGACGCCTGGGAGGACACCAGGCAGGCCCGCCTCACCGTGGGCTCACTGCTGGATGCCCCGGTCACCATGGGACTGGCGGACGCGGCAGCCCTGATCGCCTCGGTGGAACCGGCAGGTGCGCACGGTCCCGGAGAACGCACCGGCGTCGTCGCAAAAGTCGTGGCCGGAGGCCTCTGGGAGGCATTCCGCCGGTATGGCTGGGCATGAAGAGCAGGGCAAGGCTGGCTACAGGGCCCTCATTGTGAGCCGGAACACATCAAAGGACACGTTTGTTGCCGGCTGGTAAACACCGTGGAACGGGCAGGGACATTCCGGCAACAACCGGGAAACACCCTCGAAAAACCGTGCGCCTAGGCTGATTCCCATCACCAACCCGGGCCTGGCAAGGGCCTCACCAGCGAAAGGGCCTTCACATGTCCGCTCCGGCACCGTCCATCTCCTCCTCCGCCACGTTCCGGGCGTCGTCCCCGGCACCGCGCGTGGTCATCGCCGGCGCCGGACCCGCTGCACGCGCCCTGGTGGGCCAGCTGGAGAGGTCCCGCTTCGCAGGCGTCATCACAGTGCTCAGCAACCGCGACGACGCCCCGTCCGAGCTCCTGGAACTGGCAGCCCTTCCCCAGGTTTCCGTCCGTTTCGGCCAGCCGGCCAGCTTCATCGATGCCGCCAACCGCATGGTGGCCACCGCGGACGGCATGGAATTCAACTACGACCAGCTGGTGATTGCCACCGGCTCCGCCCCTGCCCTGGCTCCCGTGGACGGTGCCGGCCGGTGCCTCAGCTACTCCACCATCGACGACGCCGCCCGGATCGGTGACGCCGTCAAGGAAGTCACCCGCGTACTCGGACGCAGGCCGCTGGGGATCCTTGTGGGAACGGGCCCTGAGGCCGGACAGGCCGAAGCGGTGCTGCGGGCCCGCGGTGTCCGGCCCATCCGCACCACGCTCCGGCCCGCCGCGGTGGTCCCCACCCTGGCGGGTTCGGTGCTCCCCGCCGCCGGGATCGTGTTCGAGGACGGCAGCAGCATGAACGGCGACCTGGTGGTCCTGGCCGAGGAGCGGGTGGCCCGCGACGGCCTGGCGGCGAGCGCCGGCCTTGAGACGGCAGCTAACGGCGGGATCGTGATCGGCAAGGACTTCCGGACGTCCGTTCCGGGAATCTGGGCCATCGGCGACGCCGCCTCGTTCGACGGCGTCCGCCTGGGCCTCCTCGTGGCGTCAGGCTCCGCGGCAGGCGTCTGCGCAGCCCAGCTGATGCAGGCCACGCGGCAGGAACCTGTGCCCGCTGCCGCCTAGCCCCGTTGTGGCAAGATGGTCACCTGAGAAGCCATGAAGAACACGGCGCCTGTTGCCCACAAGGCCCGGCAGGCCCACCAGGAAGGACCACCATGAGCAACGAAGCCACCGCGGCCGGCGTGTCTGAAACCCCCGCCGGCCCCACAGCCCCCGGGGCCACCGCACCCGGAGAAATAGCCTCCTTCATCGACCACACGCTGCTGAAGCCCGAGGCCAGTGAAGCGGAGATCCTCAAGGTCTGCTCGGAGGCCGCCGAGTACCATTTCAAATCCGTCTGCGTGAACCCGGTGTGGGTCAAGACCGTTACCACCGCGCTCAAGGGTTCGGGCGTCCTGACCTGCTCGGTGGTGGGCTTCCCCCTCGGCGCCACTCCCACCGACGTCAAGGCTTTCGAAGCCCGCGGTGCCGTGCTGGACGGCGCCGACGAGGTGGACATGGTGATCAACATCGCGGCCGCCCGTGCCGATGACAAAGGCGCGCTGGTTGATGACATCCGTGCCGTTGCCGAGGCCGTGCACGGCAGCGACGCCATCCTGAAGGTGATCATCGAAACGGCGCTGCTCAGCGATTCCCAGAAGGTCCTCGCGTGCGAAGCGGCAGTGGAAGCAGGCGCGGACTTCGTCAAGACGTCCACGGGCTTCAACGGCGGCGGCGCCACGGTGGAGGACGTGGCCCTGATGCGCCGCACGGTGGGCCCGGATGTCGGCGTCAAGGCCTCCGGCGGCGTGCGTTCGCTGGCCGACGCTCAGGCTATGATTGCTGCAGGTGCAACACGTATTGGCGCCAGCTCCGGAATTGCGATCGTCAAAGGCGAACAGGGTTCGTCCGCGTACTGACCGGTTCCGGAAGCGCCACAGTTTTTGAGCCCTGCGGGGCGTTTTGAGCCCTGCGGGGCCGAGGAGGAATGAATGTCCAAGACCGTTGATAGCCCCAAGACCCCTCAGAACGAGAACAGCCTTGCCGGCAGCATCGCCGTTTTCGTGGTCATGATGGCCCTGTTCCTCGGCTCCATCTACTCGTTGTCCTTCCTGACGTTGGGCAACCCGTGGCCGATGGCCGTCTGCCTGATCCTCTTCGCCGCTGCGTTCTGGATCCCGCAGACCCTCCTGGGCCGTTCGGATTCGGCCGGCGAGAACTAAGACTTTCGCGTTAGACAGCTGAGGCCCCCGGATCATCCGGGGGCCTCAGCTGTTTAAGCTGTTTAACGCGGTCAGCCCGTGCCGAACAGGCTGTTGACCAGGGTGCTTCCCAGCGCCAGCGCTGCCGGGAAATGTGTCCTGGCCAGCGCCCAGGCGGCCACGCACATCCCCACCATGGCGTAGGCGCTGACGGGAATCAGCACGAGCCACTCGCGCCGGGAGCCGGCCCGTCCCAGCAGCGGTATGGAGAACGCGCCGTTCGCCTTCCACACGTCGTTGAGCACCGGAAGCTTCCGCAGGAACCGGGGCGGCTTGATCACGATCGGCCAGAGCAGGGGCACTCCCCCGGTAGTGATCATGTCGCCGACGATGTGCACAGCCACCCCGGTCAGCATGGAGACGGGAAGCCAGGTCCATTGGTCCGGCGCGAACCAGGTGACCAGTCCGGCCATGGTCAGGGCGAAGAGCCAGTTGCTGATGAAGCCTGACTTGGGGAAGAACTTCAAGGCCTTGGCGGCGATGTTGATCATGAACATGCACAGCAGGCCGGCACCCACTGACAGCAGGCCCCAGTCCGTGTGCAGCTGGAGCTGCCCGGCAATGGTGGCCAGCAGCACGAAGAAGGCAGCGCCGAGCACTGAGTGCGTCCCCTGCCGGTGCCCGCCGCTGGCATTTTCGATCCTCACGGCTATCACGTTGGACAGCGGCGGCAGTGAATTGGCCACGGTGCTGTGCCGGTGGTCCCAGTCGCACACCAGCGCGGTTCCGGCCGTCGCCATGCCGCCGATCAGGATTCCGGTGGCGTCCAGCGGGTACCAGCCCAGGGTGTACGGCCCCGTCGAGGCGATAGCTACCCACGCCGCGGCTCCTGACGCGGCGTGGTGTCCTCCCATCATGCGGCTAACCGACTGTGAGCGGGGCGTCGGAGAAGATGTTCCGGATGACGCCGTTGGCCCACTCCAGGATCTCGGCGTCCTGCAGGTCGCGGCCGCCGATCCGGGCCGTCTTGGGCTTGGGGATGAGCACCGCGTCCAGGGCAGGCTTGGACTGCGAGCCCGGGTACATCCGGGCAAGCCGCATGGTCTTCGATTCGGGCAGCTGTGCCGGGGAGAACTTGATGAAGTTTCCCTGCAGGGCGACGTCGGACAGCCCGGCTTCGCGGGCCCCTACCCGGAAGCGTGCGACGGCGATCAGGTTCTGGGCGGGCAGCGGCGGTTCGCCGTAGCGGTCCACCAGTTCGGCCAGGACCTCGTCGATGGCTTCGTTCGTGAGTGCGGACGCCAGCTTTCTGTAGGCCTCGAGGCGCAGCCGTTCACCCGGCACGTAGTCGTGCGGAAGGTGGGCGTTGACGGGGAGCTCGATCTTCATTTCCGCGGCCTTCTCCTCGGCCTCGCCGCGGAAGTCCGCGACGGCTTCGCCCACCAGGCGGATGTAGAGGTCGAAGCCCACGCCCTGGATGTGGCCGGACTGTTCGCCGCCCAGCAGGTTGCCCGCGCCGCGGATTTCGAGGTCCTTCATCGCCAGCTGCATGCCGGCGCCGAGCTCGTTATGCGCTGCCACGGCTTTGAGCCGTTCCAGCGCCACCTCGCCCAGCGGCTTCTCGGAGGGGTACAGGAAGTACGCGTAGGCGCGTTCGCGGCCGCGGCCCACGCGTCCGCGCAGCTGGTGCAGCTGGGACAGTCCGTACTTGTCCGCCCCGTCCACGATCAGGGTGTTGGCGTTGGAGATGTCCAGGCCCGTTTCGATGATGGTGGTGCACACCAGCACGTCGAAGCGCTTCTCCCAGAAGTCCACGATGATCTGCTCGAGGCGGCTCTCGGACATCTGGCCGTGGGCCACCTCCACCCGGGCTTCCGGCACCAGCTCACGGATCTTGGCGGCGGTCCGTTCGATGGAGGACACGCGGTTGTGGACGAAGAACACCTGGCCCTCGCGCATCAGTTCGCGCCGGATGGCCGCGGAAGTCTGCTTGTCCGTGTACGGGCCCACATAGGTCAGCACCGGGTGGCGCTCTTCCGGCGGGGTGGCCAGGGTGGACGTCTCACGGATGCCGGTCAGCGACATCTCCAGGGTGCGCGGGATCGGTGTGGCGCTCATGGCCAGGACGTCCACGTTGGTGCGCATCTTCTTGAGCGCTTCCTTGTGTTCGACACCGAAGCGCTGCTCCTCATCCACGATCACCAGGCCCAGGTCCTTGAACGCAAAGTCCTTGGACAGGAGCCGGTGCGTGCCGATCACCACGTCAACGGAACCGTTCTTGACGCCTTCCGCGGTCTCCTTGGCCTCCTTCGATGCCTGGAAGCGGGACAGCGGCTTCACCCGCAGCGGGAAGCCGGAGAACCGTTCCGTGAAGGTTTCATAGTGCTGCTGGGCCAGCAGGGTGGTGGGCACCAGCACGGCCACCTGCTTGCCGTCCTGGACGGCCTTGAAGGCGGCGCGGACGGCGATTTCGGTCTTGCCGTAGCCCACGTCGCCGGACACCAGCCGGTCCATGGGGATCTCGCGTTCCATGTCCGCCTTGACCTCGTTGATGGTGGTCAGCTGGTCCGGGGTTTCCACATAGGGGAACGCCTCTTCCAGCTCGCGCTGCCACGGGGTGTCGGGGCCGAAGGCGAAGCCCTTGGAGGCCATCCGGGCCGAATACAGCCGGATGAGTTCGCCGGCGATCTCCTTGACTGCCTTGCGTGCCTTGGACTTGGTGCTGGCCCAGTCCGAGCCGCCCATCTTGCTGAGCGCGGGAGTGTCGCCGCCCACGTAGCGGGTGACCTGGTCCAGCTGGTCCGTGGGCACAAAGAGCCTGTCGCCGGGGGCGCCGCGCTTGGACGGAGCGTATTCCAGGACGAGGTATTCGCGGACGCCCTCTCCGCCTCCCGCCACCTTCCGCTGGATCAGCTCCACAAAGCGGCCGATGCCGTGCTGTTCGTGGACTACATGGTCGCCCGCCACCAGTTGCAGCGGGTCCACGGCGTTCCGCCGCTTGGAGGGCATGCGCCGCATGTCCTTCGTGGATCCCGCGGACGTGCGTCCCAGCAGGTCCGCTTCCGTCAGCAGGCCCAGTTTCAGCCCGTCCAGGACAAAACCGCGTCCGACGGCGGCAGTGGTCACCTCGATGATGCCGGGCTGGGGCTCGTGGTCGAGCGAGTCGACCCGGGCGCAGGGGATGTCTGCGTCATGGAACAACTCGGCCAGTCGCTGGGCCGGGCCTGGGCCCTCCGTGGCCACCACAATGCGCCACTGGTCCCGGACGTGCGAACCGATGAACTCCATCATTTCCGCTACGTCCCCCTGGTAGCCGCGGGGCTCCCGGGCGTGCAGGTTGAGCACGTTGATGTCCGGCGTCAACTCTTCGTCGGTGGCCAGCGAGGTGATGGACCACCACGAGACCTCCTGGCCGAGGGCCGAAGTGCGCGTTTCCGTGAGGGACCGGAAGCTGGCGGAGTGGAGGGCGGCCGAGGCGGCGGAGCTCAGGTCAAGAGGCGCCGTGCCGCCGTCAGAGGCAGTGGACCACGCAGCCTCGAGGAATTCCTCGTTCGTGGCGGCGAGGTCGTGGGCGCGCGTGCGGACCTTTTCCGGCTCGATCACCACGGAGATGGACCCGCCAGGCAGTTGCTCCACGAAGGGAACCATGGCGTCCACCAGCACGGGTGCCAGGGACTCCATGCCTTCCACCGTGATGCCCCCGGCGATCTTTTCGAGCATGTCGGCAGCCGCGGGCAGCTCGGTTTTGAGCGTGGCGGCCCTGGACATCACGGAGGGGGTGATCAGGATCTCGCGGCACGGCGGCGCATGCAGTTCAGTGGGGTGGTGCAGGCCGGGAGATGAGAGGGAACGCTGGTCCGCCACGGCGAACCAGCGCATCTGGTCCACCTCGTCGCCGAAAAACTCCACCCGGATCGGGTGGTCCTCCGTGGGCGGGAAGACGTCCAGGATGCCGCCGCGGACCGCGAACTCGCCGCGGTGGGTCACCATGTCCACACGGGCGTAGGCGGCGTCGGAGAGGCTGCGGACCACGTCGCTAAACGGGGCGTCCTGGCCCACCTTCAGCGTGACGGGCTTGAGGTCGCCCAGGCCTGCGACGATCGGCTGAACCACGGCTCGGACAGGCGCCACCACTACGCGGAGCGGCCCTCCGGAGGCTGTCTCCGGGTGGGCCAGCCGGCGCAGCACGGACAGGCGGCGGCCAACAGTGTCTGAACGCGGGGACAACCGTTCGTGCGGGAGTGTCTCCCAGCTGGGGAATTCGGCCACGGAACCGGCCGGCAGGAACGCCCGCAGCGCCGCGGTGAGGTCCTCCGCTTCCCGGCCGGTGGCGGTGACGGCCAGCACCAGGGGTGCCCCGGCGTCGTCGTTGCTTGCCGCCGGGGACGCGCCGTCACCGGAGTGCAGCGCCGCGAGGCCGTCGGACATCTCCGCCAGCAGCGCCGCGCGCAGCCCGGCCGGCGCACTGATCTGATAATCCTCGCTGCGGGTTCCAAAACTCCGGGACGCTTCAGCCTGCACGCGGGCAAACGTTGTGTCTCCGGCGAGCGCGCGGCGAAGGCCTGTAAGTGACGGGCCGGTGAGGCTCATGGCAGAAGCTCCTGAAATGATCACGGGAAAGCAGGCAACACGAAAACCCGAAATTCGCGAGAATCCCGGGTCTTCCCAGCCTACCGCGACCGCGGAGCCTGCGTGCGATTGCCTGTGTACGAGGGCGTCAGACCGCGGCCCGGGCGCGCTGCAGAAAGGAATCAAGGATGCGTCCGGCGTTCTCCCGGGTGAACACGGGATCCGCGCCGGGTTCCTGTCCGTGGCGGGTTCCTTTCATTGACTCGCCCAGGTACAGCAGGGCAGCCAGTGCTTCTGTCAGCTCCACATCCGCCTCGGCGCGCCGGCGGAGGAGCCGCAGGTGCGCCGCCTGAAGCGCCGGACCCGGCGCGCAGCCCAGGTCCCGGTCGAATATCCTTCGGCACCGGGCATAGGCAGACAGGCCTTCGGCCGGAAGCCCGGACAGTTCGTAGCCCGTCACCAGCACGGTCCAGGCCCGTTCGTTGAGGGGATCGCATGCCACCGCCGACTGCGCCCAGAACACGGACTCAGTGGGGCGGTTAAGCAGGACCGCTGTTTCTGCGGCCAGGACCTGGGCCTCCACCCGTTCGGCGCTGAGCCGCGTCCTGGCTTCATCGGCCCAGTCGGAGGCCAGCTCTGACCCGAGCAGCGGATCGGCGGATAGCCGCAGGGCCTCCGTCAGCATGGCATACGCGTCCCGGGGATCTGCCTGGCCGGCATCCCGCACCAGCCGGCGGAACGTCCACAGGTCCAGGTCCACCAGCGAGGGGTCCAGGACATAACCGCCGTTGGCCGTGCGGAGCGGACCGTTCCTGGTGTCGCCCGGCTGGATTACCCGCCGGATTCCGCACACGTAGCTCTCCAGCGTCGCGGTCGTTCCGCCGCCGGCGCTGGAACCCCAGAGAATTTCTATGATGCGGCTTTTGGATACCGGGCTGCCTAAATTCAGCAACAGGACTTCCAGAATATGCCGCGGTTTGCATCCGCCGATGTCGGCCGCGGCCAGCAACGCCCCATTGCGCCGAATTTCAAACATTCCGAACAATCGGACAGATATTGATTTTGACAATTCAGGAGTTGTCCCCACGATGTTCTCCATTTTCCCCAGGTAAACGCCAAACACGCGTCTTCCGCAAGGACCAGGCAGCGGTGCGATGCTCCCGGTCCGGCTTTACAAATCCACCGTGCCATGGTCAGGAAATGCCTCCAAGCCATTCACATACCTGTCTTTTCGGGAGCGTAAAAGACAGGTATCTAGCTGCCGGCCTCCGGGTATTCCGGCCGACGAAGCAGGAATAAAAACAAGTAAGGGGAGTGAATGGAGTTACCTCTGGCTGAGTACCGTCCGAAACGGGTAAGGAGTGACGAATGACAGCCAAAAGGCAGGCCCCGGAATCCTCCGGAGCCTGCCTTTGGCTATGGACGGAACTGGTGCTAGCCGGCCGCCCGGTTGCTCATCCTGTAGAGGAAGGCTGCCATGGCGTCACGGCTGATCGGCTGCAGCGGCCGGTAGGTCACCGTACCGTTGGCCTCCGTCCAGCCCGTGGAAATGCCCTGGTCCGCCAACCACGCCATCTCCTTGTAGAACTGCTGGCCCGTGGACACATCCGCGAACGGCGACACCGCCGGGGCAGTGAACGCCGGCGAGCCGGCCGCCCGGTAGAGGAAGGCTGCCATGGCGTCACGGCTGATGGACTGCAGCGGCCGGTAGGTCACCGTACCGTTGGCCTCCGTCCAGCCCGTGGAAATGCCCTGATCCGCCAACCACGCCATCTCCTTATAGAACTGCTGGCCCGTGGACACATCCGCGAACGGCGACACCGCCGGGGCAGTGAACTCCGGCGAGCCGGCCATCCGGTAGAGGAAGGCTGCCATGGCGTCACGGCTGATGGACTGCAGCGGCCGGTAGGTCACCGTACCGTTGGCTTCCGTCCAGCCGGTGGAAATGCCCTGATCCGCCAGCCACGCCATCTCCAGGTAGTAGAGCTGGTTGGTGGAAACATCGGCAAACGGTGATACCGCCGGCGGCACGTAGGCCGGTACGCGCGGTGTCACCTCGTTGGATGCTGCCGACAGCGGGCTTTCGCCGGCTGAATTGACCGCCCGGACCTGGAAGTTGTAGGCCGTACCGTTGCTCAGTCCGGTGACCTGATGGCTGGTTGCGCTGCCGGGAACTCCGTCGATGGTCCTGACCACGGTGGTGCCGGTGCGCACCACAATGCTGAAGGAGTCAGCGGGGAACCCGCCTGCCGGCGCCGCGAAGGCCACCGTCGCCGAGGTGTTTCCCGCCACGGCCGTTCCAATCAGAGGAGCGGCCGGAGCCTGGATGACAGCCGGAACGAGGTTCACGGTCTGGTCGGTGAACCTCAACTGTTCAACGTTGGTGATCCGGTCCGTGCCGTCGGCGCCGGTTCCGCCGGTGTGGGCCACGGTGGTGACTCCCCCGACAGTGCTGATCTGGTACTCATTCCGGGCGCCGGAGAACACTGCCGTGTCGACGTCGGCCTCGCCAGGGCTGGCGAGGATTTCCCGGACGATCTCCACGTTGCCGGGATCGATGGACCCGGCCATGATGTCCGCCTGGAGTTCGGTCAGCGACGTCGCGGTCCTGATCTCGGAGCCGCCCGGTCCGTCGAGGACGCTGAGCCGGACGTTGAGCCATTTGTCGCCGTCGATGATGTCATCGGCGCCGTTGCCCCAGATCTGGTCGCTGCCGGAGCCGCCAATGATGATGTTGCCGGCTCCGAAGGTGGTGGCACCCGCAGGCAGCAGGCCGGCCAGGCCGCTGATCCGGGCAATACCGGCTGCGTCCAGTTCGTTGCTGAGGCCTTCGACGTTGACCTCGGTGTTGGGCACGGACGGCACCTCGTCGTCGCCGCGGAGAACGTCGTCCTTGTCCCAGCCGGAGAGCGCCTCGACCAGGAGGAAACGGTCCTTGAGGGCGTTCGGGCCGTCGACGATGATCTGGCGCATGTCCGAATCGGCCGGTTCGACAGAGCGTGCGTGCGTAACCCAGTCGAAGCCGAACACTCCGTGGTTGCGTTCGATGCCGGGGCCGGCGACCATCACGTCGTCGCCGCCTTCGGCGTCGTAGTCGTCTTCGCCGGAACCGCCGGTCAGGACGTCATGGCCCGGAGCGTTGATGTCGTCGAAGAACGGTGCGCCGCTATCGCCCTGCAGCAGGTCGTTGGAGTTACCGCCTTCCTGCCAGTCATCGCCCCCGCCGCCGAATACCGTGTCCGGTCCGTCGCCGGCAAGGACCAGGTCGTTGCCTTCGCCGGCGAACGTCTCGTTGCCGTTGAGGCCGCCGTTGGAGAAGTCGTCGCCATCTCCGGACATGATGATGTCCAGGCCCGGGCCGGCGTCGATGGCGTCGTTTCCGTTGCCGCCCTTCAGGACGTCGTCGCCGTGCGAGTCCGTGATCCGGTCGTTTCCGTCACCGCCAAGGACAGTGTCGGCACCGTCATTGCCTTCGATGATGTCCTGGCCGTCGTTGCCCCAGAACGTATCGTTGTCGATGCCGCCCCAGATCCGGTCACCGAGAGCGGTGCCGTTGAAGGTGGACTGGGCGTTGAGGCCCGGACGGTCCACGGTGTTGCTGACGCGGTACCGAATCGTGCCGTCCGACATCCTCATGAGGAGGGCGGATTCGTCGCAGGCGGAGGCCGGGTCGTCCGCCACGGAGTTTCCGGTGCCTGCGGTGATGCGGCCGAGCTCGAACTCGCAGTCCGCCACGCCGAAGACGTCCGCCTTGAGGGCTTCCGCATCCGTGTTGCGCATGATCAGCTCTGCCAGCGAGTTGCCTTCCAGCTGCGTGCGGAGGTTCAGTCCCGAGGTGCGCGACAGGTAGTACAGCCGGTCCCCGTCCTGCAGGTCCGTCATCTGGCGTTCAAAGATGTAGTTGAACGTGGAGCCCAGGAGTCCGCCGAAGAGGTTCTGGCGCTCCGCGAGGCCGCCCACCCACAGGTCCACGTTGTTCAGGCCGCTGGGCTGCGATGCCCAGGCTCCGGCGCTGTTGACGAAGTCGTAGGAGTCCGCGGGAGTGGCAGGGTCAGCGGTGTCCATGTCGAACAGCCGCTGGGCCGCTGCGCGCTTGTCCGTGATGGACGCTGCCGCGGTGATCGTCTCATGGGTGCCGTAAGCGGCCATGAAGTTGACCACGGAATCCGGGTGCTTCAGATTCTGGCCGAAATCCACCCAGCTGGTGTAGGGCTTCAGCGAGGACTCGCCGGTGCTGGCGTACAGCTGGGTGCGGAAGTTGTTCAGGGACGGGATGCCCGTGTCCCGGCCGCGGGCAAGGTTCAGCGAGGCAAGGTCCAGGGGCAGGCCGAGGACGTTGTTCCGCAGGGTGTCGGTCACGAACTCGTCGAGTTCCGCACCAACCTGGTCCGTCATCCCCATGGCGATGGCACCGGCTGCCTGCTTGGGATTCAGGGTTCCCGCAGTGCTCTCGTAGTAGGCCGGCGGGTTGAGGAACGCGTCCAGCAGCGGCATCCCGATATCCGTGCCGTCGTTGAGCTTGCGGTCAACGGTTTCGGTGAGCATCGAGTGGCCGAACCGGTAGGTGGCGTGGGCAAACTCCGCCTGGATGGCGGGGTCGATGCCGGTGTCCGACTGCGTAAAGACGTTGAAACCGTTGATGCCGGGCTGGATCTTGCGGGCAAAGTCCTCGAACACGATGTGCTGGTACTCCATCTCGGTCACATAGCGTGCCGCCTGGAACAGCCGTTCACCGTTCCACTGCCCGTTGGGAAGCTTCCATTCGTTGAGGTCGAGGTTCTGTGAAGTGAGAAGCTCCTCCATGTAGCCCACCAGGCGGTTGTGCTCGGAGTGGAACACCTGGTGGATCGCCGTCAGGCCGATGTTCTCGTTGACGCGGCCGTCACCGGCAACGAAGTGCTTGTCCAGCATTTCATCGTCATAGCGGCCGGCCGGGCGCGGCTCGTTGACGCCGTTGACGTCCTCGTCGTCATCCGGCTGCAGCGGGGCCCCGGTCTGGGAGTTGAAGGGCGCCGCGTTGTGGCCGATGTCGTCCAGGAAGGCGATGCCGATCCGTTCCACGTTGGCCGGCGGTGCCACCGGAGCCGCCAGGTTTCCTTCAACGCGCCCGGTAGCGGTCTCGTACTGCGGGAGTCCGTTCGGCCCGCGCAGGAACCGGCCGTACTGGTCGGTGGCCAGCTTGGGAATGTCCGCCACGTCAACGTCCGACAGTTCAAGCCCCAGCATCGTCCGGGCCTGTTCCTTGATACGGGCCCATGTTGCCATGCCGCCGGGTTCGCCCTCGATGAGCTCGCCGGTGGACACGGGATCGCCGTTTTCATTCAGGGTGTATTCGCGCAGGAACACCTGGTGGGACGAATGCGAGGAATACGTCTGGCTCTGGTCCACCCACGGAGAGTCCGTGTTGGTGGCGTTCTGCTCGTCGTCGGCTGTTCCCAGGACGCCGTCAGGACCGGGCTGGTTCTCCGCCCTGTTCAGCAGCATGAAGTTGGTGCGCCCGCCCGGAACATATAACGGGTCGTCCGGAGACAACGGCATCATGACGTAGTTCTTGGTCTTCTTGGTGAAATCCACGCCGTGGTCGAAGAACTGGCCAAAGAGCGCGAACATGCCGTTGTAGGGCGGCGAAAGGCCGAAGTCCGTGGTGACGTTGGGAATGTCGAGGGTCTCTCCCTCGGGCACGCAGTTTTCCGGAAGTCCGTTGCCGTCGCAGGGCACGGCCGTGGGGCCGTCGTTGACCGTTCGGTGCGCCTTGCCGGCCGCGGCTACAGCTGCGGGGTTGGTTGCGGTCTGGTCCACAATGACGTTGCTGACGAAGCGCGGGCCGTTATCGGTGACGTTGGCGTTGACGGATTCGTAGTTCTGTCCGCCGGACGACGTGCGCCATTCCGGGTCCGACAACCGGGGGAACTCACGGCTGGCGGAGCCGTAGCCGCTTTGGCCGGCCACCAGGTTGTTGTCGGTACCGTCAACGGTCCGCAGGCCGTAAGGCAGCAACGGGCTGGCCACCTGGTTGGGGCCGTCGCCCAGGAGCGGCTGGCCGGGAACGTCGTTCCCCTGTGCGTCCTCTCTGGTGGCGTTGTTTTCGGCGATTTTGATCTGCTTGAGAATGAACCGCATATCGCCGGCATTGAGGGTGAATCCCTGGCCCGTCGGAGCCGCGGAAGCGGCTGGTGCCAGAACTGAGGGGACAACCCCCGCCCCGATCAGAAGGGCCAGCGCACCGGCGGTGACCTTGCGGGTCACGCCGGCCGCCGGGCCCTGCGGATGAGGCGTGCCGTCCCCCTTTCGGGACTTGCGATGTTTAGCCATGTCGTTTTCCTCCATCGAGTTCGTACCGGCTCCCCCCTCTACGTGGTCGCCCGGTTCACTGAATGGCCCCAGCATCGGTCAGCGTCCTTTGGAAAAACTTGGATTGCTAAGCTGGCTGTGCACCGACGCACTCCGCTTTCGTTCCAAGGAGATCCAAATGAACGGCATCCCGAAAACCGTGCTTGTCACCGGTGCCACCGGTTATATCGGCGGGCGTCTGGTTCCCCGTCTCCTTGAGGCCGGACACACCGTGAAAGTCGTGGTCCGGACTCCGGCGAAGATCGCCGGCGTTCCGTGGCTGGACAAGGTGGAGGTCATCCAGGGCAGCCTCGACGACGGCGACATGCTCCGGGAGGCGCTGGAGGGCGTCGACGTGCTCTATTACCTGGTCCACTCCATGGCTACCGGCGCCGGCTTCGAAGCCAAAGAGAAGGCGATGGCGGAGACCGCCGCGAAGGCGGCAGAAGACGCCGGGGTGGAGAGGATCGTCTACCTCGGCGGCCTGCACCCGGAAGGCGCGGAACTCTCAACCCACATGCGCTCCCGCGAGGCCGTGGGCAAGGTCTTCCTCGCGAGTCCGGTGGACGCAGTGGTGTTCCAGGCGGGAGTGGTGATCGGTTCCGGTTCAGCCTCTTTCGAGATGATCCGGCACCTCTCGGAGACCCTCCCCCTGATGCCCGCGCCGAGCTGGGTGCGGAACCGGATCGAGGCAATCGCTGTCAGGGACGTGCTCTACTACCTCGTTGCGGCAGCGTCGCTGGAAGGGCACATTAACCGCACTTTCGACATCGGGTGCCGGCAGGTCCTTACCTACGCCGGAATGATGAAGGAGTACGCGGCCGAGGCCGGCCTGCCCTACCGGGTGGTGCTTGCCCTGCCCATCCCGGCACCGAAACTCGCCGGGATGTGGGTGGCCCTGACCACGCCCATCCCCCTCTCCATGTCGTTGCCGCTCGTCGAATCACTCCAACACGACGCGGTGGCGCGCGAGCACGACATCGACGACTACATTCCGCTGCCCGAGGGCGGCCTGACACCTTACCGCCGTGCCGTGTCCCTCGCCCTGGGCAAGGAACGCGACGCCCAGGTGGAAACCACCTGGGCCAGCGCCGGCGCGGACGCCGATCCTTTGCCTAGCGACCCGGACTGGGCCGGCTACCGGGTGTACGTCGACGAGCGAAGCTACTCCAGCCCGGTGGACCCCAAGTATGTCTGGACCATCATCGAGGGGATCGGGGGCCGCAACGGCTGGTACTCCCTGCCGCTGGCATGGCAGGTCCGCGGCTGGCTGGACAAACTGACCGGAGGGGCCGGGCTGCTCCGCGGCCGCAGGCACCCCCATCTGCTTGCCGAGGGCGAGGTGGTGGACTGGTGGCGTGCAGAGCGTATTGACCGCGGCCGGCTGCTGCGGCTCCGCGCGGAAATGCGCGCCCCCGGCCGTGCCTGGCTGGAGCTGTCGGTCGAACCGGAAGGCACGGGCAGCCGCTACCGCCAGCGCGCCATCTTCTTCCCGAAGGGTCTCAGCGGCAAGCTGTACTGGCTCGCCGTATTGCCGTTTCACAGCGTCATTTTTCCGGCGATGTCACACAACATCACGGCGGCTGCGCAAAAGCTGGCGGAAGCCGAATCGGAGTCCGCAGGGTCCACCGCATAGGATGTGGGAGGCAAAAACCGATGCCCCATACCCCCAACCCCAATGGAGGAACAATGGCACTGAGTGCTTCCACCACCCTGCCGCACAGCGTTGACCGCGTAACGGCTGTGTTCGCCAATGAAGACTTCCAGCGCCACACCAGTGAACTGGTGGGCGGAACCCTTGAATCATTCAAGGTCGACGGCGATGTTGCCGGCGCTTTCAGCACCACCTCGGTGCGCACCCTGCCCACCACCCGGTTGCCGGAAATTGCCCGCAAATTCGTGGGCGAGCGTCTCACCGTCACCCAGCTTGAGACCTGGGAAGCCCCTGCCGCCGACGGCTCACGGCAGAGCAACATCAGCCTGAAGATCGCAGGTGCCCCGCTGGACGTCAGCGCCGTGCAGCGGCTGGTGGCCGACGGTGCCAGCACCCGTGTGGAGCTCGAGGGCAATGTGACATCCTCGGTTCCGTTCCTGGGCGGCAAGATTGCCGATGCTGCCGAGCCCATGGTGGGCAAGGCCTTGAACATCCAGTCACAGCAGGCGCAGGCCTGGCTCGAAAGCCACTGACCCATGCAGCTTCCCGTTGCCCTGGCCTGGGTCCTGGTCATTGCCGGAGTCTGGTCCCTGGTGGTCTGGCCGCAGTTCCTCAAGCGGGTGATGAAGGATCCGAGGGCACGTGACTCGGCCGGGAAGGCGACCAGGTTCCTCACGGTCCACGTCGTCCTGGTGTCCGTCTCACTGGTGCTTGGCGCCGCCACAGCGGCAATCGGCATCGCCGGCCTCGTCAGCTAGCGGACAGCCGGTTCCGTTCCTTCCAGCCGGCACGCGCCGGCTGGAAGGAACCGCTTAATCCCTCCGGCGGGATTTCCAGAGCCGCGCTGCAACGCGGGCCGGGCGGCCGACGAACTCGAAGACGCTGGTCCGCCGGACCACTGTCTCCTCCAGGACCGAAATGCGCCTGCTGAGGTCCTCCAGGGTGGATACCACCCGGTCGGCCAGCGCCCGGGCCTCTGCAGCGGCTTCCTCCTGTTGCCCGCTCAGCTGGGCCAGGTAGAGAAGGTAACCAACTCCAGTCTTGCCGGCTTCGCGCCGCAGGAACGCATCCCGCACGAGGCTGTCGAACTTCGCATGTTCGTCGGCCGCGGCGATAACGCTGTTACCCATGTCTCCGCTCGCTGCCGGCCGCTGGCACCAGAAGGCCAGCGGCTCGTCGTCGAGCAGTTCCATCGGATAGGCCTGCAGGAACCGCAGGTAGAACTCCCAGTCCCCCACGACGTCGAGTTCCTCGTTATAGAACCCCACGTGGTCGTGCACGGAGCGGCGGTACAGGAAGGAAATGGGGACGATCCTGTTGATCCGGAGCATGTCCGTCAGCGTGATGGCCCGCAGCTCGGGCCAGTACGCGAAGGAGCCCGTCTCCACGATCTCGCCGTCGCGGACTTCCTCGTATACAACATTGGTCCTGACGGCAACTCCGTGCGCGGCGGGCTTCCCGTCCAGCAAGCCAACGGTCTTGAGCAGGAAATCCGGGTGCCACCGGTCGTCGTCGTCATGCACGGCGACGTACTCCGACGTTGCGGCGGCAATGCCTGCGTTGCTGGCTGCTTCCATGCCTTTGCTCTGTGCATGGTGGAGCACCTTCAGCTTCCCCGCCGGGAGGTGGCTGTATCCTTCCGCCAGCGCGTCGACCGGAGCCGGATCCCCGCCGTCGTTGACCACCACGATGGAGAAGTCCTGGTAGGACTGGCCCAGGATGTCCTCCAGGGCGCGGTGGAGCAGGACGGGGCGGTTCTTGGTCCGGACCACCACCGTTACGCGGCCGTCGGCCATCAGTGTTTCCTTCCGGTCAGCTGGCGCGCAAAGTCCGCGCCGCGGCCGAATATTCTTGCTGCTTTGAAAGTTCGTGACTGCAGGATCCTGTCCTTTTCCCGTAGTGCTTCATCCCGTTCATGGATCAGCACATCGCGTTGGGACCGCACATCGTCCCATGCCGTCCACTGCCGTCCGATTTCCAGGCTCAAGGTGCGGAACAGCGCCCGCTGCTCCGTAGCCTGGCGGGACCAGGTTTCCGCCGCGCTTAGCGGCGGCGCCTCGTCAAGTCCCCGGTAGCGGGTGCCAGGTTCGTCGTCGGTTCCGACGCCGCGCAGGACCTCGGCCACGGCATCCCACCATGTCGCCTGGGAACGCTCGAATCCGGGCCGCAGCCGTGCAAGGTGCTGCCCGATCTCGTCTCGCCGCCGCCAGGCCTCCGCAACGGCCTCCTCCACACCGCCGGGGGAAAGGCTTGGCTGCGGCAGTGCCCAATCGCCCAGACCCCAGTTTCCTAGTGCACCGGAAAGACGGATGTCCGAGTAGGCATCATTGGCCAGGGAGACGACGGGTACACCTGCAGCCAGCCCGAAAACGGCAGGGTGGTAACGGTTGGTGACCACCAGGCGGGCGCCGGCGGTGACGGCCACCGCCGTGCGCACCGGCAGCACGGGCAGCATCTTCAGCTTTCCCGACCGCGAGTGCGCCAGCACGGTCCGGTGGGAGTCGTGGTCGCCCCCGCTGTCCGAGGATCCAAGCGTGCCCATGTGGGGCAGCAGATACACCGGGAGGCCGGTGACCTCTGCCGCGCGGTCCAGCACGGCTGCGAACGGGGCGAGGGTGCGCGTTCCTTCGCGCCATGCGTCCGGGCCCACGGTGGCCGCGATGTAACCGTCGGCCGGCAGCTCCGGCAGGCCGCCGTCTGCGCCCGCCGGTGCCGGGTCCGTCTGCGAGCGCAGGAAGCTGCCGTCATCCAGGACGCGGACCAGCTTGTCCGAGCCGAGGCCCAATTCGAATCCCAGGGCGTAGGATACGGGTTCGCGGGCGCCGACGAGTGCGGCGCTGTCGAGGAGTTCGTGAAGTATTTTCCGGTCCTGCGGCAGCAGCGTAGGCCCGAACGTCTGTCCGCTGACCACCAGCGGCTTGCCGAGTTCCCTGGCAATGATGCCGACGGCGGCACGCTCGTACAACAGCCAGCCGTAGAGGGAATTCATGTTGCCGCCGCCGGCAATCAGGACGCCGTCCGCCGTCGAGATCTCCTCGATGACGGCCCACACGTGGTCGGTAGCGGGGAGGGCAGTCCGGTCTCCCTTGGCGGCCCGGCGTACGAGTTCCAGGTAAGCACTCCGCTCGGCGGGCGGCCACGGGAATTCGATGGTGGCCATGGACCCTGTGCCGTAAAGCTCCGTGGTCTGTTCCGGATCTCGGGACATCAGCACAAAGGAGGCCCCGGTGCGCCGGGAAAGTTCATCCACTGCCGCCAGTGTCATGGCCTCATCGCCAATGTGGTATGCACCCTGGCCGAGATCGCCCTGCACCACGAACTTCACTTGACGGTCCTCTTCCACTACTTGCCTGATGTCGCAGCCGGAAGCGGATCCTGTACGGGCCCGCTGGCGCGGAACCAGACTACCGTCTTTTGCGGAACGGACCGCCCGGGCCGGCGTCTTATCCGGACACAACGAGGCAGGAGGCGGCCACTCGAGTACCCGGAGCGGCAAATGGAGTGGCAGGGACCATAAGTGAAGTGGAGAACACGCTGTTATCTGAACGTGATAAGCCCTAAATTTCTGCTATGGACGCGAACGATATGGAACGGGTTTGGCACGGTAGCCACCGTAAAATCGACCGCAGAAATTGGTCGTTGTATTTCGCACTCACCCTATTGGGGCTTATTGCGTGGCTAATAATCATATTTCCCCACTAATCCTGGAATTTTCGGCACCATAACCTGAACTCCGGCGGGTCCCCACCTGCCGGAGTTCTATTGTCCGTGCCGGCCGATATCCGTATCCTGCGGTATCAACGGACAAAGTCGGAATACCCGGCCAGGACAGTGAGCACCGTGAGCACCACGAGGGCAAGAACGCAGACAATTTCCGCCCTGTGAATCCTGTGCTGCGTCTGCCGCCATTCAGCGTCGTCCTGGATATCAACCATATATAGACGCTACGGGCCCCGCCGGCACGCCACTAGAGTAGTCACTACTTGTCTTTATCCCCATTGCGGCGCGCTCTTCACATCAAGCTCACCATGCCATAAAGTAGCCATAAGATCGGCGATCGGCTCAGCGACGTTTGTCTCAGGATTGAAGTACGTCCTCAGGATCGAACTACGTCCCAGGAGAGCTGAGAACAGTGGCCGCTGAAGGTTTTTCAAATACCCGTTTCCTGACAGTCTCGGAAGTCGCAGAAGTCATGCGGCTGTCCCGGATGACCGTGTACCGGCTCGTCAAGGCGCACGACCTGCCTGCCGTACGTTTTGGCCGCTCCTACAGGGTCCCGGAGCATGCCATCGAAGACTACGTCCAGCACCATTCCACGCTCGCGGACGATGAGCATCCGGAGGCCGGCAAGACCTAGCGGGTGGTGGCTACGGCCTGCCGCAGCGCGTCCTCGGCAGCCACCCACGCCAGCATGGCGCATTTCACCCTGGCCGGGTACTTTGCCACTCCGGCCAGGGCCGCCGCATCACCCAGAATTTCCTCGTCCGGCTCCAGCCGGCCCCGCGAACGCATGAGCTCCCGGAAATGGTCGATCATTTCGCTGAGCTCGTCCGGCGACGCCCCCTCGGACAATTCGCTCAATATTGAGGCCGAGGCCATTGAGATGGCGCAACCGTCACCATGCCAGTGGATTCCCTTCACTGATGGCGGGTTCCCCGCGGCCTCAAGTTCCAGGCGCAGCGTAATTTCGTCGCCACACACCGGATTGAGCTGATGGCACTGCCCGACTCCTGCCTGGTGAGGCGTCTCCGTGGCTTCATCAGCCGTCAGGTCAGCTCCGCTGCGGGCTTTTGCGTGCTCCAGGATCAGCTGCTGGTACATCGCATCCAGGGCGCTCATTTGGATGTCCCCGTGCCTTCTACGCCGAAGTAGGGCCGGACCTGGGCCACAGCTTCGATCAGCAGGTCCACTTCTTCCGTTGTGTTGTACAAATAGGTGCTCGCCCGCGTGGTGGCGGTCAGGCCCAGCCGGCGGTGGAGCGGTTGCGCGCAGTGGTGACCCACGCGGACGGCGATGCCCATGCTGTCCAGGTACTGCCCGACGTCGTGCGCATGCACGCCGGCCACGTCGAAGGCTGCCAGGCCGAGCCGTTCTACGCCGGCAGCGGGCCCCACGACCCGGACTCCGTCAATGGCGCTCAGCCCCGTGACCAGCCGCTGGCCCAGGGACGCTTCCCAGCCGGCGATTCGTTCCATGCTGGTTTCGCGCAGGTAGTTCGCGGCCGCCGCGAGCGCCACAGCCTGCGAGATGGGCTGGGTGCCGGCCTCGAACCGCTGGGGCGCCGGAAGGTACTCGGCCTTTTCCATCGTCACGGTCGTGATCATGGAACCCCCGGTCAGGAACGGAGGCATGGCATTCAACAATTCGCGCCGCCCGTACACGCCGCCGATCCCCGTGGGCGCCAGCATCTTGTGGCCGGAGAATACCGCGAAGTCCACGTCCAGGGCCTTGAAGTCCAAGGGCAGGTGCGGCGCCGACTGGCAGGCGTCCAGCACAACGAGGGCCCCTGCCGCCCGGGCCAGCCGCACGAGCTCGGGCACCGGATTGATGGTTCCAAGCACATTTGACGCATGGGTGAACGCCAGGACCTTGGTACGCCCGGTGATAAGCCGCGCCGCCTCCTCAAGCCGCAACGCGCCGTCGTCGTCGATGGGGATGAATTTCAAGGTGGCACCGGTGCGCCGGCAGAGCTCCTGCCAGGGAATCAGGTTCGCGTGGTGTTCCATCTCCGTCACCACAATCTCGTCCCCCGGACCGAGGGCGAAGCGGCCGGCCTCGCCCCGGACGGTGCCGACACTGGCGTTCGAGAAGGCGTACGCGAGGAGATTGAGCCCGGCGGTGGCGTTCGCTGTCCAGACCAGTTCGTCCTCCGCCACGCCGACGAAACCGGCCACAGTGGCGCGGGCATCCTCGAAGGCGTCGGTGGCCTGGACGGCAAGGTGGTGGGCACCGCGGTGCACCGCGGCATTCCTCAGTTCGTAGAACTCCTGCTCGGCTTCGAGGACGCTGCGGGGGTTCTGAGAAGTGGCGCCGGAATCCAGGTAAACAAGGGGCCTGCCGTTGACTTCCTGGTCCAGGACGGGAAAGTCGTTGCGGATACGCAGGACTTCAACATCACTTAGCGCGACCTGGGTGTCTGCGGTAGCGGGAGTGGATACCATGACCAAACTGGAGCTCCTTGATAGGCAAGACCTGCCGACGGCTCGCCGCCACGGGCAGGCACACCGCTTGCGTCCGCGGTGCTACTCCTCAATTGTCCCACTATTGCCCGGCGGCCGGTTCCGCAGGGGCCGTCACCGCCCCGCGCCGTCCAGGCTGTTCCAGAGTTCAGCCAGCTCCTGGCGCCGGGAAACGCCCAGCTTGCCGTAGATCCGCTGCAGATGCGCGTTTACCGTGTTCACGGCGATCCCGAGTTCCGCCGCTACGCCCGCACTCCCCATGCCGGTGACAACAAGTACCGCCACTTCGCGTTCCCTTTGCGACAGCTTGGCGGCATCAGCGGCCGGCCCGCCGTTCCCGTCGCTCGACCACCTCCAGTCCGGCGGCCCGGCGGCTGATTGTTCAAACACCGCTCCCTCCGGCCTGGCCGCGACTCCGAGGTTCAGCAGTTCACGTGCCCGGCCCCTGCCGCCACCCGCCGCCATAGCTGGTTTGCGGGGCGCCCTCTGCGGTGGGCCTGCGGCGCCCGTGACGGCCGGACGTGCCACCGATGCATAGGTTTCAGCCAGCCTCGCCGCGACGTCGCCGTCCGCTGCCCGATGCCCCGCCGTCCGATTGTCCGCTTGCCGCTCGTCTGCCGCGGCGGTACCCGCGCCTGGCAGCTGCGCCAGATCCCACGTCAGCCACTCCGCCGTGGCCTGAGCCGCCAGGGTGAGTGCCAGCAGGTCCTCAGGGCCACCTGCTGTTTCGGCGTCCGCGGCTCCGGACTCCCGCCCAGCGGCACGTCCGGCAGACTGCCGGCAAAACATCATGGCCCGGAAAAGTTGCAGCGGGCCGCCCGGGTAGCTCATCCATTTGTTGCGTCCGGGGCGCAGATCCGGACTCCCGGCGTCGGGTCCTTGGCCCAACCGGGTCAGGTTGAACGCATGGATGGTGAGCACTGTCGAGTGGAAATCGACGCTGCATCGCGGAAGGCGTTCCACGGCGTTGAGCGCCCGGGTGGAAAGCGCAACGGCGTCAGCGGACTTTCCCCGAACGGACAGCCCTTGTGAAGCCAGCGCCAGGAGCAGGATGCCTGCATGGGTATCCGGCGCATCATCCGGGCATGACTGGCCTCCGTCGCAGAACCCGGGAGGGCAAAGCCGGTGGAAGAGCTCCCCACCCGGACTGGGCCAGTTTCCCTCCCGTGACTCCAGGTAGAGCTGCAGGACATCCAGCTCATCCTGGACGGCATTCTGGTACGTGTCTGCGGCCGTATCGCCGACGGACGCAGTTGCCGCCATGGCCAGCCGCTTCCTTGCACCGTCCAGTACGGACTGAAGTGCGTCCCGGCCCGGATTCGTGGGCATGAGGGCTTGGAGGAGCAGGCCAACTGCCCGGGCGAATTCCATGCTCAGCACGGCCGGGGTGTTCTCCACAAGGCCTCGGAGAACCTCAGCGCTCCGGCCGTACTTGTGGGCATGGAACAGGGCCCGGGCCGCTTCCGTCTGCGCCATAAGCTGGAGTTCGGGTGCCTTGATCGCTTCGGCCGCCTTCTGGGCGCGGTCGCTGTCGTAGAGGTTGTTGGCGGTGGTTGCCACCGCCAGAAGGTCCAGGTCAGCGACAGCTGTGCCGGCATCCAGTGCGGCTTCCACCCGCCGAAAAAGGTCCCACAGCGGTTCCTCCCCCGCTCTCCGGGAGCCGCCCGGCCCCCTGCCGTGCAGGTCCGGTTCACGGCCAAGGTCCAGCGGGCCGGCCCCGCCCGGATAATGCCGGGCAGCAGTGGCCTCTACCTCGTGGTTCAGCGTGACATCGGCCCCGCCGTCACTCCTGATTTGGAGCCTGATGACGTTGTCCCGTTCCAACGCGGCCAGGGCGGCCGGCGGCACGGCCCGGGCGAGCACGGAAAGCGGAGCCGGATCCGCGGCCGCCAGGAAGTCAACCACCTGGCGCTGCTCCGGCGGAAGAGCCTCGATCCGCCGTCGGGCCAGGTCGAATTGACGTACCTCCGCCAGGTCCGGCGGCCGGACAAGCGCACAGCTATCCCCGCGCTCCACAATCCGGCCGTCCGCCAACGCTTCGTCCACCAGCCAGCTGGCAGTCAGCGCATTGGCGCCCGATGCCGCGAGGATGTCACGCACCAGGCTGCGGCCGGGCCGGGCCGGAAGCCTGTACTCAAGGAAAGTACGGAGCTGGTCCGGTGTCAGGTCCTCCAGTTCCACAATGGACAGCTGCCGGGCCACCACCGACTCCATCAGCTCCATCTGCAGCTGCCGGTCCGAACGGTGGCTTGCCAGCATCTTGATGTCCGGTTCCGCGAGGAGCTGGTTGAGAACCCAGAGAGACGTTCCGTCCAGGTGGTCCACATTATCGAGGACCACCAGAATCCCGTTTGCCCCCGGGTCCTGGCTGCGAAGCGCATCGCGGCAGGCCCGGACGACGTTTAGGGGTGACACCTTGGAATTGGCCGGCAACGCCGGCGCCAGCACACTGCCGATGCCGAACTTCATCCGGCGGCAGGATTGGGGAACGCTGTGGACAATGACGGTGAGCCGTCCGGAGAGCGCTTCCGCTACGGCGGCAAGCAGCCTGGTCCGGCCCGAGCCGGCAGCACCGGTGACGATGACGCCCGAACTCTCTGAATTGGAGAGCGCATTGATTGCGGCCTGGAGTTCGGCCACACGAATGACCGGGGGGAAAGCTGAATTTCCTGCCCTAACGTCCATGGTTGCGTCGATTCCTTAGCCGCGGAGCGTGGAGTTCCGGACCGCCCCCAACCATCTGCCGGCATTAGCAACTCCTACGCTACCTAGCCACCGCCCGCGCTGGCTTGAGTAGTGACTACTCGAATATGCCGGAGCGTTGCTCGCGGGCACGTTCAGGCTACTCACAGGCATCCGTGTAAAGTGGAGCGGGTGTTAACGGTCTCTACGGGTCTCTTGACGGTCCCGCTGTCTACTTCTGGGGAGTAAGCGGTTCAGCTGATTTCACTATCAGCATCGATTCTTGGCGCGGCCACTGCCGCGCCGATCTGGTGGTCATGACCCGTGCTTGGCGTGCCCTCATTGGGTACCTGCCAACCCTGTTAATGTCCCCAACAGATATGTATCCCAAAAAAATGAAACACATGACCACGCCCATCATGGCTGTGTTGATCCTCCTTATCGGAGTATTGACCGCAGGCTGTGCCGCCCAATCGGCGCCCGGCCCGTCGGCCTCCACCAGTCCCTCGTCAGCCAGCGCAGAAGCATCGCAGGTAACCCCGAAGGCAACACCGTCACCCACTTCGACGCCGGCCGCGGCGCCTGCGGAGAAACCTGCGCCCGCCGCGGTTTCCGCACCCGAACCTGCCGTCGCGGCTCCCGCACCGCTGGCCGTCGCCGCAGCTGAGCCCGTAGCCGCACCGGCTGCCAGCAAGTACCCGCTGCACACCAACGTCGTGAGCACCACCTTCTGGGTGGGTGAAATCTTCAACGCCAACCTTGCAGACGGTTCCCAGGTCTGCTCGACGTACAACGGCCAGTGGGCTTTCAAGCACACCGGCATCAACGCCGGCACTACTCCCGCCTCTGCCTCCGGCTGCCCCGGCAGTATCTACGGCGGCTGCGACGGCGTGAGCTCGGGCTCGGGAACTTCGTTCACTTGCGCCACGGAAGCACGCGATGCCTCCAACGGGTACTTCCCCAAGAACCAGCCCGCGCCGCTTGAGAACCCGTTCTACCTTGACCTGCCTTACGACGACGTTAACGACAGCGTCGCATTCCAGCAGCGCTGCCAGGTCATCCCGTGGGCTGCCGCGGACAACGCCGCCACGGGTGTCGACCACTGCGCGGATGGCAGCTATTCGTACATGAAGAACCGGTGGGTCCAGATGACCGGGCCCAACGGCAACGTCTGCTACGGGCAGATTGAGGATGCCGGTCCTTCCAGCGGTTCCGAATACCATGACGCGAACTACGTCTTCGGTGCGGCCGACGCCCGCCCGGCAAACACCGATTTCTCCGCCGACGGCACGCAGGGCGCAGGGATGGATGTTTCCCCTGCACTGAACGGTTGCCTCGGCTTCGCCGAGCTGGACGGCAGCGGAGATCACGTCTCGTGGAGGTTCGTTGACCGCGCAGATGTTCCTGCCGGACCGTGGCTGAACGTCGAAACCACCTCGGGTGTCAGCTGGTAACAGCAGCACCTGTCTGCTCAGAAACCCTGAACGCAGAAACCATGAACGCCCCTCCGGCAGGACCACAGTGGTCCTGCCGGAGGGGCGTTTTTGCGCTAACGGGTGATGCCGGCACCCGCCGTGGCTTCTTCCAGCTCGAGGCCTTCGCCCTGGATGCGCCGCATCGGACTGACCCACACGCCCGATGAGGCCGCAGAGAAGGCCCGGGGCAGCACCATCAGGCAGATCACCGAGTCCAGGATCCGCATGAGCGGGAAGAGTGGCGCCATCAGCAGGATGCCAGGCCGGCGGAGGGCAAGGGCCGCGATGACGGTGAGCAGGAAGTCCGGAATGAGGACACCCAAGAGGACGTCCTGCGGGCGCATGAGACCGGACAGGTAAAGGAAGGATTCGCCGTTGTCACCGAAGGCCTGGAGCTGCATGGACGCCACCAGCGAGAGCAGGAAGACCGGGATCAGCAAGACGAAGAACAGGCAGCTGATAACGAGTTCGATGATGTAGAACACCAGAACAAACCAGAACTTTCCGGACTGCAGGCGGTGCCGCCGGACGGTCTGCCAGAAACCGAGGATCCAACGCCGGACTTGCCGCGTATAGTCCTGCAGGTTGTCCGGATCCTGGGTGTATGCCACGGCGGCTGAGGGGTGGAACGCAATCCGCCCTAATTTCTTGGCATGGATCTCGAAGGTCATGTTGAAGTCCTCAATGACCAGGCCCGGGGCCAGCACCTTGATTTTCGCGAGTGCGCTCGTCCGGTACATGCTGGCAAAGCCCGGCACGATCGAGACAACGTTTGCGCCCCTGGCGGCCTGGCCGTATTTGAGAAGCAATTGCACCACGATGTACAGCCGTTCCCGATATGCCACCAGGAACCGGCCCAGCGCGGTGGGTGGAGGCGGGGTCATGATGGACTTTGCCCTTCCGGCCACAGCCACCACAGAGTGATCGAGGAAGAGCGGCAGCCCGGTCTCCAGGTAATCCGCGGTGGGCCGGGTATCCGCGTCAAGCAGCATCACCACTTTGAACTTCCGGCACAGCTCAAAATAAGCGATTCCGGCGGCCAATGCGCCGGCCTTTCCCCTGTTCGGTTCGAGGTCCAGCACTTTGACCCCCGCTGCCCGGGCAATCGCCGAGGTATCGTCCGTGGACATGTCCGAAATCACGTGGATGTTCCTGAGCGGCACCAGCGCCGAGGCGGCCCGGATGGTCTCCCTGATGACAAGTGCTTCGTTGTGGGCGGCAATAAGCACCGCGACATTTGCGGGCAGGATCCTGGGGTCCCTGGCGCGATGGCGGCCATGCTCCCGCTGGATCTGGCCCCGGTGTGCCCTGGGCGCCGGCAACGTATGTGCGCCATGGACTCCGGGGCCGAGCCGGTTGGCCAGCGGCCAGCGCTGCAGGAGCCCCAGCATGCGCCCGCTCAGCGGCGGGCCCAGCGTGATCCGCCGGGTGTACTGCTCATTGGCCAGGCGCAACAAGCCCACAAACGACCAGAAGATCGTGCTGATTCCAAGGACAAGGACGATGTATACGGCTATCACAGCGACGGCGCTCCAATCGTGTCGTACATGGCATAGTCATCCGTGATGAGCGTGCCATTCCTGAAGAGGTTCAGCCCGAAGCTGATCGCGGTTGCGCCGGAGGGCAACGCGGGGGTGGTGAAACTGGCCTGAGTGTAGGAACCGGCGGCAGCGAACCAGGGACTTGATGTCCAGTAGACCCAGGCTCCGGCGGAGTTCCGGTAGTAGACAGCGAACTGGGTCACCGTCGTCGAGGTGTACCAGGCGCGGAGCGAATACGTGTGGCCGGCGACCGCCGGCGGTGCGCACGAACCGGAGTCCAGCGCCTGGAGGAGCTTCGCATCACCGTTGGCGTAGTTACTCATCACCAGGCGTTCTGCCTTTGTCCCGGCCCTGGCCGTTGAGACGGTACTGAACGACGCCGTGTTGGAGCCGTAGCCCGCCGTTTGCCAGCATTGCGGCGCGGAACCGGCACCTGCCGTTTCAAGGCTGGCGTTCTGCACGAGGTTTGTTCCGGCGGGCGGTGGCGGTGGCGGAGGTGTGGACGACGCGGTGTCGGTCATTTCGTAGTCGTCCGTGATCAGCGTCCCGTTACTGAAGAGGTTGAGTCCGAAGCTGATGCCGCTGGCCCCCGAAGGCAACGCCGGGGTTGTCCAGCTGGCCCTTTGGAATGTCGTAGCGGGCCCGAACCACGGGCTCGAAGTCCAGTAGACCCAGTAGCCGAGGCCTGTCCGGTAATACAGGGCGAACTGGGTATTGGCAGTGGACTTGTACCAGGCTCCCAAGTTGTATGTGTGTCCGGGGGTTGCCACCGGCGAACATCCGCCAAGGTCCAGGGACGGCAGCAATCTAGCATCACCGTTGACGTAGCCTGTCACGACCAGGCGCTCTGCCACCGACCCCGTCCGTCCCGGGCTCACCGTACTGAACGTGCGGTTGTTTGTCCCGTAACCGGCCGCCTGCCAACATTGGGGCACACCCCCAGCCAAGGTTTCAAGGCTCGGATTCTTCACGAGGTTGCCGCTCGTGGGCGGCGGGGGTACGGCCGGACCGGCAACGGCGGGCTTGACCGTTCCGCCGATGACCTGGTCCACCGTCTTAACCGTGGTTGTGGCCGGCCGTGTCTTCAGCCAGGACGCGAATTGAGTGAAGAGCCTGGGACTAATGCTGAGTGGGCCAGGGGTGGAAGAGATGTGGTGGAAGGTGAACTGAACCCACCCGCCGACGCTTTCGGCTCTGGTCACACTATTTTGGAAATCAGCAAGTGTCCATGGGCTGTCCACTTGGTCCAAGGCAGCGGTGCGGAACGGGTTCAGCGGAGGAACAGTCTCAGCCCAAGCACACCCTGAACAGCCAAAGCGGGACTGAATGTCGCCCAGCGCACGGGCGCTGTTGTAGCCGCAGTCTCTTACCGTCGTCTGGGCACCACTATTAACGGCGCTGAACGGATAGGCAAAGCTCGTGACACGGAAGCCCCAGTTGGTCAGGTTGACCCGGTCGTTGCAGACCTGACGGGTGACCTCGTCGGAGGGCAGGGTGGTGAGATCAGCATGGGTCACAGTATGTCCGCCAATTTCGTGGCCGCTGGCTGCGAGGCCCTGAAGATCCGAGACCGTCAGGTAGCCTGCATTGTTGATGTTTCCGGAAGGAATGTAGAACGTTCCGTCCAGACCGTAGTTGTTCATGATCTGGGCGGCGGCCATCTGGTCGGCATTGCCGTCGTCGAACGTCAACGAAACAACGGTGGGTGCCGCCGCCTGCGCCGGAAATGCCTGCGCAGCAAGGCCCGTCACAGCCAGGGCCACAATGCCCAAAACCGTGACAGCCGTCCGCGCCCGCTGTCTGGTCTCCTTCAGTGCGGGGCCAAAGTCAACCTGCCATGCTAATCGCCAGGAAGTCTGTAACTTCATGGGAATCGACTCGATTCTTGTTTTCGAGCCCGTGGAGCTTCTGCGCTGGCAACGGGCGGGGCCTACGGGGCGGGCGGCGCCCCCGTGTCGAACATCTCGTAGTCATCCGTAGCCAGCTCCCCGTCGCTGAACAGATTCAAGCCAAAACTGATGCCGACGGCGTCTGCCGGCACCGGCGGTGCAGTCCACTCAGCCTGCCGGTAGGCAGCGCTGGCGGGAAACCATGGGCTGGCTGTCCAATAGGTCCAGGTGCCAACCTTGTTGCGGTAATACAACTCGAACTGCGTTGATGAAGTGGAGGCGTACCATGCGCGCAGCGTATAGCTGTGGCCGGCGACGACGCTCGGTGCGCACGCCCCCAGGTCCATGACTGGGAGCAGCTTTGCGTCCCCGGATGTGTAGCCCGTGACGTCGAGGCGCCGGGCAATAGTGCCCGAGTGCCCGGGAGTCAGCGTGCTCAGGACATGTGAATTCTCGCCGTAGGAGGAAACCTGCCAGCACTCGGGAAGGCCGTACCTTCCGGCTGTTTCCAGTCCCGGGTTGCGGAGCGCGTTGGTGCCGGGCGGCGCAGGCGGAGCAACAGGTCCCGGAACTGCGGGTTTTGCCCCGCCACCAATCACATCGTGCACGGTGCGGATGGCGGTGGTTCCTTCGTCTGTGCGGGTCACCAGCCACGAGACGAAGTCGTTGAAGAGTGCAGGGCTGACAGACCGGGGACTCCCGCTGTCATCGATGTCGAAGAAGCTCAGCTGCAGCCACCCTCCGGTGGTTTCAGCGTCCATGACTGACTGCTGGAGGTCCGCGATGGTCCACGCGGACCCGATCTCCGGCGTCGACCTCGTGCTGAACGGGTCCGCCGGCCGGACGGTTTCGGACACGGCGCAATCGGCGCACCCCAGCTTGCTGCGGAGGTCACCCTGGCTGCGCGCGCTGTTGTAGCCGCAGCCGGCCACCATCGCCTCCGCCTCTGGCGACTTTGCGGCAAAGGGGTAGGAGAAAGATGTGACCTTGAAGCCCCAGTCGGTGAGGTTGGTCCGGTCATTGCAGACCTGTCGGGTGGCTTCCGCAGGTTCAAGTGCCGTCAAGTCTGCAAGGGTTGCGGTGTGCCCGCCAATCTCGTTGCCGTCCGCGGCCAGCTTGTGCAGATCCTCCACCGTCATGTAGTCCTTGGCCCCCATGAAACCCGAGTTGACGAAGAACGTCCCCCGTAGCCCGTGGCTTCGAAGGGTCTCCGCGGCGGCCAGCTGGCTGGCCCTGCCGCCGTCGAACGTCAGCGTGACGGTGGTCAGCGCGAGGCTCGTGTCCACGGGTGCCGCAAAATTCTTCAGGGGCCCCTGCGCATCCCGGGCCGGCCCCGGGCCGGCCTTGGGTACCAGGGCGGCGGATCCCGTCAGGAGTGCCAGCCCGGCCAGCCATGAGACTGCCCAGAGCGTTGTCCGTTTCCGCTGCCGCATCAAACCGGAACCGGGCGGACCGCCCTGTTCCCCCGGCAGTTCATGCCTCTGGCTCATGACAGATATCCCCTCTTACATCCGTATCGCCCGGCCGCAAGAGGATCCCCCCAGGCCGCAGTGCTTCATTGATTGACACCTCGAAGGGGTCGGTGACGACTGGGGGGAAGCCTTGGTCTCAAAGGCTTGTTCGCCACCGACCCCCGTTCACGGGCCCCGTGCTTGTGCGCCAGGGCTGGCTGCCTCGCGGCAGCTGTGTCGGCAGAATTGGAAAAGAAGTCACCGGCGGGTTCTGGTGGCCGGGGCATCCCTGCCGCCATGACCGTAGCGGACCGCCATTCAGGGGTATGGTTGCGTGCTTGCGCCCGCAAAGGTGCGTCCATTCCCATTTTGAGACCCGATTTCTCCCCCGGAACTCTGTATCTATCCGACATCCACAGCCTATTAAGAGGGGAGCCGCGCGGCACGAGTGGTGCCTACCCGTCTTTCCTTTCCGGGAGGGCAGGGAAGGCCCGGCGCCACTCGCCCGGTACCCGGTTCGGTACTCGTTGCCTACGCCAAGCCACCCGCGTGGGCCGGCGGACAGGAGCCACCAACAGGCGTGCCGTGGTGAAATGGTTTCTAAGTAAACCAGAGGGGGGCGTGGGAACCGGATGACAGCCATAAACCGCGGCTCGGATCCGGCCGCCAAGGCCGAAATGGAGCCGGCGCGGGAGTCCGTTCCGCAGCCCGTGCCCGGCAGATTCCGCGCCCGCCCGCAGTTTCAGCTGAGTCAGCCCTCGTCGCCCCTGATCGCAGGCATAGCCGTTGCCACCATCCTTGCCAGCGTCATCTTTTTCTGGGCCTGGCGCTCCGGTCTGGCAACGGGAGCTGCGCAAGCCACCTGGTTTGCGGGCTACGTGGACGTCACGGTCTCCCCGCCCTACGCTTTCGAGGAAGCCGCCACGCCGGGCACCAGGGACGTGGTGCTGGCGTTTCTTGTTGCCTCCCCTCAGGACCTCTGTGTGGCCAGCTGGGGAGCCGCCTACGGCCTCGACGAGGCAAACACTGCCCTCGGCTTGGAAAGGCGCGTCTCCGATCTTCGCTCCCGCGGCGGATCCGCTGCCGTGTCGTTTGGCGGAGCACGGAACAGTGAACTGGCCACCACGTGCCGGGACGAAGGCAAGCTCCGTACCGCCTACCGGGACGTCGTTGAACGCTACGAACCTGCCTTCATAGACTTCGATCTGGAAGGTGCCGATCTCCTGGACCAGGCCGGCGCTGAACGCCGGGCCAAGGCAGTGGCTTGGCTACAGGGGGATCGGAATTCCTCCGGCAAAGAGCTCGCTGTCTGGCTGACTCTTCCGGCTTCTCCCCGCGGGCTCACCGACGCCGGCATAGCCGCTGTGGAACAGATGCTCCAGGCTGGCGTGGACTTGGCAGGGGTCAACATCATGACCATGAACTACGGCGCCAGCAGGAGCAGTTCCCAGGGCATGCTGGACGCCGCCAAGGCCGCCGCGGCCGCCACACATGACCAGCTGGGCATCGTCTACCAGCGCACCGGCACCAACCTCAGCCGCGAACAGGTGTGGAAGAAGATCGGGCTGACGCCCATGATCGGCCGCAACGACCTGCCGGGCGAGGTGTTCGAACTGGACGCGGCCCGGGACCTGAAGGACTACGCGGTGGAGTTGGGGATCCAACGCCTGTCCATGTGGTCACTCAACCGCGACGCGACGTGCCCTTCCAGCGAGGAGGGGCCAACTGCCAGTTTTACCTGCAGCGGTGTGGACCAGGGAAGCTTCAGGTTCTCCGACCTCCTGGGTTCCGGGCTTCCGGGCAGGATGGGCTGACCCTACTTCACCTGGCTGGTGGTGACCACATCGAGCCAAGGGCCGGGCGGAACATCCTGCCGCTCCACAAACTGCCAATCGACCTTGTCCGTTTCCCCGTTGAGGGTGCTGAAGCCGAGGCAGCCGTTGAGGGCAGGTGAAACATCCATTCCGGCACCGTTGAATTTCCTGTTGAGCGGCCGCGCGTCGTTCGAGCCGAAGACGTACTCCTTGTCCTGGTACTCCCCGGGGCCGGCATCCTGAATCTGGCCGTAGCACTCTTTGCCGTCCTTGCGGATCTTGACCCAGCGGTTCTTCATGTAACTAAAGGACCGGTTGGTGGCCTGGCCCTTGTAGCCTTCGTCATTGGCCCAGGGAATGACCGATGCCCGTTCGCGAAAGGCGGCGGCATTGTTGATGTCGTCGTAGGGCAGGTCAAGGTAGAAAGGGTTCTCCTTGGGCTTCATGCCGGTGGGGGCATACCCGTTGGACCGTGACCGTGCTTCGGTCTCACAACCCTGAGCCGTGAGCCGGCCGTCGCAGCCACCGTAACTGTCCATCCACCTCGAGTCGTAGGTTGAGAAGACTTGGCTGCCGTCTGCTGCGTTTGGGTCAAAGACTTCACCTACCCAGAAGGTCGTGGCCACGATGTTTGTGTGCCAGGGGTACTTCCCCTGCGACCGCTTCTCCGACTCCGAAGGCGTGCAGGCTGTGGCTACCAATGCCAACAGAAGCATGCCTGCCGCAAGGCCGCGGAAGCGGCGGCGCTTTAGGGCTGGATGTTTCACTCTGGTCCCCCGTGTCAACGGAATTCAGTCCTTCCAAAAGGACAGCGGCGAAGGCGGCCGCGCAACCAGGGGACTCCCCTGACTGCGCGGCCGCCGTAGTGTCATGCCGGTGTTGAGCCTGTTTACATTCCCTTCGGGAAGTTCAGGTTGTAGCGGTAGACGAACGCTGCCATGGCGTCCCTGCTGATCGGCTGAACCGGACGGAATGTGCCATCCGGGTAGCCTGTGGTGATCCCGGTCGCTGCCAGCCAGCGGATCTCGTTGTAGAACTGGTTGCCGGTAGTGACGTCAGGGAACGTGGGGGCGGTGGTCGGCACAGCCGGCTTGCCGTTGTAGCGGTAAAGGAACGCCGCCATCGCGTCGCGGTTGACAGGGTCCAACGGGCGGTAGGTTCCGTCCGTGTAGCCGGTGGTGATGCCTTGGGCCGCCAGCCAGCGGATCTCGTTGTAGAACTGGTTGGTAGGACCTACGTCGGTGAACGTCGGAGCGTTGGCCGGCACTGCGGGGCTGCCCGCCAACCGGTACAGGAACGCTGCCATCGCGTCCCGGTTGATCGATGCCAGAGGCCGGAAGGTACCATCCGCGTAACCCTGGGTGATCAGGTTGTTGGAGAGCCAGCTGATCTCATTGTAGAACTGGTTGCTGGTGGCAACATCGCTGAATGTCTTGATGCCTGCAGTGTCGTACAGTTCGTAGTCGTCAGTGACCAGGGTCCCGACGCCGATCATGTTCAAGCCGAAACTGATAGCCGTTGCACCGGCCGGAACCGGGGGCGTCGTAAAGGCCAGCTGGGTCCAAACGTTATTTGTCGGGAGGTAGAGAGTGCTGTCCGTCCAGTACGTCCATGTTCCGGACGCCGTCCGGTAGTGCAGATTGAACTGGGTGTTCCCCCCGGTCGATTTATACCAGGCCTTGGCAAGGTACGTGTGCCCCGGAGTTGCACTGGGCGCGCACTCACCCGTGTCCAAGGTGGGCAACAGCTTGCCGTCGCCGTCGGTGTAGGCCGAGATCACCATCTGCTGCGACGCAGTGGCCGTACCAGCGTGTCCCGGGGTCACTGTGGAGAATGTCCGGGTGTTGTTGCCGTAGCCGCCGGCCTGCCAGCACCGCGGGAGAAGTGATCCGTTAAGGCCCGCGGTCTCCAGGCTCGGGTTCTTGACCAGGTTGCCGGTGGTCTGCGGTGCCGGTGGCGGAACAACGGCGGGCGCTGCCTTGAGAGTGCCGCCGATGACTTCCTTCACGGTCTTAACCTGGACCGGGTTGGTGGTGTTGGTGTCCCTCTGGCCGGCCAGCCAGTCGATGAACTGGTTGAAGGTGTCCGTGCTGACGGTCAGCGGATCCTTAACAGGTGAACCAACCAGGATGCCGGTACCGACGTGGTGGAACGTCAGCTGGACCCAACCCCCGCCATTGGCCTGGGCCTGCGTGACAAGGCTCTGGATATCCGCCAAGGTCCATGTTTCGTCCAGCTGGTCCGGTGCCCCGGTGTAAAAGAGGTTAGCGGGCGTCAACGATTCAGCAAACGGGAAGGTTTCCGAACCCGCAACCTTGCTCCGGATGTCCCCCAAGCCGCGGGCGCTGTTATAGCCGCACGTTCCGACCTCAGCTTCTGCGGCCGGACTTGCCGAGGCAAAAGGATATGCGAAGTTTTCCACGTTCAGGCCATAACTCATCAGAGTGGCCCGGTCATTGCAGATCTGGCGTGCGAGCTCGTCAGTTCCTACGGCGGCCAGATCGGCGTGCGTCACACTGTGCCCGCCAATCTCGTGTCCGGCGGCCTGCAACGCCAGTGCCTGGGCCGTCGTCATATAGTTCGTTTGGTTCATGAACCCCGAGGGCAGGAAGAACGTCCCGCGCATGCCGGCCGAGACCAGCTTGTCGGCGGCAACCACCTGGTCAACGTTGGCGTCGTCGAACGTCAGCGTCACGACAGTTTCGCCAACAGCGTTGGCGGCGGGAGCCGTGAGTCCGAGAAGGGAGGCAGCGAGCGCCACCGTTGTGGAGGCCGCCAGCCAGCGGGCCTTGCGTCGGCCGGGAGGCCGTTCAGCCCGGTGCCGGGGCTCCGAGGCCGCAGTGTAGCGTTGCAGAAGCGTCATGGAACTCAACTCTTTCGTCGAAGGTGCACATAACTTTTGACGGTTGCCGCCCCCCGTCCGGCGCGGCACCTCACGGACGGCTAGTTGGCCGCCATCGTGACTTTCCACCCGAGCGGATCGGGTGCTTTCACCGGGCGGTGGTCGGCCGCCACGTTCAGGATGATCTGGTCCAGTGTGGTCTTGGGGTCGAAGCCCACCAGATCCTTCGCCTTGCTGTTGTTTGGCACGCGCCGGCGCATATCCTCATAGCCCTCTGCGTAGGCCTCTTCGTAGGGCACCAGGGTGATGGGGCTTTCGCTGCCGAGCAACTCCACGATCCGCTGCGCCAGGGTCAAGATCGAGATCTCATAGCTGCCGCCGAGGTTGTACGCGTTGCCGTAGGCGGACTTTTCCTCCGAGATCCTGGTGATGGCCGGGACAATGTCTCCAACGTACGAGAAGCACCTGGTCTGGTGGCCGTCGCCGTAAACCGTCAACGGCTCGCCGGCCAAAGCCTGCTTAACGAGGCGGGGCACCACCATGCCGTACCGGCCCGTCTGCCGGGGGCCCACCGTGTTGAACAGACGGACTATGGCAACCGGAAGGCCGAACTGCCGCCAGTAGGCGTGCGCAAATGCCTCGTCGATGCCCTTGGCAGCGGCATAGGTCCAGCGGGACTTGAGCGCGGAGCCAAGGATCCGGTCGGACTCCTCCGACAGGCTGTCCGAGGTGTTCTTTCCGTAGATTTCACTGGTGGATGCCAGGAGCAGCGAGGCTCCGGATTCCAGGACGGCGTCCAGGACCACTTCCGTGCCGTGGATATTGGTGCGCAGGCTCTCCAGCGGGTGCTCCACGATGAGGTTCACGCCTACCGCTGCCGCCAGGTGGAATACCCGGTCAGCACCGGCCACCACTTTGTCCACCGCGGCGCGGTCCAGGATGGTGCCCTCCACGAAGTGGAAATCCCGGTGGCCAATCACGGTCCGGAGGTTTTCCAGGCGACCGGTTGAGAGGTCATCCAAAACGGTGACTTTGTCCCCGGCCGCTAGGAGGTGCTCCACGAGATGGCTCCCTATGAAGCCGGCTCCGCCGGTGATTGCTGTTTTCACTTCTCCTACTTTCTTTTGAAACCCGGCGGGGCCGCCGGGATCACAGCTCGGATTCACAACCTCGTGACGTTCGTGGCGGCCGGAAGCCGGTAGGTGGTGTCAAGGACGGCCGGAGCGTCGCTCAGCCAGTCGATGTCCATCGCGGAGTGCCTGGTGTGAAGGATTACCAGGTCCGCGTCCCACTCCGAGGGATCCTCCAGCGATTCCAGCGCACTTCCCTGCCCGTCAGGGGCAGTGGGGCACCACGGATCGTGGTAGGCAACGACAGCGCCGTCGGCCACCATTGCGGCGATGATTTCCAGGGCCGGAGATTCGCGGAGGTCCTCGACATCGGGCTTGTAGGCCACTCCAAGGACCAGCACACGGGCTCCGTTGATTCCGTGGTTCCGGTCGGACAGGATGCGGCGTGCCTTTTCCACCACCTGGTGGGGCCTTCCGGCAATGCCCGCCATGGCGTGCTCGATGACCGGCGCGGTGACCCTTGCCTTCCGCAGCTGCCACAGCAGGTAGTGCGGGTCGCAGGGAATGCAGTGGCCGCCAACGCCCGGGCCGGGCGTGAACGGCATGAAGCCGTAAGGCTTTGTCGACGCCGCGTCAATCACGTCCATGACTTCCATGCCCAGCTCGTGGCAAATATCCGCGAACTCGTTGGCCAGGGCGATGTTCACCGCCCGGAAGGTGTTTTCGACGAGTTTGGTCATCTCGGCCACATCTGCTGAGGGCACAACGTGCACCAGCTTGGTGCTGGCCTGGAGCAACTCTGCTGCGGCCTCACCGCAAGCCGGCGTCACCCCGCCCACGACCCGCGGGACGTCTTCGTGCGAGAAGGCGTCCACGCCAGGGTTGATACGCTCCGGGGAGAAGGCCACGAACACGTCCCGGCCGGGGATCAGGCCTTTTGCGGCCAGCGGCACTGCCAGGAGATCCCTGGTGGAGCCCACGTAGGTGGTGGACGTCAGCATCAGCAGCTGGCCGGGAACCGCGAATTCGACCACGGATGCGCACGCTGCACGGAGGATGCCGAGATCCGGCACGAGGTAGGGATCCACCGGGGTGGGGACACAAACAACGACTGCCGCGGCACGGGCCAGCAGTGAGAGGTCCGTGCTGATCATGAACGACGGGTCCTCCAGCGCCTTGCCAAGCCGCACCTTGTCGGAGTCCAGCAGGTCTGCCTGCCGGGACCGGATGACAGCCAGCCTGTTCTCGGACACGTCGAGGCCCAGGACGCGGCGCCCGGAGGCGTTGATGGCAAGCGCAGTGGGCAGGCCGACGTAGCCAAGTCCGACAATCGCGACGTCGAATGTGAACGTGAGGTCCTGGGCATCAGTGTCGGCTTCCGCTGCGTCCGACTCAACGGCCTCGGGCGCCAGCTCCGGCGCCCCCGTTCCGTTTTCCGGCCACTCCCGGGAATCGTCAAGCAGGGGTGGAAGCTCGGCCCTCGTCAGCGGGGCCTTATGAGCCTTGAGTTTGGTGTTCGGTGTCATGCTAACCGACCTCCCGGTATTCGATTTGTCCCGTTTGTAAGAAAGCCGGCGACGAAGTGTGGCAGATCCCGGTCTCAGAAGACGCTGCCCGGGTCGTCGCCGGCTCGAATGGGGTGCCCGCGATCGGCGGGATACTGGTCGCCCTGGAGGAGTGTTCCAGGTGGATTGACACATGAAATTCCGAAAACCAAGTGTCAGCTGATCGATGCATTTAGAGACCCACTTCTTTCCCCAATAGTTGCCTGCGGCCCAACAAGCTACAGCGTATTAACCAACCCCCTGCCGGGGCGCGAGTGGGCTCTACCCGTCTTTGCGGGTGCATCACTGAGGTGAACGGGGTGGTACCCGCCCGGCCCGCCCCTACTACTCGCATGAATACTCGTTTGAGGACGGCGCGAACGCGGGGCGGGCTCCGACGTCAGGGCGCGCGAAGATCAGTGCGGGTAGTCGGACGTTTTGACTACCGTCGTGGCGGGCGCGGTTAGCTGTGCTGGCCGGCTAGCCCGCGTGGCGGGAGCCGTAGGCTACCGACGCCAAGTCTTCCCGATGGCTGATTCCGAGTTTCGCGAACATCCGGTAAAGATGGCCTTCCACGGTGCGGAGCGACAGGCCGAGCTGGAGTGCGATTTCGCGGTTGCTCGCACCGGCTTGGACAAGCGCGGCAATCTCCTGCTCGCGCCGTGTCAGCTTGTGCAGATCAGGCGGGATCTCGGCGGCGGACGAGCCGGTCTTGGTCAGCGCCGCATTGCGTTGCTTGACGAGTTTCTGGGCCTCGAACTGGCGGGGTTTATCTCCCCGCGTCTCGAGGATCCGCAGGGCCTGGGCAGCGCATTCTGCCGCTGCCAGGTCCAAACCGTCACGCGCGGCGGCATCGCTCATTTCCACGAGCCGGTTGACGTCCTTGGCGGCAAGGGCACGGCAGTAGGCGGCCAGGAACTCCGCGCTGCGCCCTTCGCAGCCCTCCGCAGTTGCGGCAAGCCGCGGCACGACGGTCAGGTCACCGAGCCGGAGCACCAGGGAGAGGATCTCCACTTCATAACTGAGGAATCCGGACGCGGCCGCCGCATCCGCGAGGGCCGTCAGCTTTGAGACGGCCGTCTGGAGGCCCAGGCGTTCAGCCAGGGCCGCAACTGTGTAGGCCTGCCCCAGCAGTGACGCGTGGCGGTGGTCCGATAGCAGCGCCTCATAGGCGTCCGCATTCACTTTTGCGGTTTCCGTCCGGTTAAGGATGGACGCCGCGTAGGCTGCGGCCGCAAGGGCATCAGGCAAGTCCCCACCGGCATCGGAAAGGCGCAGCACCTCGACCGCCTGGCTGAGTTTCGGCAGGGCGGCCCCGATGGCGCCCCTGCGCAGGTCCGCAGTGCCCGCCGCCAGATGCAGCATCCCGCCGAAGTAAATCAGGGAGTTCGAGGCCTGGGCGATGTGGTTCTGCAGATACTCTTCCAGGACGTCGAATTCACCGGCATGGAGCAGCGCCAGCAAGTAGCGTCGCATCACGAACTCAGCGTATTCAAGGCGCCGGTCACCGCTATCGGCAAGGATGTCCTCAACGTCCATGATTATCTGGATTGCCGACACGGCACGTCCCGTGAGTGCCAGCGACTCTGCCAGCAACGTTCCGGCCAGCAGCCGGGACTCGTCGTCGTCCGTGGACTCCCAGATCTGCTGGAGTTCCGGCTCCGCCTCCACATGGCGACCTGCAGCCTGGTAACCCTCCAGGGCAAGAAGCCTGCTGCCGAGCCGCGCTGTCTCAAAATCCTTGGCATCCAATCCGGGCCGGGCCTCTTCCAACCTCGAAACGGCTTCCGCCCACGCATCGGCCGCCCGCAGCACGGCCTCCGGGCCGTTGCGTTTGCCCGCGGCGAGTTGGGCCGCCAGCATGGAAGCCTGGCGGACGGTTCGAAGGTCGGTGGCTTGTTCCACCACGCCCTCAAGGCACAGGCATGCTCCCATGGGATCCCGACCGTACAGCTTGGCGCGGGCCAGTTCCACCTGGGCGGCAAGCTTCAGGGACGGATCCCTTATGGCGCCGACCACCCGTTCCACGTATTCGGGAATGAAGAGGCGGTTTGCCAGCTGGGCGGCCTCAAGGATGTCGGGGTCGGGGACCGTTGCGCCGGACTCCAGCGCCCATGTAACGTGCCGTAGCCTGCCGTCCAGGGTCTCCGGGCGTGAGTCCATAAGGTCCACGATCCGCCTCCGGATGGTTACGCTGCGGGCGGTTGGGACCAGCTGCCTGATCACTTCACCGATCAGGGGCTGGGCCAGGCGGACATGCCTCGCCGGGTCCGCCGAGATCGCGATGAACTGGAGCTCCTTGAGCTCATCGACGGCGTGGCTGTCGCTAGCACGCTGCAGGACGCTGAGGGGGATCGCCTCAGCGAGCGCCACTGATTCCAAGGCCTGGCGCTGATCGGGATTCAGCTGCATGATCTGGTTCCTGACGAGGTCCATCAGCCGGACAGTGGCTGCTCCCGGCTCGCCCAAAAGCACCCACGTGTCATTTCGCTGCACCAGATGGCCACGGGTCTTGGCATGGGCTATCAGTTCCAGCAGGAACATCGGGTTTCCGCCGGACGACCTGAACAGGACCGCGCTCGCGCTGGGGACCAGCGGCGAGCCCAGCACACGGGTGCACAGCTCGTCCGCTTCTTCCTTGCTCAGCGGCTGCAGTTCAAAACGGTCAACCAGGCCTTCCGACCACATGGACAACACCTCGGGCGGCGGAGAGGGGTGCGGCCGGCACAGCAGCACCACCCTGGCGGCCTCCGCAGCGGCAAGCTGGGCAATGACTGCGGCGCTGCTGTCATCCAGGTGCTGGGCGTCTTCCACGACCAGGACGGCCTGCGACTGGTCCCGCAAGCCCTCCGGGTTGAGCTCCGTTACCAAGGCCTTCAGCACGGCACGCGGCTGGTCCGTCTGCCCGGGAGTCAACGCCGTCAGCAACGGCGCAAGGGCCGCGTAGGGTACCTCCGAGAGCGAAGGACCCGCGTAGACGTAGAAAGGCCGGATCCGGCTGCCCAGCTCAAAGATCACTTCGTTGGCGAGCGCCGTCTTGCCGATGCCCGCGTCGCCAAGAATGAGCGCACCCGGGCCATTGGTGTCCAAAAGGCAATCGACAACCGACGCAACCATGCCAAATCGCCCGATCAGCCTCTCCGCCGTGATGGTGGACTCAGTCATGGCTAGTCATCTCCTGTACTGCCGAGGGCTACCGGAAGCTCCAAACGCTCTTCGATTTTTAGCTTGCCGTAGATCTGGTAGAGGTGGCCCTCTACGGTCCGTACGGAAACGTGCAGCTGGGCTGCGATGCTCTTATTGCTCGCTCCGGCAGCGGCCAGCTGCGCTATCTGGAGCTCCCGGGCAGTCAGTGTGAGGCGGTCGTGGTTTCCGTCCTGAGGCGTCCGCAACCTCCTGCGGCAGGTCTCCGCCAAGTGCTTGGCCTGCCGTATCAGGCTCCGTTCGAGCCGTGCCTGGTCGAGGTCGAGAACTGATTCGGCGATATCCAGGGCAAACCTGTCATTGTGCAGCCTGGCCGCGAGGTTTGCAGCAGCCATCAGCTCGTCGGCTTCACCGGAAATGATGCCCCGGGCGTACTGCGCGCACAGTTCCGCGAATGGTCCCTGGCTCTCAGCTGCACTCTCCAGCAGCCGGGGTGCCGCAGCGGATTCCCCAAGCCTGACAGCCGAGCTCAAGCACAGCAGCTCGTGGCCTACGTTGCCCGTGCCGCGGTCCTCCTCCGCCATGCGCAGCAACTCCCCGATTCCGGTCCGGGGACCATCCAGCTCCGCCCGTGCGAGTGCCGTGAAGTAACCCTCAGCCCGGGAGACCTTCCATGATTTCCGCCGGGAACCCGACTCCGTCTCTGCCAGGTAGCCGAGCGCCTGTTCACGCTCACCCTGCAGTGCGGACGCGTAGGCCGCGGCCGCGCAGGCGAGAGTCAGCACGCCGTCGCTGTCCTGGATCCGCAATTGGCTGATACCGGGAACGAGCAGGTCCAGACCGTCACGCCCACGGCCCTGCATGCAGGCGCAGATCGCCTCCGGAACCTCAGTCGCGCTGAACCTCCGGTAGACCACGGACGACGGACCCCAGTCCTCGTCAGGCAAGGCCTCCGCCGCCTCGTCCCATTTGCCGGCAACCAAGTAGGCGAAACGCAGCCGCGAAATCACCGACTGCGCTATTGCCACCGGGATCTCCGGACGCAGGCACTGCAGCTTCAGCTGTTCAGCGAGCTCTGCGGCATCCGCCTGGCGCCCGGTCACGGCCCAGGCTTCACACAACCAGCTGCCTGCCTGAAGACGGAATTCCGCACTGTGGAACTCCACATTGTCCAGGGCTCCGGCGAGGTCTGCAGCCATTTCCCGATATGTTCCGGCGTAGCTGGCCGCTTCGGCTTCGGCCAGCGTCAGCTGTTCCCGGATTCGCCTGAGCTCCGGTGCCGGCATACCGGCTGCCGGACCAGGCGCGTCGTCATAGAGTACTTTTCGCGCCCGGGCCAGGGAATCAGTGGCCTCGTGCCAGGCGCCCGGGGTGGCAAGGAACACCGAGCTCTCGGCCAGCAGGAGACCGATCCACTCAGCGAGCGCCGGGTCTCCCGTCGACGCCTTACGGTGCCGTCGGACCACCTCGAGGGCTTCGTCCACATCGCCCAGTGTCATCAGTGCCGCCACTTCCTCGGTCACTGCCGCAGCCAGCGCTTCATGTCCCGGTACCGAGCGGACAAACCGCAGGGCCAGGGCCGCATCGAGCCTCCTGTTGGCGAGGCGTGCGGCTGAAAGGGATTCTTCCGTTGACAACGCGGCACCGCAGTCAAGGGCCCAGACAGCGAACGGCAGTTCCGTCGCAGGAGTTCGGAGGGAAGGTGCCGCGGCGAGGAGGACCATTTCGCGGAGCTCGTTGCTCCGGCCGGGCGGGACGTTTTCGCGGACCACATCGGCCACCAGTTGGCTCTGGATCCTGACGCGGCGTGGAAGGGAGTCCTCGACCGCCAGGACTCCGCGCTCCTCGAGGGCGTCCACGTCGTCGGCTTCCACCAGCTTCAGCAGGGTATCCAAGGGCAGTGTCTCTGCCAGCGACAGGATTTCCAGGATGCGCCTGTCAGCCTCGCCCATCCGCCCCAGCCTGGTGGCGATCAGGTCGGTGATGGCCCGGCCGTGGACGTGGTGGTCAGCAGTCAGGACCCACACCCCGTCGCGGACCACAAGGGAACCTGAGTCAGCAAGCTCCATTGCAAGCATCTTGAGATAGTGCGGGTTACCGTCGCTGGCAGCCCAGAGCGATTGGACCGCCGAGTGCGAGACTTTGGCGCTGAGGCCTTCTTCAAGCCAGCTGACGGCCTCTCGGAACGACAGCGGTTCGAGGTTGACGCGGGTGAGGAATCCGCCGTCGCAAAGTCCCGAAATCTCTGCCGACAGCCGCAGCGGATCAGAGCATGTCAGGACCAGTCGTACGGCACGGTTTCGGGCGAGCTGGGCGATTGTGACGGCCGTCAGTTCATCAGCTTCGCCCGCGTTGTCGACAAAGAGGTAGACGGTCTTACCCTTGGCACGTTCGCGCAGGAGCCGCATGAGGCCGGACAGTACAAGCACCGGGTGGTTCAAATACCCCGGTTCCAGGTCGCTCAACAGCATGTTCAGCGCGCCGTAGGGGGAACGGGAGAGCGCTGCACTGCACCGAAGGGTCACAACCAGGGAATCGTCGCGGAACTGTTTGAGGGCGTGGGTGGTGAGGAACGTCTTTCCGGTGCCTGAGCTCCCGGTCACCAGGACTCCCCCGGTGGACTCCGCCAGAGCGCGTGTGATGTCGCTGACCGCCTCCCTGCGCCCGATCAAAGGCCACGCGGCGCCCCGTGTCATTCCGGCGGACCTGGTGGCGTGTGAACTGGCCACATTATCGGCTGTCAACATGAGTGAGACCTCTGTATTTACGAGCGATTCCTGGTAACCCAAATTAACCAGCTGGCGGGCCCGCGGGCACCAGTAGTGAGTACTCGATTTTGCCCGGCGCCCATACCTGTACTTGGAAAGCAGGTACCCCTCGTTGCCCTGTGTCGGTACGCAGACAAGAGGATCTGCCCCCGGAACGCGGCTTTGCAGGCACCTGCTGCAGCTCCGAAATAGTTAACAAGTCGCTAAGGCGCTACCGGTTCCGCCGAGCGGCCGCCCGGATGGTCGCGGGCGTTCCAGGTACCTATTTCCCGGGGGATGCTTTAGCCCGCACCGCTGCGTCTTCTCCAAGTCCTGCTGCCGCGGCCAACTCGTCGCGTCCGGCGATACCAAGTTTCAGGTAGCAACGATAAAGGTGACCTTCCACGGTGCGGACAGAAATCTGCAGTTTGTCTGCGATCTGGCGGTCACTGAGTCCGGTTGCCGCCAGCCCCACAATGTTCCGCTCTCGTTTGGTCAAAACGGGAGCCACGGTGTCAGGTTGGGCTTCGCTTCCAGCATGGCCCAGCTCTTCATTGCACCGGGCGATGCCTGCGCGGGCCAAGGCTGCCAGTTCCCGGTCCCGACTCCGGTCCAGTGAAGCCAGCGCGGCTGAATAAGCGTCCGCGGCCAACTGGAAGACGGAGGCAGCGGAGAGGGAATCCCCCGCGCGCAGGAACAGTTCGGCGCTGCCATGGGAAAGCGCCGCACAGTATTCAGCCAGGGCAGCCGCCCAGGCGCCTTCCACCGCGCCGGCGAGTTCCTGCAGCCGCTCCAGCCTGGTCGTGTCTCCGAGGACCAGCGCCATGGCGAGGGCATTCAGCTCCAGGAACTTGGCGTCCTGTTGCGCCGCTTCCCCTGCGCTCCGGTGCAGCGCCGCGATGCCGGTTCCGTCCCCGGCCAGGTGTTCGTCACCGGCAGCCAGGAAATCCCGGGCAAAAGCCGTCATCAGGTGCATGCCCCGCTCACCCCAGGCGTCATAGTCCGACTTCAGCCTGTCGGCCTCGGCTCTGAGGCCTTGGGCGGCCGCCACGTAATAGGCCATGGCCGCGCACAGCCGGAACATCTGCTGGGGATCACTGTCGCGGAGGGCCTCCAGACCCGTGGTCAGTAACTCCAGGGCGTCAGCGAGCTTTCCCTGCCGGACGGCTATATACCCCATTACGACGTAGGCGGCTCCGCTGAACGAAACCATGGCGGAACCGAAGGGTGTTTCCGCGTAACCCGCCAGGAGCTGCTCCGCCTCGGCCCATTCACCGGCCGCAAGATCGCAGGCAACAAGTCGGACCACGATGAACTCGGGGAGGAAGAAGATGTCGTTGTCGGGAGGCTGGGGCTGGCCGAAGGCCTCCGCGGCGAGTTGGCGCCCTTGCAGCGGATACCCCAGCGCGCACAGGCGCTCCGCCTGCAGTGCCAGGGCCATGGACCGGGTGAGCGCGCCATCGGGTGCCGCGGGCGAACCGCCGGCTGCCAGCAGGTCATCGAGCGCGGGCCCCATTTGCCTGTAGTCGCCCGCGAGCGAGTACGCCATCAGTTCCACAAGGGACGCCCGGTGTGCCGTGGTCTTGAGGATGGCGGTTGAGTCCGCGGGATTGGCCGCGGCCTCTTTTTCGCCCCATTGGCGCAGCCGGCTGGCATCTTCCGCGATTTCGGAGGCGGAGTGCCCGAGTGCCGCCCGGGTGGCCGATCTCAGGAGGCTGTTGACCACCATGTGCGTGAGGCCGCTACCGGCGTCGACGTTGACGTTCAGAAGGGCGGCAGCTTCGTCGTAGTGCCCGAGGTTGTAGTGTGAGCGGGCCATCACGGCGCGCGCAGTTTGTTGCAGTTCCGGGTCCTTGACGGCCCAGGCGATGCGCAGGGCCGTCTCGCTCTCAAACAGTTTGCAAGCGAGCACGGCAGCCCGGACCAGCAGGCGTGCAGGCACTTCGGCCCCGCAGTCCAGGGACCAGGAAACTATTCGGAGCAGCGACTCGGGTTTGTCTGCCGAGACTTCCATCCGGGACACGAGTTCCCGGTGCAGCTGGAGGCTTCGGGCTGCGGGAACGATCCGGCGCAGCACTTCGCCGTAGACGGGGCTGACCAGCCGGAGAGTCGGCTCGCTGTCCACCGACTGGGCCACGAGCCGCTGGTCCAGCAGTTCCTTGACGGCAGGTTCACCGACGATTTCTCCCACGAGGGTCCTGTCCACCGGCTCCGCCAGCGCAATCAGGTTCAGGGCCTCGCGGCCGTCGGCCGAGATGCGCATCAACTGGACCTTGACGACGGCGGTGAGTTCCAGGGTCCGGACGTGGGACGAACCCGTGTTAAGCCACACTCCGTTGCGCCGGATCAGGTCGCCGGAGCGCTGGGCCTCGCGGACGAGGGTCTTGAGCAGCAGTGTGTTGCCTCCGGCCTCCTGCCAGTATTGACGCGACGTGCTGTTGAGGACTTTGCCGTCGAGCAGCGCCTCGCAGAGTTGATGCCCCTGTTCCATTGTCAAGGGGGCGATGTCGAATCTTTCGGCCGTACCGTCGTGCCAAAGCCTGAGCAGCGGCTGCGGTATGCCGGGCCTCGGAATGCAGGTGGCAACGAGTTTGGCCCAGCCCGCCTGGACAAGTTCGGAAATCATCTCGGCCGTGGCCGTGTCCAGGTCGTGGGCGTCGTCAACCAACAGGAGGGCGGGTCCCGGATTTTTCCTGCCGCTTTCGAGGTGCGCCCATAATGCCCTCAGGACGGCCACCTTGGACGTGACGTCGTCAACGGAGAGATCAGCCAGGTACGGAGACAGCGCTCCGTACGGAACGGGTGCAAGGGACGGACTCCCGTGGACAGTCATCACGGACGTCCGGCCGTTTCGGGCGTCGTTCAGCTGTGCCAGCAAGGAAGAGGCGCCCAATCCGGCGTCGCCCACCACAAAAACCGCCCAGCAGTCGTCCGAGGCAAGGGCGTCCCTGACTGCGGACAGCATGTCCCCCCGGTCTATCCAGGGCTCACCAGCATTCGGACGCTTGGTTCCGGCGCGCGTCTGCGCCGAAGCCTTCCCGTCAGACTTGAGCGGATCCTTCAAGCTCACTCCTCGATGAAATCCCCATTTTCGTGAAGATCTGGTAGAGATGGCCTTCCACTGTACGGATGGAAAGCTGCAGCCGGTTGGCGACTTCCTTGTTGCTCAACCCCTGGCTGGCCATCCTGGCAACCTGCCGTTCCCGTTCGGTCAGTTCCGGTCCCACCGTGTGCGGCATCAACGGCAACACCGGCAACGTCTCTACGAGCCGGTCCAGACGGTGCTGGGCCGCGCGTGCGGATTGGGAATCTCCCTTTTCCCTGGCGAAGTCCAGCGCCAGGACGACGCATCTGGACTCCACCGCATCGAGATGGAGCTCATGGGCCACGGACGCTGCCTCCAGCAGGACCTTGGAATCCTTCTTTCTGCTCCCCTCCCCCACCAGCCGGTTGACGCTGGCCATTTTTCCTTGCCGACGAGAGGAAACTTCGGTCAGCAGGACCAGTTCTTCCTCTGTTCCATGCACCGTAGCACCGAAAAGGCTGATGGAGGCAGTGGTTGTCCGCCCTTTGGAAATGTCCTCGTGAGCTGATTCCATCAGCTTTTGCTTGGCCCCGGGATCCTTGAGCCACCGTTTGGCCATCCGGACGCAGAAGTCGGCCATCCATGAGGTGAACCAGGCGACGTGCTGCTCCTCCTGGGCGGCCAGGTCCAGGAAGTTGCGCGATTCCTGGATGTCGCCGGCCTGGGCATAAGCGAAGGCAAGCGCTGAGCAGGCAAGGGACGGACCATAGTAGCTCCGCCTGATTTCCAGTTGCGCCTGGGCACCGAGCAAGGTGTCGATGGCGAGGTCGGCACGTCCTGCGTAGGTGTAGGCCACACCGAGAGCGAGTTCGGCGGCCCCGCCGAGATACTGCATGATTTTGGGCTTCTGGTCCAGTGCTTCCGTGAGTATCCTGACGCAGTCCTCCCACTGGCCGCTGCACAGCAGCGCAGCAAAGAGGCCTTCAGCCTGCCAGCTGAGCATCCCCGGAGCCACGTTGGACTGTTCCATCCTGTGCTGGATCTCGGCCGCCAGGGCGATGGCGTCTGCTTCCCGGCCCAGGACTGCCCAGGCCATGGTCAGCAGGCAGGCACAATTCAAGACATACAGCGGATCGCCGGCTTCCTTGTAGGCCCGCTCCAGGTCGTCGGCAACAGCCGCATATTCGCCCTGATGGATCATCTGCTCGAATTCGGCAAGCCTGATCCGCTCATGGGCACGGGCAAAGTCGGCGGAGGTTTCGTTGCCGATGGAGGCCCTCTCCCGGCGTGCCAGCTCCTGCCTGGCCGCCGACAGGATGCCGCCGATCCGGCTGTATCCCCCGTGGATCCAGAGCAGCGCACTGCAGAAGTCCTGGACGTAGCTGGCGTAGGCGGTCGCCGGGAGTTCAGACAGCTGCTCGGGCGTGACTTCTTCCAGGACGGCCACGGCCGATTCGTGTTCAGCCAGGGTCATGTAGGCGGCCGCCCTCTGCTGGGCTGCCTCCGCCCAGTGCGGGTCCCCCACCCGGATCTGCGCCAGGGACTCGAGTGCGAACATCGGGTCGAACAGCTGGTTCGCCGCCGCCGCTGCGGCCAGTGCAAAGGCCGGTTCCACGGGTTCGCCGCAGTCGAGCGTCCACGCCACATAGCCGAGGAGCTCTTCGACATCCATCTCAGCGGGGGTTGCACCCACCGCCCTGGCCACAAGCTGGTGCAGCTCCTTGCGGCGCGGCAGGTCCATCCAGCCCCGGATGACTTCCCCTACATATTCGTCCTTAAGGCTCACCCAGCGCCGGCCCGTCTCACCCACCTGCAGATACCCGGCCTTTTCGAGATCGGCAACCACTGCCGGGTCCAGGACGTCAAGGAGGACGAACAGGGGAACCCTCCGGATCAGGGCCAGCCACTCCAGGCCCTCCCTGACCTTCGGGGTCTCCCGTGCCAGCCGGGACCGGACCAGGTCAACCAGGGCGTCGGCTTCTGCGAGGTTGATCCCCCCTCTCAGCGCCCAGACCTTTCCGGCCAGATGGAGGTTACCGGAACGAAGTTGTTCAATGACGATAGCCTGGAGGACCAGCGGATTCCCGCCGCTCGCTGCGTACAGCGAACTGGCCGCGGTGGCAGTTACGGGGCGCCCGAGGACTCCGGCAAGCAGTTTGCTCACTTCAGGCCGGGTGAATACTTCGAGCCGGACTTCCTCAAGCGAATTGTTTCGGAGGAGGCGGATCAGGTCTTCGGGCATGTCCGTCACATTGCGGACGGTGACCATAAGCTTTGCGGCGCCGCTCAGTATGAGGTGCATCAGGACGGCGGTGCTCATGCTGTCGATCGCTGGCAGGTCCTCGAGCACTACAAGGACTGGGCGTCCGGCAGCGTCCTCCCGGATCAGCCGGGAAATGCCGTGGACAATTTCCCCGGGGGATTCGAGCGCCTTGCCGGGCAGGCGGGCCACCAGAAACGCCAGTTGGCCAAAGGGGATCGCGGGATCGGTGGTGGTTCCGTGCAGGTGGATGACGTGCATCTTTCCCGCAAGCTGCGCTTCCACTGCCCGCACAAAGGTGGACTTGCCGACGCCTTGCGCGCCGGCCACGACAACGCCGTGAAGATCGTTATCGCCAAGGATCGCAACGACGGAGGCCTGGAGGTCCTGCCTGACTAAGGACGACCACTTACGACGCTCTGAGGCTCCCATGCCCCGGCGTTCAGTCTCCAGCAGCCCGCCATGTTCAGAGCCTGGTGATGCAAGCACGATCGATCACGCTACCTTCGTGGCTCGAGCTGATGCGACTTGGCCGAGCCGTCGGGTTTTCAGTTTTCCGATGCCGCCAAACGAGGCAACAAGACCTTGAATGTGAAAATTACCATAGCAGGTATGACTAAACAATTAGGCCGCTTTATGCACTTGGTTAACCAATTGCATTGCACTCTCCGTAACCAGTCCCCCACCCGCAGGCTACCCCTCCAAAGGCAGCTTGGAGGCAACGTTACTGAACCGCAGTGTGATATTTCTGCTGTGCAGCCGCAAGGCCTTCCCTGACCACAGTCTCCACCGCGTCGGCCGCGTCATCCAGGAGGAAGGGCAGGTCCTTTTTTTCGGTGGTGGCAAAGTCCTTTAGGACAAAGTCCGCAGTATCCATCCGGCCCGGCGGGCGGCCCACTCCGACGCGGACCCTGAGGTAATCCTTCGTGGCCAGGGCCTTCGAAATGTCCCGCAGGCCGTTGTGTCCGCCCTCACCACCGCCGATCTTTAGTTTGACGGTATTAAAGGGAATGTCTATTTCGTCATGGACCGCGACGACATGTTCCGGATCGATGTCGTAGAACTTCGACAGGGCTGATACCGGCCCGCCGGAAACGTTCATGTAGCTCATCGGCTTGGCCAGAACAACGCGCGGGCCGCCAATGCCGAGCCGGCCCTCCAGCACGTGGGCGCGGGCCTTGTGCACCTTGAAGCTCCCGCCCACCCGGCGCGCGAGTTCATCCAGTACCATCTGGCCGACGTTGTGCCGATTGTTGCTGTATTCGGTGCCGGGGTTGCCAAGGCCTACGATCAGCCAGGTGTCAGTCATGCGTCAATCCTAGGGTTAATACAAGTGGGCTATTAACGGCAGTGGCCGGGCCCCGACGGGGACCCGGCCACGGGAAACGGGCTGCCGGAATTACTCGGCGGAAGCCTCGGATGCCTCAGAGGTGGCGCCTTCGGAAGCCTCTTCCTCGGTGACCTCGGTGGCCTCGGAGATGTTGACGACCAGGGACTCGGGGTCAGCCAGCAGGACAGAGCCCTTCGGCAGGACCAGGTCCGAAGCGTGGATGTGCTCGCCGGCGGCGCGGCCTTCGATGCTGACCTCGACGGCGGTGGGCAGGTGCGTTGCCTCGGCTTCCAGGGAAACAACGGTCATTTCCTGGTTGTAGACGTTGCCCGGAGCAAGTTCGCCGGTGACGTGGACGGGAACGTCCACGGTGACCTTCTCGCCCGTGCGGACGGTCAGCAGGTCAAGGTGCTCGATGATCTGCTTGATCGGGTCGCGCTGGATGTCCTTGACGAGCGCGAGGTGCTGTTCGCCGTTGATGTCCAGGGTCAGCAGGGCGTTGGCAACGCGGACGGCCAGCGTGGTTGCCTTGGCCGGCAGGGTGATGTGGATGGGCTCTGCGCCGTGGCCGTAGATGACGGCCGGGATGAGGTTGGCCATACGTGCGCGGCGGGCGAAGCCCTTGCCGAATTCGGTGCGTACTTCTGCTGCGAGCTTCTGCTCAGACATGAATATCTCCTTGAAATCTAAACGGTGTTCAGCAAGGGCGGAGGTCTGTTTGCGACCTTCAACGCCGGGCGGCCCGTGGCCGGCCCTTCAAGAAGGGAGATTCAGACCCAGTCGATAACGGAGACCTGCACACCGGTTGCCCGTAGAAACGGCTTTCCAGTGCTCTCCCTCGCCAAGGTATCGTGGACCAGCTTACCAGCGTTGGGCCCGCTTACTGAAAACGGGGCCCAACGCCGGGGGCTCAGAGGTCAGGACGCTTAGGCGTTGCCGTCGAACAAGCTGGTGACGGAGCCGTCGTCGAACACTTCACGGATGGCGCGGGCAATCAACGGTGCGATAGACAGCACGGTCAGCTGCGGGAAGCGCTTGTCGGCCGGAATCGGCAGCGTGTCGGTGACCACCACTTCGCGGGCACCCGACTCGGACAGCCGGCGGGCTGCGGGATCGGAGAACACAGCATGGGTGGCCGCAATGATGACGTCCTTGGCACCGGCGTTCTTCAGCACCTGGACGGCACCGGAAATGGTTCCGCCGGTGTCGATCATGTCGTCGATCAGGACGCACGTGCGGCCCTCGATCTGGCCAACCACGGTCTTGGACACAGCCTGGTTCGGAACGGTGAGGTCCCGGCTCTTGTGAACGAACGCCAACGGAGCCCCGCCGAGGCGCTCGGCCCACTGTTCGGCCACACGGACGCGGCCGGTGTCCGGCGAAACGACGGTGATGTTGTCCGCTGCAACCCGGGTGCGGATATAGTCAGCCAGCAGCGGGATGGCCATGAGGTGGTCCACCGGGCCGTCGAAGAATCCCTGGATCTGCGAGGTGTGCAGGTCAACGCTCATGATGCGGTCCGCGCCGGCGGTCTTGTACAGATCAGCCACCAGACGTGCGGAGATCGGCTCGCGGCCGCGGCCCTTCTTGTCCTGGCGGGAGTAGGGGTAGAACGGCGAAACCACGGTGATGCGCTTGGCGGATGCCCGCTTCAGCGAATCAATCATGATCAGCTGCTCCATGAGGTGGTTGTTCAGCGGGGCCGGGTGCGCCTGGATGACGAAGGCGTCGGTGCCGCGGACGCTCTCCCCGGCGCGCACGTAGATTTCCCCGTTCGCAAAATCGTAGGCATCCACCGGCAACAGTTCAGTGCCCAGCTCCTTGGCGATCTCCCGCGCAAGCTCGGGGTGTGCCCGCCCAGCAGCGAGAACCAGTTTCTTCTCGCCGCGTGCCGTAATTTCGGTCATGATTGCTTGCCCTCTTCTGTAGGTGCCGGGGTGCTTGAGGAATCCTGGGGCGGCTGGGCCGCTGCTGTTTCGCTGGCCGGCGCCGTAGCCCCCGCGGCTTCGGCCAGTACTGCTGAGATGGAGCCGGGCCGGTGCGAGATGACCCAGCCTTCGGCGTTCCGCTGCTTGGCCACCGAGATTGCCAGCGCGCCGGCGGGCACGTCCTGGCGGATCACGGCACCGGCCCCGCTGTAGGCGCCGTCGCCCACCTGGACCGGAGCCACGAAGACCGTGTTGGAACCCGTGCGCACGCCCGAGCCGATCACGGTGCGGTGCTTGTTCTCGCCGTCGTAGTTGGCGGTGATGTTGCCGCAGCCGATATTGGTGTCCTCGCCGATCTCCGCATCGCCGGCGTAGCCGAGGTGCGACAGCTTCGAGCCGCGGCCGATCTTCACGTTCTTCGTCTCGTAGAAGGCGCCGATCTTGCCCGTCTCCCCCAGCACTGTTCCCGGGCGGAGGTAGGTAAACGGGCCGACGCTGGCGTTCGCGCCGATCGTGGCGCCGGAGCCGTGCGTCCGGGTCACTTTGGCGCCTTCGCCAATGGTGACGTCGGTCAGCGTCGTGTCAGGGCCGACGACGGCGTCCCTCGCCACCGTGGTGGAACCGTGCAGCTGGGTGTTGGGCAGGATCCGGACGTCCTCTGCCAGGTTCACCGTGGAGTCGATCCACGTGGTGGCTGGGTCCACCACCGTAACGCCGGAGCGCATCCAGGCTTCGACAGTTCGGCGGTTGTGTTCGGCTCCCAGCGCGGAGAGCTGCACACGGTCGTTGGCGCCTTCCACCTGCCAGCGGTCGTTGGTAACCACTGCGGCTACGCGTCCGCCGGCCGTGCGCGCAAGTCCCAGGACATCGGTGAGGTACATCTCGCCCTGCGCGTTATCCGTGGTGACGTGCGCCAGTGCATCGCGAAGGATGGCGGCGTCGAAGGCGTAGATCCCGGAGTTGATTTCCCGAATTTCACGTTCCTCGTCCGAGGCGTCCTTGTGCTCGCGGATGCCCGTAACGGTGCCGTCCGCCGCACGGAGGATACGGCCATAGCCTGCGGCATCGTCCAGGACTGCTGTCAGGACGGTGACTGCGTTGCGTTCGTGTTCGTGGATCAGCACCAGTTCGGCAAGCAGTTCCGCCGAGAGCAACGGAACGTCTCCGTAGGTAACCACAACTGTGCCGCTCAGCGGACCTTTGGCGTCGAGGGCCTCCAGTGCCGCCTGCACCGCGCGGCCGGTGCCGGGCACTTCGTCCTGGTCCACTATCAGGGCTGCCGGATCGAGCCCGGACACGTGGGCTGCCACGAGGTCGCGTTCGTGCCGGACGACAATTGCCAGCTGCCGGGGATCGATGGTGCGGGCGGCACGCAGGGCATGGCCCACAAGCGACAGGCCGCCGATTTCATGGAGGATCTTGGGGGTACGCGACTTCATCCGGGTGCCGGCACCTGCAGCTAGGACGATGACGGCAGCGGGGCCGGTTGTCTCGGGGCTCACGTACAGGCTCTCCTTGCTTGGTGGATCTCAGTTGCGCGCACTTTCACACCTTCGCCTGCCTGTTCCGGATGCAGGACCCGTCCACAGCGGCTGTTCCGCCCATAGGATTCGAACCTATACTCCACGGCTCCAAAGGCCGGGGTGCTGCCATTACACCAGAGCGGACCGTGCCCGGGCCCTTAGCCCGGCGGCACGAGAACCAATTCTGCCACGAAGGTTGGCGCACGTGCGACTCGGTAGTCCCAGCGTCCATTAAGGCATGATTGGACGGTGAGCAAGATCAACGGTGCGCCCGATGGTGCGGGAAACCATCCAGGCAGGCCCGTCAGGGCTCCAGGGTACGTGCCCAGGGCCCGGATGACCGGGGCGCAGCGGCGCTCACAGCTGATCGACATCGGACGCGGGCTTTTCGCCATCAGGGGCCTTGACGGCACCACGATCGAAGAGGTCGCCGCTGCTGCCGGTGTGTCGAAACCCGTGATCTATGAGCACTTCGGGTCCAAGGAAGGCCTCTACACCCAGGTGGTGGAGTACGAGTTCCGAATCCTGCTGGCAGCCATCAACGACGCCCTCACGGACGAAGCCAAGCCGCGGGTCCAGGTGGAGCGCGCCGCACTGGCCCTGCTGACCTACATCGAGGAACGCACCGACGGGTTCCGGATCCTCATGCGTGACGCCCCGCCGTCCCAGCCCGAAGGCGCGTTTTCCACCTTGCTCTCCCACGTGACTGCCCGGGTGGAGCACATCCTGTCCGACGAGTTCGCCCGCCGCGGTTTCAGTGCGGCCGACGGCGCCATGTACGCGCAGATGCTCGTGGGCATGGTGGCCATGACGGGCCAGTGGTGGCTGGACAGCAGGACCCCGGACAAACGCGCCGTGGCCGCCCACCTGGTGAACCTCGCCTGGAACGGTCTCACGGGCCTGCAGAAGGACCCGGAGCTTCGCAGCGAGGACTAGGTTTACTGCCCGGCTGCTACTCCCCGAGGACTTCCAGGGCTTCGAGCCATTCGAGTTCCAGGGCTTCGCGTTCTTCGGCCAGGGTCTTGAGCTTCTTGTTGAGTTCGGCCATGGCGTCGAAGTCGTTGTCGGACGTGCTCTTGACCATCTGGGCGTGGATTTTTTCTTCCTGCTGCGTCAGCTTGCCCAGCTGGCGGTCAATCCGGTTCTTAGCCTTGCGGGCGTCCCGCTTCTCGGCCTCGGACGGGCCGCTGGTGGCGGGGGCTGCACTGCCGCTGGCGGCGGTGACGGGGTTGCCGCCGCCGGTGATGGTGGAACCGGCCAGGGCCGCTTCCCGCAGTTCCAGGTACTGGTCGACGCCGCGGGGCAGCGCCCGGATCTTGCCGTCGCCCAGCAGCGCCATCTGGTGGTCGGTGACGCGCTCCAGCAGGTAGCGGTCGTGGCTCACCACAACGAGCGTGCCCGGCCAGCCGTCCAGGACGTCTTCGACGGCGGCTAGGGTGTCGGTATCGAGGTCGTTGGTGGGCTCATCGAGCATCAGCACGTTGGGCTCGCCCACGAGCAGGCGCAGGAGCTGGAGGCGGCGGCGTTCGCCACCTGAGAGGTCCTTGACCGGGGTCCATTGCTTCTCGTTGGTGAAGCCGAGCTGTTCCACCAGCTGGCCGGCACTGAATTCCTTGCCGCCAACGTTGAAGGACCGCTTTTCGCGCTCGATCACTTCGATGACGCGCAGGTCCTTGACGTCGTCCAGCTCCTTGACCTCCTGGGTCAGAACAGCGGTGACAACCGTCTTGCCGCGCTTGAGCTTGCCCGAGGTGGGCTGGATTTCGCCGTTGAGGAGCTTCAGCAGGGTGGTCTTGCCGGCGCCGTTGACGCCGACCAGCCCGAGCCGCTCCCCCGGCGCGAGCCGCAGGGTGATGTTGTCGAAGAGTTTCTGCCCGGGCGCGCCGCCAAGGAAGTCCAGCGAAACGTGTTCAAGGTCCAACACGTCCTTGCCGAGGCGCGCGGTGGCCATCTTGCTCAGCGCCATCGAATCACGCGGTTCCGGGACGTCGGCGATCAGCGCGTTGGCTGCTTCGATGCGGAACTTCGGTTTGGCCGTCCGTGCCGGGGCACCGCGGCGCAGCCAGGCGAGCTCCTTTTTGACGAGCTGCTGGCGTTTGCCTTCCATCACGGACGCCGAGCGGTCCCGTTCGGCACGGGCCAGGACGTAGGCCGCGTAGCCGCCTTCGAACGGGTCCATGATTCCGTCGTGGATTTCCCAGGTCTTGTTGCAGACTTCGTCGAGGAACCAGCGGTCGTGGGTGACCACCAGGAAGGCGCCCTGGTTGGGCCGCCAGCGGGTCTTCAGGTGGCGGGACAGCCAGGCGACGCCTTCGACGTCGAGGTGGTTGGTGGGCTCATCGAGCATGATGACGTCATGGTCTTCGATCAGCAGCTTCGCCAGCGCAACGCGGCGTTTCTGCCCGCCGGACAGCGCGTGCACGTTCGCGTGCCAGTCGACGTCGGATACCAGGCCGCCCATGACCTCGCGGATCTGCGGGTTGCGGGCCCATTCGTAGTCCGCCTGGTCGCCAACGATGGCGGCACCAACCGTCAGGTCGCCGTCGAGCACGTCGCTCTGGTCGAGGTAACCGATGTTGACCTCGCTGCGCTTGGTCACCCGCCCCGAATCAGGGGTGGCGCGCATCGCCAGCAAGCGCATGAGGGTGGACTTGCCGTCGCCGTTGCGGCCCACCATACCGATCCGGTCGCCCTCCTCAAGGCCGAGGGTAACGCCGTCGAGGACGGTGCGGGTTGCATACGAGACCGTGAGGTTCTCGCCGCCGAGCAGGTGAGCCACTGGGAACTGCTTTCTTCGGTGGAAATTCGTTAAAAGTACTAAAGGAGCGTATCGGAGATGATGCGCGCTCCGGGCACCGGACCGTGGACGGCCAGGGCATTGAGGCCGTGATGGCCGAGGTCTTCCGCAAGGCCGGCTGCCGCCTCAGGACTGTGGGTGAGCAGAGCCACCGTGGGGCCTGAGCCTGACACTAGCCCGGCGATGGCTCCGCACGATTCGCCAAGTCCAAGGGTATCGCGCAGCCCCGGCGCAAGCTCAATGGAGGCGCGCTGGAGGTCGTTGACCAGGACGCGGCTGAGGGCGTCGGCGTCGCCGCTGCGCAGCGCCTGCAGGATCTTTGGATCGACGGCGGCGGGTTCGTCCACTGTGAGACCTTCGGCGAGGCGGAGCCGGTCCAGGGTCCGGAAGACCTCCGGCGTGGACAGCCCGTAGTCCGCAGTGACCAGCACCCAGTCCATCTGTGCCTTCGCCAGCGCCGGCGACAACTCATCACCCACGCCCAGTCCGACGGCGGTGCCCCCAAGGAGCGCAAACGGTACGTCCGCGCCGAGCTCTGCGGCCAAGTGGGCGAGCTCGTCGCGGGACAGCCCGCTGTTCCAGAGGGCGTCGCAGGCGAGCAGAGTGGCTGCCGCGTCGGCTGAACCTCCGCCCATGCCGCCGGCCACCGGGACCCGCTTGGTGATTTCCAGATGGACGCCCGTTGAGTGCTCGGAGACGTCGGCCATGATGGCGGCCGCCTTGTAGGCCAGGTTCCGTTCGTCCAGCGGGATGTCCACGTCGGAAAGGTCCAGTGTGCTGGCCGGACTGATGCTGACCGTGATCCCTTCCGTGGCAGTGCTGGTGGCGGCGACTTCCTCGTACAGGGACACCGCCAGGTAGACGCTGGCCACGGAATGGTAGCCGTCCTCACGCAGCGGGCCTACATCCAGCGAGACGTTGATTTTGCCGGGAGCCTTGACCCGGACCGTCCTCGCGGCAAAGCGCCCTCTCACTGCGTTCATGAGTCCAAGCTATGGCATGGCAGCGTCAGGCTCCAAGCATGCGCGCTCAAGGCGTCACCGCGAACGGCAGCGGCCCCAGCCTCAAGCCTGCCGGTCCTGGCGGGCTTCGGCTATCCGTGCGAACGCTGCGATATCGATCACTTCACCACGGGCGGTGGGATCCACGCCCGCAGCCAGCAGGCACTGTTCGGCCTCCGCGGCGCTTCCGGCCCATCCTGCCAGGGCAGCCCTCAGGGTCTTCCTGCGCTGGGCGAAAGCGGCGTCGATGACGGCGAAAACCTGTTCGCGGGTTGCCGAAGTAACCGGCGGCTCACGGCGGGTGAAGGCAACTAGGCCCGAGTGGATCTTGGGTGCCGGCCAAAAGACGTTCATGCCGATCACGCCGGCCTTGCGCATGCTGCTGTACCAGGCTGCCTTCACCGAGGGCACGCCGTAGGTCTTGGAGCCGGGGCCGGCGGCAAGCCGGTCCGCCACCTCGTCCTGCACCATCACCAGTCCGTGCCGCAGGCTCGGGAAGTGCTGCAGGAGATGGAGCACTACCGGCACCGCCACGTTGTACGGGAGGTTTGCCACGAGGGCGGTCGGTTCCACGGGCAGTTCAGTGACCTTCATGGCATCCGCCAGCACCAGATGGAAATCCTTGGCGGCGCCGGGCCGCCATTGCTGCACAGTACCCGGGAGCTTGGCGGCAAGGACCGGATCGATTTCGACGGCGACCACGGACTTTGCGGCGTCCAGCAATCCCAGCGTCAGCGAACCCAGTCCCGGACCGACCTCCAGGACGGTCTCATCGGCGTGGATGTCCGCGGCGGCCACGATCCGGCGGATGGTATTGCCATCGATGACGAAGTTCTGGCCCAGTGTCTTCGTGGGACGGACTCCGATCTCCTCGGCGAGCCGGCGGACATCGGAGGCGCCAAACAGTGCTGCGGGCGCGGTGCCGGAGGCGGCGGGGATCGGTTTAGTCACCTAGGTATCCTATCCCGTTGGCCTTCCGCGGCGGCGCCTGTGAAGCGCCCTGACCAGAGCCGGGGCGGGGTACGGCAAAGGCCGGGTCCGGTAATCCGGACCCGGCCTACACTCCGCCTGCGGCGGTGGTCAACCACCTCGGCTGTTAGCGGGAGGAACTGCTCGCTGTAAAGACCGTTAGCTGGTCGCTGCCCAGCCGCAGCCCCAGGGGGAGAGGCCGCGCTGCGCGTAAACGCGGTTGGCGATGTCGATCTGCTGGGCCTTGGTGGCAAGGCTGGCGTTGGGAGCGTAGGCGCCGCCTCCGGCACCGAGCCAGGTCTGGATGTCGAACTGCAGACCGCCGTAGTAGCCGTTGCCGGAGTTGATGGACCAGTTGCCGGTGGATTCGCACTGCGCGATCTTGTCCCACATGGCTTCATTCATCATGGCGGGGGCGGCTGCACCGGTGTTCGCACCGGCAGCTTCGGCCTTGGGCTTTTCCTTGGTCCCGACCGAGACCTTTTCAGTCACCGGCTGGACGGAGACGGTCTCGGAGACGAGGGTCCGGGAGGCTTCCCGGCCATCCACCAGCACCAGCTTGAAGTTCTTGTCCACCTTGCCGGGGACACCGGCCTGGGTGACCTTCTTCTCGCCGACGAACAGGTCGGCGCTTTCGGAACTCAGGGTCTCGAAGGGAACCTCTTCGGAGGTTGCGGCAGTCTTGGAGGAATCCACCCGGGAGACCTTGATCGCCATGTCATTGACGACGTGCGCGTTGCGCGGCTGGGAAAGCCGGTCACCGGCACCCACGGTCACTCCGGCGTCCTTGAGGACCTCCGCCACGGTTGAAGCCGTGGTGGTTGTCTTCGACGCCTTGCCGTCCGCCAGGATGCTGACGGTCTTGGGCGTGGAGATGGCCACAAACGAACCGGAGACGGCCAGCTGGGCGTCCTTTGGCGCGGAGACTTCCGAGGCACTGGCAACGCCGAGTTCGGTGACCAGTCCTTCGACGTTGGCAGAGGTTGTGTTGATCGTCTTCTCAGCGCCGTCGAGGCTGATCTTCACTGCCTTGGCGAGATTGACGTTGATGACCGAGCCATCCTCCACGCGGGCGTCCGCCGACGGGGAAACCCGGTCCGCGGCCTGCAGCTCCACCTTGGCACTTTTGACCACTTGGCCTACCGTCCCGCCGAACGTCTGGACGGAGCTGACTTTCCCGTCCACATTCAGGGTGACTGTTTTGTTGTTGCCTACGAAGGCCACCAGGCCCAGCACGAGTGCAGAGAGCACAACCAGCTGGGCACCGACCTTGACGAAACTGAACTTACCGTCCGAAGTGAAGAACTTGACCACGATTGCCCGTAACTCTAGGACCATCCGGGCACGGGGAAAAACGCACATCAGCCACCGACGCAAACACCCTCAGGGCAACTCCGGACACGGTCCGGCTGTTTGCAGCAGACGTGTGCGCCGCCACACTCAGGACTCACCGGACCCGCGGTGAGACGGACCTGGAACTGAGCGAAATTATCCGAAGGCCTTCCCCGACCCCGGCTAATAGTTTTCCACTGTAACCGAAGCGTTATAAAGCATCCAAGATTTGGTGCATACCTGGTATTCCTGACGATCGGCTGAGCGGACCCCCTGTCAGTCCCAGGATCCGTATGCCCGCACGGAATTTTCGGCGATTTGGGCGCAAAGCCGGGACAACTCGGTGCCTGTCAAGTCGGCCATGGCCCGGACCGTGTGCGGAATCAGGTAACTGGCGTTAGGGCGGCCGCGGAACGGATGCGGGGTCAGGAAGGGCGCGTCCGTTTCCACGAGCACGCGGGCAGGGTCCGCAATGGCGATCGCCGCGCGCAGGTTGGCCGCATTCTTGAACGTCACAGTACCGGCGAAGGACATGTACCAGCCTTCGTTGTTGCACGTCCGGGCCAGCTGTTCGTCCCCGGAGAAGCAATGGAACACCACCCGGTCCGGGGGCCCTTCTTCCCGCAGGACCTGGACAACATCGTCGTGGGCGTCCCGGTCATGGATCTGCAGCGTCAGCCCGAGGCGCTTGGCGATGTCGATGTGGCGGCGGAACGAGTACCGCTGGTGCTGCAGCCCCTCCCCCTCCGTGCGGAAAAAATCAAGGCCGGTCTCGCCAATGGCACGGATCCTGGGGTGGGCAGCCAGTGCCTCAATCTCGGCCAGGGCGGCCTCCAGCTCCCCGCGGGCGGCATAATCCGGTGCATCGTTGGGATGGATGGCCACCGCACCGAGCAGCCGGGGGTCCACGTCCACGGCCTGCACCGTGAACCGCGAGGACTCCAGGTCGCAGCCAACCTGCACGGCTCCCTGGACACCCACTGACGAGGCGACGTCCAGGGCGGCCGCCACGTCCACTGTCACGTCGCTGTTCGGGAAGTCCAGGTGCGTGTGGTTGTCCATGACCGGGACGGGCAGCGGCTCCGGAGCGGGCGGATAGCCGTGCCGCCCGGAGCCGTCGCTTCCGGGCACGCGAAACGGGGCTGGCGTCAACGGGGTGTTCATCCTTCCACCCTAGCTGCCCGGGCATTCCCGATCCCGCCGGGAAATACCGGAACTCTCTGTCTGCTCCGGCAGTTGTGTTAGTAGTCTGGTGGCATACGGGCGAACGCCCGACGGCGGGCGCCGGCACTTCCTGCCAACCCGTGCCAGGCTTTCCCGAGGTCTGAAAGGCTGCCGATGGACTCCCACAGACGCACGACAGTAGACGAAGCCCTCCCGGACGGGCAGGTCTTCCCCGACGGTGCTGGAGTGGTGGGAAACCCACTAAACGGAACCCGGCCGCCGGCCATGGACGCAGAAGCCTTCCACGCCGCCAGCGAGCGCATCCTGTCGGCCATCAACACCGTGATCGACGGCAAGGCGGAAGCCGCGAAACTTGCCCTCACGGTTCTCCTTGCCCAGGGGCACCTGCTCCTCGAGGATGTTCCCGGCGTGGGAAAAACGCTGCTTGCCAAGACGCTCGCCCGCACCATCGACTGTTCGGTCAGCAGGATCCAGTTCACCCCGGACCTCCTGCCCTCCGACGTCACGGGTGTGTCCATTTACAACCAGGCCTCGCGGCTGTTCGAATTCAGGCCGGGCGCCGTGTTCGCGAACATTGTCATCGGGGACGAGATCAACCGGGCCTCCGCAAAGACCCAGTCCGCGCTGTTGGAGTGCATGGAGGAGCACCAGGTCACTGTGGACGGTGACTCCTACAAGCTGGATGAGCCTTTTATGGTGGTAGCCACCCAGAACCCCATTGAGATGGAAGGGACCTACCCGCTGCCGGAAGCCCAGCGGGACAGGTTCATGGCCCGGATCTCCATGGGCTACCCGGACAAGGACTCGGAGATTGAGATGCTGGAGACACACCAGGCGACGTCTCCGCTGACCAGGGTCACCGCCGTCGTCACCTCGGCCGATGTGGCCGCCATGATCGCCACCGTCCAGCGGGTGTACGTCTCGCTGGCCGTCAAGGAGTACACGGTGTCACTGGGACGCGCCACCCGGGAAAGTGCCATGCTTCGTCTCGGTGCAAGTCCCCGGTCCATGCTCCAGCTACTGCGGGCAGCGAAGGCCACCGCGGCGCTGGAGGGCCGGGACTTCGTGCTCCCGGACGACGTCGTCAGTGTGGCCGAATCCGTGCTGGCCCACAGAATCATCCTTGACCGCAAGGCCGCAGGCATGGGGGAAACTCCGCACAGCGTCATCCGCGGCATCCTGGCGAAGCTTCCGGTGCCGCAGGAGATGTCCGCGGCACCATCCCGGACCGGCAACCCGCGCAGCGGCCCGGACCAGCGGCACCCGCGCTAGCCGAAGCCGCCACGATGGCCCTCACGGACAAGCTCCCGGGACACCTCTTCAGCACCCGCGGCTGGGGGTTGCTGGCTGCCGGCGTGGTATCGCTGCTGTTGGCGCAGGTCATGGGCCGCCGGGACCTGCTCACGCTCGGCATCCTTCTGATAGTCCTCCCGATGGTCTCCCTCGCAGGGATCCGCATCCTCAAACCCCGGTTCAAGGTGTACCGGGAGTTCAGCCCCGCCAGCGTGGAAACCTCCTCGACCACCACCGTGCGGCTTGCCGTGGCCCGCACCGGCGCAGCCACCGGGCAAGTGATCATGGAGGAACGCCTTCCCTCGCGGTTCGGCGAATCGCCGGCGTTCCGGTTCCCGTCCCGCTCGGCCATCGGCGGAACCAGCCGCTATGAGTACCACCTCCGGTCCGGAAAGCGGGGCCAGTTTGTGATCGGCCCGGTGACGGCCGAATTCACCGACCCCTTCGGTCTCTCCCTGCACCGCCACGCGATTGACGACGGCGACACACTGACGGTGACGCCCGCCGCCGTCGAACTCCCCGCGACGGGGCTTGCCGGCGCACGCGGCAATGACGGCGTCACTGCCACGCGGATCCGGGCCAATCCGAGCGATGACGACGTCATGACCCGCGAGTACCGCCACGGGGATCCAATGCGCCGGGTGCACTGGGCCGCCACGGCGAGGCACGGTGCACTGATGGTGCGGCAGGAGGAATCCGTTACCACCCCGGAGGCCACCATCATCCTGGACCACCGGTGGGCGGCTTTCGCGCGCGGACCGGGTGCGGCCTTTTCCGCCACCTCCGGTGAGGACGGGCACGAGCTGGTGACCAGCGACACGTTCGAGTGGGCGGTCACAGCCGCAATGTCGGTCAGCGCACACCTGGCGGAACGCAGCTACGCCCTGCGTTTCCTCGATCCCGCGGGAGAACCTGCGTTCCTGCATTCTCCCTCGGCGCCCGAACCAGCGGCAGAGGAATACTCCGGGTCCGCAGGCCTGCAGGCCATTGCCGAGAGCCTGGCGGCCGTCCAGCTCTCCGGCGCACACCATACGCCAGGATCCGAATCAGGTCCGAGGCCCTTCGACGACAGGCTCCTGGACAAGCTCTCCGCCCACCGGCAGCGCGGGCCCATCATGGCCATCCTTGGCCATCTGCAGCCGGCAGAGGCACGCGCCCTGTCCACGGCTGCCGGCTTCGGTGCCAATGCGTTCGCCATAGTGGTCACCGAACACCCGGGCGACTGCCAGGCGGCCCTTGAGTCACTACGGTCCGGCGGCTGGCGGGCAGTGGCCGTCAGCCCTGCCACATCGGTGCCGGCGGCCTGGTCGTATTTCGACCAGCGCGATGCGGCTGCCGCCACGGCCGCAGCGGACGTGCGCCGGGGCACGGGGGTCCGGCGATGACGTTGACTCCCCAGCGACATCCCCCTCAGGAGACGGACCGCACGCCTGAGGTCCTTGCCCCGTTAGCCGCACCGGCCGCGCGGCTGCGCCGCGCTGGTGCGCAGCCGTGGGCCATGGCGGCTGCCGTCGCCCTCGCTGTGTCCGGAGCCGCCCTATCCCTTAACGGCGTACTGCGGGGCTGGGCGTGGTATCCGCCGGTGCTTACCACCGTCTGCGTTGTTGCCCTAACCATGGCCCTCCTGAGGTCGCTGCGCGCGCAGCCATTCCTCGTGGCGCTGGGCGGCTTTGTGTCCCTCGCTTTCATCCTGACTTTCACGTTCTTCCGCCGGGACAGCATCGCCGGGTTCATTCCGTCCGGGGACACCCTGGAACAGCTGGGGAGGTACCTGCGGCGGGCAAGTGAAACCGTCCTGGCCGAGAGCTCCCCGGTTGCGCCGAATGCCGGCATAGTGCTGGTCACGTGCGCGGTCCTGGGCCTCGTGGTGATCCTGGTCGATGCCCTCGCAGTGCCGCTGGCCCTGCCGGCAACTAGCGGGCTGGGACTGGTGGCCATCCTGGTGGTGCCCGCCATGGTCAAACCGCAGAGCGTCGGGGTGTGGGGGTTTGCCGCAGCAGCCGCCGGCTACCTGATGATCCTTGCCTGCAGCCAGTGGTTCGCCCCGGACAACCGCACTACGGCGGACACCGCCCGCACTCCGGGACAGTTCCGCCGCGCTGCCCTCACCGGCGGCATCGCGCTGGTCATCACGCTCCTCCTTCCCCTGGCCGTTCCGGGTTTCGACCAGGGCACGTTCCCACAGGGTTCCAGGCTGAATCCTTGGGGTTCATCCACCGGGCTCAATCCGATGATCAGCCTGGGCAACAGCCTGCGGAGTCCCTCCGGCGACGGACGCATCACTTATGCCACCAGTGCCAGCAGGCCCCCGTACCTGAGGTCCGTCACGGTGGACCGGTTCGACGGCGACTCCTGGTCACCGGACGACCGCGACGCTTCCCGGCGCGTGGGGGTCGGAAGGATGGACGCCGGGTACGAGATCCTCGCGGACGAGCAGGTCCGCCAGGTCACGGCGGTCAATACCGGCCGTTTCACCAGCCCGTACCTGCCGGTGCCGTACGCCCCGGATGCCGTCAACGGCCTGGCCGGACGATGGAGCTGGGATCCGGCCACGCTCAGCATCAAGGGGGTGGACACCAATTCACGGAACCAGCAGTACGTCGTGCAGTCGACTGCACCCAGGCTCACGCCGGAACTGTTGTCACAGTCCTCGGCACCGGTGCGCGGGATCTCCGAGGAGTTCCTCCGGGCGCCCAACAACGTGCCGGACATTGTTCGGAGCACGGCGGATAAAGTGACCGCCGGAAGCAGTACGGCGTATGCCAAGGCGATGGCCATCCAGAACTACCTGCGCTCGCTGGAGTTCACGTATTCCTTGCAGTCCCCGGTCCAGGGCGGCTACGACGGCAACGGACTTTCCGTACTCGCGGACTTCCTGACGCAAAAGAGCGGCTACTGCATCCATTTCGCTTCGGCCATGGCCGTGATGGCCAGGCTGGAGGGAATCCCAAGCCGGATCGCCGTGGGCTACGCCCCGGGCCGGTCCACGGGTGCCACGGTTTCGGTTCCCGGGCAAGGTGCACTGACGGAATACGAAGTCGACTCCAGGGACGCGCATGCCTGGCCCGAACTCTATTTTCAAGGACTCGGATGGGTGGCATTCGAACCCACGCCTTCACGCGGCGTGGTGCCGGACTACGCGTCGCAGACCTCCACGCCGGGGGGTGCCAGCACGAACGAAAACAACGACGACCTCATCCCGTCGAACGCCGCAACGCCCGGCGCAACGCCAGGCGCCACCCCGACGCCGCTGCCGGGGTTGGAATCAGCCGGTGAACCAGGGCACCCGCTGACTCTGCCGCTCTACGGCACCGCCGCTGTACTCCTCCTTGCCCTGATCGCCGGGTCGCCGCGGATGGTGCGGGCCGGCCTGCGGTCGCGGCGGCTCAGGAGCGTGCCGGCCCTCGGGGGCAACACGGCCGCAGCGGCCTGGGCCGAACTGCGGGACCTGGCTACCGACTACGGGCTGGCTCCCGGCCCCAGCGAAACCCCGCGTCACTTTTCCAGCCGGCTCAGTGGATCGGGTGCGCTTGGCGCGCGCGACAACGCCGGAATCCGGGCTGTCGCCGCACTCACCACGGACTTCGAACGTCAGCAGTACGGGCCGCCTGCCGGCCGTGCCGGGGGCGCTGAAGACGTCGCGGCGCCTTCAGCAGCAGAGAGGATAGCCGTGATCCAGGCATCCCTGCGAAGGCATTCCCGCCGGGGACGGCAGCTGCGGGCGGAGTGGCTGCCGCCGTCGGTCATGAATCGCTGGGGGCGCATCGTTTCCGCGCCCTTCCGTGCCGTCCTGCGGGCCGCCGCCAAACCCGCGCAGGCCGCCGCGCGGTCCTGGCGGACGGTGCGCGACGGCCTGCGGCGGCTGCGACGGGGCTAGCTGTGCTGCGCCCCGGACGGATTAGCCTGCGTACGGGTCGGCTATGCCGATGTACTGGGTGTAGAGGTATTCCTCGATGCCTTCGAGGCCGCCTTCGCGTCCCAGGCCGGACTGCTTGACGCCGCCGAACGGTGCGGCTGCGTTGGACACGACGCCGGCGTTCAGGCCCAGCATGCCGGTCTCAAGACGTTCGCCCATCCGGATGCCGCGGTTCAGGTCGCGCGTGAAGACGTAGGCCACCAGGCCGTACTCGGTGTTGTTGGCAAGGCGGACTGCCTCGTCCTCGCTGTCGAAGGTGATGATCGGCGCGACCGGGCCGAAGATTTCCTCGGACAGGATCCGCGTGCCCTCGGTGACGCCCTTGAGGATGGTGGGCTGGTAGAAATAGCCCGGGCCGTCCACCGGGCCCCCGCCGGCCACCGCCACCGCACCCGAGGCCACGGCGTCGGTGACGAGCTCGTGGACCTTGTCCCGGCTCTTCGCATCGATCAGGGGTCCCACCTTGGACTCCGGCTCGGTGCCGCGGGCCGTGGTCATGTCCGCCATCTTCGCGGCGAACTTCTCCGCGAACTCGTCTGCGACGGACTCGTGCACGATGAAACGGTTCGCGGCCGTGCAGGCCTCGCCCATGTTCCGCAGCTTCGCCAGCATGGCCCCAGCCACGGCGGCGTCGACGTCAGCGTCCTCGAACACCACGAACGGGGCGTTGCCGCCGAGTTCCATCGAGGTGCGCAGCACGGTTTCGGAGGCGTCGGAGAGCAGGCGGCGGCCCACTTCGGTCGAGCCGGTGAAGGAGAGCTTCCGCAGCCGGGAGTCCTTGATCAGCGGTCCCGTAGTGGCACCGGCCGTGGAGGTGGGGATGACATTCAGGACACCGGCAGGCAGGCCCGCTTCCTGCATCACGGCCGCGAACAGCTGGGAGGTCAGCGGAGTCAGGTTCGCGGACTTGAGCACCATGGTGCAGCCGGCAGCTACGGCCGGGGCGATCTTGCGGGTGGCCATGGCCAGCGGGAAGTTCCACGGGGTGATCAGCAGGCAAGGGCCCACGGGCTTCTTGGTGACCAGCAGGCGGGACTTGCCGTCCGGCGAGACGGAGTAGCGGCCGAACGCGCGGACGGCTTCCTCGGAGAACCAGCGCAGGAATTCGGCACCGTAGGTAACCTCGCCGCGGGCCTCGGCCAGGGGCTTGCCCATCTCCAGGGTCATCAGCAGCGCGAAGTCTTCCGCCCGTGCCGTGACCATCTCGAAGGCGCGGCGCAGGATTTCCCCGCGCTCACGGGCCGGAACCTTGGCCCAGGAGTCCTGGGCGGCGGCGGCCGCGTCCAAAGCGGCTGCGCCGTCCTCGGGGCCGGCATCAGCGATGCTGAGCAGGACCTTGCCCGTGGCCGGGTCCTCGACGTCGAACGTCTTCCCGGACGCCGCCGGGCGCCATTCGCCGTTGATCAGCAGGCCGGTCGGAACGGAGGCCAGCAGCTCGCTCTCGCGCTCCGCAGTAACGGTGGGCTGTGCAGTTACAGTCACGATGACTCCCTCGTCAGCAATTGGGGTTGGGGATGGGTTCAGCACTCGGCTGCTTTACAGCCACGGTACTGCCGTGCGCTCCGGAGCGTCTATGCATGTGCGCACTACACACTCCGGACGTTGCTGTGCAGCTGCACAAGATCTGCGTCCGCGCCCTAGCGGGCAGCCAGGACCGCGGAATAGAGTTCCCTCTTGCTGACTTTTGCGTCCTCGGCCACGGCTGCCACGGCTTCCTTCAGCCTGATGCCTTGCGCGATCAGGCCGTTGACAGCAGCCACATGGTCCTCCGGCCTGCCCGGCTCACGTTCCGGGGCCCCGCCCACCACCACGGCTATTTCGCCGCGCACTTCGTTTGTTTCTGCCCATTTAAGGAGGTCGGTCAGCGGGCCGCGGATAACTTCTTCGTATGTCTTGGTCAGCTCACGGCACACCGCGGCCGGGCGGTCGCCGCCGAAGCGCTCACGCAGCGCCCGAAGCATCGGTTCCAGCCGGTGCGGCGCCTCGAAGAAAACCATCGTCCGGCGTTCCGCGTCCAGCTCGGACAGCCGGGAGGCGCGCTCTCCGGCCTTGCGGGGAAGGAATCCCTCAAAACAAAAACGGTCCGTGGGAAGGCCGGAGAGGGCGAGTGCTGTCAGGACGGCCGACGGCCCCGGCACGGCGGTGACCGTCAGCCCGGCGGCCACAGCACCCTCAACCAGCCGGAAACCCGGATCCGAGACGGCGGGCATTCCGGCGTCGGTCACCATCACGATGGTCTTCCCTGCCCGCACCTGGTCCAGGAGTTCGGCGGTCTTTACGGCTTCGTTGTGCTCGTGGTAGCTGATGATCCGCCCGGCCACGGCGACTCCCAGGTTCTGCACCAGCCGGTGCAGGCGCCGGGTGTCCTCGGCGGCAACGATGTCAGCCGTGGTGAGGAGTTCAACCAGCCGGGGTGACGCATCGCCGACATTGCCGATGGGTGTCGCCGCGAGCACGATCCTGCCCGGCTGCCCTTCCGCGGGGCGGGCCGCACCTTCCGTGGCCGGCGACCAAGCTTCATCCGTGGCGCCTGCCGACCCGGGCGGGGTCTCGGACGGGGTCGAACCTGCCTCTAAAGCCGAACCTTCCCCTGAAGAAGTGCCGGCATCATCGGAGCCGCTCGCGCGGGAAGTACTGAGTTGTTGGTCCACACGACCAGCCTACTGCTGGCAGGCTCTTCCAGCGCCAAAAGGTAGCATGGGCACGTGACGCAGACCTCCGTACCACCTGTCGAGGCCGACCCGGCCAAACCGGCGCAGCCGGCGTCCAGGGCTTTGGGCCGCAACCTTGAGGGCCACCGGTGGATCCGCCGTCCGCGGGAAGCGTTCACGGAAAGTGCCCTGCGGGAGCGGCTGCTCCGGGACATCCGCAGCTGGCGCGACTATCCGCCGTCGCTGCGCCTCTGGTTCTGGCTCATTCCGACCATCACGGCGGCGATCGGCGGGATCCTTCGCTTCGTCCGCCTCGAGAGTCCACGCAGCCTGGTCTTCGACGAGACCTACTACGTCAAGGACGGGTATTCGTTCCTGGTCAGCGGTTATGAGCGCAGCTGGCCGGACAAGGCCAACGACTCCTTCATAGCGGGCAACCCGGGCGTCATTCTGTCCTCCCCCGAGTATGTTGTGCACCCGCCGGTTGGCAAGTGGATGATCGCCGCGGGAATGTGGCTGTTCGGCCCGGACAACCCGTTTGGCTGGCGGTTCGGTGCAGCGCTGACGGGGACGCTGTCCGTCCTCCTGATCACGCTGATAGCGCAGAAACTCTTCCACTCGCTGACACTGGGGGCCGTCGCAGGCCTCCTGCTGGCCGTGGACGGCCACCACCTGGTGATGTCCAGGACCTCCCTGCTGGACATCTTCCTGATGTTCTGGCTCCTCGCCGCTTTCGGCGCGCTGCTGATGGACCGTGACGACGGCCGGCGGCGGCTGGCTGCCCGGCTGGGGCGACAGGCCGGCGCCGCGGACGGGCGGCCCTCCGTGGTCCAGCTGGTTTCCGGGCCGTGGCTGGGGATCCGCTGGTGGCGCATCGCAGCCGGAATCTGCCTGGGACTTGCTGTCGGCACCAAGTGGTCAGCCCTGTTCTTCATGGCCGGCTTCGGACTGCTGACCGTCTTCTGGGACCTGAGCGCGCGCCGGATCGCTGGCATCCGTGGGTGGATCAGTGGCGGCATCATCAAGGACGGGATTCCCGCGTTCCTGAGCATCGTTCCGGTGGCCGCCCTGGTCTACGTCTCCACCTGGGCCGGCTGGTTCCAGTCGAAGGATGCCTACTTCCGCCACTGGGCCGACACCAACCCGTCAGCCCAGTGGGGATGGGTGCCCGGCCCGCTGCGTTCCCTGGCCCACTACCATCTGGAAGCATACAAGTTCCACCAGGGACTCAGCTCAGACCACCCCTATGAGGCGAGCGCCTGGAGCTGGCTGGTGATGGGGCGCCCCACGTCATTTTTCTACGAGTCCCCCAAGCAGGGAAGCCCCGGCTGCGACGTCGCCAGCTGCACATCGGCCATCCTTTCGGTGGGCAATCCCCTGATCTGGTGGAGCGCGACGGTTTCGCTGGTGATCCTGCTGTTCTGGTGGGCGGGCCGCCGCGACTGGCGTGCCGGTGCCATCCTGGCGGGGGTCGCCGTGGGCTACCTCCCGTGGTTCATGTATCCGGAACGGACCATGTTCACGTTCTACGCCGTGTCATTTGAACCGTTCCTGGTACTTGCCCTGACCTATTGCCTTGGCCTGGTGCTCGGACGGCCGCAGGACCCGCTGTGGCGCCGGCGATCCGGGCTCTACCTGGTGGCATTGTTTGTGGCCGGGGCAGTGCTGCTCTCCGCGTTTTTCTATCCCGTCTGGACCGCGGAAATCATCCCCTACCAGGAGTGGCGGTTCCGAATGTGGATGCCGTCCTGGATCTAGGGCAGTATGGCAGGGGTGCCGCGGGCCACAGAACCGCAGGAGATGGAACGGGTACCGGGAGACCAATCACGGATCCGGAACGGAGACTGGCTGTGAGAGAAGCAAGCACTGAACTGCTCGTGGAGCTGGATCAGGACAGCAACGTGACTGACCTTTTGCTCGGGCAGCACGCCAAAGACCCCTCCCATGCCGTGTACGCCCGCAAGGGCCCCAACGGCTGGGTTGATATCCCCGTCCAGCAGTTCCTGGACAAGGTCGTGGCACTGGCGAAGGGGCTGATCGCTGGGGGCCTGGCCCCGGGCGACACCGTGGCCGTGATGTCCGGAACCCGGTACGAATGGACCCTGGCCGACTTCGCCATCTGGTTCGCCGGCGGCGTGACCGTTCCAGTGTATGAAACCTCCTCGGCAAGCCAGGTCGAGTGGATCCTGCATGACTCCGGCGCCCGCAGGGTGTTCGTTGAGGACCAGGCCAAAGCTGAGCTCGTGGCCGGTGTCCTGGCCCGCTCCGAACTGCTCGGCGACGCCGTGGTGACTGTCGTGAGGCTGGACGACGACGGCGGCGCACCCAACCTGGCCAGCCTCGCCGCCGCTGGTGCCGGCGTCACCGACGGGGAGCTGGAGAGGCACCGCAGCACGGCGGGCCTCGCCGACGTCGCCTCGCTGGTGTACACGTCCGGAACCACGGGCAAGCCCAAGGGCTGCGAGATAACGCACGGCAACTTCGCCCTGGTGGCCACCAACATCGTGGAGTTCCTCCCCGAGATCCTGCGGCAGGAGGGCGCCAGGACGCTGATGTTCCTCCCCCTCGCGCACGTTCTGGCCCGCGCCGTCCAGGTGGTGTGCCTCAGCGCCGGGGCCACCCTGGGCCACACCGCCAGCGCCGCCCAGCTGCTGGAGGACCTGGCGACGTTCAAACCCACGTTCCTGCTGGTGGTACCCAGGATCTTTGAGAAGGTCTACGCGGGGGCCAGCCACAAGGCCGCCCTGGCAGGCAAGGAACGACTGTTCACCGCTGCGTCCGCGGTGGCCATCGACTACTCCAAGGCACTTGACGCCGCGGCCCGCGGAAACGGCAACGGCCCCGGCTTCATGCTCCGCGCCAGGCACGCCCTCTTTGACCGGGTGCTGTACCCCAAACTCCGACAGGCCTTCGGCGGGCAGGTGAAGTACACGGTATCCGGCGCCAGCCCGCTGAGCTCCCATGACGCGCACTTCTTCCGTGGCGCCGGCATCCCGGTGCTGGAAGGCTACGGACTCACCGAAACCACGGCCCCCTGCACGGCCAACACCCCATCACGGACCAAGGTGGGCACTGTGGGCATTCCCGTGCCGGGCACCACCATCCGGGTGGCCGACGACGGCGAGATCCTGGTCAAGGGCATCGGCGTTTTCAAGGGCTACCACGCCAACGAGGCAGCCAATGCGGAAGCGTTCGTGGATGGGTTCTTCCGCACCGGAGACCTCGGTTCGCTGGATGAAGACGGTTTCCTCACCATCACCGGGCGCAAGAAGGACCTCCTTGTCACTGCCGGGGGCAAGAACGTGGCACCCGGGCCGCTCGAGGAAAAGATCCGGGAGCACCCGCTGGTGGCCCAGGCAGTAGTGGTGGGCGACGGCCGGCCGTTCGTCTCCGCGCTGGTCAACCTGGATCCGGAAGGCCTGGAGAACTGGTGCTCCGCCCAGCGGATCGCGGTCATGGGCCTGGCGGAGGCCACCTCCGACGCCCGGGTCAGGGAGGCCGTCCAGGGTGCAATCGACCAGGCCAACCTGCTGGTCTCGAAAGCGGAGTCGATCCGCAGCTTCGTCCTGCTGGATGCCGATTTCACCGTTGAGTCCGGTCATCTGACGCCGTCACTGAAGCTGAAGCGGGCCGCCGTCGTGCGTGACTTTGAGGCGCACATCAACGGCCTGTACGCCTAGTACAAACAGTGAAGCAAGTACAAACAGTGAAGGCGACCGGCACTTGTGCCGGTCGCCTTCCCTCTAAGGTCCAGGGTCCGCCCTTACAGGGCGGCGGAGTTTCCCCGCGCGCGTCCCGGCGCGGCGTCCGGACGAACCGCGGTGCCGGTGTCGCTGTCCTTTGACGGCGCCTCGGCGGCGTCTGCATTGCTGGAGTCTGCATCCTTGGCAACGACGTCCTTGGCAATTCCTCGGCGCTTCCTGGTGGGCCAGGTGAGGATCAGGGTGATTACGGAAGCGATCAGCACCAGGGCCCCGATGACAATCCCGGCGTCGACCCAGAACTGGCCCGGGAACAGCCGGATGAGGGTGTCTTCCAGTGCGAACGTCCAGGTCCCGTTGGCGAAGAAAATCCGGTGGAACTCGGTGAAGAACTGCTGCCAGCCGAGCGCCGCCAACGTGCCCAGGCCAAGGATGACCACGAGCGTGACGATGGAGCCGGCAAAAAGCCCGCGGCGCACTCCCCCGGTGCTTCGGCGGCGAAGGTAGACAATAGCGACGATGCTCAGCAGGATCAGCAGCGCACCGCCGGCGAAAGCCGACAGGATCACGAGTTTGACGTCCGCCATGTGGCTGACCTCGCCGTCCTGGAACAGCGCATCGCCGCTACGGTTGACGAGTTCGCCAAGATACCGCGGACCGGACCAGTTGCTGAGGTAGTCCACCGCGTAGGACCCGTAGGTCATGCGGTCATCCGTGCTGAAGCCGTAGCCGTCGCCGGGGAAGCCCGGACGGTTGTACTCCACCCAGAGGAACAACGGGCTGGTGACGGCCCGGACGGCGAGGACCAGGAGGATCAGCGGATAGAAGACGGCCAGCAGGACCTGCATCACCCGGGGCAGGACGGGCTTGGTGTTGGCCGCAAGCTCACGCTCGGCGTTCCGGCGCTCCACTTCGTCCTGGGGCGGCCGCACCTGGAGGGCGGAGGTGGGCAGCGGTTCCCGGAAATGCGTCCCCCTCCCCTGCGGTTCGGGGGCAGGCTCGACGGCGGCCTCAGCGGCCTTGCGGTCGGCGCGGCTCCCTGCCTGCGGCGCAGCGGTGCCGGCGGACGCTGCCGGCTGGTCCTTACCCGCGTCGGGGGAGGTCTTTTCCGCCGGGATTGATCCCTTGGCCGCAGCCGCAGTGCCTGCCCCGGCACCGGCGGGCTTCATCCAGTCAAAAGCGGGTTCATCGGTGTCATCGGCCGGATCCAGGTGCGGATCCTGCCGGTTCGGCGGGGTGGGCGTCTTCTCAGTCACTGCAGTTTCACTTCCGTAGGCGTCCGCGTCGCCGGGAACCGCCAGGCAACGCTACTTATCTCCAGATGAGCCTACCGTCAGGCACTCCGTGGCGGCAGGTGCCACCCCGTTCCGGAACGTATTCAGGCAGCCGACGCCGTGTATCCGGCATCGGCGCCTTCCAGGTCGCCGGTGGCACCCGAACGGTATGCATGCCGGCCCCACACCAGGACATAGGTCCAGTAGGCAGCGAGGACGCACGCGCCGATGCTGATCTTGGCCCACACGGGAAGACTGCTGGGTGTGACGAAACCTTCCACGAGGCCGGAGACAAACAGCACCAAAACAAGGCCCAGGGCAACGGTAATCAGGGAGCGTCCCTCCGCCGCCACCGCCTGGCCCCTCGTCCGAGGCCCCGGTGAAACCAGCGCCCAGAAGATCCTCAGGCCCCCGGCGGAGGCAATGAACACTGCGGTGAGTTCCATCAGCCCGTGGGGAAGGATGTAGCTGAAGAAGACGTCCGACTGGCCGACGGCGGCAAAGACGCCCGCGGCGACCCCGAGCCCCTGGGCGTTGCCAAAAAGGATCATGGGAACCCAGAACCCGGTGATGCCCAGGGCCACCGCCTGTGCCGAGATCCAGGCATTATTGGTCCAGACGGCGCCGGCGAAGGACGCGGCGGGATTCTCTGAGTAGTAGTCGATGAAGTCCTGTTCGACATACTGCTTGATGGCGGCATCCGAGCCGAGGGCCCGGAGCGCATCGGGGGACGTTGAGATCCACAGTGCGTACGCGCCCGCCACCAGGCAGAAAGCCACACCGCACCAGACGGTGAGCCAACGCAGCCGGTAAAACGCGGCTGGCAAAGCTATGACGAAGAACCGGGCCAGGTCGTCCATGAAGTTGGAGCGGGCACCGGTGAAGCGTGTGCGGGCTTGGGCCAGTGTGGCCGACAGGGAGGCGGACAACCCGCTTTCGGGTGCCACGGAGCGAATCAGGGAAAGGTGCGCGGACGTGGTCTGGTAGAGGCGCAGCAGTTCATCCGCTTCGCTTCCGCTAAGCCGCCGCTTGTACGCCAGCACGTGCAGCCGCGCCCACTTGTCCCCGTTGACCGCGGAGAACGCATCCATGTCCACGGCACTACCCTAGCGCTCCCGGATTAGACTGTGAGCGTCCGTAGGCGGCGTGTAGGGGACGGGGATCCGGCTTGAGCTCAATCATCACAGGTGAAGCAGTAGTGCTGGAGCTCCGTCCGGCGTCGTTCGCTGCGCGGGCACTGGGCCTAATTCTGGACGTCGCTGCCAATGTTGTCCTCCTCATTGTGATGATCACGGTGATTTCGTCGGCCTACAACGACCTGGACGGTGCGGCGGCCCGCGCCCTGGTTCTGGTCAGTGTGGTCTTCTGCTTGGTGATCCTCCCGGTGGCGGTGGAAACCCTCACCCGCGGCCTCTCGCTGGGGAAGCTGGCGGCGGGGCTTCGGATAGTACGGGACGACGGCGGCGCCATCCGCTTCCGTCATGCTGTGATCCGAGGGCTGATCGGTTTCCTGGAGATCTATCTGACGTTCGGCGGCCTGGCCATCGCCGTGGCACTGTTCAATGACAAGTCCAAACGGCTCGGCGACATCGTGGCCGGAACCTACGCCCTGCGGCGCCGGGTCCCGGCGGAACCATCGTTCGTCCCGTTTGTACCGCCGCACCTCCGGGCCTGGGCGGCGCTGGCTGACATCGGCCGGATACCGGACGCCGTGGCCCGCCGCTCGTCGCAGTTCATCCGCCAGGCAGGCCGGATGTCGCCGGCGTCGCGCGCTTCCATGGCCGCATCGCTCGCCACGGAGGTCTCAGCCTGTGTCGCTCCGCCGCCTCCGGCCGGCACGGGACCGGAAGAGTACCTGGCCGCAGTGCTGGTGGAACGTCGCGAGCGGGAACTGGCCAGGCTGAGCCGGGCACGGGCGCGAAGCACGGGTGTAGGGGAACGGTTGAACCGGCTGCCCTACAGCCGTGACACACCGTAGCCCGCAGTTCCTAGCGCTTGGCGTACTGCGCCCAGGGAATGTTCCAGTCGCCGTAACCCTCCAGCGGTTCCACGGGAGGAGCGCCCGTGTTGAGGGTCTGGACGACGTCGCCGGTCTTCATGTTGTTGAAGAACCAGGCCGCGTCCGCCGGCAGCAGTCCGACGCAACCGTGCGAGACGTTTGCCTTTCCGACGTAACTCCACGCCGATTCGAGTGCCTGGTGGACGTAGACGCCGGATGAGGTGAGCCGGTTGGCGTATTCCACGGTCAGCGGCGGGTAGTAGCCCTTGTCGCCGGGCTTCAGGCCGATGCTTCCGGCGTTGAACTTGGAGTGACGTTCCTGCTCCATGATCACGGCGTACCCGGTGGGTGAGAGCCACTCGGCATCGCCGAGCGTCACGGGGGCGGTCCTGACCAACTGGCCGTCAAAGTAGACGTTCATGGTCTTTGTGACATCATCCACGATGGCTACGCGCTGCGGCCCAACCTTGAAGCTGACCTTGGTGTCGACGTTGCCTACCATCTTGTTCCCGAAGTCCACGCCGAACAGCTTAAGGTCAACGGTGACCTGGCTTCCGGATGCCCAGAACGCCTCGGGACGGATGCGTACGCGCTGGTCCGAGTACCACCGCCAGGCGACGGCCTGGCCCGAGGACGAGGAGACTGTGACGGCTTTCTCCATGGCCTCCTTGTTCAGGACCGGCTCGGAGAAGACGATTTCAATCGGCTGGCCCGAACCCACGGTGGAACCGTTCTGCGGGTAGACGGCGGCGTCGGCCTCGTTGGCCGTGGCCACCGTGGTGAAGGTCTGCGTCTTCTTCGTTTCGCGGCCCGCCTGGTCCACGATCGTAAAGGCGTAGTCGTAGGCCGCGTCGAACTCCAGGGGGTCCAGGGCGGTCCAGGTGGAACCGTCGGCGCTAAGGGTGCCCTTGACGGGTTCGCCGCCGTCGGCAGTTGCCAGGACAACGTCCTTGACAGTGCCGTTGACGGCTTTGACGGACGGCGCGACGGCGGGATTGACTCCCGTGGCGCCGTCCGTGGGGGTTACGCCGAGCTCGACCGCCTTGACGACGGGAGCAGCGAGCCCCGGTTCGTTGCGGACCGGGCTGGAAGACTCCGACTGGAACGCGGGCTCCGCCCAGCTGGGGGCCGTGGCAACGCCGATGCCGCCGGCCGCAACCGCGGCGCAGATGGCCACGACGCCCAAAATTTTCATGGTTTTCCGCTTGTGGACTACAGTCATGACCTTCTCCATGTCCCCCGACAGGCCATTGATCAGCCCCAATACCGTCTCGGTCTCATTCAGTGGGGCGGCCTTAAGCTCCCAGCACTGACCAGACGATTTTACCGCACGGCGGACGGGTCAATTGGCGTACTGGGCCCAGGGGATGTTCCAGTCGCCGAATCCGTCGTCAAAGTTGGCATTCTCGCCCTCGGTGTTGACCACCTGGACGACATCCCCGGTGGTCATGTTGTCGAAGACCCATTTGGCTCCGTCCGGGCCGAGCCCGATGCAACCGTGCGACAGGTTGGCCACACCGACGTAGGGCATCGCGGAGTCCGTGGCCTGGTGGATGAACTCTCCGCTGGGCGTGAGGCGCGTGGCGTAGTTAACGTCCAGCTCGCCGTAGTATGCCGGGTCGTCAGGCTTCAGCCCGATGCTGGAGGCAGACATGTGCTCCACGCGGTACTTCTCCATGAACACAAGAAAGCCCCGGGCCGACGGGAACCGGGTGTCACCCATGGTGGCGGGCCATGTGCCTGCCGGTTTGTCATTAACGCTCACCGAAAAGGTGTGCGCCGTCGCGTCGGCTACAGCGACCTTCTTGTCGCCGACGTGGACAGTGACCTTCTTGTCGAAGTTGCCGATCTGCCCGTTGCCGAAATCGACGCCGAACAGCTGCATGTCCATGGTCACCGTGCTGTTGGCAGCCCAGAAGTTCTCGGCCCGGTACCGCACCATGCTGTCGCTGAACCAGTGGAATGCGCCCGCCTGGCCGGACGTGGACGAGACCTTGATGGCTTTCTCCACTGCATCCTTGTTCAGCACGGGTTCGCTGAACGTGATCTGCAGCGGCTGCGCTACGCCAACCTTCATGCCGTCCAGCGGGTAGATAGCGGCATCGGCTTCGTTGGCCGTTGTCACCGTGGTGAATGTGCGTGTGTCGTTGGTCTTGCGGCCTGCAGCGTCGGTCACCACGAAGTTGTAGGTGTAGCTGCTGTTGAACTGCAGGGGGCCGGCGGCTGACCAGCCGGTTCCATCCGGGCTGAGGCTCCCCTCGACGGCTTCCCCGTTGCCGTCCGTCAGGGCCACGCGTTCAATGGTTCCGTTAGTGACGCGGAGCGAGACCGGCGCTGCCGGATTCACCTGCTGTGCGCCGTCTGCCGGGGAAGCCGCAAGCTGCACCGGCACCACCACCGGTGCAGCCAGTCCCGGCGCCGACCGTTCAGCGGAGCCGGCCTCGGATTCAAAGGCGGCGCGGCCGGAACCGGGCGCGACGGCGGCGAATACTCCCCCGCCCGCCGCCAGCAGGCAGAGCGCTCCCACCAGGAGCATCTTCCTGGTGGCGGTCCGGTGTTCCCGTGCCGTCATGGCCCGGGGACCATTGCAGTCATCATGGCTCCAGCCTAGGCCACCCACCTTGGAGTTCACGGGGAACCCGGCAACGCAAGGGTCACGAAGATGGGCCCCGGATCTCGTTCCGGGGCCCATCGGGTTCAGCTTTCTGCCGGGGTGGCAGCCTCAGTCCTAGTAACGGTAGTGGTCCGGCTTGTACGGGCCTGCAACGTCCAGTTCCAGGTACTCGGCCTGTTCCTTGGACAGTTCCGTCAGCTCGACGCCCAGGGCATCCAGGTGCAGCCGGGCGACCTTCTCGTCGAGGATCTTCGGGAGCACGTAAACCTGGTTTTCGTATTCCCGCTCGCCCTCAGGCTGGTCACGCTTGGTGAAGAGCTCAATCTGCGCGATGGTCTGGTTCGCGAACGAGTTGCTCATCACGAAGGACGGGTGGCCGGTGGCGTTGCCCAGGTTCAGCAGGCGGCCTTCGGAGAGGACGATGATGGACCGTTCATCCGCGGTGCCGGCGTCGAGGACCCACTCGTGCACCTGCGGCTTGATTTCAACCTTCTTGATGCCCGGAATCCGCGCCAGGCCGGCCATGTCGATCTCGTTGTCGAAGTGGCCGATGTTGCCGACGATCGCCTTGTCACGCATACCGGCCATGTGCTCGGCCATGATGACGTCCTTGTTCCCGGTGGTGGTGATGAAGATGTGTCCTTCGCTGAGGACGCTCTCCAGTTTGGCCACCTGGTAGCCGTCCATGGCTGCCTGCAGCGCACAGATCGGATCGATCTCCGTGACAATCACACGGGAGCCCTGCCCGCGGAAGGCCTCTGCTGCGCCCTTGCCGACGTCGCCATAGCCGCAGACGACGGCAATCTTGCCACCCATCAGGACGTCCGTGGCCCGGTTGATGCCGTCCGGCAGTGAGTGGCGGATGCCGTACTTGTTGTCGAACTTGCTCTTGGTCACCGAGTCGTTGACGTTGATGGCCGGGAAGAGCAGCTTGCCCTGCTCCGCCAGCCGGTAGAGACGGTGTACCCCGGTGGTGGTTTCCTCGGTCACGCCCAGCAGGCGGGAGCCGATGCGGGTCCACTTCTGTGGATCTGCTGCCAGCGACGCACGCAGGACGTCAAGGAAGACGCGCCCCTCATCGGACTCGTCCTCTGCTGCCGCCGGGACGGAACCGAGGGCTTCGAACTCGACGCCCTTGTGCACCAGCATGGTGGCGTCGCCGCCGTCGTCGAGGATCATGTTGGGACCAAGGTCCGGGTTGCTGTCCGCCCCGGGCCAGGTAAGGATCTGCTCGGCCGTCCACCAGTATTCTTCGAGGGTCTCGCCCTTCCAGGCGAAGACGGGGACGCCCTGCGGGTCCTCAACCGTGCCGTTGCCCACCACGACGGCGGCAGCGGCCTCGTCCTGGGTGGAGAAGATGTTGCAGGAAGCCCAGCGGACCTCGGCGCCCAAAGCTGTGAGGGTTTCGATCAGCACGGCGGTCTGGACCGTCATGTGGAGTGAACCGGCAATCCGGGCACCCTTGAGGGGCTGGCTGGCGCCGAACTCTTCGCGCAGGGACATCAGCCCGGGCATCTCGTGCTCCGCGAGGCGGATCTGGTGGCGGCCGGCCTCAGCCAGGGAGATATCAGCAACCTTGTAATCGAAAGTCATGTGAGTCCTTGTGTTGTATCCGGGAAATTCTGGAACGGCGGAAGTGGATGCCCGTTCGGCGATCTATGGGAAGTTCGGCGCCAGATGGTCGCGCGATGGGCCGGGCGGGCAGTTATTCGGCGCTGGAGGCGCCCGACACTGCGGTGCCGGTCTCTGCAGCACCGGAGCCGCCGTCGTGCTGGTCCGAAGGCGCAGCGTTCGCGGCGGAGACCAGTTCCGGCGGCAACAGCAGCGGGATGCCGTCCTCGATGGCGTAGCGCAGCTTTTCCCCGGACTGCCCGGCGGCGGTGGAGACGAGTTCCTCGCCCTCCTGCACCAGCGTCGAGCCGGTAACGGGGCAACGCAGGACAGACAACAGGTCAGGACTGATCTTTGGCATGGTGGATGCTCCCTGATGGGCGCCGCAGCAGGCGCCGGTGGCCGATGGATTTGCAGCTTCCAGCGTACAAGCTTCGTGGCGGCGCCGCGGCTTAGGACGGCTCGCGGAGGATTCTCAGGTGTCCCCTGCGGGCGCCTTCGGCGGGCGGCGGGGCTTCAAGCGCGGCGTGCGCCGAGCGCTGGCCCGGCGCGGAATCCCCGGACGACGGCCGCAGTGCCGCCTCGCGGACGGCGTTGGCGAGGGCCAAAAGGTCATCGGGCCCCGGCTGGGGCGGCGTGGCGGGCATGGCCAGGCGCAGCACTTCCCAGCCCCGCGGCACTGTCAGCGACCCCGCGTGCTGTTCGCACAAATCGTAACAATGGGGCTCCGCGTATGTAGCCAGCGGACCCAGGACAGCCGTGGAATCCGCATAGACGTACGTCAAAGTTGCCACCGCCGAGTTGCGGCAGGCTGATCTTGAACATTGACGAATAGCACCCACGACATCACAGACTACTCCCCGTACGCCGCGGCGCCGCGCATTCCGGCCCGCAGTGTCCAGCAGTGTCGCGAAGCGCACGGATGCCCAGTGCGGCGTTGCCGGTTATGTCGCGTATTTCAGGCGGCGGGTTTAGAGTCAATATATGCAGCAATCGCACCACGTTCCGGGTTTTACGGTCCGGTTGGCTGACCCGGGAGCCGGCCAGCCGGCGGACGACGCCGCGCCCTCAGTAGCGGTCCGCGGGAAGAGCTTCAGGGAGCGCCGCAGGAACCGCCATGGCCGCGGCCTGCGCGGTGAATTGATGCTGCCCACGCTGCCCGGCTACCGCACCCGTTCCGACCGCTTCGACGAGATGGTCATGGACTCCGCCCAGCGTCTGCATGACATCTGGGGAAAGCCCTTGGACGGTGTCAGGTTTGCTGTCGACGAGATTCCTCAGGGCCTGGAACAACTGGTTGCTGACCGGTCCCCTGCGCCCATGGGCCTGTACGAGCCCGCCACCGCCGGTGAAGGTCCCGTGATCACCCTCTACCGCCGGGTCATCGAGAACGCCTGCTCCAGCCGAGAAGAACTCCAGGACCTGGTGCATGACGTGGTGGTGGAGCGCACCGCCGAAATGCTCGGGGTGGCACCCGAGACACTGGACCCCGTATACCGCCGCCGCTACTAGCCGCGCGCTAGTAGCCCAGTTTTACGGCGACCTGTTCCTGGCCCGCAGCACCCGGGGCAACCGCCACCGTGGCGACGTCCGCGCGTCCGTTCTCTTCCAGCAGCACCGTGCCGTAGGCGGCATCGCCAGAGGCTGACACCACGTACCCCAGCACCTCAGCACCGTCCACTTCCGCCGGCACCTTGATAACCGTCGTCGTGCCGCCCGCAATGTCCGCGGTGGCGGCCGCGCGGACCTTGCCGTCAGCCGTAACAGGCGTGTAGGTGATCTTGGCCCGGTCCCCGGGTGCGCCGAAGACCAGGTAGCGTTCTCCCCCGCGCGGTACGGTGACCACGTGCTGGCTGCCGAGCCTGGCGGACGCTGCCGACCATGCGAAGTCCGTGGCACTGTCCGATTTGAGGCCGCGGGCAAGCCGGGCGGCCGCGGCGAACGACACATCCGAACTGGCTGCGACCGTGTACTGGCCGGCCGGTACTCCGGCCAGCGAAACCTCGGTTACGGACCCGCCCTTGGCTGTCACGACTCCGCCGCCTGGCAGCGCCTTTTGGCCGTCACGTCCGTACAGCTTGATCTCCACCACGGCATCGGCCGGACCGGGAACAGCGATCTGGAGGGCCGCCGAGGCATCGGCAAACCCCTGCTTGGCGGTGAGAGCCTTGGCCGATGCGGGATCCTGGATATCCAGTCCGGACATCACCTGACGGGTCGCGGGTGCCGCGCCGGGCACGATGAAGTCCACACCGCCGGGCGTGAGCCCCCGAAGGACGCTCTGCTGAATGACGGCGGTCACCGGCCCGCCGGCACTGCGCGCATGGATGCTGAGCTTCTCCTGGTCCGGAGCAAGTCCGGCCAGCACGATGGACCGGGTGGTTCCCGGCGCAACCAGGAGTCCCCTGCTGCCGGGCGCCTGAATCTGGCCCTGCGCACCGTACAGCTCCAGGCTGACGGTTGCCGGAGTGCTGGAAGCATTGCTGAGGTTGAGGACCGCTGTCCGTCCCAGCGACGTGTTCGCCCCCACCAGCCACATGTCGTTAGCCGGCTGCTGGCAGCCTGCCGCCGCCGAGCCCTGGAGGTCGCCGTCTGTGGCGGTGTAGCTCATGACCGCGCCTGCGGTGGCCTGCTGGTTACCCACGGCGTCCGCGCTCAGGACACTCACGGAATCCACTATGCGCTGCGAAACGACGCCTGCGAGCAGCGCAGGCGGGGCAGCCGAAGCGGTGGGGCTGCCGGGGTCCTTGGCAATTTCGGTGAGGGGATTGCCGTTGAGCTCCGCGAGCCTGCTGCCGGGTAGCGCACCGGAATTGGTGCTCAGCACGGCGGCATTGACCAGGCTCTTGGCCGTGGCCGATTCCGGGCTGAACTGAGGGTCGGTGCCGACGGCGGTGCCCTCCAGCAAGCGGGCCGGACCGGGGCAGATCCCCACATTGCTGCCCGCGGGGACTGCAGCCAACGGCGCTTCAAGCGGGCGGCTGCCTGCGCTTTGGGGGCCCATCGACGCTGCCGCCACCAAGCTGCCGGCGGCGGCCACGATGATCACGGCTGAGGCCATCCCGGCGACCGTGCCGCGGACGGAAAGTGCGCGGGCATTGAGGCTTTTCAAGCTGCCGGCCGCGGGAGCTGCGTTCGCCGTCGCGCCCGCTGCGCCGGAGCCGTCCGCCGCATCCTGTACACCCGTAACATCTGTCGCGGAGTTCACGTCCTCATGAGGCTGCGGCACGGCGTCGTTCCCGTCCTTATGCATGCTGATGTTCCTTACGCAGGGAGCCTTCATCCCGGGAGAGGCCGGTGTTCGGCCGGCGGGCGGGCATAGGGATGGCCAGCAGGACAGTGAGTCCGATCACCGTTGCCTGCACGACAGCGGACCACACTGCCCACGGGTTGTCGTAACGGATGGTGAGCTGGCCGCCCTGGGCGGGGAGGGTGAACGCCTGGGACCAACCGGACGTTGTGGACGTCAGCCGCCGGCCATCCATCCACGCGGTCCATCCCGGATCGGAACGTTCGGCGAGAACCACGAGCCTGCCTTCGGGCCCTTCCGGGACAGCGGCATCAACATTTTCCAGGCCCGAGGGCAGGAGCCCGATGGCAGCGCCGGCACGGTCCACGATGCGCACCCGGTGCGCAACGTCAGCGGCGTCGATGACCGGCTGGTTGAGCGGGCTGATCCGCCAGAGCCAGCCGACGTTGGTCTGCCCCACCGCCACCAGTCCTGGCACGGCATCCATGCGGCTCGCAGTCAGCTGCGCAGCAGAATCCGAGGCCCGCAGGACAACAAATCCTGCGCCAAGGCGTTCCAGCTCCGGCCGCGGGTCCACACCCTGGCCTGCGACCACGGTGGCGACGACGCTGCGAAGCGCTGCCGTGACGGCGTCGTCATCCCTGACCGTTTCCTTGCCGGGTTCACCCATGATGTTGCGGGCGGCCGCAATGGTGGACAGCCCGTCGAGGGTGGTCCCCGCACCCCTCACGATCGAGGCGTCGAAGCTGCCGTCATCCGCCGTGTCGATGACCAGCGTCCGGGTCTGCTCGGGCCCTTGGCCGCGGTCGATGGCCGTAGCCGGAAGGGTGCGCGCGGCCGTGGGAGCAATCTGCCGCGGTGTTCCGAGGGCGGTCGGGCCCGGAGGGGTCATGCCCTCCGCTGCCGGGGCTGCCCCGGATGCGGACTGCAACAGGTTCCCGGCTGCCCAGGCGGTCAATCCGGCCACGGGCCCGGCGAGGAGCAGCACCATGGCAAGGACGGACAGGGCCTGGAGGACGATCCGGCGGGCAGCCGGGGCTTCGGCTGCCTTCTCAGAGAAGCAGAGCAGGCCGTCGGCCCCGATCAGGGCGGCGCCCAGCAGCAGGAAGCCGGATGCGGACACAACCGGCCCGGTGAATGGGGTGACGAGGGTGTCAGCGCTGGCACCGCTGGCCACGTGGCCCGCGAGCCAGCCGCCCGCAAGGATGATCAGGGAAGCAACCCACAAAGCGCGGGCCACGCGGGTGCGCCTGCCCGGGACAAACAGTGCCGCCGTTGCAAGTGCCAGGACGGGAAAGCCGATTAGCAGTGCCAGGAGCAGCGCCCACGGCGCGGCAGACCCCTCAAAGACCGGAAGCCCGGCCAGACCGCCGTCGGCATCGAAATACAGCGGCTGTCCCAGAACCTGCTGCCATAACGGTGCGCCGTCAAAACCGAGCGGGACGCCGGGGTCCGCGAGCAGTGCCCGCGGGCGGTCAAGCACGGAAATGCCGAACGGAACGAAAAGCGCGGCGCTCGGCAGCAGCGCCCACCATACGGTGCGGCCGCGCCTTCCCAGCAGGACCCCGGCCAGGACAACCACGACGGCGGACGGAAGCAGTAAGGACGGTGCGGACGCTGCCACAACAGCCAGCGCCAGGCCGGCAGCCGCGGCGGCTGTCCAGGAAGGAGTTCCGTTGACGCCCGGCTTGGCCGGAGGCTTGTCCGGGAAGCGCCGATCCCCAGGCTCAGGAACCGCGAAGCGGCCCTGCCCGCGGGCGGTGCCGGTGGCGCGCAGCAATGCCACTACCAGCAACGGCACCATGATGTGCGCAAGCAGGGCGCCAAGGCGCCCCTGGTTCAGTGCAACCTGCAAGGCGGGCGCCCCGCCCCACACAACTGCGGCCACGAGGCGGAACCGCCGCCTCGTGGTCAGGGCTCCGGCCGCAAACCACGCAGCGAGAGCGGAGAGCGGCATGGCAAGGATCAGCAGCCACGCCAGGGCGCTGTTGGCATCGCCGCCGCCGGCTAGACCAAGGATCCACAGAAGCAGGGCGAAGGGGTCGCCGTGGCCGGGCAGCCCGGCACCGAGTCCGATCCACCAACTGGTGGCGTGGTGCCAGATGTCCGATATCTTCGACGAGACCGGGATCAGGGCGCCACCGGAGACGGCTTCGGCGCGGAAAAACCCGGAGAGCCCGATCAAGGAAGCCGCCGCTGTGAGAATCACGGCCAGGAGGGCGCCGTTGCCCACCCAGCCGCGTTCCGAAGTGGTCAGTGCGGCAAAGTCATCCGTGGAGTCCCCGCTGGGCTGTTCGGCCAGCGGATCCGTCCGGGCCGAGTCCCCGCCCGGATCGTCGGAGCCCAGGGCTTCAATAAGGGAACGCCGGTGGGCCCAGACCTCGCGGCGCGGCGTCTGCAGTCCCTTGATCACCGAGCGGCGGATCCGCCGCGTCCGGGCTGCGTCGCGGCGTCCGCGGATCACAGCCCCCGGCCGGCCCAGCGCAACGAACGTCGCCATCAGTTGGGAGAATCCGTGGCCGGGATCCTTGACGGCAATACTCAGGACCAGCTTGAAGATGCTCCCCAGCAGCGCACCTGCCGCATGCAGCGGTACCTTCCACCACACTGTGTGCTTGAGGCGCAGGTAGACCTGGGCTTTCCGGGCAGCACTTGCACTCCCCAGCGCATGCGGCCGGTGCGAAACGTGGAACATCCGGGCGGTCGGCACCACCACTACGCGGTGCCCGGCCAAGCGGTTGCGCCAGCAAAAGTCCACATCGTCACCTGTGCCGGGAAGGGCGGAGTCAAACCCGCCCAGTTCCTCCCAGACGTCCCGGCGGACCAGCATGCCGGCGGAGTTGACCGCGAAGGTATCGCTGCGGCCGTCGTATTGCCCCTGGTCGAGTTCGTCCGCCTCAATGAGGGTCAGCCGTTCAGCCCAGCGGCTGGTGGAAAGCCCGACGTCGATCAGCCGGCGCCTGGCATCCCAGTCCAGCTGTTTGCACCCCGCCACCGTCACCGACGGCGCCCGCTCCACGGCGTGGAGCAGTTCGGCAAGCGCCTCCGGCGCGGGAGCGGCGTCGTCGTGCAGCAGCCAGATCCACTCGGTGTCGTTACGGGAGTCCGCGTTCCGGGGGGCAAGGGCCGCAAGGGCGGCCTTGACCGCCTCCCCCATCCCGGTCCGCCCCTGCTGGAAGGTGGTCACGTTGGATTCGCCGAACGCCTGGTCAAGCAAAGCCAGGGAATTGTCCCGCGAGCCGGTGTCCACGCCAATAGACGCATCCACCGGACGGGTTTGCTGTGACAATGCCGCCAAGGTCCTGGGAAGATAGTCACCGCCGTTGTGGGCGACCACAACGGCGGTGACATGTACTACTTGAAGAATTAGACTGCTCGCTTCCTCAGCCGACGGCGCTCGCGCTCGGAGAGGCCTCCCCAAATGCCAAAGCGTTCGTCGTTCGACAGCGCGTATTCCAGGCACTGTGAGCGTACGTTGCAGGCGCCGCAGACTTTCTTGGCGTCGCGGGTGGAGCCTCCCTTTTCAGGGAAGAATGCCTCCGGGTCCGTCTGGGCGCACAAGGCGTCCGTCTGCCATCCGAGTTCGCCTTCGTCGTCGAAGTTCTGCTCGAAAGGAAGCCCGATCCAGACCGGCTGCGCTGTCGTTTCCGAATGGAGGGTCTGCAACTCCATCGGAGGATCGTGGAGATCGTTGTCCTGGTCCGGGTTGCCCGCCAGAAGGGCCTCGTGCGCTGCAAGGAAGGCCGTGGCCTGGTCCTGCAGTAAATCGCTGGTGCTTTGGTTATACCGCTCGGCCGCATCCGGATCAGCCGGATCTACATACCAATCGCTTGGCACGCCGCGTGAGCGGTACTTTGCCGACGCCTGACCGGCGACGACTGCATCTTCCTGGATACGCTCAACTTGCCCCATTTGTGGCGTCCCTCCTGAATTGCTGCCCATGGCTGAATACTTGGACACTCGGTTGTGTGGCCTGCATTTTGCGCTTGGCGTTCGATAACTAATTACACGTGTGTAAGTAGTCGGGAGTCAAGCGGCAGACGGGATAATAATCAACATCGCGTGAAATCCGCTGCCACGCCACGCCCGGGATTTTTTGACTGACTCGCCGTCATCACGGGAATTTTGACAGCATACTGACTAGTTTTCTGTGAATTTTCCGGGAATTCCGCGGAATCCGCCTCCAATCGGGATTTACGCCAGCAAAGTTAGCAAAACTGACGTGGCGCAGATCACATGACTCTGCGGGCCGTGCCCGGCTCCCGCGGCACCGCCTGGCACCTCCCCGCCCGGCGGGCACCGTGGCAAGATGTTGGCATGAGTATCCCGGCGATCGACCTGATGACCGCGCTGCGGTCCGGCCACTCCACCTCACCGCGACTGACCTGGTACGGACCGGACGCCGAGAGGGTGGAACTGTCCGGCCGCGTCCTGGACAACTGGGTGGCAAAGACGAGCAACCTGCTGCAGGACGAACTGGACGCCGAGCCCGGGATGCGGCTCCGGCTGGACCTCCCGGCGCACTGGAAGTCCATGATCCTGGCCCTTGCCGCCTGGCAGCTCGGCATGGAAGTTGTCCTTGACTCCGCCGACGCCGAACTCCTCGCCACAGAATCACCGGACGCGGGGCAGGAGCACGGCGCGTACGACTCCGTTATCGCGGTGCCGCTGCCGGCATTGGCCATGCGCTGGCCCGGGGAGCTGCCGCCCGGCGTCGTCGACTTTGCCGCAGAGGTGCGTTCGCACGGCGACGTCTTTATGGCGCACGAAGAACCTGAAGGTTCCAACCGGGCCATCGTGTCATCGGCCGGCACCCTGCACGCGCACTCTGACCTGCTGGAAGGGTTCGCTGCCGCCCACGACACGGGAGTGCGGTTGCTGGTCCGGGCCGGCGACGGACTGGAAGCAGCCCTCGCGCAGTCGCTGGGGGCCTGGCATCGCGACGGGTCCGTGGTGCTGGTCCACCCTGACGTCACAGTGACGGACAAGCTCCTCAACGACGAACGGGTCCAGGGAGGGTAGTCCCCCGGCTGCTACGGGCCTAGCTGCTGCGGGGCGGGCCGGGAACGTCGGTGTCCTCCACCTTGTCCGGCGCCTCGTTGGCAGGCACGCGGACCGGGCGCTGGTTCTGGTGGTGGTGCAGTTCCATGATCTCGTGGTCGTGCGAGAATGCCGGCTCTTCGTCGAGTTCCTTGTTGAAGACGAGGAACCGGTACGCGAAGAAGCGCACCACGGTGGCTACCAGGATGCCGGCGACGCCCGCCAGGAACAGCATGTTCTTGTCCGTGATGCCGAAGGAGTACTTGGCCAGGGCCGTGAACCCGGTGGAAATGCCGATACCAATGCCGTTGATCAGGATGAACATGAAGAACTCGCGGATCACGTTGTCCTGGCGGCGGTGGCGGAAGGTCCAGAACCGGTTCGCGATCCAGGAGAAAATCGTGGCAATCGTGGCGCCCACGAACCGGGCCTTGGCCTCGCTGTCCGTCATGGGGCCGTGCATCAGGTAGTAGGTCAGGCCGTTGTCGATAACGAAGGCGACACCGCCAACGGCGCCGAACTTGGCCACCTCGCGCCAGAAAAGCGAGGCGAGTCCGCGCAAACGTTCTGCAAGTGTGTAAAACATGACCCTCCATGGCCGACTGAAATTTCAGGCCACAGGGCCGAGAGTCCATTTTAGCCCGCAAAGCTGGGAGCCGCCCCGCCGGGCCGGGAGCGCGGTCTCCTGCGACGCGGCCATGACGCAAAATTCCCGGTTGAAACAGTGGTGAAGCCCGGAACACCCCTGCTCTTCTGTAGGCTGGCTCTTGTGACTTTTCCAGTAATAGGCGTAGTTGGCGGCGGCCAGCTAGCCCGCATGATGGCCCCCGCCGCAACGGCCCTGGGCTTTGAACTCCGTGTCCTGGCCGAAGGCGAGGACGTTTCCGCGGTTTCCGCAGTGCCGACGTCGCCGGTGGGCGACTACAAGGACCTTGACGCCCTCCTCGAGTTCTCCCGGGGGCTGGACGTCATGACCTTTGACCACGAGCACGTCCCCAACGACCACCTGCGGGCACTGCAGGAGGCCGGCGTCAACGTCCAGCCCGGCCCGGACGCCCTGGTCCACGCGCAGGACAAGCTGGTGATGCGGGCAGCCATCGACCGGCTTGAGCTGCCCAACCCGGCCTGGGCCTCCGTTGCCGACGTCGAGGCCCTGGTTGCCTTCGGCGAGAAGACCGGGTGGCCGGTGGTGTTGAAGACGCCCCGCGGCGGTTACGACGGCAAAGGGGTCCGCATGGTCGGATCGGCTGAGGAAGCCGCCGACGCCGCCGACTGGTTTGCGGCCATGACCCCGCTGCTGGCCGAGGCCAAGGTGGAGTTCAGCCGCGAACTGTCCGCACTCGTAGCGAGGACTCCTGACGGTGAATCCCGCGCCTGGCCCGTGGTCCACACCATCCAGGTGGACGGCGTCTGCGACGAAGTGATCGCCCCGGCCCAGGACATTCCGCTTGAAGTCGCCGCGGCCGCCGAAGACGCCGCAATCCGCATCGCCAACGAACTCGGAGTCACCGGCGTCATGGCCGTGGAGCTCTTCGAAACCCCCGGCGTCGGCTCCGGCTTCCTGATCAACGAGCTCGCAATGCGCCCGCACAACACCGGCCACTGGACCCAGGACGGATCGGTCACGAGCCAGTTCGAACAGCACCTGCGTGCCGTGCTGAACCTCCCGCTCGGTGCCACCGACGCTCTGGGACAGATTGTTGTGATGAAGAACTTCCTTGGCGGCGAGAACCAGGAACTGTTCTCGGCGTATCCGCTGGCCATGGCCAGCGAGCCGGCCGCGAAGATCCACTGCTACGGCAAGGCCGTCAGGCCCGGCAGGAAGATCGGCCACGTCAACCTGGTGGGGGCAGCCGCTTCCGATGTCGACTCCGTCCGGCAGCGCGCCACCACCGTCGCCAACATCATCAGGGACGGCCGTGCTCCGGCCCGACCTGCACCAGGGAACTCCGAGGAGACCGTATGAGCACGCCCGCATCGATTCGCCCGGCGGACACGGACAACGCCGCTCCCCTGGTGGGCCTTGTGATGGGCTCGGACTCCGACTGGCCCGTCATGGAAGCCGCAGCAGAGGCCCTTGCCGAGTTCGGCATTCCGTTCGAAGCCGATGTTGTCTCAGCCCACCGGATGCCCACCGAAATGATCCGCTACGGCCAGACGGCCCACGAGCGCGGACTGCGCGTCATCATCGCCGGAGCCGGGGGCGCCGCACACCTGCCCGGCATGCTTGCGTCCGTGACACCCCTGCCGGTCATCGGCGTCCCCGTCCCGCTCAAGACCCTGGACGGCATGGACTCGCTGCTGTCCATCGTCCAGATGCCCGCCGGCGTTCCCGTGGCCACAGTGTCGATCGCAGGCGCACGCAACGCCGGCCTGCTGGCCGTCCGGATGCTGGCATCCGGAACGGACGACCTCGCCGTCCGCCTGCGCGATGACCTGATCGAGTTCGCGCAGGAGCTCAACGACGTCGCCACCCGCAAGGGCGCGGCCCTGCGGCAGAAAGTCAGCGAAGTGTTCTCCGACGGCAACGTCGTTCTCCGGGGCAGCCGTTAGGAATCAGTAGATGACCACCAGCCACTCCCGCCCCCAGGCGCCGCAACAGGCCCTGACGGACCCCGTCCGCAACCCGGCGAACGCCCCGGCGCCCGTCAGGACCAAACGCGCGTTCGTCCTCCTGTTGCTGACGCTGTTCGTCCCGGGCAGTGCCCAGATCGTCGCCGGCGACCGGAAGCTCGGAAGGATCGCCCTCCGGGTGACCCTCACTGTCTGGGGACTGGCGCTTGCGGGACTGGTGCTGCTGCTGGTGAACCGCACCCTCCTGATCGGCATCCTCACCAACACGGTGGCCTCACTCCTGATCATCGTCGTCCTCATTGCGCTCGCACTCGGCTGGGCTGCGCTGTTCGTCAACACCCTCAGGCTGATCCGGCCGGTCCTGCTGGCACCCGGAATGCGGCCGGTCGTCGGCGTCGCACTGGTCCTGGCTATGCTGCTCAGCAGCGGGACACTCGGCTACGCCGCCTACGTTCTGAACGTGAGCCGGAACGCGATCGGCAGCATCTTCTCGGCGGGCCCTGCAATCGACCCCGTGGACGGCCGCTACAACTTCCTGATGATGGGCGGCGACGCCGGCGACGACCGCACTGGCCGGCGCCCGGACAGCCTCTCCGTCCTCAGCGTCGACGCCAAGACAGGCCAGACAGCCATCATCTCGGTGCCGCGCAACCTGCAGAACGCACAGTTCAGCGAGGGTTCCCCCATGCGGCAGATCTATCCGGACGGCTACGACTGCGGCAACGAGTGCCTCATCAACGCGATCAACACCGAAGTGACCAACGAGCACGCGGACCTCTACCCCGGCGTCGCCGATCCCGGGGCCCAGGCAACCCTCGAGGCTGTCTCGGGTACGCTCGGAATCACCGTCCAGGCCTACGTCCTGGTGGACATGGACGGCTTCGCCAAGCTCATCGACGCCATGGGCGGCATCAAGATCAAGGCCGGCGGGTGGGTGCCGCTGAGCGGCGACATGGTGGACGAGGCCAACGGCATCCACGGAATGCCCCTCGGCTGGATCCCGGCCGGTGAACAGCACCTCAACGGCTACCATGCCCTCTGGTACGGCCGCTCCCGGGAATTCGTTGACGACTACGCACGCATCCAGCGTCAGCAATGCGTCCAGCAGGCCATGCTGAAGCAGCTGGACCCCGCAACGCTGCTCTCCAAGTTCGAAGACATCGCCAACGCGGGCACCAAGGTGGTTGACTCCAACATTTCCGCGAGCCAGCTCGGCAGCTTCGTGGACCTGGCCATGAAGGCCAAGGGCAAGGAAGTCAGCCGGCTGACCATTGGACCGCCGGACTTCGACGCATCGTTCTCCACGGTGCCGGACTTCAACCAGATCCACGACAGGGTCGACCAGCTGCTGGCCGCGCAGTCCGAGTCGGCGGGAGCCGCGGGTAATCCTGCCGGGGAGGACAGCATCGTGCAGGCCGGCGCGGCCGCGGGCCCCCTGATGGCGGCCGCACCGGCGGCGCCCCTTACCCAGCCGGCACCGTCGCCGTCGTCGTCGGACTTCACGCCAGTGACCACCACCCCCGACGGCGAGCCCATCACGGAAGAGATGCTCAACCAGTTCAAGCGTGAGGGCAACGAGCAAGCGATCCGCGACCTTGTGGCCACGAACGGCCAGTGCCGCCCGCTGTAAGCGCCCCCGCCCGATCGCCTGACGCCGTAACTGCTGCAATGAGATAAAGGACACCTGGCTGTGTACGAAATTGAGAATGTCCTCCGGCCCTACGCCTGGGGCTCCACCACGGCCATTGCCGGCCTGCTCGGCAGGCAGGCCTCCGGCGGCCCGGAAGCGGAGCTGTGGGTGGGCGCCCACCCGGACTCGCCGTCCGTGGCAGCAGCGGCCGACGGCGGTCCGCTGGCTTTGGATACGCTGATCAGTTCCGACCCCGGCCACCATCTGGGCAGTGCCAGCGTGGCGGAGTTCGGCCCCCGCCTGCCGTTCCTCCTCAAGGTCCTGGCCGCGGAAAGTCCGCTGTCCCTGCAGGTCCATCCGACGCTGGAACAGGCACGGGCGGGTTTTGCCCGCGAAGAGGCTGCCGGCGTCGACCGTTCCGCGGCGGAGCGGAACTACAAGGATGACAACCACAAGCCGGAGATGATCTTTGCCCTGACGCCGTTCGAGGCGCTCTGCGGGTTCCGTCCGGCCGCATCCTCGCGTGCCCTCTTCGAGCATCTGGCCACGTCCATGCGGGCCATGTCTCTGGAGGTTCCGCACGTGTTCCTCGACGTCGTGGCGGACCTTTCTGCCCCGGTGGAGCACGACGCCCTGAAGACCGCGTTCACCCGGCTCATCGGCGGAGGCCACGCCGTCTCGCACGCGGTGCGGGAGCTGGTCGCCGCGCTCAAAGCCGGGCTGCCGATGTCTCCCTACCAGACCGAACTGTCCACGGCAGTCAGCCTGCACGGCCACTATCCCGGCGACCCCGGCGTGCTCATCTCGTTGCTGCTGAACAGGATCTCGCTGGCCCCCGGGGAGGCCGTCTACCTGCCGGCAGGAAACGTCCACGCCTACCTGCATGGCCTTGGCATCGAGGTCATGGCGTCCTCGGACAACGTACTCCGCGGCGGGCTGACGCCCAAGTTCGTAGACGTTCCCGAACTGCTGGCCACCATTGAGTTCGAGTCGGTGGGCGTGCCGATGCTGCCGGCGGAGACGTCCGAGCTGGGCCAGGAGCTCTACCGGCCGCCCTTCCGTGAATTCCAGCTGCAGCGGATCGAGCTGGAGCCCGACGACGGGCCCGTCCCGCTGGCGCAGTCCGGTGCGGCCGTGATCATCGTCGTCTCCGGTTCCGTGCTGCTGGACTCCCCCAAAGGCGATCTCCATCTGGACCGCGGCGCGAGTGCCTTCCTCCCCGCCGCTGAGGCTCCGGTCAACGTGCATCCGGCGGCCGGTTCCTCCGGGACCTCCGTTGCCTTTGCCGTAACCACCGCGCTGGGGGCCTGATCCGATGGAGTACTTCCTGCAGACCCCGCAGTGGGCCGATTTCCAGCGCTCCCTGGGCCGCACGGTCCACGAACAGTCCGGCCCCGGTTGGAGCTTCCTCGCCGTGGAAGAGAAGAATCCGGCGGGCAAGGTCCTTTACGCGCCGTACGGTCCCGTGGCAGAGTCCCTGGAAGCGTTCGACGCCGCCCTGGCCGCCCTTGTGGCTCTGGCCCGCACGTGCGGCGCCGCGTGTGTCCGGATAGAGCCGGCCAGCGCCGGATTCGACACCGCTGAGTCGCAGTCCGTGCTGCGAAGCCGTGGCCTGCGTCCCGCACCCGTCAACCAGCAGCCGGAACTGAGCTGGATCGTGGACTTGGACCGTGATTTCAAGGAAGTTCTCGCCGCCATGAAACCGGTGAACCGGAACCTCTACCGGAACATTCACAAAAAGGATGTGACCTTCCGGGCATCGCAGGATCCCGACGATATCCGCGTGCTGTTGAATTTCCTGCACATGACAGCCAAGCGAAGCGGGTTCAAGCCGCAAAGCGATGAGTACCTCAGCCAGGTGGCGCGGTCCCTCATGCCTGTGGGTGCGGCCACGCTGTTCATCGCCGAACGCCACGGCGGCCCCATTGCCGCGGCCCTGGCCTACGACTCCGCCGATACCCGTACCTACGCGCACGCGGCCCTTGACGACTCGCACCGCAAGTTGAGCGCGGGCATACCGTTGCTGGTTACCCTTATGGCGGATGCCAAGGAGAAGGGCCTGAAGCACGTGGACCTGTGGGGCGTGGCCCCGGAGGACCAGCCGAACCATAAGTGGGCCGGGTTCACGGCGTTCAAGAAGTCGTTCGGCGGGCGCGAAGTCACCTACCCCGGGACGTGGGACCTGCCGGTGAAGAAGGTCCGTTACGGCGCGTACCAGCTCGCCCGGAAAGCCCGAGAAAAGCTCCGCGCCCTCCGCAACTGAGCCGATTGCCCCCTGCCCTGAACGCGAACTGGCAGCTCACAACCCCAAATCCTGGATCTGAGGTCGTTTGCTGCCAGTTTGCGCTGAATAGAAGCGGGTGACTCGGGTGACTAGCTCTTGCGGGCGTAGCCTTCCCACTTGCTGGCCTGGTGCTCGCCGTCCACAAAGCGGATGGTCCCGGACTTGGACCGCATAACGATCGACTGGGTCAGAACCTTGTCTTTGGAGTAGCGCACGCCCTTGAGCAGGTCGCCGTCAGTGATGCCCGTGGCCGCGAAGTAGCAGTTGTCGCTGGAGACCAGGTCGTTGGTGGAAAGAACCCGCTCAAGGTCGTGCCCGGCGTCGATGGCCTTCTGCTTCTCGTCGTCGCTGGTGGGCCAGAGGCGGCCCTGGATGACGCCGCCGAGGGACTTGATGGCGCACGCGGCGACGATGCCTTCCGGCGTGCCTCCAATGCCCATGAGCGCGTCAACGCCGGTGCCGGAGCGGGCGGCGGCGATGGCCCCGGCAACGTCGCCGTCCATGATGAACTTGGTCCGGGCACCGGCTTCGCGGATTTCCTCCACGAGGGGACGGTGGCGGTCCCGGTCCAGGATCATGACGTTCAGCTGGTTGACCTTTACGCCCTTCGCCTTGGCGATTAGGTGCAGGTTCTGCTTGACCGGCAGGCGCAGGTCAACCATGTCCGCAGCTTCCGGGCCCGTGACGAGCTTCTCCATGTAGAACACGGCGGAGGGGTCGAACATGGAGCCGCGTTCGGCGACAGCGAGAACGGCGAGGGCGTTGTTGATGCCCAGTGCGGTCAGGCGGGTTCCGTCAATGGGGTCGACGGCGACATCGCACTCGGGTCCGGTGCCGTCACCGACGTGCTCGCCATTGAAAAGCATGGGAGCTTCATCCTTCTCGCCTTCGCCGATTACCACAACACCGTTGAAGTGGACGGTCTGCAGGAAGGAGCGCATGGCGTCGACTGCTGCGCCGTCAGCCTTGTTCTTGTCGCCGAATCCAACCCAGTGGCCGCCGGCAATCGCCGCGGCTTCGGTGACGCGGACAAGTTCCAGGGCAAGGTTACGGTCCGGTTCGTCAATGCCTACGGCAAGCGACGGCGAAATTGTGGAGTACTGCTGGGTCATAGGCGCTGGTGACACGTGAACCTCTTCTTCGAGTGGCGATCATTGAACCCGTACGGCCGGTCTGAGTCCGTCACGGTGATTCCTCTGCTACTGATCATAGTCGCGGCAGCATCAGAAGGTCATGGGATGACCACCCCGTGAAACACGGCTTTTCCTCACCGGCTGAACGGCAGGAATGTGAGAACGGCATTCAGATGCGCGACTATAGAAGCGTGAGCGAAACGCAGGACAAGTCCACCTTCAACAACCAGACGGCCGGCCCGGGCTCTCCCGCCAGCTCCGAGGGCACACCGGATGCACCGGTGGTTAAGCCCGTTATCCGCGCGGCTGCGGCGAAAAGGGCCAACGCCTCCGTGATCGGGATGATGATCGCACTGGTGGTGAGCGTTGCCGCGTTTCTGCCCATCGTGTTGATGAATCCCTCGCCGAAGTCAGACGGCTACCGGCCGAACGTCAATGTGAGCGCGGTGGCGCAAAACGCCGCCGGTGTGGCGGGATTCACACCCGTGACGCCCGAGGCCGGCGACACATTCAGGCCGAATTACGCCCGCTGGGAGTCCGGGACCGGCAGCGGCGTGCCAACGTGGGAGGTCGGATACCTCACGCCGAAGGAGTCATTCATCGGTTTGGTCCAGACCGCCCGGGCGAACCCGACATGGCTGCTCCAGCAGACCAAGAATGCCCCCGTGACCGGAAGCCGCAATGCCGGCGGCCTGGAGTGGGAGCTCCGCGACACAGGCAAGGGCGAGCGAAGCATGGTCCTCGCCCACAAGGGCACCACCGTTGTGTTGACCGGCACAGCCCAACTTGACGAGTTCGCCGTGCTGGCGGACGCCGTCGTGAAGTCCCTGGAAAGTAATCCGGCTGCAACGGTTTCCCCTTCAGCCGCTCCTTCGCCGTAAAGTGGCCCCGTGGCTACTTACTTGACTCCAGCTCTGGCATGGCGGCGACTGCGCGAAGGAAACGAGCGCTTTGTCGCCGGAGAATCTTCGCACCCCAACCAGGACGCATCGCGCCGGTCCTCGCTCGTGGAGAACCAACACCCGTTCGCGGTCATTTTCGGCTGCTCGGACTCGAGGCTCGCGGCTGAGATCATCTTCGACCTCGGGCTGGGCGACGCCTTTGTTGTCCGCACCGCCGGCCAGGTCATCGACGACGCCGTGCTGGGCTCGCTGGAGTACAGCATCGGTGTGCTCGGTGTGCCGCTGATCGTGATCCTGGGCCATGACAGCTGCGGCGCGGTCAGCGCCACGAAGGACGCCGTCGAGACGGGCCAGATGCCGGCGGGATTCATCCGCGACCTCGTGGAGCGCATCACGCCGTCGGTGCTGACCTCCCTGCGCAACAACGAAACCGAAGTCAACGACATGGTGGTGGAGCACGTGAAGCAGACCTCGCAGCGGCTCGTGGACAGCTCCCGTGTGATTTCGAACGCCATCGAAACCGGACGCGCAGCCGTGATCGGCCTCTCCTACAGCCTCAAGGAGGGCCGGGCGGACCTCGTTTCGGGGATCGGCGAACTCTAAGGCATCTGCCCGGTCCGCGGACGCTGTGGGCCCGACGCAAGCGGTTCACGGTTTTCGATGCAGCCGCCAATCGCCCTAAGCTAGCCCCATGACTTCCACTGAAGAATTCCGCATTGAACATGACACGATGGGCGAAGTCCGCGTCCCCGTGAACGCCCTGTACCGTGCCCAGACGCAGCGTGCAGTTGAAAACTTCCCCATTTCCGGCAAGACCCTGGAACGCGCGCACATCGAAGCCCTTGCCCGGGTGAAGAAGGCTGCCGCCCAGGCCAACGCAGAACTTGGAGTGCTCGACGGCGAGCTGGCCAAGGCGATCGCGGATGCCGCCGATGAGGTTGCTGCCGGGAAGTACGACGGCGACTTCCCGATCGACGTCTTCCAGACCGGGTCCGGCACGTCCTCCAACATGAACACCAACGAGGTCATCGCGGAGCTCGCCTCCCGCGCCCTCAAGGCCGCCGGCAGCGACAAGGTTGTCCACCCGAACGACCACGTCAACGCCTCGCAGTCCTCCAACGATGTCTTCCCGACGTCCGTACACGTGGCCGCCACGTCGGCGCTGATCAACGACCTCATCCCGGCCCTCGGCTACCTGGCCGACTCCCTGGACCGCAAGTCCGTCGAGTTCAAGGACGTCGTGAAGTCCGGCCGCACGCACCTCATGGATGCCACCCCGGTGACCCTGGGCCAGGAATTCGGCGGCTACGCCGCACAGGTCCGCTACGGCATCGAGCGCATCAACGCCTCGCTTCCCCGCGTGGCTGAAGTTCCCCTCGGCGGAACCGCTGTGGGCACCGGCATCAACACGCCGGCAGGCTTCCCGGAGCGCGTCATCGAACTGCTCGCCACCGACACCGGCCTTCCCCTGACCGAAGCACGCGACCACTTCGAAGCACAGGCCAACCGCGACGGCCTCATCGAAGCCTCCAGCCAGCTGCGCAACATCGCGATCTCCTTCATGAAGATCAACAACGACCTCCGCTGGATGGGCTCCGGCCCCAACACCGGCCTCGGCGAAATCGCCATCCCGGACCTGCAGCCCGGTTCCTCGATCATGCCGGGCAAGGTCAACCCCGTCATTTGCGAAGCATCCATCATGGTCTGCGCGCAGGTCATCGGTAACGACACCGCCATCGCCTGGTCAGGAACCAACGGCGCCTTCGAGCTGAACGTCGGCATCCCCGTCATGGCCGCCAACCTCCTTGAGTCCGTGCGCCTGCTGGCCAACACCAGCCGCGTCATGGCCGACAAGATGATCGACGGCATCACCGCCAACGTCGAGCGCGCCCGCTTCCTCGCCGAGGCTTCGCCCTCCATCGTCACCCCGCTGAACAAGTTTATCGGCTACGAGAACGCCGCCAAGATCGCCAAGAAGGCCGTCGCCGAGGGCCTCACCATCCGTGAGACCGTCGTCGCCATGGGCTTCCTGGAGCGCGGCGAACTGACCGAAGAGCAGCTGGACACCGCCCTCGACGTTATGTCGATGACGCGCCCGCCGCACAAGGCATAAGTCCCCACCGGCCTAAGTACGACGGCGGCCGCCCACCTTCCCGGCGAAGGCGGGCGGCCGCCGTCGTTTAAGCGAGCCGGGGCCGGAGGTGTGTCCGTTCGCGGCTAAAATTGCACTAATCAGAAATTGATGCAAAACTTCACTTTGTGAATAATAGTGCAATAAGTGACGGCGGGCTCCGCGAGCGCAAGCGGGCCGCCACCCGGGCGGCGATCACCGCCGTCGCACGCAAGCTGACCGCCGCACGCGGCCTGAACGGGTACACGGTGGAGGAAGTCTGCAGCGAAGCGGGCATTTCGCGCCGCACCTTCTTCAATTACTTTCCGGCCAAAGAGGACGCCATCATCGGCCACGCGGACGACGAGCTTCCCCACGATGTCATCGACGAGTTCATCGCCGGCGGCCAGTCATCACCGCCAGGCATCATCTCCCCCACGCTCCTACAGGACTTGGTCACCCTTTCCTTGAAGCTGTCCGAGAACATGGCCGCTTCCGAGGAGGACACCCGCCAGCTGATCGGCGTCATCAAGAAGGAGCCCCAGCTAATCCTGCGGATCATCGGGGCCACCGAGCAGCGCGAGGCAGAATTCGCCAAAGACGTCGCCCTCCGCGAAGGCGTTGCGCCGGACCACCCTGTGGTCCAAATGGCCGTTGTCCTGCTGGGCACTATCGCCCGCAAGACCAGCATGGTCTATTTCTCCGAGGGCAACACCCGCCCCTACCGGGAGCTGCTGCTGGAGAACATCTCGGCCGCCCGCCGGCTTTTTTCCCAGGAATTTCAAGAACCCGCCCCCGCAGAAGGACACCCATGAGCACCGCCGTCACTTCCAGGCCAGCAGCCGGGCCGCTGCTGCTGACCCAGAAACGCATCTGGATCATTTTTTCCGCCCTCATCGCCGGCATGCTGCTTTCCAGCCTTGACCAGACCATCGTCTCCACTGCCATGCCCACCATCGTGGGGAAGCTCGGCGGAGTGGAACACCAGGCGTGGATCACCACCGCCTATCTGCTGGCCACCACCATCGTGATGCCCATCTACGGCAAGTTCGGCGACGTGCTGGGCCGCCGAAACCTGTTCCTCGTGGCCATCGCCCTGTTTACCCTCGCTTCCGTCGGCTGCGCCTTCGCCACCGATTTCTGGGGCTTCGTGGTCTTCCGAGCCATCCAGGGCCTGGGCGGAGGCGGACTAATGATCCTCTCCCAGGCCATCATCGCGGACATCGTTCCCGCCAAAGACCGCGGCAAGTACATGGGTCCGCTGGGCGCCATCTTCGGCCTCTCCGCCGTCGCCGGCCCGCTGCTGGGCGGTTACTTCGTGGACCACCTCACCTGGGAATGGGCCTTCTACATCAACATCCCCATCGGCATTGCGGCCTTCGCCATTGCGTGGTTCACACTGACCCTGCCGAACAAGAAGGCCGAGAAGCGGATCGACGTCCTGGGCGTCCTGCTGCTCTCCGCAGCCACCACCTGCCTGATCCTCTTCACCGATTTCGGCGGCAAGAAGGACGAAGGCTGGGATTCGCCGCTGACCTGGGCATTTGGAGCCGGACTGGTTCTTGCCGCCGCCGCGTTCGTCATGGTGGAACGCCGGGCCGAGGACCCGATCATCCCACTGGGGCTGTTCAAGAACCGGATCTTCGTGAATTCCACAGCCATCGGCTTCACCCTGGGGCTGGGAATGTTCGCTGCCATCGCTTTCGTTCCCACGTTCCTGCAGATGTCCTCCGGCACCTCCGCCGCCGAATCCGGGCTGCTGATGCTTCCGATGATGGTGGGCCTGATGGGCATGGCCATCTACTCCGGCATCCGGATCTCGAAGACCGGCAAGTACAAGATGTTCCCCATCGTGGGCGCCGCCCTCACCATGGGCGCCATGCTCTGGCTGACCACGCTGACGGCCGACACCCCCATCTGGGTCATCTGCGTCCAGCTGTTCGTGTTCGGCGCCGGCCTGGGCTCCATCATGCAGGTCATCGTCCTGGTGGTGCAGAACTCCGTGCCCGCGGAACAGATCGGGACGGCCACCAGCACCAACAACTACTTCCGCGAAGTGGGCGCGTCCCTTGGCGTGGCCGTGTTCGGCTCCATCTTCACCTCACGGCTGGCAGAGGCCCTGACCAATGCCTTCACCGGGGCCGGGGCCTCAGCCGACCAGGCCGCCCGGTCCACCCGGACCCTGGACCCGCAGGCCCTGAGCCAGCTCCCGGAACAGCTCCGGGACGCCATTGTGAACGCCTATGCCGATTCGCTGGCGCCGGTATTCTGGTACCTGCTGCCGTTCCTGGGCATCGCATTGGTCCTCGCACTGACGCTGAAGCAGATCCCGCTCTCCGACACCGCCGGAATGGTGGCCCGGGGCGAGGCTGTGGGCGGCGAAGAGGCGGAACGCCTTGAGGCCGAACGCCAGTCCGCGTCCGCCTAGGAGGCTCCTAGGGTTCGTAGTGGACGGCGTCCTCGGGCAACAGCGCCCGCCGGATGCACTCGCGGTCCCCTGGCCGGAGTTCCGGAAGCCCGTCCAGGGGAAACCAGTCCACGGCCAGGGATTCGTCGTCGTTCACACGTGCTTCGCCGGAGACGTGGCGGCAGCGGAACACAATATCCAGGAAGTCGCATACATCCCCGTTGGGAAAGGTGACCGGCCCCACGACGCCGACTGAAACCATGCGTTCCGTTTCCGCCACGACCGCTGTCTCCTCGAAAATTTCCCGCACGAGTCCCGGGGCCGGATGCTCTCCCGGCTCCAGCATCCCGGAGATCAGCGCCCACCTGCCGTTGTCGGAGCGCTGGCCCAGCAGGACGTGGCCGTCGTCGTTGAAGACCACCCCGCGTACGGCGGGAATCCACAACGGATCATGGCCGATTTTTTCGCGGAGCTTGATGATGAAGTCGGGTGCTGCCATGGCTTCAGCCTAGCGGGATCCGGCGGCCGGATCAGCGCGAGTGCACGACGCCGATTTACGCCGTCAGCCCGCAGGCAGGAGCAGCATGGCCGCGGCCGAGCCCGCCAGCATGAAGGGGCCGAACGGGATGTCCGATTTGAGGGTGCCGCGGCGGGCAGCGAGCAGGCCCAGGCTCCAGAGACCGCCCAGGAGGAAGGCTGCGAAGGTCCCGGCGAACACGTGGCCCCAGCCGAGGTAACCGAGGTACAGTCCCAGCACACCGGCGAGTTTCACGTCGCCGAATCCCATTCCCGGCGGATAAACCATGCGCAGGATGAAGTAGAAGAGCCACAGCACCGCTCCCCCTGCGAGGATGCGTACACCCGGCAGTCCGAAGAGCCGGGCGGCGCCGTCGGGCACTGCCTCGGCGTCCGCGCCGGCCATCAGGACGGTGGCAACCGCAGCCAGCAGGAGCAACCCGCCCACCGCGTAGGACGGGAACACAATCCTGTTCGGCAGCAGGTGGTGCCTGACGTCGATGACCGTGAGCCGCACGGCCATCACGCCGAAGTAGGCGCAGGCTGCCAACACCAGCCAGAAGGCCAGCGGGGTGGATTCCCAAAGTTCGCCCAGTCGTTGGATCACCCTCGGATGCTACTGGATTTTCCCGCTCGGCCGCTGAGCCCGCGCGTAAACTGTGGATATGTCGACATGGGACGCGAGGCGCCAGGGGGAAGCCGGTCAGCGGAACAAGCCGGCGGACATGGCCATGACGTTCCGGAATCTGTGCCGGTCCTCGCCCTGGAAGTGGCAAAGCCTCCGTTTCGAGTATGTGGACCGCGCCGCGGCGGACTCCCCGAACCTGGACCCCACTGGCACGGACGCCGAAAACCCGGACCCCGACAATACAGTGCAAGCCTGGCTGCGCCGGCCCGGCGCCCTCCGCCTTGAATCCGCGGCCGGCGTGGTACTGCACAGCACCACGGGCATCAACGACTCCAGGGACGGCTTCTACGTCAGCTCCACCAGGAAGACTTGGCTCCTGCCTCCGCAGCTGGTCACCCCCGTGTATGACGACGGCGGACTGGTCCGGCGCCGCCCGGAGGCCGCCTACGGCGAGCCGTGCTTTGGAAACGGCCGCTTTGCCGCGGCTTTGGACCCGGTGGAACTCGCCGGCAATGCCCCCGTACCCATCGAATTCCCTAACACCAACGCCGTGGAGCTCGGCCCCATCACCGCCGTGGACCATCAGGGCCGCCCCGCTCTGGAAGCCGTCGTGACTCCCAATGCCGCCTACCGGCCGACGGACCCCTTGGCGCCGTTGTGCGGACCGGGGCGGAACCTGATCAGGATCGACGTCGGAACCGGAGTCTGCGTCTCAAGCCGCTCGCTGGAGAACGAATCGAGGGGTTCCGGGCACTGGCTCCGGATCCTGGCAGTGGACGAGTACATGCTCGATGACCTGTTCCTGGCCGAATCGATGAACTTGACCGATGTGCGCCGCCACATCACCTGGGACATTTCCCGGGGCGCGTGACTGGCTGCCCGCGGGTCCCCCGGCTAAGCTTCCCTGATGACTGAGCCCGCAACCTTCTGGCCCCCGTTCGCCCTCACCCTGGCGACGCCCCGCCTCACCCTCCGTCCCATCCGGGACGAAGAGATCCCGGCGGCGGTACAGGCGGCCCTGAGCGGCGTCCACGAGCCCGGCCAAAGCCCTTTCAGCCGGCCCTGGGCAGAGTCCCCGGCAGAGGAGCTCGGACCGAACATGGCGCACTGGTACTGGCGCTGCCGGGGCGGAGTGACCCCGGAAGCCTGGACGCTCCTGCTCGGCATCTGGCATGACGGCGGGTTCATCGGCTGCCAGGACATCGAGGCCAGGGACTTCGCGACGCTCAGGACGGTCTCCACCGGCTCCTGGCTCAGGAAGTCCGCGCAGGGCCGGGGCTTCGGCAAGGAGATGCGGGCCGCCGTCGTCAGCTACGCCTTCGACCACCTGGAGGCTGAAGTGGCCGAATCCGAGGCCGCGGCCTGGAATGAAAAGTCCCTGGGAGTATCCCGCGCCCTCGGCTACGAGCTGAACGGCGTCGCCCGGGCCTCCTGGGGCGGGAAGGTGCAGGAAGTGCAAAAGGTCCGGCTCACCCCGGCCACCTTCAAACGCCCCGACTGGTCGCTGAAAGTGGAGGGCCACGAAGCCACGGCAAAGTTCCTCGGACTCTAGCGACGGCGAAGGGCCGCGGCCCGGGACACCCGGCCACGGCCCCTTGCTAAGGCAGTTTGCCTAGATTTCCGCCCCCTCGAGCAGTTCCGTCACCAGGGCCGCGATCGGCGAGCGCTCGGACCGTGTGAGGGTGATGTGCCCGAAGAGCGGGTGTCCCTTGAGGGTTTCGACGACGGCGGCCACGCCGTCGTGCCGGCCGACCCGCAGGTTGTCGCGCTGGGCGACGTCGTGGGTCAGGACGATCTTCGAGTTCTGGCCGATCCGGCTCATCACGGTGAGGAGGACGTTCTTCTCCAGGGACTGCGCCTCGTCGACGATCACGAACGCGTCATGGAGCGAGCGGCCGCGGATGTGGGTCAGCGGCATCACTTCCAGCATGCCGCGGTCCATGACTTCCTCGACGACTTCCTGGCTGACCAGGGCGCCGAGGGTGTCGAAGACGGCCTGCGCCCAGGGGTTCATCTTCTCCGATTCGGAACCGGGCAGGTAGCCGAGCTCCTGGCCGCCCACTGCGTAGAGCGGCCGGAAGACAATGACCTTGCGGTGTTCGCGGCGTTCCAGCACGGCTTCGAGGCCCGCACAAAGAGCCAGCGCGGACTTTCCGGTGCCGGCACGGCCGCCGATCGACACGATGCCCACTGACGGATCCATCAGCATGTCGATGGCCAGCCGCTGTTCCGCGGAACGGCCGTGCAGTCCGAAGACGTCGCGGTCCCCCTTGACCAGCCGGACCTGCTTGTCGGCACCTACACGTCCCAGTGCTGAGCCCCGGTTTGAAAGCAGCACCAGTCCGGTGTTGACGGGCATCTCTGCCGCGGCCGGGATAAAGACGGGCTCGTGGCCATAGAGCGTGGCGACGTCCTCCTCGCTGGCTTCCACCTCCGCCATCCCGGTCCAGCCGGAATCCTTCACCAGTTCGTTGCGGTACTCGTCTGCCAGCAGCCCCATGGCTGAGGCCTTGACGCGCATTGGCAGGTCCTTGGAGACCACAGTGACGTTGCGGCCCTCGTTGGCGAGGTTCTTCGCGACGGCGAGGATGCGGCTGTCGTTGTCCCCGCCGCGGAATCCCATGGGGAGCACTTCTGTGGAGATGTGGTTCATCTCCACCATGAGCGTGCCCCCGTCGTCACCCAGCGGGATCGGGCGGTCGAGACCGCCGTGCTGGACGCGGAGGTCGTCCAGGAGCCGGAGCGCCTTGCGGGCGAAGTATCCCAGTTCGGGGTCGTGCCTCTTGCCCTCAAGTTCCGTGATGACCACGATCGGCACAATGACTTCATGTTCCGCGAACCGCAGCAGGGCGCGGGGGTCCGAGAGCAATACCGAAGTGTCGATGACAAAGCTCCACAGGGTGTCATCTGTCGCGGCACTTTCGCCGGATACAGCAAGACCGGCCGCAGCGTCATAATTGGCTGCACCGGTCTGTGAGGTTGCTCGCTTGGCGCGAGAGGTAGCTTTCTCTCCCTGGTCGGAAATGACGTCGGGCAGTTGTTCAGAAATAGCCACATCGACTCCAGCCCCGGGGCGCACGCCCGGATATCTATAGGTGAGGCGGATCGGCCACGAGGCCGGTTCCGGCCTCCCATACATCCGGTGCGAAAATCCGCTCCATGTACTGGCCTCCCCGATTAGCCGGCAGTGTGCCTGCTAATGAGATCAACGTAATTCCCCGCCTCTTTGTTTCCCAAACTATTTCTCGGCGATTCTTGTTGCGAACATGTGAACTCCGCGTGAACCGGCCGGGAGCGGGCTCTGCCGGGCACGGATGTGCACCGGACGCGGGGCGCGGGCACCGGCGGCAGGAGTCAGGAGCCGAACCGGCGCTGCCGGCCTGCGTAGTCGCGTAATGCGCGCAGGAAGTCCACCTTGCGGAAGGCCGGCCAGAGCGCCTCGCAGAAGTAGAACTCGCTGTAGGCGCTCTGCCACATCAGGAAGCCGGACAGCCGCTGCTCCCCGGAAGTGCGGATCACCAGGTCCGGGTCCGGCTGGCCCCGGGTGTAAAGGAAACGTGAGATGTCGTCCACGCTGAGTTCGTCCGCGAGCTTGCCGATGTCTTTGCCACGGGCAACGGCGTCATGGAGGAGCTCCCTGACGGCGTCCACGATTTCGCGGCGTCCTCCGTAGCCCACGGCGACGTTGACGTGGAGTTTTTCGTGGGCCGGCGTCCGCGCCGTGAGCTTATTGAGACGCTCGGCGAGGTAATCGGGAAGCAACTCCGGAGCTCCCATGGCGTGCACGGAGATGTCTGCGTCCTCGTCCAGCCGGTCAAGTGTGTTGGCGATGATCCCCATCAGCAGGTCCAGCTCCTCACCGGAGCGGCTCATGTTGTCGGTAGAGAGCATGTAGAGCGTGACTACCTTGATGCCGAGTTCCTGGCACCAGCCGAGGAACTCATGGATTTTGTCGGCACCGGCCTGGTGTCCCTGGCTGGTGGGGGCGTTGAACTGTTTGGCCCAGCGGCGGTTGCCGTCCACCATTACGCCGATGTGTTTGGGGATGCGGTCCTTGTCCAGCGAGCGCAGGAGCTTGCGTTCATAGAAGCCATAGAGGATCCCGGGCAACTCCATCCGGAGACTCACCTGACTTCCTTGATGTATGACGGCAGTGCATTCCTAGGCTACCCGCCCACAACGGGGGCGGGGTGCAACAGGCCCTCGCAATTCAGCGCGAGCATTATTACTCACGGGTAACTTACTGGAACGTAGTTTATTCTTGAGCCATGGAAAGCAAATCTCCCCAGCCGGGCGCGGGAGCGGGCCGCGGCCGGAAATCAGGCCCCATGGACGATGCTGCAGTCCGCATCGCGGAGCTGCTGACGATCAAACCTAAATGGCGGGGGTGGATCCATACCGTCACGGCGCCGCTTGCTTTCGCCGCGGGGCTGGTCCTGATCCTGTTGGCACCCACCACCGACCTGAAAATCGCTTCCACCGTCTACGCAGTGACGGGTGTGCTGCTGTTCGGAATCAGCGCCGTGTACCACCGCGGGAACTGGTCCCCCGCCGTCAAGATCGTCCTGAAGCGCCTCGACCACACCAATATCATGCTGGTGATCGCCGGCAGCTACACTCCCTTGGCCTGGGCCCTGCTGGAACGGCCCAAGGCAGTGGTGCTGCTGTGGGTCATCTGGTCCGGCGCCATTCTGGGCGTGCTGTTCCGGCTGCTCTGGACTCATGCGCCGCGCTGGCTGTACGTGCCCATCTATATTGCCCTGGGCTGCGGTTCACTGTTCTACCTGCCGGACTTTTTTGCGGCCAGCATTGCTTCCGCCGTGCTGATCTGCGTGGGCGGCGCCTTGTACATCGCCGGCGCGGTGTTCTACGCGCTCAAAAAGCCGAACTTCAGCTACGAACATTTTGGCTTCCATGAGCTCTTCCACGCTTTCACCGTGTTCGCTTTTGCCGCGCACTTCGTCGCCATCGCCATAGCGGTCCTCAGCAGGCCGGCTTAACGCCAGCTGGCAGAACCCGCGGCAGGCCTTCCCAGTGTGCGCGCGGAGCGGCAATAAGGTCCGGAAGCTCCCTCATCTGCTGGAATACCGTGGTTCGCGGGCCCGCCAGCTTCGCAGCCGGCGTCACTCCCCCGCCAAAGGCGAGGCACTGAAGATCCGTCCTTCAAACTGCTGAAGCAGCCCCGTCTGCCCGAGCGTCCGCCGCCCACCCTGATGGCAATGACTCGGAATCGACCAGGACGCCGTCGCAGGCGAAAATCACCAGTTCAAAGCGGCCCGGGTCCCGCGGAACACCGGACTCCGGATGCGGCAAAGACGTCATCCGGCCAGCGTAGCCAGTCGCTCCAGAAGTTCCGCCACGGAGGCCACCGGGCGTTCGCACACCATCCCGCGGCAGAGGTACACCTGCGGCGAGCCGTCCGGCGCCGCCGTCCTGCCCTCCAGCAGCGGCACGGCAGGTGGGGCGGCACCGGCCGCCGGGACCCCGGCGTCGGACGCAACCGCCACAACCAGGCCAGGGCTGGCGGACATCATGAGGGCGTGGTGGAGTTCCGCCCGCGCGGAACCGGCGGGTCCGACGACGGCGGCCTCCACGGGCCCTGCCAGCGCAGCCTGCGCCGTGGCCAGGAGCCAGCCTGCCGCCCGCGGCGCCCGGGTTGCCAGCGGCGGCAGCAGCGACAAGATGTTGCCGGCCATGACGCGATGGTCGCTGGAACCGGAAAGCGCGGCATGGCCCAGGAGGGCCCCGGCGAACGCGGCCGCGCCGCTTGGCGTGGCATTGTCGAAGGGTTCGAGGCCGGCCCGCTGCCCCTGGGCGTTGAATACCTGGGACGACTCTCCGGCAGTGTCCACGAGTGTTCCGTCCGCGGCGAACCGCCGGCAGGCAGCCTGCAGGATGTCTTCGGCGAGCCGGTACCACCGGTCACTTCCAGTCACTCCGTAAAGGGCCAGGAGCCCGTCCACGCAGAAGGCGTAGTCTTCGAGCAGGCCGCCGATACCCTTGGCACGGCCGCCGTGCGAAACCCGCACCAGGGTGCCGGGTTCCGTGCCCTGGTCCCCGGCGCGAGGCGGCTGCCAGTGGACGCGTTCAAGGTAGGCGGCAGTTCGCTCTGCAGCAGCGACGAGCCCGGGCCGGTCCAGGACGGCCCCTGCTTCAGCGAGCGCGGCGAGGGCCAGCCCGTTCCAGCCGGCCACGACCTTGTCGTCCCTGGCGGGCTGGGGACGCGCCGAACGCGCAGCCAGCAGACGCGGCCGCGCCCGATCCCACAGCTGCTGCCCGGCGTCGTCGGACCGGCCGCCCGGATGCAAGGGGGAAGCCGTCGGGGTCACGGTTCCCTCGGCACGGACATTCATCAGCCGCGCTACTGCAGGTCCGTCGTCCGGTCCCAGGACCTCCACCAGCTCCTCCGGTGTCCAGAGGTAGCTGGCGCCCTCGAGGTGCCGGCCGTCCACCACGGTGTCCGCGTCCAGCGAGGACGCGAAGGCCTCGACCTGCTCCGCTTTGGAACCCTGGTCCGGCCCCAGCCCCTCGTCCGGCCCCTCGTCCGGCTCCGCCGCGTAACCGGCAAGGCCCAACGAGGCGATCATCCAGTCCGCCGTGCGGGACGCGACGTCCGCCGCTTCCCCGGCGGTATATACGGCATCGCCCCCGAGTCGGACCCAGTGGACATAGGCGCGCAGCAGCTGGGCGTTGTCGTAGAGCATCTTTTCAAAGTGCGGAACGGACCAGTCGCGCGTCACGGAATACCGTGCAAATCCGCCGTCCAGCTGGTCGAACAGCGCGGACCGGGCCATCGCTGCCAGCGTCCTGCCCGCCATGTCCTTTGCCGCGTCGGCGGTTTCCGACGCAACTGCGGCGTGCCGGATCAGGAATTCCAATAGGGGCGACGGCGGGAATTTCGGCGCGGTGCCGAACCCGCCGTCGATCTGGTCTTCGGAGCGGGCCAGGACGCGGACCGCCCCGGAGAGCAGTGCGGCGTCCACCGGGTCCGGCACCCCGGCCAGCCGGACAGCGGCGGCAAGCTGAGTTTCGGCCATCCCGCGGGCCAAGGTCTCGGCGTTGTGTTCGACGGCCTCGCGCCGTTCCAGCCACGCTTCGCGGACCGCCTCGAGAACCTGGCGGAACGAGGGCCGGCCGGGCATGGGCCGTGGCGGGAAGTATGTTCCGGCATGGAAGGCGCGGCCGTCCGGCATAAGGAAGACCGACATCGGCCAGCCGCCCTCGCCGCTGATCGCCTGGGTCGCGGCCATGTAGACGGCGTCCACGTCCGGGCGCTCTTCCCTGTCCACCTTGATGGCCACGAAATTGGCATTCAGGAAGTCCGCGGTTTCCTGGTCTTCGAACGATTCGTGTGCCATCACGTGGCACCAGTGGCAGGCGGCGTAGCCGATAGACAGGAACACGGGGACGTCGCGCTCAGCTGCGAAACCGAACGCTTCATCGCCGAACGGCCGCCAGTGCACGGGGTTGTCCGCGTGCTGCCTCAAGTAAGCCGATGGTTCGCCAGCCAGGGAGTTGGCTGCACCCGGCCAGGCTGCGCCGGGCCGGGATCCGACAGGGCCGCCGTTAGCGCTGTCCGCGGCCTTCATCACCGTTGTGTTCCGTTCGGAGATCGGCGCCGCCCTGGCGTCCGCCGCCGGTGCCCGGCCCATGCGTGCCGGAATCCTCTGCATCCGGAGCCTGCGCAACCGGAGTGCCGGTTCCAGGCATGTCCTGGCTTCCGCCAGCAAGTGCGGCCAGACGCTCCTCCTCCACCTGGGCCCGGTAGCGGACCCGGCGGATGCGCCGCACCATGTCCACGATCAGCAGCGTGGTGGCCAGCACGAAGAACGCGGTCATGATGAAGCCCCACATACCCGGAGTCACCTGGTCTTCGGAGAGGCCCGGGCGCAGGGAGGGCGTGGGGCTGGGCGCCGGGGCCGTCGCGAGGGCAATGAGCAAGTGATGCACGGTTAAACCTTCTGTGGAACGTTTTGAGGGCCCTGACTTCTACAAGACATAGAAATGAGCCTGGTTCTATCTTAGCCCGGCGAAGAGATCCTTTTCCGGCAACTCCACCGGCACCCGCGACTGGATCAGGCTGTAGTCTTCCCAGGGCCAGGCGCGGCGCTGCATGTCCGGAGACACCGCGAAGAAGAAGCCCAGCGGATCCACCTGGGTGCGGTGGGCGCGGAGCGCGTCGTCCCTGGCTTCGAAATAGTCCCCGCACTCAATCTGGGTGGTGGTGGGGTGGGTCGGGGGCGGCGGTGTATGGCCTTCGGCATCAGCTTCGAGCCAGGCTGCCAGCCGTTCGGCGTAGGGCGACTGCAGGCCCGCCTCTTCAAGGGCAAAGTGCAGTGCGCGGAACCGGTCAGGGCTGAAGGCACGGTCGTAGTACAGCTTGCCGGGCGCCCAGGGTTCGCCGGCCCCCTGGTACCGTTCCGGATCGCCCGCGGCTTCGAAGGCCTCCACGGCCACCCGGTGGGCCATGATGTGGTCCGGGTGCGGATAGCCACCGTTCTCGTCGTAGCTCACGATCACGTGGGGCTTGAAGTCGCGCACCAGCCGGACCAGCGGAGCCGCGGCCACCTCCAGCGGCTGGAGGGCGAAGGAGCCCGGCGGCAGCGGCGGCAACGGGTCCCCTTCAGGCAGTCCTGAGTCCACGAAGCCCAGCCAGCGCTGGCGGATTCCCAGCACCTTGGCGGCATTGTCCATTTCGAGCCGCCGGGCGCCGGCCATGTCGCGCTTGGGGTGTGGCTCGTGCTCCATGGCAGGGTTCTGGATGTCGCCCCGCGACCCGTCGGTGCAAGTGGCCACCATGACGTCAACACCGGCCGCTGCGTACATCGCCATGGTGGCTGCGCCCTTGCTCGACTCGTCGTCAGGGTGAGCGTGGACTGCCAGCAGGCGGAGCGGTTTTGACTGGCTTGCAGACGCTGTCATCTGAAACGGCTCACTTTCTTCGAATTTTGGCGTTGCGGGTTCACGGCGGCAGGGACGCGGAAATATCCCGTTCGGATCCACACTAAACTGGAACGGTGACTTCCGAGGATCAGCCGGCTACTTCGGCGCCGGCAACTACCACCCTAGCCAATCGTTACGGGGGCCAAAAGCGTGTCCTCTCGAGTAAGGCCAAGCGCAACATCGGAATCGCTGCGCTGGTCGCCGGGATCGGCTTCATGGCGTGGATCTCCACCTCCCTGAACACCGAGACAGTGTCATTCAAGGACATCGGCTACAGCACCACGGACGCCACGCAGGCGGAGATCGATTTCCAGGTCACCAAGGAGCCCGGAACCGCCGCCAAATGCGCGGTCAAAGCGCTGGATGCCAAGTTCGCGGTGGTCGGCTGGAAAGTGGTTGATATCGGGCCGAACCCTGCGGACGCCACCGCTGACGGCGGACGCACCACGGTGCACCGCGCGGTGGTTCGCACGGAGTCGTTGTCCGTTTCCGGCGTGGTGGACAGCTGCTGGATCCCCGACGGAAACAAGTAGCTGGCCGTAGTTTTGCCGGCGATTTCGCCTTCGGCCTGTGACCCACGCCGCAGGCCTTCTTTGGTTTGTCCAGCGCATTGACTACAATGGATCAATACCTTCTACCCCGCTGAGCTGGTTGCTGAGTTCCATGAGTGGCCACCGTGGCGGGGTTTTACTTGTTTGACCACAAACTTGTTTGACCACGAAAAAGGAGAAGTCCGTGTCTACCACCAACAGCGCAACTGCAGCTTGGCTTACCCAGGAAGCTTTTGACCGCCTGAAGGCAGAGCTGGACCACCTCTCCGGCGCCGGCCGGGCGGAAATCGTCCAGAAAATCGAAGCTGCCCGCCAGGAAGGCGACCTCAAGGAAAACGGCGGTTACCACGCCGCCAAGGAGGAGCAGGGCAAGATCGAGGCCCGCATCCGCCAGCTCACCGTACTGCTCCGGGACGCCCACGTGGGCGAGTCCCCGGCCGACGACGGAATTGTGGAGCCCGGAATGATCGTTGTCGCCAGGATCGCCGGAGACGAGGAGACCTTCCTGCTCGGATCCCGCGAGATCGCCGGCGATTCGGACCTTGACGTCTTCAGCGAAAAGTCCCCGCTTGGCTCTGCGATTGTCGGCCACAAGGAGGGCGACAAGCTCAGCTACACCGCCCCGAACGGCAAGGACATCACGGTGGAGATCCTCTCCGCCAAGCCGTACGCAGGCTAGGAGCGCAGCTCCGGGACCACTGCAAAGCATTTACGCACGACGCCGGCCCTCCCCTTCCGCGGCGACGGCCGGCGTCGTGCGTTAAGGCTTAATTCCTGGGGGCCCGGTCTTCCGCGACCTGGCGTTCCTGCGGAAGCCGCCGGGGCCTCAGCAGCATGGCGGCGGCGACGCCGCCCAGCGCTCCGCCCAGGTGCGCCTGCCAGGAAACGAACCCTGCCACGCCGGGAAGGATGCCGAACAGGATTCCGCCGTAGCTGAGGAACAGGAGTACTGACAGCGCTATCTGCCACCAGCTGCTGTTGAAGAAGCCCCGGACCAGCAGGAAGGCAAACAGGCCAAACACCAGGCCCGACGCGCCCACCGTGATCCCCCAGCCGCCGATCAGCCACACGACCAGGCCCGAACCGAGCCAGCTGAAGGCCACCGCGGTGACGAAGACCCGGAGCCCGGACATAAAAACGAGGAAGCCGAAGATGATCAGCGGCAGCGCGTTGGAGACAACGTGGCCCAGATTGGCGTGGAACAGCGGGAACGTGAGGATGTCCAGCAGTCCGTCGGCGCTGCGCGGACGTAGCCCGAACGTCCGGTTCAATGCATGGAACGTTGCCGCGTTGACGAACTCGATCACAAACAGGAGGACTACGAACAGTCCTGTGATCAACAGTCCGCCCTGGGCGCGTGCGGCAGCGGTGTGCCTCACTTGCGGCCGGCCCCCCTGAGCATCCAGCACCATGGTCCCTAGTGGACCACGATCGGCTGGAAGCCTTCGGCACGGAGCGCACCCAGGACCTGCTCGCAGTGCTCATGGCCCTTGGTCTCCAGGTTGACGGTGATGGAAACGTCTCCCATGCTGATGGAACCGCCCACGCGGGTGTGGTCCAGGCCGGTCACGTTGGCATCGTTCTCTGCGATGATCCGGGCGATCGTGGCCAGCGAGCCGGGCCGGTCATCCAGCATCATGCGTACCGTCATGTAGCGGCCGGCGGCCGAGAGGCCCCGCTGGATCACCTTGAGCATCAGCATCGGGTCGATGTTGCCGCCGGAGAGGATCACGGCCGTGGTGCCGGGATTTTCGATCTTGCCGTCCATCAGGGCGGCGACGCCCACGGCGCCAGCCGGCTCCACCACCATCTTGGCGCGTTCCAGCAGGAAGATCAGCGCCCGGGCCAGGGAGTCCTCGCTGACCGTGACGACGTCGTCCACGAGTTCACGGATGATGCTGAACGGCAGCTGGCCCGGTCGGCCCACGGCAATGCCGTCGGCCATGGTGGAGACCTTCTTCAACGGCACCAGGGCGTCTGCGGCGAGCGACGGCGGGTACGCCGCGGCGTTTTCGGCCTGGACGCCGATGATCCGGATCTCCCGGCCCAGCTCCCTGGCCCTGGCCTTCACGGCCACCGCCACGCCGGCCAGCAGCCCTCCGCCGCCTACTCCCATCAGGATGGTGTCCACATTGGGAATCTGTTCCAGGATTTCCAGTCCCACCGTGCCCTGCCCGGCAACAACGTCAACGTTGTCGAACGGGTGGACAAAGACGGCACCGGTCTCATCGGCGTAGCGCTGCGCTTCGGCGAGTGCCTCGTCCACGTTGTGCCCGTGGAGGACCACTTCGGCGCCGTGGCTGCGGGTTGCGGCAAGCTTGGGCAGAGCCACGCCCACCGGCATGTAGATGCGCGCCTTGATGCCCAGGCTCTTGGCTGCAACTGCCACGCCCTGGGCGTGGTTTCCGGCCGACGCCGCCACCACGCCGCGCTTTTTCTCTTCGGGGGAAAGCTTCGCCATGCGGACGTACGCGCCGCGGACCTTGAAGGAACCCGCCCGCTGGAGGTTCTCGCACTTGAAGAACACCTCGCCGCCCACCATGCTGCCCAAGGCCCGGGACGATTCCACCGGGGTCCGCGTAATAATGCCCTCAAGCAGCTTCTGCGCCTCAAGGACATTGTCCAACGTGACGGGCAGGCTATTGAGGGTTTTCACGAACTAGTCTCCTTTGGGGAATTCGGCTGGGGCGTCCGGGCCGGCATTTCCGGCGGGATTTCCCGTTGGCTGTGCGGCGCCCTTGCCGCGGCCCGGGTTTGCACCGGGAAGGTAGACATCCTTGAAGGTGTTGTCCTGGCTGGATCCGGAGTCCCCGGTTACACCCGGGCCATCCGCCACCAGCACTCTTTCATGTTCCCACGTTCTGGCAGCAATATATCGAATCGCCGAGTTTGCTACGGCGAGGATGGGCACCGAGAAGAGAGCGCCCGGGATGCCGGCGAGGTAGGAACCGGCCGCCACGGACAGGATAACGGCCACCGGGTGCAGGGCCACCGCCTTGCCCATCACGAGCGGCTGCAGGATGTGGCTTTCCAGTTGCTGGACGAGCAGAACGATCCCGAGCATGACCAGCGCATTGACCCACCCGTTGGCCACGAGGGCAAGGAGGACAGCCACGGCTCCGGTGACCAGGGCGCCCACAATCGGGATGAAGGAACCGATGAAGACCAGCACGCCCAGCGGAAGCGCCAGCGGGACGCCGATGATGGCTGCGCCCACGCCGATACCAACGGCATCCACGAAAGCCACGAACATCTGGATGCGGGCGTAGCTGACCATGGACGCCCAGCCCTTGCGGCCTGCTCCGAAAGTGGCGGCGCGGGCCTTCCGTGGCAGCAGCCGGACCAGGAAAGCCCAGATCCGGTCGCCTTCGAGGAGGAAGAAGATCAGGACGAACAAGGCCAGGATGAGTCCCGCGGCAAAATGTCCTGCGGTGCTGCCGAAGGACAAGGCGCCGCTGAGGATGCTGCTGCTGTTGTTCTGCAGGGCAGCGGTTGCCTCCTGCAGATACTGGTCCATCTGCGCCGCTGTCAGGTGGAGCGGTCCGTCCGCCAGCCAGCCCTGGATCTGCTGGATCCCTGTCAGCGCCTCGCTCCACAGCTCGCTGAATCCGGCGACAAGCTGCCGTCCCACGAGCGCCAGGGAACCTCCGATGAGTCCGAGGAAGCCCAGCACGGTGATGGCCACGGCGCCTCCGTTGGGGACGCGGCGTGCCTTGAGCCAGCGGGTCACCGGACTCAGCAGCCCTGCCAGCAGCGCTGCCACCATCACGGGGATGATCAGGAAGCTGATCTTGCTCAGCATCCAGATCAGTGCGGCAACGACCAGCAGGATGAGCCCGAGCCGCCAGGCCCACGACGCGGCGATCCGCACACCGTAGGGAATGTCCTGGTCCAGTTCACGGTCGGTCACCACGCGCAGCGGGGCCGAAGGCGCGGGGCCCGCAGGTGCAGGGCCGTCGTGGGCTGCGGGCAAGGCCGCGCCAATGTTGGCATCCGGTCTCTGGTTTGGTACGGAGTCCTCAGCTGGCGTCATAGCCTAATACTTCCCCAGCAGCGCCTCGATGGGAAACCGCCACGTCGACCCCGGCTGCCATTGGCACTGTTGTCCCGGCAGGGCACTACACCGCCGGCGTGGGGGCTGAAAAGCAGGCGGCTACAGGGAGGCGCTGATGCCCCAGGTCATGGTGAACGACTCCCCTGCCGGCAGCCAGCGCAGCCCGTCGCCGCTGTTGAACGCATTTGCCGGGCCGGTCATGGGTTCAATGGCAACAGCTTTGGCCCTGCCGGGGTACTGATCGGTGACAAAGACGTGGACGTAGCTGCAGTTTTCGTCCTGCCAGAGGCTTACGCTGCGGCCGTCAGATGCCTTCAGCGTTTGGCGTGCCACGCCGCCGTCGAACGTAAGGTCTGTATAGGCGACGTCGATATCCAGTTCGGACACCGTCCGGCCGCCTCGCAGGTCCGTAGCGCCGTCGACCTGTTCCGAGCTGCGGGGTATGAGACGCTCATCTGCCACGAGCCGGCTACCGGTGCCTACCGTGAGGACCAGGTCCGAGGCGGGCACGTCACCCAGCCTGAGGTAGGGGTGGGCTCCGAGGACGAAGGGGGCGGGTGCCTGGGAATCGTTGAGCAGCGTCTGGCGTACTACGAGCCCCAGGTCCTCGGCCAGGAGGTACTGGACCCGGTGCCGCACAAGGAAGGGGTATCCGTGCTGCGGGAAGACCGGAGCCTCGAGGGTGACCGAGAACTCTGCTTCGTCCACGAGCTCGTAGGCGGCGTTCCGCAACAGGCCGTGGCTGGCGTTGTTGCGCGAAACTTCGGTGATGTCCAGTTGCTGTTTCTTGCCGTTCAGGTACCAGACGCCGTCTTCCACCCGGTTGGCCCAGGGCGCCAGCGTGATTCCGGTGGCGCCCGGCGGGATGTCCCCGTCTCCGTACGTCTCCGTCAGCTGGACACCACCCCTGGAATAGAGCCGGAGGCCCGCGGCCAGCTCCGTGACCACGGCAAGGGCATCGCCGCGGCGGAGCTCGTACTGCCTGCCCGAGGCGTAGCGGCGCGGCACCCCCTCGCTGGCGCCTGACGCGGCGGTGTCGCTGTGCTGGGGGTGGCGTGAGCTCGGATTCATGGGCACAACGGTACCTCCTCCGTTTGCCCCCACTCCTCCGCCGGGACCTCACAACCGGCCGTTGTTAACTTTTGTTCGAAACTATTTCTTTTTGATCGTTTTGTGGGAGAATTGAAGTGCCTGCTGTTCCGCCTCTCGAGGGCGTGACTCCGATGGCCGCCGCTCGTAAAGGACAAGACGCATGACTCACATCACCAGCACCAACCTTGCCGATGGCCGGGAGCTGCTCTATTTCGATGACGCTACGGCAGGGGCCCCCGGGAGCGGAAACACCCGCCGGCCGGAGGAGACTCCGGACCGCCGCGAACTGCCGGCCCGGAGCGAGCCGGGCGAAGTCAGGTTCGACGCCCTCACCGGCGAGTGGGTGGCCGTGGCTGCCCACCGCCAGAGCCGCACCCACCTTCCCCCGGCGGATCAGTGCCCCATCTGCCCGACGACCCCGGCCAACCCCTCGGAGATTCCGGCACCGGACTACGACGTGGTCGTTTTCGAGAACCGCTTCCCCTCGCTCGGGCCCGCCCTCGGGCCGGTTCCCGCCGACGCCGGCTGGGGAACCACCGGCACGGCGTTCGGCCGGTGCGAGGTGGTGTCCTTCACCCCGGAGCACACCGGTTCCTTCAGCGGGCTGAGCGAAGTCCGGGCACGTACCGTCGTCGAGGCCTGGGCACACCGCACCGGGGCCCTCAACGCGCTTCCGGGCATCCGGCAGGTCTTTCCGTTCGAGAACCGCGGCGCGGACATCGGCGTCACGCTTCACCACCCGCATGGCCAGATCTACGCATACCCCTACGTCACGCCCCGCGCCGCGGCGATGGGCGCCGCGGCAAGGAAGTTCTACGACGACGCCGACGGCCGCCAGACGCTGACCGGCTCGCTGTTGCGGTCTGAACGTGAAGACGGCAGCCGAATGGTCCTCGAAGGCGAGAACTTCAGCGCCTACGTCCCGTTCGCGGCCCGCTGGCCGCTGGAAGTGCACCTGGTCCCGCACCGCCAGGTACCGGACCTCGCGGCGCTCAGCGGCGAGGAGAAAGACGAGCTGGCGCACGTGTACCTGGACCTGCTCAAGCGTCTCGATGCGCTCTATCCGACGCCGACCCCCTATATTTCGGCCTGGCACCAGGCCCCGCTCGACGACCTGCTCCGCCCGGCCGGCTACCTCCACCTCCAGCTGACCTCCCCGCGGAGGGCCGACGATAAGCTCAAGTACCTGGCCGGTTCCGAAGCGGCCATGGGTGCTTTCATTAACGACACCACCCCGGAACTCGTGGCGGAGCGGCTGCGCACCGTTACGGTTCCGGCATCAGTCCCCAAGCCACTCCCGGAAGGCGCACACGCATGACCGCCCCAACAGGCAGCAACACTCCTGGCAACAGCAACCCCCGCGACAGCAAGCTGGGAAACAAGGACCTCGAAGCGCGGTTCCGGGACGCCTTCGGTTCCGTCCCCGACGGCGTCTGGCAGGCGCCGGGCCGCGTGAACCTGATTGGCGAGCACACCGACTACAACGACGGCTTCGTGCTCCCGTTCGCTATCGACCGGACAGCCCGGGTGGCTGTCCGGGTGCGCCCCGACTCCACGCTCCGGCTGCTGTCCACCTACGGAGACCAGGGCATGACCACGGCGGACACCTCGTCACTGGACGGCTCGCGCGCCAAGGGCTGGACCAAGTATCCGCTCGGCGTCATCTGGGCGCTCCAGGAGCGCGGGGTCGCGGTGCCCGGCCTTGACCTGCTGCTGGACTCCAACGTTCCCCTCGGCGCCGGACTCTCCTCGTCCCACGCCATTGAGTGCGCCGTCATCTCCGCCCTCAACGAGCTGACCGGCGCAGGGCTTACAGCCGAGGAAATGGTCCTGGCCACCCAGCGCGCCGAGAATGACTTTGTCGGAGCGCCCACGGGCATCATGGACCAGTCCGCCTCGCTGCGCGGCGCGAGGGGCCATGCCGTCTTTTTGGACTGCCGGGACCAGAGTGCCCGCCTGGTGCCGTTCGAGACGGAGCCGGCAGGCCTGGTGCTGCTGGTGATCGACACCAAGGTTTCCCACTCCCACGCCGACGGCGGCTACGCGTCGCGCCGCGCCTCGTGCGAGCTCGGGGCCGAAGTGCTGGGCGTCAAAGCGCTGCGGGACGTCGGGGTGAAGGACCTGGACGAAGCCAGCGGTCTCCTGGATGAGGTCACGTTCCGCCGGGTCCGGCACGTCGTCACCGAGAACGACCGCGTCCTGCAGACCGTGGAACTCCTCGGCTCAGCCGGACCGGGCGCCATCGGGCCACTCCTCGATGCCAGTCACCTCTCCATGCGTGACGACTTCGAGATTTCGTGCCCCGAACTGGACCTTGCCGTCGACACCTCCCGGGCCAGCGGAGCCATCGGCGCCCGCATGACAGGCGGCGGTTTTGGCGGCGCAGCTATCGCCCTCACACCGGTGGCCGCCGAGCAGCAGGTACGCACCGCCGTCGAGCAGGCTTTCTCCCGCGCGGGGTTCAGGAAGCCGGACATCTTCACGGTTACCCCTGCGGCCGGGGCGATGCGGGTCGTATAGCTCGGGCGTAGGCTGGGCGCATGTCAGAAGCAGTCATTGTTTCCACTGCCAGAAGCCCGATCGGACGCGCCTTCAAGGGATCTTTGAAGGATGAGCGGCCGGATGACCTTGCCGCCGCCATGGTCACCGCGGCTCTGGACAAGATTCCGACCTTCGACCCCCGCGGAGGGGACGGCAAGGGCCTGGACGACCTTTACCTGGGCTGCGCCGAACCGAGCGGTGAAGCGGGTTCCAACATGGCGCGGGTGGTCACCATCCTGGCCGGACTGGATAATGTTCCCGGCGCAACCATCAACAGGTTCTGCGCCTCCAGCCTGCAGACCATCCGCATGGCGTTCCATGCCATCAAGGCGGGCGAAGGCGACGCGTTCGTTGCGGCCGGAGTGGAGTCTGTGTCCCGTTATCCGAACTGGACCGGGGCAGGAGAAACCGATGCCGGCAACCACAACCCGCGCTTCGACGCTGCCCGCCGCCGGACGGAGGCCCGCGCCGCGTCCAACACGCCATGGACCGATCCCCGGTTGGGCGGCCGGATGCCGGACATCTACATCGCGATGGGACAGACTGCGGAAAACGTGGCCACCACCTACGGTATTTCACGGGCCGAGCAGGATGAATGGGCTGTCCTAAGCCAGAACCGTGCTGAAGCGGCCCGGGCCTCGGGATTCTTTTCGCGCGACATCACACCGTACACACGCCGCGACGGCACCTTAGTGGACCGGGACGACTCCCCGCGCAGCGGCGTCACGCTCGAAGGTGTGGCCGGTCTCCAGCCCGTGTTCCGGAGTGAAGGGACAGTCACCGCCGGCAACGCGTGCCCGCTGAACGACGGCGCTGCCGCCCTAGTGGTGATGAGTGATGGCCGCGCCCGGGAGCTCGGCCTGGAGCCGCTGGCACGGATCGTGTCCACGGGCGTCAGCGCACTCTCCCCCGAACTCATGGGCATGGGCCCGGTGGAGGCAACCCGGCAGGCGCTGGCGCGGGCCGGGCTGGGCATCGAGGACATCGACCTTGTGGAGCTGAACGAGGCGTTCGCCGTCCAGGTCGTAGCCAGTGCCCGCGAACTGGGCATCGACCACTCACGGCTCAACGTCCACGGCGGGGCGATCGCCCTCGGGCATCCGTTCGGCATGACCGGCGCGCGCATGACCACCACCCTGCTCAACGGGCTTCAGGAGCGCGACGGCTCCCTCGGGCTGGCGACCCTGTGCGTCGGCGGAGGCCAGGGCATGGCAGTGGTTTACGAACGGTTGAGCTAGGTAGGACCAGCTAAAACGGGAATGAGCCCCGCCGCGTGGCGGGGCTCATTCCAATTAGAGCACGACGGCGTTTGCCGGCTAGGGTCCTAGTCGTCGCCGCGGAGGATCGCCAGAAGACGGATGATTTCCACGTACAGCCAGACCAGGGTCACGGTCAGTCCGAACGCGGCGGTCCAGGAGAACCGCTCCGGTGCGCCGTTGCGGACGCCTTCCTCGATGCTGGTGAAGTCCATGATCAGCGAGAAGGCGGCGAGGCCAATGGCCAGAACGCCGATGACGACGCCAATGATTCCGCTGCGCAGGCCGAACGGTTCCGTCGTCAGGCCTGTCAGCATCATGACGAGGTTCACCACGGAGAACAGGGCGTACCCGGCAATGGCGATCATAAAGAACTTCATGGCCTTGGGCGTTGCCCGGACCTTGCCGCTCTTGAACAGCAGCAGCGTCACCGCAAAGACGGACAGCGTGCCGATGACAGCCTGCAGTCCGACTCCCGGATACATTCCGTCAAGGACACGGGTCAGGCCACCAAGGAAGAGTCCTTCGAGGCCTGCGTAGGCCAGGATGAGGGCCGGTGACGGCTGCTTCTTGAACGTGTTGACGAGGGCGAGGACGAAGCCGCCCAGCGCACCGACGATCATCAGCAGTGAGGCCAGCGGCATGCTCACGAAGAGCGTGACAGCTGCGCCGGCAATCAGCACACCGAGGCAGGCGGCCGTCTTGATGATGACGTCGTCAAAAGTCATCCGCCCGGTCTCGGCCGGGCCGGCTGCCGGCTGGTTGTACATCTGCTGCAGCTGATCATGGGTCATGTTCTGCTGCTGGGCCATCCAGCCGCCCTGCGCGTCCATGACCTGGCCCGGGGCGCGGCCCGGAGCCTGGCCATAGGGGTTCTGGCCATACTGAGCCTGGCCGTAGGGGTTCTGGCCGTACTGAGCCTGCGGAACAGGCGGTGCCTGGGTGGCTCCACGGAAATTCTTTCCGTTGAAGATCGGGTTTCCGCCAAGTGCCATTGCGGGTGTCCTCCAAATAAAGGGGGTAGGTGGTGATCCTGATAACTCAAGGTACCAATTCCCACGCGCAGGGGGCAGGGATAGTTCCCCGGCCGGGCCAGCCGAAACCCAACCGTGACATGGGTGGCCGGCAGGCGTGACGCACACCACCGGTATCCAGCAGGTTCGACTGTTTAGGAATACTCAGGCTCAACAAAAGTTTTCTTTAGCAGAACTGCATCAAACCTGAGGTTGAGCTTCACTGTTGTTATCTGATCGCTATCTTAGGGGTGCCCGTGCGAGGCTCCATTGATCCCCGCTGGCTGTAACATAAGCCCAAGCAGGGTGACTGACATCACAAGGTATCCGGTTTGTCTACCGCATATTTAGCGCCACGACTACGTCCCCCGCTCCGTTCGCAGTGGTTGTAAAGGCGCAACCCAGTCCACCCCCATGTGGAGGTTTTCATTTTGAGAAGCACACCGAGAGGCCTGTCGCACAGACGGCGCGGCGGATTGCTGAAGACGTTGGGGGCTATATTTGCCGCCGTCGTTGCAATCCTCCTCGTCGTAGCCCCGGCATCGCAGGCCACTACCCCCTCGCCGACGCCATCCCCGTCGAACCAGCAGTTCCAGAACAGCATCAGCGGCTTCCTGCGGGACGACGCTCGGGCCCCTATCGCTGACGTTACGATCACTGCCAAAAGCGGGGATTTCACCGGGACCGCAAAATCAGGCGCCAACGGCTCGTGGACCATCGGAGTCCCGGTCCAGGGCACCTATGAAGTAGAGCTGGACGAGTCCACTCTCCCCGAAGGCATCAAGCTCGCTGACGGCCAGGAGAATCCCCGCAAAGTCACTTTCAGCCAGACTTCCAACCTCTCCGTGATCTTTGCCTTCGGCAAAGGCATTGTGGTCCAGCAACAGGACTTCGGCCAGAACCTGCTGAACAGGCTCGTGGCCGGCCTTAGCTTCGGCCTCCTGCTGGCGCTGGCCTCGGTGGGACTCTCGCTGATTTTCGGAACTACCGGCCTCACCAACTTTGCCCACGGCGAGATGGTCACCTTCGGCGCCGTTCTGGTCTTCGCCTTCAACGCCATGAGCCTTCCGTTCTGGCTGGCGGTGGTCCTTGCGCTGCTGGGCGGCGGCCTGTTCGGTTACGTCCAGGATGCCGGCCTGTGGAAACCGCTGCGCCGACGCGGGACGGGCCTGGTCCCGATGATGATCGTCAGCATTGGCCTCGCACTCGCGGTCCGCTATGTCATTCAGTTCTACTTCGGCGGATCGACCCAGCAACTGCCCTACGCCCAGAGCGCTGAAATACAGATTGGGCCGGTATCGATCTCGCCCAACAACCTGTGGTCGCTGGTCATCAGTGCCGTCGTGATCGCACTCATCGGTTTCATCCTCCTGAAGACCCGCCTGGGCAAAGCCACCCGCGCAGTCGCCGACAACCCAGCCCTCGCGGCCGCCTCGGGCATCGATGTCGACAACGTGATCCGGATTGTCTGGGTTGCGGGCGGAATGCTGGCCTCCCTCGGCGGCATTCTCTGGGCCTACTACCGGCCCGGCGTCACCTTCGATATGGGTTCGCAGATCCTGCTGCTCATCTTCGCCGGCGTGACCCTGGGCGGCCTCGGCACGGTCTTCGGTGCACTGATCGGATCCATCATCGTCGGCATCTTCGTGGAGCTGACCACCGTGTTCGGCCTGGCCGCCGACCTCAAATATGTGGGAGCACTGTTCATCATGATTGTTGTCCTCTTGTTCCGGCCGCAGGGCATCCTGGGCCGTCGCGAGCGCGTGGGTTAGGAGACACAGCCATGGACTTTGGATTCATTTTTTCCAGCGCTGCCGGTGAACTGTTCAGCCCGACGACGGCGGCGTACGCGCTTGCCGCCCTCGGCCTCGCCGTTCACTTCGGCTACTCCGGCCTGCTGAACTTCGGCCAGGCCGGCTTTATGGCGGTAGGCGCCTACGGCTTCGCCATCTCGACGCTTAGCTTCGGCGTCCCGTTCTTTGTAGGCCTGCTCATTGCCGTCGCCTGCTCGGCTATTTTCGCGTTGCTGCTGGGCATTCCAACCCTTCGCCTGCGCGCCGACTACCTGGCCATCGTGACGATCGCGGCCGCGGAAATCGTCCGCTACATCGTCACCACCAACCAGCTCACGTCCGTGACGGGCTCCGCCAACGGCCTGGCCGCCTTCGAAGGCGGGTTCTACTCCATGAACCCGTTCCCCGAAGGCTCCTACTTTGGAATGAACAACAGGGACTTCTTTATCCGCGTAGTTGGCTGGGGCCTCGTGATCGTCTGTTGCACCCTGGTGTGGCTGCTGATGCGCAGCCCGTGGGGACGCGTCCTCAAGGGCATCCGCGAGGACGAGAACGCAGTCCGCTCGCTGGGAAAGAACGTGTACGCCTATAAGATGCAGGCGCTCGTCATCGGCGGCGTCCTCGGCGCCCTGGCCGGCATGATCTTCACCCTTCCCCGCGGTGCGGTCCAGCCGGCGAACTACGGCACCGAGCTGACGTTCTTCCTGTACACCTGCCTGCTTTTGGGCGGACTCGGAACAGTGCTTGGCCCGGTAGTAGGCGCCATGATCTTCTGGGTGGTGCTCTCGCTCACCCAGGGCATCCTGTACGGCCTCATTGAATCAGGGGCGGTGACATGGCTGAACACGGTCCAGGCCGGGCAGCTGCGTTACATCCTCGTGGGTGTCGCGCTGATGCTGCTGATGATCTTCCGGCCCCAGGGCGTTTTCGGCAATAAGAAGGAGTTGGCGTTCGCATGAGTGAGCAACGCAATGTGCCAACAGCAAGTGGCACCGGGAACAGCGGTGACACCGCAGGAATTGACTACATGACGGATACGCGGCCGATCGCCGCCGGCGAGACCGCCCCGGGCTGCAAGAAGCGGGATCCGATCGTCGTCGCCGAAAACGTCACCCGCAGCTTCGGCGGCATCAACGCCGTCGACGTCGAACACCTTGAGATCCCCCGCCACAAAATCACTGCACTCATTGGACCCAATGGTGCCGGCAAGACCACCCTGTTCAACCTGCTGACCGGCTTTGACACACCCAACTCCGGAAAATGGCAGTTCGAAGGCAACAGCCTCGCCGGCGTCTCCCCCTACAAGGTGGCCCGGATGGGCATGGTCCGCACGTTCCAGCTGACCAAGGTGATGGGCAAGCTGACTGTCATGGAAAACATGCGGCTGGGAGGCTCTGAGCAGCCCGGTGAGCGGCTTTCCAAGGCCCTGTTCAAGGGCATGTGGGGCGGCCGCGAAAAGGAGATCACCGCCCAGGCGAACGTCCTGCTGGAGAAGTTCAAATTGGACGCGAAGAAGGACGACTACGCGGCATCGTTGTCCGGCGGCCAACGCAAGCTGCTTGAGATGGCACGATCGCTGATGGTCAGGCCCAAACTAGTGATGCTTGATGAGCCCATGGCCGGCGTCAACCCGGCGCTTACCCAGTCCCTCCTTGACCACATCAAGAACCTCAAGGCAGAAGGCATGACCGTGCTCTTCGTCGAGCACGACATGAACATGGTGCGCCACATCGCCGACTGGGTGGTGGTGATGGCCGAAGGCAAGATCGTCGCTGAAGGGCCGCCACAGGACGTGATGAAGAACCCCGCCGTGATCGATGCCTACCTGGGCGCCCACCACGATGTGGACCTGGGCGACGCCGAAGGCATCAAGGAACTGGCCGCCGAGCTCGTGGCCGACGAAGAGTCAATCGTGGGCACCGAGAACGCCGGAATTATCGCCGTCGACGTCGTTGCCGCCGAAACGGAGCCGCGGCCCGAAACCCGGAAGAAGGACACCGAATGAGCGCCACCAGTGCGGCAGCAGCCGCCACACCAGCCGCCGCGGACCAAGCGGTGGTCACGGTCACCAACCTGGTGGCTGGCTACATCCCCGGCGTCAACATCCTCAACGGCTGCAGCATTGAAGCCCGCAAAGGCGAACTGATCGGCATCATCGGTCCTAACGGCGCCGGTAAGTCCACGCTGCTGAAGGCGATGTTCGGGCTGGTGAAGGTGCACTCGGGCTCCGTCGTGGTCAGGGGCCAGGACATCACCGGGCTCAAGGCCAACAAACTCGTGGCCAAGGGCGTGGGCTTCGTCCCGCAGAACAACAATGTGTTCGCTACCCTGACCATCGAGGAGAACATGCAGATGGGCATGTTCCAGCGGCCCAAGGACTTTGCCGAACGGTTCGACTTCGTTACCAGCCTCTTCCCTGAGCTCGGCAAGCGCCGCGCCCAGCGTGCCGGCTCGCTCTCCGGCGGGGAACGCCAGATGGTGGCCATGGGACGTGCCCTGATGATGGAGCCCGCCGTCCTGCTGCTCGATGAGCCGTCGGCAGGCCTCTCCCCCGTCAAGCAGGATGAGACCTTCCTGCGGGTCCACGAGATCAACCGGGCCGGCGTTTCGGTGATCATGGTGGAGCAGAACGCCCGCCGCTGCCTGCAGATCTGCGACCGCGCCTATGTGCTGGACCAGGGCAAGGACGCGTACACCGGTACCGGCCGGGAGCTCATGAAGGACCCCAAGGTGATCCAGCTGTACCTCGGAACGCTGGCGGACGAAGTCTAAGCCGCCCCTACGAGCCGCAGGGGGGCCGTCACCGCTTGGTGGCGGCCCTTCTGCATGCCTGAGCCGTGCACTGCCTCCGCCGGGCGTTTGATGGGTGGTCAGGGGGCCGAGGCCGCGCCGGGCAACAGAAAGCCCCCGTCCGGCTGGACGGGGGCTTTCGCGCTATCAAGGTTGAGTCGGCTTTACAGCTTGCCGAATTCTTCCTTCGACGGCTTGTAGGTGTTGTCATCCTGGTACTCGTAGATGCCGATGTAGGCTTCCGTCGGGTCACCGGCGTCGGAGAAGGTCACCGGACCGGACTGGCCGTCGTAGTCGATGTCCTTGCCGTTGCGGAGCAGCGTGACGCAGGACGGGAAGTCGTTGCACTTCTCGCCGCTTTCGGAGACTGCCTTGAGCTGCTTGGCGATGTCGGTACCCTTGGTGCTCTTAGCGGCTTCCGCAGCCAGCGCGATCAGGTTGACGGCGTCGTACGACTCGCCTGCATAGCTGTAGTCCTTCAGCGCCGGGTCGATTGCCAGCAGCTTCTTCTTGAAGTCGTCCTTGGCGAACGTGCCCGGGATGGTGCCCTGGGCGCCCTTCAGCGTTCCCGCCTGGAAGTCCTTGCTGTAGTCCGAGGTGTTGCCGTCAACCAGGAACATCTGGGTCGCCTTGATGCCCTTGCCGGTCATCAGGGGCACGATGCTCTTAGCCTGGTCGAAGGTGATCAGGGCAATCGCATCCGGCTTGGCTGCAATGACCTTGTCCACCTGGCTGCTGAACTGCGAGTCGCCCTCGTTGAAGAGCTCCTCGGCAACAACCTTGCCGCCGGCAGCTTCAAACGCAGACTTGACGTTCTTGGCCAGGCCGGTGCCGTACGCATCGTTCAGAACGATCATGCCGACGGTCTGTGCGCCACAGGTAGCCATGTAGTTGCCGAGCACCTTGCCCTGCAGCACATCGGAGGGAGCCGTGCGCCAGTAGAGGCCCTTGTCATCCCAGGTGGTGAAGTCGGGAGACGTGTTCGCGGGCGAGAACTGGATGACACCGGCACCGGTGATCTGGTTGATGACGGTCTTGGAAACCCCCGATGATGCAGCGCCGATAATGGCGCTGACGCCGCTGCCCAGCAGCGCTGTGGTGGACTGCGTTGCAATGTCGGTCTTGGTGTCACCGGAGTCGCGGTGGATCACTTCGACGGGCTTGCCCAGGACGCCGCCTGCGTCATTGACTTCCTTGATGCCCAGGTTCACACCGGCAATTTCGGGCGGCCCGAGGAACGCCAGCGAGCCCGTGGTAGGCAGAAGCGAGCCGATCTTGAGCGGAGTATCCGTAGTAGTGGTAGAGGCCGGGACCGAGCCGCCCGCGCCCGCTGCGGTGGTGGCGCCGCCGCTAGCGCTCGGCGCCGGGCAGGCGATTCCGGATGCCGCCGGAGTGGTGGAGCCTGTCGAACTCGGGGTGGACGAGCCGCCACAAGCCGTAGCCAGAAGGGCGACGCCGATGCTAAGCGCTGTGAGCTTAGCGACTCGCGGCGCCGCCTGGGGGAGTGAAATCATTAAGAGTCTCCTCGATCGAAAGGTGCGAACGGCCTTTGATGCGAATTACCAGGTGTTCCTGATTTAACTTCAAGCTAGTGCAATTTCGCCCCGAACATAAGTGACTATGGTCACATCCTTATAACAGTCGTTGCATATGGGACACCATGGCGCGGAAGCGCTGAAATGCGGAAGGAGCGGGCCGGAAGCAGGCATAGTGAAGCGCGGCACGGCGAATAAACAGGAGTACCCCAGGTGGGACTCGAACCCACAACACGCGGATTTTAAGTCCGCTGCCTCTGCCAATTGGGCTACTGGGGCGCCCGGTCAATGGTATCCCGTCAGAGCCGCTGAAAGGGCCCGGCATACCGGAACGTGCCGTGGATACCACCGGGCCAGACAGCGAGCGGGAGGAACTGGAAGGCATCTCCCCATTCAGCGCTGGGCGGTTCAACGCCCAGGGACACGGACGGCACAAAGCCGAAACGGGAGTAGTACTCCGGGCTGCCCAGCAGGGCGATGCCCCTCTCCCCCGCCGCGTTGGCGCGCGAGACGGTTTCCTGCATAAGTGCCGAGCCGATGCCGTGGCGTTGCAGCCGCGGCACCACACCAATGGGGCCAAGCCCCAGCAGCTCAAGGTCCCCCACCCAGCCCCGCGTGCTGATGACGTGGCCCACCACTTCACCATTCTGTTCGGCGACGATGCTGAACTCAGGCAGATACTCGTCGCAGTCGAAAAGCTGCTTCAACAGCCCCACTTCCACGGGTTCACCGTCCACGGGAAGCCCGGTAACCGGCGACACCGAGAAAGCAGCCGCCGTGAGCTCCAGGATGGCGGGCCTGTCCGCCGGCTGTTCAGTGCGCAGGACAAGCTTCGGTGCAGGCTGCTCGGTACTTGCTGCAGCCAGTTCGTGGAGTATCTCCAAGGCGCGGTCCGCATCAGCCACCGGAACCAGGAGGTGGTCGTGGTGGAACCCGGCGAGGACGTTGCAGCTGATTCGGGAGTTGGTGAGCGCCGCACTGACCGCTGCAGTCAATCCGATGGCTTCGAGGGACGAATGCACCTGAAGGGTGATCCAGGAGGCAACGAAGTCGTAGCGAAGCTCCAGCCTGTCCGCCTCAGCCCGGGGCAGCACCACGGTGAGCCCTTCCGCTTCCCGGACTGCGGCTTCGATGCCTGGAACCAGCGGCCTGCCGTAGGGCCACAGGACGTACACGTATTCCCCCTCGCGCAGGACGGGGTGGATGGATGCCAAGAGGGCACGGATGTCCTTTTCACCAGTCATTGAGCCATTAAACAACAATGGCGGCCGTTCCCCGCGGGGAACGGCCGCCATCGGCGTTGGGTGGCTACTTGGTGTCAGCCGATACAGTCTGCTTCTGCTGGCTGTTGCTGCCGGATTCGGCCGGCTTGTCAGCCGCCGGAGCGACTGTAGCCGCGGCCGGCTTGGGAGCAGGAGTGGCCGCAGCGACGAAAGCTCCGCGCGGGTTGTCCAGGTCCAGCAGCTGGGTGGTGTCGCGGCCTGCGAAGAAACTAATGATCCAGTTGATGATCACCCGGAACTTGCGCTCGAACGTGGGCATGGCCATGCCGTGGTAGCCGCGGTGAGCCAGCCAGGCGAGGGGGCCCTTGAGCCCGATGCGGCCCAGGAGGTTGATGTTGGCAACGCCCTTCCATTCGCCAAAGCCGGCAACGGCGCCCAGGTTCTTGTGCTTGTAGTCCTTGAGTTCCTTGTCCCAGCGGGAGGCCCAAAGGTTCTTCGCGAGGCGCTTGGCCTGGCGAAGGGCGTGCTGCGCATTCGGCACGCAGGTGCCGTCCGGCAGGCCGCTGCCCGTGAGGTCAGGCACGGCGGCAATGTCGCCGGCAGCCCAGGCATTCTCGATGATGCCTTCGTCACCGGCGATACGCAGGTCCGGAAGCACGCGGACGCGGCCGCGCGGCTCCAGCGGGAAGTCGGTGGAGCGGACCATCGGGTTGGCCTGCACGCCTGCAGTCCAGACGAGGGTATCGGCTTCGAATTCCTGGGCCGGGGTCTTGTCCGGCAGGTTGATGAGCTTAAGGGAGCCCTCGGCGTTGTCCAACGAGGTGTTCAGCAGGACTTCAATGCCGCGGCTACGCAGGTGCTCCACGACCCACTCGGCCTGCTTGGCGGTGACCTCGGGCATGATGCGGCCCATGGCTTCCACCAGGACGAAGCGGACTTCCTCCTGCTTGACGCGGGGATTGTTCTTGACCGCCGCGCGGGCAAGGTCTTCCATCTCGGTGATGCACTCGATGCCGGCGAAGCCGCCACCAACCACCACGAAGGTGAGGGCGCGGGCGCGCTCGGCAGGATCAGTGATGGTGGAGCCGGCTTCGATCCGCTCGAGGACCTTGTTGCGCAGCGCAACGGCTTCCTCGATGGTCTTCAGGCCGATTCCCTTGTCCGCAAGGCCCTTGATGGGGAAGGTGCGGGTAATGGCACCAGCGGCCAGTACGACGTCGAAGTACGGGACCTCAAAGTTCGGGCCGCCGTCGGACGGGGCAACCACCGCGGTCCGGTTGGCGTGGTCGATCGAGGTGACGCGGCCCTGGATGAGTTCCGTCTGCTTCAGGTGCTGACGGTGCGAGACGACAGCGTGGCGCGCCTCGATGTTTCCGCCGGCAACTTCCGGCAGGAAGGGCTGGTAGGTCATGTAGGGCAGCGGATCAACGACGGTGACGATGCCACCGGCATTCGCGATCTTGTTCTGCAGTTTGAGGGCTACGTACAGGCCGACGTACCCGCCGCCGACGACGAGTACCCTGGGACGGTCCTGGAGCTGTGGGGTTGTTGCCATGGTTCTAGAATACAGTAGTTTGTGAAAATCTTCACTAACTAATCCGTCGCCGTTACTTTCCGTTCGAGTCCACCTTGTCCAGCACCCCGGTATCCGGCTCATCGCGCAGATTCCCGGGATTCCTGGCCGCCCGTCGCAGTTGATAGACGGCGCCACCGATGATGGCCAGGAACAGCATTACGAAGCCGATGACGACCATGGCCGGAACCGCACTGTCCAGCTGGGACGGAGCTTCGGCCACCGGGACGGTGGCGGCGGGCAGCGTGGCCGGCGCACTCGTGGGGCTGCTGCCGGGTTCAGCCGCGGGGGTGGTCGCGGCGGACTCGCCACGGCGGTGGACCCTGATCCAATCAGCCACCGTGCCCAGCGGATTGACCTTCGTATCAGGAACATCGTCTTTCAGGGCGGCTTCCGCGTTGAGCACGCCAAAGCCGTAGATTGGGTCCTTGCCCGGTGCCCCGGCATCCTTGGCCGTCGTGACAATCCTGTTGATGACCTGGCTGGCTGTCATCTCGGGCCACTTCGAGCGGATCAGCGCCGCCACCCCGGACACGATCGGCGTAGCGCCCGATGTTCCCGCCCATTCCGCATAGCCGTCCCCGGGCATGCCGCCGATCAGGTCTTCGGCCGGTGCGGCCACGCCAATACTGATGCCCTGGGACGAGGAATCGATGCTGGCGGCGCCCTTGCGGTCCAGGCCTGCCACCGTCAGGACGCCGGGGATGGTGGCGGGGGCTCCCACCTGCACGTTGCCACCCACGCGGTTCCCTGCCGCGGCGACAATAACCACATCCTTTTGTTCGGCGTAGAGGAACGCTGCGTCCCAGCTCTGCGGCCATTCCGGCGAAGTGCTGCCCAGCGAAATGTTGATCACACGTGCGCCGTTGTCCACGGCCCAGCGGACGGCGGCCGGGATCTGTTCCTGGTCGGTCTTGCCGCCGGGGTTCGGGGAGCCCAGCCAGGTGGACACCGACAGGATCTGCGCTTCGGGGGCGACGCCCACAATTCCGTCCGGGCCCGGCGCCGGAGGGGCGCCGGGTGAGGGGGTAGCCGTCGATTTTGGCGGCTGGTGGCCGCGGCCCGCCAGCATGGTTGCCACCAGGGTCCCGTGCTCAGGTTTCGAGCCGATGCTCTTCTGTCCGTCTGCGCTGCCGGCCCCGGAGGCATCGCTTCCGCCAACGACGGCGCCCTTCAGGTCGGGGTGCTTCGCATCCACGCCGCTGTCGATGACGGCCACTTTGACATTGGCGCCCTTAGAAACTTCCCACGCTTTGGTGATGCCGGATTCGGCCAGCCAGTACTGTTTGTCCCGCCATGCGTCGGCCCGGGCTTCCGGTGCCGCGATCAGCGACGTTGCCAAGCTAGCTGCGGCCAGGGCAAGTGCAGTCACGGCGGAGGCCATCCGGTCCCGGCGGGTTGTTGCTCTGGTCATTCGGGTCCAATCGGCTTTACATGGGATGGCGCGGCACGGAGGCAGGCTCCGGTCGCGTGGCATCGGCGGGACGAGGATCCGGCTCTTGCGGAACCCGGCCGATGCGAAGTCAGTGGCTGATACCAGCGCGCTAGCTGATACTCAGGGCGATTCCGTCGAGAATTTCGTGTTCACTGGCGACAGCCGAAGTGATCCTTCCCTCCGTTACCTCCGCGAGGTGCTCCAGCACGCGGCGCCAGACCAGTCCTCCGGCGCCGATGACGTCCACCCGGCCAGGATGCATGTATGGAAGTCCGGCCCGTTCGGCCTTGGACATCCCGAGGAGTTCCGTGCACGCCTCGCCGACTGTGCTGAGGGGAAGTTCCGCGCCGTGGATCGCCGCGGGCGAGTATTCGGGCAGCCGGAGCGCATGGGCCGTAATGGTGGTGACGGACCCTGCCACGCCGACGACGGCGGTGGTGCGTTCCAGCGGAACGGCCAGTTCCGCCTCGGTGATGGCGGCGTCGACGTCGGCCTCCGCCGCGGCGATCTGCTCCGGTGACGGCGGATCGTTCCGAAGGTGGCGTTCCGTCATCCGGACACAGCCGACGTCCACGGATTTGGCGGCAATGACGCCGCTGGCGTCGCCGAGCACGAATTCGGTGCTTCCGCCGCCGAGGTCCACTACCAGCACGGGGTCGGCGCCGCGGGACGGAAGGACGCTGCTTGCGCCTGCAAAGGACAGGGCCGCCTCTTCATCGCCGGTGATCACCTCCGGCTCGACGCCCAGGATCTCGCGGATACCGTCCACGAACACGTTCCGGTTGCTGGCATCCCGGGTGGCGGAGGTGGCAACGAAGCGGACCTTGCCCGCCCCGTGTTCGCGGATCAGCGCGGCGTAGTCCGACGTGGCGGCGAAAGTGCGCTCCAGCGCCTCCTGTGCCAGTTCGCCGGTGGCGTCCACACCCTGGCCCAGCCGGACCACACGCATTTCGCGCACGACGTCGGTGAGCTTGGAACTGCTTCCGTTTCCCTCCACATCTGCGATCAGGAGACGGATGGAATTGGTTCCGCAGTCAATGGCGGCAACGCGGTTCACTGGGCAGCCTCCGTGGTGTTCCCGGTGTTCCCGTCAGCGTGGCTACCATCAGCGTGGTTACCATCAGCGTGCCGCTGGGTCTTGCGGACGGGCGCCGGACGGCCCACGATGTCGGGGAGCCCCTGCGGCCCGTGACGGCTGAGGTCCCTGGAGGGCGCTTCTCCGCCGGTATCCCAGGCGCCGTCGCAGTAGCAACGGTCCGCGGTCCACCATTCACTGATGGCGGCAATGGCCTCATCACCGAGGGGATTGACGCCGGGGCCGGCGGCCAGGGAATGGCCCACCAGGACGTGGAGGCATTTCACCCGGGTGGGCATCCCGCCGGCGGAGACGCCGTCGATCTCGGGCACGGCGCCTATTCCGGACCGTTCGCCAATCTCCGCCCGGGACACGAGGTACGCCTCATGGGCAGCCCGGTAGCTTGCGGCGAGGGCGGAGTCCTCAGCGAGCTGTTCGTTCATCCGGTTCATCAGGCCGGCAGCCTCGAGCCGTGATACCGCCGAAGTGATGACGGGGTGGGTCAGATAAAACGTGGTGGGGAACGGCGTTCCGTTGCTGAGCCGCGGTGACGTCGCCGCGACCAGGGGGTTGCCGCAGACACAGCGGGCAGGGATCTCGACGACGTCGCGCACGGGGCGCCCGAGCTGGCGGCTCAGCACATCCAGGTCCCGGGCGGACGGGTGGCTGGACGCGGGCACGGTCGAGGCGTCTTCTGTCACGGGCAACCCGCCCAGGGCGTTGTCGCCTACTGCATTCTGGTCCACTGGCGCGGCCGCCTTCCTGCCCTTGGAGGCTGACCCGTGGGAAAGCCGGCGGAGGGCACCGCCTCTAGTCTGTTGCCGAGCGCCTGATGGACTCCCAAAGCGAATCCACCCATGGCAGGTTGGCCGGGTCCTGTGCTGTTCCTGTTCCGGCCTGGCCACTGGCGGTCCCGGCCGGCAGATCGCTGCCAAACACCCAGTAGCCGGTTTCTCCCGGCATAACCATGTTAATGCGGTCGCGGGCCTGCTGTTTCACGTAGTTCGGGTCCTGCCAGCGCGAGACCTGGAGTTTCAGGCCGTCCTGTTCGGCTTTCCGTGCGGCGATATCGGCCTCCAGCGCGGCGATCTCGGCCTTTTTGTCGATGAAGATCTTGACCGTAGGGGCCAGCATGATGGTGATGGCAATCATGACGACGGCCAGGGCCAGCATCCGGCCGGAAAAGGCCTTTGCGGGCACGGGATCCTGGCTGTCGGCTCCGTCCTTGACAGCAGCACCCGGGGCTTTGGCGCCGGCGTGACTTCCTGGCGGCCGGCCGGCCGCGTGCTTACCTGCGGCGACCCCGGCTTTGACGGACGCGCCCAGCCGTCCGGCCGTGGTGGATTTCGCGGGCCCGACGGGCGTTTTGGCTTCGCCGTCAGCGGGCACGTGGCGCGTCGCGCCGAAATCCGCGCGGATGACTTCAGCGCCGTCGTCGGCATCCTTGGACTGACGCACCGCGGGCGTGGCGCGGGGAACCTTGGGACGTCGGGTGGCCATGACACTCCTTCAAAAGCGGACCACAAACAGAACCGGTGGCCATGGTCTTTCAACCATAGCCACCGGTCAGCTGTTTTTTTGGATGCTAGCCCTTGAAACGCGGGAAGGCGCTGCGTCCGGCGTAGCGTGCGGCGTCGTCGAGTTCTTCTTCGATGCGCAGCAGCTGGTTGTACTTGGCAACGCGCTCGGAGCGCGCCGGGGCACCGGTCTTGATCTGGCCCGCGTTGGTGGCAACGGCGATGTCAGCAATGGTGGTGTCCTCGGTTTCGCCGGAGCGGTGCGAGGTGATGGTGGTGTAACCGGCACGCTGGGCCAGTGAAACGGCGTCCAGGGTTTCGGTCAGCGAACCGATCTGGTTCACCTTGACCAGCAGGGAGTTGGCCGTAGCGGTGTCAATGCCGCGCTGCAGAATGGACGGGTTGGTGACGAAGAGATCGTCGCCGACGAGCTGCACCTTGTCACCGATGGCGTCGGTGAGGGTCTTCCAGCCTTCCCAGTCGTTTTCGTCCAGCGGATCCTCGATGGAAACCAGCGGGTAGTCGGCCACGAGCTCCGCGTAGTAAGCGCTCATTTCGGTGGCGGAAAGGGCCTTGCCTTCGAACTGGTAGGCGCCGTCCTTGAAGAACTCGGAGGAGGCAACGTCCAGTGCCAGGGCAATGTCCTTGCCCGGGATGTAGCCGGCGTTCTTGATGGCTTCCTGGATCAGGTCCAGTGCCGCACGGTTGGACGGCAGGTTCGGAGCGAAGCCGCCTTCGTCGCCCAGGCCGGTGGAGAGGCCCTTGGCCTGCAGGACGGACTTGAGGTTGTGGTAGACCTCAACACCCCAGCGGAGGCCCTCGGAGAAGGTCTCGGCGCCGATCGGGGCGATCATGAATTCCTGGATGTCCACATCCGAGTCGGCGTGCGAGCCGCCGTTGAGGATGTTCATCAGCGGAACGGGCAGGACGTGCGCGTTGGGGCCGCCGAGGTACTTGTACAGCGGCAGGTCAGCCGACGCTGCTGCGGCGTTGGCCACTGCCAGGGAAACGCCCAGGATGGCGTTGGCGCCGAGCTTGGACTTGTTGGGGGTGCCGTCCAGGTCAATCATGGCCTGGTCGATGCTGCGCTGGTCCGTGGCGTCGAAACCGGTCAGTGCCGGGGCGATCTGGTCGATGACGGCGTCGACGGCTTTCTGGACGCCCTTGCCAAGGTAGCGTCCCTTGTCTCCGTCGCGCAGCTCAACAGCCTCGTGTTCGCCGGTGGAGGCGCCGGAGGGAACTGCCGCGCGGCCGATCTGGCCATCGGAAAGCAGAACTTCAACTTCTACGGTCGGGTTGCCACGGGAATCGAGGATCTCGCGGGCGTGAATGGCATCGATAAGCGCCATGAATATGCTCCTTATGGTGAAGCGATTTACTGGGAAACTAGCGGAAAAACTCGACGTCCTCGTCAGGGACTAGCGTAGTCGAGAGTGGTGCAGGTTACGGAAACCTATCCAGCACCCGGACGTCATGATCCCGTCCGGGGCAGGTCAGGGTGAGCAGTACGGTGGCCGTCCTGGTAGCGCCGGACAGCCCCGCGGAGGGCGCGTTCGGCGTCGAAACCGCTGGTGCGGGCAGCGGCGACCAGCTCGAACAGGAGATCGCCGAGCTGCTGTTCGGAGTCCATGGTTTCGACAAGCTCAGCCACAGGGCCGGCCTGATCACCCACCGGAGGTTGAGGCCGTTGAAACCCCGCCCTTGCGGCCCGGTCCAGCGACTTTTGGGCCCTAGCGAGGGCCGGGAGCCCTTGCGGAATTCCCTCGAAGGGATCACCGCGCTCCGGCTTCTCGGCCTGTTTGATGGAGTCCCAGTTCCGGACGATCTCCTCGACACTGGCCGGGAAGGTGTCCTGGAGCGAGCCGTCCGGCCGGAAGACGTGAGGGTTCCGGCGGATCATCTTTGCCGTGAGGCCCTGGACGACGTCGTCGAATCCGAAACTTCCGCGTTCCTCCGCGAGGCGGGCGTGCAGCACGACCTGGAGCAGGACATCGCCCAGCTCGCCGCGGAGCTCTGCCTCGTCTGCGCCGGTTTCGATTGTTTCGGCCACCTCAAAAGCCTCCTCGAGGAGGTACTCCACCAGCGACTCGTGCGTCAGCGCCCCCATCCAGGGGCAGTGCTCCCTGAGGGCGGCTATGACGCCCACCAGGGAGGCAACCGGAGCTGGACCGTCGTTAGGCAAGATTGGCGTAGGCGTCGTTGATGTACTCAACGAGGGCTTCCTTTTCCTCCAGCGGCAGGAAGGCGGCTTCGGCGGCATTGAGCGTGAGCTCCAGGATGTCGTCAAGGTCGTAGTCGAAGGTCTCCACAAGCAGTTCGAACTCGTCGGTGAGGGTCACGCCGCTCATCAGCCGGTTGTCCGTGTTGATCGTGACATTGAAGCCGAGCTGGTACAGCATGTCCAGCGGGTGGCTTTCGATGCCCTCGCCGAAGCCGGCGATGGCCCCGGTCTGCAGGTTGGAGGAGGGGCAAATTTCCAGCGCGATGCCGCGGTCGCGGACCCAGCTGGAGAGCTCGCCGAGGGTCACCATGCCGATGTTCTCATCGGCTTCCTCTGCGGAGTCCTCGTCATCGAATTCGACCGTGATGTCCTCGGCGATGCGCACGCCGTGGCCGAGGCGCAGGGCACGGCCGTCGACGAGGGCGGACTGGATGCTTTCGAGGCCCGCGGCTTCGCCGGCGTGGACCGTGGCGGGGAAGTTGTGCTGGGCGAGGTACGTAAAGGCATCGCGGAAGCGGGACGGCAGGAACCCGTCCTCGGCGCCGGCGATGTCGAAGCCCACTGCTCCGTTGTTACGGTGGCGGACTGCCAGTTCGGCGATCTCCTGGCCCCGGTCGGCGTGGCGCATGGCCGTGATGAGCTGGCCTACCTGGATCTCCCGGCCGGTTTCGGCAACGGCGTCCACACCGGCGTCGAGCCCTTCCTGGATGGCCTCGACCACTTCGTCGAGCGTCAGGCCCTTCTGCAGGTGCTGTTCCGGTGCCCAGCGGACTTCGCCGTACACCACGCCGTCGTCGGCGAGGTCTTCCACGAATTCCTTGGCCACCCGGAAAAGACCCTCTTTGGTCTGCATCACGGCGATGGTGTGGTCGAAGGTCTCGAGGTAGCGGACCAGGGAGCCGGAATCGGCGGACTCGCGGAACCACTCCCCCAGCGCCACGGGATCGGTGGACGGCAGCGTGTGTCCAACGGCTTCCGCCAGTTCGATGATGGTGGCCGGGCGCAGGCCGCCGTCCAGGTGGTCGTGCAGGGATACCTTGGGGAGGCTCTTGAGGTCGAAGTCGATGGCAGGGGCAGCGTCAAGAATAGGCTCAGTCACGGTTCCAACCTTAGGGTCGGACAGCGTCAGGCGCCACCCGGTGGGCAACGGCCTTGGCCGAAGCCCCGTTCAGCGGCCCGTTTCCACTTCGGCGACGGCGGGCATGGCCGGCGGTGCGACCTCGACGGCGGCGTCCCTCTCGGCGCGCACTCCAGGTTCCGGGGAGGCTTCCCTGCCGGCTCCCTTAGTGGATTCCGCCCCGGGACGTGCATCATCGTGGCGTCCCAGCCGTTTGTGCCACCAGCGCAGCAGGTGGTCGATGATGATGCCGAGGATGATGGCGAACACCACCGCAATGCCGGCACCGAGGAGCGGATTGTCATGCAGCAAGGGGAAGGAACTCGCCAGCAGGCCTATCCCGATCGAGTAACCCACCCAGGTGACGCAGGCAAGGGCATCCAGGACGAAGAACCTGCGGTGCGGGAAAGCCGTGGTGCCGGCAACGTAGTTGACCGCCACGCGGCCCCACGGGATGTACCGTGCAGTGAAGATCAGGACGGCGCCGCGCTTCTCCAGCTCATAGTGGGCCCACGCGAAGACCTTCTGTACCTTGGGCTTGCGCATCCAGCGCCAGCGTTCAAGCCCGATCTTCCGCCCGAGCATGTAGGCCATGTTGTCTCCGGCGATGGCACCGACCAGCGCCGTGACGCCAAGGATCCAGAGGTTGGGTTCACCGCTTTGGCGCGAAAATGCCGCAAGCGCCACGATGAGTGTTTCGCTGGGGACAACCATCGCAAAGCCGTCAACAAAAAAGAACACCAGCAGGATGGGATAGATCCACCATTGACCTGCGGCATGGAGCACTGCCTCATTGATAAATTCCACGCGGGGCCCTGCTCCTATAAAGTGACGGAAATCGCTATTTAGTGTCCCATGTCAGCGGCATGATCCGCTACGCTACGGCCGGGAAAAGCTGACCCGCGGTCCGGTGCTTCAACGCACCGTTCAGCGGACGCCGGACAGCCCGGTCAGGGTCCCGGTGCTGCTTCCCCTGCAGGCTCCTCAGGCAGCCGGCCGCGGAGGCGGCTGATCAGGATGTCCACGAGGATGCCGAGGAGGATCGCGCAGGCGATGGCGATGGCGGCACCCAGCAGGTGGTTGTCTTCGAACCATTGCCCGAAAAACAGCCCGATTGCCACTGAGTAGGAGGACCAAAGCGCTGCGGACAGGACGGTCAAGCCCACGAAACGAAGGTGCGGAAAATGGGTGGCGCCCGCCGTGAGGTTGACGGCCACCCGGCCGATCGGAACAAACCGGGCCACGAGGACCAGCGACGCCGGCCGTTTCCGGAGTTCCCTCCCGGCCCAGTGAAAGGCGGTCTGCATTCGCGGTCCGCGCATCCACCGCCAGCGGCGGGTGCCCACCTGCCGTCCGATCAAGTAGGCGATGTTGTCGCCGCCGAAGGCCCCCAGTGCGGCCATGAGCATCAGCAGCCACGGGTTGGGGACATCGGCGGTCGCAGCCACGGCCGCCAGGCCAACGACCACCGACTCGCTGGGGATCGGCGGGAAGAACCCGTCGATCACGCAGCATGCCAGCACCAGGAGGAGAACCCAGGGCTGTCCCGCCGCCGCGAGAATGAAGTCGTTGATAGCCTGCACAGTTTCCTAACGGCCGGGACCACCCGTTTTCTCCCCGGCCGGTCCACGGGCGGCCACTGGCGTCGCTGCTACAGGAAGCCGGCCGGGGAGAATCACGGGATCAGGCGATGCGGTCGATGATGAGTTTCTGCGCCGGCCGGGAGCCCTCCGGTGCGATGACGACGGACCCTTCGAGGGCTTCCTTGGCCCGCTCGAACTTCTCCGGGGTGTCCGTCAGTAGCGTCATCAGGGGCTCGCCTGCGCGGACCACGGCACCGGGCTTGGCGTGCAGCCGGACGCCGGCACCCGCCTGGACCTGGTCCTCCTTGCGCGCCCGGCCGGCACCTAGCCGCCACGCGGCCACGCCAACGGCCAGTGCATCCAGCTCCACGAGGACACCGTCGGCCGGCGCGTAGACGACTTCGGATTCCCTGGCAACGGGAAGCTTGGCCCGGGGGTCCCCACCTTGTGCCTCGATCATGCGGTTCCACACGTCCATGGCCCGGCCGTCCTTGAGCGCGGCGCGCGGGTCGGCGTCATGAACGCCGGCGCAGGCGAGCATCTCCTCCGCCAGCCGGACCGTCAGTTCCACGACGTCTTCCGGACCGCCGCCGGCCAGCACCTCCACGGATTCCTCAACCTCGATCGAGTTTCCGGCGGTCAGGCCCAGTGGCGTGTTCATGTTAGTCAAAAGGGCCACGGTGTTGACACCGGCATCCTTGCCCAAGGCCACCATCGTCTCGGCCAGTTCCCTGGCGCGGGCCTCGTCCTTCATAAAGGCGCCACTTCCCACCTTGACGTCGAGGACCAGTGAGCCGGTGCCCTCCGCGATCTTCTTGCTCATGATGGAGGACGCAATCAGCGGGATGGCTTCCACCGTTCCCGTGACGTCGCGCAGGGCATAGAGCTTCTTGTCCGCAGGGGCCAGCCCGGCACCCGCGGCGCAGATCACTGCCCCGACGTTTTGGAGCTGAGCCATCATTTCGTCGTTGCTCAGCCCTGCGCGCCAGCCCGGGATGGCTTCCAGCTTGTCCAGTGTGCCGCCGGTGTGGCCCAGGCCCCGGCCGGAGAGCTGTGGAACAGCCACGCCAAATACAGCAACAAGCGGTGCCAGCGGCAGCGTGATCTTGTCCCCCACTCCCCCGGTGGAGTGCTTGTCCGACGTCGGCTTCACGCTGCCGTCGGCCCGCCTCAGTCCGGAGAAGTCCATCCGTTCGCCGGACGCGATCATCGCGGCGGTCCAGCGCGAAATTTCCGCGCGGTCCATGCCGTTGAGCAGGATGGCCATGTTCAGGGCGGCCATCTGCTCGTCGGCGATCGCGCCGCGGGTATAGGCGTCGATGGTCCAGTCGATCTGGGCCGGGCTCAGGACTCCCCTGTCCCGCTTGATGCGGATGATGTCGACGGCGTCGAACGCTTCGGTGTTGCTTGGGGTTTGTGTCACCGGGGTTCCTCCAGGTGTTGGGGACCAAAGGCATCGGGTAGCACCTGGTCCATTGTCTTAATTCCCTGTGCGGTCATGAGTTCCATGTCCGGCGCCCGGAATTCGTACAGCAGCTGCCGGCAGCGCCCGCACGGCATCAGGATGTTGCCTGCGGCATCCACACAATAGAAGGCGCGCAGCAGGCCGCCTCCGGTCATGTGCAGGTTGCCCACCAGTGTGCATTCGGCGCACAGCGTCAGGCCGTAACTGGCGTTTTCGACGTTGCAGCCGCTCACCATCCGGCCGTCCGCGGTGAGGGCCGCCGCCCCCACCGCGAACTTCGAATACGGTGCATATGCGTTCTTCATGGCGTCAACGGCGGCCGCTTCGAGTGCTGCCCAGTCGACATCGCTGCCTTCCATGCCGGTGCCCGCGCGGGTCGAATCCTCGTCCACCGCCGTCAACCCTTGACGTACGGTATGCCGTCAGCCGCCGGCGGCCTGGAGCGGCCCACCAGTCCAGCCACGGCGAGCACCGTCACCAGGTAGGGCAGCATGGCCATGAACTGGCTGGGAACCGGCGTGCCGATGATAGTCACGATGCTCTGCAGGTTGTCCGCGAAGCCGAACAGCAGGGCCGCGAAGAAGGCCCCGATCGGGTTCCACCGGCCGAAGATCAGCGCGGCCAGGGCGATGAAGCCGCGTCCGCCCGAGATCTCCTTGGTGAAACTGTCGATGGCCACCAGGGTAAAGAAGGAACCGCCGATGCCTGCCACCGCTCCGCCGAGGGTGACGTTCCAGAAGCGCGTGGCGTTGACCTTGATGCCCATGGTGTCGGCGGCCTGCGGGTGTTCCCCGACGGCCCGGACGCGAAGGCCCCATTTGGTCTTGAAGAGGCCGACCCACACCACGGCGACTGCGATGTACATCAGGTAACCCACCACGGACTGCTTGAAGAGGATGGGGCCGATCACCGGGATGCTGGACAGCACGGGGATGTCGATGATGGGCAGCCGTCCCGGAGAGTTGAACTGTGCCTTGTTGGCCTGCATCACGGTGCTGAACAGGAAACCTGTCAGGCCCGAAACCAGGACGTTGAGGACCACGCCCACGATAATCTGGTTGACCAGGTATTTGATGCTGAAGACCGCCAGGACCATGGAGACGACGGCGCCGGCAACGGCCGCCGCCAGCAGCCCGATGAAGGGGCTCTTGGTCAAGGTGGCCACCATCGCGGCCGTAAACGCACCGCCCAGCAGCTGGCCCTCAATCGCGATGTTGACGACGCCCGCGCGTTCACAGAGCACACCGGAAAGGGAGCCGAAGACGAGCGGGACCGCGAGCGTCACGGAACCGGCAATGAGCCCGGCCAGCGAGATGCTCGGCGTGCGGGCGCCGCCCACCACCCAGATCAGGAACGCTGCCACGAAGAGCACGATGAAGACGATGGGCAGCCAGCCGGGAGAGGCTTGGTTACGGGTCTTGAGATACACCGCGTAGGCGGCGAGTCCCAGCATCAGGACCGACAGAACGATTCCGCCCAGAAAAGCTGGAACTTCGATGGCCGGAAGCTGGAAGAAGTCGCCGCTCGACGAAATCCCGAACTTGGCCGTCTGGTTGGGTCCCATGACACCGAAGAAAATGAACGCCACGACGCCGAGAACGGCGAGCAGTACCGGCACCTTCCACGTCACGGGCTTTGCCGAGACCGCAGGAACGCTGTCCGCGGCCGGCCGCGTTGTTCCGGGCTCCGGCTTTCCCTGCTGCGGCTTTCCCGGAACGGGCGATGTTGCTGTTGTGCTCATGCTGCACCTCCGGTGGTGGCTGCCTTCTGGGACTTACCGGCCGCTACGGCCTTCTTCTTGCGCGGGTTTAGCCCGAAGACGGCCCGCACCAGCGGCGGTGCCGCGATGAACAGCACGATCAGCGACTGGACCACGAGCACAATGTCGATCGGGGTTCCGGTCTGGATCTGCATCTGCACCGCGCCGGCGCGGAAGGCGCCGAACAGCAGTCCGGCCGCGAAGGTGCCCCACGGCGTCGAACGTCCCAGGAGTGCAACCGTGATGGCGTCGAACCCGTAAGTGGCGGCGACGCCGTCGGTCAGGACCTTTTCGGTTCCCGCCACCTGCGCCACGCCGGACATCCCGGCCAGGGCACCGGCGATCGCCATGACCAGGACCGTGGCCCGGGGCACGTTGATGCCCGCGGTCAGGGCCGCCTTGGGGTTGGCACCGACCGCGCGGAATTCAAAGCCCACGGTGGAGCGGTTAAGCAGCCACCAGACGAGAACGGTGGCGGCGATGGCCAGGACAAAGCCCAGGTGGAGCCGGTACTGGGTCCCGAAAATCTGCGGGTACACAGCGGTGGGATCCAGGATCGGCGAGATGGGGTTGGACTCCCCCGGCCGCTGGAATGCCGGCGTGTTCAGCAGGTAGCGCAGGAAGTACAGGGCGATGTAGTTGAACATGATGGTCAGGATGACCTCGTGGGCCCCAGTGCGGGCCTTCAGCAGGCCCACCAGCCCGCCCCAGAGCGCGCCGCCCACGATGCCGGCAACGAGTACCAGCAGCAGGTGCAGTCCCAGCGGCAGGTGCAGGGCGAAGCCGACCCAGGCCGCGAGGATGCCGGCCATGATGATCTGGCCCTGGGCACCGATGTTGAACAGGCCGGCGCGGAAAGCCAGCGCGACGCCGAGGCCGGCCGTGATCAGCGGAGTGGCGATGGTGAGGGTCTCCATCAGCGGAGCGAACTGCACCGCAACGCTGGAACCGCGGGGGTTGAACACGGACCCCTGGAACAGCGCGACGTACGAACGCGTCGCGGCGGTCCAGACAGCCGAGAGGAAATCCGAGGGCCGGGCAAAGAGGTAGCTTGCCGTGGCACCCACCTGCTTGTCCGTGCTAGCAATCAGTAGTCCGCCGAGGATCAGGGCAAGCAGGACCGCCAGCACCGACACCATGCCGCTGCCGGTGAAGATCCGCCGGACCAGTGTCTCCGCGCCGCCCGGAACCGTGCCGCTCTGGGCCGAGACGGGAACAGCCGAAGGCCGCATCGCCCCGCCGGCTGTGTCCAGCGCGGCGGCGGCCGCGGTCTCTTCGGCGGGCGCCTGGGGTTCGGGGCCTTGGGGCTCGGAGCTTTGGGGATCGGAACTTCGGGGTTCGGGCGCCGGGGTTGCCCTGCGGTCCGCCGCGTTTTCGTCAGCCATGTGCTTGGGCTTGTCCTGTTCAGTCATGGTCGCCTCCTTCGGCACCGGAGGTGGACGTCTGGACGGGTGTGTACCCGCTGGTCGCGCCTGCGTCCGCGTGGGCCGCGTCCGCGTGGGCTACGGCCGTTTGGGCGGCATCCGCGTGGGCGCTTTCCGGGGACAGGCCCGCCATCATCAGGCCCAGGACGTCGCGTCCGGTGCCGGAAGGGACGATGCCCACCAGCTTGCCCTTGTAGAGCACTGCGATCCGGTCCGCGAGCTCGATGACTTCGTCGAGTTCCGTGGACACAATCATCACCGGTGTTCCCTGGTCCCGTTCAGCAACAATGCGTTTGTGCAGGAACTCAATGGAACCTACATCCACGCCTCGGGTGGGCTGGGAGGCGATAAACAGCCGCAGCGGCCGGGACAGCTCCCGTGCCATCACCACTTTTTGCTGGTTTCCGCCGGAGAGGGTCCCTGCGGCCAGCGCCCCGGACGGGGTCCGGACGTCGAACTCGTCGATCCGGGACTTGGCGTTCTCAAGGATCCGGGCAGGGCTCATGCTGATGCCTTTGGCGAATGGCGGCTGATCGTAGCGGTCCAGGACCAGATTCTCCGCGATGGAGAACGTGCCGATCAGCCCGTCAACGGTCCGGTCCTCCGGGACAAAGCCGACGCCGGCCCCGAGTACTTCCTTGACGCTGCGGCCCAGGAGTTCTTCGCCGTCAAGCAGGATGGAGCCGTGGACGCGGTCCTGCAGGCCAAGGATGGCTTCCGTCAGTTCGGTCTGGCCATTGCCCTGCACTCCCGCGATGGCCAGGATTTCGCCGCGGGCAATGTCGAAGCTGATCCCGTCCACCACATGCTGGCCTGTCGGGGCGATCACGGTGAGGTCCTTGACCTGGAACGTGGTTTCCTGCGGCTTGGCCGGTGCCTTGTCCAGGGTCAGGTTGACTGCGCGGCCCACCATCATGGATGCAAGCTCGGTGGTCGAAGCACCGGGGTCCGCCGTGCCCACCACCTTTCCGCGCCGGATGACCGTGATCGTGTCGGAAACGGCCTTCACTTCGCGGAGTTTGTGGGAGATGAAGACGATCGAGGTGCCGTGGCTTTTCAGCTGGCGCATGATGTCCAGGAGTTCGTCGGTGTCCTGCGGTGTCAGCACGGCGGTGGGCTCGTCGAGGATGAGCACCTTGGCGTCGCGGACCAGGGCCTTGATGATTTCCACGCGCTGCTGGACACCAACGGGAAGATCCTCGATCAGGGCATCGGGGTCGACGTCGAAACCGTATTTGTCGGAGATCTCCTTGATCTTGCGCCGGGTGTCATCCAGGTTCAGGAAACCGCCGGCCTTGGTGGTTTCAGCGCCCAAGGCCACGTTCTCCGCAACTGTAAAGACCGGAACCAGCATGAAGTGCTGGTGCACCATGCCGATGCCCGCAGCCATCGCGTCACCCGGGCCGCGGAAGGTGACGGCCTTGCCGTCCACCAGGATTTCGCCCTCACTTGGCTCGTACAGGCCGTACAGGACATTCATCAGCGTGGACTTGCCAGCGCCGTTTTCACCCAGCAAACAATGAATTTGCCCGGGTTCAACAACCACATCGATGTGATCGTTGGCAATAAGGGAGCCGAAGCGTTTGGTGATCCCTCTGAGTTCAAGTTTCAAAACTCTGACCAATCTCGAAGCGTCCGGAAAATGTGCCCGGACGGGATATGTGGCTGCAGCACCAGCCTAGTGCCTGCAGCCTTTGGCGGAGCGGGCGGCGCCCGTTGGGAAAAGCCCGCGCCCAACGAAAAGCGCCACCGCCCGGAAGTCAGTGACCAACCGGGTGGTGGCGCTTTGCGGAGGGAACTAGGCCTTCGGGCTCGCTGCCGACTCGACCTTCAGCTTGCCGTCGACGATGTCCTTCTTGATCTGTTCCAGTTCGGTCTTCAGTTCCGCGGGAACCTGGGACTCCAGATCGTGGAACGGAGCCAGCTGCACGCCGTCGTTCGCGAGGGTGCCGACGTACGGCGTGTTGCTAAACTTGCCGTCCTTGTCTTCCTTCACGACGGTCTCCACTGCTTCGCCCATCTGCTTCATGACGGAGGAGAGCATGATGTCCTTGTAGTCAGGGGCGGTGAGGAAGCCGTCCGAGTCAACCCAGATGAGTTTGACGTCCTTGCCTGCGGCCTTGGCTTCCTTGAGTGCTGCGCCTGCGCCCTTGCCGACGGGGCCGGCAACGGGCATCACGATGTCTGCGCCCTGGTCCAGGAAGTTCTGGGTCAGCTGCTTGCCCTTGTCCTGCTTTTCGAAGTCGCCCGTGAAGCTGCCGTCCTGCTTCGCCTTGTCCCAGCCAAGGATCTTGACGTCCTTGCCCTTCTGTTCGTTGTAGTACTTCACGCCGTCGGCGTAGCCGTCCATGAAGATGGTGACAGTGGGGATCTTGATGCCGCCGAAGGTCGCCACCGTTCCGGTCTTGGTGGAGCCTGCCGCGAGGTAACCGGCCAGGAAGGCAGCCTGGGCGGTGTCGTAGATGATCGGCTTGACGTTGGTGATGGGGGTGTCGTAGCCGAAGTCGATGATGGCGAAGTGCTTGTCCGGGTTGGCGGTGGCCTGGGCCTTGGTGGCGTCGCCGAGGAGGAAGCCGACCGTGACGGTCAGGTCGCAGCCTGCAGTGACCATGGCGCGGAGGTTCGGCTCGAAGTCGTTGTTGGTCTTGGACTCGACCTGGTTGACCTTGATCCCGAGATCCTTCTCAGCCTTCTTCAGGCCTTCGTAGGAGGACTGGTTGAACGACTGGTCGTCGAATCCACCCGAGTCGGACACGATGCAGCCCGTGTAGTCGCTGGCGGTGGCGCTAGCGGTGTTGCCCGCTTCCGGGGCAGCCCCGCAGCTGGTCAGCAGGAGAGCGGCCGCCCCGGCGGTGGCAACGCCGGTCATTGAACCGCGCTTGAGGGTTGCACGCAGTGAGTTCTTCAATTTTCCTCCAGGAACAAAGAGATAGGCGCTACGACGGGAGTTCAATGAGTGTCCGTTTCGAATGCTCCACACTGAAATTCTGTTTTCACTGATGGTTTCGCAGCACTGCGCCGAGGCGCACTGATGACAGCTACTGTAGTGGCCTGGAACACGTCCGGGCAGCACGCCGCCACCCAAGCGCGGAGATTGTTGAGAACTTGTTACCTACCGGTAGCCGCCACCGCAAGTCACGTCCATTTCCCTAGATTCGGACCAGCATCTTCCCGGTGTTGGCGCCGTCGAGGAGGTCCATGAACGCCTGCGGTGCGTTTTCCAGGCCGTCCACAACTGTTTCGTCGTAGCGCACAGTGCCGTCAGCAACCCAGGCTGACACGGTCCCGACGAACTCCTCCATGTGCTGCCAATAGCCGCCGACCAGGAATCCCTTGAGGGTCAGCTGCTTGCCAATGGCCAGCATGAGGTTACGGGGGGCGGGAGTCGGTTCGGTCGAGTTGTACTGCGCAATGGCGCCGCACATGGCCACGCGGCCGCCCACCGTGAGTGCAGACAGCGCTGCTTCAAGGTGCTCACCGCCGACATTGTCAAAGTACACGTCTATCCCGCGCTCCCCCGCCGCAGCCGCGAGCTGCGCGGCCACCGGGCCGTCGTTGTAGTTGAACGCGGCGTCGAAGCCGAGCTCCAGCAGTCGTGCCACCTTTTCCGGCGACCCGGCACTGCCGATAACCCGGGACGCGCCCATCGCTTTGGCGATCTGCCCCACAAGCGAACCGACGGCACCCGCGGCTCCGGAAACGAAGACCACTTCTCCGGGCTTGAATTCAGCAACTTTGAGGAGGCCCGCGTAAGCCGTCAGGCCGGTCATGCCCAGGGCTCCGAGGAACGCCGACGCGGGCGCCAGGTCAGTGCGCGCCAGGGATGTGGCGGCGGCATCAAGCACCGCGAACTCGCGCCAGCCGAGGGAATGTACGACGACGTCCCCCACCTTGCGTTCCTCCGACCGGGACGCGATCACCTCACCGACGGCGCCGCCGTCGAGCGCTGCATCCAGCGCAAACGGCGCTGAATAGGACTTGACGTCGTTCATGCGGCCCCGCATGTAGGGATCGACGGAGATGAACTGGTTGCGGACCAGCACCTGGCCGTCCTGCAGTTCCGGGAGCTCCGACTCGGCCAGACGGAAGTTCTCCGGGACGGGCCGGCCGTGCGGACGGGATGCCAGCTGGATCTCGCGGGTTGTCCGGGGAAGGGTTGCGGTGTTGGCGCTCATGCGGCCACCTCCAGGATCTTGATGTCTACGTTGATGTTGCCGCGGGTGGCATTGGAATAGGGGCAGATCTGGTGCGCCTTGGCCACCAGCGCCTCCGCCGTCGCCAGGTCCAGGGCGGGCAAAGCAATTTCGAGCTCAGCGGCGAGGCCGTAGCCCACGCCGTCCTCGAGCGCGCCGAAGTGGATCTTGGCCGCCACGGCGGAGTCCGTAAGATCGGCCTTTTCCTTACGGCCCACCAGGCGCAGGGCTGAGTGGAAGCACGCAGCGTACCCGGCAGCGAACAGCTGTTCCGGGTTTGTGCCCTGGCCGTTCCCGCCCAGTTCCACCGGGCTGGCCAGGGTGACGTCCAGCTTGCCGTCTTGGGTGCGGGCGCTTCCGTCCCGTCCTTCGCCCGAGGCGAGGGCTTCTGCTGTGTAAAGAGTCTTCACGTGGTTCCGTTCTGTTGGAGGGAAATTCTGTTCGATCGAAATCCTGCTAGCGGGATGAATGGAGGGCGGCCGTCAGCCTGCCCAGGGTTTCCCGGAGCTGGTCGAGCTCTGCCGCGGACAGGCCGGCGGCATCTGCGAGTTGCTGGGGAATGGCCGTGGCCCGGGCGCTCAGTGCGGTGCCGGAGTCCGTGAGGAAGACCTCCACCCGGCGCTCATCCTCGGCCGAACGCCGCCGTTCCACCAGCCCCAGCGATTCGAGCCTTTTCAGCAACGGGGACAGGGTGCCCGAATCCAGGCCCAGCTCCTCCCCCAGCTCGCGGACGCTGCGGGGCTGCTCCTCCCAGAGCACCAGCATGACGAGGTATTGGGGATAGGTCAGGCCGAGCTCGTCCAGCATGGGGCGGTACACGGCCGTGGCCGCCTTGGACGCGGAGTAGAGCGCAAAGCACACCTGGCGGTTGAGTCTGGGAGCGTCGGTCATAAGAAAAACGATATCGCACAATTAGATTGTGCACAACTTATCTTGGCAAAAGAAGAGCGCGAATGGCAGCTCAAGCCCGCAGATCCGGGATTTGAGGGCTTGAGCTGTCAGTTCGCGCTCCAGGGGGTGTTGCCTAGAGGTCGCGGATGGTGCGGAGGGCTGCCGCGGTCAGGACCTGGATGCCGTACCCCAGCGCGCGCTCGTCCAGGATGTAGTCGCCCCGGTGGAGGTCGTATTCCTCACCGCCGGGAGTCTTGGTGCCGAGCCGCATCATCGCTCCCGGCAGCTCGGCCAGGAACCAGGCGAAATCCTCCCCGCCCATGGACTGGGGCGTGAGGACCACGGCACTTTCTGCGATTTCAGCGCGTGCGGCCGCCTCGATCAGGGCTGTCTCATGTTCGGAGTTGACCACCGGTGGAACGCCCCGGGTGTGCTCCAGGCGAACGTCCACGTTGTAGGGCGCAGCAACCTGGTGGACCACTTCGTCCAGGAGTTCGCCAGCACTGTGCCAGGCGTCGCGGTCCAGGCAGCGCATGGTGCCTGCCATATAGCCCGTGCCCGGGATGGCATTCGGTGCGGAGCCGGCCGAGATGTGGCCCCACACCACGGAGACTCCGCTGCGAACATCCACGCGGCGCGAGAGGACGGCCGGCACGTTGACGGCGATCTGCGCCAGCGCGAAGACGAGGTCCTCGGTGAGGTGGGGCCGTGAGGTGTGGCCGCCGCGTCCGGACAGCTCAATCCTGATCGTGTCCGACGCCGAGGTGATGGCACCGATCCGGGTGCCGATCTTGCCTACCTCGATGCGAGGGTCGCAGTGCAGGGCAAGGATGCGCGGCACGCCGTCGAGCACGCCCTGTTCGATGCAGGAGTGCGCTCCGCCGGGCATGGTCTCCTCGGCAGGCTGGAAGATGATCCGCACCGTGCCGCCCAGCGGGGATTCCTGGTGCATGCGGTGCAGCACGAGGGCGATCCCCAGCATGGTGGTGGTGTGGACATCGTGGCCGCAGGCATGGGTGACGCCGTGGTTCTTGGACGCGAACGGCAGCCCGGTTTCCTCAATGATGGGGAGGGCGTCGATGTCGCCGCGAAGGGCAGTGGCAATGGGGCCCTCCCCGACGTCGACAGTAAGGCCTGTGCCCTCAAGCCGTCGCGGCTTGAGCCCGGCAGCTTCGAGCCGTTCCGCCAGCTTGTTCGTGGTCCGGAATTCCTTGAAGGACAGTTCAGGATGCGCATGGAGGTCACGGCGGAAATCGATCAGCTCCGGCAGCAGCGGCTCCAGCCACGGCCCCACGAGGGCGGTGGGCTCGGCTTCAGTAGTGTAATTGCGCACGAAACAACTCTAGCGAGGCTGCCTCGAATACCCGCATCAGCGCCGGAGGTTACGCATCCGGGAGCCGGCTCCCGGCGCCTGGAACGGCTCAGCCCAGGCTTCCCGGGGGGGCCGGGAAGCCTGGGCTGAGTAGGGTCTGCCGGGTCCGTTTAGAGGACGTCGGTGTCGCCGCTGGCCTTGAGCGCGTCCACGGCTGCTTTGACCCGCTGGGAGTGCGCCATGGTGGTGACCAGCAAGGCGTCCGGCGTGTCAACGATGACCACGTCCTTGATGCCGATCAACGCGATGACGCGCTTGGTGTCCGTGACAACCACGCCGCTGGCGTTTTCGGTGAAGACGCGGGCGCCTTCGCCGAGGACGGTCACATCGTCCACCTCCTTGGCGCTGTTGAGCCGGCCCACGGAGGCAAAGTCGCCGACGTCGTCCCAACGGAAAGTTCCCGGCACGACGGCGACGTCCCCGGCGGCGGCGGCAGGCTCAGCGACCGCGTAGTCGATGGCGATCTTCGGCAGGGTGGGCCAGACGCGGGCGGTGACCTCATCGCGTTCAGGTGTGTCCCAGGCCTGCGCGATTTCCGTGAGCCCCTTGAAGAGTTCAGGCTGGTTCGCCTCGAGGTGCTTCAGCATCAATGACACCGGAGCAACGAACATACCCGCGTTCCAGACGTACTCACCGCTGTCCACGTACTGCTGGGCGACGTCCTCGCTGGGCTTCTCCACGAACTCCACCACGGCCTGCGCGCTCGGGGCGTCCGCAATCGACAGCTTCTGGCCCGCGCGGATGTAGCCGAACCCGGTGGACGGGTGCGTGGGCTTGATTCCGATGGTGACGATCTTTCCGGCCGCAGCCGTGTGGATGGCTTCGCGCACGGCGTCCTGGAAGAGGTCGTCGGGGCTGATCACCTGGTCCGCGGCGAAGGAACCCATGATGATCTCAGGATCCCGCTGGTACAGGATGGCGGCCGCGAGGCCGATGGCCGCGCCGGAGTCCTTGGGCTCGCTTTCCAGCACAAGATCGGACTCCTGGATCTCAGGGAGCTGGCTGCACACCGCGTTCCGGTGGGCAACGCCGGTAACAACCAGCACGCCTTTACCGGCAAGCGGCTCCAGTCGGTCGTAGGTCGCCCGCAGCAGCGTGCTGCCGGAACCGGTGAGATCGTGAAGAAATTTAGGGGCTGCTGCACGTGACAGGGGCCAGAGGCGGGTCCCCACTCCGCCTGCAGGAATTACCGCGATAAAACGGTCCAGCGGTGAATTCCGGCTTGTCACTATGTCTGTACTCATCACGGCCTACTTTAGCCGACCACCGCCCCGACACCGGCAGATGCGCTTCCGGCGGCGCCGCCGCGACAGCATAATGTGGCGTTCGTCTCAAAAATGCGCAAAAACCGCGCGGGGAGGCGTCACCAAGGAGTTCCTGAATTGAATAAGCTGTGAGCGAAGCCTAGATTTAGGCTTGAGCTTACGAGTGCTCTCGCAGCAGGCGTTCCCCCCGCGTGGATCCCATGCCAGCGCCGCTGTGTTGCAGGGAGGTTTATTCAGTGCCGACAAAACCAGCTGGCACCTTGTACCGCGGCCGTGAAGGCATGTGGTCCTGGGTTGGACACCGTATTACCGGTGTAGTGATTTTCTTCTTCTTGTTGGTCCATGTGCTGGACACCTCATTGGTGCGCGTGTCCCCCGAGGCATACACCGCCGTGATCGGCGCCTACAAGAACCCCCTGATGGCCCTGGGTGAAACGGGCCTTGTCGCAGCGATCGTGTTCCACGCCTTCAACGGCCTGCGGATCATCGCCGTCGACTTCTGGAAGAAGGGCGCGAAGTACCAGCGCCAAATGCTGTGGACGGTCCTGGTCCTCTGGGTCATCGTCATGGTGGGCTTCTCCATCCGCCACCTTTCCCTCGCCTTCGGAGGTCACTAAGCCATGACTGCAACCATTCAGAGTCCCCGCAGTGGAAAAGACGGCGGCAAGCCGGGCGCAGGACTGATTGCCCCCAAGTACCGCCGCAGCGGCGCTTCCAAGGGCAACTTCGAAATGGCTGCCTGGCTGTTCATGCGGCTTTCGGGCGTTGTCCTGGTAGTCCTGATCTTCGGGCACCTGTTCGTCAACCTCATGGTAGGCGAGGGCATCCATGCCATTGACTTCGGTTTCGTGGCCGGCAAGTGGGCCGATCCGTTCTGGCAGTTCTGGGACCTGGCCATGCTCTGGCTTGCCATGCTGCACGGCACGAACGGTGTCCGCACCATCATCAACGACTACGCCGAGAAGGATTCCACACGCTTCTGGCTGAAGATCGTCCTTTACGCCGCAACGGCTGTCATCATCATCCTGGGCACCCTGGTGATCTTCACCTTCAACCCGTGCCCGCTGGACGTCAACGGCGTACCGCTGCCCGGCGGCTTCTGCCCCGCAGCCTAGCGGCACCTTCCTCCCAGGGGGATCAGCCGTGCCCGCACTGAGCGGGCCGACGGTTTTACGGTGCAGGCTCCGCCCGCCCGTGGTTTTATAGCGAATTTTGAGAGAAAGAGCGTCTGGTATGCAGGTCCATAAGTACGACGTCGTCATCGTCGGTGCCGGTGGCGCTGGCATGCGCGCCGCGATCGAATCCGGTCAGCGCGCGCGCACAGCAGTACTGACCAAGCTCTACCCCACCCGCTCGCACACCGGTGCGGCGCAGGGTGGCATGTGTGCGGCACTGGCCAATGTCGAGGAAGACAACTGGGAGTGGCACACGTTCGACACCATTAAGGGCGGCGACTACCTGGTGGACCAGGACGCGGCCGAGGTCATGGCGAAAGAAGCCATCGACGCCGTGCTGGACCTGGAAAAAATGGGCCTGCCGTTCAACCGCACGCCGGAAGGACGGATTGACCAGCGCCGCTTCGGCGGCCACACCCGTGACCACGGCAAAGCCCCTGTCCGCCGGGCCTGCTACGCGGCTGACCGCACGGGCCACATGATCCTGCAGACGCTGTACCAAAACTGTGTCAAGCACAACGTTGAGTTCTACAACGAGTACTACGTCCTGGACCTCCTGACGGTTGAGGAAGACGCAGTCCGCGAAGACGGCACGCCGTACAAGCAGAAGCGTGTTGCCGGCGTCGTGTCCTACGACCTCGCTTCCGGCGAACTGCACGTGTTCCAGGCCAAGTCGGTGGTGTTCGCCTCCGGCGGCGCCGGCAAGGTCTTCAAGACCACGTCCAACGCCCACACCCTGACCGGCGACGGCATGGGCATTGCGTTCCGCCGCGGCATTCCCCTGGAGGACATGGAGTTCTTCCAATTCCACCCGACCGGCCTTGCCGGCCTGGGCATCCTGCTGTCGGAAGCCGCGCGTGGCGAAGGCGCCATCCTGCGCAACTCCGAGGGTGAACGCTTCATGGAGCGCTACGCCCCCACCATCAAGGACCTTGCACCGCGTGACATCGTGGCCCGCTCCATGGCGAACGAAGTCCGCGAAGGCCGCGGCTGTGGACCGAACAAGGACTACGTGCTCCTTGACCTGACCCACCTCGAGCCCGCGCACATCGACGCCAAGCTGCCGGACATCACCGAGTTTGCGCGCACGTACCTCGGTGTTGAGCCCTACACGGAGCCGGTTCCGGTGTTCCCGACGGCGCACTACGCCATGGGCGGCATCCCGACCAACATCACCACCGAAGTCCTGCAGGATAACGACACCGTGGTGCCGGGTCTCTACGCGGCCGGCGAAGTGGCCTGTGTTTCGGTTCACGGCTCCAACCGCCTGGGCACCAACTCGCTGCTGGACATCAACGTGTTCGGCAAGCGCGCCGGCATCGCCGCCGCGGAGTACGCCAAGACGGCTGACTTCGTGGACCTCCCGGCCGACCCGGAGGCGTACACCATCGAACTGCTGGACATCGCCCGCAACGGCACCGGCGACGAGAAGGTGGCCGTGATCCGCAAGGAACTCCAGGACACCATGGACGCCAACATGCAGGTGTTCCGCACGGCTGACACGCTGAACCAGGTCCTCAGGGACATCGAGTCCTTCGAAGAGCGGTACAAGCGCATCAGCGTCCAGGACAAGGGCAAGCGCTTCAACCTTGACCTGCTGGAGGCCGTTGAACTCGGCTTCCTGCTGGAACTGGCCAAGGTCATGACGGTGGCAGCCCTGCACCGGGAGGAGTCCCGCGGCGGACACTTCCGCGAGGACTTCCCGGAACGTGACGACGAAAAATTCATGAAGCACTCCATGGCGTACAAGGACGACCACGCCCCGGCTGACGGCTCTGCGGAAGCAATTGCCGGCATCCGCCTGGCCACCAAACCGGTTGTCTTTACCCGCTACGAGCCGATGGTGAGGAAGTACTAAGATGTCCGCCGAACTTGCTGAGCCAGCCTCAAAGATCGAACTGCCCGCGCACATCGGAGGCGGCGGAGAGATCCCGACATTCGACGTCACCCTGCGCGTGCGCCGTTACAACCCTGAGGTTTCCGAGGAAGCCACCTGGGACGACTTCAAGGTCACCATGTACGGCACCGACCGCGTGCTGGACGCCCTGCACAAGGTCAAGTGGGAAATTGACGGCAGCGTCTCCTTCCGCCGCTCCTGCGCCCACGGCGTCTGCGGTTCCGACGCCATGCGCATCAACGGCCGCAACCGCCTCGCGTGCAAGACCCTGCTGAAGGACCTGGACACGACCAAGCCCATCACCGTGGAACCCATCAAGGGCCTGCCGGTGGAGAAGGACCTGATCGTGGACATGGAGCCGTTCTTCCAGTCCTTCCGTGAAGTCATGCCGTTCCTTATCAACAAGGGCCACGAGCCCACCAAAGAACGCCTGCAGTCCGCCGAGGACCGTGAGCGCTTCGACGACACCACCAAGTGCATCCTGTGCGCCGCGTGCACGTCGTCCTGCCCGGTCTTCTGGACCGACGGCCAGTACTTCGGCCCGGCAGCGATCGTCAACGCCCACCGCTTCATCTTCGATTCCCGTGATGACGCCGGCGACATGCGCTTGGAGATCCTCAACGACAAGGAAGGCGTGTGGCGCTGCCGCACCACCTTCAACTGCACCGAAGCATGCCCCCGCGGCATCCAGGTCACGCAGGCGATCGCAGAGGTCAAGCAGGCAATCCTCTCCCGCAAGATCTAGCACCCGCTAACCACGAAAACCACGACGACGGCGCCTCTCACCTTTCAGGTGGGGGCGCCGTCGTCGTTTCAAGGCACTTTAGCGCCACCCAACGAAAGGGTCCCCATGTCCCGGTCCGAAAAAGTCAGTTTCGAAGGATCCACCGGCGAATTGCTCTCCGGCATCGTCGACATGCCGGAAGGCCCGGTGAAGGGCTGGGGTGTGTTCTCGCACGGGTTCACGCTGGGTAAGGACAGCCCGTCGGCGTCCAGGATGTGCAAGGCGCTGGCCGACAACGGGGTGGGGATGCTCCGCTTCGACAACCTGGGGCTGGGCGATTCCGCCGGTTACTGGTCCGAAGGCTCCTTCAGCCACAAGGTGGCGGACACCGTCAAGGCAGCGGAGTTCATGCGCGCCGAAGGACGGCCGGTCTCGCTGCTGGTGGGGCACTCGTTCGGCGGAGCCGCCGTCCTGGCGGCGGCAAAGGAGATTCCGGAGCTTGACGCCGTGGCCACCGTGGGAGCCCCGTTCTCACCCAAGCACGTGGCCCACGTGTTTGATGCAGCGCTGGACCGGATCCTCAACGAAGGCAGCGCGGAGGTGGACCTGGGCGGCAAGCGCGTGGAAATCCGCCGGCACTTCGTGGAGGACCTGGAGAACGCGGACCTGACCGACTGCATCAAGCGGCTCGGAAAGCCCCTGATGGTGCTCCACTCCCCCACGGACAACACGGTGGGAATCGAAAATGCCAGCACAATTTTCCAGACGGCACGGCACCCGCGCAGCTTCGTCTCGTTGGAAGGGAGTGACCACCTGCTGACCGGCAAGGGTCAGGCCGCCCGGGCTGCGAAGATCATTTCCGCCTGGGCCGACCAGTACCTCGACGCCGGGCGGTAGCGGCGAGCTACTTGCCGATGGCCGCCTTGCTTTCGCTGATCCACTGCTCCGCGGCTTTTTCCGGCGAGAGCCGCTTGAACAGGACATCGGTGTTGATGCGGGCCGTGATCTCGGAGACGGCTGTTGAACCGGTGGGGCCAATGAAGGTAGGCGCAAAGTCCATCTTGCCTATCTGGTCGATGTAAGCTGCCTCGATCTTGCCCTGCGGCGTCAGCATGTCCTGGATCGCAGTGCGCATTCCGGAGTTACTGGGCACGCCGCGGTCGCTCTGAATAATCTTTGCGGCGGATGCGTCGTTCACCAGGAAGTTCACCAGCTTCGCGGCGGCATCGGTGTGCTTGCTGCGGGCAGAGATCGTGTAGAACTGCGAAGACTGCAGCCAGATGCCCGGGGTCGGGGTTTCGCCGGGGAGCCTAAGAAGCTTCAGGTCCGCCCCCGAGGCCTTGCTGAGTGCGGCGAGAGAGTTGCTCCACGTGAGCATCATCCCGGCCTTGCCCATGCCCATCAATGTCTGCTCGGTGCTGACGTTTAGCTTTTCCACGGTCTCCGAGGCACCGGGCGCAGCTCCCGATTCACTCAGCTTCACCGAGTAGTCGAAGTAGTCCTGCACCGTCTCCTTGCCCAGTCCGAGCTGCCCGTCCTGGGTGTAGAGCGACTCGCCGCGTTGGCGGGCAAAGGCGTCCAGCGAATCGTGCGTGAGGACGGTTGCCGTCCCATAGGTGCCCTTAGGGCTCTTGGCTGTCACGTCGGCAGCCAGCCTGGCGAAATCATCCCAGGTCCACGTGCTGTCATCCGGAAGCGCAACGCCGGCGGCCTGCAGGACGCCGGGGTTCACGACGATCGCCAACGCGTTGGCTCCGGTGGAGACCCCGTACTGCTTGCCTTGCACCTGGCCGTTCTCCAGGGCTCCCTGGTCCGTCTTGGAGAGGTCCAGGGAGCCGCTGACCTTGGACAGGTCCAGCAGTGCGCCGCGGTTGGCGTACTCGGCCGGATAGGCGCCGCCCATGGTGATCACGTCGGGTGCATCGTTGGCGGCCATCTGCGTGGCCAGTTTGTCGAAGTAGCCGCTAATGTCCCCATACTCAGGTTTGACCTTGATGGTGGGGTTGGCGGCTTCGAACTCCTTGATGGCCTTGTTGGTCAGCTCGGCGCGGCCCGCGTTGCCCCACCAGGAGAAGCGGATTTCAACGTTGCCGTCCTCGGGCTGGTTGGTCGACGGACTGGAACACGCTGTGAGGCCGAGCAGGCTCAGCGCAGAAACTACGGCGATCGTTTTGCGGAGGGTTCGGGTAGTTATACGCGCCATTGGGCAGACATCCTTAGCTGTCAGAAAACGGTTCCTGAAACGTATCAAGAGGCCCTTCCGGCGTCAATAGACCCCAGCGTGCCGCACGGGTTGACACCGCTCGTCGGAGGGGCAACGATTGAATCGTTTCGGAAACCGGTTTCTAAGATCGCCGGATCAGACCCAGCAGCAGTCAAAGCAGACAGCCCAGGAGGGCATGCAGCGTGCATAGCCAGAGCATCAGCGCCCCATCGGAATCCGCCACCACACCCGCCGACGCCATCGACAGGAAGGCACTGGCCCGCCGGCACAACGTTCGGCAGGAGAATCTCGATCCGCAAAGCCCGGTGTCCGTCGGCAACGGGGAGTTCGCCTTCACCGTGGATCTGACCGGACTCCAATCGCTGCCGGATGCCTACCCGGTCGGGGCACGCGATAATCTGCCACCGGGGACACTGCTCGGCACGCAGGCGCAGTGGGGATGGCATGCCAGTCCTCCTCCCCGCCCGTACGGGCTCGCCGGATCGACGGTCCTCTACGACTCGCCCCGCGGGCCGGTTCCGTACGTGGACATGGCGGGCGACATCGTGAAGGACCGCGAGACTGACGCCTCCCGGGCGGAAACCTGGCTCCGGGCCAACCCCCACCGCCTCGACCTGGCACGCATAGGCTTCCGCTGGGCGGACGACGGGTCAGAGCGGGCCCTCACCGAAGCCGACCTTTCCGGTGCCGTGCAAACGCTCGATCTGTGGACGGGAGTGGTGAGCAGCAGTTTCACGCTGGGCGGCCACCCGGTAACGGTCACCACCGCGTGCCACCCCGATCGGGACGAACTCGGGATCCGGGTGGATTCACCCGCTCTCGCAAAGGGCCTGATGGTTGGCGTCAGCTTCCCGTACGGCTCTGAAGCGTGGCACGACGCCGCCGACTGGAACCGCGAGAACGCCCACAGCACCTTCCTGGAGGGGCCGGTAGCGCCGGCCGCGGATCCCGGAGCCGCCAGTTGGACGGTCCGCCGCCAACTCGACAACGCCCGGTACCGCGTGGTGATCTCAGGGCGGGACGTGAGCGTGCAACAGGCCGCCCCGCACAGCCTCCGGATCGTTCCCGAGGCACCGGCCGGCAGGGACAAACCTGGCCTCCTCGATCTCTCCATCGCCTTCATCTCCGCCGGAGACGGCGACTGCATTCCGCGGGGTAACAACAGACTGACACGGGTAGCCCCCACACCCGGGCAGGGGGATGCAGGCGGGAGCGCCGTCGGGCTTTCCGCGGGCAGCAGTGCCATCGCCGCATCGGAGGCCTATTGGCCGCAGTTCTGGACCTCGGGCGGGGCCATTGAGCTTGACGCGACGGACGATCCCAGGGCGAAGGAGCTGGAGCGGCGGATAGTCCTCTCCCAATACCTCACGGCCGTCAACTGCTCGGGGTCGCTCCCGCCGCAGGAAACCGGCCTGGTCTGCAATTCCTGGCGCGGCCGCTTCCACTTGGAAATGCACTGGTGGCACGCGGCGCACTTTGCCCTCTGGAACCGCGCGGACCTCCTGCTTCCGTCGCTGCGGTGGTACTCCACCGTCCTGGAAAGCTCGCGCCGGACCGCAAAGGCCCAGGGCTTCGACGGCGTTCGCTGGCCCAAGCAGGTCGGCCCTGAGGGCAGGGAGAGCCCCAGCCCCATCGGGACATTCCTTATCTGGCAGCAACCGCACCCAATCCACCTCTCCGAACTCGTCTACCGGGCCAATCCCTCCCGGGACGTTCTGGAGGAGTTCGCCGAGATCGTCTTCGAATCCGCCGATTTCATGGCCGGCTTCGCCCACCCCACGGCCCGCGGGTTCGAACTGGGGCCGCCCCTGGTTCCTGCCCAGGAAAGCTACGGGTCGATGCGCGCAACTGTCACGAATCCCACCTTCGAGCTTGCCTACTGGCAGTGGGGTCTCCGGATCGCATCCGAGTGGCGCGAACGGCTGGGACTCGAACCCGTCGAAGCCTGGACAGAAGTTGCCGACGCCTTGGTGTCCCCGCGCATCGTCAACGGCGTCTACGCTGCGATCGACGTGGAACCCTTCACGATCCGCACCGACCACCCCTCGATGCTCTGCGGCCTGGGGGTCCTGCCGAAGACGGACCTGATCGACACGGACGTCATGCGGGCAACGCTCGCCGACGTCCTGGCAGGCTGGGACTGGGACAGCACGTGGGGCTGGGACTACCCTGTCATGGCCATGACCGCAGCCCGCCTCGAAGACCCGGAGACCGCCGTCGACTCCCTGCTGCTGGCTGCCGGCAAGAACGTAGTGCTCCCAAACGGCCACAACCGCCAAACGGATTCCTTGCCGCTCTATCTGCCCGGCAATGGCGGGCTCCTTGCCGCCGCGGCGTTGATGGCGGCAGGCTGGGACAACGGCCCCGGGCGGCATGCCCCCGGATTCCCGGCCGACTGGACGGTGGCCTGGGAGGGATTGGTGGCTGCGCCTTAAGCCGCGGGGCCCGTCAGGTTTGGGGAGGCAGGCGGCGCGAACCCAGGACCTTCTTTCGGGGTAGGTCCGACGTCTTCAGGTCCTCTTCCCTGACGGCCGACCAGGCCGCTGACACCAAATAGACCTGGCTGACAAGGTTGAACCAGATGAGCAGCCCGATGATGATCGCGAAGGGCGCAAGAATCGGGTTGCGTCCGGCGCTGGCAAGCAGCTCAGTGCTGAAGATCTGTAGCACCGTGGTTCCCACGGCCGACAGGATGGTTCCTTCAAGCAGGGCCTGCCGGGAAAGTTTCAGGCCTGCCGCCAGCCGGAACATGATCAGCGCGGTCACCCAGCCCAGCGCCAGCGGCACGCCCACCTTGATGGCCGTCGTCAGCGGCCAGGCCATCACCGGATCGAGCTGCAGCTGCTCAGTAACCCACCCGGCTGCGGTTCCGAAAATCAGCGAGGCGGCGGCGCTCAGCACCAGTGCCACGCCGAGCAGCAGCAAGATGCCGGCGTCCCGCAGTATCTGCAGGACCGGGTTCATCCCGCGGGGGCCGAGCTGCATCATGCCCCGCACGCCGTCTCGGATGCCGCTGATCCAGCCCAGGGCTGTGAAAACCGTCACTGCGGCTGCGATCACCGCGGCCCAGCCCAGTCCCGAGGGGTTCAGCAGCTGATAGGGGTCCACCAGCCCCTCGCCGCCGTCGACCTTCATGAGGCCGGGCGCAGCCTTGGCAATGCTCTTGATGACCTGATCCAGCAGGGCCGGCTGCCCGCTGAGCACGAGACCGGCAAGGGAAAGGCCGGTGGCCAGCAGACCTGTGATGGAGAAGAACATCCTGAAGCCGATACCGGCCGCCATGAGCGGACCGTGCTGCAGGTTGTAGTGCTGGAAGGCACGCATGGGACGGAAAGAATTGAGGCGCGCAAGCAGCCACTGGAACATGGCGGACAGGCCGGCCAAGGCGCCGCTGCCGGACCTGCGCGCCCTGCTCCACTCGACCTTCTTCCGGCTCACTTCCAGCTTCAGCCGGGCGCGCTCCGTGGGAAGCGGAGGATTATCGCCGGCGTGCCCCGCCTGGGCCGCTAGTGCCGGACGTGCCTCCGGTGGGGTCAGTTTCGATGCCAAAGTCGAGTTCTTCCCGTAGCTGCCAAATGCCGTTGATGTCGTGCTCGTACAGCCCCATGCTAACCACAGGGAACGTGGCCCGGTAATCCTTCAGGACCGCTTCGGCCTCGTCCAGGCTCTCCGGCGCCACGTCGTGGGCAATGGTCACATGCGGGTGGTAGGCAAAGGGCAGTTCGCGTTCCAGCGGCCCGGTCTGCAGCTGTTCGTGCAGGTTGACGCAGTGCCCGAAGCCGTCTTCGACGTTGAGGAAAACCACCGGGGACACGGGCCTGAACGATCCGGTACCCGCGATGGTGACGGTGAACGGCTGCTGCCTGCGCGCGACCTCGCGGACATGGCTTCGCGTGGCCTCCCAGTCCTTGGTGGGAGTGGTGGTGACCAGCGTGATGTGCGCAGGAATGACGCCGGCCATGGGGTCCCCGAACGATGCCCGCCAGCGCTGGAGTTCCTCGGCAATGTCCGGCGGGAAGCCCAGGATGACACCGACGCTCATCTCGTCGGTCCTGGCTTGCCGCTTGCGTGGCGCTGTGCCCCGGATCATGGCAGCGTCATCATCGGCGCCAACGAATTTTCCCTCTCCGCGGTATGCAGGGGAGGTTTCGTTTGCTGTGACTTTGCTGGCTGATGACATGGGCCTAGCGGACTCCTGCGAGGGTGAGGGACGGCAGGAAGCCCATGCGCTCATAGACCTGGCCGAGGGTCACGGACGCGATTTCCCGGGCGCGTTCGGCACCCTGGGCCAGCAGCCTGTCCAGTTCCGCCGGATCCGCCATCAGTTCATTGGTCCGGTCCCTGAGCGGCGTAATGAAGTCCACCATGACGTCCGCGAGGTCCTTTTTGAGGTGGCCGTACATCTTGCCCTGGTATTCCGCTTCAAGCTCGGGCACGGACTTCCCGGTGAGCGTCGAGTAGATGGTGAGCAGGTTGGAAACCCCCGGCTTGGCTTCGGCGTCGAACCGGATTTCCGTTCCGGTGTCAGTCACTGCGGACTTGATGCGCTTCGCGGCGATCTTGGGGTCCTCCAGGAGCTGGATGGAACCGTGGGGCGATCCGCCCGTCTTGGACATCTTGGCAGTCGGGCTCTGGAGGTCGTAGATCTTGGCGGTGGCCTTCAGGATGGTGGCCTCGGGCACCGTGAACGTGTGGCCAAAGCGGGTATTGAAGCGCTGGGCCAGGTTTCTGGTCAGCTCCAGGTGCTGCCGCTGGTCCTCGCCGACCGGGACGAGGTCGGTCTGGTACAGGAGGATGTCCGCGGCCATCAGGGTCGGGTAGGCGAACAGGCCAAGCGTTGCGGAGTCCGCGCCCGACTTCTGCGTCTTGTCCTTGAACTGCGTCATGCGTGAGGCCTCGCCGAAGCCGGTGATGCAGTTCAGCGCCCAGGCCAGTTGGGCATGCTCGGGAACATGGGACTGGACGAAGAAGATGCTCTTATCCGGGTCGATGCCCGCCGCAATGTACTGGGCAGCCACCACACGGGTGCGCTTGGCCAATTCTGCCGGTTCGAAGTCCACGGTGATGGCGTGGAGGTCAGGAATGAAGAACACGGCGTCGTATTCAGCCTGCATGTCCACCCAGTTGCGGACGGCGCCTATGTAGTTGCCCAAGTGCAGCGAGTCCGCTGTGGGCTTGGCGCCGGAGAGGATGCGTTTCTTGGTCACCGTGGAAGTCGAGCTAGTCATTGTGCGAAAAACCTTCGGGCTTAGAGCTGGTAGTCCACTACCAGCGGTGCGTGGTCGGAGAAGCGGGTGTCCCATGACGGTGCCCGGTCCACGGTCGCCGAAATGGCGGCGGCTGCGAGGGCGGGAGTGGCCATGTGGTAGTCGATGCGCCAGCCTGTGTCGGTGTCAAAGGCCTTGCCGCGCTGGGACCACCAGGTGTAGGGGCCGTCGACGTTTCCCGCCAGGCCCCTGTGGACATCCCTCCATCCGATGTCTTCGCCAAAGAAGCGGTCAAAATAAGCGCGTTCCTCAGGGAGGAAGCCGGCCCGCTTGACGTTGCCCTTCCAGTTCTTGATGTCCAGCTCAGTGTGGCCCACGTTCAGGTCACCCACCACAAGGGCGTGGTCGCTGTGCTTTGCCAGCTCGGGAAGACGGTTCTCCATTACGTCCAGGAAGCGGAACTTGTCGTCCTGCTTGGGGGTCCCGGCCTCTCCGGAGTGAACATAGGCGCTCACCACCGTCAGCTGGACCGGGGCCCCGGCGGCGTCCGTCAAACGGAAGTCGGCCTCAACCCAGCGGCCGGCGGTGGCAAAGTAGTCGTCTCCGATGTGCGGACGGGTGGCCAGCGGCTCGGTACGGGAGGCAATGGCCACGCCCGCACGCCCCTTGGCTTCGGCTTCTTCATGAAGGACGAACCAGCCCTCGCCCAGGAGTTCACGGACGATTTTGTCCGGCGCCCTGACCTCCTGCAGGCAAAGAATGTCCACCTCGCGCGGCTCAAGCCACTCCGCCATGCCGTTCCGGTAGGCAGCACGGAGGCCGTTGACGTTGACTGATGCGATGCGAAGGTGGTCCTTCTTCAATGCCGAGCTCACCCGCTCCACTCTAGTCGATGATGGTTCCGCTGACAGGTTCGTCAGCACCACCGGAGGACTTGATCATGTCCCTGGCATTGGTGGCCGTGATTTCGATGGTTTCCAGGGCGCGGCGGATAGTGTCCTGGTCCGCGGCGGCGTCCTTGGCCCGTTCCTGCTCCACGACGCGAACCTGGACCTGGACGATCTTGAAGGAGTGGTCCAGCTTCATGTCACGGACCTCTTCAGATTCGCTGCGGGTCCGGACCAGTCGGGTGCCGCCGTGGTCGGCACTGCCCGACGACGGCGCCCGGCCGGTCGCGGCGTTGAAGGCGTTCTGCGCCTCGTTCAGCTTGGCGGTCGCCTTCTTGGCTGCCTTCTGGATACTGAAGACGACGAACGTTGCCAGCGCGAGCCAGAAGCCGGCAATGACCGCCACAACCCAACCGACGACGTCGTTCTGGTTGGCGGCAAAGATGACGGCCACAACGAAGGCGACGACAAACACCATCATTCCCGGGCCGCTGATTCGCAGCATGGAGAACCCGCCCTTGGCCGGGTTGGACGCAGAGTGAGGGTTACCCAAAGTTCGCATGGGTCCATTGTCTCAAACCCCGGGGCACGGGAAAGGACGCTTCCACCCCGGGCGAACGTTACTTCAGGAACAGCTTGCGCAGGCGACCGGCCGTGAGCATAACGCCCAGCACGATCATCACCACGTAGTACCCGATGTGGATGGCGGTTGCGGGGGTGAAAATTCCCACGCTAATCTGCCGGAGCAGCTCCACGCCGTGCCACAGCGGCATGGCCTGGATCAACCACTGGATGTACTGCGGGTAGACGCTCAGCGGGTAGAACGTTGCGCTGAAGAGGAACATCGGCAACATCACGAAGTTGATCCAGTCCATTTGCTGGAAGGTCTTCATGAAACTGGTGATGCCCATGCCGAAGCTTGCGAAACCGAAGGCGATCAGCACCGAGGCGGGAATCATGAGGATGGCCCACGGCGTAGTGATCAGCCCCATGACACCCATGACAGCGGTGAACCCGGTGGCGTACAGCATGCCCCGCAGCAGAGCCAGGAAGATCTCGCCCATGGCAACGTCCAGCGGGCCCAGCGAGGTATAGAGCATGCCCTGGTACAACTTGGCGAAGTTCATCTTGAAGAAGACGTTCCACGTGGAGTCATACACGGCGCCGTTCATTGCGGAAACCGCCAGTAGCGCCGGTGCGATGTACGCGGCGTAACTGATTTCCTGGCCGCCGGGCCCCTGTACGGCACCCACGATCGCGCCCAGGCCCACCCCCATGGAGATCAGGTACAACACCGGCTCGAAGAAGCCGGAGAGCATCACCATCCAGTTGCTGCTCTTGGTGGCCATCAGGCCACGCGCGATGACGGCTTTGACGTTGCGTGAGTACAACGGCCCGAAATGGCGGTTCCGCGCCGCCTCGGTGACGCTGTGGCCTCCCGGGCCGTGGCTTTCAGCCAGGATGCTCATTGCCCCAGCCTCCGGACGAACTGTCTTTTGGTGAGCACCCATCCTGCGACGGAGAGGCCCACCAGGAACACGAGGTGCAGGATGGTGAGCAGCGGTGGTTCCTCATAGCCGTAGCTGAAGACGCGGCCCAGTTCGGTGCCGTGCCAGATCGGAGAAATCCAGCCGATCCACCGCACCGCGAGGGGCAGGGTATCGAGCGGGAAGAAGGTTCCGGAGAACAGGAACAACGGTGTCACGATAAACCTCATCACCATGGCGAACTGGCCCTTGTCGTCCTTGATGGAAGCGGCATAGGCCATCAGCGGCAGGCCGAACGAAAGGCCTGCGAGAGTGGCGACCAGGATGGACACCCAGCCCCAGCCGCTGGGTGAGGCTCCGAAGAGCGCCACCACTGCGAAGTAGATGGCGGACTGCAGCAGGAACCGCAGCGTCACGGCCATGATGTGGCCGGACGCGATCTGTTGCGGCGTCAGCGGCGAAGCGTGCGGCCCGTAGTAAACGCGCCGCCATTTGAAGCCGTCCATGACCGGGAACGTGAATTCGTTGGCGGCCGTCATCACGGCGGCCGAGATCAGCAGTGCGGGGGCAATGAATGCCAGGTAGCTGACCCCGCCGAACGCTGCACCGCTGTTGGTGTCCACCAGGGTGGCCAGGCCCACACCCATGGCGAACAGGTAGGCGACAGGCTGGCCCACGCCGTACATGACGATGGTCCAGCCGTAGCCCTTCATGACCCGGAGGACCTGCTCCGCGTAGTAGAAAGATCCCCAGCGGCGGGCCCGGGCCGCTGAGACCGCCGGCGAGTGGGCGCGTAGCGTGGCAGGCCCGGCGGCTCCGTGGCCGCCGGGCTCCGCCACGGCGGGTGCGGACGGCTCAGTCAACGAGGCTCCTGCCGGTGAGGCGGAGGAAGACATCCTCCAGCGATGACCGGCGCACCAGCGACGTGAGCGGACGCAGGCCGCGGGCGGACACCTGCTCCAGGGCCGCCTCGCCGTCGTGCGCGTAGATCAGTACGCGGTCCGGGAGCGTCTCCAGCCGCTCTCCGATTCCCTCGAGTTCAGCACCGATCGTGGCGTTGCGTTCCGAGCCGAAGCGCAGCTCCAGGACCTCCCGGGTGGAGTATTCACGGATCAGGCTGGACGGGGAGCCCTCGGCCATGATGCGTCCCTTGTCCACAACGATGAGGCGGTCGCACAGCTGTTCCGCCTCGTCCATGTAGTGCGTGGTCAGGATGAGCGTGACGCCCTGTTCCTTGAGCCGGAAGAGCCGGTCCCAGAGGATGTGCCGGGCCTGCGGGTCCAGGCCGGTGGTGGGTTCGTCCAGCAGCAGGATCCTCGGTTCGTTGATCAGCGAACGCGCAATGGTCAGCCGCCGCTTCATGCCGCCGGAGAGTGCGTCGACCTTGGATTTTGCCTTGTCCGTGAGCTGGGCGAACTCCAGCAATTCGTCGGCCTTGGGCCGGAGGTAGCTCATGGGCAGTCCGAAGTAGCGGCCGTAGACAAGGAGATTGTCGCGGACCTTGAGCTCTTCGTCGAGGTTGTCCTGCTGCGGCACCACACCGAGGTGTGCGCGCACTTCCGGGCCGTGGCTTTCCGGATCCAGCCCCATGATGGACAAGCTTCCGGAAGTGCGCTGGGAAACGCCGCCGATCATCTTCATGGTGGTGGACTTGCCTGCCCCGTTCGGGCCAAGCAGTCCGAAGGCCTCGCCGGCCGGAACGCTGAAGGAAATGCCGTCGACGGCGGTGACGTCGCCATACGTCTTGGTGAGGTTTTCGGCGGTGATGACGTACTGCATCTGGTCGCCCCGGGTCTGGCTGCGGGTTTGTTTGCTTGAGAGTTCTTCGTTGGACACAAGTTCAGGCACCCACACAACGTTAGTACGCACGTTCGAACAAAGAAAGAGCTGGATCTCAAAAAATCCATTCGATGTGGATGGCCGGCAAGCGTCCCGGGGTAGTGCCGCTAGGCCTCCCTTTAAAGCCCGCAGGGCGCTTGCTCCCTGGGGAGCAGGCGCCCTGCGGGCTTCCTTCAAGATGGCAGGCCTAGGCGGTACCGGCGCTTTCCGCTGCCAGCTTGCGTTCCGCGGCTTCGACCACGTTGGTCATGAGCAGCGCCACGGTCATGGGACCGACGCCGCCAGGGTTCGGCGAAATCCAGCCAGCTACCTCGGCAGCTGCGGGATCGATGTCTCCGTGGACCTTGCTCTTGCCAGTCTCAGGATCCGTTTCACGGGTGACGCCGACGTCGAGCAGGGCCGCACCCGGTTTGACGTCCGCGGCCTTCACAATGTGCTTGGCACCCGCCGCGCCCACAATGACGTCCGCCTGCCGCAGGAGCTGCGAGAGGTTCTCGGTGCCTGTGTGCGTCAGGGTCACGGTGGCGTTCACCGACCGTCGGGTGAGCAGCAGCCCGATCGTGCGGCCGATGGTGACACCCCGCCCGACCACAACGACGTGCTTGCCGGAGAGGCTGTAACCGTTGCGCTCCAGGAGCTCGATGACGCCGCGGGGCGTGCACGGCAGCGGCGAGGTGATCTCGCCGCTGACATTGAGCACCAACCGGCCAAGGTTCGTCGGGTGCAGGCCGTCGGCATCCTTGGCGGGGTCAATCCGTTCAAGGATGGCGTCGGTATCCAGGTGCTTGGGCAGGGGCAGCTGCACGATGTAGCCGTGGCAGGCGGGATCCGCATTGAGTTCGTCAATGAGGGCCTCAACCTGGGCCTGGGTGGCATCCGCCGGAAGCTCACGCTGGATCGAGTTCATGCCGATCTCTACGGACTGCTTGTGCTTCATGGACACGTACAGCTGCGAGGCAGGGTCCGCACCCACGAGCACGGTGGCAATGCCCGGAGTAACTCCGCGCGCCTTCAGCTTGGCGACACGCTCAGCCAGCTCGGACTTGATGGCGGCAGCGGCGGCCTTGCCGTCAAGGATCTTCGCGGCCTGCGCCATGGACGGGGTCACCACTGCTCGTGCTGCGGGTACAGCGGGAAGTCGGCGGCGAGCTTGTCCACGCGGGCCTGCAGGGCTTCCACGTCGGTGGCGGAGCCGGCCTTCAGGGCGGTGGCGATGATCTCCGCAACCTCGGTGAATTCCTCGGCGCCGAAGCCGCGCGTGGCCAGGGCGGGAGTACCGATGCGCAGGCCGGAGGTGACCATCGGCGGGCGCGGATCGAACGGAACGGCGTTGCGGTTCACGGTGATTCCCACCGAGTGCAGGAGGTCCTCTGCCTGCTGGCCGTCCAACTGCGAGTTGCGCAGGTCCACCAGGACCAGGTGCACGTCGGTGCCGCCGGTGAGCACGGAAACCCCGGCCTCGGCGACGTCAGCCTGGTTCAGGCGGTCGGCGATGATCTTGGCACCTTCGAGGACACGCTCCTGGCGCTCCTTGAATTCAGCGGTGCCGGCGATCTTGAAGGCAACGGCCTTGGCTGCGATGACGTGCATGAGCGGTCCGCCCTGCTGGCCTGGGAAGACGTTGGAGTTGAGCTTCTTGGCCCATTCCTGCTTGGCCAGGATCACACCGGAACGGGGGCCTGCGAGGGTCTTGTGCACGGTGGAGGTGACGACGTCTGAGTGCGGCACCGGGCTGGGGTGCAGGCCTGCGGCGACGAGGCCGGCGAAGTGCGCCATGTCGGTCCAGAGGAGTGCACCAACTTCATCGGCGATGGAGCGGAAGGCTGCGAAGTCCAGGTGGCGCGGGTAGGCGGACCAGCCGGCGATGATTACCTGGGGCTTCTCGGCGATTGCCTGTTCGCGGAGCTTGTCCATGTCGACGCGGAAGTTGTCCTGCTCCACCTGGTACGCGGCGACCTGGTACAGCTTGCCGGAGAAGTTGAGCTTCATGCCGTGCGTCAGGTGGCCGCCGTGGGCCAGGGAGAGGCCCAGGATCTTGTCGCCGGGGGTGATCATGGCGGACAGCGCTGCTGCGTTGGCCTGCGCACCGGAGTGCGGCTGGACGTTGGCGTATTCGGCGCCAAACAGGTCCTTGACGCGGTCGATCGCCAGCTGCTCGGCGATGTCCACGTATTCGCAACCGCCGTAGTAGCGGCGGCCCGGGTAGCCCTCGGCGTACTTGTTGGTGAGGACGGAGCCCTGGGCTTCCATGACAGCGCGCGGGGCGAAGTTTTCGGAAGCGATCATTTCCAGGGTGCCGCGCTGGCGGCCAAGCTCCTGGTCAAGTACGGCGGCGATCTCGGGGTCGAGCTCAGTCAGCGGCAGGTTACTGACGGTCGAGGAAGTGCTGACGGAAGTCGGTGAAGTGGTCACGAAGAACTCCTGGCTAGGGATGGGCGCTGCTAAGGTCAGGCTACCGGCTGTGACGCGGCTCCGCCCCTTGGTTACGGGCAAGGCAACGCCAGGGCGTGGCAGCGGTTAAACTGCCGTCCGGCAAAACATGACCCTCGGCCCAGGCGTACGATCCGTGGTCTTCGTCAGTGCCGCTCCCTGATGGTTAGCCATCCAACGCCAGTTGCGACCGGTTAAGACTATCAAAACCCTTCCGAATTCCGGCGAAAGCACAGCCTCCGGCGCGGGTAGGCTGTTCTTCGTGACTGAAGACCAGCTTTCCTCCGCCTACGTACTGACCCTCTCCTGCCCTGACCGGCCCGGCATCGTGCACGCCGTAGCGGGCGCGCTGCTTGTGGCCGGCTGCAACATTACGGACTCTCAGCAGTACGGCAGCCAGACCACCGGCACGTTCTTCATGCGGGTGGAGGTCACTACTGCGGCTTCGCAGTCAGACGTTCACGCTGCGCTGGAGCCGGTGGCCGTGGCCTTCGGCATGCAGTGGAGCCTGAACCCCGCGGGCCGGAAGGTCCGCACACTGCTGATGGCCAGCAAGTCCGCGCACTGCCTCAATGACCTGCTGTTCCTCCAGCGCTCCGGCACGCTCCCCATCGAAATCCCCGCCATCGTCTCCAACCATGAGGACCTGGCCGGGCTGGCGGAGTTTTACGGCATTCCGTTCCACTACATCCCGGTCACCGCTGACACCAAGGTTCAGGCCGAGGACCAGCTGCGGAAGATCATCGCAGAGGAAGACGTTGAGCTGACCGTCCTGGCCCGCTACATGCAGATCCTGTCCAACGAACTGTGCACCGAGCTCACCGGCAAGGCCATCAACATCCACCACTCGTTCCTGCCGTCCTTCAAAGGTGCGAAGCCGTATCACCAGGCCCATGCCCGCGGCGTGAAGCTGATCGGTGCCACTGCGCACTACGTCACAGCCGCCCTGGACGAGGGGCCCATCATCGAGCAGGAAGTCATCCGCGTGGATCACCGCCGCACGGCAGAACAGTTTGTGCAGATGGGCCGGGATGTGGAAGGACGCACCCTGGCCCAGGCCGTCCAATGGCACGCCGAGCACCGGGTGCTGCTGGACGGAAACCGCACCGTCGTCTTCAACTAGGCCGGGCAGGACGTGGCACAGGCCGGCGAGGACCCCCCAGCGCTGCACCACAGCGGGGAGGAGCGGCTGGCCGCGTTCTACAACCAGCGCGCCGTGCTTCATCCGGAGCATCCGCTGACACCCCAGCGGGTGCAGCAGCGGGAGCGGTTCATTGCGCGGCTGAAGGCCGAAGGCAGGCACGCCGTGCTGGAGATCGGTTCCGGCCCGGGGGTCGACGGGCTGAAGTTTGTCCAGGCCGGCATCCACTACACGGGCGTGGACATCTCCGAAGAGCAGGTCCGCCTCGCCACGGCCAAGGGACTGAATGTCTCGGTCGCCAGCACGCGGAACCTGCCCTTCGCCGACGGCGCCTTCCCCGCGGTGTGGACCATGAGCACCCTGCTGCACATTCCCAACAGGGACATCGACGACGTCGTCCGCGAACTCGTGCGGGTGGCCTCGCCGGGGGCGCCGATCGCCGTCGGGCTCTGGTCCGGGGAGGATGAAGAAGTACTCAACCCCGAGGACGAGATCCAGCCCCCGCGCTTCTTCAGCCGGCGCAGCGACGCGGCGCTCCGGCGGATCTTCGGCCGGCACGGCGAGATCGAGGAATTCGTCACCTGGCCGGAGGGCGCGGGTGCGGAATCCGGGCCCGGTGCCGGCCAGTGGACGCAGCACTACCAGTTCCTGGTATTCCGCACTCCCCTGGCCTGACCCAACTGACTGGGAATTGACGTCGCGAAACCCGCGATTGACGACGTTACGTGCGAGACAGTCGGGGAAGCGAGTCAGTCCGGGGCGCGAGTTGGTTGGGAAAACCGGGAGGGTCTACGCTCCCCTGCGGGTGCTGCCCATATATCCGCCGAGGAAAGCGCCGGCGATAACCACGAGTGCCCCGAACCTCGCCAGCCCGACGCCGAGCCTGCGCCTGCCCCGGAGCCGCGCAGCCCAGGATCCGGCGAAGATCAGCACGGCCGCGGCGTTCAAGCCCGCATGGACGATGCCAACCCGCTGCGTTCCCCGGTCGGCCAAAGCCCACTCGGCCCATCCCGACAGCGCGGTGGGCACTGCTGAGATGACGCCGAGGCCCATCAGGCGGGTTGCCGCCCGCTGGGTCCCTTCATCCGGGTACAGGTCGAGGAACATGGCCATGAACCATGCGCCGAAAGGCAGATCGGTAAGGACGCCGTGGACCGGTAGACCGGTTGCGTCGCCGTGGAAGAAGCTGCGAAGATGCCTGTTTTGGACCAGGCGGCCGGCCTTCGGCTCGGCCGCACGGACGGCAGGGTCAAGGGCCTCCAGCTGTTCAATCCGGCGCATCAGCCGGCGGAACCGGCTGAGCCCGCCCCATCTGTCCTTCCGCAGGTGAAGTCCTGGCAACTGCAGTCCTTGAAGGTCCAAACGCCGTAGTTCCATGGCCCAATGTTAATGAGGCACATCAGGGGCGTCACTAGGCAAAAAGTCCGCGGTGCGGTGCCCTCCTCTGAAGGCTGACGGGACGGGTGTCCTAGGCTGGGCTCATGGCTCCTCTATATCCATTCGCCGGCACCAGCCCGGACGTCCACCCTTCCGTTTTCGTCGCCCCCAGCGCATCAGTGATCGGCAACGCCACCCTCGCCGAGGACGCCAGCGCGTTCTACGGCGTCTCGGTGCGCGCGGACACCGCCGCCATCACCGTGGGGGCGGGCAGCAACCTGCAGGACAACGTGGTGCTGCACGCCGACCCGGGATTCCCCTGCAGCGTCGGGGACCGCGTCAGCGTGGGGCACAGCGCCGTCGTGCACGGGTGCACCGTTGAGGACGACTGCCTCATCGGCATGAGCGCAACCATCCTCAACGGTGCGGTGATCGGCGCCGGCTCGCTGGTGGCGGCCGGCGCGGTGGTGCTCGAAGGAACCGTTATCCCGCCGCGCTCCCTGGTGGCCGGGGTCCCGGCCAAAGTCCGGCGTGAGCTCACCGACGAGGAGTTCGACGGCGTGAAGCGCAACGCCGCGCACTACCGCGAACTCGCGCAGGCGCACCGGGAGCTCCATGCCGGCTAGCAGCTGATTGATCCCGTCGGGAAACAGGCTTCGGCGGGCTCAACAACCCACGGTCAGTCCAGGCTGATCGGTCCCAGCGCGTCCAGCAGCTCCCCCGGCCCGGGGTTCCCGGCCGCTGAGCGGCCGCCGAGGTGGTTCACCACTCCCCACACCGCGTTGAGGCCCGTGGTAACGGCGCCTTCGGCCCAGCCGGCAGTGAAGGAAACGTCGTCGCCGGCCAGGAAGATTCCGCGCTGGGACTCCGGAAGCCTGTCCTGCTTGAAGTGGGTGAACAGCCGCTGCTGGTACCGGTAATGGCCGGGCAGGTTTGCCTTAAAGGCGCCCATGAAGTTGGGGTCCGCCTCCCAGGAGACCGTGATGGGCTGGCCGATGATGTGGCTGGCGATGTCCACACCCGGGTAGATCTGTTCCAGGGAATGCAGCATGAGCTCCACCCGCTGGTCCGCGTCAAGCGCGAGCCATTTCAGGGCGTCGTCGTTCCAGGTGTAGGAGAGCAGGATCACCGCGGGCTTGTCCGGCCCGTTGTCCAGCAGGTAGGTGGCGCGGTTCAGCCGGTCCGTCAGTGTCATGGACAGGACGTCGCGGCCGGTGTCCGGGTCGGTGTCCTTCCAGAACGGGCGGTCCACCATCACGAAGGTCTTGGAGGACTGCATGTAGTGCGAGCGTTCAATCGCCGTCCACAGCTCCGCCGGGAACAACGCTTCCTCGGTGTGGATCCGGGTGGACAGCAGCCAGGACTGGCATGTGGTGACGACCGCGGCGTAGCTCGCTTCCCTGCCCCAGCGTTCGCGGAGGCGGAGATCGCCGTTGGCGTCCCGGCTGATCCGGTCCACGGCACCGCGCGGTGAGCCTGAGTGCAGGGACGCCAGTGACGTCCCTTCCGGCCAGTGGGCCATGCCCGACGGCGTGTGCTGCCACAGTGCCTCGGGGAGCCGCTGCGCTCCTCCGGCAATGAGGCGGTGCTGGTCATCAGCGTCCGTATATACGACGCGCAGGATTTCAAGGATGGAGTTGGGGAAGTCGGTGTCCCAGCCGCCGGTCCCGAATCCCACCTGTCCGAACGCCTCGCGGTGGGCGAAGCCCGCTTCCTTGAAGGACTCACTGGCTGCGATGAAGCCGTAGAACGTCTGTTCGTCCATCAGCGGCAGGAGCTCGTTCCAGATCTCCTTGATCCTGGCTGTGTCCCGGGCCCGGATGGCGTCCTGCATTTCAGCGAACATGGCGCCGTCGTTCACTGCGGCCTTCCAGGCGTCGGCCACTTCACGGAAAAACGGCGGCAGGTCCGAGGGCGTGCTTGCGTAGTGCTTCTGTCCGGCCAGTTCGATGACGGTACTGGAGGTGGCAGCGGCCAGCGGGTTCGGGAACTCCTGGGTCTGCAGGCCCAGCAGGTCCACGTAGTGGTAGAACGCCTTGCCGGACACCGGGAACCGCATGCCGCCGAGGTCAGCCACCACCCCGGGGGCCGACGGGAAGCTGGCGGTCCGCAGCCGGCCGCCGATCTGGTCCGCTTCGTAGATGACCGGGCGGAGGCCCAGCTTCATCAGTTCGTATGCCGTGACCAGGCCGGACAGACCCGCGCCGACCACTGCCACTTCAGTCCCGTACAGCTCGGGCGGGACGGAGCCGAGGCCGTCCGGGTGGGCCAGGTAGTGGTCATAGCTGAAGGGGAAGTCCGGGTTCAGCATGGTGATGGGGGCGTCAGCTGCCCGCGCCGCTGCGGCGGCGGCTTCCGGGCCCGGGGCCGCAGCGGGATCGATGGCCGGCAGTTCGGTGGCGATGGTCATGAGAGGTCTGCCTTCGTCGGTTCGGGGGTGGACAGTGTTGAAGCTTGGGGCCCGCTCAGTTCACGGTATTCCTCGTGGCCCAGCGCCGCCACCCTGGAGTTCTTCCGGCCGTAGCCGAAGTAGGCGGCCAGGCCCACCAGCATCCAGATGCCGAACACCGCCCAGGTGTCGGCGCCGAGGTTGGCCATGAGGTAGGCGCACATGAGGGCACCGAGGATGGGCGTCAGCGGGAACAGCGGCACGCGGAAGGTGCGCTTCAGTTCGGGCCGGTTGCGGCGCAGGTAGATGACGGCCACGTTGACCAGGGCAAAAGCGAACAGCGTTCCGATGCTGGTGGCGTCCGCGAGGTCGCCAAGCGGTACCAGCCCGGCGGTGAGGGCCACGAGGACGCCCACGATTACGGTCCCGGCAACCGGGGTTCCGGTTCGGGAGGAGACGCGTCCGAAGATCCTGGGGATGAGGCCGTCGCGGGACATGGAGAGCAGGATGCGGGTCTGGCCGTATAGGACTGTCAGGACGATGCTGGCGATGGCCAGGACGGCGCCGACGGCGAAGACCAGCGCGATCCAGGGCTGCCCGGTGGTCTCTTCCAGGATCTTGACGAGCGCTGCCTCGGTGCCGTCGAACCAGCCCCAGGGACGGGCGCCGATGGCGGCGACAGCCACGAGGACGTAGATGGTGGTGACGATGACCATGGAGAGCATGATGGCGCGCGGCAGGTCCCGTTTGGGGTTGCGGGCTTCCTCACCGGCGGTGGAGGCGGCGTCGAAGCCGATGTAGGAGAAGAACACCGTGGAGGCAGCGGCGGAGACACCGGCGGCGCCCATCGGCAGGAGCGGTTCGAAGTTGCCTGCGTTGAAGGCCGTAAAGGCCACGGCACAGAAGAAGAGGAGGATTGCCACCTTGACCACCACGATCGCGGTGTTGATCCAGGCGCTTTCCCGGGCGCCGCGGACCAGCAGGATGGTGGCCAGGACCACAATGACCATGGCCGGGATGTTCATGATGCCGCCGTCGCCGGGCGGCTGCGAAACGGCGTCCGGCAGGACCTGCCCGAAGACTGCCAGGGTTTCGTTCACGTACTGGCCGGCGCCGACGGCCACAGCGGCCACGGACACTGCATACTCCAGCACCAGGCACCAGCCGCAGATCCAGGCCATGCCTTCGCCCATGGTGGCGTAGGTATAGGAGTAGCTGGATCCTGCCACCGGGACCAGGCCGGCCATCTCGGCGTAGGAGACGGCGGAGAGCAGGGCGGCCAGGCCGGCGATGGCGAACGAAATCCAGATGGCCGGTCCGGCCAGCGGCACCGATTCGCCGAGGATGACCAGGATGCCGGTTCCCAGCGTGGCGCCCACGCTGATCATGGTCAGCTGCAGGACTCCGAAGCTGCGGACCAGCTTGGTCCCGCCGTGGCCGTTTTCAGCTTCGCTGACCATCTGGCCGATCGGCTTGCGGCGCAGCAACTGCGCGGCAAGGCCCGGACGGCGGGCAGCTGCCGGCGGCCGGCCGGTAAGTGTAGGCACAGTCATCATTGACGTCCGTTCGTGAGTAGTTATCGGCTTTCCCCTGGACCAGCTTAGGTTTGTGAGCCACCTCTCACTGTTGTGCAAAATGCCCTATAGTGTTCTGGCATGAGACTTAATGCACACATCGAAAGCGCGCGGAATGCCGCTCTCACCGGGCAGGTCAGCGTGGACCTGTCGGCCATTTCGGACAATATCCGCACCCTCCGCCAACGCTCCGCGGCTCCCCATTTCATGGCCGTGGTGAAGGGGAACGCCTACGGCCACGGGCTTGTTGACGTGGCCCGGACGGCGCTCTCCGCGGGCGCGGACTGGCTGGGAACGGCACAGCTTCACGAGGCCATCGCCCTGCGCCGGGCGGGCATCACCGCCCCGGTGCTGTCCTGGCTGTACCTCGCGGCGGCCTCCAGCGAGACGATCCGGGAAGCGTTGGAGTATGACGTCGATGTCTCGCTGGGTAGCGTCGCCCAGCTCGACGTCGTGGCCGGCATCGCGCGCCGGCTGGGTCGGCCCGCCGTCGTCCATCTTGAACTCGACACGGGCCTCAGCCGCGGCGGAGCACGGGCGGAGGACTGGGCGGAGCTCGTGGCCGCTGCCCGAACGGCGGAGCGTGACGGCACGCTCTCGGTGCGGGGAGTCTGGACGCACCTGGCCTGGGCCGATGTTCCCGCGCACCCGGCAAACCTGGCGGCGGTGGCCGCTTTCGAAGAAGCCGTCCTTGCGGCCAGGGCGGCAGGGCTGGAGCCGGAACTGCGGCATGTCTCGAGTTCGGCCAACATCCTGGACCGCCCCGAATTCGCGTTCGACATGGTGCGGGCCGGACTGGCTTTCTACGGACTCGCTCCGGCGGACCACCTGGCCCCCGCCGACTTCGGCCTGCGCCCCGCCCTGACCGTGACGGCGCCGGTGGTGCTGGTCAAGAAGGTCCCCGCCGGGACAGGCGTGAGCTATGAACACCAGGCGATCACGCACGAGCCGCGGTACCTGGGGCTGATCCCGCTTGGCTATGCGGACGGCATCCCGAAGGGCATTTCAGGCCGCAGCCTCATCCTCCTTGGCGGCCGCCGGGTTCCGGTGATCGGCAAGGTCTGCATGGACCAGTTCATGGTGGACCTCGGCCCGGATGCCAACGGCGTGGCAGTTGGTGACACAGCCGTGCTATTTGGCGATCCGCGCACCGGTGCGGCGAGCGCCGACGACTGGGGCGCAGCGATCGGCAGCCACGGCGACGAGATCATCAACCGGATCGCCCCGCGCCTGCCCCGGGCCTACGAATGCCCGGACTACCAGGAAGCCGGTGCTCCCGTTGGCGCCTGAGGCAACCGCAGAGCGGCTCGGCTTCGTCACGCTGGAGCAGTTCCTGCACAAGCTGCCGGCAGAGCTGAAGATACTCCACGACGGCGGCAACGGTGCCGGGATGCTCCGCTGGGTGGAACCCAGCGAACTGGAGGACCCCACGCCCTACCTGCTCGACGGCGAGTTCATCCTCACCGCCGGGCTGCCCTTCCTCGGCGACGGCGGCAGCGAGGCGAAGGTGGATGCCTACGTCCGGCGGCTGGTTGGCGCCGGGGTGGGGGCCCTGGGGTTCGGGCTGGAACCGTATTTCGCTGCCGTGCCCGAGACCGTGGTGGCGGCCTGCCGGCGCCACAACCTGACCCTCGTGGAATTCCCCAAGACTGTTCCGTTCGCCGCCATCGGGCTGGAGTTTTCGCAGCTGCTGGAGTCGGATAACGCCAGGGTGTTCCGGCAGCTCGCGGACACCAACCGACAGCTGATGCGGGCTGTCCTTTCGGCCAGGCCGGAACACGAGCTGCTGGCGGCGCTAGTGCAGCGGGTTCCGGTCTGGGCGCTGCTCGTCGGAGCAGACGGCCGCATCCGCGCCCGGGCCGCGGGCAGCAACGGCGCCGGCAGCAACGGCGGGGGCGCCGCCGTCGAACTTTCCGCCCTGCAGCCGCTGCTGAAACGGCTGCTGGCCGGCAGCGGCCCCCGCGTGGAAATGGAGCAGCTGGAGGAGCCGGGGGCCACCATGGTGTTCGGCCATCCGCTCCGCAGCACCCGGGACGCCAACCTCGGCGCCCTGGTCCTGGGCTCGGAGGGCCCGCTCACCCCCGCGCAGAACAGTGTGGTGTCCTCCGTCGTGGGGCTGCTGGAATTGCTCGTGCGGCAGCGGACCAGCGGCTCGCTGGCCCCAAGCCAGCTTGCGACGGCGCTGCTGCTGCACCCGGACAGCGCGGCCTCCGGCAGCACGAAGCACGTTAACGGCCTCAAAGACCTCCTGGCGCAGAGCATGTCCTCCACGCGCTCAGCGCCGCTCCGGGTTGTCCAGGGCGTGAAGGCGGAGGCCGGCGGCCCCGCCGGCGAAAGCCCTGTGCGGGAACTGCTGCAGTGGCGCCGGATGTTCGACACCAAACTCGTCGAGATCACCGACTACGGTTTCGCCGCCATCACCCGTCTCAAGGTGGACGACGCATTGCTCGCCGAGACGGAGGCGCTGGGCTGGCGCCTGGTGATCGGCGACGCCACGGAGTTCCACGGGCTGTCCTCTGCGTACCGTCGGGCCACCTCCCTGCGGGCGCGGGTTCAGGCAACCGGCCGGAGCGCCCGGGTGGACGAGGTGACCTGGTCCGTGGCCGGACTGCTCGGCCGCGAAGCCGGGACCATGCTTGCGGCCCGGCTGCTGGAACCGGTCCTCAACCAGGAGGATCCCGAGCGGCGGGCCGGACAGCTGACGGTGCTGCGGACATGGCTGGGCGAGAACGGGAGCTGGGACGCCACGGCCAAAGCCATGGGCCTGCACCGCAACAGCGTCCGCCGCCAGATCAATGCCCTCGCCGAACTGTTGGACACCGACCTCAACCAGGCCCAGGTGCGGGCGGAACTCTGGTTCGCCCTTCAGTATGTGGACGATTCTCCTGCCCCGGCCTCCCCCGGCGCTGCCGGCCTGGCAGACGCAACCAGCCCGGAATCCGGAACACCCGACTCCCAGTCGCGGTAGAGGTCCGGCCGCCGCTCCCGAAGGTACGGCACACCCTCACGCGCGTCGCGGGCGCTTGCTGCGGAGACCTTCGCGAACAGCAGCTCCGGCGCCGGACCGGCCGCGGCCAGCAGGGAGCCGTCGGGACCGGCGATCACACTCCCGCCCAGGAACTCGCAGCCGTCCTCCTCCCCTGCATGGTTTGCGTAGGCCACGGTCAGCTGGCTCTCCAGCGCCCGGGCCCGCAGCAGGATCTGCGGGACGGAATCAAACCCCTGGGCCAGCGCCGTGGGAACCAGCAGCAATTCGGCGCCGCGGGTGGCCGCGGCACGCACCGCTTCGGGAAATTCAACGTCGTAACAGATCACCATGGACGTCTTGATCCCGTGGAAATCCACGACGGCGGGAGGTTCGGACGCGGGGCTGAATGCCTTGCGCTCCTCCGCACCGAACAAGTGCACCTTGGCGTAGTTCAGCAGTTCAGTGCCCTCGTGGTCCACCAGGGTGGCAGTGATCTGCCACCGGCCGTCTGCGGTGATGGCGGGCAGGCTGTAGACCAGCGCGATCCCGTTCCTCCGGGCGATGTCTGCCAGCTTCCGGCGAATCGATGGAAGCCTGGCCGGGTCCAGCCCGTCCCGGACCCGGAGGGGCGCATAGCCCACCGGAAACAGTTCCGGGGTGAGCAGCACCCGGGCGCCGGCGGCAGCCGCAGTCCGCGCGGCGTCATCCACCGCCCCGCAGTTGGCTTCCACATCAAGTACGGCGGCGTTCGCCTGCAGGAGTGCCAGCAGCACCATTACCACCTCTATAGTCTCCGGGGCGGCCGCGGAAGGTGCGGACCACCCTGTCTTGCAGCCTCTTCCTACCAGCGTAGCCAGGGTGCAGACTGTGCCCTAGGTGCATTTCCACCTGGCGACCGGGGCCCGCGGTGCGGATCGTCCGCGACTGCGGCCCGGGCACCGCGCTTGCGCCCTTGCGTTAACTTCTTGACTACAACGGTGCAGATGGTGCACGCTTCATTGCATGCCCTCAACACCGCGCTCAACGAGGAGCCGAACCAAGAACCCCGGGTCACAGTCCGCTTTGAGGCACCTGAACCAGCAACGGATCATCGAGTGCCTGCTGAACGGTCCGTCAACCCAGGCTGAACTCGCACGGCAGACCGGCCTGTCCACGGCAACGGTCTCCAACATCGTCAAAATCATGCAGGACGCCGGCCTGGCGTCCACGGAACCGATCACCAGCTCCGGCCGCCGGGCCCTGAATGTCCGCCTCAACAGCAACGGGGCAGTTGCCGTTGGCATCGACTTCGGCCGCCGGCACCTCCGGGTGGTCCTGGCGACGCTGAGCTACCACATCATCGCCGAGGAATCGGTGCTGCTGCCGCTGGGCCACCACGCGGACGAAGGCATCCGCGCCGCCGTCGAACTCCTCGCCAAGCTGCTGGACGAAAGCGGCGTGGAGCGCAGCGCCGTGGTGGGCGCCGGCGTCGGAATCCCCGGCCCTATCGACCGGCGGACGGGCACGGTGGCGCAAGGCGCGATCCTCCCCGAGTGGGTGGGCATCAACATCCTGCAGCACCTCGAGGACACCCTGAATTTCCCCGTCTTTGTTGACAACGATGCCAATCTTGGCGCGCTGTCCGAGGTCACGTGGGGACCCCACAGCGGCATCAGCAACCTGATGTTCCTGAAGATCGGCTCGGGCATTGGGGCCGGGCTGATCCTCAACGGCGCCCCGTACTACGGCAACGTGGGGATCACCGGCGAAATAGGCCACGCCACCATCCATGAACACGGCCTCATCTGCCGCTGCGGAAACCGGGGATGCCTGGAGACCATCGCCTCCACAACCACCATGATCGAACTCCTGGGCCGGGGCGAGGAGAAGCCCCTCAGCGCCGAGGACATCGTCCGCAAGGCGCTGGAACGGGACTCCGCCACCCTAAGGGTCATAGACGACGCAGGGCTGGCCGTGGGCCGCGCCCTGGGCAACGTGGCCAACCTCATCAATCCGGAAGTGATTGTGGTGGGCGGCCCGCTGGCCGGCCTGGGAGACCTGCTCCTGGACCCGATCAGGCGGGGCCTGGTTCGGCATGCAGTGCCCGTGATCGGCGAGACCACGACGCTCACCATGTCCTCGCTCGGGGACCGCGCCGAGGCTCTCGGTGCGGCCGCGCTGGTCTTCCAGCACGCGGGAATCCGGCGCTCCTGAATCTATTCGTTATCGGCCCGTTGCGTTAAAGACTTGACGACAAGGGCTGTGATCCAGTTTACTTTTTCATCAGACGGCCCTGCGGTTTGCGGGGCGGACAACGAAGTCATGCATTGGAGGCGTAAGGGCAAATGACGTCCCAGACCACGCAAAGTGATCCGATCCTTCTCGAGATGCGGTCCATCACCAAGGAATTCCCCGGCGTTAAAGCTTTGTCCGAGGTGAGCCTGCGGGTGAAGGCGGGCGAAATCCACGCCATCTGCGGCGAGAACGGCGCCGGCAAGTCCACCCTCATGAAGGTCCTCTCGGGCGTGTACCCGTACGGCAGCTACGACGGCGACATCGTGTACCAGAACGAGGTCCAGCAGTTCAAGGACATCCGTGCCAGCGAGCAGGCCGGCATCGTGATCATCCACCAGGAACTCGCGCTTATCCCGGAACTCTCCATCATGGAGAACATCTTCCTCGGCAACGAGCCCACCAAGCGCGGCATGATCGACTGGGCAGAAGCCCGGCTGCGGTCCACGGAACTGCTGGCCCGGGTGGGCCTGCGCGAAGATCCCGATACCGCCATCAAGGAGATCGGCGTCGGCAAGCAGCAGCTGGTGGAAATCGCCAAGGCGCTGAGCAAGTCAGTGAAGCTCCTTATCCTCGACGAGCCCACGGCGGCACTGAACGAGTCCGACTCCCAGCACCTGCTGGACCTCATGCTGGGGCTCAAGGGCCGCGGCATCACGTCCATCATCATTTCCCACAAGCTCAATGAGATCGAGCAGATCGCGGACTCCATCACCATCATCCGTGACGGCAAGTCCATCGAGACCCTCGATGTCAAGGCCGACGGCGTGGACGAGGACCGCATCATCAAGGGCATGGTGGGCCGCACGCTTGAGTCACGCTTCCCGGACCACGAACCGAAAATCGGCGAAGTGTTCTTCGAAGTCAAGGACTGGAACGTGGGGCACCCGCAGATCCAGGACCGCCTGGTCTGCAAGAATTCCAACTTCTTCGTCCGCCGCGGCGAGATTGTCGGCTTTGCCGGGCTCATGGGCGCCGGACGCACCGAGCTGGCCCGTTCAGTGTTCGGCCGCTCGTACGGCCGGTTCATCTCCGGCCATATCTACAAGGACGGCAAGGAGATCACCCTCCGCACCGTGAAGCAGGCTATCGATGCCGGGCTGGGCTACGTGACCGAGGACCGCAAGTCCCTGGGACTGAACCTCCTGGATGACATCAAGACCACCACCGTTGCAGCGAACCTGAAGAAGATCAGCAAGCACAACATCGTGGACCCCAACAAGGAATTCACCGTTGCGGAGCAGTACCGGAAGTCATTGCGCACCAAGGCGCCCTCAGTGGAAGAAGGCGTCGCCAAGCTCTCGGGCGGCAACCAGCAGAAGGTGGTACTCGCCAAATGGATGTTCACCGACCCGGACCTGCTGATTCTTGACGAACCGACCCGCGGCATTGACGTGGGCGCCAAGTACGAGATCTACGGCATCATCCAGCAGCTGGCCAACCAGGGCAAAGGCGTGATTGTGATCTCCTCCGAGTTGCCGGAACTGCTGGGACTCTCGGACCGCATCTACACCATCTTCGAAGGCGCCATCACCGGTGTCCTGAACAAGGATGAAGCCAGCCAGGAAAACCTGATGAAGCTCATGACATCCGCCCGCAAGACCGCCGCCTGACCTTCTGGATACCTCCAGAACCTTCCAGACACAAGGACCGAAACAATGAACGCGCTCAAGAAGCTATTTGGCGGAAACACCCGTCAATTCGGCATGATCTTCGCCCTGGTTGCACTGATCGTCTTTTTCCAGATTTTCACCGAGGGCCGCACGCTCACCCCGGGCAACGTCATCAACCTCTTCAACGGCAACTCCTACATTCTGATCCTGGCGATCGGCATGGTGCTGGTCATCATTGCCGGCCACATCGACCTCTCAGTGGGTTCCGTGGCGGCCTTCGTCGGCGTCACCGTGGCCCTGGCCATCCGTGACTGGGGCATCCCCTGGTACGCCGGCGTTCTCCTGGGCCTGGCCCTCGGGGCGCTGATCGGGGCGTGGCAAGGGTTCTGGACCGCCTATGTGGGCATTCCCGCCTTCATCGTGACCCTGGCCGGTATGCTGCTCTTCCGCGGCTTCAACCAGTTCGTCGGCAAGTCCAACACCATCCCGGTCCCCGCCGATTTCCAGTACCTCGGCTCGGGCTATCTTCCCGAAGTGGGCCCCAACACCAACTTCAACAACCTCACGCTGCTCCTGGGCTTGCTGGCCGTGGCCTTTGTGATCTTCAGCGAAATCCGTGCCCGCCGGCGGGCCCTTGCCCTCGGCGCCGAGGTGCCGGAAGCCTGGGTAATGATCCTCAAGCTCGTCCTGATCTGCGGCGCCATCCTGTACGCCACGTACCTGTTCGCCACCGGCCGTCCGGGAACGTCCTTCCCCATTCCGGGCCTGATCCTGGCCGTCCTGGTCCTCATCTACGGCTTCATTTCCTCCAAGACCATCGTCGGCCGCCACATCTACGCCGTCGGCGGCAACAGGCACGCTGCCGAACTCTCCGGCGTGCAGTCCAAGAAGGTCAACTTCCTGGTGATGATGAACATGTCCATCCTGGCCGGCCTGGCAGGCATGATCTTCGTGGGCCGCTCCACCGCTTCCGGACCGTTCGACGGCGTCGGCTGGGAACTGGACGCCATCGCAGCCGTGTTCATCGGCGGCGCCGCCGTGACCGGCGGCGTGGGTACCGTGATCGGCTCGATCGTTGGTGGCCTGGTGATGGCCGTGCTGAACAACGGGCTGCAGCTCCTCGGCGTCGGCGCCGACCTCACCCAGATCATCAAGGGCCTGGTCCTCCTGATCGCCGTTGCCTTCGACGTCTACAACAAGACCCAGGGCAAGAAGTCCATCATCGGCATGATGATGAAGAACTTCGGCCGCGGCAGCACCGAGCTCCAGCCGGACGAGACGACGGCCACCAAGGACGTCATCCGCAAGGAAGCCTGAGCGCTTCCCCACGATTCTCCGCACACCATCTATAGAAAGTGAACCAAGCAATGCAAATGATTGGTAAAGCAGGAAAGGCAGCAGCAATCGCTGCTATTGCGGCACTGGCGCTGACAGCCTGCGGCCGCTCCGAGACCGGCACCACGGGCAGCAGCAGCGGTGGCGAGGCGTTCCCGAAGAACTCCTCGATCGGCGTCGCGCTCCCGCAGAAGACCAGTGAAAACTGGGTGCTGGCCGAGAAGCTGTTCAACGACGGACTCAACGGAGCCGGTTTCAAGGCTGATGTGCAGTTCGCCAACGGCGGCGTATCCGAGCAGCAGAACCAGATCAGCGCCATGGTCACCAAGGGTGCAAAGGTCATCATCGTGGGTGCCATTGACGGCGCCCAGCTGGGTACCCAGCTCAAGCAGGCCAAGGACTCCGGCGCCACCATCATCGCCTACGACCGCCTGCTCCTGAACACCGAGAACGTGGACTACTACGTGGCTTACGACAACTTCAAGGTGGGTGAACTCCAGGGCCAGGCGCTGCTGGACGGCATGAAGGCCAAGAAGCCTTCCGGCCCGTACAACATCGAGCTCTTCGCCGGCTCCCCGGATGACGCCAACGCGAAGGTCTTCTTCGACGGCGCCATGAGCGTGCTCAAGCCGAAGATCGACGACGGCACCCTCAAGGTTGTCTCGGGCCAGACCTCGTTCGAGCAGGCCGTCACCCAGGGCTGGAAGGCTGAGAACGCCCAGCGTCGCGCCGACACCCTGCTGACCGGCAGCTACGGCACCGCTTCCCTGGACGGCGTCCTGTCCCCGAACGACACCCTGGCACGTGCAGTACTGACGTCCGTCAAGGCCGCCGGCAAGCCGCTCCCGATCATCACCGGCCAGGACTCCGAGGTTGAGTCCGTCAAGTCCATCATGGCCGGCGAGCAGTACTCCACCATCAACAAGGACACCCGCAAGCTCGTAGAGCACGCGATCACCATGGTCAAGGACATCCAGGCCGGCAAGACGCCTGAGATCAACGATGACAAATCCTACAACAACACGGTCAAGACCGTTCCGGCCTATCTGCTGGATCCGGTCATCGTGACCAAGGAGAACGTCAAGACGGCCTACGTGGACGATCCGGTACTGGGCCCGATCACCAAGTAGTCCGCGCCTAGGCGCCTGTAGCTGCAGTCAAGGGCCCCGGCTCACCCGAGAGGGTGGGCCGGGGCTTTTGGTTTCTCGGCGGTCCCGCAGCCGCGACCGGGCGTCCCGCAGTCCGGACGGGGTTCCCGCAGTCCAGCGCGTCTTCACAGCGGAAACATAGCTTCGGCCCGTTCCCTGCACAGCCACGCGCACCACTGTTGGATCAGCAGCCGGTCATTCCGTCCGGCCAGAGATCCTAGGAGTACCGTGAGCGTCCTCGCCCGAAGTGTAGGCAATGCCTTCAGAAACAAGGTCCGAACAGGGGCCGTGGTGGCGGTGTTGGCCGTGGCGATCGGCCTGGCCCTGTCCATGCTGGTGGCCAACCAGGCGGTTGCCGCCAAAGTCGCTGAACTGAATGCCTCCGTGGGCACCGTCCTGACCGTCAATCCGGCCGGCGGCCAGGGCTTCGAGGGCGGCGGCGAACCGCTCACGGCGGAGCAGGCAGCAACCGCTGCCGCAGTACCGAACGTGACCAGCGTAGTCGGCACAAAGGCGCTCAGGTTGCGCAATGCCACCGAGGCGGCAGCACAGTCCGCCGCCGGAACCCAGACGGCCGGCCCCGGCGGAGGCCAGGGCGGACCCGGCGGACAGGCCACCACCACGCTGACCACCAGCCTCACCGCCGCCATCGACGCCGGAACGCTCGGCAACCGCAACCAGGCCGCGGAGGGAACAACCGGCTCAACCGGAACCACCCAGCCGGCCCGGACCATGTCCCTGCCGATCACCGCCACCGGCATCGGCGCAGAGGTGGACAGCACGGGCAAGGCCCTGGACATCACCGAAGGCACCGGCCTGGGCGACTACAACGCGAAATCCGCCACCGCGATTCTCGGCACCACGCTCGCCGAGAAGAACAGCCTCAAGGTCGGCTCGACGTTCACCATCAATGACCAGACTTACACGGTTGCAGGCCTTTTCGATGCCGGCACCACCTTCGGCAACAACGCCCTCTACGTCACGCTTCCCTCCGCCCAGGCCCTCGCTGAACTGCCCGGCGAGCTGTCCACCATGGTCGTCACGGTGAACACCATGGAAAACGTGGATGCCGCCAAAACCGCCCTCCAGGACGCCCTCGGTACGGACAAGGCCGATGTCACCCAGGGCCAGCGCAACCTCGAGACCGCCGTCAGCTCTCTCGACAGCGTCAAGAACATCTCCCTCATCGCGTTCGTTGCGGCGCTTGGCACCGCCGGGCTGATCATCCTCCTGATCATGGTGATGCTGGTCCGCGAGCGCCGCCGTGAAATCGGTGTGCTGAAAGCGATCGGCGCACCCAACCGCACCATTGGGCTCCAGTTCGTCCTGGAAGCACTGGTCCTCGTGGCGCTGGGCAGCGTGGCGGGTGCCGCCATAGCGTCGTTCGCCAGCGGCGGCATCGCCTCCGCGCTGATCAGCTCCAACACCAGTACGACGACGACGGCAACCACCGGGCGCGGCATGCCCGGCGGCGGGGCCGGCTTCCCCGGCGGAGCTGGTCTTCCCCAAGGGGGACCCTTCGGCGGAGCCTCCCAACTGCTCACCACCGTCACCGCGAGCGCCTCCCCCGGCGTGATCGCGGCCGGCATCGCGGCAGTGTTCGGCGTCGCCATCATCGGTGCGCTGGTCCCCGCGCTCCTGACTGCCCGCATCCGCCCTATCGAAGTCCTCCGAGGAGAGTAACCATGATCGAAGTCAATAATCTCGTCCGCACCTTCAAGTCCGGCGACCGCACCATAAAACCCGTCAACGACGTCAGCTTCGAACTCGAGCAGGGCACGCTCGCGTCCATCGTGGGCAAGAGCGGCAGCGGCAAGAGCACACTGTTGTCCCTGCTGGGTGCGCTGGACAAACCCACCAGCGGAGACGTCGTCGTGAACGGCGTCAGCCTGGCCAGCATGCCGGACGGCAAACTGACCGAGTACCGGCGCCGGGACATCGGCTTCGTGTTCCAGCAGTTCAACCTGATCCCCAACCTGTCCGCCGTGGACAACGTGATGCTGCCGATGGAGTTCGCGGGGGTCCGCAAGGCCGCGCGGCTGGCCCGGGCCAAGGAGCTACTGGAGCAGGTGCAACTGGATCCGGAGAAGCACGTGCGCCGCATCAACCGCCTCTCCGGCGGCGAGCAGCAGCGTGTGGCAATTGCCCGCGCACTGGCCAACGAGCCAAAACTGATCCTGGCCGACGAGCCCACAGGCAACCTCGATGAACAGACCGGCGAGCACATCATCGAGCTCCTCAGCTCGCTGAGCCGGGACCACAACACCACCATCCTGGTGGTGACGCACGACCGCCAGCTCGCCAACAAGACGGACCGCCGCTTCAGGCTGCAGCAAGGGCGCCTCACGGAGGAGCCCTCCCGTTCCAGGGCGTCAGCGGCAGCAACGGCCTAGGTGCAGCCGGCCGGCGGGGCTGAGGGAGGGCTGATTTCAACCCTCTCTCAGCTCCTGCCGTCTTTAACCGAACGCTCTCTCACCTTTCGCACGAAATCTTCTGACGCTCTCTCACTTTCTGCAGGTATTTCCCCGACGCTCTCTCAGCCGGATGAGAGGATGGCACCATGAGTGCCCCCATCGCGAAGCCGTGGCTGTTCAGCCAGGCCGATCAGGATCCCCGTTCCGCTACAGGACAAACGCTGCGGTGGGGAGTGGTGGCTACCGGCGGAATCGCCCAATCGGTGACCCGGGATCTTGCCCTCTTGGCCGATGCGGAGCTGTATGCCGTCAGCTCCCGGAGCCAGGCGTCAGCTGACGCGTTCGCGGCGGAGTACGGTTTTGCCACAGCGTACGGTGACGACGCCGGCGGGGCGGGCTACCACCGGCTCCTAGCCGACGAGTCCGTGGATGTTGTTTATGTGGCCACGCCGCACGCCCAGCACTATGAAGTGGCACTGGCAGCGCTCACCGCCGGCAAGCATGTGCTGTGCGAGAAGGCCCTGACCATCAACGCCCGGGAAGCCGCTGAACTAGTGGCCCTGGCGCGCTCCAAGAAGCTGTTCATGATGGAAGCCATGTGGAGCCGCTTCCTCCCCAGCATGCAGCGCGCCTTCGACATCGCGGCTTCCGGGGAGCTCGGAACGGTCCAGTGGGTCACCGCGGATCTCGGCTTCCCGGCAGTCTATTCCCCCAGCGCACGGCTTTGGGCCCTCAACGACGGCGGCGGCGCCCTCCTTGACCTGGCCGTTTATCCGTTGCTTTGGGCTCTCGGAACCTTGGGTTTTCCGCAAACCGTAAGTGCCACGGGGTCAGTGAACGACGACGGCGTGGATGCCCAGAATGCGTTGACGCTGGGCTACCACCATGGCGCGCAGGCCCAGCTGACGTCATCGTTGACGGCCTACGGTCCGCGGGCGGCAACCATCGCAGGAAGTCTCGGGTATCTGCAGACCATCGGTTCCGTGAACAATCCCAAGGAAATCCACGTCAGGATCGGCATGGCGGAGCCTCGGACCGAACACTTCGACGTCGTGGGCCGCGGCTACTCTTATGAACTCCGCGAGGTGACCAGGTGCATCCAGCAGGGGCTCACGGAAAGCCCGGTTATGCCGCTTGAAGATTCGTTGAACATCATGCGGCTGTTCGATGGTGTCCGCGCCCAGCTCGGCGTGAGCTACCCGAATGACGCGCGCTGACGTCAGGCGCCCCCTCGGGAAATAATCAATTCGCCGGACTATTTAGCGAAAAACACTGGACTCGGTCGCTGGTTCGTGCCTAGGCTGATAGGCAATCGTCGAATTTTCGAGGAGCCTGGGGGGTGTTTGCGCATGGAATTAGCAGGTTTGTCATGGCGCGCGCTCCGCCCGCTGCTGCTCGCTGGCGCCGCAGCCACAGCCTGGCTGACATTTTCGGCCCCCGCCGCCAGCGCCGATACCGCGTCTGATTCCGCTTCCCTGCTTGGAAGCGTCAACTCCTCCGTCACTTCAGTAACCGACGCCGCAGTCAATCCTGTTGAAGACGTCCTGGCCGCTGCGGTTTCCGGCGTCGGATCGGGCGCTCCGGCTGATGATGCAGTACTTGCGGCACAGCCCAGCTCCGCTAAACCGGGCAGTCTGCTCCAACCTCTTGCCGGCGCTGCAACCGGCACCGTGGATTACCTGATTGAAGCTGTTCCGGTGGTGAACGAGATAGTCCCCTCCGGCACAGTTGGCGCCGTCGCGTCCCCCGTCACGGCGGCGGCCGACGGCGTCGTCACCGGAATCGCCGACGAAGTCTTGCCGATAGCAGGGGATGCCCTTCCAGTGCTGGACCCCGTTGTGGAACCGGTGGGCGACATCCTGACAGGCGTCGGTCCGCTTCCGGGTACGGTGGTCCCGATACCGGATCTCCCAGTTCCTGACATCGCCGCAGCTGAGGACACAGCCACCGCCAGCATCGCGCCGGCCGGGGTCCCGCCCGTCAGCGCGGACGCCTCAAGCGCCCGTGATCTGCCGGCCGCCCCGGCCATATCAAGCTCAGTCATGTCGAAGTCAGCGGCACCCTTCCAGGCCTACGGCCCTGGCACGCTGCAGACGGCTCCGGCACAAGCCGGAGTTCTTGAAGATCCCCTCCCCCGAGACGGAACCCCCAACCGGACAGCGTTGCCCGCTGTTCCGGGCTCCGGTTCGGGGAGCAGCCAGTCTCATAGCGGAGGCGCCGGCGGAGCAGCCTGGCTATCAGTTTTCCACCTGGGCGTTCCGCTGACCGGTGTTCTTCCCGTCAGCGGCCCCCTGCAAAGTGCTCCCGCCCCGGTGTCTTTCGATCCCGGTTCATCTCCTGACTAGTCAAGCCGCCCTGCGCTTTTGCGCGGATACGGCCATTCGGGCTGCCTTGGGCGCCCTCACAACGACTTTCAGGAGATATCACCATGCACGCGAATATGCGCAGAGGGCTGCTTAGCACCCTCTTTGCCGGAGGACTACTAGCCCTCGGCACCACTGCTGCCAGCGCAGCGGATACAACGAGCGGCTCCGACGGTCTCGCCTCCGGAACCCAGGTCGTCACACCGGTCACCGCACCAATCACCGTAGGGACGACGTCGTTGGGCCTGCTGGGTGACTCAACGGCCACCACCGAAAGTGACGCCACCACCGCACCGGCGGGAACCACCACCCCCGCCGCATCGACCAACGGCTCCGACGGCCTCGCCTCCGGAACCCAGGTCGTCGCACCGGTCACCGCACCAATCACCCTGGGTACGACGTCGTTGGGCCTGCTGGGTGACTCAACGGCCACCACCGAAAGCGATAACGGCGGCACCACCGCACCGGCGGGAACCACCACCCCCGCCGCATCGACCAACGGCTCCGACGGTCTCGCCTCCGGAACCCAGGTCGTAGCACCGGTCACCGCACCAATCACCCTGGGTACGACGTCGTTGGGCCTGCTGGGTGACTCAACGGCCACCACCGAAGGCGATAACGGCGGCACCACCGCACCGGCGGGAACCACCACCCCCGCCGCATCGACCAACGGCTCCGACGGCCTCGCCTCCGGAACCCAGGTCGTCGCACCGGTCACCGCACCAATCACCCTGGGTACGACGTCGTTGGGCCTGCTGGGTGACTCAACGGCCACCACCGAAAGCGATAACGGCGGCACCACCGCACCGGCGGGAACAACCACCCCCGCCGCATCGACCAACGGATCCGACGGTCTCGCCTCCGGAACCCAGGTCGTCGCACCGGTCACCGCACCAATCACCGTAGGTACGACGTCGTTGGGCCTGCTGGGTGACTCAACGGCCACCACCGAAGGCGATAACGGCGGCACCACCGCACCGGCGGGAACCACCACCCCCGCCGCATCGACCAACGGCTCCGACGGTCTCGCCTCCGGAACCCAGGTCGTCGCACCGGTCACCGCACCAATCACCCTAGGTACGACGTCGTTGGGCCTGCTTGGTGACTCAACGGCCACCACCGAAGGCGATAACGGCGGCACCGCACCGGCGGGAACCACCACCCCCGCCGCATCGACCAACGGCTCCGACGGCCTCGCCTCCGGAACCCAGGTCGTCGCACCCATTTCGTTGCCGGTCACGATTGGCGGCGCGTCGGTAGGGATCGGCAGTGACTCGTCGTCCACGGTCGTTCCTCCCGTTGTGGCTCCCCCGGTCGACATGGCTCCCGTAGTCACGCCTCCGGTGGTCACGCCGCCGCTGGTCTTCGGCCCGGCAGTTGCCCCTCCGGTGACAGTTACCGAAGGTCCGTCATCGCTGGCTGTGGCCGGTACGAACACGGCGCCGGCCGGTATCCAGATGGCGCCGGCCGCTGCAGGAGCTCCCTCGGCCGCTCCGATGCTCGCCAACACGGGGGCTAACCTTGGGCTGGTCACCTCAGCCCTTCTCCTGCTGGCCGGCGGCATGATCATCATGTTCGTCCTGGGCCGGCGGAAGAAGGCCTAGGCCGCCGGCGGGCAGGCTGCCAGCGGCAGGGCGGCGGCGCTGCCCGCATCCTGCCCGCCAGGTCTGCTGAGATCTTGGACTGGTCTGGTCCGGGGAGCCGCTCAGGGGTTCCCGGGCCAGACCTCCGCGGCATGCTTATCCACCTCCGGCAAGCGTAATTACCAAGCACCCTTATGAAAATGCATACCCGTCCCCGTATCATCTTTAGAGTGCGTTCCGAGGGAACGCTGAAGAGGATGGGGACATCGTGGAGAGTTCGCGCAGCGAGACGGCAGAGGTCCTGGACGGCCGATACCGCCTGGGCGAGGTCATCGGGCGCGGCGGCATGGCATCGGTGTACTCAGCCCGGGACGAGAACCTCGGCCGGGACGTGGCATTGAAACTCTTTGCCCCGCAATCAGCCGACGCGGACGAGCTGAAGCGTCAGGAAGCCGAGATCCAACTGCTCGCCACCCTGAACCACCCCAGCCTCGTGACTTTGTTCGACGCCGGAATCGACTCCCGTGTGCCGGAGGAACCGCGTCCGTTCCTCACCATGGAACTGGTTGAGGGGCAGGACCTCCGGAGCAGGATCCGGCACAGTCCCGTCCCCCTGGATGAGCTGGCAGTCATAGGCGCCGGGGTGGCCGATGCCTTGGCCTACGTCCACAGCCTGGGCATCATCCACCGCGATATCAAGCCGGCCAACATCCTCCTGGTCCAGGTCCGCCCCGGCGAGCCCCTGCGCCCCAAACTGACCGATTTCGGCATTGCCCGGATCGTGGACGGCACCCGCCTGACCGCCACGGGGACCATGGTAGGAACAGCTGCTTATCTGAGTCCCGAACAGGCGCGGGGCGCTGATCTTGGTCCCGCCAGCGACATCTATTCCCTTGGTCTCGTGCTTCTCGAGTGCATCAAGGCGGCCGTGGAGTATCCGGGAAGCGCCATTGAATCTGCCGTTGCGCGCCTGCACCGTGCCCCGGAAATCCCGGGGGACGTCCCGGCCGAGTGGGCCACCCTGATCAGGTCCATGACAGCACTGGAGCCCATGGACCGCCCGACGGCGCCTGATCTCGAGACCGCCCTTCGCCAGGCTTTGGTCTCCCCGGAGTCGGTCCCCGGGGCCCTCGCTGAGGAACCCACGCGCATTCTCCCGGCACCGCCGTCGCGTCCACCACTGGTTGCTCCGGAGACAGCGGGGCCACCGGGCACGGCGGGGTCAACGGTCAAGGCACTGCCAACGGACGCGCAGACCGGACGCCGCACCACGGCTCCTTTGCGGGCTGTGGGAAACAGCCTGCCCCGCGCCGGAAGCCGCCGACGCCCCCGCTCCGCACGCCGCGGCGGGCTGGTTGCCGCGCTGGCGGCCGTTGCCGTGCTTGCGGTCGCCGCCATTATTTTGCTGCCCACCCTTACGCCCGAATCACCGGAGCCTGTTCAATATCCTGTGGTCACCGGCACCTTGGGAGAGCACCTCGACCAACTACAGAAGAGCGTGGAACCGTGACGTTACTTGCCGTCAGTCGCCTTCGCGCGTGGCCAGCACAGCGATGGCACCTGGTCCTCGCAGCAGGCGTGCTTTCCGCCGCCCTGGCCGGCTGCAGTTCCGCAGCTCCGGACCTGGACGTGGAAGCCGCGCAGCAGTTGCAGGCCAAAGTACTGACCGTCTCGCAGTCCGCTGCCGGCAACGATCCGGCCGGTGCCCTCATATCCCTCGATGAGCTGGTGGCACAGCTCGACGCCGCAGCAGCCGAGGGAGACGTTTCGTTCAAGCGCCACCAGAGCATCATGAAGGCGATCGAGGCGGTGCGGGCGGACCTTTCCGCAGCGAAGGCCCAGGCTGAGGCTGACGCGGCAGCAGCCCGGGCCGCCGCGGACGCAGCCAAGGCCGCCGAGGACGCGGCAGCGGCAGAAGCCGCGAAAGCGGCCGCTGTTCCCGTCGCAGAACCGCCTGCGCCGGTCGCGCCGGCGCCGGCCCAGCAAAACCAAGGTCCGGGCAAGGGCGAAAAAGGCAAAGGTAAGGACGGCTGACTCCAACACTTGCCGGAGTCAGCCGTCCTGCTTCACGAAACCCGGCTTTGCCGGCGCGCCACCCCGCCAGGTGCTACGACGACGTGGAGCCCGATGCCGGGAAACGGTCCCAGGACCGGTGAGCGGCAAGCAATTCCTGAATTTGGGCGACGACACCGTCAGCCCCGTCGCCGAGAACAACCCCGGAGGCATCCTGCGGGATGCTTGCGGCGTCCACGACGGCGGAACCTCCGCCCCAGCCGCCGATCGCCTTCGCGTGGCGGAACGTCTCGGAAAGCAAAAGAACCACCCTCGGATCGAGGGATACCCCGGGCTCTCCGGCCTTGGCATCAAGGCCCTGGTCAGCGTCCGGAGCCGGGTCAGCCGCCCCGGCCACCAGCACGGCGTCGAACTCCGTCGAGCGTGCGGTGAGGTAGGTGCGCTGAACGGGGATCCCGCCGTCGGCCTCCTCTCCCAAGTAGCCTCCGGAGGGTGCAATGACCAGCGGCACGATCCCCGCCGCATCCAGGGCCGTGCGTGCGGCACGCACCGCGTCAAGGTCGCTGGACGCGTCGGCCACAATTCCCACCACACGTCCTTTCACCGGCCAGGTGCCGCCGATCTGCGACAGCGCGGGGCTCGGCTCAGCGTCGGCCACCTCCACCAAAGCTGCGGGCGCCGGCATGCCCAGCCCCTTGGCGACGGCAGCGCACAGTTCGGCGTCAACGTTGGCCAGGTTCTGCAGCTGCCGTTCCCTGATGGCTTCCTCCCGGCACTTGCCGAGCTCAAAAGTGTAGGCCTGGATCACGTGGTCCTGCTCCACCGGGCTCAGGCTGCGGAAGAATAGCCTGACCTGGCTGAAGTGGTCATCGAACGACGCCGGCGACTTCCGTTCCTTAACCGCCGCCGCCAACTGCTCGGGAACGTCGACGAACGCGCCGAGGTCCGCCCCGGCGAGAAACGGGCAGCCGCCGTCCAGCGAATTCGGGTGGTACGGTGCCGCTCCCCCGTGCACCGCCTGCTGGTGCATTCCATCGCGGAGCATGTCGTTGACGGGCGCCTGCGGCCGGTTGATGGGGATCTGCCCGAAGTTAGGACCGCCGAGCCGGGAGATCTGCGTGTCGATATAGGAGAAGAGCCGCACCTGCAGCAGCGGATCATTGGTGACGTCAATTCCTGGCACGAGGTGGCCGGGATGGAAAGCCACCTGCTCCGTCTCGGCGAAGTAGTTCACCGGGTTGGCATTGAGGGTCATCAGGCCGATGGGCTGCACCGGCGCAAGCTCTTCGGGGACGAACTTGGTGGGGTCCAGGAGATCGATTCCCTCGAAGAACTCCTCCTCCGTGTCCGGAAAGACCTGCACTCCCAGCTCCCATTCCGGGTAGGCGCCGGACTCGATCGCGTCGGCAAGGTCGCGCCGGTGGAAGTCCGGGTCCATGCCGTTGATGAGCTGGGCTTCCTCCCAGAGGAGCGAATGGACGCCCTGTTTGGGCTTCCAATGGAATTTCACCAGCACTGTCTCCCCTGCGGCATTCACGAAACGGAACGTGTGGACGCCGAAGCCTTCCATAGTGCGGTAGGAGCGGGGAAGGGCACGGTCGGACATGTTCCACATGGTGTGCGCCTGCGCCTCGGTGTGGAGCGAAACAAAATCCCAGAACGTGTCATGGGCGCTCTGCGCCTGCGGGATTTCGCGGTCCGGGTGCGGTTTGCCGGCGTGGATGATGTCCGGGAACTTGATGCCGTCCTGGATGAAGAACACCGGGATGTTATTGCCAACCAGGTCGAAAGTGCCCTCATCCGTGTAGAACTTCGTTGCAAAACCGCGCGTATCGCGGACAGTATCGGCGGAGCCGCGGGACCCCAGCACCGTGGAGAACCGGACAAATACAGGTGTTTCGACGTCCTTGGCCAGGAATCCCGCCCGGCTGATGTTGGCAGCGGAGCCGTAGGAGCGGAAAATGCCGTGCGCTCCGGCGCCGCGGGCATGCACCACACGTTCCGGAATGCGCTCGTGGTCGAAGTGGGTGATCTTCTCGCGGAGATGGTGGTCCTGGAGCAGTACCGGGCCGCGCCGGCCTGCCTTCAGCGAGTGGTCCGTATCCTGGAGCCGGAGCCCCTGCGCGGTGGTGAGGTAGGCGCCGGACTGGGCCCTCGAATGGACCGGGGCGCCGCTCGGCGTTCCGGTGGGCGAGACCGCCTCGGGGCCCCGCTGGTCCGGCTTGGGCGGAAGCGGTTCGCGCGGTTCCGTCGGCTCGGCAACAGCGGGTGGCTCGCTCGACGTCGCGCCGGGAATGCGGATGTTGCTGTCAGCTGGCATGGTTCGTTCCCCTTTGATGAGCAGTTCTTAGCCACAGGCGGCCGTTCGGCCAGAAACTAAGCTTGCTTATCACTCTAGGGAAGGCGACACGCAACCACAACGGACCCGCGGGAGATTCGTCAGCAAACTTACTATTTGCCGCCAATGTCGCTAGGTTGGTTAAGTGCGCCCACGAGGCGCAGCGAGATCAGAACCGCGGGCCGGCGGCCCGCCAGCTGAAGGAGTGATGTACGCATGGCAACTGTCCAGGAATCCATCAACGTAAGTGTCCCGCTGAGCCAGGCCTACAACCAGTGGACCCAGTTCGAGGACTTTCCGCACTTCATGAGCGGCGTGGACGCTGTCCGCCAGCTCGACGACACTACGGTGCACTTCCAGACCAGCGTCGCCGGAGTCAAGAGGGAATACGACGCCCGGATCACCGTGCAGCAGCCGGACCAGCGCGTCACGTGGGAGAGCCTCGACGAGCCCCGCAACGCCGGAACCGTATGGTTCGAAGCGCTCAGCCCGACCGAAACAAAGGTCAGCGTTGAACTCGCCTGGGAGCCGGACTCCGCCGTTGAGAAGGTGGGAGCAGCAGTGGGGCTTGATTCCCGGCAGGTCGCCTCGGACCTCAAACGCTTCAAGAAATTCATCGAGGAACGCGAAGTGGAAACCGGCGCATGGCGGGAACGCGTCAGCGACAGTGCAGTCTCCGGGAGTGCCGCCGGAACGGTCGCGGCGGGTCCGACGGCGGAAATTCCGCACGCTGCCACCACCGCCGTCCCCCTCGAAGAGGAAGTGGGCTACGACGCGGTGCCTACGGAGCAGCCCGTAAACGCCGATCCCGACATGGCGACGGAGCCTCCGTTCGGCAAGCACGTACAGCGCTGACACTGTTCCGGCCGGCAACCCTGTATGGCTGCCGGGCCGTGGCGGCCGCAGCGCCTGCGGCGCCTGCCGGCCGCGGTTGCCAGCCAAGCAAGAACGCCCCGCCTCCCGTGATGGGAGGCGGGGCGTTCTGGCGTTCAGCGGGTCCGGCTACTTGGTCAGGCCGGACAGAACTTCGGTGAACTTCGCGGACGGACGCATCACCGAGGCGACCTTGGCAACGTCCGGGTGGTAGTAGCCACCGATGTCCACCGGGGAGCCCTGCACTGCGAGCAGTTCGGCAATGATCGTGTCCTCGTTGGAGGTCAACGCCTCGGAGACAGCTGCGAAGTCGGCGGCCAGCTCGGCGTCGTCGGTCTGCTTGGCAAGCTCCTGCGCCCAGAACTTGGCGAGGTAGAAGTGGCTGCCGCGGTTGTCCAGTTCCCCGACGCTGCGGCGCGGAGACTTGTTCTCGAGCAGGAACGTGCCGGTAGCGCGGTCCAGGGTATCGGCGAGCACCTGGGCACGCTTGTTGCCCGTGGTGGTCGCCAGGTGCTCGAAGCTGACGGCGAGGGCCAGGAACTCACCAAGACTGTCCCAGCGCAGGTGGTTTTCCTTCAGCAACTGCTGGACGTGCTTCGGGGCGGATCCGCCGGCGCCGGTCTCGAAGAGTCCGCCGCCGTTGATCAGCGGAACCACGGAGAGCATCTTGGCGCTGGTACCCAGTTCGAGGATCGGGAAAAGGTCCGTGAGGTAGTCGCGGAGCACGTTGCCGGTCACCGAGATGGTGTCCTCGCCCTTGCGGATGCGCTCGAGGGTGAAGGCTGTGGCCTTTTCCGGGGACATGATCTCGATCTGGAGGCCCTCGGTGTCGTAGTCCTTGAGGTATTCCTTGACCTTGGCGATCAGGTTGGCGTCGTGGGCGCGCGTCTCATCCAGCCAGAACACAGCGGGCATTTCGGAGGCGCGGGCGCGGGTAACGGCGAGCTTGACCCAGTCGCGGATCGGCACGTCCTTGGCCTGGCAGGCGCGCCAGATGTCGCCCGGTGCCACCTGGTGTTCGATCAGGACGGTGCCCTTGCTGTCCACGAGCTGGACGGTGCCGGCGGACTGGATTTCAAAGGTCTTGTCGTGGCTGCCGTATTCCTCCGCGGCCTGGGCCATGAGGCCGACGTTCGGCACGGTGCCCATGGTGGTGGGGTCGAAGGCGCCGTGGGCGCGGCAGTCGTCAATGACGACCTGGTAGATGCTTGCATAGCTGCTGTCCGGAAGAACGGCCAGCGTGTCGGCTTCCTTGCCGTCCGGGCCCCACATGTGGCCGGAGGAGCGGATCATGGCGGGCATGGAGGCGTCCACGATGACGTCGGAGGGAACGTGCAGGTTGGTGATGCCCTTGTCCGAGTCCACCATGGCCAGCGCGGGACCCTCTGCGAGGCCCTTCTTGATGGCTGCCTGGACGCCCTCACGGACGTCTTCCGGGAGCTCTTCGAGTCCGCCAAGGATGGAGGCCAGGCCGTTGTTGGGGCTGAGGCCGGCGGCGGCGAGCTGCTCGCCGTACGTGTCGAACAGTTCGGTGAAATAGGCCTTGACCACGTGGCCGAAGATGATGGGATCCGAGACCTTCATCATGGTGGCCTTCAGGTGTGCGGAGAACAGCACGCCCTCTTCCTTGGCGCGGGCAACCTGGGCAGCCAGGAATTCATCCAGGGCGGCGGCGCGCATCACGGTGCCGTCAACAACTTCGCCGGCCAGGACGGGGAATCCGCGCTTCAGGACCTTGACGGTGCCGTCTTCCCTGACCAGCTGGATCTTGACGGTGTCATCGGACTCGATGACCACGGACTTCTCGTTGGCTCGGAAGTCATCAGCGCCCATCGTGGCCACATTGGTCTTGGACTCCGGCGACCAGGCGCCCATGGAGTGCGGGTTCTGGCGGGCGTAGTTCTTCACGGAGAGGGGCGCGCGGCGGTCCGAGTTGCCTTCGCGCAGGACCGGGTTGACGGCCGAACCCTTGATCTTGTCGTAGCGTGAGCGGATGTCCGTCTCGGTGTCGGAGGACGGGTTGTCCGGGTAGTCCGGGAGGTCGTAGCCCTGGGACTGGAGTTCGGCGATGGCTGCCTTCAGCTGCGGAATGGAAGCGCTGATGTTGGGCAGCTTGATGATGTTGGCTTCGGGCTTCTTTGCCAGGTCGCCCAGTTCGGCCAGGGCATCGCTGATCCGCTGCTCTTCGGTGAGGTAGTCACCGAACACCGAAATGATGCGGCCAGAGAGCGAGATGTCGCGGGTCTCCACTTCCACACCGGCAGTCGACGCGTAGGCCTCGACGATCGGCAAGAACGAATAGGTGGCCAGCATGGGCGCTTCGTCTGTGTGGGTATAGATAATCTTGGCCATTGCTTGGGCGTCTCCTGAAGGTATACATACATCTGGAACTCTGGCGTTATTTCAACATACTTAACTTACCCGAGCAGGCCGCGTCGGCGCCCATCGGGGCCTCCAGAGACGCGTAGCATGACCCTGCCGGTCGCTGACAGCGCAGCGATGACACGGGACTCCGCGTAACACCAGGCACAATACAAAACTCGGGTTTCTATTTACAACAATTGTCACAGTGGGTAGGTTGATCACCACCAGCGGCGGCCACCATCTGAGGGCGCCGCATTCACTTCTGTTGAGGACACACCCATGACGAAATCGAAGACTCTGGCCACCAGCCTCCTGAGCCTGTCCGCCGCCGCGCTGCTGGCCGTCTGCGCAGCCGGCGGGGCTAGTGCGGCGCCCGCATCACAGAACGCCTCACCACAGGACGGCGTTCAGGTTGCCAGCCAGTCGGTGGACACCACTAACGCCGCCGACTACTGGACGGCCGACCGCATGCGCGCAGCGGTTCCCGGGGACGTACTGGCCGCCAAGGCGCTGCAGCGCGGCAACACCTCCTCAGCCGCGGCGGTGGAAAAGGGTTCGAGTACCAAAATCACGGGCAAGGCAGGCAAGGGAAAGACCGTCCTGCACGTCGACGAGAATCCGGTGTCCCACATTGGCAAGGTCTTCTTCACCATGGGCGGCAGCAACTACGTCTGCTCCGGGAACTCCGTGGTGTCCAACAACAAGAGCACCGTGTCCACAGCCGGCCACTGCGTCAATGAGGGTCCCGGCGCCTTTGCCACCAACTTCGTCTTTGTCCCGGCCTACCTGGACGGCGCCGCGCCGTACGGCAAATGGGCAGCCAAGGCCCTGTACACCCCCACCCAGTGGAGCTCGGCCGGAGACATGCAGTACGACACAGGCTTCGCCGTCGTCTCGCAGCTCAACGGCCAGAGCCTGGCCGACGTGGTGGGCTCATCCGGAGTCCAGTTCAACGCAGCGCGCGGGCTGACCTACAAGTCCTACGGCTACCCGGCCGCGGCCCCGTTCGACGGACAGTCGCTGGTCAGCTGCACCGGCCCGGCCAGCGATGACCCGTACAACCCCCAGTTCAATACGCAGGGCATCCCGTGCGACATGACGGGCGGTTCCTCAGGCGGTCCGTGGTTCATCGGCACAAGCTCCAGCGGCTATCAGAACTCCATCAACAGCTACGGCTACAGCGGCGCCCCCTCCAAGGTCATGTATGGACCGTACTGGGGTTCCGTCATCCAGCAGGCGTACTCGAGTGCATCGTCGGCGAACTGACGGCACGGGGCCCTCGGATGACGATGCCGTGAGCCACAGCGATGTCAGCCAGGCCCCGGAGGACATCCTCGCCTACTGGACGCCGGAGCGGATGGCCGAAGCTAAACCCCGCGAGGTCCGGCTCCCCGAACCTGAGGCGGAGGCGGAACCGGAAGCGGAAGACAACTAACTGAATATACGACGACGGCGACCGTCCCCTTTTCGGGGGCGGTCGCCGTCGTACGTGGCGCATAACTCCTAGTGGAAGAAGTGGCGCGCACCCGTGAAGTACATGGTGATGCCGGCCGCGTTCGCCGCTGCAATCACTTCGTCATCCCGGACGGAACCGCCGGGCTGGACCACGGCGCGGACGCCGGCGTCGATCAGGATCTGCAGTCCGTCGGCGAACGGGAAGAACGCGTCCGAGGCTGCCACGGCACCGCGGGCACGCTGCGGGGCTGCGCTGGCCTCTGTCGTCGACGGACCGGCTGCACCCCCGGCGCCCTCGACGTCGGACTCGACCTGCACACCCAGGGTGTTGGCGCGTTCCACGGCCAGCTTGCAGGAGTCGAGCCGGTTGACCTGGCCCATGCCGATGCCGACGGCAGCGCCGTGGTCTGCGAGCAGGATGGCGTTGGACTTGGCAGCACGGCAGGCGGTCCAGGCGAACGCGAGGTCGGCCAGCGTGGCTGCATCCGCTGCCTCGCCGGCTGCGAGGGTCCAGTTGGCGGGGTTGTCGCCTTCGGCGTCGACCTTGTCAGCAGCCTGCACCAGCATGCCGCCGGAGACCTGGCGGAACTCGGTCGGGTAGCGGCCGTAGCCTTCCGGCAGGGCCAGGAGGCGGATGTTCTTCTTCTTGGACAGGATCTCCACGGCCTCGTCCTCGAAGCCCGGCGCGATGACGACCTCGGTGAAGATGCCGGCAACGGTGCGCGCCATTCCGGCGGTGACCGTGCGGTTGGCTGCGATAACGCCGCCGAATGCGGACACGGGGTCGCAGGCGTGGGCCTTGGCGTGGGCGTCGGCGATGGGGTCCGCGGCGTCGGCGGAACCGACTGCCACGCCGCAGGGGTTGGCGTGCTTGATGATGGCCACGGCGGGCTCAGCGAAGTCGAACGCTGCACGGAGGGCGGCGTCGGCGTCCACGAAGTTGTTGTAGCTCATGGCCTTGCCGTGGATCTGGTCAGCCTGCGCGATGCCGGCGGGAGCGGCCTTGTCCACGTAGAGGGCGGCCTGCTGGTGCGGGTTTTCGCCGTAGCGGAGGACCTCGGAGCGTTCCAGCGCCAGGCCGGCGTAGGCCGGCCAGTCGATCACGCCGTCGCCGTCCTCGTCCAGGAACTGGCTGGCCGTCCACGTGGCCACTGCGGTGTCGTAGCTGGCAGTGTGGGCGAAGGCCTTCGCGGCCAGGCGCTGGCGGGTCTTCAGGTCGAAGCCGCCTTCAGCGGCAGCGCGGACAACGTCGCCGTAGAAATTCGGGTCGGTAACGATCGCGACGGCGGCGTGGTTCTTCGCGGCGGAGCGCACCATGGCGGGGCCGCCGATGTCGATCTGCTCCACGACGTCATCCTGCGCGGCACCGGACTTGACGGTCTCCACGAACGGGTAGAGGTTCACGACGACGAGGTCGAACGCCTCGATCTCCATGCCGGCCAGGGTTTCCATGTGGGCGGGGACGCGGCGGTCGGCCAGGATGCCGCCGTGCACGCGCGGGTGGAGCGTCTTGACGCGGCCGTCCAGCATCTCCGGCGAACCGGTGACTTCCTCGACCTCCTGGACGGGGATGCCTGCAGCCGCGATCTTCTTCGCGGTGGAGCCGGTGGAGACGATCTTGACGCCTGCTTCGTGCAGGCCCTTCGCGAGCTCCTCCAGACCGGTCTTGTCGTAGACCGAGATCAGGGCTCGGCGGATGGGAACACGGTCTAGCTGCGTAAAGCTCACAAAGGTCTCCGTCTTTTGACACGGTGGGTGCCGCGGTTGGTGGGGATGTGGCCAGTTTATCGCGTCCCGCGGGATGTCCTCCCTGCAGGCCCGAGTGTGAAGTCCGCTCGCGCACCCGCGAGCGCAACGTAGAGTTTTCCCAGGAGGCCGAGATGAATACTTACACCACTGTGCCCAGCGGCGAACAAGTGGTCCAGGAACTGCCGTGGCGGTGGAAAGTCCAGGGCCGGATCTTCGTGATCGGCGGCCTGGGTTTCATGTTCGATGCCTGGGACGTGACGCTGAACGGGATCCTCATCCCGTTGCTGTCCACCCACTGGGCGTTGGCCCCCGGCGATGCCGCATGGATCGGCACGGCCAACCTGGTGGGCATGGCCCTGGGCGCGTTCGCGTGGGGCACGATTGCGGACACCATCGGGCGCAAGAAGGCTTTCACGGCCACCCTGCTGATCTTCTCGCTCTTCACGGTGCTGGGGGCGTTCTCCCCCGACTTCATCTGGTTCTGCGTGTTCCGCTTTATGGCAGGTTTCGGCCTGGGCGGGTGCATCCCCGTGGACTATGCCCTGGTGGGTGAGTTCACGCCGCGGAAGCAGCGCGGCAAAGTGCTGACCGCGATGGACGGCTGGTGGCCTGTGGGCGCCGCGCTCTGCGGCTTTGTTTCCGCCTGGCTGGTTGCGGCCTTCGCGGACTGGCGGCTGACCATGCTGGTGATGGTGCTGCCAGCCCTGCTGGTCTTCTGGGTGCGTCGCAGCGTGCCGGAGTCGCCGCTATTCCTGATCCGCAAGGGCCGCCGCGACGAGGCAGCCAAGGTCATCGACGACCTGGTCAAGGCCACGGGCGCCGAACCCCGCGCCTACAGCCTCCCGGATGCGCAGGACGCCCCGAAGCTTTCTGCCGGCAGCGCCTGGCTCCAGCTGGTCCGCGTCTGGCGGTTCAACTGGAAGATCACCGCGGCTGCCTGGTCCCTGTTCTTCAGCATCCTACTGGTCTACTACCTGTCCCTGACGTGGATGCCGCGGATACTGATCGGCGCCGGGTTCCAGGACTACAAGGCCTTCCTCACGACGGCGTCCATGGCCGCCGTCGGCCTCCTGGGCGTGGTGGTGGCGGCCGTGCTGGTGGAGCGCGTGGGCCGCAAGTGGATCCTGGCGATCACCGGGCCGCTGTCCGCGCTGACGCTGGTGATCGTGGCATTCGTGGTGGACATCCCGTCCGCCGCAGTGTTCTGGCTGCTGGTGTTCGGCTTCATCGTCCAGGTGGCCATTCCGGTGCTGTACACCTATGTCTCTGAGCTGTACCCCACGGACCTGCGCGGCACCGGCTTTGGCTGGGCGTCCACGTTCTCGCGGCTCGGGGCGGGCTTCGGCCCGCTCATTTTCGCCTCGGTCCTGTGGCCGCAGCTGGGCCTGGCAACGTCCTTCGCACTGGCCGGCGGCCTGGTCCTGCTGTCCGTGCTGTGGATGGCGTTCTTCTCCCCCGAGACAAAGCAGCGCACGCTGGCGTAGGCAGCCCCATCCCCTACCCAGCCGCGGCTCCAGTCGGGCCAGGAATCAGGCGGCGGCGAGCTGCGCCAGGGTGGAGACCAGGAGCCTGCGCTCCACCACTTTGATGCGTTCGTGCAGGGTGTCCTCGGTATCGTCGTCGAGGATGGCAACGGCTTCCTGGGCGATGATGGGGCCTGTGTCCACGCCGGCGTCGGCCCAGTGAACGGTGCAGCCGGTGACCTTGACGCCGTAGGCCATGGCATCGCGGACGCCGTGTGCCCCGGGGAAGGCAGGCAGCAGGGCGGGGTGGGTGTTGAGGTACTTGCCATCGAACGCGTCGATGAACTCCGGGCTGACGATGCGCATGAACCCGGAGGACACCACCACGTCCGGCTCATATGCGGCTACGGCTTCGGTCAACGCCGCATTCCACTCGGCGCGGTCGGCGTAGGCCTTGAAATCCACGACAAAGGTCGGGATTCCGGCGGCCGCGGACCGTTCCACGCCGTAGGTCCCCGGCCGGTCAGCGCCGACGGCGGCGATCTCCACATCCAGTTCGCCCGCCTTGACGGCGTCAATGACAGCCTGGAGGTTGGAACCGGTACCGGACACGAGGACAACGATGCGCATGGCTCTAGCTTATGGGGCCGCTCGCGTAGGCTGGAAAACATGAATCCCCCGAAGGACCCCGCAGGTCCCCAGCAGGCCCGGCAGCCCCTCAGCGAGGCTGCCAAGACGTCACTGCTGAAGACACACAACCTGTTCCGTGCTTTCATCGTTGCCGTTCTGGGCGCCTTCTTCGTCTACCAGCTGGACGTCACCTACCTGTGGCTGACCGCCCTCCTCACGGCCGTGAGCCTCGTGCTTGGCATCATGGTGCTGGTCCGGTCCATCAAGCTGAAGGAATCCAAGCTGGTGCTTTTCGGGACCATTTCAGGGCTGGTGGTCTCGGCGGTGATGGTCCTGCTGGTCATGGTCTCCGCAGTGTTCTTCAACCAGGTCCGGGACTTCCAGCAGTGCTCGCGAAATGCGCTCACCCAGCAGGCCATGACCCAGTGCCAGACTCAGCTGCAGAACTCTCTGCCCGCCCAGCTCCGCTGAGCCGCACCGCCGGCTAACCCTCCGGGAGTAAACGCCCGACGGCGGAACTCCCTAGGGCTTGGCTGTGTCCAGGTTCGCTTCTCGCAGCTTCTGCTGGCGTTCCAGCCAAGGGCCCGCCGCGTAGCCGACCACGACGCCGATGCCCACCTCAGCGGCCACCCACAGTGACGTGTTCAAGGGGTCCGGCCCGATGTCGGTGAGGCGGCCGATCCCGGCTGATCCGCGCGCCATCCAGGCAAGGCCGCCGGCCATCAGGCCCGCCGCCACGCCGATGATCGCGCCGAGGACAATCGTTGACGCCGATGCCGTGAACCAGCGTGCCCGGACCTTGATGGACAGCCATTCGTCGAAGTGGTTTTCGCCTTCGCGCAGGAACCACCAGCCGGCCAGGGCGCCGGCCAGGACGGGGACCACCAACGCCACGAAGCCGTAATCGAGCGGACCGGCAGGCAAGGCGGCGAAAACCGGAATGGACGGCAGCGGGCCAACGGCGGTTCCCAGCGGGCCGGCCTGCGAACCGACGCCCAGGGCGAAACCGGAGCCGGACGTCCAGGCGAGCGCAAAGACGGCAAGGTTGGGGAGGAAGCCGAGCTGCGCGATGGTGAGCACGGCACCGCCCATGGCGCCGGCGTCGAGCCCTTCATACACGGCGATGACCAGGTCCCAGTGGATAAAGAGGTCCACCGCGAGCAGCCCGGCGGACATGGTGAAGGCGGCCATCAGCGCGACGAAACCGGCCTTGATGGCGGAACCCAGATAGGACCCGGCCCAGCGGGAGTGCTGGCTGGTCCGTGCGATCCAGTCCACGGCATCGACGCCGATGAGCCTGCTCCACGACCCCGCTTCGCGCCGGGCACCCACCACCATGCCCAGGCCGAACGGGACCAGCGGCATCAGCCCGGCAAACCACAGAAAGATGGCTACGTCGTCCGTGCGGCACACGAAGCCCGTGGCCATGCCGAACCCGGCGTACACCAACCAGGAACCCAGGAGTGCCTGCCAGAGCTGGTCCGTGTAGGAGGCCCGCGCCAGGCGCCGGCCCGCACGCCACGCGAGCAGGAACGGGATGAGCGTCAGGCCCAGGGGAATGAGCGACAGGGTGCCCGATTCCGGCTGCGCCGCGGACTCCCCGGCCACCATCGTCAGGTGCAGCGGAACCCCGTGAATCAGCAGCCAGGCCTGGCCGCCAAGCCGGGCAAGGGCGTCGAAGTTGTTGTTCTGGAATCCGGCCGTGGCCCACACCGCGACGATGGGCGTCAGCACTACCAACGCGGAAATGACCGCCGCCTGTGCTGATTCGAGCGCTCCCTGCAGCCACAAGGGCATGGGAATGCCACGGTCTCCGGTCTGATCAGCGCGCAGTTTCATCGTGCTCCATGGTGTCACGGGAGGCGCCCCGGACCCGTCTTCGACAGGCTCAAACCCCCGGAGTTACCAGAGCTCGTAGTTCTCCTTGCTGATCATGAAGCCGTGCCCCGTCCGCAGATGCGCGCAGGTCATGGCACCCGGCGCCCGTTCGCACACCATGTTGCCCAGCCGCACGGTCTGGCCGTCCCGGATCCACGGCCCCGGGAAGGCCGGCCCGGCCACTTCCTCCGCCTCCATGGGTGACGTTCCGTTGCCGCACAGCCCGTACTGGGCCCCGCCGTCGAGTGTTACCACCGCGTATCCGCCAAAGTATTCGCTGAGCCCCGTGCACTGACCCTTGATGTCGCCCGGCCGGGGCGCCACGTCCGTGAGCAGGTGACAGGCAGCACCGTCCGCATCAATGGAGCACTGCATGTCCTTGCTGGCCGACTGCACCACCACGGGCAGCGGCGCCGCCCACGGCTGCGCGTTCACCTTGGGCAGGAGCTGTTCGGCCCGGTTGAGGGGCCTGGAGTTCAGCGGACGGGAATTCGGGGGACGGGCGCCGCCGGCTTCCGGGACGGCCGTCTCCTCGCTCATCCTCAGCGCCCCCACCGCGGGCGCCGTTTCGGCCGGCACGGCCACGCTGCAGCCGGCGGTAAGCAGAAGCACGACGGCGGTCGCAAAGGCTCGGAGGATCACTGTTACAGGGCGCATGGTGGTGCCAGTTCACCAGACAGGAGCGGTTCTGTCGCTGGGCAGAAGTCCCCATCCCCCAGCGCTTTTTTCGTTACCCAGCCGTAAAATTGGAATGTCCGCAATCAGTGGTTGGAGGCAGAAAATGACTACCGCATCCCCACATGCGCATGGCGTTCACTTTGGACGTACGGATGTCCAAAACGTCGGCATGGGTGTAGGTATTGTCCTGATGTTGGTCGGTGTCCTGGGATTCATCCCGGGCATTACCCAGCAGTACGGCGAACTGAGGTTCCTTGGACCTGATTCGCACGCCATGTTCCTTGGCCTGTTCCAGACGTCCATGCTGCTGAACATCGTGCAGCTGGTCATCGGCGCAACGGGCTGGGCAATGTCCCGTAATGGAATGGGCGCCCGGAACTTCCTTATGGGCTTTGGTCTGCTGTACATCGTCCTCAGCATCTTCGGGCTCATTGTCGGAGTAGGTTCGGCGGCCAATTTCCTGTCGCTGAACACTATGGATAACTGGACCCACATGGTGCTGGGTGTGCTGATGATTGGCGCTGGCTGGATCCTCTCGAGGCATCTGGCCGAGGACCGCAGATAACCCGGATCGCGTAGCCGGGACATAAGGAGCCGCTAATGAGGAACGCTTCATAGCAATCTGAATGTTTTAACCACCGGTTGGTGCAGTTGCCCTGCGAAGTCGCAGGCGGCTGCACCAGCTTTTTGCTGCAAGGGCCGACGCCGGGGCGCGGATCGTCCTCCAAAAACTTCATTCCTGTGAATTTTTTTACTTTAATCAAGGCAAAACCATTGACTGGCTGAATATCTTCACTATAGTTGTGTGAGTTAGCTCACCAACGAAGGATGCGGCAATGACCACCGAGACCCCCGCCCCGCCGGCCACCAGCGAACTTCTGGCGACTGTCGGAAACAAGGTGCGCACCATGCGCAAGGCAAAGGGCATGACCCTCGCCCGGCTCTCGGACATCACCGGCCTCAGCCAAGCGATCGTCAGCCAGATCGAACGCGGCCTGGCCAACCCTTCCTTCACCACGCTGGCACAGCTGGCTCACGGATTGGACGTTCCCGTTGGGAGGTTCTTCATCGGCCAGGATGAATCCAAGTCGCCCGTCGTTCGAAAATCCGATCGACGCAACCTGAAAAACGTCACCCGCGAGTCGGTAGGGGAAGCAGTTCACGAACTGCTGACCCCGAACCGTGACGGAAACATCGAAGCGCAGTGGATCAGCACGCCCCCGGGCCATGACACGAGCGGAACACCCTTCACCCACAGCGGAGAAGAGTTCTGCTACATCATCTCGGGCCGCAAGGACGTCTTCCTGGACGGCGTCTGCTACAGCCTTGAGGAGGGCGATTCCATCACCTACTCCTCAGAGATCCCGCACTGGTACAAAAACAGCTACGAAGAGGTATGCGTAGCCATCTGGGTCAACGCACCACACGCGTGGTAACCCTGCCGCCCCCAACCGGCACCAGCGTTTTCCCCTAACTGTCCGGACACACACCGTGGCCGCAGACACTCCTTGCATCGTTCGCATCTTCCGCCCTGCCTCCAGGGCGTCGATGCGTCATACCCTCCCACGCCCTCATCGGCGTCAGCGTAAGGACACTTCCATGCTCGAAACACAAACGACGGACCCCCGAGGGACGGACAACGTTGTCCCGTCACCAGGCACCAGCCACTCATCCCCCACCCGCTCCAACGAAAAATTCACCCCCGAGGTCCGCAAGGGGCTGCTGGGCCTTGGCCTCGGCAACGCCCTGGAATGGTATGACTGGATGGTCTTCGGCCTCCTCTCGGCCTTCATCGGGCCCAACTTCTTCCCCAACACCGATCCGCTCTCCGCCACCTTGAATGCTTTGGCCGTGTTCGCCGTCGGATTCGCCTTCCGTCCGCTGGGCGGGATCCTGCTCGGCACCCTGGCGGACAGGGTGGGCCGCCGCCGGGTGATGCTGCTGTCCATCATGCTGATGGCCGGCACCACGCTGATCATCGCCGTCACGCCGAGCTACCAGCAGATCGGCGTCTGGGCCGGCATCATCCTGCTGGTCTGCCGCGTGCTGCAGGGCATTTCCACGGGCATCGAAGCCCCGCTTTCAACGTCCCATGCCCTGGAGCTGGCGCCCGAAGGCCGTGAAGGCTACGTCGCCGGCCTGATGAGCTTCTACGTGAACATCGGCATACTGCTGGCCTCGCTGATCAGCTTCCTCTGCAGCCTCACCCTCGGCGGTGCCGTCATGGCCGAGTGGGGCTGGCGCGTGCCGTTCATCATCGGCGCACTCTTCGGTTTCGTGGTCCTCTACCTCCGCCGTTCGCTCCCGGAAACCCTCGAGGCCGAGGAAATGGCCAGCAACACTCCCCGCGCCGTCTGGTCCGGAGTCCGCAGGCACTGGCTCTCCGTCCTGGCCATCATCTTCGTGGTGGGCGCAGCACAGGCCTACAACTACGCCTGGAACGTCGGCCTTCCCAGCGCTGCCCGCAGCGGGTTCAAGGAAGACCCCACCGCCGTCTTCGCCCTCACCACCGTCCTGGGCGTCATCCTGGTGGCAGGCAGCTGGATCATCGGCAAGCTGACCGACGGCAAGTCGATGTCCCGCTGGTTCCTGATCACCCGCATCCTGGCGATCCCGTCTGTGTTCCTCATGCTCTTCTACGTCCAGCCGGGCATCGGCGGCTTCGCAGCCGTCCTCCTTGGCGGCTCCGTTGTCCTGGTGCTCAACATGACCCTCTACAACGTGGTCAGCTCCTCCCTGATGCCCAAGAACATCCGCGGCACAGGCGTAGCCCTGGGCTATGGAATCGGCGTCGCACTCTTCGGCGGCACCGCCTCCTACCTGCTGGTCTGGTTCCAATCCCTGAACCTCAGCTGGATCTTCCCGGTCTACGTGGCCGTTCTCTCCATCCTCAGCATCGTTTTCTACCTCGCCGCACGCCGCTCCAATGGCATCTTCGTCGGAAAGTAAGGACTCCCCCATGACCTCCCCCGCAACTTTCACCTCCCTGGAACTCAGCACCACGACGGCGGACCTCACCGCCCCGGTCATCTCACGTTCCAACGTCCTGGTGGTCGGCGGTGGCCCCGCAGGTGTGGCCGCAGCCGTCACCGCAGCCCGCTCCGGCGCCAAGGTCACCCTGCTGGAACGCTACTCATCCCTCGGCGGCCTCGCTTCCGGCGGAATGGTGCTGGTGTTGGACGACATGATCAACGGCCAGGAAATCACCGTCACCGGCATCGTGTCCGAATACGTGGAGCGCCTGCAGAAGCTGGGCCTCGCCGTCGTACCGCCGGCGGATGACCGCAAGACCTCCGAGGAACTCTGGAACAAGTGGGGCCGCTACGGCACATTCGACTTCCACTCCCACACCAACCCCAAGCCCATCTGCTACGCCGCGGCCTTCGACCCGGACGGCTGGAAGCGCGTCTCCAACGACCTGGTCCGCGAGGCCGGCGTGGACCTCCGCCTGCACTCCTGGTTTTCCCGCCCCATCGTGGACAACGGCGTGATCAAGGGCGTCATCTGCGAGACCAAGCTGGGCCCGCAGGCCTTCATGGCGGACGTCGTCATCGACACCACCGGCGACATCGACGTCGCTTCCCGGGCCGGCGCCAGCTACGCCAAGGACAACTACCTCACCACGCTCGTCTTCCGCCTGGGCAACGTGGATACCGCCGCGGCAGAGGCGTTCGAGCAGGCCAACCCGAAGGAAGCCCGCGCCATCAACCGCAAGATCAAGCGCCTCCTCGGCGGCGCCTGGGAACTGTGGTGGCTCAAGACCCCCATCGACGGCGTGGTCTGGTGCAACGCCCCGCACATGACCGGCTTCGACGGCACGGACCCGGCGGACATGACGGCCGCCGAGTTCGCCGCCCGCGACCGGATCTCCGAGGCAGTGGACTACGTCCGCGCCAACCTCCCCGGCTTCGAGAACTGCTACATGCTGGACGTCGCCTCCCAGATGGGCGTCCGCCAGACCCGCCTGCTTCAGGGCGAGTACGTCATGACCAAGGACGACGTCACCCAGCGCCGGCACTTCGCCGACACCGTGGCCCGCGGCCGCGACTACTACTACCCGTACCGCTCGCTGCTGCCCAAGGAAGTGGACCAGCTCCTCGTCGCCGGACGCCACTACTCAGCCACCCCGGAGGCGCAGAAGATGTCCCGCGAGATCCCGCCCTGCATGGCCATGGGCCAGGCCGTCGGCGTCGCAGCGGCACTCGCCGTCGAGAACAGCCTTCTGGTCCGCGACGTGTCCGCCCTGGACATCCAGCAGGGCATGCGCCGGCACGGCGCCGACCCGGGCGACGTCCCGTCGTCGAACGCCACCGTTGACGCCGATGCGGCGGTCCCGGCATGAGCACCGTGACCCTGGAAACGGCAGAGCTGGAACGCACGACGGCGGCGCCCGCCGCCGCGGGGGAACCCACCGCCACCCCGCTGCCGCTGGACGGCATCAAGATCGTGGACTTCACCCAGGTGTTCATGGGCCCGTCCTGCACGCAGATGCTGGGCGACTATGGCGCGGACATCATCAAGGTGGAACGCCCCGGCGCCGGGGACATCTCACGCAACTCGTTCCCGGACAAGGACGGCCAGGACAACCCGATCTTCCTGTCCATCAACCGGAACAAGCGCAGCGTCTCCATCGACACGCGCACCGAGGAAGGCCGGAACGTGCTGCACGCCATCATGGCGGACGCCGACGTGGTGGTCAGCAACTTCCGCTCCGGTGTGATGGAGCGGATGGGCTTCGGCTACGAGGAACTCAAGGCCGAGAACCCCGGCATCATCTGGGCCTCGGGCACCGGCTTCGGCCCCGTGGGCCCGTACTCGCACAAGGGCGGCCAGGACGCGATCGCGCAGGCCTACTCCGGTGTGATGTGGCGGCGGGAATCGGACGACCAGAAGCCGTCCATCTACCCCACCACCCTCTGCGACTACATCACCGGCATGCACCTCATGCAGGGCATCCTGCTGGCACTGCGCACCCGGGAAACCTCCGGCGTCGGCCAGAAGGTGGAGGTGACCATGTACGACTCCATGCTGCACCTGCAGATGCAGGAGGCGTGCATGCAGCTCAACCGCGGCTACGAGGTCAACTGGGGCGCCATGCCGCTCAGCGGAGTGTTCGAGACCACCGACGGCGCCGTCTGCATGGTGGGCGGTTTCACTCCGGACCCGCTGGCCCGCATCTCCGAAGCCCTCGGGCTGGACGAGGACCTTACGCAGCGGCCCGAGTTCGCCAACCTGGAGCAGCAGTTCGCGCACAAGCCGGCGCTGCAGGCCATCTTCCGCGAGCGCATCGCCACCAACACCACCGAGTACTGGACCGGCAAGCTGGAAGACCAGGGGCTGCTCAACGCCCCGGTCCACACCCTGGAGCAGGCCCTGGCCGATGCCCAGACCGAGGCCAACGGCATGATCGTCGAGGCCGAACACCCCGGCGTCGGGACCGTGCGCATGCTCAACGCGCCCATCCGGCTCTCCGCCACGCCTCCCACCGTCCGGCGCGCGGCGCCCCGGCTGGGCGAGCACAACGTGGAGGTCCTGCTGGAGAACGGGTTCGATGAGGAGACCATCGCGCGGCTGCAGCAGCTGGGGGTGCTCCGGTGACGGCGATTTCCGAGGCTCCCGCGGCGACGGCCGTCTCGAACGCAGTGGACCAGGTCACCCTGACCATCGAGAACCATGTGGCCACGGTGGTGATCGACCGGCAGCACGTGCTCAACGCCGTCGACGGCACCGCCCAGGCCCGGCTCAACGGGATCTGGGACCAGCTGGAGGCCGATCCGGACGTGCGCGCCGTGGTGATCACCGGCGCCGGGACCCGCGCCTTCTGCGTCGGGGCGGACATGTCCGCCGCCGCCGTGGACAAGACCGGCCTGGAGTATTGGGCCGGCCTGGACCCGAACGGATTCGGCGGGTTGAGCCTGCGCACGTCGCTCGACGTGCCGGTGATCGCCCGGGTGAACGGCTATGCGCTGGGCGGCGGCATGGAGATCGTGCTCGGCGCGGACATCGTGGTGGCGTCGGAGAACGCCAGGTTCGGGCTGACGGAACCGCGCGTGGGGCGTTTAGCGCTCGACGGCGGCATCCACCAGCTGGTGCGGCGCATCCCCCACACCCAGGCGATGGGTATGCTCCTGACCGGCCGGAAAGCGGACGCGGCGGAGATGCAGACGATGGGGCTGGTCAACGAGGTGGTCCCGGCAGACGAGCTCGACGCCGCCGTGCAGCGCTGGGTGGACCAGATTCTGGCCTGCGCCCCCACGTCCGTCCGGGCAGTGAAGCAGATGGTCACGCAGACCGGGCATTTGCCCGCCAAGGAGGCCCGCGGGCTCCGGCTGCCGGCCCTCATGGCCGCACTGGACAGCGAGGACTCGGCCGAAGGCGTCCGTGCCTTCCAGGAAAAGCGGCGGCCGGTCTGGCCGGGCCGCTGATGCAGAACGAGATGCATAACGAACGAAAGGAGAACCCGATGCAAGACGCACCCTCAATGGACACCCCGGCACGCGAGTCACTGTCACCGGGCGTCTGGGGCGTGGTGGCAACACCCTTCCAGGGCAGCACGCTGGACGTGGACCTGGACAGCCTGTCCGGGCTCGTGGAGCACTACGAAGCTATCGGCGCTACCGGGCTGACCGTCCTGGGTGTGTTCGGCGAGGCCGCGGCGCTGACCGCGGAGGAACGCCGCCAGGTCCTTGACATCGCGGTCGAATGCACGGACCTCCCGCTGGTTGTCGGCATCACTGCGCTGTCCGCCCGCCCCGCCATCGACGAAATCAAGGCTGCCCAGGCCGTGGCCGGCGAGCGCCTGGCCGCCGTGATGGTCCAGGCCAACTCGCCCCGGCCCGAGGTGGTGATCGCCCACCTGGACGCCATCCACCGGGCCACCGGCGCCAAGGTGGTGCTGCAGGATTACCCCCTGGCCAGCGGCGTCAGCATCAGCACCCCTGCACTCATTTCCGTGGCGAAGTGGTGCAGCTTCGTGGTCGCGGTGAAGGCGGAAGCGCCGCCCACCAGCGTGGCCATCGCGGAGCTGACAGCCGCGCTGGTTGGCAGGGTGTCCGTCTTCGGCGGGCTCGGCGGGCAGGGACTGCTGGACGAGCTCATGGCCGGCGCGGCCGGCGCCATGACCGGTTTCTCCTACCCGGAGGCGCTGATCGCCTGTGTCCGGGCCTGGCAGCGCGACGGCTATGAAGCCGCCCGCGACCAGCTGCTGCCGTACCTGCCGCTGATCAACTTCGAGCAGCAGGCAAAGATCGCCCTGGCCGTCCGTAAGGAATGCCTGCTGAAGCGCGGCTTAGTCAAGGACGCGGGCGTCCGGGCTCCGGCCGCGGAGTTCCCGGAGAGGCTGCGCTACGGCATGCTCACGCACCTGCGGGAAGCCGCTGCCGCGCTGGAAGCACGCGCGGACGTACCCGCCGGTGCACCGCACATTGCGGACCACCACAGCTCAGTAGGGAGTTTCTGATGGACTTGGGAATCGCCGGAAAAACCGCACTCGTGGCCGCCTCAACCGGCGGTCTGGGCCTGGCCGTGGCCCGCGCCTTGTCCGCAGAGGGCGTTCGCGTGGCGGTCACCGGCCGCCGCCGCGACCGTGCCAAGGAGATCGCTGCCGAGCTGCATACCGCTTATGGCACGGGTGCGATCCCCATCGAGGCGGACCTCACCACGGCGGAAGGCATCGAGGCCGCCGTCGAACAGACCGTGGCGGACCTCGGCCCCGTCGACATTCTGGTGCTGAACGGCCCCGGCCCCAAGCCCGGGGCCGCCGCAACGCTCAGCTCCGAGGACATCGCCGCGGCCTTCGAGCTGCTGGTCAAGCCGCACCACGCCCTGATCTCCCGCGTTCTTCCGGGCATGCGGGAACGGCGCTGGGGCCGCATCCTCGCCGTCGGATCCAGCGGAGTGGTGGCGCCTCTGCCCAACCTGGCGGTCTCCAACACAGGCCGGGCCGCACTGGCCGGCTACCTCAAAACCCTCGCCGCCGAGGTGGCCCTGGACGCCGTCACGGTGAACATGCTCCTGCCGGGACGGATCGCCACCGACCGCGTTGCCCAGCTCGACCAGGCCGCAGCCAAACGCCGCGGCACCACGGTTGAGGACATCCAGCTCGAGTCCCGCAAGACCATCCCCGCCCGCCGCTACGGCGAACCCGAGGAGTTCGGCGCCGCTGCCGCCTTCCTCTGCAGCGCCCCGGCGTCGTACATCACCGGCATCGCGCTCCGGTGCGACGGCGGCCTGATCCGCAGCCTGTAGCGCCCCCACTCACGATCTTTCTAAGGAACACCATGACTTCCACAGCGACCGACGTCTCCACCGCCACCGATTCCACTGCCACGTCCGCTTCCACCGAACGCGAACTCCTGACCGCCCGGCACCTCATCAACGGCGAATGGCTGGGCCAAGCCGACACCGAGCGGTTCAATCCGGCCAGCCCGGACGAACTCGCGGCCCTCTCCCCCAGCGGAACGGCCGCGGACGTGGACGCTGCCATTGCCGCCGCCACTGCCGCGCAGCCGGCCTGGGCCGCCCTGCCGGCACCGTCCCGCGGCGCCATCCTCATCGCTGCCGGCAACCTGCTGATCGAACGCCAGAGCGTCATCGCCGAAGACCTGGTCCGCGAGGAAGGCAAGACCTTCGCGGAAGCCAAAGGCGAGGTCAAACGTGCCTCCGACGTGCTGCGCTTCTTCGGTTCCCTGGGCTGGGCCGCCACCGGCGAGGTGCTGCCCAGCGGACTGCCGGACACCACCATCACCACCCGCCGCGAGCCGCTCGGCGTCGTCGGCCTCATCACCCCGTGGAACTTCCCCATCGCCATCCCCGCGTGGAAATCCGCCCCCGCACTGATCAGCGGCAACGCCGTGGTTATTAAGCCTGCCGAGCTGACGCCGCTCTCCGCCACCCACCTCGCCCGTGCCCTGCAGGACGCGGGGCTGCCCGCCGGAGTGTTCAACGTGGTGCACGGCAAGGGCCGCGTGGTGGGCGACGCCCTGGCCCGTGACCCGCGCATCGCCGGGCTGTCCTTCACCGGTTCCACCAACGTGGGGCTGGGGCTGCAGGAAATCCTGAACACCCGCCGGGCCCGCGTGCAGCTGGAAATGGGCGGCAAGAACGGCGTCCTGGTACTGGACGACGCCGATGCCCGCAAGGCCGCCAAGGTGGTGGCCGCCGGCGCGTTCGGGCTGACCGGCCAGGCCTGCACAGCAACCTCCCGCGTCTACGTCACCCCGGGCATCCGCGCCGCATTCCTTGAAGCACTCACCGAGGAAGCCGCTGCGTACACCCCCGGCGACGGCATGGACGCCGCCATGGGCGCCGTGGTGAGCAGCCAGCAGTTCGCGCAGAACACCGCGGCGGTGCGTTCCGCCGTCGAACGCGGAGCAACGCTGCTGGCCGGTTCCGGCATCCTGGACGGAACGCACGACGGCGACGCGAACCGTCCGCTGTTCTTCCCGCCTGCCGTGCTCACCGGCCTGCCGTTCGACGACGCCGCCGTTACCGAGGAAATCTTCGGACCTGTGGTGACGGTGCTGGAAGTGTCTGACTATGAGGCAGGGCTCGCCGCCATCAACGATTCCCGCTATGGCCTCACCGCCGGCATCTGCACGGATTCCCTGGCGCGCGCCACCGACTTCGCCGCAAGGGCCCAGGCCGGCGTGGTCAAGGTCAACCGGCCGACGGCAGGCCTGGACCTTAACGTGCCGTTCGGCGGTGTGAAGGACTCCTCCACCAACACGTTCCGCGAACAGGGGAAGTCCGCACTTGACTTCTTCACCTGGGGCAAGACCGTTTACACCGGTGTGTAGCGCGCCATGACCTACGTGATCGCGCAGCCGTGCGTGGATGTGAAGGACAAGGCCTGCATCGACGAGTGTCCGGTGGACTGCATCTACGAGGGCGAACGCTCGCTCTACATCCACCCGTCCGAGTGCGTGGACTGCGGCGCGTGCGATCCGGTGTGCCCGGTGGAAGCCATCTACTATTCCGACGACGTCCCGGACGAATGGGCGGACTACATCCGGGCCAACGTGGAGTTCTTCGAGGAGCTGGGATCACCGCAGGGCGCCTCCGGCCTGGGCAACCTGGGCCGGGACCACCCGGTGGTGGCGGCCCGGCCGGTTTCAGTCCGTTGACCGGGCCGGTCGCCGCCGGTGGTCGAGCCTGTCGAGATCCCGGTCCACTACCAGTTCACCCCGCGGACCAGACCTGCCGGAATTTCCCGCTGGGGTCGGGGCGGGGCGGCTCATCCGTATGCTCAATCGCAACCGGTCCGGCGCCAAGGGCTGCGAAGTAATCATTCAGCCGCTCCGTGACGGCCCTCCGCACCTGGGCCGGATCTGCACCCGGCCAGGTCTCGAGCCGCACGGTCAGGTTGCCCGGTCCCGTGCGGATGGCCTGGAACCTGCGCACCCCTGGCGTCTCCTCGATTACCGTGCCAAGCGCAAGCGGCAGGACCGTGACAGTGCCACCGTCAGCGGCCCGGAACGAAACCAGGTCACCTGCGCGGCCTTCGATGCTTACTGCAGGAAAGGGACTGCCACAGGGGCACGGTTCCGGTGCCAGCGTTACCCGGTCGCCGAGGTCGTAGCGGATCAACGGCTGCACACGGTTGGCCAGGTTGGTGACGAGCACGGTGTGGGAGGTGGTGCCGGCCGGGACCGGCCGGTAATCCGCGTCCACCGGTTCGAGGATGTACCAGTCCGTGTTGACGTGGAATGCGCCGTTCCGGCACTGGCTGGTCAGGGCCGGAACTTCGGAGGAAAGATAGCGTTCGGTGACGCGGCAGCCGAATGCCGTTTCGATCGATTCGCGTCCGGCGGCGGAGAGGTTCTCGCCGGAACAGATCGCCAGGACGGGCCGGATCCCTAGCCGCCGGGCTTTCTGTTCCTCGGCGAGTTGGATCATCGCGCTCGGATACCCGAAGAGCAGGGTCGGCTTGAAGGTGTTGAGTTCTTCGACCAGCTGCGGGAGCGGCCTCAGCACCGAGAAGACCCGGAGGCGCCGTGCAATGGCGGGGGCCCGGCGTCGGGCGTTTTCGGTCAACACGACCCCCGCGAAGTGGCCCCCGCCAGCGACGAGGGCCGCCGCCCGCAGGCCGCGGAGCAGGAAGTCCCGCACTTCCCCTGCCCTGATCAGGCTACGGCGCTCCCGGATCCTGACCACGACGTTCACCGCCACCCAGGAGGACCGGTCATGGATCAGGACGGCCGGCTCACCCGAGGTGCCGGACGTCGTGACCACCAGGTACTGCCCGCGGTACAGGGTCCCCAGCCGGGAGAGGTCGGAGAGCAGTTCCGACTTCAGCTTCGCCAACGTGATGTGCGGGTCGGTCACCCAATCGTCGAAGTTCGCCATCAGCTCCCGTTTGCCGACCGGAGGCAGCTGGCCTGGGTCCGTCACTGTGTCCGGCACGTCCCGGTACAAGCGCCGATAATACGGCGACGCGGACCGGGCAAACTCCACCAGATCCGCCAGCCGGGCCTGCTGCAAGCGGCTGATCGCATCCGCGCCGCCACGCTCAGCCCGCCACGTATCCCACGCGACTTCGAATGTCCGTCCGGATACGCCACGCATCGCGACACTCCTCTCCGGATCAGTCCGCGGCCCCCTGCCCACCCTTCCACAACGGCAGGCGCCATAACAGGGGCTTGCTGCTCTGCACCGCCGAATTGCTGGACTTCCCGGCGGGTGCCAATCAGACTGGCTACATCAGCTGGCCCGGCAGGCCTGAATTACCCGCATTTTGACCGGCAGGGAATGAACAGCTGCATCAATTGGGGCTTTACCGCGATGCCTGTTCCATAACCTGAAAGGACCTGGGCCATGCCGGACTTGTCAGCATTCTTCCCGTTAATTGCCGCTCTCATCGGGGCAATTGTTGTCATCGGCTTTATCTGGGTGGCAATAAAACTGATGTGGAAAGTGGCTGAACCCAACGAGGCCCTGATCATCTCCGGCCTGACCCGCGGAACCCTTGAAACGCGGGCCGGAATGGACTTCAAGATTGTCACGGGCAAAGGTGCGCTGGTGTTTCCCGGGCTTCAGACGGTACGGACCCTGTCCCTCACACTGAATGAAACTGAGCTCAAAGTTTCCTGTGTTACCTCGCAGGGCATCCAGGTAATTGTGGAAGGTGTGGTGATTTACAAGATCGGCGATGCCCCGCCCTTCATTGCAAATGCGGCCCGGCGTTTCCTGGGCCAGCAGCCCAAAATGGAAAGCCAGGTGTACAACGTCTTTGAAGGGCACCTGAGGTCCATCATCGGCAGCATGACCATGGAGGAGATCATCCGCGAGCGGGACAAGCTCGGTTCGCAGGTCCGCAGCGCCAGCGGTGTGGAAATGGAGAAGCTGGGCCTGGTGGTGGATTCGCTCCAGATCAAGGACCTGCAGGACCCCACCGGCTATATCCAGAACATCGCCAAGCCGCACATCGCCCAGGTGAAGATGGAAGCCCGCATCGCCGAGGCCACCAGGAACCGCGAAGCGGCCGAGAAGGAAGCGGAGGCGGCGGCGCTCATCGCCGACGCTCAGAGCGTCTCCGCCATCAGGCAGTCGGTGGCGCAGGCCAATGCCGAACGGGCGAAGGCCAACGCCGCCCAGGCTGGGCCGCTCGCGGATGCGACGGCGCGGCAGCAGGTTGTGGTCCAGGAAACCGAGGTGGCCAAGCTCGAGGCTGACCGCGAAGAGCAGAAGCTCCAGACCACCATCCGCAAGCCCGCCGACGCCAAGGCCTACGCCAAGCGCACGGACGCCGAAGGCCAGAAGGCCGCGGACATCAGCGCCGCGGAAGCGCTGGCCCGCCGCACCGAACTAGAAGCCCAGGTCAACGCCCGGCGGACGGAACTGCAGGCCCAGGCCAATGCCACGGCTGCCGCGGCCGCGGCCGGCGCCACGAAGGTCACCGGCGAGGCGGAAGCCGCAGCCACCCGGGCGCGCGGCGATGCCGCCGCATCGGCCATCAAGGCCAAGGCACTGGCGGAGGCGGAGGGCATCAAGGCCCGCGCCGAGGCACTCGGGACCAACCAGGATGCCGTCATTTCTCAGCAGCTGGCCGAGAACATGCCCGCTATCATCGCCGCGGCGGCTGAGCCGTTCTCGCACGTGGGACAGATGACTGTGCTCAACGGCGGGGAAGGCGTCAACAAGATGCTGGGCGGGATTCTGGCCCAGGTGGGCGACTACCTTCCGGCGCTCTCTTCGGCGCTGAAGAACAGCAGGGAAGGCAAGCGGCCGGCGAAAGCCCCAGATGCGTAAGGACGTTGACCGCAGCCTCACAGGCAAGATCGGGCGGGTGACGGGGCGCATCGGCCCGGGCACCATCGGCGAAGTCATGCTGCCGTATCTTGGCGGCACCATGGCCTTTCACGCCCACCCGTTCGACAAAACCAGTGTGTTTTCCGTGGGCGAGGAGGTCCTGGTTATCTACTACGATCCGCCGCAGACCGTCTACGTGGATGAACTGCCGGAGGTGTTGAGGCACGACGGCGGGCGGTGAGCCGCGCTCCCGGCCGCCCCTTGCGTTCCGATAACCCCTGGCCCGCTCTCTTCTACTCCGCAAGCGCCGGGGTCTGGACGGTCGGACAGCACCGGGCGTATCCTGATTTTCCATTGCCTCTGGGGGTGATCTGGATGGGCGGCATTTTCCGTGATCGGTTCCGTGGTGCCGTGCGCCCATTCGTGATTGCTGCGCTTCTCTGCGCCGCCTGGATGGTTTGGTTTGCCGGGACCGCGAATGCGGCATCCGATGATCCGGACACGCTTGGCACCCCTGTTGTGACAATCCAGGACGTTCCGGTTCCGGTCGCCGCTGTGCCGCTTCCGGTCTCCGACACAGCGGCGACGGTCGTCGACATCGTGGACCCGGTGGTCAGCGGAACAACAGAAGTGGTGGCCAACGTGGCGGACACTGCCGCTCCGCCGGCCGCGGACATACCCCTCACGGACTCGCCGCTCGTTGACACGGTCAGTGCAACGCTCACCGGCACAGCCGACGGGGTCGTGTCGGTGGTTGATTCCCTCGCACCCGCGTTGCCGGACGTTACTGTGCCACCAGTGCCGCTTCCAGCCTTGCCTGTTCCCGCTCTGCCGGGACTGTACGTTCCACTGCCGGAGGTTCCGCTGCCGGACGTTCCGGTGCAGTTACCGGAGACGGCCGCCCCCGGACGTCCGGCCGGAACTGCCGTCCCGCCGTCGGCAGTTCTCTCGCAAGCGGCGGAACCTGTCAGCATCGAGGCGGTCTCCCCCGCCAGCCAGGTCCGGCCCGCCGAAGTCAGGACCGCTCCGCTGCAGGTTCGCGGCGCGGTTTCACCACTGCAGTTTCTGGCGAATACGCAGGCAATGCGGGCCTTGGCCGCCACGATTGGCTACGTTGTATCGGCGGCGCCGGCACCCGCGCAGGACGCGGAACTCCGTTTCGCCGGCCCCCAGAACCAGTCCGGTTCGGGGTCTACGGGCACCGGCAGCGCCGGCGCCGAGGCGTCGGCCGACGTCGCCGGGTTCTGGAACCTGCTGCACGATGCCGGACGCTGCCTGGCGCCCGACGCGGCGCTGGTCCCTGCCGCGAGCCCGTCCTTCGATCCGGGGTCTTCCCCCGACTGAGCAGGTAACCTCTGCGCATTTTCAGGCAGAGCATGCCCACCCACGCCGTCGGCGTCGGGAATCAAAACTCAGTCAGGAGAAAAGTCATGTCCTTCCACACTCAGCCCTTCAGCACCACGGCAATCGTCCGCTCCGCTCCGGCCCAGGCCCGCATCGGCAACTGGCCCGACCCCATGAAGGCCCGCATCGGCAACTGGCCCGACCCCATGGGCCGGGCAGGTGAGGCGACCAGCCACTGACGCCGGGACCGCCCGGATGCTGTCCCTTGCCTACCTGGGGGTGGCAAGGGACGGTCTCCTGGCCCGGGTGTCCGCGGCAGCAGCCTCCGGCGGCGAGTACCGCCGTCGTCGTGCTTCAACGCTGCCCGGCTGTTAACCCAACCTTCCTTTTCCGGTCATGCCCGCTCCCCCTCGGCGCAACGCGCCGCCCGCACCGTGGAGGGGTGAGGATCGCAATCGTTGCTGAATCATTCCTGCCACTGATGAACGGGGTTACGCACTCCATCCTTCGGGTGCTTGAGCATCTGCAGGAGCGGGGCGATGGCGTCATGGTGATCGCCCCGTCGACACAGGACACGGAGGTCCTGGACGTGGTGCACGGCGCGTTCGTGCACCGGCTTCCGTCGGTGCCGCTGGCCGGCTACTCGAACGTGCGGGTGGCGTTGGGCGGTGTGAACCGGGTCAAGAGAATCCTTGCCGATTACGCGCCCGACGTTGTCCACCTCGCGTCCCCGTTCGTGCTCGGCTGGCGGGCGGTGCAGGCCGCTCACCAGCTGGGGATTCCCACAGTGGCCATCTACCAGACCGAGGTCCCCAGCTACGCGGCGCGCTACGGTGTGCCGTTCATGGAGAACTGGGCCTGGAACCGGGTGGAGAACATCCACCTGCTGGCGTCCCGGACGCTGGTGCCATCGACTTTCGCGCTGAACCAGTTGCGCGGCCGCGGAGTTCTGCGGGTGGACATGTGGCGGCGCGGTGTGGATACCGCGCGGTTTGCGCCGGAAAAGCGCGACGACGGGTGGCGGGCCTCCGTGGCCCCCGGCGGCGAGCGGATCATCGGCTATGTGGGCCGTCTGGCCGTTGAAAAGCAGGTGGAGGACCTGGCCGTGCTGGCCGATGTGCCGGGCACGCGGCTGGTGATCGTGGGCGACGGACCGCAGCGCGAGGCGCTGCAGGAAGCCCTGCCGAACGCCGTGTTTGCCGGGTTCCTGGGCGGTGAGCAGCTGGCCAGCGCGGTGGCGTCCTTCGACCTGTTCGTGCATCCGGGCGAGTTCGAGACCTTCTGCCAGACCATCCAGGAGGCCATGGCATCGGGCGTGCCGGTGGTGGCCACGGGACGCGGTGGCCCGTTGGACCTGGTGGAAAATTCCCGCACTGGCTGGCTGTACAGGCCGGGCGACCTCGCCGGGATGCGGGCACATGTCATGGACCTGATGGGCGACGACGCCAAGCGCCGCGCGTTCGCTGCGGCAGCGCACGCTTCGGTCCAGGGGCGGACATGGCCGGCGTTGAGCGCGGAGCTGGTGCGCCATTACCGGGCTGTCATCGCCGGTGAACCGGTGGTTGAGCCTGTCGGGCGAATGCCGGTGGTTGAGCCCGTCCGACGGGTACCGGCGGTTGGGCCTGCCGAAACCAAAAGAGGAGCAACGCTGTGAAGATTTCCGTGATCGGCTGCGGGTACCTGGGTGCCGTGCACGCCGCAACGCTGGCGTCGATGGGCCATACAGTGGTGGGCATCGACGTCGACGCCGCCAAGGTGGAACAGCTGGCCCGCGGCTTCGCACCGTTCTTCGAGCCGGGCTTGGACGAGCTCCTGCGGGACGGCCGGGCCACCGGACGGCTGACCTTCTCCGCCGACTTCGCGGCTGCGGCCGGCGCGCGGGTGCACTTCCTCTGCGTGGGCACTCCGCAGTCCAAGACATCCGACGGCGCCGACCTCAGCTACCTGGTGTCCGCCACCGAAAGCCTCCTTCCGCACCTGGGCCGGGGCTCCGCCGTCGTGGGTAAGTCAACGGTGCCCGTGGGGACTGTCGACATGTTGGCGGGCATTCTGTCGGGCCGGCCTGACGTGCTGCTTGGCTGGAATCCGGAGTTCCTGCGGCAGGGCACCGCGGTAAAGGATTCGCTGGTGCCGGACCGGCTGGTTTACGGCGTGCCGGGAGGAAAGGCTGGCGCGTTTGGCCGGTCCGGCGGTGCCGCACGCGGTGTGACCGAAGCCCTGGATGCCGTGTACGGGCCGCTACTGAGCGCCGGGATTCCGCGGCTGGTGTGCAACTTTGCCACGGCGGAACTGATCAAGTCGGCGGCCAACGCGTACCTCGCCACGAAGGTCAGCTTCATCAACGCGATGGCCGAGCTGTGTGACGCATCAGGGGCCGACGTCACCGAACTGGGCGAGGCGATGGGCCTGGATCCGCGGATCGGCAGCCGGTACCTTCATGCCGGGCTGGGGTTCGGCGGTGGATGCCTGCCCAAGGACATCCGCAGTTTCCGTGCCCAGGCGGCCGCCCTCGGCGTAGGGTCCGTGGACGAGTGGATGGGCCTGGTGGATGCCATCAATCTTGACCAGCGATTGCGGACAGTGGAGATCGCCCGCGGGCTGTGTGGCGGTACCCTGTCCGGCCGGACGGTGGCGGTGCTGGGTGCGGCGTTCAAGCCGGACACGGACGACATCCGGGACTCCCCCGCCCTGGACGTCGCCCTGCAGCTGTCCGCGGCCGGCGCGCAGGTTACCGTGACGGATCCGAAGGCTGTCACCAACGCGACGATGCGGTACCCGCAGCTGCGGTTCGAGGCGTGCACGGACCGGGCGCTCGATGGCGCCGAACTGGTGCTGTTGCTGACGGAATGGGACGAATACCGTTCGTTGTCGCCGGTGGTTGCCGGGGCACTGGTACGATGCCGCACGGTGCTGGACGCGCGCAATGTCCTGGACGCCGCAGCGTGGCAGGCGGCGGGCTGGACGGTTCGCGGGCTCGGGACGGGAGCTGGGCTGGTTCCTCAGCCGATCACGTAACAAGCGGTTCTTGCCTTAGCGCTCTATGATGTGCGGAGGGGAGGACATTCGATGAAGCAATTGCGGTCTCATTTTGTGTTTAAGGCGCTCTGATGGCGCCGCAGGGAAGCCGGGATCCGGGGTCCGTTTCGGGCCGGGATTGCCAGGCCATCATTGATTCGCTGCCCGATGCCCTGTTGGTGCTGGCCCAGGACGGCACCGTGGTGCTCATGAATCCTTCCGCTGAGCGGGTGTTCGGTTACTCCCGGCAGGAACTCGTTGGCCATGATCATCGGATTGTTCTTGCCGAGGGCTACCGTCTGGGCTTCCAGCGGCTCTTCAAGGCCCTTCGTGCGGGCGGTCCGGAGTCCAGCTTCGGTTCGCCCTTCGAAGCGTACGGGCTCAGGAAGGACGGCACGGAGTTCAAAGGCGAGATAGCGTGCGGTCTGCTGGATATAGCCGCCGGCCTTTGCATGTCCGTGTCGGTGCGGGACATGACGCATCGCGAAGAACCCGACGACGGGTTGCGCGAGGCGATGTCCCTGCTGAGCGCCACTCTCGAATCCACGGCTGACGGCATTCTCGTTGTGGGTACGGACGGCCAGATCGCCGGTGTGAACGAGCAGTTCGTGTCCATGTGGGGTATTCCGCGCGAGCTGTTGGCAACCCATGATGACGAAGCAGTGATCAGATATGTGCTCGGGCTGCTGAAACGGCCCCAAAGTTTTCTCGACAAAGTCCGTGAACTTTACGAGCACCCCTTGGCCGAGAGCAACGACATCCTGGAATTTACCGACGGCAGGACCTTCGAGCGGTATTCGCGTCCACAGAAGGTAGCTGACAAGGTGGTGGGCCGCGTGTGGAGCTTCCGCGACGTCACCCCGCGGCTGGCTGCCCAGGACCAGGCGAAGCGGGCCCTGGCCGATCTCGCCGAGCAGGCAGAACAGCTCAAAGCGCTGGCGTTCCAGGACCCGCTGACCGGACTGGCCAACCGGAAGCTGTTCCATGACCAACTGGCTGCATCGCTCCGCGGCACCGGGCCCGGGGCCGTGGACGTCCTGTTGCTGGACCTGGACGACTTCAAGGAAGTCAATGACATCCTGGGCCACCATGCCGGTGACGAGATGCTGACTGAAGTGGCGCGCAGGCTCCGTTCCTGCGTCCGTCCCGACGACACCGTTGCCCGCCTGGGCGGGGACGAGTTCGTGGTGCTGCTGACAGGTTCGCCGGAGCCTGATGCCATCGCGGAACGCATCGTCGACTCGCTGAATGTCCCCATGTGGATCGACGGGACAATGCTCCGTCCAAGCCTGAGTCTCGGATTGGCCTCGGCGGGCCCGGACGTAGCAGCGTCCGAGCTGCTCCGCCAGGCTGACGTCGCGATGTACGCAGCAAAGGCCGCAGGCAAGAACCGGTACATGAGGTTCGAACCGGAAATGATGACGGCGCTGGTCCAGCGTACGGACATGGAGGCCGGCCTCCGGCTTGCCGTGGAATCCGGACAGATCACGGTCCACTACCAGCCGGTGATTTCGCCGAGGCTCGGTGAAGTGGTGCAGTTTGAAGCCTTGGCCCGGTGGAAACGGGACGGTGAGCTGGTCCCGGCCGGGCAGTTCATTCCGACGGCGGAGCGCAGCGGCCAGATTTCGGCCATCGGCATGCAGGTCATGCGGCACAGCTTCACAGAGCTGCAGCCGTGGCTCACCGGGGATGCCACCCGCTCGGTGGCGGTCAATATTTCGGGGGTGCAGCTGAAGGACTGCAAGTTCGCCGACGGCGTCCTGCGGCTGGCAGCATCCTGCGGTGCGGATCCCCGGCAGCTGGTGCTGGAGGTGACGGAGAGCGTCTTCTTTGACCCGGACGCACATGTGATCCGGCAGCTGGACTTGCTCCGCGATGCTGGCGTGCGGGTGGCGCTGGACGATTTCGGCACCGGGTACTCCTCGCTGGGCCGGCTCCAGGAACTTCCGGTGGACGCGGTGAAGATTGACCGTTCTTTCGTCTCCATGGTGCGTACCGGCGCGGAGAAACTGCCCATCCTGAACTCGATGATCAATATGGCCCACAGCCTGGGCCTGACGGTGACAGCGGAAGGAATCGAGACCGCGGCCCAGGCCAGACACCTGACCAACCTGCATTGCGATTCCCTGCAGGGCTACCTCTTTTCCCACCCGGAGCCCCAGTCCGGGGTGGAGCTTGCGCTGCTCCGCTCGGCAGATGCGATTGACGAGATGCAGGGACTTCGTCTCGAGGGCTGACAGGGTCCGGTGAAAAGGCCGCCTCACCTGTCGAGTCCCTCGACATATCGATTCCGGTCAGGTCATAACAGGACCGACGCAGCGCCGCGATGTGTCCCCTGGTCTCTGCCGACGCGCGTCAGCTTCGCTGGTTGAGCTTGTCCGTGCTGACCAGGACTTCGCTGCGGTCCCAGAGCCGCCTGGCAAGCTCGGCGTCGTAGGCCTGCTTGTTGGCTTTGGCCAGCGCCCGCTTGGCATAGTAAGCGCCGGACATCCAGTCCTGCCCCGGCTTGGCGGTGGCAAGCCACACGAGCGTGTCAGCGCCTTGCTCCGGGGTGAGCATGAACCGCTTGATAATTGTCTTATAGGCGAACCGGAACCAGCTGGTGGATTCTGCCGCGAAATTGGTGGCCACGCCTCCGGGATGGAATGCCGCCGTGGAAATGCCCGCGTTGTTGTACCGGTGATGCAGCTCAGTGGTGAACAGAATGTTCTCGAGCTTGGAAGTGCCGTAGGCCTTGTTGGTGGAGTACTTGCCGGCGGCGTCAAGGTCATTTATGTCCACGTATCCGAACGCGTTCGCCGCGCTCGACGTATTTATCACTGTCGCATTGCTTGCCGTCAGGACATCCATCAGCTCCGTGGTGAGGAGGAAGGGTGCCAGGTGGTTTACCTGGAACGTCTTTTCGTGGCCGTCCACCGTCAGCTCGCGCTTGCCCATGATGCCGCCGGCATTGTTGGCCAGGACGTCAATCCGTGGGTACTTCTCCTTCAGCTGGACTGCCAGCGCACGCACTTGGGAGAGGTCAGCGAAATCGCTGACGAAGTAGTCAGCGCCGATCTCCTGCGCCACGGCTCGGGTCTTTTCCGCAGAACGCCCGACGACGACCACCTGCTCCCCTGCCTTGGCCAGCGTCCGCGCGGCGGAAGCTCCGATGCCGTCGCTAGCCCCGGTAATGACGATGGTGCGTGCAGCCATGAAGTATCTCCCAATCGATGATGGACTTGCCGATACCCGGCGTCCCAAACCCAGTGAGTACAACGACGGCGGCACAGCTGGTGTTCCGCCCCTTGGCGACGCTCTGCCGATTGTGGCGGGTTGTTGGGGGACGCTCTGCCGGTTCCCGGGGGTTTTGGTGGTTAACGTGGGAGAGCCCCGACCAGTTGCCTGGTTGGGGCTCTCGACCTGAATGATGTTCCGGCGGTGACCTACTCTCCCACACCCTCCCGGGTGCAGTACCATCGGCGCTGTGGGTCTTAGCTTCCGGGTTCGGAATGGGACCGGGCGTTTCCCCCACGCTATGACCGCCGTAACCCTTTTACCCGGACCCCCGGTGCGGGGGTTGGGAAAATTAGTGGTTACAACATGCTCCTGCCGCTCAGGGCAGGTGTGGTGTTGTTATGTTGTTGTGTTTGTTCCTCAAGCAACGGGTTTGTTGTTTGGGAACCACATAGTGGACGCAAGCAGTCTTGTTTTTCTTTGTACCCTTTCCATGGTGTGAACGTCTTTTGAATCCGTTTACGGAAAGGGTGTGTGGTGTAAGTTATCGGCCTATTAGTACCGGTCAGCTTCACGAGTCGTTAGTCCTCGCTTCCACATCCGGCCTATCAACCCAGTGGTCTGGCTGGGGGCCTCTCACACACAAGGTGTATGGAAATCTCATCTCGAAGCGAGCTTCCCGCTTAGATGCTTTCAGCGGTTATCCCATCCGAACGTAGCTAATCAGCGGTGCACTTGGCAGTACAACTGACACACCAGAGGTTCGTCCGTCCCGGTCCTCTCGTACTAAGGACAGCCCTTCTCAAATTTCCTGCGCGCGCAGCGGATAGGGACCGAACTGTCTCACGACGTTCTAAACCCAGCTCGCGTACCGCTTTAATGGGCGAACAGCCCAACCCTTGGGACCTACTCCAGCCCCAGGATGCGACGAGCCGACATCGAGGTGCCAAACCATGCCGTCGATATGGACTCTTGGGCAAGATCAGCCTGTTATCCCCGAGGTACCTTTTATCCGTTGAGCGACGGCCATTCCACAATGTACCGCCGGATCACTAGTCCCGACTTTCGTCCCTGCTCGAGATGTCTCTCTCACAGTCAAGCTCCCTTGTGCACTTACACTCGACACCTGATTGCCAACCAGGCTGAGGGAACCTTTGGGCGCCTCCGTTACTTTTTAGGAGGCAACCGCCCCAGTTAAACTACCCATCAGGCACTGTCCCTGACCCGGATTACGGGCCGAAGTTAGATGTCCAAAGTGACCAGAGTGGTATTTCAACGATGACTCCACCCGAACTGGCGTCCGGGCTTCAACGTCTCCCACCTATCCTACACAAGCCACTCCGAACACCAATACCAAACTATAGTAAAGGTCTCGGGGTCTTTCCGTCCTGCTGCGCGTAACGAGCATCTTTACTCGTACTGCAATTTCGCCGAGTTTATGGTTGAGACAGCGGGGAAGTCGTTACTCCATTCGTGCAGGTCGGAACTTACCCGACAAGGAATTTCGCTACCTTAGGATGGTTATAGTTACCACCGCCGTTTACTGGGGCTTAAATTCTCAGCTTCGCCTTGCGGCTAACCGGTCCTCTTAACCTTCCAGCACCGGGCAGGAGTCAGTCCGTATACATCGTCTTGCGACTTCGCACGGACCTGTGTTTTTAGTAAACAGTCGCTTCCCCCTGGTCTCTGCGGCCCCGATCCCCTCCGGACAGCAAGTGTCCATCAAGGTTGGGGCCCCCCTTCTCCCGAAGTTACGGGGGCATTTTGCCGAGTTCCTTAACCATAATTCTCTCGATCGCCTTAGTATTCTCTACCTGATCACCTGTGTCGGTTTGGGGTACGGGCGGCTAAAACCTCGCGTCGATGCTTTTCTAGGCAGCATAGGATCACCGAATCCCCCCCTAAAGGGGTCCCGTCAGGTCTCAGGCATCATGAACGGCGGATTTGCCTACCGTTCGCCCTACATCCTTGGACCGGGACAACCATCGCCCGGCTCGGCTACCTTCCTGCGTCACACCTGTTAATACGCTTACCTCCCAGGATCAGGTCCCGCGCTCCACCAAAACCCTCACACCACAAGGGTGATCGGGCAGGTCTCGGGCGGTTAGTATCCCCTGTTCAGCATGGGCGGTTTTTCGCCGGTACGGGAATATCAACCCGTTGTCCATCGACTACGCCTGTCGGCCTCGCCTTAGGTCCCGACTTACCCAGGGCAGATTAGCTTGACCCTGGAACCCTTGATCATTCGGCGGACGGGTTTCTCACCCGTCTTTCGCTACTCATGCCTGCATTCTCACTCGTGTAGGCTCCACCGCTGGTTTACACCGCGACTTCACTGCCCACACGACGCTCCCCTACCCATCCACACTCCTGAACCAACCCCACAAAGGAGGCGGCTTGGATAAAATGTGAATGCCACAACTTCGGCGGTGTACTTGAGCCCCGCTACATTGTCGGCGCGGAATCACTTGACCAGTGAGCTATTACGCACTCTTTTAAGGATGGCTGCTTCTAAGCCAACCTCCTGGTTGTCTTCGCAACTCCACATCCTTTCCCACTTAGCACACGCTTAGGGGCCTTAGTTGGTGGTCTGGGCTGTTTCCCTCTCGACTATGAAGCTTATCCCCCACAGTCTCACTGCTGCGCTCTCACTTACCGGCATTCGGAGTTTGGCTGACGTCAGTAACCTTGTAGGGCCCATTAGCCATCCAGTAGCTCTACCTCCGGTAAGAAACACGCAACGCTGCACCTAAATGCATTTCGGGGAGAACCAGCTATCACGAAGTTTGATTGGCCTTTCACCCCTACCCACAGCTCATCCCCTCCATTTTCAACTGAAGTGGGTTCGGTCCTCCACGACGTCTTACCGTCGCTTCAACCTGGCCATGGGTAGATCACTTCGCTTCGGGTCTAGATCACGCCACTGCAACGCCCTATTCAGACTCGCTTTCGCTACGGCTTCCCCACACGGGTTAACCTCGCGACGTAACACTAACTCGCAGGCTCATTCTTCAAAAGGCACGCCGTCACCAGAATCAGACTGGCTCCGACGGATTGTAAGCACACGGTTTCAGGTACTGTTTCACTCCCCTCCCGGGGTACTTTTCACCTTTCCCTCACGGTACTGGTCCGCTATCGGTCATTAGGGAGTATTTAGGCTTATCAGGTGGTCCTGACAGATTCACACGGGATTTCTCGGGCCCCGTGCTACTTGGGATACTCTCCAGGCGGTACACAACATTACGGTTACGGGGCTCACACCCTCTCTGGCCGGCCTTTCAAGACCGTTCACCTATGCCTGCACATCACACCTCACCAGTCCGGCAGAACTGATACGGAAAGTCCCACAACCCCGACCATGCAACGCCCGCCGGCTATCACACATGGAACGGTTTAGCCTGATCCGCGTTCGCTCGCCACTACTAACGGAATCACTATTGTTTTCTCTTCCTGCGGGTACTGAGATGTTTCACTTCCCCGCGTTCCCTCCACGCACCCTATGTGTTCAGATGCGGGTCACCAGGCAACTCGCGTCCCTGGCGGGGTTTCCCCATTCGGACACCCTGGGATCACAGTCCGGTTATCGACTCCCCCAGGCTTATCGCAGATTCCTACGTCCTTCTTCGGCTCCTAATGCCAAGGCATCCACCGTGTGCTCTTAAAAACTTGACCACAAAAGATCAAAAACGCTAATTTTCGAGAGAACCACAGAAACCACCGCTCCATCCCGAAAGACAGAACAACAGATCCAGGTTCATATTCTTGGAAATTGCTTCTTATAAAAGATGCTCGCGTCCACTATGTAGTTCTCAAACAACAACCCCGTACCACACACCCCACACACACAAACATGCATGATCGGTGCAGCCAGGAAACCAGAAACAAACAAACCCACACCACAACCGCATCCCCCGCAAAGGAAACCCGGCCACGCCATGGCCCTGTTGCCTCAGGACCCAACAGTGTGCCAAACACTAAACCGGAACCCCTCCCCCCGAACCCTTCCAGGACACCCTCCACACGTGAAGAACATCCGTACTAAGTCAGGAAAAAGAACCACCGGCCGCTATTTGCTGATATTCCACCCGTGAGCACCCGCCGCAGAACTTACGTCTGCGCAACGGGCGTACTCCTGACAACACCACCACACCCGCATACACGGGGCAGGGTTGTTGTAGGTGCTCCTTAGAAAGGAGGTGATCCAGCCGCACCTTCCGGTACGGCTACCTTGTTACGACTTAGTCCCAATCGCCAGTCCCACCTTCGACAGCTCCCTCCCACAAGGGGTTAGGCCACCGGCTTCGGGTGTTACCAACTTTCGTGACTTGACGGGCGGTGTGTACAAGGCCCGGGAACGTATTCACCGCAGCGTTGCTGATCTGCGATTACTAGCGACTCCGACTTCATGGGGTCGAGTTGCAGACCCCAATCCGAACTGAGACCGGCTTTTTGGGATTAGCTCCACCTCACAGTATCGCAACCCTTTGTACCGGCCATTGTAGCATGCGTGAAGCCCAAGACATAAGGGGCATGATGATTTGACGTCGTCCCCACCTTCCTCCGAGTTGACCCCGGCAGTCTCCCATGAGTCCCCGCCATTACGCGCTGGCAACATGGAACGAGGGTTGCGCTCGTTGCGGGACTTAACCCAACATCTCACGACACGAGCTGACGACAACCATGCACCACCTGTGAACCGGCCCCAAAGGGGAAGGACTGTTTCCAGCCCGGTCCGGCCCATGTCAAGCCTTGGTAAGGTTCTTCGCGTTGCATCGAATTAATCCGCATGCTCCGCCGCTTGTGCGGGCCCCCGTCAATTCCTTTGAGTTTTAGCCTTGCGGCCGTACTCCCCAGGCGGGGCACTTAATGCGTTAGCTACGGCGCGGAAAACGTGGAATGTCCCCCACACCTAGTGCCCAACGTTTACGGCATGGACTACCAGGGTATCTAATCCTGTTCGCTCCCCATGCTTTCGCTCCTCAGCGTCAGTTAATGCCCAGAGACCTGCCTTCGCCATCGGTGTTCCTCCTGATATCTGCGCATTTCACCGCTACACCAGGAATTCCAGTCTCCCCTACATCACTCTAGTCTGCCCGTACCCACCGCAGATCCGGAGTTGAGCCCCGGACTTTCACGGCAGACGCGACAAACCGCCTACGAGCTCTTTACGCCCAATAATTCCGGATAACGCTTGCGCCCTACGTATTACCGCGGCTGCTGGCACGTAGTTAGCCGGCGCTTCTTCTGCAGGTACCGTCACTTTCGCTTCTTCCCTACTGAAAGAGGTTTACAACCCGAAGGCCGTCATCCCTCACGCGGCGTCGCTGCATCAGGCTTTCGCCCATTGTGCAATATTCCCCACTGCTGCCTCCCGTAGGAGTCTGGGCCGTGTCTCAGTCCCAGTGTGGCCGGTCACCCTCTCAGGCCGGCTACCCGTCGTCGCCTTGGTGAGCCATTACCTCACCAACAAGCTGATAGGCCGCGAGTCCATCCAAAACCACAAAAAGCTTTCCACCCCCCACCATGCGATGAGGAGTCATATCCGGTATTAGACCCAGTTTCCCAGGCTTATCCCAGAGTTAAGGGCAGGTTACTCACGTGTTACTCACCCGTTCGCCACTAATCCCCCAGCAAGCTGGGATCATCGTTCGACTTGCATGTGTTAAGCACGCCGCCAGCGTTCATCCTGAGCCAGGATCAAACTCTCCGTTGAAGTAAAACAAAAACAGACACAACCACCACCCCCGGGAAAACGGAAGAAAGCGGCTGCACAAAATTTGAAACCAGCTGTAAAAACCAGACCACACCACGGGGTGGCATAATCCAGTCAATTCAACCAATCCATAAAATAAATTGGTATCAACAAACTTGGCACACTATTGAGTTCTCAAACAACAGACACACCCGGCACCACCACAACCACACGGTCAAGGATCGCTCCGGAGCAACTTCCCAAACTTACCCGATCCCGCAACACAATGCAAACCGGCATTCCGCCAGCCACAAGCACCACAGGAAGGATCCCCACCCGGTATCCGCACGCCATAACAGCGCCGTTTTCCAGGCCATTCAGAAGGGGGTCGGTCGCAATCTCTCCGCATCAGCGGCGGCGACTCGAATTACTTTACACGCCCACAGCACCCCACACAAATCCACCCCCACACAGCAGCCAAAGCACCCCAAAGCCCCGGAATCATGCGGATTACGGGACCTCTTGGTCCCCCGGAAGCCCGCATTCCGGCGTCGGACGATTTTGTGGAGCCCGTCACACCAGGCGGGTCGCGCCGGGCAGGAATGCCCCAGCCCCTGCGCGGAACCTCCCAACTGAGGCATGGGGTCCGGCAGCCCGCCCCCGTTGCGGCTCCCGCACACCCTCGCTAGGGTGAATTGGTAAGCATGCTTAGCATGCGTCGGAACCGACCGACTGGCACCGACCGACTGTCCGTGTTGAGAGCAACCCTTCCGGAGGAGCACCATGACCGACCAGTACACGTTCAAGAACCCCGTGACGGCCTACGAGCATATTGAGCCGCCCAAGCAGCACCAGCCCGAGCCCGGCCTGGATGCGAAGCTGACACCGAAGGCGGACCTGGGCGAGGACACGTACCGCGGCACCGGACGGCTGGAGGGGCGCAAAGCCCTCGTCACCGGCGCGGATTCTGGCATCGGCGCCGCCACGGCGATTGCCTTCGCACGGGAGGGTGCCGACGTCGTGCTTTCCTATCTGCCCGAGGAAGAAGAAGACGCCGCGCGGATTGCGAACCTGATCGAGAAGGCGGGCCGCAAAGCGGTCAAGGCTCCCGGCGACCTGAAGGACGCGGCCGTGTGCCGCGAGCTGGTGGACACCGCTGTCCGCGAACTCGGCGGCCTGGACATCCTGGTGAACAACGCCGGCAAGCAGGTGGCGCAGGAGGACATCGAGGAGATCAGCGATGAGCAGTTCGACCACACGCTGAAGACCAACGTCTATGCGATGTTCTGGCTGACCAAGGCAGCGGTGCCCCACCTGCCCGCCGGATCAACCATCATCAACACCACGTCCATCCAGGCCTACAACCCGTCGCCCACATTGGTGGATTACGCCACCACGAAGGCGAGCATCAACAACTTCACCAAGGGCCTGGCGCAGCAGCTCGCGCCGAAGGGGATCCGTGTCAATGCGGTGGCACCCGGGCCGATCTGGACTCCGCTCCAGGTCAGCAGCGGCCAGCCGAAGGAGGCACTGCCCGAATTCGGCAAGGACACTCCCCTGGGCCGCGCCGGCCAGCCTGCGGAACTCGCGCCGGCCTATGTGTTCCTGGCCTCGGCCGAGTCCAGCTATGTTGTGGGCGAAACGCTGAACGTCAACGGCGGCAGCCCCACACCGTAGGCGAGCGAGGCGCCTACGGTGAAGCGGCCGTAGCGGCCGTCGGGGCCGCAACGTCCGTAGCAGCGGTGGCCGTCCCGGCGGCGGTCACCGCCGTCGGCCGCGGCAGGGATGCTCCGCGGCCGCTGCCACAGGCACTGGCAGCCCTATCCGCCCACGTGGTGAATGGTGAAGGCGGACAGGAAACCCACGGACGCGACCAGTCCGGTGAGGTTGTGGTGCTCTTCGAAGGCCTCCGGGATCATGGTGTCCGCCAGCATGGCCAGGATGCCGCCGGCAGCCACGGCGGTGATGAACGCCACGGCTTCGTCGGGCGCGTTCTCCAGCGCCGTGTAGCCCAGCAGGGAGGACAGCCCGCACAGGACCGCGATGCCTCCCCAGACGCCGAAGACGTACCCTGCGCTGCGGCCGGCTTTTTTCATTCCCGCCGTGCTGGAGAGGCCTTCGGGAACGTTGGAGATGAACACGGCGGCGAGCATTGCGGGGCTGACCGCGCCGGCAGTGATGAGTCCAAGGCCCAGAACCACCGATTCCGGAATGCCGTCCAAGAGGGCGCCGACGGCGATGGCCGTGCCGCTGCCCGGGCTGTCCTTCTCGGAGGGCTGCTGTCCCTTGGACCGCTTGCGATGCTTGGCCCCGGAGCGTGCCAGCAGGGCGTTGGCGCTGACGTACACCACGGCACCGGCAAGGAACCCGGCCACCGTCGGCCACAGACCGCCACCGTCCACCGCCTCGTCCACCAGCTCGAAGGCGAGTGCGGAGATGAGCACGCCGGCGCCGAAGGCCATGATGGAGGAGACCAGCTTCGCGGGGATGGTCCACTTCCACGACAGCCAGGAACCCAGCACCAGCGCACCGCCGGCAAGGGTCCCCCAGAACATGGCTTGCGCCCACATCGGCATCCGTACAACCTTCCGCGGCCGCGAAGCCTGGCTCAAGACAGACAGTGCCGAGCGCTGAGCCGCCCGGCACCTCCAGCATTCTTGCAGACTCCGGCGGCAAATTAGGCCAGCGGCGCTGGGCAAACGCAAAAGTGACGCACGACGCCGGGTGGCCGGCCCGCCGTCGAACGCGCCGTCGGCCCGCGCTGCCGGCCCCCTTGAAAGCTGCCCGGCCCGGCGTATGGTTTCTTGCATGGGACCGATTCTGGACACCCTTATCGTTGGCGCCGGGCAGGCTGGCCTGGCCACGAGCTACTGGCTGAGCAGGGCCGGCGTCGAACATCGGTTGCTGGAGCGGCGTGCCGCCCTGGGCGGTGCCTGGCAGGACCGCTGGGATGCGTTCTGCCTGAACACGCCCAACTTCTCGCTGGCTTTACCGGGCAGGCCGTATGACGGTCCCGAACCGGACGCCTTTATGCCGCGGGACGAGCTGATCGGGTACTTCCGGCAGTACGCGGCGAGCATCGGAGCGCCGGTCCGGACCGGCGCGGACGTCACCCGGATCGCGCCGGCGGAGGACGGCGGCTTCATCGTGGAAACCACCGAGGGCGTCCGGCGGGCGCGCAACGTGGTGTTGGCCACCGGCGGCTACCAGAAACCGAAAATCCCCGCGTTGTCCGCGCGTTTCCCGGGCCACGTCCTGCAACTGCACACCGATAGCTACCGCAACCCGGAGCAGCTGCCGGACGGTGCCGTCATGATCGTGGGAACCGGACAGTCGGGCGGGCAGATCGCCGAGGAACTGCTCGCCGTCGGTCGGGAAATCCACCTGGCGGTGTCCAGCTGCCCGGAAGCGCCGCGCCGGTACCGCGGCCAGGACCTCCTGTTCTGGATGATGCACCTTGCCGAGCACGGGCCCAAGTACGGACTCAACGGCCTCACCGTGGGGCAGTTGCCGTCCCCCGCAGCACGCTTCATGTGCAACCCGCTGGTTTCCGGCTCCGCCGGCGGCCACGACATCCACCTGCGCGACCTCGGCCGCAAAGGCGTCCGGCTGCACGGGCACCTGGAAGCAGCCGACGACGGCGAACTCAGCTTCAGCGACGACCTTCCGGAGCGCTTGGGCGTTGTTGAGCGCACGTTCCACCAGCGAATGAGGCCGATGTTCGATGCCTACATAGCCGCTGCAGGGATGACGGCACCGGATGCGGACCCCCCACGCAAGGACGACTGGCTGCCGTCCGAACCGGCGCGGCTGAACCTCGAGGCTGCGGACATCACGTCGGTCATCTGGGCCACCGGTTACCGGCTGGACTTCGGCATCCTGGACATCCCGGTGCTGGACGAGTGGAACTACCCGCGCCATCAGCGAGGGGTCACCGAGCACCCCGGCCTGTACGCCGTGGGGCTGCCGTGGCTGACCGGGCACGGTTCGTCGATCGTCGCGGGTGTGGGTCGCGACGCCAAGTACATTGCGGAGCACATCGCGGCGCGGAATTAGGGTGCCGGCCGAATGGGCAGGAACCCGGTGGCGCCCAGGAGACCAGAGGTTTCGGGCGGATCCCACGGGTACAGCAGCGGATCAAGTCAGCCGGTGGGCTCCGTCGAAGTCAGTCGCCCATGCCGGGGTGGACGGGGACGAACTCGATCTTATTTCCGGAGCTGGTCTTCTTCTTGGGCGAGCGCGAGTATCCCCTCGCGTCCAGGTGGTTCTGCGCGCGGTATTCGGCCAGGGCGGCGTCGTAGGCCTTGTTGAGCCTGCCGCCGGAGAGTTCCTCCGTGGTGCCGTCGGCAAAGGTGACGGCGATGCGGACTTTTTCCGGGAAGTGCCTGTTCATCCGGATGTAGCCGTCGGCATCCTGCTGGAGATTAATCAAAGTGTGGTCCGCTTTCGTGGTGGTGTGACTTCCAGTGTCCCGCACTTTCGGGCGCGGTGGGGCGGAGACGGGACCGCAAAGGCCCGACGGCGGCGCGGGGCCGGTATGCCTGCGCCCTGACTGCTCCGCCGGTACGATCTGTTTCACTGGCTACCGCACCGGCTGAGACGTTCGGTGGCGTGCTGCCAGCCATCGTCGGCCCCGGCGTGCTGGTCGCCGCACTGATGATCGTCGCCATCATCATGCAGAGCCGGGACGTCCGACGCCGGGATCCGGTCCGCCGTTTCTCCCGCCACCAGCGCCGCGAGGGGATGGCACGCGCGGACGGGCAATGTGAAATGGAAGGCCCCTTTCGACGGCGGTGTTCCCGCCCCGCGGAGCACGGCGACCATTTCTACCCGTGGTCCAAGGGCGGCGCCACCTCCCTGCAGAACTTCGTTGCCGCCTGCAGCAGCTGCAACCGTGCGAAGGGCGCCCGGATCCCTTCGCCGGGGCAGCAAGCGCGGCTGCAGAACCGCCGTCGCGATTACATCCCCGTCGAAGAAGCGGTTCTGGCCGGTGAGCGGCGGGAGCTGGGCTAGAGGCGGGGAACCCTAGCCGTGCGGCAGGCCCGAGGGGCCGCAGCCTGCGGCCGCCCAGCGCCGACGGTGCCGGAAACAACCCAAGGCCCGGTTGGGGGAACCGGGCCTTGGGCGTTGCGGGGAGCCGGGCTCAGCGGCTCCCGGGGAAAGGCGTCAGTTCGACATTGAAGTGACGCCGCTGTAGTACCAGCCGGTGTATGGGGACCAGACGCCGTTGCTGCCTTCCTGGAAGCTGACCTTCTGGTACACCTCTTCGTTGCCGATCTCACCGTCCACCAGGGTGCGGACGTTGTGGATGGTCACGGTTCCGCTGTACTGGTTCAGGTGTCGGCTGAACGTGGAGGTGCCCAGGTGGTCGTCGCCGTTGGGCCAGTCGTCTTCCTCCCAGCGCTCCTGGGTGATGTTGACGTAGCGGTCCGTGTTGCAGCGGACCTGGATCTGGTAGTCCACCAGCTTCACACCGGAGGAGTTGTGGCCGGCGAACACGGGCCGGAGCGGGGTGACCGAGCAGGCGTAGTTGGTGCCGGCGGCCTGGGCCGGCGCGGCCAGCGCGAACGGTGCCGCCACCGCCCCGAGCCCGATGGCGGTCAGCAGGGCCACCTTGCGGCGGACGGTGTGGGACTTCTTGGTGGTTGGTGCGTTGGACATGCTGGTGCTCCTGACGGGGAAAGATGCGGTGTGGATGAAGCGTGCTGCCCGGCGATTCCGGGGCTTCGGATCCGCCGGGATTTCCCGCGCGTTCCGATGTATCCATAGTGGCTCCGGGCACCCCTCCGGCACTTCCGTGCTAGCACGGAATCTACTGACCGGTACGGAAACGCATCCGCGCTGGTCAGCCCGCGCGGGCATCTTTACATCCCGCCGGTCCGCGGCCAAAATAACTCACACCACAGCCTCCACTGGGCTCACAGCGCGCTGTCACTCAGAACCTGCCACAGCAGAGGGGTGCCACTATGAATGACCAGACCGATGCAATCGCGGCGGACCGTGAGCTGAAGCGGAAGCACCGTGCCATGTGGGCGCAGGGCGACTACCCGGCCCTCGCCAGCGAGCTGATTTCGGACCTCGGAGCGATCCTCGTCGAAGCCTGCCGCATCAAGCCCCACCAGCGCGTCCTGGACGTGGCCGCCGGCGCGGGCAACGCGGCCATTCCGGCCGCAATGATGGCAGCGGAGGTGATAGCGTGCGACCTCACTCCGGAAATGTTCGACGCCGGCCGCCGGCAGGCTGCCGACCGCGGCGCCGAGCTCGAATGGAAGGAAGCGGACGCCGAGGCGCTCCCGTTCGGGGACAACGAGTTCGATGTGGTGATGTCCTGCCTGGGCGTGATGTTCGCCCCGCACCACCAGGCGGCCGCCGACGAGGTGGTGAGGGTCTGCAAACCCGACGGGACCATCGGCCTAATGGGCTGGACACCCGAAGGGTTCATCGGAAAGATGTTCGCCGCCATGAAGCCGTTCGCTCCCCCGCCGCCGCCCGGCGCACTGCCGCCGCCGCTCTGGGGCACCGAGGACCATGTCCGCGAGCTCTTCGGCGACAGGATCACCGATGTCCAGGCCGTCAAGAAGACAGTGGCCATCACCAGCTTCCACCACCCGGTGGACTTCGTGCACTACTTCAAGTCCCACTACGGTCCCACCATCTCCGTGTACAAGTTCCTGGGCGACGATGAGGACAAGGCGAAGGCCCTGGACAAGGCACTCACTGACCTGGCCGGCACGTCCCTCGAGGCGCAGGGCGATTCCAAGGCGAAAATGGACTGGGAATACTTGCTGGTCACCGCCAAGAAGGCGCGCACCGCCTAGCGGTTGAGCGTTCGGGGGTGAGCCTGTCGAAACCCCGCCTGCATTCACACGTGTCATTCTTCGTTGTTTGTTCTAACATAAGGACAAACTAGCCCCGGGCAGCGCCGCCTGAGGGCACAAAGGAGATCTTGTGAAACTTGGACTAGTTGGATTCGGCTTTGGCGGCCGGTTCTTCCACGCTCCCTTCATCACGGCCGCGGACGGAGTGGAACTGGCCGGCATTGTGACCCGCTCTTCCGCCCGCCGTGCGGAGGCCGCGGCGGAGTACCCGGACGTGCCGCTCTACGATTCCCTGACGGAGCTGCTGGCCGCCGGCGTTGACGCGGTGGTGATCACCACGCCGCCGGAAACCCGCCGCGCGCTGGTCCTCGAGGCGGTTGCGGCCGGCGTCCATGTGGTGGCGGACAAGCCCTTCGCCCCGAACGCCGAGGTGGGCCGCGAACTGGTCAAGGCGGCCGCGGACGCCGGCGTGATCCTGAATGTGTTCCACAACCGCCGCTGGGACACGGACATCCGGACGCTCCGCTCGGTGCTGGGCTCCGGCGCGGTGGGGCAGGTGGCGCGGTTCGAGTCCCGCTTCGACCTCGACCAGCCGGACACGCTCGAGGCCGGCCCGGCAGGCGGGCTGCTGCGCGACCTCGGCAGCCACCTGGTGGACCAGGCCCTGTGGCTCTTCGGACCGGCCGCCACCGTCTTCGCCACGCTCGACTGGGTGGACCTGGACGCTGGCCGCACCGACTCGGGCTTCTTCGTGACCATCGCGCACCGGAGCGGCGTGACGTCCCACGTGTCGGCCACCAAGAGCAACCGGCTGGTCGCGCGGGAAATGCGGTTGCTCGGCTCCGACGGAAGCTACGTCTCGCAGCAGAGCGACGTGCAGGCCGTCGCGGCCATCGCGGGCCGGCGCCCGGCGGACGACCCCGCCGGATGGGGTTATGAGGACGAGTCCCGCTGGGGAACGCTCACGACGGCGGCAGGCCAGGTCCGGGTGCCGTCCGAGCAGGGCGCGTATCAGGCCTACTACGAGCAGTTCGCCCTGGCCGTCGCCGGCAAGGGACCCGAGCCCGTCCCCGGCAGCGAGGGCTTGCAGACCCTCGAGGTCCTGGACGCCGCCCGGCTCAGCGACGCCGAGCGCCGCTCGGTGGACATCGCGGGCTGACCGCCCCCGTCATACGTTGCTACCGCGCCGGCTGGAGCTCCTTGTTCCAGAGGACGGTGCCGTTGGCGTTGCGGAGGCTGACGGTGAAGACGTCGTCCTCGTTCAGGTCCACGTGGCCGAAGAACTGGTTTTCTCCGGTGCGCGGGGACTGGTTGGCGTAGGCGCCGGTCTTGTAGAACACCCGCTCAGGACCGAAGGTGCCGTCCAGTTCGCCGGGGCCGAAGCTGCCGGCGTTGATGGGGCCGGCCACGAATTCCCAGAAGGAGTCGAAATCGGTGAACGCGGCGCGCTCGGGCGAGTAGTGGTGGGCGGCGCAGTAGTGGACGTCGGCCGTGAGCCACACCACGTTTTTAACCCGGTTGCGCTTGAACGCCGAGAGCACCCCCGCGATCTCGAGTTCCTTGCCCAAGGGGGCGCCGGCGTCGCGGTTGGCCAGGGACTCCTGGTTGACCGGGCCGTCCGGGACGATCAGGCCAAGCGGAAGGTCGGCGGAAATGACCTTCCAGGTGGCCTTGGACTTGCTGACTTCGCGGATGAGCCATTCCGCCTGTTCCTGGCCCAGGATGTGGGTGAGGTGCGTTTCCTTGCCGTCGGTGTTGGGGTCCTTGAAGGTGCGCATGTCCAGGCAGAACACGTCCAGCTGGGGGCCGCGGGAGATCTTGCGGTAGATCCGGGCGGGTTCAAAGCCCGTGCTGCCGTCGCCGATCCGGGTGCTGAGGCCGGAGACGGGCTGGTATTCCTGCCAGGCCTGGCGGCCGCGGGCGGCGAGCACGTCCACGCGGCGTTCGGTGTAGCGGGGGTCGGTGATGACCTCGCCGGGGTACCAGTTGTTGTGCGTTTCGTGGTCGTCCCACTGGGCGATCACCGGCACCTCGGCGTACAGGGCGCGGACGTTCCGGTCCATGAGGTTGTAACGGTGCCGTCCGCGGAACTCGTTGAGGGTCTCGGCCACCTTGGACACTTCTTCGGTGACGAGGTTGCGCCAGATCTGCCCGTCCGGCTCGGTGACCTGCGCGGCGATGGGGCCGTCGGCGTAGATCGTGTCGCCGGAGTGGATGAAGAAGTCCGGCCTGGTGGCGTGCATGGCCGCGTAGCCGCGCATGCCGCCGATCTCCTCGTTGATGCCCCAACCCTGGCCGGCGGTGTCGCCGGTCCAGACGAAGCTCTGCTTGCGGGCTGCACGGCCGCTGCTGATGAGTCCGGTTCCGGGGGCGGTCCTGAAGGAGCCCTGCGCGGTTTCGCCGGCGTTGCCCTCGGCGTCCTCGAAGTGCAGGGTGAGCGCGAAGCGGGTGCCGGCGGGGAGGTGCTCGGCATTGATCCGGGACGTGAAGTCGGTGGCTTCGCTGGCGGCGCTCCCCCGCAGCACGCGCTGGAAGGCGCGGCCGCCGCGGAGGGGGGCACCGTCGTCGTCCACGGCGAGCAGGCCGGCCACCAGCCGGCCCGGGCCCGACGCGCGGGACCACAGCACGCCGGAATCGGCGGTGACATCGCCGGTGGCGATCCCGGACGGGAGGGTCAGTCGGTTGCGGACCAGCGCGACGCCGGCGTGAGCGGGGGTTGAGCCTGTCGAAAGCGCGGCGGGCACGACGGCGGCGGCACCGGCGGCTGCCAGGGCACCTTTGAGGACATTACGGCGGGTGAAAGCAGTCATGCTGCCCATCGTTGCCGGGGCGGGTGAACCGGCGGTGGCGGCGGTGTGAATTGCCCGTTGCCCGGGCCTGTCGGGATGCCGCCCGCGACGGCGGGAGGCGGGCAGTGATGGCCGGCCTCCCGCCGTCGTTCCTTGCGGCGGGAGGCCGGCATCAGGCTAGATCCGCGGCGATGCGTATGGCGCGCTGGGAAGGTTGCCCGCCGTCCACGGCGCTGTGGAGCGGATGTCAGGCGTGTGGCCGCGGCCGTCGGTCAGGACGGCTCGAACGGTAACGCTGAGAACCCAGAGTCCAAGTAGCAGGATGCCGAGAAATTCCATGATGTGCACCTCTTGTGAGTGTGTGCGGATTGGGTGATTTCAGTGTGTGCGGCCTGCGTGTGAGCAAACGTGTGAGCCCCGCAGACGCCGGCACCCCCGCGGCGTACCATGAGCCGTATGGCCGAGAATTGGATTCGGCTCCTCGGTCCGCCAACGATCGAGTCCCCCGGTACAACTCTCCTGCAGCCCAGAGGCCGGAAGGCCTGGGCCCTGTTGGCCTACCTCGCGCTGCAGGCGGACGGCACCGGCCGGTCCCGCACGGCGTCGCTGCTGTTTCCGGATGCCGCGGACCCGCTCGGTGCCTTGCGCTGGAACCTGTCCGAGCTTCGCCGGACGCTCGACGGCGTCACCGTGGCCGGTGATCCCCTGCGGCTGACCCTGCAGCCGCCGTGGCGCTGCGATGCGCTGGAAGTGGTGGACTCGGCCGCCCGCCCTGGCGTTGATCCGCGACGCTTCGGCGGCGAGCTGCTGGAGGGGCTGTCCTTCGCCGATTCCCCGGTTTTTGATTCGTGGCTTGCGGACCAGCGCTACCGGCTCGACAACTGCGCCCAGTCCCTGCTCTACGAGGCCGCGCTGGCCGCACTGGCATCAGGCGCTCCGGGCGAGGCTGCGGAGCTGGCGACGCTGGCGTTGCACCGCGATCAGTTCCATGCGGACTGCAACGTCGTCCTGGTCAAGGCGCTCGTGGCCCTGGGAGAGCACCGCCGGGCACGCGACCATGTCACCAAATGCGGGAACCTCTACCGTCAGGAGCTTGGCCTGCCGCTGCCTGCGGAAATCCGCCGGGCCCTGTCCGATGCTGCCCCGGAAGCAGACCCCGCGATGCCGGCCACCGCGGCGACGGTGCGGTCCTATCTCGACGCCGGCGGGGCGTCGCTCTCGGCGGGAGCCGTGGACCGGGGGCTGGAGCAGCTGCGGCTCGCGGTGGTGCTGGCCCAGCGCAACGGCGACGGCCATTTGATCGCCGAATCCCTCGTGACGCTGTCCGGGGCGCTGATCCACCAGGCCGGCGGCCGCGGGGCGGAAGTGGCGGACTTCCTGCACCAGGCGCTGCAGGCGGAAGGGCCCGACGGCGCTTCCCGGACTGCCGCTGCCGCGTACCGCGAGCTGGGGTACCTGTCCGTACAGCGCGGTGTCCCGGACCGCGCGGCCGGGTGGCTGGACCGGGCGATGCGGGCCGCGGAGGGATTCGCCGACGAGCAGGCCCGGATCCTGGCGATCCAGGGGATGCTGGCCTCGGACACGGCGCGGTATGAGGATGCGGTGGCGGCGCTGACCGAGTCCGGAAGGCTGGCCACCGCTGTCGGGAACCGCAGGCAGCAGGCGTTCAGTGAGGCCCTGCTGGGGCGGGTGTATCTGCTTCGCGGGGAACTGGAGCAGGCGGCCGCCTGCCTGGACCGGTCCCTGGCCTTGATAGCGGAGGAACACTGGACGGCGTTCGAGCCGTTCGTCGCCGGGGTCCGCGGCGAGACCTACCTGGCAGCCGGGCAATTGGAGGAAGCCGCGGCCATGATTGACCGGTCCTGGGTGATGGCAGAGCTTGCCGGCGACCACTGCTACATGGCCTTGGCGGCGGGAGCCGAAGCGCGGCTGTTCCTGGTCCACGGCGATCTCGCGGCAGCCGAGCACTGGATCAACCGCGGTCTTGAACCCAAGCCGTGGTACCTCTGGTACTCGGCCCGGCTCCTGGATACGGCGGCGGAGGTTGCCATTGCCAGCCGCTCGCCGCGGGCTCCGAAGTTCGTCGAACGCCTGGCCGAGCTGGCGAGCCGCAGCGGGATGCGGGAGTTCACCGTGCGGGCGCAGTCCCACCGGGCGGTGCTCGGCGACGAGGCGGCGGCGCAGGCGGTGCAGTGGCTGGCGAAGGAGATCGTGAATCCGGCGCTGGATGCGTTCCTGAAGCAGCGGCACGGCGTCCGGTGATCGAGCCTGTCGCGGTAAAAGCACGCCCGGGTTAAACAAAAAGCAGGGCCTGCCAAACGGCAGACCCTGCTTTTATAGGAAACCTAACGGTCCCGGGTATCTAAGAAATTAGATAGCCTGGATGTTGGTGGCCTGGGGACCCTTGGGGCCCTGCTCGGTTTCGAAGGAGACCTTCTGGTTCTCTTCGAGGGAGCGGAAGCCGGAGGAGTTGATCGCAGAGTAGTGTGCGAAAACGTCCTGTGAGGAGTCATCGGGGGAAATGAAGCCGAAGCCCTTTTCAGCGTTAAACCATTTGACGGTACCAGTAGCCATTATTTATGTCCTTCGTGAAGGTGGAGGAACTGTCCCGACTTTCGGGTCCTCCGGTGTGGGGTGTTCAAAACCGCTACTTCAGAAGAACGAGGACTTTCGACCCCGCGTACTGCCTGAACTACCAAATACAAACACAACAACGATCTCTACTGTACACGAGTTTTCAGAGCGGAGTTACCACGGGCATCAGCGGGATGTCCGGGACGGTGATGGACCGCGGTCCGTCGAACCCCTGCATGAACACCGTGACGAAGCTGAGCGACACCGTGCCGCCGGATTCGGGCAGCTGGCTCTCGAAGTTGACGGTCCCCTTCCGCTGGCCCCCTGGCGGTATTTCGGGCTGCCAACTGCTGCGGAAGGAATCGGCGTCGAACGTCGTGCCGTCCGGGCCGGTGAGGACGGCGTTGTGAAACAGCGGCAGTGACATTGAGCTGCCGGTCCCGTTCCGCACATGGATCTCCACCCGGGTGAAATGTGCGGTGCTCTGGATGCCCAGGACGGTCACCGTGACGCCCTGCGTTTCCGTCACCACCTGGCGTGCCAGCCTCTGGGTGCCTTCCTCATTCCCGGAAAAATAGCCGACGGCGTAACTCGCGCCGGCGGCCAGCAGCCAGCCGCCACCGCCGAGCAGGAGCAACGTCACCAGCACCGTGGCGATGACCGGACGTGACCGCGGCGCCGCCCTGACCGGCGGGGAAGGATAGGTGGTCGCGTGCGTATTCGGCTGCCCGGGCCGCACCGGGCGCGCGGGCCGTGCCGGCTGTCCCAGGCTGGACGGGCGGTAACGCCGCGGAGGCGGCTTGGGCGTCGGCTTTCCCTTGTCTTTGAGGTAATCCAGCGTCTCCCCGCCCAGAGCCACAGCCAGGCCCATCACCGGGGTGACGAACCACGTCCAGGTGGGCGTCAGCTCGGTCAGGAAGGCGGTCAGGCTGTTGCCGATCAGCCCCACCACATTGATCGCAGCCGCGAACAGCAGGGCCGAGCCTAGCCCCTTTTTCCTGGCAGCCGCCGGGGCGGTCCGGGGTTCGGCCCAACCGCCGCCTTCGGGCGGCGGCGCGCTGCCGCCGTCGTACGTCCCTTCAACAAAGCGGAGCCTGACCTGCCCGAACTGGACCTCATCGCCGTCGGTGAGTTCGGTGGGCGAGGTGATGGTGTGGCCGTTCACCCAGGTGCCATTGCGCGAGTTTTGATCGTCGAGGATCGTCCGGCCGTCCACCGAGGTCAGCAGCGCGTGCCGGCGGCTCACACCGGAAACGGGCAGGCGCAGCCGTGAACCCTCGTCGCTGCCGACGGTCGTTTTGCCGTGCGGGATCACAATCCGGGTGCCCGCCGCCTCCCCGTTGACGACGACGAACGTGCTCCGTGACCCCGATGCATCCACGACTTCCCCGACCAGCCAGGAGGGCGCCGGCCCCCGCAAGGAGAAACACCGCCGCCGGCTCTAGCGGACGGCATACAGTAAGTCTCCTCGTGGCGGGTGGGGCTGACAAGGACGGCTCGCGCAGCGGCGGGAGGACCTTCGGCACTTCCCCGGCCGCGGGATCCAGCGCAGGGTGTGGGTATGGCGGCTGCTACCACAAGGCAGGTGATAGGGATGGTGAACCGCACGAAGTTGCTGGTTCTGGGCGGTGCTGTGGCTGTGAAGGTTGCGGCCTATCTGTTGTGGCGTCCGGCGATGCTGCGATGGGGGACGCAGGGCGAGGAAGCCGTTGAGCCTTTGCCCGGTGATGACCGGGTCCCGCGCCCGGCGTTTCAGAGCACGCGGGCCATCACCATTGATGTGCCGCCGGAGCGCGTGTGGCCCTGGATTGTGCAAATGGGGATCTACCGCGCCGGGTTCTACACGCACGACCGCGTGGAACGGGCGATGTTCCGCGCCCGGTACGTCGAAGGAAAGCACTCGGCGAGGCGTATTCACCCTGAACTGCAGGATCTCAAGGTCGGCGACCAGGTGCCCTACGGCGGGGGCGTCTACGCGACCGTGGCGGAGATTGAGCCTAACCGGCACCTCGTAGCGGGAGAGGCGTTCGTGCTGCGTCCTCTCCCGGGGAACCGCACCCGCTTGATCGTTCGCTACCGCGAAATGGGATACATCAGTGCTGCGGCTCAGGGGGCCGCTTCCGATGCTCCGGTGTTGACCAAGGCCGTCGCGTTCGTCCTTCAGCGTGTGCCGGGCGCACTGCCGCTGGCCCGCGGAATCGACTTTTTCGTCGCTGACCCGTTCCACCATTACATGGAAGTCGGCATGCTACGCGGCATCAAGGAACGCGCGGAAGGGACGGACGACGGCGGCGATTAGGAGCAGGACCCGTCGACGGCCTTGAAGGCGTTCACTCGGCCGTTCGCCCAGAAGGTTTCAGTGCCGGGCTTTCGCTCCGTGGTGGACAGGACCTTTGCCCGGACGTCAGCGTTCGTAGGGCAGGTCTGCGTGCTCCAGAGGAGAGCGGCAGTGGCGGCCACGATCGGCGAGGCCATTGAGGTGCCGCTGGCGATGTCATAGCCCATGGACCGGCCGTTTTGCGTACCCAGGACGAAGGGGCGGACCGGGAAGGTCGAGTAGACGTTGACACCCGGCGCCGCGATATCCACCCACTTGGAACCGTAGCTGGAGAACGATGCCTTGTCGTCATTGTTATCTGTTGCCGCCACGGCAATGACGTTAGAGTAGGCGCCCGGGTAGATCTGGGCCGGAGTACCGGCGTTGCCCGCCGCGGCCACCAGCACCACACCCCGGTTCCAAGCGTTGTTGACGGCCGCCTCGAGCGTGCGTGACGAGACGCGCATTCCAAGGCTCATGTTGATCACCCTGGCACCATTGTTCACGGCCCAGTCGATGCCCTTGGCAATGGCCGAGGTGGAACCGGACCCGTTGTCGTTGAGCACTTTGGCGTCCAGGATGGTGCACTCCGGGCACACGCCGGCGACACCCTTGCCGTTGCCGGCGATCGCGGCAACGATCCCGGCCACATGGGTGCCGTGGCCGTATTTGTCGTCGCCGGTTGCCGCATCACTGAAGTTGATCCGCGCAACGACCTTCTCCGAAATATCCTCGTGGTCATTTGCAACGCCTGAGTCGATAATGGCGACTCGGGTGTCCCTGCCTTTAGTGATGCTCCACGCTTCGACGGCGTCCACATCAGCGTCCACCGTGCCCTTAGCAACAGTTATCGTGCTGAGGGTGTTGGTAAATGATTGGCCGTCGTTCTGCAGCGCGTATTGGCGGGGGAAAAACGGGTCATCGGTATCGGCAGTCGCGATCTCGTCCGGTTCGGCGTATTCAACCGCCGGGTTCCGGTTTAGGGCTTCGATGAGGGTCAATTCTTTGCCTGCCGGCACCTTGATGAGTTGAGCGCCGGTGCTGCCGATACCGGAACCCACCTTGAGCCCATGCTGGCGAAGCACACCGGCCGCCGCGCCATCGTCGCGGAATTTAACCATGATTTGTCCCGCGATATGTGATGACTGCGCAGCTGCGTTGCTTGGGGCCGCATTGCTTGGGACCGCTGCGGCAATTCCGCTGAAGCCCATGACTACTGCTGCGAAACTAGCTACCAGGGTCTGTTTCATTCAGTTATCTTGCGGCAGAATTCACCCACTGGATAGTGCCTTTTGGCAATTCACATTTCCCGGTTTCCGGCGGTCGAAGACCCTCAGCAAGGCAACCCGACCGGCAGTTCCAGTGCGAGCCGGCACGAATCTACGGCGGGCGGCCGGCGTTACTGCCGGCCGCCGTCGTGCGTCAGTGGTTCAGCCGACTGCTAGATGCAGGCGGGCTGAAAGGCCGGGTCTGCAGGACCCGAAGGCTTGCCCAGAGCATGGGCCACGATCTGGTGCACCACCGGGTCGTTCGGCGTCTGGTCATGCTCGAAGAGATCGGCCGGGCACTTGTCCTGGATGGTGATGTTCGTGACCTGCCGTGCCGGGCCGCTGAGGAACTGGCTGTTGTAGGGAATGACCACTTCGTCGTGGACCGTCGAGATGACTGTGTACGACGGTCCAGCCACGGTGTCGCCAATGGAATTAAGGTTCTGCATGAACGCCGAGCCCGCCTGCTGGTCGGCGCAGGCCGCACAGCCCAGGCCGGTGTAGTCCGGATCAGCGACAAAGCCAGGCGGGGGGACGATGACGCCTTCGGTGCCGTGGTTGGAGGGTGCGATCCCGATGAGCTTATTGACATTCTTGGCACCGCCGAGGAAGCCCATGTAGTAGCGGGGCATCATTCCGCCCTGGCTGTGGCCCACAAGATCCACCTTCTTGGCGCCGGTGGCAGCACGTACCGCATCCACGAACGGGGCGAGTTCCTGCGCGGAGTCGGCCACGGGGGCGGTGGCATACACACCGTTCGTCTCGCCGTAGTTGAGGGCGAAGACGCAGTACCCGGCGCTCTTGAGATAAGGCGACAGGGTGGACCAGTTCTTCGCCATGCTCTCAAACGTTCCAGGCACAAGAATGACCGGATACGGATGCTCGGCGCTGGGTTTGCAGGACCAGTCGTTGGCACCCGGCGGGGCCACGTCCAGGGTGTCCGCCTGGGCGGGAACGACGGACAGGGACCCCGCGAGGACGGCGGCTGCGGCGATGGACAGAGTTTTGGATAGCAGTGACATAGAAACCTCGTTGTTCGTGTGTCATTGGAGTAGGCCGGCTATGGAAGTCAGTTCTTCGTGTCATCCAAACGCTGGCCAGGTACTCAAATGTAGGTACGCGAGACGTCCAGGTGTTGTCGGCTGCACGGATGTGCGTAAAGAATGGCGGCCTGCGGGCCGAGCCTGCCCTCCTGCTGAAGTCCCTGCCAATCCCGTTATTACTGCGGAGTAGCTTACTCCGCTGCCGTTTGGACCCGTGAGGATCTCCGGAAGCTTCCTGCACAAATGTTCACGCCCGGATAGCCGGGGCGCGTTGCGCCTAACGGACGGCCCGGTCCGCGTTCACGCGGCCATAAGCCCAGTACGTGCCCGTACCGGAAATCTTGTCAGCGGTTGATTCGATATTTGCGCGGACTGAGGTTTGCGTGGCGCCAGGATGCGAGCTCCAGGCAAGCGCGGCCGTGGCAGCGACGATGGGTGAGGACATTGAGGTCCCGTTGCCGACGTCATAACCGAATGAGCGGTTGTTCTGCGTCCCAAGGACGAAGGTGTGGTTCGGGAACGTTGAATAGACGTTGACTCCGGGCGCCGCGACGTCCACCCAACTGGCTCCGTAGGTGGAGAAGGATGCCTTGGCGTCGTTGTTATCGGTTGCGGCGACGGCAATGACGTTGGGGTAGGCGCCCGGGTAGATCTTGGTCTGGTTGCCGCCGTTGCCTGCTGCGGCAACGAGCACCACGCCCTTGCCCCAGGCGTTATTGACGGCCGTTTCGAGAGTGCGTGACGCCCGCACTCCGATGCTCATGTTGATCACCTTCGCGCCGTTGCTGACCGCCCAGTTGATGCCGTTCGCAAGGCCCGAACTGGATCCAATCCCGCTGTCGTTGAGAACTTTTCCGGCCAGGATCGTGCACCCCGGGCACACGCCCGCCACACCCATCGTGTTGTTGGCAGTGGCGGCAACGATGCCGGCGACGTGGGTGCCGTGGCCGTAGTTGTCTTCGTTGGTGGCCGCGCCGCTGAAGTTGCCGCGTGCAACAACCTTCGGGTTGATGTCGGGGTTGTCGCTAGCGACACCTGAATCGAGAACGGCAACTCTTATGCCGCTGCCGGTCGTGACGGACCACGCTTCGACGGCGTCCACATCGGCGTCTGCTGTGCCTCCGGCGACTGACAGGGTGCCGGCGGTGTTGGTGTACGACTGGCCGTTGTTCTGCAGGGCGTACTGGCGGGGGAAATACTCGTCCGCCGTAGCGGCAGTGACAAGCTCGTCCGGCTCGGCATACTCAACTGCCGGGTTCCGGCTCAGGGCGTCAATGAGTTGAAGTTCTTTGCCGGCCGGTACTTTGATGAGCTGGGCGCCGGTACTGCCGATGCCAGGGCCCTCGCTGAGGCCATGCTGGCGCAGAGCGCCTCCCGCGGCGCCGGGGTCACGGAATTTCACCATGATCTGGCCCGCGGCGGGTGACGGCTCGGCGGCCGCGCTACTCGGAACTGCCGCGGCAATTCCGCCGAGGCCCATGACTACCGCTGCTAAACCGGCTACAAAGATCTTTTTCATCCAGTTATCTTGCGGCAAACTTCAGCAGCTGGATAGTGCCTTTCGGCTGCACTACTTGAGGCTGAGCACTTCGTCGATCGGGCGGCCGTTGACGAACACCTGGGCGCTCGTTGCCCCGGCCGCGGCCATGGCGGTGTACTCCAGCTGTGCCTTCGCCCGCGGGATGTCGCATACGCCGCCCAGCATGAACTGCCCGGTGAGGTAGATCGTGATCGTGCTGCCGTCCAGCTCGCCGCCGACGTAGCTGAGGTTCGACTGGTACAGGACGTTCACGAGCCCTGACAGGCCGACGTCGCGGCTCTTGTTCGCGAGCAAGGTCCCGATGCTGGGGCCAACCTGGTCCGTGAAGCGGACCGGGGCGGTGGTCGTAGCGACGAGGCTGTCGCCGCAGCCGATCCTGGGGCCCGATATGCCGTTGTCTTCGATGGCTACGTAGTAGATGGTCAGCGGGGCCACCTGCTCGGGCAGCCCGGGGGACGTCGGTTCCTGCGTCGCCGGCGGGTTCGCGGGGGCGGACGACGGCGGGGCAGTCGCTGTCGGGGTCGGGGTCGCCGACGGGCTGCCCGTGGCAGTCGGGCTCGCCGTCGTCGTCGGGGTTACAGTCGGGGCGGCGGAGCTGCTCGTGGGCGACGACGTCGTGGCCTGCGTTGTGGTCGCGGCGGTGGAGCTGCCCGTGGGCGCCGGGGCCGGCGGGCCGAAGCAGCCCGAAAGCGAGAACAGGGCGCAGAGCCCCAAAACGCTGAATGCCGTAAGCCTGGCCCTGGTCATGGTGCCCCCTTGGGTGCGGTCCCCGACGGTTCGGGACCTGCCTTCAAAATACGCCGGAGCCGCCCTCCACAACAGGGACTTAAGTCCGACGCCAAGGCAGGCACCGACCGGCCGGATGGGCGGCCAAGCACCCCGGCGAAACTAGGCGGCCTGGCCATTGTTCGGCATGAGGGCAAGCGATACGATGCTGCCGGGGGAGGTCCTGGTTTCGGTTGATTGCCGTTAGGGGCTACCCAATGACTGACTTCTTCACCATGCAGCCCGGCGAGACCGCAGCTCCGCTGCCACCGGGGCCCGTCCTCTGCACCGGGTCGGCGGCCATGCGGCGCATCCACCGTTTTTTCCTTTGGGCGTACCACGAGGCACCGGGCCTGGTGCGCTCCGCCGGGGCCGGTGACATCTCCCGGGCCGCGTACGTGGGCGAAGTACTGGGCAACTTCGACAAGGTGCTCCATGTCCACCACGAGGGCGAGGACCTGCTTATGTACCCGCAACTGGCGGAGCGGGCGCCGGCGTGCGGGTTGCACATAGCGCAGATGCTCGAGCAGCACAGGCAGGTCACACAACGGCTTGAGGGCATCCAGCCAATCCGCCTCCGCTGGATGGAGACGGCTGGCGCAGAGGCCGCTGAGGAACTCGCCAAGCGCTACGAGGACCTGTCCGCTGTCCTCAAAGTGCACCTGCGGCGCGAGGTCACAGAGGTCATGCCCGCCGTGGACAGGGTGATGGACGAGAAGGAAATGAACGGGGTTGGCCAGCACGGGATCGAGCAGTTCGACAAGAAGTTCATGGTCGCCTACCTCGGCATGGTGCTTGCCACGAACCCTCCCGCAGACCGGAAGGAGCTGTTCAAGGAGATCCCTCCGCCGGTCCGACTTGCCTACCGCCTCGTCGGGCGCAGGATGTACCGCCGGCAGTACTCCACGCTCTTCCCGGGACGCACCATACCCGAGACACTCTGAAAGACGATGATTTTGCCGGTCCCTCTAATGGGGATACTGCTGTGGGCTGCACTATTTGTCGTGGTATTGGTCCGGCGCGTGTCCGAAGAACCGGAGGGCCCTGTCGGCAATCAGCTCAGGGCGGTGGTCCGCGAGGAAGTGGCCCTCGCCGGGAAGGATCTCCGTGGTCACGTTGCCCCCGCGCCCGGGCCGGTGGCCCATCTCCTGAAGAGTCGCGGACGGCTCCCTGTCACCGATGAGGGCGAGGGTCGGCACCGTAAAGTCGCGTTTGGCGTATGCCCCGAAAATGATGCCCATGAACGCCGGGAGGATGGTGCCGCGGTAGAGGGCTGAGCCTGCCCGTGCCCTCTCGGGCTGGGCCATCCCAACCGCGTAGAGCTCCATGTCTTCCTCTGGCACTCCGCCTGCGGGCTCGAAGGCCGTGAAGAGGTGCCGCGTGAACTTCTCGTTCCGCTGGAGACGCGGACCGATTACTGGAGCCGCGAGCGCGAAGGCGTGCCAGAGCTTGGGGAAAAGCCCCAGCAGCCCGGCGTTCGGTCTGATGTGCACGTCCGGGGCACCCGTGACAACGAGCGCCTCAACCAGATCGGGCCGTTCCATGGCCAGGAGCTGGGCAACGACCGAACCCCAGTCATGGGTGAGAAAGCGCGCCCGCGGGATATCCAGCTCGTCCATGAGCAGGACGATGTCTTCGATGAGGGTGCGGGCGTTGTAGCCGTCCGCGGGGGCATCGGTCCAGCCGAAGCCGCGCTGGTCGACGGCAATCACCCGGTAATGCTCGGCCAGGCGGGGAATGACGCCATGCCACTCCCACCAGTGCTGCGGGAAGCCATGGAGCAGGAAAATCGGCTCCCCGTTCCCGGCCTCCGCGATATGCATAGTTATCCCGCGCACATCGATCCACCGGTGGGTCACACCGTCGAGCTGCGGCATGGCGGCGGCTGGGCCTTGCATGAACCCAAGGTATTACTCAGGGGCTTAACCTGTCACCACTTTTGTGGTGGAAGAGCAAACCGCTACGGAACGCCGGCCGCCTGTTCCGCCGCTGCCAGCGTCTGCGAAAACCTGTCCACAGCCAGCCTGTAGTCGGCCGGTTTACCTGTGGTTCTCTCTTGACCAGCGGTGCGCCTAGCCCTGATCATTGCCGAGGTTGCCGGAAGGGAAGCATCAGTCATGGCGGGAAAATCGAACTGCAATTGAGGGTCCATCTCGTATTGGCGCCATCGGCGCTCAAGCAGATCGTGACGGTCGGCAGTACGCCCATACTCCCTGACATCCGCGAGGGAAAGATGTGCCAACAACCCCGCGTCAGCGCCCGCGGTCAGGGACATCGTCCTGACCGCTTCAGACTGGCGGCCAAGAGCTTCTTCGGTCCCCAGCGCCAACGGGGTAATGCCCTTCTGGATGAACTGGGCGTTGTACTGGTAGGCGCGGATCTCCGCCGGCGTCATGTAGTCCAGATCGCCGGGAGACTTCCTGGCCAGCTCCTTAGAACCATATCGGCTCGCTACGCTGCTGCGAGGAACTGGGAAGAGGAACTTTCCCACGACAAATCCGAGAGCGATGGCAATCCAAAACGCCCAGCTGGGAGAATCCAACGCGGAAGCCGCTACTGCCGCACCCACAGTGCAAGCGGCATGGCCACCCGAAAAGATGACCTTGGTGCGGCCGAGCCGGTACACCCGGCGGGGACGGTCCAGTTGTTTCTCGTGTAATGCCCTGAGCGTGGCAGCCCATTCGCTGGCGTTACTCACCAGTCACTCTCCTCAGTCATGATCACGACATCGCTGTCGACGCTGACACCGGAAATGTGCTGCTGCTCGGCCGTGCCGTGGGCAAACTCAGACACCGGTGTAGGACTTGACCGGTACGGCCCCCCTGCCCAAAGATACCCCTTCGGAACAGCATCCCGGCCGCGGCAGTCGGTAATAACAACAGGCAAATCCCGGCCCTAAGCCGCCTCGACAATGTTTGTCACGCAGTTAACCGTCCATTCACACCGCTCTCACAGCCTGTCCAACCGGCCTTCTTACGGTCGACTATATGGAAAACATTTCACGCAGATCCCTTCTTTCCGCCAGCCTTGGGGCCGGCCTCGTGGCCGCCCTGCCGGGTGCAGCGTTCGCGACGTCAACGGCGGACGACGCCGGTCTCCGCACCGATCCGTTCCTGCTCGGCATCGCTTCCGGCGAGCCGTGGCCGGACGGCTTCGTGATCTGGACCCGCCTGGCCGTTGACCCCGTAGCGGAGGACGGTCTGGGCGGCATGCCCTCCCGCAACGTCGCGGTGGCGTGGGAAGTGGCTGAAGACGCGAGCATGCGCACTGTAGTAGCCCGCGGCGTCGAGCACGCCCGGATCGAAACCGCCCACTCGGTGCACGTCGAACTCAAGGGACTGCGGCCGGGCCGGGAATACTTCTACCGGTTCCGTGCCGGCAAGCACATCAGCCCGGTGGGACGCACCCTCACCAGCCCGGCGCTACATGAGACGCCGGCGGCGCTGGCCATGGCGTTCGCCAGCTGCGCGCAGTTCGAGCACGGCTACTTCACCGCCTACTCCCGGCTGGCGCAGGACCACCCGGACCTCGTACTGCACCTCGGTGATTACCTGTACGAGTACAAGAAGGGCAGCTACGTGATCGGCGGCGGCAACCCGCGCGACCACGAAGGACCCGAAACTACCACCCTGCAGGGCTACCGGCAGCGGCACGCGCAGTACAAGGCCGACGCCGACCTGCAGTCCGCGCACGCGATTGCGCCCTGGCTGGTGGTGTGGGATGACCACGAGGTGGACAACAACTGGGCGGACGATGTCCCGGAGAACACGGACGCCGGGCAGCTGAATGACACCACCGAGCACTTCCGGCAGCGCCGGTCCGCTGCGTTCCAGGCGTACTACGAGAACATGCCGCTTCGCCCGTCGTCCCTCCCGGCCGGGCCCGACATGAAGATCTACCGGACCCTGCAGTGGGGACAGCTGGCCAACTTCCACATGATGGACACCCGGCAGTACCGCGACGACCAGTTGGCCGGCGACGGTTGGAAGAAGAACGTGGCCGAGCGCCTCGCCGAAGACCGCACCATCACCGGTGCCGAGCAGGAAAAGTGGCTGCTGGACGGCTTCAAGAACTCCACCCAGCGCTGGGACATCCTCGGCCAGCAGGTCTTCTTCGCCGAAAAGGACAGGAACGCCGCGCCCGAGATCGACGACGTCTCCATGGACGGGTGGGACGGCTACGCCGCCTCCCGCCGCCGCATCACCCAGGGCTGGGTGGACGCGAACGTCCGCAACGCCGTCGTCCTCACCGGCGACGTGCACCGCAACTGGGCCAACGACGTCAAGGTGGACTACAAGGACCCCGCCTCCCCCGTGGTGGGCTCGGAACTGGTGTGCACGTCCATCACCTCCACCGGCAACGGCACCGGCTCCACCACGGATGCGACCATGGCCTGGAACCCGCACCTGAAGTTCTACAACGACAACCGCGGCTACGTGAACACCCGCATTACGAAGGATGCGCTGACCGCTGACTTCCGCGTCCTGGACTACGTCACGACGCCGGGATCCCCCGTCAGCACGAAGGCCTCCTTCGCGATCCAGGACGGCGTTCCGGGGCTGCAGGCACGCTAGCCGCAGAACCCCGAAACGAGAAGCACAGATAGGACGCTCTCTCACTTAACGGCGGTTTTTCAGCGACCCTCTCTCACTCTCTTCAGAAAAGTGAGAGAGGGTCCGGAGGAAAGGGGGCCAAAAGTGAGAGAGCGTCCGGAGGAAAGGGGGCCAAAAGTGAGAGAGCGTCGCAGGGGGCTAGAGTGACGCTCCTCCGCAGATGACGTAGTTCTGCCCGGTAATGGACTTCCCGTGCGGCCCCAGCAGGAAGGCGGCCAGCGCGGCCACGTCCTCCGGATCCACCAGCGCGCCCAGGGCCGGCATCCGCACGGGGGTGGCTGAGCGGCCGGGGTCGTTCAGCATCGGGGTGTCGGTCGGGCCCGGGGAGAGCACGTTGACGGTGATCCCCCGCGGCGCGAGCTCCTGCGCCCAGGTCCGGCCGAGGCCCATCAGTGCAGCCTTCGTGGCCGCGTAGTGGCTCTTGCCCGGCATCCCCGTGGAGGTGCGGCTGCCCAGCAACAGCACCCTCCCGCCGTCGGGCATGGACGGCACCAAAGCGTTGGCCAGCACAGAAGCCGCCGCCACGTGGACGGTGAACATGCCCGCCAGCGCGGCCGGGTCCAGCTCGCCCAAGGGCGCGGTCCGCTGGAACCCGGCGGCGTGCACCAGCGCATCGGCCGGCCCAATGGCCTCGACCACGCTGCCCAGCGACTCGGGCTCGGAGAGATCGGCCTGCTGCCACCGGAAGCCCTCCCCCAGCGAAGACTCGGTACGGCTCAGCCCCGTCACCTTCCACCCGTCAGCCAGCAGTCGCGAGGCGATCGCCTTGCCGATTCCCGAGCTGGTGCCGGTGACCACGGCGTGCTGGGGTTTGGTCATTCGTCCCCGCCAGGAGTGGTGGTGCCTTCGTACGCCCACTGCGGGTCCACCCGGACGAACTTGATGGCCTGCCGGAAGTACGTGTACGCGATGTTCAGGGAACCGTCCGGGCCCTGGTGGATGGACGGGTAGGAGTACTCACGGTTCAGCCCGTCGCGGGAGTTGTTGGACAGGCAGTACCCGTCCCCCACATCCAGGTTCCGGCGGATGGGCCACGAGCGGCCGGAGTCCTCGGAGATGGCCAGGGTCATCGGCGAGCGCGGGGTGCCCCAGAATGCCTTCCGCGAACCATCGTCCTCAGAGAAAGCGGAAGCGTCCGGCTCGGCCACCTGGCCCTGCTCCTCGGCCAGGCCGTCGTCGTCAATTTCGTCGTAGAGGGACAACCGGCGCTCAGTGGAAGCCTCCGCCCGGCTGTGGTTGTACACGAGTGCCAGGCGTCCGTCGGCGAGCGCGGTGAACTGGATGGAGGAGTTGTTGTTGGGCAGCTCGGTGGGGACCGGCTCGCTCCAGGTGGAGCCGTCGTCGGTGGAGCGGGATTCGTAGATCGAGTCCGCCCAGCGGCTCCGGAACAGTGCCAGCAGGGTGCCGTCGGCCACGGGCTGGATGTTCATGTGGACGCAGCCCAGGCTCCCGGGCAGCACGTGCTCGGTCCACGTGGCGCCGGCGTCGTCGGAGATCATCACGGCGCTGTCGTCGCTGTTGCCCACCCATTTCTCCCCCGGCGTGGTGATGCACCGGAAGATCGGCACGATCAGGCGGCCGGACGGCAACACTACCGGGAGCTGCCGGACGAACACGCCGCCGGTTTCGTTCGCGGGGAACAGCGTCTCCACCTCGCCCCAGGTGCGGCCGCCGTCCATGGACGTACGACGGCGGACCTCGGCGGTGTCCTGGTTGCCCGCCTTCTGCGCGGTGTACAGCAGCCACAGCGCGCCATTCGGCGCAGTGAAGAGGATGGGGTTCTGTTCGGACCGGGTGGAGTCGTTGGAGAGCTGCTGCGGTTCGGACCACTGGCTGCTGCCGGGTTCCAGGGCGGAGAACCAGATGGAGATGTCCGGCACGCCTTCCTGGGTGCCGCCGAACCAGACGCAGCCCAGCCGGCCGTCCGGCAGCGTGAGAAGGTTGGCGGCGTGGCTCTGCACGGTGGGGGCCGGGAGGTAGGCGAAGTCCGCCCCGTCCGCCCGCTTTACGGTCCCGTCCGGGGTGATGGTGCTGTACGCGTCGGTGGTGGTGTTTGTCATGGGGTCAGCTCTCCTTGGTTCCGGCGTCGGAGCGGGCGGCGTCGAGGTGGGATTTCGCGATCTGTTCCAGGTGCGTCAGGTCCGAGGCGATGGTGGCGAAGGTGTAGCCCTGGCTCAGCCGGAGGGCCGCCACCTCCCCCGCCGGGGTGTGGATGCCGGCTGCGATGCCGGCCGAAGCGGCGGCCTCGCCGATGGTCTCCAGCGCGGCGTTGAATTCGGCGTCGACGGCGGGATCCCCGGGGAAGGCCCCGCCCACGGCGATCGCCAGGTCCGACGGTCCCACGTAGATGCCGTCCAGGCCGGGGGTGGCGCAGATTTCCTTGACGTTGGCCAGGCCTTCGGGGGTCTCGATCATGGCGAATACCAGGGTGGTGGCGTTGGCGTCGGCGGGCTTGGGGCCGATCCGCAGGGCCGAGCGCATGGGGCCGTAGGAGCGGCCGCCCAGCGGCGGGTACTTGGCGGCGGCCACGGCCGCGGCGGCGTCTGCGGCGTTGTTGATGAGCGGGACGATGACGCCCACGGCGCCGGCGTCGAGCGCCTTGCCGATCGCGGTGAAGTCGTTGGCCTCCACGCGGACCATGCCGACGGCGGTGTGCCCGGCGTCGATGGCCATCAGCCCGTTGAGCACGCCCGAGTAGCCGAGCAGGCCGTGCTGCGCGTCCAGGGCCACGTAGTCGTAGCCGAGCCGGCCGATGCGTTCGGTGGCCACGGGCGCATCCAGCACGGCCCAGTAGCCCACCGCCTGCTCACGGGCGCGGATCTTGCGGGCGAATTCGAGGGCCAGTTGGGAGGTCATCAGAGTCCTTCATTCAGTGTCGGTACAGGGAAGCAGTCGGTGCAGGGAGCAGTCGGTTCAGGAAGTTAGTGAGGAAATCAGCGGTTGTAGGCGGGCATGGGGCCCCGCAGCGAGGTGCCCACGGCGTCGCAGGCGTCCACGACGTCGGCGGGCAGCGGCCCGTTGGCGACGGCGGCGATGTTGGACTGCAGCTGTTCCACCTTGGAGCCGCCCAGCAGCATGGAGCCCACGCCGTCCCGGTAGGCCAGCCAGCGCAGCGACAGCTCGGCCAGGGAAATCCCTGCACCGTCAGCGATGCGGGAGAGCTCTTCAATGGCGTCGAACAGCTGCTTGTCCCAGTACCGCTGGGTGTACATGGCGGCCAGCTTGGAGTCGCCGTAGCGGCCCTCGGTGGGCTTGGCGTCGAAGCTGTGCTTGCCGGTGAGCAGCCCGCCGCCCAGGGGGTTGTAGACCATGGTGTGCACGTTGTGGGTGGCGGCGAATTCGAGGTATTCCTCCTCCACCCGGCGTGCCACCAGGTTGTACAGCTGCTGCGCGACCACCGGCCGCGGCGCCCCCACTTCGCGTGCCGTGTGGATGACGTCGGCAATCTGCCAGGCCGCGAAGTTGGACACGCCCAGCGCGCAGATCTTCCCCTCGGCGAACAGCTCGGCCACGGTGGCCAGTGTGTCGCGCAGCGGCGTGGCGCGGTCCGGCTGGTGCAGGTAGAACAGGTCGATGCTGTCCACGCCGAGCCGGCGGAGGCTCCCCTCCACGCTGGCACGCAGACCCGCGGGCGACAACGGCGAGTTGGAGCCGTGGTCCGCGTGCGGCATGCCCGCCTTGGAGGCGAGAATAACGTCGCCGCGGCGACCCTTGAGGAGGCGGGAGAGCATTTCCTCGGTGGTTCCCCCGACGTAGGCGTTGGCGGTGTCGATCGTGGTGATGCCGGCGTCGAGCGCTTCCTCCACCATCCGCCCCGCGGTGGCCTCGTCGACCGTGTCGCCGAACGTCATGGTCCCCAGGACCAGCCGGGAAATGGGAAGTTTCAGGCCGTCCACCTGGGCGCCTTCGGGCTGCTTGCTCATGCGTTGATTCCTTGCGGTTGCGTTGGTTCAGAAAAGTAGGTTTACGCCTGGTTGGCGAGCGCCAGGGAGCGGACCAGGTGCCGCGGCTTGAGGCCCGTCATGGTGGAGGGGTCCAGCGCGGCGCGGCGGAGTTTGCGGGTGTAGTCCTCCTTGGGGGCGGTCAGGACGGACGCGGTGGAGCCGTATTCAACCAGCTTGCCGCGCTGCATCACCATGACGGTATCGCTGATCTCCTGCACCACGCCCAGGTTGTGCGAGATGAAGACGTAGGTGATTCCGGTTTCGTCCTGGATGGATTTCAGCAGCCGCAGCACCTGCGCCTGCACGGACACGTCCAGCGCGCTGGTGGCTTCGTCGCAGACCAGCAGTTCCGGCTTGGACGCCAGGGCCCGGGCAATCCCGATCCGCTGGCGCTGGCCGCCGGAGAACTCGGACGGGTGCTTGTCCAGGGACGCCACGGGCAGGCCCACCTGGTCGATCAGCGTGGCGGCCGCCTTGTGCCGCTCCGCCTTGGACCGGACGCCCTGCAGCTTCAGCGGCTCGGCCACGATCTCCTGCGCCGTCATGTGCGGGTCCAGGGAGCCGTACGGGTCCTGGAACACCATCTGGAACTTGGACCGCATGGGCCGCAGCTTCGCCTCGCTCATCGAAGCGATGTCCGTTCCATCCAGCTCGATGCGCCCGCTGGTGGGTGTGACCAGCCGCATCAGGGCCTTGGCGATGGTGGATTTTCCGCAGCCGGATTCACCCACGACGGCGATCGTCTTGCCTTTGTCCACGGAGAAGGACACGTCGTCAACGGCCCGGAAGGTGCCGCCCGGCACGTGGTAGTCCACCACGAGGTTTTCGACGGCGAGGAACGGCTTAGTCATGGCTTGCTCCAGTTGTGGTCAGGGTGGTGGCGGGGGTTTCGTCCCACGGACCCAGGACGGGCACGGCGGCCAGCAGGGCCCGGGTGTATTCGGTGGCGGGGTGGTCCACAATCTGCTGGACGTCGCCGGACTCCACGAACCGGCCGTCCTTCATCACGTGGATGCGGTCCGAGATCAGCCGGGCCACGCCGAGGTCGTGCGTGATCATCAGGATGCCGATGCCGCGCTGTTCCTGCAGTTCCAGGAGCAGGTCCAGGATGCCGCCCTGCACCGTGACGTCCAGGGCCGACGTCGGCTCGTCCGCCACCAGCAGCTGCGGCTCACTGGCCAGGGCGATGGCGATCAGAACGCGCTGCAGCATGCCGCCGGAGAGCTGGTGCGGGTACTTCTTCAGCTGCTTCTCCGGGGTGGGGATGTGCACCTGCTCCAGCAGCCGGACGGCCCGGGCCTGCAGGGCGCCCTTGTCCTTGGCGGAGGCTGCGCCGGCGATCCGGATGGCCTCGAAGAGCTGGCTGCCGATCGAGTGCACCGGGCTCAGCGCCGTCATGGGGTCCTGCGGGATCAGTGCCAGGGTCTTGCCGCGCACCTTGTCGATGGCCTTGGGATCGGCGGTGACGTCGACGCCGTCGATCAGCACGGTGCCGGAAAGCACCGCCAGGTCCTCGGGCAGCAGGCGGAGGATGCCCATCGCCGTCGTCGATTTACCGGAACCGGACTCACCGATGATGGTGACCGTCTCGCCCCGGTGGATGCTGAAGCTGACCGAGTCAACGGCGCGGATGATGCCGGCGTCGGTGATCAGTTCCACCTGGAAGTCGCGGACCTCCAGGAGCGGTTGCTCGGTGAACTTCGGCTGCTCGGAAGCGGGCTGCGCCCGGCGGCCGGAAGCGGGAATTTGTGCGGTCATGTCAGGCACCCTTCTTCTTGCGGCGGGGACGGTCGCGGAGGCCGTCGCCCAGCAGATTCACGCCCACCACCATGAGCACGATCACCAGGCCGGGCAGGGTGACCATCCACCAGGAGGTGGTGATGTAGTCCTGGCCGTCGGAGATGATGCGGCCCCAGGTGGCGAAGGGGCGCTGCGGGCCGGCGCCCAGGAAGCTGAGCGCGGATTCGAGCAGCACGGCCTGGGCCAGCAGGAGGAGCACCACCAGGGTGGCCTGCTTGATCACGTTGGGGATGATGTGCTGGATGAGGATCTGGATCCGGTGCAGGCCCAGGATCCGCGCGGCGGAGACGTAGGGCTTTTCGCGTTCCACCAGCACCATGGAGCGGGTGAGGCGGGCAACTTCGGGCCATTGGGCGATGGCGATCACGAAGGTGATCACGGGTATGGAGGGGCCGAACAGGGCCACCACCAGCAGCAGCATCATGAGCAGCGGCAGGGACATCTGGGCCTCGAGGACGCGGGAGACGATGGTGTCCACCCAGCCGCCGAAGTAGCCGGCGGCCGAACCGAGAATGATGCCGATGGCGCCGGAAACCAGCACGGCCAGCAGGCCGATGGTCAGCGAGACCTGGCCGCCGTGCAGCACGCGGGAGAGGAGGTCGCGGCCCAGCTGGTCGGTGCCGAACAGGTGCCCGTCCGTGAACGGCGGCAGGCGCCGGGCGGAGAGGTCCTGGAAGTTGGCGTCCGGCAGGGGAAGCACCTGGGCCAGGATGATCGGGATGATCACCAGCAGGGTGCAGACGGTGCCCACGATGAGCTTCCATTTGGCGGCATTACGACGGCGGGTGGCGCCTGCCTTGGCGATGTCCGCCTTGGTGACGGCGCTGGGGCTCGGCTGCCGGGCGGGTTGCCCGGCGGCAGTTGGGGTTGCGGTGTCGAGGCTCATGCTGTTGCCGCCTTTCCAAGACGAACGCGGGGATCAAGGAGCGGGTAGGCGAGGTCGATGACCAGCTGGACAGCCACCGCCAGCAGCGCGGTGAGGAGGACCGTTGCCTGGATGAGGGGGTAGTCGCGGGTTTCAAGTGCACGGACGATCAGGGAGCCGACGCCGGGCCAGGCGAACACCACTTCCACCACCACCACGCCGTTGAGCATGGCGGCGAACCGGGTGCCCAGGGCGGTGAATACCGGGATGGCGGAGTTGGCCATGGCGTAGCGCCACGTGAGGACCGAATTGCGAACGCCGCGGGAGCGGGCCACGGTGAGGTACGGTGCGGCGAAGTTGGCGGTCATTTCCCGCCGGACCATCCGGGAGATCAGCGCGATCTGCAGGATGGCGATGGTGATGGTGGGGAGCACCAGCCCGCCCCACGTGGCGAAGCCGGAGGCCGGGAAGATGGGGATCAGCACGGCGAAGCCGGTGAGGAGCATGATGCCGGTCCAGAAGTCGGGCATGGACTGCCCGGCGATGGTCAGCACGTTCACGCCGAGTTCCTTGCCGGTGTCCGGCCGGCGGGACATCCACACACCCAGCGGGATGGCGACGACGGCGGTGAGCAGGATGGATGCGGTGGCGAGAGTGAGCGTGTAGGGCATCCGTTCGGCCACCACCTGCATGGCGGGGGCCTGGAAGGAGTAGGACGTTCCCAGGTTGCCGCTGAACAGCTGCTGCAGGAAGATCCAGTACTGCTCCAGCAACGGCTTGTCCAGGCCGAACTGTTCGCGCACCCTGGCGAGCTGTTCGGAGGTGGCCAGCGGGCCGGCGTAGGACACGGCGGGGTCGCCCGGGGCCAGCCGGATGAGGATGAACACGGTGGATACCGTGAGGAACACGGTCAGCAGGCCTTGTCCCAGGCGCTTCAGGATGTAGTTCGTCATGGCTCAGGCCTCCAGCCGGACATCAACGAGCGGGTAGGAATTGGTGGGCGCCAGGTTGATGCCGGACACCCGCTTCCGGTGGGCGAGGACGGATTTGGGCACGAACGCCCAGGCGCAGGGCCAGGTGTCCCAGACTGCCTGCTGGGCGTCGTTCAGCAGTTCGGTCCGGCGGGCCGGGTCCGCTTCGGCGGAGGCGGCCTGGATCTTGGCGGTGACCTCAGGGATCACGTAGCCCTGGTAGGTGTCACGGGTCTTTTCCTTTTCCGGGGTGCCGGAGTACATGCCCTGCAGCATGGTGATGGCCAGGCCGGTGGGGCTGGGGTAGCCGTTGCCCAGGAGGTCCCAGTCCCCCTGCTTGCCCTGGCGCCAGGCCAGGATGTTGCCGCCGGGTTCGAACTGCTGCAGCTCGGCCTTCACGCCGATCTTGCCAAACATTTCCACCAGGGCCTCCATCACGGAGGTGTCGGACGGGAACTCGCCGGTTTCCCAGATGATCTTCAGGGTGAGGTCCTTGACGCCCAGCTCGGCGAGGGTGGCCTTGGCCTTTTCCGGATCGTAGGTGTAGGTGCCGGTCTTGTGGTAGCCGGTGAGGCTGGAGGGCGTGACGCCCTCGGCCTGGGTGACGGAGTCCACCAGGACGTTCTTCACCAGTGCTTCGCCGTCGATCGCCATGCTCAGGGCCTGGCGCACCTTGGGGTTGGCCAGGGGGTGGCCGGCGGGCTTGCGGAAGTTGAAGAAGATCTGGTTCAGCCGGAGGCTTGATGCCTCTTCAAGTTCGACGCCGGGAAGTCCGGCCAGCTGCTCGCGCGAGTCCGGCGTGATGGAGTCGATGATGTCCACCTCGCCGCTGCGCAGCGCGATCACGCGGCTGGATTCCTCGGGGAGGAACCGGACTTCCACGTTGTCCACCTGCGGTGCCGGGCCCCAGTAGTTCGGGTTGCGTTCCAGGCTGTAGGTGCCGGCGCCGCGGTTGAACTTGGTGACCACGTACGGGCCGGTGCCCACGCCTTCCTGCAGTTCCTCCGGCTTGTTCTGCGCGGCGGGTGTAATCAGGATCATGCTCATGAGCGAGTCCAGGATGGGGACGGGCTTCTTGGACACCATCTTGAAGGTGCGGTCATCCACCGGCACTACTTCGGGGAATTCGGGGAAGAAGCCGGCCACGAAGGAGCCCTGCACCTGCTGGTACATCTTCAGGGCGGTGGCAACGTCCTCCACCTTGACCGGGCTGTTGTCCGAGTAGCGGATGCCTTCGCGGAGCCGGACGGTCCACTCGGTGGGGCCGGTCATCTCGAAGCGGTCCGCGAGGACCAGGACGGGCTTGGTTTCGGGGCCGATGGCGGTGAGGCCCTGGCGGACGGCGCGCTGCACGGTGACGGCGGCGTCGAACTGGTTGAGCTTGTTGTCCAGGCTGACCAGGGACCGGTTGAGGGCCAGGGTCAGGGTGCTGGGTCCCGGCAGGCCGGTGGGGCCGGCGCAGCCGGCGAGGCTTCCTGTGCCCAGCAGAAACCCGGCCGCGGCGCCGAACTGCAGCAGCCTGCGGCGGGAAATCTCACTTCCTTGAGGAAGAACGGTCATCGTTGACCTCTCGGTAGAACGGGGACGGCCTGCCGATTGGCTGCGCCGAATGTTGTCTCCATCACTTTGCCATTCCTGCGCAAATTGCGCAACCCATCTAGCGCGATTCGCGCAATCATGCCATGATGAATGCATCCCCGCACGTGGCGGGGGGTCAACCGACTAAGAGCGCGAGAGGAGCAATGTGGCTTCCGTATATGTGCAGGCCGACGATTTCTCCGGCGCCGCCGAGGTTGGCTACTGCTTTGTGCAGCACGGGCTGTCCGCGCAGGTTCTGCTCGGAACGGGCAATACTGCAACGCACGACGGCGGCACCTCCACTTCGGGGAACGTCACCGACGTTGTGGTCACCGACACCCACTCGCGCGGACTTCCTGATGCTGATGCCGGGGCGCTGGTGGCCGAGGCCTTCTCCAGTCCTATTGCTACGGCTGCGCAGGTGGCCTTCAAGAAGATCGACTCGCTGTGGCGCGGGAACGTTCGCGCCGAAGTCGCCGCGCTGACTGGTCTGGGATTCCACGCCGTTGTTGCCGGGGCACTCCCCCAGCTGCAGCGCTCGGTCCGGAACGGCCAGCCCTTTGTTGCCGGGACTCCCCTCGCGGAGACGGGGCTGTGGCACGCCGAACTGGCCGCGCCGCCTGCCGATATCCCTTCCCTCCTCCGCCCGGAGGATCCCGCCTCGGTGCACACCCTGGACCTGGCCGCGGTCCGGTCCGGCTCGCTTCCCGCGAAGCTTGGCGCGCTCCTGGAATCCGGGCAGCCAGAAGTGGTGGTGGCGGACGGCGAGAGCGTGCAGGACCTGGAACACGTGGTGGACGCCCTGCTGGAACTCGGCTTCATCGCCGGCGTCCGCCGCGTAGTCCTGGTGGGTACCGGCGGAACGGCTGATGTTCTGGCACAGCGGCTCGCACAATCTGCGCGAAATGCGCAATCCGGGACCCCGGCCGACGCAGCCGCCGCGGAACCGCAGGGGGCCGCCAAACCGGTGCTCGCCGTCGTCGGCTCCGCTTCCGGAACGGCGCAGGCGCAACTGGCGCAGCTGGAAGCGCGCGGCTTCACCATGGTCCGGCTGCACCCGCTGTACGCGGGCGCCACCGGCGCGTACCAACCGGAACTGGCCGAAGTCCGGCAGTCGCTGGCGGCAGGCAGCAACGTGGCCGTCACCCTGGCCGCCGGAAAAGTGAACCCGGCAAAAGCCGCCGGCATCGTCCGCGCCCTTTCAACGTTCGCCGCCAAGGCAGCCAAGGGGTCGAACGCTGACCTGATTCTCACCGGCGGCGAGACGGCCCGGGAAGTCCTGGACGCCGTCGGCCTTCACCGGCTGGTGCCGCTCGCGGCCGTGCAGCACGGGGCGGTGCTGAGCCGCGCCGAGGACGGAACGCTGGTGGGCACCAAGCCCGGCAGCTTCGGCGATGACCTGGCCCTCCTACAGCTTTACGACGAAATCCGGGAGCGCCGCGGCCGGTCCGCGCCGGCTCCCGCCAACACCCTTCCCAGCAAGACTTCCGAACGATCTGGAGCAGACATGACCACCGAAGCAGTAAGCAAGACCGAGCAGGACGCCCTTCCCATCGTGGCCGTCACCATGGGCGACGGCGCCGGGGTGGGGCCGGAGGTGGTGGTGGCCGCCGTGCTGGATCCGCAGAGCAACAAAGAGTGCCGACCCGTGGTGATCGGCGACGCACTGCGCCTCCGCCAGGCCGCGGACGTCCTGGGCATTGAGGCGGACATCCACACGATCGAAAAGGTGGAGGACGCGGTGTTCACGCCGGGCCGGGTGAACGTGATCGACCTGGCGCTGCTCCCGGAGGACCTGCCGTGGGGGCAGCTCTCCCCCGTGGCCGGCCACGCGGCGTATGAGTACATCCGGGTGGCGAGCGAGCTGGCGATGGCCGGGACGGTGCAGGCCATCTGCACGGCGCCGCTGAACAAGGAGGCGCTGCACGCGGCCGGGCACATCTTCCCGGGGCACACCGAGCTGCTGGCGCAGCTGACGGGCACGGAGGAAGTGTCCATGATGCTCTCCACGCCCAAGATCCGGGTGATCCACGTGACCACGCACATCGGGCTGATGGACGCCATCCGCAAGATCAACCCGGACCTGGTGGAGCGCACCATCCGCCGCGGCCACGAGGCGCTGGTCCGTGCGGGCATCCCGAACCCGAAGATCGGCGTCTGTGCCATCAACCCGCACGCCGGCGAGAACGGGCTGTTCGGCCAGGGCGAGGAAGCGGAGAAGATCGAGCCGGGTGTGAAGGCCGCGCAGGCTGCCGGGATCGACGTCACGGGCCCGCTGCCCGCAGACACGCTGTTCTTCCTGGCCGGCCGCGGCGACTACGACCTGGTGGTTGCCATGTACCACGACCAGGGGCATGGCCCGGTGAAGGTGCTGGGCATCGAGGCCGGCGTGAACATCACGGTGGGCCTGCCGGTGATCCGCACGTCCGTGGACCACGGCACCGCCTTTGACATTGCCGGCAAGGCGATCGCTGATCCGCGCAGCATGGTGGAGGCGCTGCACCAGGCCGCGGAGATGGCCACGCGGCCCAGCGTGGCCGTGTAGCAGCACTGATTTATTGGGGGCCGGAACTAGCATGGTAAGCACGCCCACGCGAAGGAGACCGGGAATGCTGAGCGCAAATGCCAGGCGCGAGGAGATCTACCACCTCGCCGTCACCACCGGCCTGGCGTCCGTGGAGGAACTGTCCGCCCGGTTCGAGGTGACGGCCTCCACCATCCGCCGGGACCTGGCGCTGCTGAACGGGCAGGGCCGGCTGGCCCGCACCTACGGCGGGGCCATGGCCTTGGGCGCGCACCCGGAGGCGTCGCTGCGGCAGCGCACCGGCGAGGCGTTCGAGCAGAAACACGCGATCGCCCGCTGGGCGGCGTCCGTGATCCGGCCCGGGGAGAACATCCTGCTGGACGCCGGCTCCACCGTGGGTGCCCTGGCCCACGAGCTGCGCGGGTTCGAGAAGCTCTCCGTGACCACGCCGGGCATCAACACCATGCAGGAGCTGGCCGATTCCGAGGGCATCGAGGTGGACTGCCTGGGCGGCCGGCTGCGGAGCCTTTCGCAGAGTTTTGTGGGGCCGCTGGCGGAGACGGCGCTGGAGCGGATGAGCTTTGACCGCGTGTTCCTGGGCGCCGACGCCGTCACCGCCGAGGACGGCATCTGCGAGGCCGACCACGCCCAGACCCGGCTCAAGGAGCTGATGGCCCGGCGCGGACGGGAGGTGTATGTGCTGGCGGATTCTTCGAAGCTCGGCCTGCGGCCTTTTCATGCGTGGGCGCGGCTTGCACTGCCGTGGACCCTGGTGACGGACGACGGCGCGGATCCGGCCCAGGTGGCGAAGTTTAGGGACGCGGGGGTTGAGGTTCAGGTGGCGGAGGTTTCGCGCTGAATCGAGCTTCAGGCGGGACTAAAATGAGCCACGCCCGGACCAGAACGCCAGGACTCGCTCGGTGACTTCATGGGGTGCCACGAGTAGTGGAGCGACATGGCCGGCTCCGGTGACTCGTCCGAAGCGGCCGTCAGGAGCGCTCAGGGCCGCCCGTTCGGCCTCCGCTGCGTCAAGCAGTTCATCGTCGCGGCCCGCCAGCATCAGGACGGGCACCTGCAGGCGGGGTAAAACCGGGCGAAGGTCGGGGCGGTGCATCATCACTGATTGCATGGCCCAGTATTTGCCGGGCTTGTCCCCTGCCATAAAAGCAGCTTTCACCACCGCCGCAGCCTGCGGGGCGGAGGTGGCCACCCCCTTGCCAGCCAAGGCTTCCACCATGATCCGGCTGAAAGGTCGTGGCCCCACCACACGGTACAGGTAGACGAGGAGTGCGTTTTGCCGCCGCTCCGACTCGGTGAGCGGGTACGGCGGCGTACCGATAGTGGTGAGTGTCCTGCAGCGGGAGGGGTAGTTGTGCGCGAAGACGATTCCGACGTGCCCGCCCCATGCGTTGCCCACCCAGTCCACGGGCCCCGGAATCTGCACCGCATCCAGAATCTGGATGGCAGCGGCAGCGCAGTCCTCCAGCGTGTAGCGTCGGCGCGGCCCGGGGCTGTCGCCGTGCCCGGGACCGTCGATTACCACAAGCTCACGCTGGGCACCCAGGTCCGGCAGGATGCCGTCGAACGTGCTGGAATCGACAAACAGGCTGTGCCACAGGAGCGCAGGAGCGCCCGTGCCTGCCCGCCGCACCCTGAGGGACCCCAGGAGGGTCTCCACCATCACTGAGGAAGTATCCAAGACCACGACGACCTCCTGATGTCGCTGCTTCAGGCGCACTCCTGGCTGGCATGCCGTGCGATAAAGACTGCTCTCAGCTTCTAGCGCCGTCAAGGACTCAGCCGGCCGGTTGGGTCTTCCCAACCCTGGTCTCCCATTCCGAGCCTGCGTGCGGTGCGGGAATGAGCCGTGACCCGCGGGGCCTACTCCGCGATGTCCTCCGCCCACAGCTCCGGATGGCCAGCCTGGAATGTGCGCATCATGTCCACGCAGCGCTGATCGTCCAGCATGGTGGGCCGTGCGGTCCAGTTCCGGCGCGGCTGATTCATGCCGCTCGTGGGTCATGGCGTCATTGTTGCACGCGCTTACGTCAAAGATCCCGGAGCACCGGACGCCTGGAGAACCTGCTGCAGACCGGTGACGGGGATGTCCGGAAACTCTGCGCGCGCAGGGCCAAACTCGAAAGAAGCGGCCCCCGATTCCTCCCAGACACCGGCCCCCGCCACCCGGGCAAGGAACGGTGAAAACGGCCTGGCCGCCAAGGACAACAGCCGCACGGCGGCTGCCGGAACCCGCTGAACCGATCCATGGCCGGCCCGGGCAAACAGAGCCTCGGCCACCTCATTTGCAGTGAGCGTCTGCGAGCCCCATTCGATGACGCGGTTCCGCAGCACGGGGTCGCGGAGGGCACGGACCACGACGGCGGCCGCGTCCTGGACCGAGGTATAGGTCACCGGGGCGGACCCCGAGCCGAACACGGGCACCTTGCCCTTCGCCTCAAGCGGCGTCCCCATGATCTCAAGCCGCTGTTCCAGGAGCGCCCCGATCCGGACAATCGTCCAGTCCATGCCGGACGAGCGGACAGCGTCCTCGGCGGCGGCCTTGCAGCGCAGGTAATCAATGGGCCCGTCCGGGGCGGCGCCGTGCATGGACATCATCACCACGTGCCGGACTCCGGCCGCGGCCGCCGCACGGACCAACCGGATGGCCCCATCGCGGTCAACCTCGCGTGGACTGGAGTCCTTGATCCCAAACCCCGAGGCCGCGAACACCACCTCAGTGCAGCCCGCCACCGCTTTTCGGCAGTCAGCTGCGGAGGCGAGGTCCCCGTGGAGGAGTTCGACGCCGTCGGCCATCTTTTGCGGGAACGGCTGGGACTTGCCGCGGGCCATGATGCGGACCTGGCGCCCGGCGGCAACAAGCAGGGAATCCACGGCGCGGCCCAAGCGGCCCGTACCGCCGACCACCAGGATCATGACCGGTCACCTCCCGCTGCCCCATGGATTGCCTCCCGGACGGCTTCGTTCACGTCGCCGGAGTCCTGGTCCACGGGTTCAAGGTAGAACTGGGCCGCGGCGATTTTGTCGTCGCGGAGGGTGAAGATGGCCACCCCTGCGGCCCGCTGCACGGATCCGTCCGGCCGGGTGCCGCGGTTGCTCCATTCCATCCAGAGTTTGCCGTCGGCTCCGGTGGCCGCGTCGTGGACGGTGAGGGTGAGGTCCGGCATGCCGGCAAAGAGCGCCGTCCAGTTCTTCCGGACCTGGGCGGAGCCGGTGAAGCTGCGGGCCGGGTGGACGGGAGTGGTGTTCCGGTAGTCATCTGCGAACTGCGACACCATGGCCTCAAGGTCGTAGCGGGCGGCCGCGGCCAGCATGCGCCGGACCGGGCCTTCTGGGACGCGCTCGATTCCTGAAGCGTCCATGATCTGCTCCTTAGGCTCAGTCGCGGGAGGCGGAGAGGCTGGTACGCTGAATTTGATACAGTCAGCTGTATTTAACTGACACAAGGAGTTTAAGCCCGATGGGACCCGCGGTCAACGGTGTGCCACCCCGCTCCCGCAGCTACGACGCCCGGCGCCGGCAGGAGGCCGCCGAGGAGTCCAGGAAGCGGGTGCTGGCCCAATCCCGGGCGCTGTTCCTGGCCCACGGGTATGGCCGGACCACCATTGCCGCCATCGCCCACGCCGCCGGCGTCTCCAAGGAGTCCGTGTACAAGGGGTTCGGCGGAAAGCCGGGGCTGGTGCGGGCCATCTACGAGCAGAGCCTGCTGGGCGCCGGTGGGTCGCCGGCGGAAGAGCGCTCGGACCGCGCGCAGGCCACGGTCACCGATCCCGGCGAGCTCATGGAGCAGTTCGGTCGGTTCATATCCGAGGTGAGCCCGCTGGGCTCCCCCGTCTACCTCCTCATCCGGGACGCCGCGGCGAGCGGGGAGCAGGACATGGCCGCGCTCCTTCGTGACGTGGACGACGAGCGGTACCAGCGCATGCTGCACAACGCGCGGCAGGTGCTCGGAAGGGGATTCCTGCGGCCGGGCCTGACGGCGGAGGAGGTGGCCGACGTCTTCTTCATGAGCACCTCGGCCGAGCTCTACGAGACCCTGGTCCTCAAGCGCGGCTGGAGCGCGGAGCGCTTCGGAAGGTTCATGGCCAGGACCTTGGCGGCCAGCCTCTTGCCGGACGGCTGAAGCAGGTAGGGAGGAAGGCCGACGGCGGCGGCCCCGCCAGGCGCAGAAATTCCGGGACACGGAGGTCCGGGCCGGGGTGGTTGCCGTTTCCGGCTAAGTCCCGCTGGGTACGCTACTTCTACAACGAGCGAAAACCCTCACCGAAATGGACGGATTCCCATGCACGCCGTGCTCGAATACACCTACGCGGACGACTACCTTGAAACCCGCGGAAAATACCGTTCAGATCACCTCAAGGCGGGCTGGGAAGCCGTGGAACGGGGTGAGCTTCTGCTGGGCGGAGCCGTTGGTGACGGCCCCTTCACCGGGTTGCTGATCTTCACCGGCGAGAACGCACTCGAGGCCGCAAAGGCCTTTGCAGCCGCCGATCCCTACGTCACCGGCGGCGTGGTGAATTCATGGACCGCCCGCCCCTGGACAACGGTGCTAGGAGAAGAGGCGGCCGCGCCCGTTCGCCCCTGAGACCAGGCTGGGAGGCCTCCCGCCTGCCGGGATATGCAAAAGCCGTGCACGGAGAGTCAAGTAACCACTAGCGCGGCAATTTAGTGTTGTGATCCAAGGCACCTTTAGGGACTGGGATTATGGATAACACAGCTGACCTTCTTCTGATCAACGGCGTCATCGACACCCTGCACGATGAACGCCCCCGCGTCACGTCACTTGCCGTGAAGGCCGGGAAGGTCCACGCCGTCGGATCGTTGGCCGAGGCTGCGGCGGGACCGGGCACTGAGATCATCGACCTCGGCGGCGCCTACGTAATGCCCGGGCTGCTTGACGTCCACAACCACCACATGCTGGCAGGGCAGATGGACTTGTTTGAACTCAACGAGGTGCCCACCAAATCGCTCGATGACCTCCTTACCGCCGTCGCGGAGTATTCAGGGAGCCTGGGCCCCGACGAGTGGGTGGTCGGCGGTAGCTGGGGTTCCGGTCTCCTGGCCGAACTCAACTCCGTGGAAACGCTCGCCCGTTTTGATGCCGCAACCGGCGGACGGCCCGCGATCCTGAAAGACGACAGCAAGCACAACAGGTGGGTGAATTCACGGGGCCTGGAGCTGGCAGGGATCGGCAAGCACACTCCGGATCCCGAGGGTGGCCAGATTATGCGGGATGCTTCGGGGCGTGCCACCGGTGTCCTCATCGAGGCCGGAGGTGTCCTGGTAGAACAGACGCTGGCGCGGTTGCAGCCACGGTCCACCCAGGACCTCGCCCGGGCCGCAGCACGCGGCATCGACATTCTGCACTCCTACGGCGTTACGGGCTTCCAGGATGCGGCCTCCTCCCTCCAGTTGCTGCGGGCCCTGAAAGAGCTCGACGACTCCGGTGAACTCGCTGCCTGGGTGGTGACGTCCATGCAGGCCAATGATTTCATTTTCGGCACCGCGCCGCTGGGCGAGGGCATCATCGCCCACCGCGAGGAGTCGCGGTCGGAGCACCACCGGCCGGACTTCATCAAGATCTTCCTTGACGGGGTGCCTCCGGCAGGGACTGCGGCGTTCATCGAACCCTATTTGCCGGATGCCGGCTTCCCGGAGTGCCACTGCGGCGGCACCACCATGCCTGCGGCGGAGCTGGAGCGCTGGCTGATGGGCACGGCGGAGCGTGGTATTTCCGCCAAGATCCACTGCACGGGCGACGCGTCCGTCCGGGTAGTGCTCGACACCGTGGCCAAGGTCCGCGCAGCCGGACACACCACGCCGAAGTACCACATCGCCCACGGCCAGTTCGTCCAGGAACAGGACATCCCCCGGTTTGCCGAACTCGATGTCACCGCCGACATCTCCCCGTCGTTGTGGTTCCCGGGCGTCATCTCCGAAGCCATTGCCACGGTGCTACCGGCGGAAAGAGCGTCGAAGATGCAGCCCAACCGCTCCCTGCTGGACGCCGGGGCCCGAATCGCCGGCGGCTCGGACTGGCCGGTCAGCGTGTCGCCCAACGCGTGGGAAGGGATTTACGGCTTGGTAACCCGGCAGGATCCAACAGGAGAATTCCCTGGGACACTCTGGCCCGAACAGGCCATTTCACTCCCGGAAGCCATCCGGGTGTACACCACCAACTCGGCCCAGGCGATGGGCCTGGAAGACGTCATCGGCTCCCTGGCCCCGGGAAAGTCGGCGGATTTCATCGTCCTGAGTGCTAATCCGTACGAGATCGAAACCGAACAAATCGCGCACATCAAAACCCGCCAGACCTGGTTCGCGGGCCGCAAGGTCTTCGATGCAGGATCAGCGGACGCCACAGCGACTCCGGCCGAAGGACGCGCAACGCAGCGCACCTGACGGCTTCCGCATAACCCCCTGCTCCTTACGTGCCTTGCAGGGGCGCACCACCCCCATTTCCCGCCGACGGCGGCCTTCGCCGTTTCGTCCTGCCCGAAAGACAAAACCATGGCCACTACCGCACACGCTGCTCCGGCAGCCGTCTCCTCAGACAAGGGGACGTACACCTATATCGCTGTTTTCAGCGCAGTCCTTTACACCGTCCTGCTGATTGCCCCTGTCATCGCAGGCAAACTGATCGAGCAGTTCGGCCTGACCCCGGTCCAGGTGGGGACGCTCTTTTCCCTGGAGCTCGGCGCCTTCAGCCTGGCCACCGTACCGGCCTATCTTTGGCTCCGGCGGATGAATCTGAGGACGGCGAGCTATATCTTCACCGCGATCGTCATCGCCGGCAACGTGGTCTCCGGCTTTGTGGACGATTTCGGCCTGTTGATGATCGCCCGGGTGGTGACCAGCCTCGCGGCCGGCTCCATCACCGTGATCATCCTGACCCTTAGCGGCAAAACCGCCAACCCTAGCCGCGCCTTCGGTATATTCGTCGTTTTCCAGCTGGCCATGGGTGCTCTGATTCTGGCGGTCTTCCCCTCCCTGTTCGCGGGAGCGCCAGTTTCAGCGATCTACTGGACACTCGCCGGACTTGCAGTGCTGTGCCTCCTGGTGGTCAACCGCATCGACGGCGAAGTGCTGCGGACCGCCGCCGCACCCGTCCCAGGGCATGCTGCGAACCGCGTCCCGGTGTTCAAAGCAGCCGCGGGAATGGCCGCTGTGCTCCTTTTCTACATCGCTCTCAGCGGTGTCTGGTCGTTCATTGCCCAGATCTCGGCGGGCTCGGGAATCGACCTTTCCGCCAGCAGCCTTGTCCTTTCCCTCGCTACCGTTGGCGGCATCCTGTCCGCCCTTGTTGCCACCGCACTTGGTGAGACGCCGCGCCGGAAGCTCTACCTGGCAGCAGGTTACGCAGGCATGGCCCTCAGCATCGTGCTTCTTTTCGGTTCACCGGCCCTGATCCAATTCGCCGTCGCCGCCGTGATCTTCAAGTTCGCCTGGACCTTCATCCTGCCGTACCTGCTGTCCACGCTGTCCTCGCTTTCCAGCGGGGCACACCTGATGAACACCACCAACCTGATGATCGGCACCGGGTTCTCCATCGGTCCGATTGTCAGCGGGGCATTGATCCAGTCAGGCGGTGGTTCATTCACGGGCATGCTCGTCTTCGCCCTTGCCGGCGTGCTGGCGTCGTGCGCCCTCGTCCTGATGGCCCAGCGCCGCTAGTCCCCGAGGGGCGGGCCGACCATGCGAACCAGCCCGCCCCGGAGCGCCCTGGGGCAGTGCGTCGAGGGGCCCGCAATCAGGCCGACCTAACCCTTCGACAGCGTGAAGATCCCGTACCGCATCGCACCGGTGCGGTAGGCCAGGATCAGGCGGGGAATGCCCAGAAATGAGTTGCGGTTGCGTGCCCCAAGGGCCAGTCGGCGGATCTCGCTGTCGACGAGCAATGCCTTCACGAGCCGGCGAGCGCAGATTGGCCAGGTGCGGGCGACGCGGCGGCTGACATCCTCGTAGCCGGTGACCGTAAAGCCGGCCTGCCTTGCCATCTCCTCATAGTCCTCGCGCGTTCCCATCGAGGGCAGGCGCCCTTCGCGGCAGATCGGCTCGAGCAGGTGGCGGACTTTCCACCCGCTGGCGCCGGTCTCGGCGAGCCACGCGCAGATGACGAAGCGGCCGCCGGGCGCCAGCACGCGGTGCGCCTCGGCGAAGAACCTGGGCTTGTCCACCATGTGCTCGCTCGACTCGATGGCCCAGGCGGAATCGGCCGAGGCATCGGCCAGCCCGTTGTCGAGCCAGTCGCGGACCTGGATGTCCACGCCTGGTACGGGATGCGCGGCTGCATAGTTGGCCTGCTCGGCCGCAAGGGTGAAGCCGGTGACGCTGACCCTGCGTGTCATAGCGAGCCGCCGTGCGGTGGAGCCGTAGCCGCAGCCGATGTCGACGCACGCTTGGCCGGGCAGGAGGCCCAGCCTGTCGCCGACTGTGTCCACGAGCGTCTCGACGGCTTCGCCGGGTGTCTCGCGGCCCGTCGTCCACAGCCCGTGATGGACATGGTCGCCCCACACGAGACGGTATATGGGGTCGAGTTCGTCGTAGTGATCCGCGACCGCCGCGGCGTTCTGGGAAATTTCGGGGACGATCACGGCACGACCCTACATCGGCGCTCTACAGCGAAGGAAGAGGAAGGACGACGGCGCTGTGTCCTTGTGGTTGATCAGGGTGTCGAAGCCTTGCTCCACCAGGTCCTCCAGCGCGATCCTCCCGGTGATGAACGGCTCCAAATCCACCTTGCTCTCCTGCACCATCTTGATGACCGCGGGGTGGTCGCGGACGTAGGCGATGGTGCCGCGCAGGTCGATCTCCTTGAGCACAATCTTCTGCACGTCGATGGTGGCGGGCGCGCCCCCGATGGACACATTGACCACCACGGCGCCTGGCCGGACGGCGTCGAGCTTGGTGTCCAGCACCGCGTTCACGCCCACGCATTCGAACGCGACGTCGGCCCCGGTCCCGCCGGTGAGCTCGCGCACCCGTGCGGGGACGTCCTCCTTGAGCAGCCCAATGGGACCGGACCCGCCACAAGCAGCTGTGTCGCCCGCCTTCACACGTGGTGGCGATGTACCACGACCAGGGGCACGGCCCGGTAAAGGTGCTGGGCTTCGAGGCCCGTGAACATCACGGGCCTGCCGGTGGTCCGCACGTCCGTGGACCACGGCACCGCGTTCGACATCGCCGGCAAGGCGATCGCTGATTCCCGGTCCATGGTGGAGGCCCTGCACCAGGCCGCGGAGATGGCCGCCCGGCCGTCGGTCGCCGTGAGGCGATGGCGCTGGGCGGGCACCCGGAGGCGTATTTGCGGCAGCGCACCGGCGAGGCGTTTGAGCAGAAGCACGCCATCGCCCGCTGGGCGGCATCGGTGATCCGCCCCGGGGAGAACATCCTGCTGGACGCCTGCTCCACCGTGGGTGCCCTGGCCCACGAACTGCGCGGCATCGAAAAGCTGTCCGTGACGACGCCGGGCATCAACACCATGCAGGAGCTGGCCGATTCCGAGGGCATCGAGGTGGACTGCCTGGGCGGCCGGCTGCGGAGCCTGAGCCAAAGCTTCGTGGGGCCGCTGGCCGAAGCGGCCCTGGAGCGGATGAGCTTTGACCGCGTGTTCCTGGGCGCAGACGCCGTCACCGCCGAGGACGGCATCTGCGAGGCCGACCACGCCCAGACCCGGCTCAAGGAGCTGATGGCTAGGCGGGGGCGGGAGGTGTACGTGCTGGCGGACTCGTCGAAGCTTGGCCTGCGGCCGTTTCACGCGTGGGCACGCCTGGCGTGGCTGTGGACACTGGCGACGGACGACGGCGCAGATCCGGAGCAGGTGCGGAAGTTTAGGGATGCGGGGGTTGAGGTTGAGGTGGCTGAGGTATCGATCGACAGTTGAGCCTGTCGAAGCCCCTCAGTTGAGTCTGTCGAAGCCCGCGCATATCCAGAGACGCGCTTATTGCGGACTTCCGGATGCTGGTCGAAGTGACCACGCCGGTGCGACTTATTCGACGAAGCCGTCTTGCGAGATCCAGTACGGCGTGCCGTGGTTTATTCGCGGCTGAGCCTGCCGAAAACCTAGAGTGCTTGGACTTCCCGGGTCGCCTCCGAGCCGACGAAAGTAACAGCCCTGCATTCTTGTCCCTCTGTGCACTTCAAACGCCCTGATGCTGAGATAAGCTTCCCCAAGTTGCGACACAAGAACTCTGGGGGCAAAAGTGAATGCAAAGACGCCGTTGGTCTTCGGCGAGACTCTGGTCGAGCTCATCCGGGCGCGGCACCCGATCCTGCTGGTGGAGACACACGAGGGCAACCGGGTCATCGCCGCGGCAGAAGCTGTAGCGACGAGTCCGGATCTTCGGCGGTCCCGCCGCGTCGTCATGTATACAGTCTCCAAAGGCCTGCACGCCCCGGGCCAGTCCGGAAAGCCTACGGCCCCTGACGCTGCCCTGGCCGACGCGATCAAGGCACCGGAGCCCACTATTTTCGTGTTCTTCGACCTTCACCACTTCCTTGGGGCGCAGGGCCGGCCGGCCGAGCCGACGATGATCCGCGCGGTCCAGGATGCCGCCACGGCGTTCCGGACCGGAGACGTCCCCCACACCCTCATCATCGTCTCCCCCGGGCTGACGCTACCGGCCGATCTGGAGAAGGAAGTCACCGTCGTCGACCTTCCGCTGCCGACGGCCGGCGAAATCGAGGGCGTCCTGGACGAGATCGTCACAGCGAACGCCGCGTCGATCGTTGTGGATCTCAGCCCGGACGACCACCAGAGACTCATCCAAGCTGCTCAGGGTCTGACCTTGGGCGAGGCGGAGAATGCCTTCGCCCGCGCCATTGCCTCAGATCGCCGGCTGGACGCGTCTGATATCGCCTTGGTCCTTGACGAGAAGCGCCAAACCATCAGGAAGTCCGGGTTGCTGGAATTCATCTCCGCCGAAGGAACGATGAACGATGTTGGCGGTTTGGAAAACCTGAAGAAGTGGTTGAAGAAGCGCAACGGTTCTTGGCTGCCGGAGGCGCAGCGCTGGTCCATCCCCGCGCCGAAGGGCGTCCTAATCACCGGTATCCCCGGCTGCGGCAAGAGCCTGACGGCCACCTGCATGGCTACGCTGTGGGGACTGCCTCTGCTTCGGCTTGACGTCGGTCGTGTATTCTCCGGCTTGGTGGGCTCCAGTGAGCAAAACATGAGGGGTGCCCTAAAGCTGGCCGAGGCCGTGTCCCCTTCGATCCTGTGGATCGACGAAATTGAAAAGGGCTTCGGGTCGAGTGGCAGCGGAGACTCGGGCACCAGCCAGCGGGTCTTCGGGACCTTCCTGACGTGGATGCAGGAAAAGAAGAATCCGGTGTTCGTCATTGCCACAGCCAACAAGATTGATTCCCTGCCGCCGGAGTTCCTCCGCAAGGGCCGCTTTGATGAGATCTTCTTTGTCGACCTCCCGACGAAGGAAGAACGGGTTCACATCTGGCGCATCCAGCTCGAAAAACGGCTCACTGCAGCTTCAGCTGCCTCCGGCGATTTCGAGATCACCGCCAGTTCGCTGGGTTTCCTGGCTGAGCAGACCGAAGGCTTCTCCGGCGCAGAGATCGCCGAAGCTGCGGTCAGTGCATGCTTCGAGGCGTTCTCCGAACGTCGCCGGCTCAATGAAAAAGACCTGAGCAGGGCGATCTCCAACACGGTCCCGCTCTCTGTTACTCAGGCCGAACAGATCAACGCAGTTCGTGAATGGGCGTCCAAACGTGCCGTGGCGGCAACATCGACCAGCGCACGGGAGGACTACTCGACGAGCGGCACCGCCGCCACAGCCGACGTCAACTCATGGCGTGGTGGCCGGCAGATCGATTTCGGGGACTAGCCCCATGAGTCTCGAGCTGCTCCTGATCCCCGTGGGGATCGCCGCCGTTGCCGCCATCCGCGAAGCCCGTAGCACCGACTTGTGCGAAAAGTGCAAAACGACCCGCATCAAGGACGCCCAGCTCCTGCAGGACGCGCTCCGTGCCATGGGTGCAACCCAATTGAGCGTCGCCGAGGGACGCATCACCGGCAATAGCCCCTATGGAAGGATCACCTTCCAACGGATCGGCGAGGTCTTTCTGGGCCGGGTCGATAACGCGGCGGAGGAGGTCACCGGGAACATGCTCGCCTCCCTGGACATGAGCGTCGGTGCGCTGCTCCAACAGCGAACCGTGGACTCGCTGCACGCCCGCGCCGCGGAACTGGGCATGGTTCTCGTCTCACAGACAGCAGCCAACGGCGAAGTCCAACTCGTTTTCGAACAGGCGACATGATGCAGAAGAAGACTTTTACCATCACCGTTTCGGCATCCGGGTCCATAACCGCCGAGGCCCACGGCCCGGGACCGGGCTGCACAGATGACCTCGCCGCGATCCAGGCTTTGTTGCCGGACGCGGTGATCTCCGATTCCCGGTTAACCCCGGCCTACTACCAATCCGTCAACCAAGAGGTTGACACCCAACACCTACAGTACGAGGCGGACAGCGAACGATGACTCCGGAAGAAAAACTCTGTTCACGCACGTGGCGTCTCCGAAACAGCGCCGGACTCCTCTGGGGCATCCTTTCCTTCGGCCTGTTGACTGGCGTCGGCTTGCTCATTCGCGGAATAAAGGCCAAGAACAAGCTGTGGATCAGACTGGGCATCGGATTTCTGGTGCTCGGAGTCGGCCTCATGGTGGCGTCAGGTACATTCGACGGCGGCACGAAAGAAGCGCCCAAAACCTCTGTGGCGAGCACCATCTGGGGATGGATCTGGTTCACGACCTTTATCGGCGGACTCGTGGCGTCCTTCGTTACCAACAAGAAGTGGCTGATCTGGAAGGCCCACACCAGCGACGTCAAATGGTACGCCCAAGCCGGAGCATCGCAGCCGGCAGGAGGCCCGCCCCCGGCCCGCGGATATGACCCCAACGCCGCGGCCTCTGCTTTCGCATCCGCGGCGCCGATTGTGGCTCCGCAGGCTTCACCCAACCAGGCCCTCGACGTGAACACAGCCTCCAGCGGTGATCTCGTCACAGCGTTAGGCGTGGACCAGTCAACAGCCAACTGCATCATTGACGCGCGGCAGAGCGTAGGCTGGTTTACTTCCTTCGAGCAGCTCATGTCAAAGGCCCAGGTGCCGCCCCACCTGCTCATCCCCCACCGGTCAAAGCTCACCTTCGGCGCCCCGCAGCACAGCGCGCCAGCCCCCTCACCGGTGACGGCGCCGATGAACACTGGGACCCAATCAGCTCGCCGACTCGACCTTTGAACGACGGGCACCTTCAGGTCGCGCGCGTTCTGCATGGCACCACCGCAGAAGGTCCGGGTCTACGGAGCGCGGTCTGGTTTCAGGGCTGCAGCATCCAGTGCAAGGGCTGCATCAATCCGCACCTGTTCAATCCCCGTGGTGGGACACGGACGCCCATTGCGGAAATTGTCGATCAGGCCGTCGCTGCGGGAGTTGAAGGGCTCACGCTTATCGGCGGCGAGCCTTTCGATCAGCCCGCAAGCGGTGCCGCTTTGGCAAAGGCGGCACAAGAGCGGGGTCTAGGAGTCATCGCGTTCTCCGGCTACGAGTACGAATCCCTGCTGGGCAGGGACGATGTCACCAAGGCCTTCCTCGCAGCGACGGACCTGCTTGTCGATGGTCCCTACGAGGCCCGAAACCCCGAAACCCGCCGCGCGCTGGTGGGCTCCAGCAACCAACGCTTCATCCACCTCACCAAACGATACAAAGCCTACAAGCCCGAGGTCGTTACCAACCGGATTGATGTTCGGGTGCGTCCGAATGGCTCCATCGACGTCGCAGGCTTCCTCGACGCGGACGGTCTCAAGGATCTTCTGCAGACAACGGAAAGCAGTAGGGCGATTCGCGGGAGGCAGGCTTGATCAGGTCCAGCCCATCACTCACAGCAAGCCATACCAATCAAAGGAGCAGCCTTGGAGGCAGCAGCAGTGACCACATGGATGTTCGTCACCGAATGTCCGATCCCGAACGACGTCATGGAATTAATGGTCCCGGGCGAGCAACCAGTGGCCGCATATAAGACATTTCGCGATAGCGCCATCTTTACAACCAAGCGATTGATCGTCCGCGACGCCCAAGGAATCACCGGCAAGAAAGTGGAGGTGTATTCGCTGCCCTACTCTGCTATCAACATGTGGTCCTCGGAGAACGCCGGAACATTCGACATGGACGCTGAGCTTGAGCTATGGACGAGGGCTGGTCACATCAAAATTAAGGTGGGCAAGAAAGCGGACATACGTCGGTTGGATATGCTGATAGCCCATTCGGTGCTTGGTACCCAGCACTGACATAAGGCCGCCAGGGTTTTAGCGTTGTCGGAAGCCTGTCCGGCTAACGGCAGAGGCACACGCAGTACAAGTCCGACGCCGACCGCCGGCTGACGCGAAGGCTTCAATTGGGGACTTTCGGCTGCTACATTCAGCCCAACAGCGGTCACGCAGGAAGGCTGGAAAATGGGCTTCATTACGAGGCGGATCGTACCGCGCAAGGTCCGTCGACTGGCCCACCCCGTCCGAGCCGCTAAAAGGGCGGTGGTGCCCAAACCTGTGCGTAGAGCCTTAGGGACAACGCGAAACGTAACGCATCCTGTCAGCGCCCTCGGCTACTCCGCAGAGAGGGCAGTCTTCGGCCCACACTCGAAAAGTCAACGGGCGCGGACGCCTGCCTCCAGCTACGGAATTTGCGGAGTGCGCCATCGATCAATGGCAACCGCAGCTAAGTGCAGAAAATGCCGCAGGGTTGGTTACTCACCCGCCGGCGGAACGTCACCCGGAAAAGGAATTCTATGGTTGGTGGTGCTTATTGTGCTTGGCGCAATTTTTGCGTCGGGCCCTGTTGGCGTCACGTTTGGGGCGATGATCATTGCGTCGGGGCTTCTGTGGCTAGTCCTGCCGCGCCGCAAAGGACCTCCCCATTCTGGTTGACCCTAATCTGGGTGCAGCATCCGGCGCCAACGCCATTTTCATGACGAGTATGGATCTCATGGGGCTGCAATGCCATTCCATTGGTGCGGCAACGCCGTTGATTCGTCAGAGGTCCGGAGAGGCCCGCCCCCGAAACTCTGCGCCAGGCATTTCATATTGACCGCCCGTTATGTCAGACAACGCGCGGTCGTTCGTGAAGTCACCAAACACGCCCCTTTGTGTCTGGCCATAAGGATGCTCAGCAGTTTGACCGTGACGTTTATGGAACGTGCACATAGTTGTTCCCGCGAATGCGGGGGCTATCGGATGATTGCCTTGCACGCCTGAACTTACCCGGCGAGGACGCTTGTACATGCTTTGCTTGGAGGTAAAAGAGGGCCCGATCTAGTCCCTCCCCCCGTCATTTGGGGGTTAGCGGATGGTAAGTATCCGCGGGCATGTTCTCGCAAGCAACGATGCGGCATGGCCCATTCTCTCGAAACAAAAATAGTTGCGCTCTTGACCGATTCTGTAATCCCAGTTTGCATTTATAATGCAAGATTCGGTGTTAGGCTCAGCGAGCAATTCGCATCTACACCAGATTTTGGGGGCACAAATGGACACATTCTTTCGCCGCAATGAAGCGCGAAAGCCGGTCAATAGCGGCGCTGACAAGCGCTTCCGGACCTTGCCGGGCTCATGGATTACTCACAAGCGAGTAGGTGGTGCCGCTGCAGCTGTCGTCCTAGTCGTGTCAGCCACGGCATGCGGGGGACAATCGGCCGCCTCATCCACAACGCCCCTTGCCAGCGAGTCCGCATCTCCGAGTGCCACTCCGACACCCACACCAACTGCGCCGGCATCCTCCGGCTGCGTCACGGAAAACGCGACTGAAAAATACGCGCCAAAGGTCTTCATCTGCACAAAGAGCGACGCCGGAAAGTTGCTTTGGATGGAGCAGTCAGAATCAAAACGCGTAACTGACACGCGGGCGGCAGCGGCAGCGGCGAAGGTGGCTGCTGAGAAGGCAGCTGCGGACAAGGCAGCACAAGAAGCTGCGGCTAAGGCGGCCCAGGAGCAGGCCGCTGCGGAAACGGCCCGTCAACAGGCTGCGGCCGCGGAGACGGCGCGCCAGCAGCAGGCTGCCGCCGCGGCAGCTGCGGCAGCAGCAGCGAAAGCCCAGGTGCCTGTGCAGCCTGCCGCCCCTGCGGCTCCGTCCGGATGCGATCCAAACTATGCAGGGGGATGCGTGCCCATTGCATCAGACGTAGATTGCGCAGGTGGGAGCGGCAACGGTCCCGCATACGTACGCGGACCTGTCACCGTCGTCGGATCCGACATCTATGGTCTCGACAATGATCGGGACGGCGTGGGTTGCGAGTAGTGACCTGCTAGTCCATCGGAAGCAGGTCCGTCGCCTATGGCTTCCCAATGCCGTAGGCGACGGACCTGAATAACATCCGCCTGGGAAGTTTGCGCCTTCCCCAACCGCGTTGGGGGCTCTGTCATACGGGCCGCAACGATGCCCGGGTGCAGTGGTGAGTCTTAAGGGGAAGACATGCTGGAACTGAAACGCATCTACTGGAGCCGCCAGGTTCTGCGATTGACGTACGCCGCTGTGATCGTGTGGTTGGGCCTTTCCGTTGTAATGGCGCTCATGCCTAAGACCAACGGAGCGGCCGGGCCGGTGGCCTCGTCAGCCGGCGAGGTACTCCGCGGAATGTTCGACGACGTCCTGGCAGCGGTCATGGCACCGGGCGCTTTTGTTGTCGTCCTGACGATTACAGCGGCCATCATTGGCGCGCGCGACGTCCGGCGCCGCGATCCGGTCCGTCGCTTCACGCGCCCACAGCGCCGCGATGGCATGGCACGTGCTGAGGGCCAGTGTGAGATGGAAGTGGGGCTCCGCCGGCGTTGTTCCCGGCCCGCCGAGCACGGCGACCATTTCTATCCCTGGTCCAAAGGCGGTTCCACGAGCCTGCAGAATTTCGTCGCCGCCTGCGCAAGGTGCAACCGCGCGAAGAGCGCCAGGATCCCCTCGCCCGGCCAACAGGAAAGAATGGAACGACGACGGCGGGACTACGTCAAGCACGAAGCTACCGTCAGCGTCGGTGAACGGCAACCGCTCCCCTAGCCGGCCGTCGCCACCAACAAGCCAGCTTGTCCAACAAACAAGTCACACGTGTCGTACGCTGGAATTCCCGAAGACCACTAAGCGAGGAATAACGTGCACGAGGACGCCGCTAGGTTCCTGTCCCAGCCGGTGGAGGCCCAGCCCGGCTCGCCTCTCCGCGTTGCCGTGTACTCCCGGATCGCCGAAGCCATCCGCAACAGCCTGCTGACGCCCGGCTCCATGCTCCCCACCGAAACGGAGCTCGGCGCGGACATGAAGGTCAGCCGCACTGTGGTCCGCGAAGCCCTCATGCTGCTCGAAGAGGACGGCCTCATCCGGGCCCGCCGCGGCGTCGGTCGGTTCGTCGCCGACACCCTCCCCCGCATCGGCATCGAACGCATCCGCCCGTTCGAGGAAGTCCTCGCCGGCCCCGGACAGCACATCGAAATCAAACGCATCCAACGCCAGCGGCAGCCCGCCTCCGAATTCGTCGCCCCCGGTGTGGGCGTGGAGCCCGGCGCCGACTGCTGGTTCTGGGAGTCTGTCCTGGTCCGCGACGGCGAAGCCATCGCCCACCTGCAGGAAAACATCTCCGCCCTACCGGTGAGCCCGGGCAGCAGTTCCGCTGCCGCCGCGCCGCTGGAAATCGACGACGACGGCGGCAGCAGCCTGCTTGCCACCCTCAACAAACGCTTCGGCAAGATCCTCGGGCCCGGCGAGTGCCAGATCAGCCTGAGCCAGGTGGGTCCAAGCAGGGCCAAGCTGCTGGATCTGCGGGCACCGGATCCCGTCCTGGTGCTGACGCAGTACGTCAGGCATGCGAACCGGCCCTTTTACCTGGCCAAGTGCCTCATCGCGGCACGCGCCGGGCACCTCTCGGTGATGCAGTCCTTGCAGTCCTAATCGCTACAGGCCTGTGCGCCCGCTTCCGCGAAGGCGTCGTTCGAGATTCAGGACGAGGTGCTCGGGGCTGGTGCCGCGGGGCGAACGTGGCAGATGTCGCTCAGCTCTTGGCAAGTGCATCGCGCGGACGAGTTGCTCAGTCACAGGGGTGGGTGGCGAGGGTGTTTTGCACAGGTGGCGGAAGGGCACTCAAAATTCGCCAGGTCGACGCGCCATTGCCACCAGCTATACAACTGGCCGCGGACCGGGCGGTCTGCTCGGTACTGCTGCTGCCTGACCCCATTGAACGCAGCCAGCATTCGCGAAGCTGTGAACCCCCTGATGACTTCCCATGCAAGAAAGCCGAGGCTTATCCAACCGACTCCAAGAAATTGAGCCGCGGCGCCCCCTGGATGGGTCCACCACTGATAGGCATTTACCGCCCACTGCATTCTCGACTGGTCTGGCACGACAATGGCGATGATCAAACCAGACCCAATGCTCGTGACAATTCCGGCGAGGAGTTTCCAGTGTTGCTTGAACACGGTCTTTCCCATAGGGTGAAGCCGCCGGGCCCGGCCAAAGGCGCGGCCCAGTACCCATCCGGCATGGCCCAGAGCCAGCGTGACAGCAATCCCGTAGAGAAGAGCCGTAAGGCTCAGTCGCGCAATTTCCGGGCCAGCCGACACCTGGGCCAAAGCGACGCTGACAACACCAATCAACAAAGAGATAACTATGGGGATCCCCAAGTCCCGCCATCGGCGGACTTTCTCCTGCGGGACCTCAACGAAAATTAAGATGCCTCGTTTAGGGGCATGGCATGCGGCAGATGTATATACCTCGTCTTGCAGCTGGCTGCCCCCGACGGAGGCATACTCCTTTTTGTCGCTAATTTTCCATTTTGAGGCCCCGTTGTTGTCAGTGGAAACAACCACGACACCTTTCCGCCCAAACCATTTGCGCATCATTTCTTACCGCCCCCAATTCAATGTCTCTCATCCTAAGTTCTCGCTCTTTCGTACGACAATTTGCGCTCTCTATGCCGCAGGGTTACGGGTAATAATCTGACCAGGGGGCCCAATCGGCCATTACGCCGGCTCAGGCGACCCCCGCGAGTGTCGCCGTCGTGCTTTCAGGGAACGACTGCAGCAACTCCACCAGGTGCGGCGCGAAGTCGCCGTCGAGCTCCAGCACCACGCGGCAGCGTGCGCCGGGCTGTTCCGGGTAGTCCATGTACCGGCCGCGGAGCTCGCAGATGGTCTGGCCGCGGCCGGGACCGTCGGTGGTGTCGACGGCGACCGTCACCACCGGGGCCACCGCCGCGCTGACGCCGCCCACCGCGAGGGCCGCGGCGAGGGGATCGTGCATGGCGGAGCAGGCCCGCCCGAAGATGCCCTCATAGAAGCGGAAGTAGTAGCCCAGCATGCCGCCGAGGGCCTGCGGGACCGGGTGGTCTGCCGCGAGCAGTTCCTGCCGGTGGCTCTCCTCGAGCACGTTGGACATGGTGACGTCCAGCGGCACCAGGGTCACGTCCCAGTCGGCGGCGAGCACGTCTGCGGCGGCTTCGGGGTCGTTGGCGATGTTGGCCTCGGCCACGCGGGTGATGTTCCCGGGCGCGAACGCGGCGCCGCCCATGATGGTGATGTTGTGCACCAGCCGGGGCAGTTCGGGGTCCAGGCGCAGCGCTTCGGCGATGTTGGTGAGCGGCCCGACGGCCAGGATCCGCAACTGGCCGGGGTGTTCGTGGGCAAGCCGGACCAGCATCTCGGCGGCCGTTCCGGGCACCACTTCGGCCTCGGCGGTCGCAAGCGCGACTTCCCCGATTCCGTTGGCGCCGTGGACGTGCGGGGCGCCGCCGTGGAAGGAACCAACAAGCGGATCGTGGGCGCCGAGTGCGACGGGGATGTGGGCGTGCCCGGCGAGCTGGAGCAGGTCCAGGGTGTTCCGGGCGCCGACGGCGGCACTGACGTTGCCGCTGACGGTGCCGATCCCCCGTACGTCCGCCTGCGGCGAGGCGAGCAGGTAGGCCAGGGCGAGGGCGTCGTCGATCCCGGTGTCGCAGTCGAGGTAGAACGGGTGGCTGATGGGCGTGGTCATGCTGGGTTTCTCGTTTCGTTAGTGCTGGACGTGCTGATGGACGGTGTAAGGGGTTAGAGCTTTTCGCCCTTGGGAGCCGCGACAAAGAGGCTGACGACGAAGGCCGCCGCGGTGATCGCAACAGAGATCCAGAGGGCGGTGGTGTAGCCGGCCGTCGTGGCCTGGGCGGCGAACGGCGCCACGAGCACGACGCCGAGGCTCGCGCCGATGCCGAAGGAGGCGCCGTTGATGCCGGGCAGCGCCGCGGGCGCCTCCTTGGGTGAGAGCAGGACGGAGAGTCCGTTGATGGCGGTGAGGAAGAGGCCGTTGTAGAAGACGCCGAGGGCGGCGACGGCGATCAGGACGGCCACCTGGTTGTCGGAGAACGTGGCCGCGGCGACGGCGCAGGCGAGGCTGAGCCCGGTTCCGGCACGGAGGGTCTTGATCCAGCCGCGGCGGTCAGCGAGCCAGCCGGCGAGGGGCGCGGCGAAGACGCCGATCAGCGCGGCGGGCGTCAGGAACAGCAGCGCCGAAACGGAGGCACTGAGTCCGAAGCCGTGGTGCGTGTCCTGGCTAAGCAGCACGACGGTGAAGTTGATGATGGCGAAGATGCCGGCGAGGGTCAGGACGGTGGTGGCGATGACAGGCCAGACCTGGCGGGAGCGCAGGTGGTGGACGGCGATGAGCGGGTTGGTGCGCTTCTTCTCGATCATCCAGAAGGCGGCGAAGGACACGACGGTGCCGGCCAGGAGGGCCAGGGTGCTGGGCGCGGTCCAGCCTGCGGCCGAGCCGCCGGAGACGAAGTAGGTGATGAAGACCAGGAACACGGACAGGGATCCGGCGCCCCACCAGTCCATGGCGCCGCGGACGCCCTGCGGACGCCCCTTCGGAACGGTTTTGAGGATGCAGCCGGCGGCGATGGCCGTCAGGACGAGAACGACGACGAAGATGGACCGGAAGCCGAGGGTTTCGGCCATGAGGCCGCCAAAGTAGCCGTCCACGCCGCCGACCCCGCCGTTGATGGCGGCGATGATGCCCACGGAGGTGCCGAAGACGCGGGCCTGCAGGTTTTCGCTGAGCACGATGTAGGCGAGCGCGAAGACCGCGCTGGAGACTCCCTGGAGGAACCTGCCGGCGATGAGGATGGGCAGCGTGGGGGCGGCGATGCAGAGGATGGTGCCCGCGCCCATGATCCCCAGGACCAGGAGCAGGGCGGTGCGGCGGCCGATGAAGTCGCTCCAGCGTCCGATGACGGGCCCGGCAATGGCGCCGGCGAGGAAGAACATGGACTGGACGGGGGCTGCGCTGTCGGCACTCAGGCCGAAGGAGGCCGCGATCTGCGGCAGCGCCGGGGTGACCATGCTGGCGTTGAGCTGGAAGGACAGCACGCCGAGCAGCAGCGTGGAGATCAGCATGGCCGCGCGGCGGCCGCCGATTTTTGGCTCCTCCCCGGCGAGGTCCGGCGGCGAAGCGGTGACTGAAGTTGGGGTGTTCACATCAAACTCCTTTGTTCTGCAGGGGCGGTTCCTGCCCTTGGGATGCGAGTTGTTATACAACCATGTATGACGCACAAGTACAACCGTGGCGTACACTATTTCCTTATCCAGCCGCCTTTGGCTTCACCCGATAAGGACATTCCATGAGCACTCGACTTCCTGCCGTCACCGTCGTCGGCAGCATCAACCTCGACATCATCGCGACCACGGACAGGATTCCCTCCCCAGGTGAGACCGTCGGCGGCGGCGCTCTGACCCATCAGCCGGGCGGCAAGGGAGCCAACCAGGCGGTGGCCGCTGCCCGTCTGGGCGTCAGCTCGAGGATGATCGGGGCCGTGGGCGATGACGCCTCCGGCCGCCTGATGCTGGAGTCCCTTTCCGGCGCGGGAGTGGACACCACTGATGTGGCGGTGCTCGACGGCGACGCGACGGGCACCGCGCTGATCGTGGTGGACCGCGACGGCGAGAACCAGATTGTGGTCTGCCCGGGGGCGAACGCTGCGTTTTCGCTGGAGGGTGTGGAGTTCGGGCCGGACGAGACGGTGCTGTGCCAGCTCGAAGTGGGCCTGCCCGTGGTATTGGAAGCCGCCCGGCGTTCCGCCGGTTTCTTCGTCCTGAACGCCGCGCCGGCGATGGACCTGCCGGCGGAGCTGCTGGACCGGTGCGACCTGGTGATCGTCAACGAGACCGAGTACCAGCTGATTCCGGCGCTTGCTTCCGCGAAACTCGTGGCGGTGACGTACGGAAAGGACGGGGCGGCGATGTTCGAGCGCGGTCTGCGGGTGGCCGAGGCGCCTGCCTCCGTGGTGACGGTGGCGAACACGATTGGTGCGGGTGACGCCTTCTGCGCGGCTTTGGTGCTGGCTCTCGAGGCGGGGCTCAACTACTCCACGGCGCTGGCCGTGGCCAATGCCGTGGGGGCGGATGCTGTGGGCGATCCCTCTTCGCAGCCGGCGCTGGCGCCGCTGGGCGAGTACGTTGCCCGGGTGGCTGAAGCCGGGGTTGCTGCGCGGTGAACCTGGTTTTTAGGCAGGCAACGTCCGCCGATTATTCAGAGGTCCGGAGAATCACGCCGGAGGCGTATCTCCATGCCGGGCATTTCACGGCCGACCATCCGTACATGAGCGTGCTGGTGAACGTGGAACACCGGGCGGAGCATGCCGAGGTGTGGGTGGCCGAAGCCTCAGGCGCTGTGGTCGCGGCCGTGACGCTGACCTTCGCTGGCCAGCCGTACAGCGAGATCGCGGTGGAAAATGAGCTCGAGTTCCGGATGCTGGCGGTCGATCCGGCGGTTCAGGGCGGCGGGATTGGGCGGACCGTTGTTCGCCAGGTCATGGAACATGCCCAGTCCCTGCCGGGCATCAGTGCAATCAGCATTACGAGTGCGACGTTCATGGAACGGGCCCACGGCCTTTACGAATCCCTCGGCTTCAAGCGCGCTCCCGCCCGGGACTGGTATGTGCCGGGCGAGGATGTACTTCTCTGGGTGTTCCGGCAGGAGCTGTAAGGTCGACGCTCTCGGTTGAGCTATCGTTACGATCTCCTGACCCATCGAACTGCCACTTCGCCGTCCCGACCGGCCGGCCCGGACCTACGGCGCTGCAATGGTCCTGAGCGCGCACACTGAAGTGTTGCTGCGGCGGCGCACCAGCGAGGCGTTCGAGCAGGAGCACGCCATCGCCCGCTTGGCGGCGTCCGTGATCCGGCCCGGGGAGAACATCCTGCTTGATGCCGGCTGCACCGTGGGTGCCCTGGCCCACGAGCTGCGGGGCCCTGAGAAGCTGTTCGTGACGACGCCGGGCGTCAACGCCAAGTAAGAGCTGGCCGATTCGGAGGGCATCGAGGTGGACTGCCTGGTCGGCCGGCTGGGGAGCCTGAGCCAAGGTTCGTGGGCCCGCTGGCCGAGGCGGCCCCGGAGCGTATGAGCTTTGACCGCGTGTTCCTGAGCGCCGACGCCGTCACCGCCGCCGCCGAGATCTGCGAGGCCGCCCACACGCAGACCCGGCTCAAGGAGCACGCGGACTGGCGCGGCAGGGAGGTGTACGTGCAGGACTCATCGAAGCTCGGTCTGCGGCCGTCCATGCCTGGGCCCGGCTAGCGGCGCCCTGGACTTTAGTAGCCGACGACGGCGCGGACCCCGGGCAGGTGCAGAAGTTCCGGGATGCGGGGGTCGAGGTTGAGGTGGCGGCCCTTGTCCACTGAGGAAAGACCCCGAATTTGGAGGAAGGTCCCTAAGACTCTTCGCTTTGGATGCCTCATATTGCGTTCTTGAACATAATCTAAAAAAGCCCGTGCTGCGCTGGCAATGGGGGCAATTGGCGTGTGTTGTGAGTGAGCTGGCATCCCGCGCCCGCCTGGAAGAGCGAGTCCTTGGTATCCACTCGGATGCCTCGGACCAGCACGGACCCGACCGGTTCGATGGATTCAATTGCCGTGGTCGTTCGTTTGGCCGGATTGACCCGATCCTGTTTGCGCGGAAGGCGAAAACATTCGGTGATGTTCCGAGGAATAAAGTGAATCCTCCAAGTTCCACCGTCCCGGGACTGAGCATGGGCGGCGAAGGTCCTCATGGGCTTTTCTCCCAGTGACCGCAGAAGTCTGATGACATCGTTGACCAGTCGTTCGCGCCCGCAAAAGCCAACCCCGCGCCCGCTCGCCCAGCCGTCCGAGTCGAGCAGGCCCTGCAGCAGGGCCGTCCGCTGCGAGATCGACCCCTCCAGGTACTCTTCGGGGATGTGCTTGTTGCGAAAGCAGGCGAGCTTGCGAAGCGCCCGTGCGTCGGTTCCGCCCATGTCAGCACCAAAGCCAACCTTGGACGAAAAAGACATGCGGGTGCAATTGCCCTTTTTTGCTCCGACTGGGTGGACTTCTACCCCGATGGCATCCATGTTGGCAGTGAAAACTTCCAGGTCTTCATCGCCGACCGTGATGTTGCAGGCTCCCGTACTGCCGTCGCCCAGCCAGTAACCGAGAAGGTAAGGTTCAACCGGAAGATCGCGGGTAGGCCCCTGCTGTGGCCCGGGGGTTAGTATGCTCCACCGCTTCGCGCTGTGGTCATACATCTGGCGCGTTGTCCAGACGCGGTTGTGCGATGCCGGCCAGCCCGTGGGCCGAGCCTGCCACAGGTTTCCGTCTGAGGCCACGAGCGAGGTTCCGTCCCGGAACGTAACACGATAGCAGTCCCGGTTGGTCTGTACGGGGAAAGCCTCGACAACGGTTACAGGTTCCCCAGTGGTGCCGTAGATCTTGTCCCCGGCCCCAAGCTTCCCCACGGTGGTCCAGCCCTTCGGTGCGGGGATGGGCGTGTCCAGGGCTAGGCCCTCACTGGCGGTGGCGGTGGTGACGAGCCCACCCTCTGCCGACCGGAACTCCCCACCCAGGGAGCGCATTTTCCCCTCTCGCCCTTCTGACATGTCCGCCCGATCCAATAGTGTGGGGAGTGGGTTATTTTGTGTTTCCAGTCTTAGGTCCATGTGCAGCCAGCTCCTTCTTGGTTAGTGCTGGGAGTTTATCCGTCACCACTGACACCGGTTCTCGTGAGTGCTCACACTTGGTCCCAACCATTGCCCTTACCGTGGTTGGCCCCATCAACCTAGCTGATCGCCTCTGCCGAGCGGCATCCGACGCGGGGGAAACCATGGGTAGCCCTGCGATGCCGAGAAGCCCGGCGGCATGACGCACGCGGGCAGTGAATGCTGGAAGTTCTGGCGGGGCTGGCATGGACACTTCGGACTTAGCTGTTCCGTCCGAGCATACGGAACTGCACTGGTTGTGGTGGACCGCGAGGACGAGAACCAGATCGTCGTGTGCCCGGGCTCAACTCGCACCTGTCGCTGGGCGCGGTAGGCACGGCCGGAGGAGGCCGTGCTGGTGCCACTTAGGCTTGGGTCTGTCCGTGGCGCTGGACAGGGGTGGAAGACGCCCGTCGTCGTTCTGGACGCGGCGCCGTCACCGCCTGCCCGCGGAGCTGCTGGAGTGCTGGCGCCGTGGTGATCGTCAACGAGAGCGAGGCCTTCTCCGGTGCCGGCTAGCCTCGAGGGGGGAACATGTTGGGGATGGCCTTTCCGCTTCCTTCAGGCATGCCGGTGACGTTGCAGAGGCTGCTCGCGCTGGCATAATACATCTGTGCTGAACCGAGGTCGGTGGCGGAATACCAGTGCGTGACGGGGACGATCATGGAGGCGAGGGTCGGGTCTTTGACCGCGTAGGTTACCGACTCCCCCGGCTGTAGGACGACGTATCCCCCGCTCGGAACACCCGGGGGCGGCGCCGCCCAATCGTAGTGGCCGTATTGTGCGATGGTGGCACTCTGCCCCTGGCTGTCCAGTCCGTCCAGGTCCGGAACGTCGCGCTGCGAAATCTTCACGGCCGCGGGTTCCGTTGTGAAGGGTGCCCCTCCCGACCACCGTCACTTCGTTGTAAAAGGTCGAATATGGCCATTCGAACGTGATCGAATTAAGGGCTGCGGTCACAGCTCCCGAGGGGCAGGTGTCCTGCGGGCGGGAAACGGGCGTACGGGGCGCGGTCGGGACCTGCGCCGGCTCCACGGTCTGGATCACTGCAGGCGCGTAGGCTGTGGGCTCAGGCACAGGCTGGCTGGGAGCATCTGTCGACGTCGGCGCTGGAACCGCGGGGGGTGTCCTGGGTGCGGCTGTAGGGCGAACCACCTGGAGGGACAAAAACTGAGGTCGGCTGCGTCGTTGGACCGGTCTTCCCGGCAGCTGAGCTTCGTTCCGTTTCGATGACCCCGGCGATGACCGCGCCAGCGGCAATCGCTATTGCGGCAACTGCTGCAAGGGTGATTAACACTATCTTCAAGGTGCGGTTCGTCCGCGCCGCTGCGACACCCTCTACGCCACACTCCGAGATGGAACATTCAACGAACCCCGGCTACTCTCAGCCGCTTGACCAAAACCATAGGCCCCCAGAACGTCGTGGCCCCGACGCTGGAGCACAGGGCCTCAGCCCGGACCAGCACAGCCAGCGGCACCTGCACGACGTGGCCGACGTCCTGGAACTGCGGCGGGAGCACCGGCTGCAGCAGGTCATGCCGGCGCTTATCGACCTGCTGGCCGACGATTCCAGTTCCGGCCGGCACCTGCTGGTGCTCACCGACGCCAGCGGTGATCCGGTGGCGCGTGGGCAGGTTTACGTTGCTCGCTTGTAGGAACCGATTTATGTTGTTGATCCCGTAGAGACCGTCATAGTTCAGGCGTCATCGCCGTAGTGATGGACGAGCGTCTCCCCAAGCCCTTTGAATACCCGTTTTTCGCGAGCGACTCTTCAATGCTGTCTTCGAGCTTCCTCACTCTGTCCCAGAGCATGAGAAGGTTCTCGTCCGTAGTGCGGTACGGATGCTTCAGCACAAACACGGATTCTTCCGGCAGATACGAGCGAATAGTACTGAACCGGTTTCCGACTCAATTGATTCGATCTGGTACACGTCACCAACGAGTACGAGGAGATCGAAAGAAGTCCCCTCAAGCACCTTCAGGAGATCTGCGTTGCTCACGGTGCTGCACTCGTCGATGACGAGCACCCGTAATGGCGGCCCCCGGACCAGCCGCCCTTCGCAGGCTTCGTGATGGTGCTGAGGGACGAGTTCGAAACATTGACCCGTCGTTTGAGGTTGTCTACCGCCGGGTTGGTATGGGCAAGGAAGAGCTTGCCACAGAAGTCGGAACGGCTAAGTGCTTTGGCATAGGCGCTATCTTCATGGTTCTGGCAGGGGCGGCCACGGTGATCTCCTCACTCGTTACCGGGCACACGGGCGGCTCAGGTGACAGGTCCACCGCGCTCACGATTATGATCATTGCAGCAGTAGGGTTCGTCGTGCTGGGCATAGTTTTCGCCGTGACGCTCTACAAGCGACGGTCGAAATAGTCGGCACAGCATTAAGGGGCAGCCGTTACGAAAAACCCTAGGGACCACTCGGCAAAGGCTCCGTCGCCTCATGATGAGACTATAAATTCCGGGCAGGCCGGAATGCTTTCATGCACGACACAGGAGGATGCGTGCCGATTGGTCTTACTGCTTGCTCCGGTCACAGCACAGCAAACAAAGGTCCCGCTGACTCTTACTGTCAGCGGGACCTTATGGCAATGGCACCCTATCGGTAGGCTTCTCGGGTCTAAGCCTTACGCCAAGAATCCTGAATGTCACCTATGTTGTGGATTTGCTCTGCCTGCAGTTCCCCCTTAGAAGCTTGTGCGAACCAAACTCCCCAACGTTCAATAAACTCGTCGAGGTCGTCAGCATCAAGGGGTGCAAACGGCCAAGCAACGAGGAAATTGCCCTCTCCCCTGAGTGCGGCCGTGGCTTCCCTTGACTCGAACTCTGCGGCAAACGGCCGAAAGCGCTGAGTGGGCTGCATCCCGCCATTTTGTATGAAGGCGGTCTCATACCACTGGAAATTGCCCTCTTCCTTTGCGTCCGCATACCACAGCGCATGCGAACGTCCGGGATAGCCATTAACCCCGGAAAACTGCCACAGAGTGATGTGGGCAGTAGCCAGCACAACGAAGGGGTCCTCTTCCTGCGCCATGAGATGGCCGTTGGTATTCGGAATGATGGGCGAGATCATCAAGGAGGCTTTATGGAAGGTCAACTTTCCGCCCCCATCTTTTTGTGGCTGGGACTGCACACGATCAGCAAAGCCTTGGAGGGTAGTCAGAACTTCCTCCCCAATGCGGGAAAGCAACTTCCCGGCGCGGTCTACGTGATGCTGTCGTAGTTCCGCTTCGGCTACCGCCTGGCGCAACCGTTGCTCCGCCTGTTCCTCCAAGCTCCTCAACTCGTGGTTAGCTTGCCCCATTGCCATAGCGGCCTTTGAATTGAAAACGGCAGCCCTCTGGCTGAGCTTTACCTTGAATTGTTCAGCAGTGGGCCTAAGTGATGGCGGTTTACTCAGACTGTCCAGGATCACCCAGTCAAGCCGAGCCGGGGCACCAGTGGAAGGCGGAATAACGTTCAAGTGGCCGTGCGCGATTTCGGCTTCTGTTCCTTGGAACGGAAGACTCCCCGTGATGATCTCGTAAGCCACAATGCCTAGGGCGTAGATGTCGCTCTGGCTTGTTGCACTTTGACCGAGCCACAGTTCGGGAGCAACGTACGCTGCAGTTCCGTACCCTTTGTGAGTCAAGCTTCCCGTGGCTGCTGCAGCATAGCGGGCAATGCCAAAGTCGGTGAGACACCACTTGGCGTTGAAAAGTAATATGTTGCCCGGCTTGATGTCCCGGTGGACGATACTTCCGTCGAGGCTGGCAAGCGCCTCGGCAATATGGGTTAGGACCATGACGGCTAGATCCTCAGGAAGCTTGCCGCCGTGGGCGTTAAGCATCTTTTCAAGCGAATGGTCCGCAACCGGCATTGAAATGATCCAGTTATCTGCGTCTTCGCCAGTACCCGTGATGGGGATGACATTCCGAGCGTTTTTGGGGATGTCCAGCAATATCTCTCTTGGAACACCTTTACTTTTAGGTATGAACTTAATTGCCGCCTCTACCGCGCCCTGATGGCCACGGTAGACCTCCCCAAAACCACCATGTCCCAGTTCATCCGACAATGTCCAAGACCCGTTATCTAAAACAACTGTCGAACCCGTGCGCATAGAAATCCTCGTCCCCGTGAGTAATTGATACTCGTGCCAGCTTAGTTGGTGGCAGAGCACATACTGATGCCACTAACTACCCGCTGCAGTACGCCCCAGGAGTGCCTGCGGTCCCACTCCCGGCCGGCGCGGGGTCACCCCCCCACCCTCTTAACGCCCGGTGTTATTTGTTGCCGAGTCATCCGGATCGGTAGCCACCCCAGTGGATATGGCGGATGACCACGAGTCGGTAAGTTCATTACTCGTTTCCACTTCCGACTCCCGCTGCGTCGCCTCTTGATGCTCGCGGTATCCACGAGCAAACTCCTCAGCCTCCCTCTTGTCGCGAGCATCCCCGTCGCGGACATGGACTGACAACGGCCCGGAGGCTCCCTGAGTCCACTTCTTGAGGGTTTTATCTATGTCTTGAACCGCCTTACCAATGTCGTGCGTCGTCTTCACGCCAATCTTCCTCATCGTCCGGTACTGATTCCAATCGATGGTGAAGGTGGCCGCCGCCATCTCCTTACCGTGTGAATCCTTGTATTGGATCTTGACCTTGTAGACGTCATATAGCTTGGCGGCCAGTCTGTGAGGTGCCCAGTCAAAGAGGGTTTTCCACTCCTGCCTTGGCACAAGCGTTGTAATAGTCGACGCCACATCCAGGGGTTCGGGGTTGGCCACCTTGCCCCACGCCCTCTTCATCGGCGGGTCGATGGAGATGCGGATGTCATGAGCCGCAGTCTGCCCGAAGTTCTTGATCACAAAAGTCATGAATGAGAAGTCAACCTCGTTGTTTACATCCAGGTAGGCGGCGACATAAGGCTGTGCCTGCTCCCGCCGAAGTGCGCGTGCTTCATTTACCTGCCGCCAAGCAAAGCCAGCCGCCACCGCTGCCACCAGCAGTGTGCCGACGGAACCAAACGCCTGCCATTCGCCTGCCGTGGGCCAACCCTCAATACGCCACCATGCAGCTGCGGGCACCATAGTCACCATCCCCGAAATTCTGATCTCGCCGCGCAGGATTGGCCCTGGCGGGAAAGTAATTCTTGCAATCCTTCCATGGATGGGAGCCGCAAGAGCTAACGTCTCGTAACCCATGGATTTCGACACACCATTGGATACGACGCACACACGTCTATCAGTCGGTCGTGCCGTAAGTTCGTCCTATGGAGCAGAATAAGGTCGCACGAGAGCAACAGATTGCCGTATTCGGCGAGAGCGGGAGTGGCAAGACGGTGCTTTTGTCCTCTTTCTACGGATTAGCGGTGGAGCAGCTGCTCTCCGGCACGGAGCAGTTTGACGTTCTCGCAGCCGATAACGCTCAAGGTCGGCGTTTGCATCAGAACTACCTCGGCATGAAGAATTCAGCTGTGCTACCGATTCAGAATCGGTTTGCTGCGACGGCTTACGCGTTTTCGATAAAACGCAAGCCGGGGACGGCTTCCAAGGCGAGGAGAAAGGCTCCCGAGGAACTGCGCTTGGTGTGGCACGACTACCCCGGCGAGTGGTTCGAAACGGAGCCGAGCGAGCCGGCAGAAGAAGAACGTCGAATCGACACGTTCCGAGCTCTGCTGGGTTCCGATGTCGCGCTCGTGTTGGTGGATGGCCAGCGGCTTCTCGACAATGCGGGCGAGGAGGAGCGATATCTCAAAGCGCTACTGACCAACCTCAGCACTCAGCTGCTCAAGCTGCGTGACAACCTTCTAGAAGATGGCAAACCGCTGGTGACGTTCCCGCGGATCTGGCTGATGGCACTGTCGAAAGCCGACCTGCTGCCTGACATGGATGTGATCGATTTCCGGGACCTGCTCGTAGAGAAAGCCGGAGCAGAGCTGAACAAACTGCAAGATGTGATTGCAACGTTCGTGGAGGTTCCTGAAGCGTTGTCAGTGGGGGACGATTTTGTGCTGCTTTCCTCGGCCCAGTTCGAGCCCGAGAAGATTGAGGTGACCAAGCGTGTGGGATTGGATTTGATCCTGCCGATTGCTGCAATGCTTCCCTTCTCTCGTTATGTGCGCTGGGCCCTCGCAATGCGAAAAGGCGCAAAGGTGGCCGAGCATTTGCTGCGCGTCGCCAGGCCGGTGGCCGATTTCATTGGCAACGATAGACTGGTCGTTCTCCTAGCCCGACTTCCTGGCCCGGTCGGCAACGCTGTGGCCTTGATAGGCCCTTTCCTTATGCAGACCGTGCTCGATCTCGCGGGGACCAAGCTGCTGGACATGCATGCGGAGGCGAAAGCAAAGCACGACTTCCTCAACGAAACGTTGACCGGTTTCCAGCTGGAGCTGGACCGTGGTGATGGTGAGAAGGTCCTGCTGCGGAGCCGCGTGTGACCTCCGAGAGTAGTTCCGCGGACCAGAAGATTGCCTTCATTTGGGCTACTCGCGGGAAAAACTGGGGCTTCCGTTTCCTGCGCACTGCAGGTCGGTCGAACCCGCTTGAGGTTTACGAAGCCGCGTTCTCCGGAGTCGAGGACTCAACGGAAGCCTTCCGAGCAAACGCAGACACGGTTGCCTTTCGGTTTCTAGATCCGGAGAAACGTCGGGATGCGGCAGGCAGAGTGATCCCGCACGAATTCGTGCTGTTTCCGCCACTACCTGGCAGGGTCAGCTCAGTAGACGACGGTTTCCATCTGGTCTGGCCTCTCGTGAGAGATGACTTCGCCCGTGACTGGGAACAACCCCGGCCACGCACCCACGGTTCGTGATCGTGACGAGCAGACGCCAGCGCCGCGCCCCTGATGCTGAGTGGGTGCTGATGTACCGGAACGGACTGTCCCGTGCACGGATCGCTGCGCTCGAGAAAGTCCCGGCCAGCACGGTCGCCTACCACCTCTCCGTGGCCAAGGCCCAGGACCCGGGATTACAGGAGGCCCACGACGGAGCGGCCGGCGCAGCACCGGCGGCCCGGGTCACCGTACAAACGATGCAGCGGATGAACGATCTCATCGCCATGGTCCGGACCGGAGGCAGATACCCGTCCTCCAAAGCCGGCGGGGCGGCCGAGCGGTCGCTGGCCGCATGGCTGCAGCGCCGCCGCCATGACGCCGCGGAAGGACGCCTCGCCCCGGAGATCCGGGACGGGCTGGCGTGCCTGCCCGACTGGCAAGGGACCCCGCGCGCGGCCGCCGACCAGGAGCGCTGGCAGCAGCGGCTGGCCGAGCTGGCCGCGTACCGGGCGGCCGGCCAGGACTGGCCCCGCCATAAGAGCCCGGACACGGACACGGAACACGATCTGGGCGTCTGGCTACACACCCAGCGGTATAAGCTGCGCCGCGGCGAACTCGACCCGGCCAAGAAGAAGACCCTGGACGCAGCCGTGCCGGGCTGGTCCGCTGGCCGGACCCGGGGCAGGAAAACACGTCCCGCACCGGACAGGCAGGGGCAAGCCGGGGCTAGATTGATCCTGTGAGCGACGAACTGGTGATCAGACAGGTCTGGCCGGCCCCGCACGGGCATGCAGTTCTATCACCGTTTGAGGCATCAGAGGACTTCGAACAGGCCTGCTGGCAGGCCCACGAAATCATCGCAGCCTCCCCCACTGACCTGTTCTACACCTTCACCAAGGCAGGGCAGGAAGTCGTCCGCCTGATCGTCGTCGATCACCCGGAGCTCGACCCCGGTTACGGGGTCCCGGAAGCGGCGGAAGGCCTGGAAATCGACTTCATGGAAGTCGCCCAGGGCCGCCGCCGCCAGGGACTCGGCACACAGGCCATGGAACTGCTGCGCCGCCAGCATCCCGGCAGGACCGTTTTCGCCAGACCGCCCGAAAACGAGGACGCCTTCTGGCAGTCCCTAGGCTGGGAACACGTACGCCACGCACAGGACAGGGACTATCCCCCACTGTTCCTTCGGCGCTGACCGCGGACCGGTCAATTTCATTGATCCCTGTCCGACAACAGTTCCTTCGCAAATCCTGTCAGCCCGCGGCCCGCGCTGAGTTGTTCTGTTGGTCTGGTCCCGATGGTCAGGCGCAAGCGGGCAGTTGGTCAATCAGACTTGTCGCTTGCTGAATCAGGTGGGCAGCTTGCGCGGGTGTGAGCCCCTTGCCGCTCAGGCCTTGCACCTGGGCGATGAATCCCCGGAGCTCCTGTTCAGCCTTGGCGTTGCTCTTTGATGACGTCCCGTCAATGTAGCCGGCGACCTTGGTGAGCCTGTTCTGCAGCGACGTCTTCACCCCTGCATTCAACTGCATGCTCGCCACGCTCTCCTGAAGTGCCGCAAGCGTTCCGGCCGGATCGTACGCGGAGAACTGGAAGGGGACGCGCTCTGCGAACAGAAGAATCCCCCGACGGTCACCAGTCAGTTGGATAAGGGTCTGCGAAAAATCCGCTGAAGCGGCAAAATCCGCCGACGTCGGCAACGACACGTCGGAGAACATGGTGGTGTCGTCGTCGACGAGAACGAACTGGACGGCTTGAATCTGCAGGCCGGCCAGCGTCTTACCGGCAGTAGCTGGATCAACGGTGGAGACGGCATAGGAATCCGAGGGGGGTTCTCCGGTGCCGTTGAGCACATCAATGCTTGCCCCTGAACCGGACATGGCGGCACAATCATCACCCAATTCCACGATCATATGGATCGGTTCGTACGCCGAGTAAATAACTCCGTCGCCGTTGGTTGGTGGCAGATCCGAGTCGAACGTGTAGGTGACACGCACCGGAGTGTCTGGGGCGCCGCCTACGCGCGTGGCGTCTATGACAGTTGTGTACTGGAAGGAGATCGGGTCGGGGTTGGCATGTGCGGGCGCACTGAATCCGGCCGAAAGGGTGGCCAGGACCAGCAGGGAAGCGGCTGCCGCGGCTGGCGTCCGCAGTGACCGGCGGGTGGCGGGGGTGTTCGTGTTGTGTGGGGCGGTAATACTCATGAGTCTCTCCGTCGGCTGTGGGGACTGACTTCCGATGGGCGCGCCGCAGACCGTGGCGGAGAAGCCCATCTCTAACGGGACGGGGCCCTGACCGCGGCGCTGTGGCAGGCGCTACTGACGTTGAGGAGCTGCCGTGTCCGCCTCACGGTGCTGAGCATATTCGTTGGCCCGCGCCGAGGCGCGAGTATTGGCTACCCGTTCTTGTCAGACCCTCCCCCGATACTCAACAAAGCGGTCGTTGAGGCTGCTATTTTATTGGCGCGTCTATTCGTGCATATGTTCTAAGGTTGTGTTATGGGACCAGAACAAGCCTCCGAACTGCAAAGGCGGTACGCTCGGCGGGCTGGTCCGATCGGGCTGACTGTGGAAGAGCTCGATTTCGAGCACTTCCCGGCAAAGAACGGGTTCCCCGGGATCCCGGTGAAGGCGTGGATCCGGTTCCCGAACTGCGCGGAGCTGGTGGACGGCGAGGTGTATGCCTGGACGGCGAAAGCCGTGGAAGTGACGTGGAAGGACGGCCCGGTGACCTACCGGACTTGGGTGTGGAGTTCGGCGGTCACCCGCCGAGAAGAAATGATGGACAGGAACCTGGGAGAACGCGTAAAACGTGACAGCAACACTGAATGAAACAATCCTGGGCGTCCCGGTGGACGTCCGGTTCACCGCGACCGGCGCTCCCCTGGCGGTGCGGTTTGATGGTCGCGTGTGGGCTGTGGCAGCCGACCCGGTGCACTGGTTCACCCGGGACTCCTGGTGGGACACCCGACGATCCGCACCGGTGGGCATCGGGAATGTGGTGGACATCGAACATTGGAGGGTGCAGGTTCGGCTTAGCTCGAATTCGGCGCTGCGGACCTTCACGCTACGCCGGGATCCGCTTGCCGCGCAGTGGCTCTTGGAGTCCATCGATGACGGTTGCTGAATGCCCTCATCTGTGGCGTCCGGACAGATCAGTGATCAGACCTGGGAAGAGATCAGGACAGAATTCACAGTGCCGGGCCTGGAACAGGTTCGCCGCCGGCTCTCCGAGGTCACGGAAGACCCCGAACCGCTAATGCAGCAGCTCGTCCGCGATCTGTTTACCGGACTAAGTCGATGGTTAACGCGCGTGTCGCCAACCTGGGACGAGCCCTGTCAGCGTCATGCTTTGGTCATGGATCTCTCGGATCGCAGTTGGGATGGGCATCGAGCGGAGGGAATGACTGTCGCGAACGTCGGGCGGGTGATTCCTCGCTCCGGTGTTCCGGGGTTCGTTATCCTCGACGCGGTGGGAGAGGAGTTCGCTCCTGCCACGGAGTATCTGCTTGAGCTGGCAGCGACGGACCGTTCGCCTCAGACGGTACGAAGCTATGCATTGTCGTTGCTTCGGTTCCTTCGATTTTTGTGGGCTGTCGGGGTCAGCTGGGAGAAGGCAACGTCCCTTGAAGCGCGTGACTTCGTGTTGTGGGCGCGCCAGGCCGAGAAGTTCGTCGGGAATCGTAACGTCCCGCAGCGGCGGGGGAGCCGGAACCTTGTCACGGGAAAGAGGCATCTCGGAATGCGTTACTCGCCCTCGACGATCAACCACACGACGACGGTGTGTAAGGAGTTTTACGCTTTCCAGCTTCGGATGGGAGAGGGGCCTATCGTGAATCCTTTCGAGCTGCGTCGTGGGCGATCCCATGCGCATCATGATCCTCAGCGGGAGTTTGCCCTGGTGCGGCGCCAGCCTTTGCGTCAGCGCGAGGCGCACCGGGTGCCCAGATCAATCCCGGATGGGAAGTTCAACGATCTGTTCCGGCGTTTGCGGTCCAACAGGGACCGGGCGTTGGTGGCGTTTTATGTCAGCAGCGGTGCGCGGGCGAGCGAGCTGCTCGGGATCACGGGCGACAGGGTCAACGTGGGTGACCAGCTGATCGGCGTTTACCGCAAAGGTGGCCAGCTGCAATGGTTACCCGCTGCTCCTGATGCTTTCGTATGGCTTCGGCTCTATCAGCTCGAAGGAGGCGTTGCCGGCCCGGATGAGCCGGTTTGGCTCACGCTGCGGGGCGAGCCCCGTCCTCTGTCCTACGAAGCCATGTGCGCCGTCCTGAGACGCTGCAACGACCTGCTCGGTTCGAACTGGACGCTGCACGATCTGCGGCACACGTTCGCGATCCGAGCGCTCGAGGGCGGGATGGGCCTTCACGAAGTCCAGCAGTTGCTGGGGCACCAGTCGCTGACTACGACCACGGTCTACGCGGTTCCACGTATGGAGGAAGTCATCGAGCATTACCGGGCCCAGCTGAGCAGCAGGACTTCCCCTGCCGCTGACAGTTCACCGGCCGGTCAGCCCTATTACCCTGATGAGTTACGCGTGCTTTGGGGGAACCAGTGACAACTCCGCCCATCAACAAGATCCAGACCGCACGACGAAGCTGGAATGACCACACGCCGCCACCACAGGAACAACAACCGCCTGCACTGCCGCCCATCCCTTCTGGACCGCTGACCAGCGCCAGCATTGAGGACATCATCAACTGTCTTGAGGACTGCAGCCCGTACTGGCCGCAGGTGCATGAGCACAGGGCGCGCATTCGGCGCTTACTCGGTCATTTGAGGCAGTTGCCGGGTGAAACCTGGCAGGACCGCTGGGCGCTGTTCGAGGGCCAGGTCGGGCATGACGCTCTGACGTGGCGGCTCAGAATAGCCGGCGGTTCAAGCAAGGACACGAAGAATCGCAACGAGGTCGAAGGGCTCAATGCGGCGATGGGACCGCTGCTGGCTCTGGACGTCATGCGCCCGTCCCACCGGTGGCTCGCGGGTCAGCGCTTTGCCTTCTGGAAAGCACTCAGCCGGTTCCGGGATCCCGCCCACACAGCTGAACTCGAAAACGCCCTCGTTCATGCGAAGGCTTCACCGGCCCAGGCCACTAGCGGGATCCTCACCTTAGGTCGCATTCAGGCCCATACAGGAAAATCGATCCGCCAGCTCACAGCCGAAGACATCCTCGACCTGACTACCCAGCTTCCCGGGAAGCTGATCGACGTCAGCCGCAGCGGGCTGACCGCCGTATGGCCCGTGCTGCACGGGCTGGGATGGATCAGAAACGATTCCGGGACCATGCCCACACGGCTCCGCGTCGGACCGAAAACGGTGGATGAGATGGTCGACTACTACGGCATCACCGGCCCCTGCCGGGAACCACTCATCCGCTATCTTCAAGTCCGGTCGGCTGGCCTCGACTACGCCTCGCTCAGTGCCTTGGGCAGGCATCTGGCCGGCCTCTTCTTCGCCGACATCATCAAGCACTACCCTGACCAGCGCAGCTTCGCACTGACTCCGGAGCAGGCTGCTGGTTGGAAAGCCAGAGTCAAGGTCAAGGCCGACGGCTCGCCGCGCCGGGAAGTTTACAGCGTCTTCTTCTCCGTCCGGGCGTTCTATCTCGACATCAGCCAATGGGCACTCGAAGATGCCTTCTGGGCGCAATGGGTCGCCCCAAGCCCCGTAACCTTCGCCGAAACCCGCGGTTACGTGAAGCACCGGCGCGCCACCATCGCAACGATGCAACAGCGCACCCGTGAACTGGCTCCCGTGTTGCCCCGTCTGGTGGAGGCTGCCGAACAGGCCCTCCGCGCAGCAGAAGCAACCCTGGCGGATGCCAAGATGGCCGGCGCCGGCCAAACTATCGACATGGACGGCGAGGCTTGGGAAGTCTTCCAGAGCAGTGAATATGCGCATGTGCGGATTCGGCGCAATGGAAAGGACCGGGACCTTTCACTTGAAGAGGACAACGCCTTCTGGACTTGGGCGCTTGTTGAGACACTTCGACACACCGGTGCACGGATCGAAGAAGTCCTCGAGCTGGTGCACATGAGCATCCAGCCCTATAAGGTTCCAGGGACCGGGGAAACCATACCGCTGCTGCACTTCGCTCCGAGCAAGACCGACACAGAGCGTCTGATGGTGGCAGGCCCCGAGCTCGTGCACGTGCTCTACCGAGTGCTTTCTCGTATCGCCAAAGACACAGGCGGTGCACCCCTGACACAGCGATGGGACTCAGCTGAGAAAGTGCTGAGCTCACCTCTTCCGCACCTGTTCGTCCGCCGCCGTGGCGCCGGACCGCCGAACGTGATGACGACGGCCACCGTCTCCACGCTGCTCAATGACTTGGCGCGACGCGCGCATATCAAGGTCAGCGGTGCCGAGGTGAGGTTCACCCCGCACGATTTCCGTCGCATCTTCGCGACCGAGGCACTTGCCAGCGGCTTGCCTCCACACATCGTGCAGGTGCTGATGGGGCATGCCAGTCTGGCGACGACCCAGGGATACGCGGCGATTTATCCGAGGGACGTCATCCGGCACCACCGCACCTTCATCGAAAAGCGACGGGTCATTCGGCCCACCGAGGAATACCGCGAACCAACCGCCGCTGAGTGGGACGAATTCGAAGCTCATTTCGTGCAGCGCAAACTCAGCCTGGGCAGCTGCGGACGCGCTTACGGCACCGGCTGTCAACATGAACACGCCTGCCTGCGCTGCGCGCTCCTCCGACCCGACCCAGCCCAAATCGATCGGCTTCAGGAAATCATCGACAACCTCGAAGAGCGCATCGCCGAAGCCGAACAACACGGCTGGCTCGGCGACGTCGAAGGCCTCCGCGTCACTCTCAATAGCGCCGAACTAAAGCTCGCCCAAATGTATAAGCTTCAAAGCCGAAACGACGGGGAAGTCGTGGGGCTCGGGATCCCACAAGTGCGGAACGAGGGGAAAACCAAGGGCCCGCCCAGTTTTCTTACTAGAATTTCGACATGACCAGCCGACCACTCCTTCCGGGCGAAATCCTGATAATGCGGACGTTGCTCGATCACGCATACGAGCCGAGGTGGAAGGCAATCAACGTCGAATCGCTTCGTGTCTCCGACATGGACGACGGAGGCATGGGCAGCCTCCTATTCGAAACCACAAAGCCAGACCGCATGTTTGGCCGGACACTTTCGGAGGGCTGGTTCAAGGATGAAGACGGCTTCCCGGTGATGCTCTGCCTCAACCTGGATAAGGAAGATGACATCTTCGAGCTCGATAGCTGGAAGGTCGATTTCTCGCCAAGACTCCGACTCCCTCAAAGCCAAGCGGAAATATTATCGGGGCTAGCGAAGATGGATTAGCCCAGGTGTGACGTAAGTAGACACCCTGGACGAGGGACCGCCCGGCAAGCCGGAGGAGGTCGGGGGTCTCCAAACCCAGTAGTCCGGATAAGTCTTCATCGACGACGGCACCTTCTGCCCCGGATTCCAGTTCCTCCCCGGCGGTCATCTCCACCCGACCGTCGTCGGGCTGTTCCAGCGCCATGGAACTGAACGTCCCGCACAACTACTTCACCGTCTGGATGGTGACTCCGTCCAGGGATCTGGGAGGAGGCCGCCCCGTTGACCTCCTCAGGAACAGGACCGCCCCTTTGCTGCATGCCCTGGATGCCTTCGGTGCACGGTTGGCCCGAAACCTTTGACCGGACCCGTTCCTGGAATCCATCACCGACAGGTGATGGACCGGAAATATGATGATCCAGTGAAGATTACGGGCACCATCGAAGACCCCTCCGGCGCGCACGAGCGCATAGACGCCGAAGGCGCCACCTACGACCAGGCGCGGCAGGCACTGGACGCTAAGGTACCGGAGGGGCACAAGCTGATCGCGATCCGGACCAACTAGCAGGCGTCCCATTCCTCATGCCGGCGGACGCGTAGCGTTAGGCCACGGGACTCATCTACGACAATCCACTGCTTGCCGCTCTGACGCTGACCCGGTCGCGGCTGAGGAATCCGAAGGCTCCAACGAACTGACCGGCCGCATGCATGCGGTCCTACTTGACCTTGTGCAGCGCAACGGGCCTTCATACCTGGCAGAGCTCATCATCGCCCTGGCCCGCGCCCAGTTCGTCACTCTCGATGAGTTGGCCAGGGTAACCGGGAACAGCACGGCGGAGCTGCTGGACGCGGCGCTGGAAGGCCTCGATGACCGCTACTAGGTCGTCGGCCGGAGCCGGACTGCGGCGGGACTCGCCCGCAGCCCTGTTCCGGCGTGCGATGGAACTCCAGATCCCGCACAATTACTTCACTGTCTGGATGGTTACGCCGGCCCGCAATATGAATGGGGCACGGCCTGTTGATTGTATCCATCATGCACAGCAGCTGCATTGCGCATTGGAGGGCTTTCGTCGCACAACTGCCTGGAGGAGGCTGGCTGGCCAAATAGGAAAATTCTGTGGAAATCACCGGAACCATTCAGATGTCCGAGGGCATCACCAAACACTTCACAGTCCAGGCCAACACCTACGAAAAGCTAGAGCGGCACTAGTGGGTGCCACCCGGACGGAACGAAGCAGATCGTTATCCGTACTGACGGGTGCGCCCAAGGCAACGAATAAAGCCTCCTGGATCGTCGAGGCGCCTACGCCGTCGCTTTGACCAGCAGTTGCGTATACGAATTGTCGGGCATAGCGCCAGTCTGGGTCGTTAGGCGCGGGATGCTTGTGGCATCCTGAAGATCGCGCCAGCGGCTCGTTCAGTTAGCCGTACGCCCTTCAAGCACCGTGTTTGATTGCTTTAGGTACCGGAGGTTTTTTTGGGAAGCGGACATCAGCGTTCTGCTACACGTGCTAGGTCTTGCGGCGGAGACCTCTGATGGCGCGTCTTGCAAAGATAAAAGTCAAGACGCTCGAACAGCGACTGTGGGATACCGCAGACGCCCTCCGGGGAAACCAGGAACCCTCCGAGTACAAGCACGTTGTCCTCGGTCTCGTCTTCCTCAAATACATCTCCGACCGCTTCGAGGAACGCCGACGCGCGATCGAAACCAGCCTGAGCGATCCGAACTCAGAGGAATACATCCCCAACGAAGCACGCCGCTCGGAATTCCTTGAGGACCGCGACGAGTACGCCAGCCACAACGTCTTCTGGGTGCCCGAACTGGCACGCTGGGGATATTTGCAGGACAACGCCAAGCTACCCAAAATCGGGCAGCAACTTGACCAGGCGATGGACCTGATCGAGAAGGAGAACCCGATCATCCGGGGCGTGCTTCCGCGCAACTACGGGCGCGAGGGCCTCGACAAGAGTCGTCTCGGTCAGCTCGTCGACTTGATCGGCTCGATCGGATTCACCGAGAGCGACGACCATGGCTCTGATGATGTGTTGGGCCGTGTCTACGAATACTTCCTCGGCCAGTTTGCAGGTAAGGAGACCGGCAAGGACGCTGGGGCTTTCTACACGCCCCGCAGTGTGGTAAAAACCCTCGTCGAGATGCTCGAACCGTTCCACGGCCGCGTCTACGACCCCGCCTGTGGATCAGGCGGCATGTTCGTCCAGTCAGCGGAGTTCGTGACGGCCCACGGCGGTGAACGGACCGACATCTCGGTCTACGGCCAGGAGTTCACCGACACCACTTGGAAGCTAGCCAAGATGAACCTCGCGCTGCGAGGCATCGAGGCTGACCTCGGGGACCGATCAGCCGATTCCTTCACCCAGGACCTCCACCGCGATCTCCGGGCTGACTTCATCATCGCAAACCCGCCGTTCAACGTTTCTAACTGGTGGAACGCGAAACTCGCCGACGACCCCCGTTGGAAGTACGGTACCCCACCCGAAGGCAACGCGAACTTCGCCTGGGTCCAGCACTTTCTACACCATCTAAGTCCAAAGGGCACGGCCGGGTTCGTTCTATCGAACGGATCACTGTCCTCTAAGAGCAGCGGCGAGGGCGAGATCCGTCGCAAGCTGGTCGAGGCCGATCTCGTCGACTGCATCGTCGCGATGCCAGACAAGCTCTTCTTCAACACCGGCATCCCGGTCAGCCTGTGGTTCATCTCGAAGGAACGCCACGGCAACGGGCACCGCGCACGGCAGGGCGAAGTGCTGTTCATTGACGCCAGCAAGCTCGGTCGCATGGAGAACCGGCGCCTGCGGGTGCTCGACGATGACCGGGACATCGCCAAGATCGCCGGGGCGTACCACGCCTGGCGCAACCACGACGGCGGCTACGAAGACGTGCCCGGATTCGTGGTGGCCGCGACTCTCGAGGAGATCAGACAACATGACTTCGTGCTGACGCCTGGGCGGTATGTCGGTACGAAGGAAGCTGAGGCTGATTGGGAGCCGGTTGAAGACAAAATCGCCCGATTGACCGGGGAGCTGTATGCGGAGTTCGAGCGCGGGCGGAAGCTTGAAGAAGTGGTGCGTGAACGACTCGGCGGCCTCAATGCCGACTAGCAGACAGGGCCTCGTTGGCGGTGCCCTGGCTCCTGGCCTCGGCTCAATTGAGATGGTGCATTGGCCGCTGGTCCGGTCAAGCGAGCTCTTCGAGTTGCGATACGGTAAAGCGCTGGTCGCGTCTGGCCGCCGCCCGGGCTCTGTTCCGGTCTATGGCACGAACGGGCAGACAGGTAGCCATGACAGCCCGCTCTTTCGCGGACCGGGATTGATTCTTGGCCGAAAGGGGGCCGGTCATCTTGGCGTGCACTGGACTGACAACGACTACTGGGTGATCGATACGGCGTACTCGCTTTCGCCACGCGACGATGTCGATCTGAAATTCGCCTATTACTTGATCAAACATGTCGGGCTGAACCACCTGAAGCACGGGACCTCCAACCCATCTCTCACAAGGGATGCCTTCGGTGCCCAGTACTTCCCGCTGCCTCCGGTCGCTACTCAGGGTGCCATCGCGACAACGCTCAGCGCGCTTGACGACATGATCGATTCCAATCGGCGCAAGATCGATCTTTTGGAAGAACTGGGCGCAGCGATTGTCGAGCAACGCCTCCACCTGGACGCGTATGGGTTTCCTGAGTACGAGCGAGGTCGCCGACTTGGGGACGTTCTAAGAGTTCTCGAGACCGGTTCGCGTCCGAAGGGAGGCGCTGCTCCCAGTGGCTCTGGTGTCGTGAGTCTCGGTGCCGAGAGCATCCAATCAGCAGGTGTCTGTACAACCAACGTCTTCAAACATATACCTGAAGAATTCGCGGCGAGGATGAAGCGGGGTCATCTCGAGGAAGAGGATGTCCTTGTCTATAAAGATGGCGGTAGGCCAGGAAATTTCATCCCCCATGTGAGTGCCTTCGGCTACGGCTTCCCCGTCGAAGAGGCGGCGATCAATGAGCATGTTTACCGGGTCAGGTCCTCCGATGGGATCTCACAAGCGCTTCTTTACTGGTTGCTGCGGTCACCGTGGATGGATCAGGAAATGCGCAAGCGTGGAACTGGTGTTGCTATCCCCGGCCTCAACAGCTCCAACTTCCGAGACTTGCCTCTGCCAATCCTTACCGAGACAGACGTTGAGGTGCTCAATGACAGGCTCAGTCCCGTGCTTGCCTCGATGCTTCGCCTCGGAACGGAAAGCGGCCGGCTAGCGGCGCTCCGTAATGTTCTTCTTCCCGAGCTGCTCACGGGCCGTATCCGCGTGCCGGAGGCTGAGTTGACTATCGACTCCTTCGCATGAGCGACCTGAACGAGTCAACGGTAGAGCTGGCGGTGCTTCAGTATCTGCGCGAACTCGGCTACACGACGGCCTTCGGCCCAGACATCGCGCCCGAAGCGGCTGCGGCTGAGCGTTCGTCTTACGAGCAGGTATACCTGTTGAGCCGCTTGCGCGCGGCGGCGGTTCAGATCAACCGTGGCCTTGATGCGGCTCTCATTGATGAGGCGATCAAGCGCCTCGGCCGGGCGGAATCACAGAACCCAGTTGCGGAGAACCTTCGCGTCCACGAACTCCTGACCGAGGGCGTTCCGGTCGAACACCGCGACGCCGAAGGCTCTGTACGGACGACTCGTGTCCGCCTCATCGACTTCGAGGACCCGGCAGGCAACGACTGGCTCGCCGTCAACCAGTTCACAATCATCGAGAACGGCAAGAACCGACGTCCGGACGTCGTGCTCTTCTTGAACGGCATGCCGCTTGGCCTGCTGGAGCTGAAGAACCTGGCCGACGAGCACGCGACGCTCAAGGGAGCCTGGAACCAAATCCAGACCTACCGCCATGACATTCCATCCCTGTTCACTCCGAACGCGGTGACGGTCGTCAGCGATGGCGTCAGCGCCGCCATGTCGTCATTCACGGGCGGCTTCGAGCACTATGCGCCGTGGAAAACGATCGACGGACGCGAGGTCGTGATGAATCTGCCCGCAGTCGAGGTGTTGATCAAGGGCGTCTTCGACCAGAAGCGCTTCCTCGACATTCTGCAGAACTTCATCGTCTTCAGCGACGAGTCCAAGGGGCTCGTGAAGCGCGTCGCGAAATACCACCAGTACTGGGCCGTCAATGCCGCGGTCGAGTCGACCATCGAGGCAGCAGGTCCCGATGGCGACCGCCGCGGCGGCGTCGTGTGGCACACCCAAGGGAGTGGCAAGTCGATCGAGATGTTGCTCTACGCGGCGAAGATCATGCGCGACATTCGGATGGGCAACCCGACGTTGTTGTTCATCACCGACCGCAACGACCTCGACGACCAGCTCTTCGGCGAGGTGTTTGCACCAGCCGAGATCCTGCCTGAGAAGCCCGTCCAAGCTGACTCCAGAGCAGACCTTCGCAGCCTGCTCCGCCGCGCGTCCGGCGGCATCATCTTCACCACCGTGCAGAAGTTCGCCCCCGAGGCTGGTGGCGACACCAACCCGGTACTGACCGACCGCCGCAACGTCGTCGTTGTCGCCGACGAGGCTCACCGATCCCAATACGGCTTCACCGAGTCCCTTGACGAGCGCACCGGGCAGTTGAAGTCTGGGCTCGCGAAGCACATGCGCGACGCCCTCCCGAACGCCACCTATCTCGGGTTCACGGGCACACCCATCGAGTCGAACGACAAGTCAACTCGCTCCGTGTTCGGTGACTACATCGACATCTATGACCTCACGCGCGCTGTTGAGGACGGTGCCACCGTCCGGATTTTCTACGAGTCCCGACTCGCGAAGGTGTCCCTCGATGCTGATGTGCACGCTGCAATCGACGAACTCGCCGACGAAATAACCGAGACCGCAGAAGAGGACGAGGCCACCCGCGCCAAGTCCAGGTGGGCACGGTTGGAAGCCGTCGTGGGCGCGAATGACCGTCTCGATGTGATTGCAGGCGACATCGTCGACCACTGGGAGAAACGCCGGACCGAGATGTTCGGCAAGGCCATGATTGTCACGATGTCGCGGCGCATCGCCGTCGACCTCTACGACAAGATCGTTAAGCTCAAGCCGGAGTGGCACACCGACGACCCGACGACAGGCATGATCAAGGTCGTCATGACCGGTTCGGCGGCCGACCCTCAGGCCTTCCAGCCGCACATCTACGACAAGAAGACCCGCAAAGACCTTAAACTGCGGGCAAAGGACCCAAACGATTCCCTCGAGATCGTCATCGTCCGCGACATGTGGCTTACCGGCTTCGACGCCCCGTCGATGCACACTATGTACGTCGACAAACCAATGCAGGGCGCCGGCCTGATGCAAGCCATCGCACGGGTGAACCGTACCTTCCGCGACAAGCCCGGCGGCCTGATCGTCGACTACATCGGCGTCGCCACAAATCTGCGCAGGGCCCTAGCCGAGTACTCCCCCAGCGATCGTGACCAGGCCGGCGTGCCGATTGAGGAGATCGTCTCCGCCATGTTGGAAAAGCACGACATCGTGCGAGGACTCCTTCACGGTTGCAGGTACAATTCCTCGCCGCTACTGGCGCCCGCCGCACGCCTAGCCCAGCACGCGCTCGTTCTCGACTTCGTTATGGCCGACCCGGACCGCACCGCACGTTACCTCGACCAAGTGCTCGCGCTAGCCAAGGCCTTTGCGCTCTGCGGGGCGCGGGATGAAGCAGCTGCGATCCGTAATGACGTGCGGATGTTCGCCGATGTCCGAGCGGCGACCCTGAAGATCCAGAATCCGGACTCAGGGCGTGCCGGCAGCGGTGCCGTAGAAATAGACACCGCGATCGGGCAACTCGTCAACGAAGCCGTCACCGCCGACGAGGTCGTTGATATCTACAAGCTCGCCGGCATTGAAACTCCAGAGCTGTCGATCCTGTCGGACGAGTTCCTCGACACCCTGGCCGGGAAGGAGAAGCCCAACCTCCAGATGGGGCTCCTCCGCCGGCTGATCAACGATCAAATCCGCACCGTCCAGCGCACCAATATCGTTCAGGCACGAAAATTCTCCGAGCAGCTCGACGAGGCAATTAACCGCTATACGAACCGCACACTGACGACAGCAGAAATCATTGCCGAGCTCGTCAAGCTCGCCAAAGACATGCGAAACCAGAACGACCGTCACAACAGACTCGGTCTTTCTGTCGCCGAGGCTGCATTTTACGATGCCATCGTGCAAAACGACGTCGCTGTCCTCCAGATGGGCGACGACACGCTAAAGAAGATTGCCGTCAATCTCGTTTCCACCGTCCAGCGGAGCGCCACAATCGACTGGTCCCTCAAACATTCGGTCCGGGCCGCCATGAGATCCAAAATCCGTCGGCTACTTGCAAGGTACGACTACCCGCCCGATCACGAGGAGAAGGCGATTGAGCTGATACTCCGACAAGCTGAGCTAATCGCCGGGACCGAAGCGCAGTCAACGGTACGCACTTGACCCGGAGCATGTGGTCTTCCACATGACGCCTCCCCAGGTTGGGAAACTAATTCGCGGGCACTCTCGACTGCCCCTGGGCCTGCTCCGTCGCTCCTTTGATGTCTTACTCACCGCACAGTCCGGGAAGACCCACTTCAAATCACCCACCAACTCAGCGGGCACCTGTCCTTTCTCGCAGGCAGGACACTCCCAGCTTCCGACAGTGGCCTCCAGAAATTCGTCGAGGCCGTCAACAAACGCGCTGAACTCCTCGACCGCCACGCCTAACAGGCTCTGCCCCGCTGCGCCCTGCGGCCACTGACTCCGTAGTCAACTGCATCGTGACTGTTCCTTTCACGCCACACCCCCGGGCCACTGCCCCGAGCCGTCCTCTCAGTGAACTCCTTCGTTCATCCTGCAGGCTACAGAGACCATCCCACTTCCTTGGATTTGGGACGTTCTGCCCAATGGGTCCCAGCAACGGGCGTTAGGAAAGTTCCAACCCCTCTTAGCGATCGGCGGAGGGGCTGCCATGGACCACAAGCTGAGCCGGGGGAACGCCTCCTGGCTCCCCCAACAGGGGCTTCCTGCAAAACGAGTTCCAATCTCCGTCTGGTGTCACTAATCAGCTATATACTCCAGACATGTCAGCTCCGAATGATTTCCTCACCCGTCCGGACACTATTGGTCTAGCGGTTTGTGAACGCTGGAAAGATGTTGGTGAAGAGGCTGACCTCGTGAGCTGGAGCTCCGTAGTCGCCCAACTGGGTCTGAATGATCTAACACATAGAGGCATTGCCCAGGCTGTCCTAGTGCGCCATGCTCTGCGAGTCGAATGTGTCCTCACCCCCGCTCCAAACTGGGATGAGGTCTATCGGGGCGTGAATGAACTTTTAGACAAAGGCTGGGACGTCACCGTTCTCGCCCCACTAGGTTCCCTCGGGACCGCCCACGAGGCTCTTAGCGGCTTAGCAGCGGTCCTTCAAGGCTGGTGGGTCCGCGACGATCAGAGACTACACTTCAGCACGGAAGAAATTGCCTGAATGCCTCCCGCACTAAACACACAAAACATCATCGCGTTTATCTGGGACTTCGATAAGACCCTCACTCCCGGGTACATGCAGCAGCCTATTTTCGACAAGTATGGCGTGGACTCTAAGAGCTTCTGGGACGAGGTGAACGCGCTCGTTGATCATTACGCAAATCGGGGACTTCAAGTCTCGAAGGACACAGCCTACTTGGGTCACATACTGTCCTACATCGACGGCGGCCCCTTCGAAGGGATGACCAACCAGACGCTTCGGGAGTTAGGAGCTGACGTCCCACTGGCTCCGGGGATGCCGGAGTGCATGGACCGGATGCGTTCCATAGTAAGAAATGACGACAGATTCTCACACCATGCCATAACGGTTGAACACTACATTGTCTCTACTGGGCTTCGGCAGATGATTGAAGGGAACCCCATACGCGCTCACGTTGATGGGGTGTGGGCTTGTGAGCTTTTGTCCGACCCTCCAGGCTCGGGATATCTCAGTTCGCCGACGGCCGACGGCCAAAGCGACAAACTCACCCAAGTCGGGTACGTTCTGGACAACACGACCAAGACCCGGGCCATTTTCGAGATCAACAAGGGCGTCAACGCTGAGCCCTCCTTGGATGTCAACGCGCGAATGGACCCAGACGAGCGCCGGGTGCCAATCAAGAACATGATCTATATAGCGGACGGACCTAGCGATGTTCCCGTCTTCTCGGTGGTGAGCGGTAACGGCGGCAAAACCCTAGGAGTTTGGACCAACCCAGGAAACTATGACGGCGTTAAGGATCTAGAGGAAGACGGCAGAGTGCACAGCATCGCCAAGGCCGACTATTCAGAAGGTGAAGCAGCCGACATGTGGCTTACATCCTCACTCCGAAAGATTGCGTCCAATATCTGTGACGTCAGGGACCGCCGCTTTGCGAACATTAGCGGCCCAGCCGGCCACGACGTTTGACGGCAGCCCGAAGATAGCCGAGGGTCTTCCCTGTTTCTCGCTCGATCGAGCTAGACCGCCGATAGACCATGACTGGGAGCAGGGCCGCTCGGATGTGGTGAAGGACGAGACTTCAAATCGTTCCACGGACCCCTTAGGGCGCTCCGGGAGCCAAGGCTTAGCCCTCTTCCATGGGCTCTGGTCCGATACGCATAGCCTCGCGCAGCACCCGCACGGCTGCCCGTCGGGCGGGGAAACTATTGCGGGTAGTCAGGGTTCCCGATCCACTAGGGGTGACGACGCCGGCATTAGTCCACACCGGATTTTTCCATGAGAACAGGTCGTCTCCATCCGAGGCATGAAGCTCTTTGAACGCCAGCTCTGGGTCGATGTGGCGGGCGTACATTGTGGACATTGCGCCGATCATCCCGTAGATAGCCACGGCGGTTGATGTGATGTTGTTTTTCCGCTGCTCCTGGCGTGCAGGCGTGGATAGTTTGCCGAACTCGCGACGCACCTTCACCAAAGAATCCCAGGCACTGATAAGCCAACCCGATTGTGCCTCGATGTCAGCCGAAGTGACCGGTCCACCCTTCCATGACGTTTCAATTGCACGGCTAATGGTGTTGTATGCGCAAAGCTTGTGCGAGCTGGCCGAGACCGAGTTTGAAAGAACTTCTATGGAGCCGGAAATCCCCCAGACGATCCAGGCACCCAAGCTGCCAGTCACTCCCGTGCGAACTGCTCCCCCGGAAAAGCCGTGCCCCGCGGGAAGTGTTAGCGTCGGCCTCTCTGATGTGGCATTTACCGATGTACGGCCCTGGATTACGGGAACCCTGCAAACGGTCACCGGACACGGGTCGTATTACAACGGCACCAATGCCCCAGTCCTAGTGTGGGCTGGCAGTATCCCGTCTGTTAGTGGACTAAACCTCAGAGGTGAAAGCGTCTACACCTCCGGGCTAGGAGAAATTGACTACACTCCCTCCGCCGGCGAACCGTGGCCATCTAGGGTGAGCCTTGCGCCCGGCGAATCGCTGTACTACTCGTTCACGGAAAAAGACATGTCGTCCACAGCGTTGGCGGAGATCAGGTACTGGCACACAGAAACGGATTCGGTGTGGGTTGATTACGCGGAATTCGATCTCCACGTCCGGTGCGGAACAGTTGACGTAATTCCTCCAAGCCAGGGGAAGAGTATCCCCAACACCTTCTCGTAGCCTTACGGCTTGGAACTCCGCTCCCCCGGACGAGAGGACCCCCGTAACAGGTTGTGTAACGCATGGTGTTTGGCATTAGACGCAGGCCTAGTCGCACTGGCGCAGTCTCTTTACCATCAACACGAGGGACTACCTTCTGGGGAACTGTCATGAGACTGACAGACGGTGGCCCGCAGCGCTACGCAGCGGAATCGACCGGAGGTTCTAGTGGGCCCGCCGTACCGCTTCCTGTTCAGCCACTCCGCGCTGCCCCACGCTTGGCGACGCGACTGGGAACATTTATCCGGTAGTCGTTCCTCTGTCCACTCCATAGCTAAATAAGAGCGTTGTTGCGTTTAGTTGCGAAGGTCCGCCTGTTCCCCATAGGCGGGCCTTCGTTGTACCTCGACGGCGAGGATTCAGAAGACAACTGCGGGAATCGAAGTGAGTCGGAGCAGGCGTCTCAGTTCCTGGGAACCGGAAAACCCTCAATGGGACATTCCCCCGCGGAATCAGATCCGCTAAACGCCGCGTAATCTGGCGGTCCCGGATGTTGTCCCATAAGGTCCGCCACCATCGCCGCCAGTGGCAGGAACAACTTCTCGGTATGGTGCTCGAATGGATAGTGCGTACGCGCGAGTCTCGACAGCGAAACGGGAGGTAGTTCGGCAGCTGGACGCTGTGGCGGCCGCCGGTGACGAGGCTGCCGCCTTGCCATCGCGGAGCGGCATTGGAACCAACAGGATCGCCCAGCTTCTGAGCAAGGGCGGCGGAGGTGCTGGCCGCGGTGCGCAGCAGATGCCAAAGGCCACCTTCCAACCTCGATATCTCGCAGGGCACCGGCCGAGGACGAACCACGCTAAGCGAAGGAATGGCCCCGGCTCAAACTCCGGGGCCATTCCTTTCCTTTACTCAAGACGAAGATGCACTCATTCGCTCGGCGTTGGAACGGCTTGGCGTGACTGTATCCACGTGAGAACATCCGAGAGTCCCGCAAGGCCAAATGACGTCCGCAGGAATTTTCGGATGGCCGGCTTATCGTCCGGCTCCTCGTGTGCGTGCCGGAGCAGTACAAATAGGGCCGTGGTGTCGAGAATGAGTCCTTGCTGTGCTGCGAATGGTTCAATCTCATCAGCTCGGAGGATGCTGCTACGGACAGCGGGATCCTTTTCGATCTCCCTGTTCAGCAAGTACCACATTCCTGGGATGTCGTCGGGCTTCTCATCGAAAACGAACTTGGTGACGTATCCCTGCAGCACGGCCATCTTGCCGCCCTTTGCGTTCCCGGTAACACCAGTGGCGTCGCCCAGCACCAGCCATTTGGGATCGTCAGAGTCCGTGATCCTGAAGTCTTCCCGCCGCTCTTTGTCCTCCCATTCAAGATCCATATCTCTGACCTCGAAGCCCAACTCTTCCAATGCGTCTCGAACGGCGTCCTGTAGCGCATCGTCTTGTCCCCGGAGAAGTTGCCTACTCCCTGCAGTAGCTTTTTTTCGGGCCTCTTCCAGCTCTGATTCCAGTTGCATAAGAGACGCCTCGAACTTGGTCTTGGCTTCTTCAAAAGTCGCCGTTTCCTCGGCAATTCTCCGTGCGACGGCCGATTCGGCTACCGAATACCACTCCGAGGAGGCCCACCAGTCCGGGACACCGGGGAACTTTTTCGGATCCCGTCGTCGCCAGCTCGCAAACGCCGCAGTGATCCACGGCCCAAGGGTGCTTACCTCACTCGGGACGAACCACACTTCGCCCCGATTAGGGGCGCTTAGGGTTCCAGCCAGGACTATGCCCTGTGGACCGACGGCGAATGCATCCAAAACCACCCCAGCCGGCAGTGCCTTGGGGTTATCCAGCCCAGATTGGGCAGCTCGGCTGTCAGCTGCCTCAACAAGGGAGCTACGTAACTCGCGGTCGAACCCCTGCTTCACTGAAATCTCCTGCCCGGGAACCTCCCACCGGAGAGCTAGGGTTACGCCGTCTTCTGCGTTGTTCAGGCCCGAAACCCTGTCCAGCACTCCGTAGTCCCCCTGACGGCCTTCGGGCAACACTTTGAAGATATAGAGGTGATCCGCCACTCGTGGGTACTTGGTTGTAAAGGCATTCCTGGTGTCCACGGCCTGGTAGTCGGAATTAAGGATGAGTGCGTCCCACTCGGCCTGATCAACAGAGTCGAGATCGGTGATTACCTTCACCGTCCCAGGCAGGTCCACGTCTTCCTGGACTCTGGTGGCGAACCCCCAGTGGTCATCGAGGACTAGGGTTCTCGGGTGCTCACGTCGGTTTGCAATTGTGTGGATGGCTGGCAAGGATGGTCCAATCTAGTTGACTATGGTCCTCGGTTGATGAGTTTAGAAGATCAGCTTCCGTGAGCGCTGGTGGTATCCAGCCACGGCTCAACCAGAGATCGGAACACAATCTCCCACAGCCCTGGAACCGTCACGTTGTCAGCAAGATCCAAAGTGTTGCGACCCCGCCTGGTCAAGTCCGCCGCCATCGAAACATTTCCCGGCTGCAGGTAGCCCAGCGACCGCGAATAACCGCCATTCTGAACTAACGTGCGCGTGACCTGGATCGCACCCCGGGCGGCCGATCGTCAGTCAGGATCATTGAAGTCGAGGTAGTCCTGCCCTCTGAACTCGTCTGCGCCGGATCCAGGACGCTTCAACGCCAGAGGCGGAGGTGAAGCGACGTCAGCGTCCGATGGGACTGCATCAGACATGGTCTCTTCAGGTTGAACCGCCAGGTTCAGTAGTGTCTCACTAGCGTCCGGGGAGAGTGCCGCGTGCCCCCGAAGAAACGCGCACACCAATGACACCGAATGCTGGAAGTTTAGGTTCGACAATTGAATACGTTGCGCAGCCATTGTTGGAACCGGACGGTTCAAACCGATTCGCTCATGGGCAAGGAAATCGATCTGCCTCGGTAAGTCCGAGGCCCGAACCCATCTAGAAAGTCGCCAAGCCAGTTCCGCGAATGAGTCGGCGTAGGCAGGCGGTACTGGGTCGAATGCCCCCATCGCCCCGGTTCGTACTGCGGGAGTCGCCTTCGCCGCAACGAGAAGACCTGCAATGAACTTATCGATCGACTTGGAAAGTTGCTTCATCTCCGAACTGGGCACCACTCCATCGGCCAGTCGCGCTGCGACAAACGCGTCGAACTCGAACCGGGGTCGAAGCCGGGCTTCGCTGCAAATGTCCACTAGCATCAGCGAAAATACACTGACGGCCTCTGCCAGGAGCCACCTCACGGCCTTCTTGTGGTCATCTTCATGTCCGACTACCCACTGCTTCGACAGGGTCTCGATAACGCTAATCGTTTGCTTGACAGCAGTGAAGCTATCTAGAAACCACACTTTGGATCGCAAGAAGCGAAAGATCACTTCCAGTTCTGGTTCACTTTTCGTATATTTCCGTACCCACTCGACCAGAGCGAAAGCGGCCGCACCATGCGACCCAGATTCCTCAACCTCAGCCATGAGGAGGGCTTCCTCCCGACGCGAAAGGTCCGACAGCGTTTGCACGCTGACGCCGAGTTCTCGCCCAAACTTACGATTCTGCTCGGTGACCTTGCTGTTTATGGTCAGCTCGGCAGCCTCAGCGCCAACGAACGCGCGGAGACCGCGCTGCCAAATCATCCGGTCGAGGGCTTTAGGTGCCGACTTCCCGGAGCCACTTTTCGATTCACCAATGAACTTGCGCATCCTGAGGGCGGGGTTGAAGTCGAATGCCAAGAGGTCCAGGTCTGTTATCTGTGTCAGATCACCACCGTATTCGGCCTGCACGTCTATGCCTCTTTTGGAGTAGAACCCCTCCCAGAACCAGACCTGTGCAACTCTCGCCTCAACCTTGTCGCCATCCGTTGGCTCACTTGAAAGGGACTTCTCTTCGTGAGGCACGCTGAACCTCCTCTCGCAGGCGAAGGACTGCAGACTGAACTACTTCATTAGCGGCAGCGTCGTCAGGGATCACGGAACGGTCATACTCCGGGGTTGTAAATCTACTTGGCGCACGACTGAGTTTCACGGAACTGGCGGAACCCGCTTCAGAATCAAGCGTTTGCTCCAGCCAAGCCAGACCTCCCACGGCAATCTCTTCTTTGACTAAGTTCAGGAATGCTTTACCAGATGACTTGTCTACAGATACGATGCCCTGCGCTTCCAGCAAATGGTAGTCCGTACCGATGTTCGTTGCCGGCCCCACACTCCCTCGCTCTATGAGGCGCTGAACGAGCAGTGCTGGATCATAGATCCTTCCGCCGCCAGACTTCGCCTTTTCGTGGCCGTAAAGGATATGCGCCACGAAGAGTTTCCTTTGGTGAAGTGTCTCGGTGGTTTGGAGTTTGTCGTCTTCCAGTTCAAGCGTAGGTGAAAAGATGTAAGTTTGAGGCTCTGAGCTCCCCGATGATCGCACCGTGGTGGCCTGAATCAGGCCCACCTTCCGCGCCGCCGACATGATCCGCGGACTCGTATCGACAACATTGTCCAAGGCCAATCCTGGTGAGCGAGCAGCTTGTTCGCAGATGCCCAGCATTACGTCGCGCTCATTGGGGCCGAGCGACCTCAGGAAATTTGCAATCTCTACCTGCCCCGAGCCCCAAACATAGGGGTTGAAGATCACGTGCTCATTGAGAATGGCAGACTTTACCCGTTGGTTCACGTTCAAAGCCAACGACAACGTGAGCGCATCAGCCACTTGCTGTGAGTCGAATCCTCTTCGGACCAACTGATCGAGATGCTGGGTCTTCGTGAGGGGCGCGAACGCCGCTACCTCCACGGAGTGCAATAGCGCAAGCTCCTCGCCCGTTGGATCATAGGCTTGTAGTAGCTTGTACGTCTGGTCGATGAGCGTACCGCTGAGCCCCAGGAAGTCGTTTACGGAGGCTATCTGCCCGTCTTGAAGGACGTAGTCGGCAACGTCAGCCTGCTTCAGCTTGGGGAGCACAATGTGCTGAAGTTCCATCAGCCCGATGTTGGCCTCGGTGGCAAAGTTCTCGATTGCTTTCGGGCCAAGCCGGCCACTAAATCCGTGGATCCGGGATATGAAGTCCATAGATTTTCCGGTGAGCACGAGCCTCTCAATGCGAGAGGCGAATCCTGCGGGGAAGTACGGCGATGCTTGATGTATTCGGACGACGGCTCTACCCAGGCGGCGTATTGTGCCGTTATCTGTTTCGTGTTTGTCTGTCACCGACGCCGTTCCCCCGCTTCTGAAACCCTGCTTGAATCCAGAAATCAACGTACCAGACCGCTTCCATACAACCTTAAACCTCGGACTTCGATCGCGCCCCACTCACGGAAATTGCGGCCTTTGGGAGGTAAACCAGGGACCGAGATACGCTGGGCGCCGTCGAACCCGCGCCACCTCTCTGCCTACAGGCAGCCGAATTCACTTCCATCGCGGCGCCCCCTCGTCACTCAACAGCCACGTGTCATCAGCGCACACCTCTGCTCCTGGTCGCCTTCCAAGCGACGCGGGGACGACAATTTGACACCTCGGACGCCGCCTCCAAAAGCACTATCGTCTTCCATATCCTGAACTCGTCGCAGCATAAGTGCCCACCTGTCGAAAATCCATTCCAAGGACACAAAGCAAGAGCTGAAACTGCGCCAACTGCTCCACGGAGCGGGCTACATCTTTCGCATCCACTTGAAAGACATTGCACAGGTGCCCAGATCCCTCGATCTAGCATGCGACCAGGGACGTTGGGCGCAGGGAGCACAGGTCCTTGGTCCGGATCACCAGCTTGCCGCTAGAAGAGACGGGCTGATACCAAGGGAATACCAAGGGACCGTGCCATAACTTCCCTGATCTCAGCCGATCGAGGTGAATTCGCCCTATTCATCAGACACAGAACCGCCGACGCAATGGCTGGGAACTACCGGGTTCTAGCTAGCGGCTCCGGCCGGCGTCGTTCCGGTGACCTGTCGATCTCAGACGAGAGTTCTACTTCAAACCGCTGCTAGCAGTCACGACGACCGGACCAGGAAGGCGAACCTCCAGGACCGTGCATCACGTATGGGCCTCCCTGTGCCATCTGGAGGATCTTACTCGTCTGTCGGCGGTATTTGGGCTATAGCACTTAGATGGAGCCGCGGAGGGGCGCTGAGGGGCTAACCATAGCCTCGACAGGCCCCCCACCCGTGCCAGGCGCAGCCATTTAACAGCCACTCTTCAGAGAACGTGGCGCTTTTTCAGGGAATCTAAGAGACGCTGCTCGTAGGTGAGTGGTCTCCCGGACGAGAAAAGCCCCCGGAATCTCAAGGATTCCGGGGGCCTGGTCTGTAGCGGTGGGGAGGCTCGATCTCCCGACCTCACGATTATGAGTCTTAAGGTCGGTGGCACATCAGTTAGCCACAGCTGCCGCCGTCGCAAACACGTCCGCCGGCATCGGCCGATGCAGTTTCCAGGTGATCGCGATCGGCTTCTCCCCTGCATGCTGCACGTAGTCCACCTGCCCGAGGCACGCGTACGGAACCGTCAGGCCGGTCTCGTCCTCCGAAGTGTCCCTCGTGAAGATCAAGATTTTCGAACCATGGGATTCCCGGTTAAGGTATCGGCGTCCAGTCGGGCTACCGGGTGACGTCGCGTTCTGCGACTCCCAGTGGAAGAGTTCCGGACTGATGGCGTAGTCCTTGTACATCGTCGTCGCCGAGTGCTTCCTGTCGTCCTTGTTGAGGGTGACGAAGAAGGCATCGGTGGACGTCGCCGGGCACCAAGCCACACCCTCGCGGTGTTGCACGTTCTTGCCTAGTTCCAGCGATCCATATTGCAGGGCCGCCAGGACCTCTTCGCGCCGGTAGGTCGCGTGTGAGAGCAGCGGAACGTGTTGTAGCCCCGCTCCCAAGCCCTTGGCGGCATGCTTGGAGGCGGCCACCCCGAGCTTCACGATCTGGCGGATCTCGCTGCAAACAAACTGATAGCCGCGCAGGTAGTCCAGTCCGGCGTCGTACGACTGGAAACCGCCGCCGTCGTCCCACAGCGTGTAGAACAGCATCCGCGCAAACGTCTGCTCACGCATGCCAAGCTCCGCGTAGCGGGGCGCACCGGGGCTGACCAGCATCGAGTACGCCTCAGCACGTTCCGGGTCGTCCACGTGGATGAGCGCAGCCATCCGGCCCAGGAGCTTCTTCTCATCGGCATCCGAGAGCTCCTTGATCCTCCCGCTGAGAACTGCCTCCAACGGCGAGAAACCCTCGATCAGCCCCGCCTGGCGAAGGTAACCGGTCCAGGAATCCCTGGTCGAACGGTAGATCGACTTCACGTCGTTCCGGGACTGCTCCAGATAAGCCTCCAACTCGGTCTCCGCGTATGAGGCAATGTCCCGGACCAGCTGTGCACGGTTGAACCGCAGCTGTGCCTTGATGTTGTCCAGCACCACCTTCTGCGCCACCCGGTCTAGCACGATCTGCGAGCCCGATGGCAGATAGGGGAACTCGTCCTCGACAGCCTTTTCCAGCTCCTTGCGCCTGTAGCCGGTCAGAGCCCGGTAGCGCAGGTCGAAGCGGAACTCACGCCGTTGCTGGCCGATGAAGTCCATCACGGTCAGCACGGCCTTGCCCTCGGCACGGCGCAGCCCACGCCCCAGCTGCTGGAGGAAGATCGTGGCGCTCTGCGTGGGCCGGAGCAGCAGGATGGTGTCCACCTGCGGCAGGTCCAGGCCTTCGTTGTAAAGGTCCACGGCGAAGATGCAGTTGATCTCCCGCCGGCGGAGGCGCTCCAGCGCCGCTGCGCGGTCGGCGTCGTCGGTGCTGCCGTCGACCGCAACGGAAGCGATACCTGCCCGGTTGAACACTTCGGCCATGTAATGGGCATGCTGGACCGAGACGCAGAAGCCGATGGCCCGCATCTGGTCCGTGCTAGTGACTTTGTCGCGGAGTTCGCGGATCACCTTGGCCGCGCGGGCGTCGTTGCCGGTGTAGAGATTGTTCAGCTGAGTGGTGTCATAGTTGCCGCGCTTCCATTCCAGCTGGCTCAGGTCTACGTCGTCGGAGACTCCGAAGTAGTGGAACGGCACCAGCAGGTCAGCGTCCAAGGCGTCCCAAAGCCTTAATTCGCTCGCCGTGCGCCCGTCGAAGAACTGCTTGGCGACATCGACACCGTCGCCGCGTTCCGGCGTCGCAGTCAGTCCGAGAAGCTGTTGCGGCTGCAGGTGGTCCAGCAGACGCCGGTAGGTGGGTGCCATGGCGTGGTGGAATTCATCAATCACGACTACATCGAAGAAATCTGGCTCCAGCTGTTCGATGCCGAGCGAGGACAGCGACTGGACGGAGGCGAAGATGTGCTTCCACTGCGCGGGTTTGTGCTCGCCGACGTAGAGTTCGCCGAAGGCGCCGTCCTGCATGACGTCACGGTACGTGCGCATCGCCTGTTTCAGGATTTCCTGCCGGTGGGCGACGAAGAGCAGCTTCAGATCGCGGCCGGCAGCCTCGCACAGGCGTTTGTAGTCGAGGGCAGCGATGACAGTCTTGCCGGTGCCGGTGGCGGCGACCAGCAGGTTGTGGTTGAAGCCTTTGAGCCGCTCTGCTTCCAGCTCCTCAAGCATTTCCTCCTGGTGGAGGTACGGCTGGACTTCGAGCCCGATGGCTGCGTCCGGCGCTGCGGTGCGCCGGCCGCCGTTGCGCTCCAGGGCAGCATCGAGCTTCTCGCCGTCGCGTTCTGGATCATAGCTCTGGAAAGCACGCTGCTCCCAGTAGCTATCGAACGTGACCTCGAACTTCTGCAGGAGAGTCGGCGTGCCGACGGAACTGAGCCTGACGTTCCATTCAAGACCATCGAGGAGGGCAGCTTGGCTGAGGTTGGAGCTCCCCACGTACGCGGTGTCGAAGCCGGAGTTGCGGCGGAACAGCCAGGCCTTTGCGTGGAGGCGAGTGGCCTGAGTTTCGTAGTTGATCTTCACCTCGGCGCCGTAGCGGTTGAAGAGTTCGTCGATAGCGCGGCGCTCCGTGGCGCCCATGTACGTGGTGGTGAGGACTCTCAGGCGGACTCCCCGCTCCTTGAGTTGCTCAAGGGCGGGTTCGAGCAGCCGGAGGCCCGTCCATCGGACGAAGGCACAGAGTAGGTCCACGGAGTTGGCGGACTCGATCTCGGCCCGGAGCTCCGCGGCGAGATTCGGCTCGTCCTTGCTGTTGGTCAGCAGCGCCGAGTCACTCAGCTTGGTGCTGGGACGGCGGAGTTGGCGGCGCTTAAGGGCGTCCGGGCGATGGAGGGATTGAAGCTGAGTGGGGCCGTCTGCGATTCGGTCACTGTGCTTCAGCCCTAGAAGAAGTCGGTTTGCTATAGCCACCCTGTCCGATGGCTTTGCTGAGGAGAGGGCCTGCCGGACGGCGTCGACGACGTGGCGAGAAAGAATGTCCGGAGCGTCTTCATTGTCAATGTCAGCGAAGGTTGGCTGGAGTTCGACTTCCTGGTCAAGGCGCTGACCAAGTAGTTTCGTGTTCAGTAGTTCATACAAGCCCTCGGGCAGCTTCTCCGCCGCCACTCCCCCATTGGAATTAGTCACTGCGCCAGGGTATTTGGTGGGTGAGGGAAAGACCAACCGGACATTTCCTGAAGTCCCGCTAAGCTAAGCGCATGCCAATTGTGGACGACGAACATCGTCCTCCGCCCCTCCTCAATTCGGCTCGCCGAGCCAATGGATCCGGCCACGCCTCACCGAGTGATAGGACCTGAGCTATGTCCACCAAATCATTGCCAATGGACCAGATTTTGAACGAGCTTCGCAGCTATGATCGGTCCGAGCACATCCTGAATCATGGATTTGATTTGGGAACCGCCTGGTGGAAAATCGAACTCAGGAAGGCTGCTTGGACCCCCTCCGGACCGCTGGCCGAACCGACAGAATCCGTCCGAATCGACAGGCGGCGCCTATTCGGTATGGCGTCTGAAATACATACTGGCGATATCGATCCGGTGGACTTTACTTTGAGCGTTGTTCTCTGGGGATCGGGCAGTTCACGCCGGAATAATCGCGCCAGAATTCAGTCGATCGTGGATGTCGAGGGCCGTGTAGCTTTGCGGCAAGCTCTGGAATTGGCTAGCACAGACGCTGAGGCATCGTTCGCAGCGTTCCGGACAAATGGCCGCAACGCCTTCGCATATCTTGGGCCGGCCTTCTTCACGAAACTGATGTACTTTGCCGGGGCAGGAAGCAAGTCCCATGATGCCTACATCGTGGATCATCGTGTGCTCCAAACTCTATCCCGAACGCCCGCCGGGGCAGGGCTACGGGCAATTCATAACTATGGCCCAAACACCTACCGGCGAGCTTGTTCCGCTTTGGAAGTGATTGCGTCAGCGGCGCGAGTTTCGGGGTGCCCCGAGCTCGCAGACTGCACCGGCGATTTAGTGGAGCGCTGGGCCTTCGACGTCGCGGGCGCTTCCTAAGGGACCTCTGAAGGACTGTGCTCAGATGCCCTATTAAGCTGGCTTGGCGACCTTGCCCATGACAAATAGCGGTCCAGCAGAGTCTAACCGGCTAAACAAGAGAGACTCGATGGCCGCGTCACGTCCGCTGTCCAACCCCAGCTTGGTCCCGAACAACACGGCGGCTGCACGCCCTGTCGGCACCAAAATAGGTACTTCTGCGCCAGACAACGCTTGCCCTGTGTATCTGACGACTCTACAGTCCCAGAGATGCCTGGATTATCTAGCCTTCCGGTTCTGCGCAGTACGTAGCTTCGCTTCAGCCTTCTGCTTGGCCTTCCGAGACACCGGCTTGTTTCCCCTTACATTGAGTTCCGCCCACATGCTAACCAGCAGATTCAGGCGTTCCTGATCGTCTTGACCGCAGTCGTCGTCGGCCGACTCCCCGAGTTCATCCCAGAGGACATCAGAGTATGCGTGTGTGAAACAGATTCCCACACGGAGCGCGTCGGGGAGGTCCGCAATTGTCACATTGGACAGTGTTCCGCGAACCGTTTCGCGCCAGCTATCAGTCGCCTGCCGAGCGATGGCCTGGAAAACGTCGTCATCCCCACCGCTTATGTCTTGTCCAGCGCCTTCGCGCATTTCAGCCACGTCAGGTGAGATCATGGCGAATGCCCTCCGGTAGTCGTCACAGTTGGCGCGGGCATGGGCGGCGGTGTGTGCCGCCACGAGGTGCTTGGCCCCGCTCACAGTCACAGTAGCGGTGACCATGACTGCGGGGCCGTCCGCCTTGGAAGCTGGCTGCCCCAAAGGCGAGCCCTCGGCGACCGCCATCCCGCCCTGTCTGCAATTGGGGCACAACCAATACAGACTCGGTGCGGCGGTCATCATCTCGTGCGCGAGCTGGCTGTCGTAGGCGGCGCCATGAGCGTCAACAGAGGCTATCCATTCGGGGAGTGTACGAAACCACGCCAGATTGTTGTCCTGGCAGTGTGGGCAGGTTTGGGTCGGCATTTTCGGAGGTCCTTACTGGAGGCGGCAGGGTATCTATATGAATTCAGCAGTGATGGATGGATAGTTAGAATTTAGCCGCTTAGAAGCTTCTGTTACGAGTAAATATGCCGAGAAGTCGGGTGCGTTGCCTGTGGCTGCATCCAATTAGCTCAAAAGAGCGTTCCATGCTCGTAGTCGACCCTTTCGGCGTTGTCGTTGGGCACAACGGAGACGTCAGCGGCGTCATACAGCCAGTAAAAGTTGCCTTCTCGTTCCAGGCGACCAGAAACCTGAAGCATCGAATCACTGGCATGGGCTTGCAGCGCTACTCGATACTGATCAGCAGTCAGACGGACACGCGCTTTCTTCGCTGCGGAGCCGCTCTCTACGACAAGACGGATCACGCGTACATCGGTAGCTGAGGCGTGGCTGAGCAGAACGACCTCCCCGGTGAGCGTAACTTGTTCCGACTGGGGAGCTTGTGCGAACCGTGTTGCCACCCTGTCCAGGACACGTGCCTCTGCGGGAACGAATTCAAACTCCCGTTTTAACGGCCGGGTTCCTCCGCTGCTATAACGGAGCACCTGAATTCCTGAAGCACTGTCCCGAGTGACATCGCCAAGCGCCTTAACAAATTCGTAGGACAAGCCTTCGTCTACAGCCTCAACGAACATGTCTGTGACTGGCCTGGACCTGTACTCGTCCAGGCACCGGCGGGCCACGTCCAAGGACCGCTCAAATGTGTTCAGAATTTCGCGCCCACTTACGGCTTCAGCAAGCGGCGGCCGCTGAGCAGCGACCTCCTCTGAGCGTTTCGTGAGATAGAACCTCTTCTTAGCTTGAGTGTGCGCTGTGATGATGTAACTACCGATGGCGGTCTGGCCCATATAACATTCATCGATAAATTGCTTGGCGATGAAGGCGCTCGCATTTCCGTGGTACATACGCGCCTCCCGCGTTGACTTCGCAGAGGCAGTTAGCATCGAACGAGCGGAGGCATAGAGAAGCTCGCCGTCGTTCCAACGAATCAATCCGGCGTCTAAAGTTGTTTCTTTTTGCCAGTGCGACTCATCAAGCTCGACAGCTTCTTTAAGGCGCCATAGCTCTTGGGCATGCCTGGCTTCGCTACCGAACCGGAGGACTATTTCTTGTTCTGCCCGCGCAAGCAGACGAGCGAAGTCTGGCCGCTCCTCGTCCAAAGGAACTACGATCTCGCCCGGCCCCTCAGCCTCACGCCACACGTCAAACCGCCCGGGGGCGCCTTCAGCGCGGAACCAACGGAAGTGCTCCAGCATCGACAACAGGCTATTTACCTTCTCGGAAGGTACAAACGCATTCATGGATGCCCGCCTTGTCCTATGCGCTGCATAATGCCACACAGCGCAACATCATCAAAGATGCTGGTCTTCTGAGCTCTGAACGTCGGCCTCTCAGCAGTTGAGGAATTCGCGCCTCGCAAGTTGACCCAGTAGCAACAGTGCCTCAATGCCAACTGGTCGTGAGTAGCTTCCAGCCACTCAGATGGATCGGATGGCAGCGACATAATTACGACGATCCGGTCCATACTCGGATTAGTGCTGATGAATTCCCTGTAGCGATCAGCCCTCATGTTTGACGAGACATAGTCGGTGTCCAGGTCAGCGAACTGTGTGGTGCTCTTGAGTTGCAGCTCCAAGTACGCTGCGCCTGTCTGGACGTGCTGGTCAGACCTGTGGGAAAGGAGAAGATCAATACCTTCATCAATGGAGGGCGTGCCCGCAATATTACACCCGGCGGCAGCAGCAATGGCGTTGATATAACCCACTTGGAACTGCTCCATCAAGTTGAAGCCACGTTCCGGCGATCCTCTAAGCACCGTCGGCGCGCCCCCAGTCATGGGGAAATAATACAGTTCCAACGGCTTACCCCTTGACTCCGCATAGCCCTCTTATTGGACTGAAGCGTAAGAGACACCCCTGACAAACCCTGCAGGATGATGAGCGCCTTCCGGTCAGCGTCCGTCTTAGAATCGGTCCTCTCCCTCTGCAAAGCGGCCGGCGTTGTGATGCACGATGCCGGCCGCTTGTCAGGTGCTTTGCACAAAGAAGTTGCGAAGGCTTGCTGCATCTCTAGTCGACGAGCACCGGCTCCTTGGCACTCTCCGAAGACTCGACAACCGGCGCAGCCTTCCCGTTCCGCTGGTGCAGCCAGTTCGCCACCGCCATCAGCGCCACGAGTGCGAACGTGCTCAGGAGCTGGGGACGTGAGTCCTCGCCGATGAAGCCCACTGTGAAGATCGCCGCGAGGATGAGCAGGCCAAAGCCCGTCAGCCACGGGAAGCCGGGCATCCGCAGGGGAAGCTCCGTCCCCTCGCGGTCGGCACGGAGGCGCAGCGCGAGCTGCGCGAGGAGCGCGGACGTCCACACCAGCAGGCACGTGGAACCCACGATGTTAAGCAGCACGGGCAGAACCATCTCGGGGAAAGCCAGCTCCAGCACAACCGTGACAACGCCGAACGCGACGCTGGCCAGGACGGCAACAACCGGGACACGCGCCTTGGACACCGAGGCAAGCACGCGTGGTGCTCCACCCCGCTCCGCGAGGGAGTACGCCATCCGTGACGCACCGTAGAGGTTGGCGTTGAGGGCGGAGAGCAGTGCCGCGACGGCCACCAGGGTGATGGCGGTGGCCGCGCCGGGCATGCCGGCCGCGTCCAGCACCGCGGCGAACGGGCTCTTCAGCCCCGCCGAACCCACGGGAACAACCGCCGCGATCACGAAGATTGCACCGATGTAGAAGACCAGGATGCGCCACAGCACAGTGCGGACTGCCTTCTTCACGCTGCGGGCAGGCTCGGCGGTCTCAGCTGCCGCCACGGAGACGATCTCGGTGCCGCCGAACGCGAAAGCCACCACGAACAGGGCTGTGGCAATCCCGGCAAAACCGCTGGGTGCGAAGCCGGCTCCGGTGAAGTTGGACAGGCCCGGCGACTGCACGCCCGGCAGCCAGCCGAAGAGCAGGGCAGCGCCCACCAGCAGGAACCCGACGATGGCCGCCACCTTGAGCAGGGCGAACCAGAACTCGAACTCGCCGAAGTTCTTCACGCTGGTGAGGTTTACGGCGGTGAGCACCACGATGAACACGAAGGCCATCAGCCACACCGGCAGGGCCGGGAAGATGGTGGCCAGCAGGCCCGCCGCCCCCAGCGCCTCAGCTGCGATGACCACCACGAGCTGGATCCACCACAGCCATCCCACGGTGGCGCCGGCCACCGGCCCGTAGGCCTTTGCCGTGTAGACGGAGAAGGCGCCGCTGTCCGGGTTGGCGGCGGCCATTTCGCCGAGGGCCCACATCACCAGGATGATGAGGGTGCCGGCCACGAGGTAGGAGATCAGCACGGCCGGCCCGGCAGCCTGGATGCCGGCGCCGGAGCCGATGAAGAGGCCCGCGCCGATGGCGCTTCCGAGCCCCATCATGGTGAGCTGGCGGGGTTTGAGTGCCGCGCCCAGTGCGCGGCCAGACGTCTTTGTCTGTTGTTCCATGGGGAGTCCTCTGGTTGTAGGTGGAACGGATTGAATTTTCAGGTCAGTCGATCGTCGAGGCCGCGTGCACTGCCAAAAGTCGGAGCACGCGGTCGTTGGACGCAGGATCGGCAACGGTGATCCGCACGCCGTCGCCCTGGTACGCCCGGACCATGACGCCGGCGGCGTCAAACGCGTCCACCAGCCTCGCCCGGAGGCCCTCGTCCGCCCGGATCCACAGGAAGTTGCCCTGGCTCGCCTGCAGTTTCCAGCCCTGGGTTTCCAGCTGCGCGGCCATCCGGGCGCGCTCCTGCCTGACCGTGGCCACCCGCGCTTCCATCTCCTCCCCCGCGTCCAGCGACGCGATGGCCGCCTTCTGGGCCAGCGCGCTCACGGAGAAGGGAAGGGCGGTCCGACGCAGTCCCTCGGCGATATCCGGCGCGGCCACGGCGTATCCCACGCGCAGGCCGGCGAGCCCGTACGCCTTCGAGAAGGTGCGCAGGATGCAGACGTTGGGGTACCTGCGGTACAGCGCCAGGGAATCGGGGCCGCTGCCCGCTTCGGCGTATTCCACATAGGCCTCGTCGATCACCACGAGGATGTCCGAGCGGACGGATCGAAGGAAGGCCTCGATCCGGTCATGGCTGATCGGGACGCCGGTGGGATTGTTGGGGGTACAGAGCAGGATCACCTTCGTACGGGCAGTGACCGCCGCGGCCATGGCATCGAGGTCGTGGCCCTCAGCGCCGTCCAGCGGGATGCGGACCGGCCGGGCGCCTGCCAGCTCAACCAGGATGGGGTAGGCCTCAAACGAGCGCCACGCGAAGATCACTTCATCCCCGGCGTCGCACAGTCCGGTGATGATCTGCTGGAGGACGCCCACGCTGCCGGGTCCCACGGCAACCTCTCCGGCCGTGACGCCCAGGTGCCCGGCGAGCCGTTCACGGAGTTCGACGGCGGCACTGTCCGGGTAGCGGTTCATGGTACCGGCCGCTGCGGCCACCGCAGCGGCGGCAGCAGGCAGGGGCTCGTAGTGGCTTTCGTTGCTGGCGAGGGCTGCAACGTCCGCGCCGGCACTGCGCCGGCCCGGGACGTACGGCGGAAGTCCGGCCACCGCGCCGCGCAGGGCGGGAAGCGCGGTTTCGGGTTCGGCCAGGAGTTGTTCAGGGGTCATGAGGAACGATCATGTTGTGACCCTGCCCACAATGCAAGATACGCTCATCCCATTGGGACTTCTGCTCAACTTCTACTGTGTGTGGTGAAAATATGACCATCGCGAACTCTCGCACCCTCGATTCCCTCGACGGCAGGATCATCCTGGCCCTGGACAAGGATCCCGAAGCCAGCGCCCTGGCGCTCTCCCGGACGCTCGGCGTCGCACGCAACACCATCCATGCCCGGCTGGCACGGCTCGAGCGCAGCGGCGCCCTCCGCTCCTTCAGCCGGAGGCTGGATCCCGCCGCGCTTGGCTATGACCTGATGGCCTTCCTCTCACTGTCCATCAGCCAGACCCGGACAGGTTCGGTGGAAGACGGGCTGGCCGCGATCCCGGAGGTCATCGAGGTGCACGCCACCACCGGCGACGCGGACCTCATGGCCAAGGTGGTGGCACGCGGCACGGCGGACCTCTACCGCATCACCAACCAGATCCTGGAGATCGACGGGATCCAGCGGACCAGCACGGCCATCTCCATCCTTGAACTCATGCCGCCCCGCTACGACGGCCTCATCAGCAGGCTGTCGGAGCAGGAATCCCGCCCTTCCACCTAAGCCGGGTGACGCACGCCACAAGTGGGCATATTTTCACCCGAGACCCGCTTTGGTTGCCAAATATCCCACCAGAAACGCGCTCTCTTGCCGATCGGTGACTTAGCCCACATGATTCCTGCATGACTTCATCTACCGTCTCCGGCCGCGTGGCACAGGTTCTCAGCAGCTATCTCAGCGATGTCTTCGGCGTGATGGGCAACGGAAATGTCTACTTCCTGGACGCGGCGGAAAAGCTGGGCCTCCGCTTCTCCGCCGTCCGCCATGAAGGCGCCGCCATCGCTGCGGCCGACGCCTACTACCGGACGTCAGGACGCCTCGCAGCGGGCACCACCACCTACGGCCCCGGCTACACCAACGCACTCACTGCCCTCGCGGAGGCCGTCCAGGCGCAAATCCCCGTCGTGCTGGTTACCGGCGACGCCCCCACCAGCGGCGCCCGGCCCTGGGACGTGGACCAGGCGGCAATCGCCGCAGGACTCGGCGCCGCGACCTTCACCGTCACCCGCGACGCCGCGGGCTCCATCACCCAGCAGGCGGTGGAATACGCACTCACCAAACGCACCGCCGTCGTGATTGCCATCCCCTACGACCTCGCTGCCCTCGAAGCTGCGGACGAGGAGCTTCCCGCGCCGCTGGCAGCAGCGGTGATGGACGACGTCGACGGCGGCCTTGGGCAGGTAGCCCGCCTGCTCGCCCGGGCGAAGCGGCCGCTGATCCTCGCCGGCCGCGGTGCGCACCTCGCCGGCGCCGGCCCGGAGCTCCGGGAACTCGCCGACCGCCTCGGCGCACTGACCGCCGGAACCGCCCTGGCGCTCAACCTCCTCAAAGGCGAGGGGTACTTGGGCGTCGCCGGCGGTTTCGGCACCGACACCGCTGCCGGGCTCATGGGTGAGGCCGATGTGGTCCTGGTAGCCGGGGCAAGCCTGAGCCCCTTCACCATGCGGTTCGGGCACCTGCTCGGCCCGGACAGCACCGTCATCCAGATCGACACCGCCCTGCAGCCCACGCACCCCCGGGTGGACACGTTCGTCAGCGCGGACGTGAAGTCCGCTACGGGACGCATCCTCCAACTGCTCGACGGCGAGGCTTCAGCAGAAGCCTGGCGCGCGGAAGCCCGCAAACGCCTGGCCGAAGGACCGGCCCACCACCCCGGCTCCGACGAGACCGCGGATGGCCGGCTGGACCCTCGTTCCCTTGCCATCGCGCTGGACGCCGTGCTGCCCGAGCGACGCACCGTGGTCCAGGACGGCGGGCACTTCCTCGGCTGGGCCCCCATGTACTGGAACATCCCGCGGCCGCAGGACCTGGTGATGGTGGGCACCGCCTTCCAGACCATCGGGCTGGGCCTTGCCAGCGCCGTCGGGGCAGCCCGCGCAGTGGAGGACGGCCGCACCCTGGTGCTGGCCTCCGGCGACGGCGGTTTCCTAATGGGCCTGTCCGACCTCGAGTCGCTGATCGGCGCGGCGAGCAGCGCCGTCGTCGTGATTTACAACGACGCCGCCTACGGAGCGGAGATCCACCAGTACGGTTCCCAGGGCCTGACCGAAAAGCCCATGCTGATCCCCGAAGTGGACTTCAGCGGCGTCGCCCGTGCTTTGGGGGCTGAGTCGGCGATCATCCGCTCACTGGCGGACCTTTCCGCGCTTCAGGACTGGATCGACGCAGGCGCCAACGGAACTTTCGTGGCCGACTGCCGCATCACGTCGAGCGTGCGGGCGCCGTGGATGAGCGAATGGATGCAGGCCAAGCAGGAGGCGAAGGCGGCGGTGGCGGGGTAGCGGGGAAGAAGCCGCCACGGCGGCGCGGCCTCGCCGCCGCCGAACGCAAAATAGGGGAAGCCCCACCAGCAATGCTGAGGGGCTTCGACTGTTTTGATTCCGTTATGACGAACATCATCTCCCGAACTTGCGGGAATTCTGGTTCTTCCTGCCTCGTCATCGGCAGACCACGTGGATCAGATCCACAGTGTGTTCCAGGGTTCCCTGTTGTTCGTTCCCGTCCTTCTTTCGAAGAACGTATTAACAGTGTTACGCCTAGTTTTCCGGTGGCGCAAGAGCCAATTTTCCCGGGGATTCCGGCGTTCCTAACGGTGCCGGTGGTGCCACGGCTTTTACGAGTTCCGCCGCCGGCCGTCCCGGAACGCCGGAAGGATCACGCTTTGGGGTGAACCACCAGGACAGGACATTGAGCGTGGGTGACAACCTGGGTAGAGACCGAGCCCAGGTGCAAGCCCGGAAATCCCCCATGGCCCCGGGACCCGACGACAATAAGGTCCGCGTCTTTGGCAGCGTCCAGAATTGCCGAAGCAGGGGAAGGCGTGTCTACTAGCTCTCCAGCCGCGGTCACGCCTCCGTCTGCGGCGGACTTCAGCGCCTCACCCTGGCGGGTCCGTGCGACTTGCTCCGGAGAGTCTTCGGCCGCAATCTCACCTGCCGCCGTTTCCAGAACAGCCGGATACCACGCCATCGGCGGCTTATGCCAGGCTGTGACCAGGCGGAGCTGGCCATTGCGCTGCCGGGCCTCATCCATGGCCCAGTCCAGTGCAGCCTGGGAATATTCGGAACCGTCAAAACCGACAACAATCAAGAATGAACCGGTACTGGCCATCTGTCTTTCCTTTCACTGCCTTGCCGAACCGTGCCGCGCCGAACCTGACCTGTGAGGGCTACACAGCAATCCGGGCACCCTCGTCTGGCCCCGGGACGGACCAGCCTGCGTGCGGGGTTCGGTTCCAGCTGTCATGGTTCCATCGGACGCCCGTGCCGGCGTCCGGGGGTAGAGTCCAAGGTCCCCGGCGTCGCGGGCCGAACGACTACGACTGAGTGCCTCGGATGTAGTTCCCGCCATAGGAAACCCACAGGTCCGCCGCCTAACATGGCCCACATGAAAGCCGCCCGGGACGCCCGCTCTGCCGCCGTCGTCATCAACGCCGGATCACGCCGAGGTGCTGCAGGCGAACTTGCGGTGGACGCGATGAAAAAGGCAGGCGTGCCCATCACCGCCGTGAACCACATCCTGTCCGGGGCAGACCTGGCCGGGACACTTGACCGGGTGCTTGCGGACGGGCACGACCTGGTGGTTGTCGGCGGCGGCGACGGGACCGTGTCCTGCGCCGCCGGCCGGGTTGCCGGCACCAACGTTGTGCTTGGCGTCCTTCCGCTGGGCACCGCGAACGACTTCGCCCGCACGCTGGAGATACGGAACAACATTGTCGAGGCGTGCGCAACCGTCGCCGAAGGAAAGGTGGTGGATATTGACCTCGGCCGGGCCAACGGTGAGCCGTTCCTCAACGTCGCGTCCGTGGGCCTGTCCGTGGCTGTGACGGAGGCTCTGAGCCCCCGCTTGAAGCGGTACATCGGACCATTGGCATACAGCATCGCCACGCTGCGGGCCTATGCCCGGCACAAGCCGTTCCGGGCCCGCCTCGAGTTCCCCGAGGGCGACCACGAGCCGATGGAACTGGAAGACCTGCTTCAGGTGGCGGTCGGCAACGGCCGGCATTACGGCGGCGGCAACACGGTCTCCCCCACCGCCGGGATCGATGACCACCTCCTGGACATCTACGCCATCCTGGCGGGTCCGCTCCGGGAGCACGTGAGCATCGCAAGGCTGCTGAAGGATGGAAGCTTCATCGAGCACGACAAGGTGTACCACCTGACAAGCCGGCACGTTCGGCTGGTCACCGATCCGCCGCTGCCGGTGAATCTCGACGGCGAGATCGCCACCATCACGCCAGCCGACTTCACCGTCCAGCGCAACGCCGTCCACGTGCTGGTGCCCCAGAGCAGCACCAGCGCCCTGTTGGACGGACCGGGCGCCGCGAGCGGGCCGCCGTCGTGATTCCCGACGGCGGAAGGTTCTGACTATCGGGGAACAAGCCGCCACAGGGAGGTGACCTCGGCCGTGCGCGCTTCGAACAGGGGATCGTCCCGGTCCGATGCCTTCGGATGCGTTGGCTTGGTGTCGAGCCGTTCCACAACCTTCAGCCCGGCCGCCTCGATGGCGGCCAGCAGATCCCCACGCGACCGCAGGCCAAGGTGCTCGGCCAGGTCGGAGAGGACAAGCCAGCCCTCCCCGCCCGGCTCAAGATGGTCGGAGAGTTCGTTCAGGAAGCGGAACAGCATTCTGCTGCCGGGGTCGTAGACTGCGCTGTCCAGGGAGGAATGCGGGGTGGCCGGAATCCATGGCGGGTTGCACACGATGAGCGGCGCCCGCCCGGGCGGGAACATGTCGGTCAGGACGGCCTCAGCCCGGTCTTGGACACCGAGGTTCCGGAAATTCTCAGCGGCGCAGGCGATTGCACGCGGTTCATTGTCCGTCGCCACCACGCTGCGGACGCCACGGCGCGCGAGGACGGCGGCGAGCACCCCGGTGCCTGTTCCGACGTCGAACGCCAGCGTGTCAGAAGGCAGCGCAGCGGCAGCGACGAGATCCACATACTCGCTCCGGGTGGGGAAGAACGTGCCATAGTGCGGGTGGATGCGGCCCTCCAGGGCATCGACGTAGACGCCATTACGCCGCCACTCGTGGGCGCCGATGGCCCCGACAAGCTCATGCAGGGATACAACGGAGGGTTCGCCGATGTCACCGTACGCTCCAGCGGCGGCCTGCCGGATGTCCGGTGCGCGGCGCAGCGGCACCACCGGGCCCGGATCAAGCGGAATCAGCAGGAGCCCGAGGATGCGTGCACGGTGCGAGGCGGACTGGCGGTGCCGATAGAACTTTTCGGCCGGAGTTGCTGCGGTCTCTTTCTTTCCCGCGCCTATACGACGGTCCATGGCGTTGAGGATCTGCCGTGCGTTGTGGAAGTCGCCTTGCCAGAGCATCGCGATGCCCTGTGATGCCATCCGGTTCGCATCATCGGCCGTGAGGGAGTCGGAGACCACTTCGACGCGCGTCGGCGCCGGCCGGCCGTTCGCCGAACGCCACCGCGCGGTCATGTTCTCACCGGCCTCGGCCCAGGCCACGACGGCTCGCTCAACGACCGCGGTTGTGCGCGCGGGCTTGGGGACCGGCGTCGGGATGCCCACGGGAGCTGGCGTGTCGGTTGTGATAAAGATCCATTCCAAGCGTCAGAGGAGCCGATCGGCGACTGACGATTGCGGCGGTGATTCCACGACGTGGATGGCTGCGGTCCAAGGTTCCGGACCGTCATCCGGCCGCGAACCGAGCTCGGTTGACGGCCGCTGGAGCCATTCAACCTGCCTTCTCAGGATACAGGTGGGCCGTGGGTGCTACTCGACGATGCAGAGATGTGCCGCTTGACCTGCTCAAGCTCATCTTCGAGCAGGTCCACCTTGGTGCGGTAGTTTTCGAATTCCGCCGCTCGGCGCCTGGCCATGGCGAGACTGATGACCGCGGCAAGAACGGCAAGCGGGAACGAGAGCAGCAAGGCCCAGCCGGACGTGGCAAGGAAGTCCAGGGCTACGGGAAGCGCCTGCTTGAACGCCAGGAAATCGTTCACCCCGCCGACCATTCCCTGCAGGGCTGAGTCCAGGGGGCCAAAGTACTGCCCCACAATGGGCGTCTCGGAAAACGACGGGGCGCTCAACGGCGGCTCTCCCCCCGCCGACCAGCGCGAATCACGGAAAGTGTTCAGGACGTAGATCCCTGCACCCGCGTTGAGGGCCGCGAAGAGCAGGACTGCTCCAAGCGCAGTCCAATGGAGCCTGCGCCAACGCCAGAGGCCGGCCACAAGCGCGAAGACGGCGGCCGCAATCCAACAAAAGTTGCGGAGTTCGTCGCGGCTTAGGCCGCCCAGTAGGTCCAAGGTATTTCCCAGCCTTTGCAGTTGATGCTTGTCGCGGTCCCAAGCAATGCCTGTTCAGGTCCCATGGGAGCCTATCCCAGTCACCCCGGACAAGCCGCGGGGCAGCAGGCCAAGGCCGTTCGGCCCTAGCGACGCCCGCCATCCGGGCCAAAGCTTAAATCGTTAGGCGCTGGGGCGGACGCCCGCGGGCCCCTGCACCGAGCCTTTGCCAGACCGCGGCTCTGAGGACATCCGGACATGTCAATCGACAAGCGCCGACTCCCGCTGCGCAGGCGGGCCCTGATGCCGGGAAGTCAGCGCCGTGATGTGACTCGCAAGGCCCTCCTCGCTTCAGGAGCGCTGTCTTCGCTGCTCTACGTGATCGCCACAGATGGCCTGGCTGCGTCCATGTGGGACGGGTACCGCCGCACCGAACAGATGGTGAGCGAACTCTTCGCAGTCGGCTCCCCCGGCCGGGACGTCCTGCTGCCCTTCACGTGGCTCTACACGGTGCTGTTCACCGCGTTCGGGGTGGGCGTCTGGAACTCCGTGCGCGGCAACCGTGCCCTGCGCATCAGCGGTGGCCTGCTCACCGCGTACGGGCTGTGGAACATCATGGGCGCCCTCTACCCGCTGACACTGGGGGACAATGCTTCCGTTCCCATGCATATCCTCGTCACCAACATTCAGCTTGCCCTTATGGTCGCGGCAATGTGTTTCGTGGCTGCGGGGTTCCACGGCCGGATGCGCGCGTATTCGATCGTCTCGCTCGCGGCTTCTGCGGTCATGGGCATGGTGGCATTCATGGCGGCCCCGGGGCCCAACCTCGTGCTGGGTATCAGCGAGCGGATCAGCATCGGGGCATTCCTGCTCTGGGTAATTGTCCTCGCTACCGCGCTGTGGAAGCGGCCCGCCGCTGACAGGACATCTCAGGTTTAGGCGCCATCCCCTCACCGAACAATTCCCGGAAGCGGCCAACGATGCTCGAAACTGCACGCAACACCAGGACCCACGGACGCCGCGACCTGGTCACCGAACTCCTGGGCCTGTGGCTGGTGCTGGCCGTCTTCCTGGACGGCTGGGCGCACCTGAACCTGCCCAGCCTGGAGACGTTCTTCACCCCGTGGCACGCTGCCCTCTACTCCGGCATGCTGGCGACGGCGGCGTGGACCGCCGTCGTGATCTTCCGGAACCGGGAGCCGGGGCAACCGCTGGTGCAGGCCATCCCGCCCGGCTACCGGGGAACCGTAGTGGGGCTCATTCTCTTTGCCACAGCCGGCGGCCTGGACCTGCTGTGGCACGAGCTCCTGGGCATCGAGGTCTCGCTGGACGCCCTGGTCAGCCCCACCCACCTGCTGCTGGGCTTCAGCCTCTTCCTCATCCTCGGTACCGCGGTCCGCAGCGCCCGGGCCAGTCATTCGGCCAGCCCCGACGGTTCCCCGGCCCTGACCCCGGCGGCGCTGTTCGCCGTCGTACTGATGACCGGGCTGGGAGCGTTCTTCCTCATTTACGTCTCCGCCTTCGTCCGGCCGGGGCCAACGGCCCTCTTTGTTCCGACGCCGGTCGGCAGCCCCGGGCGCGTCCAGTCGGAGCTGCCGGTAGTCGTCACCCTGGCCAGCTACCTGCTGACCACCTTGCTGATCATCGCCCCCTTCCTCTTCATGCTTTCCGTGGCGCAGCGTCCGGCCCGCGGGGTTGTCACCATGTTGGTGGCCGCTGCAGCGTGGCTGCCCGTCGCGATGCTGGGATTCCGCACGTATTCCATTGCTGGAGCCGCAGGCGCCACCATTGCCGCCGTCGCGGCTGACCTGCTGCTGGCCCGGCTTCCGGAGACCTGGCTGCGCAGGCGGCTGCCGGCCGTCACGGGAGGAATCGCGGCTGTCCTGTGGACGGGACAGCTCGTGGCGTTCGCGGTAACGGACGCGATCCGCTGGCCCGTCTCGCTCTGGCTGGGAGCAGTGGTACTGAGCACCGCGGTGGCCGCGGGCCTCGCCCTCCTCGCCTCCTGGGGTCCGGCGGGTTCGGCGGCTCCGGCGCGTCCGGTGCCGGACTCCGCCGCGCGGTAGCGGCCTCTCACAGCCAACGGCGGACGCAGTTGCAGCACGCTACCCGTGGGTGACTGCAGCGCCCAGCAGACCGAACAGTGTCCCGGCCGCCAGGGCAACGAGGGCACGTTTCCGGGTGGGATACAGCCAGCGCACTGCGAACACGGCCGCTGCCAGAATGACACCGTTGACGATACTCAGAGTGACCGCGATCCACTCGGACCCCGTGGCCACTCCGAAACCTCCGCCGCTGCAACCGCTGACCCCGCACCAGGCAAAACTCGCCACCACCCACTGAGGAAGACTCAGCAGAACCGCCAGCGGCACGGCCCACCAGAGCTTTGTGACGTCCGGGGTTATCCCGCGCAGCGTCAACCGCGGATTCTCAGATGAGGCGCCCGACGCGCTGCCGGCCCGAACCAGCGCCCGCCTCCGGACGCTGAGGACAATCCATCGGAAGACACCCGCGTTGACCGCCGCAAGGAGGACGTATCCGAGATAGTAGAGAACCGTAGTCAGGCCCAGTCCACCCCCGGAGTCAAAAGTCCCGACGACGAAATACGCGAAAGAAACGGGCAGGGTCAGAACCACCAGGGCGAGCAGCAGGCCCTCCTTGAACCCGGGATCCAAACCCAGGGCGAGGACTCTGCCAAGCAGCGCAGCCACAACAACGGCGAACGTCACCGAGAGGTATATGACGACGGCGGTTCTGGCCCAGCGCGGCAGGGCCCTTCCATTCGGCGGTGATCCACTGCCCACAACGTTCCCCCTTGACGTCGTTCCGGCCTAAACCCTCACCCGAACAGCGCCGCGACGCCGGTCAGCGTGACAAAAACTCCGTAGAGCAGCGGTATCCCCACCAGGGCCCACGCGAGGATGAGCATGCCGGTGGACGATGTGACGGGCGTCTGTGCGCCGCCGGTGTTTTGGGTGTTCATCTCAGGCCTCCAAGGCAGGTTCGGGCCGACGGCGGTCGGTGCGGAGTTCGTGGAACCGTGCGTCCACCGGTTTGACCAGCAGATTGGCGACGAAGCCGACCACCAGCAGCGCCACCATGGTCAGCAGCGCCGGCTGGTAGGACGCCGCGTTCAGCTGTCCGGGTTTGCCCTGCGCGTCCAGGAACGCGTTGACAATCAGCGGCCCGGCCACGCCGGCGGCGGACCAGGCGGTCAGCAGCCGGCCGTGGATGGCGCCCACTTGGAAGGTGCCAAAGAGGTCCCGCAGGTAGGCCGGTGCCGTGGCGAATCCGCCGCCGTAGAAGGAGATGATGAAGAACGCCAGCGCCACATACAGGACGGTGGTGCTGGATCCAGCCAGCGCAAGCACCGTGTAGAGCACGGCGCCCACGCCCAGGTACACCATGTAGATGCGCTTGCGGCCCGTGACGTCGGAAGTGGCGGACCAGGCGAAGCGCCCGGCCATGTTGCCGATGGAAAGCAGCCCCACAAAGCCGGCGGCGACGCCGGCACTGACCAGGGACACGCCGTCGGACTTTCGGAAGAAGTCCTGGATCATGGGCGCTGCCTGTTCCAGGATGCCGATGCCCGCGGTGACGTTGCAGAACAGCGCCACCCACACCAGCCAGAACTGCGGGGTCTTGATCGCGTTCTTAGCCGAGACGTTCTCGGTGGTGACCAGCTTGGCGGCCTTGACCTTGGCGGGGTCGAATCCCGCGGGGCGCCAGCCTTCGGCCGGGACCCGGATGGTGAGGGCGCCGAAGAGCATGTAGGCGAGGTAGACGACGGCGAGCGTCAGGAAGAGCTTGCCCACCGAATCGCCGCTGGCCACCCAGCCCTTGGCGCCGGAGTTGGGATCGTACAGCTTGAGCAGCGCGGTGGAGACGGGGCTGGCGATCAGCGCGCCGCCGCCGAAGCCCATGATGGCCATGCCGGTCGCGAGTCCGGGGCGGTCCGGGAACCACTTGATCAGGGTGGACACGGGCGAGATGTAGCCGATGCCCAAGCCGATTCCGCCCACTACGCCGTAGCCGAGGTACACGAGCCACAGCTGGTGGGTGAAGATGCCCACCGAACCGATCAGGAATCCGCTGGCCCAGAACATGGCCGAGGTGAACATCGCCTTGCGGGGGCCGTTCCTGTCCACCCACGTGCCCATGATCGCGGCCGAGAGGCCCAGCATCACGATGGCGATGGAGAAGATCACGCCGATCTCCGTCAGGCTGGCCCCGAAGTGCTTGACCAGCGCCGTCTTGTAGACGCTGGTGGCATAGGCCTGGCCGATGCAGAGGTGGACGGCGAGCGCCGCGGGCGGTACCAGCCAGCGGTTGAATCCAGGCGGGGCGATGGTGCGGTCACGGTCAAGCCAGCCCATGTTTGCTTCCCTTGCGTGTCGAAGACGTCGATGTCGGATCGATCCAGAGGCAAAGACCCCCCACTGCCCGTTGCCTCCAGCCATCATGTGCCCAGATCATCAGTAAACGTACTATTAGCGCGCCAAGCGGTAGGGACTTTACGACGAACGGTCCTGTACGTTGAAGAAACGCTCCTGGCTGCAGGAGCGCGGCGTTGCCTCGAACCGGGACACTGTTGAGGAGTTCGAGCTGCGGTGCGACTGCTCCCCAGGAAGCACCCGCCTCTAAGATGAGGCATGGACTTCGAGGACACGCTCTGGACAGTTTTGGGCGCGGGGCTGGTTCTGCTGATGCTCGTCGACGTCTTTCGCACACTCCTGTACCCGCACGGTTCCGGTCCCCTGGGCCGGGCGATCATGCGCGGGTTCTGGCTGGTGTCCAGAAAACTCCGGGGCCGGGGCTCATTCATCGCGGCGCCCCTGGCGATGGCGGCTGTCATCGGCGCGTGGGCAGGCCTGGCGGCCATCGGCTGGGCCCTGCTCTACCTGCCCCACCTGACGGACGGTTTTATTTACGGAGCCGGGGTTCCGCTGCGGGCCGACTTCGCCGAAGCCCTCTACATCTCCCTGGTCACTCTTTCCACCGTTGGGTTCGGCGACATCGTGGCAGCACATCCGGTGCTCAGGCTGGTTGTTGCACTCCAGGCCGTCACCGGTTTCGGCTTGCTGACAGCAACGGTCACCTGGATCCTGCAGACGTTCCCCGCCCTGAACCGCCGGCGCGCCCTTGCCCACCAGCTGACCCTGTTCCGGGAGGCTGCAGGTCCGGCAGGTGTCCTGGCGCTGGACCCCGGTCACGCTGCCGGACTGTTGGAGGCAATGGCCGGAAACGTGGCTTCGGTGAGCATAGACCTGCTTGCCTTCCATGAGACCTACTACTTCCGTGAAATTGAGCAGCGCGGCTCACTGCCCGCCACGGTGGCCTACGCCCAGCAGCTGGCATCCCAGGCCCAGCTCAGCGAGAGCCCTGAACTCCAGTTCGCCGGCCGCATGCTCCACGCGGCGCTCGACGGACTGGCAGACGTCCTCCGAGGCAAATTCGGCCACGCAGGAACCACCTCCGCCGATGTGTTCGACAGCTACGAGCTGCATCACCGGCACCGGCGGCCGGGGAACCCGGACCCAAACTAGCCACACGGCACCTGCCGCGCCGTGGATCCGTCCCTAAAACCCGTGAGCCAAGCCCTCGTTGAGAAAGCGCCGGCTGGTACGGGACTTTGAGCCCTAGTTCCGGCCGAGCCGTAAGGCCATCCTCTGAGGTACGGGCGCGCGTGCTCCAGAACGAGCAAGAGCCGGCCGCACTGAAACCAGGACGCCACACAACCGCTGTTACCCCCCATATTCGCCGTCGCACAGGCGAACCTGCCAAAGCGTCAGGAGCCTCGAATGGCAGTTCCGATCCAGCCTTCCGTCACTGCCCGGCCCGCCGTCCCGGTTGCCTGGCTCACCCGAACGGCCGTGGGGCTCTTCATTGCAGCCCTCACCGTCGCCCTGCTCCCCGCCGGGCCTCCTCCTGCCTCGTTGGGGGTATGGTCGGCAGCTGTCGTCGCCGGATTCACACTTAGCGCTGCCGCCGCGATCGCATCCCAGGCACGGGGGCACCGGGTTGTCCGCACCCGGCTCGGCTATTGGGCCCTCGCGGCGCTCACGGCCGCCCTGCTGGCACTGGGGCTGGCGGCCCTGCCGACAGACAGGAACCCCGAGATGTTCTTGTCCGCCGGCACCGTCGCCGCCATCACCGCGGCAGTGCTCGGCACCCTCGCGGCTTTCCGCGCCGCCGGAGCACGTATCCGCTTCCTGCCCACAACCCCCGCAGGATGGTGGGCCGCCGCGTTCCTGGCAAGCTTCTTGATCCTTGGGTTCAGCCCGTGGGCCGTCCTGACTCCGGCGACGGTGATGGCCGGCCCAGCCCTTGCGCTGGCGGCAATCGTCAGTTACCAAGACCGGTCGGTGCTCACGGTGATCGCTTTGGTGGCCGGACCGGGGCAGCTGGCCTTCTTCGATCTCGCCGTCCTGATCAGCACGTTCACACCCCACCCCTAGGCGGACGACATGCACCTCGCAGTCACACCCCGCTCGGCCTCCGGGCGGTGGAGCCTGCTCTTCGCCGGCCTCACCGCCCTGGCGACACTTGCGGCCTGGATCGTCCTCCTGCCGGTGACGGCAGATCCATCCGGCATCTGGGTCTGGATGGCCCTCGGCCAGGCGTGCATAGCGCCCGCAGCGGCGGCAACGGCACTCGGACTGGTCAGCCTTATCCACTACGGCGAACGCTCCGTACTGACATGGGCAACCACCCTCGCCGCCCTGGCGGTGACGGTGGCGACGGCCGCGATCATGCTCTCCACATCTGCGCAGCCCTATTAGTCGTGCAAGCTCCCGATCAGCCGCCTCCCGCCGTCGTTGCTACCGCCTGACGAAGCCTGCTCCTGTAGGTTGATGCTGAACTCTCACTTACCTTCAACCAGGGCGGTTTTCTGATGGACGCGGATGTCATCATCATCGGCGGCGGGCTGGCCGGGCTGGTGGCCAGCAATGAGCTGGTTCGGGCCGGCAAGCGGGTGGCGATCCTGGACCAGGAGAACGCAGCCAACCTCGGCGGCCAGGCCTTCTGGTCCCTCGGCGGGCTGTTCCTGGTGGACACCCCCATGCAGCGACGCCTGGGCGTGAAGGATTCCTTCGAGCTGGCATGGCAGGACTGGCAGGGCTCGGCCCAGTGGGACCGGCTGGGCGGCCCACTTCCGGAGGACGAGTGGGCGCAGCAGTGGGGCCGCGCGTACGCCGAGTTCGCCGCCGGGGAGAAACGCTCCTGGCTGCAGGAGCACGGCATCACGTTTACCCCTCTGGTGGGCTGGGCCGAACGCGGCGACGGCCGCGCCGGCGGCCACGGCAACTCCGTCCCCCGCTTCCATGTCCCGTGGGGAACGGGCACCGGGGTCTCCGAACCCTTTGCGCGGCTGGCCCGGGAGGCTTCCGGAACGGGACGGGTGACGTTCCACTTCCGGCACCGGGTGGACGGGTTAACGTTCGACGGCGGCACGGTCACCGGGGTGCGCGGCACCGTGCTGGCACCCGACGCTTCGCCGCGCGGCGTTGCCTCGAACCGGACCGCTGCTGGGGAGTTTGAGCTGCGTGCGCAGGCCGTGGTGATCGCGAGTGGCGGGATCGGCGGCGACCACAAGCTGGTGCGCCGGTGGTGGCCCCAGCAGCTGGGGACGCCGCCCGCGAAGATGATCACCGGGGTACCCCGGCACGTTGACGGGCGGATGCTGGACATCGCCGACCAGGCAGGCGTCCGGCTGGTGAACCGTGACCGCATGTGGCACTACACCGAGGGCATCCAGAACTGGAACCCCGTCTGGCCGGACCATGCCATCCGGATCCTGCCCGGGCCGTCGTCCCTGTGGTTCGACGCGCTGGGCCGGCGGCTTCCCTCCCCCGGGCTGCCCGGTTACGACACCCTGGGAACCCTGCGACTGCTGAGGACCACACCAGATATCCAGCAGTACAGCCACTCCTGGTTCATCCTGAACCAACGAATTATCGAAAAGGAGTTCGCCCTCTCCGGCTCCGAGCAGAACCCGGACATCACCAACCGGGACCTGAAGATGTTGCTTCGCTCGCGTTTGGGCCGCGGCGCCGCAGCCCCCATCGAGGCATTCAAAGAGCACGGCGCCGACTTTGTGGTGGCGGACAGCCTGGAGGATCTGGTCCACGGGATGAACGGCCTCACCTCGGAGCCGTTGCTGGACTACTCCGGGTTGCGCCGGCAGATTGAGGAACGGGACGCTGAGATCCGCAACCCCTATTCCAAGGACACTCAGATCCTGGGCATCCGCAACAGCCGCCGCTTCCTGGGCGACAGGCTGTTCCGCACGGTCAAACCGCACCGGATCCTGGACCCTAGCGCGGGCCCGTTGATTGCCGTGAGGCTCCATGTTTTGACCCGCAAAACCCTGGGCGGCATCCAGACGGACCTTACTGGTCAGGCTTTGTCGCAGGACGGCGCGCGCATCCCCGGCCTCTACGCTGCAGGCGAGGCAGCGGGGTTCGGCGGCGGCGGGGCCCACGGCTACAACGCACTGGAAGGCACGTTCCTGGGCGGCTGCCTCTTCACCGGCAGGACCGTGGGGCTCTCCCTGGCGCGGCTGCTCTAGCTGGGAATCGCACCAGCCCGGTATGGCTTAGGACCGCGCCACATCAATCCAGTAGCGCCTAAATGGCCGCCCGTTCCCGCCCACCCTCACGTCCTCGAGCAGGCCCCCGCAACGCTCGATAGTCCTGGCTGACGCTGCATTTGCATCATCGCAGGTCAGGAGAACGCGGTCAGGCTCTTCCTGCGCAGCCAAACGGGCACACACTTCCTGCAGGGCCCACGACGCCGCCCCCCGCCCACGGTCTGACGGCCGGACCCCGTATCCGATATGCCCGCCCGAGTTCAGGAGGGCCGGCGTGAGGTAGTGGCGGAAGGCAATTGCCCCCACATACCGTGAGCCCTCCGCGATCCAGCGATAGGTGCAAGGAACAATGCCGCCCGCCTCGGCAGCCCGTTCAGCACGCGAGAGTCTTCGGACCCAGTCAGCGAACCCCTCCGGGCTGGTGACATCGTCGTCTGGCAACAGGCCGGCACCGTCCTGGTGGGCGCCGTCCCACTCGCGGTGAGACTCGGCAAACGACGGGTAGAAGGATGCATCCGGGACAACAAGTTCTAACATGCACACGACTCTATACGCCATCCAACCTACTTTTGTAACACGAATCGGCGTCCAAAGAATTTCTAGTCAACAGACTTGTCAAGCTTGTGACAGATGTCGTAGATTCAATCCGTCCAACAAATTGATAAACCAAGAGGAGTGATCCACGTGCTGAAGCTCAAGCGACTGACCAAGCGCCGTTCCAAGCTGAACTTCGTGTTCAACTGAACAAATAAAAATTAGTGGGGACCACGCATTGCGTGGTCCCCACTCCTAATTGGAGGCAAGAATTGGCAGCCACGACCTACTCCCTCAAGCAGTCGCTTCCCGTCGTCACAACAGACACCTCCGTGCACATCGGATTGGCGCCACCCAATGCAATCGAAATTGAAGACGCACCAGACGGGCTGGCGGAATTGCTTGGATTTGCATCGCAACCGCGGACACTCGATGAACTGGGCAACGAGGCCCAACTACTGCTTGGCGAAAGCTCCGGGCAAATCGTTGAGGAACTCATCGACGCCGAGATTTTGGTGCCCTACAGGATCGACCTTTCAGGGCAATACAGCCGCCATGATCTGTACTTCGCGCTTGCTCACGGCACAGGACCGGGAGCCAGTGACTTGCTCCGCGCACGAACGGTAGCGCTCATCGGCGTCGGCGGCATCGGAACCAACGTGGCCATGCAGCTCGCGACGGCAGGGGTCGGTTCCATCGTGCTGGTGGACGGAGATTCCGTCGAGGAAAGCAACCTCACCCGGCAGTATCTCTTCACTGCCCAAGACGTCGGCAAATCGAAGATCGAAGCGGCCGCAAAGAATCTTTCGCTTCGAGCTCCCGGCATCAACACCATCGAAGTCCCGTCAATGATCTCAGGCGTTGACGACCTCCTGCCAATCTTTCACGATTCAGACTTCGTGGTTGTTTCCGCCGATACTCCCCAGGAAGTGCTCGAGTGGTCCAACGAAGCGTCCATTATCTCCGGAACTCCGTTTACCTGCGCCGGATACCAGGACACGCGTGGAGTGGTGGGGCCGGTCGTCAGGCCGGGTGAAACGCCATGCCTGCTGTGCGCGGCAACAGATAACGACGGGCGGACGAACTCCACGGCATCCCTCACTACGACAAATTTCAACTCGGCCTACCAGGCGCCCAGCTTCGGCCCCCTTAACTCCATCGTGGCGTCCATTGCCGCCATGGAAGTGTTCCGCTATCTGCTCACCGGCTCGACGCAGCTTGATGGTCGGCGACTGGTCTTTGACTCACTGGAGCTGTCCTCGGAATTTGAAGACTTCGCCAGGAACATCCACTGTGCTGCGTGCACCTGACGTCAACAGCGGCAAGGCACTGGTGGCACTGGCCGGGGCGTTTACCGTCGCATCACTGGCGTCGACCGTTGCCAACAGGAACTTCTGGCCCATCGCATCAAACAACATGTTCAATGCGAAGTTCGGCGACCGACTCTCCCGTTTCGCCGTCGAATTCCACCTGTCAGACGGAACGGTAGTGGCCTGCGGGCCCGCAAACTGCATTCCGACCCAGTTCTTCCGGGCCGGGGCAGTGTTCGCAGACGTTTTCATGGGTGACGGGGACCATCCGAAACAAGTCCTGTGCCAAAGGATTCTCCGCAGACTGCGCAGCGATCGGTGGAGGCCATTTGACGAGGTTAGAGCCCCCGCAAATCTTCCCAACGTTCCCCTAGCCAGGATGGAAATCTGGGTGGAGACCACTGTGCGGGGAATGCCCGAAGAAAGGGAAGTCGTGTATACCTATGTTCCATCAGATGCGCAGTAAGCCAGCAAGTTTGCGGCAGGCACGCACTGCCGCATTGTGGATCGTCGCTGCAGTGGCAGTTACGTTACGACCAGGCCCGGCTGCTATGCAGGACTACAAAGCTGCCCTCGATCCTCCGGCCGAGAATTCGGACCGTGATTCCACTTCCCGCTACGTCCCGGGGGCTGAACGAATAGCGGCCGGCTTGCTCCTGGCAGCAGCAGCGAGCGAGCTATGCAAGAGTCCCGATTCAAAGCACTCTTCCTGGCTCCGGCGGGCAGCCCTGGGGGTCTTTCTTGGAACTCGTGCCGCGGATGCCCGGTCGCTTCCGGGACGGTGGCCCTATGACACGTTTATCGAGGCGGTCCTTGCCGTAGGCCAGTGGCCCCACTCCGCAACGACCGACCCGCGGCTCGCCAACTTGCCGCTCTCAGTGTCACGTGTGGCTCTGTATTTGCCCTACACCCAGGCTGGCCTGTCCAAACTGGTCCACGGCTTCGACGCCTGGGTCCGGCGCGGCGATGCGAATCACATCTACCACTCCCATTTAGGGGCATCTGACGGCCACCCATTTGCCCAAGAGAGATTTGCCCGGCCCGTTCGAGTCATTACCCGGGCAATTCCCTTCCTCGAATTGCTCGCCCTGCCCCTCGCCCTCGTTCTTCCCGGAAGATGGCGGATCCTGGTCCCATGCTGCACCACCCTCTTCCACGTGATGGTCGCCCGTACCTGGAACATCAGCTTTTGGCAGGCTCCCGCCATGCAATGGCTACTGACCTCGGTGGAAAAGCAGACCGATCTTGCCACCATCCTCCGCGCGTACCAAGGAAAGTAAATTGTCTCCAGCAAAGCCATGGCAGCGGCGCCTGCACCTGACGGGAATGTGGGTTAATTCGCTTGGCGGGGGCGCGTACAACATCGCCCTGCCGCTCATCGTGCTGCAAACCAGCGGCAGCCTTGCCCAGATGTCCATCGTTGCCGTCGCATCCCAGCTGCCAAAGGCCTTTCCCGGAGTGCTCATCGGAGGACTGGCCGACCGTATGTCGCCGCGCACCATGACCCACATTGGATACTGGGGTCAGGCGCTGGTAGTTGCAGCTATGGCGCTGCTTATCGGGCCCTGGCACACACCATTTTGGGTTCTTGTACTCGGCGCCTTCCTGCGCGGCAGCCTCGACATGTTCGCAAGAACTGCAACCTTCGTTGCAATCCCGAAAATGTATGGCGACGGCACGGCAAAGTTCAATGCATCAGTCTCTACGGCATGGACATCGGCTTCCATCGTGGGGCCGGCCATCGGCGGAGCTTTGAGTGCTGTCTGGGGTCCCTGGTGGTTGCTGGCAGTGGACGCTGTCTCATTCACCGTCATCGCAATGATCATGAACTTCCTGCCGTGGCCGGACCGTCCAGGCAACGTGCCCGATCGGCCGGGCTTTATTCAGGAACTTTCCGCGGGGTACAGGAGACTCTCTCAACTCCACGGTTGGTGGCGTTTCGCCGGGACAGTTGTCCTGATCGGCTTTCTGTCCGCGCCTCTCTCAACCCTGGCCATCTTCCAGACCTCGGCTGGCCTGGGCGGCTCAACTACCGAAGTGGGGATTGTTGGCGCGGCCGCGGCCGCAGGCCTGTTTTGCGGATCAATCCTGTCCGGCCTGTTTTCCAGTTGGCGTCCAAACATTCTCATGCAACGTTCCTCGTGGCTTATGGCTGGGGGCTCGTTGCTCTTCTTCATCCCTTCGTGGATCGCTGTGGCCAGTGCTCTCTTTATCGTCTGTACCGGAGGCATTGCCTGGACCGTGGGGCGCACATCCCTTATCCACCAACAGATTCCCTCCACTGATCTCGGCAAGACCATGACGGCCGTCCAGTTTCTGGAGACGGTATCCAGCCCACTCAGCCTCACGGCTGCCACGTATCTCATGGGTGTTTCGTCGTCCATGGCGTTTGCGTCAATCTTGGCCGCGGCGCTGCTGTCAGGGCTGCTTGCGCTCAAATCCGACTCGATCCTAAGTCCTAAGGAGCGCGAACCAGAGCCACGGCAGAGGGAAACGGTGCACTAGTTCACCTGTCCGATAAGGAGTCTTTGTCCTTAAAGCCGTCTGCCGTGGTTACCTTCCAGCGAAGGAAGGCATCCACGGCAGAACAGCTGCTCCGGAAAGCGGCGGCTATTTCTCGCAGGCCACGCCGTCGCGATCGCGGTCAAGGCTGGTGCTGTAACCGGGCTGGCCGGAGTAGAGCGGCGCGGCACCTGCGGCCTTGACGGCGGCACAGTTGGGATAGTACGCGGTGGCCGGAGCGGCGGGAGCTACCGGCGCCGGTGCCGGCGCCGGCGCAGCGGGAACCTGCGCCGGAGGGGCTGCCTTTTGAGCCGCAGCCTGCTCGGCGGCCACCTTCGCGGCAGCAGCCGCAGCCGCATCTGCTGCAGCCTTGTCAGCTGCCGCCTTATCTGCCGCGGCCTTATCGGCCGCAGCCTTGTCCGCAGCAGCCTTTGCCGCCGCAGCCTTCTCTGCAGCCGCCTTGTCCGCGGCGGCCTTTTCCGCCGCCTCCTTCTCGAGGTTCTTGACGCCGAGGTGCACGGTGGAGTCCTTCGCCACCTTCGCGCCCTCCGCGGGGTCCTGGGACGTCACCTGCCAGTTCTTCTTGGACATGATCATTTTGCCGTCGGCGGTGTCGTCCGCCTTGACCTTGAGCCCAAGGTTTTCCAGCTGATCCGTGGCCTTATCCAGGGTCATGCCCATCACGCTGGGAACCGTGACAGCGTCTGAGACGTCTGCAACAGCGGTTGCGGACGATGCCGCCTGCTGACCGCCGCATCCGGTCAGCATGAGGCCGGTTAGGACTACCAGTGTCAACATCTTTTTCATTTTTCCCCCTAGGAAAGTTTGGAACGGTGGAGTGATTGGTCTGGTTAGCTTTCGCAGGCAATGCCGTCGGAGTCGCGGTCCAGCGCCGGGCGGTAGCCTGCCGACCCTGCGTACAGCGGCGCCGCACCTGCAGCCCTGGCCGCGGCACAGTTGGCGTAGTAGGCGGCAGCCGGGGCCGGCGCAACGGGAGCTGGAGCCTGGACAACAGGTGCCGGAGCAACAGGAGCCGGGGCCACCACAGCGGGAGCAGGCGCTGCCGGGGCGGGCACTGCCACAAAAGGCGCAGGTTCGACGGCGGCGGGTGCCGGCGCCGGTGCGGGTGCCGCAGCGGCGGGGGCCTGCTCGTTCGTCGGTGCCAGCTGGCCCGAGCAATCGGCCAGGATCCGGGCCATCGCATCGTGCTCCGCCTGGGTGACCCACAGGCTGTACGTTGCCTTCACGGAGATCTGCCGGGCAACGTATTCACACCGGAAACCCTTGTTCGGCGGCAGCCAGGTGGCGGCGTCGCCGTCGCCCTTTTTGATGTTCGTGGGACCGTCGGTCGCCTGCAGGTTCAGCGGATCATTGGCGAAGGCTGTCCGCTGTTCCGTGGTCAGCTGCTGCGCGCCCTTCTGCCAGGCGTCGCTCAGTGCCACAACATGGTCGATCTGGACCTTGCTGCTGGTCCCGCTCCCCCGCAGGAAGCTGATGCTGGTGCCCGTGTAGGGATCCGCCAGCGTTCCCGACTGCACCTTGCAAGGGACGCTGTTCGTGTAGGTGATGCCCGTCAGGTCACGTTTGAGGATGTCGTTCCGGGTGTCGCAGCCGTTCCGGTCAACGTCGGCCCACGCCTGCCCGAACAGGGCACGGTCATAGCCCGTCTTCGGCGCCCGGCCCTTGATGGCAAGGGTGGCCAGCAGGTCCACCGCCTTGGTGGCGAAAGCCGGCTGGGCCTTCGGTGCCGTTACGTTGACCCCCTGTGCCAGGAGGTAAGGACTGTCAGGATCCAGCGGCTCGCCCGTTTCCTGCGCAGTCGGAGAGGACGACGGCGCAGGCGTCGCCTTGGCAGTTGCACTCGCCGCAGCGGCGGCGGGCGAGGCGGTGCCCTCGGATGAGGCCGCCTCAGCGTTCCACGAGGAAGTCCGCGGCAAGGCAACGGCGCCGCCGATAAACAGTGCAAATGAAACGGCCAGGGCAATAGCCCCCGCCTTACGCCTGGCCGGAAGCCACGCCCAGGAACGGCGGCCAGTCGCCAGGACATAGAGGCCGGTGAGTCCCGCCGCGATGGCCAGGAAAACCAGTGCGCCCCCAAGACCGCCGCTGAGCGCACCCAGGAGCATAAAGAGCGCCGTGATGGCCCCAACAATGAAAGTGGAAGCGCGTGGCTTGCGTGGCGGCCTCGGGTCCTCCCCGGCAGGAGTGGACCCCAGAAGGGTCACATAGTTCGACATTCTTTTCCCCCATTAATAAAGGCCCGGCATATAGCCGGGCCTTTTTCTTAAGCCGAAATCTTGCTAACCAGAAGCGTATTTCTCGTGCGGCAGCGTAATGATGAACCTGCGGAGATCTTCGTCCAACCTTGATGGAGTCTTGAGCCGGCCTTGTGCATTCCGGCGGAACTAAGAGTTCACTTCCGAGTTCACCAGTCCGTCATGTCTCCTCCACCGTCAGGAAGCGCCTCGTTTCCGGTGGATGACCAGACTGGATGCCGCTCGTAAACGGGCATGACACCGATTTGGAGACCCACAAATGAACACCGCAAAGCTGCTGACCGCGGCCGCCATGTGCGCAGGCCTGGCGCTGGGGACACCCCTTCCGGCGCAGGCTGCCGACACCAACCCGAACGGCACCGCTAACCACTTTGACATCCAGGCCCACCGCGGAGGAATCGGGCTGACGGTCGAGTCCACGCTTCCTGCGTTTGCCAAGGCGCTCGAGACGGGTGTGACCACTCTTGAACTCGACCTCCAGATAACCAAGGACGGCCGGGAAGTCATCACTCACGACCGCAAGATCAGCGACAAGAAGTGCGCGGATACCTCACCCGCGACGCCCGGGGACCCGTTGTTTCCCTACGCCGGCAAATACGTCAAAGACCTGACGTTCGACCAGGTGCGTACCCTCGATTGCGGAAGCCTCACCCTCCCCCAGTTCCCCGGGCAGCAGGCCGCACCCGGCGAAAAGATGCCCACGCTCGCGGAGGTTTTTGCACTGGTGGACTCCTACCGGGCCAGCCAGGTGAAATTCAACATCGAAACGAAGGTGGAGGCCGGCGCCCCGGAGCAGACCGCACCCCGTGAACAGTTCGTGGCCGTCGCACTGAAGGAAATCAAGGCCGCCAACATGCAGCAGCGCGTATCCATCCAGAGCTTCGACTGGGGCTCACTGCGGCTGGTCCAGGCGGCCGACCCCCGGATCCGAACCGTCGCCCTGACCAACAAGGACTTCCTGCAGGCCGGCCAACCGGGCAGTTCCCCGTGGCTTGGCGGCATCGACGCGGACGACTTTGGCGGAGACCTGGTCAACGCCGCCTCCCACCTGGGGTTCGACGCCATCTCCCCGGTCCACGGCACACCGCAAAACGGAACCGTGGAGGACCCGGGATACGTCCCGTACGTCACGGCGGACATGGTCAACCGTGCCCACGACGCCGGGATGCAGGTTATGCCGTGGACTGTCGACGACAAGCCGACCATGCGCGCCCTCATTTCCGCCGGTGTTGACGGGATCATCACCGATTATCCCGACCGGCTGCGTGAGGTCATGGCCGAGCACTCGATGAAGCTGCCGAAGCAGTACTCGCTGGAACCGGGCGCCGTCTAGGGAAAATCGCCGCACGCCGGTCCTTACCATCTGACTCTTGAAAGGCATCCCCATGAACCGCATTCGCACCCGCGGCGCCCTGACAGCCGCCGCTGCCGTCATCGTCCTCGCCGCAGGCAGCGGCATTGCCGCCCAGGCTGCGCCCGAGCCCGGCGACAGTGACCGCCACGCCGCCGACACGGCATTGGCCGACAGCTTCAAGGCCGTGGACCGTTCCACCAACTGGGAGATGACAGGCAAGCTCAAGCTCGGCTTCCCCACATTCCATCCCCAGGGCATCGCCTACACGGAGGATCACATCTTCCTGTCGTCCGTGGAAATAGTTGAGCCCACCGTTAAATACCCTGCGCCGCGCGACGGGTACGACCGCACGGCCGGGAAGGGCGTCGGGCACCTGTTTGTGATGGACAAAGCCGGGAACCTGCAGAAGGACATCATCCTGGGCGAAGGCGACATGTACCACCCGGGCGGGCTGGACTTCGACGGGAAGAACATCTGGGTGAGCGTGGCACAGTACCGGCCCAACAGCAGCTCGATCATCTACAGCGTTGACGCCGCGACCCTGGAGCCGCAGAAGCAGTTCGAGGTCCCCGACCACTTTGGCGGCATCGTCATGGACCGCCGGACCGGGCATCTGATCGGCAACACGTGGGGCTCCCGGAGGTTCGCCGAATGGAACCTCAACGGCAAGCAGCTCAGCACCTGGCAGAACCCGAACCACTTCATCGACTACCAGGACTGCCAGTACGTGGCCAATTCCCAGGCCTTGTGCGCAGGGGTCGCCAACCTGCCCCAGGCCCCGGCGGCAGGCGGCACGGCGGCCACCTACGAACTGGGCGGCATGGCCCTGATCGACCTTGCCAGGAAGACGACCCTGCATGATGTGCCGTTCCAAAAGTGGTCCACGGCCGGTCACGTGGCCACCCGGAACCCCTTCAAGCTCACGGCGGAAGGCAACCATCTGACGATGCACGTGGCGCCGGACGATGCCGAAGAAGGCAACGGCACGGAAATCCTCACCTACGAAGCAACGGTCACCCCCGCAAAATAGCGGCTTCGTTTCCTGGAGCGGGCGGCTGAACGTACGCGTTCCGCCGCCCGCTGCGACCTCCCGGCACGCGTTATGCTGGATCCCTCGGCTGAAGACGCCCGGCCATCGGATCGCACCACCACACGGAGCTGCCATCATGGCCGAGGCGCTTGCCCCCGCAGAACCCACCAGCACAGAACTCCGCCAGCTCGCCGCGGACACCTTCGGACTCCCCCGCCTCCGCGCCGGCCAGCTCGCCGGAATGCGCGCCCTCGTCACCGGCCGGGACGTCCTGGCCGTGATGCCCACCGGCTACGGCAAGTCCGCCATCTACCAGGTGGCCGCGCTGCAACTGCACCAAGGCAGCGCAAGCCGCGGTCCCGCCGTCGTGGTTTCCCCGCTGATCGCCCTGCAGGAGGACCAGCTGGACGGGCTGCTGGAAACGCTCGGCGGCCACGCCGCCGTCGCCATCAACTCCGGCCACAGCGATTCCGAAAACAACGCCGCCTGGGAAGCCGCGGAGAACGGCGACGCGGTGTTCGTGTTCCTCGCTCCCGAACAGCTCGCCAAGACCGAAACCGTAGAACGGCTCGCGGCCCTGGACGTCCCGCTGTTCGTGGTGGACGAGGCCCACTGCGTCTCCTCGTGGGGCCACGACTTCCGCCCCGACTATCTACGCCTCGGCGAGGTCCGCGCGCAACTGGGCAACCCGCCCGTCGTCGGCCTTACCGCCACTGCTTCTCCTCCGGTGCGCGAGGAGATCCAGCAGCGCCTGCACATGGTGGACCCGCTGGTCCTGGTGCACGGCTTCGACCGGCCCAACATCCGGCTGGAAGTCATCCGCCACCACAAGGACAAGGACAAGCGCCGCGCCGTGACCCGCCAGGTGGCCGAACTCAAGAGTCCGGGCCTGCTGTACGCCGCCACCCGCAAGGACACCGAGGCCTACGCGGCCGAACTCACTGCCCTGGGCCTGCGCGCTGAGGCCTACCACGCCGGCCGGAAGCAGGGCGAGCGGGACCGCGTCCACCAGCAGTTCCTCGACGACGAACTGGACGTGGTGGTGGCCACCACCGCCTTCGGCATGGGCATCGACAAACCCAACGTCCGCTTCGTCATTCACGCCGACATCCCCGACTCGCTGGACAGCTACTACCAGGAGATCGGCCGCTCCGGGCGCGACGGCGAACCCGCCTCCGCCGTCCTGCACTACCGCTCCGAGGACCTGGGCCTCCGCAAGTTCTTCGGCACCCACACCACGGACGAGGAATCCCTCTTCACTGTTCTCCAGGCACTGCGCGACGCCGGCGGGCCGGTCAGGCAGAAGGCCCTCGCCGAGCAGACCGGATTCTCTCCGCGGAAGCTCACCGGGCTGCTGAACCAGTTGCAGGAAACCCGCGCCGTCCGCACCGGCAAGCGCGGCATCCGGCTGGAAGCGGGCGCCAAGCTGCCCGCGGTGGTGGAACGCGCCGTCGAACACGCCGAAGCACGCCAGCGGGTGGACCGCTCCCGCATCGAGATGATGCGCGGCTACGCCGAGACCGACGCCTGCCGCCGCCAGTTCCTGCTGGGCTACTTCGGCGAGAACCTCCCCGAGCCCTGCGGCAACTGCGATACCTGCACCGACGGCTCCGCCTACGAGGAGGATTACGACGACGCCGCAGCGGCCGCCGCGGGCGGTGACCCATTTCCGCTCCAAGCCTCAGTTGTACATAAGGAATGGGGGCCCGGCCTGGTGATGCGGCACGAGGAGGACACGATCACGGTGCTGTTCGAGCAGGCGGGCTACAAAACGCTGTCCCGCCAGGCCGTGACGGACGGGAAACTGCTGACGCTCGCTACCTGACCGGTTGTTGACCGCATTCGGTAGTGTCAGGCTATGGACAGCGGCACGTTGGTCAACTTCGCCTTGGTTCTCTTCTTCGTACTGCTGGGCGGCGTCTTTGCAGCCACCGAAATGGCGCTCATTTCCCTCCGGGAAAGCCAGGTGCGCATGATCGAGAAGGCCGGCAAACGCGGCGCCCGGGCCGCTGCGCTGGCCCGCAACCCCAACCGGTTCCTCTCCACCGTGCAGATCGGCGTGACGCTCTCCGGCTTCTTCTCAGCCGCCTACGGCGCGTCCACCATTTCACCCGACATCGAACCCATCCTGAAAGGCGCGGGGTTCGGCGCCGCGGCCGAGCCGGTGGCCTTTATCGGCATAACCCTGCTGGTGGCCTACCTGTCCCTGGTGCTGGGCGAGCTGGTGCCCAAAAGGCTGGCTATGCAGAGCGCCGTCGGCTTCACCAAGGTCCTGGCCCCGCCGCTGGTGGTCCTTTCCGAGGTCATGCGGCCCGTCATCTGGCTGCTGTCCGTTTCCACCGACGCCGTGGTCCGGCTCTTTGGCGGTGACCCGCACGCCAAGCGGGAGGGGATCAGCTCCGAGGAACTCTGGGACATGGTGGCGGAGAGCGACCTGCTGGAAGAGAGCAGCCGGCACATCCTGACCGACGTGTTCGGCGCCGGGGACCGCACACTGCAGGAGGTCATGCGCCCCCGCACCGAAGTGACCTTCATTGACGGCACCATGACTATTGCCGACGCACGCAGCATGGTCCGGGACGGCCCGTATTCGCGGTTCCCTGTGATCGGCAGGACCCCGGACGACGTCCTGGGCTTCGTCCACATCCGGGACCTGATGACCCGGACTGAACAGCAGGACCAGGGGCTGGTGAAGGACATCGTCCGCGAACTCCTCCCCCTGCCGGGAACCAACCGGGTGCTGCCGACGCTGTCGCGGATGCGCCGGCTGGGCCACCACATCGCGCTGGTGGTGGACGAATACGGCGGCACCGACGGCATCGTCACGCTGGAGGACCTGGTCGAGGAGTTGGTGGGCGAAATCTACGACGAATACGACACCGGGGCCGACCACGAGGACCGCGTCACCGTGGCCAACGGATCCATCGACGTGGACGGCGGCCTGATCCTGCAGGAATTCGCCGCTGCCACCGGCATCACCCTGCCGGAGGGCCGCTACGAGACAGTGGCCGGGTTCGTCATCTCCCGCCTGGGCCGCCTGCCCGTGGTCGGGGACCGGGTGCAGGTGCCGGGCCAAGTGCTGACGGTGCTCGCCATGGACAGGCTCCGCATCGCCCGGATCCGGGTGACGCCCGTGACCGGGCAGCCGGCGGTCTAGAGCCTGGGGATGAGGACCGGGGTGTTCTTCTTGTACGCCTCATAATCGGCCTGGCCGCCCCATTTCGAATCGGCCTTCTTCTCCAGGAGCGGGATTCCGCTGGCTTTGATGAGCAGCAGCGCCACGAACACCGGCGAGAGCAAGGCCACCCACTGCCAGCCTTCCAGCACCGGGATGGCGATGAGGAGCACACCGATCCAGAGCACAATCTCGCCGAAGTAGTTGGGGTGGCGGGATTTCGACCACAACCCCGTGGAGATGAACTTGCCGTCATTGGCAGGGTCCGCCTTGAACCGGCCCTTCTGGTTGTCCGCCACGATCTCGATGCCGAAGCCGGCCGCCCACACCACAAAGCCCGCGAGGGCCCACCCGTCAAGTGCCACGCGGGTGGCGCTCGTAATGGCAATCCAGGCAGCTGCTGCGGTGAGGACCACCCAGAGGCCCTGAATGGTCCAGGCGTTCAGGAACCGGAGGAACGAGGGCTTGATCTCGTCGAAGCGGTCGTCCTTGCCGTGCCTGCTGACCCGGCGGAACAGGAAGCTTCCCAGCCGCGCGGCCCACGCCACCACCATTGCCGCGAGCAGAAGCCCCCGGGCATCCACGCCCGGGGTGAGCAGGACCAGGAGGAGGGTGATGGAGATGTACGTCAGGGCGCCGGTGAGGTCGTAGAACTTTTCGGTCTGCGCCTTGAAGGCGGGGATGAACGCCAGCCACTGGATGAGGAACGCAGCCCCGACTCCCACGGCGAACAGGGGGAAACCGCCCAGTACTGCGCCGGCCTGGCTGCCGGCCGCGGCAACCAATGCCCCGATGACCACAACCACCGGAAGACTGATGAGCGCTTTACGGTCCGATTCCTTCATCAAAGCTTCCTTTCAGACGCCGGCACGACAAGAGCACCCGGGAGTCAATCTGCTAGCCAGCCTACTATTCAATCCTGTTTGAACATATAACTTTATTGAGTAGGGTGGTTACATGCAAATGCAAGCAGGTGGGGCCGCGAGTGCAACGCCTTTCCACCCGGCCGCCGTGGCACTGCAGGGCCTGTTCACCCTTGCCAACGAAACCGAGCGCGAAATCGCCCGCGGGCTGGGGATCAACCTGACCGACTTCCGCGCCCTGTCGGCGGTCGAACTGTCCGGACCGGTCACGGTGGGCAAGCTCGCCGAGGAGCTCGGCGCAACTCCGGCCACCACCACTGCCATCGTGAACCGGCTGGAAAGCCGCGGCTACGTGGCCCGGCACCGCGGCGCGGACGACCGCCGTCAGGTCCAAGTGAGCGCCACCCCGGAATCCGCCAAAGGAATCATGGCCCTGATGCGGCCCCTGATGACGGCCACGGATCAGCACCTCAAGGCCCTGCCCGCCGCACAGCAGAGCGCCGTGGCGGATTTCCTCGACGTCGCCCGGCACCTGATGCGTGACCACCTCCGCACACTTTCCGAGAAGGACAGCCAATGAGAGAGTCCACCACCCCGCTGCTCGTTGAGCCGTCCGTTCACCGGAACGCGACCGAGCTCCTGATGCACCGGTTCCGGACCGCCCCGGACCACGTCGCCTTCGAGGTGCGCGCCGCGAACGCTGCGATCACGGAACCGTGGCGCCGGGTGACCACCCGCCAGTTCGTGGACGAGGTGCGTGCCCTGGCCAAGGGCCTCATCGCCGTCGGGCTCCAGCCCGGCGAATCGCTGGCCATCATGTCCCCCACCCGGTACGAGTGGGCGCTGGCCGACATGGCAGCGTGGTTCGCCGGCGCCGTCGTCGTGCCCATCTACGAGACGTCGGCAGCTCCCCAGGTGGCCGCGATCCTCGGCGACGCAGCGGTGCGCCTCGCGATTGCCGGTACCGCCGGGCACGCGGTCCTGCTGGAGCGGGGATTCGAGCAGGCCGGGATGCCGGCCCTGGGCGTCTGGACGATGGACGCCTGCCCGGGCGCTGACCTGGCTGACCTCGTGGTCCGCGGCGCCGGAATTTCGGATGCCGCCGTCGAGGAGCGGCGCCTGCTGGCGGACCTCGACTCAGTGGCCACCATCGTGTACACCTCCGGCACCACCGCCGCGCCGAAAGGTGCCCTGATCACCCATGGCAATTTCGTGGGGCAGGTGCTGAACGTGGGGGCCGCCTACACCGAAGTGGTCCGCGAAGGCGGCAACACCATCATCTTCCTGCCCATGGCCCATGTGCTGGCGCGCGGACTGCAGCTGATCTGCCTGGCCAACGGCATGCGCATCGCGCACCTGTCCGATCCCCGGGACGTCGTTCCCGCCCTGGGCGTCCTGCGGCCGACGTTCCTGGTGGTGGTCCCCCGCGTTCTGCAGAAGATCCAGGCGTCCGCTGCGGGCGCCGCGGCGAAGAAGCGCCTGGGTCGGGTGTGGGCTTCGGCGCAGCGCACCGCGGTGGCGTGGGGCCGGTTCGCCGAGGCCCGCGACGCCGACCCGGCGGCCAAGGCCGGCCCGGGCCTGCGGCTGCGGCATGCCCTGTACGACCGCCTGTTCTACGCCCGGCTGCGGAAGCTGATGGGCGGACGGCTCGACTACCTGCTGTCCGGTGCGGCCGCCCTAGACGCCGAGCTGTCCCTGTTCTTCCGCGGCCTGTCCCTGCCGGTGATCGAGGGCTACGGCCTCACCGAGACCACCGCTCCGCTGACCGGCAACATGCCCGGCGCGATCGTGTCAGGCTCCGTGGGCGTCCCCATGCCGGGAACCACCGTGCGCATCTCGGAGCAGGGCGAGGTGCTGGCCCGCGGCGTGGGCGTCTTTGCCGGCTACCGCAAGCCCTCGGACAACACGGACGCGTTCGCGGAGGGGTTCTTCCGCACCGGGGACCTCGGCCGGCTCGACGCGACGGGACGGCTCACCCTCACGGGCCGGCTGAAGGACGTCATTGTCACCGCGGGCGGCAAGACCATCTCCCCCGCCATCTGGGAAGGCTACGTGGAGGGCGACCCCCTGGTGGCCCACGCCGTAATGGTGGGAGAGGGCAAACCGTACCTCGGCGGCCTCGTGCTGCTGGACCCGGAATCCGTCGCGGCCTGGGCCGCGCGCGAGGGCATCGCGGACCTGGCCGGTTTGCGGATCCCGGACGACGGCGGCGCAGTCCAGGTCGACGACGCGCGGCTCCTCGCCGCGATCGGCAGCGCTGTCAGTGCCGCGAACGCGAAGATCGCGCAGTCCGAGCAGGTGCGCCGCTTCGTGCTGCTGCTCACCGACCTCAGTGAGGCCAGCGGTATAGTGACGCCCACCATGAAGCTCAAGCGCACGGCCTTTGCCGAACGCACCCGGCACATCGTCGAAACCCTCTACGCCCAGCCAAGGAGCCAAGCATGAACGTCCGAGTCAAAAAGTGGCTGCTCGCCTACGCGGCCGCGGCCGTCGTCTTCGCCGTCATCGACGTTGCCTGGATCCTCACCGTGGCCAACAGGCAGTACGAAAGCCAGATCGGGGACCTGCTGGCGCCCAGCGTGAACCTCGCCGGCGCCGTCGTCTTCTACCTGATCTTTGTCGTGGGCATCGTGCACTACGGCATCCGGCCCAACGATGCCGGCGCCACCCTGCGGCAGCGGGTGACGGGCGCAGCCTTGTTCGGTTTCTTCACCTACGCAACCTGGGCCCTGACCGCGCTGGCCGTGCTGAAGGACTTCCCCGTCCTGGTGGCCGTGACCGACATCGCCTGGGGTGCCGGGGTGTGCAGCGCCGTCACCTGGCTGACCGTTACCGTGCTCCGGCCGGACCGTGTCCGGCAGCGTACGTCGTAGTCCTCGACGCCGCCACGTTCCCCGGCGCTGTTGCCCTGGCCATAGGCCTGTCGCTGTCCGGAAAGCGCCTGCGGGCCAAGGTCCAGGAGCTCAAGGACGCCGGGTACGTGGCCATCGTCTACAAGACCAGCGGGAAGCCGGACACGGCACTCCGGGCAGCAGCAAGGGAAACGGGGGTGGTGCTCTTGAGGGCTTCCGACTCCGTGCCGTGGAACCAGCTGGCGGAGATCATGGACGCCGCCGTCATCCCGCACCGGCAGTCAGGCCGAACCCTGGTGGACATCCGCCCCGGGGACCTGTTCGACCTGGCCAACACCGTCGCGGCCCAGGCCGGCGGTGCCATTGCGATAGCCGATCCGGAGCAGACGATCCTGGCCTATTCCACCCTCCCGGACCAGCCCATCGACGAGACGCGGCGAAGCTCGATGCTGCGCATGCACGTGCCGGATTCCGTGCACACCGTCCGGACCGCCTGCGCCATCCGGCTGCCCTCCGCGGTCTGGGGGCTCTCCGACGGCATCGTGTACATCGCCCTGCCGCAGAGCACTGAATCGTCCCTGCAGTTCAGCGCGGCGCGCTGCTCAAGATTGTCCAGAACGCGGCGGCGGCTTCTCTCACGCCCCGTCGTGGCCGCGCTGGGCGCGGCGGCAACGCTGTCGAGGCCGCCAAGGCCCTGGACGTCCACGTGAACACTGTCCGCTACCGACTGTCCCGGGTGCAGGCCCTCTTCGGCATCGACGTGGATGACCCCGAGACGCGCCTGCTGCTGTGGCTGCAGTTGTGGGCGAGGCACAACCGGTAGGTCCGGTTCTTTCGTCAGCGTCTTTCGCCCGTGTCCGCGGGATGCCAGAGTTGAACGATGAACGAGGAAACCGGCGTGCTGGTCCTGAACCTGGAGTGCACGCTTCCTGCCCGTCCGGAAGAAATCTTCCGGATGCTGACGGAATCGTCCGAGCTGGAGAAGTGGTGGGGCCCGCACGGCTTCGTCATCCCGTCAGCCGACGTGAACCTCGTGGAGGGCGGCCGCTACCGGTTCCTCATGGCGCCGCCGGACGGAGAACCGTTCCACCTCTCCGGCGAGTTCCGGGAGATCGACCCGCCATTTCGTCTCGTGTACACGTTCCGCTGGGAGGAGCCGACGCCGGACGACCGGGAGACCGTCGTCGACCTTTCGCTCCAGACGGCCGACGACGGCACGCGCCTGGCGCTGTCACAGGGACCGTTCCTCACGGAGGAGCGGCTGGACCTGCACCGCGGCGGCTGGACTGATTCGTTCGAGAAGCTGCAGGCGGTCCTCGCGAGCCGCGGCTAAGTCGGGAACCGCCTCCGCAGCTCAGGGAGAGGTGGCCCCATCCTATGTACCTCAGCCAGTAGAGTCATGACCGACTGTCAGGCGACATCAGGGGGACAACGAAATGGCACAACCGCCGGGCCACGGCCCTCAGCACGGACAACGGCAAGGATCACAATACGGACCACCTCAGCAGCAGTTCCAGTCTCAGCAGCCATTCCGGCCTCCGCGGAAGAAGGGCAAGCTCGGCTGGGTACTTGGTGGCGTTGGAGTTGCAACCGCGTTGATCGTTGCCGTCCTCTTCGCCGGCTGCGCCTCTGTGGCGAGCCTCATCAACAATGGCGGCAGCCATGAGGCTAAGGCCCGGGCGATGACGGCCAAGGCCGACAACCTGCCGGAGAGTGACTGGCAACTCGTGGGGCGTTCTGACCCGAAGGTGGAGAGCGGCTGCCTGTCGATCGATATCCCCTGCGTCCGGCTGAGCGCCACCTGGGCAGTCCCCCACAGGGTTGGCCTGGCGGACGCCGCTTCCCGGCTGGGCATGAAAACCTCCGGGCCGCCCATGGGCCTGTTCAGCGGCTGCCTCGAGGACAAGGAAAAGGATGGAAGCACCTCAAGGGTGTGCATCGAAGCTGACCCGGCTCTGGACGACACATGGCGGGTCAGCATCAACCTCACCGCAAAATAGCGGCTTCCGCTCAGTCCGTCAGTGTTTCAGGCCCTTCGCGTAGGCGGCCTGCCCCACATGCTGGAGGCAGTCGGCGATCGTACTGACGAGCCGCACCCCGAGGGTGACCGGCGGGTCCCAGCGGGTGTCCACGACGCGGTCCAAGTCGTCGTCGCCGAGGGTCTGCAGGAAGTCCGCGGTCTGCCGGTGGACGGCGTCGTAGTATTCGAGCAGCAGCGCCGCCGGGGCCTTCACGGAATCGACTTGGGCGCTCGAATGGCCGTACCCGGTGTCGCGCTCGCGAAGCGGCAGCTTGAAGCGGCCCACAAACCCCTGCGAAGTCCAAACCTGGTCCAGGCCAGCGGCCGCGGCCACCTGCGCGTCCTCCACCCGGCCCAGGTGCCAGATCAGCCAGGCGATCGAGTTACCTGTGCCGGCGGGGCGGCGGGCAAGGACGCCGTCGTCCACCCCGTCAAGGGTTGCCTCCACGGTCTCGCGGATCCGGCCGAAGGCATCCAGCAGCAGTTCGTTGGATTTCATCAGGTCCCCTTGCTGTGTGTCAGTGAGGCCCATGCTCGCACGGATGCGTCGCCACGGCATAGGGCCAGGCGACGCGCGGGATAATGGAGTTATGACCGATCAGGACCAGAGCCGGGATCCGTGGGAAGAGTTCGACAAGCTCCAACCCGCCGGCCCCGACCGCGTTGAGGGGCTCCCCGGCGGAGAGCCGATGGGCTTCGGCTTCCGCACCGGCGTGCGCAGCGCCAAGGTGGCCTTCGGCTTCGCCGTGTATGCGCTGGTCCTCGGAACCGTGCTGGTTCTCACCGGCGCCGTCGTGTTCATCAGCCAGGGGCAGTGGCTGCTGCTCGGACTGATGGCGCTGATCGAGGCCGTTTTCGTCTTCGCTTTCAGCCAGCTGGTGCGCCTGGCGCGCAACCGGCGCTCAGCCTCTTAGGCGGGAGGACGCCGTCGTCCCGGGAGCACAACGGCCGGGCCGTTGCCCCGAATGGACGGCCTTGCAATACTTCACACATGCCTGCCCTCCCCGCCACCTTCGCCGAAGACGTCATCAACCAGCCCGCCCGCGTCCAGTTCGAGGCATTCATCAATGAGCACCGCAGCATGCTTAATGCCTGTCTGGACGGGCTGACCGAGGAGCAGGCGCGGCGGTCCCTGGTGCCGTCGCGGACCACGCTGCTGGGCCTGGTGAAGCACGCCACCTTCGTGGAGAAGGTCTGGTTTGACGAAGCCATCACGTGCCGATCCCGCGCCGAGATCGGTATCCCGGCCACCCCCGATGAATCGTTCATCCTCACTGACCGGGACACCATTGGGTCCGTCCAACAGGCACACCGCGAAGCGTGCGAGGCTTCCGTCCGCGCCACCTCGGTCCTGGAGCTCGACGACGTGCTCCGCGGCAACCGCCGCGGCCCGCTGCCGCTGCGCTGGGTGTACCTGCACATGCTGCGCGAACTCGCCCAGCACTGCGGGCATGCGGACATCCTGCGCGAGCAGATCACCGCCCGCTGAGGCCACGAACGCAGCCATGGACTACACCAAAGACCCGCGCGTGGACCGCTACATCGAAGTGCTTCCGGCCTGGCAGCAGGCCATTTGCCGGCAGGTCCGCGACCTGGTCCACGCCGCGGATCCCGCCGTCGAGGAAACCATCAAACGCACCGTCCAGCCCTACTTCGTCCTGGATGGGAACATCTGCGCCCTCCTGGCGGCGAAGGATCACGTGAACGTGTTTATGTACGACGGCGGCATTGTCCCGGATCCGCACAACATCATCACCGCCGGGCACAGCAACAAAACAGCCCGCACCGTCGCCTTCCGCGAGGGCGAATCCGTGAACGAGGAAGCGCTCGGCGAGATGTTTCGCACGATCATCGCCAACAACCGCGCGGGCGGCTGGCGGAAGATCAAGGGCGGTGGATAGACCGACAGGTGAGCGCCGCTGCTGCGGGAACCCTAGACATGTGACAGTGAGGTGGGCGGCGGCAACCGAGCGGCTGCCTGCCGGGACTGTCCCCGCCAGCGCCCCGCGTTACTGCCCGGGAGCCCGGTACGCCGGTGTCTTCTTGGCTGCGTCGTCGATGTCTTCCGGCGTCATGAGCGGCTTCAGGCGGACGTTCACGCTGCCCGTCGAATTGATCATCAGCGAAAGGGCGGCGGCGTCGGCCGAGCTGGGGACCTCGAACACGCCAAGGACGTCAGTGTCCCCGAAGGCGTAGTAAAAGCTCTCGAGCGATCCTCCTACGGAATCAAGGGCCTGGACCAGCGCCTCACGCCGCTTGGTACCGCCTTCGCGCATGAGCCCCTTGATTCCCTCGCCCACGTAATTCGCTTCAAAAAGATACTTGGTCATGGTCTTTCCTGTCTGGAAACGGTCCCCGGGGTGGGGCCGTGGGCACAGCGTAGGCTCTCTGCATTGTGCTGACAACGGGTTCCGCAAAGTCCGTAGGCGCCCGGCATGCATGAGGATATCTTGAGCAGACAAGAGCAGCCATAACACTCACGCACCACATCTCCGGAGGCAAGAAATTGACAGAACTGGACGACCACGGGCTGCCGCTGACAGCCCTTGCCGTGGCTGCCGGCCGTGCCGTCGAAACCTCCCGGGCCGACCCGCTCGTGGTGGATCCGTTTGCTGCTGCCCTGGTGGACGCCGCCCATTCCCGAGTAGAGCTGCCGACGGTGTGGCCGGCCAACCCCGAAAGCTCCCCTCCCCTGCAGCAGCCGCTGCTTCTCGCCTCCATCTACCTCGGCCTGCGGACCCGTTTCATCGACGACTTCCTGGCGTCGGGCCCGCAGACCAGCCGGCAGACCGTGATCCTCGGCGCCGGGCTGGACACCCGCGCCTTCCGGCTCCCGTGGCCTGCCGGCGCCCGCGTCCTCGAGGTCGATTTCGCCAACGTCCTGGAGTTCAAGGCATCCGTGATGACAGCTCTGGCCGCGCAGCCCGCGTGCGAGCTGATCACAGTGGCCGCCGATCTCTCACGGCCGTGGCGCGGTCCGCTCCTGGCCGCCGGATTCGACCCGCAGCAGCCTGCCACCTGGGTGGTCGAAGGCGTCCTGCCCTACCTCGATGCCGCAGCCCAGCTCACTCTGCTGCAGGCGGTAGCCGAATTGTCGCCGTCGGGATCGCGGGCCGTGATTGAAAGGGCGGTCCCGCTGCCCGCTACCGACGATGTTGAAGCGAAGCTACGCGAATTCAGCCTCCAGACCGGCCTGTCCATGGACGAACTGCTGGCCCGGGCCGATCCGCCGGACCCTGCCGAGCTTCTGGAAGCGGCCGGCTGGGACTGCACCGCACACCCGGTGCAGGAGCTGTGTTCCACCTACGGGCGTAGCCTCTCGCTCACGGAAGGCAGTGCGCCCGGACAGGGGCCAACGGCGGAGCCCGCCGGCAGTCCCGGCCCCTCCCGGGGTGGCTTCGTCACTGGCTGGCTGCCGTGACCCGGCAACGCCGAAATATTCCCGTCAGGGTGGGTCTGGCAGACCCTGCCTCACGCCAAATAAATCAGGTAATTTGAGTGGAGGACCCCGGCAACAGGCGCCGCGTTCCTCCCCACTCCCTGAAAAGGATCCACACCAGTGTCTCCCGCGACCTCCGCTTCCGCACGTGACCGCATGCCCTTCGGCGCGCTGCTGGTGCTGTCGATGATCGGCTTCACCGCCATCACCACCGAACTGCTGCCCTCCGGCCTGCTCCCCCAGATCAGCGCCGGCCTCAACGTGTCCGAGCCTGTGGCCGGCTATCTCACCGCCGGGTACGCCGCCATCATCGTGGCCACGGTGATCCCGGCCGCCATGCTCCTCGCCCGCATCCCCCGGCACACACTCCTGGTGGCGCTCGTGCTGACCTTCACTATCAGCAATGCCCTGGTGGGCCTGGTGTCCGACTTCGGCGCCGCCCTTGCCGCCCGACTGGTGGGCGGCATAGCGCACGGCCTGCTCTGGACCGCGATGGCGCCCTTCGTTGCCCGCATTGTCCCCGCCCACAAGGTAGGCAAGGCGATGGCCATCGTCTTCAGCGGCAACAGCCTGGGCCTCGCCATTGGCGCGCCGCTCGGCACCGCACTGGGCGGGCTGATCGGCTGGCGCGCATCCTTCCTGCTGCTGGCGGGCACCAGCGTGGTCCTCGCGGGACTTGCCATGTGGCTGCTGCCCGCCGTCCGCCGGCTCCCCGACGCGCCTCGGCCGTCCCTGCGCAAGGCCATCGGCCAGCCCGGCGTGAAATCGGTGGCCATCGCGTGGCCGCTGATGCTCATGGCGCACTTCGCGCTGTTCACCTTCATCGCGCCGTTTCTCCGCGAGGCCGGCCTGCCCGACTACACCATCACCCTTTCCCTCACCGTCCTGGGGTTCTCCGGACTGGTGGGCATCTGGATCGCCGGCATCACCGTGGACATGCGGCCGCGCCGCTCGCTGCTGATTACGACGGCGGTCATCGCCGCCGCGTTCCTCGTCCTTCCGCTGGGCGGGAGAACAGTCCCCGGAGCACTGGTGCTCATGGGGATATGGGGAGCGGCCTTCGGCGCAATCGGCATCTACAACCAGTCCGCCATCCTCCGTGCCGGCAAGGAGTACCGTGAAGCCGCCAACGGCCTCACCGTGCTGACCATCCAACTGGGCATCACGATCGGCGCCCTCTACGGCGCAGCCGCCCTCACCACGGCGGGACCGCTGATGGTGCCTGTCGCGGCTGCTGTGCCGGTCGTCGCCGCGCTCGTGATCACGGTGACCGGGCGCCGGCACGCCTACCCGCCCGGGCCGAAAGAGGCCGGTTACGTTGCGCCTGTTGCCGCTGCGGCGGAGGCACCAGCCGCCGTCGTGGCCGCAGCAGCGGAAACTTCAGCGGACGCGCACGCCTAAGGGTGCGGCACCGCCACGGGACGGTGCCGCACGTGGTGAGCCCCGGCGTCGGGCATTAAGCCGTCGGGCATTAAGCCGGGGAAGCGGCGCAGGCGGAGGGCCGGGGCGGATCAGGCCGGTGCGACCGGCGCGGCCCCGATCTGCTGCATGAGGCTAAGCGTGTCGGAGGATCCCCAGTGTTCGGCCACCTTCCCGTCGTCGATCCGGATGATGTCGGTGTTGCTGAATTGCACGCTCTTGCCGCTTGCCGGAATACCCATGAACTCCCCCTTGTGCGTCCCGGACATCACAACGTGGGAGGCCTCCAGATTGCCGTCGGCGAATGCGGGTTCCAATTTGACGCTGAGGTCGGGGAACGCCGTACGGATGACGTTGGTGTAGAACTTCACGCCGTCCTTTCCCTGCGGCTGCCCGGGCATCGGCTCCACGTGGTCCTGGATGTCGTCCAGCACAAACTCGTCGATCAGGGCGAGATTTCCGCCCACCAGCACTTCTTCGTAAAACCGCCTGAGGAGTCCAGTTCCTTCAGCCATTTTCGGCTCCTTTGTTTGGATGAGACCGGTCAAGAATCCCCCGCTGTCGCCGCCCGCCCCTGGGTGCGCGTACGGCCACTTACATCGCCATCCCGCCCATCACTGCCGGCGAAAATGCCACCGCCACCCCAATCACGGCCAGTGCCACCGCAACGGAACGGTTGGCGAGCCGCTTCCAAGGCAGCATCTTCTCTCCGGCGATGAAGGCCCCGATCAGCGCCATCCAGCCGACGCTCATCACCCCGAGCGCGAACAGCGCCACCATCAGCGCCCAGCAGCAGGCCACGCACCAGGCGCCGTGCTCCATTCCCATGACCAGCGCTCCCCGGTACCCGGGCCGCATGCGGTGCAGGACGAAGTCCATGGGCGTCCGGCACTTCATCAGGCTGACGTTCTTGGCGGGCGTCAGCTGATAGACGGAAGCCAGCAGGATCACGCCGACTGCGAGGTAGCGTCCGCCCTGGTCCGAACCGAAGAGCCCCGGAGCCAGCGACGCGACCGACATGTACAGCGAGTAGGCCACCAGCCCAAAGGCCGTCCACGAAATCAGGTAACCTGCCACAAACACGGCGGTGGCTCCGGCGGGCGCGTACCGTCCCGTGGTGCGGCGGTGCCGCAGGATCCGGTCATAGGCCACCACCATGGGTGCGACGGACGGGAACATCATGGCCGCCAGCATGACCACCCACGTGGCGACGAAAAACCCCAGCGGACCAGGATCCGTCCAGCGGCCCATATCCATGCCGTTCAGCTGGGTTGAGGTGACAATCCAACTCGCCGCAGCGAGGAGCAGGAGGACGGCGACGAGGCCGGCTTCCCGCGGGTCGATCCGCGGAGCCGCGGCGGCCCGGGAGCGGGCGTGCCCGACTCCCTGCATGCCCCGGCTCCTGGCCATCTTCCGGTGATACATCGGGCCGGCCTCAGCCGCGGCCCTTGGGGGCACCCTCCGCCATTTCACTGGCGAAGCTGAAATCGGACGTCTCGCCGTACACGCCGTCGAAGGCCAGGCCAAAGAGATCCGGGTGTCCCGTCCCCTTTCCTATCTGGAATTCGGGCGCGAAACCGTACATTGCATTTTTCACAGTGGTCACGCCGCCGTCGGGTCCGGGCAAAGGCTCGAATGTAATGACCACGCGGTCCGCCACGGAGCCGGCCGGGGTATCGCCGCCGGAAAACTTGACCCCCGCGCGTTCCAGGCCCAGCCATTCGCCATACAGCGCCGCCAGGTCACCGAACGGCCCGCCGGCCTCGCCCCGGAGGATGCTCCCGAGGGCGCGCACCTGTGCGTCCGAAGCGGCGTCGTCTACAACGGCCCCCACCTTCCAGCCGCCTGCGGTCAGATGGGACGGGAACCAGTTTGCGAAAGCGAAGTCGACACCGGAGAGGTCCGTGTCGTCCATCTTCCCGCTCGCGATGTGGAAGACGTTCAGGCCACGGCACTCGCCGTCGGGACCGGTGGGCAGGCCGTCCACTGGGCACGGACAAATTAACTGGCAAGTGCAGCTACCAACGTATGTTCCGGAAATTTCCCATGACATGGGACCCTCCTCGCTGGCGCCGTCGCCCAGCAGAAGCGGCCCGGATTCGGCGCCGAAAATACTTAGGAAACGGAGCGGAATGCCCCGATAAGGCAGAGGTTATTCCGGCGGAATCCGGGTGTCAATAAGCCATGAAAACAACGAAATCAGGGTGCGGATGGTGCCCCACGCGGCCTTTTTGGGCTTCGCCCCTCGGCTCACTTCCGCTCGCGCCACAGCAGCGTCACGCCCAAAGCCACCGCGCCGAGCACCAGCATGGTGAGCACCATTAGGCCCCAGTTGGCCTGGTTCACGCCGCTGCCGTAGAAAATGCCGATCATAACTGTGGCCGTGATGGCGCCCAGGTACCGGCAGGTCTGGAAGATGCCGGCGGCCACCCCGCGCTCGTGCGGCTGGGTGGAAATGTACATGCCCTGGCTGGACGCGATGCTCACCACGCTCCACGGAATGCCCATCAGCGCGGTGAGCGCCAGCACCAGCGGGATAGCGAAGGAAGCGGTCAGCAGCCACATGGCCGCCGCGGCGGCCACCAGGAACAGCACCCCGGCAATCAGTACCCGCCGCACACGGAAGCGATCGATCGCGCGGACCGCGAACGGCGTCGCGATCACGGACATTGCTGCCAGCGGCAGCATCAGTAGGCCCACGACGCCGGGATCGTAGCCGGCCGCTTCCTGCAGCAGCTGGGGCAGGCCGAAGAACGCGAAATAGTAGATGCCGTTGAACACTGCAAAGCCCAGGTAGACCAGCAGCAGCGGCCGGTTCCGTCCGAGCAGCCGCAGGTCCAGGAACGGCGGGCTGAATTTCAATTCACGCCAGACGAAGAAGGCGGCCAGCACCGTGCCGCCGGCCAGCAGCCACCAGCGCGCGCCCGGCAGGACGTTCAGCAGCGCCATCATGACCAGCGTCAGCGATCCGACGAAGCCAATGATGCCGGGAATGTCCGAATCGCGCAGCAACTCCGAGGCGCTGCCGCGTTCGCGGTCCTCGTCCACCGGGGCGAATTTCCGGACGATGAGGAGCGCCGCGAGGGACAAGGGGACATTGATCAGGAACAGCGCCTGCCAGCCGACCAGGCTCACTAGCAGGCCGCCCACCACCGGCCCCACCGCCGCCGCGGAGGTGTTGGCCATCTGGATCCGGCCCAGCGGCCGGGTGGACTTCACCTTCGTGGCGCGGTCCAGCGCCCCGACGATCACGACGGCACTCGGGTACGCGGTGGCCGTGCCGAGGGCCATGAGGGCCCGGGCGACGCAGAGCAGGGCGAAGTTCGGAGCGAACGGAGCCAGCGCGCACGTTACCGCGACGAGGGCCATCCCGAAGCTGAAAAGGCGCCGTGGCCCGAAGCGGTCAGCCAGCCGGCCCATCAGCGGCTGGCCCGCGGCGGAGGTGAGGTAAAAGGCGGTGATCACCCAGGTGACGGTGGCGACGTCGAGCCCGAAATCAGCGCGAAGCACCACAAGGGCGACGGCGATCATGGACGAATTCAGCGGGTTCAGCGACGTGCCGAGGCTGAGGCCGGCAACGGCGAGGGCTGTCCGGGGTTTGTTGCTCACGGAAACAGTCTCGCCTACATCGGCACGGGAGTCCGAACTTGGTTACGGCCGCCAGTGGGGCCTGGAGAGGGCTGCGACGACGTCAGCCCTGCTTCGCGCCCTTCGCCACGGTAAACAGGAACGTCGAGTCCTCTTCCGCTTCCAGGCTGTGGAGGCCGTCCGGGACGATCAACAGGTCACCCGGCCGGCCGTCCCACGAGTTGTCGCCGGCCCGCAACCGGAGGCTGCCCTGGAGCACAAAGACTGTGGCGTCGCCGGGGTTCTGGTGCTCGCTCAGCTGGGTGCCGGCTTTGAGCGCCATGACGGTCTGGCGGAGCACTTTCTCGTGCCCGCCGTATACGGTGTCGGCAGCACGCCCGTTGTTCGCTGCAAGCGCCGCGGCGAGCTGCTGCCGGGCTAGGGCTTCGATCGAAATCTTCTGCATGAGGCCACGGTACCCATCAGGACTCCCGGGCGATATAGGCCGGTGGTCCTGCATCCGGGTCAGCCGGTGAGCGCGAACGGACAGCTGAGGCCCAACTTCCGGCCCTCAAGCGCCGCCTGCTATGACCCGTGGCTTGTCCCGTCCCACCACGCGAGCACGCGGGTGCCGAAGAAGGTCAGCCATTTGGACGGCTCGCCAGGGGCCACGTCGACTTCGAACCACACCCGGCCAGCGTGGCGGCGTTCCTGCAGCCAGGTGCCGTCAGGGCGGCGGGCGGCTCTGATCACCCCGATCGCATCCGCCAGCCGCGGATCCGGCCGGGCACCGTCGGGCAGGGCGGCATCGTACAGGGTGGCCGCCCGGAAGTAGTCCGCCGCGTTGAGCGCGCTGTAGAACGAGCGGAAGGGGTACGAGAAATGCGTCACCCACGGCCCCACAAGCTCTCCAGTGGAAAGGGTGCGGAGCAGCCGGCGCTGCAACAGGTACTCCTCCCCGGCCCGGCGTGCGGCGCGCAGCCCGTCGCTTCCGCCGGTGGCGGCTTCGTAGTAGAGCAGCCCCTTAAGGGAGTTGAGCGTGGAATGGAATGACGAACGGGTGGAGCCATCCACCCACTCGCAGTTCCAGCCGCCGTCGGCCATACGGTGGTCCAGGAACCACCGGGCAATTCCGGTGACGTCCGCGCCGAGCCACGCCCCGTTGGCAAGTGTGTAGGCGTTGATGCAACAGTCCACCTCGCCGCCCCAGTAGGGCAGGTTGCCGTACTCCCAGCGGCTGTTCGCGGCGAGGAGCCCGGCCGTATCTGCAAGGACGGCCGCATCGAGGCCCCAGTCGCGGAGAGCATTGAGCGTCCACGTCGTTGCGGTCCACGGCTGCCCGGCATCAGGGGCAGCCTCGGGACCATGAAAGTCGAAGTCGCCAGGGAAGAACGCTCCACCCGCCCACTGCCCGTCGGGATCCTGCAGCGCAAGCAGCCGCGCCGCGAATCCTTCCGTCGCAAGCCGCGCCCGGGTGGCGCCCCACACTTCACGCGGGGCGCCCGCAACGTCGCGCTCCACCTGCCAGCGCAGCGCCGGGTCGGAGTCAAGCAGCCAGTCGAGCAGGGCAGGGTCCACAGCCATCGTCGGCAGGCTACCACGGCCACTGCTCCGGCGGCCCACTTTTCCGGCGGCAGCGGCATTAGCCGTGCACGCCTTGCTCAAGCTATCGATTATCGATACTCTTTAGCTGTTATTCGACACCCTAGGAGACTTGATGGGAAAGCTGACCGTCCTCGCGCTGCGGATTGTCCTCGCGATGGGAATTACCGGTTCCGTGTTCGTGCAGGCGGTGATGGTGCCGCTGCTGGCCCGGGACCTCAACGAGGACATGGGCCCGGATATCGCCAGCGTCAGCGTTCCGGTCATCGTGATAGTTCTCCTGGGCATCCTGACCGTCGAGGTCTCCATGCTCTGCGTCTGGCGGCTGCTCACAATGGTGCGGCGGGGCACGGTGTTCTCGCACGCCGCTTTCCGTTACGTGGATGTGGTGGCCGGCGCCATCGCCGCGGCATCACTGCTCACATTCGCTCTCGGCGTCGTCTTTGCCCCGGGCGAATCCGTCGCTCCCGGGGTCGTCCTCCTGATTGGCGGTGCCGGCTTGCTGATCGCCGGGGTCGCCTTGGTGGTCGTCATACTGCGCATGCTGCTGGCGCAGGCGGTGGCCCGCGACGCCGAAGCCACGCACCTGCAGGACGAACTCGACGAGGTGATCTGATGCCGATCATCGTGGACATCGACGTGATGCTTGCCAAGCGCAAGATGCCCGTCGGTGCGCTCGCGGACCGGGTGGGGATCACGCCCGCAAACTTGGCCGTACTCAAGAACGGCCGGGCCAAAGCGGTACGCTTCACCACCCTTGAGGCGTTATGCGAGGTGCTGGAGTGCCAGCCCGGCGACCTGCTGCGTTGGGAGCCGGAGAACACCGCGGTGCCGGACGCTGCTGATTAGCCTACGTTCTGCCTGGCCGGACCATCCGGATCACGGCTAGCTCCTCCCACTCGGGTGGAAGCAGTTTGCGTGCACCGTCGGGCCGAAAGCCGTGTTTGAGGTAGAAGGCCCGCGCCCGGGGATTGTCCTCGAGCACCCAGAGGTACGCCGGTGAATCGCTGACGGCGGCTTGCAGCAGGGCGGCACCAAGGCCGCTGCCGTACGCGCGCCGGAGGATGTAGATCGCATACACCTCCAACGGTTCTGGCCCGTCTGCATCGAGGCCGGGGCCCGCGTCGGCCAACCCAACCACTTCATTGCTGTCGTCCAGGGCAATGAGCCTCGGGTCGGGGGACGCCAGGAATTGTCGGCGCTGTTCAACGCGCTCGGGAATACTGGCCCTGCGGGTTCGGAAGAACTCCGATGACAACTGGTGCGCGTAGCACTCCTCGTGTGCCAGCGTATGCATAAGCACTACGGCTTCGGCATCCTCGGGAGCGGCCTGGCGGATGTGAAAGTCCATCATTCAGCCTAACTTCGGTGGCCGCCTCCGTCTTGCTGTTCGGCGAGCTTCTTCCGGTCCTTCCGGACGCCCAGCAGGTAACAGATGAACAGGAAGATTCCGATTCCGCCGAAAATACAGGTCAGGACGGTGCCGACTCCCCTGAAGAACACGCCGTCGCTTTCAAACCCCAGCACCGCTGCCTGACCCGGGTCGGCTTCCCGGTAGGCCACCGTGACCTCCTCGCCCACTACGGGGTGCTGTTCAAAGTCCACCGCAACCCACTCGTACTGGGCCGCACCGTCGGGTGTCTGGAACTCCACTTTCATCCTGCGGTCGGAAGCCTTCGATCTGTCGTGGAATTCCGTGATCGTTCCAGGGACCTGTTTCCCGGTCCGCACCAACTCGTCGTCCGCGTTGATCTGCAGTGTGCCGACGACCATCAGAACCGGTCCGAGGCAGAGAACCAGCGCGGTCACCACCAGGTTCCCCAGCCTCCAGGGCTTCAGTTTCGACTTACGGTTCACGGTTGCGTTCGGTGAGGTCACGCCCCCATTCTGCCTGACGGCAGGTCAACCCGCGCGGGCCCAGCCCCGGCTAACGCTGGCGCTGCGCCGGCTAAGTCCGGGCGCGCGCCGCGAGCGCCGCGCTGAGGAACTCCAGATGGGCCGGCGTCGTCGCTACGGTGCCGGCGGCGTACTCCGGGTGCTTGGTGAGGAACTTCTTGATGTAAGGGCACACCGGCACAATGGCCAGCCCGGCGGCCACGGTCTCGTCAAGGGCAACGGTGGCGAGCTTGCCTGCGAGCCCCTGGCCGCCGTATTCCTCGTTGATCACTGTGTGGTAGAAAATCCGCTGCGGCGAGACGCCGGCGTCGTACGTCTTGTACGCGGCCTTACCGATCACGTTGCCGGCAACAAGCACTTCAAAGCGCTCACGGTCCGGGTTATGGCGGATAGTCACATCAGTCATCGGGAACTCCTTGATAGCGTCTCTCGCTACAGCCTAACCTCGAGGCATCTGCCGTTATTTCCGACCGAGGAGCGAACATGCCCGCCACCGACGACGAAGCACAGATCCTGGACCAGTGGAGCCACCGGCTGGCCCACGCTCTGCAGCTCCTCGACCTCGACTTCGACCGCGAACTGATCCTTGACCTGGCCGGGGAATCCGCACGGTCCGTCACCCACGCAGCGGCCCCGATCACGGCGCTGATGGTGGGCTACGCTGCGGGTCTCGCCGCCGGCGCGAGAAGCACGGGCACCACAGGCACAGCCACCGGAAGCGGGGGTTCCAAGGAGGATTCCGCTGCGGCTGTCGCCCAGGCTGCCGCCGTGGCTTTCCGGCTGTGCGAGGACGGAGCAGACGGAGGCCCGTCCGGCAAAGGCTGGGCCGACACCGCCCAGTAAGCCGACACCGCCCGGCAACAACCGCCCGGCAACAACCGCCCGGTAGGGTTGTTATCAACCCCACCGACTGGAAGGCACGCAGCATGCAGGTCCCCCTTTACGTATGGATACTGACCATCGTCGGCATCGTGGGCCTGCTGGCCTTCGACTTCTTTTTCCACGTCCGCAAGGCGCACTCCCCCAAGCTCAAAGAGTCGGCCACGTGGTCGGCGATCTACGTGGGCCTCGCGCTCGTCTTTGGAATCGGCGTCCTGGTCTTCGGCGGACCCACCATGGGCACGGAATACTTCGCCGGCTATGTCACGGAGAAGGCCCTGTCCGTGGACAACCTCTTCGTATTCCTCATCATCATGGCCAGCTTCAAGGTCCCCCGGGCAGACCAGCAAAAGGTACTCCTGTTCGGCATTGTCTTTTCCCTGATCGCCCGCACCGGCTTCATCTTCCTGGGCGCCGCCCTGATCAACAGCTTCGCGTGGGTTTTCTACATCTTCGGCCTCATCCTGCTGATCACCGCCGGCAACCTGCTCAAGCCGGATTCGCACGACGACGACTCCGAGGGCCTGGTGGTCCGGCTCGCCAGGAAGTTCCTTCCGGCGTCGCAGCACTACGACGGCGACAAGCTTTTCACCGTGGAAAACGGAAAACGCGTCCTGACCCCCATGCTGCTGGTGATGGTGGCCATCGGCGGGACGGACATCCTGTTCGCACTGGACTCCATTCCGGCAATCTTCGGCCTGACCCAGAACGTTTTCGTCGTCTTCACCGCCACGGCATTCTCCCTCATGGGCCTGCGCCAGCTGTTCTTCCTCATCGATGAACTATTGGACCGCCTGATCTACCTCTCCTACGGCCTGGCCGCGATCCTCGGCTTCATCGGCGTCAAGCTCATCCTCCATGCGCTGCACGAAAACAACCTGCCGTTCATCAACGGCGGCGAACACGTGACCGTCGTCGAGATCAGCACCGGTCTCTCCCTGACCGTGATTATTGGCGTCCTGGTGGTCACCGTCCTTGCCTCGATCTACAGCCCCAAGGGCAAGGCGAAGAACATGGTCTCCGGTGCCAAGCGGCACGCCACAGAGTACGTGGACCTGAACTACGAGACGGGCATCGCCGAACGCGAGGAGATCTTCAACAAGATGGTGCGCGAGGAAGCAGAACTCAAGAAGCTTCCCGAAAAGTACAAGCGGCTCATCCGCGACGAGACCGAATTCATGGACCTGCTCAGGCAGGCCCACGCCGAGCACGACGAAGCCCTGCAGCGGGAAGGACTCACGTAGGGTCGGCCGCCGGCCCAGCCGCCGGCGTCCGGCTCAGTACACCACGTCGAAGCTGCTGAACTCCCCCGTCGCCGGCGACACCGACTCCTCCACGTGGTCCACGCGCCCCGGCGCGTCATCGGACCCCAGCCAGCGGCGGAACTCCAGCACTACCGATTGAGGACCTTCGACGACGACGGCGACCGTGCCGTCGTCCTCGTTCCTCACCGTTCCGGTCAGCGAGAGTTCCTCAGCCTTCCGCACGGTCCAGTACCGGAACCCGACGGCCTGGACCACACCTTCAACGCGCGCCCGCAGGCGGACGTCCTGCCCCGCATCGTGATCTGCAGCATCAGCCATGGTTCCAATGTAGTGCGGTGACAAGCGGTTTCGCTCCCTACCGGACAGGCTCAACCTGCCGGGGTTGTGTTGGCCGCATGCTTGGCTTTGCGGCGCCTGGAGCGCGACCACACGAGGATGGCGCCAATGGCTCCGATGAGCACCGGGATGGTTACGCCCAGCGGCTGCGCCCAGTCCTTCACCAGCGCGTTCAGCACATAGCCCAGTTCAATGTCTACCTGGATCTCCTCCCGGAACGTCTCCAGGCTCAGGTCCGGCCCGTCCTCCGCGGTGGCAAACAGTTGCAGGGTCAGGGTCTTCCGTCCCGCGTCCAAGGGCGTAATCCACCAGCGCCACTCCGCCACGCCCTGTTCCGGGACCAGCATTTCGCCGCTCGGGTTTCCGGCCCGTTCAATGGTCATGCCCGGGCCCGACAGGTCAGCCCGCATCTCTTCGCACACAATCGGCGCACGGGTTTGCACCGGGTTGGTTCCGGGGATGTTCTGCTGGTGGTCCACGCCGGGATCACCCATCGTGACGTGCAGGACGAATTCCCTGGTCTCGCCCTGGCGCATGGGCGACGGCGGCCTGAACGTCAGCTCACCCTGAATGCAGGCGGCCAGGATCTCCTTGGCCCGCCTGGCCCGTTCGAAGGCGGTCGAGGTGGGGAGCGGCGGAGGCGTTGACGCTTCGCCCTCGGAAGACTGCGCTTTGCTCGGCGACTTGGTCGGGAATGGACCGGGCCCCGCTCCAGGTTTCCACCCCGTGGGCTCCCCCACGCTGCGAGTAGGTTCGCCCCCGGCTGATGGCCGCGGGGTGGTGCCGGTCGACGTTGGCTCCGCATTCGGGCCCGGGGTGCAGGCGCCCAGGCCCAGTACTACCGTGAGCACCAGACAGACGGCCACGCACAGCTCACCCAGGGCGGATGCCATAGCCTTTGCAGCGTTCGCAAGCCGCTGCTTCCCCAGTGCGTACATCAGAACCCCGACTACTGATAGAACCGAGTCCTGATTCGAGTCTGCTCGGGCGCACGGGGCCAGTCAAGGAGCCCCCGCAAGCCTGGGCCGCCTTAGCGCGCGGGCCGAAGCGAGGTGATCATCCGCCGGATGTTGCGGTACTCCCCGGTCTCCACGTACAACTTCGCCTTCTCCCAGTACGGAAGCGACGGGTCCCCGGGGGTGCTGTTGTTCGCGGGGTCGTAGCCTGCCCCGAACATCGCGCCGCTGGGCGGCCACCTGAACAGCAGAAAGATGGGGCACGCCAGCGTCCCGACTTCCTCCGGAATCATGGTGATGCCGTAGGCCGCGATGGTTTCAGCCGTCCGGGCCGGCGCCGAAGCGTCTCCCCTGGTCTCAAACATGAAGCGTGGCGCGTTTTCGTCCGGCACGCCTTTCTCAGCCAGGGCTGTCATGGGTTCGGAGTCCAGCACCGCAAACGGGTACTGCTGGACGCACTCCGAGCCGGTCACGATCCTGGTTTCCAGGACAGCCATCGGCTTCCCCGCCACGTTCAACACCTCCACGCGCACCCCGCCGAGCGGCGATTTCCCGGCCGGATCCTGGATGGTCCAGTCGCCCGGATAGTCGAACGTCAGGTCCCGGTCCGCCGTCGTAAACGTCTTCCAGCCTGAGGCGGTGGGCGACGGCAACCGGCTGGGGGACGTACCCGACGGCGCCGGTTCCGCCGGCGGCGCGCCCGCCGTCGCGCTTGGCGGGGCGGCCGTACCGGTGGCCGACGCGGTGGCAGTGCCGGCGGCGGTTCCGCTCGCTGTTCCGGTCGACGCGGCGCTTGCGGAATCGCTTGATTCAGTTGCGGCCGCGGACCCCGGGCCAGGTGGAGCAGGGGACGGCCCGCAGGCCGCCAGGAGCACTGCGAGGCAGGCCCCCGCAGCAGCTGTTGCACGGGAACGGGCCGGTCCAGATGATCCATAGCCGGGCGTCATTGATCGGCGCATGCAATCCTCCTCATACAGCTGAGGGGATTAATTGTGGCCCTGCGGGTGGCGGCCTGCGCGGGGCGGGGCCAATCTGCCGCCAAAACGTTGCGCACCGCGGACTGTCCGCGGTGCGCAACGTTCTTCCGCTGGCCCTGGATCCCTAAGCGGGCCGCAGCGAGGTGATCATCTGCTTGATTTTCTTGTACTCCTGCGTGCCCATGTATACCTCGGGGGTGTCCACATGCATCTCGTTGCCGGGGGTGGTGTCGAAGGGGTCGTAGACGCCGCCGAACATGGCCCCGCTGGGCGGCCAGTTGAAGAAATGGAAGATGGGACACGCTTCCGCTCCGGTGGGTTCAGGCGCGGTCGTGATGCCGTACGCGAACACGGTCATCAGCTTGGGATCCGTGGCGGCGGTGTCCGTCCGGGTCTCGAACGTGTACCGCGGCACGGTGCCGTTCTGTTCCAGTGCCGGAAGGGGCTGCGACTCATAGACGCCGAACGGCTGTTTCACGGTGCATTCGGAGCCTGTGACCATGTTCGTCCGGAGCGACGCCAGGTTCTTGCCGTTGGCGTTGGTGATTTTCACGAACACGCCGCCGGCAGCTGCTTCCCCGGCCGCATCGGTGATCTTCCACTCCTCCGGATAATCAAACGTCAGCCCGTCGGCGGTGGTGTAAGACTTCCAGCCCGCCTCGGGGGTCGAGGAGGCTGAGGTTGAGGCAGTGGCGCTCGGCGATGCCGACGCGGTGGAGGTGGGGGAAGCCGTGGAGGTGGCGGCGGCCTCCGGGGAACTCGTCGACGGTGACGAGGCCGGCGGGCCGCAGGCTACCAGCAGGAAGGCGAGGCAGAGAGCCCCGGAAACTGCGATGGCCGGGGGTGCTGAGCGGTGCATCTGTTCTCCTGAATTTCATGAGACCGCGAATAATTCCTCAATTGTGGACCGGCGCCCGGCTTCGCCCTAGCAATAAATCCAATCGATGTCCAAATGTTATCGGCGCGCCGAGGGCCGGCTGGATTTCAGCGGTTCCCGGAAGCTTGATAGAGCTTAACCAATGCAAGAATTCCTCACCCCGGCAATGCCCTTCCTGGCCACGGCGCTCGCAGTAGCGGCAGGCCTGGTCCTCTCCTGGCTGATCCGTAAGACAGTCCTCCGGCTCAACCGCCGCCGCCCCGAGCTCCACGCCACCTCCCGAGTGGCGCGGCTTCCGTTGCGGCTGGCACTGTGCCTGATCGGCGTCCGAATCGCTCTGGTGCTGACCACGGACGACGGCGGGTGGCGGTCCGCCGTCGACCATCTCCTGCTGATCGCCCTCATGGGCGCCCTGGCCTGGCTCGCCATCGCCGTGCTGCTGATCGTGGAGGCACTGGTCCTTAGCCGCTACAGCGTGGACGTGGCGGACAACCGCCGGGCCCGGCGCCTGCGGACCCAGATGATCCTGGCTCGCCGGATCGGCGTCGCCCTCATCGTGGTGCTGGCGGCAGGCAGCGTGATGCTGACCTTCCCCGCCATCCAGGCGCTCGGCGCAGGGCTGCTTGCCTCCGCGGGCGTGATCTCCATCGTGGCAGGCCTCGCCGCCCAGACGTCGCTGGTGAACGTGTTCGCCGGCATGCAGCTGGCCTTCACCGACGCGATCCGGGTGGACGACGTGGTGGTGGTCCAGAAGGAGTGGGGCCGGATCGAGGAGATCACCCTGACCTACGTGGTGGTCCACATCTGGGATGACCGCAGGCTGATCCTGCCTTCCACGTACTTCACCACCACGCCGTTCGAGAACTGGACCCGCCGCCAGTCCGAGGTGATGGGCACCGTGGAATTCGACCTCGACTGGCGGGCTCCCATCGAGGACATGCGTACCGAGCTCCGGACGGTGCTGGACGGAACGGAACTATGGGACGGCCGCGTGGGAATCCTGCAGATCACCGATGCCACCAACGGCTACGTCCGGGTGCGGATCCTGGTGAGCGCAGCGGACAGCGCAGCGCTCTTCGACCTGCGCTGCCTCATCCGCGAAGCCATGGTGACTTTCCTGCAGCAGGGCCATCCGGAGTCGTTGCCGCACGTGCGTTGGGAGCCGGTGCACCCCGCTCCCTCCCGCGACGTGCCCCGGCAACCCGCCGTGGAGTCCTTTGACCAGGGGCATCAGGGGCACGCCCGCCAGCAGTCCGGCCCGCAGGACTCCCAGCTCTTCACCGGCTCTGTTGAAGCCATCGAGCGGTCCCGCGCGTTTACCGGTCCCGGCGAGGACGTCTTCGAAGACCGCGACAAGACGCTCTCCGCGCGAAACTAGCGCCGCCGCCTGCTTCCCCGGATCCCCTGCTCTCCCCTGCTCCCCCGCTGCCGGATCAGGCCCTTTCCTGCCCGGCCGATCTGATCAATAATCAAACCGAGCCCCATCATCAGACCCGCCGCAAGCAACTGAGGAGACCAGGCCATGACCACCCACGCGGAGCCCGCAACGGAACCCCCTGTCAGTGCTGCGGAGGACAACGATGACGAGACAACCACGGACCCCGGCTGGTTCCATAAAGCGGTGGTCTACCAGATCTATCCGCGCAGCTTTGCGGACTCCGACGGCGACGGCATAGGCGACCTGCCGGGCATCATCAGCAAGCTGGACTACCTGCAGAAGCTGGGGGTGGACGTCGTCTGGCTCTCCCCCATCTACACCTCCCCGCAGGATGACAACGGCTACGACATCAGCAATTACCGCGACGTGGACCCCATCTTCGGCAGCCTGGCCGATCTGCAGCAGCTGACCGACGGGCTGCACGCGCGGGGCATGAAACTGGTGATGGACCTGGTGGTCAACCACACCTCGGACGAGCACCCGTGGTTCATCGAATCCCGCTCCTCCAAGGACAACCCCAAGCGCGACTGGTACTGGTGGCGGCCGCCCAGGCAGAGTCCCGTAGGCGGCGGCGGTGCAGAACCCAACAACTGGGGATCCGCGTTCTCCGGCCCGGCCTGGGAGTTTGACCAGGCCACCGGCGAGTACTACCTGCACCTGTTCTCCCGGAAGCAGCCGGACTTGAACTGGGAAAACCCGGAGGTCCGCGCAGCCGTCTACGACATGATGAACTGGTGGCTGGACCGCGGCGTGGACGGCTTCCGGATGGACGTCATCAACTTCATCTCCAAGGACACGTCCCTGCCGGACGGGCCGAAGGCCGAAGGGATGCTGTTTGGCGACGGCAGTCCGCACTTCATGTCCGGACCCCGGATCCACGAGTTCCTGCACGAAATGCACCTCGAAGTTTTCGCCGGCCGGGATAAGCCTCTGCTGACCGTGGGCGAGATGCCCGGCGTCACGGTGGAGGACGCCGTCCTGTTCACAGACCCTGCCCGGCGCGAGGTGGACATGGTGTTCCAGTTCGAGCACGTGGCGCTGGACCAGGAAGACGGCAACAAGTGGCGGCCCAGGAAGCTGCGGCTCACCGACTTGAAACAGTCCCTTGGCCGCTGGCAGGAAGCCTTGGCCGGGCGCGGCTGGAACAGCCTCTACTGGGGCAACCACGACCAGGCCCGTGCCGTGTCCCGCTTCGGCGACGACGGGCAGTACCGCGAACTGTCCGCCAAGATGCTGGCCGGCGTCCTGCACCTGCACCGAGGCACCCCGTATGTGTACCAGGGCGAGGAACTGGGCATGACCAACATGAGCTTTGGGGCCATCAGCGACTACCGCGACATCGAGGTGCTCAACCACCACCGCGAAGCCACCACCCACCTGGGCCACACCGACGCCGAAGTCCTGGCCGCCCTGGCGCCCCTGAACCGGGACAATGCCCGCACGCCCGTGCAGTGGGACGCCACCCGGCATGGCGGGTTCACCACGGGAGCGCCGTGGATCGCCGTCAACCCGAACACCAGCCACATCAACGCCGCAGAACAGGAAGACAACCCGGACTCGGTGTTCAGTTTTTACCGCCAGGTCATCGCCCTGCGCCACGCCGAGCCCGTGGTGGCGGAGGGTGACTTCAGCATGCTGCTGCCGGACGACGAGCACGTGTACGCCTTCAGGCGGTCACTCCCGGGGTCTGCGGCTGGTGCGGCTGCCGGTGTTGCTGCGGCGCCGGGTGTGCAGCTGCTGGTACTGGGCAACTTCTCCGGGGAAGACCGGACCGTGGAACTCGATGGCGGCGGCTGGGGCGATGCCGAAGCCGGTGCGGATGAACCTGAACTTGGCCACTACCCGGCTGAGCTGATCCTGGGAAACTACCCGTCCGACGGAGCCGGGACACATGCTGAAATCACGCTCCGCCCCTGGGAGCTGAAGGTCTTCCGCCGGCAACACAACAACTGAAGCACCACCAGCAAGGCAAGGAGAGCATCATGACTATTCCACCGCTGCCGGAGCCGGATCCGTTCCCGCCGGAACCGGGGCCCACCGGACCGCCTGACCCGGACAACCCGTTCCCTCCCAGCAGGCCGGACCCCACGGAGCCCCGCCCGCATCCGGGACCGGAGCCGTCACCGACGCCAGGTCCGCTGCCGATCCCCGACCCGGGACCCATGCCGCCGGTGCCGCCTGCGCCAAATCCGGACCCCACACGGTTCTAGGATTTCGACGGGCTCAATCTTTCGACGGGTTCAATTCGACGGGCTCAATCGCCGATGCCGTGCAGGAACCGGCGCACTTCGCTGTTGAACGCCTCCGGCGTCTCCGCTGCCACCATATGTCCGACGCCGGGAATCACCACGAGCTCTGAACCGGGAATCTGTCGGTGCATGTCACGCGCCACCGCCAGGGGCGACCGCACGTCTTCCTCCCCGTAGAGGAGCAGGGTGGGAACGCTGATGGTAGGCAGCACGTCACGATAATCGGCATGACCGCTAGCGCTCAGCAGTGCCCGCATGCCGGCGGGGTGGAAGTCGGCCATGATGTCACTCGCCTCTTGGACGACGGCGGGATCCGCGCGCGCCGTGAACAACGTGGGCATCCAGACGGGGATGAACTGTTCGGGCGGCTGGTCGAGCTCGGCCAGGATCTGCGCGTACCGGCGCTCGACTTCCTCCGGCGGTAGCGAGCCCGCCCAGCCGGCATACGCCGAAACAAGCAGCAGGGAAGCCGCCATGTTCGGGTGGCTCCGGTACAGCTCCAAGGCGACGCCCGATCCCCAGGACAGTCCGAGGACGTGCGGTTTCCGGGGTGATACCTCGCGGAGGAAGCCCGCGAGCGCGTCACCCAGTTCACGGCCGGAAAAGTCCGGCGGAGGATCGTCGGAGCGGCCGCAGCCCGGGGCGTCCCAGGCTATGACGGTGAACTCGCCGGACAGACCCTCCAGCTGCCGGCTCCAGACGCGGCTGTCCTCGTACGCACCGTGAAGGAGCACCAGCGGAGGACCCTGGCCCGCACGCTGGTAGCCGATTCGCAGTCCTGAAATCTCAACGGTGTCCATGCCGCACCGCTCCTAAGTGGAGCTGACCCTGATGGCTCTGATTCTAGGCCGATCAGGGTCAGCTGCCTACAGGAACAGCCGCATGCCCTGCTCTGTGCGGGGCCCTGCACAATGGGGGTTAGACCAGAGTGATGTCCCGGGTCCGGTGATCGTAGTTGAACGTGATCCGGCCGCCGGGGTGGTGGAGCTCGTGGTTGGCGCCATCAAATGCACCGAACGCACCGTAGTTCTCATCCCAGGAGCGGTTGAGCGCGATCTTGAAGCTGTAGTGCCCGGCCGGGAGGTCCGTGGTGAGCTTCCACAACTGGTCCACTGCATCCAGCTTCATCTGGGCCTCGTCGTACTGCGGCGCCCAGTTTGCCGGTGCTCCCAGCAGCACGTTGAAGTCGCCGGCGATGGCGACTGCTTCCGGCTGGTCGATCGATTCCACGCTGGGGACCTCTGCCTGGGTCTCCTCGCCGGGGGCCGGCTTGGCGGCAGCCTTGCGCGTGCGCACAGCCTTCGCCACAGGTGCAACCGCCTCTTCGATCAGCTCGGCAGCCTTTTCGACCACCTTCGCTGCCTTGGAGGGCGCCTTTTTCTTCGGTGCAGCCTTGGGAGCTTTTGCGGCAGCGGCCTTCGGGGCCGCAGCCTTGGCTGGAAGCGATGTGGGTACGGGAACGTCCGCGGGAACCGGAGTTCCTTCCGCGAGTGCGGTGGCGAATGAGTCAGCATCCGGGAATGCCACCGTGGCGCGGAGGCCCTCCTCGGTGATGGTCCAGCCGCTGCGTCCCTTGACGAGCCAGCCGGCCTTGACGAGCTTGCTGGTGGCGGTGGTCAGGGCCTTGTGTCCCCGGGGAATGCCTCCGCTGAGCAGCTCACTTTCCTTCTCGTTCAGCGGTACCCGGACCGTGGCCTGGGCCAGGACCGCGCCCGCGCCGAGGGTCTCGCCCGACAGAACGCTTTCCGCGAGGATGTCGAGCACTGATTTGAGTCGAACAGTGGTGGTGTCTGCAATAGCCGTGGGCATATTTGTCCTTTCGAGCAGGTGATCACTCAGCATTTTGCCAGTGAACTGTAACCGGAGGCGACTATGGGCGTTAACAACGTGTGTCGTGACCGACTGTGACGCCGAATGCAGCACAAGTGATCCTAGGGTCTCAGCTGCGGGGCGAAAACATCGGGACTTTGGACCCGTTGACAAACAAGCGAGACGACCCTCACGGGACCACCCGTTGTGGGTGCCGAGCGTACCTGCCTATAGTGGCGTCCTGCCTTTACTAGGCAATCTTCCGATGAAGCCACACCGCCAGTCCCGCCCTTCTTCTATGAGGAGACCAGCATGGAGACCCGCACGCTTGGCGCTTTGACCGTATCTGCCCTTGGACTCGGCTGCATGGGCATGAGCGAGTTCTACGGCACGGGCGATGACACCGAATCCGCCGCCACCATCCAGGCCTTCCTGGACGCGGGCGGAACACTGCTGGACACGGCCGACATGTACGGCCCCTTCACCAATGAGCAGCTCGTGGGCCGGGCCATCGCCGGGCGCCGGGCCGAGGTGGTCCTCGCCACCAAGTTCGGCAATGAGCGCCGTGAGGATGGCTCGTGGGTTGGCATCAACGGCCGTCCCGAATATGTGCGTGCTGCCTGCGACGCGAGCCTGCAGCGCCTCGGGGTGGACCACATCGACCTCTACTACCAGCACCGCGTGGACAAGACCGTGCCCATCGAGGAAACGGTGGGTGCCATGGCGGAACTGGTCCAGGCGGGTAAAGTCCGCTATCTGGGCCTCTCCGAGGCCAGCGCCGACACCATTCGCCGCGCCCACGCTGTGCACCCGATCACCGCACTGCAAACGGAATATTCCCTGTGGGAGCGCGAACCGGAGGCCAAGGTTTTCCCGCTGCTGGCGGAACTGGGCATCGGATTTGTGCCGTACAGCCCGCTGGGACGTGGCTTCCTGACCGGCCAGCTGCGCACGCCGGAGGACTTCGCTCCGGACGATTTCCGGCGCCACTCTCCCCGCTTCCAAGGCTCGAACTTCACGCGGAACCTCGAGCTGGTGGACCGGGTGAAGGAACTGGCTGATGAGAAGAAGTGCACCCCGGCACAACTGGCCCTGGCCTGGCTGCTCGCCCAGGGTGACCACATCGTCCCCATCCCCGGCACCAAGAAGCGCGAACGCCTCCAGGAAAACCTGGGTGCGCTCGACGTCGAGCTCTCTGCCCAGGACCTCAGCCGGCTCGATGAGCTGGCCCCCGCCGGGGCGGCGGCGGGAGCACGCTACCCGCACATGGATTCGATCGACGTGTGAGGCCGGCCCCCGCCGGCCAATACCGAGCGACCCCACGACCGCAATGAAGGAGACACAGTGACCGAACTCAATGAAGAAGACCTGGCCCTGGCCCAATGGAGCCGCCGGCTCTCCCATGCGCTGCAGATCCTGGATCTGGAGCTTGACCACGCGCTGATTCGCCGACTCGCCAAAGAATCCTCCGAGGCAGTCAACGACGGCGCCGGTCCGATCAGCGCGGTGGTGGTGGGCTATGCGGCAGGGCTGTCCGCGGCCAAGGGGAAGGCCAGCCCCAGCGAGGCCATCGAGTCGGCCGCGGAGGTCGCCCTGAAGTTGTGCGAGCACGGAGCCGACGGCGGCCCGGACAGCGAAGGCTGGAGCGGCACCGCCCAATAGCTACGTGGTTGGAGCTACGTGGTGCTGGGCTCCAACCGCACGATGACGGCCTTGGACACCGGAGTATTGCTGCCCTCGGCCACGCTTTCCAGCGGAACGAGCACGTTGGCTTCCGGATAGTAGGCCGCCGCGCACCCCCGGGCCGTGGGGTACGAGACCACACGGAACTTCCGGAGCACCCGCTTCACGTTGTCCTCGTATACGCCGTGGATGTCCACGTGCTGGCCATCGGACAGGCCCAGCTCGGCGATGTCCTCGGGGCTGACAAAGACCACGTCGCGGCCTTTCTTGATGCCCCGGTAGCGGTCGTCGTGGCCGTAAATGGTGGTGTTGAACTGGTCATGTGACCTCATGGACTGCAGGATCAGCGTGCCTGCCGGACGTTCCACGTGCTCCAGGTGGTTGACGGTGAGCATGGCCTTGCCCGTGGGTGTGGGGAACGTGCGCGAATCCCGGGGTCCGTTGGGGAGCACAAAGCCGCCCTTCTGGCGGATCTTCCGGTTGTAGTCCTCGCAGCCCGCCACCACATGGGAGATGTGGTCGCGGATGAGGTCGTAGTCGCGCTCGAACCCGGCCCAGTCGGCGTCGGTCTTCCCATCCAGGGTGGCGCGGGCCAGCCTGCTGATGATGGCCACTTCCGAGAGCAGATCCGGTGCCACGGGCCGTACCGTGCCATGGGAGGCGTGGACGGCGCAGACGGTGTCCTCCACCGACACGAATTGCGGGCCGGAGGCCTGCATGTCGATCTCGGTGCGTCCCATGGTGGGCAGGATCAGGGCTTCCTTGCCTGTCACCGTGTGGGAGCGGTTGAGCTTTGTGGAGATCTGCACCGTCATCTCTGTGTTCTCCATGGCGCCTTCGGCTGCCTGGGAGTCGGAGATGGCCCCCACCAGGTTGCCGCCGAGGCCCACGAAGACCTTGATGCCGCCGTCGCGCATCCTTCGGATGGTTTCCACGGCGTCTGCGCCGTGCTCCCGGGGCGGATCGAAGTTGAACTCCTTGCCCAAGGCATCCAGGAAGGCCGGTGGCATTTGTTCCCAGATGCCCATGGTGCGGTCGCCCTGGACGTTGCTGTGGCCGCGGATCGGGGACGCTCCTGCGCCGGGCTTGCCCATGTTTCCCCGCAGCAGCAGGAGGTTGATGATCTCCTTGATGGTGGCCACGCCCTTTTTGTGCTGCGTGATCCCCATGGCCCAGGTGATGATGACCTTCTCGGCCCTCAGGTAGCGTTCGGCAAGTTCATCGATTTCTTCGCGCCGCAGGCCGGTGGCCTCAAGCACTTCGCGCTCATCCAGTTCGGCGAGGTGCTCCTTGAGTTCCTCAAGCCCCTGGCAGTGCTCCTGGAGGAACTGGTGGTCCAGCACGCTGCCCGGGTTCCTGGCCTCGGCGTCGAAAACGCGCTTGGACACCGCCTGCAGGAGCGCCATGTCCCCGCCCAGCCGGATCTGCAGGAACTGGTCGGCAATCTGCGTGCCGTGCCCCACGATGCCCTTGACCTTCTGCGGGTTCTTATAGCGGCGCAGTCCGGCCTCGGGCAACGGGTTAACGGCAACGATCTCGCCGCCGGCTTCCTTGGCTTCCTCGAGGGCGGTGAGCATGCGCGGGTGGTTGGTGCCCGGGTTCTGCCCCATGATGATGATCAGGTCCGCCTGCGCGAAATCATCGTAGGAGATGGTGGCCTTGCCGATGCCGATGGTCTGGCCCATGCCCCAGCCGGAGGACTCATGGCACATGTTGGAGCAGTCCGGCAGGTTGTTGGTTCCGTATGCCCGCACGAACAACTGGTACAGGAAGGCGGCCTCGTTCGAGGTCCGGCCGCTAGTGTAGAACGCCGCCTCGTCGGGGCTCGCCAGGCTCTTCAGCTTGCCGCCCAGGATGGAGAAGGCTTCGTCCCAGCTGACAGGCCGGTAGTGGTCCTCCCCCGCCGGCTTGTACACCGGTTCGGTCAGCCGTCCCTGCATCCCGAGCCAGTATTCGGACATCCCCCGCAGTTCGCTGACCGGGTGCTCCGCCCAGAATTCCGCGGGGACAAGCACCGGGGTGGCCTCCCACGTGACAGCTTTGGCACCGTTCTCGCAGAACTCGAACGTCTTGCGGTGACCGGGGTCCGGCCACGCGCAACTCATGCAGTCGAAGCCGTCCTTCTGGTTCAATGCCAGCAACGTCTTGCGGGACCGCTCGACGCCCATCTTCTCAATGGCGGGCTTCATGGAGTGGTAGACGCCGGGAAGACCCGCGGCCCAATCCTTTGGTTTGCCCACCTCAAGGTTGTTCTCGTCGGCTTCTTCCACGCGCGGGGTCTTCCGGGGCATGCTGCGCCCTCCTTGACTCGGACTTGCTACTCAGTGCTGCTTTGAACTGGTGTCCCCACGGACAGGACCTGTCCTCAGGATTAGCAGTTATGGGTGGACGCCGCAACCACTGGCAAGGCCGGCTGTGTTCAGGAGTAGCCGAGCTCCGCGAGCAGCTCCGTTTTGCGTTCCTCGTCCGCGAAGGAAGACCGGATGGAGTTGGAGGCCAGCCGGACCCGGTCGAACTCGGACAATCCCAAAACGGTCTGCAGCTGCACGAAGTTGTCGTCCACGTACCCGCCGAAGTAGGCGGGATCGTCCGAATTCACGCTGACGTTCAGTCCCGCGGCGAGCATTGCCGGAAGCGGGTGCTCGGCCAGGGTGTCCACGGCACGGAGGCGCACATTGGACAAGGGGCACACGGTCAGCGGCACGCGCTCCGCGACGAGGTGTTCCACCAGGTCGGGATCCTCCATGCAGCGGATGCCGTGATCGATCCGCTCCACGTCCAGCAGTTCCAGCGCATCGATGATGTACGACGGCGGGCCCTCCTCGCCGGCGTGCGCTATCCGGTGCAGGCCGGCTTCCTTCGCCCGGGCGAAGAGCCGTTCGAATTTGGCTGGAGGGTTGCCCACTTCGGCCGAGTCCAGGCCGATACCGGCAATGGGCGCGTTCATGGCCAGCAGCTGCTCCAGGACGTCGAGGGCCGCTTCCTCAGGCAGGTCGCGCAGGAACGCGGCGATGAGCAGGGTGGACACCCCGAACTCCTCCAAGGAATTCGCCAGCACGGACGCAACACCGTTCACGCAGGTCTGCAGCGGGACCCCGCGGGACACGTGGGCCTGAGGGTCCATCATGATTTCGGCGTGCCGCACTCCCGCGGCCGCTGCCCGCTCCAGGTACGCGCGGGTCATGTCCGCGAAGTCCTGCTCCGTCTGCAGAACGGCCATGTTGGCGTAGTACAGGTCCAGGAAGGACTGCAGGTCCGTGAACTCGTAGCGGGCGCGCAGCTCGTCCAGGTCCGCGTACGGCAGCCTGATGCCATTCCGTTCGGCAAGTGCGAAGATCAGCTCCGGCTCCAGGGTCCCCTCGATGTGAAGGTGCAGCTCCGCCACCGGCAGAAGTTTCACGGGAGCCTCGGCCGCGGCCTCTTCGGTGTCGGGTTGGGCCGCCACGGCCTCTTCGGTGCCGGGTTGGGCCGTTGTGGCCTGCTCGGGGGCGTGTGCAGGAGCATCGCTGAGTGCTGGCGCTCCGCCGGGTTCGGGCGCGCCGTCGTAAGTTTCCATCCGGTAAGGATATGCCCGCAGCGGCCGCGCACCGATAGAGTCGAACCAATGCAACATAACAAGCAGGCTTCCAATGTGCCCTTCCTGACTCCGGACCACCCCGCCGATGGATTCGTCCGGGTGCGCGGAGCCCGGGAAAACAACCTGCGCAACGTGGACGTCGACGTGCCCCGGGACGCCATCGTTGCGTTCACCGGCGTCTCCGGTTCAGGCAAGTCATCCCTCGCCTTCGGCACCATTTACGCGGAAGCCCAGCGCCGCTATTTCGAATCCGTGGCCCCGTACGCGCGGCGCCTCATCCAGCAGGGCCACAATCCCAAGGTGGAGATGATCACCGGGCTGCCTCCCGCCGTCGCGCTTCAACAACGGCGCGGTACGCCGAGCAGCCGGTCCACCGCGGGTACGGTGACCACGCTGTCCAACTCGCTGCGCATGCTGTTCTCGCGCGCCGGCACCTATCCGGACGGCAAGGCCCAGCTGGATTCGGACGCGTTTTCGCCTAACACGGCCGCCGGGGCCTGCCCCGTCTGCCACGGCCTGGGCATTGCCCATACGGTCAGCGAATCGTCCCTGGTACCTGACACCTCGCTTAGCATCGCCGACGGCGCCATTGCGGCCTGGCCGGGCGCATGGCAGGGCAAGAACCTCCGCGATATCCTCAGCCACCTCGGCTACGACGTCAACATCCCCTGGCGGAAGCTGCCCAAAAAGCACCGAGACTGGATCCTGTTCACCGAGGAACAGCCCGTGGTGGAGGTGACGCCGAAGCGGGACCGGGTGGCCAAACCCTACAAAGGCCGCTTCTGGAGCGCCAAGAGCTACGTGCTCCACACACTGGCGGACTCCAAAAGCGACACCATGCGCCAGCGCGTCCTCCGGTTCATGGAAACGGGACCGTGCGAGCGCTGCGGGGGCAGCGGGCTGACGCCCGACGCCCTGGCCGTGACCTTCGCCGGCCGCACCATCGCCGAGCTCAACGCCGTACCCATGACGGAACTGGCCGAGGTCATCCGGCCCACCAGCGAGCTCAAGGACGCCGGGACGGCCAGCAGGGCCGCTGCATCAGGCGAGACCAACGAAGTTGCCGTGGCCATCACCCGCGACCTCCTGCTGCGGATCACCGTGCTGCTGGAACTGGGCCTGGGCTACCTCGCCCTGGGCCGGGCCACGCCCACGCTCTCCCCCGGCGAGATGCAGCGGCTGCGGATCGCCACCCAGCTGCGCTCCGGGCTGTTCGGCGTGGTGTACGTGCTGGACGAGCCGTCCGCGGGGCTCCACCCCGCCGACGCCGAACCGCTGCAGGCTGTGCTCGAAGCGCTCAAGTCCTCCGGCAATTCGGTGTTCGTGGTGGAACACAACATGGACGTGGTCCGCCGCGCCGACTGGCTGGTTGACGTGGGCCCGCGCGCAGGCGAGGGCGGCGGCGAGATCCTCTACAGCGGCCCGGTTGCCGGGCTCGCCGAGGTGGAGTCGTCCGTCACCCGCCCCTTCCTGTTTCCGGACGGCGGCGCACAGGGCGACGGCGGTGCGCGCCGGGAGTCTGTGGTCAGGCAAGCGGACGGCTGGCTCGCGTTGAAAGGCATCAGCCGGCACAACCTGCGTGATCTCGATGCCGAGTTCCCGCTGGGCATCCTGACGGCGGTCACGGGCGTTTCCGGCTCGGGCAAGTCCACGCTGGTGAGCCAGGTCCTTGCCGAAGTAGTGGGGGCGCGGCTCCACCCGGAAGCGGTTGAGAATACGGCGGCTGCGGAGATAACCCCCGAGGCCCTGGACGCCGGGGACGCCGGGTCCGGAGAACCGCTCATCGTTTCCGAAGCCGTGGCAGAAACCAGCGGAATGGAGCGGATCGACCGTCTGGTGCGCGTGGACCAGAAGCCGATCGGACGCACGCCGCGGTCCAACCTGGCCACGTACACCGGGCTGTTCGACGCAGTGCGCAAGGAATTCGCCGCCACCGAGCAGGCACGTGCCCGCCGCTTCGGCGCCGGACGGTTCTCCTTCAACGTGGCAGGCGGCCGCTGCGAGACCTGCCTGGGCGAAGGCTTCGTGGCTGTTGAGCTCCTCTTCCTCCCGGGCAGCTACGGCCCCTGCCCCGAGTGCGGGGGCTCGCGCTACAACCCGGAGACGCTGGAGGTGACCTACAGCGGCAAGAACGTGGCCGAAGTGCTTGCCATGACGGTGGACGCCGCCGCGGACTTCCTGGCTGGCATCCCGGCCGCTGCCCGCAGCCTGCAAACCTTGCGCGACGTTGGCCTGGGCTACCTCCGGCTGGGCCAGCCCGCCACTGAACTCTCGGGCGGCGAGGCACAGCGGATCAAGCTGGCCACGGAACTCCAGCGAGCGCGCCGCGGCCACACCCTCTACCTGCTGGACGAGCCCACCACGGGGCTCCACCCGGCAGACGTGCAGCTGCTCATGGCCCAGTTGCACGGCCTGGTGGACGCCGGAAACACGGTCATTGTGGTGGAACACGAGATGGACGTGGTGGCCGCCGCGGACTGGGTGATCGATCTCGGGCCTGCCGGTGGCGACGCCGGCGGTGAGATCGTGGCGTCCGGAACGCCTGCCGCCGTCGCACGTTCCGCCCGGAGCCGGACGGCGCCGTACCTGGCGACGGCGCTGGACCAATGATCGGCACCGGCAATCACGCCCGGCACGCACCAACACCGCGCCGGATATCTATTTCGATTTGATAACGCACCCACACTGTCCTAGCGTGGAACGTGATCCCGCCGAGCGGGACAACGAATGCCCGGTGCTGCCACCACCAGTTACTGCCCGGCCGGCAGACACCGTACATGACCTCTAGTTCGTCAGGGGCGGGCAGTGGCGCGACAACGTCCGGGGACGGACCGAGCGCAGGTGGCCCTCAGGAGCATCCACTTTCATGAACACTTCCACTCGCATGAACACCCCCATGGGCAAATCCAAACTGGGGACCGCCGCGCGCCGCGGAGTAACGCTGGCCGCAGTTTCCGCGGCAGGACTCGCGCTCTCCGCCACCGCCGCCAACGCGGCTGTGCCCACCGCAACGAGCACCAGCACCTGGGATGCCCTCGCCCAGTGCGAGAGCGGCGGCAACTGGAGCACCAACACCGGCAACGGCTTCAGCGGCGGACTCCAGTTCACCGACAGCACCTGGGCGGCCTACGGCGGCACCGGATCGGCGGCAAGCGCCACCCGCGAGCAGCAGATCGCCGTCGCCGAGAACGTCCAAGCCAGCCAGGGCTGGGGCGCATGGCCCGCCTGTGCAGCCAAACTGGGCCTGAGCGGCGGCGGCGGAGCACCCGCACCGAGCGTCCCGGTCACCCCGGCCCCCGCCGAGGTACCTGTACAGGCCGCGCAGGCTCCCGTGCAGGCCGCTCCCGCTGCAGTGGTGCCCGCCCAGGCCGAACCCCGGCACGCCGCCCAGGTTCCGTTGAGCGGCGAAACCTACACGGTGGAGGCTGGCGACACCCTGAGCACCATCGCCGAGAAGCTGGACATCACCGGCGGCTGGCAGACCCTTGCCGATGCCAACACGGACACCATCGTGGATCCCGACCTGGTGCTTGAAGGACAGGTTCTGCAGCTACCTGCCTAAGGTGTTTAGGCAGAGAGCGTTAAACAACGACGCCGGAGCTTCCCTTGGCGGGGAGCTCCGGCGTCGTTGTTTCCTAAGCGTCGTTGTTTCCTGAGTTCAGGCCGTCTGCGGCAGTTCCCGGACGATCCGGACCTTCCAGGCGGAGTCGTCGCTGGTGTCCAGCAGGGCCACAGTGCCGATGTGCAGGTGCAGGGCCACCCGCTTGGCTGCCAGGAGCTCCAGGTACAGGTGCTCGTTCATGCGCGCCGGCGAATCGATCACGAACTTCACGGCATCGCGCACTTTGCGGTAGTTGTCGCTGCGTTCGCGGTGCAGATGCAGCTCCAGCGAGTGGCGCTGGCGCACCTTCGGCTCGTGTGCGTTGAGCCACGAAACCGCTGCGTGCACCCCAACCACAACGGCAAGGGACACGGCGTAGATCCACCATCCGGTGGACAGCAGGAACAAGGGGAGGTTGGCTATGGCCACCACCGCGATGAACAGGCGGAGGGCAACGATGCGCCGGAGTTTCAGTGCAACAGAGCCGAGGGCGGCGCGGAAACCATGTTGCTCCTTGCGGGCAGCTTCCGGGTCGATGGTGAATTCATCAAGCACCAGGACGCCCTTGGCTTCCGGGCTCAGCATTTGTCCGAACTTCGGCGTGAACGGAACTGCTTGGGTAAGTGTCATTTCGTGTCTTCCGGAGGGTGGCTGAGGCGGGATTTGATTGGGGTCATCTTAGTGAAATTGTGACCGTGTTGTCGCCCCCGTCTCAGCATACGGTCCAGTAGACTACGCCGCGCTGCTCTCAGGCCGCTCACAGCCTACCAGCGTTTGCCGCCGCAACGCCGCCACCTCAGCGGGGCGTGGCGGCCGCCGCCATTTGGTCTTGGACCCCGGCACCTCCACACTTGAAGGATGCAGACTTTCCTTCCCTACCCCGATTTCCAGCAGAGCGCCGCGGTCCTTGACCGCGTCCGGCTCGGCAAGCAGCGTGTCGAAGCGCTGCAGACACTGCGTGCGCTGGTGATCCCGGAGTACGGCTGGCAGTCGCACCCGGCCATCCGTATGTGGATGGGCTACGTCCCCGCGCTGACCATGTACGGCCTGGCCATCGCTGATGAATGGATCGCCCGCGGCGGCGAGGACACCACCCGGGCAAAGATCGCCGAATTCGCGCCGCAGGCGGACCACGCGGCTTACAAGGCCAAAATCCCCATGCCGCCGTGGCTTGGCGAGCCTGACCTGCACCTCAGCCACCGCTCCCGGCTGCTGCAGAAGGAACCGCGCTTCTACAGCGAACTGTTCCCCGGAACGCCGGTGGACCTGGAGTATGTCTGGCCCGAACCCCGGCATGAGTTCCTTCCGGAAGATCCGGCCGGTGACCGGCTCTGGATCCTGCGTGCCCAGGTGGGAGACATTGCCCCGGACAAGCTCGACACCATCAGCCTGCCGGAGGTTGGCCGCGCCGCCAAGGCCGCCGCCCAGTCCGAAGAGTACGAGTTCGTCTACGCCGAGACCGACTCGCGCCGCCCGGCCAAAAACCCCAAGAAGCGGCCGCCCAAGCAATTGGTGAAGAAGCCCACGAAGAAACGCCAGCAGCAGGAAGAGGCCTTCCGGACCCTCCCCGGCAATTCCGCCATCGCTGTACCGTTCGACGGCGGTGCCACGTTCGCGATCGGCAAGGTCCAGGGGCGTCCCATCACCGTGGACGGCCGGTTCGCCCGGAACTTCCAGGTGACGGACGTCGTGGAACGCTCCTCGTTCGACTACCCAGCCCTCCTGCAGGATCCGCGCCTGTTCTTCCCGATTCCGGCGCCCTAGCCGTAAATCCCGAGCCTGGCCAAGGCTTCGCCGCCGCTCTGGCAGACTGGCCGTATGACTGTTCTTATGGCCGGCTGCGGCGATCTGGGTACCGAGGCCGGGCTACGTTTCGCGGCCGCAGGCCACCGCGTGGTGGGCTGGCGGCGGTCGCCGGACAAGCTTCCGGCCGCCATCGAAGGTGTCGCGGCTGACTTGACCGTTCCGCCTCTGCCGCCGATCCCGGCGGACACCACCGCCGTCGTCATCGCGGTTGCGGCTGACTCCCCCACGGAAGAGGCTTACCGGGCCGCCTATGTGGACGGAGTGTCTAACGTTCTGGATGCGCTGGAACGCGGACGCGGGCATGACGGCGGCGCGGCGCCTTCGACGCTCCGGCGCGTGTTGTTCGTCTCCTCCACTGCCGTGTACGGCGACGCGGACGGCGGCTGGGTGGATGAGAGCACGGCGCCGGCGCCGGGCGGATTCTCCGGCCGCATCATCCGCGAGGCCGAGGACCTGCTGCACCGGCGCCTGCTCGGCACCGGGATCACCCCCGTGGTGCTTCGCTTGGGCGGCATTTACGGGCCGGGGCGGACCCGGCTGATCGATCAGGTCCGATCAGGAACTGCGGCGGCTCCGGCGGAACCGCGCTACACCAACCGCATCCACCGGGACGACGCCGCGGCGGCGATCGTGCACCTCTGCACCATGGCCGCCGAACCCGGACCCGTGTACCTCGGCGTGGACAACGATCCCGCGGAGCTCGGCGAGGTCCAGCGTTTCCTGGCCGACGAGCTGGGACTCCCTCGGCCGTCGTCGGACGCTCCGGATGGTGACGGTGGCGGCCGCGAACCGTCCCGCGGCGGCAACAAACGGTGCAGCAATGCCCTGCTCCGCGGCACCGGATTCGAGTTTGCCTACCCCTCATTCCGCGAGGGGTACCGCTCGATCCTCGCCGGCGAAGGCGTCCGGCACCCGTGATGGCGCTGCACTTTTCCGTGTCCGAAGCCTTCTAGGGGGAACAGTGGATTTCCAGCACATTATCGAGACGGTGGGCAGGTTCATGGACTTTGCCGGCGTCGCCGTCATGGTGATCGGCGCCGTCGTCTCCATTCCCATGGCCCTCCGCGGATTCCAGCCGAAACGCCTGCCGCCGGGATCCGAACCCCTTTCCATGTACCGCTCCTACCGGCAGCTGCTGGGCCGTTCCATCCTGTTGGGCCTTGAACTCCTGGTGGCGGCGGACATCATCCGGACGGTCGCCGTGACGCCGACCTTCGAGAGCGTAGGTGTGCTGGCGATCATCGTGCTCATCCGCACCTTCCTCAGCTTCTCACTGGAGCTCGAGATCACCGGCCGCTGGCCCTGGCAGAAACAGCCCGCCGGGGCGGCAGCCTCAGCCGGCGCGTCGGGCTCATCAGCGGAGGGCTGAAAGCCTTCTCCGCTGTCAGCGCCCTCGGTTAGGCTCGCAGCATGACTCACACCACCGCAGCAAAAGCCTCTGAACTTCTTCGCCTCCACCAGGCGCCGGAAATCCTGCAGGTCATCAACGTCTGGGACGCCATCACCGCCAAGGTTGCCACAGACGTCCCGGGCACCACCGCGCTGGCCACGGCCAGCCACTCCATTGCGGCCTCGCTGGGTTATGAGGACGGCGAAAACATTCCGGCGAACCTCATGATCGAAGCGGCGGGGCGCATTGCCGCGTCCACCAGCCTTCCGGTCAGCGCGGACCTCGAATCCGGCTACGGCAGCCCGGGCGAGACAATCCAGAAGGCAATCGGGGTAGGAATCGTCGGCGCCAACATCGAAGACCAGATGCGCCCGCTGGCCGACGCCGTTGCCCAGATGGCGGCCGCCGCTCAGGCGGGCCGGGCCGAAGGCATCGATTTCGTCCTCAACGCGCGCACCGATGCTTTCCTCAAGGGCAAGGACCGCGACCCCGCTGACGTCCTGGCCGACGCCATTGAACGAGGCCGCGCGTTCCTCGACGTGGGAGCAACCACCGTTTTCGTTCCCGGATTGCTGGACGAGCCCACCGTGGCCGCCCTCGTTGAAGGCATCGGCCGGAACAAGGTGTCCGTCATCAACGTTCCGGGATCGCTTGCCCCGGCGAAGCTCCAGGAACTGGGCGTGGCACGCATTTCCTACGGCCCCTGGACCCAGCGGGTTGCCCTGACGGCCTTTGCCGACGCCACCGCCGAGCTCCTGGCGGGGGGCGCGCTGCCCGAGGGAACACGGGCACTCAACTAGTGGCTGCCCCGGAGCTGCAGGGGCCGGGATTGACCGACCCGTGGCCGGAGCCGCCGGAGCTGCCCACCCCGGTGATCATGGACCAGCGGTGGACCGATGCAGTGTTCCTGCACTGGCGCATCCCCGAAGCTGCGGCGGCAGCGTTTATGCCGCCCGGGGTGGTCCCGGACGTTTTCGACGGCTCAGCTTGGGTGGGACTGATCGGCTTCCGCATGCAGGAAGCGGGCATCGGACGAGGCCCCGCAGTGCCGTTCTTCGGGGATTTCAACGAGGTCAACGTCCGGCTATATTCGCGGGAACCTGACGGCACCCGGGGCGTGGTGTTCCTCAGCCTGGACGCGGACCGGCTGGCCGTGGTCCTGGCCGCACGCGCGGCCGGCATTCCCTATGTGTGGTCGCACGCCCGGTTCCGTCCGGCCCGCCCCGGCAGCCCCTCCACAGGCTACTCGGTGCGGCGCTTCCGGCGCGGGGCCCGAAGCGACTTCGCAGTTGTACCGGCGTTCGACGACGTCGCGGCGGACCCGTTGTCCGTCCACCTCACGGCCAGGTTCGGCCTGCACTCCCGCTTCCGCGACCGCACGCTGTACATCCCAAACACCCATTCGCCCTGGCCGCTGTACCGGGCTGAGCTGACGGTCCTAGAGGACGGGTTAATCAGCGCCGCCGGGCTCGATGTGGCAGGTCCGCCCGAGTCCGTGCTGTTCTCCCCCGGCGTCCGGACCCAGTTTGGCCGGCCGCGGGTGCTTGGGTAGGAGGCGCAAGTGTCCGTTCGCGAAGCCGCTATTTTGTCGTAGGTCTTTGGCAGAGTTATGCCATGGAAGTTATGGGGGAACTTGCAGCAGCACGAGGGGCGTTGCGGTGGGCCAAAATGGACGCTGCCGCTGACGCTTCTGCTGCTTTCCCCGCGTCGGTGCGCGGTTTGCGGAGTGTTCCCGCCGGGCGGCAGCCGAAGCCGTTAGCGTTCGACGGCGGCGGGTCCGGTGGTCTGGCCAGGTGCCTTGCGCTGCTGGAGGCCATTAGTTCGACGGCGGTCGCGGTCGCTGCGGGGATGCGCTTCCGGGAGGCTGCTGACTTCGCTGCCCGGGTGGAGGACATCTCCCGCGCCGCTGAATATTTGCAGGTGGTTGCTGCCGGGGCTGTGGACCGGTCCCGGAGGGAGGCTATTTATGCCGCTGCACGGGCTGGTGCGGGCCGTGGCGCGGCGGTTGGCTGGACCACCGGGTGGGGCAACGAGACGGCTGTTCACGGGCCGATCGGCTGGGCGGCCGGAACGGAGGCCCAGGCCGCGGACGCCGGAAGTGGCGCGGCTGAAGAGATACCTGCGGCAATGCCGAAGACCTGCGATCCGGATCCGGCCGATGACGGGTGCCGGAACACGGCCGAGTTCCTCCGTATGAGGCTGCGGATCGGTGCCGGCGAAGCCCGCCGCCGGCTCGCCCTCGCCGAAGCCGTGCTGCCCCGGACCGGGATCACCGGCCACCCCCAAGAACCGGAACGGCCCGAACTCGCCGCGGCCGTCGCATCCGGGTCCGTGGGCTCCCGGCCCGCGACCATCATCACCCTCGCCCTGGACCGGGTCCGGCACCACGCCCCCGAAGACACCACGGCCCGGATGGAACACGCCCTAACCCGCACCGCGGCAGAGCACGACACCGATTTCGTGACCCGCATCGCCCGGCAGTGGACAGAGGCGATCGACCAGGACGGCAGCGAACCCTCCGAGGAGGAACTCCGCCACCGGCAGGGCGTGTTCATCCGGAAACCCCGCCGCGGACTGTTCCACGTGGAATTCTTCGCCACCCCCGACCAGTACGAACCCCTCCTGACCGTGATGAACACCGCCACCAACCCCCGCACCCAACCAGAAGCGGCTGAAGGCACCGACGGAACCATTAGCGGCGAGGGCGGCCTGGACCGGCGGACCCGGCCCCAGCAACTCCTGGACGGCCTCGTCGGCGCCGCCAAAACCGCCCTCGCCACCGGAAACCTCCCCGCCGCGGGCGGCCTGCGCCCAGGTCATGGTCACCATCGACTACCGCGACCTCCTCGACACACTCGAACAGGGCACCCCAGGCAGGGGCACCGGCTCGTTCGCGTTCACCGGGCCCGTCACCGCCGCCACGGTCCGGAAGATCGCTTGCGACGCGGACATCATCCCCGTCCTCCTCGGCGGCCAGGGCCGGATCCTGGACATCGGCCGCACCACCCGGATCTTCCCGCCCCACATCCGCAAAGCCATCACCGCCCGCGACCAGGGCTGCGCCTTCCCGGGCTGCACCATCCCCGCCCCGTGGTGCGAAGCCCACCACGTCACCTACTGGTCACACGGCGGAACCACCAGCACCGAGAACGGCACACTGCTCTGCTCCCATCACCACCACCTGATACACAAGGAACAGTGGCACATCCAGGTCAAAACCGGGATCCCCTGGTTCATCCCGCCACCCCACATCGACCCACACCAACAACCGCAACGAACCAATTACTTCAGGCCCGAGTGACTCCACCATGCCGGCCCGAAGTCCTTAAGACATGTCTCCCGCTAGTACTTCCCTTGGGTTTTTGGGCGAGGGACTGTTCGTCGGCCCGGAGTCCTGTTAATTTCCTAATGTGAGGACGAAGGGGACGGGCTGGAGGGGCGGCGCAAGCCGGTACGGCCGATGACGGTCCGGCGTGGACCACCAGCAACAAAGCACGGACGTACAGAGACTTACAGAAAAGAGAGCACCATGGGCAACGAACAGGTGGCACCTAAGACCAAAGGCGTCACGGTGGAGTTACTTTCAACGGTTGACCTTGCCTCCGAGATCGAAGGCATGGAAGGACGCCAGCTTCGAACTCGAATGGTGACCATCGAGCCCGGCGGCGTCTTCGGCCCGGTTCACGACCACGTAGGCCGGCCCGGCACGGTTTACATCCTGCAGGGAACGATCACTGACCATCGAAACGGAGTCGCCACGGACTACGGGCCGGGAGTCGGATGGCCCGAGGATCGGAACACGACCCACTGGCTCGAGAACAGGGGAACGGTTCCGGCGGTGGAGATCTCGGTCGATATCGTCAGGAAGGACTAAATCGCGGCTCGAGCGGTCATTCGTTAGGGCGGAAGCCCCTACCGCCCTGCCGCGTACCCCTGCGCGCCGCGCGGGTTCGCCGCGGCCTGCAGGACGCCCGTCAGGGGATCACGGACGACGGCGGACAACCGTCCCAGCGTCCAGTCACCGGCCCACGTGATCCGGTGGCCGCGGCGTTCCAGGCCTGCAATGACGTCCTCCCCCAGCCTGCCCTCCACCACTGCCCCGCCGGGCTCCCAGGTGCGGGGCCAGAACGACCCCGGCATCGACGTCGTATGGAACGTCGGGGCGTCGATGGCCTGTTGTGGAGTGTAGCCGCCCACTATGGTCCGCAGCAGGTACGGGAGCTGCCACTGGTCCTGCTGGTCGCCGCCGGGCGAGCCCAGCGCTGTTACAGCCGTGCCGTTGCGCAGCACAAGGGTGGGCGTCAGGGTGGTGCGGGGACGCTTCCCGGGGGTCAGCGTGGACGGTGTTCCAGGTTCGAGCCAGGTCATCTGCAGCCGGGTTCCCAGGCAGAAACCCAGCTCGGGGATCGCCGGGGAAGACTGCAGCCAGCCGCCGGAAGGAGTCGCCGAGATCATGTTGCCCCACCGGTCCACCACGTCGATGTGGCACGTGTCGCCGCGCGTCTCGCCGGTTGCCAGTACCGTCGGTTCACCCACGCCGGCGCCAGCAGTCCCGCGAAGGGCCGGCCCGTCGTCGTTCGCGCGCGCCGGCGGCACGTACTCGGTCCGCAACGGCGGGACAAACGGTTCGTATCCCGGAACCCGGCCCGGCCGGAACTCATGCGATGCCCGCTCCATGATCATTTGCCGTCGCTCGGCGGCGTAGCCGGCGGACAGCAGGTGGTCGAGCGGCACGTCAGTGTCGCCGTAGTAGGCCTCCCGGTCGGCGAGCGCCAATTTCTGGGCTTCCAGGATGGTGTGCACGCCCAGTTCGGTGGACGGATCAAGGTACTCGTCCGCGAAACCGTCAAGGATCGCAAGGGTCTGCAGGAGCGCCGGACCCTGGCCCCACGGACCCGTCTTGGCGATGGTGTGTCCCCTGAACTCAACGGTGGCTGCGGCTTCGTAGCCCGCTTCGAATCCCCCGACGTCATCCATTGCCAGCACTCCGCGGTGGTCAGTCCCGGACGAATGGCGGTGCGGCGCCTGCACGGACTGCACCATGGCCTCCGCTACAAAGCCCCCGCGCCATTCCCGGCGTGCGGCGTCGATACGCGCTTCCCGCGTGGACCCCGCGGCTCCCGCCTCCACCAGCCGTTCAAGGGTGCGCGCGTACGCCGGATTCCGGACCAGTTCCCCCTCAGAGGGAATTCTGCCCCCGGGCATCCACAGCTCGGCCGAAGTGGGCCAGTGCTCTGTGAACAGCTCCGAAACTGACGCGATGGTTGCGCCGACCCTTCCCAGCATCGGGTGGCCATCGCGCGCATATCCGACCGCATACTCGAGCACCGCCTGCAACTCCCACGTTCCGTGGTCGCGCAGCAGGAGGAGCCAGGCGTCGACGGCGGCAGGCACTGCCGCCGCCAGGGCTCCTGAACCCGGCACCAGCTCCAGGCCTTCCGAGCGATAATGCCCGGGCGTCGCTCCGGCGGGGGCCGGCCCCTGACCCATCAGGACCACCGGTTTGCCTGGTTCCCCGGCCGTAACAAACACTCCGGTCATGTCCCCGCCCGGACCGTTCAGGTGCGGCTCGACCACGTGGAGGACAAACGCCCCGGCGGTGGCGGCGTCGAACGCGTTTCCGCCTCGTTCCAGCACGGACTGGGCGGTTGCGGTGGCGAGCCAGTGCGTGGAGGCACTCATTCCGAAGGTTCCCCGGAGGGTGGGGCGCGTGGTGAACGGATCGGGCCGGGTGAAAGTCATGGGGACCACTGTAGCCACAGCCGGGCGCGGTGTGACGGATTAGCAGCGGCGCCGGGTTGGCGGTTACTTGCCCAGGCCGGCCTTCCGCAGTGCCTCAGCCATGGCGGTGTTGACCGGTGCGGGCTTGGGCGGGGGCGTCCGCTTGGCTTCGGAACGGCCGTTCCGCGGCTGGTTTCCGTCACTCCCCGCCTGGCGGCCCTCACTCCCCTGCCGGGGTGCGGCGGGTGCCTGCCGGGATGCGCCGCTCCCCTGCCGCCCGGCAGCAGCGGGCCGGGCGCCAGAACCAGCGGGCCGGGCGCCAGAACCAGCGGGCCGGGCGCCGCCGGCAGCCGTGCGGCCACCGGCAGGTGCCGGTTCGTCGTCGAGCCTCAGCGTCAGCGAAATTCGCTTCCGCTCCGGGTCGGCCTCAAGAACCTTCACCCGCACCACCTGGCCGGACTTCACCACTTCGCGCGGATCGGAGACGAAGCGGTTAGCCAGCGCGGAAACGTGCACCAGTCCGTCCTGGTGCACCCCGACATCCACGAACGCCCCGAATGCGGCCACATTGGTGACGGTTCCCTCCAGGATCATCCCGGGACGGAGGTCTGAGATCTTCTCGATCCCTTCCGAGAACTTGGCGGCCGCAAACGCCGGCCGCGGGTCACGGCCGGGCTTTTCCAGCTCGGAAATGATGTCCTGCACCGTGGGAAGTCCGAAGGCGCCCTCCACGAAATCCTGCGGGTTGAGCGACGCGAGGCTGCCCGCACCGGAGCCGCTCAGACCTGCCTTCCCGGCAGTTGACTTTCCGCCTGCTGCAGCGAGGATCTTCCGCGCCACCGGGTAGGCCTCCGGGTGCACGCTGGACGCGTCCAGCGGCTCTGCTCCGCCGGTGATCCGCAGGAAGCCCGCGCACTGTTCGAACGCCTTGGCACCCAGCCGGGGCACCTTCTTCAGCTCGCTGCGCTTGGCGAATGGTCCGTGCTCGTTCCGGTACGCCACGATGTTCTCGCTCAGCAGGGGTCCGACGCCGGCCACCCGGCTCAGCAGGGCGGGCGACGCCGTGTTCACGTCCACGCCGACGGCGTTCACGCAGTCCTCCACCACGGCGTCCAGGCTGCGGTCCAGCTTCGCGGCCGTGACGTCGTGCTGGTACTGCCCGACGCCGATCGACTTCGGCTCGATCTTAACCAGCTCGGCGAGCGGATCCTGCAGGCGCCGGGCGATGGACACCGCGCCGCGCAGGGAGACGTCCATGCCGGGTAGCTCGGCCGCGGCAAGCGCCGACGCCGAATAAACCGAGGCGCCGGCTTCGGATACCACGAGCTTTTCCGGCGCCCGGTTTCCGGCGCCGGCCTGCGCCGGGGCCGACTCCGCGGACAGCTTCTTAATCAGCTCGAGGGCAAGTTTGTCGGTCTCGCGTGAGGCCGTCCCGTTGCCGATCGCCACCAGCTCGACGGCGTGCTGCCGCGACAGCCGCACGAGCGTTGCCAGGGCCTCATCCCACTTCCGCGCCGGGGCGTGCGGGTACACGGTGTCAGTGGCAACTACCTTGCCCGTCCCGTCCACCACGGCCACCTTCACGCCGGTGCGCAGGCCCGGGTCGAGTCCGAGGGTGGCACGGTTGCCCGCGGGGGCCGCCAGCAGCACGTCGCGGAGGTTGGCGGCGAAAACCCGCACCGCCTCGTCCTCGGCTGCGGCGAACATCCGCCCGCGCAGATCGGCGGTCAGCCGGGCCAGCACCCGCGACCGCCACGCCACCTGCGCGGTCTGCAGCAGCCACTCATCGGCGGGCCGGCCGCGGTCCGCAACCCCGAGGAACCTGGCCACGGCGGATTCGTACCGTCCGCGGGCGGCGGCCAGGGCGTCGTCGTCGTTCGGTTCAGCCTCGGCGAGGTCCAGCTCCAGCACCCCGTCTTTTTCCCCGCGGAGCAGCGCCAGGACGCGGTGCGACGGCATCCCGGACGGCACCTGCGAAAACTCGAAGTAGTCCTTGAACTTCTGTCCTTCGACCTCCTGGCCCTTCTTCACGCGGGACACCATGCGGCCCTGCGTCCAGAGCCGTTCGCGCAGAGTCGCGGCCAGGTCAGGGTCCTGCGCCACACGCTCCACCAGTATGGACCGGGCGCCGGCGAGTGCTGCCGCGGCGTCGTCGATGGAATGTTCAGCGTTCAGGTACTTGGCGGCCTCGCGCTCAGGGTCCAGTTCCGGCCGCTTAAGCAGTGTGTCGGCGAGCGGCTCGAGGCCCGCCTCACGGGCGATCTGCGCTTTGGTGCGGCGCTTGGTTTTGAAAGGAAGGTAAATGTCTTCCAGGCGGGATTTGGTATCGGCGCCGACGACGGCGGCCTGCAGTTCCGGTGTCAGCTTGCCTTGCGCCGCTATCGCCTCAAGGACCGTCCGACGGCGGTCCTCCAGTTCGCGGAGGTACCGGAGGCGCTCCTCGAGCTCGCGGAGCTGGGTGTCGTCCAAGGTCCCGGTGGCTTCCTTGCGGTACCGGGCGATGAACGGAACGGTCGAACCGCCGTCGAGGAGGTCCACCGCAGCTTTCACCTGCCACGCCTTGACGCCCAGTTCGTCAGCGATCTGGGCCGCGATGTGGTCTGCCATGGAGTCAGCAGTCTCGGCGGGGGACGGGCAAGGGCGCTGCGGGATGTGGTTCACCCAGAACATTTTGCCTTACCGGAACCGACACTGTGCGGCAGCGTCATCCCGGACCTGCTCCGAACCGGCCAAAACTGGGGCTATCCACAAGGGGAAAGAAGTGATGTAGTGGCAGTTGGGGGAGCCCGGCGATCTACGGAGGCGGTCCACGATGCAGGAGTTGCTCATCATCCTTCAGGGCGGCTTTAAGGAGGACAACGTCACGGTTTTCGTCAACGGCAAACAGGCGAGGCGCGACACCGAGCTCTCCACCAATCCGCTGCTTGGCATAGCGGAGGAGGTCGCGATCGAGCTGCCGGCGCGCGGGGCCACCATCGGCGTTGACGTCACCAGCCGGGGCCTGTCCGGGGGCGTGAAACTCAGTGGCAAACCCAAGAGCCTCCTGGTGTCCATCGAAAACGGCAAACTGCTGGTGCGTGAAGGCACCGGCCGGGAGGCCTTCCTATAAACGAGGGCTGCCGTGGCTGCAGTCCCTCGACAGCGAAGGTGTTGATCAGCGGGCGGCCCGCCCGGTCAGCAAAACCGTCTGCCCCCGCGCCCTCGCGGCGAGGAAGTTCCGCCGGTGCAGCGCGACCGCCAGGAGAATCAGCGGCACGTGAATGGCCGGGAGGTTCCTCGCGAACCACTTGGGCAGGTAAATATCCGTCACCGAGCCGGTCTCGTCGCCAAGCTTCCTGGCCACGGCGGTCAGCGGGCAGTGGAACCCGTAGGCGGCAAAAATGAGGGTCTCACCGGCCACAACGGACGCAGCCACCCCGGCACGCCTGTCCGTGCGCCCGCGGATTCCCGCGTACACGAGGTAGACCATGCAGGCTTCGATCAGGAACCAGGCCAGCGTGTGAAACGATTTCACTGCCATCAGGGCCATGCGGTCTCGGTCCATGTCTCCGCCTCTTACCGGAATTCCGTCTCGCCCTATTTCCCCGGAACGCGGGCAGCGTCCGCGGGCGCGTCCTCGGCGATGTCCTCGGCCCACAGTTCCGGGTAGTCGCGTTGGAACGTGAGCATCATGTCCACGCAGCGCTGGTCGTCCAACACCAGCACTTCAACACCCCGCGAGCGCAGGAGCTCGAATTCGCCGGGGAACGTCCTGGCCTCCCCCACCACCACCCGCGGAATCTTGAACTGGATGATCGTCCCGGTGCACATCGCGCACGGCGCCAGGGTGGTGTACAGCGTCGTGTCGCGGTAACTCTTCTGGCGCCCGGCAGCACGGAGCGCGGCCATCTCGCCATGGGCGATGGGATCTCCATGCTGTACCCGCTCGTTGTGGCCGCTGGCGATCAGCTCGTTCCCCCTCGCGAGGGCGGCCCCGATGGGGATGCCGCCTTCACTGAGGCTCTGCTCCGCTGCCCGGACAGCTGCTTCGAAGGCTGCCTCATCGTAGGCGGCGCCGGCTGAGGCGGCTGTCCCGGTGGCGGTGTGGTCACCTGGTTTATTGCTCATGCGGCCCTCCCCTGTGGCCGGCGAGTCCCGCCGACTCCTCGATATCCTGGACCACTTCATTCTTCCTGAGGAACCAGGGTTTGAACGGCGGGTCGAAGCGTGCGAACCGCGGCGCTCCGACTGGCTTGAGGCCGGCTTGAGCCAGGGCTTCCTGCAGGACACTGTTCCGCTTCTCGAACGCAGCTTCGGTCCCCCTGCCGGAAAATCCCAGAACGGCAGCCACCGAGCCGGGCACGGCCCGGATTTCCACTTGTGGATTATTCGGAACGGGAGCTGTTGCCGCCGTGATGCTGGCGGGAAGAACGAACGCAACAACGAATTCGCTGTCGCCGAGGGCACCGCTCTGGACCACCGGCGTCGTCATTGCCAGTTTCCGCGATGGTGCAGGACTTTGCAGGACCGGGGCGGTCATGGACACGGACTCGCGTGCGGTGTTGTTGCCGCTGATGTATCCGAAAAGAAGCCGAAAAGCGGCGTTACCGGCGCTGTCAAAGGGCGCCTTCACCTTCACTTCGGCGACAGCGTGCCCAGGGTAACGGCGCACTTCAAAATCCGGAAACCGTTGGACGACGTCAAAAGGCTGCTGTTCAGTCATGTTCCTCAGACCTTACGCCGACCGTGCCTGCCCGGGCCAGAGGCTGGCGGCAGCGGCCGAGCCGATCGGGCACAGCCCAAGCCAAATTGTCGGGGCGCTTTGATAGCTTGGCAATAGGACATCAACGGCAAGCCAGCGGCAACACACAACAATCGTCACCAACAACCGGCACCAACATCTACGGCAATGAGGCGCAGTGTTTCTTCTTGAACCGGAAGTACCGGACCTGGCGCAGGACCTCGTCTACTCCGCGAGCGATCTGGTGATCGCTGCAACGTGTGAGTATCAGTTGCTGCGCAAACTGGACGAAAAACTGGGCCGCTCCCCCAAAGCCGAGTTCGAGCCCGACGAGATGCTGGCGCGCACAGCGAAACTCGGGGACGTTCACGAGCACAAAGTCCTGGACAACTTCCTTGACGAATTCGGGCCGTGGGATCCCGCCACCGGCCGCGGCGTGTACGACGTCGCGGCAGCCACCGCCATGGACCGCGCCACCCTGCAGGCCAAGCATGCCGAATCCATCGACGCGCTGCGGGCCGGGGCGGACGTTGTTTTCCAGGCCGCCTTCTTCGACGGCCTCTTCCACGGCCGTTCCGACTTCCTGGTCAAACAGGACGACGGCAGATACGCCGTGTACGACACCAAACTGGCGCGCCATGCCAAAGTGACGGCGCTGCTCCAGCTTGCCGCATACGGAGACCAGCTGCTTCACGCCGGAATCGAACCTGCCCCCGCCGTCACCCTGGTCCTGGGTGCCACAGAAGAAACGGCCGGCGGCGGCTTCGACTATGTCCGGAGCAGCCACAAGCTGGCGGACATCCTCCCCGTCTTCCGCGAGCGGCGGGACAGGTTCCTGGCCCTCACGGCCGGCCATCGGAACCAGCCCGACACCGTCGGCTGGGGCACGCCCGGTGTTGTTGCCTGCGGCCGCTGCGACTACTGCCAGGAACAGGTCAAAGCTACGGACGATCTCCTCCTGGTGGCGCGGATGAACTCGGCGCAGCGAAAAAAACTACACGAGCAGGGGATTTTCACCGTCAAGCAGTTGGCCGACGCAACGTTGCCCGGCGCCAGCCCCTCCCTGTTGCGGATGCAGGACCAGGCCCGGATGCAGAGCAACGCGGGGACGGCAGAGGGGTCCGTCAGCTACGTCAAGGACGGCGAACAGCACAGCATCAGCTACCGGGTTATCCCGGAACACACCCTGGCAGAACTGCCGCCGCCGAGCCCCGGAGACATCTTCTTCGACTTCGAAGGGGATCCGCTGTGGCAGGACAGCGCCACCGGGATATGGGGCCTGGAGTATTTGTTCGGGGTTATTGAAGCTCCCACGGAACCGGGCCGCCGGACCGTGTTTAAACCGTTTTGGGCGCACAACCGCGCTGCTGAAAAGCAGGCCTTCCTCGATTTCCTGGACTACGTGGAGAACAGGCGGCGCCGGTACCCTGACATGCACGTGTACCACTACGCCGCCTACGAAAAGACCGCCCTCCGCAAACTCTCTGTCATGCATGTCGCGGGAGAGGACACCGTGGACACGTGGCTGCGGGACGGGCTCCTCGTGGACCTGTACCAGACCGTGCGGAACAGCATCCGGATCTCCGAGAACTCGTACAGCATCAAGAAACTCGAGCCGCTCTACATGGGCAGCAACCTCCGCTCCGGTGACGTGAAGGACGCGGGGGCCTCGGTGGTGGCGTATGCAGATTACTGCGAGGCGCGTGACGCCGGTCTTGCCGATGACGCAGCGGCCATCCTTGCCGGCATCTCGGACTATAACGAATACGACTGTCTCTCCACGCTGGAGCTCCGCGACTGGCTGCTGCGGTTGGCCGCCGAGCGCGGAATCGGCGCAGCGCCTGAAGCACAGGGACCTGGAGGAAATTTAGGCAGGGCGGCACCTGATTCCAGCGACGGCGCCGCGCTCCGGCGTTCCGAACTCGCCATCAGGGCTTTCCTGGACCGGGCGGCGGAATTCCGCACCTCCGGTAAGGAGTTCGGCAGCCCGGAGGCCGACGTTCAAGCGGTCGCCATGGTGGAGGCGGCCGTGAGCTACCACCGCCGTGAGCGCAAGGCCTTTTGGTGGGCCCACTTTGACCGCTGCGAGAGCGGACCTGACACCCACCAGCAGGACCGCAATGTCTTCCTCGTCGAGGAGGCCCGCATCCTCGACGACTGGCACAGGGTAGGCACCAGGCTCCCCGAGCGCAGGGTACAGCTGACCGGCACAGTCAGCGCCGGCTCGGACCTCCGGGAAGGCAGCAAATGGTTCCGGATGTATGACCGTCCATTGCCCGCGGGGCTCGAGGGCACCGGCAGCGACGGCTCGGGCCGTAACGGGTGGTTCGGGACCGAGGTCCTGGAGCTCGGCCACGAGGACGGCAGGGATACCGTGGTGATCCGGGACCGGCTGCACCGGAAGATCGAACCGCATAACAGCATGCCCATCGCGCTCACCGAGGACCAGCCTGTTGCCACCAAGAGCCTGGAGGAGGCGCTGGCCATGCTGGCTGACCAGGTCGCCGCCGGCCTTCCCGACGCTTCCGCGGAGCCTCCGGGAGAGCCTGTCTTCCGGAAGCACCCGGCATTGGACCTGGTGCGCCGGGTTCCGCCGCGGCTGGTGACAAGCGGACCCCTCCCCGAGCCTGCGGGCGGCGCGGACCGCTTCATCGACGCGATCACGGCAGCCGTCGCCGCCCTCGACCACTCGTACCTCGCGGTCCAGGGACCGCCAGGCACCGGCAAGACGCACGTCGGTTCACATGTCATTGCGCGGCTCGTGGCCCGGGGCTGGAAGGTGGGCGTCGTCGCCCAGTCGCACGCGGTGGTGGAGAACCTCCTCTGCACCGCCGTGGAAAAAGCGGGAGTGGACCCGCGGAGGGTTGCCAAGGACGTCAAGCACGACGGTTCCCTGCCGTGGGACCACCGGGCTGCCGCCGACGTGGACCGGCTGCTCAGTTCTCCGGGCGGCGCCCTGGTGGGTGGCACGGCCTGGACCATGACAGGCTCCACCGTTCCTGCCGGGTCCCTGGATCTTCTGGTGATCGACGAGGCCGGGCAGTTCTCCCTCGCCAACACACTGGCTGTCGCCCAGGCAAGCCCGCGGCTGCTGTTGCTCGGCGATCCGCAGCAGCTTCCCCAGGTCAGCCAGGGCACCCACCCGGAGCCGGTCAACGAGTCCGCCCTGGGCTGGATCTCTGCGGGGCATGCCACACTTCCGCCTGAGCTCGGCTATTTCCTGGCGGACACGTGGCGCATGGCGTCGCCGCTGTGCGCTGCCGTTTCGGAGCTTTCCTATGAGGGCAGGCTGCAATCCGCCAGCGCCGCCGACCTGCGGTTCCTGGCGGGCGTCCCTGCCGGAATCGAAACCGTGTTGGTTGCGCACAGCGGGAACATCACGTCGTCCCCGGAGGAAGCCGCTGAAGTGGTGCACCAGGTCGGCAGGCACTTGAGCCTGACCTGGCACGATGAAACCGGGGACCGCCCGCTGGGGCCGGAGGACATCCTGGTGGTTGCGGCCTACAACGCGCAGGTGAACCTGATCAGGGACGTCCTCGACGCCGCCGGCCACCTGGCGGTCCGCGTGGGCACCGTGGACAAGTTCCAGGGCCAGGAGGCTGCTGTGGTGATTGTATCCATGGCCTGTTCGGCGGTGGCCGAGGCTCCGCGGGGCATGGAATTCCTGCTCTCCCGGAACCGGATCAACGTGGCGGTGTCCCGCGGCAAATGGCGCGCCGTAGTGGTGCGGGCACCGGAACTGACCAACTACCTGCCCGCACATCCCGAAGGCCTCGAACAGCTGGGCGGATTTATCGGGCTCTGCCAGCGGTCGGTGACAGGGTAGGGACCATCAGCAGTGTCTCCCCCAGCCAGTGCATCACCCAGCCAGCGCCTCGTCCAGAACCGCGCCGAAGTTCCCGGCGTCGTGTGCGAAGCGGCCCAGGAACAAACCGGAAACGCCGCCCAATTCGGGCAGCAGCCCCGGCTTGGCTGAGCCGCCGTAGATGACGGGAAGCTCCCGCAACCCGTGCGCGGCGAGCAGGCCGCGGAGGTGATTGACGACGTCGGACACATAACCGGGATCCGCCGGTTCGGCGGCGCCGATGGCCCAGACGGGCTCGTAAGCGATGATGAGGCGCGAGGCCAGTTCCCAGTCGCCCCCAACGGCAGCCTCGATCTGCCCTTGTACAAAGGCTGCGGCGTTCCGGGTAGCAATGGCGGCGTCGCCGTCGGACGCGTCCCCCACGGAGGCCTCGCCGACGCACAGCAGGGGCGTCAGCCCGGCGTCGTCCGCGGCCCGGACCTTGAGCGCCACCATGGAGTCGGTTTCGCCGAGGTGCGCGCGGCGTTCGGCGTGGCCGATCTCCACCAGGCGCACACCGAGCTCGGCGAGCATGGACGGGGCCACCTCGCCGGTCCACGGGCCCTCGGCCCAGCCGCAGTTCTGCGCGCCGAGCAGCATTGGCGAACCCGTAAGAAGAGCGGCGGCCGCCGGCAGCACCGGGAAGGACGGGATCACAAACGGGACAACCCGCCCGGCCGCGAGGGCCGGACGGGAGTCCACTTCGTGCCGCAGGCGCTCCAGCCAGTCCAGGGTGTCCCGGTAGCCCAGGTACATCTTGGTGCTGACGCCGACATAGATGACGGAGTCACTGACACAGTCAATAACGCTGTCATTGACGGTGTCCGTGGCGTGGCTGGCTGAAGCGTGCTGCATCTGTGTTGCTTTCTTGCTGGTGTATTTTCTGCTGGCGACAGAATCCGGATTTACTTCTCGAGAAGTTCGTCCGCCTTGTTCTGGAACCTCTTGGTCGCGAACATCATCGCGGCCGCCAGGAAAGGCAGGACGCCGAGGGCGTAGACGCCCATGGTTCCGGTGTCGGACGCCGTGACCTGGTTGACCGTGGTGCGCAGGATCGGGGCCACGAAGCCGCCCAGGTTGCCCAGCGAGTTGATCAGGCCAATGCCCGCCGCGGCGGCCGTTCCGGTGAGGAACGCCGTCGGGTAGGACCACGCGATGGGCCCGATCGACAGGAAGCTGCACACCGCCAGGGTGATGAAGATGATGCCCAATGCCGGGATATGGTTGGCGCCGGCCCACGCCGAGCCGAAGATGCAAAGCCCGGTGGAGATGAACAGCCCCGTGCCCCACACCCGGCGGCGGACGATGGTGTTGGCTGCCTTGCCGATGAAGTAGCAGGCGAAGATGCCGAAGAACCACGGGATGGCCGCCAGCAGGCCCACGGCGAAGCCGACTTTCTGGCCGGTCAGCTGCGCAACCTGCTGCGGCAGGTAGAACGTCACGCCGTATACCGCCACCTGGAGACAGAAGTAGATGACCGTGAAGTACCAGACCTTGCGGTTCTTCATGGCGGCGAGCACACCACGGGGGCCGGTTTCTTCCTTGACGGTGTCCTCCAGCGCCATGACGTCCAGCAGCGCCTTCTTTTCGCCGGGGTTCAGGAACTTAGCGTCCTGCGGGCTGTTGATCAGGAAGAAGTACGCGGCAACGCCGGCCAGGACTGCGAGCATGCCTTCGACGAAGAACATGACCTGCCAGCCGGCCACGCCGGGAACCTGGTCGCCGATGTTGATCAGCCAGCCGGATAGCGGTGCGCCCATCATCTGCGAAAACGGCTGTGCCAGGTAGAAGATGGCGAACATCTTGACCCGGACCTTGTTCGGGAACCACGCCGCCAGGAACATGATGACGCCCGGGAACAGGCCCGCCTCAGTGACACCCAGCAGGAAGCGCAGGATGATGAACGAGGTCTCGCCCTGGACGAAGGCGAAGCACGCGGAGACGATGCCCCAGGTGATGGCGATGCGGGCCAGCCACACCTTGGCGCCGAACTTGGTCAGGAGCAGGTTGCTGGGGATTTCGAACAGTGCGTAGCCGATGAAGAAGATGCCGGCGCCCAGGGCGTAGGCCCCGGCGGTGACTCCGCGGTCCACTCCGAGCGCTGCTTCAGCGAAGCCAACGTTGGTGCGGTCCAGGAAAGCCACCACATACAGGATGACCAGCATCGGCATCAGCCGGAACGAGGCCTTGGAAATCGCCGACTTAAGGACCGGCGAATCCAGGAGCTCCTTGGTTGAAGTTGCTGTTAAGGACATCAAAACTCCTCTTTGAGTAAATCAGTTGCGAACGAAGCTTGGTACTTCGGGTCCTAGCGGGAGAAGGCGATGATCATGATCCCGGCGATGCAGGCCAGGATGCCCACTGCTAGGTAGATCTGTCGTCCGCGGCTCCAGGACCTAAGCCCCGTCGCCTGGGATGTTGCCGGTTTGTGCTGTGCCATGGGTGGCCTTCCCTAGTGCATGTAAAGTCCGCCATCCACATTCAGCGTCTGGCCGGAGATGTATCCGGCGTCCTCGCTGATGAGGAAGGCGATGGCTGCTGCGATGTCGCGTGTCGATCCGACCCGGTTGACCACAAGGTCCTTGGTGAGTTCGTCCTTGCGTTCCTGGCTGAGCGTGCCGCCCATGATGTCGGTGTCGATGGGGCCCGGGGAGATGGCGTTGACGGTGATGTCGTACTCCCCCAGTTCGCGGGCGGTGGAGCGGGTCAGTCCGATCACGCCGGCCTTTGCCACCGAGTACGGCGTTTTGGAGAACGTGCCGCCGCCCCGCTGTGCGGAAACGGAGGAGATGTTGACGATGCGCCCGATCCGGTTCTTGACCATGGATTCGGCCACGCGGCGGGTGGCGTAATGGACGCCGTTGAGGTTGATGTTCAGCACGCGGTCCCACTCGGCAGCGTCCAGCTCCAGGTACGGCACCGGTGAACTGACGCCGGCCACGTTGGCCAGGGCCACGATCTGCGGCAGCTCTGCTTCGATCTCGTCGATTGCATTGCGGACGGAAGTTTCATCGGCAACGTTGGCTCCAACCCCGAGGGCCCGGACACCATACTGGGCGGCCAGTTCCTTGGCTGCGGCCTTGCACAGGGCGTCGTCCAGGTCGATGATGCCGATGTTCCAGCCCTGCGCTGCGAGGTAGTTGACGGTGGCCCGGCCGATGCCGCGCTCGGAGACGGCTCCGGTGACGATTGCTGTGCGTTCTGAGGGGAAAATGCTCATGCTTGCTCCTGGATGAAGGGCGGATGGAAAGCTCCTGCCCGGCGATGGTGCCGGCGACAGGGCTCGTGCTTGTTGCTCGGCTTCTGGAACGGCCTAGTGGATCGGGGCGGGGCCGAGGTCTTCGAGAAGCTGCTGCATGGCGACGTAGGCCTTGTTGCGGTAGGCGATCAGCTCGGGGGTGCGTTCCGCCGGAACGTTGAGGAAGCCGGCGCCGGTCTTGGTGCCCAGCTTCCCGGCCTCCACCAGGTCCGTGAGGATCTTGGGGGTGGCGAACCGCTCCGGGAAGTCGGTCTGGAGCGACTTGTAGCAGAAGTTGTAGACGTCCAGCCCGGCCATGTCCGCAATGGCAAACGGGCCGAAGAACGGCAGCCGGAAGCCAAAGGTGGTGCGGACCAGCGTGTCCACGTCGTCCGCAGTCGCGATGCCCTGCTCCACCAGCTGCGCTGCTTCATGGAAGAGCGCGTACTGCAGGCGGTTGAGTACAAAGCCGGTGACGTCCTTGACGACGGCGGTCTGCTTGCCGGCAGCGTGCACCAGGTCGCGGACTGCGCCCACCGTGGTTGCGGAGGTGCCGGCGTGAGGGATGATCTCCACGCCGGGGATGAACGGTGACGGGTTCGAGAAGTGCACGCCGAGGAACCGTTCCGGGTTGGTAACCGGTTCGGACAGATCGGCGATGGAGATGGTGGAGGTGTTGGAACCGATGATGGCGTCAGGCCTGGCCGCTGCGCTGATGCGGGCCAGCGTCTGGTGCTTGATCGCGATGATTTCGGGGACGGCCTCCTCGATGAAGTCCGCGTCGGCCACGGCCTCCTCGATGTCCCTGGCTGCCCAGAGGTTCTGCTTCAGGATCTCTGTGGAACCGGCCGGGAACAGGCCGTCGGCCACAAACTGGTCCGATTCGGCGAGGAGGCGGTCGTAGTTGCTCTGCGCCACTTCGGCGGACACATCCGCCAGTGCCACGCGGGCACCGCCGAGCGCCAGGACCTGGGCGATCCCGCCGCCCATGTAGCCGGAGCCGACGACGGCGATCTTCCGGGCGCTGTTGGCCGCGCTGGAGGCCGCGGTGGTAGGGGTGTTTGCTGTTTCGGTCATGATCAGACTGCCTTCGTGTAGTCGGGCTCGTAAGAGCAGATAGCGTCCACCTTGGCGGCGGAGGATGAGGTCTCGTCGAAACGGTAGTCGAGCCATTCGCCCACCAGTTTCTTGGCCAGTTCCAGGCCGATCACGCGCTGGCCCATGGTGAGGACCTGGGCGTTGTTGCTCAGGACCGAGCGTTCCACGGAGTAGCCGTCGTGGGCGGTGACGGCGCGGATCCCGGGGACCTTGTTGGCCGCGATGGCCACGCCCAGCCCGGTGCCGCAGATCAGCAGGGCGCGGTCTGCCTCGCCTTCGGCCACTTTGCGGGCGGCGTCAACGGCGACGTGCGGGTATGCGGTCGAGTCGTTGGCGCCGACTCCCACATCCACCACGGACGCGACGCGGCTGTCCGCTTCGAGCAGCGCCTTCAGCGCTTCCTTGTATTCGACGCCCGCTTCATCGTTGCCGATGACAATGCGCCATCCTGCAGTGCTCTGGTCTGCGCTCATGATTGTGCTCCATTTCCGGCCGCGGAGGCGGCCAGCGGTGAATCCGTAAGTGGTGAACCCGTCAGTTCAGAATCGAGATAGTTCGAGATCCGGGCGGCGATCAGTCCAAAGGACACCGCGCCGGGATCGGGATGGCCCAGGCTCTTTTCCGCGAGCGGCCGCGCCCTGCCCTTGAGAGGCCGGAGCGAAGCGGTGGCCTCAGCGGCCTCCTGCGCAGCAGCCGCTGCTGAGGCGAGCGCCGCGCGTACCGGGGTGCCGCCGTCGAACGCGGTGAGGAAGGTGTCCCGGAAGGGCAGCAGCGCGTCAACCATCGTCTTGTCCCCCGGTTCCGCCTTGCCAAGTTCGGTGATGGCGTCCACGAAGGCGGTGACGGCAGCTGCCGCGTCCTCCCCGCCATAGGAGTCCTTGTTGCCGAGGGCCAGCCCGGCGGCGATCACGGCGGATCCCCACAGCGCCCCGGAGGTTCCGCCCGCACGTTCGCTCCATGCTTCGCCCGCGGACGTGAGGACACGTTCCGCCGACGCCCCGGATGCCGAGGTTTCCTCTGCTGCCGCTGCTGCTGCGTCCACGCCACGGCGCATGCCGATACCGTGGTCGCCGTCGCCCGCGATGGCGTCCAGGTTCCCCAGTTCCTCTTCATGCTCGACGACGACGCCCTGCACCTGGGCGAGCACGGCGGCGGCCAGCCGGCCCAACTCAGCTGCTGCCGCCGTCGTGTTCTCCGCTTCACCGGCCACGGCGTCTTCCGGTCCGGCCAGCTCACGGCGGGCCCGCGGAGCCAGGTTGCCCTTGCGGAAGGCGGGGGTATCGGCCGGAGCTGCCCAGAACTGCTCCAGTTCGTCGTCCAGCCACAGCAGCGTCAGGGAGAGCCCGGACATGTCCAGGCTGGTGACCAGCTCGCCGCATTCCGGTTCCACCACCGTCAGGCCGGCGGCGGTGAGGAGCTTTTCGATCTTCCCGAAAAGCAGGAACAGCTCGTCGTACTTGACCGTGCCCAGGCCGTTGACGATGGCCACCACACGGTTCCCGGCGTCGTCGGGCTTGTCCTCCAGGAGCCTGGAGACCAGCAGTTCGGCGAGTTCGGAGGCGGTGGGCATGGGGTGTTCGGAGATGCCCGGCTCGCCGTGGATGCCGAGGCCCAGCGACATCTGCCCGGCGGGCACGTGGAACAGCGGCGCGTCCGCTCCCGGCAGCGTGCAGCCGTCAAATGCCACGCCCAGGGAACGGGTGCGGTAGTTGGTCCGGATGGCCAAACGTTCGACGGCGTCGAGGTCCAGTCCTGCTTCCGCCGCGGCACCGGCAATCTTGAAGACCGTCAGGTCCCCGGCAATGCCGCGGCGCTTCTCGATCTGGTCCAGCGGAGCGCTGGCGATGTCGTCCGTGACCAGGACGGTGCGGGTTTCGATGCCCTCGGCGTTAAGCCGCAGCTGGGCCTGGCCGAAGTGGAGCACGTCGCCGGCGTAGTTGCCGTAGCTCAGCAGCACGCCGCCGCCCGCGTTGGCGGCCTTGGCCACCCGGTAGACCTGGCCGGCTGCCGGGGAAGCGAACATGTTGCCACAGGCGGAGCCCGTGGCAAGGCCCGGTCCCACGAGGCCTGCGAAGGCCGGGTAGTGGCCGGATCCGCCGCCCACCACCAGGGCCACTTGGCCGGCGGGCACCTCGGTGGAGCGGACCACGCCGCCGTCCACCCGGGCGACGTACCCGCGGTTGGCTGCCACAAAGCCGTCCAGTGCCTCATCCGCGAAATCAGCGGGGTTGTCGAAGATCTGGGTCATGGTTTCCTCATCGAATCCGTGTTGGAGAAGTAAAGCCGGGGTCTGAAATGGTGCGGCCGCCCCCGAATGCATGCCGGCCGCACCAAGCGCCGTGGATCAGACGCTGCTGAGTTCCGAGGCGGCGGGCAGCTGCCTCCCCTGCGCCACCTGGCTCTGCCCGAGTGCGTAGCCGTCGGTCTTGGGGAGGACGTGGCGGCGGAGGTAGTCCTGGTTGCTGGCCGTCACGCTGAGGCCGTCGCCGCCGTAGTGCTCGGTGCAGAGGATGCCCTGAAAACCTACGGACAGTGCGAGCTTGAAGGCCTCGCGGTAGTTGATGAGGCCGCTTTCCATCGGTGCCGGCATGGTGACATACATGTCGCGGGCCGTGTCCTCGTCCCGGATGTAGTTCTTCATGTGCCAGTAGTTGGAGTACGGCAGGGTCTTGGCCACCATCTCGCGCCAGTCCTCGATGGGGCGGTGCAGCCGGATCAGGTTGCCGAGGTCCGGGTTGAGGCCAACGTTTGAGAGGCCGATGTCCTGGACGAGCTGCACGGAGGAATCCGCGGTGCCCAGGTAGGTGTCCTCGTACATTTCGAGCGAGAGCAGGACGCCGACTTCGGCTGCGTGCCGGCCGAGCTCGCGGAGACGGGCGACGGCGTTGCCCCAGACTTCTTTGTCTCCCGACGGGTCTTTGTAGCCTTCGACCGTCCAGAACCAGAGCTGTTTCTGCTGTTCGGCCGTGATGGCCTGGTGGAGGCCGAAGGAGACGACTTCGCAGCCCAGTTCGGCGGCGGCGTCGATGGTGCGGTGGCTGTAGGCCAGGTTGGCTTCCCAGTTGCGTTCTTCGATGACGCTGCGGCGGATCGCGGAGATGACAGGGATGCCGATGCCTACGTTGGCTGCAGTCTGTTTGAATTCGGCGAGGCGCTCTGTGCTGAGGTCGCCGGGGCGGACCCAGCTGTCCGTGAGGTCCGCGTGTGCGAAGCCGGCTTCCTTGACCTCGGTGAGGACCTCGGCCCAAGCGGCGGCGTCGGCGTCGTTGATGTGGGTTCCCTGGGCGTCGGTGCCCGGGAACTGAAGCAGGGCCGCAGTAATGGGCCAGTTCTCGGCTGTGTAGGCCATGGTGTTCACTCCTTTGTGCGAATCCTGTTTCCTATAGGATCTACTTTCCATAGAGAGTTGTCAAGATCACACTCGGGGTGGTGGCAGCCCAACTAGCTAGCGGTAGACGTCGTGAAAAGGCGCCGTCACGACGTTAGCCGCCAGTCACTTCGGTGGGGCGGGCTTAGCTTTCCGGTGCGTCGGCGATGGCGCGGCCGCGGACTCTCCGGACGTGCTCGGCCATGGCCGCGGCAGCGGTTTCAGGGTCGCCCGAGGCCATCGCATGCAGGACGGCCTCGTGTTCGGCGATGGCGTTCTCCGCATCCGTGATGCCCACGCCGCCGAACAGCCGGAAGCGCTGAACCTGGCCGCCCAGGGCGGCATAGGCTGCCACCATGAACTGGTTTCCGGTTTGCTCGGCGATGAGCCGGTGGAAACGTTCGTCGGCTTCAAGGTAGTCGCGGTATTCGGCGAATGAGGGTCCCCGCGGCGCGGTCTTCAAGTCGGTCACCGCCTCTTCCAGCTGGGCGAGGCGCTCCGGAGTAAGCCGGCCGCAGGCAAGTCGGGCATTCACCGGCTCTATGGCGAGGCGGGCTTCCATGAGTTCGGCGAAGTCTTCGCGGGTGAACACCGGCGCCACCCGGTAACCCTTGAGCGCCACCCGGCGGACCATGCCCGTGTGTTCCAGCCGGGCAAGAGCTTCGCGGACCGGTGTGGGAGAAACGTCCAGGTCCCGGGCCGTGCCGTCGATGCTGACGGTGGCACCCGGTTCGAGCCGGCCATCCATCAGCGATTCCAGCAGTTCCTCGTAGACGTGGTCGGCCAGCACCTGGCGGCTCACAGGCTTGCCCTTGCGGCTGCCGGGACTGTTGATCTGGGACGGACGCTGCATGATCAGATCCTATAGGGTTGGCAGCCAGCGGCGGATTTGCCCGGTCACAATCGTGGTTTGGCCGCCACGGACCGGAGCCCGGAGCACTGCCGTTAAACGCACAACAGGCGGGCGCAATCGAGTTGCGCCCGCCTGGCTGCGGAGCTCGAGGGGCTCCAAATACAGAAGTGGAAGTGCTAGTTCTGCGACTCCTCGTAGAACGGGTAGTCCGTGTAGCCCTCTGCGCCGTCGGCATAGAAGGTTGCCTGGTTCGGTTCGTTGACCGGCAGGTCTTCGCGCCAGCGACGGACGAGGTCCGGGTTGGCGATGGCCGGACGGCCCACCACAACGGCGTCTGCGTGGCCGTCGGCCACCAGCGAGATGGCTTCCTCACGGGTGGTGATGACGCCAAACCCGGTGTTGACGAGGAAGTTGCCGTTGAAACGCGCACGCAGCTCCTGGACCAGCTCGCTGGTGGGTTCATTGTGCAGGATGCTCAAGTAGGCCAGGTTCAGCGGCGCGATCGCATCCACGAGCAGGCCATAAGTTTCGCGGACATCTGCGGCGTCCGTTTCGAGAGCGCCCTGGACGTTGTGTGCGGGTGAGATACGGATGCCCACGCGGTCCGCGCCGACGGCCTCAACCACAGCCTTCACAACCTCGATGACGAAGCGCGCCCGGTTCTCCGGTGAGCCGCCGTACATGTCCTCGCGCTGGTTCGACGACGGCGCGAGGAATTCATGCAGCAGGTACCCGTTGGCGGAGTGCAGCTCCACGCCGTCGAACCCTGCCTCGATCGCGTTCAGCGATCCCTGGACAATTTCCTGGCGGACGCCGGGCAGTTCGTCGGTAGTCAGGGCATGCGGGACGGGGTGCGCCTGCTTGCCCTTGTAGGTGCGGGTCTCGGCCTCCACGGCGATGGCGCTGGGCGCGACCACCGGGCGGCCGCCGTTAATGTCCTCGTGCGAAACCCGGCCGCCGTGCATGATCTGGGCAAAGATCCGGCCCCCTTCGGCATGAACGGCGTCCGTCACCTTCTTCCAGCCGGCAATCTGTTCCGGGGTGACAATGCCGGGCTGCCCGGGGTACGAGCGTCCGGCAGGGCTGGGGTATGTGCCCTCGCTGACGATCAAGCCAAGCGACGCGCGCTGGCGGTAGTGCTCCACAACGACAGGCGCAGGTACGCCCGCCTCGCCTGAGCGCAGACGGGTCAGCGGGGCCATGATCAGGCGGTTGGGCAGTTCAAGCTCACCGAGGGTCAACGGGGAAAACAGCATGCGCGATTCCTTTCACAGCGGATGGGGTCCACAGGTGCCAACTGCGAGGCGCATGCAACTATTCCGGGTGAGACCCGGATCACTACGGATGCACGATGATCTTCACCGCCGTGTCGTTGTGGTGGATCAGGGTGTCGAATCCCTTGTCCACAAGGTCATCCAGGGCGATCCGTCCCGTGATGAAGGGTTTGAGGTCCACTTTGCCTTCCTGGACAAGCTTGATGGCGGCCGCGTGGTCCCCGCGGTAGGCGATCGTTCCGCGAAGGTCGATTTCCTTGAGGACGATCTTCTGCATGTCTACGGTGGCCGGGCGTCCCCAGATGGATACGTTGACCACTACTCCGGCGGGCTTGACGACGTCGAGCATCATGTCCAGGACGGCGTTCACTCCGGCACATTCGAACGCGGCGTCCGCACCTGCTCCCCCGGTCAGTTCCAGCACCCGCGCCTTGACGTCGACTGCGCTGGGGTCGAGGACATGGTCCGCGACGCCGGAAGACGTGGCTTTCTCCTTGCGCGCGGCGGACAGTTCAGTCACCACGGTGGTGACGCCCAGCCCTTTCAGGACTGCGGCCGTGAGCAGTCCGATGGGGCCCGCACCGCCGACGACGGCGACGTCCCCGGCTTTCACGTCGCTCCGGCCGACGGCGTGATAGGCCACCGCTAGCGGTTCGATGAGCGCGGCTTCGTCGAGTGGAATGTCACCAACGGGATGGACCCAGCGTGAGTCGACCACGACCTTTTCGCTGAGCCCTCCTCCGCCGCCGGCCAGCCCGATGAAACCCAGCTTGGTGCACAGGTTGTAGTTGCCAGCCCGGCACGGACCGCATTCGTCACAGACGAAGTAGGGCTCTACCACCACGCTGTCGCCGACGGAGAGCCCGGTAACGCCCTCGCCCACTTCCTCAACAGTGCCGGAGAACTCGTGTCCCAGGGTGACCGGGGCCTCCTCATGTGACAGCGTGTGGGGCTGTCCGGGCGGCGGGGTAAAGATGGGCCCTTCCAGGAATTCGTGGAGGTCCGTGCCGCAGATCCCGCACCAGGCGATTGCAATCTTCACGGCACCCGGGCGCAGCTCCGGCTCCGGAATGTCTTCGATCCGAAGATCCTCGCGGGCGTGGAATCGTGCTGCTTTCATGGTTTTTTTCCTTCGCTTACGGGCCGTGGATGCACCCGGTCGGGCGCATCCACGGCATGTCGTTGGAGTGTCCCAGCAGGTGGCCGTCACCCCAGTGTGGTGCGCGGGAGTGTGATTGTCACGGCCATCCGGGTCAGCGCTTGTGGTGGGTGGGCTGGAGCTCGTAGACCGGCGTGGGCAGTCCCTCCATGCGGGCCTTGAGCTGCAGGGCAAGGTAGTTGGAGTAGTGACGGCTCTGGTGCAGGTTGCCGCCGTGAATCCAGAGGTTCTCCACGTTCGTGGGCTTCCACATGTTCCGCAGCTCCCCCTCCCACGGTCCCGGATCCTTGGGCGTGTCCGAGCCGAAGCCCCAGCATTTGCCGACGGCGTCCGCCACCTCAGGCGAGACCAGGTCGGCCAGCCAGCCGTTCATGGACCCGTAGCCGGTGGCATAGATGATGACATCGGCCTCCAGCTCGGCTCCGCTGTCCATGACCACCGCGTTGCCGGTGATCTTTGTGACCTGGCCGTTGGCGAGCTTGACCCGTCCGTCAATGATCAGCTGGGAGGCACCGACGTCGATGTAGTAGCCGGAACCGCGCCTCAGGTACTTGAGGAACAGGCCTGAACCGTCCACCCCGAAGTCCAGTTCAAATCCTGCGGCCTCAAGCTGGGAGTAGAACCCGGCATCGCGCCTGGCCATTTCTTCGTAGACGGGGATTTGGGCCTCCGGCAGGATCCGGTACGGCAGGGAGGCGAACAAGAGGTCGGCCTTCTCGGTGGTGACACCGTTGGCCAGGGCCTTCTCGGAGTAGAGATCCCCGAGCGCCAGGTCCATGAGCGACTCGCTCCGGGCTATGTGTGTGGAAGACCGCTGGACCATGGTGACTTCCGCTCCGTGTTCCCAAAGATCGGCGCAGATATCGTGGGCCGAGTTGTTGGACCCGATCACCACGGCCTTCTTACCTGTCCAGTCACCGCCGCCCGGGTGCTTGGACGAGTGGTACTGCTCCCCCAAAAAGGACTCGGCGCCGTCGAACGCTGGAACGTTTGGGTAGCCTGAGACGCCCAGTGCGAAAACGAGCTGCTTGGGCCGCAAGGTGACAGGTTCGCCGTCGCGCATTACCTGCACGATCCACTCCTGGGACGCTTCATCGAAGCGGGCGTTGGTGCACTCTGTCTTGGACCAGTAATTGAGCTCCATGATCCGCGTGTAGTGTTCCAGCCAGTCACCGATCTTGTCCTTGGCGGCGAAGACGGGCCAGTCGTCGGGGAACTTCATGTATGGCAGGTGGTCGTACCAGACGGGATCGTGAAGGTGGAGCGACTTGTAGCGGTTCCGCCACGAGTCACCGGGCTTCTCGTTCTTCTCGATGATGATCGTGGGGACCCCGAGCCGCCGCAGCCGCGCACCCAGTCCGATTCCGCCCTGCCCGCCGCCGATAATCACTGTGTAGGGCTGGTCCTGGTATCCCAGGCGGGCTTCCTGTTCCTCCTTGAGTTCCAGCCAGGACTTGCGGCCCTTACTGATCTCGTGGGCTACGCCCTTCTCCCGGTTGGGGCCCTTTTTCTCTTCGAATCCCTTGAGTTCCTTCATGGTGGTGAGCAGCGTCCAGCATTTGCCGTTGCGGAGGCGCAGGTGGGCATAGCCTCGGGCTTGGGCGGTTTCGAAGTCCACCCAGGCCTCGGTGTTCGCAGCGTCGCCGGTGGCATCCTCGGCGAGGGTCCAGTTGTCGGGTTGAACATCGCCGAGCGTCGCGTCCAGCATGCGCTTGATGGCGTCCTTGCCCTCGAGCGTCTTGAGGTTCCAGGTGAAGGATACGAAGTCGCGCCAGTAGGGTTCGTCTTCGAATAGCTGCAGTGCGGCATTGGTTTCCTTGCTGCGCAGCGCCTCTTCGAACTGCGCCAGCCAGGCCTCCACGATGCCGTTTGGTGTCTCAGGCATGATTCCTCTTCTCGTTGCTACGGTGGGCCGCTCCCGGTTCGCCTCGCGATGACCGTCCGTGACCCGCATCACAAGTAAAAGACGCCGGGGGTTACAATCGAGTGACACGGCGCCCTCCTTGGGAGAAGCTTCCGGCGACAAGCCGTCAGCGCGCGGCCCGGGAACGATTCGATGACGAGTTGGGAGATGGCGGATGCGGACCGGCACCGGTGCTTTCACGCATCTTCGCGACTTGAGATTTTCCGCACCGGCGGAGTACGCGCGCACGCTGCGCAAAGCCCACGAAGCCACGATTTCAGGCAGCCCCGACCCCTCGATTTCACCGGCCATCATAAGGTCCTGGCAGCGGTCGCTAGCGCTGGGCATCGACCCTGATCAGCACAGGCCGGTCCACCGGCACGAAGTGTCCGAGGCGCGGTCGCTCAGCGCCGGGCACCGCCTGGCCACAGTGATCCCGGCCTTGTCCCAGTTGCTGGCCGACGAGTCCGCCGCGGGCCGCCACCTGCTGATCGTCACTGACCAACAGGGTGAAGTGCTGTGGCGGGTGGGCAGCCGGCAAGCGCTGCGGCTGGCCGATTCCTTGGAGTTTGTGGAGGGCGCCGACTGGTCCGAATCCGGAGTGGGGACCAACGCCATCAGCGAGGCCCTCGTGACCGGAGCACCTGCTCAGCTGTTCTCTGCCGAACACCTGGTGCGCACGCATCACGACTGGGCCTGCACCGCGGCCCCCATCCGCGATCCGTTCACGGGAGAAGTCGTCGGGGTGCTCGATGTTTCCGGCCCCTTCGAATCGGTAACACCGGACAGCCTGCGCATGGTGCGCTGCGGCGTGCGGCTGGCGGAGGAGCTGTTGAAGTCTGCCGGTGCGCCTCGAAGGACCGATGCGCTTCGTTCCACGCTGACGCTGAGGTTATTGGGTGACAAACCGAGCGCCGAGGTCGACGGCGGTGCTCGTCTTCCGCTGACGCTGCGCCGTGCAGAGATCCTGGCGCTGCTGGCATCCAGGACCCAGGGATGGAGCGCCGACGAATTGGCGTACAGGCTGCACGGCGAGGACGGCGCCGCGACGGCGATCAGGACCGAGATGCATCGCATCCGCGGTGTCCTGGGCAACGTGGTGGAACCCAACCCCTACCGTTTCTCGTCGGCCGTCCGGGTGGTCACCGACGTGGCCGTGGTCGCCGACCATCTGCGGGGCGGACGGGTGGCGGACGCGCTGGCCGCTTATCCCGCGAAGCTGCTCAACCGTTCGGCGAACTTATCCGTTGAGCTGATGCGGGACGAACTCAATGAAGCCATGGGGGCTTCGGTCCGCTCCAGCGGGGACGCCCAACTCATCATGCGGTGGTGTGCGAGCGACATGGGTGCGTCAGATGTCGAAGCGGCCGCTGCGATGGCGAGCCTGATCGGACCGGGCGATCCGCGCTTTCAACTGGTCCGGGCGCGGATGGAACGGGTCGACCGGGAATTGCAGTCCTGACGGGGCTGGGGGTGTGGGGTGTGGCTCTGGTGTTGGCTTACGGGGCTGGCGGTGCCGCGCCCGGGCAGCCTTGGCCTTGCGGGTTCTTGATGCAGTCGTCAGCGTAGTTGCGGGTGATAGAGCGCCAGACACTGATGGTCTGCGGTGGTGAACTGAACTGACCTTGGCCCGGGATAGGCAACGGCGGTCCATTGTTGACGGAGTACGTTCCTTGGAAGTGGGTGGTGAGCACCACCTGGAAGTCGCCGGTCTGCGTATAGATGTGGCTGGTGCGGGTCTTTTCACCCCACCGGTCCTGCGGCAGGGGACCGCCTGCCGAGGGCTGGGGTCCGAACGTGGTTCCGTCGCCGTAGTTCCACGTGTATTGGACCGGAGTCGCCACCACGTGGACCTTCTGCGCCAGGATGGTGATGTCGAACTGCTGTTCCGCCGAGTCAGCGAAGACGTTCGTTTCAGCTCCGCGGAGGGTGTGCGGACTCGGCTGGGCCGTCACCGTCCCTACAGACACCGGCAGTTTCTGGAACTCGCTCTGAATCACGGCCGCGATGCGGGGAAGCAGGTCCTCCGGCTTCGGATCGAACAGGCACGTCGGTCCAGAGTGGAACGTCCACACCGGGTTCGAAATCCCCTTAGGCGCCTTCAGCCACACCACCGGGATTCCGTCTTTGCCATCGGGGCCGTTCTTGCACTCCAACTGCCTCGCCAAACACGGCGTATCGAAATCGGCACCCCCCAGGTGGCATTGGAGTTCGTACTTGTACTGATTGGGGTCCGAATCGGGGGCACCGGGCTCCCGAGGACCAACTTTTCCCGTGGATGGATCCACAGTCCACGCATCGACTTCCACGCCGTGATTCCCGAAGCCCGAGTCAACTCCACTATCACCCTCGGTCGCAGCCGCAGGGACATAAGATCCCGTAACCAGGGCGCAGAGGATGGCAACTACTAATACCGACTGGCTTCCCCGAAGGATGTGACTCTTCATCGAATCGGATGTAGTCCGTTGAGATACCAACCGCCGTCCTTGAATTCCACCAACAACACATTCCCCGTGTCGGAGGGAGGCGTGGGCGATCTGAATTCGCTACCCCCCGGGGCGAAGTAGGAAATAGCTGCCTGCTGAACTTGGACTAATACTTGGTACGAACCGTCCGGCTCGGGTTCAAAAGTGGTTGTGACCGATGGCGTTATCAGCTTTCCACCCGCGAGCCACCTGTCGCCTGCGTAGTTCTTTGTAAGTGAACCGGTGATATTCGAGCAAAGCTCACATGTTGGGGACGTCAACATTTCCACGCCAGAAACATCCCCGGTTTCGTAGGCATAGTTCAGCAGTTCGAACCAGTGGCCCGAAAAGGCTAGGAGCCCCTCCTTCGTCTCCGCTTTCGCGGCCTCAGGCAACACCGGGACAGGAACGTTTTGCGCTTTGCCCTTCGCATCTGCCGGCTTGTACACGGCGCTTGGAGTCGGGGTGGGGCTCGGCGTGACCGTAGCCGACGCTGACGCAGATCCCGACGCTGAAGTGCTTTCACTTCCCGGCGGAGTGGCACCCCCATTGCACGCGGTGAGCATCAGAGCAGAGGCGGCGACAACAGCAGCGGCCGAATAGCGCAACCGTGCGAAAGGCGAAGTATGAGATGTCATGGGCAGCTATTCCCCCGATAGTTTCAAGACGTCCGGGCCGCCCGCAACAACTCCGGGCGGTGGTTAAAGGGTAACTGAGGTCACACTTTGATGCTCAAAGTTATCCACAGGTGCTTTCTCCGGTCTACCACTCAGGACGCCAACCAGAAAAATCACACCGACTCCGTCACAAAGCAATTCGGCTTCCCAATCCCCATGCCCGCCGTTTGTTGATACCCCACAAAAACACCAGTCAAAAGCCAAACTAGCGTCGTTGAAGACCAGACGATCCCGCGAAAAGGACCCATCAATGACGATCCAGGCAAATGTCCCCACCGGCGACGAAACAAGCGACGAAGCAAGCCGTCAAACGTCAAATGAGGCCAGCTCCGAAATCCTTGAAACCGCCCGCCAACAGGTCCTCGAAAACGGCGTCGGCCTGACGCAGGCGCAGCTCGAGGAATTCCTCCGCCTCCCGGACGAAGCACTTCCCGCCGCCCTGCAACTGGCCCACGAGGTGCGTCTGAAGCACTGCGGCGAGGACGTCGAAGTGGAAGGCATCATCTCCATCAAGACCGGCGGCTGCCCCGAGGACTGCCACTTCTGCAGCCAGTCCGGCCTCTTTGACAGCCCGGTAAGAGGCGTCTGGCTCGACATCCCGGAACTGGTCAAGGCCGCGAAGGAAACCGCCGCCACCGGGGCCACCGAGTTCTGCATCGTCGCCGCCGTCCGCTGCCCCGACATCAAGCTCATGAACCAGATCAAGTTCGCGATCGACCGCATCAACGAAGCCGTGGACATCAACATCGCCTGCTCCCTGGGCATGCTCACCCAGCGCCAGGTGGACCAGCTCGCCGAATGGGGCGTGCACCGCTACAACCACAACCTCGAAACCGCCCGCAGCTATTTCCCCGAAGTCGTCACCACCCACAGTTACGAAGAACGCCTCGAGACCTGCAATATGGTCAAAGCCGCTGGCATGGAACTCTGCTGCGGCGCCCTCATCGGCATGGGCGAAACCTTGGAACAGCGCGCCGAACTCGCCGCCCAGCTCGCAGCCCTCGAACCCCACGAAGTCCCGCTGAACTTCCTCAACCCCCGGCCCGGGACCCCGCTCGAAAACCAAGGAATCATGGACGGCAAAGACGCCCTCCGCGCCATCGCCGCGTTCCGCCTCGCCATGCCCCGCACCGTCCTGCGCTATGCCGGCGGAAGGGAACTGACCCTCGGGGACCTCGGCACCCGCGAAGGCCTCCTCGGCGGGATCAACGCCGTCATCGTCGGCAACTACCTCACCACCCTTGGCCGCCCCGCCACCGCAGACCTCAGCCTCCTCGTCGAACTGAACATGCCCATCAAAGAACTCCAGAAGACACTATGAACGGGGTTCCGACCAGCTCAACCACCGGTGACTTTTGTGGTCACTGCGGGGAGCCCGACGACGGCAGTGACGCCCCGACGTCGGGCGTTCACGGCCGTTGCGGCGAGCGTCTCGCGCTGGAACCGCCCCGCTACTGCGCCGCCTGCCGGCGCCGCATGAAAGTCCAGGTGACTCCGCTCGGGTGGACAGCTGAATGTTCCCGTCACGGCACCACCGAAATGAGAATGCGTCCTTAAGGCACTGGCCATTGCCTGCCTCTGCCTGAACAATATGCTCATGATGTTCACACACGCAGACGGCAACCCCATTCTCAACCTTGACGATGACCAGTCGTGGAAGCTCATTGAGGGCACCAAGCACGGCCGGCTGGTAGTGACCGTGGCCGGCGAACCGGATATCTTCCCGGTCAACTACGCCGTGAGCGCACGGAAGCTCTACCTCCGGACAGCTCCGGGCAACAAGCTTGCTGAGCTGACCATCAACGCCAAAGTCCTCTTTGAGACGGACGGCATCATGTCTGACGAGGCTTGGTCCGTGGTGCTTCGCGGCACAGCACGGGTCCTCGACCAGTCCGCTGATATCGCGGCCGCGGAATCACTCGGCCTCAAGCCCTGGGTACCCACGTTGAAGGACTTTTACGTTGAGATTGAGCCGGTTTCGGTCAGCGGACGGCACTTCCAGTTCGGCGAACATCCGGAACGCGAAATCTAGGGAATGCGTCCAGGCCCGGCGGCGGGGCGCCGCCGGGTTTACGGCCGCCTAGACTTAAACCATGGCTGACCAGCTGACTCCCGAACGGCGAAGCTGGAACATGTCCAGGATCCGGGGCAAGAATACCAAGCCGGAACTGCTGGTGCGGAGCCTGTTGCACTCAAAGGGCTACCGCTACCGCCTGCACGGCAGCGCGCGCGGCGGCAAACTCCCCGGCAACCCGGATCTGGTGTTCGCAGGACGGCACAAGGTCATCTTCGTCAATGGCTGCTTTTGGCATTTCCATGACTGCAAAGCGGGGCAGCACGCTCCCAAAGCGAACGCGGAGTTCTGGGATACAAAACGGACACGGACCAGGAACCGCGACGCCGAACAGCGCCGCCTCCTGGAAGCGACAGGATGGCAGGTGCTCACCGTCTGGGAATGCGAACTCAAGGACGTCTCCGCCTTGGAGGAACAGCTGGAGCGATTCCTCGCCTGAACACGGGCCTGACTACGATGCCCGGCGGGCAGCCAGCGCAGCGCTGAACGCCGTAGCCGACGCCTCACTGCTGTTGATTCGCCAGTCCGTTTCCTTCTGCAGGTGGAACCAGACGAAGCCCACGACGTCCGGCTGCGCTGCCAGGTAGCTCACCAGATCGGTATTCCACTGTGCCTTGGAGCCGCCTGCCTCAGCGGACGCAGTTTCGGCGATCAGGATGGGGAGCCCGGGCGCGAGTGTCCGCAGCTGGGCTATCCCCGGCGCAAAGAGGTCCTGCGGCGACGTCCAACTGCTCCACGAGGCCGAGGTGCCCCAGTTGTATCCGTCGAGGGCCACACTGTCCACGTAGCCGGCGCCCGGGAACAGCCCGGCGAGATCGGTGGATCCAAAGTAGGGAACATTCGGGCTCCACACCCAGGACACGTTGCTGGCACCCGTGGCCGCTACGACGTCGTGCACATGCCGCCAGGCCTGCACGTAGTCGCCGGACTGGTTGCCGTTCACGCCCTCGGCCCACGGGTACCAGTTGCCGTTCATCTCATGCGCAAACCTCAACTGGACGGGCTGGGCCCACGACGCCAGTGCCTGCCCCCACTGCGTAATGTAGGCATCGAAGTCGCCGGCCGCGATCCGGTCCAGGGCATAGGCCGGCTGCGTGAGCCCGCCACCCCATGCCCACGGCTCCCAGGTCACCAGCGGAACCGCACCGCGCGCCCGGACGGCGTTCATCTCGGCGATCGGCGGCGCCTGCAGGAAGTCCTTGTAGAAAAGCACACTCGACGGGCTCTCCCCCGCAAGCCGTGCGACTTCATCCAATTCGGCACTGGCCAAGGGCCCGCCCGCCGTCGCCACCCCGAAGCGGAGCGCCGCCGTGCTGACGGGAGGGATGGCGGGAGCAGAAGAAGTAACCGTGAAAACGGATGAAGCCTTAATGGACGAAGTCTTGGCCGTGATGGTCAGCGGTCCCGGGGCTGCCGCAGGAATGGTGATCGAGGTACTGAAGGCACCGGACGCCGCAGTCTTGAAAGAGAAGGTGGAGGACCCGATTATCACGGTTCCCGTGGTGGAAACCTTGAACCCTGTTCCGCTGACTGTCACGGTCGAACCTTCCGGTCCGGTGGTCGGGTCGAGGTACACATGGGCTGCCGTTGCGGGCGCTGCCTGGACTGGCTGGACGGCAGCCAGGGTGACACCCAGCCCCACGATCAGACCAGTAATAACGTTTCTCACGATCCTGAACACAGCGGTCCCCGCAATCGGCTGGTGGCCTCGCTGGCCACGGGTCACTTCGGTGCCGGCAGGCACTTGTCCCGATCCTAAACGCAGTTTGCGGAGTCCCATCAAGATTGGCACAAATTTTTTCGGAAACCGCGTTCCACGCCCGCCGGAGCCCTACTGTAAAAGAGGCAAGGTTGTGGCCGCACCCGTTTATCCCGGAAGTGCAGCGCCAAGGGAAGGGGTGTCCAATGGATGGACAGGATGGCGTTAGCCAGCTGTACGTTGACCCCTCCGTGCTTGAAACACTCCGCTGTGAGCTTGAGCCCGATGCCGAGTACTGCGCCGTTTTCGTCAACAGCTATATCCAGCAATTGCCGCGGCGGCTGGACCGGCTCCGACATGCTGTGGAAGCCATGGACTTGGACGCGGCCATGGACGCCGTCCTCAGCGTAAAGACTTCCAGCATGATGGTGGGTGCCGCCTACCTGGGCAGGCTCGCGGATGAGCTCGAAACCATCCTGAAGCACTTGGAGTCCCACCCGGAAACTGTGGCGGAGCAACCGCCCCGGCTTCAACTGGCGCTCCTGGAAAGTATGGATGCGTGCACGGATCAGACCGTCGCCGGCCTTTCGGCGGCGGCAGCGGCCTAATTCCGGCCGCTCCCAACGCAGCCGCTCCCAACGCAACTGTGGGATTGAACCCTACGAGGCCAACCGTTCACGTGCCTTCTGACCGGAGCCGGCCGGACCAACGCCATCTTCGGCCCTGCTGATCTCGGCCCAGACCGTATCAAGGGAGAGCCCGAGGACGTCGGCGATCGCGGCGATGGTGGAGAAGGCAGGGGTGGCCACCCGGCCCGATTCGATCTTCCGGAGGGTTTCCGGTGAGACACGCGCATCGAGCGCGGTCTCGAGCATCGAGCGTTCTCCCCTGGCGCGACGCAACAGCGCACCGAGGCGCTGTCCGCGTTCGACTTCAGCGGATGTGAGCGGCAACCTGACCATGGCTCCAATTCTAATACCGGGATAATATGGCCGGGATAGTTATTGGTTGCGTAGGAAAGGCGCCGCATGATTGAGATTCTGAACCGCACCGAACTGGCCCGCGCAAAAGTGACAGGTGCGCTGGTCGCTGACATCTTGCACACACTGAAGCGCCGGAGCACCGTCGGCACAAACCTGCTGGACATCGACCGATGGGCAGCGGCCATGATCGTTGAGGCCGGAGCACTGTCCTGTTACATCGACTACGAGCCGTCCTTCGGACGAGGGCCGTTCGGCCACTACATCTGCACGGCCGTCAACGACGCCGTCCTCCACGGACTGCCCCACGACTACAGGCTCGCCGACGGCGACCTGCTGACACTCGACCTCGCCGTCTCCAAAGACGGAATCGCTGCAGACTCTGCGATCAGCTTCATCGTGGGCGATTCCAGGCCACCGGAAAGCGTCGCGATGATCGACGCGACCGAGCGCGCCCTCAGCGCAGGAATAGCAGCTGCCGGACCCGGGGCTCGCATCGGCGACATCTCCCATGCCATCGGATCGGTCCTCAGCGAGGCGGGGTACCCGATCAACACCGAGTTCGGAGGTCATGGCATCGGATCAACCATGCATCAGGACCCGCACATTGCGAACACCGGACAGCCCGGCCGCGGGTACAAACTGCGCCCAGGGCTGCTGCTAGCGCTCGAGCCATGGGTCATGGCCGACACCGCCAGGCTCATCACTGACGCCGACGGGTGGACGCTCCGAAGTGCCACAGGCTGCCGGACAGCACACAGCGAGCACACGATCGCAATCACCGACGACGGAGCAGAGATCCTCACCGTGCCGACGCAGGCCCGGCCCTGAGGCCGAAGCCGGCCCGCAGCCGCGGATCAGCGCTCGGCAGGGGCCAACCGGTAGCCCACTCCGCGGACGGTCTGCAGCCAGCGCGGGTTCTGCGGGCTGTCGCCCAGCTTCTTGCGGAGGTTTCCCATATGGACCTCGACGGACCGTTCGTCCGCTTCTGAGATGTAACCCCCGACGTCGTACGGTTCGTCCCGCAGCCGCCTCACCAGTTCGGATTTGGTCCGCACCATCCGCCCTGCTTCCAGGAGTGCGTGCAGCAGATCGAATTCGGTGCGCGTCAGGTGCAGTTCGCGCCCGTCGACACTCACGGTCCGCGCCTCGTAGCTGAACTCAAGCCCGTTGTGCGTGAGTGTCCGGCCGGTGTCGGCTACGGCGGGTGCCTTGCCGGCGGCGGAAGAGTCCGACGTCGAACGCGGACGCCGCATCATGGCGGCGACACGCGCACGCAGCTCCCGGGGACGGAAGGGCTTCGTCAGGTAGTCGTCCGCGCCGGATTCCAGTCCGATGAGGGTATCCAGTTCCTCGGCGCGCGCCGTCAGCATCACGATGTATGCGTCGGAGAACTCCCTGATCTGGCGCGCCACTTCAAAGCCGTCGATGTCCGGAAGGCCCAAGTCCAGGGTGATGACTGCCGGGTTGAGTTCCTTGGCCGCAACGACGCCGGCCGCCCCGCTGCTCGCGACTTGGACGTCGAAGCCGGCCTGGACCAGCACCACGCGCACCAGCTCACGGATGTCGTGGTCATCCTCGATTACCAGACCCACACGTGATTCACTCATCGCAGCCCCCTCAGTCCGCTCGATACCGTCAGAAGTATAGCGCCCGCCGGATATCGTGGGGGTATGCGTCCATTAAACCGCACCTCAACAACCACCCGGCCATGAGCGGCAACGTCGCCTGGGACATCAAGTCCGGCCGGATTCTCTTCTTCCGACGGCCGTTCCACGAGTATTCGCTCCGGGGACGGGTCACCCTGAGTCAGATGCCGTTGTCCATCACGGTGGCGCTCACGGCCGTCCTCATGCTGTTGTTCTTCCCGGGGACGCTGGGGAATCCCCTGTTCATCGCGTTCCTGGCCACGCAGGTCCTGATCCTGGCGCTGTGCTTCTTCATTCCCTGGCATCGGCTGCCGTTCGCCAGCTTCCTTGTAATTCCCCTCCTTGACTTCGTCTCGATCGCGCTCGGCAGGGAGGGCGGGCAGGAGGGCCTGACCGGCATCAGCCTGTTGGCGGTTTTTCCCGTCATCTGGCTGTGTGCTTCGGGGCTGTACCCCCGCACCGCCCTGCTGGTCTCCTTCCTCGCTCCCCTCTCCATCATCTGGGTGCCGTTGTTCCTTCACGGCAACGTCACCGGACAGGACCTGGCGCGCTCCCTGCTGCTGCCGGTGATGATGCTGGGGATCGGCGTTTCCGTGAGCGTGCTGACGCTCAGCATGGTCCGGCAACAGCGAGACCTTGAGGAGAAGGATGCCCAGCTGCGGGTCACCCTCAAAGAGAGCAAGCGGCAGGAGGAACTGCTCAATTCGGTGCTGGAAACGGTGCACATGGGCGTCCTGGCGGTGGACGCGGACGGGCACGACATCCTCATGAACCGGAAGCAACGGGAAAACCACCGGCTTGCCACACCTGCGGGAAACGACGACCCCAACGAATCCCAGCTCCTGGTGTTCCAAGCCGACCGGACCACAACCGTCCCGGTCGAGCAACGGCCTGTCCGTCGCGCCGTGATGGGCGAGAGCTTCACGGACAACCTGGTGTGGCTGGGCAGCGGCAGCGAACAGCGCGCCATCACCACCAGCGCCCGCGCCATGCGGGACCAGGACGGCGCCTTCGCCGGCTCGGTGATCGTCTTCAGCGATGTCACGGACCTGGTTAATGCCCTGGCGGCCAAAGACGACTTCGTGGCGAACGTTTCCCACGAGTTCCGCACGCCGCTGACCTCAATCCTCGGTTACGTGGAACTGCTGCTGGACGACCATGACGGCCTGCGCGCTCCCCACCGCGAAGCGCTCATGATCATCCGGCGAAACGCTGAGCGCCTGCTCGGCCTGGTGTCGGACCTGCTGGCAAGCCGGAGCGGGCAGCTTATCGTCAGCCCGCAGGCTGTGAACGTGGCTGAACTTGTCCGGGCCAGCATCAGCGCCGCGCTCCCCCGTGCCGCCGCCGCAAAGGTGCGGCTCCGTGCGGACGCTCCTGAACGGCTGGAGGCCCACGTGGATTCCGGCCGCATGTCGCAGGTACTGGATAACCTCGTGTCCAACGCCATCAAGTACTCGCCGAACGGCGGTGACGTTGTGGTGTCGCTGGACTCGGACGGGTCCCACCTGGTCTGCCGGGTGAGCGATACCGGCATGGGCATGAGCGACAAGGACCAAGCGGAGGTCTTTACCAAGTTCTTCCGTACCGGCAATGTGCGGAACACTGCCATCCCGGGCGTAGGGCTGGGCCTATCCATCAGCAAGGCCATTGTTGAAGCACACGGCGGAAGCATCCAGCTTCGGAGCGCACTCGGAGAGGGCACCACATTCACCGTCAGGGTGCCTGTCTAAGGCACGGACCGCCTAGGGCACGAACTGCGCAATCAATGTCCGTGCCATCGCCTGCGCGCGCTTGGCGGCATCGGCGTCGCCTTCGGTCGCGGAGATGATGGACCCCTTCATGAGGATGTGCCATGAACGGGAGAAATCCTCGGTGTCCCGGAGCCCCGCCTCCTCGGCCAGTTGCTGGACGTGGCCCCGGATCCGGGCGAGGTAGTCGATGCTTGCCCGCCCCAGCGGATGTTTGGCACCCATTTCCAGGAGGATGTTGATGAAGGAGCATGCCTCAAAATCATCGCGCCGGAACCAGTCGCCAAAGACGTCGAAGATCGCCAGGAGCTGCTCCGTGGGCGTTCCGCCGCGGCGGCGCGCGTCAGCGACAATCGTATCCACGGTCCACAGCCGGTCCCGCTGCTCCAGGAAGGCGAGTACCAGTTCATCCTTGGAGGCAAAGTGCCGGTAGAAGGTTGCCTTGGCCACACCGGCGCGGCTGATCAGCTCATTGACGCCCACATCGCGGACCCCGCGGCGGGCAAAGAGTTCGTAGGCTGTATCGACGATCCGCTGCCGCGCGTCGGCACCATTAACTGCAGCCCCACCCTCCAGGGCGGGCTGGACCGGCGCAGGCTGAATCACTGCAGGGTCTGGCATGGGGTTCATTGCAAATAGTCTAACGCAAAGGGGAGACAGACTTGTCTGTCTGAGATAAAATTCTCTACATTCCGGTCGGTCGAATTCCCAGGCGTTTGAGCCAGAGCGCTTGTGCCACAGGAGGGTAGGAGATGCCGAAAAAATTGTTGTCAGCCGCAGAATCCCATCAGGGCAACTCGCGGCAGACGCGGTCCGGGATCCATGCCGTTGGGGGCCCGTCCGCGGGCGCGTGAATCTTGAGCCGATTCGTCACCAGTCGTGGGAAATCATCAACGCAATCCTGACGGACACCGATCCGGAAGGGTCCGAAATCCGCAATCAGCTGCGTCGTTGCCTCAACAAGAACCGAGGCAACCCTGAGAGGGCCTTGCTCATGCACCTCATGTCAATGCCGGGCCGCACCGCGCCCGTCGTCATTGATTAAGTCCTGCCTGCCGCACCACTTCGCCCCAGGACTGCTGTGCCAGGTCGGCAACCGCTGCCAGGATGTCCGACGGCGGCAGGGAAAGATCAAGCGGGTACTCCACCACGTCGATATCCGTATTAAGGATGCGGCGGAGCTTCATTTCCCCCGCGCCTGCGTACACCAGCCAGGCGGTCGGTACGCGTAGGGCCGTGCAGTAGGCCAGCATCTGGAAATGGTCCGCCGACAGGGATGCGCCCTGGTCAGTCGCGGCCCGGTACTTCGTGTCGTAGACCACCACGGGACGGCCGCCAAGCAGGTGCACCGCGTCCGGATTCACCGTGAGCCGGTCGGAATCACGCACGGCCTCGTTCAGCAGGGCGTTGTACTGCAGCCGCATCTCGCCGGGATAGGCCGTCATGGCTTCGCGGAGGGCCGTGCCCACAAAGTCCTCGAAGACCTGCCCCATGTCCACCACGAACGACGCCGTCTGCTGCTTGCCGTCTCCCGCCTCGGCTGAGGCGTTGCGCAGGATCACTTCGGACAGGCGGAGCACCGCGTGGTACCGGGTGTTCATCCTGGTGGCCTGCCACGGCGGAAGTGGCGCTCCGGGCCGAAGGCGCGTGACGGCGTCGAGCTTTCCCAAGAGCAGCCGCAGGCGGCTCTGGACGTCCGGCCGAACGCGCGGGACCCGGGCCATGCGCTCCAGCGCGGCCCGCAGGATGCGGTTCTCGGCAATGTCTTCAGTGAATTCGTCATAGGAAACTTCCAGCGGCACAAGCATTCCGGGCCGGCGCGAAATCTGGTCCGAGATCCGGATCCGGCCCTTCACCGTCCGCAGTGATTCGTCCACGGTGAGGTAGCCCTGGAGGACTCCGCGGCTCAGGGCACGGTCTGCCAGCTGCACCAGCGACACGGCGAGCGCGCTCCACAGATCCGGGTCCTCGACGGCGGCCACCGGGTCTTCACGGAAGCCCTGGTTTCCCGCATAGCTGAGGAGGAACAGCAGCCGGCTGAGGCCCAGGCGGTCCTTGGGCCGCACTTCCAGCTGCACGGTCGGCGTCCGCACCGACCCGACCATGCCCACCGGCTCGATCCTGAAAAGGCCCATCCCCATGGGAGACGCCTTGGCCAGGCCGCTGGCGTTCACGAACGCGGCGCTGGCGGGGTCCAGCTTGTCCACCACGCCGCCGGACAGCTCATCCAGCACGATGTGGCGGACGGCCTTGCCGGCACTGGAGGGCTGGCGCGCCGGCCGGGGCGGCATGGCGACAGGCGCCACTCCGTTGTTGGCGGGCAACAATCCGTTAGCGGGACGCAAGGCGGCCCAGCAGCTGCTCGAGTCCGAAGCGCTCCTGCAGCTGGGCCCGGTTCAGCTGACCGTGGTAATGCTCTTCCAGGAGCGGCATGAGCTCGTATTTCCAGATCCGGCGCAGGCCCGCGGGAGTCTGGGCTGCCTTCTTCATGAAGTAGGACGGGCCGATCATGAGGTCGCGGTCCCATTCGTCAATCGCGTCGTTGAGGGCGTCCAGGAGGAGGGCCGGGGTGGTATCCAGGTTCCGGGCCTGCAGGAAGCGGAGCAGGGAGCCCTTCACCGGTTCGGTTTTGGGGTGCAGCTCAATGAAGGAGAAACGCCGGCGGATGGCGGCGTCCATCATGGCGATCGACCGGTCCGCGGTGTTCATGGTGCCGATGATGTACAGGTTATCCGGGAGCGTGAACGGTTCGTTGGGGCTGTACTGCAGGTAGATGCGGTCGTCGCGGTACTCCAGCAGGAAGTACAGCTCACCGAACACCTTGGCCAGGTTGGCGCGGTTCATCTCATCGATGATCAGGAAGTAGGGCTTGTTTTCGTTGCCGGGCTTGGCCGCTTCTTCGGCAAGGCGGCGCAGCGGGCCGGCGACGAGCTTGAAGGACACCTGTCCTTCGTCGGTCTTGTCCGGCCGGAAGCCCTCGAAGAAGTCCTCGTAGGCGTAAGAGGGGTGGAACTGCACCAGCTTGACGCGTTCATCGGTGCTGTCCCCGGCAAGTTGGGCGGCCAGGTGCTTGGCCAGGTAGGTCTTGCCCGTTCCGGGCGGGCCGTAGAGAACCAGCTGCCGGTTCTCCTCCAGGAGTTCCGCGATTTCCTGCAGCGGTTCGAGCTCCATGTGCAGGGACGCCGCGAACTCCTCCGTCAGCGGGCGGAATCCCTCCGGAACCGTTTCGACGACGGCGGCCGGCTCGGCGGCGTCGTCGGCCTCCGCTTCCGCTTCGGCGGGCAGCAGCGCCTGCAGCGCCTGCACTACCCGCGTTACGTCCACGATGACCCCCGGAGTAGTCAGCTGGCGCTGCACGTGGCGGGGCAGGTCGGCCATGCTGTGGGCGTCGTCGAACCAGCGGACCTTGCGGCGCATCCGGCGGTTGTCCTCGTTGTGCTCCGGCTCCCCCAGGACCCCGCCCAGACGGACAACGCCGGCGTGCTGGTACAGGACCAGGTCCCCCGGCTTCATCACTGTGAGGAAGGCAAAAACCGCAGTCTTGTTGTCCTCGCGCTCCACGTAGCCCAGGTGCTTGTAGTCCTCGTCGACTGCGTGCTGCACGACGCCTGCGGTGACGCCCGCGTCCAGGAGGCGCAGATGCTCGACGTCGAGCGTCACCTTCTCCTCCCCGTGCCATGCCGCCAGGAGGTCCTTGACGTCATGGTGCGTGCGCAGGAGCCACGCGCGGCGGCCCGGATCGCCCACCTTGCGCCACTGGCTCACGAGCTGGCGGGCATACCAGTCGATCCGCTGGCCGGCCTGCTTGTCCAGGTAGAGGCGGATGCGGTGGATATCGGCGGTGATCTCCGCTTCGCTGTCACCCTTCGCGCCGCCCACGAGGGACGCGAAGGCATCCCTGATTTCCTGCCGCTCCACGTCCGCAACAACCGGTTCGAAGTAGCTCGGCCAGGCAAGGTATTCGATGCTGCGGCGGATCGCCGGCTGGTCATCCGGTGTCCCGGACGCAAGCTGATGGAACACGAGCGGATCCCTCAGGGCCTTGGCCATGGCATTCGTGGACTGCTGGTCAACGTGCTGCACGAAACGGCACAGCCACTTCAGGTGGTCCCAGATGGTCCAGTTGAATTCGGCGGTGCGGTCACGGATGACACCGTGATCCGTCATGCCTTCGTACAGCTCATCCGGCAGTTCCAACGGCGGTTCCAGCCAGGAGGCAGCCTCGGCCACCCGGGCACGCTTGACCTTCAGCGACTTGACCTCATGGGCCAGCGGCAGCGACTGCAGGAAGAGCAGCTCAACCGCCAGCTGCTTGGCCGGGCGGGAGGCATCGGCAAGGTTTTGCCGGAGGTTGGTCATCATCGGCGCCTTGGAGTCCGCCACGCCCCGCTCCAGCCGCTCCAGCAGCTCCGAGGCGGCTGCAGTGGTCCACGTCTGGGTCCGTCCGTCCAGCGCTGACGGCTTTCCCTGCAGGCCGGCCCCCAGGACAAACCACGCCGCGTCCTCGATCTCCTTGGAGATTCCGGGGGCGCGGGTCATGGCAGGCTTCGCGTTGGGGGTCATGTCTTCAAATTTACAGGGTTAACCTGAACGGCAGCACCACGGGATTCGTCAGGTTACTGTCCGGTAGCACGCGCGTGCCTCATGGCTTTCGGCCCTACCTCCGGGGAGGGAACGGCCATAGGCTGGCGCCACATAAGGAGCGTGCCATGACTTTTCAAGACCTCACCCGGAAGATGTTCACGGCCATCCGGGGAACCGGGCTCAGCCGCGGACCGGACAGGTGGCTCGGCGGGGTGTGCGGCGGAATAGCCGCCAAATTGGGCGTGGACCCCAATGCAGCCAGGATGGTCTTCCTAGTCCTGTCCCTGGTGCCTGGCCCCGCCGTCACGTTCTACATTTGGGCCTGGATCCTGCTGCCGGACAGCACCACTAACCGCATCTACCTGGAGTCCTGGCTCAACAGTTGATCCGGGGGCGGTGAATTGCGGGGACTTTACCGGCGCCGGTACGCCAAGAGCGCTTTCCGGCGCCGGTCCAGCCAGCGGCGCTAGCCGGCGGCGGGCAGGTTCTTTCGCCCGAAAGCGAAATAGCTCCCCGGACCGACGAAGTTGATCAGTGTGATGGCGCGCCACATCGCCTTGCTGCCACGGATCTGCTCCGCGGGCCGGCGGGAAATGTCGCGCTGGGCTGCGATCAGGAGGGAGAGCTGCACGGCAGCTGCCACCAGGGTCCCGACCCGTGCGAGCGGCGGCATTTCCTTCCAGGACTTCTTCTTTTTCTTCGTGGCCATGGCTGATGCTCCCTGATTCCGTTGGTGCGGCTGGACTGGTTCGGTTGATGACTGCCGTTTGGTGCTTCTCGTACGGGCGGTCATGTAGTGACGATACTAGGGAAGCAGCCCCGCCCTAGGTAGGGGCTTTGGGCTCAGGCCCTGAACGGCTCCAGCCGCTCCTTCTGCTCGGAAGTCAGACGAAGCACCCTGCCGGTGGCCTCGTCCACGAAGGCCAGGTGGGTGGTGGCCTTCACGCAGTCCTCCCGGGTCACGGGGTCCTGCAACAGGTAGTGGATGTCGAAGCTGGCGCCTTTGACGGCGCCGATCCACAATTGGACCACTGCCGGCACGTTCCGGTATTCGAGAGTCTTCACGTAGCGGATCTTGTGCTCCACCACCAAGGCCATGGTGCCCTCTTCAACATCGTTGAAGAGGGACACCTGCGGCGCCACGCCTGGCAGGCCGGCGCCGCGGGGCGGTCCGAAGGCAGCAATGCGGGCTTCTTCAAGGATCCGCACGATCTGGACATTATTGATGTGGCCGTAAGCGTCCATGTCTCCCCAGCGCATGGGCACCTGGACTTCGATGCGCCGGCCGCTTGGCACGGTCCGGCCGGCGGCGCTCAGCTGCGCACCGCCGTCGAGTCTTCCGCCGAGTCAGCCAGGGCCGCCTCCGCGTCTTCGCCCGCGAACTGGGACATGTAGAGCCGGTAGTAGGCGCCCTTGTGGTCCAGGAGGTCGTGGTGGCTGCCCTGTTCCACGATCCGTCCGGCTTCCATCACCAGAATGGTGTCGGCGTCGCGGATGGTGGACAGCCGGTGCGCAATCACAAAGCTGGTGCGGTCCGTGCGCAGGGCCGCCATGGCCTTCTGCACCAGGACTTCCGTGCGCGTGTCCACCGAGCTGGTTGCCTCGTCCAGGATGAGCAGGGACGGGTTGGCCACAAATGCCCGGGCGATGGTGATGAGCTGCTTCTCGCCTGCGCTGACGTTGTTGCCTTCCTCATCGATGACCGTGTTGTAGCCGTCCGGCAGTGCCCGGACGAACCGGTCCACGAATGTTGCCCGGGCGGCCTCCATGACCTGGTCCTCGGTGGCGTTGAGGTTCCCGTACCTGATGTTGTCGTAGATGCTGCCACCGAACAGCCAGGCGTCCTGCAGGACCATGCCCACCTTTGCCCGTAGTTCGGAACGGCTCAGGTGGGTGATGTCTACGCCATCGAGCGTGATGCTCCCCGAATTGAGCTCGTAGAACCGCATCACGAGGTTGACCAGCGTCGTCTTGCCGGCGCCGGTGGGGCCGACGATTGCGACGGTATGCCCGGGCTGGGCTGTGAAGGAAAGGTCCTCGATCAGGGGCTTGTCCGGCGAATAGCTGAAGGTCACATGCTTGAACTCCACGTGGCCGTCGGTCTTGGCGGGCAGGTGCTCGGTGGCGGTCTCGGCGTCCTGCTCCTCCGCATCCAGGAATTCGAAGACACGCTCCGCGGAGGCCACGCCGGACTGCAGCATATTGGCCATGCCCGCCATCTGTCCCAGCGGCTGGGTGAACTCCCGGGAGTACTGGATGAACGCGGTGGCGTCGCCCAGGCTCATGCCGCCGGAAGCCACCCGCAAGCCGCCCACCACTGCGATGCCAACGTAGCTGAGGTAGGAGAGGAACTGCATGACCGGCATGATCATGCCGGAGACGAACTGGGCTCCGAAACTGGCCTTGTAGAGGGCTTCATTCCGTTCGTCGAAGCGTTCCAGCATGTCCGCGTCACGGCCGAACACGCGCACCAGGTCGTGGCCGGAGAACGATTCCTCGATCTGGCCGTTGAGCTGGCCGGTGTTCTTCCATTGCGCGGCGAACAGCTTCTGGCTTCGCGAGCCGATGATGCCGGCTGCCACGCCGGACAGCGGCAGGGCCACCAGGGCGATGAGGGCCAGCTGCCACGACACGATGAACATCATGATCACAATGCCGATCACAGTCAGCGCGGAACTGAGCAGCTGCGCGAAGGCCTGCTGCAGCGCCTGCTGGATGTTGTCGACGTCGTTGGTGACACGGGAAAGCGTGTCACCGCGTTGGCGGGTGTCGAAGTAGTTCAACGGCAGCCGGTTGAGCTTTTTCTCGGTATCGTCACGCAGTTTGCGGACCACACGCATCACCAGCACGTTCAGGACGTAGCCCTGCAGCCAGGTGAAAATGTTCGCCACGAAGTACATCACCAGCACAACGCTGATGAGGAACGACAACTTCTGGAAGTCGATCCCCACCCCCGGAATGAGTTCCATCTTGGAGATCATGTCCGCGAAGTTGTTTTCGCCTTGGGCGCGCAGCCCGTCGACGAACTGGTCCTTGCTGACTCCGGAGGGCAGTTGTTTTCCCACCACTCCCCCGAAGATGACGTCCATGGCCTGCCCCAGGATCTTGGGGGCAATGACGTTGAGGACGACGGCGACCGTCACCATGGCCAGCACGACGGCGATACCGGCGGACTCTGGTTTCAGCAAACCCATCAGGCGCTTGGCGGAGGGCCAGAAGTGCTCTGCCTTCTTCGCGGGCGCCCCGCCGAACATGTCGCCGTCGGCCTCGGTGGGCTTGTATTCCTCTTCGTAGAAGTCTTCGTCTTCCGCGGGAACCGGTTCCTGGCCGGCGGCGAGTTTTTCGTTGGTGCTCATGCCACTTCCTCCGCGGTCAGCTGCGACTCGACAATTTCCTGGTAAGTGGTGGAACTCAGCAGCAGTTCCTCGTGTGTTCCGCGGTCCACGATCCGGCCGTTGTCCAGCACCAGGATCTGGTCGGCGTCGGCAATGGTGGACACCCGCTGTCCCACAATGATGACCGTGGCATCCGCCGTCTTGGCTTTGAGTGCGCGGCGAAGCCGGGCGTCCGTGGCGACGTCGAGCGCCGAGAACGAATCATCGAAGAGGTACACCTTGGGCCGGGTCACCAGCGCCCTGGCGATGCACAGGCGCTGGCGCTGGCCTCCTGAGACGTTGGTGCCGCCCTGGGCGATCCGGGAACCAAGACCGTTCTTCTTTTCCCGGACGAAGTCGGCAGCCTGGGCCACGGTGAGCGCGTCCCACAGCTCCTCGTCCGTGGCCTCGGTCTTGCCGAAGCGCAGGTTGTGCTCGATGGTCCCGGAGAAGAGGTACGGCCGCTGCGGCACCATGGCCACACGGCCGGTGATTTCGGAGCGATCGAGGTTGGTGATGGAAACGCCGTCGAGCAGTACCTCGCCGGACGCGACATCGTACAGCCGCGGCAGCAGTGACAGCAGGCTGGTCTTGCCGGCGCCGGTCGACCCGACGATGGCCACGGTCTGGCCGGGCTCGGCAGTGAAGCTGATGTCGCTCAGGACGGGTTCTTCAGCCCCGGGGTAGGCGAACGAGACGTTGCGGTATTCCACGCGTCCGGTCCGCTGGCCCGGCGCCACCGGTGCCGTCGGTTCGTGGATGGAGGGTTCGACGTCGAGTACCTCACCAATGCGGTCCGCGCAGACCGAGGCGCGCGGAATCATCATGGCCATGAACGTTCCCATCATGACCGCCATGAGGATCTGCAGCAGGTACTGCAGGAAGGCTGTCAGGGAGCCCACCTGCATTTCGCCGGCGTCCACTCGCTGGCCGCCGAACCACAGCACGGCGGCTGTGGAGACGTGGAGGATCATGCCGATGGCGGGGAACATCAGGACGAACAGCGCGCCGATCTTCAGGGAGACGTCGGTGAGTTCGCGGTTCGCCTCGCCAAAACGCTGCGTCTCGTGCGGTTCGCGGACGAAGGCCCGGACCACTCGGATGCCGATGATCTGCTCGCGGAGAATGCCGTTGATGCGGTCGATTTTCGTCTGCATGGAACGGAACAGCGGCATGAGGCGGACAACGAGGTATCCCACCACGGCAACCAGCACCGGCACGGAAACCCACACGAGCCAGGACAGGCTCAGGTCCTCACGCAGCGCCATGAAGATGCCGCCGATGCACATGATGGGTGTGGCCACCATGAAGTTCAGCCCCATCAGCATGAGCATCTGCACCTGCTGGACATCGTTGGTGCCACGCGTGATCAAGGTTGGCGCACCGAAGACGTTGACGTCCTTGGCCGAAAAGCTGGTCACCTTGCGGAAAACGCCGCGCCGCAGGTCACGGCCGAACGCCATCGCCGCCTTGGAGCCGAAGTACACACCGGCGATGGCGGTGGCCACCTGGACCAGCGCCACACCGAGCATGAGCCCGCCCGTTCGCCAGATGTAGTCGGTGTCCCCACGGGAGACTCCCTCGTCGATGATCTGTGCGTTCAGGCTGGGAAGGTAGAGGGCCGCGATAGTGGATGCCAGCTGGAAAAGAATGACTGCCGCGATATACGGCAAATACGGCTTGGAGTAGCGCCGTATGAGGGTGACAAGCATGCCCGGGAGTCCTTTGGGAAGTGCGCGAAGTGAGTGCAGGAAGTATTACCAGCGGGGGCTGACATTCTCAGCCTTCCCACTCTACGAAATCCGTTGCCTATGCGAAACAACGCCCGCTAAATATCATCCGAAGGGCGTATCGATGTTGTAGAAACCAAAGCTTCCCACGTGTCCCTTGTTACGGGTGAAACGGGTGTCATCCCTCGGTTCCAAGGGGTCCGGCTGTGAAAAACGGGTACCCGGTCAAGTACCGGCTACTCGCGACTACTCCCGTGCCTGGGGCCTAGCGTGAAGGGGTCAGTTAGTTGACAACTCTGCAGGAGAGTCGCAGGTGATCTGGGCATCTACGAAAAACGGACGGCTCTTCCATGTGCCTCCCGTTCCCGCAGTCTGGTCAGTCCCCAATGATCCAGATGGAGAATCCCATGAAGAGAATCCTCGCAACTGCCGGAATCGCAGGCATTGCATTAATCGGCGTCACGGCTCCGGCAAATGCCGGCGACAAGGGCGATGACGACAGCAAGAAAGTCAGCATTTGCCACGCCACCGGCTCGGAATCGAACCCCTACGTTCACATCACGGTCAGCGAAAACGCGGTGAACGGAAATGGCGGGCATGCTTCGCATGAAGGCGACCTGATTCCGGCACCGGCATACGGCTGCCCGGGCGGCAAGGATGATGATGATGACGACCACGACTCGGGCCACGGCCCGGACAAGGTCACCATTTGCCACGCCACGGGATCCGAAAAGAACCCGTACGTCGTTATCACGATTCCGGAAAAGGCCTGGTGGAATGGCCACAAGGACGGACACAACGGCCGCGCCGACATCTACCCGGTCCCCGCCGGTGGTTGCGTCGCAGAGGAAGAAGAGGAAGAAAAGCCGCCTGTCGTTGTACCGCCCGTTGTTGTCCCGCCGGTTGTGACACCGCCGGAAGTGACGCCTCCGGAGGTGGTTCCGCCAGCAGTGACACCGCCAGCTGTTACGCCGCCGACGGGAGCCGCAGCGGCACCGGTCGGGGCAGCGGCAGCAGTAGTACCAGTGGTCAACCGCGGGTTCAACGCCCAGACGGCTGCCGGAAGCCAGCCGGACAGCGGAATGCCGGCTTGGTTCGGCGGCCTTGCGGCCCTCCTTGGGGCAACGGGGCTGATTGCCCTGAGGCAGCGGGGACGCCTGCAGGACGCGCCCGGATCCAAGTAAGGCCGGTCCTGCGGTGAGGACGGGCATCGGCCACCACGGTGCGATGCCCGTCCAACACCACTCTCCCTGGAGGAGTTCCGATGTTCGTCCCCGGCCACAAGCCCGCAGACAGCCCGCCCCCTGGCAGCCGGACCGCTGCCCAGAAGACGGGCGGGAACCGCACCCCTGACCATGAGGCCGGCGAGCGCCGGCACCCAGATGGCTGGCGGCTCCAACCCCTGCGGGAGAAATTCCCGTCGCTCGGGCGCCGTTCGCTCAACCGTGGCGACCGTCTTTTGCTGCTCGCCGGCGTCGTGGCTTTCTTCGTCCTGACATTCCTGCCGGGAATCGTGTCAGCCGGAAACACCTCCGGCGGCGCCGGACTCCATTTGGAAGCTGCGCCGTATTCACGGGCCGCCACCCCGGCTTCACCCGGCCATGCCGTAACGCCTGATACCTTCGCCTGGAGCGGCAAGGGCTCGGCGGCGGCGGGCGGCAAGCGCGCCCCCGCCGCCGCGGCACAGCCACCGCCGCAGGCCGTTCCCAGCTACCCGCCGGCTGCGGCTCCCACCAGGATCGTGTACCCGGCGGCCGGGTTGGACGTCACCATCCATCCGCTCACTCCGACGCCGGAGGAGCTGGACTCCCAGGCGATTGTTCCGCCGATCACCGTGGACGGCTATTGGGTGACAAACTTCGGCATGCCCGGCGCCGGGTCCACCAACACCACGTACATCCTGGGCCACAGCTGGGAGGGCCGCGACGCTCCGTTCAACCGGCTCAGCGCCGCGAGCGTCCCGGGGGACATTTTCGAAGCCAGCACAGCCACCGGAACCATGCGGTACAGGGTGGAGTCCGTGGACACCTACGTGAAGTCGAGCCTGAAGGACAGCCCGATCTGGACCGGCGTTCCCAACCGGCTTGTCCTGATCAGCTGCTACACCGAGGATCCCTGGGGCAAGAACGTGGTAGTCGTCGCCTCCCCTGTCCCGGAGCCATGACGACGGCGACGGCGGCACCCAGCCGCCGTCGCCGTCGCACCGTGTGTGTTTGAACGGTGCCCGTGCTTACTCGCTGCGGTGCCGTCCGTGCGTTGCGATGTAGTCCGCCGCCGCCCGCTGCAGCTTCCGTTCCTTGGCCACCCGGCGCCGGAGGGTGGTGAGCTGCCCGCTGATGCGTGACTGCTCGGCAGCGATCTCCCGCTGTTCCGCCGACTGCTCCTGGACGGCGCGCAACGCCTCGGCCAACTGGAGCTGCTGCTCCGCGAGCAGCTGCTGGGTCTGGAGCAGGAGGGGCACGACGTCGGCGGGTTCGGGCCGCGGCTGAGCCATCATGGTCCGGGCACGCGACCGGTAGCCTTCCCTCGCCCCGGCCGGGGCGTCGCCGCCGAGGCTGCCATTTCCCTCTCCGGATATCTCCCGGCCCTGCCTTGCCGCGTCCGGGAAGCGTGACTCGTGGGCGCGCTGCCTACTGAGGACTTCGATGAACTCCCGGTCAAGGTCCACAACGCCGGTGCTGCCGGCATTCCCGGTTGCAGCGCCGTCCACGGCAGCGGTATTCGCGGCAGCGCCGTTCGCGGGCCCGGCACCGTTGGCGGATGCAGCCGGCACGATGTCCACAGTCCGGCGCAGCGGCTGTTCTTTGATGAAGAGGATCGCCACAAGCGCGATGATGCCGATCACCGCGGAGATCAGGAAGATCTCGGCCGTCGCGTCGCCGTAGGCCGCCCGCATGATGTCCCGGATCGGGGCGGGCATGTCCTGGAGGTCCATGCTGGCTCCGGCCGACCCGCCGGTGGCCGGAATTCCAGCCGCGGCGAGCCCTTCAGTGGCAAGTTCCTTGACACGGTTGGCCAGCACGGCGCCGAGTACGGATACTCCGATCGCGCCGCCCACCGAACGGAAGAAGGCCACGGAGGCGCTGGCGGTCCCGATGTCGGTGGCGCGGACGGTGTTCTGTACCGCCAGTACGAGGTTCTGCATCAGCAGGCCGAGCCCGAGGCCCAGAACGGCCGTGTAGAGGCCGGTAAGCCAGAGTTCGGTGGTGTGGTCGATGGTTCCGGCCAGTCCCAGTCCGCCGATCAACAGGATGGAGCCGGCAATAAGGTAGCGCTTCCACTTTCCGGTGCGGCTGATCAGCTGGCCTGACAGGACGGAGCCGATGAGGTTGCCGGCGATCATGGGCAGCGTCAGCAGGCCCGCTTCGGTGGGGGTGGCCCCGCGGGCCACCTGGAAGTACTGGCCCAGGAAGGCGGATGACCCGAACATGCCGACACCTACTGCGACGGAAGCCAGGATGGCCAGGGCGGTGGTGCGTTCGCTGATGATTTTGAGCGGGATGATGGGCTGCTCAACCCTGGACTCCACCACGACTAGAAGGGCCAGGAGCAGCACGCCGCCGCCCACCATGGCGGCAGTCTGCCAGGACCACCAGTCGTAGTACTCCGGGTTGCCGGCGAATGAGACCCAGATCAGCAGCAGGCTGACGCCGGAAGTGAGCAGGATGGAACCCAGCCAGTCGATCTTCGCGTGGCGCTTGACGTGGGGAAGCTTCAGGGTGATCTGCAGCAGGATGAGTGCGATGACTGCCAGCGGGACACAGACAAAGAAGGTCCAGCGCCAGCCGAGCGGGCTGTCCACAATGAAGCCGCCCAGCAGCGGGCCGCCGGCGGTGCCCACGGCCATCACGCCGCCCATGTACCCGGAGTACTTACCGCGGTCCCGGGGCGGGATGATGGAACCGATGATGGCCTGAGCAAGCGCCGTGAGTCCGCCCATGGCGACACCCTGGATAACGCGGGCCGTCAGCAGCAGCGGGATCGTTTCGGACAGGCCCGCCATGACGGAGCCGGCCACGAAGATCACAATGCTCAGCTGGACGAGCACCTTCTTATCGAAGAGGTCGGCGAGCTTGCCCCAGATCGGCGTGGTGGCGGCGTTGGCCAGCAACGCTGCGGTGATCACCCAGGCGAAGTCCGTCTGGGTGCCTTTGAGCTCGGACATGATCGTCGGCAGCGCGTTGGCCACGATGGTGCTGCTGATGATCGCGGTGAAGAAGGCGGCCAGCAGGCCGGTGAGGGCCTCCATGATCTGGCGGTGGCTCATCGCGGCTTGGGGTGCCGGTGCCTGCGGCTGCGGGGATGACTGCGGCGGTGTAGTAGACGGGGCCCGGGACGGACCGGTGGCTGTAGCGTGGCTTGCCATGTGCAGCTCCTAAACGAGTGGAATGATTTCGGTGGATCCGGCCGTCTTTGCCCGGGCTGAGTCCCTAAGGGATTCAGCAAGTTTTTTCAGGGTTTTCGCGGTTTCTTCGGCGTCGATCTCGCTCCAGTCCTGCAGGTAGCCCTGGAGTGTTGCCGTGCGCTGCTGTTCGATTTCGTGCAGCTTGGCCGCACCAGCCTCCGACAACGCCACCAGCTGCGCACGCCCGTCCTCCGGATCGGGCCGGCGGACAACGAGGCCATGCTCTTCAAGATCGGCTATGTGCCGGCTCAGGACGGGAGCGCTGACACCGAGCCGTGCGGCGAGGTGCGTGGCCCTGGACTCCCCCTCCCCCACGAAGCGGAGGACGCCCTGGAGCGCCACCCCGGTTTCCTGCCCGCGCATGTTCGAGACTGCAACGCAGCGGACCGCTCGTTGGAGGTCGAAGATCTGGTAGACGAGATCGGCCGCGGTTTCTGGTGCAACTGCCATGCTAAATAAACCCCTTTGCTTGCCTAAGGCAACCATATCGCAAAATGGTTGCTTTGGGAAACTAAGGAAGAATCGGGCCGGGTGCGGCTGGGGGCGATTGGCACCTTAAACGCCAAGCGCGAACTGGCAGCTAATACCCTCAAATTTGCTTTGAGAGGGCACTAGCTGCCAGTTCGCGCTCGGTTGTCGTGGGAGTTGGGTCAGACGCCCAGGTGGGTGGGGCCGAACATCTTCAGCAGGGTTTCGACCACGACGACGTTCGGTCCGTCCGCCGCGAAGCCCGCCTTCAGTGCGTCCCCCACATTCTCCGGGGCCACCCGGACGGCCGGGACACCGAAGGCTTCGGCGAGTTTGACGAAGTCGGGCCGGGCCAGTTCGGTGGCGGTGGCCTTGCCGAAGGCGCCCACCATGTACTCGCGGAGGATGCCATAGCCGCCGTCGTCCACGATCAGCCAGGTGACCGGGACGTTGTGCTGCTTGGCGGTGGCCAGTTCGGAGATGGAATACATGGCCGAACCGTCACCGGACACTGCGAGCACACGCCCGGGCATGCCCGTTGTCTCCAGCCCCACGGCCCCCCCGATGGCCGCGGGGAAGCCGAAGCCCAGTCCGCCGGCGCCCTGGGCGGAATGGAACTGGCCCTCGCGGGCGTCCCAGCAGCTCCAGCCCCAGTACGCGGAAATGGTCATGTCCCAGAAGGTCTGCATGTCCGCCGGCACCGCCTCGCGGATGTCCGCCATGAACTTCAGTTCCTTGCCGAGGTCCTGGGACTCCAGCCGGGCTTTGACCTTGGCCAGGGATTCCCTGACCAGCGCTTCGGGTGATGCACCGTGCCAGTCGGGCCTGGTTTCGTCAGGCTCGACAACCAGGGCGGCATCCAGCGCGGCGAGGGCCTGGCCGGCGTCGGCGCGGATGCCCAGGCCGGGCCGGTTGGACTCCAGGACCCGCGGTTCGGCGTCGATCTGGATGATCCGGCCGCGCGGCTCGAACGTGAAGTAGTTGGACGTGACCTCGCCGAGGGAGGAACCGATGACGATCAGAACGTCCGCATCCTCGAGCAGGTCCGTCATGTATCGGTCCTCGATCCAGGACTGCAGCGAGAGCTCATGGTTCCACGGGAACGCGCCGTTGCCGCCGGGGGTGCAGATCACCGGCGCCCGGAGCTTTTCGGCAATCGAGAGCAGCGATTTCTCGGCCCGGCCGCGGCGCGTGCCGCCGCCCGCGATGATGGCCGGACGTTGCGCCGTCGACAGCCATTTCACGGCCTCGCGGACAAGCTCCACCCGCGGCGGGTTGTCCGCCGCTTCGGCGAGGGCGTCCTCAACCGGCGGGACCATGATGGGATCCAGCAGCACGTTCTGCGGGATCTCCAGCCAGACGGGGCCCTGCGGCGAGGAAATCGCCTCTGTCCAGGCATCCTGTATGGCCGAGGGGATCCCGGATGCGTGCTGGATCAACCGCTGGCTCTTGGTGACATTCGCGGCCGAGGCCTTCTGGTCATCGAGCTGGTGCAGCATGCCCTTGCGGCGCGCACCGAGTCCGTCCAGCGGAATCTGGCTGGCCACCACCACCATGGGCACACCCGTGGCGTAGGCTTCCTGCAGCCCCGCCAGGGACGTCAGCGCGCCCGGACCGGTGGACAGGAACAACACGCCCACCTCGCCCGTGGCACGGGAGTAGCCGTCCGCGGCGAAAGCCGAGTTGTTTTCCACCCGCGAGGACACGAAGTGCAGGTTTCCCCGGCCCATCGCATCGAAAAGGCCCAGCGCGTGCTGGCCCGGGATGCCGAAGACTGTCTTCGCCCCCAGTGCTTCAAGGGTTTCGACGACGAGGTCCCCGCCGTTGCGGACGCCGGTCACGGGGAGACGCCGGTTTCGACGCGCTGGGCAGCCGCCGCGGCGAAACCTGCCTGGCGCCGTTCTCCCTGCCCGAGGGCCTGCGCGGCGTAGCCGTTGGCGGCGCCGAACCTGTTGCCCTCGACGGCGGAGTCCGCCATCAGGGTGACGAGTTCGTAGGCTACATGGCTGGCCGCGACTCCGGTGATTTCGGCGTGGTCATAGGCCGGAGCCACCTCCACGATGTCCGCACCCACAAGGTTCATGCCGCGGAAGCCGCGGATGATCTCCAGCAGTTCACGGCTGGTCATGCCGCCGGCTTCCGGCGTGCCGGTGCCCGGCGCATGCGCGGGGTCCAGGACGTCGATGTCAACGGAAATGTACAGCGGCCTGTTGCCGATGCGGTCGCGGACCTTGGCCACGGTTTCCAGGACGCCCTGGTAGTAAACATCCGCGGAAGTGACGATGCCGAAGCCGAAGCGGTGGTCGTCGTCGAGGTCTTTCTTGCCGTACAGCGGGCCGCGGGTGCCGATGTGGCTGATGGCCTCGGTATCCAGGATGCCTTCCTCGACAGCGCGGCGGAACGGCGTGCCATGGGTATATTCGGCTCCGAAGTAGGTGTCCCAGGTGTCCAAGTGGGCATCGAAGTGCAGCATGGCCACCGGTTCACCGGCGCGCTCGGCGGCGGCCCGCAGCAGCGGCAGCGCAATGGTGTGGTCCCCGCCGAGGGTGACCAGCTTGCTGCCGCCTGCGGTCAGGTCGAGGGCATTCTGCTGGATGGTTTCGATGGCCTCATTGATGTTGAACGGGTTGACGGCCATGTCTCCGGCGTCCGCGACCTGGACGTTTTCGAAGGGGCTGACGTCCCACGCGGGGTTGTAGGGGCGCAGCAGCCGGCTGGCCTCACGGACATGGTTGGCGCCGAAGCGGGCACCCGGGCGGTAGGAGACGCCGGAATCGAAGGGCACTCCCACCACCGTGATGTCCGCCTTGGCCACCTGGTCCAGCCGGGGCAGGCGGGCGTAGGTTGCGGCCCCTGCATAACGGGGAATACGGGATGAATCGATGGGGCCAAGGTTGCCGTTGGCCTCGATGCGCAGCTCTTCCAAAGGAACGCCTCTCCTTCGAGGATGGATCGGTAGTGTGACACCCATCATACACGGTGGTTTCCCGATGTGCATCAAGTGTTTACCAAACCTACCCGCTGCCGAGCCGCTGCTGCTGACCCCGCGCCGCTTAGTCGATGGCCGAGGGGCCTCGCTCCCCCGTCCGCACCCGGACGGCGTCGGAAACGGAAACGGTCCAGATCTTTCCGTCACCGAAACGGCCGGTGCTGGCCCCGGCTTCGATGGCCGCCATCACGCCGTCCATGGCCTCCTCCGTCACCAGCACCTCCACCCGGACCTTCGGCAGGAGGTCCGAGTTGTATTCGGTTCCCCGGTAGACCTCCACATGGCCTCGCTGCTGGCCATAGCCGCTTGCCGGGCTCACCGTCATGCCGTTGACCCCGAACCCCTCAAGGGCGGCCCGGACCGTCTCAATCTTTTCCGGCCGGACGATGGCCGTGACGAGTTTCATGTCCGCACCCTGCCCCGCTCATGCTGGCTCTGCTCCGTGCCGGCCGCGACAGTTTCCGCGCCAGGATCGGCCGCGTCGGCCGCAACGGACTTGCCGTGCTGTTCGCCGGGGTGGAAGGTCCCGCCCACCATGAGCAGCTCGTAGGCAGTTTCGGCATGCTCGGTGACGTCGATGCCGGAGCGTTCGTTGGCTTCGGACACCCGCATGCCCATCGTCTTGTGGATGGCGTATCCGATCAGCGTGGTCATGATGGCGCTCCAGGCTGTGACGATCAGCGCCGTGAGGACCTGCGGCCAGAACTGCGTCAGGCCCCCGCCGTAGAAAAGCCCGCCCTCGGTCTTCGCGGACGGCACGGCGAAGAATCCCAGCGAGAGCGTGCCCCACAGCCCGCCAACGAAGTGCACTGCCACCACGTCAAGGGAGTCGTCGAGGCCGATCCGGAACTTGAGGCCCACCGCGAGCGCGCAGACTGCGCCCGCCACGGCCCCGATCAGGATGGCGCCGACAGGATCGACGAAGCCGCAGGCCGGGGTGACTGCGACCAAGCCCGCCACAGCCCCTGATGCGGCACCGAGGGAAGTGGCGTGGCCGTCCCGGAGCCGCTCGACAAGCAGCCAGCCCAGCAGCGCCGCGCTGGTGGCCAGCAGGGTGTTGGTCCAGGCCAGCCCGGCGATGGCATCGGCGGCTAGTTCAGAGCCTGCGTTGAAGCCGAACCAGCCGAACCACAGAAGCCCGGCTCCGAGCATCACGAACGGCAGGTTGTGCGGGCGGATGTTGGGGTCCTTCATGAATCCAAGGCGCTTCCCGAGCACGACGGCGAGCATCAGCCCCGCGATGCCCGCGTTCATGTGCACGACGGTTCCGCCGGCGAAGTCGAGCGCCGAGATTTTGCTGCCCACGATGCCCGTGGCGCCGAAGAGCCCGCCGCCCCACACCCAGTGCGCGATCGGAGCGTAGACGAGGGTCACCCATAAGGCGGCGAAAAGCAGCCACGGTCCGAACCTGACCCGCTCGGCCACGGCGCCACTGATCAGCGCGACAGTGATGATGGCGAACGTAGCTTGGAACCCGATGAAGACCATGTCCGGGAGTCCGGGTGCCTTGCCGCCGATGCTGCCGGCCAGTCCGCTCAGCCCGGGGTTGGTGAATGGATCCCCGACGAGCCCGGCCATGGTGTCGGGCCCGAATGCCAGCCCGTAGCCCCACAGCGCCCAGACGACGGCAACAACGCCCATGGCGCCGAAGCTCATCATCATGATGTTCAGGACGGATTTCATCCGTACCAGGCCCCCGTAGAAGAAGGCCAGGCCGGGCGTCATCAGCAGAACCAGGGCGGAAGCAGCCAGCATCCATGCCGTGGCGCCTGGATCGAGTGCCGTGGGATCCACTGCCATTCCCACATTGAGTAGAGAGATGTTCATTTTGGGAGCCTTCCTCAAGAAGAAGTGGCGCTCCTGGGCGCCGACTAAGGCGAGACCATTCAAAACACTGGGACAAGCGGATCGTTCCCCGAATCCGACGCTACAACGGCGGTGTTTCCGCCATTGCCAAGATGTTTTTCGGGGAGGTTAAACAGCAGCTCCGGGCATGAATCCTGCGTTTCCGGCAGGTTTCCGATACGTGACGTACATCTCACCATGGCGTGACTGCCGTCACAGGGGCCGTAAAGGTTTCGTTAAAGCCGGCATCCCCCGCGCTTTCCCGGGCCTACGCTCCAATCAGGAGCAGCACCCCTGACCGCCGACGGCCGAAGGTGCGCTGCGTGAAAGGATACCGTGACCACGCTCACCAGGCCGCCGGCCGACCCCTCGGACAGGTTCACCCGCAAGCCCCACCGACTGCGGAGCTGGCTGCTGGAGGGCATGCCCGAAGGATCCGGCAAACGCCAGGGGCCGCACGGCCAGCCGCAGGCGAACCACACCCCCCAGCCCTGGTGGAAAGTCATGTGCCTCACCGGCGTCGACTACTTCTCCACTCTTGGCTACCAGCCGGCCATTGCCGCACTCGCCGCTGGAATGGTCTCCCCGCTTGCCACCGTGGTCCTGGTGGCGGTGACGCTCCTCGGCGCGCTTCCGGTGTATCGCCGGGTGGCCTCGGAGAGTCCCCGCGGCGAAGGCTCCATCGCCATGCTGGAACGGCTCCTGCCACGATGGGGCGGCAAGCTGTTCGTCCTGGCGCTCCTGGGATTCGCCGCCACGGACTTCATGATCACCATCACCCTCTCGGCAGCGGATGCCAGCGCCCACGCCATCGAAAACCCGTTCGCCCCGGACTTCCTGCACGGCCAGGAAGTGGCCATCACGCTGGCACTGATTGCCGGCCTGGGCATAGTATTCCTCCGCGGTTTCAAGGAAGCCATCAACGTGGCCGTCATCCTGGTGGCAGTATTCCTGCTGCTTAACGCGGTAGTGGTGCTGGTGGGCATCGCGCATGTATTCAGCGAAGCCCACGTTGTCACCGACTGGTGGGCCGCCCTCAACCAGCAGCACGGCAACCCGCTGGTGATGATCGGCATCGCGCTGCTGGTCTTCCCCAAACTCGCCCTTGGCCTGTCCGGCTTCGAAACGGGAGTTGCCGTCATGCCCCAGATCCAGGGCAGCCCGGACGACACTGAAGCAAAGCCCGACGGCCGGATCCGCGGCGCGCACAAGCTCCTGACCACTGCCGCCCTGATCATGAGCGGGTTCCTCATTGCGTCCAGCTTCATCACCACGTTCCTGATCCCGGCCGCTGAGTTTCAACCGGGGGGCAAGGCCAACGGCCGCGCCCTGGCCTTCCTGGCCCACCAGTACATGGGCGACGGTTTCGGGACCGTGTACGACATCAGCACCATCGCCATCCTCTGGTTCGCCGGGGCGTCCGCGATGGCGGGGCTCCTCAACCTGGTGCCGCGCTACCTTCCACGCTTTGGCATGGCGCCGGCCTGGACCCGCGCCGTGCGGCCGCTGGTACTCGTGTTCACCGCCGTCGCCTTCCTCATCACGGTGGTGTTCGAGGCCAACGTCGAAGCACAGGGCGGCGCATACGCCACCGGCGTGCTGGTGCTGATGACCTCCGCATCCATCGCCGTCACCTTGTCCGCCCGGCGCCGACACCAACGCGGCCGGACGTTCGCCTTCGGTGCGATCGCCGTCGTCTTCCTCTACACAACGGTGGCGAACGTAGTGGAGCGCCCCGACGGCCTGAAGATCGCGGCGTTGTTCATCCTCGGCATTGTGGTGGTCAGCTTCGCATCCCGCGTCCGGCGGTCGTTCGAACTTCGCGCCACCCACATCCGGCTTGACGAACGGGCCCTGGAGTTCATGGCAGCCAACGAAGAGGGGCCCATCCGGCTGATTGCGCACGAACCCAAACACCTCAGCGCAGCGAGGTACCGGGCCAAGCTGGAACATGCCCAGCTGGCCAACCACCTGCCCGTGGACAGCGATGCCATTTTCATCGAGATCCTGGTGGACGACAGTTCAGACTTCGAACAGGAGCTCATGGTCACCGGGAAAATCCGGCACGGCTTCCGCATCCTTGAGATCCATAGCAACAACGTGCCCAACACCCTGGCGGCCGTCCTGCTCCACCTCCGTGACGTCACGGGCCTGATGCCGCATATCTACTTCCGCTGGACCGAGGGCAACCCGCTGACCAACCTGACCCGGTTCCTGTTGTTTGGCGAGGGTGAGATCGCCCCTGTGACCCGGGAAGTGCTGCGCGAGGCCGAGCCGGACGTCACGCGCCGGCCCTGGGTCCACGTCGGCTAGCCGGCCGCGCCGGAACAGCCCCGCCGCGTTTAGCGGCTGGCGGCGGGGACCAGCACCCAGAGGACCTCGACGGCGTCGTCCGTGGGGTTGACCCAGGTGTGGGGCTCCCGGCCGGGGAACGTCACAGTGTCGCCGGTGCTGAGCTCGTATTCCTCGTTGGTCAGGATCAGCCGGATGCGGCCCCTGATCACGTGCAGGACGTCGACATCGCAGTCAACTGCGTAGAGTTCGGATTCCCCGCGGCCGCGCGGTTCGATCACGGCCTGGATGATCTGGACGCGCCGTTCGGAGCGGGCGGTGAGGAGGCGCTCGATGATGCCTTCGCCGCCCAGCGAAATCCGGGGCCCCTCGTCTTTCTTGGTGAGGTGCGTTTCCGGTGCCGCAAAAAGGTCGCCGATGGAGATCGAGAGCACCTGGCAGAGGGTCACGAGGGAAGCCACCGACGGCGAGGTCAGGTCGCGTTCCACCCGGCTGAGGAATCCCTTGGTGAGGCCCGTGGCGTCTGCGACCTGCTCGATAGTGAGCCGCTGTGACTGGCGGGCAGCGCGGATGCGCGAACCGATGGCAACTGGAATGTTGCTCGGTTCAACTGGTAGAGCCTTCATTTACGAACCTTTCGCAGCCGGCCGCACGGCCCCATCGCTGGAGCCATACTAGCGGGATACCTACCGTGTGACGCCGGAACGGGACACGGTGTCAATCCGCCTTGACTGTTACGCGGATCACAACATACCCTTTGGGCAACAAGAGTTGTCTATTAGGCAATCACATCGAAACCACGGCATTACCCACAGGGATCTCCCCTGTATCCCCGTCTCTCCAGCAGGCGGATTCCGGCATGGCCAAGGCGCCGCCCGCGGATTCCTGCCCTGCTGCCACTACGCTCCAAGGAGCCATCAACATGGACGCAAACTTCGTCAACATCGCCATCGTGGTGGTGTACCTGATCGCCATGCTGGCCTTCGGCTGGTGGGGCAAATCCCGCACCAAGAACAACAGCGACTTCCTGGTGGCCGGCCGCAGGCTTGGCCCCTTCCTCTATACCGGGACCATGGCGGCCGTTGTCCTCGGCGGCGCCTCAACGGTGGGCGGTGTGGGCCTCGGCTACAAGTTCGGCATCTCCGGCATGTGGCTCGTGGTGGCCATCGGGTCCGGAGTGCTCCTGCTGAGCCTGCTCTTCGCCGGCACCATCCAGAAGCTGAAGATCTACACGGTGTCCCAAATGCTGACGCTCCGATACGGCAGCCGCGCCACCCAGACCTCAGGAATCGTGATGCTGGCCTACACGCTGATGCTCTGCGCCACCTCCACCGGGGCCTACGCCACCATCTTTGTGGTGCTGTTCGGCTGGGACCGCGCCCTCGCCATCGCCGTTGGCGGGGCGATCGTCCTGGTGTACTCCACCATTGGCGGCATGTGGTCCATCACCCTTGCGGACCAGGTCCAGTTCGTCATCAAGACGGTGGGGATCTTCCTCCTGATGCTCCCCTTCACGCTTAATGCAGCCGGAGGCCTGGACGGCATCCGCAGCCGCGTCGAGGACAGCTTCTTCCAGATCGACGGCATCGGGATCCAGACCATCATCACGTACTTCGTGGTCTACACCCTCGGCCTCCTGATCGGCCAGGACATCTGGCAGCGCGTCTTCACCGCCAAGACGCCCACCGTGGCACGCTGGGGCGGCGCAACGGCCGGCATCTACTGCATCCTTTACGGTGCGGCCGGCGCCCTGATCGGCCTGGGTGCGCGAGTGGCCCTCCCGGAGATCGACGTCGCAAACCTCGGCAAGGACGTTGTCTATGCCGAGGTGGCCCAGAACCTGCTGCCCGTCGGCATCGGCGGACTGGTGCTCGCAGCAGCCGTAGCGGCCATGATGTCCACCGCCTCCGGCGCCCTGATCGCGGCGGCAACCGTGGCCCGTGCCGACGTCCTTCCGTTCGTTGCCAGCTGGTTCGGCAAGGACATCAACACCGATGACACCGACAACCCCGAGCACGACGTCAAGGCGAACCGCATGTGGGTCCTTGGCCTTGGCATCGTGGCCATCCTCATCGCCATCATCACCAAGGACGTCGTGGCAGCCCTGACCATCGCCTACGACATCCTGGTGGGCGGACTCCTGGTCGCGATCCTTGGCGGACTCGTCTGGAAACGGGGCACGGGCGTGGCCGCGGCGGCATCCATGGCGGTAGGCACGGTGGTAACACTCGGCACCATGATCTACCTGGAGATCAATGCCGCGGCGCCGCTGGACGGCATCTACGCCAATGAGCCGATCTATTACGGCCTGCTGGCGTCAGGCATCGTCTACGTGGTGGTGTCCGTGGCAACCAAGCCCACCGACCCCCGGGTCATGCGGAACTGGCAGGAGCGCGTCGCCGGCAACGTCGACGAAGAAGAGCCGGCTCCGGCTCTGGTCAACTAACACCGGTCAATTAACGCCAGTCAACTGATCCCGGCAAAACAATGCACGACGCCGGTGCCTCCCCTCCGCGGGGAGGCACCGGCGTCGTTCATTTTATGGATCGGTTGTATAGGGATGGGAGCCCTCACTCGTTTTCCTCAGGCTCTAGGAATTCTTCCCCGCCCAGGGGCACCACGGGTTTCTCATCGCCAAGGAAATCGTCCTCGCCCAGCGGAACAAGACGGCCGGCCTCTTCGAGCAGTTCCTCTTCCTCCGTCTCTGCTGCGTCGTCGATGGGAGCGTCATCGGCAAAATCGTAGGCGGGATCCGATTCGAGGGTGTCCCGTTCCGGCTGGATGGGGTGTGATCCGTTCGTGTCCATGGTGCAAACCTCCGTCTCTGGTTATGCGGCCAGGGGTGGGGCTACGGAAGCACCTGCCCTGGCAATCATCACAGCACCGGCATGCGGCCCGGTCAATAGCCCGTCAAAACACCTCCGCCGAAGCCATCGGTTGGAGGCCGCATTTGAGGGCTGCCTAAACTTCCGGGTGAGGAATGCCGGCCGAAAATCCGCGTAAATCCGCGGTACGCTGGATCTGCAATGGGGCCGAAACCATGCCCCATCTAGCCCAGGAGTGTCCGTGTCTCAGCACGCTAAATCTGACCATGATCGTGCCCTTCCCGCCGACCGTACGGCAGCAGGCGCACCCGAAACACCCGAAGGCAGCGCAACCCCGGCCGACATTAAGCGGTGGCGCCAATACCTCGCCGACGAACGGGCCGAGGCCCGCGTTTACCGCGAGCTGGCCCAGAACCGCAGCGGCGAGGAGCGGGACATCCTTCTGGCCCTGGCCGAGGCAGAGGGTCGACACGAAGCCCACTGGCTCCAGCTCCTCGGGGATCACGCAGGGAAGCCACGGCAAGCGTCCCTCCGCAGCCAGCTACTGGGATTCCTCGCCCGGCATTTCGGTTCCGTGTTCGTCCTGGCCCTGGCGCAACGCGCCGAGGGCCGCTCCCCCTATGCTTCGGACCCGTCGGCCACGCCCGCCATGGTCGCCGACGAACAGATCCACGAGGAAGTAGTCCGCGGGCTCGCCACCCGCGGCCGCAACCGCCTGGCGGGTTCCTTCAGGGCTGCCGTGTTCGGCGCGAATGACGGCCTGGTCAGCAATCTTTCCCTGGTCATGGGTATGGCTGCGTCCGGCGTCGGCAGCCAGGTGGTTCTCCTGAGCGGTGTGGCCGGACTCCTTGCGGGCGCATTGTCCATGGGCGCCGGCGAATTTATCTCCGTCCGCTCACAGCGGGAGCTCCTGGCCGCAACGCGGCCCACCCAGATCACCCTGTCCGCTGCCCCGCGGCTGGACCTCGAGCACAACGAGCTGCTGCTGGTGTACCTGGCCCGCGGCATGTCCCGGGAAGCCGCCGAACACCGCGTGGCGGAACGGACGGGCATGCTGGATTGCGACTGCGACCCCAGCCTGTCGCTCCAGCCTGAACTCCCCGACGCCGAGGACCAGCACGAAGCCGTGGGCACGGCGTGGAGTGCAGCGGCATCGAGCTTCTGTTTCTTCGCCTCCGGCGCCATCATTCCGATCATCCCGTTCGTCCTTGGCATGACGGGCGTGGCGGCGCTTGCCGTTTCCGCCGTTCTGGTGGGGATGGCCCTCCTGCTGACCGGCGGCGTCGTCGGCCTGCTGTCCGGCACCTCTCCGACCAGCCGCGGTTTCCGGCAGCTGGCCATCGGCATGGGCGCGGCCGCCGTCACCTACCTCCTCGGAATGGCGTTCGGCGCGGTGGTGGCCTAGTGGAGGGTCCGCAACCGCGGCAACGCCGGCCGAGGCATGCGGGCCGGCTGGGCACGCCGGCCCGGATCCTGCGCACAGCGGCACTCACCGCCTTGATCGCCGCGGCAGCTTTCACGGCGGCCGGGCTGTTTTACGGAGATCCCCGTGTTGTGGGGCTCTTCCAGTTCCGCAACAGCAATGTCCCCGACGGACAGGCCGCGGAGCAGCAGCCGGGGGTCGTCGCGGAGAGTGTCAACGCGGACGCGCCTCCCCCGGGGCTCGAGGAAGCGGACTCCCCCTTGGGAACGGCGGAGGAACCGCCCTCACGCAGTGATTCCTACAAGTTCCTGGCCACGAACGACGACGGGACGCCCGTGGGCTATTCACCCTGCCGTCCGCTGCACTACGTCGTCAATGCCGGGCTGGCGCCCGCGGGTGCGGAAGATCTGGTGGAAAACGCCATTGGCACGATTTCGCGCGCCACGGGTATCCGGTTCATCTACGACGGACCCTCCACCGAAGCACCCGCCGAGGAACGCGACCCCTACCAGCCCGAAACGTATGGCGAGCGCTGGGCGCCGCTCCTCATCGCGTGGACCACCCCGGAGGCCGCACCGAAACTGAAGGGGCAAGTGATCGGCACCGGAGGCAGCACCCACTACAGCTTCGACGGCGGCCCGAAGACCTTCGTGACCGGCAGCCTGGACCTCGACGCCCCGCAGATCACTGGCGAACTCGAGCGACCGCAAGGCTCTGCCTACGCCACAGCCGTGATCCTGCACGAGCTGTCCCATGTGATGGGGCTGGAGCATGTCGATGACCCGCGGCAGCTCATGTATCCGGAGATCGGTACTCCGGAGGGCCTTGCCGCCGGCGACCTCAACGGCCTCTACCAGCTGGGCAAGACCACCTGCCGCAAGGACCTTTAGCCCGCTGCTGCTAACCCGCCACGATGCCGAGGGCTTCCTCCACCGTGTCCACCAGGAAGATCCTGTCCGCCATGGCGTTTCCCGAGGCAAGGCTCTGCAGCAAAGGCCAGGCAGGATAGCGGCGCTGCCAGTGTTCGCGGCCCACAAGGACCATGGGCGTGACGGTTTCCGAGGCACCGTAGTAGTTCTCGCAGGCGTCCTGGAAAATTTCCTGCAGGGTGCCGGCGGACCCGGGTAGGAAGATCACACCGCCGTCGCACAGCTCCAGCAGGATCGCCTCCCGGATGGCGTTGGCGAAATACTTTGCGATGTGGGTGGCGAAATAGTTGGGCGGCTCATGCCCGTAGAACCACGTGGGAACCCCCAGCGACGGACTGCCGTCCGGATAGCGTTCGACGACGGCAGCAGCCGTCCGCGCCCACGCGGACACCGAGGGCCGGAACCCCGGCACGGCCTCCAGCTGCGCCAACGCTGCGTGGAAGTCCGCTTCCGGCAGTTCGCTCAGATACGCGCCCATGTTGGCGGCCTCCATGGCGCCCGGTCCCCCGCCGGTGGCCACCACCCGTCCGCTCCTGGCAAGAAGCCGCCCGGCGAGGGCGGCCTCCTCGAAGGCCGGCGTTCCCCGCCCCGCCGTATGGCCGCCCATCACACCCACCATCGGACGGCCCCGGCACACTTCGGAGCGTGTCAGCTCATCAAGGGCGTCACCGATCGAGTGGTCATGCAGTGCAGCCGCGAGCGTGGCGTCCAGCCGGTGCCGCTGGCCGGGCCGGATGCTCCACTGGTAGATCCGGGCGTCCAGCGTTGATTCGTATCGGCCGCCCGGCGGACCGAAGTAGAGCTCCTGCGGCGAGTAGAGCTGCCCGCGGTAGGGATTGAAAGGCACGGTTTCCAGCTTGGGAAAGATGAGCGCACCCCGGCTCCGGAGCGAATCCTCTACACCCTCCTCGAAAGTGCAGCCCAGGAAGATGGCACCCTGCGCGTCCATGGCTTCCAGCGGAGCGGTGCGGCCGCGGAGGTCCAAGGACTGGGCATGCCAGCCCCGCATGCTGCGGACCCCCGCGTCCACCAGCCGGTCGAAGTTGTCCAGGCTTTCAACCTCAAGGGTTCTGGGGCTGGGCCTCAGGCTGCGGGCGGCGTTCATGGAGCCAGCCTAGTGGTCAGCTGACCTGCAGTCCCCCGTTGATGTCATACGTGGCGGCGGTGATATAACCGGCATCCTGACCGAGCAGGAAAGAGATCAGGGCGGCCACTTCCTCACGGGTTCCCACCCGTCCCATCATGATGCCCTCTGACATCTGGGCCTTGCGCTCGTCGGTCAGGGTGCCGCCCATGATATCGGTGTCGATGGGGCCCGGTGCGATCGCATTGACGGTGACGCCGAACTCGCCAACTTCCCGGGCAAGGGCACGGGTGAAGCCGATGATTCCGGCCTTTGAAGCGCTGTAGGCCACCTTCGAGTAAGTGCCGCCGCCGCGCTGGGCGGAAATAGAGGAAATGCTCACAATGCGGCCAAGCTTGCGCTCGATCATTCCCTTGAGGACTCGCTGGGACACGATGAAGGTGCCGCGCATGTTGATGGCGAAAACCTTGTCCCATTCCTCCACGGTGGTTTCCATGAAGGTGGTCGGCGAGCTGATGCCTGCCAGGTTTGCGAGTGCGACGATGGGCGGCAGCGATTCTTCGATTTCGCGGATCGCACGGTCCACCGAGGCGGCGTCGGAAACGTCGGCGCCCACTCCGATGGCCTTCACGGCGCGGTTGGAGCCGATCTCGGCAGCCGCGGCCTTGGCGTCCTCGGCATTGATGTCCAGGATGGCGATTGACCAGCCTTCGCTGGCCATCCGGTCCGCAGCTGCGCGGCCGATGCCGCGGGTGGAAGCTGCCCCTGTCAGGACAACGGTGCGTTCGGCGGGAAATGAGGTGGTTGTCATGGTGTGTCTTTCGTCGGGATTCGTTGGTGTTCGATCGGTCAGGAGCGGGCTTTGGCCGGGTCTGCGTTCACCGCTGCTGCGGCGGCAACTGCGGGATCCAGGGCGGCATCACCTTCCGGCCGCTTCCGGGCGTAGAGGTAGGTGGCCACCGCCGTGACGCACAGGCAGAAGGACAGGAAGAGCAGGCCGCTCTGATTGTTGCCTGTGGCGTCTTTGAGCATGCCGACGGCGTACGGTGCCACGAACCCGCCAAGGTTTCCCAGGGAGTTGACCAGGGCCAGCCCGGACGCGGCGGCTGCACCGGTGAGCGCCGCGGACGGCATGGACAGGAACGGGGCGATGGCTCCGTAGATCCCCATGGCGGAGACCGTGAGGGCAATCAGGGCCAGGACGGGGTTGACCGGGAGCAGGTACCCCGCCGCAAGGAGGCCCATACCGGCGAGAACCATGCTGACGGCGGTGTGCCAGGCGCGCTTTCCTGTCCGGTCCGCCCGCTTGCTCCAGAAGTACACAAAGACCGCGGCGACTGCGTAGGGAATGAAGACGATGAATCCCACTTCTGCCGTGGAGAACTTGCCGAGGGCGGCAACAATGGTGGGCATCCAGAGGCCAAGGCCGTAAATGCCGCAGACCAGGCCGAAGTACAGGGCGGAGTAGACCAGCGTGCGCTTGTCCTTCAGGCCGGCCAGGAAGTTGTGTTGTCCACCCTTGGACTTGGCAGCCAGTTCGGCTTCCATGGTGGTGGCAAGCCATTCGCGCTCGTCCGTGTTGAGCCACTTGGCGTCCCGCGGCCGGTCGGTCATGAGGATAGGGGTCAGCAGGCCCAGCAGGATCGCGGGGATGCCTTCGATGATGTAGAGCCACTGCCAGCCTTGCAGGCCGAGAATTCCGTCCATCTGGAGCAGCAGTCCGGACACCGGAGCGCCGAGTGCGTTGGAAACGGGCTGGGCCAGGATGAAGATGCCCAGCACGGTGACGCGTTGCGCGGCCGGGAACCACAGGGTCAGGTAGAACAGGATGGCGGGGAAGAACCCGGCCTCGGCCGCACCCAGCAGGAACCGGATGATGTAGTAGGTGCTTTCTCCGTTGACCAGGCACATAGCCGTGGCGAAGATGCCCCAGGTGATAAGGATCCGGGCAAGCCACTTGCGTGCGCCGAAGCGGTACATTCCGGCGTTGCTAGGCACTTCCAGCAGGGCGTAGCCCAGGAAGAAGATGCCTGCACCAAGGCCGTAGGCAGCAGCGCTGAGCCCAATGTCCTCGCTCATGGTGAGTTTTGCGAAGCCAACGTTGTTGCGGTCAAGGTAGGCAACGAAGTAAAGCAGGACGATCAGCGGCATAACGCGGCGGCGGACCTTGCGAAGCGTGCGCTCACCGAGCTCGCCGAGCCCTGCGGGCCGCATGGAAAGTGAAGTCATCATCGACCTTCTGTCTGACGGAGGCGGCACTTCGACAGTGGCGCGGTCCGATGGAGATGTGGGGGTTTCCGTCGTGCGACTAGGTAAGTCTGATGTCTGACATCTGACGGAAGAACATGAGAAAGATCATAGAAGCGTGATCTGGGTTACGTCAAGCCACGGCGGATGAACCTGGAGTGGTGCGGGGTCTGCCCAGCTGAGGGATGCCCCCCTTAGGGGTGGGCCGTGTCAGGACTCGGAACGGTGGACGTAGCGTTCGTAGTCGCGGTACGTCTGGTCCATGTGTTCGTCCATTGTCCGCCGTGACAGCTCGGCGTCGCCACTGAGGATGCTGTCCATGACCTTCTGGTGGTACTCGATGGCATGAACCTGGATTTCGGGTACCGCCGAGGTCTCCCGCCTGGTCATGTAGAGCAGCTGGCCCAGCTGCGCGAACAGGGCCCGGACAAACGGATTGCCCGAGGCCTCCAGCACTGCGTCATGGAATGCGATGTCCGCTTCGACAAAGCGGTCCAAATCGCCGGACTCGTGGAAACGCTTCATTGCCGTGATGCACTCCCGCATCTGTTCGGCGTGCTCAGGGGTGTGCCGCTTGGCGGCCAGGGAGGCCGCACCCGTTTCCACCATGCGCCGCATCTCGATCAGCCCCACGGAGACTTGGTCAGCGCCGTTTCCGTGCGACGCGGCTTTGAAGATCGCGTCCAGCCCGGTCCAGTTGTCCGAGGGATTGACGAACGTTCCCCGGCCGGCCTTGACGTAGAGGATGTTCTGCGCCCGCAGGGCCTTAAGCGCCTCGCGTACGGTGAGCCTGCTGACATCGTAGGCCTTCGCGATGTCCGCTTCGGGGGGTATGGCATCGTGCGGCTTCAGCTTGCCGTCGAGGATGTCGTCGAGCAGGCCGTCGACAAGATCGTCAACGAGTGTCCTGCGACCCATCCTGGCTCCTGCCTTCAGTCGTGCCCGCCGCTGCGGGTGCCTTCAACATTACTGTTGAACGCGTTCCGGATCAGCATCATGGCCCGAAGCGGCAACATACTGGTCCAGCTTTGCCAGTGTGGCGTCCAGGTTGGCGGGGTGGCGGCGCAGGTAGCCGGCCAACCGAAGGAAGAACTTCCCCCGGACCTGCCGGGCATCCCATTGCTCGGTAACCAGCGTGCCCGGGACTCCGCGGGCGTCGGTGGAGGGTTCCAGCACATAGCGCCACACGTGGCCAAAGAAATGCCGCCAGGCGATGCGCCGGCCCTCTTCGAACTCGCAGACCGTGTTGAGGATCTTGTAGTCCACCATCATGTTCATTTCCATGCCGAACCTGGCGCCGGCTGACAACCTTTCCGGACCGTGCGGCTGCGCCGCTTTCACGGTTTCAGACCCATCGATCACGCTGTGCAGGGCAGGCGTAGCCAGGACCTCGAAAATGGCCTCGGGCCCGGCCTGGATGAAGCGCTGGCGGGACACAAGGTATCTGTTGTTCATCCGGCAAGCCTAACCGTTTCGGCCTGTTGCAGAATGAGTCATGCGTATTCCTCCCCTTAACCCGCCCGCCCGGCCGCGGATCGGAATCCCGGTCCGGCTCAGCAGCTCCCGGGACCCCGACCCGCGGGTCGGGGAAGCCAATGAACTGTTTGAGTACATCGTGGAGCTGGTCCGCGACGGCGGCGGGGAGCCGGTGCTGCTGACGACACATTCCGACGGCGGCCGGCTGGCCGAAACGCTCAAGGGGCTTGACGGCGTCGTACTCCCCGGTGGCGGAGACCTCGATCCGCGGCACTACGGAGAAGAGCAGACGGCGGAGTGCTATGACGTGAACCCCGCACAGGATGAACTGGACCTCGCGGTTGCACGCGGGAGCCTTGACGAAGGGCTGCCGCTGCTGGGGATCTGCCGCGGACACCAGGTCCTCAATGTCCTCTACGGTGGAACACTGGTGCAGGACATGGCGGCCGGTCCCCTGACGCACCACGAGCCCGCAGCAGGCGGGGCGGCGGCGGACGGCGCCGAGGGAACGGCGCCCGGACCCTGGGCCTGGCACGACGTCGACATTCTCCCCGGCTCCAAGGTGGGGCGGCTCTACAGCAGGGACGGCGGGGCTGACGGCCTGACGGTGAAGATCGCCTCGGGACACCACCAGGCGGTGGCCCGCGTAGCGGACGGGCTGATCGTAACGGCCGTCGCCGGCGACGGCACCGTGGAGGCGCTGGAGGATCCCGCTCGCTGGGTGGCATCCGTTCAATGGCATCCAGAAGTCCTCGAGCTCCCGGCCGAGGACCGCGTCGCGCCCTTCCGGGCGTTCGTGGACGTGTGCCGCAACCGGCCGCTGCCCGGCCGGGCAGCGGCGCCTGGCGACTAGCCCCAACCCGGACGGCACCCCGTTGCCGCTCCTTGGCCACCGTAAAACAGCCTGCTATTATCGTCAAAAAGGCAGTATGTCCTATCAAGAGAACATACGCTGACATACGCGGGCCCTCCGGTACCCTCGGAGGTCGCGGAGCACAAGGGAGCGCTCAGTGGCGAATCAACTTAATCTCAGTATCGACCGCTCTTCTCCGGTGCCCCTTTACCACCAGGTGGTCCAGGGCATCGAGTCCGCCATCCACACCGGGCTGCTTCCCCCGGGCAGCCGGCTGGAAAACGAGATCGACCTTGCTGCCCAGCTCAACCTGTCCCGGCCCACCATGCGCAAGGCCATGGACGAACTGGTGCGTTCCGGGCTCCTGGTGCGCAAGCGCGGCGTGGGGACACAGGTTGTGTCCAGCCAGGTCCGGAGGCCGCTGGAGCTTTCGAGCCTCTACGACGACCTGACCAATAACGGAAGCAAGCCCACCACCGAGGTGCTGAGCTTCTCCCATATCGAAGCCGATGCCCCCACGCGCGAAGCCCTCCAGCTTCCCGCCGGCGCCAAGGTCTACCACTTCACCAGGTTGCGCAAGGTGGGCGGCAAACCGCTGGCCCTGATGGAAAACTGGGTCCGCGACGACATCACCCCCATCGACGAAGCCCAGCTGGAAGCCCAGGGCCTGTACGCGATCCTGCGCAATGGCGGCGTGAACTTCCGGCTGGCCTCGCAGCGCATCGGGGCCATGGTGGCCAATGACTACCAGGCGCCGCTGCTGGATACGCAGCCAGGACTTGCACTGGTGACCATGGAGCGCACCGCAGTGGATGACACGGGACGCATGGTGGAGACCGGCCACCACGTCTACCGCGGCGACTCCTACAGCTTTGAAATGACCCTCGTCCAGCGCTAGGCACCAGCCTCCTGCCCGAGCGCTAGCCGCTGCCTCCTGCCCGTCCGGCCGGGCTGGACTCCCCTCCCCACTAACGAAAGAGCAACCCTATGGCCAACTGGGTATATCCCCTGGGTTCCGCCGCCGACGGCAGCTGGGACATCTCGCTGGGAACGTCCGATTCCGCGCTTGACGTGAACGGCTGGGCCCACACCGGACTCAAAGTGGCGACGCTGCCGGCGGGCGCCGCCGTCGAACTGCCTGCTGCCGGCGAGGAACGGATCGTGGTTCCGCTCAGCGGTTCCTTCACCGCCACGGTGGACGGCGAGGACTACCGGCTGGCTGGCAGGGCCAGTGTTTTTCACGGCCCCAGCGATGTGCTGTACACAGGCACGGAGAAGGCTGTCACCATCAGTTCTGCCGACGGCGGCAGGGTGGCGGTCGCAACGGCTCCCGCGAAGACGTCATACCCGACCCGGCTCGTGACCGCCTCCGAGACTCCCGTGGAACTGCGGGGTGCCGGCAACTGCTCACGGCAGGTCCACAACTTCGGCACCCCGGCCGCGCTGGAGGCCGACCGCTTCATCGTCTGCGAAGTCATCACCCCGGCCGGTAACTGGTCCTCGTATCCCCCGCACAAGCATGACGAGGAAAAAGACGGCGAAACCAACCTCGAGGAAATCTACTACTTCGAGACCCGCGTAGCGCCGGACGGTCCCGCCCCCGGCTCAGGCGTGCAAGGCGACGCTATCGGCTACCAGCGCGTCTATGCCTCCGACGACCGGCCAATCGATGTGTCGGCTGAGGTCCGCACCGGCGACGTCGTCCTGGTTCCGTACGGCTGGCACGGGCCCGCGATGGCCGCCCCGGGGTACGACCTGTACTACCTGAACGTGATGGCCGGCCCCGGCCCCGTCCGTGAGTGGCTCATCAGCGACGACCCGCACCACGGCTGGATCCGCCAGACCTGGGAGGGCAAGGACGTGGACCCGCGGCTGCCCTTCACCGCCTAAAGACGAGACGAGGCCCCTGACCGGTTCAACCGGTCAGGGGCTTCTTCGTCTGCCAGTGGGCGCTATGGGCCGGGGCCAGCGTCCGCCGGGGTTAGCGGGCCACTTTCTGTGCCACGCGGACCGGAACGCCCGTCGCCAGCGATTCCTGGGCGGCGTCCGCAACGCGGGAGGCAGCCACGGCGTCCTCTGCCGTGCACGGGTTCTCCCGGCGGCCCAGGATCAGCTCCACGAAAGCCGCCATCTCGGAGCGGTACGCCTGGTCGAAGCGTTCAGCGAAGGTCTTGTGCGGCTCGCCCGCGGGGAAGTGGACGCCGGTTTCGGCCGATGCCAGCGCCGTCTTGTCATCCAGGCCCACCATCAGCGAACGGCGCGAACCCTGGATTTCGAGCCGGACGTCGTGGCCTGCCCCGTTGTACCGGGTGGCGGAGACCGTCCCGACCGTGCCGTCGTCGAACGTTACCAGCGCGAGCGCGGTGTCCACGTCCCCCACTTCGCCGATCGCCGGGTCGCCGTTATTGGAGCCCCTGGCGTACACCTCGACGATCTCCCGGCCGGTCAGCCAGCGCAGGATGTCGAAGTCATGGACGGAACAGTCCCGGAAGAGGCCGCCGGAGCTGGCAAGGAACTCCACCGGAGGGGGTGCCATGTCGCACGTGACGGCCCGTAGCGAGTGGATCCAGCCCAGCTCGCCGGCCTGGTAAGCGCGCCGTGCTTCAAGGTAGCCGGCGTCGAAGCGGCGCTGGTGCCCGATCTGCACCACGCCCTTCCGGTCCCGGATGTAGTCCAGCACCGGCAGGGCATCCGCCACATTCAAGGCCACCGGTTTCTCGCAGAACACCGGGATGCCGGCGTCCACGCCTGCCTTGATCAGTTCCGGGTGGGTGGCAGTCCCGGTGGCAACGACCAGTCCGTCCAGCCCGGAGGACAGGAGTGCCTCCACCGAGGGAAGGAACTCGGCGCCGAGCCCGGCCGCCACGGTCCGCGCATGCTCTTTCGCGACGTCGGTGAGCCGGAGCCTGACGTTGATGCCCTCCGCGTTGAGGACCCCGTTCAGCGCGGCGATGTTGTTGGCGTGCATGACGCCGATCCGCCCTACTCCGACCAGGCCAAGAATGACGTCCTTCATGCTTTATCCTCCGCATAATCGGCTTTTGATGCTGCCACGGCCGCCGGGGCGCCCAGCTTGACTGACTCGATGCAGGCCAGCGCCATCGCCAGCGCACGCCTGGCGTCGGCGGCCCCCGGCCTGAGGGTAAAGGCGGACGACGACGGCGGCACGCCGTCACGCCGTGCGCGCACCGCGTCGGCGAAATCGGCGAGTTCATCCGTGTAGGCCTGCCTGAACAGTTCGACGTTGAGCCGCGGTGTATCGGCGGACAGTCCCTCGGCGGTGTAGCGGCGGGCTGCGGTCTCCGTGGCACGGCCGGCCTGGACCATTCCCTTCGAGCCGAAAACCTCCCCGCGGATGTCGTATCCGTACAGTGCGCTGAAGTTTGCTTCCGCCACGGCTATGGCTCCGTTGCTGTAGCGGATGGTGACTACTGCTGTGTCCAGGAAGCCCTGATCATGGAGGCCCGGCTCCACCAGGGCGTCCGCGACCGCGTAGACCTCCACGGGCTCGGCGCCTTCGTTGAACCAGTTGAGCGTGTCGAAGTCATGGATCAGGGTTTCCAAGAAGATGGTCCATGCCGGGACCCTGGCCGCGTTCGGGATATTTCCGTTGCCGGGGTCGCGCGTCAGCGAACGCAGGAGCTGCGGCGTGCCGGCAACACCTGCGGCAAGGTCTTTCTTGGCGGCCTGGAAATCCTCCGCATACCGGCGGTTGAACCCGATCTGGAAGTGCACGCCCGCCGCTTCCACCGCGGCGAGTGCGGCGTCCAGTTCGTCGAGCCCCTGGCCGGCGGGTTTCTCGCAGAAGACGTGTTTTCCGGCGGCGGCAGCCTGCGCGATGAGGGAGGAGTGGAAGCGCGCCGGGCTCGCGATGATCACGGCGTCGATCTCCGGATCCGCCAGGATGTCCTCGGCGTTGGGCGTCACCTTGACGGTGCCCAGGGAGCGGGCCAAAGCTTCCGCGGATTCAACGTTCGGGTCGGCGATGGCCGCGAGGACGGCGCCAGGGACGCGGCGGGCGATACTTTCGGCGTGGAACGCCCCCATCCAGCCGGAGCCGATGAGTCCGATCCGTACTAGGGCCGGGACTCCGGCGGGATTCAGGGTGACGTAGGCCAAGGGGCTGTCCTTTCAATTGGTCTCGGCAGTTCAGCTGTAGGCCTTGCCGGTGGTCTGGGCCACCTCGGCTACTTCGCCTTTGACTTCCTTCACGACGTCGCCGTGCCCACCAAGCTGTTCCAGTTCGTGCGCGAGCTCGGCCAGCTCCGCGCCGCCGGCCATCTGGGCGGTGAGTTCGTCGAGGGTGATGTCCTTCTTCTCGTAGTAGCCGATCGACTTGCCGCGCTTGAGCAGGAGGAACCGGTCCCCAACCGGGAAAGCGTGGTGCGGGTTGTGGGTGATGAAAATGACCCCCAGTCCGCGGTCGCGGGCCTGCAGGATGTAACGGAGCACCACGCCGGACTGCTTCACTCCGAGGGCCGCCGTCGGCTCGTCAAGGATCAGCACCTTCGCGCCGAAGTACACGGCCCGTGCGATCGCGACGCACTGGCGTTCACCGCCGGAGAGCTGGCCGATGGGCTGCTCCACGTCGCGGAGGTCGATGCCCATCTCGGCGAGTTCGTGCTTGGTGATGTCCTTCATTTTCTCGACGTCCATGCTTTTGAACGGGCCAAAGCCGGAGGTCAATTCCGAGCCGAGGAAGAAATTCCGCCAGATCGGCATCAGCGGCACCACGGCGAGGTCCTGGTAGACGGTGGCGATGCCGACGTCGAGGGCGTCGCGAGGGGAGGTGAACTTCCGTTCCTCCCCCATGACCTTCAGGGCGCCCTCATCGTGCTGGTGCAGCCCGGCGATGATCTTGATCAGTGTTGACTTGCCGGCGCCGTTGTCGCCCAGGACGCAGGTAACGCGGCCATTGTCCACGGCCATCGTGACGTCGGTCAGGGCGACGATGTTGCCATAGCGTTTGCCGACCCTGTCCAGCGAGAGCAGATGCACCGGAGTGTGCGTCAGCGGGTCGGTTTCGTTCTGGAGCAGGGTCTGCTGGTCAATCTGTTTGGCATTCATTTCTCCGGCCCCTTTACTTGAGCTCTGCGCGGCGCTTGACGATGAGATTGACGATGGTGGCCAGCAGCAGCATCAGGCCGAGGAAGAACTTGAACCAGTCCGGATTCCACTGCGCGTAGACGATGCCCTTGTTGGCCATGCCGAAGATGAACGCGCCGATCGCGCCGCCGATCGCCGAGCCGTAGCCGCCGGTGAGGAGGCAACCACCGATCACCGCGGCGATGATGTAGAGGAACTCGTTGCCCACGCCTTCACCGGACTGTACGGTGTCGAAGGCGAAGAGGTTGTGCATACCCAGGATCCAGCCGCAGAAGCCCACGGCCATGAACAGGCCGATCTTGGTGGCCTTGACCGGCACCCCCACGGCGCGGGCCGCGTTCGCGTCGCCGCCGACGGCGAAGATCCAGTTCCCGACCCGTGTCCGCATCAGCACCCAGGTGGCCACCGCGACGAGGGCGAACCAGATGAACACGGTGTTTTTGACGTCGACCCCGCCGATGGTCACCGAGGATGCGAACACCGCCCGGGCCGAGGCGAAGCCGTCCATGTTGGAGATGGAGGGTGAGGAGACCGAGCCGCCGATCAGGCGGGTCAGGCCCAGGTTCAGGCCGGTCAGCATCAGGAACGTGGCCAGGGTGACGATAAAGGAGGGCAGTTTGGTCTTCATCAGGATCCAGCCGTTGATGAAGCCAATGCCCAGGGAGACCAGCAGGGCCAGGCCAACCCCCACCCACACATTCGTACTGAAGTACCAGCTGAACAGCGACGCCGTCAGCGCCGAGGAGATCACGGCGACACCGGTGGAGAGGTCGAACTCCCCGCCGATCATCAGCAAGGACACCCCGACCGCCATGATCCCGATCGTGGAGGAACCGTAGAGGATGGTCGCCAGCGCGTTGGGCTGGGTAAACGTCGGGGAGACCAACGCGAAGAAGATGAACAGGACGATGGCACCCACCAGGGCACCGACCTCGGGACGTCCGAGGAGCTTTTGGAACGGACTGCGCTTGGCGACGCGCTCATCGGGCGCCGCGGGCTTTGGCTTGGTCTGAGTGACGGTCATGATAATTCTCCTTGCTGCCGGGGCCGGCGTGAACCGGCCCCGGCCAGCGGGCTGTTAGCGGATACCCTGCTCGGCGAACTTCAGGACATCGGCCGCATTTGACTTGTCGACGATCGCGGGGCCGGTCAGGACGGGCTGGCCGCCACCGATACTGAAGCCGCCGCGCTTGTTCTGCCACAGCGCGTCGACTGCGCCGTATCCCTGCAGCCACGGCTGCTGGTCCACGGTGAACAGAACTGCACCATCCACAATCTTCCGGGAGAGATCCGCGTTCAGGTCGAAACTTGCCACCTTGGCCGAACTGCCCGCGTCAGTGACCGATTTGAGGAGCGTCAGCGTGATGGGAGCCCCGAGGCCGATGATGACGTCGGCCTCCTTGGAAGCCTGGAGCTTGGCGGTCGCGGTGGACTGGACGGAGGTCATGTCCTTGCCGTCAACGTAAAGGATCTCCGTTCCGGGCACCTTCGCCTTGACACCAGCGCACCGTGCTTCAAGTCCGACGTGCCCCTGTTCCTGTATCACGCAGATCGGATGCTTGAATCCGTCCGCGGCGAGCTTGGTGCCCACGGCCTGACCGGCGAGCTGCTCGTTGGAGCCGAAGTGCGTAAACGCTCCCAGCTGCGCCGAGACACCCTCGCCGGCATTGAGGCTCACAATCGGGATGCCCGCGTCGGCGGCCTTCTTCAGGACATCTTTGAGGGCTTCGGGCTTGGCGAGCGTGACCGCGATGCCGTCGACCTTCTGATCTATTGCCTGCTGGATGAGCTGAGCCTGACGCCCGGCTTCGGGGTCGGACGTGTAGAGGAGTTCAACGTTGTCCTTCGCCGACGCTTCCTCGGCACCCTTGCGGACGATGTCCCAGAAGGTATCACCCGCGGCCGCGTGGGTAATGAGAGCCACCTTGATGCGGTCCGTGCTTGCGGCCTGGCCACCACCTGCGCCGCCACCCGTCTCGGCGGGCTTTCCTCCGGTGCTTGAACACGCGCTCAACGCCATCATCGGCACTACCACCGCAACAAGGGCTGCCTTGCGCCAGGAAAAATTAGCCACCTGAATCTCCTTTGATCTCAGTTTCCGGGCTGCCACTCTGCAGCCGCCGGAGCACTGTCTACCTCGATCATGGTGATTGGGCCCACTAATGTCAATAGTTTGTCCTGACATTAGGATGTTTTAACCTGAAATCGCATATATTGGCATGGAAATGCCGGGGGTGACGGGCAATTCCGTCACCCCCGGCAGTCCAATGCGAGAGCCCCAGGCCGCGCCGGCAAGGTTGGCGGCGAGGGTCACCGTGGATGCCTAAACGCCGACGGGCGCCCCGGCAGCAGCAGGCGCGGCGGCCGCCGTCGTACGATTTTGATCCTGCCGCTTGGCTTTCGCCGCGGCGAAGGCCATCACACCGAGGCCCAGAAGCGTGATCCCCGCACCGGCCCAGATCGGCGAGGTGTAGCCCAGGCCTGCAGTGATGGTCACGCCGCCGAGCCAGGCGCCGAGGGCGTTGCCGACGTTGAAGGCGCCGATGTTGGCGCCGGAGGCCAAAGTGGGCGCACTACTGGCATACTTCATGACGCGCATCTGGAGCCCCGGGACAGTGGCGAAGCCAAAGCCGCCCATCAGGACCATGGAGGCGATGGTGAGGGGCTGGTTGCCGGCAGCCAGGGCGAAGGCCACCAGGATCACCACCAGCGCGGCAAGGACAACCAGCAGCGTGCGGTCCACGTTCCGGTCGGCCGCCTTCCCGCCCACAGTGTTTCCGATGAACAGCCCGACGCCGAAGAGGATCAGGAGCCAGGGCACGGTGGAGGCCGCGAAGCCGGTGACCTCGGTGAGGGTGTAGGCGATGTAGGTGAAGGCGCCGAACATGCCGCCGTAGCCGAGGATGGTGACAAGGATGGACAGCCACACCTGGCCGGACCGGAAGGCCCGCAGCTCGCCGCGGAGCCCGCCGGAGGCAGCCTGGGCGGCAGCGCGGCCGGGGCCGGTACGGGGCACCAGGGTCAGGATGCCCGCCAGCGCAAGGACACCGATGCCCGTGATGGCCCAGAAGGTGGAGCGCCAGCCGGCGGCCTGGCCGAGCATGGTGCCAAACGGGACGCCGAGGACGTTGGCAGCAGTAAGGCCGGTGAACATGATGGCGATGGCGCCGGCCTTCTTGGTGGGGGCCACCATGTCCGCGGCAACAACCGCCCCAATGCTAAAGAACGCGCCGTGGGCCAGGGCGGCCACAATCCGGCCGATCATCATCATGGAGTAGTCGGGGGCGATGGCGGAGACCAGGTTGCCGGCAATGAACAGCACCAGCAGGACGGCCAGGACCGGCTTGCGTTCGAAGCGCGTTACGGCTGCGGTGAGCAGCAGGGCGCCGACGACGACGGCGAGCGCGTAGCCGGAGATCAGCCAGCCGGCCGTCGCCTCGCTGACACTGAAGTCAGCGGCAACCTCGGGCAGCAGGCCCATGATCACGAACTCGGTGAGTCCGATACCGAACCCGCCGAGGGCTAGGGCTAACAGGCCAATGGGCATGGCGGAGCTCCTTCAAAACTGTACTGAATAGGGTAGGGCGCGTAAGCTAATAGTTGCAGACGCGTTATTTATTGTTGCACAAGCAGATACCACGCGCAAGCAACTATTATTTGTTATGCCCCCACTACTGTCCGCGGGGTACACGATTCGAAGGGAAGTACACGATGGGCATCAAGGACGACGCCGTTGAAGTCCGCGCGCAGGGATGGCGGACCCTCGCGGCCCTGCACGGCCTGATCGAGTCGGAGCTGGAACGCTCGCTCCAGGCCGAAGCCCAGCTGTCAGTCGTCGAGTACACGGTGCTCGACGCCCTGAGCCGGCAGGACGGTTGGCACATGCGCATGCAGCAACTGGCCCGTGCCACCGCGCTGAGCGCCAGCGCCACCACGAGGCTGGTGAACAGGCTCGAGGACCGCGGCCTGCTCACGCGTATCCTCTGCGCGGACGACCGCCGCGGCATCTACACCGAACTGACAGAGAGCGGCATCAGGCTGCTCGAGGAGGCGCGGCCCACCCACGACGCCACGCTGGAACGGGCCCTGGCCGAGGCGCAGGAGATCCCGGAGCTTGCCCCGCTGGTGGACGCGCTGCCGAAGCTCCACGCCCACGCGTAGGCACACAAGGCAAAAGCCCCGCGCCGCGCTGAAGCGCGCCCGCGGGGCTTTCCTGCTGTAGGGACGCCTACTTCACTGCGGCAGCGTTTTTGAAGAAGTGCTCCAGGTCCTCAAGGCTCTTGTCCTTGGTCTCCGGGACCACACGTTTCACCCACACGATGGCCGCCAGCTGGATGGCTACGAAGATGAAGAACGTCGTTGAAACACCGATCGAGGCCACCATCTGCGGAAAGGAGAATCCGATCAGGAAGTTGATCATCCACAGCACGAACACACAGATCCCCATGCCGGTGCCGCGGACATGCAGCGGGAAGATTTCGGACATCGTCAGCCACGTCACCGTGCCGATGCAGGACTGCATGGAAGCCAGGAACGTCACCATGAACAGCAGCACCAGATAGCCGCGGGCGATGCCTTCCGGGACCAGCATGGAAATCAGGCCAATGGCCAGCAGCGAAGATGCCGTGCCTACCAGGCCCACGATCAGCATGGACTTCCGGCGCACCTTCGTCATTAGGGACATTCCGACAATGACGGCGACCACGGAGGTGATGCCGTTGACGACATTGGCCAGCAGGGCGCCCTGGTCCCCGAAGCCTGAACTGGAGAGGATCGAGGTTCCGTAGTACATGATGGCGTTGACGCCGCTGATCTGGTTGATGACCGCCATGCCCAGGCCCACCACGAAGATCCTGCGGATCCATGGCACGGTGAGGTCCCGGAACGTTCCAAGCTTGGATTGGTAGTCTTCCCGGGCCGCCTGCCGCACCTCATCGAATTCCGTGGAAACATCGGCCGGGGCACGCGTCTTGCGCAGCACTTCGAGGACCTCGCCGAAGCGTCCGGCCGAGGCCAGCCAGCGGGGGCTTTCGGGCAGGACCAACATGCCGAACCAGAGAACGACGGCGGGGAGCGTGGCGATCACCAGCATCCAGCGCCACACATGGGACGCCTCGGGGAAGGCGTTGCCCAGGACAGCATTGAACGTGAACGCCAGGAACTGTCCCGTGACGATCATGAGCTCATTCTGCGTGACGATCCGCCCGCGCTGGGCTGCCGGCGACATTTCCGCAAGATACACAGGAACGATCACCGACGCGCCGCCCACCGCAAGGCCCAGGACTGTCCGGGCTGCCACCAACAGCTCCGTCGTGGGTGCCATGGAACAAGCCATCGTAGAGAGCGCGAATATGATTGCAAGCGCCATGATCGTCCTGCGGCGGCCGAAACGGTCGGACAACCGGCCGGCAGTGATGGCACCAAAGGCCGCGCCGAACAGCAGGGTGGACGTGACCAGGCCTTCAGTCAGCGGCGTCAGCCCGAGATCGCGCTGCATGAACGGCAGGGCACCGTTGATCACACCGGTGTCGTAGCCGAAGAGCAGGCCGCCGAACGTCGAGAACAGGGCCACCCGCCGCATGAATCCCCTGGGATTGGGAGCCGCTGCCGCAGAACCTGCCGCGCCATCGCCTCCGGCCAGTGACCGGGTCGAAGTACCGGGGAGTGTTTTTTCTGTTTGCTTCATAGGGCGGCCGTCACCGGGCTGTCGCGATGTAGTTGTTCATTGTGACCAGCTGGTAACGGGAAACCTCCGCGGCGTTCTCGTCTTCAGCGAAGACGCTGGACACCATCACGGTGTCTTCACGGTCCAGGAAGCCGATTTCCTGCAGGCCGCCGAAGAATTCCTCCCAGTTGACGTCACCGTCGCCGATTTTCAGGTGCTGGTGCACGCGGACCGGGTTCCCGGGCGGGTTGGTGATGTAGCGCAGGCCGTGCGAAGCGTGGTGGTTCATGGTGTCTGCCACGTGGACCAGCCGGAGCTTGTCCCCCGCAGCGCGCATGATGTCCAGCGGCGCGTTCTTCATGTGGAAGCTGTGCGAGGCCACGTAGACCAGGCCCACGTTCTTGGAATTCAGGCCGCGGATGACGCGGATGGCAGCCAGGCCTTCCTCCACGAAGTCGTCCGGGTGCGGATCGATCAGGAGGTCCAGGCCTTCGCGTTCGATGATGGGCAGCAGCTCCTCCATCGAACGGTAGAAGGCGCGCTCTGATTCCTCGGCCTTCTCCGGGCGTCCGCTGAATTCGGTGTTGATAGTGCTGACGCCCAGGTCCACGGTGATCTGGATGACGCGCTTCCAGTAGCGGACGGCGGCTTCGCGGGCATCCTCGTCCGGCCCGGACCAGCGGAGCACAGGCAGGACCGAGGCGATCTCGATCCCCACGTCCTTGCATGCCTTGTTGAGCTGGCCCACCAGTTCGTCGTCGGCCTTGGGGTGGTTGTAGAACGGGATGAAGTCGGCGTGCGGGGTCATCTGCATGTACTTGTAGCCGAGGTCCGCCACCACCCGGGGAAATTCGAGCAGGGTGTGCGAGTGGTGGAACGGCGTTGGATCAAGTGCGATTTTCACGGGGAACACTCCATGGTGGGTGAGTCAGTTGTCGAAACGGGCTCAGCTGTAGAGGGCCGGCCTGGCGTTCAGCTTCACGGCCACCTTCTCACCGTTCTTCTGTGCTTCCACGCCGGCTTCACAGCATGCCGCGGTGGCGTAGCCGTCCCAGGCGGTGGGGCCGCCGATTTCGCCGCGGAGTGCCGCGTCCACCCAGGACTGGATCTCGACGTCGTATGCCGCGCCGAAGCGCTCTTCGAAACCGGGGGTGACATTACCGCCCCAGCGGCCGGCGGCGCGGGTGTAAGGGCCCTTGTCGCCGCCGATGCTGACGATGCCGTCTTCGAAGGATGCCTGCGTGGCCACCTCATAGCCGAACTTGGCGTTGACGAAGATCTCCACGTCCGCCAGGACGCCTGACTCGGTTTCCACCAGGACGTGCTGGGGATCGTGCTGGCCGGCCGGGGCGTTCTTCGTGGCCTTGCCCAGGCGGACCTGGACGCTGGTGATTTCCTCGCCGGTGAAGAACCTGATGGCGTCGAACTCGTGCACCACCGAATCGTTGATCAGCATCTCGTTGGTGAAGCCAGGGGGCGTGGTGGGGTTGCGGTGCTGGTGGTGCAGCATCAGCAATTCACCCAGCTCGTGGTCGCGGATGACCTGCCCCAGGGCGGCGTACTCGGCGTCGAAGCGGCGCATGAAGCCCACCTGGATGCGCTTGTGGCCCAGCTTTTCCTCGGCCTGGACGATCTTCCATGCTGATTCGGCGTCGGGGGTGAGCGGCTTCTCGCAGAGGATCGGGATGTCCCTGGCGAGGGCCTTGAGCAGGATGTCCTCGTGCAGGAAGCCTGGTGTGGCGATCAGGACGGCGTTGACGTCCCCGTTGTTCAGCGCCTCGTCGGCATCGGCCAGGGCCACTGCGCCCGGGATGCCTTCGACGGCCGCCTGTGCGCGGGCAAGATCAACGTCGACGACGGCGGCAACTTCAGCGCCGTGGATCCGCTTGCTGAGGCGCTGGATGTGGTCAGCGCCCATGCGGCCGGCGCCGATGACGGCGACGCGAAGGGTTTCAGTCATTGTTCTTTCCTTACGTTTCGAGTGCCTGGGCGGCTGTTAGTTGACTGCCGTGCGGGAACCGCAGGACAGCAGGTAATTGCGGGTGCGCTTGGCGATGGGCATGGGGACGTCAAAGGCCACCGGATACATGTCCTGTTCCACGATGCCGAAGATAGGGCGGTTCAGCGCCTCCACCGCTTCGATGACGGCGCGCAGGTCCGGCAGCCCGTTCGGCGGCTCGGTCATGACGCCGGCCAGGTTGGCTGCCGCCCAGGTCATGTTTTCCTCGTTGACCTTCTTGAGGATGTCCGGGTTGATCTGCTTCAGGTGCAGGTAGCCGATGCGGTCCGGGTAGTTCTTGATGAGTTCAAGGCTGGAGGCTCCGCAGTATTCGGCGTGGCCGGTGTCCAGGCAGAGGTTCAGGTACTTGGAGTCCGTGGCCGCCAGAAGGCTTTCGATATCCTCCTGGGCTCCGACGTGGGAATCGGCGTGGGAGTGGAACTGCTGCTTGAGGCCGAAGTCCTCCAGCAGGGTCTTGCCCAGCCGGTTGTGGCCGGCGAACAGATCGCTCCAGGCCTTCTCGGTCAGCTGGCCGCTTTCCACTGCTTCGCCGGTGACGTCGTCGCGCCACATGGCCGGGATGACAACGATGTGTTCGCCGCCCATGGCCGCCGTGAGCTCGGCGACCTTGCGTGCCGGCTCCCAGGCGGTCTCCCACTCGTCCAGTCCGCGGTGGAACGCGGTGAAGACCGTTCCCGCGGTGACTTTCAGGTCGCGCTGCTTGAGCTCCTCGGCCAGCCGCGCAGGGTTGTTCGGCAGGTAGCCGTAGGGGCCAAGTTCGATCCACTTGTAGCCGGACTCGGCCACCTCATCGAGGAACCGCTCCCACGGGGTCTGCTTGGGGTCATCAGCGAACCAGACGCCCCAGGAGTCCGGCGCGGTGCCGATGATCAGTTTGTTCTCAGTCATGACAGCAATGTCTTTCTGCTGGGCCCACGCCGCCAGGGTTACCTGGCCGAGCTTGCGAGGCGGGGGCGGCGGTGCGGACTAGTTGGACGGGAAGTTGTAGGAGGCACCCGAGGCGTGGGTGGGCTCGGGCCAGCGTGAGGTAACTACCTTGCCACGGGTGTAGAAGGAGACGCCTTCCGGGCCGTAGATGTGCTTGTCACCGAACAGGGAGGCCTTCCAGCCGCCGAAGGAGTGGTAGGCCACGGGAACGGGCAGCGGCACGTTGATGCCGATCATGCCCACGGTCACGGAGCGCTGGAACTTGCGGGCGTTGGCGCCGGAGGAGGTGAAGATCGCGGTGCCGTTGCCGTACGGGTTCGAGTTGATCAGGGCGATGCCTGCCTCCAGGTCCTCCACCCGGACGACGACGAGGACCGGTCCGAAGATTTCCTCGGTGTAGGCGGTCATTTCGGTCTTGACGTGGTCCAGTACGGTGGGGCCCACCCAGAAGCCTTCCTCGTGGCCGGGGACCACCAGGTCGCGACCGTCCACCACCATCGCGGCGCCCGCGGCTTCTGCTTCGGTGACGATCCTGACGATGCGTTCCTTGGAGGCGGGCGTAATGACCGGGCCCATTTCGGCGTCGGGTGCGGTGCCGTTGTTGACCTTGACGGCGAGGGCGCGCTCTTCGACTTTTTTGACCAGCAGTTCGGCGGCATCGCCGACGGCGACGGCAACGGAGATGGCCATGCAGCGTTCGCCGGCGGAACCGAAGGCGGCAGCAGCGAGGTGGTCGGCGGCGTTGTCCAGGTCGGCGTCGGGCATCACGATGGCGTGGTTCTTCGCACCGCCCAGGGCCTGGACGCGCTTGCCGTGCTTGGTGGCGGTCTCGTGGACGTACTGGGCGATCGGGGTGGAGCCGACGAAGGAGATGCCGTCCACGTCCGGGTGGGTCAGGAGGCCGTCCACGGTTTCCTTGTCGCCGTGCAGGACCTGGAAGACGCCGTCGGGAAGGCCTGCCTCCTTCCACAGCTTGGCCAGCAGCATCGAGGCGGACGGGTCGCGCTCGGAGGGCTTGAGGATGAAGGCGTTGCCGGTGGCGATGGCCATCGGCGCCATCCACAGCGGGACCATGACAGGAAAGTTGAACGGCGTGATGCCGGCGACGACGCCGAGCGGCTCGCGGAAGGAGAAGACGTCGATGCCGGTGGAGACCTGGTCCGAGTAGTCGCCCTTGAGCAGGGTGGGGATCCCGCAGGCGAATTCAATGACTTCGAGGCCGCGGCCGATCTCGCCCTTGGCATCGGAGAGGACCTTGCCGTGTTCGGCGGTGATCAGCTCGGCGAGGTCGTCCACGTGGGCTGCGACGAGTTCGCGGAACTTGAACAGCACCGCGGTGCGCTTGGCCAGGGAGATGTCTCCCCAGCTGTCGGCGGCTTTGCGGGCGGCGGCAACGGTGGCGTCCAGGTCCGCCCGGCTGGCCAGCCGCAGCTCTGCGGAGACGGCGCCGGTGGCGGGGTTGTAAACGGGCTGGGTCCGGTCGCCTTCGCCGGCGGCCTCGGCCCCGTTGATGAAGTGGTTGATGGTGGTGGTGACGGTCGTCGTTGACATGGGGGTGGACTTCCTTGGTCTGTTAGCCGAGCAGCTTGCGCTGGCGGTTTTTGTGGTCGGTGTAGGCCTGGAATGCCTGCCTCGTGGATTCGAGCTCGGAGACCTGGGAGACGGGAACGTCCCACCATGATTCGGAGCTCGGGGCGTCCAGCAGGGGGTCGGATTCGACATGGATCAGGATGGGCCCGCCGCGCTCGGGGGCGGCTTTGGCGTCCCTGATGGCCTGTTCGAGTTCGGCGATGACCTTCTCCCCCGGTTCGATCCGGATCACTTTCACGCCCAGGCTTTGCGCGTTCAGGGCGAGGTCCACCGGAAGGGTTTCGCCTTCGTCGAAGCTGTGGTGGTCTCCGTCGAGGGCGCGGTACTTGGTGCCGAAGCGCTGTGAGCCGAGGGACTCGGAGAGCGAGCCGATCGAGGCGTAGCCGTGGTTCTGGATCAGGACCACGATCAGCTTGATCCGTTCGGCGACGGCGGTGACCAGCTCGGTGTGCATCATGAGGTACGAACCGTCCCCCACCATCACGACGACGTCGCGCTCCGCCCCGCCCCGCGCGGCTTCCGCCAGCGCAGCGCGCTTGACGCCGAGCCCGCCCGGGATTTCGTAGCCCATGCAGGAGTAGGCGTATTCCACGTGGTAGCCGAAGGGGTCCCGGACGCGCCACATCTTGTGCAGATCACCGGGCAGGGACCCGGCGGCGCAGACGACGACGTCCTGGGCGTCCATGGCCCGGGACGTGGCGCCGATGATTTCGTTCTGGGCCGGCAGCGGAGTGAAGCGGGTGTCGAACGCTTCGTCCACGGTGGCATCCCAGCGCTTCTTCTCGGCCGCGATCTGCTGTTCCAGGTCGGCGCCCACGCGGTAGCCGCCGAGTGCTTGGTTCAGCTTCACCAGTGCCTTGCGCGCATCCGCGACGATCGGCAGCGACGTGCCGTGCTTATACGCATCCATGGCGGCTACGTTGATGTTGATGAACTTCACATCCGGGTTCTGGAACGCGGTCCGCGAGGCGGTGGTGAAGTCCTCGTAGCGGGTGCCGATGCCGATGATCAGGTCCGCTTCGGCTGCAAGGGCATTTGCCGCCGTCGTGCCCGTGGAGCCGATCGCGCCGAGGGACAACTTGTGGTCCCAGGGCAGGACGCCCACCCCGGCCTGGGTGTTGCCCACCGGGATGCCGGTGAGTTCCACGAACCTGGCCAGTTCGTCGTTGGCGTAGGCGTAGAGGACGCCGCCGCCGGCGATGATCAGCGGGCGTTTCGCGGCGCGGATGGCTTCGGCGGCACGGCGGATGTCCTCGTCGTCCGCGTCCGGGCGGCGGATCCGCCACTCGCGTTCGGCCAGGAACTCCTCGGGCACGTCTAAGGCTTCGGCCTGGACATCCTGCGGCAGGGAGATGGTGACAGCGCCGGTTTCGGCCGGATCCGTCAGTACGCGCAGTCCGTGGTGGAACGCGGAGAACAGCTGCTCGGGCCGGTTGACGCGGTCGAAGAACTTGGACAGCGGACGGAAGGCGTCATTGACGGTGATGTCGTACGCGTAGGGCTGTTCGAGCTGCTGCAGCACCGGATCCGCAGCACGGGTGGCGAACGTGTCGCTGGGAAGCAGCAGGACCGGCAGGCGGTTGGTGGTGGCCAGCGCCGCCCCCGTGAGCAGGTTGGAGGAACCCGGCCCGATCGAGGTGCTGATCGCAAAGGTCTGCCGGCGGCGGGTGTGGCGCGCGTAGCCCACAGCCTGGTGCGCCTGCGCCTGCTCGTTGCGGCCCTGGTAGTACGGCATGATCGCCGGATCCAGCTGCTGGTACTGCTTGAGCGCCTGGCCCACTCCGGCAACGTTGCCGTGCCCGAAGATGCCGAACGTGCCGGGGATCAGGCGTTCGCGGTAATCCAGCCCGCCAACAGAATCAACGGTGTACTGCTTGGATAGATATTCGACGACGGCCTGGGCGACCGTCATCCGGCGGGTTCCTGCGGTTACAGTTCTCGTCCCCATGGGAGGCTACTCCGATACTTCTGCGGTGTGGGCTGATGCGGTGTGGGCTGATGCGGTGTGGTGGAGGAGGGAAGCGGCCGTGGCAACGGCGCCGGCCACGTCGCCGTCCTGCGGGTACAGGAGGGTCCGGCCGACGGTGAGGCCCTGCACGCCGGGAAGGGCCAGGGCGGCTTCCCAGCTGGCGAACACTTCCTCCTGGGTACCTTCCGGGTCTCCGCCCAGCAGCACGGTGGGCATGGTGGTGGCGGCCATGACGCGTTCCATTTCTGCCACCACGGGCAGCTTCATCCAGGTGTAGGCGCTCGTGGAGCCAAGGCCCTCGGCGATGGCCACGGACTTGATGACCGCGTCGGTGGACAGATCGTTGCGGACCTTGCCGTTGTGCCAGGCGGACAGGAACGGCTCCACCATGGCGATCAGCTTGCGTTCGGCCAGGGAGTCGATGGCCTTGGCCGTCGCTTCCAGCAGGGACACCGTGTCCGGGTCGCCCAGGCAGATACGGGTGAGCATCTTGCCGCCGTCGGCCCCCAATGCCTCCAGCGCAGCGGCGGTGTGGCCGGTGAAGCGGTCATCAAATTCGTTGACCAGGCCCGTGAGCCCGCCGCGGTTCATCGATCCGAAGATCAGCTTGCCGTCGAGTGCGCCCAGCAGCAGCAGGTCGTCCATGATGTCCGGGGAGGCGAGCACGCCGTCCACGTCAGGGTTGGCCAGTGCGATCTGCAGCCGGTCCAGCAACTGGCGGCGGTCGGCCATGGCCACGGGATCATTGCCGACGGCGAGGGCACCCCGGGCCGGGTGGTCCGCCGCCACGATGAAGTTCTGCCGGCCGTACTTGAGGCCGGGGTGCCGGCGCCGCGCTTTGGCGGCCCGGGCAACGGCGTCCGGATCCTCCAGGCGGATGGTGCTCAGGTGGGCGTAACGGCGGGGATCGTCGTCCACGCCCGCAGCGGCCGGAACAGCATCCGGATTGGCCCGGGAAACGTTGAGGGTCACAGCGCTGCTCCTTCGGTGGCAAACTGCCCGGGAGCCAGGCGGCCGCGCTCGGCCAGCAGCGAGGTGACCTCGTCCGGCGTCGGCATGGCGTCGGCGCAGGACAGGCGGGACGCGACGATCGCGCCGGCGGCGTTCGCGTAATCGAGGACCTCGGCGAGGCTCCAGCCGGAGAGCAGTCCGTGGCAGAACGCTCCGCCGAAGGCGTCCCCGGCGCCCAGGCCGTTGACGGTCTCCACCGGAACGGGGGCGGACACCACACGGTCGGTGCGGGTCTTGGCCATCACGCCTTCGGGGCCGAGCTTGACGACGGCGATTTCGACGCCCGCGGCCAGGAGCCGGTCCGCCTGCTCGTCGGGGGTCCCCTCGCCCACGGCTACAGCGCATTCCTTGTCGTTGCCGATGGCCACCGTGACATGCGGCAGGATCTTGGCCACCTGGGCACGGGCTTCCTCTTCCGAGGCCCAGAACATGGGGCGGTAGTCCAGGTCAAGGATGGTGTACTGGCCGTCCTTGAGCCCTTCACGCGGGCGGGCTTCGTGGGCCTTGATGTGCGCTTCGCGGCTGGGTTCCTGGCACAGTCCGGTAACCGTGGACCAGAAGATCCGAGCCTCCCGGATGGCGTCAAGGTCCAGTTCCTCAACCTTGATCTGCAGGTCCGGAGCCGTAGGGAAACGTCCGTAGAAGTAGAGCGGGAAATCCTCCGGCGGCTTGATCGCGCAGAACGTGACCGCGGTAGGCCATTCCTTCACCGACGTCACGAAGGTGTCGTCCACGTTGAACTTGCGCAGTTCACGGTGCAGGTATTTTCCGAAGGCGTCCTCGCCGGTGCGGGTGATCACTCCGGTCCGGCGGCCATGCCGGGCAGCAGCAACGGCCACGTTGGACGGTGATCCACCGAGGTACTTTCCGAAGGACGTGACGTCCTCCAGATCAACCCCGATGTCGTTCGGGTAGATATCAACGCTGATGCGCCCGATCGTGAGCAATTCGTGGGTCACGGTGATCGAGGACCTTTCTGGTTTGAACTCTGCACTTCTGAACAGACAGAGCTCCGGTTCCTGGCGGACCCCCGTGAGCGGGGCCACAACCACTACTTTGCCCTAGAATTATTGTCCTGTCAAAGGTTTGTACTGACATATTTACAACTTGGCATACCCGGGAAAATTTGTCCCATTGGGGCCTCAGGAAATCACCCTCAACCCGGAATCATTTCCGCGGAACCGCCAGCTCGCACTGCGCCCCCGAACCCGAACGACCAGTCACCGGCGGCATTTCTCCACATAACCGATGAATACATCCTCGCCGGACACCCCCAGCTCCGCATCCTGGGCAAAGATCTGCCCGCGGGGATGTTCCGCGATGATGTGGAAGTAGTCACGCTCCGGAATCCCGCACTCAGCCAGGACCGCATTATGGAGCCCCCGGCTGAGCCGGCGCAGGCCCTCGGGGCTGCGACCCTCATTGACGTCGATTCGCGCCAGCGGCACCTTAGCTCTTTCGATAGTTTGTCCTGACCTGCTAGCAAACTGTGAAACGCTCTAACGAGGTATCTCCCGGAAAGCCCCTTGCCGGCAGTCCAGGCCGGGAGTAGCCTTAAACAACCGAATGGTTGATAAACGAATTAATTGATCAGCAGCGGATGGCGGGACGGGGTGATAGGCGGGCCATGGATACCGGCGACGACGAACTGCTCGACGCGGCCTTCCTCGCCCTCGCCGACCCGGTTCGCCGCCGCATCATCGCCCGGCTCAGCCGCGGCCCGGCAACCGTAAACGAACTGGCGGAACCCTTCGCGATCACCAAACAGGCGGTCTCGAAGCACATCCAGGTCCTCGAGCAGGCGCAGCTGGTCACCCGCACGCGTGACGCCCAGCGTCGGCCCGTCCACCTGAACCCTGCACGGCTGGAGGCACTCACCGCATGGATCGACCAGTACCGGCTGGTCCGCGAGAGGCAGTTCCGCAGCCTCGACGCCGTGCTCCAATCAAACGCCGCCTCACGCGGCGCAGAGGCAAAGGACCCATCATGACCAACGCCCTGAAAGTCTCCGTTCCGGAGGGCCTGCCCTTCATTGACTTCGAGCGGGAGTTCGATTTCCCCGTGGCGGATGTCTTCCGCGCCCACAAGGAGCCCGAACTCGTCGCCCAGTGGCTTGGACCGCGAAGGCTGAAGATGGACGTGGACCACTACGACTTCCGGACCGGCGGGAGCTACCGTTACACGCACACCGCGCCCGACGGCGAAAGCTATGGCTTCAACGGCGTCTTCCACACTGTCCGGGAAAACGACTTCGCCATCCAGACTTTCGAATTCGACGGCTACCCGGACGTGGTCAGCATCGAGTTCCTGACCTTCGTGGACCTCGGCGGCGGGCGCACCCGGCTGACGGCCCACTCGGTCTATCCGAGCATGGAGGCCCGCGACGGCATGGCTACGTCCGGAATGGAAGGCGGACTGACTGAAGGCTATGAGCGGCTCGACGAGCTCCTCAGCGGCGCCAAAGTCTAGGCCGCAAACGTACGACGTCGACCGGCCACTTGCCCGGGGCGGGTGACCGACCGACGTCGGGCATTAACCAAAAAACGCGGGGCCACCCGGCCGTCCCGAAGGACGGCGGCGTGACCCCGCGTTGCGGTGCTGCTTAGTAGCCTAGAGGGTTGCGTAAACCTCGCGCAGCAGCTTGGCGGTCTCGGACGGCGTCTTGCCGACCTTGACGCCGGCAGCCTCGAGGGCTTCCTTCTTGGCCTGCGCAGTGCCCGCGGAACCCGAGACGATGGCGCCTGCGTGGCCCATGGTCTTGCCTTCCGGAGCGGTGAAGCCTGCGACGTAGCCGACAACCGGCTTCGTGACGTGGGCCTTGATGTAGTCCGCGGCGCGCTCTTCAGCGTCGCCGCCGATTTCGCCGATCATCACGATCGCCTTGGTCTCCGGGTCAGCTTCGAAGGCTTCGAGAGCATCGATGTGCGTGGTGCCGATGACGGGGTCGCCGCCGATGCCGATGGCGGTGGAGAAGCCAAGGTCGCGCAGTTCGTACATCATCTGGTAGGTCAGGGTGCCCGACTTGGAGACGAGGCCGATGGGGCCCTTGCCCGTGATGTTGGCCGGGGTGATGCCTACCAGGGCTTCGCCCGGGGTGATGATGCCGGGGCAGTTCGGTCCGATGATGCGGGTGACCTGCTTGCCGTTGGCGTCGACCTTGGACTGGGCCAGGGCCCAGAACTCGGCGGAGTCCTGGACCGGCACGCCTTCGGTGATGACGACGACCAGGCCGATGCCGGCCTCGATGGCTTCAACGACGGCATCCTTGGTGAAGGCCGGCGGCACGAAGACGATGGAGACGTCGGCGCCGGTCTCGGCCATGGCTTCCTTGACGGTGCCGAAAACGGTGATTTCATTATCGCCGTGCAGGACCGTGGTGCCGGCCTTGCGGGCGTTGACGCCGCCCACAATGTTGGTGCCGGCCTTGAGCATCAGGGCGGTGTGCTTGGTGCCTTCGCCGCCGGTGATGCCCTGGACGATGACCTTGGAGTCCTTGTTCAGATAGATAGACATGGTGCGTCCCTTACTTAGCTGCGTTGGCGAGCTCGGCGGCCTTGTCGGCGCCCTCGTCCATGGTGGCGGCCAGGGTAACCAGCGGGTGGTTGGCCTCGGCCAGGATGCGGCGGCCTTCCTCGACGTTGTTGCCGTCGAGGCGGACGACCAGCGGCTTGTTCGCGGAGTGGCCCAGCTCGGCCAATGCTCCGACGATGCCCTTGGCCACGGCGTCGCACGCGGTGATTCCGCCGAAGACGTTGACGAACACGGACTTGACCTGCTCGTCGCCCAGGATGACGTCCAGGCCGGCTGCCATGACCTCGGCGGAGGCTCCGCCGCCGATGTCCAGGAAGTTGGCCGGCTTGACGTTGCCGTGGTTTTCACCGGCGTAGGCAACGACGTCCAGGGTGGACATGACCAGACCGGCGCCGTTGCCGATGATGCCGACTTCGCCGTCCAGCTTGACGTAGTTCAGGTCCTGCGCCTTGGCCTTGGCCTCGAGCGGATCAGCAGCGTCCTTGTCTTCCAGGAGTGCGTGCTTGGCGTGCCGGAAGTCGGCGTTCTCGTCCAGGGTCACCTTGCCGTCAAGGGCAACGATGTCTCCGGCGCCGGTCTTGACGAGCGGGTTGACCTCCACCAGGGTGGCGTCTTCCTTCTTGAAAACGTCCCAGAGCTTCAGGATGACGTCGGCGACTTTGCCGCGCAGTTCCTCAGCGAAGCCGGCAGCGGCAACGATTTCGTCGGCCTTGGCCTGGTCGATTCCCACTGCGGGATCGATGGCGACCTTTGCCAGTGCGTCGGGGCGTTCGACGGCGAGCTGTTCGATTTCCATGCCGCCTTCAACCGAGCACATGGCCAGGTAGTTGCGGTTGGCCCGGTCCAGCAGAACGGAGAAGTAGTATTCCTCGGCGATGTCCGCGCCCTGGGCGATCATGACCTTGTTGACCGTGTGGCCCTTGATGTCCATGCCCAGGATGTTGGTGGAGTGCTCCAGCGCCTCGTCGGCGGTCTTTGCGACCTTAACGCCGCCGGCCTTGCCGCGGCCACCGACCTTAACCTGTGCCTTGACGACAGTTACGCCGCCGATCTTCTCGGCAGCTGCCTTTGCTTCTTCAGGGGTGTGCGCCACGATGCCAGCAAGCACGGGTACACCGTGCGCCTCGAACATATCGCGCGCCTGATATTCAAACAGGTCCACGGTTTAGTGTCCTTCTACGTCGAAGTAGTTTCTGTACAGCCGGACCCCACGTAATCGTGGTTACCGGGCTGCGGAATAAACGCACCCTGCGACTGGTTCGGAAACGAGCCACACGGCGCAATGCTCCTCTCGGAACTCTAGTCCTTTATGCGGACCGGCCCGTTCCAGAGTACCTGTTATGTGAGTAAGGACACTATTCTATGGAGCGTAGAAAAACCGCTAGATTACGGGGATTTTGGCGCCTCTGACGGCGCCGCGGAGGGGTCTGCGCTGTCCGCGGAAATTAGTTCGTAACGGTCCCGGGAAACGAAGAAGCCGACGCCGGCCGAGACGTTTCCGCAGGCCACGCCGCCGTTGTAGGCCGAGCACCGCAGGCCGTTGCGCTCGAGGTTCTGTCCGTCTTCCAGTACCGGCAGCTGGGATATCGGCCCGTTTTTGCTGCCCTTGGGCCCGAATTCCGCCTCCATCTGGGTGATGCCGGAGCGGCATTCGCCGTAGCCTGCCTTGTCCGGCGTGAGCAACGCGGTGCCGCCGAGGTAGCCCAGGCCCGTCCCGGCACAATCATCCGTTACGTCCGCGGCATCGGGTTTGGGGTAAAAGGCGAGTTGGCAGTGCGCCACCGGGACGATAGCCAGCTTGTTGTTGGCGCCGTCGCTGTAGGCGTTCTGCTCATAGGGCAGGTTGACGTGCTCGCCGCGTGCCGAGGTCAGCGAGCAGACGGCGCTGTGGTCGGCCGTGACGAAGCTGAGCACGTCGCTGCCCGCAGAGAACCGGGTACCGTCAGCCAGAGGTGCCTGCTCGAGCTGTTCCAGCGCGGGAAGCGGCGGCGGCGGAACATAGTTCGGATCCTTCTGCGTAATGGTGCAGGAAGTGCAGGCCAGCAGGATGAGGGCGGCCAGGATCCCCGGTACAGTCCGTCGCATGCGCTCCATTATGCCTGCAGGGGCTACGCGTCCAGTTTGGTCAGCGGCGCGTACCTCAGCAGCAGCCGCTTTTCGCCGACGCTGAACTTCACCTTGGCCACAGTCTTGTCCCCGGCGCCTTCAACGGCCAGGACCGTGCCGTTGCCAAAGCTCGTGTGGTTGACCTTGTCCCCGACGCTGACCGCCACCACTTCTTTTTGCGGCTGGACGCGGTTCTTCGCGACGGCGGCCGGAACGTCGGCATTGAAGCCCGCGGAAGGGCTAGCCGCCTGGCCGCGGGCCGTGCCGGCGCCCCAGAACGAACCGCTGTACCGGCTGGACCCGATGGCGGCTCCGCTCCCCCAGCCGCTGACCTGACGGCTGGTGCCTTCCCGACGCCATTCCACCAGCTCGGCCGGGATTTCCTCGATGAACTGGCTGGCCGGATTGTATTGGCTTTGGCCCCACATGCTGCGGACTTCCGACCGCGTCACGTAGAGGCGCTTCCGGGCACGGGTCAGGCCCACGTAGGCCAGCCGGCGCTCCTCCGCGAGTTCCTTGGGATCCGTGGCAGAGCGCTGGTGCGGGAAGAGGCCGTGCTCCATGCCGGTAAGGAAGACCACGGGGAACTCCAGGCCCTTGGCCGTGTGGAGGGTCATGAGTGTGACGACGCCCAGCCGTTTGGCTTCCGCCACGGCGGCGTCGATGTCCGCGCCCGGGGCATCCGGTATCTGGTCCGCGTCCGCCACGAGGGACACCTGCTCCAGGAAGGCGCCGAGGGAACCTTCAGGGTTTTCCTGTTCGTATTCACGCACGACGGCGACGAGTTCGGCGAGGTTCTCCACCCGGGACTCGTCCTGGGGATCGGTGCTGGACCGCAGCCCGGCCAGGTATCCGGTCTGTTCCAGGACCGCTTCCAGGGCGGCCGCCGCACCGGAGCCGCTGGCCACCTCGGCGAGATCGTCCAGGAGTTTCACGAAGCCCAGCACCGCGTTGACCGAGCGGGTTGCCATGCCGGGCGCCTGGTCCGCCCGCCGTGCGGCGGCCATGAACGAGGTCCGTTCGCGTTCGGCCAGGGCTGCCACGGCGCCCTCGGCGCGGTCGCCGATGCCGCGCTTGGGTTCGTTGAGCACCCGGCGCAGGTTGACGTCGTCGTCGGGGTTCACCAGCACGCGCAGGTATGCGAGGGCGTCCTTGATTTCCTTGCGCTCGTAGAACCTCGTGCCGCCCACCACCTTGTACGGCAGTCCCACGCGCACCAGGACGTCTTCGATGGAACGTGACTGGGCGTTGGTGCGGTAGAAGATGGCGACATCGCCGGGACGGAGGTTGTCCTCGTCCTGCAGCCTGTCGATTTCCTTGGCGATGAACTGGGCTTCGTCGTGTTCGTTCTCGCCCACGTAGCCGATGATTTTGTGGCCTTCGCCCTCGGCGGTCCAGAGCCGTTTCTCCGGCCGGTTCGGGTTGCGGGAGATCACCGAGTTGGCGGCGGTGAGGATGTTCTGGGTGGAGCGGTAATTCTGTTCCAGCTTGATGGTGCGGGCGTTCGGGTAGTCCTTTTCGAACTCCACGATGTTGCGGATGTCCGCGCCGCGGAACGCGTAGATGGACTGGTCCGAGTCACCCACCACGGTGAGCTCGGAGGCCCCGGGACCTTCGCCCACAATTTCACGGACCAGCGCGTACTGGGCGTGGTTTGTGTCCTGGTACTCGTCCACCAGGACATGCCGGAAGCGCCGGCGGTACGATTCGGCGAGCGCCGGGAAGGCGCGGAACATGTAGACGGTTTCGGCAATGAGGTCGTCAAAGTCCATGGCGTTCGCCTGGCGCAGCCGCTGGGTGTAGCCCTTGAAGACATCGGCCACGGCGGACTCGAAGGGATCGTTGTGGTTGGCGGAGGACGAGTAGGAATCGGCGTCGATGAGCTCGTTCTTCAGCGCCGAGATCTTGTGCTGGATGGCCTTGGGTGCGAATTTCTTGGGATCCAGGTCAAGGCTCTTGGACACCTGCGTAACGAGGCGGAGCGAGTCCGCGGAGTCATAGATGGAGAAATTGGACTTCAGCCCAACATTGGCGGCTTCCTGCCGGAGGATGCGCACGCAGGACGAGTGGAAGGTGGAAATCCACATGATCTTGGCGCGCCCGCCCACCAGCGCCTCGATCCGCTCCCGCATTTCCGCGGCGGCCTTGTTGGTGAAGGTGATGGCCAGAATCTCACCGTGATGCGCCCTCCGCGTGGCGATGAGGTAGGCGATCCGGTTGCTGAGCACGCGTGTCTTGCCGGATCCGGCTCCGGCAACGATGAGCAGCGCCCCGCCGGTGTGCTTGACCGCTTCTTCCTGCTGGGGGTTCAGGCCCTGCAGGAGTTCGTCCACGCCGGGCAGCTTCGGACGTGCCAGTTCCCCCTCGGATTCCGGCCCGCCGTTGCCGTAGCGCGCCGGATCTTCGCCTGCCCCGGGGCGCGACTTGGTGAGCGCTGCCGCTTGCGGGGCAGCCTTGAACGGTCCGTCAGCATACGGGTCAAACAACATATCCATGGTGCTATAAGTCTAGGCGGTGGGGCCGACACTAACTTCCGTGGCTACTCCACCGAGCCCGATTCGAGGGCCGCGCGAAGCTGCCGGACCGCCGTCGTGCCTCCCGCGACGAACCACTCGAGTCCGTTGATCCGGACTACGTCGGCGGTGCCGCCGGCGGCAATCACGATTGCCTTGCCGGGCAGCCAGTCCCATTCGGGGCAGCTGTGCTGGAACCAGCAGTCCAGTTCGCCGTCGGCCACCCGGCCCAGGTCGCAGGATCCCGAGCCGAACATCCGCAGCGCCGCGGCGCCGGTGGCTGCAGCGTGCCAGGGCATGGCGCACAGCGGGTCCGCGAGCCAGGACGGGTGGATGTACGTTGCTGCGCCCTGCTCTGCCAGCGGCGTGAGGGTCCTGGCTCCGCCACCGTCGTGGAAGGAAGTGAGCCGTTCACCGTTAAGGGTCGCGGGGCGGGTGGTTCCGCCGAGCCAGAGCTTGTCCTCCTCGGGCTGGAAAATGGCCCCCAGGACCGTGCCGGCAGTGTCCTTGAGGGCGAGCGCGGAGCACCAGTACGTGGAGCCGTGCAGGAAGTTGTAGGTTCCGTCCACTGGGTCGATCACCCAGGTCCGGCCACTGCTCCCCTTCACGGAGGCGCCCTCCTCCCCCAGGATGCCGTCGTCCGGCCGGCAGCGGCGCAGCTGTTCGAGCACATAGTCTTCGGCGGCATGGTCGGCTGCCGTCACGACGTCGGATACCGACGTCTTTTGCTGCCCTTCCAGGCCGCCCTGGCGCATCATGAGGGCCAGCATTCCTGCTTCCCTGACCAGCGCTTCCGCCAGCTCGTAGTCGTCCAGGCCCGCGTTGAGTTCCGCCGCGCTGTGCCTGCCAAGTTTGTGTCTTCCCAGTTCCGTCACGCGTCCAGCCTATAGCTGGCCTTCGGCCAAGGACAGGTTCCAGGCACAGGACCAGCGATAATGAACGCATGGCCAAGACACCAGCACAGCGGATCAAGAAACACGGCGCCAAGGCGTCCGTTCCCCAGCACCATCTGCCGCCGGTGATCAACCCCACCACGCAGCGGACCCCGGAGAAGGCGCAGAACAACAGCAGCCTGATCCTCATTGCCGGCGTCGTGGCCAGCCTCTTCCTGTTCTGGTACCTGCATTTGCTGACGCTGAACCAGCTCACCCAGCTCTCCGGGGGCCTGCCCATGCCGGATTCGCTGATCGGGGGCTTTAACCAGGGGTTCGTGGACCAGCTGAGGTCGGCCATGAACGAGGAGGCGCGCGGCCAGCTCAACTACCTCCACAAGACGGCGGGCACCCTGTTCCCGCTGATATTCGCTTTCACCTGGCTGCTGCTGATCGGGACCAATGTTGCCCGCAAGGGGCTCCGTTGGGCGCTCTGGGCGCTCCCGCTCCTCTTCGCCGCAGTCCGGTTGTGGGGGAACGCCGCCATTGATTCGATGATGTCCGCATCAGCCGTCGACGCCGGCCAGGTGGCCCTCGCGTCCGCCCTCACCGTCGCCGGCTGGGTACTGCTCGTGCTGAGCCTTCTGGCCGGCGGCGCCGCCGTGTTTATTGGCCGGAAGCCCCGGAAGCAGTAGCCCGGGCTGCGGCCCGTGCGGCTTTCCGCGCCTTCAGTTCCTGACGCACGCGCTGGGCGATCACCAGCCCCGACGTTGCCAGGCCAACGGTCACCGGGTAGCCCATGAAGCGTTCCAGCGTGCCCGGTTCCGGGACATCCATGCCGGTCAGCCCGCCGACCACCAGCGCCCCGAAGGAAACAGCTCCGCAGGCGAGGATGAACCAGGCCAGGGGTGATTGCTTCAGCCACAACCACCCCAGCAGCAGCAGCGCCAGCGCTCCCCCCAGGAAGAACATCACGGCGCCGGTCAGATGCACGGCAAACCATCCGGCGTCTTCGGGCACCACCCCCACGATGATTGTCCCGGTTCCCGCGGTGAAGGTAAGGACCTTGGCCGCGAGGGCGGTGAACCACGGGACACGGTGGCCGGGACCGAAAGCGAGCCGGACACCGGGCCGGGCCGCCACGCACAAAAGTGCCGAGCTGAGCAGCAGCGCCCCCACCAGCATGCCCAGGCCCTGGACCACGAACGAGGCATTCATCACCGCGTGCAGCGGTGAGCACACATCCCGGCCCTCGTACACGGCGCACTGGGTGGCGCCGAGATCGCTGATGTAGCCGGTCCGCCGGTCATAGGGTTCGGGTCCTGCCCACGCCGCGATCACAGCCGACTCCGCCACGAAATACTGCAGCACGCTCAGCTTGGCCCACGCCCCGAAATACTCCCGGCTTGAGGCGATATCCGGCAGGAAGCCGGCCCGGTAGGAAGTTGCTGGTGTTGCTGCAGTCATGCCAAGAGCGTAGTACGGGCCGGCACCTTGTATGCTTGTATCCGTGCCCGAACAGGACGGCCTGTGCCAACCGCTTCGGACGCCCGCCCTCGTAGCTCAGTGGATAGAGCACGGCTCTCCTAAAGCCGGTGTCGTTGGTTCGATTCCAATCGAGGGCACTTGAACTTCCAGCCACAGGATGCAGCGCAGGAATTCGATCTGCGTGCCTACCTGCTGGGCAGCTGGTCCGTGGAACGTGCCCTGTGGGACCGCAGCACCGGCGCACGGGGCACTTTTACGGGCGTCGCCCGGTTCTCCGCGAAGGACGACGACGGCGGCCTCCACTTCCACGAAGAGGGCACCATGCGCTGGCCTGCTCCGGACGGCGGCACCTTCACTGGCACCGCAAGCCGTGACTACATCCTGCAGCCTGCCGACGCCTCCGATGCGATGGATATGACGTTCCCCGACGGGCGGCCTTTCCACCGGATGAGCTTCCGGGAAATGGCCAGGCAGGACAAGCACTGGTGTGATCCGGACACTTACCGCGTGACATACGCCCTCCGGGGCCCCGACGAATTCAGCTACACGTGGGACGTCCAGGGGCCCAGGAAGGACCTGCTCCTGGAATCGGTGCTGCGCAGGCTCGGTCCGGGCGAAGACCCTCCGGCCGCGGATGGGCTAGGGTCGGAGCCGTGAAAGACCGCATTGTTGTGTCCGCCGTCTGCGTCTATGACCATGCCGGCCGCCTGCTGACCGTCCGCAAGCGCGGCACGGACAAGTTCATGCACCCCGGCGGCAAACCCGAACCCGGCGAAACCGCGGCCCAGGCCGCCTCGCGTGAGCTGCTGGAAGAGGTGGGCATCGCCGTAGCCCCGGAAGACCTCCGGTTCATGGGCGTGTGGCTCGCCGACGCCGCCAACGAGGCAGCAACGGACATCGAGGCAACGGTTTTCGCCGCCCCGGGCACATGGAGCGCGCACCCATCAGCGGAGATCGCCGAAATCCGCTGGCTGGACCTGGCCGCCGTGCTGCCGCCAGACCTTGCACCGCTGCTGACGGACCACATCCTGCCCGCCCTCGCCGCGGGCCAGGGCCGGCCCTAGAACTCCGGAACGGCTTCTTCCACCACGGCGCTGGCCTCGGCGAACTGCGTGCGGTAGAGCTCCGAATAGCGGCCTTCCGCGGCGAGCAGCTCGGTGTGGGTGCCGCGCTCCACGATGGTGCCGTCCTCCACCACCAGGATCATGTCCGCGGCGCGCACAGTGGACAGCCGATGGGCGATGACGACGGCGGTGCGGCCCTCGAGCGCCGCCCCCAGTGCAGCCTGCACGGCCGCCTCATTGGTGGAATCCAGGGCTGCTGTGGCCTCGTCCAGGATCACTACCCGCGGCTGTGCGATCAGGAGCCGGGCGATGGTGAGGCGCTGGCGTTCGCCGCCCGAGAGCCGGTAGCCGCGCTCCCCCACCACCGTATCGAGGCCGTCCGGCAGGGACCGGATCATGTACTCGAGGCGGGCCCGGCGCAGCACATCCCACATGTCCTCTTCGGTGGCGTCCGGACGGGCCAGCCGCAGGTTGGACGCGATGGATTCGTGGAAGAGGTGGCCGTCCTGGGTCACCATGCCCAGCGTTGCCCGCATCGAATCGAAGGTGGCGTCACGGACGTCCAGGCCGCTTCCGGGCACGGTGCCACCAAGGCGCACGGCGCCGGAATCGACGTCGTACAGCCGAGACAGCAACTGGGCGATGGTGGACTTGCCGGCGCCGGAGGAACCGACAAGGGCCACGGTCTGGCCGGGTTCCACCCGGAAGCTGATGCCGTGCAGCACTTCCTCGCCGCCTCGGGTGTCCAGGGTGGACACATCCTCGAGCGAAGCCAGCGACACCTTGTCAGCGGAGGGGTAGGCGAAGCGGACGTCGTCGAACTCCACGGACACCGGTCCCGGCGGTACCTCCACGGCGTCGGGCTTCTGCTGGATGAGGGGCTTGAGGTCAAGGATCTCGAAGACCCGTTCGAAACTGACCAGGGCGCTCATGATCTCCACCCGGGCGTTGGAAAGGGCGGTGAGCGGCGCATAGAGGCGCGTGAGCAGCAATGCCAGCACCACGACGTCGCCGGCGGCCAGCTGCCCCTGCAGGGCGAGGAAGCCGCCCAGCCCGTACACGAGGGCGAGCGCCAGCGCCGAGACCAGGGTCAGGGCGGTGACAAAGGTGAACTGGAGCATGGCGGTCCGTACGCCGATGTCCCGGACGCGGCCGGCGCGGACGGCGAACTCGCGGGATTCCTCATCGGGGCGGCCGAAGAGCTTGACCAGCGTCGCACCGGGGGCAGAGAAGCGTTCGGTCATCTGCGTGCCCATGGCGGCGTTGTGTTCGGCGGCCTCGCGCCGAAGATCCGCCAGTTTGGAACCCATCCGGCGTGCCGGGATGAGGAAGATCGGCAGCAGGATCATGGCCAGCACGGTGACGAGCCACGATTTGCCCAGCATCACCACGAGCGTCAGCGCCAAAGCCACCACGTTGCTGACCACGCCGGACAGCGTGCCGGCGAAAGCCGACTGCGCGCCGATGACGTCGTTGTTCAGCCGGCTGACCAAGGCACCGGTCCTGGTGCGGGTGAAGAAGGCGATCGGCATCTTCTGGACGTGGTCGAACACCTTGGTGCGCAGGTCCACGATCACGCCCTCACCGATGGTGGAGGACAGCCAGCGCGTCACGAGCCCAAGCCCGGCTTCGGCGACGGCCACGACGGCGATCAGCACGGCCAGCCGGATCACCACGTCAACGCCCACGCCGGCGATGATGGCGTCCACCACCTGGCCGGCAAGGACGGGTGTGGCCACCGCAAGGACTGCCGTGACGATGGACAGCAGCACGAAGGCGATCAGCTTGTTCCGGTGCGGCCGGGCGAAGCCGAACACGCGCTTCAGCGTGGCCTTGGAGAACGGCTTGGAACCGCTGGAAGCCCGTGTGATGTTGTAAAGGGAGCTCCAGGCTACCCGGTCCATGCTCATCTTGGCTGGCCTTTCGTGACGCGTTCGTTGGCTCGGTCAGTGCTGCCGCGCGGCGTTCCTGCGTCGGCATGCTGTTCAGTCACCACACCGTTCTCGACATTCCACCGGACGTCCAGACGCACGTTTTCCAGCAGTCGCCGGTCGTGGGTCACCAGGAGCAGAGCGCCGTCGTAGCTTTCCAAGGCTTCTTCGAGTTGCTCGATCGCGGGCAGGTCCAGATGGTTGGTGGGCTCATCCAGGACCAGCAGGTTCACGCCGCGCGCCTGCAGCAGCGCAAGCGCTGCGCGGGTCCGCTCGCCCGGGGAGAGCGAGTCGACGGGGCGGGAGGTGTGGTCCGCCTTAAGGCCGAACTTGGCAAGCAGGGTGCGGACCTCCGCCGGGGTCAGCCCGGTCAGGACGGCTTCGACGGCGTCACCCAGCATGAGGTGCCCGGCCAGCAGGCCGCGGGCCTGGTCGATCTCGCCGACGGCCACCGAAGCGCCCATCGCCGCGTTGCCGGAATCGGGCTCCCGGATCCCCAGCAGGAGCCGCAGAAGCGTGGACTTGCCGGCCCCGTTGGGGCCCGTGATGCCGATCCGCTCCCCGGCGTTAAGCTGCAGGTTCACCGGTCCGAGGGTGAAGTCGCCCTGGCGGACGACGGCGTCGCGCAGCGTTGCCACCACTGCGCTGGACCGCGGCGCCTGGCCAATGCTGAACTGCAGCTGCCACTCCTTGCGGGGTTCCTCGACTTCGTCGAGGCGGGAGATCCTGGATTCCATCTGCCGCACCTTCTGGGCCTGCTTCTCCGATGATTCGGTGGAGGCCGCACGGCGGATCTTGTCGTTGTCCGGGCTTTTCTTCATGGCGTTGCGCACGCCCTGGGAGCTCCACTCACGCTGCGTCCTGGCGCGGGAGACCAGGTCCGCCTTGGTGGAGGCAAACTCTTCGTAGCGCTCCCGGGCATGGCGGCGCGCCACGGCGCGTTCCTCCAGGAAGGCCTCATAGCCGCCGTCGTACACCGCCACGGAGTTCTGCGCCAGGTCCAGCTCCACGATGGTGGTGACGCAGCGTGCCAGGAACTCACGGTCATGGGACACCAGGACCACACCGCCGCGGAGGCCTTGAACGAACGATTCAAGCTTGGCCAGTCCGTTGAGGTCCAGGTCGTTGGTGGGCTCGTCAAGCAGCACCACGTCGAAGCGGCTCAGCAGCAGCGCAGCCAGCGCCACACGGGCTGCCTGCCCGCCGGAAAGTCCCGTCATGAGGGCCTCGGGCCCCACGTCCAGCCCCAGGTCGGCAAGGACCGGTGCAATCCGCTCGTCAAGGTCCGCCGCGCCGGAGGCCATCCAGCGGTCGAAGGCCAGGGAATAGGCGTCGTCGGCGCCGGGGGCGCCCGAACCGAGGGCCTCCGCTGTGGACTCCATCTCCGCCGTCGCCTGGGCGCAGCCGGTACGGCGCGCCACGTAATCCGCCACGGTTTCGCCCGGGACGCGTTCGTGTTCCTGCGGCAGCCAGCCTACGAAGGCATCGGACGGGGCCAGGCTTACCGATCCTGCCAGGGGCTGGTCCACACCGGCCAGCAGCCGGAGCAGGGTGGACTTACCGGCGCCGTTTGCGCCCACAACGCCCACAACGTCGCCCGGCGCCACTGTGAGGGAAAGTTTTGAGAAGAGTGTGCGGTGGTCGTGACCGCCCGAAAGGTCTTTGGCAACAAGGGTTGCAGTCATTAGTCCATCCTCTCACTGCGGCCCAAAACGGCCTGAAGTGCCGCCGGGCATGGAAGAACCCGCTGGTCCGGACTTGGGGGGTGTACGGACCAACGGGTTCGACCATTTAGCATAGTTCATATACCCCCCGCCGTAAAATCGACTGACGACATCCGACCGACCCACCCTGCAGGAAGCCATTCATGCCACTCCCCGCCAAGGCGTTCCAACGCTGGCTTCACGGAATCGCGCCCCAGGCGAGCACTGCCGACATCTGCAGGATCTCCGGGGTCAAGCGGACCACCCTGGCGCAGCAGCTGGTCCGGGGGAAGGTGGCCGAAAGCACCGTTGTCAGCATCAGCCGGGCCTTCAACATCAATCCCGTATCGGCACTGGCCACATTCCAGAACTACAGCGAGCTGACCGGAAGCCCTCTACCTCCCACTGCCGCGGAGCTGGTCAGCCAGATCGCCACCACGGATCTGCTGAAGGCAGTCATTGCCCGCTCCGCCGGGGCGGGAGGGAGCGGAGCTGACCAGCCGCAGCCGGGCCCGCCCCTGACCACCGTCCCGCATGCGACGTCAGTCAAGAACTGGGTTGATGCGATCGACGACGGCGAGCTGCGGCACCGGGTTTCCTCGGCCACGGGAATCGCCCCGCAGAACTACTCCGCGCAGCTGACCGCCAACCGGCTGACTCCGGAGCTGGCCATTGCCACATCCAAGGCAGCAGGGGTGGGACTGACCGGCGGCCTGGTAGCCACCGGAATGATCACGGAGGCGGAGGCCGGGTGGCCCCCGGGCGCGAGGCAGGCAGCCCTGGATGCTTTGTCAGACGGAGAGCTCACCGCCCTGGCCGGCGACAGGCTGCAGGCATTGGGGAAGACGCTCAAGCGCCAAGAACAAGACCACGAACAAACCAAAACTATCTGGGAGAACCTGGGATGATCGAGATCCTGCAATGGTCCACCCTGGCCATTTGTTGTGCCGCGGCGTTGGCCCGCATTCCGAGTGCCGTGAGGGGTGAGAACAGGTCGCTCTTCTATATTTTCGTGCTGGCCACCCTCGCGATTCTCCTCAGCATCGACGGCCCCTACGTCGCCATCGACCAACTGCTCGGCGGCACCAACGTCACCAACCTCGTGCTTCGGTTCGTGATCTTCGCCGTCATCTTCTTCATTGGGCTGCGTTTCATCAGGGGCTTTGGCGCCGACGGGTCACGGCGCTGGCTCCTGGGACTGCCGGGAGGGCTTGTATTCGGCGTCATCGCTGCCGTCATGGTCGTCTTTTTCCTGATGATGGATTCGTCCGGATCCTCGGCGGGGCTTGTGGCCGTCTCCGGGCGGAGTGCCCGGAATGCCGAGCTTGTCGAGTACTACGGCGCTGCGGGACGAGCCTATCCGGCCTACGTTTCCCTGGTCCTTCTCCCGGCCATGGTGAAAGCCGTGGCCAGCAGGCTGCCGGCGCTGGTCCGCGCCGGCGCCCTGCTGCTGGCCGTCGGCGGCGTTTCCCTGGCCCTGAGCCTGCTCTTCCCGTTCATCCCGGTTCAGTGGCAATCCCTGAGATTCATCATCAATTACGGGGCGGCACTGTGCTTCGTCCTTGGACTTGCCGCCTTCTGGATTGCACGGGTCCGGGCAATGCAGCCGGGCGCGCGAAGGTCATCTACTGCAAAGTAGGCTTAGGTCTTTCACAAAATCATTAGAACGTGAGAGAATCATGAAAGTGTGAAAGTGACTGACGGCTGGCATCGAGAACGGGGACAATCCGTTCGACCCCGGGCGGCCACTGAGCGCTATTGGGGGGATGAGTGGTGGCGGGCCGTTGGGGACCGCCCCCACTCAGCCTGTTAAGGGCCGGACTACTCAGGGGCGGGGCTCAGCGGGCAAACCGCAGGGTGAGCAGCTGGAACGGACGCAACGTCAGCTTTGCGGAATCCCGGCCGGTTTCAACACCCGGGCCCGCAACCGGACGCTCCAGCAGGTCCACTACCTGCACTTGCCTGGTTTCGAAATTGGCTGTCACGATTCCCTCGGACCGCTCCCCCAGGGACTCATAGAGACGCACAATGACGTCACCGGAACCGTCCTCCGCCAGCTTTACCGCCTCAACCACGATTCCCTGGTTGAACACCGTGAACAGTGGAAGGACAGCGTTGGCGCCCCTCATGATCCGCGGGGCCAGGTTGGTCCGGTAGCCCTCCTCCACGGCGTCAGCAATGGCCGCCCCGGGCCTGATGGTCACCAGCAGCTCGTGCCGCCCGCGGTCGGCGTCGGGATCCGGATACTTGGGTGCGCGCAGCAGCGAGGTACGGACGGTAGTGGTGGTGCCGCCGTCGTCCCTCACGGTGCGGGTGACGTCGTGTCCATAACTGGAGGCATTGGTGACCGCCACGCCGTAACCCGGCTCCGCCACATGAATCCAGCGGTGGGCACAAATTTCGAACTTGGCTGCCTCCCAGGATGTGTTGGTGTGGGTGGGCCGGAAGACATGCCCGAACTGCGTCTCTGACGCCGAACGGTCTGCTCGCACGTCCAGGGGGAATCCGATCTTGAGCAGCTTTTCGCGTTCCTGCCAATCCACGGAGGTCAGGATGCCCAGCGAGCCGGAACCCGCCTCCAGCGAAATCCGCTGGGTGATCGCGGATGCTCCCGCCAGTCGTTCCACCACGACGACGGCGTCCCAGCCGCCCCGCTCGAGCGTCACCGAACGCGCTTCGGTCAGTGAGGTGACGTTGCGGCGGTAGAACTCGTCAATGTCCCACGCGTCCCACTCGTTGGGCGTATCGCGGTGTAGTTCCAGATGGTTCCCGTACTGGCCGGGGGCGATGGCATCGCGGCCGCTTGCGTGGTCGATGAGGGAAGTCAGGAGTCCGTTCGAGTCCAGCACGGCCCTGATCACGCCGTTGTCCAGGATGTATCCCCCGGCATGCTCGGTGACCGTCACCGGGTGGTCGCTCCGGACCGGTTCGGCGGCGGCAAGAGCGGGTACTCCGCTGCGTTCGTGCGGCGCGGCGTTCAGCAGGAACTCGCGGCTGCCCTCACCGAGCATGGCGCGCGCGGCATCGGCAATGATGGCTTCAAGGCCTTCCGCGATGGCCGCATAGTTCCGCTCTGCGTCCTGGTGGACCCAGGCAATGGAACTGCCGGGCAGGATGTCGTGGAACTGCTGCAGCAGGACCAGCTGCCACAGGCGCTTCAACTCGGCCGCCGGATACGCGAACCCGCCGGCGGTGCGCACTGATGCTGTGGCACACCACAGTTCGGCCTCGCGGAGAAGGTGTTCGCTGCGCCGGTTGCCCCGTTTGGTTTTCGCCTGGCTGGTGTAGGTCCCTCTGTGCAGCTCCAGGTACATCTCCCCCACCCAGACGGGCAGGGACGCATATTCGGCCTGCGCCTGCGTGAAGAAATTCGCAGCCGTTCCGATCCGGACCTTCGGCGACCCTTCGAGATCGGCCGTACGGTGGGCGGCGGCGATCATCTCCCGTGTCGGTCCGCCGCCGCCGTCGCCGTAGCCGAACGGGACCAGGGAGACGGTTCCGCGGCCGTGGTCCCGGTAGTTGCGTTCCGCATGTGCCAGTTCCCGGCCGCTCAGCTCCGAATTGTAAGTGTCCACGGGCGGGAAGTGGGTGAACAGCCGCGTGCCGTCGATTCCTTCCCAGTTGAAGGTGTGGTGCGGCATCCTGTTGACCTGGTTCCAGGAGATCTTCTGGGTCAGGAACCACTTGCTGCCGGCAGCCTTGACGATCTGCGGCAATGCAGCCGAGTAGCCGAAGGAATCGGGCAACCATGCCTCCCGGCACTCCACGCCAAACTCGTCGAGGAAGAACCCCTTGCCTTCGATGAACTGCCGGGCCATGGCCTCACCGCCCGGCATGTTGGTGTCGGATTCCACCCACATGCCGCCGACCGGCACGAATTTGCCCGCTTTGACCTTCTCGCGGATCCGGCCGAACAGCTCGGGGTAGAACTCCTTCATCCAGGCGAGCTGCTGCGCGGACGAGCAGGAGAAAACGAAGTCGGGAGACTCGTCCATCAGGGCCACGACGTTGGAGAAGGTGCGCGCGCACTTGCGGATGGTCTCCCGGACGGGCCACAGCCACGCCGAATCGATGTGCGCGTGTCCTGTGGCGACCAGCTGATGGGCGGAGGCATACGCCGGACGGGAGAGAACCTCAGCCAGGGCTGCGCGGCCTGCCGCGGCGGTGCCGGGAATATCGTCCGGATCCATGACGTCCAGCATCCGTTCCAGGGCGCGCAGGATCTCGTGGCGGCGCGGCAGTTCCATCGGGAGCTCATGCATGAGTCCGCTGAGCGTCCATACGTCCTGCTGCAGTTCCCACACCGTCTGGTTGAGCTCGGCGATGGCCATGGCGCCCAGCCGGTATTTGGGGTCGCTTCCCGCTGTTGCCTTGTCACCGTAGGGCATGGCTGCGAAAGTCCACCCCTGGGCAACATCGGGGTTGGCGGCGGCCTCCACGTAGAAGTCCACTGCCATCCCGCTGCCGAGGAGCTTCAGTGGAATGTACTGGTTCCGGGGCGAGATGGCCTTGATGATGGTGCCGTCCGGCCGCCAGGCGATCCCTTCGCACTGAAAGCCCGGGAGCTCCCGGGTGAACCCCAGGTCCACCACTATTTCCACCGCGGTATCGGGAGCCGTGCCCCAGGAATCGGGCACCTCACCCTGCAGCCTCAGCCATTTGGTGCTCCAGGGGCGGCCCCACGCCGATCCGTGTTCCAGCGGCACGAAGTCGTGGCGCAGGGCCTCCAGAACGGAGACAGGCTCGTCCGGAACGTCCCAGGCGCTGAGGTTCAGCGGAACGCTGCGGGAGTACACCGCAGGGTCCACGCGTTCGCGCATGAAGCGGTCCAGACGGACTTCCGTGATGCGGCGGTCGTCGTGCAATGTAGTCCTCTTTAATGCCTGTTGTGTGGAAGCTGACAGCTGGTGCACGGTATGCGCCCGGGCGTTGGGTTCAGCTTATGCGCAAGCCCTTGAACTCAGCCGAAGGAGCGGATCGGCGCGTCCATTCGATGGATAAAATCTACTGCGCCGGGCCCAATAAACCAAGCATTCTGCCCTAGCTCGGCACGGGGGCGGGCGCCGTGACACGGTGGTCTCCGGCATAAACGTTGAGGGTGGACCCCCTGCTGAAGCCCGCCAAGGTCATGCCGCTGGCGGCGGCAAGTTCAACGGCCAGGCTGGAAGGGGCGCTGACGGCCGCGAGTACCGGAATCCCGGCGAGCGCCGCTTTCTGAACGAGTTCGAAGGATGCCCGGCCGGAGACCTGCAAAACCGTCCCCGCCAGCGGCAGCAGCCGTTCGCGCAGGGCCCAGCCCACCACCTTGTCCACGGCGTTGTGGCGTCCCACGTCCTCGCGCAGGCACAGCAGCTCCGCACCGCCGTCGTCGGTGATCCGGAAAAGGCCGGCTGCGTGGACACCTCCAGTGGCGTCGAAGACGGCCTGCGCCGCACGGAGCTTGTCCGGGAGTCCGGACAGCGTCTCCACGGGCACGGTCAGCGGATCCGCCGCCGGGCTGAAATGCGACGACTTACGGACGGCGTCGATGGAATCGGTGCCGCAGATGCCGCACGAGCTTGACGTGAAGATGTTGCGTCCCCGCTCAGGCAGGACGACGTCCGGCCTGAGCTGCGCTTCCACGACGTTGAAGGTCTGCACTCCGTCCTCATCCTCGCCCGCGCAGAACCGCAGGGAGATGAGTTGCTCGGCGTTCCAGATGATGCCCTCGGACACCAGGAACCCGGCCACGAGGTCAAAATCGTCGCCGGGCGTTCGCATGGTGACGGTGAACGGGAGCGAGCCGAGCCTGATTTCCAGCGGCTCCTCCACGGCCAGGACATCTTCCCGGTGCCGCACGGGGAATGCGAGGGACTGGGCTGAGCCGTCCAGGACGAACCTGTGGATCTTGCGGCGTTGCGTCATGCGGGCCACGATGCGCTCCTTAAAGTGCGGGATATGACCATCATTGCAAGCCCGGACCGCCTTCACCAGCCGGGACCGTTTTAGCCGAGCAGCGCACTCCAGTCCACCGGCCCGTCCGAGGCTGAGGGCTTTCGCGGGGCCTTGCGGGGAGCGGCTTTGGCCTTCGCGGCGGCGGGTTCCGCAGCCTGGATCGGAGCGCCCCAGGGCAAGGCGAAGGCGGGCACCGCTTCGCCCAGCTGGACGCCGTGCGGCGGAACAACAAGGACGCCGTCGGCAGCAGCAAGACCGCGCATCATGCCGGGCCCCGCGTGCCGGGCAGGGGACGCCATCCCGTACAGCAGCCTGAAGGGCATCAGCCGGGTCCGCCCCGGATCAGCCTCGATCATCGCGCCGCAGGGCACCTCATGGACCGGAGGGAGGGTTCCGTGGCCAAGGGCGGCGAGCAGGGGCGCGCCCACCGTGCAGAGGGCCATCATCGCGGCAAGGGGATTGCCCGGCAGGCCAAGGATGAAGCGGCCGTCCGGCAGCTCGGCGAGGACGGCCGGGTGTCCCGGGCGCATGGCGATGCCGTCGATCAGCAGGCGGCCGCCCAGTTCCGCGACTGCACGGCGGAGGTGATCAGTCCCGGACCGGCCGGTTCCGCCGGTGGTGATGACGACGTCGGCAGGCGCTTCTTCCGCTACCGGCTCTTCCGGCAACAGCACGGAGCCGTCATCCGGCACGGTCTTCTCCGCCGGACCGGCCGATTCCGGTCCGTCGTCTTCCAGGGCAGCCAGCCATTCGTCGTAGCCGTCGCCTATTTTCTTTTGCCCGGCGCAGATCCCACCGAGCATCTCGACCACAGCCCCAAGCTGCGGGCCGAAGGTGTCGCGCACCTTGCCCGGAGCAGGCAGGCCCGCGGTAACCACCTCGGAGCCTGTCAGCAGGATCCTGACCACAGGTTTCCCCTGCACCCGGAGGGAGTCGTGGCCGGCCAGTGCCGCGAGGGCCAGGTGGGCCGGGTTGAGGACTGCCCCGCTTTTGACCAGGACGTCACCGGCGGCCGCTTCCTCGCCTGCCTTCCGGATGTGCTGGCCGTTCTTCGGTTCACCGGGCCTTGCTGCGCCACCAAGGGCAAGGATGGGGAGCCCCTCGTCGTCCGTCGTGATCATGCCGCTTTCGCTGCGGAGCACAGCCTTGGCCCCTGGTGGTATGAGGCCGCCGGTGACGATGGGACTGGCCTGGTGCGGCGCAAGCCTCTGGCCGGGTTCGGCCAAAATCCAGGGCCCCGTCCCGTTCACTGCCCAGCCGTCCATGGCGGATGAAGCGTAGTGGGGCATATCCTGGAGCGCCGTAATATCGGCAGCGAGCGTCCGGCCCAGCGCACTCCTGAGCGGCACCGGTCCCGGCGGAATGGGTGTGGCGCAATCGAATGACCTCTGCCGGGCTTCCTGCCAGGTGTGCGCCAAATGGGTGTGCCCGGCATCGTGGGATCCTGTGTCGGCCTCGGGCGCACCGGTGCCGGCACCGGCTTCAGCCGCGCCGGGTGCGGTGCGGCCGGAGGATTCCCCGTGGTCAGGAACGTCGCTGGCGGCGTCACCGCCGTCCGGCGGCGCAGCCGTCATGCGCCGGTGGTCCCGCTGTTGGTGGACGGTCCGGAGGCCTGATCGGTCCGAACCGGCTCAGAACCTGACACGGCAGGCTGCCCGGGCACAGCCGGCTCCACTGCGGCATAGTCCATGGCAAGCGCCCGCGCCACGCCCAGGGCGGCCTGCATGGAGACCGCATCAGGGGCCTGCCCGGAACCTGTCGCCATTCCCGCCGCGAAGCCGGCGATGAAGGTCGTCAACGGCGCCGCCGGCCGCACGACGGAGTGCGCAGCCACACCGGCCAGCGCGAGTACTTCATTGACATCAACCTCGACGTCCTCCAACTCGAAGGCTTGCAGCAGCGCCCGGCACCAGTCCTCCAGCGTTTCGTCCTGGCTTTTCACTGTTGCCTCCAAACTCAAAATTCGGTTGCGGTGCCACCGCACGGTCCCACCGACGGCGGCTCAAGACCCTTGGCGGGACACCCCTAGCGCGGTGGCATCGTCCCAAGTATCCACGTCATCCGTGGCACCGGCGGGGACGGTAACAGTCCGCACGTCAAGCCTAGCAAGGAGGGCGAACACTGAAGCTCCTGCAAGCCCCCCGCTCCTGTCCATTTCGTCTACGGAACGTTGTAGCGCGGCTGTGCCATAAAGGCCTGCGAGGGGTTGTTTGCAGCCGTCAGGGGAAATGGACATGACACCATCCGGCCCCGTGGGGTCCGGGCCATGGTCCGTAAGGGCGGCCCTAAGGGCGGCAACCGCCTGATCCGCCTTGGGCATGTCGCAGGCCAGAATCAGCGTCATCGCGGCCCGGAGCGGACCGCGCGCCCGTTCCAGTGCCGCCAGACCCGCAGCAATAGCCGCGGCAGGTCCCGAAAAGGCAGGCTCCTCGCGGCAGGACAGGACACCGGCAGGCAGTTCGCCGGGATCCGGGCCGACGACCACGGCGGCGCCAGCTCCGGCAGCCGCCGAAAGCGACCGCGACAGGAGGGTGGCGCCGTCGTACATCAGCTGGGACTTGGGCACGCCACCCAGCCGCGATGACCGGCCGCCCGCCAGGATTAAGGCATCAAACTCCACAAGGCAAGCCTAGCCATTGAGGCGGGTCTGCGCAGGGGTGACGCCTCAGGCGGCGGATTCTGGCAGAAGGAAAGGGTCCCAAGCGGGGGTGGGCTTTTCCAGCTCCTTGATCTGCCAGATGGTGCCGTGCGGAGGCGCGGGCACGAACCTGAGCTTCCAGCCCATCTCGGCCGGCGTGTGGTCGCCCTTCACGTTATTGCACCGAAGGCAGGCGGCCACAAGATTTTCCCAGGAGTCCGCACCGCCCCTCGATTTCGGGTGGACGTGGTCAATGGTGTGTGCTGCCTTACCGCAGTAGGCGCAGCGGTGGGCGTCACGGCGCAGGACGCCCCGGCGGCTCACCGCGGTGGTTGTGTTGTACCGCGGCCGGATGTAACGGTTCAGGAGAATCACGGACGGGCGGCCCAGAATCTCCTGCGGCCCGACGACAGGATCGTCGCCCTCGGCCACTACGCTAGCTTTTCCGGTCAGCACAAGAACCAGCGCCCGGCGGAAGGTTACAACCGCCAGCGGTTCATATCCAGCATTAAGAACGAGAGTGCGCATGCACATACCTCTTCACGGCCGCACCCGTCAGGGGCTCGAGGGCCGGCTGCCCTCTGCTTGTCCGGGCTATGGATCGACAACACAAGAGTAAACACTCAAGTGGCCGATCACCGAATCGGTCCTTTACCATACACCCCGTGTCGGCAAAAATTCACCTGCCGGAAACGCAGAAGAACCCCTGCCCGGAGGCAGGGGTTCTTCCGGCAAGCGTCAGCTGGAGGCTTTAGCCGCCAACGCGGATGAAGACCGGGCCGGAGCCGACGTTGACGCTGAACAGGGAGGTGGTTCCACCGTTCCAGCCACCGTGCACGGCCTGGCCGTTGCCGACGTATACAGCGATGTGGGCCATGCCCATGCCGCCGTTCTCGTAGTATGCGAGGTCGCCCGGCTGTGCCTCGGCTGCACTCACGGTGCGGCCCAGGGAAAGGTAACCGGCCGGCCAGCCGTGGTAGTTGATGCCTACGGCTGCAAGCGCGTTGGTGGCGAGGGCCGTGCAGTCCTGGGCAACACCGAGCTGGGCGTAAGCCGCAGCTGCGATCGAGGCGCCGTTTCCGCTGGCAGCAGCGGGGGCCGCCGGGGCCGCCGGCGCTGCCGGGGCGGATACGGTCTCTGCAACGGCAGCCGGAGCGGCCGCGGGAGCAGCTTCCTGGACCTCAACAACCGGCTTCGGAGCCTCAACGACCGGAGCCGGGGAGGTGGAAACAGCCGGCTTCTCGAAGGAGATGGCGATGCTGGATGCAGCCGAGATGTTGGCCGGAGCGGAAGACTGGACTTCCAGGGTGGAAGCAGAGGTTGCTTCGCGCTGAACATTGGTGTCGGCAGCGTTGGCTGCGATACCGCTCGTCAGGACCAGACCGGAGGCAGCAGCGATAACCGCAGCCTGACGGCCCATGCCACCGGCGTTGTCGCCGACGGCCTTGGCAATGACAGCAAGCGAGTTGGTCTTAGTAACCTCGGCGCGATGCCGTGCGATGGCACGTGTAGTCATTAGTTCTCTCTTTCGTTTTCCTCAGACTGCATGGCAGGCCGCGGTTTTTGGACGCTCCGGCATCTTGGGGGTAAGCCGGAACGGCCCGAACAGGGTTTTTAGCGAAGAACGCGCGCTTCAGCGAAGGGAAGCGCGTGTTTTAGCGAAGCGTGTAGAACGCAGAAGTGCCCGTGGCGGACACAGCGTGCAGGAGAGTGCCCTGCGAGGGGTTGAGCGCGCTGATCATCATGCCGTTGCCGACGTAGATGCCAACGTGGGCGCCGCCGTTTTGCATGACAAGATCGCCCGGCGCCGGTGTGGCGGTAGGCGTCATGGCTGTCCATGCGTTGGTGCGGGGGATGCTGATGCCGGCCTGCGCGTAAACCCACTGGGTGAAGCCTGAGCAGTCCCAACCGCTGGGAGTGGTGCCGCCCCAGACGTACGGGCTGCCGATACCGGTGTAAGCGATAGCAGCGAGGCCCGATGCTGCTGCGGAAGATGCGGCGTCAGCAAGCTTGCTTGCCTTGGCCTCTCCGGCAGCCTCAGTGGAGGTCTCGCTGGCGTCCGTACCGGTGGACTGTGCCCGAACGGTTTCAACCTTGGGCGCTGCCTTCGTGGTCACTGCCGGACGCTCGAAGAAAACAGTCGCTGTCGGTTCTGCAGTTACGGTCAGCTGGGCCGACTGTGAGCCGGACTCCGTCGAAGCGGAAACGCCCAGGTTGGTATCGGCGGCGTTTGCCGGCATCCCAACACTGAGGATCAGTCCGGAAGCAGCTGCAATGACAGCCGCCTGGCGACCTACGGTCCCGGCGTTGGCAGTAACAGCCCTGGACACGGAGTTCAACGGGTTCGTACGAACCGTTTGCGCGCGGTGGCGCGCAGAATTGTGACGTGTAGACACGAAGGTAGCCTCTCCCAATGCCTACGAGGTGAGCTGTCGGATTCGGATGGGAGTCACCCGGCCGCTCGGCTTCCTGGGAAGCGTTGCGACTTAACCCCAAGGTCTTCTTGCGAAGACCAAAATTGGTTCCCCCGCCTCTGCCAGACGATGTAATGCGAACGGACCTTGAGCGGTGGCAGAGTTAGGCAATCCACTCAAGAGCGCCAACTTCGGAAAAGTTGGCGTGCTCTAAACGGTACAGGAATTCCGAACGAATGTCACATTCAGGTCACGGCATGTCACAGGGATGCGAGAGTGACCCATCGTTTGGATCAGAGCCAGCCGAGCGGGTCGACGACTTCGCCGTTGACCATCACTTCGAAATGGAGGTGGCAGCCGGTGGAGGCGCCGGTGGTCCCGCTGAGCGCCACCACATCGCCGCGGTTGACCTTCTGGCCGACCTGGACACTGGACGACGAGAGGTGGTTGTACGTGGTTTCCAGGCCGTTGCCGTGGTCAATCACCACACGGTTTCCACCGCCGTAGGGGTGCCAGCCGGAGAAGGTCACGGTTCCGCTGGCGGCAGCAAAAACGCTCGTGCCGCACTGGGCCGCGTAGTCCTGGCCGCGGTGGAACTCGCCGGCTCCGCCCGTGATCGGGCTGACCCGGAAGCCGAAAGGTGATGCGGTGACCATCTGTTCCAGCGGCGCGCCCAGGCTGCCGGTGGATGCCGCGCGGGTGATGGTTCCGGCTGACTGCGCGCTCAGCAACTGCTTGAGCTTGCCGTCCGGATCCCCCTTGGTGGCTACGGTGGTCCGGTTGAAATCGATCTTGGCGCTGGCGGCCGCGGAGACCTCCGGCTGGGCCGCGACTGATGCGGCGGCGGTATTCGCCGTGTCTGACGTGGCGACCATGGGGCTGGTTGACGGGACGGTCACGGTGAGGACCAGTCCGGTGGCGGCTAGCGCAATGCCTGCCTTCTGACCCACGCCGCTCGCCGAGGCGAAGTCCGTCACCTGGCTGAACAGGCTCCGGCGCCGGCGCGCATCACGGTGTGCGTCGCGCGGCCTGACCGTCATTACGGCTTCGGCCACGGGGTACTCCGAAGCGGGACCGGTCGCCCTGCGGCGGCCCCTGACGGTCTGCGTGGTCAAGAATTATCCTCTCTGGGAAGCCTGCGGAGTTAGCTGTCGGATTCGGGTCAGAGAGATCAAAGACCCGGTCCGCCAATGCAAGGCATCCGACACAGGGGTATCCCAAAGGAATCCTTCGTCGGAGGTGCTTTGCCGCTGACGGACTTCACCCCAAGGCCGTCTTGCAACGGCCGGTTGTGGTTCCCCCGCCTCTGCCAGGAGGTGATTCGTACCGTGATCCGCTGGCAGAGCTCGGCTTCGGATCAGGTAACGCTTTAGTATCGGCGCTAGTCCTCAACTATAGGTGATTAATCAGCGCGGTAATAATTCCGTTATCTGCGTCTCAGTGCGTTGTAGGTGGTCCTACAAGGTGCGCGGTTAGCGGACCGTAACAAATACGTGGGCTGCCACTTCGGGCGGCAGCTCCAGTGCACCTTCGATCTCGGGTACGCGCACCGAGATGTACTCCCCCACGCGCTCCAAAGACAGGGATGCCCCCGGACGGATGCCGCCTTCATCAAGCTGCACCAGCAGCTCCGGCTCAACCTGGATGGGCTCGGCCAGGCGGCTCACGGTAACGCGTGAGTCGACCCCGTATCCGGCCATGGCGTCAAGCAGGTTCACCACGCCGTCGGTAAACGCCGGAGCGGGCTGGCCGCCGAGTGCCGCCAGGCCGGGAATGGGGTTGCCGTATGGGGAAACCGTGGGGTGGTCCAGAAGCTCGAAAATGCGGCGCTCAACCCGCTCGCTCATGACGTGTTCCCAGCGGCACGCTTCGTCATGGACATACGCCCAGTCGAGGCCGATGACGTCGGCGAGGAGCCGCTCCGCAAGGCGGTGCTTGCGCATGACTTCGGTAGCCCGTTTCCGGCCCGTTTCGGTGAGCTCAAGGTGCCGGTCGCCCGAAACAACCACCAGTCCGTCGCGTTCCATCCGGCCAATGGTCTGCGAAACGGTGGGTCCGGAGTGGCGGAGCCGTTCGGCAATCCGCGCACGGAGAGCAACGATGTTCTCTTCCTCAAGCTCCAAGATTGTCCGAAGATACATCTCCGTGGTGTCGATCAGATCCGTCATCCAGCTCAGCTCCTCGAGCACAGTCCTTGCGTCAGTCCCACCGTACCGCGCGGCAGCGTTTACCGTTGGCCTTGGCGAAGTGGACCTGCATCCACCGATCAGCCTTAGGGGGAACGGCCTCGCGGCATCAGCCCGCCCGCATCGCGGCCCGCTATACGTCAGGGACCAGCTTAGCCTATTTTGAATTACTCCGGATAATTCGGCGCGGAGCTTCACATGGACGGGGCGGCTACCGCCTCAGGGATGTCTCAGTGACTGGACTATGACGGATACCGTTCCGTTCCCCGCTGGCGCGTCAGGCAGAATATAGGGGATCCCCCAGCAGGAACCCGTGCATTGCCGGGCCTCTCCCACGTCCACGCCGATAAATTGGAGCCATTGTGAGCGACAGCAGCATCACTATCCCCGCCAACCTCCTGCCCAAGGACGGACGGTTCGGCGCCGGGCCTTCAAAGATACGCCCCGAGCAGATCGAGGCCCTGTCTGCCGCCTCCGCCACGCTTCTTGGCACCTCGCACCGCCAGGCTCCGGTCAAGAACCTCGTAGGGTCCGTCCGCAACGGCCTGAGCGAGTTCTTCCGCGCGCCGGACGGCTACGAAGTCATCCTCGGAGTGGGCGGCTCCACCGCGTTCTGGGATGTCGCGGCGTTCGGGCTGGTGGACAGCAAGGCCCAGCACCTTTCCTTTGGCGAGTTCGGTTCCAAGTTCGCCTCCGCCACCAACAAGGCTCCGTTCCTGGACGCATCCTCCATCCTCAAGGCCGAGCCTGGTACGCGGCCCGTAGCCCAGGCGGAAGCCGGCATTGACGTTTACGCCTGGCCCCAGAATGAGACGTCCACAGGTGTCGCTGCCCCCGTCACGCGGGTTGCCGGGGCGGATGAAGGATCGCTGGTCCTGATCGATGCCACCTCCGCTGCCGGCGGCTTGGACGTCGATGTGTCGGAGGCTGACGTGTACTACTTCGCACCGCAGAAAAACTTCGCGTCCGACGGCGGCCTGTGGCTGGGCCTCTTCTCCCCCGCCGCCCTGGAGCGCGCTGCACGGATCAAGGCAAGCGGCCGGTGGATCCCCGACTTCCTGGACCTGCAGACTGCCATCGACAACTCCCGGCTCAACCAGACCTACAACACCCCGGCGCTGGCCACCCTGGTCACCCTGGACGCACAGGTGCAGTGGCTGAACGCCAGCGGCGGCCTCGACTTTGCCGCGGCCCGAACCGCCGACTCGGCCGGACGCATCTACTCCTGGGCAGAGACCTCCGAATACGCCACGCCGTTCGTTGCCAAGGCCGAAGACCGTTCAAACGTGATCGCCACGATCGACTTCGACGATTCAATCGACGCTGCGGCCATCGCAAAGGTTCTCCGCTCCAACGGGATTGTGGACACGGAGCCGTACCGCAAGCTGGGACGCAACCAGCTGCGCATCGCCACCTTCGTGGCGATCGACCCGGACGACGTCTCCGCTCTCCTGTCCAGCATCGACTACGTTGTGGGAGAACTGCGCAAGTAAGGAACCAGCCAGCGCAGGCGCGTTAGCGTTCGACGGCGTCGTCCGGGTTTTGCTCCCGGACGGCGCCTTCGTCTTTGCGCACGCTTCTTTCAGCTTCGCCGTCGTGGTCGGGCCCGGCGGACACCAGCCGGAAATAGCGCAGTCCCCGGGCGCGGCGGTTGAATCCGAGCCTCAGCTGCTTGGCCCGGACAATCCACACCATGCCGATCAGCGCGGCCAGCAGCCCGGATGCCGCCGCCACGGACATGGACCAGCGGGGGCCGGCAACATTGGCCACCCATCCCACCAGCGGAGCGCCGACGGGTGTGCCGCCCATGAAGATCGCCATGTAGAGGGCCATCACCCGGCCGCGCATCACAGGGTCCGTAGTGGTCTGCACGTAACCATTGGCGCTGGTCATCATGGTTATGGCAAAAAGGCCTACCGGCACCAGGGCCACGCCGAACCAGAAGTAGTTCGGCGCCAGGGCCGCCAGCCCCGACGTGACCCCGAAGGCGCCGGCTGCCCCGAAAATGATCCGGAGCCTGGGCTTGGACCGCCCCGCGGACAACAGTGCCCCCGCCACGGAGCCGATGGCCATGATGGAGTTCATCAATCCGAAGGCACTGGCATCCAGCCCGAATTCCGTGCCCACCATGGCCGCGATGAACAGGACGAAGTTGAGCCCGAGGGTGCCCACGATGAAGACGGCCACAAGCACCACCACGATGTCCGGGCGGAACCGCACATAACGCAGCCCTTCGCGGATCCGTCCCTTGCCGGGAGCCGCCCGCGGAAGGACTCGCAGGGAGGAAGCGGGTATCTTCCACAGGCTGAACAGGAGTGCCAGGAACGTCACAGTGTTGATCAGGAACACCCAGCCCGGCCCCACTGCCACCGTCAGCACGCCGGCCACCGCGGGTCCAATCATCCTGGCCACGTTAAAGGATGCGCTGTTGAGTGCCACCGCATTGGGCAGGTAGTCGTCCCGCACCAGTTCCGAGACGAACGTCTGCCTGACAGGAGCATCGAGGGCGGACACAAGGCCCAGCAGAAGGGCAAAGGCGTAGACGTGCCACAGCTGGCCGGCGCCCAGGACCACCAGGAGCCCCAGGCCCGTGCTCAGCAGCGCCATGGCGGACTGGGTCGTCACCAGGAGGTGGCGGCGGTTAAAGCGGTCAGCCACCAGCCCAGCCACGGGTGCGAGGAACAGTTGCGGCCCCAGTTGCAGTGCCATGGTGATACCCATGGCCCCGGCGTCGTGGTCTGTCAGGTGGTCAAAGACCAGCCAGTCCTGGGCCGTGCGCTGCATCCAGGTCCCGATGTTGGAAATCAGAGCGCCCACAAACCAAAGGCGGTAGTTGAGGATATGCAGGGACTTGAAGGTGGACATCATCGCCGGCCTCCGAGATCCTCAGTCCCCCACGGTTCCAACTGGCTAGTCGGCCTCGCGGTCGGAGCCGGGCTCTTCCTCCGGTGCCTCGCTGACGTCGCCGTTAGCATCGGCATGCTCGTCGGAGTCCGCATCGTCAACCCCGCCTGCGTCCAAAACGGCCGGGACGGCGTCCACGGTCTCGGCGTCCAGTTCATCGTCCTGGGCGTCCTCCGGGCGCACCCGTTCAGCCCACGGCACCCACTCGGGCGCCAGGACGGAGTCCTCCGAAGGCAGCAGGCCAAGTTCGTTCACCGTGATGACCTTGGACCGGGAATTGCGCGTGATCACGGCGTACCATTGCCACCCCTGATACCCGGCGAGCCGGGACTCGAAGAGATGCGTGACAATACGGTCCCCTTCGCTCTTTGCGCCCAGGTGCTGACCGATCTGCTCGGCCGGGGCGATGCCCTCTACCGCAGCCCGGGCAAAGTCCACAGCCGCAGCGAGCACCGCATCCGGTTTCCCGGTGCGCCACACGGGAACGCCGGCGCGGGGCTTTGAAGCCGGTTTGGGGGTGCTCTGGTCAGGTTGGGAAGTCATGGGGAGGCCTAAGCGTCCAGCTCGTCGGCAACCTTACGGAGGGCGGCGGCGATCGCCTTGGCCTTGTTGCCTTCCGGGTACTTTCCGGCGGACAGCGTTCCGGACAGGTTGTCCAGCACGGTCACCAGGTCCTGGACGAGGGGCGCCAGGTCCTTGGCGCTGGGACGCTTGGCCTTGGCAATGGACGGTGTCTTGTCCAGCACGCGAAGGCCGAGGGCCTGGGCTCCCTTGCGGCCGTCAGCCACGCCGAACTCCACGCGGGTGCCGGCCTTGAGTTCCGTTACGCCCTCGGGCAGTGCGGATTTGGGCAGGAATACTTCCTGGCCGTCCTCACCTGCGAGGAATCCGAAGCCTTTTTCCTTGTCATACCACTTGACCTTGCCGGTAGGCACGTAATCAACCTTCTTCGTTCTGGACTTCCTGTGACACGGCCGGCGGCCACCGCATCCGCATTGATATGCGGGTTCAGGGTATGACTGCCTGGACCATGTTGGTCTGTATCTTCAAGGTTATCCTGCCGGAGCCCGGTTTCCCGCTTTGCGGCACGGGCACAGCCGGGCTGTTAGCGTTACTTCCATGACACCCTCCCGCTACCGGCGGCCACTGATGATAGTTGCGGCGGTTTTTGCCATCCTTTCGCTGGCTGCCGTGGGCGCCGTCATGGCCATTGCCTTTGCCGGCAGCGCCGCCCCCGTGTGGGTAACTACATTGGCCCTGTATGGCCTGCCGCTGGCTTTCCTCCTCATGATCGTCCTGGTGATCGACGGCGTTGCCGCCCGCCGCCGGGCAGGAAAGTCCGGCGGGCGGTAACGTTGGACTGATGTCCCTTATTCGCGCGCTCAGCAAGGAACTGGAGGCACGCAGCGACGACTCGTTGCGGGCCTTGTTCTCTGCGCGGCCGGACCTGGTCTCACCGAACGTTCCGGACTTCGCGGCCCTCGCGGCCCGGGCCAGCGCGAGGGTGAGCGTGCAACGGGCCCTGGAGCGGCTGAACCGGCCGCAGATGCAGGTATTGGAGACCCTCCACCTCTGCACGAATACGGACACTGCCCACAGCGCCTCGGCAGCGGGACTCAAGAAAGTCATCCACGGTGCGTCGCTGTCCGCCATCGAACGAATTTTGCAGTCTTTGGAAGAACTGGCCCTTGTGCACCGCGCAGAGCCGCCGCACGGCGCCGCCGTGCCCGCCGGTCCCCGCCAGCGTTTCTACCTTCCGGTGGGAAGCCTCCGTGACGTCGTGGGGATCTACCCGGCAGGACTGGGCAGGAGCTATACGGAACTTGTACGGCTGCAGCCGGCTTTCGCCCAGCGGGTGGTGCAGCTTGTGGCCGAACTGCACCACAGCGGAGCCGCCATCCATCCCGCCACGACCCCCATGGAAGCGGCCCTGTCGCTGCAGCACTGGACGGCCACGCCGGAGGCCCTGCAACAGATCCTCGCCACCGCCCCGGACCGCACCACCGCTCTCCTTGCCCGTTTCGGGAACTGGGCCATGGGGGCCGTACCCCAAGCGCAACGGCGGGCGTCGGTGCTCAACGAAGGGTCCGACGTCGGCCCCGTGGACTGGCTCCTCGCAAGGGGCCTGCTGGTGCCGCTGGACGCCGCCCACGTGGAATTGCCGCACAGCGTGGGGATCGCCCTCCGCGGCGGCGCCGTGATCGAGGACTTCACGCTGACTCCCCCGGCACCCAGGCTTGGACAGACCACCGCGGCGCTTCGGCGCAATGCCGCCTTGGGTGCGATCGCCGAAACCCTCCGCCTGACAGGCGAACTCCTGTACGCCGTGCGCGAGCAGCCCCTCGTGACGTTGCGGAGCGGCGGCGTCGGCGTCCGTGAGATGAAGCGGCTGGCCGACTCGCTCCGGATCGATCTGCACCGCGCCGGACTGCTTGTTGAACTCTGCGCCCTGGCCGGACTGCTCCGGCTGGACGTTGACAGCTCCGCCTGGGTGCAGCCGGAACAGCTGGAGTGGCTGACCCTGCCACGGCAGGAACAGTGGCTCTGGCTCGTGAATGCCTGGCTGGCCAGCGAGCGCGCCCCGTCGCTGGTGGGCCAGCCTGCCGCGGGTCCCGGTGCGGGGCCGGCTCCGCACCGGGCAGCAGCCGGCACCACCATCAACGCACTATCCGCCGAAGCCCAGCGGCCGGACGCGCCCGTGGTCCGGAAGCGCATCCTGGAGATCCTGAACGAACTGACGCTTGAAGCCGAGGAAGCGGACGGCAAAGCGCCGGTACTGGACGCCGCGGCGGTACTCCAGCGGGCCGAATGGACCCAGCCCAGGATGGCCAGACGCTTCAGTTCGCTGATCCGGGGCGTCCTGGCCGAGGCGGAAATGCTGGGCCTCATCGGCTCGGGCGCGCTCAGCCAGCTGGGTTCCGCCATTGCCGCGGAACGGCCCGATGAGGCGCTGGACATCCTCGGAGAGCATCTGCCGGCCGCCCTTAACCACGTCCTGCTGCAGGCTGACCTCACCGCTGTGGCGCCGGGCTACCTGGCGCCGGAGTTGAGCGAGAAGCTCCTCGTGATGGCCGATGCCGAAGGCCAGGGCCCTGCCACCATCTACCGGTTCTCCGTGGCATCCATCCGCCGCGCCCTTGACGCCGGCCATGACGCCGCCACCCTGTTGGGTTTCCTGCGCGAACACTCGGCCACTGCCGTACCGCAGCCGCTCGAATACCTGGTGGAGGACACCGCTGCACGGCACGGCAGACTGCGGGTGGGGGTGGCCTCCAGCTTCATCCAGAGCGACGACGAGGATGCCCTGCTGGAACTGGTCAAGGAATCCAGCGCGTCGGGGCTGGGCCTGGTCCGCATCGCCCCCACGGTCCTCATCTCCCACGCGCCCCCGAAGGAAACCGCGCAGGTATTGCGTGCGCTGGGATTGTCACCGGCAGTCGAGGAACCGCAGTCGACGCTGATCCGGCTGCGCCGGACCACAGCCGTTCCAGGCAGCGGACGTCCCGTGTACAGCGCGCCACGTACGGCGCCGGCGGAGGCCGACGTCGACGCCCAGCTGGCGATCCTCCGCAGCCAGCGGACCCCGCCCGGTTCGGACGGCAACGGAAGCCGCCGCCCGCCGTCGGCCGTAACCGGCGAGGAAGCAACCCAGCTCGGGCTCGAAACCCTGCAAAAGGCCATCCGCCTCCGGCAGGCAGTGGTGATGAACGTTGTGGACAGCCAGGGGAATTCCAGCAGGGAAACGGTTGTTCCGGTATCTGTGAGCGGCGGACGGGTCAGGGTCTTCGACCCGGCCCGCGAAACCGAACGCGTGCTCTCCATCCACCGGATCATCGACATTGAGGCTGAAGAGGAATTCCAGCAGTGACCAGCACCCCACAGACCTGCGGCACGATGGCTTGGACGCCGTGACCGTCGGGCCCCTGATCGTCCAGAGCGACAAGACAATCCTGCTCGAAGTGGACCATGAGCAGGCAACAGAAGCCAGGCACGCCATCGCTGCTTTCGCGGAACTGGAGCGGGCGCCGGAACACGTGCACAGCTACCGGCTTACTCCGCTGGGCCTCTGGAACGCCCGCGCGGCAGGGCTGGACGCGGAACGCGTTCTGGACACCCTGTTGAAGTATTCGCGCTTTCCCGTGCCGCATTCCCTGCTGATCGATATCGAAGAGACGATGTCCCGGTACGGCAGGCTGCGGCTGGAAAAGGACCCCCAGCATGGGCTGGTGATGCGGACCAGCGACTACCCGGTGCTTGAAGAAGTGTCCCGCGCCAAAAAAATCCAGCCATTGCTGGGGCCTCGGATCGACGGCGAGACCGTGGTGGTCCATTCCTCGCAGCGGGGACAGCTTAAGCAGCTGCTCCTGAAGATCGGCTGGCCCGCCGAAGACCTGGCCGGCTACGTGGACGGGACGCCGCACCCCATCATGCTCAACGAATCCGGCTGGAAGCTCCGGCCGTACCAGAAACTGGCCACGGAGAACTTCTGGGCAGGCGGCAGCGGCGTCGTCGTACTCCCCTGCGGTGCGGGCAAAACGCTGGTGGGCGCAGCGGCCATGGCCACGAGCTCCACCACGACGCTGATCCTGGTGACCAACACCGTGTCCGCCCGGCAGTGGAAGGACGAACTGGTCAAACGGACCTCGCTGACGGCGGACGAAATCGGCGAGTACTCAGGATCGGTCAAGGAAGTCCGCCCGGTCACCATCGCAACGTACCAGGTCCTGACGACGAAACGCGGCGGGCTCTACCCCCACCTGGAACTGGTGGACGGCCACGACTGGGGCCTGATCATCTACGACGAGGTCCACCTCCTGCCGGCACCCATCTTCCGGATGACGGCGGACCTGCAGGCCCGGCGTCGGCTGGGGCTGACGGCCACGCTGGTGCGCGAGGACGGCCGCGAAGGCGAAGTCTTCAGCCTGATCGGCCCCAAGCGCTATGACGCCCCCTGGAAGGACATCGAGGCCCAGGGCTACATCGCGCCCGCGGACTGCGTGGAAGTGAGGGTGGACCTCCCACACGACGAACGTGTCGCCTACGCGATGGCCGAGGACGCGGACAAATACCGGCTGTGCGCCACCTCCGAGACGAAGACCGCCGTGGTGGAACAGCTCGTGGAGCAACACCGGGGTGAGCAGCTCCTGGTCATCGGCCAGTACATTGACCAACTGGACGAGCTGGGTGAGCGGCTCCAGGCCCCCGTCATCAAAGGTGACACGTCAGTGAAGGAACGCCAGAAGCTGTTCGCGGCATTCCGGATTGGCGAGGTGCAGACCCTGGTGGTTTCAAAGGTGGCCAACTTCTCCATTGACCTTCCGGAGGCTTCGGTGGCCATCCAGGTGTCCGGCTCGTTCGGTTCCCGGCAGGAGGAAGCCCAGCGCCTGGGCCGCCTGCTGCGCCCCAAGCAGGACGGCCGCGCGGCACGGTTCTACTCACTGGTGGCCCGGGACACCCTCGACCAGGACTTCGCGGCAAAGCGCCAGCGGTTCCTGGCAGAGCAGGGTTACGCCTACCGAATCATGGACGCCAAAGACGTGGGACGGAATCCCACGGCCACCTGATCCCCCGGCGGCTCCGCGACGGGCGGTCAGCTAACCCCCCATGAACCGTCCCGTTCCGTGGTTCCGGTCCGCGGATCAAGCTGCGGCGCCTGGTACGCAAGCTCCCCGCCGCTGCGCCCCCCGAAGGGACGCCCGTGGTCAGCGAATTCCTCGCGGAAATATGCCAGGCACCACTGCCCCATCTGTATCCGCGCGCCCGTGCGAAGGACCGACTCACCGGTTGACGAGACGCTGCCTGCGACCTTTCCGTGCGGCACCAGTACGTACTCGTCGTCAGCGTTGTGGACAATTTCCGCGTGGAGGCCGTCCAGCCCGGCAAGCTGGACGTCCGAAGACGCGTCGCTGCCTATCCGCACGATCTCCCTGCTCAGCGTAAATTCGCGCGGCACCTGACCGTTCCAGGTGGCCGAGTCCTGCACAAAAATGAGCCGTGGCCTTCCGCTCCCCCTTGTGTGGTGGGTGGTGGTGACGCGGCGGACGATGCTCCGCCTGACAGTCGGCATCAACGGCAGCGGTGTCTGGGGCGGCAGCAGCGAGAATGCCCGCGCCGAGCGTCGTCCACGCTTCATGAGCGGCGCCAAGGCACCGAGCTTTCCCAGCTTGATATGGGGCGAGCGCGTGATGAGCCGCTGCGATGCCGGGCTGGTGACCGCGCCGAGGCTCACAATGTGTCCGTCCGGACCGTCGACCACCACGGTGAGCCCGCGGTCCGCCAGGGTCTGGGCCAAAGGGCGGACGTCATCGAGCGACGGCATGCCGCTGGAACCGAACGATTCCAGCCCGTCCACGGCGATTCGTACTTCGCTGCCGCTTGCCCCGGCCGTTCCCCGCGTTACCGTTCCGGACTCATCGGTGAACGAGAAGTCCAGATCCATGTCGAGGCGGAATCCGTTCACGTCCCGCTCAGCTCCGGTTCTCGTCTGACCCCGTGGCGTCTTTGTCGCTGGTGGTTACCCGAAGGCTGCCGTTGAGCTTCCAGGTAGCGCGCGGGGCGTCCGGGCCGATGTCACGCGGAACCTCCACGGTCATGTCGATGAAGTTGTAGTTGATCGCAGCGCCCTTCCCCGTCAGGTAGGACCACATCTCCTCAGCCAGGTCTGCCCAGTCGCGGATGCTGCGGTCGGCTGTACGGGTACTCTCAGGCGCGTTTACTTCCGTCATGGTGGAAAATCCCCTTCATTGGGTGCCGCATGAACGTTTCGTGCCGAATCCTGGTGGACTCAGTGGCCTCACTCTAGTACTGGCCGGTAGCAGTGGAAACCCTTGGCAGCACGAACGAATTTGCCGCGAAAAGGGTTCCCGCACCCGCTGCTTACGCATGGCCGCAGGGCTGCCGCAGCCAATGCTGGCAAGGCCCTTGAGCAGAATGGTGAAGTGACGCCGCGCCTCGTAGGGAGATCCACCCACGGGACACTCAACATTCATTCAGAAAACTCCCAGATTCTGGGAGCATCATGGGAGGTATGAAAAAGAACGGTCCCGAAGCCAAGCTGCTCGTCGTAGATGATGAACCAAACATCCGCGAGTTGCTCTCCACCTCCTTGAGGTTCGCGGGCTTCGAGGTTGTCTCGGCCGGCAACGGACGCGACGCCCTCGCCGCCGCCGAGCTCCACGCCCCCGACCTTGCCGTCCTGGACGTCATGCTGCCGGACATGGACGGGTTTACGGTGACCCGCCGGCTGCGTGCCTCCGGCAAGCACTTCCCCGTCCTCTTCCTCACGGCGAAGGATGATACCGAGGACAAAGTCACCGGACTCACCGTAGGCGGCGACGACTATGTCACGAAGCCCTTCAGCCTGGACGAGGTAGTGGCCAGGATCCGCGCCGTACTCCGCCGCACCCAGCCCCTGATTGACGACGACGCCGTGATCCGCGTAGACGACCTCGAGCTCGACGACGACGCCCACGAGGTGCGCCGGGGCGGCACCGTGATCGAGCTTTCGCCGACCGAATTCAAGCTTCTCCGCTACCTGATGCTGAACCCGAACCGGGTGCTGTCCAAGTCCCAGATCCTGGACCATGTCTGGGAATACGACTTCAACGGCGACGCGTCCATCGTGGAGTCCTACATTTCGTACCTGCGTCGCAAGGTGGACATCGACCCCGATGCGCCGGCCCTGATCCAGACCAAGCGCGGGGTGGGCTACGTACTGCGGACAGCCGAGAAGCGCTAACCTTGCTGCACCGTTGGAAGTCGGCTTCACTGCGTTCCCAGCTGGTGGCCATCATGATGGCACTTATGCTGGTGGCGCTCGCCGTGACCGGTTCCGGCACCCTGACACTCCTGCACAGTTACCTGCAGGGACAGGTTGATGACAAGCTCAAGGTCGCCGTCAATTCGGTGAAACAGCAGCAGTCCTTCAGCCAGCTGCTCCAGCAGAATCCGAACATCCCCACGGATTACTCCCTGATGCTCCTGCGCCAGGACCAGGATGCGTTTCCCTTCGGCGGCAGCAAGGACTCGCACCCGGACATCGACAGCCTGTCCCCCGCCGAAGCCAACAGGCTGGATCTGGCCCCCTTCCAGGTCAGGGGTACGGACGGGCGCAACTGGCGCGTCGTGGCGCTGCCGGTCCTGGACGGCAACCAGCGAAATGCGGTCGTCATCATCGGCCTGCCCCTGGCCCCCGTGGACTCGGTCGTGGAGCATGCGTCACTTGTGGTGATCGGCGTGGGCTTCCTGACCCTGGTGCTGGCCTTCTTCATTGCCACCTGGACGGTCTCCAGGTCCTTCCGGCCGCTTGCGCGAGTGGAGAGGACCGCCGCTGCCATTGCCGCTGGTGATCTCTCCCGCCGAGTGGACGTGGAGAATCCTGCCACGGAGGTGGGCCGGCTTGGTGGCTCCCTCAATGCCATGCTGAGCCATATTGAGTCCGCCTTCGCGGCCAGGATGGCGTCGGAAGAGCGCATGCGCCGCTTCGCCGCTGACGCTTCGCATGAACTCCGCACCCCGCTGGTGACAATCCGCGGTTTCTCGGAGCTCTACCGCCAGGGTGCGTTGACGAAGGAAGAGGACGTGGCCACCGCAATGGGTCGGATTGAGAGCGAGGCCAAGCGGATGGGCTCCATGGTGGAGGATCTCCTGCTCCTCGCCAGGCTGGATGAGCAGCGTCCCCTCCAGCAGAAGCCTGTGGATCTGCTGCTCCTCGCGAATGACGCCGTGGTGGACACCCAGGCCAGCGACCGGGACCGGACCATTTCGCTGACAGGCCTCGACGGCGGACCGCCGTCTCCTGCACCGGTACTGGGCGATGAGGCAAAGCTGCGCCAGGTGGTGGGCAACCTGGTGGGCAACGCCCTCCGCTACACCCCGGCCGGGACACCCGTTGAGCTCGCGGTAGGGGTCCGGACTGACGATGCCGGCCGGCGGTCCTCCGTCATCGAGGTGCGCGACCATGGTGCCGGGATCCCGGAGGACGAAGCATCCCGGATCTTTGAGCGTTTCTATCGCGCGGACACTTCGCGGACCCGCGAAACCGGCGGCAGTGGCCTTGGTCTGGCCATCGTTGCTGCCATTGTCGGGTCGCATTCAGGCTCTGTCCAGGTGGTTCCGACCGACGGCGGCGGCGCCACCATGGTGGTGAGCCTCCCGTTCCAGGACGAGGCGGCCGGCTACGCCCACAGTGAGCCCGACGGCGGCGACGGCGGCGAAGTTGTCCACATATAGCCAGCAGCTGTAGCGGGGTTTTCTCTGCGCTTCCTAGGCTCGACGTAGCGGTCCGAACACCCGGCCGCCCGCAAGCTTGAAGAAGGCTTTCGAACAGCGTCGAAGGGCAATACCAATGAGCATCATCTCTGTTGATACCGAACTGCTCCAGCTCAAATCTGCCAACGTCAAAGCTACGGTTGACCGTATCAGCACGGACGTCCAGGCGATGAAGAGGGGTCTGGATGAGCTGCAGGGAACGTGGCGCGGATCGGCGGCCACCAACTTCCAAGGACTGATCACCGAGTGGACCATCACGCAGGGCAAAGTGGAGGCCGCCCTCGCGTCCATCAACACAGCCCTCGCTTCGGCGGCCGCCACATATGCCCAGGCAGAGCAGGGCAACACGCAGCGGTTCAGCTGACCGGCACTAGGCTTCCGGTGTTCCCTGGTGGAAGCGCAGGCGCCAGCGTTTTCCGTCGAGGACCCAGAGCGAACTCCGGAGCGAGGATCCCTCCCGGCCCTTGCTCCGGTAGGTCAGAAGGACCGCTTCAGCGCCGATCCGCTCGGCGCCGATCATCTCCAGCTCAGCTGCACCGCCAGGATTCTCCTCGAGCGACATCATCATTGAATCCCGCGTCCACAGCCTGCCGGAACTGCCGATTTCCGTAAACTCCGGGTGGAGCAGCACGCCGGTCCGTCCGATGTCGGCGCGGGTATCCGGGCTAAGCAGCTCCCGTTCCAGTGCTTCAACAACGGCCTCGGGAGTTGCTTCCCGCCCGGTTGGAGCCGCGAACGGATCTGTCTCCAGCTCACTGAAAAGATCCGGCTCGGCAAAGTGATCAGGCCGGTTGCTGCTGCCCGGCGCCACGGAATCCCGCACCGCCGGCGCGTTGGCGGCGGGGGCTGCAGAGGCGCCGTCGCCGCGGACGAAACCCGGCCCGGACCGCACGGCAATGCCCTGCTGATAGGCGGTCGCAGCAGCCCGCGCACGGTCGTCGGCGGCCTCATTCAGATCGTGTCCGGCGTGGCCACGGACCCACTCGAAGCGGTATTTGCGTCCGCTCAGCGCCTGGTCGATTTCCCGCAGGATCTCCACGTTCAAGACTGGCTTGCCATCGGCCTTGCGCCAGCCCTTGCGTTTCCAGCCGGGCATCCACTTGGTGACCGAGTTGATGACATATTGGCTGTCGCACAGAATATGCAGCTCCTCCCCGGGAAGGTGTGCAGTGCAACGGAAGAGATCCAGCACGGCCATCAGCTCACCCTGGTTATTGGTGCCGTGCGGCCAGCCGCCGGCCCGCCAGCAGTCGTCATTCACGTACCAGGCCCATCCGGCCGGACCGGGATTTCCTAAAGCCGAACCGTCGGCTGCTGCAGTAATCGTCACCGCACTATCCTGCCAGACCGGCCCGACATTGTGGTTTCCAGCCGTCCACCGCCCTTTCGGAAAACGCTTACCCTCAATCGTTGACAGGCTCAGATTGTGCGTGCAAGAATCAGAACTCCCCGTTCAGAAAGCGTTTTCTCAACGGCTGTTCGGCCTTCAGCGCCCCCCGCGGCGCGGACATCGCAGTTTCAAACAATTCCACGGCTGTACACAGGAAGGCGTATCAATGAAGATCTCGTCCGGAAGCAGGTTTCGACTCAGGATTGGAGCCACCGCCGCTGCCCTCGCGATGCTGGTCACAGGCTGCGGCGCGTCAACAGGTTCCGGCGGCGACAAGGAAGTCACACTGCGCTTTGCCTGGTGGGGCAACGAGTACCTCAACGCCCAGACCCAAAAGGTGATCGACGCGTTCGAGGCCGAACACCCCAACATCAAGATCAAAGCGGCCCCTGGGGAATGGAGCGGATACTGGGACAAGCTGGCCACCACCACCGCCGCCAATGATGCACCGGACGTGATCCAGATGGATCAGAAATACATTGCCGAATACGGTGGCCGCGGAGCCCTCCTTGACCTGGCCAAGCAAGACGGCATCGACCTGTCGAAAATGGACAAGGAACAGCTCGCCTCCGGCCAGTACGACAATGCCCAGTACGGACTCAGCACAGGCAAGAACGCCTACGTGGTCATGGCGAACACCAAGGTATTCGAGGCGGCCAACGTTCCGCTTCCCGACGACGCCACCTGGACCTGGGATGACTTCAACGAAATCGCCACGAAGCTCACCAAGGCGGGAGGGGGTACAAACTTCGGGGCTGCATACGGCAGCAACGAAGCCGACCTCATCATCTGGCTTCGTCAGCACGGCGAAAACCTGTACTCACCGGACGGCAAGCTGGCCTTCAACGCCGGGACTGCGGCTTCGTTTTGGGAACGCCTGAAAAAGCAACGGGATTCCCAGGCAAGCCCGCCGGCCACCGTCGCTACGGAGGACGCAGGCGCCGGTTTGGAAGAAAGCCTGTTCGGGACCAATAGGATCGGCATGGCGTGGTGGTGGACCAATCAGCTCGGATCCCTGGAGACCACCACGGGAAGCAGCATCAAGATGCTCCGCGCACCGAGCACGGACGGAAAAGCGGCTGACAACGGCATGTACTACAAGCCCTCAATGTTCTGGTCCGCCTCTTCGAGGTCCAAGAACCCGGAGGCAGCGGCAACATTCATCAACTACCTGGCAAACAGCCCGGAGGCTGGATCGATCCTCATGACCGACCGCGGGGTCCCTGCCAACTCTGAAGTTCTGGCGGCCATTACGCCGAAGCTGAAGACGGCGGACTCGACGGTGGTCGGCTTCCTCCAGGACATCAAACCTGAGATGGCTGAGGCGCCCCCTGTACCGCCGGTCGGGTCGGGCAGCGTGCAGAATGTCATCAAGCGGTACACCGACGAAGTCCTCTATGACCGTAAGTCACCTTCAGCGGCCGCTGAGGAGTTCAAGAAGGAAGTCGAGGGGATGCTGGCCTCAGCCCGCAAATGATCCACTACCGGCTCGTCACCTCCCAGTAAAAGCAAAGTGCGGCTCCCTCGAAGCGAGGGAGCCGCACTTTGCATATGCGTCGGGAGTTTAGAAACCGCCCATGCCGCCCATACCGCCCATGTCGTCGCCGCCACCCATGGCCGGAGCGTTCTTCTCCGGCTTGTCGGCCACGACGGCCTCGGTGGTGAGGAACAGACCCGCGATGGAAGCAGCGTTCTGCAGGGCAGAGCGCGTTACCTTGACGGGGTCGTTGATGCCGGCAGCCAGCAGGTCAACGTACTGTCCGGTTGCGGCGTTCAGGCCATGACCTGCAGGCAGGCCACGGACCTTGTCTACAACAACGCCCGGCTCGAGGCCGGCGTTGAATGCAATCTGCTTCAGCGGCGCGTCAATGGCAACGCGGACGATGTTGGCGCCCGTTGCTTCATCGCCTTCGAGCTGCAGGTTGGCGAATGCCTTGGCGCCGGCCTGGATCAGGGCCACGCCACCACCGGCAACGATGCCTTCTTCAACGGCAGCCTTCGCGTTGCGGACAGCGTCCTCGATGCGGTGCTTGCGTTCCTTGAGCTCAACTTCGGTAGCGGCACCGGCCTTGATGACTGCAACGCCGCCGGCCAGCTTGGCCAGGCGCTCCTGCAGCTTCTCGCGGTCGTAGTCGGAATCGGAGTTCTCGATCTCGGAACGGATCTGGGAAACGCGGCCGGCGATCTGGTCGGCGTCGCCTGCACCCTCGACGATGGTGGTCTCATCCTTGGTGACAACGACCTTGCGTGCCTTGCCCAGGAGTTCGAGGCCGGCGGTCTCAAGCTTGAGGCCGACTTCCTCGGAGATGACCTGGCCACCGGTGAGGATGGCGATGTCGGCGAGCTGAGCCTTGCGGCGGTCGCCGAAGCCCGGAGCCTTGACGGCGACGGACTTGAAGGTGCCACGGATCTTGTTGACGATCAGGGTGGCAAGGGCTTCGCCCTCGATGTCTTCGGCAATGATCAGCAGCGGCTTGTTGGACTGCATGACCTTTTCGAGGACAGCAACCAGTTCCTTGACGTTGGAGATCTTGGAGTTGACGATCAGGATGTACGGGTCTTCGAGGACCGTCTCCTGGCGCTCAGCGTCGGTGACGAAGTAAGCGGAGATGTAGCCCTTGTCGAAGCGCATGCCTTCGGTCAGTTCAAGCTCGAGTCCGAAGGTGTTGGACTCCTCGACGGTGATAACACCTTCCTTGCCGACCTTGTCCAACGCCTCTGCGATCAGCGCGCCGATTTCGTCGTCACCGGCGGAAATCGATGCCGTAGCGGCGATCTCTTCCTTGGTTTCGATTTCCTTGGCGGACGCCAGCAGTTCGGCGGTGACGGCTTCAACAGCCTTCTCGATGCCGCGCTTCAGGGACAGCGGATCAGCACCGGCCGCGACGTTGCGCAGGCCTTCCTTGACCAGGGCCTGTGCGAGCACGGTTGCCGTGGTGGTGCCGTCGCCAGCGACGTCGTCCGTCTTCTTGGCAACTTCCTTGACCAGCTCGGCGCCGATCTTCTCGTAGGGATCGTCCAGCTCGATCTCCTTGGCGATGGAAACACCATCGTTGGTGATCGTGGGGGCGCCCCACTTCTTTTCGAGGACAACGTTGCGTCCACGCGGGCCGAGGGTGACCTTGACGGCGTCGGCGAGGATGTTCAGGCCCCGCTCAAGACCGCGGCGTGCCTCTTCATCAAATGCAATGATCTTGGCCATAACGGCAGTAGTCCTTTCGGGACAGTCGTTAAGAATGAACCTTCACTGCGGTGCCCGCGACGGACGATCCTTCACCGACGGCCTCTGTATGCCGCGCGGATGGGATCTCACCCCAGCAAGGTATTTCTTTCGCTCCTGGTCCTTCCCGCTCTCTCCGCAGCCGGCCGGAACCGGGCGTTGATTTAGCAGTCAGTCCGTGGGAGTGCTAAGTCAATAATTAGCACTCCCCCGGGGAGAGTGCAAGCAGAGATTGCGCTGAAAGGCCCTCCTGCGGCCCGCACTACGCTAGGAGCGATCAGCGGCCGGGCCGGGCGGCAGTTTCGCTTCCACTCATCCGCGGGGTGTTATCCGCGGCGTACGTGAACACCATGTAGTTGGCGGTAGTGACGTCCCCGTTGAAATCAAAGCCGATGGGCCCGGACTCGCCGTCGTAATCCGCCGGCTTACCGGCCTTAATGGCATCCCCGCATTCTTTGTAGCTCCTGCAGGGTTCAACCGCTTCCGCGCCGTGCTGCCCGGAAACCGCGATCAGCTTCGCCGCGATGGATGATCCGGCGTCGTCCTGGGCAGCGGCCGCGGCGATGGCGGCCAGGTTCGCGGCGTCGTAAGTCTCCGCTGCGAACGTCATGTCCTTGAGCCCGGGATCAACGGCTACTAGTTCGCCTTGGAAGTGCGCCGAAGGGAAGACGCCCGGCAGGATCCCGCGCGCACCATCAAGCGCTTTGGACCCTAGGGCGGAGCCGTACTGGTTGATGGCGCCGTCGCTGAGAATCAGCTTGCTGCCTGCAACGCCCGCGTTGTTGAGCTCCGCGATTGCGCCCTGGGCTCCGGCCCGAGCCACGAGAATGACCGAATCCGGACCCGCTGCCTTGACGGCAGCCGCCGTCTTTTGTGCCTGGCCGGCAGTGAAAGCGGCCTCCGCCACCGTTCCAAGGCCGGCGGCTTTCGCTGCCGCGGCAACGGCCACAGAGACGTCCTTGCCGTACATCCCGTCCTCGTGGACGATCGCTATTGTCCGGGCGCCGCTGTCCTTGGCCAGTTTCACCAGCACGGGCGCTTGGGCCGTGTCGGCCGCCGACGTGCGGAAGTAGTATCCGCCGCTCCTGTAATGCGTGAGGCCGTGCGCGGTATTCGCCGGAGAGATGACGGCCACTCTGGCCCGCGACAGGACATCAATTGCCCCGGGGGCGCGGCTCGAGTCAGTGGGACCTATGACGACATCCGCCCCGGCCGCTACCAGGTCCTTGGCCTGCGAGGTGGTGTCCTCGCTGATATTTTCAGGCAGCAGTTGCACCGGCCGCCCTTTGTGGCCCCCGGCGGCGTTGATCTCCTGCACCGCCAGCTTGGCCGCGGCGAGTTGCGAGGCGTTGAGGAAGGACTGCTTTCCCGTGTTGTCCAGCAGCAGGCCTATCCGCAGGATGCCATCGCCACCGGCGTCAACGGCATCAACACGAGCGTTTCCGGTCTGGCCGGAGCAGCCGGCCAGCACGAGCGCCGTTCCCGCTGCAAGAACCGCTGCTGCTGTGAACCGCGGCCGCGCAGGGCCAAACCGGTCGGCGCCGAACCGGGCGGGGCTGTCTGTGCCATGCATTGCCGCGGCGGGTGGCATCAGGCCGTCCGGACGTTCTCTGCCTGGGGACCCTTCTCGCCTTCGCCTACCTCGAACTGCACCCGTTGCCCTTCGTCCAGAGCCCGGTAGCCTTCCCTCTCGATGGCCGACCAGTGGACGAAGACATCGTCTCCGGAGCCGTCAACGGTGATGAAGCCATAGCCTTTTTCGGCGTTGAACCATTTAACGGTTCCCAATGCCATGTTGCCCACACTTTCCGGTTGCTCTGTGTCCGGCCCATGTCACTGTGCGCCGTCGGGACGGTCCGCGTTGAGACGCGGCATCCGGAATCACTTTAGCCATTGCCGTTTGCCGGGGGCAGGACCCGGCCCTGCGAGCCCCTAATAGTTATTCAGGCGTAACCGAAATTCCTTACTGGAAGCCGGGCCCGAGAACCACAACCACCGGCAACTGGAACTCGGCAGAGTCCACCAGCGACGTGATGTTCAGGAGCTCCCCCAGTGCCTCGGCATTGGCTTTCTGCAATGCCCCGCTGTAGTAGATCACGGAGGACTGTTGCGGCATTCCGCCCCAGTTGCCCACCGGTCCCAGCGTCCAGCCGTCACCGGCGACGGTGCTGCTCACGCGGCCGGCAAGTCCCGCGGTGGTGGTCCCGTTGTAGACAGCCACGGCCTGGCTCTTGTCAACAGCCGGTGCATCGGCGGAAGGTACCGCGGAGGGAGAGCTGCTGGCAGCAGGCGTCTCGCTGGCGGAAGGAGCCGCGCCCGGCTCGGAACCGGCCTCAGCGCTAGGAGACGAGGTGCCTTGCGGAACCTCAGCGGAGGGGGAGGCCGAGGGGCTGACCAGTGCGGACCCTGCCGCCATCAGCGGGCTGCCGGCAGGAGCAAATCCCAGCTTGGGAAGGAACAGGAAGGCGACCAGGCCGATGGCCAGCGCCGCCACACCGACGGTCAGGATTGGTCCCAGCCGGCGCCGGGGAGCCTCGGAGGCGACCCTATGGACACCCTGTCGCGAGGAGGTCTCAGGGACCCTGTCGAATTCATCCCGAGCATATTTGGTCATGATAAAACGATGTCCTTGTTGGTTCTTGCTGATTGCCCGGCCCCGACGTCTAAGCGTCAGAGCCCAATCGGCGCGCCGTGCGTGCCCGTTGGCGTGACGTACGTAGTCTACGCAATCTCTTCACGAGCATGGGGTCCTGGGCCAGGGCGTCCTCGGTGTCAATCAGCGTGTTGAGGATCTGGTAGTAGTGGGTGGCTGAGAGGTCGAACAGCTCACGAATGGCTTGTTCCTTTGCCCCTGCGTACTTCCACCACTGCCGTTCGAGGGCCAGCATCTGCTTGTCCCGCTCGCTCAGCCGTGAGCCCGGCTGCGGAGCCGGCATAGGGTCTGCTCCGGACACGGTTTCGCTGCCGGTGTCCGCAAGTGACAGGTCATCGCGCACTGGTTCGGCCACGGCAAAATCCTCCACTTGATCCGGTCAAAGTCTCCTTTCCATGGTACGGGCGAATAACACGCATGTCATTTACGCCGTATGACGTGACGGCGTGGAGGCGGGTAACGCAAGGTACGCCCGCCACCACAGACTTTTGCCGGCGTCCGGCCGGGCGCCGTGGGCCCGCCAGCGACTTGGAGTACAACACTGCGAGAATGGACCCGTGTTTGATTCTGAAGCCATATTCGAGCTGGAGCCTGCCGTTGAGGGTGCTGACTTTGCCGAGATGGCACGAGTGCCGCTGGACCGCCTTATGGCTGCAGACTGGGCTGCGGCGCTGGCTCCCGTGGAGGCGGAGTTGCGGAGCGTCCTGGAGTACCTTGCTGCTGAAGTGGCGGCCGGGCACCAGGTGCTGCCGTCGCCGTCGAACGTTTTGCGCGCATTTCAACAGCCGCTGGCCGGGGTCAAAGTCCTCATCGTCGGCCAGGACCCCTACCCGACCCCGGGCCATCCGATCGGATTGTCCTTCGCGGTAGAAGGGCACACCAGGCCCATCCCGCGCAGCCTCGCGAACATCTACAAGGAACTCGAATCCGACCTCGGCCTTCCGGCCCGCGTCCACGGGGACCTCACGCGCTGGGCGGACCAGGGCGTCCTCCTCCTGAACCGCGTCCTTACGGTCCGGGCCGGGGCAGCTGGATCCCACCGGGGCAAAGGCTGGGAACCGATTACGACGGCGGCAATTGCCGCCGTCGCCGGCCGCCGCGCTGCAGACGGGACGGCAGCGCCCCTCGTGGCGGTGCTGTGGGGCAAGGATGCCGAGGGCGTCCGCCCGTTGCTTGGAGACACTCCGGTCTTCGCCAGCGCCCACCCCAGCCCGTTGTCGGCCGCCCGCGGATTTTTTGGGTCGAGGCCGTTCAGCAGGGCAAACGAACTCCTCCGGGCCCAGGGTTTGGAGCCCGTTGACTGGGAACTTCCCCCGGTTCCTTAGCCTAGGCTTACTTCCATGACTTCCCTTCCTGCTGCTACATCTGCCAGCCGAAAATCGCGCCCCCAGACGAACCTCACGGTCCTCCGGCGCGAGGAACTCTCGCCGCACATGGTGCGGATCGTGGCCGGCGGCGAAGGCTTCGCCAGCTATGTGAACAACGACTACATAGACCGATACGTGAAGATTGCCTTCCCGCAGCCCGGCGTCGAATACCCGCTCCCCCTCGACCTTTGGGCCATCCGGGAAAGCCTCCCACGCGAGCAGTGGCCATACACCCGGACGTACACCGTCCGCTGGGTGGATGAAGAGGCCCGCGAGCTGGCCATCGATTTCGTGATTCACGGTGACGAGGGCCTGGCGGGCCCATGGGCGGCGAAAGCCCGGGCCGGCGACAGCCTGGTCTTCACAGGCCCGGGCGGCGGCTACAACCCCGATCCCGCGGCCGACTGGCACCTTTTCGCCGGCGATGAGGCCGCCCTGCCTGCCATTGCCGCCGCCATCGAGTCGCTGCCGCCGGAAGCCCGGGGAATTGCGTTCCTGGAGGTGGACAGCGACGCCGAAATCCAGCCCATCCAGGCCCCTGCCGGACTGCAGATCCACTGGCTGCCGCGCAACGGTACCCCTGCAGGCAGCAGCGATCTCCTGGTCAGCGCCGTACGGAATGCCGAGTGGCCTGGCGGCCGGGTGCAGGTCTTCGCCCACGGTGAGCGCGGCTACATGAAGTCCCTCCGCGAGGTCCTCTACCGCGAGCGCGGCCTGGAGCGCGCGCAGGTGTCGTTGTCCGGCTACTGGGCCAAGGGCCGGGTGGAGGACGACTTCCAGGCCGAAAAGAAGCTCCCCATCGGGCAGATCTAAGAGGTCCGAATCCGGCAGGTCCGCATCCGGCTGCTCGTGGCCTGCTAGCGCCGCCGGGCGCGGCGGCGTTCGTTGCTGGCCAGGCTCCGGGTGAGCGGACGGGCCAGGGTGTCGCCGAGGACGATGCCGGCCGCCACTCCCAACACGATCGCACCGGCATTCAGCATGCCCCCGGCACCCATCAGGATCTCCGACTCTTCAATGGTCAAGACATACATGGAGCGGAATATAGTGAGGCCGGGCAGGAGGATCAGGGCCGCGGGAACAGCCACCACTAGCTGGGGGGCGCCCATCTTCAAGGCAACCACCCTGGCCAGGAGGCCTATGACCACCGCGGCGACGGCCGGGGAAAACCTTGAACCCATGCCGATCAGGTCCGCGCCGAGCAGCACAAGATGTCCTACTACGCCCACCGCCGCGGTGGGAAGGAGGAGCTTCCAGGCGGTCTGTTCCGTGATGCCAATGGCTACTACCGCTACGGCCACCAAAATGATGAGCGCCCACAACGGATACGCCGGCGGGAATGTTTCCGTGACGTCGATTTCCTCCATGCCCATCTTCGAGCCCAGCACGAAAGCGACGGAGATGCCGGACACCAGCGCACCGAAGGTCAGCATGGTGGACAGGAACCGGCCCGCCGCCGTGACGGGGAATCCGTTGATAGCGTCCTGCACCGACGAGACAAGCCGGCCCGTGGGCAGGAGCAGCAGGATGCCGCCCACCACGACGATGGCGGGCGCGATTTGGATGCCCACCGGACTGCCGAACCGCCACAGCAGCAGGGCGATAAACGTCACCAGGAATGCGCATGATGCCGTGGCGAAGAAGTCCGGAACCCGCCAGCGGCTCAACTGCCGGGCTAGCAGGCTCACCAGGATGTTCGAGCCGAATGCGACCGCCGAAGCGCCGGGGCCCCCGCCCAGTACGCCTACGAAAACTGCGGCGAACACCGCGAAGGCCACAGTGACCATCCAGCGCGGAAACGGCTTGGAGCTGCGGATAATTTCGTCCAGCCTGCGGACTGCCTCATCCCGGCCAACGCCGCCGGCCACAATGTCCGTCACCAGCTGGTGCACCTGTGCCAGGCCCGCATAGTTGTTGGTCCAGGACCGCACCACCCTGAGCAGGGAAATGGGGGTCTGGTCCTTGGGCGCGTAGTTGATGGCAACCGACTGGTTGGTGATGTCCACTTCGATGTGCTTCAGGCCCAGGGCCGCCGTGATCGCGATGATGCTGGTTTCCACTTCCAGGGCACCGGCGCCGTATCGGAACATGGACTCGGCGAGGTGGAGCGCAAAGTCGATGGTCTTCCGCGCGGAAGTGTCCACTCCCCCCACTTGGATCATGGGGTTGGCGTAGGGGCTGCCGGCGAGCCGGTCCACAATGCTCATGGGTGCGGTGGGCGGGTTTTCGCCCTGCACCAGCCTGCGAAGCATGCGCTTGGCCGCTGCGTTCTGCCGTACCTGGGATGCGGTGAGAGGTTGGGTCGGGGGCAGCGCCGCCGTGGGCGGCCTGCGGCGACCGTCGGGTGCTTTGGTCATTGCGGCCTCCTCAAGGGCTCCACAAGGGTATCTAGTAGAACTGCTGGCCTGTTCGCCTGGTGTACAGCTGGCGTGCCACACGTTCGCCGGCGGCCATCCAGGCCTTGTATTTCAGCGGGTTGAGCACCTGGTCGTAGCAGCCTACGAAGTCGGTGACCGTCTTGCTGAAGCTGGTCTTGAACAACCCCAGCCCGTGGAACGGGTTGGAGGTGTCCTTGAGTTTGTCGCTCGGAGGGGTGCCGCAGAAGTCGTATTCCGTGCAGCCGAGTTCCTTGACCTGGTTGATGGCCGTCCACTGGACCAGGTGGGAGTCGCCGTACTGGGTGCGCTTTTGGAGCGAGCCGCCGTCCTTGTAGGTCCCCTTCCGGCCGTAGTTGATCACAAAGGCACCCACGGACGGAACGCCGTTCTCGTAGACGAACAGGAGCCGGCCCTGCCCGCGCTTGATGAAGTTGGTCCAGAACTGCCGGTAGTACTCGTACTCCCTGACCCTGACCTGCGACTTCGCTTCCACCGTGGTGGTCATGAGCGAATACATGGACCGGAAGTTCTCCTCCGTGGGATCGACGTTGTGGACTTCCACGCCCTCCCGGATGGCCCGGCGGACAGCGTTGCGTCCCCTGGAGTGCAGGTTCCGCAGCAACTGGTTCTCCTCCGGCGCGATGTCCAGCAGCGCAGTGGAGTCATTGGGCTGCAGGTTGTGCGTCTTCACCAGGCCCGCGCCCTCGAGCACCCGCTTTGCGTCCTCGGAAAGGACGATGTCCGGCTCGATCTTGATGGCAAAGACGCCCAGCTTTGCTCGCTTCACGAACTCCGCGTTCGCGGCGGCGATGCCCGGGATATCCTCAACCGCCGCCACGTCCGGCCCCTTGATGAGGTACCACAGCTTGCCCAGTACAGGAAAGGACTTCTGCAGCACCAGGTTGTAGCTCGTGTAGTCCGCGGTTTCGTAGACCAGGTGGAGGGGTTGCCAGCCAAAGTGTTGTTTGACCTCGGCGAACGCCTCGGACTGAAGCAGGTTTCCGCCGTTCGGGTTCGCGATGACATGGTTGTCCCAGTTGGCGACCTCCTCGGCGGAGGCAAAGCGGGCGGTGAATTCTCGCAAGTGCGCGGTGTCCAATCTTTGCGGTCGGTGCTTCGGCTGCATGCCAGGCATGCAAGCCACAAGTCTATCGGCCCTCCCAAGGAGGACGTTGACCCTAGGAGCACGTTGACCGGTTGGCTCCCTTGCGGCGTCCGGGTTCAGAGCCGGATCTGCTCCATGGACTTGAGCCGCACGGCCAGCGGCTCCTTGCCCAGGGCACGCTGGCTCTTGGCCAGCCGGTCCGCGTTTTCCAGCCGGGACAGGCTCAGCCCGGTCAATTCGGCGATCCGGGCCACAGGAACCTGAAAGGTGCGGAAGGGACCCAGCGGCGGCGGTTCATCGGCCAGGAGCCGTTCCCGGATAGCCTTCTTGAGCTCCACCTTCCCCAACAGAGGGGACTGGTCCAGCAGGAATCCGGCAGCAGCGAGTTTTCCGTCCATGGTCCAGGCCGCGATCTTCCAGAACATCCGGGGTATCTGCACTCCCCGGTAGGGCAGGTCGTCGTCCTCCAGGACCGGCCCCGTGAACACGCTCAGCTTGGCGTCATTGAGGTCCGCGTGGCTGAGCACATGGTCTTCCAGCCCCACCCACAGTTCTTTGCCCTGGTTGAAGTCGTCAACCTGTGGCGCGGCATTGGTAAACGAGAAGGTGTCCTGGTTGGCTGCCTTGGCCGTCGCCTCATCGCCCCACACCGGATCCAGCCGCCGCACCAGGTGTCCCCGGTCAAAGGCGTTGTTCTTGTAGACTTCCGGACCCGCCTGCTGCTCCTTCGGGACCCGGGCATCGAAGTGCCAGGTTCCCTCACGGGCCAACGGCACCAGTTCGCGTCCGTGAATATTTACGCCGACGACGGCGGCCAGCTTCCGCGCCGTGCGCAGCCGGACGGAAAAGTGTGTGTAGTCAAGCAAAACGGTTGCTGCCGCCGGACTGGGCAGCTCAAGGCGTGCCCGCAGAAAGTCCCGGTCATATCCCCCAGTCATAGCTCCATAGTGGCACTCCAGCCTCAGGGTGAACAGAGCATGCGAACAGTGGTTGGCGGGCAGCGATCGCGACCAGCCGTGAAGGACTCATGTGCCAGTGGCCGAGTGCTGGATCGACTTGACTCAACATGCCGTACTCGCGAGGGTTGAACTATGAAGGCACCGCACGAACAGGCCATGGCGGGCCCCGCTGACGGCGCCCGTCCCGGCAGCCGCAGCACGGGTGCGCAACTGCTCGGCCTGGCTGTATTCCTGGGAGCCTCCGCGCTGGTCGCCTGGCTGGGTGCTTTCGCCACGCTGGGCAACGTGGACGGCTGGTACGCCACAGCGGACAAAGCCCCGTGGTCCCCGCCGAACTGGGTCTTCGGTCCGGTCTGGACCATGCTGTACACAGCCATGGCAGTCGCCGCGTGGCTCGTCTGGCGGCACGGCGGACAGCGCACCGTCCCCGCCTTGAGGGCGTACGGGATCCAGTTGGGCTTGAACCTGCTGTGGACGCCGGTGTTCTTCGGCCTTTACCCGGTGATGGGCACGGCGTCGCTCTGGCTGGGGCTCGCGATCATCATTTCCTTGATCATCGCCGTGACCTTCACCGTCCTGCGTTTCGGCCCTAGCAGCCGGGCAGCCGGCCTGCTGCTGTTGCCCTACGTTTCCTGGCTGGTTTTCGCCAGCAGCCTGAACTGGTGGGCGGCTTTGCACAACTAGGTCTCGACAGGCCCGACCATCGGGTTAGGGGGTCAGCATTCGACGACGTTGACGGCGAGGCCGCCCATGGCGGTTTCCTTGTACTTGGAGGACATGTCCCTGCCGGTCTCGCGCATGGTCACGATCACCTCGTCCAGGGACACCCGGTGCGTGCCGTCGCCCCAGAGCGCCATCTTCGCGGCATTGATGGCCTTCGCCGCCGCGATCGCGTTCCGCTCGATACAGGGGATCTGCACCAGCCCGCCGATCGGATCACACGTCAGCCCCAGGTTGTGCTCCATCGCGATCTCCGCCGCGTTCTCCACCTGCTGCGGCGTCCCGCCCATCACCTCGGCCAGGCCCGCGGCGGCCATCGACGACGCCGACCCCACCTCACCCTGGCAGCCCACCTCCGCCCCCGAAATGGACGCCTGTTCCTTGTAGAGCACCCCGACCGCACCGGCAGCGAGCAGGAACTTCACCACCACATCATCCCGGTCCTGCCGGCTGGCCCGGTCCATGCCCGGCGCGAAATGCAACGCGTAATACAACACCGCCGGGATGATCCCGGCCGCCCCGTTCGTCGGCGCCGTGACCACCCTGCCGCCGGACGCGTTCTCCTCGTTCACCGCCAACGCGATCAGGTTCACCCACTCCTGCCAGTACTTCGGATCCCGGTACTCCGGGTCCTGGCCCCGGTTCTCCTTCAGCAAACGCTCGTGCCAGTCCGGCGCACGACGGCGGACCTTCAGCCCGCCGGGCAGCAGCCCCTCACGCTTCAGGGACACCGCCACGCACTCCTCCATCACCGAGTAAATGTGCAGCAACCCCTCCCGGATCTCCGCCTCGGACCGGGAGGCGCGTTCGTTGACGAACATGATCTCCCCAATGGACAGGCCCTTGGACTGGCACCGGCCCAGCAGCTCCGCCGCAGTCCGGAACGGCAGCGGCAACTCCTTCTTCGACTCCTCCAACTCCTGCTGCGCCGCGTCCTCCTCGCCCTCACGGACAATAAACCCCCCGCCCACCGAGAAGAACGTCGCCGCATGCAGCACCTCCCCGCCAGCATCCGTGACAGTGAAAGTCATCCCGTTCGTGTGCCGCGGCAGGATGGTCAACGGCCGCAACACCATATCCTTCACCCCGTACGGCAGGACCACCCCGGCACCATCAACAGCACCGGCCAGCCGCAGCATCCCGGACTCCGCGATCGCCGCCAGCCGCTCCTCCACCTCGGCCGGGAGGATCTTCTCAGGATGGAACCCCTCCAGCCCCAGCAGGATCGCCGTCATCGTCCCGTGACCGTGCCCCGTCGCGGCGAGCGAACCATACAAATCCACCCGCAGCCCGGCCACCCTCTCCAGGGCACCGGAAGCCTTCAGCTCCTCGGCGAACACCGCCGCAGCCCGCATCGGACCCACCGTATGCGAACTCGAAGGCCCAATCCCGATGGAAAAAAGATCAAAGACACCAACGGCCATGGTCGGTTCCTAACTAGGTGTAGCTGTGGTCCGGCAGATGGTCCTGCCGGATGGCGGTGCAACCGCCGGTGGGCGGTCGCACTGCCGGATGCACGACGACGGGCGGCAGCTTGTGGCGGCCGCCCGCGTCGTGATCTCTACTTCTGTAATACGTGCTCTAGCCGAGGTTGGCAACCGAGGGGTAGAGCGGGTGGGCGGCGGCGAGGGCCTCCACCCGGGAGCGCAGGACGGAGAGGTCCGCGCCGGCGTCGGCGATTAGCGCCTCAGCGATGATATCCGCAACCTCGGCGAAGGCGGCTTCGCCGAAACCGCGGGTGGCGAGGGCCGGGGTGCCGATACGCAGACCCGAGGTGACCATCGGCGGCCTCGGGTCGAACGGCACGGCGTTGCGGTTGACGGTGATGTCGATTTCCGCGAGGCGGTCCTCGGCCTGCTGGCCGTCCAACTCACAGTTGCGCAGGTCCACCAGGACCAGGTGGACGTCGGTGCCGCCGGAGATCACGTTGATCCCCTTGGCGGTGACGTCCGGCTGGACCAGGCGGTCCGCCAGGATCCGGGCACCGGCAAGGACGCGTTCCTGGCGTTCCTTGAATTCCGGGGACGCGGCGATCTTGAACGCCACGGCCTTGCCGGCGATGACGTGTTCCAGGGGTCCGCCCTGCTGGCCGGGGAACACTGCCGAGTTGATCTTCTTGGCGATGTCGGCGTCGTTGGAGAGGATGATGCCGCCGCGGGGCCCTGCGAGGGTCTTGTGCGTGGTGGACGTGGTGACGTGCGCGTGCGGAACCGGTGACGGGTGCAGCCCTGCGGCGACCAGCCCGGCGAAGTGCGCCATGTCCACCATCAGGTAGGCGCCAACGGAGTCGGCGATGCGGCGGAACTCGGCGAAGTCCAGCTGGCGGGCGTAGGCGGACCAGCCGGCGACGATCAGCTGCGGCTTGTGCTCCTGGGCCAGGCGCTCCACCTCGGCCATGTCGATCCGGTGGTCCTCTTCGCGGACCTGGTACGGGATCACGTTGTACAGACGACCGGAGAAGTTGATCCGCATGCCGTGGGTGAGGTGGCCGCCGTGGGCCAGGTTCAGGCCCATGATGGTGTCGCCCGGCTTGATCAGCGCGTGCATCACCGAGGCGTTCGCCTGCGCTCCGGAGTGCGGCTGCACGTTGGCGTATTCGGCTCCGAACAGGGCCTTCACCCGGTCGATGGCCAGCTGCTCGACCACGTCAACGTGTTCGCAACCGCCGTAGTAGCGCTTGCCCGGGTAGCCCTCGGCGTACTTATTGGTCAGCACCGAGCCCTGCGCCTGCATGACGGCCTTGGCGGTGTGGTTCTCCGAGGCGATCATTTCCAGGCCGGTGCGCTGGCGGGCCAGTTCGTCGTCGATCTTCGTCGCGATCTCAGGGTCCAGCGCGGACAGGTCCGCGTCCAGGGACGGGGAGACAACCTGCTCAAACGCGACGGTGCCTGTGCCTGCGGCCGCGGTTGCGCCGCTCACAGTTCGCCGCCGTTCTTTGAAGCGTATTCCTCGGCGGAGAGCAGCGGGCCGTCGGAATCCGCAGCCACCTTGAAGAGCCAGCCGGCACCGTACGGATCGCTGTTGATCAGTGCGGGGTCGTCCACGACGGCGGAGTTGGTTTCCGTGACCTCGCCGGTGACCGGGGAGTACAGGTCCGAAACGGACTTGGTGGACTCGACCTCGCCGCAGGTCTCCCCTGCGGTCACGGTCGAGCCAACCTCGGGCAGGTCAACGTACACGATGTCGCCGAGGGCATCCGTGGCCACGGCGGAGATGCCGATCGACACCAGGTTGCCGGCCTCACGGGCCACCCACTCGTGCTCGTCGGAGTACTGCAGTTCAGCGGCAACTTTTGCCATGTGTTTTTCCTTCAGTTTGGTTTGCGAAAAGTGAGAGAGCGTTGGCCCAAACGCTGCAGGAAGTGAGAGAGCGTTGGGGCCGGGATCCGGCAGCGTGTGTCAAAGCGACAAAGGAGCAGCACGCGTGAAAACGGGGCCAGCCGGTCCCGGAGCCGGGAACTGCTGACAGCCTATGGGCTACTTTTGGCGCTTGTAGAAAGGCAGTGCGACGACTTCGAACGGCTCCGCCTTGCCGCGCAGGTCGATGTCCAGGGCGGTACCCACCTCGGAGAATTCGACGTCGACATAGGCCAGAGCCACGGGGTAGCCCAGCGTGGGGCTCGGCTGGCCGGAGGTCACTTCGCCGACAACTGCGCCGTCCTTGAGGACCGGGTAGTGGCTGCGCCCGGCGCGCCGGCCCAGGCCCTTGAGGCCCACCAGCTTGCGGCCGCTAGTGGCGCCCGCGCCGCCGGCCTTGAGGGCTTCAAGCGCCGCGCGGCCCACGAAGTCGCCCTCCTTGGCGAGTGAGACTACCGGACCGAGGCCCGCTGCGTAGGGGTTGCCTTCGCGGGAGAGCTCGTTGCCGAAGAGCGGCATTCCGGCTTCCAGGCGCAACGAGTCGCGGCATGCCAGGCCGGCGGGGACAAGCTCGCCCTCCTCGGCGACGGCCCCGATGGCCTGCCACAGGGCTGCGGCGTCGTCGTTGTCCACGAAGATCTCGAAGCCGTCCTCACCGGTGTAGCCGGTCCGGGCCAGCAGGAGGTCCTTGGTGGCGCCGGCCACCAGGAAGGGAACTTCGACGGCGGCGTAGTACTTCAGTCCGGTGACCAGCTCGTGCTGTGCCGCCGGAACCAGGCGAAGCAGGATGGCTTCGGCCTTGGGACCCTGGACGGCGATCAGCGAGGTGCGGGCGGAGGCGTCGTCCACCACGACGTCGAACTTTGCTGCCCGTTCGGCGAGGGCGGCGGCGACCACAACGGCGTTGCCGGCGTTGGGCACCACCAGGAACTTGTCCGTGCCGTTTCCTGCGGCGTCCGCCGCCGGGCGGCGGTAAACGATGAGGTCGTCGATGATGCCGCCGTCTTCCTGGCAGATCAGCGAGTACTTGGCCTTGCCCACGGACATGGCGGAAATTTTGCCGACCAGGGCGTAGTCCAGGAAGGCTGCGGCGTCCGGGCCGGTGACCCAGACTTCGCCCATGTGGGAGAGGTCGAACAGGCCGGCGGCCTTGCGGACGGCGTGGTGCTCGGCCAGTTCGGAGGAGTACTTCAGGGGCATCTGCCAGCCCCCGAAATCGGTGAAGGACGCGCCGAGCTTCTTGTGCTCTTCATAGAGCGCGGTGTAGTTCTCAGTCATCGGGGGAATCCTTAGTTTTCGAAGTCTTCGATGGGCGGGCAGGAGCAGATCAGGTTGCGGTCCCCTGCAGCTCCGTCGATGCGGCCCACGGGCGGGAAGTACTTGTCCTGCTTGAGGTGATGGACGGGGAAGGCGGCCTGCTCACGCGGGTACTCGCGGTTCCAGTCGGAGGAGACGACGGCGGCCGCGGTGTGCGGTGCGTTGCGCAGCGGGGAGTTCTCCACCGTGAAGTCGCCGTTGGCCACCTGGTCGATTTCCTGGCGGATGGTGATCATGGCATCGATGAAGCGGTCAATCTCCACGAGGTCCTCGGACTCAGTGGGCTCCACCATGAGCGTGCCGGCAACCGGGAATGCCAGTGTGGGGGCGTGGAAGCCGAAGTCGATGAGGCGCTTCGCCACGTCTTCCGCGGTGACTCCCGTCTTGGCAGTCAGGGCGCGCAGGTCCAGGATGCACTCGTGCGCCACGAGTCCGCCTTCGCCGGTGTACAGCACCGGGAAGAACTCGTTCAGGCGGGAGGCGATGTAGTTCGCCGCCAGCAGGGCCGACTTGGTGGCTTCGGTCAGGCCGGCGCCGCCCATCAGCTTTACGTAGGCCCAGGAGATCGGCAGCACCCCGGCGGAGCCGAAGCGGGAAGCGGAGATCGCAACGCCGTGCCCGTCCTCGTGGGCTGCCTTGTTGGCATCGCCCGGCATGAACGGCGCAAGGTGGGCCTTGGCCGCAACCGGGCCGACGCCCGGTCCGCCGCCGCCGTGCGGGATGCAGAAGGTCTTGTGGAGGTTCAGGTGGGACACGTCGCCGCCGAACTTGCCCGGCTGCGCCAGGCCCACCAGGGCGTTCAGGTTGGCGCCGTCAACGTAGACCTGCCCGCCTGCTGCGTGCACCGAGTCGCAGATTTCGCGGACGTCGGCGTCGTATACGCCGTGCGTTGACGGGTACGTGATCATGATCGCGGACAGGACGTCTTTGTGGGTTTCGATCTTCGCCTGGAAGTCGGCGTGGTCGATCGTGCCGTCAGCGGCGGTGGCCACGACGACCACCTTCATGCCGGCCAGGACGGCGGACGCGGCGTTGGTACCGTGCGCCGAGGCGGGGATCAGGCAGACGTTGCGCTGGTCATCACCGCGGGACAGGTGGTAGCCGCGGATCGCCAGCAGGCCCGCGAGCTCGCCCTGGGAGCCTGCGTTCGGCTGGATGGAAACCTGGTCGTAGCCTGTGATCTCCGCGAGGTCCGCTTCCAGGCCGTCGATCAGCTCACGCCAGCCTTCGGTCTGGGAGTCCGGGGCGAAGGGGTGGATGGAGGCGAACTCCGGCCAGGAGATGGCTTCCATCTCGGCGGTGGCGTTCAGCTTCATGGTGCATGACCCCAGCGGGATCATGGTGCGGTCCAGGGCGAGGTCGCGGTCCGAGAGCTTGCGGATGTAGCGCAGCAGCTGGGTTTCGGAGCGGTGCGTGTTGAAGACCGGGTGCTGCAGGTAGTCCGAGGAACGTTCGACGGCGGCGTCGAGGGCGAAGCCTGCGTCGTCGGAGGCAACCTCGGCGCCGAAAACGGCGGCAACGGCGGCGACGGTTTCCGGCGTCGTGGTTTCGTCAGCGGAGATGCCGACGGTGTCGGCATCGATGCCGCGCAGGTTGATGCCTTTGGCTTCGGCTGCGGCGACGATGTCAGCTGCTTTGCCCGGGACGCGGACGGTGATGGTATCGAAGAAGCTGCCGTGCAGGATCTCGAGGCCCGCGCCCTGCAGGGATGCCGCCAGGGTGCGGGCGTTCTTGTGGATGGTCTCGGCGATGGACTTCAGTCCGTCAGGGCCGTGGTACACGGCGTACATCGACGAGACGATGGCCAGCAGCGCCTGTGCGGTGCAGATGTTGGACGTGGCCTTTTCGCGGCGGATGTGCTGCTCGCGGGTCTGCAGGGCAAGGCGGTAGGCCGGGGTGCCTGCGTTGTCCTTGGACACACCCACCAGGCGGCCGGGCATGGAACGCTCAAGGCCCTTCTGGACGGCCATATAGGCGGCGTGCGGACCGCCGAAGAACAGCGGCACACCCAGGCGCTGGGTGGAGCCGACGGCGATGTCCGCACCCTGCTCACCCGGAGGGGTGATCAGGGTCAGTGAGAGCAGGTCGGCCGCCACAGTGACCAGTGCGCCGCGTTCCTTGGCGGCGGCGATGACGGCGGCGTGGTCGAACACCCGGCCGGACACGCCCGGCTGCTGCAGCACGATGCCGTTGATGTCGCCGTCGGGAAGCCCCTTGGAGAGATCCGCCACCTCAACCTCGAAGCCGAGCGCCTCGGCACGGCCCTTGACGATGGCGATGGTCTGCGGCAGGACATCGGCGTCCAGGACCGTCTTGCCGTCATGGGCGGCCTTGTTCTTGTTGGCACGCCGCATCATCAGGACTGCTTCAGCCACGGCGGTGGCTTCGTCCAGGAGGGAGGCGTTGGCGATGGGCAGGCCCACGAGGTCCTGGACCATGGTCTGGAAGTTCAGGAGTGCCTCAAGGCGTCCCTGGGAAATTTCCGGCTGGTAGGGGGTGTAGGCGGTGTACCAGGCCGGGGACTCGAGGATGTTGCGGCGGATCACCGCCGGGGTCACCGTGTCGTAGTAACCCTGGCCGATCATCTGTACGGCCGTCTTGTTCTTGGCAGCCAGCTTGCGCAGCTCGGCCAGTACTTCGACCTCGCTCAGGGCGTCCTGCAAAGTCAGGGCGACTTCCTGGCGGATGTCTTTGGGGACCGCGGTGTCTACCAGCGAGTCCACGGTGTCGTAGCCGACGGACTTGAGCATGGTGTCGATGTCGGCCTGGCGGCGGGCGCCAATATGCCGGTCGACGAAGGTGGTGGAGGCTGAACTAACCGTCACGAAGGAACTCCATTACTAATGGCGGCGCAGGGTACGCCGCAGTGGTCCGGGTTCCTCCCCGCTCTGTATTGGACCTGAGAGTTTCCGCAGGACCGTGCTCTCGCACAGCTCCGCTTGCACCGTCGGTGAGCATGGCGTGTCCTGGTTTGCCCCCAACTGGGTTGGGACACAAACGGACAGCATGCTGCTTTCCAGAGTTGCCTTGCCGCGGCGGTACATGGGCCTGAGAGATTCCTGGGGAGGGTTTGCTCCTACGGCGCCTGCTTGTACCTACTTGCAGAACTCTCCCGCCGCAGATCAAAGGCATATTTAGTTAGCGGTGACAACAGTCACAGCGTCAATTGTCCTACGCGCAGGTCCAGTCTGCAAACTCCGCAGCCAGTCCGACGGCGCGTTACGGCCCGAATCGCGGCGGTCCCGGAAGGCAGACCCACGCCCTCGTGGCGCTGTCAGCCGCGAAGCCGTTCGACGGCCGCCAGCAGGCTGTCGACGTCGCCGCTCATTTCGGGCGGGGCGGCGCCGGGGCCGCTGGCCAGCATGGCATTGAAGTAGAGGCCGTCACCCATGTACAGCACGGCCTTGGCCATGGCCGGACCAACGTCCCCGGCCAGCAGTTCCAGCCAGCTCCCCTGGACGGCCGCGAAGCGGTGCAGCGTCTCCTTGTGCGCTACTTCGGCAAGCCGGGTGGCAGCCACAAAAACCCGGTCCAGCGGAGTGTCCGCCCAGAGGGAGGACTTGATGAAGTAGACCGCGGCGCCTTCCGGAGCTTTGGCCATGGCGTCCAAATCCCCGGCGACCAGCCGGTCCATGCGCTCCAGCAGGGCAGAAATCATGGCTTCCTTATTCGGGAAGTGATACAGGAGACCCCCCTTGGAAACCCCTGCTCGCCGGGCCACGGCATCCAGCGTCGCGGCGCGTTCACCCACCTCGATCAGCAGGGATTCAAAGGCGTCGAGCACAGCCTCGCGGGCAACGGGTTTTCTGGCCATGGTTCCTATCATGCCCGGTGGTCCGGGCTCGTTTCTTAACTATACCGTCCAGACGGTACAGTTATCTTCATGGGAAACTCGCAGTCACCTTCGACGCCGGCCACGCAGCGCCTCACTTCCGCAGCGCCCGCCGCTATCGGCAGCCGCGCCCCCGGCCCCAGGCCGGGTCGCGACTGGCTGGCCCTCGCGCTTTTGATGTTCCCGGTTCTGCTGGTCGCCGTGGACAACACCGCACTGACGTTCGCACTGCCCGCCATCGCCAGCAGCCTCGACCCCACCGGCGTTCAGCTGCTGTGGATTATCGACGCCTACCCCCTGGTCCTGGCCGGCCTCCTGGTCGCCATGGGCAGTTTCGGCGACAGGATCGGCCGCCGCCGGCTCCTGCTAATCGGCAGCACCGGTTTTGCCGCCGTCTCCGCAGCAACGGCATTCGCCCCCAGCGCGGAATGGCTCATTGCCGGCCGCGCAGCGCTTGGATTTTTCGGTGCGATGCTCATGCCTTCCACCTTGTCCCTGATCCGGAACATCTTTCCGGACCCCAACCGGCGCCGTCTGGCTATCGCAATTTGGGCAGCAGGGTTCTCGGGTGGTGCCGCGCTGGGGCCGATCTTCGGCGGCTGGCTCGTGGAGCACTACTGGTGGGGCGCAATCCTGCTGGTGGCCGTGCCCATCATGCTGCCTATCCTGCTGCTTGGTCCGGCCCTGATTCCCGAATCCAGGGACCCCAGCCCGGGAGCCGTTGATGCCGCCAGCATCGCCCTCTCCCTGGTGACAATGGTTCCCTTGGTCTACGGCATCAAGTCGCTGGCAACGGAGGGCTTCGGCCCGGCGGCGGCGGCCATCGGTTTCGGACTCCTCATGGGCTACGCCTTCATCCGGCGCCAGAAGAGGCTGCCCAGCCCCCTACTGGACATCAGCCTCTTTGGAAACAGGATCTTCAGCACGGCCATCACGGCCAATGTCCTGGCGCTTTTTTCCTTCAACGGCTTCATCCTGTTCCTTGCCCAGCACCTCCAGCTGCTGGAGGGCCAGCAGCCCACGGAGGCCGGAATTGCCATGATCCCGGCGCTGGTTGCCACTGTGGTTGCAGGCCTGGTGGTGGTCCCGCTGGTGCGGAAAATAAGGCCAGGCTTTGTGGTGGCCGGAGGTCTTTCCCTAAGCGCCACCGGCTACTTCATGGTGGCCTTCGGGGACCACTCGGGCGGTCCGGCCATCCTGCTGGGCGCACTCCTGGTCCTGGCCCTCGGCGTGGGAGCAGCCGAAACGATTTCCAACGACCTGATACTGGGGTCGGTCCCGCCGGAGAAGTCGGGTGCGGCAGCGGCCATTTCGGAGACCGGTTACGAGATTGGCTCACTGCTCGGAACGGCCGTCCTCGGCTCGATCCTGACGGCGTCCTACCAGCGGAACCTGGTCCTGCCGGAGGGCATCGCAGCCGTCGGCCCTGCCGGCGCCGCGCAGGGGATCACCCAGGCCCGGGAAACCTTGGCCGGGGCCATGGAACTCGCCCATTCGCTCCCCGCACCGCTGGCGGACGCCCTGACGTCCGCCGCCCGGGTCGCGTTTGAATCGGGCGTCCATGTGACGGCCTCCATCGGGCTGGTACTGATGGCGGGAGCGGCAACGCTCGTCGCCGTCGTTCTCCGCGGAGTGCCCAAGGCCACTTAGCGCCGGCGGGCCGCCATCCTCCGCCCGCACCCGCCAAACAGAAAGCCCGGCACCGGAATCATCCGGTGCCGGGCTGACGTAATGCGGTCTTACTTACTGTCGGGGGTGGTCACGCTGGCGGAGGCCTTCATGTTCTCCGCGCCCACCATCCAGGCGTACTGCTCGAGCTTGGCGATGAACTCATGAAGCAGGTCCGCCGTCGTGGGGTCTTCCTCGTCGACTTCATCGTGGACCTTACGCATGGTGCCGACAGCCGCTTCGAGGGCCGCGACGATGCGGTCTACGGCGTCCTTGGTGCTGATCAGCCCCTGCGGGAACTGCGCAAGGCTCGTGGTCTCGGCGACCGTGGCACTGCGGCCGTCCGGCAGGGCATGGAGTGCACGCATGCGCTCCGCCATGTCATCCGCGAAGTTACGGGCGGCGTCGATGATTTCATCCAGCTGCAGGTGGAGGTCGCGGAAGTTCGTTCCCACGATGTTCCAGTGGGCCTGCTTGCCCTGGATGTGCAGTTCAATCAGGTCCGCGAGCACAGCCTGCAGATTATTCGTCAGCGTCGGTGATGCCTTCATTGATCCTCCTGGTGTCAGCGGTTTCTCGGGTAATCCGAAACTATCCCAGCCGCCACAGCGGCGCCACCGAATCTCGCGGGCGGCTTAACAAAATGACTATTCTTCATTTTTCCCTTGCCAAGGGACCCCTCCACGTGAATACTAAATGAACGTCATTCATTTAGTGACGACCGTCTCACTGGAGTATTCACCATGATTGAAATCACTTGCCTTGAACCGCCCGCTTCCCTGGCACGGACGCGGCCCTCTGCCCGCCCCGCCCTGAGGATCGCGGTAGTCCAGCACCGCTGGCACGCCGACGCCGCGGCACTCAGCGCCGAACTTGATGAGGGCATTGAACGCGCCGCCCGGCTGGGAGCCACCGTCGTCTTCCTGCCGGAACTCACTTTGTCCCGCTACCCGGCGGATACGCTCCCCGACAACGACACATCCCGTCCGTGGGCCGCCCGTCCGCGCCCCTCGGACCTCGCCGAGGACCTGCTGACCGGCCCCACGTTCCGGTTCGCCGCCGGGGCCGCCCGCCGGCACGGTATCACCGTCCACGCCTCCCTGTACCAGCGGGCGGAGAACCCGGACGGTTCGGACGACGGCCTGGGACTGAACACGTCCGTCCTGGTGTCCCCCGAGGGCGAACTGCTGGCGCGCACGCATAAGCTTCACATCCCGGTGACCGCAGGCTACTACGAGGACAAGTTCTTCCGCCCGGGCCCGGCCGTGGAGGACGCCTACGAGGTCCACTCCCCCGCCGAACTGGGCGGCGCCCGGCTGGGCATGCCCACCTGCTGGGACGAATGGTTCCCGGAACTCGCGCGCCTGTATTCCCTGGGTGGCGCGGAAATCCTGGTCTATCCCACGGCCATCGGCTCGGAACCCGACCACCCGGACTTCGACACCCAGCCACTCTGGCAGCAGGTGATCGTCGGCAACGGCATCGCCAACGGCCTGTTCATGGTGGCGCCGAACCGCTGGGGAAGTGAGGGGACGCTGAACTTCTACGGTTCCTCCTTCATCTCGGACCCCTACGGCCGGATCCTGGCGCAGGCTCCACGCGACGAATCCGCCGTCCTTGTCGCCGACCTGGACCTGGACCAGCGCAGGGACTGGCTCACGCTGTTCCCGTTCCTGGCCACCCGCCGTCCGGACACCTACGCCCGGCTGACCGACCCCGTACGGCGCGACCAGCCCCTCGGCGGCGAAGCACCGACCTACCACGAGGTGACCGCGTGAGCCCCTGGCGCATGCCCGCCGAGACGGCTCCGCAGGAGCGCATCTGGATGGCGTTCCCTACCGGCGGCTACACCCTCGGCGACACCGCCGAAGAGGCACACGCCGCGCGGACAGTCTGGGCGGCCGTCGCCAATGCCGCCGTCGAATTCGAGCCGGTCACCATGGTGGTCACCCCCGACGACGTCCTGACCGCCGCGCGCTACCTGGATCCCGCCGTCGAGGTGCTCACCGCGGACTTGAACGATGCGTGGATGCGGGACATCGGCCCCACCTTCGTCCTCGACGGCGACGGGCGTCTCGGCGCCGTCGACTGGGTGTTCAACGGCTGGGGCGGGCAGGAATGGGCCCGCTGGGACAAAGACTCGCTGATCGGGGCGGAAGTCGCCGGCCGGTCCGGCGCCCGGCACATAGCCTCCGCGCTCGTCAATGAAGGCGGCGGCATCCAGGTGGACGGCGAGGGAACCGTGCTGGTGACAGAGACGGTGCAGCTGGACCCGGGACGCAACCCCGGACTGTCCAAGGCCGAGGTGGAAGCAGAGCTCGCCCGGACCATCGGCGCCACCCATGTCATCTGGCTTCCGCGCGGCCTGACCCGGGACTCAGAGCGGTTCGGCACCCGGGGCCACGTGGACATCGTGGCCGCCATCCCGTCCCCCGGCACACTGCTGGTGCATTCCCAGCAGGACCCGGAACATCCCGATTTCGAGGTCAGCCGCGAAATCATCAATTTCCTCTCGGCCACGCGGGACGCAGCCGGCCGAGAGTGGAACATCATCGAAGTCCCCGCTCCCGTGGCACTCAGTGACCCGGAGGGCTTCGTGGACTACAGCTACATCAACCACCTCGTGGTCAACGGCGGTGTGATTGCCTGCACCTTCGGCGACCCCAACGACGAAAAGGCCCTCCGGATCCTCGCCGATGCCTACCCCGGCCGCCGCGTCGTGGGCATCGACGCCCGCGAACTGTTCGCCAGGGGCGGCGGCATCCACTGCATCACCCAGCAGCAACCCGCTGCCTCCTAGAACGTACGGACCACCCAGAAAGGGCCTGACATGACCCAAACCATCCGCCCCAGCTCCCCGGCCGGCGCAGCCGGCACGGCATTAGCAGGCACTGACGCACCCGGCACCCCGCACGGCATTACCGGAAAGGGACTGAAGGGCGGGCAGCTGGGCCTCCTCGCCGTCGTCGTCCTCGGCATTTCCACCATTGCACCGGCCTACACGCTCACCAGCGCCCTTGGACCCACCGTGAACGAGGCCGGGCTGCAGTTGCCCGTCATCTTCCTCATCGGCTTCATCCCCATGATTCTGGTGTCCCTGGCCTACCGGGAACTCAACGCCGATTCGCCGGACAGCGGCACCACTTTCACCTGGGTCACCAAAGCCTTCGGCCCGTGGGTGGGATGGATGGGAGGCTGGGGGCTCCTCGCCGCGAACATCATCGTGCTATCAAACCTGGCCGCGGTGGCGGTGGACTTCTTCTATTTGTTCCTCGCCCAGCTCACGGGCGTGCCGGAGCTCGCAGACCTGGCCGCCGACAAGGTGCTGAACGTCGCGACCTGCGTCGTGTTTGTGGCGCTGGCCGTTTGGGTCAGCTACCGCGGCCTGCATACCACCAAGATCGTCCAGTACGGCCTGGTGGGTTTCCAGCTGCTTGTGCTCGGGCTGTTCGTGGCCATGGCCTTTGCCAACTGGTCTTCCTCGGAAACCTCCATCCCGTTCAGCTGGGAATGGTTTGACGTCACCAAAATCGAGACTTTCGGCCAGATTGCCGCCGGCATTTCGCTGTCCATCTTCGTGTACTGGGGCTGGGACGTCTGCCTCACCGTGAACGAGGAAACGGCCAATGGCAAAAAGACAGCGGGCATCGCCGGCACCCTTACCGCCGTCGTAGTCCTGGGCATCTACCTCCTGGTCAGTATCGCCACCATGATGTTCGCCGGTGTGGGTACGGAGGGCGTCGGACTGAACAACGAAGAAAACCACGCAAACATCTTCACCGCGCTGGCGTCCCCCGTCATGGGCCCTTTCGCCATCCTTATGTCGCTGGCGGTTCTGTCCAGCTCGGCAGCTTCGCTGCAGTCCACGTTTACCTCCCCGTCGCGGAGCCTGCTGGCCATGGCCCACTACGGGGCCCTGCCAAAGCCCTTTAGCCACATGAGCAAGAAGTTTGCGACGCCGGGCTTCGCAACGATCGCAGCGGGTGTCCTCTCCGCAGGGTTCTACGCAGTGATGCATGTGGTCAGCGAAAACGTCCTGAACGACACCATCCTGGCCCTCGGGCTGATGATCTGCTTCTACTACGGGCTGACGGCGTTCGCGTGCGCATGGTACTTCCGCAACACCGTCTTCAGCAGCGTCCGCAACTTCATCCTGCGGCTGCTCTGCCCGCTGCTCGGCGGGCTTGGCCTGCTGGTGGTGTTCCTGCAGACTGCCGCGGACAGCCTGGCGCCGGAGTTCGGCAGTGGATCGGAGATCTTCGGCGTGGGACTGGTCTTCGTCCTCGGCGTGGGAATCCTCGCGCTGGGAGCGGTGTTCATGCTGCTCATGGCCAGGCTGAATCCCGGGTTCTTCCGCGGCGAAACGATCCGCAAGGACACCCCTGCCCTGGTGGTTCCCGAGTAAGGCCGGTCAGGGAGTTCCGGCAGGTCACCAGTAATGGGCCACGTCAATGACCAGACGGGATCCGGTCCCGGGTCCGTCCAGGCTGAACACCCGGAAGGGAAGGCGTCCGCGGACGCCAAGGCCGATGGTTGAATATCCTTCAAAGCTCCCGGCCCAGGCCACCTGGCGGAAGGTCTGGTAGCCGCCAACGTTGGACAGTTCATTCCGGTCGGCCGGATTGAAGGTGGAGTTTCCGCCGTCGTCATAGGCGGGAGCATTGACAGTGATCTGCAGGAACGCCCGGCCCCTAAGCGGAACCGGCAAGCCCGAACCGTCCTGCACCACAGTGGGGACATACCTGACCGTGTAGCCCTCCACCGGACCGTTGAGGTCTACCACCAGGCGGTCGAAGCAGTAGTGCTGCCCGGTGCGCACGTTGGTGACCTTCGCGGTGCTCATGGCCGCCTCGGACTTCGCCAGCGAACCCCACACCAGTCCGCAATAGGAGGCGGACGCCGGCGCAGGTGCCACCAGGCCCAGTCCCGTTGCCATCAGGATTGCCGCCAGCCACACTTGAAACTTCTTCATTTCAGCCACCCTTGGAAGTGATGAGATATCTCAAGCGTAGGAGCCCTGACAGGCGAAAACGAGGGCCGAAATGCCTTCGGCGCCCAACCGTTAGCCTCCCCCCGGGCAGGTCACGGGACGGCCAACCAGCTGCGCCATTGCCGCCATTCCGGTTCCGTCCGGGTCGCTTTTGGACGCGGTTCCGTGACATCGGATAACGACGGCGGCCCCTGGGAGGCGCTGGTGAAACAGCGCAGGCGCCGGCAGCCCTTGCGGGCTGCCGGCGCCTCGTGATGCCGTGCTTGTGAATTGTGGTGCGCGCCGGGAGCTGCTTAGCCTTCGCAGTCGCGGCAGTACTTCATGCCGTTCTTTTCGCGCGCAACCTGGGACCGGTGGCGGACCAGGAAGCAGGAGGAACAAGTGAATTCGTCGGACTGCTCGGGAACAACAGTTACCGTAAGTTCCTCGCCGGAAAGATCCGCTCCGGGGAGGTCGATGCCCTCGGCCGTATCGTTCTCATCAACATCGATAACGGCTGTCTGGGCTCCGCCGCCGCGGGACGCCTGAAGGGCCTCCAGGGATTCAGCCGGAGACTCTTCTTCTGTCTTGCGTGGGGCGTCGTAATCGGTAGCCATTTGGGGGGTTCGCTTTCGTTGCTGCTCAGCGCCATTTCAGGCACCTCAGTGAAGCAGTTTAGGTCATTATGCCGGTAGTTGAAGAAAAGTGTGTTCAACCCGACAAATTACTTGGCCGGACAGCAACGACCAGGCTTCCGAGCAGCAGGCTGGCGGTTATCCCTTGCTGGCCGCGGCAGCCGTTTCCCGGTGCGCCGTCGCCGCGTGGTCGGCGGCAATCGACACTCCGCTCAGCGCCGGCAGCCAGCCCCATCTGGTGACATCGGCGATGGCGGCGTTCCCTTGTTCCCAGGCACCGCCCGCGGAGGATGCGGCGGCCGGCATGGGACTGGCCTCGAACCACGAGGCGATTCTGGTGAGCAGGCGTGTAGTCATAGGCCCAAAGTAGGCGCCCCATATTGTGGGCAGGTTTCGCCGCAGTCTCCACGGCGTTACTTTTTCGGAGCGATCCGCCTCTGGCGGTCCGCACACCTTGGATCTAGCCTTTACGCACACAGATCCGCGACCCCCCGGAGGTATGTCATGGCCACGAAACTGAACAAGAAGGCGCTCGAACACGCGCGCAGCCTCGTGAAAGACGGAAAGGTTGTCCGTGACACCCGGGACGACTGGAGCGAGCACGCACCGTCGACGGACCAGGAAAATGCCTATATCGAAAAGCACGGCTTTCCGGAATTCTCCAAGTGGCACCTGGGCCTGGACCCTGACGAGTCGGAAGGAACCAAAGGCAGCGTGAGCTTTCCTTTCGGGGATTTCAAGAAGGTCCACCGCTGCGCGGTCATTTCCCTGGAAAGCCGGGCTGCGCAACACGACCACGATGACATCGCCAAAGCCGCCAAGGACCTGCTCGAGACGATCGACGCCGAGGACTAGCCGGCGCACACCTACCGCACGGAACGGACCCTATGCCACAGGCCAAACAACCAGGGTTTTCCAGGTGGCCGGATCGGGCTCCGCGGCGGGGTCGCTCAAGTAGTATTCCCACATTGAGTCGGCCGGGGTGAACCCTTCTTCCTTCATCCGCTCCTGGATGGCATCATACGTTGCACTCAACGTGTCGTACGGTCCGGTGTGTGTGGCTTCGAAGGCCTGGCACGCCGGCAGGATACCGGGCGCCACTCCTTCTGCCCCGGGGAAGGGCGCCGCCACCGGAAAGCCTGCCTCGACATCAACAGTGTCTGTGGGCATGCTCAGATACCGGCCAAAAGGCGGGCCGGCAATCTGCACGGCCTGGTTCTGGACTGCGGCCATGACGGCGCCGTAAGCACGGCCGAAGAATTCCGGCAGGGCGTTCATGGGCACTTTTTCGCGGACGACGGCGGTGGGCTGCTCGGGGCGCTGAACCAGCCGGATCCCGTTTTTCTCTTGGTTCATACGCCAAGGTTCCGCGGTGTGAACTGAACAGCCAAGGGCCGAACGGCCCGGGGCCTGGAATTCGAAGGCCGGCTCTTCCCGGCACTCCTAAGGGTGGAGCCCCCTGTCGGATTCGAACCGACGACCCCCGCTTTACAAGAGCGGTGCTCTGGCCAACTGAGCTAAGGAGGCGTGCCTGTTTCTGCCTGACGGATCAGGCGCAACGGCGGCACTGGGTGCAGTGCTAGATAAGGTTAGCCCAAGGACGCCCCCTGGTAAAAACGGCAGTGGCCCGGTGCCGGATGGTTCCGGAACCGGGCCACTGGGCTGATGCGTGAGGGGTGGTTGTTAGCCCTTGGCGTCGATTGCGGCCTGGATGAACGGGATCAGGTCGGTTTTGGCTGAGTCGCCCTTGCCCCACTGCTTGCCGTCCACGAAAGCAGTCGGAGTACCGGTCACACCGACTGCCGCAGCCTCCTGGGTGGCCACCTTGACATAGGGCCGGTATTTCTTCTCATCCACACAAGAATCGATGCTCTTGGCGCCGACATCCGTGGCCAGCTTCTTCAGGTCGTTGTCCGACAGGCCCGCGCTGCCTTCTGCGGGCTGCTTATCGAAGAGCGCGTTGAGGAAGTCAGAGTACTTTTCCGGGGATTCATTGACCACGCAGGCGGCTGCGTTGGCCGCGCGGGAGGAGTAGTTGGTGGTGGACTGCTGGTCCAGGAAACCGAGCGGACGGTATTCCAGCGAGATCTTGCCTTCGTTGCGGAGGCTGGTCAACTGTTCGTTATAGGTGGTTTCGAACCGTTTGCAGACGGGGCAGATGAAGTCGATGTAGACGACCACCTTCACGGGCTTGCCGGCTTCCGCCTCGGCGCCGGGAGCCTTTACTTCCGCCGGAGGCGTTTCCGGCTTGCTCGGAACGTCCTTCACGTTGACAGTGGCGGGATCGGACTTCACTACCTCGGAGTTGGCCAACAGCGTCACACCGCCATGGATGTTGCCATTGGCCGGGGTGGGGCCTTCGTCCGCAACCGGAGCGTTGTTCCTGATGTTGGAACTGACTACCAGGGCAACGATCGCGAGGATGGCCACGACAGCCACCACAATGCCCCAACCGATAAGGAGCTTGTTGCGCTTGTCCTTCTTCAGCTGCGCCTCACGGATCTCACGGGCTTTCTCGCGGGCCTCGGCAGTGCGTTCTGCTTTGGACTTGCGGGGTTCGTTTGCGGCGCTCATCAGTTCCTCGGGTCGATCGGCCAGGTGCGGACCACATCAGTGGCAACTTTGTCAGTTTAGGGGAGAAACCTGAGAGCTTGCGCCTTCAAGTTTCTGTCGCTTTGCCCAACGGATGAATAGCCCGGAAGATTCCAGCCGACTAGGGTTGACTTCGAGCCATTAGCTACCCAAGGGGCACCAATGCAGACTACGCACCGTGAAAAATCCGAAGCAAGCGCCGAAGGAAAACCCGCGCGCGGCGGCAGCCACGCGGCTGACGCGCTCTATGACTTCATGGTGGTGTCCAACCGTCTTCCGGTTGACCGCTGCGCCCCGGAGGACAGGGGGTGCGAGGACGGCTGGCGCCGCTCGCCCGGTGGCCTGGTGACCGCTTTGGCCCCGATGATGACCAAAACCGACGGCGCATGGGTGGGCTGGCACGGCGCCCCGGATGAAACCGTCAAGCCGTTCAGCCACGGCGGCATGGACCTGGTCCCGGTGCAGCTGAGCACGGACGACGTCGAACTTTTCTATGAGGGCTTTTCCAACGCCACTCTTTGGCCGCTCTACCACGACGTCATCGCGCCGCCGGAATTCCACCGGACCTGGTGGGATTCATACCGCAAGGTCAACCGGCGGTTCGCCGACGCCGTCGTGCGCCACGCCGACCACGGAGCCACGGTCTGGGTGCAGGACTACCAGCTGCAGCTGGTTCCCAAGATGCTCCGCGAAGCACGCCCGGACCTCAAAATCGGGTTCTTCAACCACATCCCCTTCCCCCCGCCGGAAATCTTCGCCCAGCTCCCGTGGCGCCGGGCCATCATTGACGGACTCCTCGGCGCCGACCTGGTGGGCTTCCAGCGCCCCAGCGATGCCGGCAACTTCATGCGCTCCGCCCGGCGTTTCCTGGGCGCCAGCGTCAAGCAGCAGCAGGTGCATGTCAAGGGCCCTGACGGACAAACCACCCACATTGCCCGCGCGCAGGCATTCCCCATCTCGATCGACGTCAAGCAGATCAGCGAGCTGGCCCGCAAGCCCGAAATCATCGAACGCGCCCGGCAGATCCGCCGGGACCTGGGCAATCCCAAGACCATCCTCCTGGGCGTCGACCGCCTCGACTACACCAAGGGCATCCGCCACCGGCTCAAGGCCTACGAGGAACTGCTGGCGGACGGAAAGGTCACCGTGGAGGACGCGGCACTGATCCAGGTGGCGAGCCCGAGCCGGGAGCGAGTGGAGCAGTACCGCCTCCTCCGCGAAGAGGTGGAGGGCACCGTGGGCCACATCAACGGCACCTACGACACCATGCAGAACACCGCCGTCCGGTACCTGCACCACAGCTACCCCATCGACGAAATGGTGGCGCTGTACCTTGCGGCCGACGTCATGCTGGTCACGGCACTGCGGGACGGGATGAACCTGGTTGCCAAGGAATACGTGACCGCGCGCACCAACAACGACGGCGCGCTGGTGCTGAGCGAATTCGCCGGCGCCGCCGACCAGCTCAAGCAGGCGCTGCTGATGAACCCGCACGACATCGACGGACTCAAGGACACCATCATGAGGGCCGTCGACATGCAGCCGGCCGAGGCAGCCCGCCGGATGCGGTCCATGCGAAAGCAGATCCTGGACCACGACGTCGACCACTGGTCGGCGGACTTCCTTGCAGCGCTTAAAGAGAAAGTGGTCCGCGATGACACCTGATGCAGCCCCGGGCAAGGCCCCCCTCACGCTTCAGCCGGAACTCCTGGCGGCACTCAAGAAGGTTGCCGCCACGGAGCACCTCCTGGTGGCCATGGATTTTGACGGAACAATCTCGCCGCTTGTTGACCACGCAGCTGACGCCCGCCCGCTCCCCCGGTCCGCCGCAGCCTTCGCCGCCCTCGCCGCGCTACCGCGCACGACGACGGCACTCATCTCGGGCCGGGCACTGAAAAGCCTCCGGGCGGTCGCCTCGCCGCCCCCGGAGACCCTTCTCATCGGCAGCCACGGGGCCGAAGCCTGGCTGGGACCGGGTTCGTCGGAGCTGACGCTTGACCCCGACCAGCTGACCCTCCTGGCAGACGTCCGGCGCATCCTTGAGGAAATCGTGGAGCAGGCGCCGGGCACATTGCTGGAAGACAAACCCGCGGGCGTTGTGCTCCACACCCGCCTGGCTGCCGACGACGTGGCCGAGGACGCCGTCGCTGCTGCACGCGCAGCCCTGCAGGGCCTGCCCGACGTGTACCTGAAGAACGGCAACCGGGTGCTGGAAACGTCCGTGGTGCACGCTTCCAAAGGCGAAGGCATGGCGTTCCTCCGCCAGGCGACCGACGCCACGGCAGTGGTTTTCGCCGGCGACGACACCACCGACGAGGATGCGTTGGGACGGCTGTATCCCGGCGACGTGGGCGTGAAAGTGGGGCTGGACTTCACCCAGGCGCAGTTCCGCGTCGAAGCGCCCGTGCACATCGCCGAACTGCTGGAAACGCTGCTTCGGGAACGGAGCCTCGCTGTCGGTGAAGCCCCGTAAATCCGCGTAGACTCGCGGGCCGGCCGGTCGCCGGTTACGAATCTCACATGTGACGCCCGTAACATTTGCACCCAAATGCATAAAATCTGACATACTCTGTTTGTGATGTGGCGCACAGACACCGTGCGGCGTCACGCGATACTCCTCGGCTTCGGCCGGGGAGTACACGGCTGGAAAACCGTGGACAACTGAATAAACATGAACCATTCACAACGGATCGTCCGGCACGTACCTGCCGGTGAAGGGATTGATAACTGTGGCAACAGTTACTTTTGATAACGCAACACGTCTGTACCCGGGCACTGATAAGCCCGCCGTCGATAAGCTCAACATCGACATCGCCGATGGCGAATTCCTGGTCCTCGTTGGACCCTCCGGCTGCGGCAAGTCCACCTCCCTGCGTATGCTCGCGGGCCTTGAGGATGTCAACGCAGGCCGCATCCTCATTGGTGACCGCGACGTCACCGATGTTCCGCCGAAGGACCGCGACATTGCGATGGTCTTCCAGAACTACGCCCTGTACCCGCACATGACTGTTGCGGACAACATGGGCTTCGCGCTGAAAATCGCCGGCGTCAGCAAGGAAGAGCGCGCCGAGCGTGTCCGCGAAGCAGCCAAGCTTCTTGACCTCGAACCGTACCTGGACCGCAAGCCGAAGGCACTCTCCGGCGGTCAGCGCCAGCGTGTTGCCATGGGCCGCGCCATCGTGCGTAACCCGCAGGTCTTCCTCATGGACGAGCCGCTTTCAAACCTTGACGCCAAGCTCCGTGTCCAGACCCGTACGCAGATCGCGTCCCTGACCCGCCGCCTGGGCGTCACCACCGTCTACGTGACCCACGACCAGGTCGAGGCCATGACCATGGGTGACCGTGTGGCTGTGCTGAAGGACGGCCTGCTGATGCAGGTCGACACCCCGCGCAACCTCTACGACAAGCCCAAGAACGTCTTCGTCGCCGGCTTCATCGGCTCCCCGGCCATGAACCTGCTGGAACTCCCCGTCGTCGACGGCGGCGTCCAGTTCGGCGGAACCGTGTACCCGGTTCCCCGCGATGTCCTCGAAGAGGCACACGGCCGCACCGTCACCCTGGGTTCACGCCCGGAGGACCTCGAGCAGGTCGCCGCAGGCGAAGGCCTCCAGGTTGAGGTTGACGTCGTCGAAGAACTCGGCGCCGATGCCTACGTCTACGGCCACACCACGCTGGACGGCAAGAGCCACGACATCGTGGCACGCGTCGACGGCCGCCGCCCCCCGATGAAGGGCGAGTCCATCTACGTTCGCCCGCAGTCCGGACATGTGCACCTGTTCGACACCAAGACCGGCCTGCGCCTCGGCGACTAGTTACCGGTTGCGGAGCTGAATCAGGTGGTTGCAGCAGCAGCCAACAACTGACCGGCACCTAGCAGCACTGACCGACGGCGGCCCCTCCTCACAGGACGGGCCGCCGTCGTGATTTAAGCGCGGTTTCCTGACTTTGTTTAGGCGGCCTGCCCCTACGTACGGAAGAATTGGCTCATGACCGAGGAAAGCAACGCCCAATGGCACGACGAACCCACCGACTACGGCCAGATCGGCAAACTGCCTCGGTTTGAAGCGGCCAGCGCCAACGACGACAAGAATTCCAACGTCTCCAGCAACCTGAGCATCACCGCCGCCTCTGCTGATCCCGGGCTCCTGGACCTGCCATGGCACGTTGCGCTGGAGGACTGGCCGGCTGAATACCTTGCAGCCCTTCCCCGCGGTATTTCCCGGCACATCGTGCGGTTCGCCCACTTGGGCGGTTCCGTGATCGCCATCAAGGAAACGTCCGAACACGTGGCCCGGCACGAGTACCACATGCTCCGCAAGCTGGCGCGCCTGGACGTGCCCTGCGTCGAGCCGGTGGCCGTGATCACCGGGCGCACCACACCGGACGGCAGGCCGCTGAACCCGGTGCTGGTCACGCGGCACCTGAAGTTCTCCATGCCCTACCGGGCGCTCTTCTCCCAGATGCTGCGCAAGGACACCCTGACGCGCCTGATCGATGCGCAGGCGCTGCTGATGGTGCGGCTGCACCTCATCGGTTTCTACTGGGGCGACGTCTCACTCTCCAACACCCTCTTCCGCCGCGACGCCGGCGCTTTCGCCGCCTACCTGGTGGACGCCGAGACCGGCGAGCTGTATCCGGACCTTTCCACCGGCCAGCGCGAGTACGATCTTGAGATTGCCCGGGTCAACATCGCCGGGGAGCTGATGGATCTGCTGGACGGCGGCCTGATCGAGGAGAAGGTGGACCCGGTGGCCACCAGCGAACTCATCATGGACAGCTACCGGCGGCTCTGGACCGAGCTGACGGAGAAGGAGTCCTTCGAGATCGGCGAACGCTGGCGCGTGGCCGCCCGGATCCGGAAACTCAACGAACTGGGGTTCGACGTTGAGGAATACGCGATCAAGACTACCCAGAACGGCTCCACCATCCAGCTCCAGCCCAAGGTGGTGGACGCGGGCCACCACCAGCGCAGGCTGTTGCGGCTCACAGGACTGGACGCCCAGGAGAACCAGGCCCGCCGCCTGCTCAACGACATGGACTCTTTCCGTGCGGACAACAACCCCGCCATGGATGAGGAATACAGCGCCCATCTGTGGGTCAGCCAGATCTTCGAGCCCATCGTCCGTTCGATTCCGCGCGACCTCTCCGGCAAACTCGAACCGGCGGAGGCTGTCCACGAAGTGCTGGAACACCGCTGGTACATGTCCGAGAAGCAGGAACGGCACATCCCGCTCGCCGAGGCCGTGCAGTCGTACATCGATTCCATCCTCCGGCACCGCCGCGACGAGGCAGCAATCATGCTCAACCCGGACACCGAACTGCTCAAGATCCTCGAGGTGGAAACCGAGCAGTCCCGGTACGGCGATGAAGACATCGACGAATACCCAGACTCCGACGACTAGCTAGATCGCCTTTCCGGGGTTCAGGATGCCGGCCGGATCAAAGAGGTGCTTGATCCGGCGCTGCAGCTCCCGTACGGGTTCGGGCTGTTCCAGGCCCAGCCACCGCAGTTTGTACTGCCCGATCCCGTGCTCGCCGGTAATGGTCCCACCCATGGCCAGAGCCACGGTGATTGACCTGTCCAGGGCCTCGCCCAGCCGCTGCATGGCATCGGCGTCCACCTGGTTGTCCAGGCGGTCCACCCAGAAGGTGGGATGCAGGTTGCCGTCCCCTGCGTGGGCCACGACCTTGAGCTGCACGCCGTGGGCCACAGCCATGGCTTCAAGTTCGCCGATGTAATCCACCAGCCGCGAGCGTGGCACGGCCACGTCCTCCCCCACCCTGTATTCGTCGTCCACTTCGACGCCGCGGCTGTTGCGCCGCAGCTCCACCAGCTGTTCGGCTTCCGCGCTGGCCTCGGTGGTCACTGTTGCTCCGCCGGCTGCAAGGACCTCGCGGACCACCTCAGCCTCCGCGGCCGCTCCGAAGCCGTCCGTCTGGATCAGCAGGAGCGAGGCTCCCCGCGAGCTCAGGTCCGAGCCGTGGATTTCGTCGAGCTGATGCAGCGAACCGCCGTCGAGCAGTTCCATGATGGCGGGCTGGACGCGGGCCTTGCCCACGGCCAGGACGCCCGCCGCGGCGCTGCGGAAGTCCGGGTAGAACGCGGCGATGGTGTGGACTTCGCGGGGCAGGTACTTCAGCCGCACTGTTGCCCCCACCACGATTCCGAGCGTTCCCTCCGATCCGACGAACAGTCCGGTCAGGTCGTAGCCGGCAACCCCCTTGAACGTCTGGTGCCCGGTGTGGATCAGGGAACCGTCCGCCAGCACCACGTCGAGGGCAAGGACCGAATCACGGGTAACACCGTATTTTGCGCAGCGCAGGCCGCCGGCGTTGGTTGCAACATTGCCCCCGATGGTGGACATCCGGAAGCTCGCAGGGTCTGGGGCGTACATCAGCCCGTGGACGGCGGCGGCGTCGTTGAGGTCGGCATTGATAACGCCGGGTTCGACGACGGCGGTCTCGTCGTCCGGGTTCAGGTCCAGGATGCGGTTCATCCGTTCAAGGCTCAGCACGATGCACCCCTGGCTGGCGTGGGCACCGCCGGACACGCCGGTACCGGCGCCACGGGCAACAATGGGCACGCCGTGCTTGGCGCACGCACTGACCACGGCCTGGACATCCGCCACCGTTTCGGCCCTCACCACAGCAAGCGGCAGCTGGTAGTCGAGCACGGGGGCCTGATCCACGGCGTAGGCCGCCAGGGTCAGGTCGTCCATGGCCAGCTTGCCGGGCTCCAGGATGGTTTTGAGCTCGTCAGCAATGTTGCTCATGCGGCCTCCAGGTCCGTCGAATCCGGCCTTCAGTCTAGACGGCCGAACCCGGCGTCCCGGCAGCACTGCCCGCGACTGCTGCGGCTTACGGTGTCCGGGTTCCGGGAAGTATCCACACCGCGGCCGCTGCTTGGCCCGCGCTGATCCGGGTGCCGGCACTCCGGGCCGCCGCATCGGTCCGGACGTCGGCCGTGCAGAATGCGGGATCTGCCGCGAGGGCGGAGAACTGGGCCGGAGACAGTGCGCCGGCCGCGAGGTCGGCCCGGGCGGGTGCGCGGGCCACGAACACCAGGACCGCGCTCTCTGCTGTCTCGCGGATATAGGCGAGCGCGTCGCCGTCGGCATGCAACCAGCGGATTCCGCCTCCGGTGAGCGCCGGCTGCTTCCGCCGCAGGGCTGCCATGGCCGAATAGCTGGCACGGAGGTCCGCCCCAATCCGGGAAGGGTCGTTCCACGGCATCGGCGTCCTGGAGTCTTCGCCGTTGTACCCCTTGAGGCCAAACTCGTCTCCGGCGAAGACCACCGGGACACCGGGAATCGTGAACATCATGACGGCCCCAAGCAGCTGCCCGCCGTCGATCATCACCGTGGCTGCACGGGCGGTGTCGTGGCTGTTCAAGGCGTTCATGTTCTGCAGCCGGAGATCCCAGCTGAAGGCCGATGCCAGGTCCAGGTGGGTGGCGAGGAAGTCCTCGGCTCCCATCCGGTTGGGGCCCGCAAGGGGGGTGCCGAAAAAATTGACGTGCGCGGCGTCCCCTGCCAGCCAGGACCACAGCGGGCGGGTGAAGTTGGCGTAGGTCATGGCCCCGTGCCAGTGTTCGCCGGTGAAGTCCGGCGCGGCATCGTTGGTGGCTTCGGCCAGCAGTGCGGCTTCCGGGTTGATGTCCCTGACCCGGTCCGCGATCAGGCAGGCCACCTCCCGGTTGAGGTCCGTGGCGCCCAGCCGGCCGGTCATGTTGCCGACGTCGATCCGCCAGCCGTCCAGGTTGAACGGGGGCCTGAGCCAGCGCGCCACCGGCGAGTCATCGTCCAGGACGAACTTGTCCGTCAGGCCCCCTGAAGACCAGTTGAGCTTGGGCAGCGAGGCGACGCCGTACCAGGATTCGTAGGCCCTGGCACCCGCTTCGGTGGCGCCTTGTTTCCCGGTCCCTGTGAAGTAGTAGTAGCCGGCCTCGGCGGATGCGGGATCGGCCAGCGCCTGCCGGAACCACTCGTGGGCATCGCCCGAATGGTTGGCCGTGAGGTCGCCCATCACTTTGATCCCGCGGGCATGGGCCGCTTCCACCAGCGTCACGAGGGCATCATCGCCGCCCAGGAGCGGATCCACTGCGTTGAAGGTGGAGGCATCGTAGCGGTGATTGGAGCGTGCCGGGAAGAAGGGTGTCAGGTAGATGACGTCGGCGCCGAGTTGCTGGATATGGTCCAGTTTTTCGGCCACCCCGTTGAGGTCGCCGCCGTAGAACTGGAACGGCGTGGCCGGTCCGGTTCCCTCCACGGGCGTGTGGTCCCATGCGGACGGTATGGCCCAGTCAGGCACCGGACGCGAACCGGCGTCGGCGGAGCGCGCGAAGCGGTCCGGAAACACCTGGTACATCGTTCCCCGGCGCAGCCACTGCGGCGCTGCCGGGAAGGTGGTCAGGCGGAAGTCCGCGTAGTCGGAGACGTCGCGGCGGAACAGGCCCTGGGCGTTGAGGCTCCAGTACCCCGGGGTGCTGCCCCCATGTCCACTACCCGTCTGTCCGCTGCCGGGAGTACCGCCGTCGTGCTCGCTATCCGCGACTTCCAGCAGGAAGCGGTACCGGGCCACCGGGTTGGTGACGGTCATTTCCGCTTCCCACCAAACCCAGCCGTCAAGCTCCCCCAGGCTGCGCGCGGCGTCGTACCGGGGTTCACCGTCCTGGACCGACCGCACCCAGACCCGGGCGGCACGGCCCCATGCCGCGGGTATCCGCACGCAGAGCCCGGCATCATCGCCGAGGCCGGCGCGCCGAGGCACATGAAGCGGCGAACCGTCGTGGTGCGGGAGGGGGCAGGGCGGGAGGAATGCCGGCATGCTCAGCCCTTCACCGAGCCCTGGGTGAGGCCGCTGACAATGTAGCGCTGAAGGAACAGGAACAGTGCCATCACGGGGACAGCTGCGAGTACGGCGCCGGCGGCGAACACCCCCCAGTTCTCCGAGCGCTGCTGGGCGACGAAGGAGTAGAGTCCGACGGCGAGCGTCTGGCTGTCCGGGTCGGTCAGCACCACGCTGGCTATGACGAATTCGCTGGAGATGCCGATGAAGGCCAGCAGCCCCACCACTGCGAGGATCGGTGTGACCAGGCGCAGGATGATGCCAAAGAAAATCTGCACGTGGCTGGCGCCGTCGATCTTGGCTGCCTCGTCCAGGGACTGCGGGACGGTGTTGAAGAAGCCGTACATGAGGTACGTGTTCACTCCCAGGGCGCCGCCAAGGTACACCATGATCAGGCCGAGCTGGCTGCCCAGGCCAAGGGCCGGAATGACCTCGGAGATCCCGCTGAGCAGCAGGAAGATGGCCACCACGGCCAGCAGCTGCGGGAACATCTGAAGCAGGAGAAGGCTCAGCAACCCGATCCTGCGCCCCTTGAACCGCATGCGGGAAAATGCGTAGGCGGCCATGGCGCCCAGGAACACCGTTGCTGCGGAGGTCACCACGCCCACCACCATGGTGTTGACGAACCAGCGGCCGAAGGGCCGGGACGGGTCGTTGAACAGGGCAGTGAAGTTGCCGAAGTCGAATTTGCTGAAGAGTGCGTTCGAGCCCACGAGAGTGCCCGTGGAGTTGAACGCGGCGGATAGCACATAGAGAAGCGGGAAGATCGCGAAGATGGTCACTGCGATTCCCACGACGTGCCGCCAGCCCTTGTCTTTGAACCAGACACCGAACGCGCGCCGCCGGTGCAGCTGCTTCAGCTGCTCGACGGTAGCGCCTGCTGCGGTGCCCGCTTCGGTGACTGCGGAGCCTGTGGCGGGTTCCGCCGTCGTACCGGTGCGTGCCGTTGACCCGTTCATGAGTTCACGTCCTCGAGTGCTTTGGTCTGCTTGAAGCTGATGGCCGAAACGGTTGCCACGATGATGAAAATGATGATGGCCAGGGCGCTGGCCAGGCCGTAGTCGCGGCCGGTCCCCTGCCCGAACGCCACCTTGTAGACCAGCGTGATCAGGATGTCCGTGGCTCCAATGTCGCGGTCGGTGTCCGCGAAGCGCGGTCCGCCGCCGGTGAGCATGTAGATCACATTGAAGTTGTTGAAGTTGAAGGCGAAGGAGGAGATGAGCAGCGGGGCAATCGAGACCAGCAGAAGGGGAAGCTTGATGGACCGGAAGACACGCCATGGGCCGGCGCCGTCCATCCGGGCAGCCTCGTCGAGCTCCGTCGGCAGCGACTGCAGGGCGCCGGTGCAGACCAGGAACATGTACGGGAAGCCCAGCCATAGGTTGACCACCAGGACGCTGATCTTGGCCAGGACCGGGTCCGTGAGCCAGCCGATAGTCGCGCCGCCCAGCAGCGTTTGGTTGAGCCAGCCGAATTGCGGGTTGAGGATACCGGACCAGACCAGTCCGGACAGGAACGCCGGGAAGGCATAGGGCAGGATCATCAGGATCCGGTAGACCTTCTTGCCACGCAGGTCCTCGCGGTTGAACGTGATGGCCAGGAACAGGCCAAGCGCGAAGGTCAGCGCAACAGACGCGACGGCAAAAGTGAAGGTCCAGAGGATGACACCGAGCAGCGGACCGCGCAGGCTCGGATCGGTGAAGGCGCGGGCAAAGTTATCCATACCGACGTCGATCTTCCAGCCCGTGGTGAGGGTCTGGCCGTTGCCGTCCGCGAAGGCGCCCTTGCCGTTGTCGCGGAAAACGGCGCCGGTATCGGTGTCGGTGAAGGTGTCGGCCGCCGCGTCATAGGTCAGCGCCGGCTTGAACTCGTAGGCGCTGCTGCCGTCCGCCGTGCGCAGGGTGCCGTCAGCGGGGTCGTCCGAGACAGGCACCGTGATGGCCAGGATCTCCTGCTGGTTTGCCACGATTTCCTGGAAGTTCAGCGTCCGGTAGCCGTCAACGGAGTTGGCCTTGCCGGTGGAGTCCGTGCCGGCGTCGGGCACTTCATTCAGGGGCGTACCGGTGCTGCCGATGGAAGCCTTGCCGTCGGGATCGGTGAACAGCAGGTAGAAGTCGCTGCCTTTGGTGAGGACCGCCGCCTTGTAGGCCGGCGAGTCCGGGACACGCTTTTGGGCCGTGAGCTGGATGGCCGCGATTGCGTCGTCCTTGGTGCTGTTGTGCCCGTCGCCGTAGTTGGTGAAGGCGATGTAGCCGCTGAAGAGGACCACAAAGACCTGGAACACCAGCAGGAACAGCACGCCCGGCGCCAGGTATTTTGCGGGCAGTCCCCCCTTGCGGAGGTAGATCCAGTTAATGGCCAGTACGACGGCGGACGAGACCGCGAGGGCACCCCAGGACTGGCTCAGGAAGAGCATCATCAGGACATAGACGGCCAGTGCGTCAACGAGGCCCAGGAGCACGATCTTGGCCACGGTCCCCTTGATGGAATCCTGGCGGGAGCTGCGTTTCGGCAACCCCGGCCGGCGGCCCGAGGTGCGGCCGCCCGGTGATGGCGCCACTGCCGATGTTGGCGCGGCTCCCGGCGAGGGGGGCGGCGGGGAATCCTGGAAGAGATCTGTTTTGGGCATGGCTGTCTATGGTCCTTGGGAGAAGCGGGGCCGTGGAAGGTGCGGGGCGCTGCAATGAGGGGCGCTGCAGCAACGGGCCGGGCAGCGGCAAGGCTGCCCGGCCCGTGCCGGCCGGGGTGAACCGGCGGGCGGCGGCGGGCGGCGGGCGGCGTCAGCCGGCGATCTTCGCCTTGATGCTGGCAGCCATCTTGGCCCACTCGGCAGCGGGATCGCCCTGGCCCTTGATCAGCGCGAGTTCAGTGGCTCCCCAGTCGGCCCAGACCGCGCTCATTTCCGGAATGGCAGGCATGGGCACGCCGGTGGCGCCGATCTTGCCGAATGCTTCCACCACGGGGTCGCTGGCTGCCTTCTCGAAGGAGGCCTTCAGCGCCGGCGGACGGCCGCCGGCCTTGTACATGGAATCCTGCGCCGCTTCGGAGGTGAGGTAGTTGGTTACGAATTCATTGGTGGCAAGGGCGTTAGCGCTCTTGGCGCTGATGAAGAAACCGTTGACGCCGATAAACGGCTGGGCGGGCTTGTCGCCGGCGGTCGGCAGGGCGTCCACGGCAAACTTGATGCCCTTCTTCTGGACATCCGGAACGTTCCAGGGGCCCGTCAGGAAGTAAGGGGATTCGCCTGCCAGGAACTTCTCCTTGGCGATGTCTCCGGTGATGTTGGAATTGATGATCTTTTCACCTGCGTCGCCCCAGGCCACGAGCTTCTTGGCGAACTCAACACCGGCGGCGTCACCGATGAGGAGCTGTTTGGGATCGTAGCCACCGTCGGCAGCCTGGCCGAAGACCTGCGAACCCATGGAGGCCTGCAGCGGGTAGAGGTGGTAGGGGTCACCCTGCTTGGGGTCCATGCCCACCAGGAACGGGAACTTGGCCTTGCCGTCCGCCACTGCCTTCTTGCCGTTGGCCACTACCTCGTCCAGCGTTGCCGCGCTCTCGGCCACCAGGTCGGTGTTGCGCAGCAACGCGATATTTTCGATGGCGTACGGGACACCATAGACGGAACCGTTGAAGGTCATGGCTTTGATGGACGAATCCTGGAAGGCCGACGACTTGTCCCCGAGTTCGATCGGAGCAATGACGCCGTTCTGGACGAACTTGCCGACCCAGTCATGCGGTCCGACGATCAGGTCCGGGCCCTTGCCCGTGGGTACCTGGGTGATGAAGTCATCGCGGACGGCCGCGAAGTCCTTGACGACGAGCTTGACCTCGATGCCGGTGTCAGCCTGGAACTTGGCGGTGATGTCCTTCAGGGCCGGTGACCGTTCGGCGTCGACCCACATGGTGATGGTGCCTGCACCGGCAGACTTCAGGTCCGGCTTGGCGGTAGCCGTTGCCGGCGCGGTGGCCGATGCGCCGCCGCAGGCGCTGAGCGCCAAGGCTGCCACGACGGAGAGCGCGCCCGCCGTGAAGACGCGGCGGCTGGTCCCGCTCGTGAGGGTGTTCTGCACCTTCATTGGTGTCCCTTTCATAAAAATCCTGCATCCACGCGTCGGCCCCGTGGGCCCTGTGGCATCGTCGGTGATGTGGCTCACAGCTGCAAGCGCTTCCAAAGTACACGGGATGGCCCATGATGAAAAGTCACCCTACTCGGCAGTAGCCTGGCGCGCAAAGCGGGACGACGACTCCGCTCGGCGGGATGATGATGCCTCGGAGCCTGCAATCCAAGGGCCAGGTAGTAGGCCGCCCGCAAGCAATGAGTTTTACGTCACAATTGGAAGCGTTTTCAATTTTAGGATGTTCCGTTCTACGATTACCGGCATGTCCGTTGACTCAATGCTCAAAGCCCCCGCCGTCGCGGCAGGGCCGCTGACCCTGGTCCACACTGCTGATGAAGCTTCCGGCTGGTGGCGGTCCGCCGTCATCTACCAGGTCTATCCGCGCTCCTTTCGGGACCTGAACGGAGACGGCATCGGCGATCTTGCCGGCATAACAGCGGAGCTGCCCCAGTTGGCCCGGCTCGATGTGGATGCCGTCTGGCTGTCGCCGTTCTACCGCTCACCGCAAAAGGACGCCGGCTATGACGTCAGCGACTACTGTGACGTCGATCCGCTGTTCGGCACCCTGGCTGACTTCGACGCCATGATGGTGGAGGCAACCCGCCTGAAGCTGCGGGTGATCGTGGACCTCGTTCCCAATCACTGCTCGGACCAGCACGCCGCTTTCCAGGCTGCCCTCGCCGCCCCCGCCGGCAGTGCGGAACGTGACATGTATATCTTCCGGGACGGCCTGGGAACCTATGGTGAAGAGCCTCCCAACAACTGGCAGTCGCACTTTGGCGGACCCGCCTGGACACGAATCACGGAGCCGGACGGCCGGCCCGGGCAGTGGTACCTCCACCTCTTCGACACCTCCCAGCCCGACTTCAACTGGGACAACCAGGCAGTCCACGATGAGTTCGAGCGGGTGCTGCGTTTCTGGCTGGACCGGGGCGTGTCCGGATTCCGCGTGGATGTGGCCCACGCACTGGTGAAGGCTCCCGGCCTGCCGGAGTGGGGCGGCCGGGCCGACGGCAACAGCTGCGACGGCTACCCCGGCCATGACGCACCCATGTTCGGCCAGCCGGCCCTGCATGACATCTACCGGGCCTGGCGCCGTATCCTGGCCGAGTACGGTCCGGACCGCATCCTGTGTGCCGAAGCCAATGTGGACCCGCTGCCCCGTTTGGCCGACTGGGTCCGCCCGGACGAAATGCACCAGGCGTTCAATTTCCCGTATCTCCATGCGGGCCTGGACGTCCACCGCCTGCGCGGTGTCATCACTGACTCCCTGGTGGCGCTGGACGCCGTCGGCGCGCCAAGCACATGGGTACTGTCCAACCACGACGTCGTCCGCCACGCCACCCGTTTCGGCTACGACGGCCCTGCCCCGCGCGACGGCGACGGGATCGGCACCTTTGACCGGCAGCCCGACCTGGCCCTGGGCAGGACCAGGGCTGCCGCCGCCTCCATGTTCATGCTGGGGCTTCCCGGCGGGGCGTACCTCTACCAGGGTGAAGAACTGGGCCTTCCGGACGGAATCGATATCCCGGACAGCCAGCGCCAGGACCCCACGTTCGCGCGCACCGGCGGAGAGCGGTTGGGCCGCGACGGCTGCCGGGTGCCCCTTCCCTGGCGTGCCGCTGAACTGCACGCCGGCTTCGGCTCGGGACAGGATCCGTGGCTGCCGCAGCCTGCGAGCTTCAGCGAACTGGCGCGCGACGCGCAGGCCGAAGAGCCGACGTCGCATTTGAACCTCTACCGTCGGATGCTGTCCATGCGGAGGGAGCTGGACCTGGGCAGAGGCTCGCTGGCTTGGCTGGAAAGCTGGTGCAGCGATTCGTCCCTGGCCTACGTCAACGGCACCACCCTTGTGGTCATGAACACGGGACGTGAACCGTTGGAACTCCCGGCCGGCCGGGTGCTGCTGCGCAGCTCCGCGGAGTCAGCTGCGACGAACTCGGGCGGTCATCAGCTAGGCTCGGGTGAGACGGCCTGGTTGACCCTTGAGGTTGGGTGACCCGGCAGTCGTTTGGAATTGGCGGTTGAGGACACGGAGAACTGAATATGCCCGGCATCAAGGACGTAGCTGAGCGTGCGGGCCTATCCATCGCCACTGTGTCTCGGGCGCTCAGCGGCAAAGGCAATGTGTCCGCCCGCAGCCGCGAACGCGCGCAGGCGGCAGCAGCCGAGCTCGGTTTCGTCCTGTCGTACCACGCCTCCAGCCTGGCCTCAGGCCGGAACCACAACGTAGGTGTGGTTGTCCCGTCCGTCCACCGCTGGTTCTTCTCCTCGGTGGTGGAAGGGGTTTCGGCCACCTTGCTCGACGCCGGATACGATCTGACCCTGTACAACGTCAGCGAAGGGCCCGACCGCCGGCACAGCGTTTTGAACGATTTCCTGCTGCGGAAACGCGTGGATGCGGTTATCGCGGTGTCACTCGAACTCAGTGAAGCCGAAATACAGCAGCTGCTCGCCATCCACCGCCCGATCGTGGGCATCGGCGGCCCCTTGCCCGGCGCCTCAACGATCAGGATCAACGATCCGGGAATCGCCGAAGCAGCAACCAGCCACCTCATCAGACTGGGACACACCCGGATCGCCCACATGACCGGCGACGCCGCCTACCAGCAGGATTTCCGGCTCCCCGGAACGCGTCAAGGCGGCTTCGAGAAAGCCATGGCGGCCGCTGGGATTGCCGTCCGTCCGGAATGGCAGGTCTCCGCCGACTTCACCATCCAAGGCGCCTACGCGAGTGCCAGGCAACTGCTCGGCGGCGTTTCCGAACGCCCCACGGCGGTGTTCGCGGCGTCGGACGAGATGGCCATCGGAACGATCCTGGCTGCACGGGACTTCGGCCTGCGGGTCCCCTATGACCTGTCCGTCATCGGAATCGACGGCCATGAACTTGGTGAAGTATTCGGTCTCACCACCTTCGACCAGGATGCCCGTGGACAGGGCGCACTGGCGGTCCGGCTCCTACTGGCAGGCCTTGAAGACGCAGCCGACGGCAGCGCAACCGATACGGAGTTCCCCACGAACTTCGTTGTCAGGTCCAGCACCTCCGTACCGCCGTCAGACACTATGCAGCGCTGACTTCTCCGGGAGCGGGTCTGGCTAGGCGGCCGGCGCGCGCGAGTGCAGCTCCCGCTCCATGATGATCTCCTTCTTGCCTGCATCGAGCGCGTAGGCTTCCCGCCGCCCGGTGTCACGGAAGCCGTGGCGCGCGTAGAAAGCCAAGGCGCGGGTATTGTCTTCGTGGACGCCAAGCTGAAGCAGGCCGCACTCCAGTTCACCTGCAGCGGCCTCGACCGACCGGCCGAGCAGCTCGTCCGCCAGACCGCTTCCCCGGTACGGCCCGGCCACATAAACGCTAATGAGCATGGCCTGGCGCGGCCGGTCGGGCTCCTGGGGATGCTTCACGACCACACGCATCAGGGCACAGAATGCGTTGGGCCTTGAACTGTCCTCGGCAACGAACGTCACACTTCCGGGAGCGGTCATCGCAGCGGCACGGCTGCGCCATTGGCCCTCGGTCTGCGCTTGGGCGGACGTCAGGGATTCAACGTAGGCCGTTGGGGTATCGGAGAGCATTTCCAGCCTCACAGCCCGCAAGGAGGCCCACTCTCCCTCAGCCATGCGCCGGACCCTAGCCAACTACACCCCCCATGAACCGGACAAAGCGGGCCAGCACGCCCGGCCAGCCGGCATCGTATTCAGCACGGGTCACGGCAGGGTTTTCGGCGCCCTCCCAGCCGTCGTGGACGAGGCGCAGCTCTGTACCGCCTTCCACTGCCCTAAAAGCCACGCGGAGCTCGGTAGACCACAACGCAGTGGTCCCCGGGTGCCAGCTGGCGTGGAAAGACAGTGGCGGCTGCCAGTCGTCGATCGTTCCCCACACAGCGGTCCGGCCATCGTCCGCGGTTTCCAAAACCAGGTTCTCTTCGAACTCCACGTACGAACCCGTACCGAAGACGCTGTGGTCCTCGAGCGGCCACCAGAGGTGGGTGTGTTCCGTGAACCCAATGAAGGCCTTGGAGACCGGACCGGGTACCACCACAGTGTGCACCACGGCGTCGAGGCCATCAACGGGATCGGGTGCTTCGTCCGCAGGGAACGCGTGGCTGAAGAGGTTATCCATGCTGACCAACTTTACCCGCCGCGGACGCTCTGCCGGTTGTGGCGGGTTGTTGGGGGACGCTCTGCCGGTTCCCGGGGTTTTGGTGGTTAACGTGGGAGAGCCCCGACCAGTTGCCTGGTTGGGGCTCTCGACCTGAATGATGTTCCGGCGGTGACCTACTCTCCCACACCCTCCCGGGTGCAGTACCATCGGCGCTGTGGGTCTTAGCTTCCGGGTTCGGAATGGGACCGGGCGTTTCCCCCACGCTATGACCGCCGTAACCCTTTTACCCGGACCCCCGGTGGGGGTTGGGAAAATTAGTGGTTACAACATGCTCCTGCCGCTCAGGGCAGGTGTGGTGTTGTTATGTTGTTGTGTTTGTTCCTCAAGCAACGGGTTTGTTGTTTGGGAACCACATAGTGGACGCAAGCAGTCTTGTTTTTCTTTGTACCCTTTCCATGGTGTGAACGTCTTTTGAATCCGTTCACGGAAAGGGTGTGTGGTGTAAGTTATCGGCCTATTAGTACCGGTCAGCTTCACGAGTCGTTAGTCCTCGCTTCCACATCCGGCCTATCAACCCAGTGGTCTGGCTGGGGGCCTCTCACACACAAGGTGTATGGAAATCTCATCTCGAAGCGAGCTTCCCGCTTAGATGCTTTCAGCGGTTATCCCATCCGAACGTAGCTAATCAGCGGTGCACTTGGCAGTACAACTGACACACCAGAGGTTCGTCCGTCCCGGTCCTCTCGTACTAAGGACAGCCCTTCTCAAATTTCCTGCGCGCGCAGCGGATAGGGACCGAACTGTCTCACGACGTTCTAAACCCAGCTCGCGTACCGCTTTAATGGGCGAACAGCCCAACCCTTGGGACCTACTCCAGCCCCAGGATGCGACGAGCCGACATCGAGGTGCCAAACCATGCCGTCGATATGGACTCTTGGGCAAGATCAGCCTGTTATCCCCGAGGTACCTTTTATCCGTTGAGCGACGGCCATTCCACAATGTACCGCCGGATCACTAGTCCCGACTTTCGTCCCTGCTCGAGATGTCTCTCTCACAGTCAAGCTCCCTTGTGCACTTACACTCGACACCTGATTGCCAACCAGGCTGAGGGAACCTTTGGGCGCCTCCGTTACTTTTTAGGAGGCAACCGCCCCAGTTAAACTACCCATCAGGCACTGTCCCTGACCCGGATTACGGGCCGAAGTTAGATGTCCAAAGTGACCAGAGTGGTATTTCAACGATGACTCCACCCGAACTGGCGTCCGGGCTTCAACGTCTCCCACCTATCCTACACAAGCCACTCCGAACACCAATACCAAACTATAGTAAAGGTCTCGGGGTCTTTCCGTCCTGCTGCGCGTAACGAGCATCTTTACTCGTACTGCAATTTCGCCGAGTTTATGGTTGAGACAGCGGGGAAGTCGTTACTCCATTCGTGCAGGTCGGAACTTACCCGACAAGGAATTTCGCTACCTTAGGATGGTTATAGTTACCACCGCCGTTTACTGGGGCTTAAATTCTCAGCTTCGCCTTGCGGCTAACCGGTCCTCTTAACCTTCCAGCACCGGGCAGGAGTCAGTCCGTATACATCGTCTTGCGACTTCGCACGGACCTGTGTTTTTAGTAAACAGTCGCTTCCCCCTGGTCTCTGCGGCCCCGATCCCCTCCGGACAGCAAGTGTCCATCAAGGTTGGGGCCCCCCTTCTCCCGAAGTTACGGGGGCATTTTGCCGAGTTCCTTAACCATAATTCTCTCGATCGCCTTAGTATTCTCTACCTGATCACCTGTGTCGGTTTGGGGTACGGGCGGCTAAAACCTCGCGTCGATGCTTTTCTAGGCAGCATAGGATCACCGAATCCCCCCCTAAAGGGGTCCCGTCAGGTCTCAGGCATCATGAACGGCGGATTTGCCTACCGTTCGCCCTACATCCTTGGACCGGGACAACCATCGCCCGGCTCGGCTACCTTCCTGCGTCACACCTGTTAATACGCTTACCTCCCAGGATCAGGTCCCGCGCTCCACCAAAACCCTCACACCACAAGGGTGATCGGGCAGGTCTCGGGCGGTTAGTATCCCCTGTTCAGCATGGGCGGTTTTTCGCCGGTACGGGAATATCAACCCGTTGTCCATCGACTACGCCTGTCGGCCTCGCCTTAGGTCCCGACTTACCCAGGGCAGATTAGCTTGACCCTGGAACCCTTGATCATTCGGCGGACGGGTTTCTCACCCGTCTTTCGCTACTCATGCCTGCATTCTCACTCGTGTAGGCTCCACCGCTGGTTTACACCGCGACTTCACTGCCCACACGACGCTCCCCTACCCATCCACACTCCTGAACCAACCCCACAAAGGAGGCGGCTTGGATAAAATGTGAATGCCACAACTTCGGCGGTGTACTTGAGCCCCGCTACATTGTCGGCGCGGAATCACTTGACCAGTGAGCTATTACGCACTCTTTTAAGGATGGCTGCTTCTAAGCCAACCTCCTGGTTGTCTTCGCAACTCCACATCCTTTCCCACTTAGCACACGCTTAGGGGCCTTAGTTGGTGGTCTGGGCTGTTTCCCTCTCGACTATGAAGCTTATCCCCCACAGTCTCACTGCTGCGCTCTCACTTACCGGCATTCGGAGTTTGGCTGACGTCAGTAACCTTGTAGGGCCCATTAGCCATCCAGTAGCTCTACCTCCGGTAAGAAACACGCAACGCTGCACCTAAATGCATTTCGGGGAGAACCAGCTATCACGAAGTTTGATTGGCCTTTCACCCCTACCCACAGCTCATCCCCTCCATTTTCAACTGAAGTGGGTTCGGTCCTCCACGACGTCTTACCGTCGCTTCAACCTGGCCATGGGTAGATCACTTCGCTTCGGGTCTAGATCACGCCACTGCAACGCCCTATTCAGACTCGCTTTCGCTACGGCTTCCCCACACGGGTTAACCTCGCGACGTAACACTAACTCGCAGGCTCATTCTTCAAAAGGCACGCCGTCACCAGAATCAGACTGGCTCCGACGGATTGTAAGCACACGGTTTCAGGTACTGTTTCACTCCCCTCCCGGGGTACTTTTCACCTTTCCCTCACGGTACTGGTCCGCTATCGGTCATTAGGGAGTATTTAGGCTTATCAGGTGGTCCTGACAGATTCACACGGGATTTCTCGGGCCCCGTGCTACTTGGGATACTCTCCAGGCGGTACACAACATTACGGTTACGGGGCTCACACCCTCTCTGGCCGGCCTTTCAAGACCGTTCACCTATGCCTGCACATCACACCTCACCAGTCCGGCAGAACTGATACGGAAAGTCCCACAACCCCGACCATGCAACGCCCGCCGGCTATCACACATGGAACGGTTTAGCCTGATCCGCGTTCGCTCGCCACTACTAACGGAATCACTATTGTTTTCTCTTCCTGCGGGTACTGAGATGTTTCACTTCCCCGCGTTCCCTCCACGCACCCTATGTGTTCAGATGCGGGTCACCAGGCAACTCGCGTCCCTGGCGGGGTTTCCCCATTCGGACACCCTGGGATCACAGTCCGGTTATCGACTCCCCCAGGCTTATCGCAGATTCCTACGTCCTTCTTCGGCTCCTAATGCCAAGGCATCCACCGTGTGCTCTTAAAAACTTGACCACAAAAGATCAAAAACGCTAATTTTCGAGAGAACCACAGAAACCACCGCTCCATCCCGAAAGACAGAACAACAGATCCAGGTTCATATTCTTGGAAATTGCTTCTTATAAAAGATGCTCGCGTCCACTATGTAGTTCTCAAACAACAACCCCGTACCACACACCCCACACACACAAACATGCATGATCGGTGCAGCCAGGAAACCAGAAACAAACAAACCCACACCACAACCGCATCCCCCGCAAAGGAAACCCGGCCATGCCATGGCCCTGTTGCCTCAGGACCCAACAGTGTGCCAAACACTAAACCGGAACCCCTCCCCCCGAACCCTTCCAGGACACCCTCCACACGTGAAGAACATCCGTACTAAGTCAGGAAAAAGAACCACCGGCCGCTATTTGCTGATATTCCACCCGTGAGCACCCGCCGCAGAACTTACGTCTGCGCAACGGGCGTACTCCTGACAACACCACCACACAGGCATCACGCCCGGCAGGGTTGTTGTAGGTGCTCCTTAGAAAGGAGGTGATCCAGCCGCACCTTCCGGTACGGCTACCTTGTTACGACTTAGTCCCAATCGCCAGTCCCACCTTCGACAGCTCCCTCCCACAAGGGGTTAGGCCACCGGCTTCGGGTGTTACCAACTTTCGTGACTTGACGGGCGGTGTGTACAAGGCCCGGGAACGTATTCACCGCAGCGTTGCTGATCTGCGATTACTAGCGACTCCGACTTCATGGGGTCGAGTTGCAGACCCCAATCCGAACTGAGACCGGCTTTTTGGGATTAGCTCCACCTCACAGTATCGCAACCCTTTGTACCGGCCATTGTAGCATGCGTGAAGCCCAAGACATAAGGGGCATGATGATTTGACGTCGTCCCCACCTTCCTCCGAGTTGACCCCGGCAGTCTCCCATGAGTCCCCGCCATTACGCGCTGGCAACATGGAACGAGGGTTGCGCTCGTTGCGGGACTTAACCCAACATCTCACGACACGAGCTGACGACAACCATGCACCACCTGTGAACCGGCCCCAAAGGGGAAGGACTGTTTCCAGCCCGGTCCGGCCCATGTCAAGCCTTGGTAAGGTTCTTCGCGTTGCATCGAATTAATCCGCATGCTCCGCCGCTTGTGCGGGCCCCCGTCAATTCCTTTGAGTTTTAGCCTTGCGGCCGTACTCCCCAGGCGGGGCACTTAATGCGTTAGCTACGGCGCGGAAAACGTGGAATGTCCCCCACACCTAGTGCCCAACGTTTACGGCATGGACTACCAGGGTATCTAATCCTGTTCGCTCCCCATGCTTTCGCTCCTCAGCGTCAGTTAATGCCCAGAGACCTGCCTTCGCCATCGGTGTTCCTCCTGATATCTGCGCATTTCACCGCTACACCAGGAATTCCAGTCTCCCCTACATCACTCTAGTCTGCCCGTACCCACCGCAGATCCGGAGTTGAGCCCCGGACTTTCACGGCAGACGCGACAAACCGCCTACGAGCTCTTTACGCCCAATAATTCCGGATAACGCTTGCGCCCTACGTATTACCGCGGCTGCTGGCACGTAGTTAGCCGGCGCTTCTTCTGCAGGTACCGTCACTTTCGCTTCTTCCCTACTGAAAGAGGTTTACAACCCGAAGGCCGTCATCCCTCACGCGGCGTCGCTGCATCAGGCTTTCGCCCATTGTGCAATATTCCCCACTGCTGCCTCCCGTAGGAGTCTGGGCCGTGTCTCAGTCCCAGTGTGGCCGGTCACCCTCTCAGGCCGGCTACCCGTCGTCGCCTTGGTGAGCCATTACCTCACCAACAAGCTGATAGGCCGCGAGTCCATCCAAAACCACAAAAAGCTTTCCACCCCCCACCATGCGATGAGGAGTCATATCCGGTATTAGACCCAGTTTCCCAGGCTTATCCCAGAGTTAAGGGCAGGTTACTCACGTGTTACTCACCCGTTCGCCACTAATCCCCCAGCAAGCTGGGATCATCGTTCGACTTGCATGTGTTAAGCACGCCGCCAGCGTTCATCCTGAGCCAGGATCAAACTCTCCGTTGAAGTAAAACAAAAACAGACACAACCACCACCCCCGGGAAAACGGAAGAAAGCGGCTGCACAAAATTTGAAACCAGCTGTAAAAACCAGACCACACCACGGGGTGGCGGATCCAGTCAATTCAACCAATCCATAAAATAAATTGGTATCAACAAACTTGGCACACTATTGAGTTCTCAAACAACAGACACACCCGGCACCACCACAACCACACGGTCAAGGATCGCTCCGGAGCAACTTTTCTAACTTACTCGCTTGCTTCACCCGAGTCAAATCGGCCATTCCGACTCACTTTGCCTGCGGCAAATCTGTGTTGTCTTCACTGGCCAACTCCGGGGAGCAGCGCGGAAATAAACTCTACCACCACTTGGGCGAGGATACAAAGCCGCCCCGGACGAGGCCCACAAAAGCCCGGGATCCCAAGGATCCCGGGCTTTTGAAGTGTTTCCCACCCCGCCCTGCTTAGCGGCGGATGGTGCGGTCAGAGCTGGCCGGTCAGCCGGCCGTCTTGAAGAACGCGGCACCGAGCGGAGGCAGCGTAACGGTCAGCGTCGCCGGCTGTCCGTCCTGTCCCTCGGTGGTGGCAGTGAGTGCGCCTTGGTTCAGCACACCCGAACCGCCGTAGCTGGAGTGGTCCGTGTTGAGGACCTCCTGCCAAGCTCCGGCCGCAGGCACGCCCAGGGTGTAGCCCTGGTGCGGGCTGCCGGAAAAGTTGATCGCGCACACCAGCGGATTGCCATCGGTGTCCCACCGGATAAACGACAGGACGTTGCGGTCAGCGTCTCCACCGTTGATCCACTGGAAACCACCCGGTTCGTTGTCCCGTTCGTAAAGTGCCGGAGTCGATGAGTACAGCTCGTTCAGGTCCTTGGTGAGCAGCTGGATGCCGCGGTGCGCGGGGATGTCCGCCAGATACCAGTCGAGGCCGTGCTGTTCGGACCATTCCGCTTCCTGGCCGAATTCAGTGCCCATGAAGATCAGCTGCTTACCGGGATGGGCCCACTGGTACGCCAGGAACGCACGGAGGTTGGCCAGCTGCTGCCAGCGGTCGCCGGGCATTTTCCGGAGCATGGAGCCTTTGCCGTGCACTACTTCGTCGTGGCTGATGGGCAGCAGGAAGTTTTCCGTGAAAGCGTAAACCAGCGAGAAGGTCACCGTTCCGTGGTGCCACTTGCGGTTGATCGGATCTTCGGATGCGTACTTGAGCGAGTCGTGCATCCAGCCCATGTTCCATTTGAGCCCGAAGCCCAGGCCGCCGACGCTGGTCGGGGCGGTCACGCCGGGGAATGCCGTGGACTCCTCCGCAATCATCACAGCGCCCGGGTGGGTCTTGTAGACCGTTGCGTTCGCTTCCTGCAAGAAGGAGATGGCCTCAAGGTTCTCGCGGCCGCCGTACCTGTTGGGCTGCCACTGGCCTTCCTCGCGTGAGTAGTCGAGGTACAGCATCGATGCCACGGCATCCACCCGGAGGCCGTCGATGTGGAACTCGTCCAGCCAGTAAAGCGCGTTGGACACCAGGAAGTTGCGGACTTCCGTCCGGCCGAAGTCGAAAATCAGCGTGCCCCAGTCCGGGTGCTCGCCAAGGTTGGGGTCGGCGTGCTCGTATAGCGGCTCGCCGTCGAACTGGGCCAGGGCCCAGGCGTCCTTGGGGAAGTGGGCCGGCACCCAGTCAAGAAGGACGCCGATTCCTTCCTGGTGCAGGGCATCCACGAGGAACCTGAATTCGTCGGGGTGGCCGAACCTGGACGTGGGCGCGAAGTACGATGTCACCTGGTAGCCCCACGAGCCGCCGAAGGGGTGCTCCGCCACCGGCATGAACTCCACATGGGTGAATCCGAGCCACTTGACGTACTCCACCAGTTCCTTGGCCAGCTCCCGGTACCCCAGCCCAAGTCGCCAGGATCCGAGGTGGACCTCGTACACGCTCATGGGCGAATTGTGCGGGTCCCGCTCAGCGCGGGCCGCCATCCATTCCTCGTCCTTGAAGGCGTATGCGGACTCAACGACGCGCGACGCCGTAAGCGGCGGGACCTCGGTTCCGAACGCCAGGGGGTCGGCCTTTTCCACCCAGTGGCCGGCTTTGGTCTTGATTTCAAACTTGTAGCACGCCCCTGCTAAAACGCCCGGGATGAAGAGTTCCCAGACGCCGGATGAGCCCAGGGAGCGCATCGAGTTTTCCCGGCCGTCCCAGGCGTTGAAGTCACCTTTGACCCTGACAGCCTGTGCATTCGGCGCCCACACCGCGAACGAGACACCGTCCACGTCGCCGAGCGAAGACTTGTAGTGCTGGACGTGCGCGCCCAGGACTTCCCACAGTTTCTCGTGGCGGCCCTCACCGATAAGGTGCAGGTCCACTTCACCGACCGTGGGCAGGTAATGGTACGGATCGTCCGTAGCCTGCGGAGGCACGCCCTCGTAGGTTACTTCCAGCCGGTAGTCGGGGACGTGGCCCGGCTGGAGGGGTTCGAGCACGGCAGCCCAGACACCGTCGGCCTCGTGCGTCATGGGTACCGAACCGGCGGCGGTCACCACGGACACGGCGGCTGCAAGGTGCTTCACGGTGCGGACGGTGACATGACCGTGGTCGTCAAGGTGCGCGCCCAGCACGGAGTGCGGGGCGTGGTATTCGCCTGACGCCACCTTTGCAAGCGTGTCCGGGTCCACCTGGAGGGGCGCACCGGGCCGGTCTGTACGTGCTGAGCCTGTCATTTTGTTACCTTCCGCTGCGGCTACGGCTGAAGCGCCGGAACCTGTACTGCTGAGGAGACGTCGTGAGGCATTCACCGGAATGTCCAGCCATCCGGGCCTGTTCCGCAACTCATAAACAACTTCATACAACGCCTTGTCCAGCCACAATGCCACAAACAGGGGCGAGCCGCGGTCAATGGTCCCGGGCGTAATTTCGCCGTACCCCGCCAGGAACGCCTCGGCGCAGGCGTCCACCCACGAACCGGGTACGTGCACGCCTTCCCGCTCGCGTTCGGCGGCACCGGCGGCGTAGTCGAAGGACCGCAACATGCCGACGACGTCGCGCAGCGGCACGTCCGGAAAGTTGCGTTCCGCGATGGGCCTCAGCGGCTCGCCTTCGAAGTCCAGGATGGCCCAGCGTTCCGGCTCTCCCTGGTGCCCCGGCACCTGCAGGATCTGCCCCAGGTGGAGGTCGCCGTGGATCCGCTGCAGCGCCCCGGCGTTGCTGCCTTCCAGCTGGGTGAGCAGGCCGGCAAGTGCATCGTCGTAATGCCCGACGGCGGGACCGGCTTCCGCCCACGACTGGCGTACGCGCTGGGCTACCCCGGGAGCTATGTCCTTTCCCGGCGCGGATTCCGCGGCCAGGCCCAGCGCCTCGGCCAGGCGTCGGTGCACTGTTGCGGTTGCTACGCCCAGGGCATGGGCTTCGGACGTGAAGTCAGTGCCGGAACTTGCGGCATCAACGGCCAGCCGCCAGGCGTCGCGGCCGCCGGCCAGGAACTCATGGGCGACGGCAAGTTCGCCTTTGACGGTCCGCGGCGTGTCCCCGGCGGCGTCCAGCGGAGCTTGCCACTCCCCCGTGACCCAGCCGAGAGTGGCAGGCACTTCCGATGTCCTGGCCTGCGTGAGGGCAGCACCGATTTCCACTTCCGGGTTCCGTCCTTCGGACAGCACACGGAAGAATTTGACGATTGCCGCGGAGCCGCCGTCGTCCACTATCACCGAACTGTTTGACTGCTCACCGGAGAGGACCTTCACGGTCCCGGTGGCGGTGGGCAGCCGGTAGTCGGAGGGCACGAGGTGGCCAACGGCCTTTCCTTCCGGCGAGGTGCCGCCGCTTCGCATCAGTTCCAGCCACGCCGAGACAAACACGGGGTCGTGGACGGCATCGTAAATCCAGCGCCGTTCATGGGTGGCGTCGCCGCCCTCGCCGACCAGCGCCGCCTCCTTGCCTTTCAGGGGCTCAACGCGATAGCTGAGCGGGACCTGCACAACATCGGTGCGGCTGCCGCCGTCGGCCGTGGAGTAGGTGACCGCCGCGAGGAACACTTCAAGGCCCACCTCGCCGCTGCCGTCGTCCAGGCGCACCCCGCCGACGGGTGACAACGTGAAGTCACCCGTCTTGACGGGGAACCAGCGCTGGCGCGGTAGCCAGCCGCGGAGCAGTTCGACGAGCGAGGGATCGAGTGTGGATTGGGTCATTTCAGCCTTCGATGGACAGGACCGGCATGGCCTGGGTGAACGGCGAGGCCGGGTTGGAAGCAGCGGAACGGATCCGCAGCCAGAAGAAATCATGGCTGCCGAGCGTCAGCGTAAGACGCCCGTCGTCGCCGATGGCGGGGAACGGCTGGCCGCCGAAGACGTCCCGGAGGCCGCGGCCGGCGTACTGCGGAATCCGCAGCGTGGTGGCCACGGGATGCTGCGAGAGGTTGAACGCGCACAGGATCGATTCGGCGTCTTCACCCGCCGCATTGTCCGGGGCCAGTTCCCGCAGGTAAGCAAGCACGACGTCGTGATCTGCCTCGACGTGCTTGAACGTGCCAAGCCCGAAGACGGGGTGGTTCTTACGGACGCTGAGGATCTGCCGGGTCCAACGGAGCAGCGATCCGGAGTGCGCGGCCTCGGCCTCCACATTGGCCATGCCGTAGTTGTACACCAGCGACTGGATGACCGGCAGGTAGAGCTTGCCCGGATCCGCGTGCGAGAAGCCCGCGTTCCGGTCAGGGTTCCACTGCATGGGAGTGCGGACGGCGTCGCGGTCCTCAAGCCAGATGTTGTCGCCCATGCCGATTTCATCCCCGTAGTACAGGAACGGGCTCCCCGGCAGAGAAAGCAGCAGGGCATTGATGAGCTCAATCTCGGACCTGGAATTATCCAGCAGCGGCGCCAGCCTTCGGCGGATGCCGATGTTGGCGCGCATGCGGGGGTCCGGTGCGTACCAGCCGAGCATGGCCGCGCGTTCGTCGGCGGTGACCATTTCCAGGGTGAGTTCGTCGTGGTTCCGCAGGAAGGTACCCCACTGGGCGCCTTCGGGAATGTCCGGGGTGTCCTTCATCGTCTCGATGATGGGCGCCGCTTTCTGGTCCCTCAGCGCGTAGTAGAGGCGCGGCATGATGGGGAAGTGGAAGGCCATGTGGCACTCGGGTTCTTCCTCGGTGCCGAAGTACTCCACCACCTCGACCGGAGGCTGGTTGGCCTCGGCAATGATGACCCTGCCCGGGTAGTTCTCATCCACCATTTTCCGCAGCTTGCGCAGGAAATCGTGCGTGGCGGGGAGGTTCTCGCAGTTGGTGCCCTCTTCCTCGTACAGGTACGGGATGGCGTCCGCGCGAAAACCGTCGATCCCCTGGTCCAGCCAGAACCGGACGACGTCGAAAAGGGCGTCGATAACCTTCGGGTTCTCAAAGTTCAGGTCGGGCTGGTGGCTGAAGAACCGGTGCCAGAAGAACTGCCGCCGGATGGGGTCGAAGGTCCAGTTGGATTCCTCGGTGTCCACGAAGATGATGCGGGCATCCTGGTACTTCTCGTCGGTATCGCTCCAGACGTAGAAGTCGCCGAACGGTCCGTCCGGGTCCTTGCGGGACTCCTGGAACCACGGGTGCTGGTCCGAGGTGTGGTTCAGCGGCAGGTCGATGATTACGCGGACGCCGCGGGCATGGGCCTCGGCCACGAGCCGCTTGAAGTCGCTGATGGTGCCGAACTCGTCCAGGACGGAGTTGTAGTCCGAGATGTCGTAGCCGCCGTCACGGAGCGGCGACTGGAAGAACGGCGGCAGCCAGAGGCAGTCGACGCCCAGCCACTGCAGGTAGTCCAGTTTGTCGATGAGCCCGTGGAAGTCGCCGGATCCGTCGCCGTTTCCGTCCGCAAAGCCGCGAACCAGGACTTCGTAGAACACTGCTTTGCGGTACCAGACGGGATCGTGTTGCAGGCCGGGGGCGTTGAGCTCAAACGTGCCCTTGGGGGTGAAATGCTGGCTCGGGTTTTGCGGACTAAAACTCACGTATGCTACCTCCGGATGTTCAGGATGTGTGCAGGCTCCACGTGGGCGTCGAGCCGCACGTAGTTGTATTCGCCCCATTCCCAGCTCTCGCCGGTCAGCAAATCATCCACCCTGAAGCCGCCGTTGTGCGTGAGGTCGGCCGGGTCGAGGTCAAGTGCGGCCAGATCCAGGGAAACGGTGCTCTCCCGGGTGCCGTGCGGGTCGACGTTCACCACGATGATCAGGGTGTCCTTGGTGCCGTCGGGAAGCGTCTTGTGCTTCGAGTACACGATCGTGGCGTCATCTGTGCTGTGGTGCAGCGTTAGGTTCTGCAGATCCCCCAGCGCCGGGTGGGTGTGGCGGATTTCGTTGAGCCGGGTCAGGTACGGAGCCAACGTCCGGCCGGATTCCGCCGCGGCGTCCCAGTCGCGTGCCTTGTATTCGAACTTCTCGTTGTCGATGTATTCCTCGGCGCCGGGCCGGGCCACGTGCTCATAGAGTTCGTAGCCGGCGTAGACGCCCCAGAGCGGGCTGGCCGTTGCTGCCAAGGCGGCACGGATCTTGAACGCCGCCGGACCGCCGTACTGCAGGTACTCGGTCAGGATGTCCGGCGTGTTCACGAAGAAGTTCGGACGGAAATATGCCGGGGACTTCTGGCTGACTTCGGTGAAGTACTCTTCAAGCTCCGTCTTGGTGTTCCGCCAAGTGAAGTACGTGTACGACTGCTGGAATCCGGCACGTCCCAGCGCGTGCATCATGGCCGGCCGGGTGAAGGCCTCCGCAAGGAAGACAACCTCGGGGTGCTTCTTGTTGACCTTGGCGATCAGCCACTCCCAGAACCACACCGGCTTGGTGTGGGGGTTGTCCACCCGGAAGATCTTGACGCCGTGGCTCACCCAGAGCAGCACGATCCGAAGAATCTCCTTGGACAGGCCCTCCGGATCGTTGTCGAAGTTCAGCGGGAAGATGTCCTGGTACTTCTTCGGCGGATTCTCGGCGTAGGCGATGCTGCCGTCAACGCGGGTGGTGAACCATTCCGGGTGCGACTCCACCCACGGGTGGTCCGGGGCCGCCTGCAGGGCAAGGTCCAGGGCGACCTCGAGGCCGAGTTCCCGGGCGCGGGCCACGAATGCGTCAAAGTCCTCGAAAGTGCCGAGGTCCGGGTGGATGGCGTCGTGGCCGCCTTCCTTCGCACCGATGGCCCAGGGCGATCCGGGATCGTGCGGTCCGGCAATCAGCGTGTTGTTGGGTCCCTTGCGGTGCTGGATGCCGATCGGGTGGATGGGCGGCATGTAGATGACGTCGAAACCCATTTCCGCGACGGCGTCGAGCCGTTTCGCGGCGGTCTGGAATGTGCCTGACTGCCACTCGCCGGTTGCGTGGTTGCGGACGGCACCCTCTGACCGGGGGAAGAACTCGTACCAAGCGCCGCGACCGGCCAGATCGCGTTCCACGAGAAGGGGGAAACGTTCCGAGACTGTGACGAGTTCGCGGATGGGCTGGCGTTCGACGACGTCAGTCACCTCCGATCCGAATCCGGCAGCGAGCCGCTCCTCCGGGGACAGCGACGTGTTCGACAGGACCACGACGGCGGTTCGAAGGGTCCGCCTGTCGGCGGACGGACGGGCGGGGTCTTCGGCTGCCTGGGAAAGCAACGCGGCGCCCTCGGCCAGCATCAGTTCGACGTCAATGCCCGCCTCGACCTTGACCTCCGCGTTGTGGTGCCAGGTCCCGTACCGGTCATGCCAGGCCTCGATGGCGAACGACCAGTTGCCCGTGCCGGTAGGCGTGATGATGCCTTCCCACCGGTCGGTGCCCTTGCCCCGGTCGCCGCGGGGCGGCGCCAGCCGTACGCGCTGGCGTTCCTTGCCCTTGGGATCAAACAGCACCGCGCTGACTCCGAGCTGATCGTGCCCTTCGCGGAATGCCGTCGCGCCGACTACGAGCCCTTCACCGGGCAGCGCCTTCGCTGGAAACCTACCTCCGTCCACCACGGGCTGCACGGCGGTGATCGGGAACCTGCCAAACTGCAGGCCTTCCGTGATCAGGGCCTTAGGCTTTTTGCTGGATCCGGCACTGGTTCGCGTATTAGTCGTCACGAACTCGACGTTATCGAGAAATCCCCCATTTTGCTAAGGGAACTTCCGTTTTTCCCCAAGCAATCCGTCATTTACCTAAAAGAAACCTAAACCTGTTCCGGCGGCCCATCTTGTCCGTTAGTGTGACGCAGGTGAAGGCTATCCGCAGATTTACCGTCCGAACCGTTCTTCCGGAATCTATCCGGCCGCTGGCCCGATTGGCCACCAACCTGCGGTGGTCATGGCACCGGCCCACCCGGGAGCTTTTTGAAGGCCTGAACCCGGCAATTTGGGACGAGAGCGCACACGACCCCGTCAGTTTCCTGGGCCTTGTGAGCCGCGAGGAACTGCAGCGGCTGGCCGCGGACCAGGACGTTGTCCGCCGCGTGCATGCCGCCGCCGAAGACCTGGACCGATACCTGGAGCAGCCCCGCTGGTACCAGAGCCTCGGCGACGACGCTCCTTCCTGCATCGCGTACTTCTCACCGGAATTCGGAATCACCGAAGTTTTGCCGCAGTATTCCGGCGGCCTGGGAATTCTGGCCGGCGACCACCTTAAGGCGGCATCGGACCTCGGAGTTCCGCTCATCGGCGTCGGCCTGCTTTACCAGGCCGGTTATTTCAAGCAGTCCCTGTCCAGGGATGCCTGGCAGCAGGAAACGTACCCTGTCCTTGACCCGGACGGGCTCCCGTTGACCCTCCTGCGCGAGGAGACACCCGACGGCAACGGCAAGCCGATCCAGATCTCGTTGCCGCTCCCCCACGGACGCCGGCTGCTGGCACATATCTGGCGTGCCGACGTCGGGCGTGTCCCCTTGCTGTTGCTCGATTCAAATGTGCCGGGCAACGACGACGCCGCCCGCGGCATTACGGATCGCTTGTACGGCGGCGGCGGCGACCATCGCCTCCAGCAGGAGCTGCTGCTTGGAATGGGCGGCGTGAAGGCCCTGCGCGTTTACCAGCGACTTACGGGTTGCGCAGCGCCGGAGGTTTTCCACACCAACGAGGGCCACGCCGGTTTCCTGGGTGTTGAGCGCATCCAGGAGCTCATGTCGTCGGACAATCCGCTGAGCTGGGAGGAAGCCCTCGCGGCAGGCCGTGCCTCCACCGTCTTCACCACGCACACGCCGGTACCCGCGGGCATCGACCGTTTCGAGGTCTCCCAGATCCAGCACTTCTTCGAGGGCGGGCTGGCTCCTGACGTTCCGGTGTCCCGGATCCTGGACCTGGGCCGCGAAAATTTTGCGGACGGCAATCCCTCGGTGTTCAACATGGCCGTGATGGGGTTGCGCCTGGCGCAGCGCGCCAACGGTGTGGCCAAGCTCCACGGCGTGGTGTCCCGCGGGATGTTCTCGGCCCTTTGGCCGGGATTCGACCACTCTGAAGTTCCCATCACCTCCGTGACCAACGGAGTCCACGTCCCCACGTGGGTGGACAGCCGCGTCTCCAAGCTGGCCCGCGAGCAGTTCGGGGCCGAGGCGGAAGCCATGGGCCGCTGGGACCTTGCCTATAACGTCAGCGACGAGGACGTTTGGGCCCTCCGCCGCGAAATGCGCGTCTCGCTCGTGGAGGACGTCCGCAAGCGGCTGCGCGCGGCCTGGAAGAAGCGCGGAGCGGCAGACGCGGAGCTCGGCTGGACCGACTCCGTGCTGGACCCGGACGTCCTCACTATCGGTTTCGCGCGGCGCGTGCCCACGTATAAGCGGCTCACCCTGATGCTCCGGGAACCGGCCCGGCTCAAGGCCCTGCTGCTGCACGAGACACACCCCATCCAGCTGGTGATCGCGGGTAAGTCCCACCCGGCGGATGATGCCGGCAAGAAGATGATCCAGGACCTCGTCCGGTTCACCGACGATCCCGAAGTGCGCCACCGGATCGCCTTCCTGCCCAACTACGACATCGCGATGGCGCGCACTCTCTTCCCCGGCTGCGACGTATGGCTGAACAACCCGCTGCGCCCGCTCGAAGCCTGCGGTACATCCGGAATGAAGGCAGCCATCAACGGTTCACTGAACCTTTCGGTGCTGGACGGCTGGTGGGATGAGATGTACGACGGCGAAAACGGCTGGGCCATCCCCACGGCCAACAACAACGCCTCGCCCGAGGAACGGGACGACATCGAAGCAGCGGCGTTGTACGAGCTCCTCGAGACGCAGGTGGCGCCCCGCTTCTACGGCCTCACCGTGTCCGACGGCGCCGGAGCCGCCGGACCGTCCGAACCCGGACGGCAGAAGGTGCCCACGCACTGGGTATCGATGATCAAGCACACCATGGCGCACCTGGGTCCGGCCGTGTCCGCTGAGCGGATGCTGCAGGACTACGTGAATATCCTCTACCGCCCCGCTGCGATCGCCGGACGGCGTGCCGTCGCGGACAACTTCGCCCAGTCGAAGTCACTGGCGGCCTGGACGTCACAGATCCGGGCTGCGTGGCCGCAGATCCAGGTGGAGCATGTCGACTCGGTTGGCGTGTCCGAGGACCCGCAGATCGGCGACACCCTCCAGGTGAACGCCTACATCGCGCTGCACGACCTCGACCCGGACGACGTCGCTGTGGAAGTGGCGTTCGGCCGCGCCGAGGAAAGCGACGAACTGGCCGACGTCACGGTGGCGGACCTGGTGCCGAAGGAGGACCTCGGCAAGGGACGCTACCTCTTCAGCGGCTCGCTGCTGATCGATCGTTCCGGGTCCTTCGGCTACACGGTGCGTGTCCTGCCCAAACATTCGGCCCTCGCCTCGCGGGCTGAACTCGGGCTTATCGTCAACGCCTGATCCGCCGGAGAACGAAACGCTCCCTCGCTGAGGGAGCGTTTCGTTTTTAACGGCAAAAGGTGAGGGAGCGTTTGGTTTTGGGCGGCAGGAAGTGAGAGAGCGTTTGGCTAGAGGCAGACGGTGATCACCGACAGGCCCTTGCCTGCATAACTCTCCGCGTCCTGCAGGATCTCGCAGATGATGCCGAAGGACCGGTCCGAACGAAAGGCGGCCGGTACCTGCCAGATGAACGTCAGAGGTTCCTTGCCGTCGTCCGTTACCGTGTCCGCGAAGTCGTGCAGCGAGTCGTTGAGCGCATCGAGGTTCACGCCGTAGTGTTCCGGGAAGTCCAGCACTTCCCCGAAAGTCTGGAGTACTGCCCTTTTCGTATCGGCGGCGGGAATCACCAACACCCGGCGCCCGGCGTCAGCCGCCTGCTCGCGGAGCTCCTCGACGGTCCAGGTATCAGCGGAGTAAATCTTCATGCGGGCCTCTATTTGCCTTCCAGAATAAGCAGAAACGATTCATAGTGATCGGGCGTGTAATACTTTTCGCCGGACACTCCGACGACGATCCGGCGGGCGCCCCGGTCCGGTTCGCCGGGGGTCCTGACCGTGAATTCCTTGTAGTAGCCCGCGGGCTTCCGGGGCAGCAGCCGCTCAAAATTGCTGAAGACCGCGCCGTCTCGCGGGTACGGATACGGCCCGCCGCGGGCAATCAGGGCCAGCGTCGAGCGTGCCTCCGGCGGAAGGGCCGACGCGGCGACGGTCTCCAGGCCCGAGTTGTTTTGCACGTCGGGACCGGCAGGGGCGGTACCCTGGACGGCCGAGGCGGGCGCCGCCGTCGAACCCGACGAAGCATCCGGGCTGACCGGGCTCCCCGGTGTGTTGGACAGCACCAGGCCCAGGACGGCCACGAGCACCAGGGCCCCGGCCAGGGCAAGGAGCCTCGCGATCCGCCTCATGCATTCCCCATGTGCCGGGCCTACGTACGGTAGATGCTGATGGTGTTGGACTGCACCACGTCACGCTCGCCGGCGGCAACCCTGACTCCTTGACGGCGGTCGTGGAGTTCCGACGTGGTCAACCGGAGTTCGAAGAGCCGCTTGCCCGTGCCGTCGTCGTTGCTGATGTCAGGCAGCGTGACCTTGATATCGTGGGCGCTGCCGTTCACCACCACGAGTCCGTCCACCTGGCCGTCGTCCGAGCCCAGCAGCAACTGGACCACCCGGTGCTGGGGATCATTCCAGCGGTCCATGGACATAGGCTTGCCGTGCTCGTCGAACCAGTGCAGGTAGGCCTGTTTGTCCCGTGAGGGGTAGTGATGCGGCTGCCCGGCCAGGAACTCCTTCCGGAGCCGGATGACACGCTTGGTGCTCCGAAGCATGGCGTGGGATTCGGGCGTGCTGGTCCAGTCGAGCCACGTGATGTGGTTGTCCTGGCAGTAGGCGTTGTTGTTGCCCTGCTGGGTGCGGCCGATTTCGTCACCGGCGGTGATCATGGGGATGCCCATGGACACCATCAGGGTGGCCATCAGGTTGCGGCTGGTCTGCGCCCGAAGCGCCAGGATCTCTTCGTCTTCGGTCGGTCCCTCGAAGCCATGGTTATAGCTGCGGTTGTCCCCGTGGCCGTCACGGTTCTGCTCGCCGTTGGCTTCATTGTGCTTGCGGTCGTAGGACACGAGGTCGGCCAGCGTGAAGCCGTCGTGGGCGGTGACGAGGTTGACGGAGGCCATCCGGGAACGTCCCGATTCCGCGAAAAGGCCTGCCGAGCCGGAGATCGAGTCGGCCAGGCGGGCCACGGAACCGCCCTGGCCGCCGGCGTCGATCGCGGCCCGGTCGGCGAGCCAGAACGAGCGCAGGGCATCACGGTAGTGATCGTTCCAGTCCACCCACCCGGGCGGAAAGCGTCCGGTCTGCCAGCCGCCGTAGCCCACGTCCCACGGCTCGGCGATCAGCTTGACGGAAGACAGCACCGGATCCGCGGCAACAGCCACAAGGAAGGGATGGTGAGGGTCGAAGTCATTTGCGGCGTTGCGGCACAACGTCACCGCGAGATCGAAACGGAAGCCGTCGATGTGGAACTCGTCCACCCAGTACCTCAGAGAGTCAAGGACCAGCTGGACCACGCGCGGGTGGCCGAAGTTCAGGCTGTTGCCGCACCCGGTGGTATCCACATATCTGCCGTGGCCGTCGTTGCGGTAATACTGCATCTCCCCCAGCCCGCGGAAGCTGAGCGTCTGCCCGTCACGACCGCCCTCGGCCGTGTGGTTGTACACGACGTCCAGGATCACTTCCAGGCCCGCCGCATGCAGGAGCTTGACCATGCCTTTGAATTCGTCCTGCACGGCCTGCGGTCCTTCCGCCTGGGCGGCTTGCGTGGCGTAGTCCGGATGGGGCGCAAAGAACGCCGCCGTGTTGTATCCCCAGTAATTGGTCATGCCCAGGTTCTGGAGGTGCGGCTCGTCCAGGTGGAAATGGACCGGCAACAGCTGGACCGAGGTGATGCCCAGGCCGGTGAGATGCTCAATCATTGCCGGGTGCGCCATGCCGGCGTAGGTGCCCCGGAGGTCCTCGGGGATGTCCGGATGGAGCATGCTCTGGCCGCGGACGTGGGCTTCGTAAATGATGGTGTTGCGCCACGAGACGTGCGGATTGCGGTCGCCGCCCCAGTCGAATTCGCCGGACATGCGCACATTCGTGAGGAACCCGTCGCGCTGATCCACGGCCCGGCCGTAAGGGTCCAGCAGTAGCGGCTGCTGGCCGTCGTCGTCGAACGCCACGGTTGGCACCGGCACCGGCAGGGCATCATCCTCCGGCGAGGAGCGGAAGCCGTACCGCGATCCAACGGGAAAACCTTCGACAATGCCGTGGTGGACGTCGTTGGTGATGTTCGGCAGTGTCTTCAGCTGCCATGTTCCGCCGGGCGCGCAGTAGGCGATTTCCAGCGTGTCCACGCCGGGGGCGTAGACCGCGACGTTGGCGCACGCACTCTGAGGATCGTCCGTTGCCGGTGACCCCGTGCGCGGAACGCTGATACCCAGTGGAAACGGCCGGGAGGCGTCCACGGTGGAGGCTGTGTCTAGGAGTGGCATGACCATTGCTTAAATATTAGCTGTGCCACACAAATGTCCGATATTCGGCGCTATGTGTCGGGAAATGGGCTGGCCTTGTTCAGCGTTGCCATACTGAAAGGACACGCCAAGCTGGAGGTAATTGTGCGAGTTGCACTTGCTCAGATAGTTACGGGCCGCGATATTTCCAGGAATCTGGACATCGTGGAAAAATATGCCCGCAAAGCGAAAAAAGGCGGCGCCCAATTGGTTGTCTTCCCGGAAGCCACCATGCGGGCATTCGGCAATTCGCTCCTTGACATCGCCGAACCGCTGGACGGGCCGTGGGCGACCCGGGTGCGCCATATAGCCCGGGAAGCGGACATCGTGATCGTGGCGGGAATGTTCACTCCCGGTGGTGGCAGAAAAGTACGCAACACCCTCCTGGTCACGGGTCCCGGCGTCGAGGCGAGCTACGACAAAATCCATCTCTTCGACGCTTTCGGTTTTGCAGAATCAGACACCGTGGATGCCGGCACGCGGGCGTCCACCTTCGAGCTCGGCGGCATCAAATTCGGGCTGGCCACCTGCTACGACATCCGGTTCCCGGCACTGTTCACAGCCAACGCCGACCTGGGCGCCGAGGCCAACATCGTGTGTGCCTCCTGGGGATCCGGCCCGGGGAAGGTCGATCAGTGGCGCCTGCTGGCGCGCGCCCGCGCCGTGGATACCACCACTTATGTGCTGGCGTGCGGACAGGCCGATCCCGCCACCGAAGGCATCGAAACCAAGGGATCCGCGCCCACCGGTGTGGGGCACTCCGCCGTCGTCTCGCCGCTCGGCGAGGTCCTGGAAGAGCTCGACGCCGGGACCGGACTGATGTTCGCCGACCTGGACCCCGCCGTCGTCAAGGAAGCCCGGGCGAAACTCCCGGTCCTGGCCAACCGCCACCAGTTCTGAAAAAACGGAAACGCTCCCCCACCGAAGGTGAGAGAGCGTTTCGCGAAAGTCCGCCAAAAGTGAGAGGGCGTCCCCTGTGAGCCCAGCCGCTACTTGGCTGCGCGCTGCCTGGAAATCTCGTACAGGGAGATGCCGACAGCCATGGAGGCATTGAGCGATTCCATGGCTGAGTCGATCGGGATCGAGACGATCTGGTCGCAGTTTTCGCGGACCAGGCGGCTCAGGCCCTTGCCCTCGGAACCAACCACGATGCACACGGGCTCCTTGGCCAGGCTGAGGTCCGGCAGCGAAACGTCGCCGTCGCCGTCGAGGCCCAGCACGTAGATGCCCATGTTCTTGAAGGCCTTAAGGGTGTTGTTCAGGTTGGCGGCACGTGCCACCGGAACCCGGACTGCCGCACCGGCGCTGGTCTTCCAGGCCGAGGCAGTCACGCCGACGGAGCGCCGCTCCGGGACGATGACGCCGTGGCCGCTGAAGGCCGAGACCGAACGGATGATCGCGCCGAGGTTGCGCGGGTCCGTGATCCCGTCCAAGGCGACGAAGAGCGGTGCGTTGGCAACGTGGCCCTTCTTCCAGCTCTCCACGGTTTCCTCGGCGAGCTCGTACGCGTCCTGGTATTCGTAGGGCGGAATCTGCAGCACGAGCCCCTGGTGGATGGCGTCGTCCGTCATCCGGTCCAGTTCCGGCTTGCCGGTTTCCAGCAGCGGAATGCCGCGTTCGGCCGCGAGCTTGAGGGACTCCTTGACGCGGTCATCCATTTCAATGCGGATGGCGACATGGAGCGCCTTGGCCGGGATTCCGGCGCGGAGCGCTTCGACGACGGAGTTGCGGCCGGTGACGACTTCCTCCGTGGCACGGCCCTTCGGGCCGGAGCGGGCGCCGGCACCGCGGGCTGCGCCCGGACGCTTGGCGGCGGAGCGCTCGGCAAGCTGTTTGTTCTTGTGCGCCTTGTGGTAGGGGCGGTCCTCCGCCTTGGGAGTGGGGCCCTTGCCTTCGAGGGCCTTGCGGCCATGGCCACCCGTTCCGATGGTGGGGCCCTTCTTTGCTTTGACCGACCGGCGACCGTTGTTGGCCATGAGTTTCACCCTTGCTTTGTTGAGTAAGTCTGACCTCCAGTCTACTTACTCAGGGTAAATCGCCGGCCCAGGGCCCCGCCTCGCCTTGGGACTGCAGCAGCTCAGCCGCGCTTGAGGCTCCAGCTGGCACCGTCCGGACCATCCTCGACGACGACGCCTGCCGCCGCCAGGGTATCCCGGATGGCATCCGAAGCGGCCCAGTCCTTGGTGGCCCGTGCCTGTGCCCGCGCACCCAGCTGGGCTTCGACAAGGACGCCCAGGGCCGTATCGGCCTGCTCATCCCGGGCGGGTGCCGCGACGTCGTTCAGGCCCAGCACGCGCAGCATGTCAGTGACGGAGTGCAGCGCTGTCCGGGCCGCGGAGTTATCGCCGGCAGTGAGCGCGGTGTTGCCGGCCCGCACGGTGTCGTGCAGGGCAGCCAGCGCCTGCGGAACATTGAGGTCGTCATCCATGGCGGCAGCGAAGGCGTCCGGCACGGTGCCGTGGGAGCTGAACAGCAGTTCGGCCGCCCCGGATACAACACTGCCGGACAGAGTCCGCACGGCTCGGGCGATGAACCCGTCAATCCGCTCCACCGCAGCGGCCGCTTCCTGCAGCGATGTGGGCTGGTAGTCCAGCACTGAGCGGTACTGCGCCTGGCCGAGGTAGTACCGCACCACGCGCGGTGAAGCGAGTTCCAGCATTTCCGCAGGGCTGACGGTATTACCAATGGACTTGGACATCTTTTCGCCCTGGTACGTCACCATGCCGTTGTGCATCCAGAAGTTGGCGAAGGCGTGGCCGGCCGCCTGCGACTGGGCCATTTCGTTTTCATGGTGCGGGAACCGGAGGTCCAGGCCGCCGCCATGGATGTCGAACTCGGTGCCGAGGTATTTGGTGACCATGGCCGAGCACTCCAGGTGCCAGCCCGGACGGCCGGTGCCCCAGGGCGAAACCCAGCTGGCCGTCGTCGGCTCCCCCTCCTTGTGCCCCTTCCACAGCGCAAAGTCCCTCGGATCCTTCTTTCCCCGGGGGTCGGCGTCGGGTGCTCCCTGCATGTCATCGATCTTCTGACGGGTGAGCGAGCCGTAGCGGTTCCAGGAACGGACGTCGAAGTACACATCGCCGGAGTCGTCGAGGGCGGGGTAGGCGTGGCCCCGGTCGATCAGGCCCTGGATCAGCGCGTGCATTTCCGGGATGTGGCCGGTGGCGCGCGGCTCATAGGTGGGCCGGGAAACGCCGAGCGTGTCGTAGGCCTTGAGGAACGCCTGTTCGTAGCGGTAGGCCAGCGCCCACCATTCCTCTTCGCGGACGTCGTCCGGGCCTTCCTCGAAGTCCGGTTCAAACGAAAGGGCGGATTTGGCCAGGATCTTGTCGTCGATGTCGGTGACGTTGCGGACCACCGTCACGCGGAATCCGCGGTACTCCAGCCAGCGGGTGAGCTGGTCGAAGGCAATGGCCGACCGGATGTGTCCCACGTGCGGCAGGCCCTGCACCGTTGCGCCACAGTAATACAGGCTCACCTTGCCCGGTATCAGAGGGACGAAGTCGCGGACTTCGGCGGATGCTGTGTCGTAAAAGCGCAAGGTCACCGCTCCAGATTAGCCGATGGCCTTCACGGCGGCGCCCAACGGCTGCGGCAGTGGCCGTCAGCGCTATTTGCAGACTTCGCCGATCTTGTTGTTCTGCTCACTCAGCTGCGCCGTCTGTTCGGAGCTCTTGGTGCCGAGCGAAGTTTCGGCGACCTTCTTCATGATGTCCGCCATCTTCTGGATTGGCCCGGCAACCTCAGGAGCTACCTTGTCCGCCACTTCCTGGTAATGCTTGGCGATCTGGTCAGCCTGCTGCTGCTGGTTTCCGGTGGGGACAAAGGTGTCCCCGTTGAGGAACCGGCAGCTTTCCTCAACGCTCATTTTCGGAGTGCCGCAGCCGCTCAGCAGCATCCCGGCAACGAGTACGACGGCGGCAAGCGGCTTCTTCACGAGGGGTCTCCTGGAATGTTGGGCAGAGGAAAGGATCCCTTAAGACTAGGCGAAACGCCGGACCCGCTTCAGCCCGCCCGGTACACCAGTGCGGTGGCAAGGGCGGAAATGCCTTCCCCGCGGCCGGTGAAGCCAAGGCCGTCGCTGGTGGTGGCGCTGACGCTGACGGGGGCACCCGCCGCCGCGCTCAGGACCGCCTGGGACTCCTCCCGGCGCGGGCCGAATTTGGGCCTGTTGCCGACGAACTGCACCGCAATGTTGCCGATCTCGAATCCTTCCGTCCGGACGATGCGGGCGGCCTCGGCAAGGAGGGTGACGCCTGAGGCACCTGCGAACTCCGGGCGGTCCGTGCCGAAATGCGTGCCCAGATCGCCGATTCCCGCTGCCGAAAACAGTGCATCTGCGGCCGCGTGGGCCACGGGATCCCCGTCGGAGTGTCCGGCCAGGCCCTGCTCGCCTTCCCACAGGAGCCCACCGAGCCAGAGGGTCCGCGGGTTGTCGGGCGAGGCAAAAGCATGAACGTCGATGCCGATGCCGGTCCTGGGAATGATGGGAGGAGGTGCCACGTTCAGCCCTCCACCCATCGTGCGCCCAGCGGACCTTCCAGCAGGCCCTCGGCAATGATGAGGTCCAAGGGAGTGGTGATCTTCAGCGACTGGCTGGCGCCGCGGACAGCATGGACAGGGACACCCAGGCGTTCCACCAGCATGGCGTCATCCGTTATGGCGGCGGCCTGGGATGCGTCGAAACCCGCTGCGTCCCGGTGCGCCTTCATCAACGTGCCAAGGTCGAATCCCTGCGGGGTCTGCACTGCACGCAGTTTCTCCCGCGGTGCCGTGCCCACCACCACCTCCGGCGCAATGCGGGCGTCCTCGTCACGCGTTGCTTCAACGGTCTTGACGGTGTCCACGACGGGGATCACGGGAATGACTGCCAGCGCGCCGGCCGCCAGGGAGTCGACCACACGGTGGAAGACGGACTCCGGCGTCAGGGCCCGAGCGGCGTCGTGGACCAGCACCGCCTGGGTACCTTCTTCCAGCGCCGCCAAGGCCGAACGGACGGATTCGGTGCGCGTCGCACCGCCGTCCACGATCGTCAGCAGCGGGCCGCCGTCGGCAAGCTCGCCCTTGAAGTCCTCGCACATCTGCCGGAGAGCGCCGTCGCCCGGCGGCAACGCAATGCAGACCTGCTGCGCGACGCCGGAGGTGACAATCCCGCGCAGGGCATGCATCAGGATGGGCTCCCCGCCGAGGGGGACCCTCGCCTTGGGCATGCCGTACCCCAGCCGCTGCCCCGATCCGGCCGCGACCAGCACGACTGCTACGACGGGGCGGGGGCCGTGGTCCCCGGATTCCGGCCCGGACACGGCGGAAGATTCTCGTGCACTCATGGGCACAACACTACGTGGCCGAACCCTCCCGGGGCGGGGCAAAATTCCGGGATTCGCCTAAAAAAGGGCAAAAAGAAACCCCGGCGGCTGGTTAGCCACCGGGGTTCAATTCTTAGGAAGCCAAGACTTCGTCGAGAACGCTTGCAGCCTTCTCTTCATCCGTCTTTTCAGCCAGCGCCAGTTCTGAAATCAGAATCTGGCGGGCCTTGGCCAGCATACGCTTCTCACCTGCGGAAAGGCCGCGGTCGTGATCACGGCGCCACAGGTCGCGAACGACCTCTGCCACCTTGATGACGTCCCCGGAAGCAAGCTTCTCCAGATTTGCCTTGTAACGACGCGACCAGTTGGTAGGCTCTTCAGTGAACTCGGCCCGCAGCACGTCAAAGACGTGCTCCAAACCTTCTTTGCCCACTACGTCACGAACACCAACAAGGTCAACGTTCTCTGCTGGAACTTCAATGGTCAGATCACCCTGGGCCACCTTGAGCTTGAGATACATTTTCTCTTCGCCCTTGATGGTGCGCATCTTGATTTCTTCAATTTTTGCTGCACCGTGGTGAGGGTAAACTACTGTCTCGCCGACCTCAAAAACCATGTGGACTTTCCCCTTTCCCGCAGACCAGTTTATCACGATTCAGGCATACAACTGGCACGGATCGGGGCCTCGAACCCAGTAAATACAAGGAAAATGGGGCCAATCAACCCCCTCCACCCCCTTGACGGATGCAGATATTAGTGCATCAAAGGCAGTCTGCCCAGGGCAGGGGGAGGCAGCCGACGGCCAGCGTGGCGGCGCAGTCGACGGGGGTCCGGAGCGGTCAGGCGGGAGGGGTTTCCGGTCGCTAATGTGTACGGCCCGAATCCTTGTTTGAGACGGTTTGAGGATAGGCTATGGCTGAATAATGTTTCAAGACTCTCAAGGAGTGCGTGACGTGCGTTTCACTGCGATGAACCGGGGCCAGCGCGGCAAGCTGGCAATGGCAACGGCAGCACTTGCCATCGGCCTGCTGACCGTGACCGGCTGCGGCTACATCAACCCGCAGCAAACTTCTGAGCAGTACTCGGCGTCGGACGGCACCAGGGAAGACCTGGGGCCCCTCCAGCTCCGTAACTTCATGATCGTTTCCACCGGCGAGGACAAGCCGGGCCGCGTGGTCGGTGCCGTTTACAACTCCTCGTCCAGCGACGTCAAGCTGACCATCAACGGTGCGCGCGGTGCACAGACGCAGGTGTCTGTGAAGCAGAACTCCTACACCCTGCTCAACGAATCCACGGATCCGGCGATCCTCAGCACCACTGGGGCCATCCCGGGCTCTCTGTCCGAGGTCACGATCTCCGAAGACGGCACCAACCAGACCGCCAAGGTCAAGGTGCCCGTCCTGGACGCCACGCTGCCCGAGTACAAGGAGTACCTGCCGGAAGGCAGCGAGCCCACCCCGTCCGGGACCGCTACGCCGACTCCCACGAGCAGCGAAAGCCACTAGCTCGCAGCACCACAAAGGAGGGCCCCCGCCGCGCGGGGGCCCTCCTTTTTGCTGTCCGGCCTTTGTACTGTCCGGTTGTGTTGTGCCGGTTCCGCCCCCAGGGCGACGCCTGGGGGGAAGTGCCTACGGCTCGAACTTGTAGCCGAGGCCGCGGACCGTCACGAGATACCTCGGGGCGGACGGATCCGGCTCGATCTTGCTGCGCAGCCTTTTGACGTGGACGTCCAGGGTCTTGGTGTCGCCGACATAGTCGGACCCCCACACCCTGTCAATGAGCTGGCCGCGGGTCAACACACGTCCTGAGTTGCGCAGCAGCATCTCCAGCAGTTCGAATTCCTTCAGCGGCAGCGATACCTGCTCGCCGTCCACGCTCACCACGTGGCGTTCGACGTCCATCCTCACGGGGCCTGCCTGGACCGTGTTGGTGATGAGCTCCTCCGGCTCGCCCTGCCGCCGAAGGACCGCCCTGACGCGGGCAACTAGTTCGCGGGATGAATACGGCTTGGTGACGTAGTCGTCAGCGCCGAGTTCCAGCCCCACGACTTTGTCGATTTCAGCGTCCTTGGCGGTGAGCATGATGACAGGGACCGAAGAGCGCTGGCGCAGCTGCCGGCACACTTCCGTGCCGGACTGGCCAGGCAGCTGGAGATCCAGGAGCACCAAGTCAGCGCCGTTGCGGTCGAACTCCGTGATGGCGTCCAGGCCGTTGTCCACGACCTCCACCTCGAATCCTTCCTTGCCCAGAAGGTAGGACAGCGGGTCGCTGAACGACTCCTCGTCCTCGACTATGAGAATCCTGCTCAAGCGCTGGCTCCTTGCTCATGGACGCCGGAGGCGTCGTTACTGTGGGGTGGGGTGCTGCGGGCGGCCGCTGCCGGCGCCGCCGAGGCGTCGCCGTCGTCCTGCCCCTCCATCTCTGGAAGCCTGATGGTGAAAGTGGACCCCTGGCCGGGCTGCGACCACAGTGTCACTTCGCCGCCGTGGTTGGAAATAACGTGCTTCACGATGCTCAGGCCCAGGCCGGTGCCGCCGGTCTGCCGCGACCTTGCGGCGTCCACGCGGTAGAAGCGTTCAAAGACCCGTTCCTGGTCCTCCGGGCTCAGGCCGTCACCCTGGTCGGTGACGGAGATGGAGATCAGGCCTTCCTTGGCGCGCACGCCGATCCCCACCCGTGTGTTCTCCGGCGAATAGCGGATAGCGTTGTCGATCAGGTTTCGCAGCGCCGTGACAAGCAGGTCCTGGTCTCCATAAACCTTGGCGTCCACGTGGCCGCCCACCACGATGGAAATGTTCTTGCTCTCGGCCGGCAGCTGCGAACGATCCACAGCCTCGGTGATAACGGAATTGATGTCCACGGGATGCCCCTGCTGTGCCACATTGGCGCCCTGCAGCCGGGAGAGTTCGATGATGTCCTGCACCAGCGCCGCAAGCCGTGTCGATTCCTTCTGCATGCGCTTGGCAAAGCGGCGGACGGCCTCTTCGTCGTCCGCTGAGGACTCGAGGGCCTCGGCCAGCAGGGAGATGGCACCGACCGGAGTCTTGAGCTCGTGGGAAACGTTGGCCACGAAGTCGTTGCGGATCTCCTCGGTGCGGGTGATCTCGGTCCGGTCGTCCGCCAGCAGCAGGATGTATTCCTCACCGAGCATGGCTGCCCGGACCTGGACGATGATGGTCCCCTGCCCCAGCGGACCGCGTGGCAGTTCGAACTGCTTCTCGAGGATCACACCGTCGCGCCGCACCCTCGCCGTCATATCGAGGAGCTGCTTGTGGACCACCGTGTGTCCGCGGACGAGGCCAAAGGCGTACGCCGCCGGGCTTGCCCGGACCACACCGTCGATCGCGTCCACCACCACGAAGGCACGGCCGACGACGGCGAGCACCTCCGCGGCGCCGGGCGGCAGCGCCGGTTCGTCGAATTCAACATCCACCAGCTTGCGCTGCTGTTCGCTGACCCGGAAGGCGAGCACGCCAAAGATGCCGAATGACAGGCCGATGAGGCCTGCGATGACACCGATGAGCATAGGATCCACGGCTCCAGCTTATGCTCTGCCCCGGGCGCCGGAAGCGAATCTGATGGGTTTCACCGCCGGGTTCAGCTAACGTTCACCTATAGGTGCGTAACAGTTCACCGGACGCTGGCAGAGTTATTAGTTGGACTGCAGAGCGGTGACACGAAATCCGGCTGCCGCTGCGGTGGGGGCACGGATTTCCAAGGAAAGGACGCGTAGTGCGCAAGGTTTTTCAGGAGGAGCTCACACAGGTGGGCGAGCAGCTCGTCGAGATTTCAAAGCTGGTCAGTGAGGCAATCGCCAAAGCAACGACCGCCTTCGAGGGGGCTGACGTCGACCTCGCCCAGGATGTCATCGCCGCTGATGCCAGGATCGACTTCCTGCAGAACAGCCTGGACGAGCGGGCCATCGACATCCTGGCCCTCCAGGGACCGGTTGCCAGCGACCTTCGGATGATCGTGGGTTCACTGCGGATGAGCGCTTCGCTGGAGCGCATGGGAGACCTCGCCCGGCACATCGCCCAGCTGGCGCGGCTCCGCTACCCGGCCAACGTGATTCCGCCGCAGCTCGCCGATACCTTCAAGAGCTTCGCCGAGCAGGACCAGCTGATCGCGGACAAGCTCACCGAACTCCTGGAAACACGCGACCTCGAAGTTGCCCGCGACATCCTCAAGGCGAACGCGACCGTCAACGACCTCCACCTGAGCGTCTTCAAGGCCATCGCCCGCAGCGACTGGAACGAGTCGCCGGCCACCACTGTGGACGTTGCCCTTGCCAGCCGCTACTTTGAACGTTTCGCGGACCACGGTGTTTCCGTCGCCCAGAAAGTCACCTACCTGGTCACGGGCGCGTGGCACCCGCACAGCACCGAAATCAGCTGACTTTTTGCCGGGTTGTGACCCGGGTTAACGACGGCGGGCCGGTCACCTCAGGTGACCAGCCCGCCGTCGTTCGTTAAGGCGTTGCCTTATTTCTTACCCTGGTTTACTTCTTACCCTGGTTTACTTCTTACCCTGGTTCGCTACTGCCTTGATGGACTCGGCAGCGGCCTCGGGGTCGAGGTAGGTGCCGCCCGGGTTGAGCGGCTTGAAGTTCTCGTCGAGGTCGTAGACCAGCGGAATACCGGTGGGGATGTTCAGGCCGGCGATGGCTTCGTCACTGATGCCGTCGAGGTGCTTGACGAGCGCCCGCAGGGAGTTGCCGTGCGCGGTGACCAGGACGGTCTTGCCCGCCTTGAGGTCTTCCTTGATGTCTGATTCCCAGTAGGGCATCAGGCGGATGAGGACGTCCTTCAGGCACTCGGTGCGCGGGAGCGCGTCGCCCAGGTCGGCGTAGCGGGGGTCGTGCGCCTGGGAGAACTCGCTGTCGTCGTCCAGGGGCGGCGGCGGGGTGTCGTAGGAACGGCGCCACTCCATGAACTGCTCTTCACCGTATTCGGCCAGCGTCTGGGCCTTGTCCTTGCCCTGCAGGGCGCCGTAGTGGCGTTCGTTCAGGCGCCAGTCGCGCTTGACCGGAATCCAGCCGCGGTCGGCCTTGTCCAGGGCGATGTTTGCCGTGTTGATGGCCCGCTTCAGGAGGGAGGTGTAGAGGACGTCCGGGAGAACATTGTTCTCGACCAGGAGCTCACCACCGCGAGCCGCTTCCTCGCGGCCCTGGTCGTTGAGGTCAACATCCACCCAGCCGGTGAACAGGTTCTTGGCGTTCCATTCGCTGTGGCCGTGGCGCAGCAGAATCAGCTTGTAAGTCATGGTTTTCATCCTAGCCGAGCAGACTGCGGCACCGCCGAGCGTTACATCACACTGCGGCTCCCACTGACCCGACCGTTACGACAGGACCGTTAGGCTTGTCCGGTGGTGCAAAAAGCTGAACGGGTGGCCCCCGCCCGGACACGGAGCGCAGCCAAGGGCGGCAAGCCGGTGGGAAACGTTACCCGCGGCACCACCAACCCCAACCGCATGCGGCGCCTGGACCGGTGGCTCACGGGGACGCAGGCCTGGCGGCTGCGGCGGGCAGCCGACCCGCTGGTCGTCGACCTCGGGTACGGCGCCTCGCCGGCCACCGCCGTCGAACTGTTCGAGCGATTGTCCGCCGTGCGCACGGATGTCCGTTTGGCCGGGATAGAAATCGAGCCGGAGCGGGTCCGCGCAGCCAAAGCATTGGAACGGGCCGGGCTGAGCTTCCATGTGGGCGGATTCGAGATTCCCGTGCCCGGGCAGCCGGTGATAGTCCGGGCCTTCAACGTCCTGCGGCAGTACGAGGAAGCGGACGTTGAGGCCATCTGGGCACTGGTCCGGGGCCGGCTCGGCCCCGGAGGGCTGTTCATCGACGGCACGTGTGACGAGATCGGACGGCGCGTGACGTGGGTGGCGCTGGACGCCGGCGGCCCGCTGAGCCTGGGCATCTCCATGCGCTTCGGCGGCTTCGCACTGCCTTCGGAAATTGCCGAGCGGCTGCCGAAGGCCCTGATCCACCGGAATGTGCCCGGGGAAAGAATCCACGGCTTCCTGCAGGCACTGGACAAGGCGTGGCTGGACGCGGCACCGCTGGCCGCCTTCGGGAACAGGCAACGGTGGACCGCCATGTGCCGTTCAATGCTCGACGGCGGCTGGCCGGTCCAGGATGGACCGTCCCGCTGGCGGCTGGGCGAGTTAACGGTGGGCTGGGACGCTGTGGCGCCCGCCTGAGGTGTTGTCCGGTTACCAGGGCCCGTAGGGGCCCATGTTGCGGCTGCCGCCGCGGCCGGCGTCTTTCACGGCAGGTCGCACGTCGGCGAGGTACACAGACGCAGCGGTGACGGCCGCGAGGCCGAACAGGCCTAGGGTGCCGAAACCGCCGCCGCCGCCTCCGTAGAGGGACAGGCCGCCGATGGCCACAGCGCCGCCGGTCAACGCCAGCCAGAACGTTTTGGTCCGCTTGGAAACAGCCTCAAAGGCGTTCGCCTTGTGGCGCAGGCAGTCAAAAAATGCCCATGCTTCAAGACCAAAAGCCACGAGCGCAAGGATGAAATAGACCCAGGTCTCGACGAAGATAATCAACTGTTTTCCGTCCACGTCCCCAGCCTAGCCGCCCAGAGCGTCCAAGGCCTGCTCCAAATCGGCCCAGAGGTCTTCAACGTTTTCAATCCCGACGCTCAGCCGGACCAGGTTGTCCGGTACGCTGACCGGTTCCGCCGCATGGCGGCGTCGCCGTTCAATCAGCGATTCAACACCGCCCAGCGAGGTGGCGGGAAGCCAGAGCTGCAGCGCGCGGACCAGCTTGTCCGCGGCATCTGCCCCGTTGAGGCCGCCGGCCGGGGCGATCTGCACGCACAGGATGGAACCGAAGCCCTTCATCTGTGACTTGGCGCGGTCGTGGCCGGGATCCGTTTCCAGTCCCGGGAACCGGATGCTCTCAATCCGGGGGTGATTGCTCAGCCGCCCGGCGAGGACGGCCGCTGACGCCTGCGAACGCTCGATGCGCAGCGCCAGGGTCCGCAGCCCGCGCAGTGCAAGCCAGGCTTCGAACGGTCCTGCGATACCGCCGTGGATGATGCGGTGGTGCAGCAGCTTGGCGCGGATCGCAGCGTCGGAGGTCACCAGTGCGCCCAGGACTACGTCGGAATGCCCGGCCAAATATTTGGTCACGGAATGGAGGACGACGTCGGACCCCAGGCTCAGCGGTTGCTGGACGAGTGGCGTGGAAAAGGTGTTGTCGGTGACAACAATGGCACCTGCCGCGTGGGCTGCGGCGGTCAGGGCCCGGATGTCCGCGATGCCGAGCATCGGGTTGGTGGGGCTTTCCAGCCACAGCATGCTGGCGGGCTTGCCCTCCGCCGGAGCCAGCAGTGCCTTCACGGCGTCGGTGTCCGCAATGTCCACGGTGCGAAGTTCGAACAATCCCTTCTCCGCGAGTTCCGTTGCCATCACCAATGAACCGGCGTAGCTGTGCGAGGGCATCACCAGCACTCCCCCGGCGGGGATCAGGGACAGTGCCGAGCTGACGGCGGCCAGTCCGGAGGCGTACAGCAGCCCCGGAAGGGACGCCCCCTCCAGCTGGCCCAGGGCTTCTTCCAACGGGTCCCAGGTGGGGTTGGAATAACGCCCGTAGCCGCGGTCACCGTCTGCGAGCGGTCCGGTACCGAAATAAGTGGAGGACAGGACGATGGGCGGGTTGACTGGCGCATCGCGTTTGCGGGGCGGGCGGCCGGCGGCCACAACCACCGTTTCAGCCGACAGCGCGGCAGCCTGCTGTTCGGAAAGACTCATGGTCACAGAGTACGTGGGAGGCCCACAACGCAGGAAAGGCGTTACGGTCCGGCACCTACGGTGTCGGTGATTGTCGGTAGGCTGGTCATGTGACTACCCAGAACCCCGGACTGTTCATTGCCTTCGAAGGCGGCGACGGCGCAGGCAAGTCCACGCAGGCCGCAGCACTGGCCGGGGCCCTTGATTCGCGCGGCATCCGGGTGCTGCGCACGCGCGAACCGGGCGGCACGCCGATTGGCGAAAAGCTGCGGTCCCTGGTGCTGGACCACGGCCACGGCCACATCGACGCCCGCACCGAAGCCCTGATCTTTGCCGCGTCCCGCGCGGCCCACGCGGACCAGGTCATCCTCCCCGCCCTCGAGCGCGGCGAGATCGTCCTCACCGACCGTTACATCGATTCCTCGGTGGCCTATCAGGGCGCCGGACGGGACCTCGGAACCGCGGCGGTGCGGGACCTGAACGAATGGGCCACCTCCGGCCTGCAGCCGGACCTCACCGTGCTGCTCGACGTCGACCCCGCTGTCGGCCGCCTCCGCCGGACCGCGGGCGACGCCGCCGAAGACCGGATGGAATCAGAAGCCGACGAATTCCACGCCAAGATCCGCACCGCATTCCTGGACCTCGCCGCCGACCGCCCCGAGCACTACCTGGTGCTTCCGGCCCACCTGCCGGTCGCCGAGCTTGCCGGGCTCATCCTGGCACGGGTGGACTCGCTGATAGGGTCCCGGCAGCTTTCCAGGCAGGTCAGCACAGAAGGCGTGGCCCCGTGACCGTCTGGGATGACCTGCAGGGCCAGCCCGCCGTCGTCGCCCAGCTCCGCCAGGCCGCGCAGGGCGAAGGCCTGACCCACGCCTGGCTGTTCACCGGCCCGCCCGGATCCGGCAGGTCCAACGCCGCCAAGGCCTTTGCCGCCGCCCTTAACTGCGACCAGGAGGACGTGACCAGGCGCGGCTGCGGCGAATGCGCGGCCTGCCTGACCATCCTTGGGGAAACACATTCGGATGTGGCGTTCGTCCGCACCGAAAAAGTCACCATCACCATTGACGAAGCCCGGGAACTGGTATCGACCGCCGGGAACCGGCCCTCATCCGGACGGTGGCGGATCATCGTGGTGGAAGACGCCGACCGCATGGCGGAACGGACCACGAATGTGCTGCTCAAGGCCATCGAAGAGCCCACTCCCCGCACCGTATGGATGCTGTGTGCGCCATCCCCGGCGGACGTCCTGGTCACCATCCGTTCCCGCTGCCGGCCGGTGGCGCTGCGGCTCCCCCCGGCCGCCGACGTCGCGGCTCTGCTGGTGAGGCGCGACGGCGTGGATCCGGCCCTCGCCGAGCGCGCCGCCCGCGCGGCGCAAAGCCACGTCGGCATTGCCCGCCGCCTCGCCCGCGACGCCGACGCCCGCGAACGGCGCATGGAAACCGTCCGCTTCCCGCTGGGACTGCGGGGCATCACCGCAGCGGTCCTGATGGCCGAAAAGCTGGTGAAAATCGCCACCGAGGAAGCCAACAGCTCCAACGAAGTGCGCGACGCCGAAGAAAAGGCAGCGCTCCTGGCCACGCTCGGCGCTCCGGAGAGCGGCACCCTGCCGCCGGCCATGAGAAGCCAGATCAAACAGCTGGAGGATGACCAGAAGCGGCGCGCGAAGCGCTCCATCACCGATTCACTTGACCGGACGCTCACGGACCTGCTCTCGTTCTACCGTGACGTGCTGATCATCCAGATGGGGAACGCCGTGGACCTGGTGAACGTTGAACTCAAGAGCGAGCTGGCTGAGTTTGCCGCCCGTTCAGGTCCGGAGGCAACACTGGCCCGGATGGATGCGATCAACAAGGCCCGCCAGCGGATCACCACCACCAACGTTGCGCCCCTGCTGGCCATTGAATCCATGGCCGCGAGCCTGATCTAGTGCCGCCGCATGTCCCCCGAGCCCACGCCAAGTCCCTCAAGGAGCCCTGCATGAAGCCTGCCCGACGTCTGCCCCTACGGTCCCGGTCCGGATCGACCGTGGCCAAGGCAGCTGCTGGCACCCTGGCCGTGTTGCTCGCCTTGACGGGCTGCACCCTGCTGGGCCAGTCCGACGGCGGATCAGCCGGCGGGAGCACAGGCAAAGCCGACCCTTCCATCGCGGAGGCGGCTCCCGAAGAGCTCCGGAGCTTCTACTCCCAGGAGGTCTCCTGGACGTCCTGCGAGGACAAGCTCGAGTGCGCCAAAATCAAGGTGCCCGTGGACTACAGCAAGCCCGAGGGCGACAGCATCGAGATCGCGGCCCTCAAAATGAAGGCAACGGGCAAAAAGACCGGCAGCCTGCTGGTCAATCCCGGCGGCCCGGGCGGCTCCGGCTACGACTTCGTCAAGGATGCCGGCGCGACGAACATTTCCAGTGAAGTGCGCGCCAAGTACGACCTGGTGGGCTTCGACCCCCGCGGCGTGAAGCGGTCATCCCCCGTCACCTGCCTCACTGACCAGGAACGCGACGAATCCCGCGCCAAGAACTACGACCTCAGCTCGGACGCCGGCCTGGCGGCCGCCCTCGCCGACAACAAGGCAACTGCGGCCAAGTGCGCCGAAAAGACCGGCCCGGTGCTGGCGCACGTGGACACCGTCAGCGCCGCTAAGGACCTGGACATCCTGCGGGCCGTGGTCAACGACACCAAACTGAACTACCTGGGCTACTCCTACGGCACTTTCCTGGGCTCCACCTACGCTTCCTTGTTCCCGGACAACGTGGGCCGGATGGTGCTTGACGGAGCGCTGGACCCTTCGCTCAGCAACGAGGAGCTCACCAGCGGCCAGGCCCGCGCCTTTGAGAAGGCCATCCGTGCCTACGTGCAGAAGTGCCTCGGGGACAAGGACTGCCCCCTGAGCGGCACCGTGGACAGCGGCGTACAGCAGATACGCGACGTCGTGCAGGCCGTGGACGCCAACCCGCAGCGCGCCCAGGACGGCAGGCTGGTCACCGGGTCCGCCTTCGTCAGCGGCCTCATCCTCCCGCTCTACAACGACGACAACTGGCCCCTGCTCACCCAGGCGCTGGACGCCGCCCTCAAGGGCGATCCGTCACCGATGCTGCGGCTCGCCGACTTCGGCGCCGACCGCGATCCGAGCGGCAAGTACACGTCCAACAGCGCCTTCGCCTTCAACGCAATCAACTGCCTTGACTACCCCATGGTGACGGACCCCGCCGCCATGCGGGCCGAAGAGCAGAAGCTGCGGCAGGAATCCCCCACCCTGGGCTACTTCTTTGCCTACGGCGGCACCAACTGCCAGGACTGGCCCTACAAGAGCATCCGCACGCCGGCACCCGTGGAGTACCCGGGTTCGGCCCCCATTGTGGTGGTGGGCACCACGGGAGATCCCGCGACTCCGGTGGAATGGGCGGGCGCCCTGCGCAAGCAGCTGGGCAACGCTTCCCTGGTGACCTGGAAGGGCGAAGGGCACACGGCTTACGGACGCTCGAACAGCTGCGTCACCGATGCCGTGGACGGCTATTTCCTGACCGGTGAGGCCCCCGCGGACAACACGCAGTGCTAGGAAGGCGGCCCGTCGCTGTGGCCTGACGGCCTACGCGGACCGGGGTTCCAGCAGCGGCGGCAGCTCACGGATGGACGGCACGACGGCGGTGGCCCCCGCCGCCCGCAGCGCCGGCTCCCCGTGTGCACCAGTGAGGACCCCGGCCACCGTGGTGGCACCGGCCCGCAGTCCCGATTCGATGTCCGCGCAGCTGTCACCCACGACGGCAACCCTCCGGACGTCGTCCAGGTCCAGCGCCAGGACGGCCGTCAGGATCATGTCCGGATAGGGCCTGCCCCTCCCTGCATCGGCCGGGCAGAGGCTCAGGTCTGCCAGTCCCATCCAGCCAAGGCTCTCCAGCACCATGTTCTGCGTGTGGCGACCGAATCCGGTGGCAAGGCAGACCATGACGCCTGCTTCGCGCAGCCAGCCAATGGCGTCCTCGGCGCCGGGAACCGCCCGAATGATGCCGTCCGATATCAGGTCATCGCAGCTGCGCTCGAAGAAAGTGTTCGCTGCCGCAGCCCTCGACCGCTCCTCGAAAAGGTGGTTGAAGACGGCAAGTTTTGACATCCCGGCGGTGTCCCTGGCGTACCGAAGCATCCGCGCAAACTCCGCAGACCCTTCCGCCACGCCCTGGTCGGTAAGGGTGCGGGTCATGGCACGCTCCAGCAGGCCGCCGTCGAAAACTGTTGTTCCCACCATCGCCAGCACGGCCAGCCGGACTCCCTGACGGCCATCCCGGGCGGCCCACGGCAGCGTGGGGTCCAGCGCGGAGGCTGCGTGCCGTGCGGATGTGTCTGCTGTGTCCGGAGTCATGGCCCAAGCCCCTTCGCTGAGAAGCGCCCGCCGACGCGGCCGCATTTGGTCGTTCCACAGTGCGGGCCCTTCGGGACCCGTTGCTGAACCCGCCCCGACCGCCGGGTGAACATCCAGACAACGTCCGCCACGGCCATTCGTCGGGCGCCTGATCCGCTCATTTTGACCCGGGCAAGGGACTCTATTACAGTTGTCTCTTGCATGATCCGCCCGGTTCTTCCGGGAATTTCATGCGGTGCTTCCTTAGCTCAGTCGGTAGAGCGTTTCACTCGTAATGAAAAGGTCATCAGTTCGATTCTGATAGGAAGCTCGGGATAAACCCCGGACAGCCCCTAAATCTAGGGGTTTCCGGGGTTTTTCGCTGGTTAAGCCAAAGTCCTCGCGTAGGTCCAGGGCGCACTTATGGCACACTTTGGTCTCCCTCCATCCGATTTCCATCTTCAAATGTGGGGCGATTCTAGCCGCGCATCAAGGACATGCTGCCGGATCCGGCGCTACTGTGAGCCCATGATTAGGGACACGACGTCAGCCGAATGGGCAGAGGGCCCTGCTTGAAAAACTCAGGCACCTCCCGGAGCAGATTACGTTGGCTTCGGCTGCGGACGAAGCGGGTTCGAAGCGCATCGAGGAGGGGCTCGATTCTTCGCAAGCGCTGCGGGATGGCCGTCATCGGTTTGTCGGTGGAAGACGTCAGGCGAGATCACCGTCTACCGGGGCGGGCTATCTGGTCATTCCAGGCGGTAGCCGCCGCCTGACGCCCGAGCTGATCCAAGCAGTATCCGCATTTCAGCATTTGGTCACCTCCGACTTACCTGTTGCGTTGCTGGTTGTCACACGAGCGAAGGCCATTCAGTCTCTCCGCAGAGAGCCAGCGCTCGGCTGGCTCAGTCGCACGGAAGCTATTTATGAACCAGCTGACTAGATGATGTCGGCGTCCAGGGATTCACCCCTAGTAGGTGCAGTGAGATCGAGTTCTATAAGTGCGCTCCCAAGATGAGGTGGACTAACCGCCAGGTTTGTCGCAGCCTTTGCATAATCTGCCCTTATAGCCAGAGCGCAAGTAAGCCGCGACCTTCTCCAACGGGCAGTCGATACCCTCCGGCCAACCAACGTTTTCTGCGGCCACTTTCATCAGCGGTTCACCGGAACAGTGGACGACGAGGACTTATCCCAATCACGGGTGGGCATGGATACCTGTGGGTCCGATGACGAGGTGGTCGATGTCTTTTCGCGGCGACAGCGGGACCGAGTGGAGAACCCGGTAGCCCTCCTGTTCCATGCCGGCCAACCAAACCGTCACGCTCCGTGGCTGCCGCACTACTGGATCCGGCTCGAGCGGGGCCACGGAAACGGCGGGTGTGAGAGCCCCCAGATAGCCCGGCGCTTGGCTGAGCTGCACCTGTGTGCCTGGCTCATCGGGAACTGCTGCGGGGGTTGCCAGGGCGGGGCCAACGGCTGAAACTGAAGTGTCCATCGGTTCCCTTATTGGTGCGGTGTCTTGCAAGGGACCATGCGGAGGTTGTCCAATTTCTGGCGGGCCCCTAGCTGATGACGCGCCGGATCAGGGTTGCGGCGTCCTGCACGGCGTCGTGGGTCATTGTCAGCGGTTCCGGGTCGCCGACCGGCGTCAGCCCGGTAATGTCCCACAGGCCGAAGCTGGCCCAGCGGGGCTCGTAGAAGGACCACCAGGAGAGGCCGGCGTAGTCCCCCGTTTCATACATGCTCCGCGCCCACTGCTGGGTGGAGGCCCGGTCCCGGGACACAATGTTGCTGGGCCGCAGCGACCATTCTTGCAGCGCTTCCGGATCGTCCAGGTCGAGGATCGGCGGATCCCCCTCGTATTTCACCAGGGCTTTCCGGGTGCCGGGCGGTGTCCCTGGCGGCGGGGCCAAAATGTCGGAGTTCCACACGGGATACCGGCCAAACGCTTCCGCCGCGGCGCCCTCGGCCGAGTCGCCGACATAGAGCACGGTGTATTCGCGGTCCGGGTCGTCCACCCTGCCGGTTCCCTGCCGCGGCCAGATGTACAGCGGGTGCCCGTTCTCCGCCGGAGTTGAGGCGTCAGGGTGCCAGTTGAGTACGCGCCAGAACTCCACCTAGGCGAACGCTCCCTGTTCGAAGGCCCGGATCGCCTCGATCACCGGCGCCGCACCTTCGAGCCGGTACACATCAATGGGACGGGCGCCCAGATGCGGGTCCTGGCCTTCCAGCCACAGCCTGGCCTGGGCCGGCGTGAATGCACTGTGCAGATGGCCGACCAGGGCATCCAAGTCGGCCAGCTGTGCGCGGTTCTCCTCGTTCGGAGCATCCTCGCCGGACACCCACCGGCCGGGCCTGTCCTTGTTGACGCCGAGTAGTGCCGCCACGGCGTTGTTGCCCAGCGCGTTCACCAGCCGCTGCGTCACAGCCCGCGGACCGTAGTCCGGGGCATCTTTCAGGCCGGCCAGGTTGACCGTGGCAGTCTTGGCCGGCGCCTTGCCGCGGCGCGCAGCATGGCGGGGTGAGACCTTAAACCCCTTCGGAAGAAGGATGACCCCGTTCCGCATTTTGACCGGAGTCTCCCGTCCGCCACCCTTCAGGATCACGGTCTGCTCCACGGCCCTCCGCTGCTTTTCCATAGCCCAACACTATCTGTTGGGCGGATCAGGCGGAAGATCCCTGCCAGGGACCGCGCGTGAAGTCTCAGATGAACGGCATCGCCGCGGTGTCGCCATTGTTCACGCAACCACTACCCGTTCGTCGGTGTAGTCGGAGAATGGAGGTCGGTCGGGGCAGTCGATGGATGTCGCAATCACCGAGCCCAGGTCCACTTCGAATCGGGCGCAGGCGCTGACCGTACGCTGTTCGCGTCCCCACCAGCCGCTGGTCGTCAGGTGCTCGCCGTAGTAGTGATCGGTGTGGAAGTTCCCGTCGGGGTCCCAGCCGCAGGCGTACGGGTTGCCCATGCCCTCCAGCTTTGTCGGTGGCGGCCGTGAACCGGGTGAACCAGTCTTTGCCCTCGGCGGCGTCCTGGCGGATGGCGTTGCGTCCCATCTCCTCGATCGACGGCGTGGCGCAGGAGGTCAGGACGAGCGCGAAAGACAGTGCGGCGGCGATCCGGGTACCGATACCGCCAAGTCCACCAGATCCATTTAGTCCTTTGCTTCCCCGGTGCAAAGTTCTGATAGATCACTATTCCCCCAATGGTGTCCCGTGCCTGAACGATACCCACTGAGCAGGCGGCACCGTTTCACCGTTCAACATTCCCGGCAATGCTCAATGGCGGGGTGTCCAGGTCTCGGAACGGCGCGCCACATTGTCATGCGAATCGACGTACGTGCTTCCATCCGGGGTCAGGATCGTGTCGAGTGGCGCCGCCGGCGACACGTGCCGCAGTCTCGATGGCGTCGCGTCCGTTTTGGTCCTCTGAGTCTGAGTAGTAGTGCAGCAGCCTTGCGCCGGCTGCTGTCTCATGGGCGACCAGGATCCCTCGTGTTCCAAGTGCCGCGGAGATGTCATCCTCGATTCCGCGGAGAGAATCTAGAGAGTCGACCGTCGGAAGCCCGTCGTCCCGCCTGTCGTCATACTGGATGCGTACTTCGGTATGCAGGTCGAAGATGGGGTAGTCGATCCAGCGCAGGGGCCGGCGGGCGCTGACGATGACCCTTTCGCTGCCGTGTGTCGTTCCCTCCATCAGGACCCATTTGTCCGTCTGGGCTTGAGCGGTCATTGTGCTGATGGCAGCGGTGAGATCTGACGCGGTGGCGGTGGCCGTATCTCCGTTGTCGGTTGTTCCTATGGCGCGCACCCATCGTTCGACCCCATCCTCGCCGAGAATCCAGTCAAGGAGCAGGAAGGATACCCTGAGGGGTCCTTCCTCAGTCATTTCGACAAAGAGCGGGTGATGAACGTCTATGTCAAGGCATTCACTTTCGGAGTCAACCTTTAGTCCGAATCGGACATCGCCCAGGCGAAGCCGGTGGCCATCGATCTCGATGACGTTGTCGAGCACACCCGCGACTGGCTGGCGTGCGGCAGCGTACTCCCAGAATTCATCCGCGGCCGGAGCTGACCGAAGCCATTGTTCCGCGATCCGCCGCAACGCGGAATCGCCTTCGGAGCTGACAGCAAGGAGGCTGCGGGATGTGCGCCCGGGTCCGGTGTCCCAAGCCAGGCCTGGGTCGATGGCAGCGAGTTGTTTGCTCATCTGGTTGGGAAGGTCACCCCATTGACCGGTTGCCACTGCGGCATTAAATCGGGCCGCACCTTCAGAAGTCCACCATTGCCAGAATTTTGAAATTGGATGTACGGAGGCCGGAGCGACCTTGCGCCTAAAGAATCCCACATCCACCCTTCCTCGGCGCACTGCGTCGCCCCCGCATGAATCTACCCCAGACACGCAAAAGGACTTCACAGTACATCTGAGTCAGTTGAGTAGGTTCACCGCCAGCCCCGGCAGACACCGCAAGGCTCGCGAACAAGCGGCGGCAGGTCAGCCACCGCTTCGGATGACGCCCCCTCTTTCTGGCCCGGCGCTGCCGGGTTCATCCACGCAAACGCCCATGGCAGCCCCGTGTTGTCGTTGCCAGGGAGCATGCCTACCTTCGGACCGGGACGTTCTTCCTCTTCGAGTATCGGGACTTCCCCGGCCCGAGATCCAGCTGGGCCTGACCCTTGGCCGGGGTCTCGTGGCCGTACATCTTCAGGTACCGGTACAGGGTGGCCCGTGACCAGCCGACAGTCTCTGCGACCCGCTCGGCCGTCTTGCCTTCGGACAGCAGCCGCCGGGCGGTTTCCACCTTGTCCTCCGCGGTGGTCTCGTCGATGGGCTGCTGGCCGAACTTAACGCCTCTGGCTTTGGCGGCCATGACCCCGGCCCGAACCCGCTCGTTGATGAGCTCGCGCTCGTATTCTGCCAGGGTGGCGAACAGTCCCAGCTGTAAGCGACCCGAGGCCGTGGAGGGGTCAATCCCGTCCAACAGGGACCGTCCGAGCCGATCGATCCGGTAGACCAGCACAACGTCCCCTTCGCGGGCGAACGCAAGGAGCGCGGACAGTCCCGGCCGTTCCTTGGCCGCCTTCGCCCGGACAGGTGGTCGAAGTAGACGTACTTCTCCTCGACGCCGGCCGCCAACAGTGCATCCCGCTGCGCCGCCCCGTGCTGATCGGTCGTAGACACCCTCACGTATCCCAGTAGCAGTCCCATGCGCGCATGCTAATTCGGGGGTGTGTCAATAAGCCTCGAGTGCTTGTGGGACGCTGCGGTGAGACAGGTTGGTGAGACACTCCAGGCACCTTCAAGCCAGATTTTCCGGGGGGCGGGCCCGGCTCTTATCAAGCCAGAGTTCGTGAGACGCCGGGGCGGTCCCACAAACAATCGCCGGTCATGTCGAGAAGCTGTCGTCGGTTTCAGAAGTCTTCCGCACGGGGACCGCAGGGAAGGCGTTATCGGTGGGCGGACCCTGGCCGGGCCAGAAAAATGGCCGGGTCAGGCATCGAGCCCAGAACAGCCAAGGATAGCGACCCCCCTTACGGGCATCCCCACCTGAAGGCTTGAGAATGAGTGCCACACGCTCTGGTGGAAGAACTCAGCGGACGCACATGCGTTTCAGGACAGAATCTAGGGGCAAACTTTTGACGAGAGATCCGAAGTGGGCCAGCAGACCGTAGTGAGCACCACGTCGGCTAGGGTGCGGCTTTTCGGGACCAGTCGAGGGTTTCAATGGTGGGATGTTGCCGGAGGTGCTGTATCAGGCTGGCTTTAAGGAAGCGGACTCGGCCCACGTCAACCGCTCCCAGCCGCCGGGTGGGTGTGTGCCGAAGCCGAACCCGGGCCACAGCTCGTCATCATCCCAGGCGTCCGGAAGCTCAAGCTCGGGAGGGCAAAAGTACTGGGTGTGAAGAATCCAGGTGCTGTCCGTGCATCCCGTCGGCAGGAGGTCATCATCCGGATTCATCATGAAAGCCTCTCCAAGCCATGCAGCGTAGGGGGCAAGGGGAGGTTCCCAGGTCCAGCCGTCCGGCAGGTCTCTAAGATGATGCGTCGCCTCCACAGCGAGAGTCTACAGTTCCCGTTTTGGCCCGCTCTGGACATCACATTTATTTGGAGAATTAGCTGGGGCGGGAGGCTGACGCGAGCTATTGACTTAATAGCTCTCCGAAGCGGCAGGATCAGGGTCGGTCCTCCTTGCTCCATTCCGCGTACGAGTCCGCCGGTGTTTAGGGGCTGTGAGCCCGCTGTGCGTCGGTCCATAACTGTAGGCTGCTCGTATGTCTCACGATCTGTCCGTTTAGGCACCTAAGCCTCTGACCAGTGAGGAGGCGGCTGCGGTCGTGACTGTCATTCCCGGCCTGGCCCTGGATGGAGCCCTGGAGGCGATGGGCGGGTGCCGGGAGTGCCGGTCAGTGGGGCGTGACTGTTGCACGGGGCAAGCGGGCCCGAACCAGCACCGCCCGGGTCACGTCCCTGGGGGCGGAACCGTCTGAGGCAGCTGGTGGCCATGGTCCAGGCCACCGGCCGCTACCCGTACCGGCACGGGACGACCACGGAGGAGCGGACGCTGGCGACCTGGCTGCAGCGGCGGCGCGAGGACGCCCGTGCAGGCAGGCTCCCTGCTGAGTTCCAGAACGGTCTGGCCGTCCTGCCGGACTGGGTGCGGCCGGCACGTGTCGAGGCTGACGAGGAACGGTGGCGGGCGCGGCTCGCGGCGCTGACGGCGTACCGACCATCGGGAAACGACTGGCCACGGCCCAAGGCCACCATCACCGGCGAGGAACACGATCTCGGGGTGGCTGCACGCCCAGTGGTCCAAGCTGCGCCAGGGCCGGCTGAGCACCGACAAGGCGGCGGCCCTGGATGAGGCAGTGCCGGGCTGGCGTGCCGGGAGGAAACGGGGCAGACCCGCCGCACGCTGAGGCAAGCGCCCTCCCGGGGAGTGGCCCTGGATCCGGCGCGGCCGCTTAGCTGCGGGCCTCCGTGGGTTCCGTTCCTGCCAGGGACGCTTCGATTCTGTCGAGCGTAGTTGCCTGACCGGCTACTTCGACCGGCCCCTCATCGGTTAGCAAGGGAAGGACCAGGGCGTTCGGCTCAAGACGGTTGAATTTGTCCCACTTGGTAGGGGAATAACGTGGGCCCGACGTCGCGTGAATGTGGATATTGAAAGGTTCACCTCTAGCGATGCTTGTCCGGCCAAGGACCGGCTGGAACGTGAGGGTTCCCGGCGATGGGGTTACGAGGCCAAAATTCCATTTCCGGTAGCGGTCCCCGTCCGGGGCTTGCGGCCGGCGAATGTAGCACTCGATCTGGCCCTGTTCGGAGAGCCTGCGCAGAGTCTTGCGCCGTCGGCGCACGAAGAAAAGAAACACAAGGCCGATCATGACCACGTAAATGGCAGTGCTTATTGCCGCATCTCCTGGCGGGTCGCCGGACAGGACCTTGATCAGAAAATTGAAGCCACCTGCGACCGCGACCAAAAGTATCAAGAACCATGGGAGTCGTCTCTCAGTCATGTCTGACTGTAAAGCAGCGGAGGTTCCCCGGACCAGCACCAAGCCATGGATGACCGGTTCTCAGGGGCGACAATGGCGACGAAGGCCACGCTGCAGCCAGCGAACAATGCGACGAAAAGCCGATCATCATCAGTTGATGATTTCGCCTCGCTCGTCCGCACGGAGGACTGCCCGGCGTTCTTTCCACGCCTGGAGTTCCTCAGGCGCCAGCCGTGTCCAGTCGGTGACTTCGCCGAGGACCCTGAGCGGGGCACTGCTGCGATAGGACCGGGTGGGGTTGCCGGCGAATTTCTTGTCGGTCACGTCCAGTAAGACCGCTATGAAGATGGCGACTGCAGGCGGGTGTGAACCGTTCGACTGATCATGCCATATGGCGGACCCCTAACGGGCTTTCGGTCAGGCCTGTCTAGGGTGGATCCATGACTTTCGAAAGCACGATGTATGAAGACGTTCGCCTCATCTTCCTGCGCGTCCAAACCGGCCTATTTCCCGTAGAAGCGTCGCCGGATGCTGCCGCGGAATTGCTTGGCCGAGGCTACGACAGTCCTGCGCTGCGGGAACTCGCCGGGCACCCGCGCAACGATGCGCGGGGCGCCATGGACCTCTGGTTGATGGTGCGGGACGAACTTGCCGTTCCCTCTCAAGATGACGCTGAGGCTCGGTGGATCCTGGTTCGGGATTGGATGACCCGCATGGTCGACGGAAGTCTCGATCCAGTCGAAGGAGCAAGGTCAATTCTTCGCCATGGATGGGTTGAGCTCGGGCAGCCCGTTGAACTTAGCGGGTTAGTCGCGCTGCTGGATGATTGGGACGATATGCCAAGTTTGCGTGCCGACACGAAGGTGATGATCGTGGCCAGCGCCAGGGAAATCCTCAAGCGACTACCAGGAAAGTCCGAGGACGCCAGGTAGCGTAAGGCCAACCCTGACCGGACAATCCGAGGCCAGAAAGGGATCAGCTCTCCCAGTACTTCTCGCCACCAGCTTGGAGATACCGGGTCAGGAACTCGGATAGCGTGGACGCAACCCGTGGCCAGTCAGTGCGCGGATCCAAGGGCAGCGCGACCAGCACGCCGCCGTTGGATTCAAGGACCAAGACGTCGGTGTCGCCGAGGAACTCGCCGACCACGGCGTCGGTCGCCTCAAAGTCGGCCTGCCGCCTCGCTCGCTCGGCGTTGGTGCGCGCCGCTGCTGCCGATGGGTCGAGGATGTGCAGGCCCCATTGGCTGTAGTCGATGTCCTGAAACAGCCACGCCTCGCGACTTGATAGCCAGAGTGACTCCAGTTGGGGCAAAAGTACGTGAGAGGGCCAAGCCCTCGAAATTTCGTCAACGGTGGCCCGTAACTCCACCTTGCTGGCGAGCCGGAATGGGTTCGCGCCAACGCCTTCGCGGAGATCGGTCCAATTGCGATAGGGATCGAGAGCAGCATTCACGGTCGGCATCTGTAGCCCCCTCCATGTTGAAGTCGTCGCTGCCGCCGTACTCACGGGGCTGGACGTGGTGGAAATAGTAACCCGACTAGCCACTTTTGGACGCCTGGTAACCGCGGCCTTGCCACTCCTGGGTTAAATCCCTCAGCGGTTTCAGACCTCATTAGGAATGCTCTCCTAGTACTCGATGGCTTTACGGTCGATGGACTTCAGCGCGGCGAGGCGGGCTTCCACTTCGGTCTGCTCGCCGAGGTCTTCCAAAGAGGCGAACTGGGCCTCCAAGGATGAGGCGGCGAGTTCCTGCCGGCCACGGACCGTGGCCTCCTGGCGGCGGATATTCTCTTCGTACCGGCCGATGGCCGACGTCGGGTCGCCGGCGTCCAGGGCCTTGAGGGCGTCGTTGACCTGGGATTGCGCGGCGGCGACCCTGGCCCGGTTGACCAGCTGGTTTCGTTTGGCGGTCAGCTCCCCGAGCTTGCCCCTCATCTGGTCCAGACCGTGCTTGAGCTGGTCGACGACCTGGTTCTGCGCGGCCAGGCCGGGCGCCTGGGCCTTGGCGGTGGATTCGGCGGACATCTGCCGCTGAAGAGCGAGCCTGGCGAGGGCGTCGAACTTGTCGGCGTCAACGCCGTTTCCGGCGGCCCGGAACTCGTCAGCTTTGCGGGAGGCGGCGACCGCCTTGTGACCCCAGGTGTTGGCGTCGTTGACGGCGCGGGTGTGGTCGTCCTCGGCCATCCGGAGATTGCCGATGGTCTGGGCGACGGCAGCCTCAGCCTCCCGGATGTTCGCCGAGTAGTCCCGGACCATTTGGTCCAGCATCTTCTGCGGATCTTCCGCGGAATCCAGGAGGGCGTTGATGTTGGCCTTCGCGAGCTGGCCGACGCGGGCGAAAATACTCTGCTTCACGGTGTCTTTCTATCGGTGGGGCAATTCGGATTCTATGTGTACGGCAGGGCCGGGGACCAGACGCGGGGATCCGGCACTGGCTGCCTTTCCCAGCTTCCGGCTCCTTAGAGCGGACCGTAGCCGGCGTTGCCGTACGGGTCCCGCCAGGTGGCCAGGTCGCCCTCCACAGCCCTCCGGAGGTGCGGGTCCGTGTGGAGCCGCCGGCGGAAGGACTGGCGGGCCCGGCCCATCACCGCCGAGGGGACCAGAATGCAGGCCGTCAGGAGGGCCACGAGGAGCAGGTACGCACCGACCAGCGCAACAACGGTGCCGCGCTCTTCGGCCGAAGGAAGGGTTGCTGCCATGCCTGCGCCCGTGAGGCCGGCCAGGACGGCCACCATGGTGATGCCGCCGCGGGCGCTGCCGGGGCCTCGGGTGATGAGGGCCGTATCGGTGCTGGGGACGGTGGCGCGGACCCGTTTCCAGGCCAGCAGCCCGGCGACGGTGAGAGCGGCGCCGATCAGGCCCAAAACCAGCACCCAGACGGGATTCCCGGTCAGGACTGAGACGAAACCGCCCGTGAGGACAAGGACGGGTCCGCCGCTGATCGCGCTGCTCCAGGCGGCCGCCAGGGTTCCCTGGGCATCGGCCAGTTGCCGGAGCCGGGACGGGGCGTTCGGCGGGCTGACCCTGGCCAGGTCCGGGGAGAGCCAGTAGTCCAGGGGATGGGCCGGCTGCATCCTTGCAGGTGTGTGAGTCATCAACTTCTGCCTTCTGGGTGGATGGTTACTGTCCTAACTCCGCATCTCAACTGCAGCACGTTCGCGGCGGATTCGAGCTGGCAGTCCTGGTCTTTGACCCGCGGCCAGCCCGAAAGCTCAGGAGCGCTATTGGCCCGCTTGTAGTGGAACTCGTCGTGCTCGGTGTAGACGACGACGCTGTCGCCGTCGAACCCGTCCTGTTTGATGAGTACGGACTGCCCGTCCGCGGCTGTAACCTTCACGGTGTCCCCGATGCCGAATGCGCCCAGGGCCGTGAAGATGAAGATCAGGCCGACGCACGGCAGCCGCGGCCGCGGTCACTATGGTCCAGCCGATGATGCGCCGTGGTGCCCTTTTTGGTGATGCGGCCGGTCATTGCCGGGAGCAGGAGAGACAATCCAACGGCGCCAGACAGGAGCGCCACGATCAGGAACCAGGACGCGACGGAGTCCGCAGGGATGCCGACGTAGAGGAACAGGTCCTTCCGGGCGGCGGCCCCGTACGCCTCACTGATGGCAAGGTCTGCCCAGGTACACAGAGCCGCTGTGACGATAAGGGAACTCCCCCAGACTTCTCTGCGTTTCATGGGTTGGACTGGTCCGAGCGCTGACCGGTAGCCAAAGCCAGAGCATCCTCTATCGTCTGTGTCGGCGCCACGACCGGCGCAGGAGCGGGGGCTGGCGGCGGCAGCTCACGAAGGATGGCAAGGCAGAGCCCTCCCCAAAACTCGGTTCGCACTGATTCACCCAATATCTAGCCGGACGCGTCCGGCTAGTGCCAGCCTAGCGGACACTGGCTGCGTCATGGTGGCGCCGGTCAGGATGGCAAAGATACGTTACCGTCTGCATCATCCCGCCCTGGGTTTGGTCAGCGGTGGGTGGATGTGCCGGTCGGTGGCGGTGAACAAGGCTGCCGGGGCGCCTGTGGCCGCTTGTGACTTCCTGCCGGTGTCTTCGAGCTGGGGCATCATCTTGCGGGTGAAGTTCCCCGCTGTCAGAGTGGTGTTCCACACAGCGTCGTAGACGGTGCGGAGCTGGGTCATGGTGAACTCGGCGGGCAGCAGCCGGGCGGCCACGGTGGTGTATTCCATTTTTCCGGCGAGCCGGTTCAGTCCGTCGCGCAGGATGGCGGCGTGGTCGAACGCGAGGTTCCCGCTATCGAGCACGTCGTGGACCGGGTGCCAGGCTGCGGATGAGGCGTCGGTTCCGGCGGAGATCTCCGGCAGGGCCTGGCCGTCGGTGGCCAGTAATGCCAGATGTGCCACGGAGACCACCCGCATTCTGGGGTCCCGGTCCGGATTGGTGTAGGTGGCCAGCTGCTCGACATGCACCGGCAGCTGCCCCAAATCCAGGCTGGTTTCTTCGGCGAGCTCCCGGTATGCGGCCTGTTCAGCGGATTCCTGGGGGCCGACGAATCCGCCGGGAAGCGCCAGCGCGCCTTTGAACGGGTGGCCGCCGCGGCGGACGAGGGCGGTGTGCAGCACTCCCCCGGATACCGCGAAGACCACCAGGTCGGCCGTCAGTGCGATCGAGGGGTAGTCCTTGGGCTTGTAGCTGTCCAGGAACTCCTTCTCGGCCTTTGAGTTGCGGCTCATACCGCCGCTCCTTCCAGGACGGTGCGGGTAGCCCAGGGAGGCGAAGTGAATTTGCTCCGTTGCATGAGGATGAGCTCGATGATCTCGACGGCGGTCTGCTTGCGGCGTTCGTGGTCGCCGCTGACCAGGATCCAGGAGTGGCCTTCTGCGGTCAGGGCCTCCTTGAACCATTCGGTCATTTCGGCCCGGCGGTGTTCGCCTTCGCGCCACCCGTCGTCTTCGAATTCCACACCTTCGTGATCGGTGATCAGGTACAGGTCCCGGGGCGGGAGGTTGCTGGCGGCGAGGTAGGAACCGTAGCTGCGTTCGCCGATGTAGAACCGTTCCCAGAGGGTGGTGGCCAGTGAGTCGGTGTCGGCGATAACCAGCGGACAGGCATCAGCCGCGGCGTTCTCCATCTCATTCTGCCGGGTCGCGATGCGGCCAAAGTCCTGCTCATTCCAGACCATGTCCTCAAGGACGGCTTCCGGCATCTTTGCGCGCAGGGCGTCGAACTTTTCGTACGTGTAGTCGCGGCCGTATTCGGGGACATCTGTGATCCCGGGAAACCGTGGCCGGTAGTGCTCGGTGAGCGCCTTGGCCAAGGTGCTGGTACCGCTGGATTCGGCGCCGACGAGGATGATCCGGGTGGCCAGGCCCTGCCGGGCAGGGCCGATAATGAAGGGCCAGGCGGACCCGAGGTCATCCCGGCAGAGTGTCCCGCTGATCGGGAACGTGGTCCGTGACTGGTCCACGAGGACGTGCTCGGCACCGAACGCCTGGGCGAGCTGGGCCCCGTATTCTTCGGAGCTGAACACCGCCTCGACTTCTGTCACCCCGTGGGTCTTCAGGGCCAGGCGCATCAGTTCGCTCTGCGCCTTCCAGATCTCCTCGGAGTCATAGTCTTCCGGGCAGTCGTTGGGCATCCCGATAACGTGCACTCCGGCGATGTCCTCGAACTCGGCCGCCAGCCATGTGGTCCGGTCGGCGACGGTAATGGACTCGAAGCGGTTGCCCAGGACCAGGACCGAGACGTTCTCGGACTGTGCGGCGGCGGTGTTGATCAGGTGGGCGTGGCCGGCGTGCGGCGGGTAGAACTTGCCGATGACCATGGAGTTCTTGTACATCTCAGGCTCCTGCCGTGACGGGCTCGGGAGAGGCGGCCGGGGCTTCCAGGGTGCGTGTGCGCTTCCAGTCAATGAGGCCGTAGATGCACAGGGCGAGGAAGCCGATGTAGAGGATTGCAGTGAGCGTCAGGCCGCGGCTGAAGTACAGCGGAATGGAGACAACGTCGATGAGGATCCACACGTACCAGTGCTGAAAGATCTTCTTCGCCTGCCCGTACGTGGCGACCAGGGAGGCGGTCAAGGCGAATGCGTCCGGCCAGGGCACTACAGAGTCGGTGCCGTGGGTGAGGATCATGGCGACCCCGGCCGTACCTGCCACGGTGGCGCCCAGTCCGAGGATCATCTCCTTGGGGTTGGCATCCCGGATGGGAAGGTCGTTCGTTCCGTCGGTGGCGGCGTTGCCACGGATCCAGTTGTACCAGCCGTAGATGGCGACGGCGGCGAAGATGACCTGCAGGACGGTTTCGCCGTAGAGGCCGGCGCCCAAGAACAGGACGATGAACGCCAGGTTGTTCAGGATGCCGATGGGCCAGTTCCACAGTTTCTGCCGGGCGACCCCGTAGACGCAGGCGGCGCCGGTGACGAAACCGATGATCTCGATCCAGCTCACGGGGTTGCCGAGGAGGTTGGGGATGGCTGCGGAGTTCATCCAGCCGAGCAGGGCATTCATGTCGCTCCTATCATTGTTATCAAGCTGACAATAATCACCTTAGCAGTATTATTGTCGTTGTGATAACAATTATCGGAGTAACTTCCGTCGCGTCGAACTAGAGGCCGGGGCCGACCGCACTCTCCGGCGGTACCTGATGTTGTTGACAAGCGAGACTGCGCTGGCCAACAGAAGAATCCAGCCGGGCAGGGAGATGACGATCACTTGCCGTGTTGCCTTGTCATCGTACGGAATCTGAAGGGTTCCGCTGATGTCGTCGGGGTGGTACGCGACCTCGATCGGATCACCGATTTCGTGTGCACAGGGCTCGGCTCCGAGGCCGGGACGAGTCCGGTAGGCAACTCCGTCGACGATCAGCTCGGCGATCGGTGAACAGATGCCCTTGGAGGCAATCTCCTGGTCGACGACGGTTCCGTTAGTGACCACGCTGCCTTCCTGGGGAGTGTGGCTGTTGAAAGTGATCACCCAGAGGATGCCGATGATGATCCCTGCGATGGATACGCGGGGCCCGAAGTGCGGCTCCTTGATGGGTGGCCGCGTTGGTGCTGATTCGGTGTCCATCACGCTCCAGGGGTCTTCCGAGGTCGGTGCTCTCCATAAGGAGACATGCGTAGATCAGTATTCCCCATAGACGAGGGTGGATCACGTGCGCTGCAGGCGCCCCGTCACCGGCGTCTGAATGTGACCCCTCCGATGAGCCCTGCCAGGGCTGCCGGCAGGGCGAACAGGCCAAAGACCTGCGGCATCAACGACGGCGGCGTGGTGATCATCGTGGCCAGGCCCACGAGTGCCACCGGCGCCGCAACGCAAAGCGTGACCCAGAGCGGATACTGCCGGATCTGTGACCAGACGGCGGCGGCAATGGACGCTGCCGACCCCGCGAGCATGAACAGCCTGCCGACTCGCAGCCGCTCCACAAACTCGGGCACCGGCTCGTAGGCGAACAGCATTGTCCGCTCCAGAGAAATGCCCGTCATGATGATGGAGAATCCGACCAACGCTGCCCACGGCAACGCACGCCCCCTCCACCACCGGCGGACAACGTAGCGTTCGCCACTCGGTGAGTTCGTCACCCTGTGATCTTATCCGTTGGCCGGTCCCCGGCGACTGGCAAAAACCGGAGCTATTGTATTCCCGCGGGCCGTCCGAAACCCTTGAGCTGTGAAACCGCATCGTTCTGGCCATGCTGCTCCAGACAGCCCGCCGCTGCCGGGTTCACCATGGAGAATGGTGCTTGGATTCGGGCTGGTCAGCCTGGCCGTCGACGCCGTGTCCGACGGCGCACGTCCCCTCGCCGGCCCCCTGCTGGCCCAACTGGGTGCCTCCGCTTTGGTGGTCGGGCTGGTCACCGGCGCCGCCGAGGCCGCAGCCCAGGGGCTCCGGCTGCTCTTCGGCCCATGGGCGGACCGTACTGGTAAGTACTGGACTTTCACGATTGCCGGCTATGCACTGACCGTCCTGTGTGTTCCCTTACTCGCTGTTACCCCTGTTGTGGGTGCCGCGGGGCTGGTGCTGGCGTCCGCCCTGATCATTGGCGACCGCGTTGGCAAGGCCGTACGCAGCCCTGCGAAGACTGTCCTGCTCGCCTCCGTTGCCGGGCCGGTCGGGCGGGGACGCGGTTTCGCCGTCCACAAGTCACTGGACCTTGCCGGCGCATTTGCGGGGCCCCTGATCGCCTCCGCGGTCATCGCGGCCACCGGGTCACTGTGGCCGGCCTTTGCAGTGCTGGCCATTCCGGGGGCCCTTGCCATGGCCCTCCTGTTCCGCATTCGGGGCCGCGTACCGGAACCACAGCGAACGGCAGAGCAGCTGGTGACGCCGGTATTGCCGGATGCGCCGGACACCCCGGGTGGCCTGAAACCTGCTGACACGCCGGCGGGACGCCTTCCCGGGGTGTTCCTCCTCTTCGCCCTCTCCGCCTTCTTCTGGAGTGCGGGCCTGGTGGCCTTCGGCGTCATCGCATTCCATCTGACGGCCGCGGTTGATGTCCCTGTGTCCGCAGTCCCGCTGGTTTACGCGGCTGCCATGGCTGCGGCAGCGCTGGGAGCCCTCGCCAGCGGATACGGCTACGACCGCGCCGGCGGTGCCGTGCTCCTGGTCCTGCCGGTCCTGGTCGCTGTGATCCCGGTACTGGCGTTCTCCGTGAGTACCGGACCGGTGCTGGGCGGGGTCCTCGTGTGGGGAGCCGCCACGGGCATTCAGGACTCAACCGTGAAGGCGCTGGTTGCCGATCTGGTGGTGCCTGCCAGGCAGGGCACAGCCTATGGAATCTTTGCCGCCTTCGAAGGAGGCGGCGCACTCGCCGGCGGAGCCTTGTACGGCGCGCTCTACGGCACCCGTCCGGCGCTCATTGCCGCCGTGGCGGTCCTTCAGGCAGTGGCGATGGTTCTGGTGGTAGCCACTGTGGTCCGGTCACGCCGCCGCCCCGGTGCGGAGACGGGCCCCGGCGCGGAACCGGGCCCGGAGCCTGAATGACAGCTTCCGGAGTTCACCAAAAGCAAGCACCGCGGACGCCAGCAGAACGCACATTCCCCAGTGGCGGGCATCCATGGACTCCGTCCCGAAGGCCCCCTGCAGAAACGGCACCTCAACCACGGCGACCTGGAGAACAACGGCCACTGCGACCGCGCCCCACAGCCACTTGTTGACGAAAAGTCGGTGAAAGGCGCTGGAGGTCTCGGAACGGGAGTTGAACGCGTTGAACAGCTGGGCGAACACCAGGGTGGTGAACCCGGCGGTACGCGCCACCTGCAGGGAATCATCGCCGTCCACCAGCCCGCCCGGCAGGAAAATGTCGATGCTGAGCAGGGACGCAAGCCCCATGACAAGGCCCACCGACAGGATTCCGGACCACATCCGCCGCCCAATGATGCGATCCGTGGCCTGACGGGGTTTTCGGGCCATGACGTCGTCGATTTCCGGGTCCACGCCCATGGCGAGCGCCGGCCCGGAGTCCGTCACCAGGTTGATCCAGAGGATCTGGGTGGCGAGCAGGGGCAGCGCAACGGCTTCACCGGGGGCGCCGGCCAGTCCCAGCGCCCCGGCAAAAACGACGCCGAGGAACACTGTGAACACCTCGCCCATGTTGGAGGACAGGAGGTAGCGAAGGAATTTTTCGATATTCTCGAAGATGATCCGGCCCTGGCGGACGGCCGCGACAATGGTGGCGAAGTTGTCATCGGCCAGGATCATCTTGGACGCTTCCTTAGTCACCTCGGTCCCGGCGATGCCCATCGCAATGCCAATATCCGCAGACTTCAGCGCCGGCGCATCGTTGACTCCGTCCCCCGTCATGGCCACCACGTTGCCCTGCGCCTGGAGCGCATCAATGATCTGCAGTTTGTTCTGCGGGGCCACCCGCGCATAAACCGATGCGGAAGCGGTGACGGCACGCAGCCCTTCCTCATCCAGCGCATCAAGCTCCGCCCCGGTGACAGCCCGCTCCCCCGCTTGCGCTATCCCCAGGTCGCCGGCAATCCGTGCCGCACTGAGCGGGTGGTCTCCGGTGATCATCAGCACCCGTATCCCCGCGTGCTGGGCGGCGGCCACCGCGGCGGCAGCCTCAGCCCGGGGAGGGTCGATGATGCCCACGACTCCGAGGTACACGAGCGTGCTTTCATCAGCTTCGTCCAGCACCTCGAGTTCGTGCCTGTCCTCGTCCCCGTACCGGCGATAGGCCACGCCGAGCGTCCGGAAGGCCTGCGCGGACAAGGCATCCACCGCCGCGAGCGCCTGTTCCCGGCGCCTGTCGTCCAGCGGGATAATGCGCTCCCCTACCTGCAGCCCGGTGCAGCGTCCGAGCAGCACGTCAGGGGCACCTTTGGTGATAAGGGACAAAGTACCCAGCTCCTTATGGTGGGCCACCGCGGACATCAGCTTGCGCTCCGAGGTGAACGGCACCTCGCCGTGGCGTTCGTACTCGCCGACGCGCTCGGTAACCCCTTCGAGCTTGCGGGCCGCGACGAGGAAGGCAGCTTCGGTGGGGTCCCCCTGGATCTCCCACTCGCCGTCGTGCTCCCTCAGCTGTGCGTTGTTGGCGAAGGTGCCGCCGGCAAGGACCAGCCCGGCTTCAAGGAGCACAGCCGGATCAATATCGTCGCGGCCGTCCTGGCGGGCGCGGCCTTCGGGGCGGTAGCCGACCCCCGTCAGTTCCACCTCGCCCGAGGCCGTGACGATCCGGCCCACCGTCATCTCGTTCCTGGTCAGTGTGCCCGTCTTGTCCGAGGCGATCACCGTGGCGGAGCCGAGAGTCTCCACCGAGTGCAGTTGCTTGACGACGGCGTTATGGCGGGCCATGCGCTGGACACCCAACGCCAGCACTACGGAAAGGATGGCGGGCAATCCCTCCGGGACGGCCGCAACGGCCAGCGATACGCCGAGGAGCAGGACGGTCACGAGGTCGCCCAGTGAGGCAACTCCGTTGACCGCGACCACGGTGACCATTACGACGACGGCGATGACAATCACCGTGATGCCCAGCAGCCGGCTCACTCCCGCAATTTCCTTTTGGAGCGGCGTGGGCTCGGCGACCGTCCGTTCCAGCATGCCGGCGATGGCGCCGACCTCCGAATCCATGCCCGTTCCGGTCACTACTGCGCGGCCCACGCCCTGGGCGACGGCCGTGCCTTTGAACACCATGTTTACCCGCTCCCCCAGCGGGACGCTGCCGGCCAAGGTTCGAGGGTCCTTGAAGACGGGTTCGCTTTCTCCCGTCAGCGAGGCTTCGCTGACACGTAGCGATGTGGCGGTGAGCAGGCGGGCATCGGCGCCTACGGCGTCGCCTTCGCCCAGCGCGAGGATGTCTCCGCGGACGAGTCCGGCTGAGGGCACCGCCTTCAGCTCACCGTCGCGCAGCACCATGGAGTTGGCCGCAGTCATGACCTTCAGGGCAGCCACGGCGGTCTCGGCTTTGTTCTCCTGGACGAAGCCCAGTACCGCATTGAACAGGACCACGGCACTGATCACGAGGGCATCGACCGGAACGCCGTGGGCGCCTTCCACAGACCAGGCCACGACTGAAATTGCTATGGCTGCCAGCAAAAGGTAGATCAGCGGATCCTGGAACTGGGACAGGACCCGCCACCACCACGGTTGCGGCGGTGCAGACTCGAGTTCGTTGGGACCATCGCGCGCCAGCCGGCGGGCAGCTTCGTCCGAGGCCAGGCCGGTACCAGGGTCAACGCCATAGGCGGCCACCGCCTCTTCGGCATCACGGAGGTGCCAGGGGCCGGCATCGTGGGATACCGCCTGGCGGGGAGCATCCGTCATGCCGCTGTCACCCGCATGCCCCCCACACTCACTCACCTGCCGGTGCGGCGCAAGGGGCCAAGGGCCCGACCCGGATTCGACTTAGCGGCCCGCCCACACCGACGCGGCGCCGGAGTGGCCGGTGATGATGCTCTGGTAGATCAACACCGCTCCCGCAACCGCTCCGGCGGCCAGCAGGGCAACCCGCACTGCTCGATTGCTCCGCAGGCGCCCCACGTAGCCCCGGGCACCCAGGAGGTCCAGCCGTCGGGCAAAAGGTTCGTAGGTGACCGCCAGCATCATCGCGACAACCACAAAGAAGGCCACGGCAAGATACTTCAGGAGGTCGCCCTGTTCAACGTGCTCATGGAGGAGGCGCGAGGCCGGCCTCGTCTTTTCCAACTGCTCGCCTGCCTGGGCGGTGACCAGTGTTAGCGGGACCAGCCCCAGGGACAGCACACCCAGCGGCCACGCCAGGGCCTGTCGCGCGGACCGCCACACGCCGTACACGATGGACGCCAGCCCTGTGAGCGGAGCCAGGACCACGACGCCGTGGATGAGCAGGATATGGGCGGGCAGCCCGGCAATTTCGATCATTCGGTTTCCTCCACAACGACGTTGATACCCGGCGGTTTGTTGGGCTGACACGCTGACGCCTCCACCGGACCCCTATGATGCTCGCATGGGAGAGCAACAATTGGTGGAAATTGCCTCCGCACTCTACCGGCTTCCCCTCGAGGGATTCGTGGCGGCCCGGACAGTGGCGGCAAAGGCTGCTGCTGCGGACGGCGGGCGTGACCTTGCTGAGGCCGTCCGTGCACTGCCCAAGCCGTCCGCGGCCGCCTGGGCGGTGAACATGCTCGCTGTGTACCGCCCGGACTCGCTGCGGGAGCTCGCAGAGCTGGGAGCCGCCATGCGCAGCGCCCAGGAAGACCTCGACGCCGGTGCCCTCCGCACGCTCTCGCAGGAGCGTCGCCAGCTCCTCAGCCGCGTGATGGGAATTCTGCGTGAGGTGGCGGAACAGCGGGGGCGCAAACTGAGCGCCGCCGTCGCAGCGGAGGTCGAAGCGACCTTGCGGGCTGCCACCGTTGACGAGGGTGCGGAGGGAGCCGTGCGGAGCGGCCGGCTGCTCCGGGTGCTGTCGGCGGACGGAGTGGACCGGGTGGATCTCCGGGATGCCATGGCGGTCCCCGGCGGCCCCGCGCTGCCCGCAGAGCCGCCGTCGGACGCCGGCCCTTCCGAGGACGCCGCTCCGCCGGACAGGATCCCGACGGCTGCCTCCATTGAAAAACCGCGGTTGAAAGCGGTGGGGACGAAGCGCCCGGCTCCCACGCCGTCGGCCGTCGAACGCGCCGCGGCGCGCCTGGCCGAAGCTGAAGAGGCTGCCCGGTCGGCGGCAGAGGAAGCCCGGGCCCGCACAGCGGAATTCGAGGAAGCCGCCCAGGCCATGACACGGCTCGGCGAAGAAGCGCGCAGTCTTCGCGAGCGCCTCAAGAAGGTGGACGAGGAATTCGACCTGGCAAGGAAACAGAAGGCGGCCGCTGCCGCCCGGATGCAGTTGGCAGTCCGGGCCGCGGAAAAGGAACAGCGGGCGGAGGTTCTCGTCCGGGAGAGAATGCTCCGGCTTCGCAACACGCCGGACTGAGTGGCCCTTTACTGTCAGAGGCCGGTTGCACACTGGATTCATGGACAAGAACCTCAGCACCAGCCAGGCAACCACTCCGGGGCACCTCGGCGGCGACGCCGCGGGGCACCGGGAATTCCACGTCACCTACTTTGATGCCGACTGCGGCTTGATCCGCACGGAAATGTTCGACACCCTGCCGGAAGCAGAGCGGTTTGCCAGCCGGAACGCCTCCGACGAGGACGGCTGGGCTGTAATCGATGCTGTTCCGGCGGAGCAGGGACGGCTGGCAGCCTGAGTCAACGCAGGAGGCCCCGCACTGTGTGAGTGCGGGGCCTCCTGGCAGGAACCCTTCAAGCTTGTGCCCGCGCCCTAAGCCCGGGCCCTGCAGCTGCTTAGGCGAAGTGCAGCCGCTTAGGCGAAGTCGGAAACGGCCGGGTCCGGGCCGATGCGGCCGGCGCCTTCAGCAGTCCGGTCCAGCCCGTTGACGGCCTGGATGTCTGCCTCGTCCAAAGTAACGTCCAGGGCAGCGTAGTTTTCGCGGATCCGGGACTCCGTGACGGACTTCGGAATCACCACGTTGCCGATGGCCAGGTGCCAGGCAATGACCACCTGGGCCGGCGTGGCATTGTGCTTGGCCGCGATCTCCGCGATGGCCGGGTGCTCCAGGAGCTCGCCGCCCTGGCCCAGCGGCGACCATGCCTGGGTGAGGATGCCCTTGGACGCGTTGAATTCCCGCAGTTCGGCCTGGTTGAAGAACGGGTGCAGTTCAACCTGGTTGATGGCCGGGACAACACCGGTCTCATCGATGATCCGCTGGAGTCCCTCGGTGGTGAAGTTGGAGACACCGATGGACTTGACGCGGCCGCGCTTCTGGAGCTCGATGAGAGCCTTCCAAGTGTCCACGTACTTGTCCTGCTGCGGCTGCTGCCAGTGGATGAGGTAAAGGTCCAGGGTTTCGAGGCCGAGGCGTTCCATGGATGCTTCAAAGGCCGCGAGGGTGGATTCGTACCCCTGGTCGGCATTCCACAGCTTGGTGGTGATGAAGATGTCCTCCGGCTTCAATCCGGAGCGCTCGATGGCGCGGCCCACGCCTGCTTCGTTGCCGTAGATCTTGGCGGTGTCGATGTGGCGGAAGCCGGCTTCGAAAGCCTGGACCACTACCTTTTCCGCTACGTCGTCCTCGACCTGCCACACTCCGTAGCCAAGCTGGGGAATGGTGTTGCCGTCGTTGAAAGTCAGTTCAGGAGAAAAAGTCATTACTTCATACTGCCAACCGCAGCACCGTCCGGCCAGCAAAAACGGCTGGCTAAGCTAGGCGCTTAACCGGGAATAGCCAGCCTGTCTGCCAGCTCGCGGGGTTGGTTCTCCTGTCCCCTACGATTCCGGCGGCTGCTCGGAAAGGCGACGCTCGGCGTCGGCGATCTGTTCAAAGACCGATTCCGCCCGGCGGCGGACCGAGGCTGCACCTACCGGGACAGGACCGACGGCGAGTCGGAGCATCGCCGCGGCCTCAGCCGTGGTGGCGAGCGAGTTGCCTGCTTTGGACAGCGACCGGTGCACGCCCGCCAATGCTCCCGGGATGTCCAGCCCCTCGCTGGGTGAACGCCGCTGGGCTTCGACGCAGACCTGCCGGACCCGCACCGAGAGCGCGGAAAGGTCGTTCGCGATCTCCACCAGCTCGGCATACAGCCGGTCATCCTCGACGCCTTCCAGGACCTGATGGAACCGGTCGAGGCCGCGAAGGAAACGGTCATGGGCGCGGCGCCACAGCCCTTTGCCGAGCTCGGCGTCGTCCTTGCGCCCCTGGCGGGCGGCTGCGAAAAATGCCACGCGGAACCTAGAGGTACTGGCCGGGACCGTGGTCCGGGTCCTCCGGCGCTCCTGCCCGTTCCCCGGCGGGGTGAGGTGCCCGGGCACGCTGCGGCTCGCCGTCCTCGCCGATCACGACGCCGGGCGCGATCACGGTGCCCGGCGGCAGCTGGCGCAGCTGCCGCTGCGCCACGGCGTGATCGCGGGCGGCATGCTGCGCGGCAATGGCGGTCTGGATGCCGTGGAACAGCCCTTCCAACCAGCCCACCAGCTGGGCCTGGGCAATGCGCAGTTCCGCATCAGACGGCGTGGCCTGTTCCGGAAACGGCAGGCTGATCCGTTCCAGCTCTGCGACGAGTTCCGGCGCCAGACCGTCCTCGAGTTCCTTGATGGAGCGTTCGTGGATCGCTGCGAGGCGGCCGCGCGCGGCTTCATCCAAGGGCGCGGACTTCACTTCATCCAGCAGCTGCTTGATCATGGTGCCGATCCGCATCACCTTGGCGGGCTCGTCCACCAGGTCCTGGAGGTTGCTCCCCTTGGGCCGGGGCCCGACTTCCGCGTTCGCCGCCGGACCGGACGGGGCCGCGTCGTCGATAGTGGTGCCCTCTACAGGGTCTTCAACAGCAGGCTGAGTGTCGTTCGGATCGCTCATGGGTTCATACTCTCACGAGCCGCCAGCGCCAGCGCCAGTCAATTAGCCCAGTTGACCCGAACGCAACCGGCAGTGCCCCGGAAAGGCCAGGGGCGCCGTCGGACTTTAACTGTCCGGCGGCGCCCCTGGCGCAAGTGTGCTTAGCAGCCCTTCAACAGCAGCGGCCTTGGGGATTGCTGTCCTGGCGGTCCGTGTGGTCCCGCCAGAACTCCCGCTCGGTCATGGGCGCGTCCTCATGTCCCGAGGCCGCGTGGTGCTCCAGGTACTTCGCATAGGCGTCCGCACCCATCACTCCGCCGAAGTACCGGGCGAAGCCACGGAAACCTTCGAGGATCGCGTTCATGACCGGCTTCCCATCAGTGGTGTGCTGGCTTTTCGAGACGCAGCTCGGCGGGAAGTTTGTTCCATTCGCCCACGAGCTCCCGTTCGGCCGCCGTGGGTATGAATCCCGCTGGAGCATACGTCCGGGAAGGCACGGCCGGGTCCTCGTGGTCCGTGTGGGCGATGCCGTCGCGTGCGTTGCGGAACGCCTTTGCGGTTGCCACGATCGCCGTCATGATGACAATGATGCTCAGCACCACGAAGATCACCGACAGCCAGCCCTGGATCATGGTGTTGCGCACCACGGCTTCCATGGCCGCGACGGTCTTGGCCGTGCCGAATTCCTTCTTGCCGTCAGCCAGCGCCTTGGCGAACGCCGCGTTGTTGGCGAAGTAACCTACCGCCGGAACAGGAGAGAAGATCTTCTGGAAGCTGGCGGTGATGGTGACGACTGCTGCAAAAGCCAGCGGAAGCGCGACAATCCAGAGGTACTTGAACGAGGCCCGCCTGGCGGCGATGGCCATGCAGACAGACAGCGCGATAGCCGCGAGCAGCTGGTTGGCTATGCCGAACAGCGGGAACAGCGTGTTGATACCGCCCAGCGGGTCGGTGACGCCCATCAGCAGCACCGCACCCCAGGCGCCCACCATGATGGCCGTGCAGAGCCAGGCTCCCGGCCGCCACGAGTGTTCCTTGAACTTGGGAATGAAGTTGCCGATGGAATCCTGCAGCATAAAGCGGGCCACGCGGGTGCCGGCATCCACGGCGGTCAGGATGAACAGCGCCTCGAACATGATGGCGAAGTGGTACCAGAACGCCATCATCGCCGTGCCGCCGATGAACTGCTGCATGATGTGGGCCAGGCCCACAGCAAGGGTGGGTGCACCGCCCGTGCGCGACACGATGCTTTCCTCGCCGACATTCCTGGCGGTCTCAGCCAGGAGGTCCGGAGTGAGGTTCACACCGGCAAGGCCCAGGCTGTTGACCCAGGTGGCAGCGGTTTGCACCGTGCCACCGGTCAGGGCGGCCGGGGAGTTCATGGCGAAGTACAGCCCGCGGTCGATGGAGATGGCTGCGACGAGGGCCATGATGGCCACGAAGGACTCCATCAGCATGCCGCCGTAGCCGATCAGGCGCGCCTGGCGTTCCTTTTCGATCAGCTTCGGGGTGGTGCCGGAGGCAATCAGTGCGTGGAAGCCGGACAGCGCGCCGCAGGCAATCGTGACGAATAGGAACGGGAAGAGCGCCCCGGGGAACACGGGCCCGTTCTCCCGGCTCGCGAATTCGCTGAACGCCGGAACGCTGATTTCGGGCCGGACCACGATGATGGCCAGCGCCAGCATGACGATCACGCCGATCTTCATGAACGTGGAGAGGTAATCCCTGGGAGCCAGCAGGAGCCACACCGGCAGGATGGCGGCGATGAAGCCGTAGACAACCAGGCCCCATGCGATGGTGACCTTGTCCAGAGTGAAGAACGCTGCGCCCCACTCCGTTCCGGCCACGGCGCCGCCGCCGATGATGGCAGCCATCAGCAGCACGAAGCCGATCAGCGACACTTCCAGGACCTTGCCGGGCCTAAGAACGCGGAGGTACACGCCCATAAAGAGGGCGATGGGGATTGTCATGCCGACGGAGAAAACGCCCCAGGGGCTTTCGGCCAGTGCGTTCACGACGACGAGGGCCAGGATGGCCACGATGATCACCATGATCAGCAGAGTGGCGATGAGGGCTGCGGTGCCCCCGATCACGCCAAGTTCCTCACGGGCCATCTGGCCCAGCGAGCGGCCTCCGCGGCGCATGGAGAAGAACAGCACGAGGTAGTCCTGCACCGCTCCGGCCAGCACGACGCCGATGATGATCCAGATGGTGCCGGGCAGGTAGCCCATCTGGGCCGCAAGGACAGGGCCGACAAGCGGCCCGGCGCCGGCGATGGCCGCAAAGTGGTGGCCGAAGAGGACGTTGCGGTCCGTGCGGACGTAGTCCTTGCCGTCAGCTTTGTACTCCGCGGGTGTGGCCCGGCGGTCATTGGGCTTGGTGATGTAGCGTTCGATCACCTTGGAGTAAAAGCGGTATCCGATCAGGTACGTGCAGACAGACGCGAAGACAAACCAGATTGCGTTGACTGTCTCGCCGCGGATGATCGCCAGCATGAACCAGGCAACGCCGCCAAGCAGGGCGATGGCCGCCCAGATGGCGATCTTCGCGGGTGTCCACTTGCGCTCTTCCGCCTCGAGGACCGTCTCGTCCACCGATGTTGGCGGAAGCTTTGGATCAGGCACCAGCGCGTCCTCCGATAATGCTGTCCGCGCCTTGCCATCCGGCATTTTGCCCATGTCTCCTCCTCGAGAACCCCAGCTGAATAGATCTCCCCTTCGCACCATACCAATGCCGGGGACGCACGGATACTGCTTTGGGACGGAGCGCCCTGCCCGCCTCGCCGAACGGTCGGAAGGCAGCGTTGAGTGGCAGGAAAAGGCGGTCCGGCTACGGGTTGGCCGGGGAATTCAGCTGCGCCATCCGCGCTTCGCAAAGGTCCAGCCACCGGACTTCGGCTTCGGTCTGGAAGATCAGCGAATCCAGCACGAGCAGCCAGGCGGTGTCCGCCCGGCGCTGGCTGGCTGAAGCGTCCCGACGGGACTTGGTGTAGTCCTGCAGGGCCTTCATGGACTCGCCGCGCTGGGCCTGGATAACAGCTGCGACGTCCACGCCGGGAATGGTCACGGCAAGGGCGAGCTTAATGGCGAGTTCGTTCCTGGGAGGGTTGCCGCGGCCAACGGGGGCTTGGAACCAGCTCGTGACTTCGCCCCGGCCTGCGTCCGTGATGCTGTAGATGACATGGCCCTCGCCGTCGCCGCCGTCGTTCCTGACCAGCCCGTCCCGTTCCAGACGGTCCAGCGTGGTGTAGACCTGCCCGATGTTCAGCGGCCAGGCGGAGCCGGTGCGGTCCTCAAACTCAACCCTCAACTGGTACCCGTAACGGGGTTTGTCCTGGAGCAGGGCGAGGAGACTGTGGCGAATGGACATGCTGCCCCCTGATGTCGCAAAGACGACGGCATACACGCGCCCCCAAGACGCGTGCATACCGCGTATGGAATTACATTAGCGTCATTCAGCCGCCAAGGCAATACCGGGTATCCATCCACGGGCCGGAAGGTCAGGCTACATGACCAGCAGGACCTTCCCCACATGGTCGCCGGAGTCGAAGTATTCGTGGGCCGCGCGCACCTGGTCCAGCGGGAAGGTCCTGGCAACCAGAGGCCGGATGCGCCCGTCGGCAAGGAGCGGCCACACGGCTTCCCGGACGGCATTCATGATCACGCCCTTCTCCGCCACCGGACGCGGACGCAGGGCAGTGCCGATGATGGCGGCACGCTTACTCAGAAGCTTCCCGAGGTCCAGTTCCGCTTTGGTGCCACCCTGGAGCCCGATCACGATCAGCCGGCCATAGTCCGCCAGCGCGTCAACGTTCTGCCGGAGATACTTGGCTCCCACCACGTCCAGGATGACGTCGGCACCGTGTCCGCCGTTTTGTGCGCGGAGGGCTTCAGGAAAGTCCTCTTCGGTGTAATTGATGGCGATGTCCGCCCCGAGGAAGGCCTTGGCGGTACCAACCTTCTCCGCAGTTCCGGCCGTGGTGGCCACTATGGCGCCGAAGGCTTTGGCGAGCTGGATGGCCATGGTGCCGATGCCTCCGGTGGCGCCGTGGATCAGCACTGTCTCACCCGGCTGCAGCTGCGCCGTCATAATCAAATTCGAATAGACGGTGGCCGCCACTTCGGGGAGGGAGGCAGCGGTGACCAGATCCACGCCGTCGGGAATTCTCAGTACCTGTTCGGCAGGGACTGCCACCTGCTGCGCGTAGCCGCCGCCCGCCAGCAGTGCCACCACCCTGTCCCCAACGGAGAACGGCTTGGACACGTCGGGGCCAAAGCCCGCTATCCGGCCGGACACTTCCAGGCCAAGGATCTCCGACGCCCCGGGCGGCGGCGGGTAGAAACCCCGGCGCTGCTGGACATCGGCGCGGTTGAGGCCTGCGGCGACGACGTCGATCAGCACTTCGCCGGGGCCGGGAACCGGTGCCGGGACCTCGCGCACTTCGAGCACCTCTGGCCCGCCGGCCTCGCTAACGTAGACGGCCTTCATGGTGTACTCCCGATTCCTAGCTGCTTCCTGCCACAAAAATAGTGTGTGCAGCGGCGGCGCCTGCCCGCAAACACTCCGGACGGTTTTTGTCGCAGCCAACTGCCTATGAAACACTACTCGGTAAGGAAGGTTGTCCGAGCGGCCGAAGGAGCTGGTCTTGAAAACCAGTGTGCGGTAACCCCGTACCAAGAGTTCGAATCTCTTACCTTCCGCGAAGAATGCCCCCGGGTCCTGAACCATCAGGATCCGGGGCATTTTCCGTTAAGGGAAAGTTTGGGCCGGGAGCATTGAAAGTGTCGGCGCTGCGGAATAGTGTCTGGTTTGTCTTCACTGACCAAGCCTTCTCCTCGGCCACGTCTGCCGCGGAAACCGACAGGAGCCACTATGCCCCGCCCTGACATCACTCCCGGCGCGCCCTGCTGGATCGACCTGATGACGTCTGACGCCGACGGTGCCCGGCAGTTCTACGGCGGACTGTTCGGCTGGGACTTCCAGGCGGGCGACCAGGAAAAGTACGGCGGTTACATCACCGCCACAAAGAACGGCAAGTCGGTGGCCGGCATCATGCAGAAGGACGAAAGCCAGGCCGGGATGCCTGACGCCTGGTCCACCTACCTGCGTTCCGACGACGCCGCCGCCACGGCTGCCGCCGTCACCGAGCACGGCGGCCAAGTCTTCATGCCCCCGATGGATGTGCCGGAACAGGGGGTCATGGCAATCTTCGGCGATGCCACCGGCGCGGCCATCGGCGTCTGGCAGCCGCGCGAAATGACGGGCTACCAGCTCGTGGCCGAGCCCGGCACACCGGCGTGGCACGAGCTTCACGCCAAGGACTATCCAGCCGCCGTCAAGTTCTACGAGGACGTCTTCGGCTGGGACACCGACGTCATGAGCGACACTCCCGAGTTCCGGTACACCACCCTTGGGGCGGGAGAAGCGGCGAAGGCGGGCATCATGGACGCCTCCGCGTACCTACCGGCCGAAGTTCCGTCCAACTGGCAGGTCTACTTCGCCGTGGAGGACGCCGACGCCTCGATCGAAAAAGCCGTCAGCCTCGGCGCACAGTTGATCGACGGGCCGGACGACACCCCGTTCGGCCGGCTGGCAACCCTTGCCGACCCCACCGGGGCGATGTTCAAGATCGTGGCTGACACCGGGCAGGGAGCCGGCAATCCGGCCGAATCAGGAGATACCACCGGGGCCTGAAAAGTCCCCGGGATTTCATTTAAGTAAATTGATATAAAAAATACCGGCCAGCGGCTTCCACCGGAGCTACTGGCCGGTATTCTTTTGGCATGTCCGGCACATGGGGTGGGCCGGCATGCGCACAAAACCAAAAACACTGTTGCCGGAACCGGGCCCATGCCGCCCCGTGGCCGGCAGCGAACGTTTCGCTGGGGGACGTCTCGCAGAATGCACGCTGAATCAACCGCACGTTCATTCGACCCTGTTTTGCTGTGCCGGAAACTACTTGACCAGGAGTAAAGTCCGGGCCCTTCGTCCGCGCCACAAAGCCGGACACATTCCACCGAGCCCTTACCCGGGGCACCCTAATGAGAGTTAGAGCGGATGAAACGCACACCATGGAAAATTGCGCTGGGCACGGCGTTGTCAGCGGGGCTCATCGCAGCTCCCCTGGCTTCCGTCCCGGCGTTTGCAGTGGAGGTCTCACCGGCCGCTGCAGGCACCTCTCCCGTCGTCATCAACGAGGCTTACCTCAGCGGCGGAAGCGCGGGAGCAGCCTACAAGAACAAGTTCGTAGAGCTGTACAACACGTCTGACACGCCGGTAACCCTGGACGGCTGGTCCCTGCAGTACCGCGCCTCCGGGGGCACCACCGCACCGTCCGCCACGGCTCCCCTCGCCGGCACCATCCCGGCCAAGGGGTACTACCTGCTCAAGGGCGGCAGCAACGGCACCGTCGGACTGGATCTGCCCGCCGCCGATGTGACCGCCACAGGCTTCAACCCGGCAGGCGCGGGCGGCACGATCGTCCTGGCCAAGCAGTCCACAACCCTGAACCCGCTGGCCACCGGCTCGGTAATCGAGCCTGCCAACGTTGCGGACCTGCTGGGCTACGGGACATCCAACACATTCGAGACCAAGGCCGCTGCGGCCCCGGGAAGCAACACCGACGTCAAGAGCCTGAACCGCAGCGGCGGCCTGGACAGCAACAACAACTCCGCCGATTTCACGCTTAACGCCGCCATTACCCCGACACCCGCCGGTGGCAGCGCGGATCCGGTGGATCCCGATCCCGTGGATCCCCCGACGGCACCCGCCACCAGGACAATCGCCGAAATCCAGGGATCCGGCACGGCCAGCCAGTTCGTCGGCACCTCCGTCACCACCCGAGGCAAGGTCACCGCGGCGTACCCCACCGGCGGCTTCGCCGGCTTCTACCTCCAGACCCCCGGAACCGGCGGCGACCTGACGCCGGCCAACCACACGGCGTCGGACGCCATCTTCGTCTACTCGCCCGCAACGGTAGGCTCCGTCGCGATCGGTGACTACGTCGAAATCACCGGGGCCGTTGCCGAGTTCTACGGGATGACCCAGGTGAACGTGGCGGATGCTGCCGGCCTGAAGAAGCTCAACGAGGCCGCCCCGGAAGTGAAGTCCACCGGCTTCGCCCTCCCGGCGGACGAAGCCTTCCGCGAGTCCCTCGAAGGCATGCTGCTGACACCGCAGGGACCTGTGACGGTCACCGACAACTACTCCCTGAACCAGTACGGCGAAATCGGCCTTGCCGGCGGGACGACCCCGCTCGAGCAGCCCACCGCCGTCGCCCCTTACGGCTCTGCCGAATACACGGCAACCGTGGCGGCCAACGCCGCCCGCGGCATCAAGCTCGACGACGGTGCCACTACCAATTTCCTGAAAGATGCCACCACCAAGGCCCAGGTCCTGCCGTACCTGACCGCCGCGGAGCCCGTCCGCGTCGGCTCCCCCGTGACGTTCCAGACCGACGTGGTGCTCAGCTACGCCAACAACTCCTGGAAGTTCCAGCCGCTGACCCACCTGACGCCGGAAAACGCCAGCATCATCCAGCCCGCAACCTTCGGCGCAACCCGTGCCGAAGCACCCGCCGCCGTCGGAGGCACCCTGAAGATTGCCTCCTTCAACGTGCTCAACTACTTCCCCACCACCGGTGACATGCTGGCCGGCTGCACCTTCTACACCGACCGCGACGGCAACCCCATCACCGTCCGCGGCGGCTGCGACGCCCGCGGTGCAGCCAACGCCGAGAACCTCAAGCGCCAGCAGGACAAGATCGTGGCGGCCATCGGCAAGTCCGGCGCCGACGTCGTCTCCCTGATGGAGGTTGAGAATTCGGCTCAGTTCGGCAAGGACCGCGACGATGCCCTGGCCAAGCTGGTGGAAGCCCTGAACATTCCCACCCCGGGAATCTGGGACTACGTCCGCACGCCCGCCAACGCTCCGCCGCTGGCTGACGAGGACATGATCCGCACAGCGTTCATCTACAAGAAGGCAGCTGCGGAACCGGTGGGCGAATCCGTCATCCACAACGACACCGTGGCTTTCGCCAGTGCCCGCAAGCCGCTCGCCCAGGTGTTCAAGCCGGTTGGCGCGTCCGATGACAAGAAGTTCATCGCCATCGCCAACCACTTCAAGTCCAAGGGCTCGGCCGCAACTCCTGAAGACACCGACAAGGGCCAGGGCGCCTCGAACCTTGCCCGCACCGAGCAGGCCAAGTCGCTCCTCGCATTCTCGAACGACCTCCAGGCCTCAAAGGGCACGGACAAGGTCTTCCTGATGGGCGACTTCAACGCCTACGCCAAGGAAGACCCCATCAACGTCCTCACGGCCGCCGGCTACATCAACCAGGACGAAAAAGCCCGGAATGCCGACGGGTCAGCCAAGCACTCCTACCTGTTCGGCGGCCTGGTGGGTTCCCTGGACCACGTCCTCGCCACGCCGGGTGCGGACTCGGTGGTCACCGGTGCCGACATCTGGAACATCAACTCCGTGGAGTCCGTGGCGCTGGAGTACAGCCGGTATAACAGCAACGTGACCAACTACTATGCGCCGGATCAGTTCCGGGCCAGCGACCACGATCCCGTGGTGGTGGGCCTTGATCTGCCGGCCGTACCTGTCCTGCCGCCGAGCGTTGACCTGAACTTCCTGGGCATCAACGATTTCCACGGCCGCATCGACTCCAACACGGTCCTGTTCGCCGCCACCATCGAAAAGCTCCGGGAGGCGGCCGCCCCCGGCGCCACGGCCTTCCTGTCTGCAGGCGACAACATCGGGGCCTCGTTGTTCGCGTCCGCCGTCGCCAAGGACCAGCCCACCATCGACGTGCTGAACTCCCTGGAACTGCGCACGTCCGCCGTGGGCAACCACGAGTTCGACGGCGGCTGGGCGGACCTCCGCGACCGCGTCATCGCCGGCGGGACGAATGCCAGTTTCCCGTACCTCGGTGCCAACGTGTACAAGAAGGGCACCACCGAGCCGGCCCTGCCTGAATACACGGTGCTGGAGTTGAACGGCGTCAAGGTTGCGGTGATCGGCACTGTCACCCAGGAAGTGCCGTCGCTGGTCACCCCGGCAGGCATCACCGACCTTGAATTCGGCGATCCGGTGGACGCGATCAACCGCGTTGCCGCGAAGATCACCGCCGAAAAGCTCGCCGACGTCATCATCGTGGAAGATCACGACGGCGCCGGATCCGGCACCCCGGACGGCTCCACTTTGGAGCAGGAAGTCGCTGCCGGCGGTCCTTTCGCCAGGCTGGTCAACGAAACCTCTCCCGAGGTGGACGCCATCTTCACCGGTCACACCCACAAGCAGTACGCCTGGGACGCTCCGGTGCTCGATGCCAACGGACAGCCGACCGGCAAAACACGCCCCATCGTGCAGACCGGCAGTTACGGCGAGTTCATCGGCCAGATCCAGCTGACAGTCGACACTGCCACCATGCAGGTATCCGGCTACAAGGCCGGCAACGTCAAGCGCACCGTTCCCACCACCACCGAGACGGCCGCTGACCTCGTGGCCAGGTACCCGCGGGTGGCGGCAGTCAAGACGGTTGTCGACAAGGCGTTGGCAGACGCCGCGGTGATCGGCAACCAGCCGGTCGGAAAGGTCACTGCCGATATAACCACCGCCTTCACGCCCGCCACGGCAACCAGTCCGGCGTCCCGTGATGACCGCGCGAACGAATCCACCCTTGGCAACCTCGTGGCCGATTCACTCGTGGACGCCCTCAAGGCACCGGACCTCGGCACCGCCGAAATCGGCGTCGTGAACCCCGGCGGACTGCGCAACGAGCTGTATTACGCGCCGGACGGGACCATCACCTACGCGGAGGCGAACGCCGTACTCCCGTTCGTGAACAACCTCTGGACCACGTCCCTGACCGGGGCACAGTTCAAGACGCTCCTGGAACAGCAGTGGCAGACCAACCCGGACGGCACAGTCCCGAGCCGCGCCTACCAGCAGCTGGGGTTGTCCAAGAACGTCAACTACACCTACGACGCCGGACGCGCCGCAGGGGACCGCATTACGTCCATCCGGGTCAACGGCTCACTCATCGAGCCGGCCAAGTCCTACCGGATCGGCACGTTCAGCTTCCTGGCAACCGGCGGCGACAACTTCCGGATCTTCAAGGAAGGTACCGGCACCAAGGACTCGGGCCTTGTGGACCGGGATGCCTGGATCAAGTACCTGCAGGAACACAACCCGGTATCGCCGGACTTTGCCCGCCGCACCGTGGCTGTCGTGAACACCACGGCCGCCGAGGTCAAGGGCGGGGACTCCATCACGCTGGCGGTTTCCAAGCTGGACCTCACCTCCCTGGGCAGCCCGGTGAACACCTCGCTGGCGGCCTCTTTCACGGACCCTGCGGGCACGGTTACCCAGCTCGGCACCGTCCCGGTGTCCGGCGGAGCCGCGGCAGTGGACGTGAAAGTCCCGGCCGGCGCGGCTGCCGGCACCGGCACCCTGGTGCTCACCGCTGCCGAGTCCGGGACCGTGGTCAAGGCCGCAGTTCAGATTGCCGACAGCGGCCCGGTGCCGCCGGTCTGCACAGCACCTGTACCGCCCACCAAGTGGTACGACTTTGCAGGCTGGATCAAGTACGGCCTGGCCTGGATCCAGTACCAGAAGTGCCTGAAAGGCTAGTTTCCCCGCCTTTCAGTAAATGAACGTGCCCCGCTCCGGGGCCGGGAACCCCTCGGATTCCCGGCCCCGGACGCGGGGCACGTTTCGTTTTGGCTGTGACGCTCTCTCACATCCTGCCGCTCCCCCTGCGACGCTCTCTCACATCCTGCCGGTCCCCCTGCGACGCTCTCTCACTGCGTTGAAGAAAGTGAGAGAGCGTTGGAAATTCAGCGGCAGGAACTGAGAGAGCGTCGGGAATTCAGCGGCAGGAACTGAGAGAGCGTACGGGGTGGGCCGGGGTCAGTGGTCGAGGATGTGGCGCGCTATTTCGTCGGCGTCGCGGAGGGTCCGCTGGCCGCTGCGATACACCGGCCCGTTCTGCGGCCGCGCCTCCGCGGCGATGGCCGTGCCCCACTGCGCTGCGGACAGCTGCAGGCCCAGGACATACAGCCCTTCGGTGACGGATCCGTTGGCGCCCACCGGCCGGTAAGGGTGGGGGCTGACGTCCAGGCCCGAAGTCTCCACCGGAGCCCCCTCAGCCGTCATCATCAGCCGTGGACGCACCAGGCCGTCGGCCAGGAGCTGCTCCAGCACCGGCGACACGTTGACTGAAACCCTGTTGGCGGGAGCAAGGGCCTCGATCATGGCACGGGCGCGGAGCTTTCCGTCCTTGACCCACGGCGAGGCAGCACTGAACGCACCGGCGGCGCGGTCCAGCGAAAATTTTGGGTCGGGTCCCACAAAACTCACCACACCGGCCCGGGCGAGCGCTGCGAGCTGCTCCGCCCGGATGGCCGGAGGCCCGCTGGCCAGCCCCTCGACGAACGACTCAAACCAGCCCCGCAGTCCGGCGACCCAGGACTCGTCGGTGATGCCGCCGTCGGCCACTGCCGTTTTCAGCACCGCCCTGCCGTGGTGCAGCGCCCCGATGGCCATCTTCACGGGGTCGTCCTCCCCCAGCGCCGAGCGTCGGGCGTCATCGAGCAGGTATTCGACGACGGCGGCATCCACCTCCGCCTGCGAGGCGAAGCTGCGGCCGGCGAGGGGCGCCGCCAGGCCCGGCAGGTTCAGTCGCTGGTCCGGCGCCACGTGCTTGGCGACCAGGGCGTCCGCTTCGGCTTCCCAGTGGGAAACGCTGTGGGCGTGGGGACGCATCACCTCCTGGAGCAGGGCCAGGAACGCGTCGGGCTCCGTGACGGCGTCCGGACGGGTCCGGACCAGGGTGGCGTAATAGGCCCAGAGCGCGTCGCGCTGCAGGAGGGGCCAGAGGTCGTGGTCGAAGCCGGGGGTGATTCCGGCTGCGGCGAACCGCCCAACGGCGGCTTCGGTGCAGTACCGCAGCGTCACACCGGACGGGTAGTAGGCCGCCAGATTGGCCTTGGCACGGTAGGGGGTCCCGCGCCGGGACGCCGCAACAATCAGCGGCTCGTCACCGGACGGAATGTATTCCAGCCCGGCCCTCCCCTGCCCGGGAACCGCAGAGCCGTCGCCCGCCGTTGCCACGAACTTCCCGCCGCGGCCTTCGGTCAGCTGGCCCATGACGTCGAAAAAATTCAGGCCCATGCCGCGGACCAGCACCGGCTGGCCGGCCGGCACCACGGACCAGTCGACGTCGGCAGGCACCGCCGGCGGCAGGTAAAGGAGTCCCAGCTGGCCGGCGCCGGCCTGCAGTTCGCGCTGTTCGGCGTTGAGCCGGGACTCCAGGTGCCCCAGGGCCAGCACCACGGAACCGGCGGTAAGCGGCCCGCCGTCGCCGAGTTCGACGTCGAACATTCTGTTCCCTGCCGGCCGGACGGACGTGGCGGTGGTGCGGTGGAACTGCACGGTGACGCCCTCCGGAAGGTGCGCGAGCAGCTCGTCCAACGTGGCGCTGAGGTAACGGCCGTACAGCGCGCGGCTCGGGAAATCCCGGGACCCAAGGGCGGAAAGTTCTGCCTGCTCGTCCTCCGTCAGCGACGCGTCCGGACTGTCCTGCCGGGCGTCCCGCCACTGGTCGAAGGTGCAGCCGGCCACCGGCGCAGCCAGTTCAGGGTCTTCGGGAATGACCGTGGGATAGAACGACTGGGTGTTCATCAGGTACAGCCGGGACTGGCCGGGCTGCCACACGTGGCCCGGCCCCGCCGGATAGGGATCCACGACGTCAATGTGAAGGCCCGCAACGCCGGGCCCGGAAGCGGAGGGGTTCCTCAGCCGCCAGTTGGCGAGGAGGCGCTCCAGGACACTCGTGCCGCGGGGTCCGGCCCCTATTAGTACCGTCCGGATGTTTTGCGATGTGCCCACGCCCTCCAGAGTATCCGCATGTGACTTGCTAGCTGCGCGCCGATGCTGTTTCGTAGGGCGCATGACCACCACAGCAGCTGATCACCCGCCCGCCTCCGGCGCCCCTTCCGCCGCCGGGAAAGCGCCCGAACCGACCGACGAAAACATCTGGCTCGAGGAGATCTACGGCGAGGCACCGCTGGCCTGGGTCCGCGAACAAAACGCCCGCACCGAGGACCTGCTCGAAGACGCCGACTACGCGAGGCTCGAAAGCCGCATCCTGGAGGTGCTGGACTCTACGGACAAGATCGCCATGGTGGGCAAGCACGGCGACTGGTACTACAACTTCTGGCGTGACGGGCAGAACCCCAAGGGGCTGTGGCGCCGGACGTCCTGGGAGAGCTACAAAAGCGGTGAGCCTGCATGGGACGTCCTCCTGGACGTCGACGCGCTGGCCGCCGCCGAAGGCGAGGAGTGGGTTTTCCACGGCGCCAACTTCCTCCGTCCTGCTCCCGGCGAACCGCACCGGCTGGCTCTGCTGGCCCTCTCCCCCGACGGCGGGGACGCCAACCGCTACCGGGAGTTCGACGTCGAGACCCGGACGTTTGTGGACCCTGCGTCCGGAGGGTTCGACCTGCCCACAGCGAAGGGTAATGCGTCCTGGCTGGACCGGGACACGCTGCTGGTGTCCACCACCGCGGAAGGCATGCCGAAGACCTCCTCGTCCTACGCGCGCACCGCCGTGAAGCTGGCCCGCGGCGGGTCGCTTCCGGCGGCCGAGAGGATCTTCGACATCCCCGAAGACCACATGATGGCCCTGGTGGCCCATGACTCCACTCCGGGGTACGAGCGGACCTTCGCGATGGACTGGATCAGCTTCTTCAACAAGAGCACGTCCGTGCTGCACGACGGGCAGTGGGTTGTGATCGACGCCCCCACCGACGTGAACCTGAGCGTGCACCGCGAGTGGCTGCTTTTCCGGCCGCAGGGCGACTGGGCCGTCGACGGCACGACGTTCCCCGCCGGCTCGCTGCTCGCCGCGAAGTTCGAGGACTACCTTGCCGGCAACCGGGAACTCGTCGTCCTCTTCACCCCGGATGCGCACACGTCGCTGCAGTCCTGGAGCTGGACCCGGAATTTCCTACTCCTGAACCTCCTGCGGGACGTGTCCTCGGAGATCCGCGTTCTCGATCCGGAGCGGCCCGGGACTGAATCCGCCTGGGCATCCAGTCTCCTGGACGCGTGCCCGCCGCTGCACGATGTCAACGCCTTCGCCGTTGACGACGAGGACGACAGCGTCGAGGTTGACGAGGAGCATGACGACGACGGTACCGGCGGCAATGTGGCTGTGCCGGAAGGCGAGGCGCCCGGCGCGGGGAACGACTTCTGGCTCGTTGCCACCGGCTTCACCACGCCGAGCACGCTCACACGCGGAACCCTGCGCCGCAGCGGCGACGGGGACGTGGTGAGCACCCACGAGGTGGTCCGCACCTCGCCGTCCTACTTTGACGAGGCGGCGTACGAGGTCCAGCAGCACTTCGCGGTGTCGGAAGACGGTACCCGGGTCCCGTACTTCCAGGTGGCATCCAAGAACCTGGTGCTCGACGGCCAGAACCCCACCCAGCTCTCCGGCTACGGCGGCTTCGAAGTTTCCCGCACTCCCGCTTACAGCGGCACGATCGGCCGGGCGTGGCTGGAACGCAGGACGGACGCACCGGATGCGCCGGACGCTGGCCAGGGCGACGCTGAAAGCGGAGCCGGTCCGACGCACACCCGCGGCGGAGTGTATGTGGTGGCCAACATCCGCGGCGGCGGCGAATACGGCCCCTCCTGGCACCGGGCCGCGTTGCAGGAAAACCGCCACCGCGCCTTCGAGGACTTCGCGGCCGTGGCCCGGGACCTGATCTCCCGGGGAGTCACTTCCAGGGAACGCCTCGGCTGTGTGGGCGGTTCCAACGGCGGGCTTCTGGTGGGCAACATGTTGACCCGGTACCCGGAACTGTTCGGTGCCGTGTCCTGCGGCGTGCCGCTGCTGGACATGCGCCGCTACACCAAGTTGTCCGCAGGCCACTCCTGGATCGCCGAATACGGGGACCCGGACGTGGCCGGGGACTGGGAGTTCATCCGGACTTTCTCGCCCTACCACCTCCTCCGCGACGGCGTGGACTATCCCGAAACTTTCATCTGGACTGCAACCTCCGATGACCGGGTGGGTCCCGTGCAGGCACGCAAGATGGCGGCGCGGATGCAGGCCATGGGCATCCCCAACGTCTGGTTCCACGAGGCCCTGGAAGGCGGCCACGCCGGCGCTTCCGACAACCGGCAGGCGGCCGCTTTGCAGAGCCGCAGCCAGCATTTCCTGTGGCGTTCCCTGGCCGGCCGGTCCGGCAGCTAGCTCGGCCGCATTCGCCGGCGGCGGCCCCCCTGCCTGCCCTGTTCAGCGAGCCTATCCTCAGGTTTGCGTCCGTTTTGCACTGAATGGCCGGTTCTGCGTATCCTTGGTGGGCTAGGAATAGCAATTGGAGACGTGCCAGAGCGGCCGAATGGGCTTCACTGCTAATGAAGTGTGGGGCACAACTCCACCGGGGGTTCAAATCCCCCCGTCTCCGCGTTTGGCCCCGGTCCCTTGGACCGGGGCCTTTTGCGTTCCCGGCGCGTTTCGGGGTGGCAGGATGGGCCCATGGCGAACAGCAGCAGCTATGACGCGGTCATTGTCGGTGGCGGACACAACGGGCTGGCGGCGGCCGCCTATCTGGCCCGGGCCGGACGTGACGTCCTGCTGCTGGAAAAGCTTGACCACGCCGGCGGCGCGGCCGTATCCGCCCAGGCGTTCGACGGCGTCGAGGCGCGGCTTTCGCGGTATTCCTACCTGGTGAGCCTGCTGCCGCAGGAGATCATTGATGACCTGGGGCTGCGCATCAGGCTGGCCCGACGCCGCTACTCCTCCTACACACCGGACCCGGCCAACCCCGGCCGCGGCCTCCTGATCGACAACGGAGACGCGGCCGCCACGGCGGCGTCATTTGCTTCAGTGGGCGCCGCGGCCAGCGACGCCGCGGCTTTTGAACGTTTCTATGCGGAGTGCCGAAAGCTCACCGGTGCGCTATGGCCCACGATGACGTCGCCACTGCCCACCCGTTCGGCTGCCCGGCAACTCGCTGAGGCCGCCGGGGCCGGAGACGCGTGGGAATCGGTGGTGGAACGGCCCGTTGGCGAAGCCATCACCCGCAGGGTGCACAGCGACCTGGTGCGCGGCGTGGTGCTGACGGATGCCCTGATCGGCACGTTTGCCCGGGCCGGCAGCGCGGACCTGCAGCAGAACATCTGCTTCCTGTACCACCTCCTGGGCGGCGGAACCGGCGACTGGGATGTCCCCATCGGCGGCATGGGGGCCGTTTCCGGCGAACTCGAGCGGGCAGCCCGCGAGGCCGGCGCCACCATCGTGACGTCCGCCGAGGTCACCAGCATCCGGCCCGGCGGCTCGGTGGGCTACCGCCACGAGGGCCGGGAACGCTCAGCATCTGCTGAGTGGGTGCTGTCCAACGTCGCTCCCGCGGTGCTGCACAGCCTGCGGAACGGCGGCGCCGGGGGTCCTGCGAACCCCAACCACCGGCGCGAGGGCTCGCAGGTCAAGGTGAACATCCTGCTCAAACGCCTGCCGCGGCTACTGGACCGCAGCGTCAGCCCGGAGGCGGCCTTCGGCGGCACTTTCCACATCAATGAGACCTGGACACAGCTGGACGACGCCTACCTGGCGGCCGAGCAGGGAATGGTCCCGGACCCGCTGCCCTGCGAAATCTACTGCCATTCATTGACCGATCCCAGCATCCTCTCTCCGGAACTGCAGGCTTCCGGCGCCCACACCCTGACGGTCTTCGGACTGCATGTGCCGGACAGGCTCATCACTGCGGAGAACAACGACGCGATGCGGGCACGGCTTCAGGCCGCCGTCGTGAAGTCCCTCAACTCGGTGCTGGCGGAGCCGATCGAGGACCTGCTGCTGACCGGTGCCGACGAAACCCCGTGCATCGAAACCAAGACCACGCTGGATATCCAGCGTGCCGTGGGTATGCCCCGCGGCAACATCTTCCACGGCGGACTCGACTGGCCCTTCGCGGAAGACGATGACCCGCTGGACACTCCCGCCCGGCGCTGGGGTGTGGCCACCGACGATGACCGGATCCTGCTGTGCGGCTCCGGAGCGCGGCGCGGCGGGGCGGTGAGCGCCATTGGCGGGCACAACGCCGCCATGGCGGTGCTGGAGTCTTAGGAGCGCCCGGGGTCCCGGGGCGCTGCCGGGGTCCTGGGCCTGGGCGCCCGGAGCCGGGGTCCCTGCGACGGGATGCCCGGCGACGGGGTCACTAGGGGTTGGCGGCTTTCGGCGCCGCCGAACGCCCGCGGCTGACTTCGGCGCCCGCCTGCCGGTGCAGTGCCAGGCTGTCAGCGGTGCTGAGCAGCATCAGCACTGTGATGGCCAGGAATGCCCCTCGGTAGGGCGCAACGGGGTCGGCGCCGAAAGCGCCGGGGGCGGCGAAGAGCCGGAGGAACAGCGCGCCGACGGCGATGCCCGCACCGGCCGCCAGTTGGACGAGGGTAGCCGAAATCGCGTTGGCGGACGGCAGTTGTCCCGGGGCGATGTCGGCGTATTGGATCGAAGCGTAGGCCGAGAATCCGATGGATCGGAACGCTCCGCTGCACACCAGCAGGGCAAAGATCAGCGGTTCCGGGGTTCCGGCATCGAGCAGGGAGCACAGGGCAAAAGTGGCAGCCGATGCGAGCGAGGCGAAGACGAGGACAGGTTTGAACCCGAACCTGCGGATCAGCGGGGTGGTTGCCGGTTTGATGCCGATGTTGCCGATGAAGACCGCCGCCACCATGGCGCCGGCATGGAGCGGATCCCAGCCAAAACCGTCCTGGAACATCAGCGGCAGCAGGAACGGAACCGCACTGATGGTCAGGCGGTACGCGAACCCGCCGGTGGAGGTGGCACGGAACGTCCGGGTGCCAAAAACGTTCAACTGGAAGAGCGGGTTGCTGGTGCGCCGCAGCCACAGAACCGCAGCGGCGATGGATGCGAAGCCGGCGGCCACGCTGATTGCCCCGAAGGGTCCGGAGGGGTGAGCCGTGGCAAGTTCGAGCCCTACCACCAGGGCGCCCACGCCGGCCGTTGTCAGCAGCAGCCCCACCCAGTCAAGGCGCCGTGACTGGTCCCCGGCACCCTCGGGAACAAGGCGGAGGGCTGCTATGAACGCGGCCAGGCCCAACGGAACGTTGATCAGGAAGATCCAGTGCCACGACAGGAACGTGGTCAGCGCTCCGCCCACCAGCGGCGCGAGGACCGGCGCCAGAAGTCCTGGCCACACAAGATAGGCCGTGGCCCGGAGCAGGTCTTCCTTGGGTGTCCTGCGAAGCACTACCAGGGTCCCCACCGGCACCATCATCGCGCCGCCGGCGCCCTGCAGGACGCGGCTGACCGTGAGCATGGTCAGGTCCTGGCTCAGGGCGCACAACAGCGAAGCAATGGTGAACACGGCGATGGCGGCGCAAAAGACGCGGCGGGCACCCACGCGCTCCGCAAGCCAGCCGCTGACCGGAATACCCATGGCCACCGTCATGAGGTAGGCCGTCATGGTGATGTTGACGTCCGCCGGGGCCACGGCGAAATCTCCCGCGATGCTGGGGATGGCCGTGGTCAGCACGGTGCCATCCAGGAATTCCATAAAGAAGGTCGCAGCCACCAGCAGGGCCAGCCGGGGCTGCCATTCCTGGCGTACCGTCAAAGCGGCGCTGCTCTGGGGTTCGCTCATGGCTCCTGGCCTGGACTCATTCGCCGATCCTATAGGCGTGCCAGGTGCGGTGCCAGAATAAGTCCGCCCCTTACGCGGAGCAGCCGGTGCCCCTATCCGGCCTGTCCCAGCACGAGGGGAAGGACGGCTCCCGCCCCGGCACGGCGCAGGGCCCGGCCGGCAACTGTGACCGTCCAGCGGCTGTCGGTGAGATCGTCCACCAGCATGACGCTCTGCCCCTGGATGCCGGACAGGGCCGCCTCCAGCTCGGGTCCTACAACGAGGCGGTCCCAGACGCCGGCCAGCCGGTAGGCGCTGTTGCCTCCGCGGCCGCCGGTGGGTCCGCCGTGTTCCAGTTGCAGCTGGCCCAGGTACGGTATGCGGCCAATGCCGGAAATACCGCGCGCCAGGGAGTCGACCAGGGCGGGTTTGCTGCGCGACGGGATACTAACGATGGCTGCGGGCCGCCCTGCCCCGCTCCAGCCGGCGTCGCGTCCGTTACCGGTGCCCCATTCCCGGAGCACCTGCACGCAGGCCTGGAGCATGGCGGGGTCCACCTCACGGTCCGCCGCACCGGAGGCGAAGATTTCCCGCAGGGCCCCGCCCCAGCCGAGGTCCGTCAGACGGGCCAGCGCCCTTCCTTCGGCGAGGCTTTCATCCGGCTTGATCTTGCCCTTGACGGTCACGCCGAGCCTGTCCATGCCGCTGGGCCACTGCAGCCGCGGTTCCAGTGCCACGCCGGCGCGGCTGAGCGTCTGCCCGGCGGCTTCCGTGGCCGAAGCCGAGATGTCTGCCGGGAACCAGCGCCCGGCGCAGTTGTCGCAGCGGCCGCAGGCACGGGCTGTTTCATCGTCCAGGACCGAGGTGATGTACTCCATCCGGCACCCTGCCGTGTCCTGGTAGATCACCATGGAATCCTGCTCGTCCACGCGGGCCTCGGCAATGCGGCTGTACCGCTCTGCGTCGTAGGTCCAGGGCTGGCCGGTGGAGCGCCAGCCGCCGCCCACCCGCTCCACGGCACCGTCCACGGACAGGACCTTGAGCAGCAGTTCCAGCGGTGTGCGGCGCAGGTCCACGCGGGCTTCGAGGGCCACGGTGGACACGGCGGCCCCGGCCTCGGCCAGAGCGGTCAGGACTGCCGCAGCCTTTTCCTCCGAGGGCATGGACGCCGTGGCAAAGTACTGCCAGATGTCGCGGTCCTCGGACCCGGGCAGCAGCAGGACGTCCGCGTTCGCCGCCCCACGCCCGGCACGGCCCACCTGCTGGTAGTACGCCACCGGCGACGACGGAGCCCCGAGGTGCACTACAAAGCCCAGGTCCGGTTTGTCGAAGCCCATGCCCAGGGCCGAGGTGGCCACCAGCGCCTTGACCTGGTTGTCCTTGAGTAACTGTTCCGCCCGTTCCCGGTCCGCGGGATCAGTCCGGCCCGTGTAGGCGAGGACCTCATGGCCCGCTTCGGCGAGCAGCCGCGCCGTGTCCTCGGCCGCGGACACCGTAAGGGTATAGATGATGCCGCTGCCGGGCAGGTCCGCCAGATGGGTCAGGAGCCAGCCCAGCCGGTCGCGGGAGTCCTGCAGGCGCAGCACGCCGAGCCGGAGCGATTCACGGCCCAGGGCTCCGCGGATGGTGAGCACGCCGTCGCCCAGCTGCTCCTCGATGTCGTGGACCACCCGGGAGTTGGCGGTTGCAGTGGTGGCCAGCACCGGCACGGTGTCGGGCAGCTGGGTGATGAGGTCCGCGATGCGCCGGTAGTCCGGGCGGAAGTCATGGCCCCAGTCGGAGATGCAGTGTGCCTCGTCAATCACCAGGAGACCGGTGCGGCGGATCAGCTCAGGAAGCTGGTTCTCCCGGAAGGACGGATTGGTGAGCCGCTCAGGGGACACGAGCAGCACGTCCACCTCGTCCGCGGCCAGTTGCTCACGGACAGTGTCCCATTCGAGCTGGTTGGCGGAGTTGATGGCAACAGCGCGGACTCCTGCCCTGGCCGCTGCCGCCACCTGGTCCCGCATCAGCGCCAGCAGCGGCGACACGATGAGGGTGGGGCCCGCACCGCGGCGCCGGAGCAGCAGGGATGCCACAAAATAAACAGCCGACTTCCCCCAGCCTGTCCGCTGGACCACCAGGGCGCGGCGGCCGCCGTCGACCAGTGCCTCAATGGCCTCGAACTGGCCGTCATGGAAGCTGGCTTCGGGATGCCCCACCAGCCCCCGCAGCACTTCCAGGGCCTGGTCACGGGTCTCCGTTCCACCCGCGGGGAGGTCAGCGGAAGCGGAAAGGACAGCAGCATTCTGGTTATTGGCCATTGATTCAGTATCCCAGCACCCTCCGACAGCCGCGAAGCCAGGTGACCGGCCATGTGGACAGCCGCACACCGCGTCCCCGTCCGCGCAGCCGGCACCTCCTTGACGGCACGCTGCCCGGCGCGTCCACGTAACGCAACCACTCCTCCACAGCCGCTTGGCGCTTCCACGTAAGATGGAACGCGTGACTAGCGACCAGACAAAGACTTTTGACCTTTCGGCATCGTTCAAGGCCTACGACGTGCGTGGCATTGTGGGCGAGTCCATTACCGCCGAAATCGTCGAAGCCGTGGGCGCCGCATTCGTGGACGTCCTGAAGCTCGAGGGCCAGACTGTCCTGGTGGGCGGCGACATGCGCCCCTCCTCCCCGGAGTTCAGCAAGGCATTCGCCAACGGTGCCGCCACCCGCGGAGCCAACGTCCAGTTGCTGGACCTCATTTCCACCGATGAGCTCTACTACGCCTGCGGTGCGCTCAACGCGGCAGGTGCCACGTTCACCGCCAGCCACAATCCGGCCGAGTACAACGGCATCAAGATGTCCAAGGCCGGCGCCCAGCCCATCTCCTCGGAGTCAGGCCTGAAGGATATCCAGGCCCGCGCGGAGGAGTACCTCCACGCGGGATCCATCCCGGCCGCTGCCAAGCGCGGCCTCATCGGAGTCCACGACGTCCTGAAGGACTACTCCGAATATCTCCGCAAACTTGTTGACCTCCGGGGATCCCGCCCCCTGAAGGTGGTTGTCGACGCCGGCAACGGCATGGCCGGCCTGACCACCCCTGCGGTACTCGGCGATGCGCTCCTGCCCAAGCTGCCGTTCGACATCATTCCCCTCTACTTCGAGCTCGACGGTTCCTTCCCGAACCACCCTGCCAATCCCCTCGAGCCGGAAAACCTGCTTGACCTGCAGGCGGCCGTTGTGGAACACGGCGCGGACATCGGGCTAGCGTTCGACGGCGACGCCGACCGCTGCTTCGTCATCGACGAGAAGGGCAACCCCGTCTCGCCGTCGGCCATCACCGGAATGGTGGCCCGCCGGGAGATTGCCCGCGCCAAGGCGCAGGGCGAGGAAACCCCCACCATCATCCACAACCTGCTGACCTCACGGGCCGTCCCGGAGCTTGTGGCGCACGACGGCGGCCGCGCGGTGCGCACGCGCGTGGGCCACTCGTTCATCAAGGCCGAGATGGCCGAGGAAGGCGCCGTGTTCGGCGGCGAGCACTCAGCGCACTTCTATTTCCGCGATTTCTGGAATGCAGACACCGGCATGCTGGCCGCAATGCATGTCCTGGCCGCCCTCGGCGAACAGGACCTCCCGTTGTCCGAGCTCGGCCACGAGTACGAACCGTACGTCTCCTCCGGGGAAATCAACTCCGAAATCGAAGACAAGGCGGGCGCCGTGGAGCGGGTCCGCGCCGATTTTGCCGGCGAAGACGTCGAGATCGACACACTGGACGGCAGCACGTTCACGGCCCGCGACGGCAGCTGGTGGTTCAACCTGCGTCCGTCCAACACTGAGCCGTTCCTCCGTTTGAACACCGAGGCCACGGACCGGGCCACCATGGAACGCATCCGCGACCGCGTGCTGGCCCTGGTCAACGGCTAGGCGGCCCGCATGACTGAACTTTCCGGAACATCCTGGCGGGATTCGGTGCCCGAAGCCACGGCCACCGACCTGGAAAACCTGTTGGGCACCGGCGTCGGTGCGGCCCAGGAACAGCTGGGACGCAACGGCGGTTTCCTCCCGTTCGCGCTGGTGGTGGAGAACGACGGCGAGGTGCGCCTCGTCGCCGTCACGCCTGCTGACAGCGAGGACGGCTCGGAGGACGGCTTCGATGCCGACGCGATGATCAGTGACCTCACCGAGCTGCTCCGGCAGCACCGGGACGACTTCCGTGCCGCCGCCGTAGTCTGCGACATCACGTTGCTGGAAGAAGACACCGACGCCATCCACGTCGCTGCCGAGCACCGTGACGGTTCCGTTTTCGCCGCGGTCCTGCCTTACGAACCCAATGTCGAGTCCCATGAATGGGAGTTCGGGCAGCTTGCAGCTGATTCCAACGAGCCCTCCATCTGGGTGGACTAGACCTCCAATGGGTTGCTGACATGAAAATCAACGCGTTCGCGGACGTGAGCCTGCGCGCCATGATGGTCCTGGCGGCCGCACCGGACGGCAACCTCCTCACCACCCAGAGCATCGCCGACGCCGTGGGAACTCCCTACAACCATGTCAGCAAGGCCATGGCCCGGCTCCGCGAACTCGGCGTGATCGACGTCGAGCGGGGTCGAAACGGCGGCTCGCGGCTCAACGAGGCCGGACGCCGGGCCACCGTAGGGCAGCTCCTGCGGCAACTGAACACCCGGACCGATCCGGCCGACTGCCATTCGCTCAATGGCGATTGCCCGCTCATCAACGAATGCCGGCTTCGCGGCGCCCTTGCGCGGGCCAGGGAGGCCTTTTACCGCGAGCTTGACGACATTGTGGTGTCCACGCTTCCCGGCACACGCCAGATGGCGCCGGTCTTCCAGGCGATCGGACTGCGGCCCGGGATCTAAGGCCCGTCCCGATTTGGTTATCTTTTCTACACCGTGTAGAACTTAGGTATAAATACTCGTATTTGAAATACCGGTATTTTTTATCGGTCCGGTTGAAGACCCCGGGCCACTATCTCAGGAGTCAACATGCTCTCGGACAAGTCCTTCCCCGTCATCGAGGCCACCCTCCCCCTGGTCGGTTCCCGGATCGGTGAAATCACCCCCAAGTTTTACGCCCGCCTCTTCGCAGCACACCCGGAACTACTGGACGGGCTCTTCAGCCGCTCCAACCAGCGCAACGGCAACCAGCAGCAGGCGCTGGCCGGAAGCATCGCCGCTTTCGCCACCCACCTGGTGAACAACCCCGGCACCCTGCCCGAGACCGTGCTTGCGCGCATCGCCCACCGCCACGCCTCCCTCGGCATCACCGAACCGCAGTACCAAGTGGTCTACGAGCACCTCTTCGCCGCCATCGCCGAGGACCTCGCCGAGGTCATTACCCCGGAAATCGCCGAAGCCTGGACCGAGGTCTACTGGCTCATGGCGGATGCGCTGATCAAGCTCGAAAAGGGCCTCTACGCCGCACAGGCCAACGGCGTGATGTGGAGCCCGTGGCGGGTCGCCGCCAAGACTGCTGCCGGCACCGGCTCCATGACGTTCACCCTGGAACCTGCCGACGACACCCCCATCACCCCCGCCCTTGCGGGACAGTACGTGAGCGTCAAGGTCCAGCTCCCGGACGGACTGCGCCAGGTCCGCCAGTACTCGCTGTCCGGCGAGGCCGGCACGAGCCGGACGTTCACCACCAAGAAGGACGACGGCGGCGAAGTCTCCCCCGTCCTGCACAACAACGTCCAGGTGGGCGACATCCTCGAGATCTCCAACCCCTACGGTGAAATCACCCTCAAGGAAGGCGACGGGCCCGTCGTCCTGGCCTCCGCCGGCATTGGCTGCACACCCACCGCCTCCATCCTGCGCTCCCTCGCTGACTCCGGCTCGGACCGCCAGGTCCTGGTCCTGCACGCGGAAAGCGACCTGGACAGCTGGGCCCTGCGCAGCCAGATGACGGACGACGTCGAACGCCTAGACGGCGCCGACCTGCAGCTCTGGCTCGAGCGGCCGGTCGCCGGAACCAAGGAGGGCTTCATGTCGCTGCGCGAAGTCGACCTGCCGGCCAACGCCTCGCTGTACCTGTGCGGTCCGCTGCCGTTCATGAAGCACATCCGCAACGAGGCCATCAACGCCGGGATCCCCGCCACGAAGATCCACTACGAAGTCTTCGGCCCGGACATCTGGCTGGCTTCCTAACAGCAGGAGCGAACGGACACGTAAGCCCCGGGGCTTACGTGTCCGTTCGCGGTTAAGGGCCTAAGTGTCCGTTCGCGCAATGTACGACGGCGGCGCCGCACCTTTTCTGAGAAGGTGCAGCGCCGCCGTCGTGATGTTCTTGTCCAGCTGGCTAGCTGTGGTCCGCCATACGTTCCTTGAGGGCGTCCAGCTCGGCGCGCAGGGCCTCCGGCAGGGAGTCGCCGAACTTCGCGTACCACTCCTCGATGGAGGCAAGCTCTGCGTCCCATTCCTCGCGGTCGACGCGGACGGCGTCTTCCACGTGGGCGTGGGTCAGGTCCAGGCCCGTGAGGTCCAGCGCGTGGCCCGCCGGCACGAAGCCGATCGGGGTCTCAATGGCGTCAGCCTTGCCTTCGATGCGCTCGATGGCCCACTTGAGGACACGGGCATTGTCGCCGAAACCGGGCCAGGCGAAATCGCCGTCGGCGGTGCGGCGGAACCAGTTGACCAGGAAGATGTGCGGCAGGCGCTCCGGGTTGGCCTTGCCTGAGACGCTGATCCAGTGCTTCAGGTAGTCGCCTGCGTCGTAGCCGATGAACGGCAGCATGGCCATCGGGTCGCGGCGAAGCACGCCGACCTGCCCGGCGGCGGCCGCCGTGGTCTCGGAGGAGAGCGTGGAACCCATGAAGATGCCATTGGTCCAGCTGCGGGCCTGGGTCACCAGCGGAACCGTGGTCTTGCGGCGGCCGCCGAAGAGGATGGCTGAAAGCTCCACGCCTTCGGGGCTGTAGTACTCCTCGGCCAGCATGTCGATCTGTGAAATCGGTGTGCAGAAGCGGGAGTTCGGGTGGGCAGCCGGCTTGTCCGAATCCGGCGTCCAGGAGTTGCCCTGCCAGTCGGTCAGGTGCGCCGGGGTTTCCTCGGTCATACCCTCCCACCAGACGCCGCCGTCGTCCGTGAGGGCGACGTTGGTGAAGATGCTGTGGCCCTTGGCGATGGCGCGCATGGCGTTGGGGTTGGTGCCCCAGCCGGTGCCGGGGGCGACGCCGAACAGGCCGGCCTCCGGGTTCGTGGCGCGCAGCTCGCCTTCCTTGCCGATCCGCATCCAGGTGATGTCGTCACCAAGGGTCTCGACCTCCCAGCCCTCGATGGTGGGGTCAAGCAGGGCGAGGTTGGTCTTGCCGCAGGCCGAAGGGAAGGCGGCGGACATGTAGTACGACTTCTTCTCCGGGGAGGTGAGCTTGAGGATAAGCATGTGCTCGGCAAGCCAGCCCTCGTCCCGGGCCATCACGGAAGCGATGCGCAGAGCGTAGCACTTCTTGCCCAGGAGGGCGTTTCCGCCGTAGCCGGAGCCGAACGACCAGATGGAACGCTCCTCCGGGAAATGGACAATCCACTTGTCCGGGTTGCACGGCCATGCGACGTCGGCCTGGCCGGGGGCCAAGGGGGCGCCCAGGGAGTGCAGTGCGGGAACGAAGAACGCGTTCGTGGCGGTGATCTTGTCCAGCACTTCGGTGCCGATGTTGGCCATGATGCGCATGGAGGCAACCACGTAGGCGCTGTCAGTGATCTCGACGCCGAATTTGGGATCCTCTGCGTCAAGGTGGCCCATGACGAACGGGATGACGTACATGGTGCGGCCGCGCATGGAACCGGCGAACAGACCACGAAGCTTCTGCTTCATCTCGGCCGGTGCCATCCAGTTATTGGTGAAGCCGGCATCCCGCTGGTTCTCCGAGCAGATGAATGTCTGCTCTTCAACGCGCGCCACGTCCGCGGGATCGGAGAATGCGGCGAAGGAGTTCGGGAACAGCTCCGGGTTCAGCCTGGTCAGCGTTCCGGCTTCGACCAGCTCGCCCGTGAGGCGGGTGTATTCCTCTTCCGTACCGTCGACCCAGTGGATCCGGTCCGGCTGGGTAAGTTCTGCAACCTCTTCGACCCATGCCAGCAGGCCAGCATGTGTTGTGGGTGCTTTCTCAAGCAGCGGCAGTCGTGCGAGATCGCCCATTGCGGTTCCCTTCCTCGGGTTCAGTGGTGTGTCCTAAATGCTAGGGCTCTAGACCACTGCACTTTTTGAGTCAGACGTGGGATGTCCGGGCGGCAAAAAAGCAAAAACCGCGGAAAATCAAGGAACCGTATGGGGCGAATCGGGTCTTTTTGTGAGTAAGGTCACATAGACCGGTCTAGTCGTGCACATTACACGCCTGCCGATTTGGAACTCGGCGGCAACTCGCGTAAAGTAATTCGAGGTTCGGGGGTGAACGAAAAACTCCCGGAGCCGAGAATGCGCCCATAGCTCAGCTGGATAGAGCGTCTGTCTACGGAACAGAAGGTCAGGGGTTCGAATCCCTTTGGGCGCACATAAAAAGAAAGATCCGCACCGGTTCGCCGGTGCGGATCTTTTTGTTTCAGTTTGTTTCGCGTGGGTCTGCCCGCCGCCCAGCTCTGGCAGGCAGCCCCGGGCGGGCTGCCGCCCGCAGGCCGCCCTACTCGTTTATTGCTTCGTGGATGCGGCGGCGGATGCCGTCGAAATGGCGGTTCAGCCGTTCAGCAGCCAGCGCCTTGTCCCCGTCCGCCACGGCCTCATAGATGCGGCGGTGGACAGCGGCCGTCTCCGCGAGGTCCTCGGTGCCTGCTCCGACTTCCAAGTGGATCTGCCGGTACACCTTCCAGAAGACGGCGAGCAGGCTGATCAGCAGGGTGTTGTTGAGCGGTTCGAACAAGCGCCTGTGAAACTCTGCATCCGCTTCCACGAACGTCTCCCCCGCGGCGGCCAACTCCTCCATCCGGATCACGGATTCCTCAACGGCGGCCAGCTGGCCGGACGTCATGGTGTCCATGGCGCTCCCGATCAGGCCTGATTCGAGCGCCTGCCTGACGTCCACCAGTTCCAGGGCTTCCCCGCCCTTGTGGCGCAGCGAGAGCCTGCCGCGGAAAGTCAGGCCGTCGGCCAGCGCATCAAAATTGTTGGGCGCCACAAACATGCCGAATCCGTGCCGGATCTCAACAACTCCGAGCGCCTGGAGGACTTTGAGCGATTCGCGAAGGGTATTGCGCCCCACTCCCAAGGCCAGGGCCAGTTCGTTTTCCGTGGGCAGCGGATCACCCGCTTCAAGTTCACGGTCCAGGATGAGGTCCATGATGTCCGCCTGGAGAGCGCGCAGCCGGGCCTGGGCGCTGAAACGCGCCTGCGAAGCGACGCCTGGTGTTGTCATGGGTTCCCCTAACCGAGAGTTCTGAACCACCGTGCGGAGTGGGTCACAGAAAACAATATTGGATGTCCCACCTTCTGTTAAGCGCCCGCGCCAAACACTGACCCGATTCCCGGCACCGCTTCGTATGGTTTCTTCCTGCTTCGTGTGGTTTCTTCCCGCGGGGAGCACCGCCGCCGGGCGTAGTCTGGTGCCATGACGGCCAGAGTTGAACGCGAATTCGATGTCATTGTGATCGGCGCCGGAGCCGTGGGGGAAAACGTCGCGGACCGGGTGGTCCAGGGCGGGCTCACCGCGGTCCTGATTGAGGCGGAGCTGGTGGGCGGCGAGTGCTCATACTGGGCCTGCATGCCGTCCAAGGCCCTGCTTCGCCCTGGAACCGCCCTGCACGGGGCGCAAACGGTCCCCGGCGCCGAGGAGGCGGTCACGCGTACCCTGGATGCCTCCGCGGTCCTGAAACGCCGGGACTACTTCACGTCCAACTGGCAGGATGACGGCCAGGTCAAATGGGTGGAGGACACCGGCATCGAACTGATCCGCGGCCGCGGCCGCCTCACTGGCCCGCGGGCCGTCGAAGTAGCCGGGCGCGACGGCGTCACCTATTTGCTCTCGGCAAGGCACGCCGTCGTGCTTTCCACCGGTTCGGCCCCCACGGCCCCGCCGGTTGCGGGCCTGGCGGGGCTGGACTACTGGACCACGCGCGAGGCCACGTCCGCACGCAGCGTCCCGCAGAGCCTTGCGGTCCTCGGCGCCGGGGTGGCCGGCACCGAGCTGGCGCAGGCATTTGCCCGCTTGGGTTCCGCCGTGACTCTCGTGGCCCGCGGCGGGCTACTCAGTATGTACCCGAAGGACGCCGCAAGCCTGGTGCTGGCCGGCCTCAGGGCCGACGGCGTGGACGTCCGCCTCAACACCGGCACGGAGAAGGTCAGCAGGAACGGGGACGGCTCGTATACGGTCGCCCTGGCCGACGGTGACAGCATCAGGGCTGAGCGTCTCCTCGTCGCCACCGGCCGCCATCCCGCACTGGACGGGCTGGGGCTGGAAGCAGTGGGACTTGGTGCCGCGGACGGCAGAGTGCCACCGCTTCGCACGGATACCACCGGCCTGGTTGAGGGCATGGACTACGCCGGCCAGGGCGACGGCGGGGACTGGCTCTACGCGGTGGGGGATGCGGCGGGCAAGGTCATGCTCACGCACCAGGGCAAGTACTCGGCCCGCGCCACCGGGGATGCCATCGCGGCGCGGGCCAAAGGCGAACTGCAGGGCTCGCCGGAGCCGTGGACCCGCTTCGCTCAGACGGCCAACGATCACGCCGTGCCCAACGTGGTGTTCACGGATCCCGAGCTGGCCAGTGTGGGCCGGTCGGTGGAGCAGGCACGGAAGGACGGCTATAACGTGTCCTCGGTGGAGCTTCCCATCAGCGTGGCCGGGTCCTCGCTACATTCCGAGCATTACGAGGGCTGGGCACAGCTGGTGGTGGACGAGGACCGGAAGGTGCTCCTCGGGGCCACCTTTGCGGGGCCGGACGTTGCCGAACTCCTCCATGCCGCCACCATCGCCGTGGTGGGCGAGGTGCCGCTGAACCGGCTGTGGCACGCGGTGCCTTCCTATCCCACCGTCAGCGAGGTGTGGCTGCGGCTGCTTGAGGAGTACGGCCTCTGACTGCTTGATCACACTTGAACCGATCTATTTGAACTGACTGGTCAGTTTAGTTAGCCTTGGTGCAGACAACCACTGCGAAAGGCTTCCATGCTCTCGGTTCGACAGCTTCATGTGAAAGGCCGGCGGGATGATTTGCTCCCGCCCACTTCACTCCAGGCACGGCGCGGCGAGCTGGTACTGGTTTCCGGCGCCCGCCAGGACCAGAGGACCGCTCTGGCACTCACCCTCAGCGGACGGATGAAACCGACCTCCGGCGAGCTCCTCTGGGACGGCGCGGCGAAGACGAAGCGCCTTCGCGCGGGCAGCTCGCTCGTGGACTCCCCCGGGGTCAATGAGCCTGAACAGCACCTGAGCGTGCGCGACCTCGTCACGGAAGACCTCGCCCTGATCCCGCGGCGCTACCGTGGCGCCCTGCTCAGCACCCCGTGGCTCAAAGTCAACCGTTTCGAGGACATCGCAGGCCTCTGGGCGGAACAGCTGGCCCCCGCCCGGCGCATCGAACTGCTCACCGCCCTATCGCTCGCAAACCCGCACACCGACCTCCTCGTGGTCGACTCCCCCGACCGCCACAGCGCTGCTCCCGCGGACTGGCTGCCGCGGCTCCAGGAGCTGGCGTACGACGGCGGCCGGCCCCTCGCCGTCGTCGCCACCGTCGCTGCCCTCCCGGACAACTGGACGGGCACGGCCGCCGAGATCGGCAACGCCGTCCCCCGCCCCTCCACCGCGACTGCCCCCACCCCCGAAACAGAGGACGCAAAGTGACTGTGCTGCGGCTGGCCCGCTCCGAACTCAAGCGCATGACCGGCGGGCTGCTGCCCAAGCTGACCATCCTTGCCCTGACCATGGTGCCCCTGCTCTACGGGGCTGTGTACCTGTACGCCAACTGGGATCCGTACAGCAACCTGGACCAGATCGACGCGGCGCTGGTGGTGGAGGACACGGGCGCCACCTCCAGCGACGGAACGCAGCTGCAGGCCGGCCGGAAGGTGGCGGACAGCCTCATCGACGGTCACGTGTTCAACTGGCAGTCCGTGGATTCCGCCGAACAGGCCGACCAGGGAGTCAGCAGCGGCAAGTACGCCTTCGCCTTGAAGATTCCGAAGGATTTTTCCGCCAACCTGGTGTCCCCCGGCAGCTTCGACGCCGCCAACCAGGCCATGCTGAACGTGACCACCAACGACGCCAATAACTACTTGCTGAGCACTATCGTGGACAAGCTGACCACTGCCGTCCACTCGAGTGTGGCCAAGGAAGTGGGCGAGGAAACCGCCAACCAGCTGCTCACCGGCTTCGGCACCATCCACACACAGATGGTCAAAGCGGCTGACGGCGCCGGCCAGCTTTCCGACGGCGTCAGCAAGCTCCACGACGGCACCGTCACCCTGCACGAGGGAACCTCGCAGCTCAGCAGCGGCGCCGGGGAACTCTACAATGGCCAGCTCAAGCTGCGCGACGGTGCCAACCAGCTGAACGACGGCGCGGCACAGCTCAGCGACGGACTCAGCCAACTGCAGGACAAGACAGCCTCACTCCCGGCGGATTCGCAGAAACTGGCTGACGGCGCCGCCCAGGTAGCGGCCGGAAACGCCACGCTGAACACCAAGGTGCAGGACGTCGTGGGGCAATTGGACGCCGCGGACCAGGGACTGCGGAACCGCGTGGTGGAATCCAACGGCAGGCTGATGGCCGCGGGCATCATCACCCAGGCGCAGGCGGACAGCATCCTCAAGGACTTCGACGCAGCTGCGGCATCCGGACCGGTGGCGGACGCCAAGGCAAAAATCCAGTCCGACGCCGCGCAGATCCAGCAGCTTTCGGACGGTTCGTCCGCGGTGAGCGCCGGTGCCGCCAGGCTCGCGGCGGCCACACCCGCCCTGACCGGCGCCATCGCCCAGGCGTCCGCGGGCGCGGACCAGTTGCACACCGGGACCTCCGCGTTGGCCGCCGGGGAGCAAAGCGCCGTGGACGGCACAGCGAAGCTTGCCGAAGGTGCCGGGACGCTCGACAGCGGCGCAGCGCAGCTTGAAGACGGTGCCACAACGGCCGCCAACGGAGCAGCCACGCTGGCCTCGGAACTCGGCAAGGGCGCCGGCCAGGTGCCCAATCCCGATGACGCCCAGAAGAGCAGCCTCTCGAAGGTCATGGCCGATCCCGTGGCCGTCAGCAACGTCTCCCAGGCGAAGGCCGGGTCCTACGGAGCCGGCCTGGCACCGTTCTTCCTGACCCTCGCGCTGTGGATCGGCATCTTCATGCTGATCCAGGCCATGCGTCCCGTCACCCAGCGGGCGCTGGCTTCCAACGCGCCGTCGTGGAAGATTGCCCTGGGCGGCTGGCTGCCGTTCCTGGCCGTCTCCGTTGTCCAGGCGAGCCTGCTCACCCTGGTGGTGGACGTGGCGCTGGGCCTCAACCCCGCGCATCCGGTGCTGATGTGGCTGTTCATGCTGGCCGCCGCGATGGCCTTCAGCGCCATCATCCAGGGCATAGTGGCCCTGCTTGGCTCCCCCGGAAAGCTGGTGGTCCTGATCCTGCTGGTGCTCCAGCTGGTGTCCTCGGGCGGCACGTTCCCCTGGCAGACCACCCCCCAGCCACTGCATCTGGTGCACGAAATCCTCCCCATGGGCTACGTCGTGACCGGCATGCGGCACCTGATCTACGGCGCGGACCTTTCCATGATCCTGCCCATCGTGGCGGGCCTGCTTGGCTACACTGTGCTGGGGGCCGCGCTGTCAACGCTGGCCGTCCACAAGCACAAGTTCTGGACCCTGAAGTCCCTGAAACCGGAGATCGCCGTATGAGCATGCAGGAAGCCGGCGAAAAGAAACTCCGCCCGGCCCGTACCAATGCCACCAAACAGAAGCTGTTCGACGCTTCCATGGAGCTGATCGGCGAGCGCGGCGCGGCCGGCGTCACCGTGGACGAGATCGCCGCGGCGGCAGGCGTCTCCAAAGGAACCGTGTACTACAACTTCGGCAGCAAGTCCGACCTGATCGCCCAGCTGCTGCGCCACGGAGTGGACATCCTGCACGCCCGGCTATTGAGCGTGCAGGACTCCTCCGCCGATCCGCTGGCCGCCATGGACGAGATGATCGGTCAGGCGATGGACTTCATGGCAGAGTACCCGTCCTTCGCCAGGCTCTGGGTCAGCGAAAACTGGCGGACCCCCAGCGAATGGCAGGACACCTTCGCGGAGCTCCGCGGACGGCTGCTCAAGGTAATCGGCGGCGCGATCGAGGGCGTCGCCGCGCGCTACACCGTCGACGAGTCCATCTCCCGGGGCAGCCTGGAGACCGCAATCTTCGGCGCGTGCTTCGTGGTGGGGCTGGACCGCCAGACCTACAACCCTGAACGCACCCGCGAACAAAGCGTCGCGGCCATTATGGCGATCATGCGTGGCTACGTCCGGAAGTAGCCCGCATCGGGGAAGATTAGTCACATGCGCCACATGGGTAACAGCGGAAGGATAGCTATTGCGGCGGCCTGTGCCGCTGCAGGGCTCCTGGTGCTGACCGCGATAACGCTCGAAGAGTCCGTGCTGTTCACGTTCCTCGGAGCTGTGGCCGTGGGCTACCTCGCGTGCGTCATCCAGGTGGTGGTCCGGGGCCGCCACCTGGCGCTGCTGGTGGGCGGCATCGGTACGAGCCTGTTCATCGGGTTCACCATCGCGTTCCTGCGCATGTGGGGCCTGGCGTTCACCGCGGAGACGGATTCCCTGGGCCCGGCGGTGACAACCCGGGACTCCGATATCTACTTCTACCTCGCCGCGGTGTCCGGCGCGGGAACGCTGCTGGTTCTGTTCGCAGGGGCGGTATGGCCGGCCGGAAAGCGGCTCCGGTCCGACCGCAGCCGGTCCGGACGCAGTGAATCCGGACGGCGCAAGCCCTCAGCGGCACGGCGGCCGGCGGCCAGACCGGCGCCCCGCCCTGCCGCAGGGACCACCTACGGGCGTGTTCCGGCGTCGCGATCCGGCGCGGTCCGTACGCCCGCGGCCAAGCGGCCGGCGTCGCCCTCGGCCAAGTCCGCGGTCCCTCGTGCTGCCCGGCCGGCACCTAAGTCCGCCGCGCCCAAATCTGTGCCTAAGCCGGCAGCCAAACCGTCGCCCACGTCCCCGGCGAAGGCTACATCGCGTCGTTGAGCATGCCATCGCCTTTGGCCGGGTGTGGCGCCCTGCCGGCCCGGCAGGAGGACGGCGATTGCCACCCCGCCCAGCAGCAGAAGTCCGCCTGCTACCTCGGCTGGTGACGGCACCTCGCCCAGGACCAGCCAGGCCGTCATCATTCCCACGACCGGCACAAGCAGCGTAAACGGAACCACGGCGGACGACGGATAGATTCCCAGGAGCCAGTTCCAGATTCCATAACCCACCAGCGAGCCCAGGACGGCCGTGTAGATCGCACTCAGGATGGTGACCACCTGCAAGCCTGCGAGGCTGCCGCCTACCGCGGCCGGCCCGTCGATCAACAGGGACAGGCCGATCAGCGGTAGCGGAACCACTGCACCGGACCACACCACAAGCCCCAGGCCGGAAGAGGCCTTGGCCTGCCGGGCGACGATGTTTCCGGCCGCCCACGACAGCGCAGCGGCCAGGACGATGAGCAGGGGAAGGACCGGGGCGACCATGCTGCGGCCGACCGCCACCACCGCGAGTCCGGCCACTCCTAGGACGACGCCGGCAAACTGCCTCACGCTGGGACGCTCACCCAGGATTCCCGCAGCGAGGAGAACAGTCAGCAGCACCTGTGCCTGCAGGACAAGCGAGGCGAGCCCTGCGGGCATGCCCAGCGCCATGGCCAGGTAGAGGAGACCGAATTGTCCGGCGCTCATGAAAAGGCCCACGCCGACGATGGCCCGCCAACTGACGTCCGGCCTGCGGATGAAGAAGATCCACGGAAAGACGACCAGAACGAAGCGCATGGCAACAAAGAGCAGTGGCGGCACCTCAGTGCCGTTGGCGTGCAGGCCAAGGTCTATCGCAACAAAGTTGGCGCCCCACAGGACGGCCACAAGGACCGCGAGGGCGGAATGGCGAAGGTTCACGCTCCGTGCTGCCGGTTCAGTGCCGGGGCGTCAGAGGATGCGGGCTCAAAGATTCCGCGGGCGCTCTCCCGGCGCCCCGTCCGCCCCGTGGTCGGGCACGGCATCATGCCTGGCCGCGTCGCGATCCGCAGCGTCGCGCTGAGGTGGTGCGACCGGTTCAGTCGTGGCTGGTCCGGCGTGGCCGCGTTCTGCGGTGCCTGGGACTGCCGTGCCCGGGGCTGTGGTGCCAGGGGCTGTCGCCGGCACGTTGTCACCGCGACCGCGGGTTCCAGCTTCTGCACGCGTCTGCGGCTGTGCGGGAAGGGTCTCGTCCTGCCGGTCGGCGTCATGGAGAACAGCGTCATGGCGATCGGTATCGCGGTTGTCAGCGTCGTGGCGGTCAGCGTCGCGACGGTCGGCTGTGACGACGTCCGGGTCAACCTCATCGGCCTTGCGGAGCTGTTCCTGCGACGCGGCCCGCACGCGCTCGGCTTCCGCCTGCTTTTCGCGGGCGTCCCGGCGCAGGCGCTCCGCCTCGACCTCGGCCTGTTTTGCGTCGGCCTCGGCGCGGGCCGCTTTGGCCTCGCGATCCCGCGCTCCGAGCTCGTCGGCTTTGGCTTTTTCACGCATTTCGGCGGCCTTGTTCCTGTCCGCCTCCACCTTGCGCCTCCGGTTGAAGAAGAGCACCGCTGCGATGATCGCAATCACTACAACAACGCCGATGATGATCCCCACAAGCTGTCCTGAGTCCACGATGATCTCCTTCTAACCGGGGCCGCTGACGAATATCTCCAGTAAACATCACAAACCCCGCGCTGACCATGAACACGGCGGCAGAAGGGGCAGGAGTCAGAGGTTCGCGGGGCTGCCGCGGTCCCGCCAGCGCCCCTTAGTGCGCCCGGGGCACCTTGAAGTGCGTCAGCCGGGCATCCTGGCCATCCAGTTCTGCCCAGGTTTTGTCGGTTTCCAGCACAGTCAGGCCGCTGGTGGGAAACCGGGTGGCGGCGTCCATATAAGCATCGTGGTTGGAATCGCGCGACGCCAGGTGCATGGCAAGATCCTGCACTCCGGGCATGTGGGAGATCACCATCAGCGTAGTCACGGTATCCGGAACGTGGTTGATGACCTTCAGCATGCGCAGCGCGGACGCGCCGTAGAGGCCGTCCTCGAGTTTCGGTGTCGGGGCTTTGTCGCCTAATTCCGCGCACACCCAGGTACACGTCTGCCGAGTACGCAGCGCACTGGAGCAGAGGATGAAATCGGGAACCACCCCGTGCTTGAGCAGCCATTTTCCGGCCAGGGGAGCCTCACGGTGCCCGCGTTCCTCCAGCGGGCGCTCATGATCGGGCACTCCTCCGGGCCAGTCTGCCTTGGAGTGCCGCATGAGGACCAAACGCCTGATGTGATGCTCGCTCATGCCCCAATCCTAGTGCGGCGGCCCTGCCCCTCAGGTCACGGCCGCCCTGCACAGGGTTCAGTCCTCCAGTACGAAGGTCACTTCAAGCACAACGTGCCACGCGACGACGGCGCCGTCCGCGATTTCGACTTTCTGCTCTTTCACCCACGCGCCCGTGACACCCCGAAGCGTCTTGTTGGCGCGCTCGATGCCCTCCTTGATGGCCGCATCGAACGAAGTTTTGGAATTCGAGCTCAGGGTTGTAATGCGTGCTACAGACATAGTTCCTCCTGATGGTCGGATGGACGATCAGAGACTACGCCGCACCACCCGGCACCAACAGGGCCATAGGAACTAAGCCACGGAGGCACATACTCCGAGAGCCCGCCCGCGGGAAGGCGGCCCTTTGGGCTGGATCAAGGGCGCTGAAGCGTAGCGGCACATCCCGAAAGCGCCGTTGTTGCGTGAAGAACGAGCGCAGACGGCGAGGGATCGTGCCGCGAAAGCGAAGGCGCCCGCCCCCACGGAGGGAACGGGCGCTTTCGAACGAGTCTAGGACTAGATGGAGTATTCCGGAGCGGCCCAGACTACGACCTCCGGGTGCTCGTAGAACCGGTAGCCCTGGCCGCGTACCGTGCGGACGGTGTTGGCGAGGCGGCCCAGCTTGGAGCGGAGGCGGCGGATGTGGACGTCGATGGTGCGCTCGTTGGGGACCTCTTCGGCGTTGCGCCACAGACCTTCGAGCAGTTCGTCGCGGCCCACGGTGCGGGTGCCGTTTTCGACGAGGTAGTTGAGGAGTTCGAACTCCTTGAACGTAAGGTTCAGGGAGTCGCCGTCGAGGTGGACTTCACGGCGGGCCAGGTCGATGAGGACGCCGGACGGCCGGGGATCCTGCGGCTGCGGCAGCCGGGTGGTCTCGGTGCGCTGCCGGGAGTTGACGGTGGGGTCGCCGAAAGTGGACCGTACGACGTCGAGCGCGGAACCCGGGGCGCTGGCGGGGGCTACGGCCACCGCGGCGTAGCTCTCTGCACCGGAGACGAGCGACTGCGCGTAGGCGCGGATTTCCTGAGCAAGTTTCGCAATGGAGGTTCCGGCTGCTGCCGCCGTTTCCTCGTCGATGCCCATGTAGAGGACAAATCCACGGGCTACGTTTTCGTTTGCGACGGGGCGGACGGCACTGCCGTTGGCCGGCGCAATCACAGGGGTGGGGGCCGTCTGCGGGGCGGCCTCGGCGGCGGGAACAGCGCGAAGCTGGCCATAGGAGTTCGGGTTGTAGCCCTGGGGCGCGTAGCCGGGTGCCGGGAAGCTGTTGCCGGGGGCTGCCGGGGCGAACGCCGGACGGGCACCGAATCCCTGGCGGAGGCCTGAGGGCTGGCCGCCCTTGTTGGCGTTTCGGACGGAGATGTGGACGTATCCAGATGCAACTGACATGGAATGCTTACCTCAATGTGAATGGCCGTCATCGCGGCTCGAATGCTGTCTTTCCCCGCAATGAGATCTGGGGAGGGGCGCCCGACGCTGGGCTAGGGGCGAATGCCTAAAAACTTCTCGGGGTGGGAAAGTTAGGCGTGCATTCGACAACAGCGCATGTCTTCGCCAGCGGGTGGGCTGGTCCAGGATTCTGCGGCTGCAGGTGCTGTTGAGTTCTTGTTCACAATTGAAGTGTGCAACGTAACAATGAAAACTTGCAAGTAACAATGGACACTATCGTCCGCATCGTGAGACAGAATCCCGCATTGTGGCCCAAATCACGATTCTGAAATGCCAATAATATAACAGGTGTTTTTCAGAACGATCGATCGGATTCTCTTGAATGCCGAATTTTCTTCTCCATAACTCGTGTTTTCGATGCGAAAATTCAGCCTGTATGGAATTGCTGAAATACGAGGGCCGCGCTTTGCACATGTCCAGCCCCCGGCCGGGCTTCACGGAAAAATTCTGTCCTGCGCAGCCCCGCCGGGCCCGCCGGCCGGCTCAGTTGGACTGACCGGTGAGCGTCGCGGCTACCAGCTGGACCGACTCCGCCGGGAAGCTGTCACCGTCCTTACCCGCAACGATCCTGACCATCGCACCGGACACGATGTCCGCCACGGTGAGTTGGCTGGTGGCCGCAGCGCCGGACTGTTGACGCCTTTGTTGCAGATTGCTCACCGCCACATCTGAACCGAGTGCATAAGTGCGGCTGAAGCCGTCCGTGCTCTTGACTGTCACGGAGCCCGAGTTCACTTCGGTGACCGTTCCCTGCTGTTCCACTTTGGTGACGTAGGCGCCGTCCTCGAGGGCCACGTACTCGGAGTGAACGGCGGCGGATACTCCGTTGCCCATTCCGCCCAGGCCATCCGGGGCGAAGTTGCCCGGGCCGCCCTGGGGCGGCATCCCGCCGTCGGCAAAGCCGCCCTGCGCACCGCCGCGGCCGCCCGGCGATGTTTCCTGCAATGCGCCTGCATCGGCCGTGCCGTCAGCCGCCGCAGAGCTGGAGGTCAGGGCATAGATGCCCCCGCCGGCTCCGCCCGCGAGAACAGCCGCCGCTCCGGCGGCAGCAACCCCCCGCTTCACGGTCCACGGCTTCGAACGGCCCGCCGGCCCGCCCGGAAAGCCGCCAGGCGGCGGGGTACGCCAGCTAGCGTAAGGCCGGGATGATCCCCATCCCGCCTCCGGTAGCAAACCGGAAGCAGCGGACGACGGCGGCGCTCCCCGCCCGGCAGCCCATGGATGGCCCGCCCCTGCGTTCAGCTCGCTAGGCTGGGATTCACAGCTGGCCCACAGGATCCCCATAGCGCCGGCTAAACCGCAGATCGGAGAGTTGTCCCATGGCCACTTCGCACTCCATGACTAACAACCTTCCCCAGCTCACCCACCCGGACGGCTCCCCCATCCGTGCCCTGGTGGTGGACGACGAACCCAGCCTCTCCGAGCTCATGAGCATGGGCCTGCGGATGGCAGGCTGGTCCGTTGCCGTCGCCGGAGACGGCCCGGATGCTGTAAAACTCGCCAAGGAATTCCGCCCGGACGTGCTGGTGCTGGATGTGATGCTCCCCGGGTTCGACGGCGTCGAACTGCTCACCAGGATCCGCGCCTTCGCGCCGGAGGTGCCCGCGCTCTTCCTGACGGCGAAGGACGCCGTCCAGGACCGCATCCTTGGCCTGGCGGCCGGCGGGGACGACTACGTCACCAAGCCCTTCAGCATGGAAGAGGTGCTCCTGCGCCTTCACCGGCTGGTCCAGCGTTCCGGAGTCGCCGCCATGGACACCGCCGAACTCGTGGTGGGCGACCTCGTCCTCAACATTGACACGCGCGAAGTGACCCGGGCCGGGGAGGAACTGCAGCTGACCGCCACCCAGTTCGAACTCCTCCGCTACCTCATGGAGAACCCCAGGCGGGTGGTCAGCAAGGCACAGATCCTGGACCGCGTATGGGACTACGACTTCGGTGGCCAGGCCAACATCGTGGAGCTCTACATTTCCTACCTGCGAAAAAAGGTGGATGCCGTCCACCCGCCCATGATCCACACCGTCCGCGGCGCGGGATACGTCATCAAACCGGCGGATTGAGCGGTGCCCACACTCTCCGGCGAAACCCGCAAAGACCGCCGCCGCTGGCTTGATCCGTCGACCTGGCACCTGCGCACCCGGCTGGTACTGGTGGCCATGGCACTCCTTGTGGCCATCTGCGGCGCGATCGGCCTGTTCAGCTATGCCTCCATGGATTCCTTCCTGACCAGGCAGCTCGATGAACGGCTGGGGCAGGCCTCGCGGCTGTCGAACGAGGCAGGACGGCCACGGCCCAGCAACCCGTCCGGCAGGCAGGACGGGTTCGAAGGCCCGGGCCAGGGCGTCGGGACGCTCATCGCGCGCATAGATAACGGGACTGTCAGCAGCGCCGGGTTCCTCGCCAAAGACGCCACCGTGGCGTCCCTCTCCCCCGAGGATAACCAGATTCTTTTGGCACTCCAGCACGACGGAACGCCCGTCGACCGGGCACTGTCCACCGGCTCTTACCGCCTGGTGGCGGTCCAGGCGCCATACGGGGACGTGATTGTCACCGGACTCCCCCTGAACGAAAAACAGAACACGCTCAACTCTTTGGTATGGACGATGGTGATCGTGTCGATGGGCGGCCTGATCCTGATCGGCCTTGCCGGAACGGTGCTGATCCGTCGCACCATGAAACCCCTCGAGCAACTGTCCGAAGTCGCCACGCAGGTTTCGAAATTGCCGCTCGACGCCGGCGAGGTGGCCCTCGCAGTCCGCGTGCCGCCGTCGAACGCGCACCCCGGAACCGAAGTGGGCAGTGTGGGACATGCCCTCAACCTCATGCTGGATAACGTCTCCAAAGCGCTGGAAGCCCGCCAGCAGAGCGAAACCAAGGTGCGCCAGTTCGTGGCCGACGCATCGCACGAGCTGCGCACGCCGCTCACCGCCATTCGCGGCTACACGGAACTCATGCGCATGACCGAGGACTTCACCCCGGACGGCCAGAAGTCGCTGGCCAGGGTGCAGAGCCAGTCTGAACGGATGACCACCCTTGTGGAGGACCTCCTGCTGTTGGCCCGGTTGGACGAAGGCCAGCCGCTAAAGATCAGCGATGTGGACCTGACGCAGCTTGCGGTGGAAACCGTCAGCGACGAGAAGGTCATGGCACCGGACCGCATCTGGCAGCTGGAGCTTCCGGAAGAGCCCGTGGTGGTCCGCGGGGATGCCAGGCAGCTGCACCAGGTGATCGCCAACCTGCTCTCCAATGCCCGCAAGCACACGGAACCGGGCACTACCGTGGTCACCGGAGTGATGCGGTCAGCCGACGGCAGCGCCGTGGTGACCGTAACGGACAACGGTGCCGGGATCCCGCCGGAGTTTGTGGACCGGGTTTTCGCCCGCTTTGCCCGGGCGGATGCGGCGCGAACCAGTCCGGGAGGTTCTGCTTCTGGTTCCGGCGGCACGCGCGCTGCGGCTGCCGAGGGCACGAGTGGCCTGGGCCTGTCGATCGTGCAGTCGATCGTGGAGGCGCACGGCGGAACCGTGGAGGTCAATTCACGCCCGGGACGCACCGAGTTTGCCCTGCGGCTCCCGGGAGAATTACCGGAAGCCTAGCGGCACCGCAAACCCGCTTCCGGCTTCGGCGATCCCGCAAGCCAACGCGCCGCCATCGTGACCCTCGTTACCGAAATGTGACTTAAGCGCCGGACTCCTGTACGGTTTTTAGAGTGCGGCCACCGTTCCGGCCGCATATCCGGATGGACGCCAAACTCTGCCGCTACCCGGATTTCCTCATGATCAGGCAGAGGCGGGGGACCCAGGTCTCCGGGCATTCTGCATAGCCGCCCTTGGGGTGAAGCCGACACGTGAAGTTCCGTGCGGCCGGATGACCTCATCCGAACCCGACAGCTAACTCCGCCGGCATCGAGAGGCAACCATGACTAAATCCACGCCAGAAGTACGTCCTGAGCCCGCTTCCCGCAAGTCCGCAGCGCCTGCGCAACGCTCACGCCACCGCGCCGAAGCAGCCGCCAAGGTGTCCCCGCTGTCCCGGTTCGCTGCCAGCCTGCAGGGCTCCGGCCGCCGGGCCGCAGTAGTAACCACCGCTTGCGCCGTGCTGATTGGTGTCGGCGCCGCCGGCCAGGCTTCCGAACCCGTCGGCCCTGCAACATCGGCAACGGGCGCAGGGAGCGCCGCAACTACTGCCGACGCCGAATCGAAGCTCGCGTTCGAAAAAATCCTCGTTTCCGCCATGCCCGCGCCGTCCTCCGTCAGCGTGAACGCGCAGTCGTCCGGTGAGAAGCCGTCGGAGGAGACGGCACCGGAAGCGCCTGCAGCCGCCCCCGCTCCTGCACCTGCCGCGGCTCCCCAACCGGCTCCTGCCCCGGCGCCGCCCGTAGCCGTGGACGATCCCGCAGCTGCCCAGGCGTATGCAGCCTCCCAGCTTGGAACGTACGGCTGGGCGGCTGACCAGATGCAGTGCCTCACCACGCTGTGGACCAAGGAATCGGATTGGAAGACCACTGCCACGAACGCCAGCAGCGGCGCGTACGGCATTGTCCAGTCGCTGCCGGCCGAAAAGATGGCCAGCGCCGGGTCCGACTACCTGACCAACTTCCGCACCCAGATCAACTGGGGCTTGAACTACGTGAAGGAACGGTACGGCTCCCCCTGCGGCGCCCTGGACTTCCACTACGCCAACAACTGGTACTAGACCGGCACCTGTAGCCACCTTGGTTCGCAACGCCGGAGGCCCCGAATCCATGCTTGGATTCGGGGCCCCGGCCGTCTTGGCTGTTTGCTTCCTCCTGGACCCCCGGGGACCTTCGCGCTCCGTTTCGGGGCCACAAGGTTTTCACAAGGTCGACGAGTGACTGTTGGTCGCCGCCGCTTTCAATTGTCTTCCCAGCGGCTGCCGGCCCCAGCGCCGTCATCAAGATGCAGGGAGCACAACAATGAAAAAATGGTTAGTTCCGACGGCCGTCCTGGCCTCAATCTTCGCGGCCGCCGCTCCGGCCGCCGCCGCCCCTTCGGGCCCGCCGATCACCGTGGACGGACCCGCCACTTTCACTAGCTGCGGATTTCCTGTCACCGGTGAAGTCACCGGCAAGGCCAAGAACATCACGACTCCCTCCGGGGACGTCATCAGCACTTCCCCGGCGCTGAAGGTAACCCTGACGGGGCCGAACGGAAAGCCCCTGAAGCTGGTCATCACGGGCGTCCTCTTCTTTTCGTTTCCAAGCGAAAACGTGATCGAAGTGAAGGCCACCGGCAACAACCTCCTTCAGCTCCCCTCTCCTGCCGGGCTTTTCCTCACGCGGGGGAATGTCAATTTCTCTGTGGACTCCCAAGGCAACGAATTGCGGAGATTCTCAGGATCCGGCACTGCAACCAACGTTTGCGACCTTTTGGGCCCATAACGCACCCAACCGCGGCGGCGGTGCTCCCACCAAAGACGGCGGGCGCACTGTCGCCGTTTCCCTTGCCCTTATCCGCACCCGGCAAGGCCCACAGCAGCTGCACAGCTTCGGCCTAAATTCTTCATATGCGGCGGCGCCATAGTTGAACCATGACGCTCACAGACCTGGCCACGGGAACCCCGCTGCACCCGCAACCGCAGGCCGCCGTCGACCCCAGGCCGGGTCCTCCCGATCCGACGTTCCTCCGGCCGGGTCACGTCCGCCGGGCCCCCACAGATACGCGGATGACGGGCGTGACAGGAACCGCTGCGCCCGTCCTGGATGTAGTCATCCCGGTCTACAACGAGGAACAGGGCCTGGAGCAGTCCCTTCGCCAACTCCACTGGTATCTGGCCGGCACGTTTCCCTACCCGTTCCGGATTACGGTGGCGGATAATTCCAGCACCGACGGCACGCTCAAGGCCGCCGAGCGAGTGGCCCGGGAACTACGCGAGGTCACGGTGGTCCGGCTAACCTCCAAAGGACGCGGCAACGCGCTCCGCACCGTGTGGCTGGCCTCGCCGTCACCCGTCCTGGCCTACATGGACGTGAGTCTTTCCACCGACCTCGCTGCGCTCGCTCCCCTGGTCGCCCCGCTTCTTTCCGGACACTCGGACCTGGCGATCGGGTCGCGGCTGGCACGATCTTCTTGTGTTGTCCGCGGACCGTGGCGGGGATTCATCTCCCGCTGCTACAACTTTCTGCTGCATACGCTGATGGGTGCGCGTTTCAGCGATGCGCAGTGCGGCTTCAAGGCTATCCGTGCAGATGTTGCCCGGCACATCCTGCCGCACACGGCCGACACCGCATGGTTCTTTGACACCGAACTGCTGGTCTTGGCCGAAAGATGCGGACTCCGCGTACACGAGGTCCCGGTGGACTGGACCGACGGTGGCGACGCCGGTGTGGACCTTTTCCAGACCGCGCTCGCCGATCTTCGCGGCATGGGCCGCCTCAGCCGCGACCTGGCGGCCGGCCGCATTCCGGTTCCGGAACTGCGGGCCCAACTCGCGCCGTGGTGCCACCGCCTCGATGACGGCTACGGCAGCCGGAGCCACCGCATGGCTTCCTCCGGGCAGGTGAAATACCGCGTCGGAGCAGCAGGAGAATGAACGCTGAGGAAGAAGTTGGCCAATGCCCTGTCCACCGGAGAAGCCCCGAGGAGCGCCACCCTGGCCACGGTGCTGGGACGGGCAAAGACGCGCCGGGCGCCGCGGCTCATGGACTCAGTCGCAGCCATGTCCACCAGCATCGGAAACGGACGTCCGCAGCTCAGTTCATTGACGGCGGACATCACGGCCACGGCGGCTTCCTCGCAAATGGCCAGGCCAGGAATCAACGCACATGCAAGACGCCGTTCCGGAGCTCGACGGTGCCCCTGGCGCCGTCAATCGGAATTCCGGTCATCCTATCCCCCCAAGATAGAGTCAGCCGCCCCCCCCATGAAACTACTGGACAGGGCACCGGGTTGGGCGTCAGAACCGGAAGGAAATCGTCCGGACGCCGGCGTCGTCCACGTCCGTGGTGACGGATACCGCGGAGTAGTCGGCAATGTGCAGGACGCCGTCCGGCAGCGGGCCGGTGTTGGGCCCGATGGCCACGGTCCGGATCCCGGCGGCAACACCGGCCGCAATGCCTGCCGGGGCATCCTCAAAGACCAGGGCATCGGCCGGCTCCACGCCGAGCAGTTCTGCGGCGCGGAGGTAACCTTCCGGATGCGGCTTGCCCCGGGTGACGAGATCTGCCGTGACGGCTGTGGCCGGCATGGCAAGCTTCGCGGCGCCCATTCGGATATCGGCCAGGATCCGGTCGGCTGAAGTCACTAGCGCCACGGCATCCGCCGGGAGGCTGCGCAGCAGGTCGGCCGCCCCGGGCAACGCCACAATGCCCTCTGTCCGGACCCGCTCCATGGCGCCCAGTTCCGCGGTCAGGGCGGCAACGTCGGCGCCGGCGGGCGCAAATCGCCGCACTGTGTCCCCTGCCTGGACGCCATGGGAGGTGCGGAGGATCTCGGCGATGTCCAGGCCGTAACGCACGGCGAATTCACCCCACACCTGCTCCACGACGGCCGTGGAATCAACGAGGGTGCCGTCCATGTCGAACAGGACGGCACGGGCGGTGACGATGGCAGCGGACGAAGCCGCGGTGACCGCTGCGGGGGCGTCGGGGTGAAAGCTCATGCTTCCATCCTGCCCCACCAGAGGCAGCGGCGGGATTCTGTGACCTAGCCGTTCGGACGGTGGGGGATGTATTGGACGGCCCATTTGTTGCCGTCGGGGTCGGCGAAGTGGACGAAGTGGCCCCAGGCCTGGACGTCGACGTCGCTGACGTCAACACCGTTGTCCTTCAGCTGCTTGTGCGCGGCCTGGATGTCGCTGACCACAAGTTGCAGGCCGGGAGCGGTGCCCGGCGGAGCGTCGTTGAGGCCCTCGCCGATGGCGATCGAACAGCCGGAGCCCGGCGGGGTCAGCTGGACAAAACGGAGGCCCTCCATGGGACGTTCATCGTAGTCCGCGTTGAAGCCGACTTTGTTGACGTAAAAATCCTTGGCACGGTCCACGTCGGACACAGGGACAAACACCAGTTCGAGTTTCCAGTCCATGGGCCACAGGCTAGCCGCGGCCACCGGAATCCGGAAGAGGGCAACCGCTTCCCGAGAACGCGGGTGCGGGCCGGGAACTGCGTTCCGGAACGCAGTCCCCGGCCCGCAGCCACGGCTTGAAGATTCAGCCCGGCTGCTAGCCGGCGATGCCGTAGAGGCGGTCCCCGGCGTCGCCGAGTCCTGGAACGATGTAGGACTTCTCGTTGAGCTTCTCGTCAATGGATGCCAGCACAATGGTCACGTTGGCGTCCGAGAGTTCTTCCTCCAGCTTGGCCAGGCCCTCGGGGGCAGCGAGGAGGCATATGCATGTCACGTCCGAGGCACCGCGCTTGAACAGGAACTTGATGGCTTCGCGCAGGGTGCCGCCGGTGGCAAGCATGGGATCCAGGACGAAGATCTGCCGGTCTGTCAGGTTCTCAGGCAGGCGCTCCGCATAGGTAATGATGTCCAGGGTTTCCTCGTCGCGGGCCATTCCCAGGAAGCCGACCTCGGCCGTGGGTACAAGCTTGGTCATTCCTTCGAGCATGCCCAGTCCGGCGCGGAGGATGGGAACCACCAGCGGCGTGGGCTTGGTGAACGCAGTGCCGATGGTGGTGCTGACCGGCGTTTCGATGGTGACGGGTTCGGTGCGGACGTCCCGCGTGGCCTCATAGGCGAGGAGCGTGACGAGCTCCTCGGTGAGCTGCCGGAAGACCGGGGAAGGGGTGTTCTTGTCCCGCAGAACGGTGAGCTTGTGAGCGACCAGCGGGTGGTCCACGACGAGTGTGCGCATGGGTCAAAACTATCACCCGGAGGTGGTGTCCCCGCCCCGCGGGCCGCGGGCCTGCCCGGGGCTGTCCGTGCCCTCCGGGTGGTCCTCGGCGCGGTGTGCGGCATGGTGGGCCGCAAGTTCCTCCCGGAGCACCGGGTGGTCGAACGTCGGGGCAGGACCGGCATGCTCGCGGTGCCGCATCACGTGGAACAGCCTGTGGGCCAGGATCACGATTCCCACCCAGGCAAGGCCAAGGAGCCACCCGGCGATGACGTCAGTCAGCCAGTGGTGGCCGAGGAAGACCCTGCTCAGGCCCATGGCGATGATGAAGAGCGAACCCGCCGTGATCATGGACACCCGGGCCACGGTCCGCTGGATCTGCAGGCAGGCCAGATAGACCACCAGCCCGATGACGACGGTGGTGTTGAGCGTGTGCCCGCTGGGGAACGACGGCGAATCCTCGAAGGGCGGAACAGCGTCCGCATGGTCGGGACGCGTGCGGCCAAAGAGCTTTTTGCCGAAGGTGGTTGCAGTCACCGAGGCAGCAGCTCCGCCGCCCACCAGGATGAGGGGCCGCCAGGTGCGTCCCGCCCAGGTCAGCCAGGCCGTCAGGATGCTGCCGACGATCGGCATGCCGATCCCGCCGCCAATGTTGGTGAAGGCGGTAACGGCGGAATTGAGCCAGGGGGTCCGGAGGTCTTCGGACAGAGCCAGCGCGGGCTTGTCGAGGTTGGCGAGGCCGGCTTCGTCCACCACGTTGTCGTAGACTTCGGCGCCGAGGAACGCCAGCGTCACAACGATTACGCCGCCAATCAGCATGGTGATCCAGAGGGCGGCGTAAGGCACCACCCACCGCCCCCACCGGTCGGTAATGCGGTCAGTCAAGGTCTTCACGTCGTCTCCCGGGCTCATCCGTCGCCTGCGCCTTCCGTATCTTCGAAACTATCATTGAGCCATGACTTCCCCGGAGCCCCGCCATGCCGAATGGATGGGCCTTGCCCTGGCCGAGGCACGGCGTGCCCTGGGGACCGGGGATGTGCCCATCGGCGCCATCGTCATCGGGCCCGACGGCGACATCTTGGGTACTGGCAGGAACGAACGGGAGGCGCACGGTGATCCCACCGCCCACGCCGAGATGGTGGCGATCCGTGAAGCGGCCGCCCGGCTGCAGTCGCTGCCGCAGGGCGATGGCTGGCGGTTGGCGGAGTGCACCCTGGTGGTGACGTTGGAGCCCTGCGCCATGTGCGCAGGCGCCGTTGTCCTGGCCCGGATTCCCCGTGTGGTGTTCGGAGCATGGGACGAGAAGGCAGGGGCGGCCGGTTCGGTGTTCGACATTCTTCGCGAACGCCGCCTCAACCACTGGGTGGAGGTCTACGCCGGAGTCCGCGAGCAGGAGTGCGCCGACCTGCTCCGGGAGTTCTTCGCCGGTCATCGGCAAGTCAGCCAGCCGCTGCAATGAAGTCCAGCACGGTTCCGGCCGTGACGTCCCAGCCCGGCAGCCGGTTCCGCGCAGCCAATGCCGCTTCGCGCCAGCGCAAGCGCAGCTCCGGCGTGCTGAGCCAGCGGCGCAGTGCCCTTTCCAGCGGGGCAGGGTCCGTGCCGAGCACGACGGCGGCGCCCGGCAGCGCGGGTGCCCCGCCGCCGTCGGCAGCTTCTGCCGTACCCGGTGACCCGGCCGCAAGCGCCTCGACGGCGCCCGTGCCGTCCCGCACCACCACCGGGATGCCGCGGGCGAGTGACTCAGTGACCACCATCCCGTAGGTTTCGGCCTGCGAGATCAGCAGGCTGAGATCCGCGCGGGCCCATTCCGCGTCGAGGGCCTGCCCCCTGAGCTCGCCCTCGACTGAGACCCGGTCCCCCAGTCCCAGTCCGGTGATTGCGCTCCTGACGGCTTCGGCATAGGCCGGGTCTGCAGCATCGGAGCCGACCAGTGACGCGGTCCAGGGCAGGTCCCTGATTCCCGCGAGCGCATGGAGCAGCAGGAGCTGGTCCTTGTTAGGCAGGAGGGCTGCCACGGCCAGGAAGTGCGGCGGGTTGGATCCGGCGGCTGCTGGTGCGGCAGAGGTGCCGGGCAGCGCCACATGGATCGGCGTCTGGCTGACCCCGGCCGAATCGTGCCTTAGTGGAGAGTGCCGGGCCCGGAGCTCGGAGGCCGCCGTCGAACTGGCGCAGATGGCACCGGCCGCGGCAGCCAGGGCCCGCCCTTCGAGGTCCGGGTACTCAGCCAGCTGCATGTGTACCAGGATCCAGGCGGGCCGCCCCGCGGCCGCGGCCTCTTCCAGTGCACGAGGCGCACCCAGCGCCACTAACCCGTCCACGATGGTCACCGGCGGCACGGCCGTCGCACTGCCCGTGGAACCGCCGGCGTCCCCGCCGTCGAGCAGCAACACTGCCAGCCGCCGTCGTTCTTCCTCGCTGCCCACCGGCCAGTTGCCGTCAATGCGGCAGATGCGCACGTCCACCCCGAGGTCCGTGAGCCCGCGGGCCAGTTCGGCGTTGTAGGCGTTGCCCCCTGAGTTGTGCAGCACATTGCCCGGAACGATCAGCCGGACCGCCGGCCTGCCCGCGCCGGACGCAGCCACGGGTCTGCGCTACGCGGCGTCGAAGTCGAGTGAGAACGACGCCCAGGCGTCCGGGTTCTCACGAAGGGTGACAGCCAGTCCGGCAAGTTCCCGCCCGTCTAAACTGCCCCTGACCTTGGCTGCGACAGCCTCGGCGATGTACTGCGCCAGGGCCTCGGTGGTGCTCAGCTTCCCGGCAAAATCGGGGTGCTCGTCCAGGTTCTTGTAGTTCAGGCCCGCCAGCACTTCTTCAATGAGCCCGCCGGCGGCGCCGATGTCCAGGACGATGGCGTCGTCGTTCAAGGCTCGACGGCGGAAGGTCACTTCCGCCACGAAGGTGGCCCCGTGAAGGCCTTGGGCCGGCCCGAAGGCTTCCCGGGGAAGGCTGTGCGCAATCATGAAATGGCGGCGGACGGTCAGGCTGAACAAGGGCTACCTCTTGTCTTCGGCGGGGTGTTCGGAAGGGTATTCGATGACGTGGCAGAGGGCGTCCAGGCGGCCCTCGGCCAGCTCGTGCACGACGGCGGGAAGTTCCGCAAACGACGATGCGCCGGTGAGGAACGTGTCGTAGACGGGATCGCTGAGCAGGGACACGGCGAGCGCCAGCCGGTCGGCGTTGGTCCGGCGGTGGCGGCGGGCGCGTGCCACCACTCCCACCTGGCTTGCGCGGATGGAGAGCCGGCGGGCGTGGAAGTCCTCCCCCAGCGGGATGGTGACCTTGCGGTCGGCGTACCAGGACATTTCAATGACGTCCCCTTCGTCGCCCACCAGCTGGAGGCTGCGTTCGAGCCCTTCCTGGGAAGCTGAACAGTGGATAACGATGTCGCAGTCGGCCAGTGCGTCGTTGGGGTTGGCGAATTCGACGCCGAGGGCATCGGCGAACGCCCGCTTCGCCGGATCGACATCCACCAGCTGGAGCCGTTGCAGCGGGAAGGTGCGAAGGAGGGTGGCCACCATGCCGCCCACCAGGCCCGCGCCGACGACGGCGACGCGGTCACCGAGCCGTGGGCCGGCTTCCCACAGGGCGTTGACGGCCGTTTCGACGGTTCCGGTGAGAACCGCCCGCCGGGCCGGGACGTTCTCCGGGACCACGGTCAGGGACTCGACCGGAACAATGTAGCGGTCCTGGTGCGGGTGCAGGCAGAACACGGTACGGCCCACCCAGCCCTCCGGGCCGTCCTCCACGATTCCCACGGAGAGGTAACCGAACTTCACCGGCGACGGGAAGGACCCCTCCTGCAGGGGCGCCCGCATTTGTTCGGCAACCCGTGGCGGTACTTTGCCGCAGTGGACCACGGTTTCGGTGCCTTTGCTGATTCCCGAATACAGGGCGCGGACCAGCGCCTCACCCGGGCCCGGCGCGGGCAGCTCTTCCGTGCGGAGCTCGCCTTTTTCGTGGCCGACAGTCCAATAGGCCCGGGCTTGGGGACGGTGTTCAGATTGCTGCTGGGAATTGATCATCTTGCTTACGAATCTAGTCCCCGTACCGGGCGCGGGGAAGACTTCCGCCTCCGGCGCGCCCTCGTTTTGGGGAAGCGAGCCATGCTCCGGTAACCTATTCAGGTTGGTGACGTGTCCGAGCGGCCGAAGGTGCAACACTCGAAATGTTGTTTGGTGTCAAAGCCAACGTGGGTTCAAATCCCACCGTCACCGCGAATGAGAAAGGCCCTGGTTCCCTTGTAAACAAAGGGAAGCAGGGCCTTTTGCTTTGTCTAGGACAGGCCAGGGGTAACGCAGCAGTAACAAAATTCTCCCGAAGGCCTACGCCTAGCGAGCAACGGGAAGTCGGCGACCAACTCGCTCACCAAGGCGGCCGAGTCCCTGGCCTTGCGAAAGGATAGGCGCATGACTGCAACGGATCTCGACCCGATTGAGGTCATCGCCCTCGACATCGCACGGGCCGACATGCACTACGTAGAGGGCTCGAAGGCGTTCGACGTCTGCAATCTTCCCGTCTTCCATGCCTGGATAATAGGTTCCAGCACGATCGCGATCGGGCCAATCAGATTTTGAGTCTCCCGGTCATCCATTCCTCGAGATAGCGCATCACAGTCGGCGCAACCAATGCCCGGCTATCGTCCTCGTGGTTCCAGGCGTAGACGTCGTGGTTTCCGCTGAGAGTAACGGCAAACTGGTCACCGTTGCCGGCGTCAGCAAAAAAGACGAGTCCGGTGAACGGCATGAAGGAGTCGCTGACGTCAGCGTCGTTCCGGAAGTAGGCGTTATCGCTGGCGATCCGCTGCGTGCTCCAAAGCAGGCCAAGTCCGTACTCACCCTCGATGCCATTCGTCTCAGCAAGGAGTTGCCGAAGGTAATCAGGGAGTCTGTGCCCGAGTTGGGCTTCGCACGCCTGGATAGCGTCGGCAGATGCTGGGGCGCCAAAGGTTGCATCACCCCAGCGCTGAATCTTCTCCACGAGCATGGCTCCATCATGCCGGACCGGCGTCTATCTCGCTCACAAATTCCGAGCGAACACCGAGGGAGCGGGCGTTCTGAGGGATCCCTTACCGAGCACCTCAGCAAACCGCGAGAATCGCCCCGTGGGATCGCTGCCCGGTGGTTGCCCGTGCGTGTGTCTCGACCACATCGAAGCCCACGGCTATCAACTCGTCGCAGAGATCACTTACCGGCCATTCGTAAGCCGCGGCGACCGCATGCTCAAACTTCTCGACGACGTGACCCTCGAAGAAGCCGATCAGCAGGGCACCACCAGGGCTGAGTACTCGCCTGAACTCCAGGAGAGGAGTGCGGATAGTCTCTGGCTCATGGTGGATCAGTGAGTACCACGCGAGCACCCCACCAACTGTTCCGGTGCTGAGATCGAGAGCATCGAGACTGCCTATCCGGAACGGAATGCCAGGATAGGCAACGCGGGCGTGCTCAATGAACTCGGGAACCAGATCCACTCCGAGGGCAGGAAGCCCGGCTTCAGTGAGAAAGTTCGTCCAGTGGCCCGGACCGCAGCCAGCGTCGAGCACCGCACCCTCGATACCATCCGCCCAAGTCGCCACCAGCTGACGATCCGAAGGGTGGACAGCACCCATTGAAGCGAAGCGTTCGACGTATTCCGCCGCCCTGCTCGAATACGCATCACTGACAACGCTGACCATGCTTCGAGTCTAAGGAAGCTACGGATAAATGCCCGGCCGCCGGTCCTCCACCCAAAACGGGCCGGCGGTGACAAACCCAGCCTGTCCGGCATCGAGTGTCTCCTAGACGGCCCTGGACGATGCCCATGGAGATAATCAGTGTATGACTGAGCACCTACCGTCCTGGCCGACTACGCCCCCGACCTACGGTTCGGTCATCTTGCGCGAGTTCACCGACGACGACGTACATCTCGCCTTGGAGCTGGGGGACGATCCTTACATCCCTCTCATCGGCAGCCTTCCCGCACTACCCACGGCACAGCAGGCTCTGGAGTGGATCCACCGACAGCGCGGACGGTTAGCCGAAGGAAAAGGGCTGTCCTTCGCAATAGCCGATGCCGAGTCCGACAACGCCGTTGGTGCCATCGGCCTGTGGCTTCAGAACATATCCGCCGGCCGCGCGACGATCGGCTACTCGGTTGCCCCCGCGCACCGGGGCCGAGGGATCGCGAGCAGCGCGTTGAAGGCACTGACCGCGTTCGCTTGGACCATCCCGGCTCTGCACCGGATTGAGCTGTACATCGAGCCGTGGAACAGCAACTCACGTCGCGTTGCCTAGGCGTCCGGTTTCCAGCGGGAGGGCCTGCTCCGCAGCCACCAGGAGATTGGTGACACCCGGCGCGACATGCTGCTCTACGCGACAACGCGACCCTGACCGCATCTAGCCTGTTGGAGTGTCCTAGAAAGGTCCACTCACATGGCAGACGCGCTGGTCCGTGCGAGCCAATCTTTCACTAGCGCGGCAGTAAGGTCCGGACGTTCGAGATGAGCGTTATGGCCAGCCGCGTCGAGCACCGCGTACGTGCCCCGGACGTAGTGGTCGCGGAGTTTCCAGCCGTCTTCGTAACCAGTGACATGGTCCTGGCGCCCGAAAAGGTGCAATGAGGGAGCCTCGAAGGGAGCAGGGTGCGCGATCTCCGGTTCTACAGAGAGCGCGTACTCCGCTGCCACCCGATCCAGGATCGTTTGGTTCACTGAGCGAAGACCGGGAAGTGCGTACCGTGTGAATGCCTCCAGCGTCGCCTCGCTCTGAACGACGGTCAGCTCTTCGTAGTCATTCCTCACCTGTCCGGCCAAAGCCAGGACGGAGGGGTCCTCCCGGACAACCTGCCGGCGGGGAAGAATACGCGCCTCATGGGTCGGCTCGAATACGCCCGCAAGAGTAGCCAGCCCAAGGACTCGATCTCGAAGCTCATGCGCGACGTACCGGGCAATCATGCCTCCGAACGAGTTGCCGATCACCGCGAAGGACCGGTCTCCAAGATACTCGTGGATGTCGTCCAGGGCCCCCTGCGCGACCTGCTCCGCGCTGCTGACATCGACGTCAGCATTCCCCGCGGCCCACGGCAGGTCGATATAGATGCGCTGCCATCCGGACTCATCAAGCGCGTCCTCCAACGGCAGCATGATCCGATGATCGACGCCGAATCCGTGGATGACGACGAGCGGTTGGCCTTCTCCTACGATCTGAGCAATCACGAACCAGAGCCTACAGGCCCAACTAAGGGCCTCCGCGTTCGCGTGTCCCGGACTTGTGGGACCGGCTATTCGGCTCTGGCGTGGGCTTTCTGTCACCGTTCATCTACGAGACGCTACCCGAGTTGAGCTGAGCATCGTGCCCGCGAAACGACGGCCAGCATTGCGATGACGCCGATCAGCACGGACGGCACGAAACCGGCAGCGTAGCCGGCCAAGTTGCGGAGCGCTCGGGTCCTAGTGGTCATCGGCCGAGGCTATGGATATGGAGCGCTCGCGTTTTGAGGGTCGGCGGTAGATGAAGTACTTCAGGATCAGAGCCAAGCCGATCGGCACGAAGATGATGCCAGTGACCAGGCGCAGAGTGCCCACCGGCGCCCACGTCAGAAAGATTGCCGCCCAAAGCAGGAAGAACACTCCAGCAATAAGCCCCGGTACCGCGGGTCGGCTGCTCATTGACTTCTCCTTCGCTGCGGGACCGGGCTGGTTGTCCTGAGACAGACACATCCCAACCTCGTGACGTGCCGCGAGCCTACCCGCTGAGGCAGCGAACGCAAGTCATAGCCACAGCCCACCAGGCCACTGACGCCGGCACGTGCTACGATCCCCAGAACCCACACGCGACCGCATGCAGGTCGCATTCACTCAGGAGGTTCGCTGTGCCGGACACCACCTGCCACATGTCGATCTCGCTGGACGGCTTCGTCGCCGGGCCGGACCAGAGCCGCGAGGACCCGCTGGGCAAGCGGGGGCTGGAGCTGCACCGCTGGCACATCGGCGACCCGCGAGCCAACGATGCCGACAAGGTGGCGAGCGAGTGGCTCATGCGCCCGCGGGGCGCGTATGTGATGGGTCGGAACATGTTCGGCCCGATCCGCGGGGACTGGGATGAGGAATGGACCGGGTGGTGGGGGGCCGAACCGCCCTACCACGCGCCGGTGTTCGTGCTGACCCATCATGCACATGACCCGATCCAAATGGACGGCGGGACGACCTTCCACTTCGTTACCGAGGGCTTCGACGCGGCCTACTCCGCAGCCTGCCGAGCCGCCGGGGACCAAGGCGTGGACATCGCCGGTGGGGCCTCGACCGTCCGGCAGGCACTGATCGCCGGCGTGATCGATGAGCTCACCCTCGATATCGCGCCGGTCCTACTCGGTTCGGGTGAGCGCATCTTCGACGGCGTTGAATCCTTCGGCTTCGAACCCGCCGAGGTGCTTCACTCACCGCTGGCAACCCACATCCGCTATCGCCGCGTCAGCTAACTCCGCTGCAGTCCCCATACGCAGCAGGACGGTCATTTACTTCTACAGGGGGCCGTAACCCGCGGTGCCGTAAGGGTCGCGCCAGGTGGCCAGGATGCAGACCGCCAGAAGAGCCACGGTGAGCACATAAGCGCCGACCACGGCGACGATCGTAGCGGTGCCCCTGACGGCGCCGGCAGGCAATGCCGCGGCCAGGATCCCGCCCAGGACGGCGGCCAGCAAGGACACCATCACCACGCCGCCGCGGGCCGAGCCAGGGCCCCGCGTGATGAGGAGTCTGTTTGTATCAGGCAGTGAAGCACGTACCCGCTTCCAGGAAAACCGGCCCAGCACCGTCAGGGCAGCACCCGTCAAACCGAGAAACATGACCCACACAGGGTTCCCGGACATGACGGTGATGAACCCGCCACCCAGGATCAGGACGGATCCGCCGCCGATCGCGCTGCTCCATGCCGCGGCCAGGGCTCCTTGGGCGTCGGCTAATTGCCGCAACCGGGAAGGCGCAGCCGGCGGGCTAATCCGGGCCAGTTCAGGCGAGAGCCAGTAATCGAGGGGATGCGCGGGCTGGGCGACGGCGAAGCTCGTAGGCACTTGCCCTCTCTCAGGTCAGGGGCTGCAGGTGTTAGTGCTCTGCCTCTGCCGCAGCCTTCTTGGCGTTCTTCTCGGCGTCCTTCTCGGCGCGCAAAGCCTCCGTCTCGTGCTGTTCCTCGGCTTTTTCCTGGTGGATGACCTCTGCGAAGAGCTTCTCCATTTCCTTGGCCACGCCGGCGGCCGAGGCCGGGTTCTGGCCGGTCACCAGTCGCTCGTCAACCACGACCTTCTCCTCAAAGACATCCGCGGAGACGTGGGTGGCGCCCTGTTCCTCAAGACGGTCTGCCAAGAAGAACGGGATGACCTTGTCCTTTCCCGCGGCAACCTCCTCGTCGTTGGTGAAGGCGGCCACCTTGCGGCCCTCGACGAGGCGGAACCCGTTCGCCAGTTCCACGTTCAGCAGGCCGGCCGGTCCGTGGCAGACCGCGCCGACCAAGCCGCCGGCGTTGTAGACGCTGGCCACGAGCTTCTGCAAGCCTTCGCTGTCCGGCAAGTCCCACATGGTGCCGTGGCCGCCCACGAGATAGACGGCGTCGTACTGGTCGGGATCAACGACGTCGACGCGGGCAGTGTTGTAGAGACCTGCGCGCGTGGTCTCGTCCTCCGTGAAAGCGACCTGGATGGGATCGTCTTTGTCCACCTCGTCGCGCGGGGGCTGGCCGCCCTTGATGGACGCAAAGTCGACGAAGTGCCCGGAATCCTTGAAGACCTTCCAGGGATGTGCAGCCTCGGCCACGTTGTAGCCGGTCTTCTCTCCCGTATCGCCGATCTCGGAAACGCTGGTCAGTACCATGAGGATTTTCTTCATGAAGTATTCCCTTCGTCCAACTTCCACCCTACGCCCAGCCCAATTCGGGCCCCCACCACCCGTCCGGGCGCTGACAGTCGTCAGCCTCATTTTTCGTTAGTGTGAGGGCTACGTGTCCGGGAGATCTCCACGAATCACGGGCAGTCAGCAACTCGTTGGAAGGGACAAAACAGACCTTGGCCGGCACTGAACCAAGAAAGCATCCCGCCTTGCCCAAGTACTGGTACGGGTACGGTCTTCAGCGGACCAATGAGCTCATCATCCACGCGTACACCCCGGAAGAGTGGGGCCTCGGAGGCAGCAACGCCTCAGGCGGCAACTACCGGGCCAGGACCTTCACAGGGCTTAGCATCGTCACCGTGCTCATGACGATCCCGGCGCTCCTGGCCCCGCTGGGGGTACTTTTCGGGCTCATTGCCCTAGTTACATCTTTCCCGGACCCGGGAGACATGGGCAGGGGCCTGATAACCATCGTTGGTTCCATCGTATGCGCGGCCCTGTTCACCGGCGGCTGGCTCCTTAGCATTAGGGCACTGCGCGAGGAGTGGCAGGCCGGCAAGCTCCGGAAGGCCAAGGGGCTGCCAAAGCCCTTGTACGCTGTGACCGACGATCAGGCACGAAGATGGTTCGAGGAGCACCCCGGAACACTGGAGATCACCCGGGAGAACTTTCCTCACAGCACTGTGCCCTTCCCGGGCGAACCTGGCTACGTTGCCATAGAAAGGACCAACCATGGTCTACGACCGTGAGCGGGAGCGGCGCGAGGATGCCGTATACGCCGAACACAAGACGGCGGTGGCGGCCGGCGAGAAGCGGGTACTCCGCAAGACCAGCACCGGGGAGTTGCACAGCTACCCCAGTGATGAGATCGGCTTCACGCCCGGCCGTGGCCACGCCCAGGTCAGCACATGGTGGGGCATGGGGGTTCTCGCCGTCTTTGCCGGACTGAGCACCGCTTTCTCTGTGGTGCTCTTCCTGGATCCGCTCGGACGTGGAGAGGGCCCGTTCTGGGGCGCACTGTTCCTAACTGCCCTGACGGGAGCCTTCACCTACTACGCCTACACGCTGTCCCGCGATGAATACCGGGCCACCCGGCTCCGGAAGCGCCGCGGCTCCCCGAAACCTGGAACCGGCAACGTCGACCTTGATCTCTTGGAGCTGGGTCAGAAGACGGACTGATCAACCGGAAGCGCGGCGCCCCGCTCCCTTGTGCTCCCGCCTCCGGACGGACACCATAGGGGGACACCTTTCAACGCCACCCGGGGAGCGGTCTCAACGATGCGAATGCTGATTATGGGCCCTCCGGGGTGCGGCAAAGGAACTCAGGCCGAACGGTTGTCGCAGCGCCTCGGCATCAGCGGAGTGTCCACCGGCGAGGTCTTCCGCAACCACGTGAAAGACCTGACGCCGCTGGGTCGGGACGTCAAGGCCCACCTGGACGCGGGCAACTTCGTCCCCGACGATCTCACGAACCACATGGTCCGTGACCGCCTTGCCCAGGCCGACGTCCGGGACGGTTTCCTCCTGGACGGCTATCCGCGCAACACCTCGCAGCTGGCTGAACTCGACGTCATGCTTGCCGCCGACGGTCATGCCCTGGACGTCGCACTCCAACTAACGGTTGACGACGCCGAACTTTCCCGCCGCATGCTTCACCGCGCCACCGTGATGGGACGCGCCGACGACACCGAGGAGGTCATCCGGCACCGCCTCCAGCTCTACTACCGCGAGACGGAGCCGGTGGCCGCGGCCTACTCAGAGCGCGGGATCCTCTTGAGCGTTGAAGGCACCGGCCACGCGGACGAGGTCTTCGACAGGCTGCTTGCGGCACTCCGCGCATCCTTCCCCGATGCCATAGACGGTCCTCCGTAACGCCCCGCTGCCCTTACGGAGCACCAGTGGCCCACGGAGCGAACCTTACGGCACGTCCGGCCGCTGGTCGCCCTTGTGCCCGCCGCCCCGCAGGTTCTCCTGGACCTTGCCAAAAAGATCCTTGATGGTGGATTCAGTGTTGGTCAGCATGTCCGGCTGGACGTACACATTCTGCGTGGGGGGCAGGCTGTAGTGCGATTGCAGCCCTCCGGCGCCGTCAACCCCGTCCAGTGCGATGGTTACTCCGCCCTCCTTGCGGGCGACGGCACCGATCCTGCCGAACACCAGCGTGAACTCGTCCGGCTGGAAGCTGACCGTGTGCCCGATGTGAGTCCGGTTAAGCTCGCCCGCCGCAACGGCTTTCTCATTGCCCGTACCTGCGTAGTCCATGGTTGTCTCCTCGGATTGGTGGCTGCTGATGCCAGCAGTCTAGGCCGGGCTCCGGACGCGGCATAGGGACTGCTGGGCGCCTGCACAGTTCCTTCGGCCCAGCCTCAGCACTTCATCCATTGAACGCGCCGCCCCCGGCGGCTTAGATGAGTCATGTCGGCGCTGACCACCAGCTGCCGGCATCGGGAATCAACCAGGTTTCAGGAACGGGCAACGGGGACTACACGTGACTTCGCAGAACAATTCGGTGATCAGCATTACGGGCTGGGACGACGTGCCAGTGGGCGACAGCGTCCAGCTGAGCCGCAACGGCCGGATCGAGTACACCGGGCAGGTGGACGACCGCACTGCGGACGGTGACGTTGTGTGGATCAAGACCAGCCTTGGCCGCAGGCGGCTGTTCCATGTGGGTGACGGCTACGAGCTGGCCGGGAGCAGCTCGTGACGGCGACCACCGACTCTTCGCAGCAGGCCGCCTCCGGCACAACCCTCTGTGAGGATGACTGCCACTACTGCTCGGGGCCGGAAACGGACTAGCCGGGCGGCCGCCATTTCCCGGCTAGAATTACAGGGATCCGTCACCCTGTTCCACGCGCCAGCGTTGCGGACGGGGCCGCGGAACGAAGCCGGCAACGAACCGATCCCAAGGGAGGTCTCCGTGCGCACTCGCCACGCCCGGACTCCTTTCCATTCCCTCCGCGCGGCCATGGTCGCAGCGATGATCGTGACCCTTGCAGCAGCAGCCCACGTGGTTGGCGGCGGTGACCTGCCGGCGCCCGGCATCATGGCGGCGTTCCTGGCCCTCACCGGCATGGCGGCCACTGCGGCCACCCGGTGCAAACTGAATTTCCCCGCGATGGCTGCGCTCCTGGGTACCGGACAGCTGGTCCTCCACGAGGCTTTCAGCGCCCTCAGCTCTCCGGCCGGAGCGGCACCGGCAGAACCGGCGGGGCACCACCCCGCCTCAGTACCGTTCCCCGGCCTTCCGCTGGACGCCGCAGGCAGCGCCGCCACCCACCTGCACCAGTACGAGTCACCTTGGGTTGCCGGCCTTATGCTGGGCGGACACGCTTTGGCCACCCTTGCGTGCGCACTCCTGCTCGCCAAGGGCGAAGCTGCGCTCTGGTCGCTCGCGGCGTGGCTCCGGCCGCTCGTCCGGCTCCCCCGGGCGGCCATGCCCGACGTCGTCGCGGCGCCCGCCGCCGCCGGCTGGCCGGAGGATTCAGCTCCCCTCCCCTGGCGCAACCTCAGGGCTGACTGCCCGCGGGGCCCGCCCGCCGCCGTCGTACTTTCCTGACACTCTTCCGGCCCCGCCCGCCTGCTGATCCGCCGTTCCCGGCGGTCCCCGCCCGGCGCCGGACACCCCTCGATACTCTCGTGCACCGCCCTGGCGCGTCGTGCACCCCTGAAAGGCCCTTCCTTTGAAAAAGTCATCACCCCTGTCCTTACGCCGTACCCTCTCCGCAACGGCAGTGGCCGGCGGCACCGCAGCCCTCATGCTGGCCGGCGTCACGGCTGCCTCCGCGCACGTAGGTGTCACGCCGGATAAGACCGACGCCAACTCCTACGCACTGCTCACCTTCGGCATCCCGCACGGCTGCGACGACTCCGGCACCACCAAGGTGACCATCACGCTGCCCGAGGAACTCAACGACGCCCAGCCCACGGTGAACCCGAACTGGACCGTGGAAAAGGTCGTGGAGCAGCTGCCGGAACCGAAAAAGCTGGCGGACGGTGCCACCATCACCAAGCGGACCAGCCAGATCGTTTACACCGCCAAGGCACCTCTGAACCCGGAGCTCCGCGACGCCCTGGTGCTCTCCGTCAAGCTACCCGACGCCGCCGGCACGACCCTCCATTTCCCCACCCTGCAGAACTGCGAACAGGGCCAGACGGACTGGTCCGAGATCGCCAAGGACGGTCAGGACCCGCACTCGCTCAAAGCTCCGGCACCTTCGCTCACCATCACCGCCGCGGCCGCGGCAGCCGGACACGGCAGCCATGCAGCGGCGTCCACCGAAACAGGGACGGACACTGGCCAGGCCTCCTCCGTTTCGGACTCCACCATGGACGACGGCGCCCAGGCGCGGAGCTGGGCAGGCCTCGTGGCCGGCATCGGCGGATTTGCCCTCGGCGGAGTCGCGCTGATGCGCGGCCGGACCCGGAATCCCGCAGAAGCCCCCGTTCCTGGAGCCGCTTCGGTACCGAAGAAGTAGCGCGCGGGATTGATGCCCGGAAATCACAATCCGGGCATCAATCCGCGGCAGCGGTCGTGGCATCGTTGACTCAGGCAACCGCAGGCATAAAGTTTGAGCCATGAGGTCTCAGCCAATCAAAAACGGGTTTGCCATCACGACGGCGGTTGCGGCCGCCGCCTTCCTGCTCACCGCCTGCGGGCCCAGCCAGCCGCAGCCCCAGGGAACTTCCGGGGCTGCTTCCACATCCAGCGCCCCCGCCTCCTCGTCGGCCCCGGCCGCGAGCCAGTCACCCAGCACTCCGGCGGCGTCGCCGCCGTCGTCGACTCCGGCGTCCGCGCAGCAGGGGCTGTGCAAAGCCGCCAACCTGACCGTATCCTCCGATTCCACCGGCGGCGGCGCCGCCGGCAGCATCTATTCCAAACTGATCCTTACCAACTCCGGCACCGAGCCGTGCCTCCTGAGGGGCTTCCCGGGCGTGTCCCTCACAGCGGACGCCAACGGCGCCCCAATCGGTGCCCCCGCCAGGCAGGACGGGTCCTCGCCCGTTGCGGACGTCCTCCTTGCCCCGGGACAGGCGGGGGCCGCGGACATGCGCTACACGCAGGCGGGGAACTACACCGACTGCAACGCTACGCAGGCTGCCGGCTACCGGGTCTATCCGCCGGAGGAGACCGCTTCGCTGTTCCTCGCCGAACCCCGGACCGCCTGCAGCAACGAAGCTATCGAGCTGCTGACTATCGGGGCGTTCCACGTCCGGTAGGCACTTAGCCCCGGCAGGAACCTAAGCGCCAAGAACTTAAGCGCGGGATTCTCGCAACCTTGCGGGCGCATCGCGGGAGAACGCCACGCCGAACCCGATCAGTGCCATGCCCATAATCAGGTGCAGCCAGTTGTCGGCACTGTTAACGGGGAGGATGTTCACGGGCGAGTCCAGTGCCAGGAACTGCCCGAGGGTCCACAGAACCATGTACGACACCCCGGCGCCGATCAGGAAGTTCCGGGCCGGCAGCGGACGCCGCGACATCAGCACGCCGGCGAGTCCGGACAGCAGGTGGATGAGGTTGTGCACCACGGACACCTGGAAGACGCCTAGGAGCATTGCCTCCGAGTCGTGCCCGGCAAAGGCCAGCGCGCCATAGTTCTCAGTGACACCCGGAATGAAACCCAGCACTCCCACAAGAAAAAGTGCCGCCCCGGCAAGGAGGGACGACTTCTGGACGTTCTTCCGAAAGCCAAATCGGACACTGGCGGCTTCGGTTGTTTTCATGGTGCCGCTCCTGTTCCCCGGTCACGCTGCTCATGACATGATAAGTCTACTTATGAAGTCCGTCGGAGTCCCGCCGATGACGTTCCGGAAACGGCATTTGCGGGACCGGGAAAGGCAGGCAGGAACATGACCTCGCTCTGGTTGGACCGCGACCACGCCTTCCGCAGCGACCAGTTCCACCCCCGCAGCACCTTTGACACCGTGGTGGCAGGGGCCGGACTGACCGGACTGGTGGCCGCCCTCCTGCTGACCCGCGCAGGCAACAAGGTGCTGGTTGTCGAAGCCCGGAGCCCGGGAGCCGTGACCACCGGCAACACCACCGCGAAGGTCTCGCTTCTGCAGGGAACTGTGCTTTCAGCGCTGCGCCAGCAGTATTCAGAGAAAGTAGTGGGTGCCTACGTCGAGATGAACCGCGAGGGTCAGGCCTGGCTGCTCCGGTACCTGGCAAACCGGGGTGTGCCTTTCCAGCACCGCGAGGCCTACACCTACGCCACCTCCGCGGACGGGACCGAAACCCTCCGACGGGAGCTGGCCGCAGCCCGGGCCGCCGGGCTCGATGCGGAGTACGTGAACGACCCTGGGCTGCCCTTTCCCGTCAGCGGCGCCATCCGCCTCGCCGGGCAGGCCCAGATTCACCCGATGGAAGTCATCGATTCCCTGGTGGAGGATGTCCGCGCGCACGGCGGGCAGATCGTCTCAGGCGTGCGGCTGAACGGGCTCCGTGGGCCGCGCCTGGGCGGCGGGCGGGACCCCGTGGAAATCCAGACCGACCACGGGCCAGTCCGCGCACGGGACGTGGTGCTGGCAACCGGGACACCGGTCCTGGACCGGGGTCTGTACTTTGCCAAACTCAAGCCGCTCCGTTCCTACGCGGCGGCGTTCGAACTACCCGGAACAACTGCCGTGCCGGACGGCATCTTCCTTTCCGTTGAAACGCCGGTCCGGTCCCTGCGCGATTATCCTGGCGACGGCCGGCGGCTCCTCCTGGTGGGAGGCAACGGACACCCCGTGGGCCATGCCAGGTCAGCGCGGGCTTACCTCGACACCCTGGTCGCGTGGACATCGGCCCAGTTTCCGGGCGCCAGCCTCACCCATTCGTGGTCCGCACAGGACTACCAGGCCACCAACCTGATGCCGTTTTTCGGCAAACTGCCGCGAGGGCGGGGCCGCGTCTATTTCGCCACCGGCTATAACAAGTGGGGCATGACCAACTCCGTGGCCGCGGCACTGGACATTACGGCTGATATCCTCGGCACCCGGCTCCCCTGGGCCGGCGTCATCCACCACCGGGTCACGTCTCCTCCCGGAGCCGCCTCCGCGGTCTCCCTCAATGCGGCCGTTGCGGCTAAGGCAGCCAAGGACTGGGGCCAGGTGGGGCTCAAGCGCCTCGACGAATCCCTGGAGCAGCCGCCGGAAGGGGCAGGAATCGTGTCCCGCCGCGGCCGGAAACCCGTGGCGGTGTCCACCGTGGACGGCACCCGCTGCACTCTGTCCGCCGTCTGCACGCATCTGGGTGGCATCGTGCGCTGGAACGATAGCGAGAAGTCGTGGGACTGCCCGCTGCACGGCTCGCGCTTCAGCAGCGACGGCACCGTGCTGGAGGGACCTGCGGTCCGCAATCTGCGACAGCTTGACTGACCCGTCAGGGGCGGCCCGCCCGCCCGCGGACGGCGGCGCTGCCAGCCCTGTCAGGGGCGCCGCCAGCCCTGTCAGGGGCGCCGCCAAGAGTGTCGGTGCCGTAGGGCATGATGGAAGAATGCAGGGGAAGGAGTCCGCCAGCGGCATGCCGCCGGGCGACACACCATCAGGAACGCCAGCCGGCGGGCGTACTTCCGCGCGGACCATGGACCGGTTTAGCCAGGCCACCAGGGAATGGTTCCTCGGTGCGTTCTCCGCGCCCACGCCCGCACAAAACGGCGCCTGGAACGCTATTTCGTCCGGGTCCCATGCACTGGTAGTCGCCCCGACCGGCTCCGGCAAAACGCTCGCGGCGTTCCTCTGGGCGCTGGACCGACTCCAGTCATCCGCTCCCGCCGAGCCGGAAGCATTGCCGGGCCTGGACCCGGCCGCCAAAGGCAGGAAGCCCAAGACACCCAAGCGGAAAACCCGCGTCCTGTACATCTCGCCGCTCAAGGCGCTGGGCGTCGACGTCGAACGCAACCTCCGCGCGCCGCTCATCGGCATCACGCAGACAGCAAAGCGTTTGGGACTGCCCGCCCCGCTGATCACCGTGGGCGTCCGCTCGGGAGATACGACGACGGCGGACCGCCGCGCGCTGCTCAGCCACCCGCCGGACATCCTGATCACCACGCCCGAATCCCTCTTCCTGATGCTCACGTCAAAAGCCCGGGAAACGCTGTCCGAAGTGGACACCATCATCGTGGACGAGGTCCACGCCGTCGCAGGCACGAAGCGCGGCGCGCACCTGGCCGTATCACTCGAACGCCTGGATGCCCTCCTGCCCAAACCGGCGCAGCGGATCGGCCTCTCGGCCACTGTGGAGCCCCGTGAACTCGTGGCCCAGTTCCTGGCCGGCTCCGCGCCGGTGGAAATCGTGGCCCCGCCGTCCAAAAAGAACTGGGACCTGACAGTTTCCGTGCCGGTGGAGGACATGTCCGACCTGCAGGGGGCCGCCGGCGCCTTCGACTCCGGGCCTGCCTCAGGGCTGCAGCCGCAGGCCTCCATCTGGCCGCATGTGGAAGAGAAGATCGTGGACCTGGTGATGGCCAACCAGTCCACGATCGTCTTCGCCAACTCGCGACGCCTCGCGGAGCGCCTGACCGCCCGGCTCAACGAGATCTACGCCGAGCGGCAACTGATGGCCGCAAGCGGCGGCCTGGACGGGTCCGGCGCCGGTGCGCCCGACTTCGAGCCGGCCGGCGCACCGGCCGGCGGCGCTTCCGCCGCGGTACCGACCTCCACCGCGACACCGGCGCACATGATGGCCCAGGCCGGCAGCACCGTCGGGGCCGATCCGGTCCTGGCCCGGGCCCACCACGGCTCGGTCTCCAAGGACCAGCGGGCCCTGATCGAGGACGACCTGAAATCCGGCCGGCTGCGCTGCGTCGTGGCCACGTCCTCCCTTGAACTGGGCATCGACATGGGCGCCGTGGACCTGGTGGTGCAGGTGGAATCCCCGCCGTCGGTGGCCAGCGGGCTGCAGCGGGTGGGCCGCGCCGGTCACCAGGTCGGCGAGGTCTCCCAGGGCGTCCTGTTCCCCAAACACCGCGCCGACCTGGTGCACACCACCATCACCGTGGAACGGATGCTCGCCGGCAAGATCGAACGGCTCTACGTCCCGGCGAACCCGCTGGACATCCTGGCCCAGCAGACCGTCGCCGCGACGGCGCTCGGGTCCATCGATGTGGAGGAATGGTTCTCCACAGTGCGCCGGTCAGCGCCGTTCGCCTCCCTCCCCCGGTCCGCCTTCGAGGCCACCCTGGACCTGCTCGCCGGCCGCTACCCCTCCGACGAATTCGCCGAACTGCGGCCCCGGATCATCTGGGACCGCAATGCGGGCACCATCGAGGGCCGCCCCGGCGCCCAGCGGCTGGCGGTCACCTCCGGCGGCACCATCCCGGACCGCGGGCTCTTCGGCGTCTACATCATCGGCACCGAGACGGAGGGGACCGGTTCCTCCGGATCCCCGGGCTCCGCCAGCGGCGACGGCCGGGCGGCCAGTCCGGCCGCCGCGGCAGCCAAGGGCGGCCGCCGGGTCGGTGAACTCGACGAGGAAATGGTCTACGAATCCCGGGTCGGTGACGTGTTCGCCCTCGGCGCCACCAGCTGGAAGATCGAGGACATCACCCACGACCGGGTCCTGGTCTCCCCCGCCTTCGGCCAGCCGGGGAAGCTCCCGTTCTGGAAGGGCGCCTCCCTCGGCCGCCCGGTGGACCTCGGCCGCGCCCTGGGCGCGTTCGTGCGCGAACTGTCCGCGTCCGACGTCGGGCCGGCGATGGAACGCTGCAAGGCCAGCGGCCTGGACGATTTCGCCGCGAACAACCTGATCCAGTACCTTGCCGAGCAGAAGCTGGCCACCGAGGTGGTCCCCAGCGACACGACCCTGGTGGTGGAGCGCTTCCACGACGAACTCGGCGACTGGCGGGTGGTGCTGCACAGCCCGTTCGGCATGCCGGTGCACGCGCCGTGGGCCCTCGCCGTCGGGCAGCGGCTGCACCAGCGCTACGGGATGGACGGCTCCGCGATGGCCGCCGATGACGGCATTGTGCTGCGTGTGCCCATGATGGAGGACGAACCGCCCGGGGCGGAACTGTTCCTGTTCGACCCGGAGGAACTCGAACAGATCGTGACGGCGGAGGTCGGCGGCAGCGCTCTCTTCGCCTCCCGTTTCCGTGAGTGCGCCGCCCGGGCCCTGCTGCTCCCGCGGCAGACCCCGGGCAAACGGCAGCCCCTGTGGCAGCAGCGGCAGCGCTCCGCCCAACTGCTGGACGTCGCGCGGAAGTACCCCACCTTCCCGATCGTCCTCGAGACCGTCCGCGAATGCCTGCAGGATGTCTATGACCTTCCGGCGCTTAAAGACATAGCGGCGTCCATCGAGCGCCGGGAGCTGCGGATCCTGCAGACCACCACCCAGCAGCCCTCGCCGTTCGCCAAGTCCCTGCTGTTCGGCTACGTCGCGCAGTTCCTCTACGAGGGCGATTCGCCGCTGGCCGAGCGCCGGGCCGCGGCGCTGGCGCTGGATTCGACCCTGCTCAACGAGCTCCTCGGCCGGGTCGAGCTGCGCGAACTGCTCGACGCCAAGGTCATCGACGCCACCGAACGGGAGCTGCAGCGCCTCGCCCCGGACCGCCGGGTGCGCGGCATGGAAGGTGTCGCGGATCTGCTCCGGCTGCTCGGTCCGCTGACGCCCGCGGAAGTGGCCGCGCGGCTGGAACCCGCCGGACCGCCGGTAGCCGAGCCAGCCCCGGGCGTTGAGCCAGCCCCGGTGGTTGAGCCTGTCGGAACACTCGTGGCCGACGCCGCTGCCCACCTAGCCGCCCTGCAGCGGGCCAACCGCGCACTCCGGGTGAATATCGGCGGCGTCGAGCGCTTTGCGGCCGTGGAGGACGCTGCCCGCCTGCGGGACGCCATCGGGGTGCCCCTGCCCATGGGGGTGCCGCTGGCGTTCATCGAACCTGTCGCCGACCCCCTGGGCGACCTCGTCTCCCGCTACGCCCGCACCCACGGGCCCTTCACCGCAGCGGAAGCCGCGGCCCGGCTGGGACTCGGCGTCGCCGTCGTCGGCACCGCGCTCAAACGGCTCGCCGCGGACGGCCGCGTGGTGGAAGGCGAGTTCCGCCCGCACGCCACACCGCCCCGCCAAGTGCCCGAAACACCGGAACCCGGCGAGGAAGATGCGCCGGCGTTGCCGTCCGCCTCTACCATCACCTTGGCCGGCACCAGTGAATGGTGCGATGCCGAGGTGCTGCGAAAGCTACGCCGCCGGTCGCTGGCGGCGCTGCGGGCCGAAGTGGAACCCGTGGATGCCTCCGCGTACGGACGGTTCCTCCCTGCCTGGCAGAACGTCCGGACTCCCGGCCGCCGGGGCCAGTCCGCCCTGCGCGGGCTGGACGGCATCATCACCGCCGTCGACCAGCTCTCCGGCGTGCCGGTTCCCGCCTCGGCGTGGGAGCCGCTCGTCCTCGCAAGCCGCGTCAGCGACTACCAGCCCGCCATGCTGGACGAGCTGATGGCCGCCGGCGAGGTCCTCTGGTCCGGCGCCGGCGCGCTGCCCGGCAATGACGGATGGGTGAGCCTGCACCTTGCGGACTCGGCCGAACTCACGCTGAACCCCGCTCCGGACTACCAGCCCGGGGACGCGCAGCAGCGGCTGCTGGAGCACCTGCAGAACAACGGCGGCGGCTACTTCTTCCGCCAGCTGACCGACATTGCAGGCGGCATGGATTCCGTGCTGAGCGACCAGGATGTGGTGTCCGCCCTGTGGGACCTGGCGTGGGCGGGCCGCATCACCGGCGACACCTTCGCTCCGGTCCGGGCCATGATCGCCGGCGGCCACACGGCGCACCGGCAGGTTGCCCGGGCCCCGCGGGCGCGTGCACCCCGCATGAGCAGGCTGGGCCGCGCCCACGGAACCGGCCTGATGGGATCTGCCGGGCTGACCGGCGGACGCTACGGCTCCGTGACCGGCGCCGCCCCTACCCCTCCGCTGGCGGCCGGCCGGTGGTCCGCCCTGCCGTTGCCGGAACTGGACCCCACCATCCATGCCCGCGCCACGGCGGAGCTTCTGCTGGACCGCTACGGGGTGGTCACCCGCGGCTCCGTCATGGCCGAGAACATCCTGGGCGGATTCGGCCTGATGTACAAAGTCCTTGCCAGGCTGGAAGAGGCCGGGCGTTGCCGCCGGGGGTACTTCATTGAACACCTCGGCGCCGCGCAGTTTGCCGTTCCCGCCACCGTGGACCGGCTGCGGTCGTACTCTGAAGACTCCCAGCTGGCGAAGCCGGAGCCCGTTGCCCTTGCGCTTGCCGCGACCGACCCCGCCAACCCGTACGGTGCGGCTCTGCCGTGGCCCGCGCTCAGTGTCGAGGCCGGAAGCGGCCACCGTCCGGGCAGGAAAGCCGGAGCCCTGGTGGTGATGGTCGACGGCGCGTTGGCACTGTACGTGGAACGCGGCGGCAAGACGCTGCTCGCCTTCGATGAAGATCCGGAGGTGCTGGCCGCCGCGGCAGCAGCCCTGGTCGGCGTGGTCAAGCGCGGCGCCGTGGACAAGCTCATCATGGAGAAGGTCAACGGCCACGGCATCCTGGACACTCCCGCAGCCGCTGCCCTGACCCACGCCGGCGCCTATTCGACTCCGAAGGGACTGAGAATCCGTGCCTGAAGGCGATTCCGTCTGGCGGGCGGCGGCCCAGCTGCATGCCGCCCTGGCCGGGCACCAACTCACAGCCTCCGACTTCCGGGTGCCCCGGTTCGCCACCCTGAAGCTGGCGGGCTGGACCGTGGACGAGGTGGTGCCCCGCGGAAAGCACCTCTTCATGCGGCTTCGAGGTCCGGCGGAGGAACGGCTTACCATCCACTCCCACCTGAAGATGGAAGGCGCCTGGCAGGTCTACCCGCCCGGCGGCCGCTGGCGGAAACCGGGGTTCACCGCGCGGTGCGTACTGCGCACGGCCACGGCGGACGCCGTCGGGTTTTCCCTTGGCATCCTGGAAGTGGTTCGCACCGCTGACGAGGACTCCGTCGTCGGCCACCTGGGGCCGGACCTGCTGGGGCCGGACTGGGACATGGCGGAGGCTGAACGGCGGCTGCGCGCAGCGCCGGACGTTCCCATCGGCGTGGCACTGCTGGACCAGCGAAACCTCGCCGGCATCGGCAACATCTACCGCTGCGAGGCCTGCTTCCTGTCCGGCATCCATCCCGCAGCACCGGTCTCCGAGGTGACGGACCTGGCCGCCATGATGACCACGGCCAAGCAGCTGCTGGAGGCCAACCTGGGGCCGGGGCGCCGGACCACCGTCCTCAACCCGCGCGGAATGCCGGTGGGACGGATGGCCGGAAGACCTGGATACTGGGTATACCGCCGCGAGCACCAGCCGTGCCTCAAATGCGGTACGCCCATCCGGCACGGCGTGCTCGCCAAGGGTGCGGGCACCGAGGAGCGGGACATCTACTTCTGCCCGAGCTGCCAGCCGCCGCCGGCAGGAACTGCATGATCGGCGGCTGACTCAAGCGGAAGCGGGACCGGGCGCGGCGCCTCCGGCACCGTGAACCGCGGCAGCAACAACTGCACCAGCGGTCCGATAGCCAGGGCGTACACCACTGTGCCCACGCCCACGGAGCCGCCCAGCAGCCATCCGGCAGCCAGGACCACGATTTCGATGCCCGTCCGGGACGTCCGCACCGACCACCCCGTCCGCCGCGCCAGGCCGGTCATCAGCCCGTCGCGGGCGCCGGGGCCGAACCGGGCGCCAATGTAGCAGGCCGACGCGATGCCATTCAGCAGCACAGCCCCCGCCAGCATGCCGATCTGGCCGCCCAGATGCGAGAACTCGGGAATCAGCGCCAGCCCCACGTCCGCGAAAACACCCACCAGCACGGCGTTGCACAAGGTGCCGAAGCCGGGCCACTGCCGCAACGGAATCCAGAGAAGAAGGACGAGGAAGCTCACGATCACCACCACCGCTCCGATGGAGAGGCCCGTCTTTCCGGACAGGCCCTGATGGAAGACATCCCAAGGGTCAAGGCCAAGGCCGGCACGGATGAACATGGCCAGCGAAATGCCGTACATGGCCAGGCCGGTAAACAGTTGAAGGAGTCTTCGGATCATCATGGGAATCATCCTCCGGCAAAACTGGCCTTGTAATCCATATCCAGTTTGAGATACTGGCTACATGTCCGGATCCCTCAATCCCACTGCCTTGGTGCGCCTCCTGGGCGGGTGGCACCGCGGCGCGGGGCCCGCCTACCGCGAGCTGGCCGACGTCGTACGCCTCCTCATCCTGGACGGGCGCGTCCCCCTGGACATGGCACTGCCCAGCGAGCGCGCCCTGGCCGAAACCCTGGGTGTCAGCCGGACAACGGTGACGGCCGCCTATGCCAGCCTCCGCGAGCAGGGGTTCCTGAGCAGCCGGCAGGGCAGTCGCGGCAGGACCTGCATTCCCCGCCAAATGCCGGCGGGTGCAGGGGGTCCGGCGGCCGCTGAACTGATCAGCCCTAACGCGCTGGCCGGCGCACCGGGACTGGCAGCGCCGCCGGGCCTGCTCGACCTCGCCTACGCGTCCTTGCCGGCCAGCGGCGAAGTGGTGCACCGGGCCTTTGCCGCCGCACTGACGGAGCTCCCTGCACTTCTTCCGGGCTTCGGCTATGACGCCGTCGGCATCGCACCGCTGAGGGAGGCCATCGCCGCGCGGTACACGGCGGCCGGAGCCCCCACCACGGCGGAGCAGATCCTGGTGACATCAGGCGCGCAGCACGCACTGAACATCGTGCTCCGCACCCTGGCCGGCCGGCAGGACAAAGTACTCGTGGACCATCCCACGTACCCGCACGCGCTTGATGCCATCCGCGCCAGCGGCTGCCGGCCGGTGCCGGTCGCACTCCCGCACGGGCGCGGCTGGGACGTGGCCGGAATGGAATCCGCCATGATGCAGCAGCGGCCGAAGATGGCTTACGTGGTGCCCGACTTCCACAACCCGACGGGCCGGCTGATGACCGATCCCCAGCGCCGCCGCCTTGTCCGGGCGGCGGCGGCCGCGGGAACAGTGCTGGTGGTGGACGAGACACTTCGTGAATTGAACCTCGACGCCGTGGGCGCGGCCCCGCTGGCGGCCTTCAGTCCGGCGGTGGTCACCATCGGCTCGCTGAGCAAGTCGCATTGGGCCGGCCTGAGGACCGGCTGGATAAGGGCCGGCAGTTCACTGATTCAGCGCTTCGCAGCTGCCCGGACCACCATGGACCTGGGCGGACCGGTGGTGGAACAGCTGGCGGCGGCACACCTGGTCCGCTCGCTCGACGAGCCGCTTCCTGCCCGGCTGGCGGCCCTCCGCGAGAATCGGGCAGCGCTGCTTGAGCTGCTCGGCGGGATCCTCCCCGACTGGGAGCCGGAGCGGCCCGACGGCGGGCTGAGCGTCTGGTGCCGGCTACCTGCACCGATCAGCACCGCGCTGACGGTCCTCGGCCCCGACTTCGGCGTGAGGCTGGCAGCCGGCCCAAGGTTCGGCCTGGGCGGGGCTTTCGAGCACTACCTGCGAATCCCCTTCACGCTTCCGCCCGGGCAATTGGAGACGGCGGTGCGTGCCCTGCGGTCAGCCCAGGACAAGCTCGACTCCGCACCCCGTCTCCGCCGCAGCCTCCGCCGCACGCCCGCCGTCGCCATCGCCTGACTTCGGCACCAAGGCGGGCCGTGGGCGGCCGGCTCCTATGCGTAGACCTTGGCGAGGTAGCCGCCCCAAGCCTTTGCCGTAGCCTCGGAATTCCCGCCGCCGCTGAAGTCGTGGACCGTCATGCCCACCGGCGCCCCGAACGCATTGCGGCCGAAGAACCGGTACATGGTGTCCGCGGTCCGCAGGCCCAGGAAGTTCTGGTTGGAGAAGTCCAGCTGCCCGGTGAGCCGCCCCACGCCCTCGAGCTCCGCATCGAAGGTGTCACCCTGCGACGCGGCGTCGACGCCAAGGGCCCTCTTCAGCCGCACGAAGCCGTCCGGCACCTGCGAGGCCGCCGGACCCTGGATGTCCGTGAAGACCACCGGGCGGCCGTCAAAGTACTGCAGGTACTGGCCCAGGGTGTGGAGGTAGAACTCCGTGTGCTTGCTGGCGCCGTCGTACTGCTCGTCCCAGTTGTCCGCGAAGATGCCGCTGTGGACGTAATGCAGCCTGGCCCGGCCGCCGTCGAGCGGTTCCAGGACGTGTTCGAGCTGGTTGAACCAGCCGTCCGGCCCGTCCATGCGGGACACCAGGTGCTGCGGATACTCCTCCACCGTTTTCACGTCCGGCCACTGGTCCGTGGGGAACATCCACCCGGGCGTCCCCTTCGTGACGGCTTCCCAGACGCGCTCCGGGGTGCCGGGCAGCTCGGTGTCGTAAACAATCTCGAATTTCCGGTTGTCAGTCATTGTCCTGCTCCTGTTCCTTTTCCCCGGACGGGGTGGTTTGTTTTGGTTCTTTGAGTGCCGGGTGAAGCGCGACGACGAGCCGGTGCTTCCGCCCGCCCGTCCCGCCGTCGTGGTGGTATTTGTCCACGAGCCGGGTGACCGCAACGCCCAGTTCTTCGGCAAAGGCGGCACGGTCTGCGGCGGTGCGGAAGGTGATTTCACCGTCGATAGCGAACGTGGCGACTTTCTGCCGTGCGGCCGCTGCCCCGGCGATGAGCGTCCCCACTTCCTGGACCATGCGCCCGGCGAGGGCCAGCAGCCAGAAGGCGGAGAACCGGTCCGCGAAACGGTGCGGATCCGGCGCAACGGAGGCCAGTGCCACCGGCGAAATGAGATAGGAAGCGGCCGTGGCCTGCAGCACCCGCTCCGTGACGTTGCCCTTGCGGCGCTCCTCCACCAGCTCGACGAGGCCGTGGCGCTCCAGCGCCTTGAGGTGGTAGTTCACTTTCTGCCGGGGCAGCCCTACTTTCGCGGCGAGCTGGGTGGCCGAACCGGGCTCCGCGAGCTCCCGGAGGATGCGGGTCCGGATGGGGTCCAGCGAGGCTTCCGCAGCCGCCGCGTCCTCGATCACTTCGATGTCCAACATGGCTTAAGTATCGCTACCGACAATTTTATTTGTCAAGAATTTTTTTACCGTCGGCGGCCGTATCGACGGTTCCCTGCCGGCTAGACGTCGCGCAGCGTCTGGCACGCAGGGAACCGTCGAAACGGCGTGGAGGGGGCCCCGGTAGAATGGACCGGTGATGCAATCCCCCCTCCCCGTGCGCGGCGGCGTGAACGCGACCCGCCTGCGCCTCCCGGACGAGGGGCCGTGGGATACCGCGATGGACTACATGATGCACCGCTGGGGCCACATCGACCCGCAGGGCATCGAGGACCGTTTCGACGCCGGCGAGATCGTGGGCGAGGGCGGCGTTCCGCTGGACAGGCTCACCAGGCTGGAGGACCACACCTTCATCTGGTACTACCGCACCCTCCCGCCTGAGACGCGGCTTCCCGTTGAACTCAGCATCCTGCACCAGGACGACCACATCCTTGTGGTGGACAAGCCCCACTTCCTGCCCACCACGCCGGGCGGTACATATATTCAGGAGTCGGCCCTGGTGCGGCTTCGGAACCAGCTGGACCTCCCGGACCTGATCCCCATGCACCGCCTGGACCGGATGACGGCCGGCATCCTCCTGCTCTCCACCAACCCGGAGACCCGCGGCAAGTACCAGGTGCTCTTCGAGAAGCGCCAGGTCCAGAAGGAGTACGAGTGCGTGTCCGCCGCGGAACCGGCCGCCGGGTACCCCGCCGTCGGCTTCCCCGTGGTGGTCCGGAACCGCATGACCAAGTCCCGCAGCTACCTGCTGGCCGAGGTGGTGGACGGCGAACCCAACGCGGAAACCCGCATTGAACTGACAAAAACATTCGACGCCGGCACTCACGCAAGTGAACCGGCGCGCCGGGGCCTGTACCGCCTTGAGCCGCACTCGGGAAAGACCCACCAGCTCAGGGTGCACATGGCGTCGCTGGGACTGGGGATCGTCAATGACGCCTTCTACCCCGAGCTGCTGGACAAGGCACCGGACGACTACACCAGGCCTCTGCAGCTCCTGGCCCGCGGAATCCGGTTTATCGACCCCATCACCGGGCAGCCTGTGGAGTACCGCAGCCGGCTTCAGCTCAGCGAGGCCCCGGCCTAGGACGGACCCGGGACCGGACCACGCCCGGTCCGTCCCACGTCACGAAAATGAGGTACCTTGTGCCCATGGACCTCGCCAACGCTGACACCTGGGGCGCCGCGATCTATTTCTGGATCATCCCCATCGTCCTTGGCGACGCCGTTTTCCCGCCTGTCCCCTCCGAAATGGTGGTGATCACGGGCGGGGCGCTCGCCGCAGAAGGCCGCGCCAACTTCCTGTTGGTGGGATTCCTGGCCGCGTTTGCGTCGTGGGCGGGCGATGTTGTGGTGTTCCAGCTTTTCAAGCGCCGCCTGAGCCATGTCCTGGACCGGTGGGGGTGGGGCCGCACGTTCCACCGCGGCATCCACGCCGCCATCGCCAAAGCGGGCCGTTCCACCACGTACGGCGCCATCATCGGTGTGCGTTTCATTCCGGGCGGACGGCTGGCGACGTCTGCGGCCGCCGGGATCGCCGACGTCACCACCCGGGCATTCAGCTTCTGCGCCGCGCTGGGCGGAGTTCTCTGGGGTACCTGGCTCACAGGGCTCGGCTATTTCACCGGATCAGCCACCAAGCTGCCGTTCTGGGCGAGCTCGCTGATCGGCGTCGCCGTCGGGCTGGTGATCGGTGCGGTGGTGGGCATGATTGTCACCCGACGCCGCGGCAGCCGGTCCCCCGTGGACGAACCCGGCGATCCGGCTTAGACGGGAGCCCAGCGGCCGCGGCTGCGGCGGAGCACCAAAAGTGCGCCAGTCACCGCAACGCGCTCGACGGCGTCGCGCATCATTGCTGCCGATTCCCGCGCCTGGTTGTTCTCGCCGGTGTACTCCGTCGGCTCCACCAGGAAGCGAAGGTTCAACTCCGGGACGCCGGCGGCAATCTGCAGCTGGTTCGACTCCACGTGGTGCCTCGTGCCGAGCGCTTCGACTGCGGCGGCCATCACGGCCTCGGGAGGATTGCCGGGCTTCAGCCCGGTGATCTTGAGTCTGGTCTGGAACGAAGGCATAAAATCAACCCTAGCGTCAGGACGCTCTCTCACCTTTCGTCGGTATTTCCCGGACGCTCTCTCACCTTTGGCCGCCAAAAACCAGACCCTCCCTCACAGGTGAGAGAGGGTCTGGAGATTTCCCGCAGGAAGTGAGAGAGCGTTGGTTATCCGGTGTTGCGGAGGCCCGCCGCCACTCCGTTGACCGTGATGAGCATGGCGCGCTGGAGGCGTTCGTCGATCTCTGCTCCGGAAATGCTCTCGCCCTCGGAACCCTCGGCCCGCATGCGGCGCATCAGCTCCACCTGGAGGTAGCTGATGGGATCGAGGTACTGGTCGCGGATCTCCAGGGAGCGCTTGAGGGTGGGCTGCGCGTCCAGGAGCACGTGCTCGCCGGTGAGCTTCTGGATCTCGGCGACTGTGAGGTCGTATTCCTCCCGGATGGCCCGGAACAAATGGTGCAGCTCTTCAGGTACCAGCGTCGAGACGTAGTAGCCGGCAATGTCCATATCCGTCTTGGCCAGCGTCATTTCCACGTTGGACAGGACCGAGCGGAAGAAGTGCCAGCGGTCCATCATTTCCGTGAGCTGTTCCGTGTTGCCGGCTTCGCGGGCAGCCTTCAACCCGGAGCCCACGCCGAACCAGCCCGGCACGATCTGCCGCGACTGGGTCCAGCCGAAGACCCACGGGATGGCGCGCAGCCCGCCCAGACCGGCGCCGGAGTCCGGGCGCTTGGACGGACGTGAGCCGATGTTGAGGGAGCCCAGTTGTTCCACGGGAGTGGAGGCCATGAAGTAGGCCGGCAGGTCCGGATCGTCGATGAGGGAGCGGTAGCGTGCGAAGGCGGCATCGGAAATGGTTTCCATGACGTGGCCGTAGCGCTCGCGCTGGTCCTCGGACGTGCGCGGGGTGCGGTGCAGCGCTGAGCCCTGCATCACGGCGGCCAGGGAAAGCTCCAGGTTCTCGCGGGCCAGCTCAGGCAGCGAGTACTTGTCCGAGATGACTTCACCCTGCTCGGTGAACTTGATTTCACCTTCGAGGACGCCGTTGGGCTGCGCCATGATCGCGTCATAGGTGGGCCCGCCGCCGCGGCCCACGGATCCGCCGCGGCCGTGGAAGAGGCGCACCCGGACGCCGTGCTTGGCCGCGACATCGCGCAGCTTCCGCTGGGTCTTGTGGATCTCCCACTGGCTGGTCATCACGCCGGATTCCTTGTTGGAGTCCGAGTAGCCAAGCATGATTTCCTGTACGTCGCCGCGCAGCCGGACGAGTTCCCGGTAGGACGGATCGGACAGCAGCTGGTCCACGATCTCCGCTGAAGCCCGCAGCTCCTCCACCGTTTCCAGCAGCGGAGCAAAACCGATCTTGGCGTAGGGCGCGTCACCGAAGAGGCTGACGAGCCCCGCTTCGCGGGCCAGCACAGCTGCGGCAAGGACGTCGTCGGCGCCGCGGGTCATGGAAATGATGTATGTCTCGATGACGTCCGGGCCATAGGTCTTAAGGGCCCGGCGGATCTCACGGAAGACGTCGTACGTGCCGTCAGCCACGCCGTCGAGCTTTATCGGGTGGCCGGACAGCGGACGGCGGGATCCCAGTTCCGCTCCCAGCACCTCGAGGCGCTCGGCACGGCTGAGTTCGGAGTACCGCACGCCGGGACCGCCCAGGCGGTCCATGAGTTGCCCGACGGCGTCATGGTGGTGGTCGGCGTGCTCGCGGATGTCCAGGGTGGCGAGGTGCAGTCCGAAGGAGGCGATGGCGCGGCGCACCCGTGCCAGCGCACCGTCGGCGGCAAGCCCGGCGTGGTGGTTGCGCAGCGATTCCTCCAGCAGCCCCAGCTCGGCCAGGACGCCGGCCGTTGACGTGTAGTCCCGGCCAGGCTCATGGGAGGAGCCGGCCGCCACGCGCTTGGCGGTATTGAGGAGCTTGGCCTTGATGCAGGTGAGCTTGAGCCGGTAGGGCTCCTGGGCATTGAGTTCGAGGACCCGGCGGTCCAGGCCCGGCAGGTTCTTGAGGTCCGTATCGATCGAGTCCAGCAGCTCCCGGTCCGCCCCGGCCAGCGCGGTGGAGTTGGACAGGATGGCAATGAGCTCGTCGATCATGGCAATGCTGATCCGGACGGCGTGCTGGTTCTGGATCTGCAGGATCTCGCGGGTGACGCCGGCAGTGACGTTCGGGTTGCCGTCTCGGTCGCCGCCGATCCACGAGCCGAAGCGGATGGGGGCTTTCTGCGACGGCAGCGTCACGCCGTGCTCACCCAAGAGCTCGGAGAGGTCCGAAAGCATTTCAGGCATGGCATCGGTGAGGATGCTGTTCAGGTAATAGATGGCGTTGCGGGCCTCGTCCACGGGGGTGGGCCTGACCTGGCGGAGCTCGTCCGTCTGCCACATCTGGTCGATCACCTCGGCGAGCTGGCGGTCCTGGCGGCGGCGGGCCGAGGTGCCTTCCTCCGTGGAAACTGCCAGGACGTCGGAAAGCCGGCGGATCTTGTCCAGGACGGAGCGGCGGGAGGCTTCTGTGGGGTGGGCTGTGAAGATGGGGCGGACATCCAGCTCGTTGACCACTTCCTGGAGGACTGCCGGTCCGGCCTGGCCGGAGATCTCCTCCACGGCCTTGGCCAGCCAGCCGTCCTTCTCCTGCCGGGTCCGCAGGCCCCGGACCCGGTGGACCTGTTCGGCGGCGTTGGCCAGGTGGAAGTAGAACGCAAAAGCACGGACCAGGTCGGTGGCCTGGTCAATGGGCAGGGAGCCGAGCAGTTCGCGGACCTGGGCGACGACGTCGTGCGAGCTCCAAGGGCCGGTGGCGTCCGCGCCTCCGCGGGCCGCCTCTTTGGACTCCTTGGTCAGCAGGCGGACCTGCTCGACGAGGTCGAGGAGCTCCGGGCCGTGCTGGCGGACCAGCGATTCGCCCAGCAGCGTGGAGACGCGCCGGACATCCGCCCGGAGTTCGGACGCGAGATCAGCGCTGGAATCGGAACCGGCAGGATCAGTGCCTGCCGCGAGATGAGCGCCTGGATTTACTGCAGTGTCAGCCATGGAAACTATCTTTCGAGGGTTCGGACTTGGCTCGTACACTGCGCTGGATACTGTGAGCCGGGTTACGTGTTCCTATGGGATGTTACCCGGCACTCTCGCGGGGTGGGAATTTGTCTCAGATAGTGTTCGTGCCCTTGACGTCCGCGGCGGCCCCCTGTTTTAGTAGGGGCCGCCGCCGGCCTTATCGGGAGGCCCGCCGGCCTAGCGTGCGATCTTGAAGTTGAAGTTCGCGGTTCCCAGTGCACCCCAGAGCCGGATCCAGACCGGCAGGAGCATCTCGGCGCCGCGCGCCGTGGTGATGTCCCCCAGGTCGATCACGTCCTGGTGCCCAAGACTCTTGAGGAGGGTGGCCACCTCGGCTTTAGCCGCGGCGTCGTTGCCCGAGACGAACACGGAGTGGTCGCCTCCCGCGGCACGTCCGGGGTCGACCATCAGGCTCGCGTTCATGGTGTTGAGGGTCTTGACCACCTTGGCTTCGGGGAAAGTCCGCTGGATCTGCTCCCCGAGACTGTCCGTGTTGACCGGGTTAAGGGTCGGGGGCATACCGTGCGAGAAGTCGAGCGGATTGGCGATGTCCACCAAGATCTTCCCGGCAAGGTTCTCCGCGCCGGCAGCGGTGAGGGCCGCGATGGAACTGGCCCCTTCGGTGGCGTTGACCACCAACTCGGCGCCTGCTGCGACATCGGCGAACGCAGCCAGGTGGACGTGGGGATGCTCCGGCAGCCACTGGCTGAAGGGCGGTGCGCCCATGGCGTCCGGCTCAGCGCGTGCCAGCGTGGCCTTCGGATCGCGGGTACCGATGGTTACTTCATGGCCAAGATCTGCCAGCGCCCCGGCCATGGTCCTGCCGACCGTGCCGGTTCCCAGTACAGCGATTTTCATGGCGTCCTCATTCTGGTCGAAAAGCGTCTCTACGGCTGCGTCTCAGTGCATGAGGCGCCCGGGTAGACAGGTCCGTCTACCAGTGAAGAAGACGCTATCAGACAGATCTGTCTACGGCAAGGATCCCTGCGGGCCAGCCGACGACTTGCGCGGGGCGCAGACAGACTGGTCTGTGTACCATAGAGTCATGACGACGCCAGCACCCGCACAGCAGGCTGTCCGAACGCCGGCCGGACCCGCCAAAGAGAAGATCCTGGCCACCGCTTTCAGGCTCTTCTACGCCCACGGCCTGCGCGCTGCCGGCATCGACACCATCATCGCCGAATCCGGAATCTCCAAGGCCACGTTCTACAAGTATTTTCCCGCCAAGGACGAACTAATCCTCGCCTACTTGGACAAGGTGGATGCCATCTGGACGGGACAGCTCCACGCTGCAGCGGAGGCCGCGGGCCCGGACCCTGCGGCGCAGCTTGCAGGGCTGTTCGATGCCCTCGCTTCCGCCTGCCGCCGCGACGGCTACCGGGGCTGCGCCTTCATTAACGCCGCCGCCGAGTCAGCGTCCGGAACGCGGGTTCATGATCGCACCGTTGCCCATAAGAAGGCCGTGCTGGCGTGGATGCAGGGGCTGGCCGCCGAGGCCGGCGCCGCACGGCCGGACCGGTTGGCACGAAGCCTCTCGCTGATTCTGGACGGCGGCCTGGCCAGCGGCGTGCTGGACGGGGACCCCGAAGCCGCCATCACCGCCCGGGAGGCCGCCTCCCAGCTGATAACCGCCAGCCTGGGCAACCCGGAGTGACCCGGAGCGACCCGGACCAATGAACGAGGAACCATGAACACTGCTACTGACGCACAACTGGAACGCTGGAACCGGTTCCGCACCAACCGCAACAAGGCACTGGCCAGCGAGTACGGCTGGCTGACACTCACGTCGTTCCAGTGGCTGGAAAGCCGACCCGCCGCCGTCGACCTCGTCCCTGGACTCTGGTCCACCGACGGAACGACGGCGTTCCTCACCGCGGCGGCGGCCGACGGACTGACGCTGGTGGCAACGGGCGAAGCCGTGGACGGCACCATTTCCGCCGCGCTGGCGGACGAGGAGTCGCTGATGTGGGTGCAGTTCGGCGGCGACGACGGCAGGCAGGTGGTGGTGGAGCTGGCCATGCGCGCGGACAAGTACGCCATCCGAACCCGCGATTCCCGCTCACCGGTGTTTACGGAGTTCGACGGCGTGCCCTCCTTTGAGTACCGCCCCGACCTGGTGGTCGACGCCGAGTTCCGCCCCTATCCGGAGCCCGTGGATGTTCCGATCGGCACCGCGAACCCGCTGGTGGACGGCGTGCACCGCACCGTCGGCGAGCTGGTGTTCCGGCTTCCCGGCAAGGACCATGAGTTCCACCTGCAGGCCGAAGAGGAGAAGCTCGGCGCCCTGACCGTCACATTCCACGACGAAACCAACGGGGACTCGACGGACGAGTGGCGCAAGGTGTCCACGGCCCGGCCCCGGCCGGACGGTTCAGTGGTTCTGGACTTCAACCGCGCCATCAACTACCCAAGCGCGTTCACCCCGTACGGAACCTGCCCCATGCCGGTGAAGAACAACAGCCTGGACTACCGGATCGAAGCCGGCGAGAAGGACCCGATGATCGCCGGCTGAGCGCGAACTGGCTCAGACGATCGCGGACACGCCGGTGACGGCGCGGCCCACGATCAGCGTGTTGATCTCGAACGAGCCCTCATAGGTGTAAATGGCCTCCGCGTCGGCGAAGATCTTGGCCATCCGGAAATCCGACACAATCCCGTTCCCGCCCAGGATGGACCGCCCCATGGCCACGGTTTCGCGCATCCGGGCGCTCGTGTACGACTTCGCCAGCGCCACCTGGGCCATATCCGCGGCCCCATCCTGCTGCAGCTGGGCGATCCGGACCATCATCCCCATGCTGGCCACGGCATTGCCCAGCATGGTCACCAGCTGCTGCTGGATGAGCTGGAATTTGGCCAGCGGACGGCCGAACTGCTGGCGTTCAACGGCGTGCTGCCGGGCAACGTCGAAGGCCGCCAGCTGCTGGCCCACCGCCTGCCATGCCACCATGATCCGGGATCCGCGGAGCAGTTCGTTGGTGTCCTCGAAGCTGCTGATGCCGGCGAAGCGGTCCGTCTCCGCTACCCGGACATCCCGGAAGACAATGTCCGCGTTTTGCACCGTGCGCAGGGCGATCTTGTTTTCGATCCGGCTTCGGCTGACGCCGGGGAGGGCCGCGTCCACGATGAATCCCCGGATGGCGCCGTCGGCTTCGTCCCGGGCCCACACGAGCATGTAATCGCAGAACGTCCCGTTGCCGATCCAGCGTTTGGCGCCGTTGAGGATCCAGCAGTCGCCGCCGTCGTCCGCTCCCCCGGGAACCCGCCGCGCCCGCGTTTCCATTCCGCCGGCCACATCGGAGCCGTGCTCCGGCTCGGTCAGCGCAAAGGCTCCGGTGGTGCGGAGGCTGGCGGCGTCGTCGAGCAGGCGGGCTTTCTGCTCATCGGAGCCGAACCCGTACAGGGATTCCACGAAGAGGTCATGGTGCACCAGGAAGAACGTGGCAATGGACGTATCCACCCTGGTGATTTCGGCAATCACCAGGCCCGCGAACAGGTGGCTGTAGCCGCGCTGGGCGGGGGCGCTCAGCTCGAGGGCGGCCAGTTTCGGGAGGATATGGGCGGGGAATTCGGCGTTGTTCCACCACTCCGTGGCGAACGGTGCGATCTCGGCCGCCAGGAATTCGCGCAGCTCCTCCAGCTTCCGCCGCTCCCGGTCGCTGAGCAGTGACTCGAACCCGAAGAAGTCGGCCGTTGGCAGCGAATCCACGTCATTCGCAGCCGGAGCCGCCGGCTGCACCGGGACCGCCGCCGGGGTCATTTCGGTCCCATCCGGATGGCGCCGTCGAGGCGGATGGTCTCGCCGTTGAGCATGGCGTTATCCACAATGTGCGCGGCCAGGCTGGCGTATTCGGCAGGCCTGCCCAGGCGGGACGGGTGCGGTACTTGCTTTCCCAGCGAATCCTGGGCTTCCTGCGGCAGTCCGGCCATCATTGGTGTCTCGAAGATGCCCGGCGCGATGGTGACCACGCGGATCAGGGACCGGGCCAGTTCCCGGGCGATCGGCAGGGTCATGGCCGCCACGGCACCCTTGGATGCAGCGTAGGCGGGCTGGCCGATCTGGCCGTCGAATGCGGCCACGGAGGCGGTGTTGATGATGACGCCGCGCTCCGGTCCGCCAAGTTCGGTCGAGACGGGCTCGGTAGCGGCCATGGCAGCGGCCGCCAGGCGGATCACGTTGAAGGTTCCCACCAGGTTGATCTGGATGACGCGGCTGAAAGTATCCAGCGGCAGCACACCGTCGCGGCCCAGGACCTTCCCCGGCGTAGCGATGCCCGCGCAGTTCACCACAATGCGCAGCGGCCCCAGCGCGACGGCGGCGGCGACGGCGGCCTGCACCTGCTCCTCGCTGGTTACGTCGGCAGGGACAAAGACGGCCGTTCCGGCCCCGCTGGCGGCGTTAAGCTCCGCCGCAAACGCTTCGCCACGCGACGACGGCAGGTCCACCAGCACCACCGATGCCCCGGCGTCGAACAAGCGCCTCGCCGTTGCAGCGCCCAGCCCGGATGCCCCGCCTGTAATGAGCGCGACAGTACCTTTGATGTCCATGCATCCTCCTTGATGTGGAACCGAACCCGGCGTAACGCTAGTTAATGAATGTTAACTGGAACAGGCGCAAACCGCACGTTGGGCGGCTGCCCTCGAGGAACGCGGCCGGACTCCCCCGCTAGGCTGGGATCATGACCTCTCCAGACGCCGCCGCACCCGCGGACTGGTCTGCCAGGGCCGACGAGGCCGCCCGGTCCGTGACCAGGATGTTCGGGCAGCGGCTCTTCTTCCTGCCCGGGACGCATATCGCGGCGATCGAACGTCCGTCCAGCCGGCTGAAGAACCTGAGGCGGCCATGGCACTACTGGTGGCAGGCGCATTATGTGGACTGCCTCGTGGACGCCGGCCGCCGTGAACTGGCGCGGGGTGCGAGGTTCGACGGCGGGAACCGGCCCAGTGCCGGAAGGCTCGCCTCGCAGCTGGTCACCGGCATCCGGCTGCGCAACTTCCTCACCTTCGTCAACAACTACTACGACGACATGGCCTGGCTCGCACTGTCCACCCTCCGGCTGGAGAAACTCGCCGAAGAGACGCGAAAGCCGGGCAGCCGGCGGCACGCCCGGATCCGGCAAAGCCTCACGCTGCAGTTCGACTCCGCCTCCACGGATGACCTGGGCGGCGGCACCTTCTGGAGCAAGAAAAGGGACTTCAAGAACACGCCCGCCACGGCTCCGGTGGCGCTCTACTATGCCCGCACCGGGAATGCGGCCAAGGCCCAGGCCCTGGTGGACTGGCTCCACGCCAAGCTGTTCGACCCGGCCCAGGGCATGTACCAGGACGGGCTGCGGATCGGCGCCGGCGGCGAAGTGGTGCTGGAAGCCGCCATTTACACCTACAACCAGGGCCCGGTCCTGGGAGCGCTGCTGGAGCTCGGCGGCCAGGGGAACCTTGACCGGGCTGCGGCCCTGGTGGACGCCGTGTCCCGCAACCTGACCCGCCCCGCCACTCTCGCGTCCGGCAGGACAGCCGCCGTGCTCCGCTGCGACGGAACGGGCGACGGCGGCCTGTTCACCGGGATCCTGGCGCGGTACCTGGCGCTGGCGGCAGTGGACGGGCGGCTGCCCGACCGGACGCGCGCCATCGCGTCCACGCTGGTTGCGGAGACCGCGCAGGCGCTCTGGGAAGGCCGCCGCGCCGTGGATCCGGAGGAACCGCTGGCGCGCCACGGCGCGCACCTGGTGTTCCCCCTGTTCCCCGAGACGCCGGCAGGCCGGTCGTATCCGGCGGGTGCCGCCGTCGAACTTTCCACCCAGCTGCAGGCCTGGATGGTGCTGGAGGCTGCCGCGGCGGTCCAAGCCGCCGGCCATGGCACGCGGCCCGGCGCACCGAACTGACTCCCGGGCGCCCCCACCGCCGGGCGCCGCTAATTAAGTCACGTAAAAGTTCCGTAATTGATGTGATCCTGATCACTTAAGGCCGCTTCAGCTTGGTTCCTTAGGTTTGGCTAACCTACAGTTTTTTGCAGTGAGCATGCCCTAACTTCCCCCTCACGCGGACTCCGGTCCACCGAGACTTTTTTCCAGAAAGAAGCCCCAATGAAGATCCGCACCAACGCGCTGGCAGGAATCGCACTCGCCGCCACCGCAGCCCTCGGCCTCGCCGCCTGCGGCTCCGGAAGCTCCACCCCCGCTGCAAGCACCGCCGCGGCCGACGGCAAAGTGTCCGGCGAAATCACCGTCTACAACGCCCAGCACGAAAGCCTGACCAAGGAATGGGTTGACGCTTTCACCGCGGAAACCGGCGTCAAGGTCACCCTTCGCCAGGGCTCGGACACCGAGATGTCCAACCAGATCATCCAGGAAGGCGCAGCCTCCCCGGCCGACGTTTTCCTGACTGAAAACTCCCCCGCAATGGCGCAGGTTGAGAACGCCGGACTGTTCGCGGACGTGGACAAAGCCACCATCGACCAGGTGCCTGCCGAGTACCGTCCCTCCACCGGCAAGTGGACCGGCATTGCAGCGCGCTCCACGGTCCTGGTTTACGACAAGGCCAAGCTGAGCGAAGACCAGCTGCCCAAGTCCATGCTGGACCTGGCCAAGCCGGAGTGGAAGGGCAAGTGGGCCGCTTCGCCGTCCGGTGCTGACTTCCAGGCGATCGTTTCGGCCCTGCTGGAGCTCAAGGGCGAAGCCGCAGCCGAGGAATGGCTCAAGGGCATGAAGGAAAACTTCAAGGCCTACAAGGGCAACAGCACGGCCATGAAGGCCGTCAATGCCGGCGAAGTCGACGCCGCGCTGATCTACCACTACTACTACTACGGCGACCAGGCCAAGACCGGCGAGAACTCCAAGAACGTCACGCCGTACTACTTCAAGAACCAGGACCCGGGCGCATTCGTCTCCGTCTCCGGCGGCGGCGTGCTCAACTCCTCCAAGAACGCGGCCGCAGCCCAGGCCTTCCTGAAGTTCGTCACCGGCAAGAAGGGCCAGGAAGTCCTGCAGAAGGGCACCTCCTTCGAATACGCCATCGCCTCCGACGTCCCGGCCAACGACAAGCTGGTTCCGCTGACGGAACTCCAGGCACCCACCGTGGACCCGGCCAAGCTCAACTCCGAAAAGGTCACCGAGCTGATGACCAAGGCAGGACTCCTGTAAATCAGTGCCAAATGGTAAATCAGTGCCAACTGACCTAGCGGCTCCGGACACTTCCGGAAGCACGACGACGGCGGGTAGGGGCAAGCGCCCCCGCCCGCCTTTCGGCGTTTCCGCGGTATCCGTCATTGCCGTCCTCATTGCCCTGTTCTCCTTGGTCCCGCTGGGGTATGTCATCGTGATGACGGCCGCCACGGGGTGGGACACCGCCGTCGGACTGATCTTCCGCGAGCGCGTAGGGGAGCTTCTCCTCAACACGGTCCTGCTGATGGCCGTCACCGTACCGCTCTGCGTGGTCCTGGGCGTGGGCGGGGCCTGGCTGGTGGAACGCACCACACTGCGGGGTCACAAATGGTGGGCCGTCCTGCTGGCCGCGCCGCTGGCCATCCCGGCCTTCGTCAACAGCTACGCCTGGGTTTCCGCCGTGCCCTCCCTGGGCGGGCTCTGGTCCGGTGTCCTGATCGCCACGCTGTCCTACTTCCCGCTGGTCTACATCCCCGCCGCAGCCACGCTCAGCCGGCTTGACCCCGCGATCGAGCAGTCCGCGGCGTCGCTGGGCCTGGGCGCCTGGCGCACGTTTTTCCGGGTGGTCCTCCCGCAGCTCCGCATCGCCATGACCGGCGGGGCGCTCCTGGTCTCGCTGCACCTGCTTGCCGAATACGGCGCGTTCGCGATGATCCGCTTCGACACGTTCACCACTGCGATCATGGTGCAGTACCAGTCCACGTTCAACGGCACCGCCGGGAACATGCTGGCCAGCGTACTGGTGTTCTTCTGCCTCATCCTGCTCCTGGTGGAGGTGCGGAGCCGCGGTACCGCACGCTACGCCCGGGTGGGCTCCGGCGCGCAGGCCAGGGCGCTCCGCCTGCCGCTCCACGCCTACCAGGCTCCGGCACAGTTCTTCCTGGCCAGCCTCACGGCCCTGGCCTTCGGCCTTCCGCTGACATTCGTCCTGCGGTGGATCGTCGCGGGCGGAGCGGACATCTGGGTGGCCGACGAATTCCTTCCGGCCCTGATGCAGACCATGGGCTACGGCCTGGCCGGTGCGCTGGCCACCACCGTGGTGGCGTTCCCCATGGCCTACCTCGCCGTGCGGCACCCCAGCTGGTTCAGCAAGGCGCTGGAGCTGTCCAACTACGTCACCAGCTCCATGCCGGGCATCGTGGTGGGCCTGGCCTTCGTGACCGTCAGCATCAGGGTTGCCCCCGGCTTCTACCAGACCACCGTGCTGCTTATCGCGGCCTATGTGCTGCTGTTCCTGCCCCGCGCGCTGGTTAACATCCGGGCGGGGCTGGCCCAGGCGCCCAAGGAACTCGACGAAGCCGCGCAGGCGCTGGGCAAGCCGCCGCTGGTGTCTTTTATCCGCGTCACGCTGCGGCTCACCGCGCCCGCTGCGGCAGGCGGGGCCGCACTCGTATTCCTTGCCATCGTCAACGAACTCACGGCCACCCTGCTGCTCTCCCCCAACGGCACACGGACCCTTGCCACAGAATTCTGGAGCAAGAGCAGCGAGATCGACTACGCCGGCGCGGCACCGTATGCGCTGCTGATGATCCTCATCTCCGCCCCCATGACCTACCTCCTCTTCCAGCAGTCCAAGAAAGTGGCCGGACAGTGACAGATTCCTACACTTCGCCTGATGCCCCCTCCAGGCTTCCGGAGCCGCGGATCGCCCCGTCGGTGGCGACCAGCACCAACAGCCACCTGGAGATCGAGTCCGTCACCAAGAACTTCGGTTCGCAGGCGGTCCTCAAGGGCGTCAACCTGTCCGTGGCCAAGGGCGGGACCACCGCGATCGTGGGCCCATCAGGCTCCGGCAAGACCACCCTGCTTCGCCTCATTGCGGGCTTCGAGCATCCCGACACCGGCAGCATTTCGCTCAACGGCGCCAAGGTGGCCGGCGAAGGTTTCTGGGTGCCGGCGCACAAACGCCATGTCGGCTATGTGGCCCAGGACGGCGCCTTGTTCCCGCACCTCACCGTGGGCCAGAACGTCTCCTTCGGCCTCAGCGCCAGCCGCCTCTCCGGCGGCCGGCGCGAGGTGGCGGCCCGCGTCGCTGAACTTCTGGAAATGGTGTCCCTGGATCCGTCCATGGCCAAACGCCGGCCGCATCAGCTCTCCGGCGGGCAGCAACAGCGCGTAGCCCTCGCCCGTGCCCTGGCCCGGGAGCCGGAGCTGATGCTGCTGGATGAGCCCTTCTCAGCGCTGGACGCAGGTCTCCGGGTCGCCACCCGCCGCGCTGTGGCCAAGGTCCTCAACGAGGCCGGCGTGACCACCATCCTGGTCACGCACGACCAGGCCGAGGCGCTCTCCTTCGCCGACCAGGTGGCCGTGATGCGCGGCGGCAGGCTGGCCCAGATCGGCAACCCCTTTGTGGTCTACACCCGCCCGGCGGACAGGGCCACGGCGGAGTTCCTGGGCGACGCCGTCATCCTGGACGCCTGGATGGAGGGCTCGCTGGCGACGTGTTCGCTGGGCGGCATTCCCGTGCGCAGGCCGCCGGCCCAAGGCCGCGTGCAGCTCATGCTGCGGCCCGAGCAGATCCGCATCGCCGAAGACGGCCCCATCCGCGGCGTGGTGGTTGATACGGACTACTTCGGGCCCGAAACCACTGTGCGCCTGAAACTGGCCGTGCCGCCGGAACTGGCTGCCGGCGCCGTCCCGGACCACCGTTTCCCGGGCGGCGGCGAAGTGATCACGATCCGGCACTGGAACGCCTCCATCGCGCGGCCAGGCATGGAGCTCTGCCTGCGCGTGGTGGGAGAGGCCGTGGCCTTCCCCGTGGACGAGGACGCCAGCGCCTGACGCGGGGTTTCTGACGCCCGCACCAGGCGGCCGGACGCCCGCTGCCCGGCGGGGCGTTAGCCGGCGGGGCGTTTCTTCTGCGGATAGGGCGTCTCGCCGCGGGCGAGCATATCCACGAATCCGGCAATCTTCCGTTCCCGGGTGGCTGCCTGTTTAACGGAGTTGGTGCGGTAGATCAGGGCGAAGCGGTTCACCGACGTCAGCACGTCGAACATGGCCTGTGCCCGCGGTTCGGCGGCGATGGCGGCGGCCAGGTCCGCAGGCACTTCGGCGGAGGCCGCTCCGGAATACGCCGCCTCCCAGCGTCCGTCCGCTTTGGCGGCTTCGACGGCGGCCCGGCCGGCTGCGGTCATCCGGCCCGCCGCTTCAAGCTTTTCGATGCGGTCCACGTTCCGCGCCGACCACACGCTCTTCGGTCCGCGGCGCGTCATCCGCTGGAAGGAGCTGTGGTCGTCGCGCCTCTTCCCCTGGCCGTCGATCCACCCGAAGCACAGCGCCTCCTGCAACGCCGCTTCATAGTCCAGCTCAGTGGTGTTGCCGCCCTTCTTGTGCAGCACCAGCCAGACGCCCGGGCTGGTGGCGTGGTGCTGTTCCAGCCAGGCGCGCCATGCGGCGGCATCCTTCACCAGCAGTTCCTCAAGTTCGATGGCCATGGCACCATTCTGCTACCCGGGACTCCGCAAACAAGGCGTGGCATCATGGCAGTGTCACCGTCATTCCTACTCCGGGAGATCCAATGCTGCGTGTCCGCCCCGTCCATTTCACCTCCCGCCCGGACCAATGGGAACAGCTCCTCACGGCGCTGGGAATGGTGAAGACCGTCGACGACGGCCCCTGGAAAGAGTACGACTCCGGTTCGGGCCGCCTGGCGCTGCACGCCGCCGAGGCCGGTTCCGCCGAGGACGGCACGACGTCGTTCGGCGTCGAAGTGGGCGACCTCGCCGAATTTGCCCGCCGCACCAACGCGGCCGGGATGGAGGAGGGCACGACGCCGGCCGAGCTGGTCGACGCCGACCACGGCGCCTCCTGCCGGATCACCGGCGAGGACGGCTTCAGCTTCTTCGCGGACAAAGCAGCCCACGGCGCCCAGTGCGCGGACGCCGATCCGGGGCTCGCCGTCGTCGAAATCTGGTTCACTCCGGACGCCGCAGCCGCAGCACAGACGCTCCGGAACATGGGCGCGCGGCTCCGGCCGGTGCCGGACAACGACGAAACCGCGGATTTCACCGCAAAGAATGGCGGTGTGCTGATGGTCCGCCCCGGCAGCGGCGCTCCGCGGTCCGGGCTGGGCTTCGAGTACACAGGCGAGCTGTCGGTCCTCCGGGACCGGCTGGCGGCCGCGGGCATCAGGACCACCATGACGGAGGAAGCATTCGGGCGGACCCTGCATGTGGCCAACCCGGACGCCACAGCCGGGGACGCCCCGGCGCTCTGGGTTTCTTCCCGTCACTGATGGCCGGTCCGGCGCGGGGTTCTGACAGGGATGGGGTAGAACTTAAGCATGAACGTGCGCACTCCTGACCCGAACCCCGGCTGGCTGTCCGATGAGGACCTCTTCGAAGCCAGGGGCCGGCTTCCCATGGTTTACGTGGAAGCCGTACCCGTCCGCCTCGATCCCCTGGGGTTCGTGAACGAAGTCGGCACGCTGCTGCAGGCCGACGAGGACGGAACCATGATCCGCTCCCTCGTGTCCGGCCGCGTCCTCTACCGCGAAACCATCCGCGCCGCCCTGCTCCGTCACATGGAGAAGGACCTCGGCCCCCTGGCATTCCCGCAGCTGCCCATCAGCCCGGTCCCGTTCACGGTGGCCGAGTACTTCCCGGCACCGTCCCACACGGGATTCACCGACGACCGCCAGCATGCCGTTTCGCTCGCTTACATCATTCCGGTCACCGGTGAATGCGAGCCCCGGCAGGACGCACTCGAACTCACCTGGATGACCCCCGAAGAGGTCCTGAGCCCGGACGTGCAGCTGGAATTCAGCGGCGGCCGCGGGGTACTGGTCCGGCAGGCACTCGCGTTCGCGGGCGTCGGCAGCTAAGCTCCGCGGCTACACCGGGGACGCTCGAAGGAACCCGGGCGTCCCCGGATTTGGGCAGGCTCCTTTGTAGACTGTAGGGCGGACCGCAAGAGAACTTAAGGACTCCCGATGACCCACCGCCCAGCCGCCCAGCACTACAACGAGCTCCAGGCTGGCTCTCTGCAGGCCGGCCACCTGCTGCTCCTCCCCGACGGCGAACGGTCCGCCGAAATCCAGAGCGTACTCGTTGAGGACGACGATTTCGGCACCCCGGCCGTAGTCCTCGCAACGCTCACCGGCGGCGGGATCCTTCGCATTGCGGCCGGCTCCACAGTGCTGGTGGCCGGCTCCGGTGCGGGCATGGAGGCCGCCTCCCCCGGCGGCACCGCAGCCAACGCCGGCGGCGAAGAGACGGCAGTTTCCGAAGAGTCCGACGCCGCCACCCCGCTTCAGCTGGTTGAGCCCCCCGCCGCCCGGGCAGAGTCCGCCGGGGAGGCCGCCGCCCCGGCGGCTCCCGCCGTCGTCGTACCTCCCCTTCCCGCCACCACTCCGGCCGCTGCGCCGGCGGCCGGTCCGAGTGCGGAAGAACTGGCACTGATCCCGGAGCCCGCGGGAACACCCGAGTCGGTGGTGGAGTCGGTTGCCTCGGCCCACCCGGACGCAGTGGGCGTGATGCTGCTCAGCGACCGCCTGGCCAAGGGCATCAACACCAAGTCCGGAAGCTGCCTCAAGGACCTCAACGACCTCGCCCACGAACTTTTCGTCGCGCTCAAGGATGCCGAGGGCGCCCTCGCCGTCGCAGACCTGCTCAACGTGCTGCCCTTTGACGGCAACCCGGGCCGCTGGACGTCCGTCGAGGCGGCACTGGCCCTCTCCAGCTACATCTGCCGGCAGACCGGGCAGGAGGAACGCGCTGAGGTGTATGAGAAGCTCCTCCGCGCCCCCGACGCGATGGAAACGGACCCGTTCAAGGCCCGGATGAATGCCAAGGTCCGCCAGCGCTCGCTGAACGAACCCAATCTGTACGACAAGGAAATTTTCCGGGCCATCGACAACTCGAACCCGGACGCCGAACGCGAATGGCGGCTGCTGCGGCTTGAGGCCCTGATGTTCCTGCGGGCGCACGGGGGATCGGAAACCATCGGGCTAAAGGAACTGGAACGCCGGATCGGCAACGAGCTGGAGTCCGTGCGGGCCTGAGGCCCATCAGCGCCGGTCCTGGAGCCCGTTCCCGTTAGGCCCTACCCGGGCGGCGCCCGGAGTTGTAGATTCGCCCCATGACGAACAATCTGAGCGTTGTGATCAACTCCGATGCGCAGCAGGTTTGGACAATGCTGCGTGAACCCGCCAAGGTAGCCCAGTGGCACGGCTGGGAGGCCGACGACCTTGCCGCCGAAATCAACGAGATCTACTTCAAGGACACCGTGGTCGAAGGCCCGGACCACACCAGCCTGACCGTGGACGGCGGGGACGAGTTCACCCTGAGACCCGTCCCCGCCGGCACCGAAGTCAGCGTGACCCGGGCAGCCCTTGACCACAATTCCGAGTGGGCCGCGTGGGACGAGGACATCACCCAAAGCTGGCTGACGTTCCTCCAGCAGCTCCGCTTCGCACTGGAGCACCACCCGCACGGCAAACGCCGCACAGCTTTCTTCTCCGTTCCGGGCGGAGACGGTTCGGCCATCGACAAGCTGGGCCTGGGGGACGTTCCCAAGCCAGGTGAGCCGTACTCGCTGACCCTTGCGACCGGCGAGGAAATCTCCGGCAAGGTCTGGTACCGGACCAACCACCAGGTGGGACTCACCGTGCACAGTTACGCCGAGCACGGCGACGGCCTGCTGATCGTGGCCGACCAGCCGCCCATTGCCGAAATAAGGCCCGACGGCGGGTCCATGGTGATCGTCTCCACCTACGACCTCGGCGCCCACCGACTCGAGGAAATCCGCAACAGCTGGGACAGCTGGCGGGCTGAGAACTATCCCACATCGGACCCCGTGCACTGACCGCCAGCTAAGTTTCCCGGTGCCAAGCTGGCACACTTGAACCGTGCCAGCCAATACTGAACCCTCACTCCCGCCTCTCGAGCCGGGTGCCGCAGCCCTGCAGTCCGAGTTTTCCTTCACCGTGGGCAAACGGCTTAGCGAGACGTGCTCACCCACTCCGGAGCAGGTGGCCGCCAACGGCGGAGAGTTGCTGGGCCGCACCGGCACCATCAGCACCCCGCACGGCGAGATCCAGACGCCGGCGTTCATCGCCGTGGGCACCAAGGCCACGGTGAAATCAGTGTTGCCCGAGTCCGTCGCCGAACTCGGCGCCCAGGCGGTGCTGGCCAACGCCTACCACCTCTACCTCCAGCCGGGGGCGGACATCCTGGACGAAGCCGGCGGTCTGGGAGCCTTCATGAACTGGCGCGGGCCCACATTCACGGACTCCGGCGGCTTCCAGGTGATGAGCCTGGGCTCCGGGTTCAAAAAAGTCATCGACATGAAATCGGTGGACACCTCCGGGCCGGACGACGCAGTGGCACCCGGCAAGGAACGCCTGGCGCACGTGGATGAGGAAGGCGTGTGGTTCAAGAGCCACCTTAACGGCGACAGGCACCGCTTCAGCCCCGAAATCTCCATGAATGTCCAGCACCAGATCGGCGCCGACATCATGTTCGCCTTCGATGAGCTGACCACGCTGCAGAATTCCCGCGGGTACCAGGAGGAGTCGCTGGAACGCACCCGCCGCTGGGCCGAACGCTGCATCACCGAGCACTTCCGGCTGACCGAGTCCCGGTTGGGGAAACCGTACCAGGCGCTGTTCGGCGTGATCCAGGGCGCCCAGTACGAGGACCTGCGCCGCAAGGCCTGCCGGGACCTCGGCGCCATGAACTTCGACGGCTTCGGCATCGGCGGGGCGCTGGAGAAAGAGAACCTGGGCACGATCGTGCGTTGGTGCAACGAGGAACTTCCGGAGAACAAACCGCGGCACCTGCTGGGCATCTCCGAGCCTGATGACATCTTCACTGCGATCGAGAACGGCGCGGACACCTTCGACTGCGTCTCCCCCACCCGGGTGGCCCGCAATTCGGCGTTCTACCACCCGGAGGGACGGTTCAACCTCTCCGGCGCCAAGTACAAGCGCGACTTCGGCCCGCTGCAGGAAGGCTGCGACTGCTACGCCTGCCTGAACTATTCCCGCGCTTACATCCACCACCTGTTCAAGGCCAAGGAAATGGTCTCCGCCACGCTGATCTCGATCCACAATGAGCGCTTCGTGGTGAAGATGGTGGACGACGCCCGGCTCGCCATCGAGGCCGGCAACTTCTTCGACTTCAAGGCCGAGACCCTGGGCCGCTACTACTCGTAGTCCGGACGAGGGATGCCGGACGCGGGGGGCCGGACGCGGGGTGCCGGACGCGGGGGCGGGGCGCCCGAAAGGCGCCTCCCGCCGTCGTCCTCCGATATTCTGACCGGATGCTCATCGAGATCCCGGCCGCAGACGGAACTGCCGAGGCCCTTGTCGCCCGCCCCTCCCAGGGCCCGGGCCCTTGGCCGGGTGTCATCCTGTACATGGACGCATTCGGTCTGCGTCCCCGCATCCAGGAGATGGCGCAGCGCATCGCCGACTGGGGCTACGTGGTCCTGGCGCCGAACACCTTCTACCGCGAAGGAACGGCCGCAGAAATCGAACCGCACACGGACATGACCACCCCGGAGGGCCGGGCCGCTGCCGGCAAGGAAGCGTTCCCGCGGGTCGGACGCCTCACAACGGACAAGGCGCAGCCTGACATTGACGCGTGGGTTGCTGCGCTGCGAACGCTCGACGGCGTCGCACCAGGCCCGATCGGCACCTTTGGCTACTGCATGGGTGCCCGGCTCGCGGTGCGCACGGCCACCACCCATCCTGGGGTGGTGGCAGCATGCGCGGGCTTCCACGGCGGCGGGCTTGCCACCGACGCCCCTGACAGCCCGCATCTGGGACTCGGCAACGCCTCGGCCCGATTCGTGTTCGGCCACGCCGACCATGATCAGAGCATGGATGCCGACGCCGTCGCGCGCCTGGGCAGGGCGCTCGACGCCGCGGGCCTCGAAGCTACGAACGAGATCTACCCCGGCGCATCCCACGGCTACTCGATGGCAGACACCTCTGCATTCCACGCCGAGGCCACGGAACGGCACTTCCGGGAACTCCGGGCCCTCCTCGACTCAACGCTCAAGGGCTGACGCCGGGCTGCTCTCCTGACCTGCCGATGCCTCGCCGTTACGACGGTTCCGTGCAGGATAGACGCTTCCCGGCGTCGAGCGGGCAGGGAACCGTCGAAACGGCTTGTTGTCCACATACCCGCGATGATGTCTGGGCGGTGCCGTGTGCGCGGTGGAAGCTTGGTCTCATGATTCACGAAAGCCCACCAGGCGCGAACCTGTGGCGCACGGACCAGCTCCTTGCTTCCGGATCCAATTCCCGTGCCATAGCCAGGCTGGTGCAAGAGGGGAAACTGGTCCGGCTGCGCCGCGGTTGCTACGCCCGCGGGGATTGGTGGCGCTCCTTGAACGCCACCGCCCGACGTCGGCAGCTGATCTTTGCGCATTCGCTCGGAACGCTCACGACGTCAGCGGGAAGGTTCGCTTATAGCCATGTGTCCGGAGCCAGCCTCCATGGCCTCCAGTTGTGGAAGGTCGATGACCGAGTGCACCTCACCCGAGAAGGCTCCCCCTCCGCAGTCACACATGGGAGAGACGTGATTGCCCACACCCGTCCGTTGGGTAGCCGTGAGCTCTGCTTCGTGGACGGGCTCCCCTGTACGTCACTGGAACGCACGGTAGTCGACTGCTCCCTGATGTTCACCGTGCAACAGGCCGTGATCCTGGTTGATCACGCCGCCCGCATGGGAGCGGACCTTGGCCTGCTCCGCTCTCAGTGTTCCGACCTCATCGGCCGCAACGGAGTAGTCGCCCTCCGCCGGGCCCTCGAACTTGCTGACCCGCGCTCGGAGTCGGCCGGGGAAAGCCTCACAAGGGAACTGCTGCACCGGCTCAGAATCACACCGCCGGAGCTGCAGTACCAAGTCCGGAGTCCGTTTGGGGAACATCGGCTGGACTTCGCGTGGCCGGAGCGCAGGGTCGCCCTCGAATTCGACGGGAAGACCAAGTACTTCGACTACCGGCCCACCGGAGATGTTCTGTTTGCGGAGCGGCGGCGCGAGAAGGCACTGATGGAACAGGGCTGGACGTTCCTGCGTATCGAATGGAAAGACCTGTTCAACGAGGTGGAGTTCAAATACCGGGTCCTGGCGGCGCTGAACCTCGGAGCAGGCGCAGGCGCCTCGCCGTTACGACGGTTCCGTGCAGGATAGACGCTTCCCGGCGTCGAGCGGGCAGGGAACCGTCGAACCGGCGGTGCTGAGGTTCGAAGGCTCCGCGGAGAGCCGGGGCCTACGCGCCGTAGCTCGGTTCGCGCTTCTTGATCCAGCCGATGGCGGACGCAGTCACGGGCACAAAGAGGAACTCCACCAGGGTCTTGTAGAGGAAGCCGACCAGCACATAGTTCACGAAGCTGCCGGCGTCGGTGATGCCGATGACGGACGCCGCAATGCTGCAGAAGATGAGTGTGTCCACAAACTCACCGGCCACTGACGAGCCCATGATCCGCGCCCACAGGGATTTCTCGCCCGTGCGGGCCTTCATCTTCACCAGGATCCACGAGTTGATGGTCTGGCCGGCCAGGAACGCCAGCAGCGAAGCCAGGACGATCTGCGGAACCGGCCCCAGCGCACCCTCGAGCGCGGCCTGCTTGGACGTACCGAACTCGTCGTCGAAGCCGGGCAGCGCAATGATGACCCAGTAGCAGGCGGATGCGAACACAGACAGGGCAAAGGTGGTGATGATCGCCTTGCGAGCCACGGCGAATCCGTAGACCTCGCTGATGACGTCGCCCAGGATGTAGGCCAGCGGGAACAGGAAGAAGCCGCCGTCCGTGATGATGGGACCGATCGCCACGCCCTTGGATGCCCCGATGTTGGACAGGATCAGCACCACCGCCATGAAGGCCAGCATGATGCCGAAATAAGGGGAACCGATCGAGGCGAATTTCGGCGCCGCGGAGGCGGGGAAAGTCTTGGCGGAAGTCATGGGTGATCCATTCGGAGTGGTTCGCGCGGCTGCCCGGGAACGATCGCGGAGGAGATCGCTGCAGCAGCCGGCTGTATTAGCACTGGGAGGGGTCCCGCAGCGTCCTGCCGCCGGAACCGTGTTCCATTGTCGCATCACCGGCTGAGGGAGGTGCCACTGTTGCGGACGGCGAGAGTATTTGAACACGTTCAGTTTTCGTGCCACACTTCTTGAACACGTTCAAAAAAGGGGGAGACGGTAACCATGGCGCGCAAGAGCGAGCAGACCCGGCAGTTGGTTGCGGATGTGGCGCTGCGCATGTTCCGCGAGATCGGCTTTGAAAAAACCACCATGCGCGCCATCGCCACCGAGGCCGGAGTGTCGGTGGGCAACGCCTACTACTACTTCGCGTCAAAGGACGAACTGGTCCAGGAGCTCTACGTCCAGGTCCAGGCGGAGCACGCGGCCAAGGCCGCCAAAGCCCTCGAGGGCGTCAAGGACCTCAGCGGCAGGCTCAAGGCAACGCTGCACACCGGGCTGGACGTTATGGAGCCCTACCACCGCTTCGGCGCCGAATTCATCGCCACCGCAATCCGGCCGACGTCGCCCGTCAACCCGTTCTCCGGCGAGTCCATGGCTGCCCGCGACGCCTCGCTGGCTATCTTCCGGAACGTCGTGGAGGGCGCCAGCCCGTCAGTTCCCAGGAAATTCCGCGCGGAACTTCCGGAACTGCTGTGGCTCAGCTACATGGGTGCGGCTCTCTTCTGGGTCTACGACACTTCGGAGGACCGGCGCCGCACCCGGAAGCTGGTCGACGGGATGGCGCCGCTCATTGCGCGAGGGCTTTCCCTGGCAAGGATCCCCGGCGTCAACAAGGTCCTGGGCGACGTCCTCAGCCTGAGCCGCGGCGTCCGGGACTAGCCGGGCATCAACACCGGCGGAGACGAGTCATCGACAATCATTCGGGGGAACCATGAACAACCCTAAGACCGTGGTCCTAGCCGGCGCATCCGGCTTCATCGGCGGCTATTTCCGGACGCGCTTCGAGCAGGACGGCTGGCAGGTGCTCGCCGTCGGCCGCAGCGGCGCTGACACAGTCCGCTGGGGTGACCACGACGGACTCACCCGGGCACTGGACGGCGCCGAGCTCCTGGTGAATCTCGCCGGACGGTCAGTGGACTGCCGCTACAGCCAGCGGAACAAGGCGCAGATCCTGGAGTCCCGGGTGTCCACGACGGCGGAACTTGGCCGGGCAGCGCGCCGCTGTTCCGCTCCCCCGGCGACATGGCTCAACGCCAGCACCGGCACCATCTACCGCCACGCCGAAGACTCGCCCCAGTCGGAACACGACGGCGAGCTGGGCGACGGGTTCTCGGTGGACGTCGCCCGCGCTTGGGAGTCCGCCCTGGCCGCCGCCGAAACCCCGTCCACCCGCAAGGTCCCGCTCCGGATCTCCATCGTGCTCGGCCCGGGAGGCGGCGTGATGCGGCCCTTCGCCGCTCTCGCGAGGCTTGGCCTTGGCGGGCACATGGGTGGCGGCAGCCAGAAGTTCAGCTGGGTCCACGTGGAGGACCTCTACCGCAGCGCGCTGTTTGTGCACCGGCGGACGGACCTCACGGGGCCGGTGAATGTGGCTTCGCCCGAGGTCGTGGACAACCGGGAGCTGATGCGCCTGGTACGCCGGGCCTACCGGGTTCCGTTCGGCCTGCCCACACCCGGCTGGCTGTTGGAGCTGGGGGCCGCGATGATCCGCACCGAGACCGAACTGGTCCTCAAAAGCCGCTGGATCCAGCCGCAGAAGCTGCTGGACGCCGGCTTCATCTTCCGGCATGCCGAGCTGGGCAACGCGCTCCAGGACGTTACCGGGCGGCAGGCATGAGCCGGCCGCAGCGCGTGGTGCTTGGCGCCGGCGCGGTGTGGCTCGGCATCCTCGTGACGCATCTGACGTTCTGCCTGGTGCTCGGCGCCCGTGTGCAGCTGCTCAATTCCGGAGCCGTGTCCGGCGTCTGGTTCGCGGTGATGGCCCTGATGGTCGGCGCCATCCCCGCGGTAGTCGTCGGCTGGGGCGTGGCCCTGCCGACGGGCCTGCTGATGCGGCCGGTCGGCAGCCAGTGGCTGCATGTCGCTGCCTTCGGCGTCCTGGGCCTTGCCCTGGGTGCGCCGTTTGGAGGGTTCGACTCCCCGCCGGACTTGTTCACGGCGACGGCGATGGGCACGTCGGCGGCGGTGGGACGCCTTGCCGTGTGGAAGCTCGCCCGGCAGTACGACGGCGGCCCGCCGGCGGCCGCACCGTAAGTCCCGTAACCGGCCGGTTTCGTCAGATTGGTCATCCGCACAATGCGGCCAATTTAGGCGCGGTGGCAATATAGGTGGATGACTTCTGCTGCTGTTGACACGTATCCCGCCGTCGCCCTGACCATTGCCGGTTCCGAGGCGACGGGCGGTGCTGGTGCGCAGGCGGACCTGAAGACGTTCCAGGAACTGGGTGTCTTTGGCATCGCAAACCTGACCTGCATCGTTTCCTTCAACCCGAACGACAACTGGAACCACCGTTTTGTACCAGTGGACCAGCAGGTCATCGCCGACCAGCTGGAGGCGACGACGGCGGCGTACGGCGCCGCGTCCGGCGCGCCTTCCGTGCTGGACACCGTGAAGATCGGCATGCTGGGCAGCCCGGCCACGATTTCGACCGTGGCGTCCGCGCTCGCTGCCGGCGCGTTCTCCAACGTGGTGCTGGACCCTGTGCTGATCTGCAAGGGCCAGGAACCGGGCCACGCACTGGACACGGACCAGGCACTGAAGGCACAGATCCTGCCGCTGGCCACGTTCGTCACGCCCAACCATTTCGAAGCAGAGTCCCTCTCCGGCCTGGAAATCACGGACGTCGAATCCCTTAAAGCCGCCGCAATCCGCATCCATGAGCTGAGCGGAGCCGCGGTGCTGGCCAAGGGCGGCGTGCGTCTGGCCGGGCCCGACGCCGTCGACGTCTACTACGACGGCGACACCCTGGAAATCCTCTCCGCCCCCAAGGTGGGCGAAGTAGCCGTGTCCGGTGCCGGCTGCTCCCTCGCCGCCGCAGTGACCGCCGAGCTTGCCAAGGGTGCGACCCCGCTTGAGGCTGCCCGCACGGCGAAGGCTTTCGTGACCGCCGGGATCCGCAACCGCGTGGCCTCGGGCGCCCCGTTCGACGCCCTCTGGCAGGGCGGCCCGCGCTAACCCGTCCCCGCGTTTCGGGACGCTCTCTCACTTTTAGCGCGAAAAACCACGACGCTCTCTTACTTTCCTCAAGAAAGTGAGAGAGCGTCGTGTTGTAAGCGGCACGATCTGAGAGAGCGTCCGGCTAGGAACGGGGGTCGGCCACCGTTCCCATGAAGAGCGGCAGCCCGGTTTCGACGTGCACAATCTGGTAGTGGAACGGCCGGTCGAACGTGATGGTTCGTTCGGGCTGGGGCGGCGCGCTGGTGACAGCTCCGTTGATCTGGGTGACAGCCGCGGCAACCGTGCCCTTTTCCGCGACCGTGATGTTGGCTGCCTGGGCGGCCTGGGTGATCATCATCCCGGGCTGGATGTTGTTGAAGTCCTCCGTGGTGGTGAGGGTCTTCCGGAGCCCCAGGGATTCAAAGACTTTCCTCAGGTCGAAGCTGCACTTATGGTCCCAGCGGGGCAGCTGGATCTGCACGGTCTCCAGCGGTGCGCGGTCAAAAGCATCCGCAATGTCCGTGAGCCGTTCCGCACCAAAGACCGGCGAACCGGCGCCTGTGCCCGCACCTGGGACGCCTGTGCCCGGGAGGACCAGCCGCATGACGAAACCGTCGGCGTAGGGCAGGTCCACGCCCTGCCAGCCAGCCCCCTCCGCGTATTTCATCTCCAGCTCGTTGTGCATTGCCGGGGCGTCGATCTTCTCGCCGGCAGCCGTCGTGAAGGGCAGGTCCGAGGTGTCATTCGGATCAAAGGGCGCGCGCCAGGCGGACGCGAAGTAGAGAGAGTTGAGCAGGCTGAAGGTGTTGTCGCGATCGTACTTTGCGGGGGCCTCCTTGATCCGGCCGCCCGTGTTCCGGTTCACCCAGGCATCGATGGCCGGCTTGGTTGCCGCTTCGTTGCTGAAGTCCACGGGATAGACGCCGGTTCCGTAGTGCCGGGCCAGTGTTTCCAGGAAGGCGTCGCCCGTGGGCACGTCCTTGTCCACGAACAATCCGTTGGCGGCGTGCATCACGGGCTTCCGCGGCGGGTTGTCCTCATCCACCGAGCCGGGGTCGCCGTCGAACTTCCCGAGCGAGCTGAGCAGCGCGTTCATGGCTTCGTCGCGATGTTCCGCGGGGAGCTTCAGGACGCTGTCCATCTCGGCCGCCGTCTCGCCGGATGCCCCGGCTCGGAGCATGGCGAGGGCAATCAGCAGACTCCCCGGCGAGGAGACCACGTTCCCTTTGGAGCCGTCGCCGCCGTCGGCCAGCAGGGCCTCGCCGAGCCCGAGAGCAGAGGCCCGGAAGGAGCGCAGTTCAGCGGCATACGCCGCGCCGTCCACCGAAATCCGTTCCACGCCGTCGGCCTTCAGGAGCTCCGGGGACGACGCCGAACATGCGGTGAGCGCCGCAAGGGCACCGGCCGTCGCGATCCTGGCCACACGGTGCGTTTTCATGTTTCCCCCTTGGACCGGCCGTCGGACCGGCCGTTGGACTGCCCGTTGGACCGGCGGCGCGGGCTCCTGCCATGCCGGCATTTGGCAGGACTCGGCCTGCCTCCTTCAGTCAACCAGCCTGACCGCCGCCGAACGATGCCCGCAGGGTCACGGTTTGCCGTCGTTTTGGTCTCGCCTTCCGACGCTCTCCCACTTTTCGCAACGTTTTGAGCAACGCTCTCTCGCTGCGGGCACCGGCGTACTCTCGGGAGATAACGAAGGAGCGGTAAATGGCACAGCATTTCGACAACGTTGACGAGTACATTGCGTCGTTTCCGGCCGAGGTACAGGGCACACTTCAGGAAATCCGGCGCAGGTGCCATGAGGCCGTCCCGGAGTCCGGCGAGGTGATCAGCTACGGCATCCCCACCATCACTTTGAACGGTAAGTACGTGGTCTATTTCGCGGGCTGGGCACACCATATTTCCGTGTACCCCGTCCCGGCCGGAGACGAGGCATTCGAAGCTGCGATCGCGCCGTACCGGGCAGCCAAGGGAACACTGAAATTCCCCCTGGGCAAGCCGGTCCCGTACGAGCTCATCGAAAAGACGGCGGCACGGCTTGCCGCCGGGCGCCGCGGCCCCCAGCCGCCGTCGGACACGCAAGACGGCGGCCGGTAGCCGGCGCTGGAGGCGACCGTAACCGCGCGACCCGCGAACCGCCGTCGGGCACCTACCGCCGCGGGATATTGCGCAGGTTGCTGCGGGCCATGCTGACGGCCTCGCCGGCGCCCCGGTTCAGGACCACCTTCGACATGGCTGTTGCGAAGCCAAGGACCTGCGAGCCGGTGATTTTCGGTGGGATCGACAGCGCCTTCGGATCCGTGATGAGCTCCACCAGCGACGGTCCGGGGTGGGCGAAGGCCTCCCGGTAGGCGTCCTCGATCCGGGCCGGATCGGTCACGCGGACAGCGTGGAAGCCGAGCGCGCGGGCGACGGCGGCGTAATCGGCGTCGGGAACGTCAACGCCGAAATCGGGAAGCCCGTCCACGAGCATCTCGAGTTTGACCATGCCCAGCGTGGAGTTGTTGAAGACCACCACGTTCACCGGCAGCCGGTGTGCCGCAACGGTGATGAGCTCTCCCAGCAGCATGGACAGGCCGCCGTCACCGGACACCGAAATCACCTGTCGGCCGGGATAGGCCAGTTGCGCGCCGATCGCATGCGGCAGCGCGTTGGCCATGGAGCCGTGCAGGTACGATCCGATCAGCCTGCGCGTGCCCAACGGGTTGATGTAGCGGGCCGTCCAGACATTGCACATGCCGGTGTCCGCGGTGAATATGGCGTTCTCCGCCGCCACCTGGTCCAGGATCGAGGCCGCGTACTCCGGGTGGATGGGCTGTTTCTTCTCCACCTTGCGGGTGTAGGCGCCCACGGCCTTGTTCATGAGCCGGTCATGCTTCTTGAGCATCTGGTTGAGGAAGCGGCGGTTCTTTTTCCGGGCGAGCAACGGCTTCAACGCGCCGAGCGTGGGCAGCACGTCGCCATGGACGGCGATGTCGACGTCGGTCCTTCGCCCCAGCTTGTGCGCGGCGCGGTCCACCTGGGCCGTGCGCGTGCCGGGAAGGAACTGGTCGTACGGAAAGTCGGTGCCGAGCAGGATCAGCAGGTCTGCATCCTCGATGCCCTCCGCCGCGGCGCCGTAGCCGAGCAGCCCGGTCATGCCGATGTCGTAAGGGTTGTCGTACTGCATGAAGTCCTTGCCCCGCAGCGAGTGACCGATCGGGGCGCCGATGAGTTCCGCGAGGGCCACCACTTCATCGTGGGCACCCTGCGTTCCCGCGCCGGCAAAGATGGCGATCTTCTCCGCCGCGTTGATGGCATCGGCGAGCTCCCGGACACTCGCGGCGTCGGGAGTCAGTGTGGCGCGCCGGAAGGTTGCGGGCAGCGGCGTTCGGCCGGTGGCTTCCAGCCCGGCGATATCGCCGGGGAGGGTAACGACGGCGACTCCCCCGAGTCCGACGGCGTGCTGGATGGCGCTGTGCATCACCCGCGGCGCCTGCTCTGCCGTGCTGACGAGTTCCGAGTATACCGAGCATTCGTTGAAGAGCCGGTCCGGGTGGGTTTCCTGGAAGTAGCCGCTGCCGATCTGCTTACTCGGAATGTGCGAGGCGATGGCCAGCACCGGCGCGCCCGAGCGGTTGGCGTCGTACAGGCCGTTGATCAGGTGCAGGTTGCCGGGGCCGCACGAGCCGGCGCAGACGGCCAGCCGGCCGGTCAGCTGGGCTTCGGCCGCGGCGGCGAACGCAGCTGCCTCCTCGTGCCGCACGTGGATCCAGTCGATGCCGCCTTGCTGGGAGCCGCCCGTCTTGCGGACGGCGTCGACAATCGGGTTGAGGCTGTCGCCCACGATCCCGTAGATTCGCTGCACACCGGCAGCCTGGAGTTGTTCAATGAGCTGGCTGGCGAGTTCCTTGGCCATGAGTGCACACTCCCGCGATCAGGTTTGATGAGCTGACAGGGCCAATATAGTCCGCCCGCCTTGGGGCGCTTCCCAGGCTGTCAGCCGCCAGGTTCTCAGCAGCCGACGACGTCGGCCGCCGCCGGGGACCCTCTACCGGCTGAACGCTCTCTGACATGAAAATTAGGTGAGTGCGGTGGGGTGCGTGGGGTGAGCGGTGTTATCCGGTCTGTTGCAGGGGTTCGAGAATGACTTGATAGCCGAGGGATTCTAGTTGTCTGACGGCCCGGGCCATGGTTTTAACGGGTGTCTGCCGGGTGAAGTAGTCGGCGCCGGGGTCGTTGTAGAGTTCGCCGGTGGTGAGCATGTGCCACGCTGCGGTGAGGATGGAGTGTTCGACGGCGACGAGGGCTTTGGCGGGTCCGCGCCGGGAGGCAATGCGCCGGTATCTGGCACCGAGGTAGGTGTTCTTCGATTTCGCGCAGGACAGAGCAGCGATGCCCAGGGCACCTTTGAGGTACCGGTTGCCGGGCCGTGTTTTGGTGGATTTGACCCGTCCGGCGGATTCGTTGGATCCCGGGGAAGTACCGGCCCAGGATGCCAGCTGCCCTGCGGTGGCGAATGCGCTCATGTCGGCGCCGGTTTCGGCGATGAAGATTTCCGCGATGGTGGTGCTGAACCCCGGGATGCTCACGAGGAGCTCCCGGGCGAAACGAAAGGGCTCCATCGCCGCCTCGATCCTGGCGCTGAGGTCGTTGATATCGGCGGTGTGGGCATCAATCCGGTGCAGATAGAGTCCGGTCATGTAGCGGTGGTGTTCGGTGAACCGGCCGTTGAGGGCTTGGGTGAGTTCAGGGATTTTGGACCGCAGCCGGCGTTGGGCCATCTCTGCCAGGGCCGCGGGGTCGGTCTGCCCGTCGATGAGTGCTTGGAGGATCAGTCGTCCGGAGACCCCGGTGATGTTCGAAGCTACCGAGGATAGTTTGATGCAGGCGTCCTCGAGGAGTTTCTCCAGGCGCTGGATTTCCCGGGTCCGTTCCTGAGTGATGATGGTCCGGGCCCGGGTCAGGTCCCGCAGTTCACGGATCGGAGGCGGGGGCACGAAGGAGGCCCGGACCAGCCCGTGGGCGCCCAGGTCGGCAAGCCAGGCAGCGTCGGAAACGTCGGTTTTGCGGCCCGGGACGTTCCTGGCGTCATGGGCATTGACCAGGATGATGTTCAGTCCGTCGTCTTCAAGCAGGTAGTAGAAGGGGCGCCAGTAATCACCGGTGGCCTCCATGACCACCAGATCCACGTGCTCGTCCAGGAGGTGTTCCTTTAGCCCCAGGATCTGCCCCGTCATCGAACCCCAGGTCGTGATGGTGGATGTGGTGGACCGGCCGCCGCGGCCCTGGATGCGGACACAGACCTTCGCGTCCTTCTTTGAAATATCGACACCCGCGCAGCGCGGGTGAATGACCTCCATGAGAGCTCACCCTTCCTCGAACAGTCCAACAGATGGCGTCTGTGTCCCGGGGAAGGCGGATAAACAACAAATCTGACATTCGTGCTCAACGGCAACATTCCACGGTCCCGCGGACAAAAGCTGCGCCCTCCACCACCAAACTCACTTACAGGCTCACCGGCACTAAAGAGAGACCGGGGTCGACCGGAACACACTCTTCAGTCTGCTCCGGCAGCCCCGACACCGCAAAGGTTCCCCACAGCAGTACATTTTCGGCCCCCACGGCGGAGCGAAAGCGCCCCTGAGAAACTCACTTAAGGCAAGAAAACCCGGGACGCTCTCTCACTTTCCCTAAGAAAGTGAGAGAGCGTCCCGGGATTTACCGCAGGATCTGAGAGAGCGTCCGGGGCGGGCGGGGGCTGCTGGGCTGCCGCCCGCCGTCGTACTTTTGCTCCCCCGCACCTTACGGCCGCCGTACTGTAACCGGTCAGACCTTGAGGAGGTCCTTGTCCTTGTCGTCATCCTTGCGGGTCTGGGACCAGGCGTGGCCCTGTTCGTGATCGAGGTGGGTGGCCTTCTTGTTCCTGAGTGCGAAGATGTAGACGACCAGCGAGATGGCGATGGCCACGGTGACGTAGGTGAAGAACAGGTCCACCCGCTCGGCCTTCTGGAACGCGGCGCCGATCAGCGGGACGGTTCCGCCGAAGAGCGAGTTGGCGATCGCGTAGCCCAGGCCGACGCCGAGTGCGCGGATGGACGCGGGGAACAGCTCCGCCTTCACCAGGGCATTGATGGAGGTATAGCCGCCAACGATCAGCAGGCCGCCCATCATCAGCAGGAACGCCGTGAACGGGTCCTTGGTGTCGGAGAGCGTGGAGAGCAGCGGCCAGGTGAAGAGGACGCCGGTGATGCCGAACCACAGCAGCAGCGGCTTGCGGCCCACCTTGTCCGAGATCAGGCCGTAAACGGGCTGGAGCAGCATGAAGATGAAGAGGGCCCAGAAGTTGATCACCGAGGTGTCGGTCTTGGCGATGCCGGAGGTGTCGTTCATGAACTTCAGGATGAAGTTGGTGTACGTGTAGAACGCCACGGTGCCGCCGAGGGTGACGCCGATGCAGATCAGCAGCGGCTTCCAGTACTGCGTGAACAGCAGCCTCATGGTGCCGGGCTGCGCGACGCCCGCAACGGCCGGGATCTTGGCGGCTTCGACCTGCTCAGCCGATACGGTCTCCTCCATTGAGCGCCGCAGCCACAGAACCACCAGCGCAGCTACGCCGCCGATGGCAAACGGAATACGCCAGCCCCACTCAGTCAGGTCGCCCTTCGGCATGACGTTCTGCAGGATGACGAGGACCAGCAAGGCCATCATCTGGCCGCCGATCAGGGTCACGTACTGGAAGCTGGAGAAGAAGCCGCGGCGCTTGGACGTGGCGGCCTCGGACATGTAGGTGGCGCTGGTGCCGTACTCCCCGCCCACGGAGAACCCCTGGATCAGGCGGATGAGGATCAGCAGCACCAGTGCCCAGACGCCGACCTGCTGCGTTGTGGGCAGGAGCGCGATGGCGAAGGAACCTGCCGACATCAGCGTCACGCTGAGCGTCAGCGCCGCCTTCCGGCCCTTGCGGTCCGCGTAGCGGCCGAAGAACCAGGCGCCGATGGGGCGCATCAGGAACGACGTTGAGAAGACGGCCATCGCCTCCAGGCCGGCCTGCAGCTCGTCCTTGGAATTGAAGAAGTGGGACTGGAAATATGCGGCAAAGACTGTGTAGACGTAGAGGTCGTACCATTCCACCAGGTTGCCGGCCGAGCCTTTGAGGATATTGCTCACGGCGCGGCGGGTCTGGGCTGACTCACTCTGGACTTCGGCTTGCTGGGTGCTCATCGCTGAACCTCGCTTGGCTGTGCTCCCGGCAACCGTTCCGGGCAAAATCCTGTGCTGTCCATGGCAACATTGCTCATGGTTCCTCCTCGACGTTGACGGTCCTCCGAAAGCCGAGGACCCATCCACGCTATGGGTGATCCACCCCACTAGCTACGTGAAGGGGGAATTCCTAACACTTCCTTAGGTTTCGCCGGGACAAGGGATAATCTCCACAGCGGGCAGATCGAAGATGCCCCGTCAACGAACAGGACCAGGCAATGGATGTGCTCATCGTCGAGGACGACGACGCGATGGCGTCCGCCCTCGATGCGGCGGTGGTTTCCGCCGGACACACGGCGTCCCGGGTTGCCCGCGGGGCTGACGCGCTCCTTGAGCACCGCCGGTTCGAGGTCATCCTGCTGGACCTGGGGCTGCCGGACATGGACGGCCTCGACGTGCTGCGGAAGCTCCGCCAGGTCACACCGGTCCCGATCCTCATCCTCACCGCCCGCGACGACGAGCGCAGCGTGGTCCTTGGCCTGCGGTCGGGAGCCGATGACTACCTCGTCAAGCCGGTGAAACTGGTTGAACTGCTTGCCCGCATCGAAGCCGTGACGAGGCGAGCAGGCCGCAGCAAGGACAGCAGGCAGCGGAGCATCGTGCTGGGCGAACTCGAAGTGGACCTCGAACGGCGCGTGGCCGCGGTCGGTCCCAGGGTCCTGCCTCTGACCGCCACCGAATTCGACCTGCTCGCACTCCTGGCCGGCCATGCCGGTTCAGTGGTCACCCGGGAGCAGATCCTGGATGCGCTGTGGGGGGACGCCTTCCTGGCGTCGTCGCGGTCCCTTGACGTGCATCTGACGGGTCTCCGGGCAAAGCTCCAGCTCCCCGGCTTCATCATCAATGTGCGCGGTGTGGGCTATCGGGTCGAGGCGGATCCTGCGTGAAGCTGCGTGTCCTCGGAGTCCTGAGTGTGCTGTCTGTCCTCATCGTCATCTTCGCCTCCACCGCCCTCCTGACCTCGGCCAGCCGGGAGCTCACCCAGGAACTCCAGATCAACCGGGCGGCTGCGCTCAACAGGCTCGCGCAGGTGGCGTTCGACGCCGCGAACGACGGTGAATCCATCCAGCTGCAGGCAGAGATGGACAGGTACTCGGAACTGTACGGTGAGGGGGTGCTGATCCGCCTCCAGCAGGGCACCCTGCGCTCAGGCGGCCTGAGCGAGGACAGGGCAGACGTCCGCGACGCTGTTGCCCGGGCAAAGCTGAACCTTAGCGACACCACGCTCAGTCAGATTCAGCCGTTCGGAACCGGTTCTGAGGTGATCTCACGCTCCTTCGGCAGCGCAAGCCAGGTTCTTGGCGAGGCGGTTTTGGAGGTCAACCTGGATGCGGCCCGGCAGAAACTCCGGGAACGGTGGCTTCTCGTCGGAGTGGCGGCGGCCGCCCTCGCTGCAGTGCTCCTCCTCGGTGCGGCCCGGGTGACGCGCTGGGTACTGCGTCCGGTACACCGCCTGAATTCGGCGGTGACCGAGCTTGAGTCAACAGGCAGGAGCAGCCGGCTTCCGGAAGACGGGCCGCCGGAGCTTCGGGAGCTGAGCCGGTCCTTTACCAGGATGGCCCGGACGGTCAGCGACAGCATCGACTCCCAGCGCCAGCTGATTGCCGACACCTCCCACCAGCTGCGCAACCCCGTCGGCGCCCTGCGCTTGAGGATCGACCTGCTGCAGCTTGAACTGCAGACAGCCCGGGAGCACAATGCGGCGGCCGGAGTCCTGGCGGAACTCGAACGTGTGGAAGAGATCCTTGACGGGGTATTGAAGCTGGCGACGGCCGAGCACAGGGCCTTCGAAGACTCCGCCGGAGGCCCGCCGGGGGCCCCTTCGCGCGGGTTCCGTGCCGTTATTGATCCGTACCCTGTCCTGCAGGAAGAGACCGAACGGGCAGGACCTGCGGCACGGCGCGGCGGCTCGTCGATCCTGCTGGAGGATCCGCCGGACCCGGCGGCGCACATCGCCTGCAACGCCGCAGAACTGGCCCAGATGGTGGGGGAACTGATCAATAACGCCATCAAATACGCCGCCGGCGCCCGAATAGCCGTGGCAGTCCGCGTACGCCAGGATGCGGTTGCCGTAGAGGTCTCCGATACCGGCCCCGGGCTTTCCGCTGAGGAACGGGCTGCTGCTACCAGCCGCTTTTGGCGCTCCCCGCAGCACCGTGAGATCCGTGGCAACGGCCTGGGCATGACCATTGTGGACAAACTTGCGGGAGCCAACGGGGGCCGGCTGCTTCTGACGGAAACCTCGCCCCACGGCCTGACCGCGCGCATCGAGTTTCCGCGCGCCATGGCTTCCCAGGGGCCGGAGGCCCTTTCATGACCGGCATGACAGGGCCGGAGGCCCTTTCATGACCGGCATGACTGACCTGGCTGGAAGCCTGCCGCCACGGAGGGCCGCCCTCAAGGCCGGGCTGGCCGCTGGCCTGGCCGGACTGCTCATCCCGGCCCTCACCGCATGCACTGCCGAGGACAAGCCAGGCACCGTCACCGTGGCAGGGGGTGAGCCGGGAGGCTTCTACCTTGAATTTGCAACGCTGCTGGCGGAGTCCATCCAGCGCCATGGCGTGGCCGGCAGCGCTTCAGCCCTGACCACCGGTGGCAGCCTCGACAACCTGCGGCAGCTCCTGACGGGGCAAGCGACGTTCGCCGTCGCACTCGCGGATGCCGCGGCACAGAAGATGCCGGCGGGCGGCCCGTCGGACGCGGGAATCGCGGCCCTTGGAAGGGTGTACGAAAACTACGTCCACTGCGTCGTCCGGAGGGCTGGCGGCATCCGGACCCTCACGGAACTGGCTGGCCGGACCGTGGCTGTCGGCGAGCCCGGTTCAGGGACGTCGCTTACCACCCCGCGCCTGCTGGAGGCCGCCGGGCTGGCTTCCGTGGCTGTGGGCGCCGCGCCCGCCGCCAATGGCGGCAAGACGGTCACCGTCCTGAACCTCGGACTCAACGCGGGGCTTGCGGCGCTGCAGGACGGGTCGGTGGACGCGCTGTTCTGGTCCGGCGGGGTGCCTACGGCCGCCATTGCCGCCACCCACCATGAGGTCGGGCTCGGATTCCTGGACCTCTCCCCGCTGCTGCCCAAACTGCGGACCAAGTACGGCGCGTTCTACGACCGGGTCCTGATCCCGGAAGGCGCCTACGAGGGCATTCCGGCTGTCTGGGCAGTGGGTGTGGCCAATCTGCTCCTGTGCCGCAGTGACCTGGATGAGCGGACAGTGAAGAGAACCGTCGAACTGCTGGTGGACCACGCCGAGGAACTGATCCCCCGCTCCAGCATGGGAGTCCAGTTCCTGAGCCCGGAATCGCTGATCAACACGGCCGGCCTGCCGTTGCACCCCGCAGCCGCTGCCGCCTACCGGGAACTGCACGGGTAAAGCAAGACGCTCCCTCACCTCCGGCAGCAAATGCGGCAACGCTCCCTCACTTTCCCCAAGAAAGTGAGAGAGCGTCTGCGGGAACACCGCCAGAAGTGATAGAGGGTTTGTTCAGCTCCCCGAGTGCGCCTGCAGGAACGAGTAGACCTCGGTCTCGTCCACGCCGGGGAAGGCGCCCGGCGGCATCGCGGCGAGCAGGTGCGAGTGCGCCCGCGCCGACGGCCAGGCGTTGCCCGCCCACTCAGACGTCAGCGACGCCGGCGGACGGCGGCAGCAACTCTCGTCCGGGCAGGTGGACTTGGACCGTTCGGTCGTATCCCGGCCGCGGAACCACTTCACCTGCGCGTACGGGACGCCGACGGAGAGTGAAAATTCACCGTTGGCCGAGCGCTCGGTCCGTGCCGTGCACCAGTAGGTTCCCGCCGGTGTATCCGTGTACTGGTTGTACGCGCTGAACTTGTCCGGCACATCGAACACCACCCGCGACGTCCAGTTCTTGCACGATGGCTGGCCCTCAATGGCGCCGGTGTGATCCTGCGGGAACGTCACGCCGTCGTTCTCGTAGGCCTTGTAGATGATGCCGCTCTTGTGCGTTTTCTGGAAGTGCGTGCGGATGTCCAGGTGCTGGGTGGCCAGGTTTGTGAACCGGTGTGCAGCGGTTTCGTAGGACACGGCGAAGGCGTCGCGGATGTCCTCCACGGCGATCTCCTTGGCCTGCTTGGCTTTCTGCAGGAACTCCACGGTGGCCTGCTCAGGCAGCATCAGCGCGGCTGCGAAGTAGTTCGTGGCCACGCGCTGCATCAGGAAGTCCCCGTAGTTCGACGGCGTCTGGTGGCCCAGAACGTAGTGGCCCAGTGCCTGCAGCAGCACCGAACGGGGGTCATGATCCGAGCGCTGGTTTTGCGTGAGGTAAATTCGGCGGTTCTTAAGATCCGTCACGGAGCGGGTGGAATGCGGCAGATCGCCCACGTGGTGGAGGCTGAAACCGAGGTGCCCGGCAATGTCGGCAATGACGTGATGGGACAGCGGGCCGTTCTTGTGCCCCACGGACGCCAGGACCTTCTGCGCCTCCGCCTCGTACTCAGGGAAGTAGTTGTTGCGTTCGCGCATCATGGCCCGCAGCTCTGCGTTGGCGCGGCGGGCCTCCTCCGGCGTCGCCACCTGTTCGTTGAGCCTGCGCTCCAGCTCATGCTGCAGGCCCACCATAGATTCCAGCACATCCATCGGAAGCCGCGAGCTGATGCGGATTTTGGGCAGGTTCAGGGACTCGTAGAGGGGGCTGCGCTGGTAACGTTCCAGCTCGATCTCCAGGGCCGCCCGCCGGTTGGGCGGCTCCGCCCCGAGCAGCTGGTCGATGCTGACATTCAGCGCGGCGGCCAGCTGCTGCAGCAGGCCAAGTTTGGGCTCCCGCTTCCCGTTCTCGATCAGGCTCAGCTGGCTCGGCGCGGTCCCGACGGCGGCACTCAGGTCATCGAGGGTCATCGCCGCCGCTTTGCGCAGGTGGCGTACGCGGCGGCCCAGGCTGATGACGTCCAGTTCCGCGGTTGCAGGGGACGACGGCGGGGTGGCGGCTTTGCGGTTCCAGCTCGTAGGCGACATTTATTGAGCATACGCGAAGAAACGCATTTCTTTCCACGGTTTTCCTCTAGTAACCCGCTTGAAAGTGCAGAAAAGTAGATCTCACGGAAAGAAACACCGCACCGGTCCAGCCGGTCCCCCTCTGCAAAGGCGCAGGGCGGGACCGGCCAGGACACCCCGGAGCACAAACAAGGAGACAAAGATGACTGCAGCATTTGAGCCCACCCAGCAGACGCCCGAGCAGCAGGCCGCCGCACTGGAGCTCGAGTGGGCCGCCAACCCGCGCTGGGAAGGTGTGACCCGGGACTACAAGGCTTCCGACGTCGTCCGCCTCCGCGGCCGCGTCTCCGAAGAGCACACCCTGGCCCGCCGCGGCTCCGAGAAGCTGTGGAAGCAGCTGACCGAAGAGCACAAGACCGGCGGCTACACCAACGCCCTCGGCGCCCTCACCGGCAACCAGGCGGTGCAGCAGGTCAAGGCCGGCCTCCGCGCCATCTACCTCTCCGGCTGGCAGGTTGCCGCGGATGCCAACAACTCCGGCCACACTTACCCGGACCAGTCGCTGTACCCGGCCAATTCCGTTCCCACGGTTGTCCGCCGGATCAACAATGCCCTCCTCCGCGCCGATCAGATCGAGTTCTCCGAAGGCATCCAGACCGTCGAGGACTGGATGGTGCCGATCGTCGCTGACGCCGAGGCCGGCTTCGGCGGCCCGCTCAACGCCTACGAACTGATGAAGTCCATGATCCAGGCCGGCGCCTCAGGCGTTCACTGGGAGGACCAGCTCGCTTCCGAGAAGAAGTGCGGCCACCTCGGCGGCAAGGTGCTCATCCCCACCCAGCAGCACGTCCGCACCCTGAACGCGGCCCGCCTGGCCGCCGACGTCGCCGGCACCCCGTCCGTGGTCATCGCCCGCACCGACGCCGAGGCGGCAACCCTGATCACCTCCGACGTCGACGAGCGCGACCAGGAATTCATCCTCCGCGAAGGCGGACAGCCGGTCCGCACCCCGGAAGGCTTCTACAAGGTCCGCAACGGCATCGAACCCTGCATCGCCCGCGCCAAGGCCTACGCCCCGTACTCCGACCTCATCTGGATGGAGACGGGCACTCCGGACCTCGAACTTGCCCGTAAGTTCGCCGAAGCCGTCAAGGCCGAGTTCCCGGACCAGATGCTTTCCTACAACTGCTCGCCGTCGTTCAACTGGCGCAAGCACCTGGACGACGCCACCATCGCCAAGTTCCAGCGTGAACTCGGCGCCATGGGCTTCACGTTCCAGTTCATCACCCTGGCCGGATTCCACGCCCTGAACTACTCAATGTTCGATCTCGCCCACGGTTACGCCCGTGAAGGCATGAGCGCCTACGTCGAGCTCCAGGAAAAGGAATTCGCCTCCGAGTCCCGCGGCTACACCGCGACCAAGCACCAGCGCGAAGTCGGCACCGGCTACTTCGACGACATCGCAACTGCGCTCAACCCGAACGCATCCACCCTCGCATTGGTCGGATCGACCGAAGAGGGCCAGTTCCACTAACTCTTCCCCAACTAGATAGCAGTAGGTGTCGTTTTGGAGGCTCAAAACGACACCTACTGCGCCTCAGTTGGGCCTTGCACCAGGAGAACTCTCATGAACAGCTTCACTGACAACTTCACTATCAACGGGATCACGCTGACCGCGCAGCCTATTTGCCGGCAGGGCGAAGTTCTCACTCCGGATGCTTTGGCGTTTGTTGCCAAGCTGCACCGGGCCACCACGGAACGTCGGCAGGAGCTGCTCCAGGGCCGCCGCAACCGTCGGGCCGAGATCGCCAAGGGGCAGGATCCGCGCTTCCTCCGCGAAACCGAGTCCGTCCGGAACGACCCGAACTGGCGCGTTGCTCCGCCTGCTCCGGGCCTGGAGGACCGCCGTGTCGAAATCACCGGGCCGGTGGACAAGAAGATGACCATCAACGCGCTGAACTCCGGCGCCAAGGTGTGGCTGGCTGATATGGAAGACTCCTCCACGCCGTCGTGGCGCAACGTGATCCAGGGCCAGCTCAACCTGACGGACGCGCTGGAACGCCGTATCGACTTCACCTCCCCCGAGGGCAAGGACTACAAGCTGCGCCCGGCCGGCGAACTACCCACCATCGTGGTCCGCCCCCGCGGCTGGCACCTGCCCGAGAAGCACATGCTCATCGACGGCGAACCCATCGCCGGCGGCATCGTGGACTTCGGCCTGTACTTCTTCCACAACGCCCGCCGCCTGCTGGCCCAGGGCAAGGGCCCGTACTTCTACCTGCCCAAGATCGAGAACCACCTCGAAGCACGCCTGTGGAACGACATCTTCATCCTCGCCCAGGAGCTGCTGGGCATCCCGCAGGGCACCATCCGCGCCACCGTGCTGATCGAGACCATCACAGCCTCCTTCGAAATGGAAGAGATCCTCTACGAGCTCCGCGACCACGCAGCGGGGCTGAATGCCGGCCGCTGGGACTACATCTTCTCCATGATCAAGAACTTCCGCACCCGCGGCCCCCGCTTTGTCCTACCGGACCGCGTGCAGGTGACCATGACGGCCCCGTTCATGCGCGCCTACACGGAGCAGCTGGTCCGCGCCTGCCACAAGCGCGGCGCGATGGCCATCGGCGGCATGGCCGCAGCCGTCCCCAACCGCAAGGACGAGGAAGCTAACGCGATCGCCTTCGAAAAGGTCCGCGCGGACAAGACCCGCGAGGCCAACGACGGCTTTGACGGCTCCTGGGTGGCACACCCGGACCTGGTTCCCGTGTGCCGCGAAGTGTTCGACGCAGTCCTCGGCGAAAAGCCGAACCAGCTGGACCGCCTCCGCGAGGACGTCACCCCGGACGATCGCGCGCTGCTGGACATCGCCGCCACGAAGGGCACCATCACCGAGCAGGGCATCCGGAACAACATCGAGGTGGGCATCCGCTACATCGAGTCCTGGCTGCGCGGCAACGGTGCCGTGGCCATCCACAACCTGATGGAAGATGCCGCCACCGCGGAGATCTCCCGCTCGCAGCTGTGGCAGTGGATCTTCTCCCGCGCCATCACCGACGAAGGCGAAATCATCACCCGCCACTGGGTGGAGGAGCTGCTGGACGAGGAATTCTCCCGGCTGGAGCGCTTCGAAGGGGACCGTTTCGCCGACGCGCGGGACATCTTCGAGGAAGTCACCCTGGCCGATGCGTTCCCCACGTTCCTGACGCTGCCTGCCTACGCCCGCTTCCTGCACGAGGCCCGGGACCGTTCCGAGGAGCCCGTGGAGGACGCGGAGCTCGTCGCCGCCTGATCCGGCGGTAATCGAGAAGATTTCCGTTCGCCGGGCTGCCATGCCCTCCGCAACAGGCACCCCGAAATCCGGGGCGGCGGCCCGGCAACGGAAGAACCACTAAGCGCGAACTGGCAGCTAATGACCCGAAACTTCGTTTTGAGGGCATTAGCTGCCAGTTCGCGCTTCTGTTGCAGGGCGTGAAGTACGACGACGGCGGGACCCGTCAGCGGGTCTTCGGCACCTTCCGGACGGAGAGGGTCGTGCCCAGGAAGAACGCCGCCACCGATGCAAGGATCAGCAGCAGCGGGTTGGTCCAGGATCCGGACAGCCCGTGGACGTAGCCCAGGAGCGTCGGGGCGACAGCGCCTACCGAGTAGCCAACGCCCTGGACGACGGCCGACATCCGGCCTGCCGATGCCTGGTCGCGGGCCAGCTTGATGATGGCAATAAAAATCACAGTGATGCCGCCGCCCTGCGCTGCGCCGCCCACGGAGGACCAGAGCCACCACAATTCCGGGGCCAGCAGCAGGCCAAGTGGAACGGTCAGCCACATCAGGCCCAGGGTGACCGCCACCGCCGTCGTACTGGCAAACCTGGCCACCATCGGCACCCCGAGGCCGCCCACAATGGCGAGGATCTGGAAGAGCGAGGACCCGGCGCCGGCGGCGGAGGGCGCCATGCCCAGTTCGTCGATCAGGAAGGTGGGCAGCCAGGCAGTGACGCCGTAGTAGGAGAAAGCCTGCCCGGCAAAGCCCGCCGTCAGCCCGGCCGTAATCCAGCGGGACGCCGGCCGACCGCCGGCGGGACGGGGATCGGACTCTTCGACGGGGGACGGAACGAAGGCTTGCCGGCCCACCGCCATCACCCAGAAGACTGTGGCGGCCACGGCGAAGAGCCCGCTGGCTGCCAGCGCGAGCCGCCAGCCGGCCACCTCGGCCAGGGGCGCGGTGACCACCGACGTGAGGAAGGACCCGATGTTCAGGGCCGCGGTGTAAATGCCCATGGCGGTCCCCTGCCGGTGGGGCGAAAAATCCCGCCTGATGATCAGCGGAACGGCGATGTTGCCGATGGTGATGGCCACGCCGATGATCGCGGTTCCGAACAGCACCAGGCCGCCGTTTCCGGCCGAGCGGACAATGACGCCGGCCAGCACGCCCAGCAGCGTGAGCATGATGGCAAATTCCGCCCCGAATTTTCGGCCCGCAAACGACGCGAGCGGCGCCGCCAGCGAGAAGCACAGCACCGGAATGCCGGTCAGCAGCCCCAGTTCCACGGGTGAGAACCCAAGGTCCTGCTGCATCGGGCCAACCACCGGGGCCACAGCCACGAACGGGCCGCGCATGTTCAGCGCGATGAGTCCGATGCTGGCCAGCAGGATCCAGCCGCGCGGGACCCTGGCGAGGATGTTCGCCGTCATGAGGCGGGCTGCGGTTTGGTGAGGGAGCTGGGAATCCGTGTCATCAGATCATTGCTATCATGCCCGCGGCAACATGACGGACGTTATCCCGTTGCCTGCAGGGTGGCTTCTATCACGGCAGGAGATAACACGTGTTGCGTGACCATCTGGCTGGCGCCAAGGATCGCGGCCTGGTCCCCGGCCATCGAAAGGGCTATCCGAAGATGTGACGTGGCCAGCGGCAGCGACCGCCGGTAAACCACTTCGCGCACTCCCGCCATCAGGTGCTCGCCCGCCTGGCCGAGGCTGCCGCCGATCACGATCACCGACGGATTCAGCAGGTTGACCACCGTAGCCAGTACGTCCCCGACGTCCCGGCCGGCCTGGCGGAGCGCCTGGATGGCCTGCAGGTTTCCCTCGGCAACGAGTCGCAGCACATCGCTTCCCTTCTCGGCCGGAAGCCCATGGCGGGCCAGTTCGCGGGCGACGGCGGGGCCCGAAGCCAGTGCCTCGAGGCAGCCGTAGTTGCCGCAGCGGCAAAGGACTTCGTCCCCGCGCGGGACCCTTACATGGCCCAGGTCCCCGGCCGTTCCGTTGGCGCCGCGCTGGAGTTCGCCGCTGCTGATGATTCCTGCACCGATGCCGGTGGCCACCTTGATGAAAAGGAAGTTGTCGTGTTCGGGCCAGTACGCCGTGCGTTCGCCGAGCGCCATGATGTTGACGTCGTTGTCCACCAGCACGGGGACCGGCAGCGAGCGCCGAACGTAACGCACCACGTCGAACCCGTCCCAGCCGGGCATGATGGGCGGCTTAACCGGCATGCCGGTGGCATGCTCCACCGGGCCGGGCAGCCCGATCCCGATGCCGGCGAGGTCCGCGGCTGTCCGGCCTGCCTCACTGAGGAGTGTTTTTCCTTCCTCGACCACACGGCCCAGTACCGCTTCCGGACCGTCGGCAACGTCCTGGGCCAGGCGCCGTTCGGCAAGGACGTTGCCGCCAAGGTCGGTGACGGCAACGATCACGTGCGTGGCGCCGACGTCGACTGCCAGGACAGAGCGGGCGGCGGGGTTGAAGGCAAAGCGCGACGGCGGCCTGCCGCCGCTGGAACTGGCCTCACCGGCCGGGCCCACCAGTCCGGAGGAGATGAGCGCGTCGATGCGGGCGGCCACCGTGGACCGTGCCAGGCCAGTCGTCAGGGCCAGTTCGGCCCTGGTGCGGGCCTTGCCGTCGCGGAGCAGCTGGAAGAGGTCGCCGGCCCGGGAAAGGCTCCCCGCACCATCAGGCGCGGCATCGGTTCCGGCGTCGATGCCGGTCTCTTTTCCGGACGTTGGACTCATGAATCATAGATAGCACGAAGGCCTTATGCATGTCACGCCACCGAAAGATCGCCGATTACTTTTCAACTTTTGCTTGACCATCGGCAAAAGTCGTTCTAGCTTGATGTGTGAGCGGTGTCACTGAGACGAGGCATCGCCGAACTCCGGGTCATAACGCTCCAGCTAGTACAAAGAGGTAAGCAACTTGTCGAGCCAAGCACAGGCATCACCGGCCCTCCTCGGCGTCGGCATTCTGGGCGCCGGACCTGTGACCCAGGCGATCCACCTTCCTTCGCTCGCACGGCTGGGGGACATCCTTGATGTCCGCCACATCATGGACGTCGACCCCGCTGTGGCGGAAGCCGTGGCCGGAAGGGTTGGTGCGAAGTTCAGCACCAGCATGGAAGAGCTCCTCGCGGACCCCGCAGTGGACATTGTGGCCATCTGCAGTCCGCACCAGTTCCACGCAACGCAAGTGATCGCCAGCTGCCGGGCCGGCAAGAAGGCCGTGCTGTGCGAGAAGCCGTTCGCCATGACCGGAGAAGAGGCGGCCCGCATCGCCGCCGTTTCAGCCGAAACCGGCGTCCCCATCATCGTGGGCGCCATGCACACCTTCGATCCGGGTTGGCTGGCAGCGGAAGACGCCTGGGGCGAACTGCCGGAGCAGGTCCACACCGTCCGGTCCTCCATCGTCCTTCCGCCGAACCCTCGATTCGAGGACTTCGCCACGGAGATCGTGGGCCGCATTCCCGCGCCAGGCAATGACTCAACCGGTCCGGAGGCCATCAAAGCCATGCTCACCGGGGGCGTGATGGGCCTTGCAATCCACGACCTTCCCCTGGTCCGCCGTTTCACCCCCGATTTTGCGGCGGTGGAGGTCCTCCACGCCGAAACCCTCAGTCCCTTCGGCTATGTCATCTCCCTGCGGGCCGGAAACGTCACCATTGAACTCCGGGCAGCAATGAACGGAACCTGGGAGCCGTCCTGGACATTTGAGGCCATCGGCGACGACGCCGCCCTGGAAATCGACTTCACGCCGTCCTACGTCCACGCCGGCTCGGCAACCGCCCGGATCCGGACGGTCGGGCGTACCACTGTCCTGGGCCCCTTCGGCCACAACGGCTACGAGGGCGAGTGGCGCAAGCTGGCCGAACTGGCCCGCGGCGCAGGCCAGCCCCCGTCGGCCGAGACGCTGATCCATGACCTCGAGTTCGCACTGGCCATCGCCGACGCGGCCGCAGGCCGAGTAGATACAGGTCGGGTTGATGCTGGCAGTGCCGCCGGCTCCACCGCAGACCAGGAGGTCAACGCATGACCACGCAGCTGTCCGTGTACGCGGATCCGCAGGCTGAAGCTGCAGGTGCAGTGTCCGCCGTCGTTGCCTCCCTTCCCCTCTCTTTTGGTCCCGGTGCGTCCGCAGCGGATGTCACCGCCGTCGCCGGCCATGCCGGCTGGACCGACCGGGCGTCCGCTGCGATCCGCAGCGGAGCCAAAGGCGTTGTGGTGTCCGCGCCGGTGGCCGAAGACCCTGCCGGGCTCACCGCCGTCGCAGACGCCGCCGGCTCAGTGGTGGTGCTTGACCTGCAGTGGGCCGGAAACTTGGCGCTGGATTCCACGAGTGAAAACGTGCATGGTGCCATCGCCGCGGCCCTTGAGGACGCCCTCCTGCTGGACTCGGTTGCCATCGCCGTCCCGGGCACGGATCCGCTTCACCTGCTGACGGATCAGTTGGCCGTCCTGGTGCAGTGCGGCATCGAGGTCCGCAATGTGCGGATGGTCCAGCGCAACGGCAACGGCTACACGGTTTCAGGTGTCATCGCGGACGGCATTCCCGTCGCCCTGCAGGGTATCCTCACCTCCGCGCTGCCGGCCACCGCCAGCCTCACGGTTCTGACGTCAACCGGGCGTACCGACGTCGTACTGCCTGACCCCGCAGCAGCCTGGCCGGCCGAAGTCCGTTCGGTAACCACAGAAGGAGCGATGACGCTCCCCACACTGTACGAATCGTCCCACCGGACCAGCTGGTCGCGGGTCCACTCGCACATCTCTTCCGGGACTCCCGCCCACGACCTGGCGCGGTTCAGCGCCGTCATGTCACTCCTCAGCCAACTCACCAGCTAGACAGCCCTACTGAACCACCAGCAGTTCCAGTTCCTCAAGTCAGTATCCACTCATTGTCGAGAAGGGCCCGGGCATTCAGTCACTCCGGGCCCTGAAAGGAAACAACCGTGTCTACCAAACCGTCCATCGCCTCTTCCGCCTTCTCCCGGCGGGGGTTCCTGGGCTTCGCAGCCGCCGCGGCCTCTGCTCCCCTCCTGGCCGCCTGCGGCGGCGGTTCCGCTTCGCAGGGCGGAGGCGGCGCGGGCGGGACGATCAAGTTCTGGGACATGCCGTGGGCCACCCCCGCTTACAACGACGCCGCCAAGAAGCTCGCAGAAGGGTTCTCCGGATCCGGCAGCAAAGCCAGCTACCAGATCATCCAGTGGAACAACTTCTACCAGACGTTCTCCTCGGCCATCGCGTCGAAGACCGGTCCCGCGGTGTCCACCGGCGGCGGCTTCCAGGCCTTCCAGTTTGAGCAGCAGGGCCAGATCGCGTACGCGGACAAGGTCATTGACAAGCTGAAGGAGAACGGCCAGTTCGATGACTTCCTTCCCGGCGTCCTCGACCCCTTCAAGTCCGACAAGGGCTACGTCGCTGTCCCCTGGCAGCTGGACATGCGCGTGTTCTGGTACCGCAAGTCGCTGTTCGAGAAGGCGGGCGTAGGACTCCCCACCGACTGGCCGTCCCTCCTGGAAGCCGGCAAGGCGCTCAAGAAGGTCGGAGCCTTCGGCTTCACCACCGGTGCAGGCGCCGGCAACAACTACGGCAACCACTCCATGATCATGATGATGGTCAACAATGGCGGCGGCGTCTGGAACAAGGACGGCGAACTGGACCTGATGAACGACCGCAACGTGGAAGCCATGGAATTCGTCCTTGAGCTGGTGTCCAACGGAATCGTCGATCCGGCCGCCGTCAGCTACACCACGGACAACATGTCCGCGCAGTGGAAGGACGGCAAGGCCGGGTTCGGCCTGTTCCAGGTCAACGTGCCGCAGCGCGTCGGCGACACTTCCGGAGATCTGCTCGTTGCGGACCCCATCACCGGACCGCACGGCGACAAGGCCACCATCGTCTTCCCGAACAACATCATGATGTACACGAACACTCCGTCTCAGGAAGCATCCGAGGCCTTCCTGGTGTACTACCTGGGCCAGCTCAAGGAACTGTGGCGCCAGAAGCTGATGTCTGCCCTCCCGGTCTTCAAGTCGATTACGGAATTGCCCGAATTCGCCAATGATCCCAATAACGTAAAGATCGTCAAGGACTGGCAGCCGATCGCCAAGACCTTTGCCGCCCAGGGCAAGACCTTGAACGCTAACCTCGCGGCGCTGGACGGCGGACAGGCCCTGAACCAGTTCAGCCAGACGATCCTCACCGGCAAGGCTGACGCCAAGACTGCCCTGCAGACGTTCCAGTCCGGCCTCGAATCGGTCCTGAAGAAGTAAACGGACCTTCCATGGCACTGACTACAGCCCAATCCGGCCTCAGCCGGGCCCGCCGGGGAGTTGCCCCCGGCGGGCCCGGCGGCCCCGCCAACCGCAAGAGCAAGCTCAGCGCGCAGACCAGCCGGACCTTCTTCTGGCTCCTCTTGCCCTCGGTCATCCTGCTCGTCCTGATCCACGGCTATCCCCTTATTCACGCCGGCGTGCAGGCCACGCACGACGGTTCACTGATTCAGACCGGCAACTTCGTTGGCGGGGAGAACTTCGCCACCGTCCTGTCTTCACCCGCATTCTGGAAAGCGGCCCAGTTCACCCTGATGTTCACCATCGTGGGCGTGTTCGGCTCGTGGCTCGTCGGCCTGGGACTCGCGCTCCTGCTCCGCACCAAAATCCCCGCCGGCGGAACCTTCAAGGTCCTGCTGCTCCTGCCCTGGGTCGTGCCGATCGTAGTGTCCTCCACAGCATGGAACTGGCTGGTCGCCACCCCGGACAGCCTGATCCCGTCCCTGTTCCGGAACCTCGGCCTGGGAACGCCCCTGTTCCTGGCCGATCCCAACCTCGCTGCCATCACGGTCATGGTGTTCAAGGTCTGGGTCAGCTTCCCGTTCATGATGATGATGATTTCGGCCGCCCTGGCCTCCGTGGACACCACCGTCTACGAGGCTGCCAGCATGGACGGCGCCACCCGCTGGCAGCAGTTCAGCCAGATCACCCTCCCGCTGATCGCCCGCTCCACCTACATCAGCTGGATCCTGATGACCATCTTCTGCGTCAACGACTTCCCCACCATCTACCTGCTCACCGGCGGCGGCCCGGTCAGCGCCACCACCTCCCTGGTGGTCCTGGCCTACCGCACGGTCTTCCAGGACTTCGCCACCGGCCCCGGCGTCGCCATCGCCTTCCTCATGACCATGACCCTGGTAGTCATCTCCGTCCTCCTGTACCGCCAGATCCGAAAGTCGAGCGTCGAATAATGAGCGCAGCAGTCCACGCCCATCCCGAGTCCGGCCCAGTCCTCGGCGTCGCGGGCCCGGCCAAAAACCTACGCGTCCTCTCCGAAGCCGGCCACCGCGGCCAATGGTGGCGGTTCGTCGCGATCCTGGCCATCACCGCAATAGTCCTCGTCCCCATCATGGTCACCGTCGTGCTCGCCTTCACCCCCGGACCGACCAGCACCGCCAAAGGCCTGACCTTCGAAAACCTCGCCAACGTCTTCTCCGGAACCCTCGCCGCCACCTGGCTGCAGAACAGCCTCATCACCACACTCGCCACCGTGACAGTCTCCGTGGCCGTCGCCGCACCCGCCGGCTACGTCCTCTCCCGCGGCCGGTCCAAAGCCGTCTCCGGATACTCCCTGCTGCTGTTCGTCATGCAGTCCTTGCCCATCATCACCTCGGTGGTCCCGCTGTTCATCCTCTTCGCCGGCATGGGTCTGGTGGACAACCTTCTGGGCATTACCATCATCTACGTCGGCTCCACCATGACCGTAGCCACCTGGATGATGGCCGCCTACTTCGACTCCATCCCCATCAGCCTCGAGGAAGCGTCCTGGATCGACGGCTGCTCCGTCTTCGGCTCCTTCACCAAAGTGGTACTCCGCAACTCACTCCCCGGAATCCTCTCCACCGCGATCTTCGCCTTCCTGCTGGCCTGGAACGACTACCTCGTAGCCATCGTCTTCCTGCGCTCCAACGAGATCTTCACCCTCCCCATGGGCGTCCAGTCCTTCTTCCAGCAGAACGCCACCGACTGGACCTCCGTCATGGCCCTGGCCGTAGTCATGATGCTCCCGCCCGTCATCGTCTTCGCCACCCTGAACAAGTACTTCAGCGTCGGCGGCATCGGCGGATCCCTCGCCGGCCGCTAACCAGCGCCGCACGCCTCTTTTAGAAGAACTTTTAGTACAACCGCAAAGGAACGACATGTCTTATTCACTCCAGCTCTACACCCTGCGCAATGCCATCCAGGAAGACCTGCCAGGCACCATCCGAAAGGTCGCTGAGATCGGCTTCACCCAGGTTGAGCCCTATAACTTCCTGGCCACGGCCAAGGAGCTCGGCGCCGCCCTGAAAGAGAACGGCCTCACTGCACCGTCAGGCCACGCTCCCCTGCTCAGCCAGGATCAGGACGAGATCTTCGCCGCCGCCAAGGAACTCGGCATCAGCACCGTCATCGACCCGTTCCTGCCGGCCGAGCACTGGCAGAAGGCCGAGGACATCCAGGCCACGGCTGCGAAACTCAACGCTGCAGCGAAGAAGGGCGCCGAATACGGCATCCGCGTCGGCTACCACAACCACGCCTGGGAACTGGAGTCCACCATCGACGGCCGCACGGCACTGGAATATTTCGCCGACCTCCTGGACCCCGAATTGGTCTTGGAAGTGGACACCTACTGGGTTGCCGTCGGAGGCCAGGACCCCGTGGCCATCCTGACCAAACTCGGCGACCGGGTGAAGTTCATCCACATCAAGGACGGCCCCATCAACACGGACACCAAGGCGCAGCAGCCCGCCGGCCAGGGCAAAATCGCCGTGTGGGACGTCATCGGCGCGGCCAAGTCCCTGGAAGTGGGCGTGGTGGAGTTCGACGACTACTCCGGCGACATCTTCGACGGCATCGCCCAGAGCCTGGAGTTCCTGAACGCCGGAGCCAGCGAAGGCGCCCAGTCCGAAGGAGCACGGGCATGAGCACTTCTTCCATGAGGAAAGGCCCGGTGGGCGTCGCCGTCATCGGCGCCGGAAACATCAGCAAGCAGTACTTGGACAACCTGACCGACTTCCCGGACCTGAAGGTCCATGTCATCGCCGACCTCTTCGAGGACGCTGCAGCCGCACGGGCGAAGGAATACGGGATCGCCGAGTACGGCGGGGTGGACGCCGCCCTGAACCATCCCGACGTCGAAATCATCGTCAACCTGACCATCCCGGCCGCGCACGTGGAGGTGGCGACCGCCGCCGTCAACGCCGGCAAACACGTCTGGACCGAAAAGCCGTTCTCGCTGGACCGCGAATCCGGGCTGGGGCTGCTGAAGGCCGCTGATGCCGCAGGGCTGCGGCTCGGCTGCGCCCCGGACACCTTCCTCGGCGCCGGTCTGCAGACGGCCCGGCGGCTGATCGAACGCGGCGACATCGGCACCCCGCTGACCGCCATGACCACGTTCCAGACGCCGGGACCGGAATCCTGGCACCCGAATCCGGCGTTCCTTTTCCAGTACGGCGCCGGTCCCCTGTTCGACATGGGCCCGTACTACCTCACCGCGCTGGTCCAGACGTTCGGTTCCGTGCGCAAGGTGGCTGCGATCGGCTCCAAGTCCAAGGAAGTCCGGGTCATCGGCTCCGGCCCCAAGCTGGGCGAGGAATTCACGGTAGAGGTGCCCACCCACGTGTCCGCGATGGCCCAGTTCGAGGGCGGCCAGTCCTCGCACAGCGTCTTCTCATTCGAGTCGCCGCGGCAGCGGATGGGCTTCATGGAAATCACCGGCACGGAAGCCACCATTTCCCTACCGGATCCAAACTACTTCGACGGAGACGTGCGGCTCTGGCGCGCGGGCGACGAAGAGTGGACCGTCATTCCCGCCACCGGCCCGTCCAACGGCCGCGGCATGGGCGTTCTGGACATGGCCAGGTCCATCCGGGCCGGGGTACCGCATCGTGCCACGGGCAACCTCGCCTACCACGTGCTGGACACCATGGTCTCGATTTCCGAGTCCGTTGAATCCGGAACGTTTGTCAACGTCGAAAGCTCCGCGCCCGCGTCCCCGGCCCTCCCCGAGGACTGGAACCCCACCGCTTCCACTCTCTAGGACTCACGCAATGAACTCCCCCGAAAGCACGGACGGCACCAACCCGGACAACCCGCCGCTGGGTGTGGCGATGATCGGCTACGCGTTTATGGGCAAGGCCCATTCGAACGCCTGGCGCAACGTGGCCTCGTACTTCGATGTCCCGGCCTTCGAGCAAAAAGTGCTCGTGGGCCGGGACGCGGGGCAGGTCGCGGCGGCCGCCGCGAGATACGGCTGGGCCGAGTCGGCGACGGACTGGCGCTCGGTCCTTGACCGGGACGACATCCACGTCGTGGATATCTGCGCGCCGGGCTGGATGCATGCCGAGATTGCCATCGCGGCGCTCGAGGCAGGCAAACATGTCCTGGTCGAGAAGCCCCTGGCCAACACCCTGGCCGAGGCCGAAGCCATGGCGGACGCTGCCCGGTCCGCCCGGGAACGCGGCGTGCAGTCCATGATCGGTTTCAACTACCGCCGTGTCCCGGCACTGGCCCTCGCGAAGGAACTCATCTCCGAAGGCCGGCTCGGGACGGTCCGGCACGTCCGCGCCGCCTACCTGCAGGACTGGCTCACGGACGCCGAATCACCGATGACCTGGCGTTTGCGTAAGGAAACCGCCGGGTCCGGGGCGCTGGGCGACATCGCCTCCCACGCGATCGACCAGGTCATGTTCCTGCTCGGCGGCCATGTCACCGAGGTCTCCGGCCGGCTGCACACCTTCGTGTCCAGCCGCCCCGGGGCGGACGGCCCCGAAGAGGTAACGGTCGACGACGCCGCCTGGGCCACGCTCACCCTGGACTCCGGGACCATCGCCTCGGTGGAAGTCTCCCGCATGGCCACGGGACAGAAGAACTCCCTGAAGCTGGAGATCTACGGGGACAAGGGCTCCCTGCTGTTCGACCTCGAAGCCATCAACGAACTCGGCTTCCTCGACGCCACCCTGCCGGCCCGCGAACAGGGGTTCCGCCGGATCCTGGTCAACGAACCCGAACACCCCTACATGGCTGCCTGGTGGCCGCAGGGCCACGTGATCGGCTGGGAACACACCTTCACGCACGAGATCCGGGACTTCCTGGCCGCAATCGACGGCGGCACTCCGCCCTCGCCGTCGTTCGAGGACGGACTGGCCGTGCAGCGGGTGCTGGCCGCCATCGAAGAATCCGCCAACGCCAAATCCTCCATCATCCAGCTCGCCGCTTCCCCTGTCCCCGTAACCGAAGGAGCCTGACATGCCCCGCCCGTACACCCTGTTCACCGGCCAGTGGGCCGACCTCCCCTTCGAGGAAGTCGCCCGCCTGGCCTCCGGCTGGGGCTACGACGGCCTCGAAATCGCCGTGTCCGGGGACCACCTGGACGCCTGGCGCTGGGACGAACCCGGCTACGTCCAGTCCAAGCTCGCCGTCCTGGAAAAGTACAACCTGAAGGTCTGGGCCATCTCCAACCACCTCAAGGGCCAGGCCGTCTGCGATGACCCCATCGACTTCCGCCACGAAGCGATCGTCGGATCCAAGGTCTGGGGCGACGGCGACCCCGAAGGCGTACGCACCCGCGCCGCCGAAGAAATGAAACACACCGCCCGGCTCGCCAAAGCCCTCGGCGTGGACACCGTCGTCGGCTTCACCGGCTCCTCCATCTGGCAATACGTCGCCATGTTCCCGCCCGTCCCGGAAAAGGTCATCGAGGCCGGGTACCAGGACTTCGCGGACCGCTGGAACCCCATCCTGGACGTCTTCGACGAATGCGGCGTCCGCTTCGCCCACGAAGTCCACCCCTCCGAAATCGCCTACGACTACTGGACCACCGTGCGCACCCTCGAAGCGATCGGCCACCGCGAAGCGTTCGGCCTGAACTGGGACCCGTCCCACTTCATGTGGCAGGGCATCGACCCCGTCTCCTTCATCTGGGACTTCAAGGACCGGATCTACCACGTGGACTGCAAGGACACCAAGCTCCGCCCCACCGGCCGGAACACCGTCCTCGGCTCCCACCTGCCCTGGGGCGACCCCCGCCGCGGCTGGGACTTCGTCTCCGCAGGCCGCGGAGACGTCCCCTGGGAATCATCCTTCCGCGCCCTCACCGCGATCGGCTATGACGGTCCCATCTCCGTCGAATGGGAAGACGCCGGCATGGACCGCCTCCACGGCGCCCCCGAAGCCCTCGCCGCCCTCAAAAAATTCGACTTCCCCGCCTCCCAGACGTCCTTCGACGCCGCCTTCAGCAGCAAGGACTAACCCGGGTGGGCGACGTCGGGGATTTCCTCAAGGTGTGGCGTAGGAACGACTGGTGCTCGGCGTGCGCGGGCACATCGCCCTCGAGGCTCTAGCCATGCTGCGAACCCTTGAGCCCGGTCAGCGCTGCGAGGTCTGGATTGCGTCCGTCACTGGCGAATCCGAAATGGTTTTCAGCACCGACGAAGTTCTCCTGGAAGCGCCCAACTGGACCCTCGACGGCCGTTCACTGGTCCTCAACGGGGACGGAAAACTGTGGACGCTGGATGTTTCCGGGGGACGGCTCACGGAAGTCCCGCTGACGGGCGTCCCGGACCTCAACAACGACCACGTCCTGGCACCCGGCGGCACCGGCATCTTCCTCTCGGCCAACGACGGGCACATCTACCGTGCCCCGCTTGACGGCGGCGAGGGGCAGCGTATCACCGACGACGACGGCTCCTTCCACTTCCTGCACGGCGTGAGTCCGGACGGCGGTGAGCTCGCCTACGTGGGGATCCAGGCCGGGGACTTCACCCGGCCCGGCAGGCTCATGACAATACCGTCCGATGGCGGCACAACCGCCGCGGTTGATGTCGGCCCCGGCCACTGCGACGGGCCGGAATATTCGCCGGACGGACAGTGGCTCTACTTCAACACGGAGTCCTTCAGCTCCCTCCCCGGCCATGCCCAGCTTGCCCGCGTGCAGGTTGACGGCAGCGGTTTCGAACGCCTCCTTGAAAGCGTCACCGTCGACTGGTTCCCCCATCTCTCCCCTGACGGAGAGCTGGCCTGTTACATCCGCTTCCTCACCGGCACGGAGGGCCACCCAGCGGATCTGCCGGTCGACGTCGTGCTTGTCTCCACCGGCGACTGGACCGCACCGCTGCACACGTGGCCGCTGTTCGGCGGGCAGGGAACCCTCAACGTCAACAGCTGGTCGCCCGATTCCGCACGCTTCGCGTACGTCGCCTATCCGCTCGGCAACACTGACACACCAAAGGACCAAGTACGTGACTAATCAACCCGCCGGCACTTCCGACGGACATCTCCGCTGGGGAATCCTCGGCACCGGATTCATCGCTGGCCTGCAAACTCAGGACCTGCTGGACAACGGCTTCACCGTCCTGGCCGTCGGCTCCCGGGCCCTGGATTCGAGCAGGGCGTTTGCTGAGCAGTACGGCGTGGCGGGCGCACGCGGCAGCTATGAGGACTTGGTGGCAGACCCGCTGGTTGACGTGGTCTACATCGCCACGCCGCACCCTTTCCACCACGCGAACGCACTACTCGCGTTGAATGCCGGCAAGCACGTGCTGGTGGAGAAGCCGTTCACCATGAACGCCCGCGAAGCACAGGACATTGCTGAGCTCGCGGAATCCAAGGGGCTCGTGGCGCTGGAAGCCATGTGGACGCGGTTCCTGCCGCACATGATCCGCCTCCGCGCCATCATCCAGGAAGGCACCATCGGCGAGGTCCGGAAAGTGGTCGCCAGCCACAACCAGAGCCTGCCCCAGGACCCTGCCCACCGGCTGAACGATCCTGCACTGGGCGGCGGAGCGCTGCTGGACCTTGGCATCTACCCGGTCTCCTTTGCGTTCGACATCCTGGGCACGCCAGAGACTATTCGCGCCAGTGCCTCCATGACCGCGACGGGGGTGGACCGGCAGACGGCAGCCATCTTTGACCATGCCGGCGGCCAGCAGGCCATTGTGGACTGCGAACTGGACGCCGCCAGCGCCAACCGGGCCATGGTCATCGGGACCGAAGGGTGGATCGACGTCGAATCGACCTGGTACAACCCCGTGCCGTTCACCGTGCATGCCGCGGATGGCAGCGTCATTGAACGCTTTGAGCAGCCCGTCAGCAGCCGCGGTATGCAGTACCAGGCTGCAGAACTGGAACGCCTCGTCCGCGCGGGCGATACCGCCGGCACCATCCTCCCTCCAAGCGAAACCGTTGCCGTCATGACAGCGATGGACGAGATACGCCGCCAGATCGGACTCAGCTACGCGGCCGACGCCACACCGGACGCGCAGCGATGAATGTCAAGGAATTAGCGGCATAGGATTTTGGGCATGACGCACACCATCCGCCAAGCAACAGCGGACGACGCCGGCCGGCTGGCAGAGCTCGCCGCCGTCACCTTCCCGCTGGCCTGCCCGCCGGAATCCTCCGCGGACGATATCGCCGCGCACTTGGCGAACACCCTGAGCGTGACAAAGTTCCACGGCTACCTGGCGGACCCGGACATCACGGTCCTGGTGATCGATTCCGACGGCGACCTCCGCGGCTACAGCATGCTCGTGGACCGTCCGGCCGGCGACCGGGACGTTGCGGCCGCACTGACCATCCTGCCGTCGGCCGAGCTCAGCAAATGCTACGTCCACCCGGACCACCATGGGCTGGGTGCCGCGGCCGAGCTGATGCACGCCAGCCTGGACGCGGCTGCAGCTTCCGGTGCCCGCGGGATGTGGCTGGGCGTCAACAGCCAGAACGCCAAGGCCATCCGCTTCTACGAGAAGTCAGGGTTCCGGAAAGTCGGCACCAAGTCGTTCAACCTGGGAACCACGGTGGAACACGACTTCGTCATGGAGCGGGCAGTCCCCCGCCCCGGCTGAGCCCCTTAAATCCACGTTTTGAGGTCATTAGCCGGCAGTTCGCGCCCCCGCCAGTGATCAAAGCTACATGCCCGCCGGGGAATGGATGCCGCTGGTGCGGGGTTGTTGCCAGCATGAAGATTGAGATCTGGTCCGACGTCGCCTGCCCCTGGTGCTACATCGGCAAGCGCCGTTTCGAAGCGGCCCTGGCCGAATTCCCGCACCGCGATTCCGTGGAGGTGCAGTGGCGCAGCTACCAGCTCGATCCCGGCCTGCCCGAGCACTATGACGGCACCGAACTGGACTACCTGAGCACCCGCAAGGGCATGGCCCCGGCGCAGGTCTCACAAATGTTCCAACACGTGGCGGAGCAGGCCAGGGGCGAGGGCCTCAATTACCGGTTTGACACCGTGGTGGTCGCCAACAGCTTCACCGCACACCGGCTCATCCACCTGGCCGCCGCGCATGGCAAGCAGGACGCCGCCAAGGAGCGCCTGCTGAGCGACCACTTTGAACACGGGAAGGACATCGGCAGCCGCGAGTACCTCACCTCCCTGGGACGGGACCTGGGGATTGACGCCGGGGAGCTGGATGAGCTGTTCACCACGGACAAGTACGCCGAGGACGTCCGGTTCGACTTCGAGGAGGGACGTGCCCTGGGCATCAGCGGTGTGCCGTTCTTCGTGATCGACCGGAAGTTCGGGCTCTCCGGCGCCCAGCCGTCGGCGATGTTCAGCCAGGCACTCAACCAGGCGTGGCAGGAGAAACAGCCCCTCGTCATGGCCGGCACCGGCGCCCCGGGCAGCGAAGGAAGCAAACGTAACGACGGCGGCGCCGAAGTGTGCGGCCCGGACGGCTGCGCCGTCTGACGCGCCGCTGTCGCCAATAGGTTTGCTGACAGATCACTGTAAAGTGTCTGTATGCCTAGGATTTCGGCCGCCACGAATGCTGCCCAACGAGCCGAGACCCAACGCCGCATCCTGACCGGCTTCGGCGAACTCCTCTTCACCCACGGCCTGCCCGGGCTGACCATGACGGATGTCGCCCGTCATGCCGGCATCGGACGCACCGCCGTGTACAACTACTACGCGGACATTGAGGAGCTGCTCATCGCCTACGCACTGGATGAAACCGAGCGCTTCCTCGATGGCCTCCGGGAGTCCCTCCAGTCATTGGAGAACCCGGTGGAACGCCTGGCGCTCTACATCCGCGCGCAGGTGGAGGACCTCAGCCGCCGCCACCTGCCGCCGGGCCCGGCCATGGCCGCAGTCCTCTCGCCGTCGTCCTTTTCCAAGCTCGCAGACCATGTGGGCGAACTGAGCCTCCTCCTGCAGGACATCCTGCGCGATGCGATGGGAGAGGGCTACCTTCCCCCGGCTGACATCGCACAATTGGCCCAGCTCATCCACGGAACACTGTCCTCCAGTGCCGCCCGCGGCGACGGCACGCCCGAAGCGGTACTCCGCACCGTCCGGTTCATCCAGCTCGGCGCGGGGGCCCGGTTCGACGACGCCGGCCGACCCGTCAGGCTCAGCCAGCCGTAGGCGGACCCAGCCGCATCTGGCCGCCGGGAACCGCCAGGCTCAGCCGGCTTTGGGGATCACCGGCCACTTGGCGCCGTCCACTATCCGGCGGCTCTCGCGAGGGCAGCTGAGCGGACCCGGTGTCTGGTCCACGAGGCCCGGCGCGACTAATTCCTTGAATTCACTGGTCAGGATGACATCCACGCTGCCGTCGGAACGGCCGTCCTGGAAGTAGTCCGACTTGGGAAGGTTCCGCTGGACACTGAAAGCGGCCGACTGGCCGGCAGCCCCGGACACCACCGCGGCCACACCCCTGTAACCGGACTGGGTGTTGTCCACTGCGGCCACCGCGAATTTCCTGGCCAGGAACTCGTCGGCCACGGAACGCGCCAGGCCCGGCCGGTTGGTGGCGTTGTAGACGTTGAGGCTGACCTTCTCGTTCGGGGTGTAGTCAAATGTGGCTGTGGGACACGCTGAAGCGGCAGACCGGCTCCGCTCCGCCGTCGGGATCTGAATCTGTCCGTTCATGATGGCCAACGCAACGATGATCGCGGAGATGATCAGCCCCACCAGCAGAACCAGCACCACGCCGTGCAGGATTCGCCGGCGCAGCCGGACGGGGTCTTCGGCGGTGTCATCCGGCTCAACGAACGTGGCCCTGAGCTCCGATCCCGAGACGACGCGGTGCCCGTGCAGGACCGTGATGTCCTTGGGTTTCCTAGCCATCTATCACCAGCACACGGGCGTGGATGGCGGTGCGCTGGTGCAGTGCGGTCCGGACGGCGCGGTGCAGCCCGTCCTCGAGGTACAGGGTTCCGCGGTACTGCACCACGTGGGGAAAGAGGTCGCCGAAGAACGTGGAGTCCTCCGCCAGCAGGGCCTCGAGGTCGAGGGTGCGCTTGGTGGTCACAAGCTCGTCGAGCCGGACCGGCCGCGGAGGAAGGGCAGCCCATTCCTTCGGGGTGTTGAAACCATGGTCGGGGTAAGGGCGTCCCTCGCCCACAGCTTTGAATATCACCCTGCAAGCCTATGGATGTTGCCCGCCCAAGGGAACGAATGACCTCACACAGTTCCAAGGTTGTGGCCAAACAGTGACCATTGGCTGCCGGAAGGACGCAAGGCAACATTCTGCGCCGGGCCTGCCCGGACTGAGAGAATGGAGCCATGACTGCATCCGAGAACCAGGCCGCCGTGTCGCCGTCGGCTCCTCCCCTTGCCCTCCTGCTCGACGTTGACGGCCCGGTGGCGAGCCCCGTCAGCCGGAACGTCAAGCCGGAGATCATCGCCGACATGGTGGCCCTCGCCACCGCGGGGATTCCCGTCATCTTCAACACGGGCCGCTCGGACGCGTTCATCCGGGAACAGGTGATGGAGCCCATGATCGCCGCCGGCATGCCCGCTGGGACCATCATCCACGCCATCTGCGAGAAGGGGGCCGTCTGGTTCAGCTACACGGCTGCCGGGCCCGGACCGGTGCACGTGGACCACGATCTCGCCGTCCCCCGCGCCTACGGCGACGACGTCCGCCGGCTGGTGTCCGAGGACTACGCCAAACACATGTTCTACGACGAAACCAAGCGTGCGATGGTGTCCGTGGAGCAGCATATCGACGTGCCCAGCGAGGACTACCTCGACGAACAAAAACTGTTCGACGCCGACGCCATGGTGCTCATGGCCCGTCACGGCCTGGGCGTGGTCCGGCTGGACCACCATGCTCCCGATTCGGACGACCAGATCGACTACCGGGTGGATCCCACCATCATTTCCACGGACATCGAGTCAGTGCGCCTCGGCAAGGACCTGGGTGCCAGCCGGGCCGTGGAGCTGCTCGCTGCGCAGGGTGTCCGCCCCCTGGCCTGGCGTACGGTGGGTGATTCACGCACCGACTACGCCATGGCCGACTGGCTGCACCACAACGACCACGAGGTGAAGCACGTGGATGTCCGCCCCGCGGACGGGGTTCCCGCCAAGCCGTACGCGGTCCTGACGGCCGCGGACCTGGGGCTCGCTGAAGACGTGATCCACGACGACGCCGGCGGGGCGTTCCTGCGCAGCTGGCGGGAGGCTCTGGCCGGCTAACTCCGGATTAGTCGAGTTTTTTCGCGCGGGTTATCATGCAGGTAGGACCTCTATAGACAACAGCTCGGAGAAACACCATTACAGACGCACTCGTTCAGGATGAGATCTACTACGGCGGTCAGGCTTCCGACGACGGCAGGAGCCACGCCGAAGTAACGTCGCCGGCGGCTGTCGCACGGCTGAAAAACCGCCCCGATGTGGTCCGCCACCGAGGGCGCTATGCGCTGATCAATGACACCCGCACGCCCTACCAGGCCATGGTGGAGGACCTGCTGTTCATCCGCAACGTCCTCGCCAACGCGGGCCTGGACTACCTCCTGGTGCGCGGCAACAACCACCGGCCGGTCATTGCCCTGGACTGGGAGAACCGGAAGAAGCTCCGTGCCGCGCTGGTGGAAGCATGCCGTGACGAGCCCGTGTATTCCATGACCGTGGACGCCAAGAAGAAGTCCTCTGTCCTGGTGGCCGACGGTGAACTCTCGCCGAACCGCCAGGCCCGGATCTTCCGGCTCTACCGGCCGCGGGTTGAGCCCAACGGCGGTTTCGAATTCGGTTCCTCCGCCGGCGTGCAGATCGAGCTGTGGAGCTTCGAAGGCAACCAGCTGATCCTGCCGATTGAGAACTCCCTTACCCGTCGGACCATGCTCACCACCGACGCGGTGCGCGGCACCGTGGACCGTTACGGCCACACCTGGCCCACCATCGAGAACATGTTCGCGGACCACGCCAGCGACATCAGCTTTGACATCGACATGGTGTTTTCCTGGGTGGACGGCAGTTCCCCGGAGTACATCGCCGCGCGGCGTGCCCGGATGACCGGCGTCGTCGTAGGCGAAGGCGATGACCACGAGGCCCGCTACCGCCAGATCGACGAACTGAAGTACGCCCTGCGCTCGGTGTACATGTTCGCTCCCTGGGTGCGGCGGATCTTCATTGCCACAGACTCGCCGGCGCCCGCCTGGCTGGCCGATCACCCCTCGGTGACCATCGTGCGCAGTGAGGAATTCTTCGCGGATCCCTCCGTGCTGCCCACGCACAACTCCCAGGCCGTCGAGTGCCAGTTGCACCACATCGAAGGGCTCTCTGAGCACTTCCTGTATTCCAACGACGACATGTTCTTCGGCCGTGCGGTGGGACCGGACATGTTTTTCACACCCGGCGGGGTCACCAAGTTCATTGAGGCGGAAACCCGCATCGGGCTGGGCGACAACGACGCGGAACGCAGCGGTTTCGAGAACGCTGCGAGGGTGAACCGGAAACTCCTGTGGGACCGTTTCGGCCGGATCACCACCCGCCACCTGGAGCACACCGCCGCCCCGTTGCGGCGGAGCGTTGCAGCCACCATGGAGCAGGAATTCCCGCAGGAGTTTGCCAAGACCGCGGCCAGCCGTTTCCGGGCGGCGGACAACATCTCCGTGACAAATTCCTTTTACCACTACTACGCGCTGCTGACCGGGCGCGCGGTCACCCAGACGGCAGCAAAGGTAAGGTACATCGACACCACGATGCGGTCCGGCCTCAATTACCTGCCCAAGCTGCTGTCCAAGCGCAACATGGACTTCTTCTGCCTGAATGACGGCAGCTTCCCGGAAGTGGAAGCCGAGGAACGCGCCCAGCTGGTCACTGACTTCCTGGAGAAGTACTACCCGATCAAGGCACCCTGGGAAAAGTAGGGCTCCCCGGCCAAGGGCGGGGCTCCCCCGCCAGCGGTGTCAGCGTCCGGAGCCCGGGCTGATCATCGGGAGGCGCTTATCAGCGGAATGCTCTGGGTGGGCGGGTGTCCCTGCGTCTTTGCCTGGCGCGGAATACGGATGCCTGCGGCCGCCAATCGCCGCTGTGTTTCGGCCGCGCTCACGACCTCGCCCACCGCGGCTGCGCTGCCGATAGGCACCACGGAATGCACGATTGTGTGTTCATAAACGTGCACGAGGTTGAATGCCTGGCCGCCGTCGATGGGGCGGGTACCGCCGACCGGTACGTTCAGGTCCTGGGTGTAACAGGTGGCGGAGGCCACCGATACCGGGATGCCGGCGAAGCTGGCGGTGGTGGAGTAATGCAGGTGCCCGGCAAGGATGGTGCGGACGTCCGAGTTACGGAGCACCGCAGCCAGCGCCGGCTGGCCGCGCAACTCCACGAGGACCGCCAGGTCCAGGATGGAAGGTACCGGCGGATGGTGCAGCGCCAGGATGGTGCCGTCCGGTGCAGGTGTGGCGAGTTCGGCGGCGAGCCATTCAAGCTGTGACTCGCTCAGTTCACCATGATGGAAACCCGGCACCGAAGTATCCAGGGTGATCACCCTTAGGCCGTTGATGAAATAGCTTTGGTCCACCGGCGAGTCGTTTCCGGGCTGGTCGAGCAGGCCGGAACGGAAGTTGTGACGGTCGTCATGGTTTCCCATGGCCCAGATGACCTGCGCGTTCATCGATTTGCAGGCGGGTTCGACGATGGCCCGGAGCTTTGCGTAGGCCTCCGTTTCGCCGCGGTCGGCCAGGTCGCCGGTGAAAATCACGGCTTCCGGACGGGCCCCTGAGGCCTTGACTTCCTCAAACAATTGTTTCAGGCGGGCTTCGCTGTCCACCGCGCCATAGAGATGATCCGGACCTCCCAACAGGTGGGGGTCGCTCAGGTGGAGTAGAAAATGACGTGGCCGCGGATGTTCGGCCTCGATGAGCTCCATTACTGCCTTCCTGGTTGGGTGGAGACTGTAGCCCCCAACTTCCCTCTCAGTAATGTCTATCCAACCAGACATTCGGCAAATAGTGTGCAAACTCCAGTATTCATGTTTGGAAAAACGGCAAGAACAAGTAATTCGGCGGCCACATACCCGACTGGGGATGTGACCGCCGAACCTGGCTACTCAAGTACTTTGCAGCTAACTCAAGTAGCCGTTGGGGTTGAGGACGTACTTCGTGGCGGCACCGGCGTCGAACTCGGCGTAACCCTTCGGTGCGTCCTCCAGGGAGATCGCCTTGGCGTTGACGTTCTTGGCGATGTGGACCTTGTCGTGCAGGATCGCCATCATCAGCTGGCGGTTGTACTTCATGACCGGACACTGGCCCGTGGTGAAGCTCAGCGACTTGGCCCAGCCCGTGCCAAGGCTGAGCGAGAGAGCGCCCTTCTTGGCAGCCTCGTCGATACCGCCCGGATCACCGGTGACGTAGAGCCCGGGAATGCCGAGCGCCCCGCCCGCCGCCGTGAGCTCCATCAGCGAATTCAGCACCGTCGCCGGAGCCTCCTTGGCGTCATGGCCGTGCCCCTTGGCCTCGAAGCCGACGGCGTCGACGCCGCAGTCGACCTCAGGGACGCCCAGGATCTGCTCGATCTGCTCCGCGGGCCCGCCTTCGGTCAGGTCAACGGTTTCGCAGCCGAAGCTGCGGGCCCTGGCCAGACGGTCGGCGTTCAGGTCCCCGACAATCACGACGGCGGCACCCAGCAGATGCGCGCTGGTGGCCGCGGCCAGTCCGACCGGACCGGCGCCCGCGATGTAGACCGTGGAGCCCACGCCCACGCCGGCGCTGACGGCGCCATGGAAGCCCGTCGGGAAGATGTCTGACAGCATCGCCAAGTCCATCATCTTCTCGAGGGCCTGGTCCCTGTCCGGGAACTTCAGCAGGTTCCAGTCCGCATACGGGACCAGGACGTAGTTCGCTTGGCCTCCCACCCAGCCGCCCATGTCCACGTATCCGTAAGCTGCGCCGGGGCGAGCGGGGTTGACGTTCAGGCAGATGCCCGTCTTGCGCTCCTTGCAGTTACGGCAGCGTCCACAGGCAATGTTGAAGGGAACGGAACAGATGTCCCCCACCTTAATGAATTCGACGTCGGGGCCGACTTCCACGACCTCGCCGGTGATCTCGTGGCCCAGTACCAGGTCGGTGGGCGCTGTGGTGCGGCCGCGAACCATGTGCTGGTCGGAACCGCAGATGTTGGTGGCGACGGTCTTGAGGATCACTCCATGACGGACCGGGCGGCCCACGTTGGCGGGGTTGACGCCCGGTCCGTCCTTGAGTTCGAAGCTGGGATAGTCGATGTCTATCAGTTCGACTTTTCCCGGCCCCTTGTAGGCAACGGCTTTGTTCCCTGTCATCTCTTTCCTCCTGGCTTCACGGGCACCGGCACGGGCGCCCAGTGTGATTCACGAAGTTCTGATGCGCCCTCCGAGGCCGGTACGGACCAGCCGCGCCGTCCCGCAGTGCTACAGCCGGAAAGCCGCAGCTGTGCAGGACATACTTGGAGGGTTCGGCCAGTCTAGGCTGTAAGCATACTTACGGGTAGGGGCCGTTGGGCCCTAGCGACCGACGTCGAGGTTCCTTGCCGCGCCCCAGGCGGCCGTCAGGCGAGGGCTTCTTCAATGGCGGCGATGACCTCCGGCGAGTCCGGTTCCACAGTGGGGGCGAAGCGGGCCACCACAACGCCGTCGCGGTTTACCAGGAACTTTTCAAAGTTCCACTTCACCAGGCCCGGGAGGAGACCGTTCTTGAAGCGGGTGAGCTCCGCGTACAGCGGGTGCTGGTTCTTGCCGCGAACATCAGCCTTCGCTGTCAGCGGGAATGTCACGCCGAAATTGCGCTCGCAGAATTCGGCGATTTCGTCGTCGCTTCCCGGCTCCTGCCCGGCGAACTGGTTGCAGGGCACCCCCAGGATTTCGAATCCCTGGTCCTTGAACTTCCCGTAGAGCAACTCAAGGCCTGCGTACTGCGGGGTGAAGCCGCACTGGGAGGCCACGTTGACCACCAGCACCACGCGTCCCTTGAAGCGGCCAAAATCGGTTGTCGTGCCGTCGTTGAGGGTGAGCGGAATGGAGTGGAGCGAATTCACGGTGGGCTTCCTTAAGAAACTGGTCATGGCTGCTATTCGTTGACAACGGCCAAGTGTATGGGTTGGTGCCCGGGTGAATTGAGATGGCGGGATCCTGTCAGGGCGTGGGCGTGGGTGTGGCCGTTCCGGTCGGAGCCGGCTCCGTCGTCATTGTCGGCTCGGGATCGGCCGTCGGTTCCGCCGGGGCCGTAGGTTCCGTCGAAGGATCCCCGGTGGCCGTGAACGTGGGTTCCGGCGTCTCAGAGAACGTGGGCTCAGCCGCAGGCTCTGTCGTGGGCGTGGCGGTGACGGCTTCCGTCGGCGACACTGTCGCGGTGGACTGTTCAGTCAAGGTCGGCGTCGGCGTTGGCGTCTCAGTCTGCGATGGTGAGGGCGCCGGGGTGGCAGTTGACGTGCCGGCGGGCGGCGGTGCGGTCGCCGTCGAACTCGCCGACGCTGTGGCAGGAGCGGACGTACTCGCCGTCGAAGCCGCAGTGGCGGCCGTCGCAGGGGCCGACGGTGTGCCGGTCTCGGTGGCGGACGGCGCTCCCTGCACGGGCCCCTCCGTCTCCCCTCCCGCAACCATGTGCGAGTTGTCAGAGGAAACGGGGATTGCCCAGGTGGGATCGCCCTTGGGGGCGTCCACGCCGGGGACGTAGCTGACCATGTCTATGGTCCCGAGCTCGTCTACCTGCTTGGTGGGCAGGAGCTTCCATTGCAGTGGGTTGACATGGACCCCGTCGAGGATGGTTTCAAAATGCAGGTGGCATCCCGTGGACGAACCCGTGGTGCCAACTTTCGCGATGACCTCGCCCACCTGGACGGAGTCCCCCTTCTTGACGGCGATCCCTTCCAGGTGGTTGTACGTGGTGATCAGCCCGTTGCCGTGATCGATCTCCACCCGGTTGCCGCCGCCCCAGGGGTGCCAGCCGACGGCCCTGACCACCCCGGCGTCGGCTGCGTAGACCCGGGTACCGCACGCGGCTGCGAAGTCCTGGCCCCAGTGGAACTCTCCGGCAGTACCGGTCAAGGGGCTGACCCTGAGCCCGAAGCCGGATGTTTCGGTCAGCACTTCGAGGGGCGCCATGAGTGATCCGGCAGGCGGCCGCCGCAGTTCCTCCGAGGCAACGTTCAGTTCCCGCTTGCCGCTTTTGGAGATTGTGCGGATATCGCTGCGGCTGTAGGAAATGAGGGCGTTTGCATTGGCGGCAATGGTCCCGGGTGCAGCGCCCAGCGGTTTCATGAAGGTATCCGGCCACGGCGCGATTCCCGGACCGCCTACCCCGGATTGTTGCGAGGTTGGCGTAACCACGGCCGCTGGCGGCGTGGCGGGTCCCTGGAGGCTAAGCGCCACCACCCCCAGCGTTGAAATGGCGCATACGCCAAGAATCCGCGCAGCGACTAGGCAAGGCCTGCCTGGATGATCGTCGTGTCCATATCCCCAGTGATTTCCCACGTGCTGACTCCTGCGATAGGCCCGCCAGACCCCAATCTCGACGGACTTACGATTCCTATGGGACCACAGCCCACCGCCCGTGTGAACCCCCAACATCGAGCTCTTTGAGGCGCTCCCGCGGAATTCCGCCCTTTCGCGCCGGAATTCCCAGCTGGCTCACAGCCAGGGTGCGCAACAATGGACCATGCGCAATGTCCTCAGGGAGTGGCGGGCCGAGCTCAGGCAAACATTCACCGGATCACGGGGGGCCGTGCCGGGCTGGGTTCCCCTGCTCGAGGAGGGTGACGACGCCGGTTATCACCTCCCGGGGTCCGCAGTCTGGGCGGTACACGGTTCAATGACCACCATTGTGGCGGGAATCCGGGCACTCCTGATGCAGGCCCTCCATCCCGGTGCACTAGCCGGCGTGCACGACCATTCACGGTTCCGGGATGATCCGCTGGGACGGCTTGCCGGAACCATCCGCTGGATCTTCACCGTGTCCTATGGCTCCACGTCCGCGGCGCGCGCAGCATCCGGCTGGGTCCTGCGGCTGCATGAATCCGTGCGGGGAGAGTACGTGGATGCCCACGGCGTCAAAAGAAGTTATGCGGCCAACGACCCCGAGCTGCTCCGGTGGGTGCATATCGCGTTTACGGACGCGTTCCTGTCCGCCCACAAGATCTGGGGCCGCCCCATCCCGGGCGGGCCGGACGCCTACGTCCGGGAATGGGCGCAAGCAGGACTGCTGATGGGCGTGGACTCTCCGCCGCTGAGCGAGGCGGAAATGCGGCAACAGCTGGACAGGTGGTACGACGACGGCGACCTCCGCACCGACGAACGGGTGGCCGAAATTGTGGCCTTCATCCGCAACCCGCCGCTTCATCCTTCACTGCGCCCCGGCTACCGGATGCTGTTTGCCGCCGCCGTTTCCAGCCTCGAACCGAAATACCGGGACATGCTAGGGCTCCGGCCTCCGCGGCTGGGGCCCCTGCCGCTGCCGGTGCGGTTTGGCACCAAAGTGACTCTCGCCGTCGTCCAATTGGCGCTGGGCGGGGGCGGCCGCGGCCGCAGGGTTGGCCCGAGTGAGCAGGCCGCACGGCGACGCCTGCGCCGCCTGGGATTTGCGGCCTAGGTCCCAAAGACGCAAAAAGGCCCCGGTCCGAGGACCGGGGCCAAACGCGGAGAATGGGGGATTTGAACCCCCGAGGGCGTTAACCCAACACGCGTTCCAGGCGTGCGCCATAGGCCGCTAGGCGAATTCTCCAGTAGCTTCTGAATCAAAAGCAGATACTAGAATACCTGAACTTTTCGGCATCACCCAATTGGGCCAAACCGAGCGTTACGGCAGCACACCCGGGCGGCGTCGCCAGCCTGCGCATTTTCCGCCGATCCTGCCGGCCGAAAGTGCCCTTAACGTCAAAATGGACGCCCCCAATGCGCCCACTCTTCCGGCACACCGTTGAGCTGCCGGGTCCGGCCTTCGCGCCAGGCCCTGCAGCTCACAACCTTGAGTTCAACTTGAGATTGCCCCAATCGGTGTACATATCCATGGTCCGCTTTGTACCGGTGATAAGCAAGGGTTCTTCCCCGATATGGGCGGACCGTTATCGACTTGTGCCGCTGATCGCTTACCGGACCCGCTTGCTGAAGTGCTGCCAAAATGGGGCTATGACGCAACTTCACGCCCTGGTCACCTACGTTCCCGCGGACCATGCCGAGGCTGTACTGGCCGCCGCAGGCGACGCGGGCGCCGGACGGATCGGCAACTATTCCCACTGCGCCTTCACAGCCCCCGGCACCGGCCGGTTCACGCCCCTCGCCGGAGCGCGGCCGTTCATCGGCTCGGAAGGCCGCAGCGAACAGGTGGCGGAAGTGAGGATCGAGTGCGTCGTTGAGGAAGAGGTCCTCGAAGCCGTGGTGGCCGCACTTCGCGCAGCCCACCCTTACGAGGAGCCGGCGCTGATGAGCTGGGCGGTCAACGGACACCGCCCGGCCCGGCGGCCGGACGGCGGTGAAGCGTAGTCGAGCGTGCCCGAAAGGGGCCGCCGGCTGCCGATTCGGGGCACACGAAATCATCGGGTAAACTCATTGACGGCCCCTCATGTGGCGTCATCCTGTTGAACTCCCCCAGGACCGGAAGGTAGCAAGGGTAAATGGGCTCTGGCGGGTGCATGGGGGGTCTTTACTATTCCCCCACAGGGCGGCAAACTGTCAGCCCGGATTGGTAGGGTTTTCTCTGTGAGTGTTACAACCGCCCTTTATCGCAGATACCGTCCAGATTCCTTTGCTGACGTTATCGGGCAGGAACACGTCACGGAGCCGCTGATGACGGCGCTGCGAAAAAACCGCGTCAACCACGCCTACCTGTTTTCCGGGCCGCGCGGTTGCGGAAAGACCACTTCGGCCCGCATCCTGGCCCGCTGCCTCAACTGTGCCGAGGGCCCCACTGACACCCCCTGCGGCAAGTGCCCCAGCTGCATAGAGCTTGCGCGCGGCGGCTCCGGCTCCCTCGACGTGATCGAGATCGACGCCGCGAGCCACGGAGGCGTGGATGACGCCCGGGACCTCCGCGAACGCGCCACCTACGCTCCTGTCCGCGACCGGTACAAGATCTTCATCATCGACGAAGCCCACATGGTCACCTCGGCAGGCTTCAACGCCCTGCTCAAGATCGTGGAAGAGCCGCCGGAACACATCAAGTTCATCTTCGCCACCACGGAGCCGGACAAGGTGATCGGCACCATCCGTTCCCGGACCCACCACTACCCGTTCCGGCTGGTTCCGCCCGAGCCCCTCATGGCCTACCTTGAGCTGCTCTGCAACCAGGAAAACGTTCCCGTGGCACCTGGAGTGCTGTCCCTGGTCATCCGGGCCGGCGGCGGCTCCGTCCGGGACTCACTCTCAGTCCTGGACCAGCTTATGGCGGGCGCCGGTCCCACCGGACTGGACTACGAGCTGGCCGTTGCACTGCTGGGCTACACCCACGCGTCCCTGCTGGACGACGTCGTTGAAGCCGTAGCGGCCTCGGATGCCGCCACCGTTTTCCGGGCGGTGGACCGGGTGATCCAGACCGGCCACGATCCGCGCCGCTTCGTGGAGGATCTCCTGGAGCGCTTCCGCGACCTCATCATCGTCCAGGCGATGCCGGAGAGCGCCCAGTCCATCCTGCGCGGGATGCCCGCCGACCAGATCGCCCGCCTGCAGAACCAGGCCCACAACCTTGGCGCAGCCGAGCTGAGCCGGGCGGCGGACGTTACCAACACTGCCCTCACCGAGATGACGGGTGCAACGTCGCCGCGGCTCCACCTCGAGCTGCTGTGCGCCCGCATCCTCCTCCCCACTTCCGAGCAGACCGAACGTGGCATCGCCGCCCGCATCGACCGCGTGGAGCGCCGGCTGAATTACGGCGGGAACGACGTCGGAACTCCCGCCGCTGCTGCAACGGCATCTTCCGCACCGGCACCTTCGGCACCTGTGCCGGCGGCGGTTCCGGCCCCCGCGGCGTCCCCAGTTCCGGCAGCGGCTCCGGCGGCGTCCCTGGCTCCCGCGGCGGTCCCGAGGGCAACATCCGAGACTCCGGCACCGGCTCCTGCAGCATCCGCGCCAGAGCAGCCTGCGGCTCCCGAGGCACCCGCCCGCGAATCCCTCACTCCGCCTCGTGTCTCCACCACCGATTGGCCGGTCGACGAGTCACAGGCGGCGAATCGGAGTGCGTCCGGTCCGGCCCCGTCGCGTCCGGCCGGTCCGCAGCCTGCCGTCCCGGAGGCTGCCTTCCCGCAGGCTCCGGCGGCTCCTGCTGCCGCATCCGGACCTTCAGCGCCGGCTCCAGTCGAACCCGTCGCGGCAGCGCGGACACCCCTGCGGCCCGAAGCAGGCCAGCCAGTGGCGGAGCGCAACGTTCCGGCCCCGAATGCCAGCAGCGACGTGGAAGTGCTCCGCCGTGCCTGGCCTGAAGTCCTGCAAACGCTGAGCAAGATCAAGCGCAGCACGTGGGCGCTTGTGGAACCCAATGCCCAGGTGGGCCAGTTCGATGGCCAGGTGCTCACCCTGGCGTTCACCACCTCCGGGCTGGCGGGTGCTTTCGGCCGGGCCGACCACTCGGAAAATCTTCGCCAGGCCATCCACAAGACCGTGGGTATTGACTGCCAGATCAATGCAGTGTCCGGCGGCGCCAGCAGCTCAGCGAGCTCTGAGCCAAACCCAAAAGCACCGGCTAGCCCGGCGTCGCCGGAGACGCCCGCTGGCCCGAAAGCGCAATCGAAGGCCGCCAGCCCGGAAACGCCGGCGACGCCCGCTGACGTTGCCTGGGGTCTTGCCCCTGCGTCCGCTGCAGCCGTCCCAGATCCCGAGATGAGCCCTGCGCGCACCCACCCGGCCGCTTCCACTGCGGGCGCCGCGGGCGGGCATCCAAGTGCGGACGCCACGCCTGTCCACGCCGCCGGCTCTGCCAACGCGGCCACCGCTGCCGCCGAGCCCAGGCCCGCGCAGGCCGCCCCCGCGCAGGCCGCGCCCGCGCAAGCCGCGCCCGCGCAGGCGGAGTCCGCGCAGGCCGCGCCCGCGCAAGCTGAGCCCGCGCAAGCACCGACTGCACAGCGGCAGCAGGAAGACGCGTCCGGTTCCTACAGCTACCCGGACGACGACTGGGGTCCGCCGCTGGACGAAGATGCTCCCCCGCTGGATGAGGAGCCTCCGATGGACTGGACCCCGTCCGTTCCTGAGCAGTCACGGCCAATCCAGCCGGCCGGAATCCCCGCTTCCGTCAGCTCTTCGCGCACCGCGGACGATACCTCCAACGACGATCCATGGTCCCGCGCCACGGAGGCTGCGCCCGGTGTCTGGACCGTGGGTGCAGAGTCGAACGTCGGCAAGTCCGTAGAAGATCCGGACCGGGCAAGCCTGCCTGTGGTTCCCGAGCCCCGGACGCCGCACTACGAGCCGGCAGCGGCACAGCTCCCCCGGTCCGCGGAGATGCGGGACGAAGCCTCCACCCTCCACAACGGTGAAACCCCGCATCCGGCCGAAGTCCGGCAGCCGGTGGGTGCGCTGTCCGGTGCCGGCAGTTCCGCTGGCGCAGGCTGGGCAACGTCCGCGCAGTATGGTCCCGCCACGGCAACGGACCCGTCGCCGGCAATGTCCGGCCCGGACGTGAGGAGCATCGCGTCACCTGCACCGGCGGCTTACGCATCACCGCAGACCCCGCCTGTCGCTGCCTCGGAGGCCGCTCCCGGCGGGACAGTGAAGCAGAGCCTGTACCAGCGGCTGTCCAACAGCCCCGAGGCCGAAGCCGGCCGGGCCAAGGCCCCCGCGCGGCAGGCGGAGGCCGTCAAGACCTACGTCCAGGACACACCCAGCCCGGACGACGAAACGATTGAGGAATCGGGCGTCTTTGGACGCGCCGCCGTCGAGCGTATTCTGGGCGGAAAGCTGGTGGAGGAACGGTCCTTGGACGGGAGCCCGATCGCACCCCGCTTCTAGCCTGCCCCGCCGGAAAAGCCGCTCTTACCAGGACAGTCACTAACGGGACTCCCACTCAGCGGGCTGACCCTCCGGGCTGTCGACAGGGAACGGCACGCCTGCGTCCGCCGGCCAGCCGACCTACGACCCCAACAAACGATTCAAACGAACGAGGACATTGTGTACGAAGGTGCAGTTCAAGAGCTGATCGACGAGCTTGGCCGCCTTCCCGGCGTGGGACCCAAGTCCGCCCAGCGGCTGGCATTCCACATCCTCGAGGCGGACCCGCAGGACATGAAGCGGCTTGTCGAGGCCATCACCACCGTGAAGGAACGCGTGAAGTTCTGCACGGTGTGCGGCAACGTCACGGAGCAGGAACTGTGCAATATCTGCCGCGATCCGCGCCGTGATCCCTCGATCATTTGCGTTGTGGAGGAATCCAAGGACGTCCTGGCCGTGGAGCGCACCCGTTCATTCCGTGGCCGCTACCACGTCCTGGGCGGCGCGATTAACCCCATAGCCGGCGTGGGCCCGGAGCAGCTGCGGATCAGGGAACTCCTTACCCGGTTGAACGACGGTGCCATCCAGGAAATCATCATCGCCACGGACCCCAACCTCGAAGGTGAGGCCACGGCCACTTATCTGGCCAGGATGCTGAAATCCATCGGCATCACGGTCACCAGGCTTGCCTCGGGCCTGCCGGTGGGCGGCGACCTGGAATACGCGGACGAGGTCACCCTGGGGCGCGCATTCGAGGGCCGCCGCAACGCCCTGAGCTGACCGGGCACTGACGGCAATCCATGGAACCGCTCGCCTCCATCGTCACGCAGCGCTTGGAACTGCGCCTCCTGACGCAGGTCGACGCCGCCGCACTGCGGGGATTTCGGGGACACGCCGATGCCGTCCGCTATCTCTCGCACCAGCCACTGGCCGCAGGACAAACGGACCGGCTCCTCAATGATCTTCTGAGCCGCGCAGAACGCTCAACAGCCGAGTGGTTCCACCTGGGCTGGGCAGTGGTTCTCCGCTCAACGGGAGCCGTGATCGGTGACGGCCGCACGTGGAACACAACCGAACCGCCGCTGCCGGGCGGCCTGCCGGGCCGCTGCGCCAGTCTCGGCTACGTTCTCCACCCCGACTATCACGGCAACGGATACGGCCGCGAGGCCGCCGGGGCTCTTGTCCGTTGGCTCTTCACTGAATGCGGAACCCACACCATCTATGCTGGCGTGTACGAACCCAACACCGCCTCACGGCGCCTCCTCGAAGGTCTGGGCTTCGCCCCGGATCACTACTTCACCGCCAGCCAGGACACACATGGCAAAGCGCTCGCATCTTGGCGCTACCGCCTGGACAGGACGGCATGGACCCTCGCCGGCAACGACTAGCCGGAGATGACTCACGGGAGGCCACCATGCGGTCACAATTCAGCGCCGCGCGGTTCCCGGCGATAAACTGGGCACATCAGTTACGCCGTCGCGCCGTTTTGGTTGCTTGGCCCCGGAACCCCGATTTGATGCAGTGAGGGTGCGCGCATGAGTATGCCCACTACCGAAGTGAAGACAGAGAACCAGCCCTACGTGCTGCCCGTCGCTACTGCCCGCACTAAGCAGCTCATCGTGCAGAAGTTCGGCGGCTCCTCGGTTTCCGACGCGGACGGCATCAAGCGGGTTGCCAAGCGCGTCGTCGACGCCCAAAGGGCAGGCAACGAAGTGGTTGTGGTGGTCTCCGCAATGGGCGACACCACCGACGAACTACTGGACCTCGCCGCCCAGGTCACCGACTCTGCTCCCGCGCGTGAGATGGACATGCTCCTGTCCTCGGGTGAGCGCATCTCCATGGCCCTGGTGGCCATGGCGATCAACAAGCTGGGCGCTTCAGCCCAGTCCTTCACAGGCTCGCAGGCCGGCATGATCACCGACGGCATCCACGGCAAGGCGCGGATCATCGACGTCGACCCCCACCGGATCCGCACCGCCCTGGACAAGGGACACATCGCCATCGTTGCCGGCTTCCAGGGGATGAGCCGCACCACCAACGAGATCACCACCCTTGGACGTGGCGGATCCGATACCACTGCCGTGGCCCTGGCCGCCGCCCTGGACGCCGACGTCTGCGAGATCTACACGGATGTGGATGGTATTTACACTGCGGATCCCCGAGTGGTGCCTTCCGCCCAGAAGATCGACCGCATCTCCAGCGAAGAAATGCTGGAACTGGCCGCATCCGGCGCCAAGATCCTGCACCTGCGCTGCGTGGAATACGCGCGGCGCTTCGGCGTGCCGTTGCACGTGCGTTCTTCATTCAGCCAGAACGAAGGCACCTGGGTCATGCCCGGAGCCGACGACAAGATCACGACTCAAGAGGGAGTTGCCTTGGAGCAGCCAATCATCTCCGGCGTTGCGCACGACCGTTCCGAAGCCAAGGTCACGGTTGTGGGTGTGCCCGACATCCCGGGCAAGGCAGCAGCGATCTTCCAGGTCATCGCCGACGCACACTCCAACATCGACATGATCGTGCAGAACGTTTCCACCCACGGCACGGGCCGGACGGACATCTCCTTCACGCTCCCCATCGTGGAAGGTGCGGATGCCCTTGCTGCCCTCCGTGCGGCACAGCCGGAAATCGGCTTCGAAAACATCGAGTACAACGAGCAGATCGGCAAGCTCTCGCTGATCGGGGCGGGCATGCGCTCCCACCCTGGCGTCTCGGCCACCTTCTTCAAGGCGCTGTCCGACGCCGGCATCAACATCAACATGATCTCGACATCCGAAATTCGCATTTCGGTCGTAACGCACGCCGACCTGCTCGATGATGCAGTCCGGGCCATCCACAAGGCCTTCGACCTGGACAGCGAAGACGAAGCAACTGTTTACGGCGGCACCGGCCGCTAAGACCGGCCCGCCCGGGACGTCGTCGCAGGAGCGGCACAGCTTCAGAGAAAAGTCACAGCACAAGAAGGGCACAGCGGCCTAAGCCGCTGTGCCTTTTCTGTTTTGCCGTTCCTTGCACTGCAACGGGCTATTTGATGTCTTCCTTGCGGACCGCGTAGTGGTGTCCCTCGGAATCCGTCTCCACCTCGAAGTGGGCCAGGTCCTCTTCGGAAGCAGCCTCAAAGTCGTCGTGCCTGTGAACAACGGGCGCGGTCGGATCACCCCGCGTGGCGGGCCCGAAAAAGAACCGCAACTTGTCGGTCTTGCTCATGAAGCGCTGTATCGCCTTTGCCACAATTCCCACCCCCTTTCCCTTTTTCGGGTCAAGCAGTGATGCATTGGCCGGTTGGTACCTGTGCCCATATTTTACGCCCGGGAAGCGAAAAAGGCCCCGGGCGTCAGGGCTGTCGGCGGCCTAGCGAAGGGACTTGTCCTCCGGGTTCCTGGGCACCACGTAAGTGCTGCCATCCGGCCTGCGCATGGTTTCCCATTGCTGGGTCTCCGCTTCGCGCCGGGCAAGGAGGGCCTTGTTCTCGTCGGTCATCTCATGGCCCAAGGAACTGCGGTTGGCCGGCCCGAAGATGGCCCGGAGCTTGCCTGTTGCACGCATGAACCTTTGGGCGGCGTTTTCCTTGTTGGCCATTGTGGATTCCCTTCAGAACGGTCTCGTCCAATCCAGTGTACGCTAATCATTAGCCCACTAACGATTGAGGAGAAGAAGATGAATCAGCGCTCGGCCGCGCCCATCGAAGCGTCTGATGAAGACCTCCTGTTGGAACACCAGCTCTGCTTCGCTTTGACAGTTGCGTCCCGCAGCGTCGTGGGCGCCTACAAACCGGTGCTGGACACCCTCGGGCTGACCCACCCGCAGTACCTTGTGATGCTCTGCCTCTGGGAGTCCAGCCCGCGCTCGGTCCGGGACATCAGCGATGCACTGGCCCAGGAGCCAGCCACCATCTCGCCGCTGTTGCGCCGCCTCGAAGCGGCCGGCTACATCACCCGCGGCCGCGCTGCCGGAAACGAGCGGGCCCTTGCCGTCGGGCTCACCCCGAGCGGCGCGGCCCTCCGGCAGCGGGCGACGGCGGTTCCGGGAACCATGATGGAGCGCCTTGGCCTGACGCGCGGCCAGGTGGGGGCACTCCACCAGGCAATGACCGACCTGATCGCTGCCACCAGGGCCGCGGCCGAACGCGATGCGACTGGACGGGACACCGCCGGGGCCTAGCCCGGCCCCGCGGTTATCCCGCGTCCGCAACTCAAGGCGCTGTCACGGCCACGTTCAGTTGGGTTGACGGTCCCGTACCGTACTTGATCAAGCCCACCCAGTTGCCGGCCTCAAGTCCGGTCCAGGTGGCAGTGAGCTCACCGGTGGCGCCGTTTTCAATGGCGAGCGGGTTCGGACTGACCGTGAGGTTTCCGGCGTCGCCGGCGAGAACCATCGCTTCAACCGAAGCTGCCGTCGCCGCGCCGCCGGGGCTGGCGAACAGGTTGGTGGTCACCTTCCAGTCGCCCGCCACCGGGTCGGGAATGGAGACTGCCTCGTTGGCTGCAGGCGTGGCCCCTGGATAAAGCAGGCCGGCCGGCGAGACCACGTAAAGATCGAAGTCCGCTGCCGGATTGGCGGAGTTGACCGCAAACCTCGCAAGGGAAGAACCTGCCGGCACATTCACGATCTGAACGTCGTTCGATGCGTCCTTGACACCGGTGTAGGGCCCGGGAACCAGGCTGATCGCCGTCGAGCTGGCCTTGGCAAGACCCTTCACGGTCACATCGATGGGCTCGGGACTGCCGGACGTTACCGGGATGACGATGCTGCCGCTTCCGCCGGCGGACGAGGCATTGACGACAGCCGGCGCAACAGCGGTCACCGAACGGATGGCAACCGGCGAACGGACCACGGCCTCGTCCGAGCTCCAGGTAAGTGACCCGCCAACAAAGGCGTCGAGGGCTGCACCGGAGTTCGTGAACTGCACCGTGAACGTGGCTTTCTCGCCTTCTGCCAGGGTCAGCACGTCCGGCGTCACCTCAGCCGTGATCCCGGAAACATCGACCTCTGCACGGTAGCTGCCGGCCGTCAACGCCGTCACCGTCCGGGTGACGGTTTGGGTGCCGGTGAGGCCACCGAGCGCGATGGACGGCAGGTTGACGTCCTTGGCAGCCAGCGGGGCAACTCCCAGCTGATAGCCCAGGCCCTGCAGGAAGCCGAGCCAGTCGCTGGGGCCGGCGTCATACACCAGTCCGGGCGTTGCGATCCGGGCCGGATCGATCTGTCCAGCGCCCTGGGCGAAGACGTCATGGACCGGGGATCCTTCCGCGTCCACGAGATCGTAGGCCGTGGTCATCATCGCTGACTTCACCGTCGCCGCGGACCACAACGGGTTCTTGCCCAGCAACAATGCCCCGAATCCCGCAATATGCGGCGCTGCCATGGACGTTCCGGACAGGAACCCGAAGTTCTGGCCGTTGGACCCGGCAGGCGAGACAGCCGCCAGCACGCCTACCCCCGGAGCTGCAATGTCCGGTTTCAGGAGATCACCGTTGGCCGCAAGGGTGGGCCCGCGGGAGGAGAAACCCGCGATCTGCGGGACCGGCGGCGGGTCCAGTCCCGTGGTGTCAGTGGCCACCAGGCTCGCAGTCAACGCCGCATCAGTCCCGACCGCCTCCTTGATGGCGGGGTCGTCGAGGTGGACCGTGGGAACGCTGTGCAGGTCCACGTCCAGCGAGTTGGGCGTCAGGTTGACCAGGACCATGCCTACGCCGCCTGCCTGGGCCACGGTCATGCTCTTGGCCGTCCGGTCCACCACGCCCCGGTCGCAGACCACGATCTTGCCGGCGGTTTTGGCCGGGTCCAAAGTGCCTGGCGCGCACAGGGCGGCGTTGGCATCGACGGCGTCGGCCGTCTTGACAGCCGCGGCGAGCGCGATGGGCGCATTCGCGACTTCAGTGGACATGATGCTGGCACCGGCGAACTTGTCGCCGCTGGACAACTCCACCGTGCCGCGGAGGCTGCTGCTGTGGGTGGAGGCCGCCACGCTGGTCATCCAGGGAGCAGCATGGTTCACGGTACTGGCGGCCGGGCCTGAGTTGCCGGCCGACGCAGCCACGAAGATTCCTGCCGCCGCGGCATTCAGGAAGGCGATGGACACCGGGTCGACCGTCGAATTGTTGGTTCCGGAGATGGAATAGCTCAGGACGTCGACGCCGTCCCTGATGGCATCCTCGATGGCTTCCACGCCGCTGGAAGCGAAGCAGCCGGTGGTTGCAGGGCTGACACCCTCCCAGCAGACCTTGTAGATGGCGAGCTTCGCCGCGGGGGCAACACCCGATCCCTTGCCGAAGTCCCTGCCGCCGACAGCCTGGCTGACGTCGCTGTTGCCCGCGGCGGTGCTGGCGGTATGGGAACCGTGGTTGTTGATGTCCACGGGCGAGTACGTTTCCTTCGGCGAGCGCAGGCCCGGAGGGACGGCGGACTTGAAGGCCGCGTCGTAGTACCGGGCCCCAATGACCTTGCTGTTGCATTCAGTTCCGGCGAATTGGTCACCCGCCTGACAGACGCCTGCGAACGTGCTTCCGTCCGCTTTCAGCATGGTGATCTGGTTTCCGGCCGACAGGTACGGTTCGCCCACATGGGGAGCTCCCGACAGCGGCTTCACCTGTTCCCCGGCAAAGAACGGGTTACCGGGCGTGTAGCCCGTATCGAGTACGCCCACCACCGTGCCTTTGCCCGCGTTGGCGTCGCCACCAAACTGTTCGGCCCAGACTCCCCCGGGACCCGGCAGGCCCAGGAACTCGGTGCTCGAGTAGTCGATCTTGTACTGGCTGTCCTTAACGACAGCAAGGACGTTTCCGTCCTTCGTTAATGCGTTTGCCTGCTCCGCGGTCAGCTCCGCACTGAAGCCGTTCACTGCCAGCGTGTAACTGTCGTCGATGGCCACGCCTTCCGCCGCGGCCAGCCTGCTCTGCTCTGCCTCCAGGTGTGCCGAGTAGCGCCGGGACTCAGCGCTGTCGGCGTCGAGCTTCCTGCCGTTGGACGCGGCGGTGCCCGGAATGCCCTCGACGCCACCGGTGTAGGCCGCAAGGGGCCTGTCCTTCAGCATGACAATGTAGCGGCCGGCGTCCAAAGACGGCGTTTCTTCCGCTGCGGGATCGGCGGCCGCCCAGGCCGGAGCCGCCAGCCCCTGGCCGATCATCAGGGAAATTCCCAAAGCGACGACGGCGGCGAGGCGGGTGGCTGAATTTCTGCGGTGATCGCGGGAGCCGACAGGCGGGTAAGTCATGACAAACTGCCTCCTAGGTTGCCGGACCGGTGGCGTAGCCGGTCCCACCTCCCGGATGTATCCGTCCACATCGGCGCAACGTGGGCGTGAGGCCATACATCCAGTGATGGGAGAAACATACCGGAGTGGGGCTGCGGAATCGAGATCTTCCGGACAGTTTTAATCTCCCTTGATCTCCGCGCCGGCCGGTTCGCCGGTGCCGCAGTGGGCCGCAGCCCGGGACCCCGGGCCGAACGGCAGGGTTCACCGTGCGGCTCCGGCGATAGAATGGACCAAAATGAGGAGGACCGGCAATGCGTAAGGCATGGATTCACGCACTCGTTCTGGTATCCGTTGCCGGTCTCGCCGCCTGTTCGCCGGGCGGCGGCGGGGGCGGTCCGACTCCTTCGCCCTCGGCCACTTCGAGTACCGCCGGTCCCACGGCCACGCAGTCGCCTGACACCGAAACGACTGTCCCGGCCCCCTCGCCTCCACCGACCGCGGCGCCATCTACGTCAGGCCCGGGCAAGGGGAACGCCGAGCTCGCCATCATGGTCAAGCCGTCGGAATCGGAAGCGGCCCTCAACTACACCTTGGTATGCAAGGACGGCGTTCCGACAGCTGAAAGCAGCCACCCCTCAGCCGCGGCGGCCTGCACCACGCTCAAGGAGAACCCTGCCGTGCTCAGCCCTGCGCCCCGAGCCACGGACCAGGCCTGCACCCAGCAGTACGGCGGCCCGCAGGAGGCCACGGTCACCGGGATCGTGGATGACACACCGGTGGATTCGTCCTTTGGCCGCAAAGACGGCTGCGAGATCGGCCTGTGGAATTCGGCCAAGGACATCTTGGGGTCCGCGGGCGGAGCTTCCTAGGCTGATGCAGATTCTGAAGCACGGCCGGCAAACGGTGCTGCCGGCGGACAGCTGGAAACAGCACGAAGCAGACCACCAGGCCCGGGTCAGGCGTTACGCCGACCCCTACCTTGCCCGCCGCTCCGCCGGCAGGAAACACCCCGTTGAGGATTTCCTCTTCACGTATTACACGCAAAAGCCGGGCCAGCTGCTGCGCTGGCACCCGGGTGCCGGAGTGGTCCTTACGGGGGCTGAGGCAGCCGCCCGCGCCGATTGGAAGTACTACCGGAAGCTCGACGACGGCGACCTCGCCGCCGCCGGCCTTTCGGCGGGGACCACCGCCGCAACCGTTGACCTCGCAGCTTTTCTGGCCGAGCGCAAGGAGGCGCTGCAGTTCGCCGAAATCATCCTGCGCGGCACGGCAACGCGGCCTGCCCAGTTTGGCTGCTTCGGGCTGCACGAGTGGGCGATGGTGTACCACCAGGACAAGTTTGAACTGCGCCACGAATACCTGCAGCTGCGCCTCGGGTCACAGGGCACTGACCGTGTGGTGGAGGACAACCGGATCCGGTGCTCGCACTTTGACGCTTTCCGCTTCTACACGCCGGATGCCACGCCCCTGAACGAACTCGCTCCGAGCCGGGAAAACCAGCGCGCCATGGAGCAGCCGGGATGCCTGCACGCCAACATGGACCTCTACAAATGGGCATACAAGCTGGCGCCCGCCCTGCCCAGTGAACTCGTCATGGACTGCTTCGAACTGTCCTGGCGGGTCCGGGCCATGGACATGCAGGCCTCCCCGTACGACCTCGAAGAGTGGGGTTACCCGCCCATCCCGATCGAAACAGCCGCCGGCAAGGCGGAGTACGTTGAACACCAGCGGGCGTTCTCCGCGGAGGCGCAGGTGCTGCGGGGGCGGTTGCTCGGGGCCCTGGCACCACTGATCGACGAGGTCCGGGGCAGCTGATGACCGCCGACGTGGATCTGACTGTCCGGTTGACCGAGGTGCCGGGCGCTCCGGAGCACGAGTTCCGCCTCGTGGTGCGCCACGGGGTAACGCCGCAGGCCGCCGCCATGAACGGGTCAACGCTGCCGGACCCCGCCGCGGCGCTAGCCGCCGTCGAACGTTTCGGCGACGAAGTGTTCTTCGTGCCCCGGCGGCGGGACATGATGTGCACCCAGCAGTACGGCGGCCCGCAGGTGGCCATCGTTACGGGGACGTTCCACGGCCGCCCTGTCCACAGCCGCTTCAGCCTGACCGACGGCTGCGAGATTGCGCGGTGGCGCTCCCTCGCCCCCTTGTTCGGGGGCACGCCCGGATCCACCGGCCAGACCTGACCGGCCAGAGCTCCGCGGCGGTCCACTGGCAGCCAGCCACAGAGGACCGGCACAAACGCAGGAACGTCCCGGGAGCCTTGCGGCTACCGGGACGTTCCTGATGACGCTCTCTTACTTGCTGAGGGTGTTCCGGGCTAGGTCCCCGGTACGGCATCGACGGGGGTGACCGCCGGGGCACCGGCCGGGGCAGCCGCCGTGCCGGTGCCCACCTTGACGCTGATCCACGTCCTGATCCCGTTTCCGCCCAGGCTCAGCCGGCCCAGGTAGGACCCCGGTGCCAGGCCGGTCCAGCTGGCTGTCGCCGTGGTGGCCGTACCGTTGGGGGCAATGATCGGATTCGGGTTGACGGCGAGCTTCGTCTCCGGCTTTCCGGGGAACGAGACCGTCTGGACGACCGCGGACGCGGGCCCGTTGTCCGGGGTGGAGTAGAGGTTCGCCACGATGTAGTAGGTGCCCGCACGGGGCGATTCCAGGTCCAGGAACTCGCTGGTCGACGCCGTTGCCACCTGGGTGGCCACGAGGCCTCCGCTTCCGTTGGGCGCGTAAACCACCATGTCCCAGTCAACGTCGTCCGATTCGGCCTGGACGCCCAGCCGCGCGAAAGTCGCACCGGCGGGCACCTCCACCTTGACGAGTGCGTTGTGTTCGTCATTTTTTGCAGCGTAAGCGCCGGGCGTTTTGGTGATGGCCGTCTCGGACAGCGGTGCAAGCCCTTCAACACCCACCGCGATGGGCGAATCCGAGCCGGAGACCAGGTCCAGGGTGCCGCTGCCCGTGCCGGTCGCGGAGCTGAAGGAGAACGACGGCGCAATCTGGGCGTCCACCGGACGGACCGCAATGGGCGAGCTGACCGTGCGCGGCCCCTTCCACGTCAGTGTGCCCGTAGTGAACTTGCCCACCGGTGCGCTGACGTTCTTGATGGTGATGGTGACCTCACGGGTCTGCCCCGCCTTGGCGAAGTTCAGCACCTGCGGCTCCACATGGACACCGACACCGGGCATGTCCACAGCGGGCCGGTAGCTCCCCGGGACCAGCGCAGTGAGCTGGCGCTTGACCTGGATCTCGCCCACGAGGCTGCCCAGGGCAATGGACGGCAGGTTGAGGTTGCGTGCGGCAATGCTGCCGGCCTGTGGTGCACCGGTCTCCACGCCCTGGCCGTTCAGGAAGGCCAGCCACTGCTTGATGTCCGAGTTGTACACGAGGCCCGGATCCAGCACGCGGGTGGCGTCAATGTGCCCTGCGCCGCCTTCAAACGGGTTCCGGTTGGGAGTGCCGTCCGCGTTGACCAGCGGGTAGGCGGTGGTCATCATGGCGGACTTGACCATGGCAGGCGACCAGGTGGGCTGCTTGCTGAGCACCAGGGCTCCGAATCCCGCAATATGCGGGGCAGCCATGGAGGTTCCGGACATGAAGCCGAACTGTGCGCCGTTGTTGCCGATGGTGGAAACGCCCGCGAGGACATTCACGCCGGGAGCGGAGATGTCCGGCTTCAGGAGGTCCCCGCCGGAGGCCAGGCTCGGGCCCCGAGAGGAGAAGCCGGCCACTTGGGGTGCCGGCGGCAATGGCTCGCCGGTGAGATCGCCCTTGACGAGGCTCACCGTGAGCGCCGGCTTGGCAGAAAGCTTGGACTTCAGTTCCAGGCTCTTGGGGGCATTGACGTGGACGGTGGGCACGACATGGTTGTCCGCGTCCTCGGAGCTGGAGGTCAGGTTGACCAGGATCATGCCAACGCCGCCCTTCGCCTGGACCTCAAGGCTCTTCGCCGTCCGGTCCACGACACCGCGGTCACAGACCACCACCTTGCCGGTGACCTTGGCGGCGTCCAGCGTTCCCGGGCCGCAAAGGTTCGCGGCAGTAGGCGCATCCGGTGCAGCTGCGTCGGCGGCCACCACCACGGCGGCGTCCTTGACTTCCGATTTCATGATGGACGCGCCCCGGAACATGCTGCCGTCGGACACCTTCACCGTGCCGAGCAGGTCGCTGGGGAATGTCGAGGCCGCGACGGTGGTCAGCCACGGCGAGGCGTGGTTCACCGTGGAGACGGCGGGGCCGGAGTTGCCTGCCGATGCCGAGACGAACACGCCTGCGGCAGCCGCATTCAGGAACGCCAGGGCCACGGGATCAGTCGTGCTGTTGGTGTTGCCGGAAATGGAGTAGTTAAGGACGTCCACGCCGTCCTTAATGGCTGCGTCAACGGCTTCGACCGAGGCGGACGAATAGCAGCCGCCGGTGTTGGGATTGTCGTCTTCCCAGCAGACCTTGTAGACGGAGACTTTCGCTGCCGGGGCGACGCCGGAGCTTTTGCCGAAGCTGGCGCCGTCGATCACCTGTTCCACGTTGGCGTTGCCGGCGGCGGTGGTGGCCGTGTGTGTGCCATGGCTGCCCACGTCCACCGGGGAGATCAGTTCCTCCGGGGCTCGGTGTTCGGGTGTCACGTACTGACGGAAGGAGTCGGCGAAGTAGCGGGCGCTGACCACCTTGGAGTTGCAGAGGGTTCCGTCGAAGGATGCCCCTGATTCGATGCCCTTCTGGCATTCGCCCTGGAAAGTCGTGCCGTCCGACTTGAGCATGGCGATCTTGCCGTCCGCGGTGAGATACGGGACGCCCACCTGTGCCTTGCCCTTGAGCGGCTGCACTGCATCCCCCTGCAGGAAGGGATTGTCCGGGGCGTAGCCGGAGTCGATCACACCGACCACCACGCCCTTGCCGGCTCCGGATTCGCCGCCGAACTGCTTTGCCCAGGCGCCGTCGCTGCCTGTGAGCTTCAGGAAGTCGGTGGTGGTGTAATCCGGGGCGTTCTCCACGTCCGGTGCCACCACAAGCACGTTGCTGTCCTTGGCAAGCTCGGCTGCCTGCACCGCCGTGAGCTCAGCCACGAAGCCGTTGAGCGCGCCTGTGAACTGCTTGGACGGGGTGACGCCCTGCTTGGACGCGACCTCCCGCTGGGTCTTGCGGAGGTGCGCGTCGTAGGCCTTGTAGTTCTGGCTGCCGGAATCAAGTTTGCGGCCCTGTTGCGGCTTGGTTGCCGCTATGCCGGCCGTTCCGCCGTCGTACGCTGCCGCGGCTTTCTCGGCGAGGACCACGATGTAACGGCCGTCCTTGTAGTCTGTCGGGTTGACGTTTTTGGCCTGTTCGACTCCGCTGGGTTCGGCAGGCGCCGCGGTAGCGGGACCCACTGCGACGGAGGAGAGAAGCAGCGGGAGGCCAACAGCCAGTGCTGCCGCCTTCCGGAGTCCCCCGACCCGGACAAGGCTTGTTCCTTTTGATTTCACGAGCGACTGAAACCTTTCATGAGGTACGGGTCCGGCGTGCGGCCGGTCTCGGTCAGCTGGGAAAGAGGCAGCCGAATCGACAGTTCCTGTCATCCGGCGAGACCAGCCGAGTCAAACAGTACAGAGTGAGAGCCAAATATGACATAGGACACAACAGTCGTTGTACTTTTGTCATTCGAGGCTCCGACCGGGCACAGCGAGAAGCCCGGAAGGGAAAACCGCGACGCCGGGCGGGCGGTTTCCCGCCCGCCCGGCGCCACGGTTCACGACGCGGTCACTCTGCTTGCTCCACGTCAGCCGATGGACCCTTTCGGTGTGACCTGAAGTCGGTCAAAGGAAACCTGCTTCCCTTCGGAATCCAGGACCACCACGTCGTCCCGCCCGTTCTGCACAGTGGAGGGCAGGAGGAACTCCACCGTGTCCGCCGTGGTGGGAAAGATCCAGCCGAGGCGGAAGCCGTGCTTGTTCAGGTAGACGTAATACCACTGGCCGTGGGGAAGGCCGCGGAGCGTCACCTTCTCGCCGTTACGGTATTTTTCATTGGTGTCCAGGTCGACGGGCGGAACCTGCCCGTCGAAATCCTGGACCGTCAACACCGGAACGGCCGCCGGTTTGGCTGGCTGAAGCCGCAGGGCCACCGCTCCGGCCTGCACGTCAACGCGCACGTTCCGCGACCCGTTGGATGCAGAGGCGGCAAACGGAGAGGCCGGCAACTGGCCGGCCGCGATATCTGCGGGAGTCAGGATGTGCACCCTGGTTGCCGTTGCTGTCTCCCCGATGCCCAGCCTGTCCACTGAAATGCCGGCATCCGTAGCCGTGACGCCGGTCAGCGCGACATTGCCGGCATTTCCCACGCCGTAGGTGTAGGTGACGGAATCCCCGGCACTCGCGTAGCGGTCGCCGTCGGCATCGGCCCATTCAGCCGAGATCGTGCCGTCCAGCTTCGGGTTCCGGATCGCGAGGTCCACTTCGCCGCCGTCCACACGGTATTCCCGGCTGCTCTGCCCGGACGCAGCAACTGTCCAAGTGGAGTCGGCACGGAAGAATCCCTCCTCCGCCTCTTTTTGGGTCACGGTGTGCCGCGGTGTGGAGCATGCGTAGGATCCTCCCGCGGCAAGGTTGAGCCACCGGCAGTTTCCCGCGCCCGGGGGTACGAGGGGTGAGAAATTGCCGGCAATCGGCACAACGTCCGCGGCCAGGGGGCCGGTGTTGCTGACGGTAAACGTGTAGGGCACCTGCTCGCCGGCTGCATACGGCTGCACGGCGAGGTCACGTCCGGCATCATTCCGGGCACCGCTGATCGATCCGGCCAGCAGGCCATCCCGCAACGGTACGGCTGCTCCTTTGAAGGACACTGCCTTCGTCAGTGCCGTATTGCCGGAGGCCGTGACGGTGAACTCAGCCACAGGGACGAGGTAGCCGCGCGCTATGTCTTCAGGAGTAAGCGTGTGCTTAGGCGTCGTGCAGTTGTAGCTGGCACCGGCGGCAAGGTTGTTGTACCGGCAGTTAGGGGCCGACGGCGGCAGGAACCCGGTCTCGAAGGTCCCGGAAAGGGGGACGGCATTGGACGTGACGTTCGACGTGCTCTTGACCGCGAAGGTGTAAGACAGCACCTCGCCTTCCTTGTACGGGTTCGCCGCCACGTCCCGTGCCGGCGCTGAGCCTGCGATGGTCAGGCCAACCTGGGGAGCTACCGGACTGTTGGCAACGAACGTGTACTGGGACACTCTTCCGTCGGCAGTGGTGAAAGCCGCATTGAGGGAAGTTGGACCCGAAGCTCCGGCCGGCGGTGTGAGCTGGACGTTCACCGTGGCCGAGCTACCCGTTGCAAGGTCAGGAACGTCCACAGTGGCGGCGGACCATCCCGCTGGCGTATAGATACTGGCCCGGGCGCCCGACAGGACGTGGGCTTCCTGGTTGGTAACTGTCACCGGAACCTGCTGCGCAACACCGGGCGCAATGGTTTGTGCGGGCACGTTCACGGGAGCGCAGACATAGTTCAGCCAGGCGTCGTCGAAACTGGCGAACTGTATGTTGTCCGTGTAGTTCGCCTCGTACAGGACGCCGAACTTGCCCTCGGCCAGGCGGGTAATGGTTGAATACGCGGAGAAGCCGGGACGGATGGTGCGGACACCGGGCCACGTTGCTCCGTCGTCACAGGACACCCGCGCCGAGACGTTTTCCCTGGCGGCCTTGGAGTTGGAATTGGTGAAGATCAGCTTCCTTGCCTCGGCTGAGCCCTCCGGTGCGGCCGGGTACATCCGGGAGATTGACCCGTTGTTGGCAGGGTCCGGCAGTTCGGTGTCCTGCGTAACCGGCCCGTAGCTGGCGCCGCCGTCGGTGGACACGGCCACTTTGCGATAGCCGCCGTTCCCGCTGTCCCTCGAATTCAGCAGCACCCTGCCGTCGGAGAGTTCCACGGTCTTGTTCTCGTCCATGCGGTCGCCGATCGGGGCCCCTTTGTGCCACGTTGCGCCATGGTCATCTGAATAGACGCTGTAGGCCTGGAAGAGTTCCGAACCGTTGGCTTGACGCACGTAACCCGAGTACTGCTGAATCAACCGGCCTTTGTGAGCGCCGTACTTGAGCTGGATCCCCTCACCGGATGCCGCGAAGTTGGTGCGTACGTCACCCGGCTGCGGGTTGGTCTTACTGCTTCCGGGTTTCGTGACGCTTGTGATGAACCGGGGCTGGCTCCAGGTGCGGCCTTCGTCGGCGGACTCCACCACGGCCGAGGAAATGACATTCCTGTCGGCGTCGTCGTTGCCGTAGGTGCTGGCAGAGAAGCCGGCATCCTTTGAGTAAACGAACAGGGCGAACACTTTGTTCGCCTCAGCGTCGTAGATGTACGACGGATCACTGAACCCGTATTTGGGGCCGCTGGCATCAGCCACATGGCCGGCAGCGATGACGGTCAAAGGACCCCACGTTGCGCCGCCGTCGATACTGCGGCGCTGCACGATCGAGTTCGGGTTCGGCGCGTCGGCCGAGCTCCCGGGCCTGCCGTCCCACGCTGCAAGTACAACGTCGTTCCCGAGGTAGGTGAGCGCGGGAATACGGTAAAAGAAATTGGCGGCCGTCCGGTCCGCGGCAATGTTCGCTTCCGCGAAGGTGCCCGGGGCGGCTGCCGGATTGGAGGGCGGAGCCGGCTCGGCCCTGGCCGGCAACCCGGGTCCCGCGATCAGCGCCATCCCAAGGAGCCCTGCGGCGGCCACCCGGCCCACGGAGCCGGCCCTGCCGGCCGGCTCCCTCTTTTTGAGTTTCAAATCCACTGTCCTTTCAGGTAGCCGCCCTAGGGCAGCAGTGCGAAAACGTGTCGGGCATAGCGACTTGTCCCACATGCCACATACAACGTCCTACAACCTTAGAGTGCAGTGAATCACATTGACCAGAGGTGTCAGGCGACTATTTTGCGGCCCTCGTGCCGCCAGGCGTATTGGCTACTGTCGCGGCGTGCGGACCACTTCGCTGATCCAGGCGCGCGTTTTCTCGTCAATGGGGCCGGCCACTTTTGTTTCCCTGGCGGCGCGATCGGCTTTGATCTTCTGCATCACCATTCGGCCCAGCCCGGCAAACACTGCGGCGGCCACGACCGGGAGAAGGACGGATTTGGGTTTCTGAGCCATGCCGCCATCCTACTGAGCGCGCCAACGTCCCACCAGAGCAGGCGTCGCGCTTCACCCCCCGGCGAGTGCCCCATTTCACAGTCCGCCCGCGAATGCGGCCTGGCGCATTCCGCCCGGTAGAATGGGCTAGCAAGCTCGCGGAGCGCTCGTTCCCGCTGTCTTATGTTTGGAGTCCGCAGTGGCTGTAAATACAGCAGCAGACCAGCGTGAGACGGCACCACTCCGCTGCGCCCTTACCCAACGCTCACGCACAGGAGTTGCCGGATGCCCCGGATCGTTGTCGACGTCATGCCCAAGCCCGAGATTCTGGACCCGCAGGGGAAGGCCATCGTGGGTGCACTCCCCCGGCTGGGCTTCACTGCCTTTAGCTCTGTCCGCCAGGGCAAGCGCTTTGAACTCACTGTCGACGGCGAGGTGACCGAGGAGATCCTGGCCCAGGCCCGAAACGCCGCCGAAACCCTGCTGTCCAACCCCGTCATCGAGGATGTCGTCAACGTCGAGGTCGTCGAGGCCTGACATGACTGAACTCCCCCTGATTGGCGAGGCGGTAGCCGTTGCGGCCAACCCGCGGCTCGCCGGCGCCCGCATCGGCGTCGTCACCTTCCCCGGAACCCTGGATGACCGCGATGCCGCCCGTGCGGTCCGGCTGGCAGGCGCTACTCCGGTGGAACTCTGGCACGCAGACACCACCCTTGGCGACGTTGACGCCGTCGTGATTCCCGGCGGTTTCTCCTACGGCGACTACCTCCGCGCCGGCGCAATCGCACGCTTCGCGCCGCTGATGGCGAAAATTATCGACGCCGCAAACTCGGACGCCAGGCTGCCTGTCCTGGGCATCTGCAACGGCTTCCAGATCCTCACCGAGTCGCACCTGCTGCCCGGTTCGATGATCAAGAACGACCACCTGAAGTTCATGTGCCGCGACCAGGTCCTGCGCGTCGAAAACAACACCACCGCCTGGACCAGCGACTACGCCGCCGGCCAGGAAATCACCATTCCGCTGAAGAACCAGGACGGCCAGTACATCGCCGATGAGAAGGTCCTGGACGCCCTCGAGGCCGAAGGCCGCGTGGTGTTCCGCTACGTGGGCTTCAACCCGAACGGCTCCCGCCGCGACATCGCCGGCATCTCCAACGCCGCCGGCAACGTGGTGGGCCTCATGCCCCACCCCGAGCACGCCGTGGAGCCCGGCTTCGGCCCGGAGACGGGGTTGTCCGGCTCCGCCGGAGTCGGCGGTTCCGACACCGACGGCCTCGGGTTCTTCACCTCCGTATTGAACAAGATTGTGGGAGGCGCAAAGTGAGTACCTCAGCTGAAACCGTCAGCAAGAAGTTCAACATCGACACCGTGGAGAACGCGGCCAAGACCCCGGACGTCGAGCTCCCCTGGGCCGAGCTGGGCCTGAAGCAGAATGAGTTCGACGAGGTTGTCAAAGTCCTTGGCCGCCGCCCGACCGGCGCCGAGCTCGCCATGTACTCCGTGATGTGGAGCGAGCACTGCTCCTACAAGTCCTCCAAGAACCACCTGCGCCAGTTCGGCGACAAGGTGACGGACGAGATGAAGAAGGACATGCTGGTGGGCATCGGCGAAAACGCCGGTGTCACGAACCTGGGCGACGGCTGGGCCGTGACGTTCAAGATCGAGTCCCACAACTCGCCGTCGTTCGTTGAGCCCTACCAGGGCGCGGCAACGGGCATCGGCGGCATCGTCCGCGACATCATCTCCATGGGTGCCCGCCCGGTGGCCGTGATGGATCCGCTGCGCTTCGGCGCCATCGACCACCCGGACACCGCACGCGTCATGCACGGGGCAGTGGCCGGCATCGGCGGCTACGGCAACTCCCTCGGCCTGCCCAACATCGGCGGCGAGATGGTCTTCGACTCCGTGTACCAGGGCAACCCGCTGGTCAACGCACTGGCCGTCGGCGTCATGCGCCACGAGGACATCCGCCTCGCCAACGCCTCCGGCAAGGGCAACAAGGTGGTGCTGTTCGGCGCCCGCACCGGCGGCGACGGCATCGGCGGCGCCTCCGTGCTGGCCTCCGAGTCCTTCGACGACACCAAGCCGTCCAAGCGTCCCGCCGTCCAGGTGGGCGACCCGTTCGCCGAGAAGGTCCTGATCGAGTGCTGCCTCGAGCTGTTCAAGGGTTCCCTCGTTGAGGGCATCCAGGACCTCGGCGCCGCGGGCATTTCCTGCGCCACCTCCGAGCTCGCCTCCAACGGCGACGGCGGCATGGAAGTCGAGCTGACCTCCGTGCTGCTGCGCGATCCCACGCTGACCCCGGGCGAGATCCTGATGTCCGAGTCGCAGGAACGCATGATGGCGGTGGTGACCCCCGAGAACGTCGCCGCCTTCGAAGCCGTCATGGACAAGTGGGCCGTGGAGTACTCCTGGCTGGGCGAGGTGACCGACACCGGCCGCCTGATCATCACGTGGGAAGGCGAGGTCATTGTCGACGTCGACCCGCGCACCGTGGCCCACGACGGTCCGGTCTATGACCGCCCGTTTGCCCGCCCGGAATGGCAGGACGCCGTTCAGGCCGACGCTTTCACCGGGTCCGTGCAGGATGCCGGCCGCCCTTCCGCTCCCAAGGAACTGGCCGCCGCCGTCACCGAGCTCATTTCTTCGCCGAACATGTGCGACAAATCCTGGATCACCAACCAGTACGACCGCTACGTCGGCGGCAACACCGCCATGGCGTTCCCGGACGACGCCGGCGTGGTCCGCGTTGACGAGGAAACCGGCCTGGGCGTGGCCCTGGCCACTGACGCCAACGGCCGCTACACCTACCTCGACCCGTACCACGGCGCACAGCTCGCGCTGGCCGAGGCGTACCGCAACGTCGCCACCTCCGGCGCGGTGCCGATGGCCGTCAGCGACTGCCTGAACTTCGGTTCCCCCGAGGACCCGGACGTCATGTGGCAGCTCGCCGAGGCCATCCGCGGCCTGTCCGACGCCTGCATGGTGCTGGGCATCCCGGTCACCGGCGGCAACGTCTCGCTGTACAACCAGACGGGCACCACGCCGATCCACCCCTCCCCCGTGGTAGCAGTGCTGGGCAAGCTCGACGACGTCGCACGCCGCACGCCGTCGGGCTGGAAGGAAGACGGCCAGGCCATCTACCTGCTGGGCACCACGGCGGCCGAACTGGACGGTTCCGAGTGGGCCAACATGCGCGGCCACCTTGGCGGGCAGCCGCCGAAGGTTGACCTCGCCGCCGAACGCGCGCTGGGTGAAATCCTGATCAACGCCTCCCGCGACGGCATGGTGGACTCCGCGCACGACCTCTCCGAGGGCGGCCTCGCGGCAGCGCTCGTGGAGTCCGCCCTGCGCTACGGCGTGGGCGCACGGATTGCCCTCCAGGATGTCATGGACCGCGACGGCGTGGACCTGTTCACGGCGCTGTTCTCCGAGACGCAGGGCCGCGCCATTGTTGGCGTGCCGCGCTCCGAGGAAGTCCGCTTCACGGACATGTGCACGGCCCGCGGCTTCGCCCACACCCGCATCGGCGTGGTGGACGCAGCCAGCGGCCAGCTGGAGATCAACGGCGTGGACGCCCTGTCCCTCGAAGCCCTCCGCGAAGCCCACGAGGCCACCCTGCCGAAATACTTCGGCTAGCCCCGGTTCCAAGCGCGAACGGACACTTGAGCTCCCTTCCGGGAGGCCTCAAGTGTCCGTTCGCGGTTAACGGCGGGGTCAGTCGTCGCTGCGAAGCTCCCGTTGCCGGGCGCTAAGGAGTTCCAGCTCGGGGCGGTTGGCGACGAAGCGTTCGACGGCGGTGAGCACCTCCACGAGGTGCGCCCGGTCGGCGGCAACCAGTCCGGCGCCCAGCTGCGTGCGCCGGTACTGTTCGTGGTCACCCACTTCCGCCACCGAGACCTCAAAGCGCCGTTTCAGCTCCGCCAGCAGCGGCCGCACCACGGATCGCTTCTCCTTGAGGCTGTGAACGTCGCCCAGGAGAATGTCGAACTCAATCCATCCGATCCACATGGGGCGGTCCTTCCCGGGCTAGGCGATGGTGAGTTCGCCCATGCGGTCCCAGCCGTCGCCGTCGAGCTGGCGGCTGATGATGCGGGGCGTCTCAGCGAGGGCCTGGGGCATGTCCGCCATCGCCTTCTGGAAGTGTGCGCTATTGACGTGGTCGCCGGCGGCATCGTCCTTGAAGGCTTCCACGAGGACAAACTCGTTGGGGTCCTCCACGCTGCGGGACCAGTCGAACCACAGGTTGCCGGGCTCCTGACGCGTCGCCTGGGTGAAGTCCTCCACCAGGCCCAGCCACTTATCCGACCAGTCCGGCTTGACCTTGAACTTGACGACAATGAAGATCACGGGGTTATGCCTTTCGTTGTTTTTCTAGGGCTCGTTGTCTTTCTACGGCCGGCCGGCGGCGAGGGAATGCTGGCACTCCTCGATCGCCTCACGGGCCCATTCCTGCTGCTGGGGTGTGCCGACGCGCTCCGCCCACTGTTCGGCAAGCTGAAACTCAACCAGGGCCTCGGTAAAGCGCCCGCCCTGGTGCAGCGTCCAACCCAGGTTGTTGTGCAGCGAGACCATCCAGCGCCTGGTCCGCGGATCGTGCACCGTGGAAGCATACTCCAGGGCGCTGCGGGTCCAGGACTCGGCATGCTCAGGATCCGCGATCGCCAGCATGTGCAGCGCGTCGACGGCCAGGAATTCCTCACTGAGGTGGTCCGCCAGTTCGGCGGCTTGTTCAAACAGCGGCACGGCCATCGCGGCGTGCCCGCTGGAGTTCAGCAGGCGTCCCCGCTCCAGGAGCACACGGACGGCGACAGTGGGCTCGTCAGCATCGATCGCGTCCAGGAGTGCGTCGGCTTCCTCGTAGCGGCCCTGCAGCCCGATGGCCCGGCCCACCTGGGTGGCAAACTCGGCCTGTTCGTCGGCGTCGTAGTTATCGTCTGCGGCCGCCGTCCGGAAACGGGCTTCCGATCCGGCGGGGTCGTCGAAGTTCCACAATTCGTCAAGGGTTTTCTGTTCCAGCATCCACCTGCTCCTGATCAGCTTTCACCTGCGGCCAGTTCGTGCGCACTCCCAATGTATCGGGAAGTGACGTGCCTTTGTGCACGTGCTGCGACGGCGCTTCCGGCCGCGTAAAACCAGTTGGCGGGCCGGCTGAAGGCAGTGATCTTGAGGAACACGCGCCCCTGGCTGTCCAGCTCCACTTCAAAGGCTTCCTCGCCCCGCACCGGATGGCCGGGCAGGGTCCCGTAACCGAAACCCGCGCTTTGCGGCCCGTCGCCGGGCACCGGCCTGCGTACCCATACCACCTCGCAGGGCGCGCTGATCCGGAAAGGTCCGACGCCGAATCCGCTCACCACGCGGGCGCCGGGCACCACGAAGTCGGAGTCGGCGCGGACCCGCAGCCCGGACCGTTTCTGCAGCTGCCAGGCCAGGATCCCGTGGGCCACCCGCCGGTAGAGTGCCGCACCCTCGCCGAGGTAGGCCTGGGTCACCACGCAGGGGGTCCCATCCGGCGTCCGGCCGTGTTCGGTGGAACCAATCCCCGGGTAATTGAGGCTGCCCCGGGCGACGCGGCTCTTCATGCGCCTTCACCCCGGGCGAGCCCGGCCCATTCCAGCTGTTCGCGCTGCTTCCGGCTCATTGTGGCCACCACCAGGTCGTAGGAGTCCTCCACCATGTCCCGGATCATGTCATCCGGCAGCGATCCGTCCAGCCGGACCCCGTTCCAGTGCGTCTTGTTCATATGCCAGGCGCCGGTGATTTCCGGATGAATGGCCCGGAGCTGTTCGGCCAGGGCGGGCTCGCACTTGAGGCTCACGGACCAGTCAGCCGGATCCATCGCGGACGCGGCGAACATCTTGGCATCCGGCCGCGAACCGCCCGCCACGGCTGCCCGCACCTTGAAGACGGAGGTTTCCGGACCGAATGGAAAGTCTTCGAAGGCGCCGGGAAAGCTCAGGCAGATCTCCCGGAGGGTGTCAACGTCCATGGCACGAGCCTATCCGGCTGCACGGCTTCCCGCAGCGGCTAGATGCCCACGCGCCAGCCTTCGCGGGCGGGGCACGAGTTGACCACCACGTCCAATCCGGCGGCCTTGGCACGCTCCACCGCGGCGTCGTCGAATACGCCGAGCTGCAGCCACACCGCCTTAGCGCCCACCGCGATGGCCTGGTCTATGACGGCCCCCACCCTGTGGGAGTTCACAAAACAGTCCACGACGTCGATCGGGTGCTTTTCCGCGGGTATGTCCGCCAGGGAGCGGTATCCCTTCTCGCCGTGAACGTCATCGCCGGGGAGGTTGACCGGAATGATTTCCATGCCCATCCGGTCCCGGATGTACAGGGAGACGTCGTACGCCGAGCGCCATTCATTGGTGGTCAGGCCGACGATTGCCCACGTGCCTTTGGTTCGCATGAGTCGGTCAATGACTGCCGGATCGTTAACGTGGGACATGCATCAACCTTACTCCTGCGGACTTTCAGGTCGATTCCCGAATAAGTGAATGAAGATCCGCGCATACCCTGGTGATGACCGAATATGACAGCGCTCAATGCCCGGATTTTGTGAAATCGTGCATTTCGGTTCTAGTTGGTAGTGACCATCCCGAGCGGCCGAGAGACCTGGATCGATGAAGCCGCAGCAACCCCCGGTGACGTGAGACGACCATTCCCACGGAGCTGTTCCCCCTCTTTCGAGGAACCATTTGGAACAAGGGGTGCTACTGCCAGGACCGATGGAGTGCTGTAATGACCCCTGAAAGTTCTTCTGCCCTGCCCACCCTTGCCCGGATTCCGTCCGAGGCAACCCCACAAACCACTTCGGACGCGACGGCGAACGAAGCAGGGCTGCGTGACGCGCCCGGCTCCTCTCGCGGCTCTTCGGGATGGTCCCTGACCGAGCCCACGGACGACGCAGTGCACGGCGTCCCCACTGACGGACCGGCGCGTCACCGCAGTATCACCAACGTTGCTTTCTGGGAGGAACAGGCCCTCCGCCTCGACTGGGCGGAACCGTCCGGCGGAGCACCCACTGGAAACAACGGCGGCAAGCCCTGGCATACCGCGCACCGGCGCGTTCCGGCAGACGTGGAAACCGGCACCGGACCGGAAATCACCTGGTTCGAGGGCGGCAGGCTCAACGTCGCCTACAACTGCGTGGACCGCCATGTTGCCGCCGGCCGCGGTGACAAGGTGGCACTCCACTTCGAAGGCGAACCCGGCGACCGCCGCGCCATCACCTATGCCGAGCTTCAGCGGGAAGTGTCCAAGGCCGCCAATGCGCTCCTCGCGCTCGGCATCACCAAGGGCGACCGTGTGGTCATCTACCTCCCGGTCATCCCCGAAACCGTCATCATCACCCTCGCTGTGGCGCGCATCGGCGCCATCCATTCCCTCGTGTTCGGCGGGTTCTCCGCCGAGGCTCTTAAGTTCCGCGTGGAGGACACCCGTGCCAAGCTCCTGGTCACCACGGACGGCCAGTTCCGCCGCGGCGTGGCAGTGCCGGTCAAGGACAACGCGGATGCCGCTGTTGCCGGGGACAACGCCATCGAACACGTGCTGGTGGTCAACCGCACCACTCCTGCGGACCAGCTGGCGACGGTCCCCATGACTGAAGGCCGCGACGTCTGGTGGCACGACGCCGTCGGGCAGGCCTCCGAGGTGCACGAACCGGAAGCGTTCGACGCCGAGACTCCCCTCTTCATCATGTACACCTCCGGGACCACCGGTAAGCCCAAGGGCCTGGTGCACACTTCCGGCGGCTACCTGACGCAGGCATCGTGGAGCTTCGAGTACCTCTTCAGCAACCCGGACCCGGCACTCCGGGACCAGGACGTCCACTGGTGCACCGCGGACCTGGCCTGGGTCACCGCCCACACCTACGAGATCTACGGGCCGCTCTCCAACGGCGCCACCCAGGTGATCTTCGAAGGCACGCCGAACACGCCGCATCCGGGCCGGCACTTCGAGATCATCGAACGGTACGGCGTGACGCAGTACTACACCGCGCCCACCCTGGTCCGCTCGTTCATGGGCTGGTTCCCGGACGGCGTCCCGGACAGCTACGATCTCTCCTCCATCCGGATGCTCGGCACCGTGGGCGAAGCCGTCAACCCGGAAGCCTGGCGCTGGCTTCGGCAGAACATCGGCGCAGGCACCGCACCGGTGGTGGACACCTGGTGGCAGTCCGAGACCGGCGCCACCATCCTCTCCCCCGCCCCGACGGATACCGAGTTCAAGCCGGGCTGCGCGGCGCGCCCGCTGCCGGGCGTCAGCACCCGGATCGTCGACGACGCCGGCAACACCGTCCCGCCGGGCGTCCAGGGATTCATCGTGGTTGACTCCCCCGGACCCGCGATTGCCCGCACCGTCTGGGGCAACCCGCAGCGGTACTTCGATTCGTACTGGCGCAAGTATGCGGAGCAGGGCTGGTTCCTTGCCGGCGACGGCGCCAAATACGACGACGACGGCGACATCTGGATCCTGGGGCGGGTGGATGACACCCTCAACGTCTCCGGCCACCTGCTGTCCACCATCGAAATCGAATCAGCCCTCGTCTCCCACCCGGACGTGGTGGAAGCCGGCGTCTGTCCGGTGACTGATCCGAAGACCGGCCACGCGATCGTCGCGTTCGTTGTGCTGAAGGGCGGGGTTTCGGCGGAGGTTGCCACCGAACTCCGAGACCACGTCGCGAGGGCGATCGGGCCGATCGCCAAGCCGCGCGACGTCGTCGTCGTTCCTGACGTACCCAAGACCCGCAGTGGCAAGATCATGCGCCGCCTGCTCACCCAGCTTTTCGAGGGAACCACCCTCGGCGACACCACCTCACTCCAGAACGAGCCGGCGATAGCCGGCATCCAGGAAGCCCTGGCCGGCTACGCCGCCTCCCTCATTGGGCAGAAGCAGTCTCCCCTCAACGGACAGAAGTAAAGGAACAATCATGAACGACATCAGCAGCGTTGCCCGTCTTTCCGAACCACTCAAGTTCGCCTACTGGGTGCCGAACGTTTCCGGCGGCCTGGTGGTCTCCACCATCGAGCAGCGGACCAGCTGGGACTTCGACTACAACAAGAAGCTGGCCCGGATCGCAGAGGACTCCGGCTTCGAGTACGCCCTGACCCAGACCCGGTACGCCGCCTCCTACGGCGCTGACAAGCAGCACGAGGCGACCTCCTTCAGCCTGGCCCTGCTGGCGGCCACGGAGCGGCTGAAGGTCATTTCGGCCGTCCACCCCGGCATGTGGCACCCCGGCGTGCTGGCCAAGTACATCATCACCACGGACCACATCTCCAACGGCCGTGCCGCCGTCAACATCGTCTCCGGCTGGCTCAAGAACGAGTTCACCAACTTCGGCCTGGAGTGGCTGGAACACGACGAACGCTACGTGCGCACCGAGGAATTCATCAGGGTCCTGCGTGGCCTGTGGACCGAGCAGGAGTACAGCCAGTCCGGCAAGTACTACAACATCACCGACTTCACCCTGAACCCGGCCCCGGTGGACGTACCGGGCCGCGCGCACCCGGAGATCTTCTTCGGCGGCAACTCCACCGCGGCCCAGGCCACCGCCGGCCGAGTGGCCGACTGGTACTTTTCCAACGGCAAGGACCTGGAAGGCTTCAAGGAGAACATCGCGGGAGTGGTGGCCGCCGCAGGAGAAAGCGGCCGCGGCACGGACGGCTCGCTCCCGGCCCCGCGGTTTGGCCTCAACGGCTTCGTCATTGCCCGCGACTCCGAAAAGGAAGCCCGCGACACCCTCCGCGAAATCGTGGAGAAGGCGCACAAGCCCGCCGTCGAAGGTTTCCGCGCCGCCGTCCAGGAAGCCGGAGCATCCACCAAGGACGGCAAGGGCATGTGGGCCGACTCAAGCTTCGAGGACCTGGTCCAGTACAACGACGGCTTCAAGACCCAGCTGATCGGCACCCCGGAACAGATCGCCGAGCGGATCGTGGAGTACAAGAAGATCGGCGTAAACCTTTTCCTTACCGGCTACCTGCACTTCCAGGAGGAAGTCGCCGCGTTCGGCCAGGACATCCTGCCGATCGTCCGCGAACTCGAGGCTGACCTCGCCCGCAGGAACGGCACCGAACTGGACCTGTCCGGCACGCCCGTGGCCGCCGACGCGTCAAAAACCACCGGGCTGGTGAACGCGTAATGGCGGACCGCAAGTTCGGCTTCCGCACCCGGGCCCTTCACGCCGGCGGCACACCCGACGCCGAGCACGGCGCGCGGGCCGTCCCGATCTACCAGACCACGTCCTTCGTCTTCAAGGACACCCAGGACGCCGCCAACCTCTTCGCCCTGCAGAAGTACGGCAACATCTACTCGCGCATCGGCAACCCCACGGTGGCGGCGTTCGAAGAGCGCATTGCCTCCCTGGAGGGCGGCATCGGAGCCGTTGCGACGTCGTCGGGCATGGCCGCGGAGTTCATCACCTTTGCCGCGCTCACCCAGGCAGGCGACCACATCGTGGCGGCCTCCCAGCTGTACGGCGGCACGGTCACCCAGCTCGACGTCACGTTGCGCCGCTTCGGGGTGGACACCACGTTCGTCCCCGGCACCGACCCGGCGGACTACGCCGCCGCGGTCCGGGAGAACACCAAGGCGATCTTCGTCGAGGTGGTGGCCAACCCGTCGTCGGAAGTCCAGGACCTTGAGGGGCTGGCAAAGGTGGCGCGCGACGCCGGCATTCCGTTGGTCGTCGACGCCACCTTGAGCACGCCGTACCTGGTGCGGCCGATCGAGCACGGGGCGGACATCGTCATCCACTCCGCCACCAAGTTCCTCGGCGGACACGGCACCACCCTCGGCGGCGTGATCGTCGAGAGCGGCCGGTTCAACTGGGGCAACGGCAAGTTCCCCACCATGACCGAGCCCGTGGCCTCCTACGGCAACGTCTCCTGGTGGGGCAACTTCGGTGAGTATGGCTTCCTGACCAAGCTCCGCTGCGAGCAGCTGCGGGATATCGGCCCCGCACTCTCTCCGCAGTCCGCGTTCCAGCTGCTGCAGGGCGTGGAAACCCTTCCGCAGCGCCTCGACGAGCACCTGAAGAACGCCCAGGCCGTGGCCGAATGGCTCGAAGCGGACGAGCGCGTGGCGTACGTCAACTTCTCCGGATTGCCGTCGCACCCGCACTTCGAGCGGGCGCAGAAGTACCTGCCCCTGGGTCCAGGCTCGGTATTCTCCTTCGGTGTCAAGGGCGGCCGCGCAGCCGGGCAGAAATTCATCGAGGCACTCCAGCTGGCCTCGCACCTGGCCAACGTCGGCGACTCCCGTACTCTCGTGATCCACCCCGGCTCCACCACCCACCAGCAGCTGAGCCCGGCCCAGCTTGAGTCTGCGGGAGTACCGGAAGACCTGGTGCGGATTTCGATCGGGCTCGAGGACCTCGAGGACATCCTCTGGGACCTCGACCAGGCGCTGGACGCTGCGTCTACACCGGTGGTCGAGCTTGTCGAGGCCGACACCTGCACGATCGGAGCGAACTGATGTCTGTCGAAGACCGCACTTGGGAAAGCCCCTCAGCGCCTGATCGCCTGAACCTGCTCCGGCAGGCGAAGTCCCTCGCGATTGTGGGCGCCTCGGACAAGCCCTCGCGGGCCAGTTACTTCGTGGCGACCTACCTGCAGTCCTCCACCCGCTACAAGGTGTACTTCGTCAACCCGGTAGTCAAGGAAATCCTGGGGCAGCCCACCTATGCGTCGCTGGCGGACCTCCCGGAGAGCCCCGACATCGTGGACGTGTTCCGCAAGCACGATGACCTGCCCGGTGTCCTGGATGAGGCCATCGCGGCCGGCGCCAAGACGCTGTGGCTGCAGCTGGGCTCGTGGCATGAGGACGTCGCCAAGGAAGCGGAAGCCGCCGGTCTCGACGTCGTGATGGACCGGTGCGTCAAGATCGAGCACGCCCGCTTCCACGGCGGACTCCACCTTGCCGGCTTCGACACCGGTGTCATCTCCTCCAAGCGGCAGGTCCTGGCTTAGCCAAGCCTGCTGAGCCCGAACGCAGGGTGCGGCGGCCAGGGCTACGGCCGGAACTTCTTCAGCCAGCGGTTGACAGGTTCGACGGCGGAACCCAGCGCCGAGTCCACTGAGACCGCCCTGGATTCGTCCTTCTGAGGTTTGCCGCTGTGATGCCCCATGCTGTCTGCTTCCGGCTCGCTAGCGGCCTTTTCGGCGGGCGCGCCGGTCTTTTGCGGGGCGACCGGCCTGGAATGTTCCTCCGAGGCGGCATCGCCCCCGTTGCCGCCGGGCGTCCCGCCGCCCGGCTTCCCGGCCTGGCCGTTGGCGGCATCGGCCCCGGGAGCCCTGCCGGGAGCTTTGGCGGCCGGAGATGCCGGCGAACCGGGGGCTGTCGCCGGCACCTCGTTGTCCGAGGGCTCTCGGCCTTCGGACGGTGTCACCGGGTCTACGGGCTCGACTGCACCTGGCGGAGCCGCCTGGTCAAGCTGCAGGAAGAGCGGCGACTTCCACGCCATGGGCCCGCCCTTGTTCGACGCACCCGGTCCGACGGGAAGCTTCCAGTCCGGGGCCCAGTCCGTCGTCAGCTCTTGGATGGACCAGCGCCCTGAGCCCTCGGCTGCTCCCTGGCTGGTTGCGGCAACACCGCTGACGCCGAGGCCCATGCCGGTCAGGACTGCAAGGCCCACCACCGTGGGGCGGTGCCGGCGCAGCCACCGCTTCCGGATCAGTTCATCCCGGGGTCCGGCCAGCATGGCGGCGAGCTCCGGGCCCGGAGCGGGAACCTGCATCTGCGCCAGCGAGGCTATGGACAAGAGAGCGGCCCTCAGATCGGGCAGGTCCGTGTGGCCACTGTCGAGCAGAAGCCTGTCAACGGTCCCGGCAGAAACCTCATCCCGGTTTGTCATGGCGCCACGTAGTCCTTTACGGCCGAATGTTCACGGAGTCTGTCCAAAGCACGTCGCTGAAGCTGTTTTACGGCTCCGGCGCTTTTCCCCATGATTTCGGCCACTTGCTCAACGGTGAGATCTGCGATGATCCGGAGGGTCAGGACCTCCTTCTGGTCCTCTCCCAGCACGTCAAGCAGTTCCAGCACCTCCCCCGGCGCCACCAGCAGCATTGCCCCGGCTTCAGCCGAGGCGGCTTCCCGCCGGTCAAGATCGGGTTCGAAAGGCTGCTTCGGGGGCGTCCGGCTTTGCCTTCGGTGATCGTCAACCATCCGCGCATGGGCCACCGAGAACAGGAACGTCCTAAGCCCGCTGGCACCGCCGCTGATTGTGGCTATCCGGGGCAGGACCGCCAGGAAGACGTCCTGCATGGTGGCCTCCGGGTCCTCGACGCCCCGGGCGGTCAGGTATCCCAGTACCTGCGACGCATAACTCCGATAGACCAGGTTGAACAACTCGCCATCGCGCCCCTTGAGGGCCATCAATGAGGCGTCGGTCAGTGCTTCGGTCACGGACGGATGGCTTTCGTTCAAGGGAGATGGCTACATCATTGTATGGCCATGATGTGGCGGCCGGGCTGTGTCCCGCTCCGTAACTTTACCCCGGGTAACCCAAGGAAAACCGCCGGAAACCGCGCACTCCTGGGCCGGCTTGCTGCTGAACCGGCTTCGGACAAAAAAGGGCCGGGCTGGAACATGATGGGGGGCAGTTCCAGCCCGGCTCTCTATTTGCAGTCAAGCGCCGGGTACGAACCTGATGGGGGACAACTTCGAACCCGGCGCTTTCATAGTGGTAATCGTCACGAGGGCCGCCAGGGTTACGCGGAATCCAAAAAACTTTCAAAAGAGTTTTCAGCCCCTGTTCCGGCCCCGTTCGGGCGCCGGATCAGGCGCGGACTAGCCCGCCTGCGACACGGCCGGAACTGCCTCATCGGATGCCGGCATTCAGGTATGCACTCAGTGTATAGATGGACGTGTGAACAAATCCCTCACGCTGCTGGGCCTCCTCAGCCGCCAGCCCAGCTACGGCTACGATCTCAAGCATTCCTACGACCGCTACTTCGGAACCGGGAAGGCCCTGGCCTTTGGGCAGGTGTATTCCACCCTCGCCCGCATGGTTCGCGACGAACTGATCAACGCCCTGGGCGGGGAGACTGGCGCCGGACCGGACCGGAAGAAGTACGAAATCACTGCCGCCGGCCAGGTCAAGGTGCACGAGTGGCTGTTCACGCCCGACGTTCCCTCGGAGTCCCTCCAAAGCAACCTGTTTGCCAAGACCGTGATCGCCTTACTGCTCGAAGACGACGCCGACCGGCTGCTCGATGTGCAGCGCAGCGAACACATGGCCCGCATGCGTGAGCTGACCCGCCTGAAAAAGGACGCGGACCTGCTTCAGGTCCTGATGTGCGACCACGGCCTGTTCCACATCGAAGCCGATCTGCGCTGGATCGACCTCACGGGCGCCCGCCTGGCCCAACTCAAGAAGGAGCTCCAGAGCACATGAGCACGACTGGCACCGCGTCACCTATTCTCAGTGCCCGCGGCCTGCACCACTCCTTCGGGCAGACCAAGGCCCTACGCGGAATCGACCTCGACGTCCAGCGCGGCGAAGTGCTCGCCGTCATGGGCCCCTCAGGGTCCGGCAAATCCACGCTGCTGCACTGCCTGGCCGGTGTCCTTGTCCCCGACGGCGGTTCGGTGACCTACCGTCCCTCCGGTCGGTCACCGATGGAGACCAGCGCCCTCGGGGAGCCGAAACGGACCCGGCTGCGGCTGACCGATTTCGGGTTCGTGTTTCAGTTCGGCCAGCTGCTGCCGGAGCTCACTGCGGCGGACAACGTCAGCCTCCCGCTCCTGCTGGCCGGGACCCGGCGGCCGGAGGCGCTGCGCCGGTCCACGGAACTGCTGGAGCGCCTCGGCCTGGACGGGATGGCCGCCAGGCTGCCCGGCGAGCTGTCCGGAGGCCAGGCCCAGCGCGTCGCCGTTGCCCGCGCCATGGTGACATCCCCTGCCGTGTTGTTCGCCGATGAGCCCACGGGTTCGCTGGATTCCCTCGCTTCCGAAAACGTGCTGACTCTTATGCTCGAGCTTGTCCGTGAAGCGGGCACCACCGTGGTGATGATCACCCACGATGCCCGTACCGCCGCTTATGCGGACCGGGAGGTCATCGTGCGGGACGGCGGTATCGGTGCGGGATACCGGGTGACGGCGTGAATCCCGGATTGCTCAAACTGGCAGTCGTCGGCAGCCGGTCCGCCTACGGCAGGGTCGCCGGAATCGCCGGAGGGGTCGCCGTCGGAGTCTGCCTGCTGCTGTTGCTCTGGGGCGGCGCCAACGGGCTGAGCGCACGTGATGACCGCGGCGCCTGGCTGCGCGAAACCGGCCTGCCTTCCGTGGCCGCTCCCCTGACGGACGATCCGACCGCTTCGGCGCCCGCGACGCCGGTGCCGCTGACCGCGGACACGGTGCTTATGGAGGCGAACGCGGCGGAGGTCTTCCGCGACCGGCTGATCAACCGCCGCGACGTCGCGGCCCTCGAGGCGACCACCGTCAAGATCCCCGGCATCGGCAGCCCTCCGGAACCGGGGAGCTACTTTGCATCCCCGGCACTGCAGCGTCTGATCGAGTCAACTCCCCGGGACGAGCTTGGCGACCGTTTCGGGACGTTCGCCGGCACGATCGACGATGCTGCCTTGCCGGGACCTGATTCCCTGGTCATCGTCACGGGAGCAGCGGAAGCCGACCTCCGCCAGAACGGCAGGGCTTTCCTGGTGTCAGACTTCACGACCAACCCCTACGGTGGCAGCGCGGCCGCTTACAACACCGTGCTATCCATCGGGGCCATCGCGGTGTTCTTCCCTGTTCTGCTCCTGATCAGCATTGTCACCGGCCTGGGTGCTGCCCAGCGCCGGGAACGGTTCGCGACCCTGCGACTCATTGGCGCTTCCCCGCAGGCAATCTCAGGGATCGCCGCCGTCGAAACCGCTGTCCCCAGCCTCATCGGGGCAGTCCTCGGCGTCGTGCTGGCCGCCGTCCTGCGGCCGGCTGCCGCACAGATACCGGTCAACGGCAGCAGGATGTTCGCCGCGGACCTGACCACCGGCTGGGCGGCGACCGCCGCCGTCGTCGCCGTGGTGGTCACCGCCTCGGCGCTCGTCGCCGCGCACCGCACTGCCCATGCAGGCATCGGCCCCTTGGGCGTGACGAGGGCTGTGCACGAAAAGACCCCCACCATATGGCGGAGCGTTCCCTTGCTGGCCGGCCTGGCCGCCATGATCACGGCTGTACTGATGATCCGGGTCATGGCGGTCCGGCTGCCGTGGTTGGAGTCCCCGCTCCTTATCGGCGGCTTCGTGCTGGTCCTCGTCGGCATCGTGGTCATCGGCCCGTGGCTTACCCGGCTGGTGAGCCGGCTGGGGCTGCGCCGGGCACGGAGCGCTGCGGGAGTCATTGCCGCCAGCCGGATCCAAAAGACTCCGGTGGCGACTTTCCGTTCCGTATCCGGGCTGGTGATCGCCGTGTTCGTCGTGTCCGTGTTCGCCGGAGGATCCAGCATCGTCGAATCAACGCAGGCGCCTCCTGCCCGGCCCGGCCTCCTCCAGCCCACCAGCCTCCACGCGACCGTGGCCGCCGGACACACCCCTGACCAGGTCGCGGACGCCGTCCGCGCAGCCGGGGAACTGCCGGGAATCCGGAACGCCACCATCGGCTACGGTCCGGCAGCCCTCTCCGAACGGGATGCCGGCCCGGAAATCTACCTTCGCGCCGCGGACGCTCCCGGCCTTGGGTTCGAGGACATCCCGGCAACAGAAACAGTCGCCGTCGATACGTCGTTCCTCCAGTACTGGACGACGCAGCCAGTGGCACTGACCCCAGCGCCGGCCGCCAACCTGGATGGACTAATCCCGGTGGTGATTGTGCTCGGCACCGACGGGACCCCCGAAGCCATGGACCGCGCCCGCACGGCATTGAACGGTTCAGCCGTCACGGCCATCCCGGCCACTGCCCGGCTGGACCTCCAGCCGCAGTCCTCCACGCGCCTGATCCAGGGCCTGGCGGCGCTCGCCTACCTCGGCATGTTTGTCGCAATCGCCATAGCCGGGCTGTCCCTGGCCGTCGCCACCGCCTCCGCCATCCTGGACCGGAAGAGAGTCCTCGGCCTGATGCGGCTGATGGGGATGCCCGTCTCGGTCCTTCGCCGGATCATCACGCGTGAGGCGGCCGTCCCGCTCCTGACCGTGGTGCTTCTCTCGGTCGGCCTGGGGTTCCTCGTGGCCTGGCTCATGGTGGCCTTCATTGACGACACGTACCGGGTGACGTGGCCTGCGCCCGAGTATTTCCTGGCCTTGGGCCTCAGCCTGGTCCTGGCCCTCGGAGCGGTCATCGCGACATTCAGCCTCATCCGCGGCAACACAGCGGTGACGGCCACACGCTTCGAATAGGGTCCGCTGCGTGGGCAGCACCAGCATTCCGGGCATCTCCGGATTGCTGCCAGCGGCCCGTCAGCGGCCTGTCAGCAGCCGGGACAGGGCTGATGCCAGCTCGGCGGCGTCCGGTCCGAGGCGCCGGCCGGTCTCGCGGGCCCGGTCCATCCGACCAATGCGGAGATCGCTGTCGACGAGCAGGGCAACGAGTTCCAGCCGGGCTGCTCCGGCCATCGCGGCGGACGATGCAAGGCTCTGGGCGGCCGCGCTCGCGGCCTGAGGGTCTCCGCTGGCCAAGGCACCTGCCACATTGTTGACCCTGGAGGGCAGCAGGACCAGGAAAAGGTTAAGGAATTCAAGAAGCCGGCTTTGGGCGTGGATGTTCCCGGCGAGCTCCTGCACCCGCGTGGGGTCGAGGACCGGGGCCCGGTTGATCCGGGCACGGTACCGACGCGGCCCCTGTTCGAGTGCTGCGGTCCGCTCCGGCAGCCCTGGCTCCGGACCGGTTTTGTTCTTACCTGACTTCAAGCTGAGACCCATGACGCCCATCCCCTCCCGTTAGCGGCCGACGACTTGCCTGTGGGAGCCCTACTCCCAGCGCAGTGCCGGTGGATCCAACATAGGGAGGGCTGACCGACCGGTCACGAGTGGCCGGTACCCGAATCACACCCGCTATCACCTGTCTCATGCGCACCACTACGTACCGGCGCCAGGGCCGCCGTGCAGATCCCGATCCTGTAACGCTCCGCCCGCGGGGGTTACGTGCGGCAGGCAGGAATGTGAGGATACGGGCATGAGCGAGGAAGTGATGGCCGTCCCTGCCGCCGGTCCGGCAGCGACCCCCAAACATGTGACCGGGCTGATCAATTCCCAGGGTTCCGCCGCAACGCGGGCCATGCGCGAGCAGGCCCGCCGCCGCCGCGATGCCGAGGCGAAACTGCAGCAGCACCTGCTGCAGACCCGCAGCAGGCAGTCCCCCGACCAGACGGTATCCATTCAGCATTAACCGCGACGGCGGCGGCCCACCTTTCAAGGTGAGCCGCCGCCGTCGTCGAACGTCAGTACGTGCCCGTCAGTCCTGAACCGTTAGTCGTTGATCAAATCGTTGACCACGATGGTCTGGTCACGGTCCGGGCCGACGCCGATCGCCGAGAACCGCGTGCCGGACAGCTTCTCGAGGGCCAGCACGTAGTTCTTGGCGTTCTCCGGGAGGTCCTCCAGGGTGCGCGCGCCGGTGATGTCCTCGGTCCAGCCCTCGAAGTACTCGAAGATCGGCTTGGCGTGGTGGAACTCGGTCTGGGTCATGGGCATTTCGTCGTGCCGCACGCCGTCCACGTCGTAGGCCACGCAGACCGGGATCTGCTCGATGCCGGTCAGCACGTCCAGCTTGGTGACGAAGTAGTCCGTGAAGCCGTTGACGCGTGAGGCGTGGCGCGCCAGCACGGCGTCGTACCAGCCGCAGCGGCGGGGGCGGCCTGTGTTGACGCCGAACTCGCCGCCGGTCTTCTGCAGGTACATGCCCATCTCATCGAAGAGTTCCGTGGGGAACGGTCCGGCGCCCACTCGCGTGGTGTAGGCCTTGATGATGCCTATGGAGCGCGAGATGCGGGTGGGGCCGATGCCGGAGCCCACCGACGCGCCGCCGGCAGTCGGGTTGGAGGAGGTCACGAACGGGTACGTGCCGTGGTCCACGTCCAGGAAGGTGGCCTGGCCGCCCTCCATAAGGACCACCTTGCCCTCGTCCAGTGCCGTGTTCAGGACATAGGTGCTGTCGATGACCAGCGGGCGGAGACGCTCGGCGAAGGACAGGAAGTAGTCCACGATCTCGTCCACCTCGATGTCGCGGCGGTTGTAGACCTTGACGAGGAGTTCGTTTTTCTGGCGCAGCGATCCTTCGACCTTCTGGCGCAGGATCGAAGCGTCGAAAACGTCCTGCACGCGGATGCCCAGGCGGGCCACCTTGTCCATATAGGCCGGGCCGATGCCGCGGCCGGTGGTGCCGATGGCACGGCTGCCGAGGAAGCGCTCGGTGACCTTGTCCAGCACCTGGTGGTAGGGCGCCACAAGGTGGGCGTTGGCGGAGACGCGAAGCTTGGAGGTGTCCGCACCGCGGGCCTCCAGGCCGTCAATTTCCTGGAACAGTGCTTCGAGGTTCACCACGCAGCCGTTGCCGATGATCGGAACCGCGTTCGGGCTCAGGATGCCGGCAGGAAGGAGCTTGAGCTCATACTTCTCACCGCCCACGACGACGGTGTGCCCGGCGTTGTTGCCGCCGTTCGGCTTGACCACGTAGTCGACGCGGCCGCCAAGCAGGTCAGTGGCTTTACCTTTGCCTTCGTCGCCCCACTGGGCTCCGACGATCACGATTGCTGGCATGGGATCCTCCCCCATTCGTTCGGGCCGGACCGCAGCCGGTTCACCGAAGTGGCCAGCCAGGTACAACGCCGTTCATGAGAATGCCCCGAATTCCACTGCCGTACCTGTCCGGCCAACTGGCCGTCACGCACAACGCAAGAGTTCCGGGGCTCTTACCACCCAAGTTTAGCCGATATGAGTGGCAAGCACCGCTTTAGCCCCTCACCGGGGCGGCTTCACACCAGCTTCACCCCAGGTCAGGGAGTTGCGGAATCTTCCTTGAATGGAATTAAGAGTGACCCATCCCGAGCGGCCGAGAGACCTGGATCGTTGACGCCGCAGCAACCCTGGAAACCTCGGTGGTGGACGTAGTCCAGCGGCAGAAGGACGTGGGCATCGACATCCCCAATGACGGGGAGTACGGCCACGCCATGGCCAGCTCCGTGGACTACGGCGCCTGGTGGAACTATTCCTTCTCCCGGCTCGGCGGGCTGGAGCCCACGAACGTTGACCGCTGGGCCGACGCCGAAGTGCACCGTTCCTCGCCCGGCAATATCGTGCTCACGTCCTTCCCGGACCGTCGGGACAGGCAGAAGTTCAACGACGCCTATAACGACCCCTCGTCCGGGATCCTGGCGCACCGCAAAAGCGTCGCCCAGCCCAAGATCGCCGGTCCCCTGACCTACACAGGGCACGACCTGGTGGCGCCGGACATCACCAACCTGAAGACTGGCCTGGCCGCTGCCGGGCTGGCCGAGGGTTTCGTGGCGTCCCTCTCCCCCGGCTCCTGCGCCCGGGTGGCCAACGAGTACTACGCTTCCGACGAAGAGCTCGTCTATGCCTGCGCCGACGCCATGCGTGAGGAATACAAGGCAATCATCGACGCCGGCCTCACCGTGCAGCTGGATGATCCCTCGCTTGCTGAAAGCTGGGACCAGATCAATCCCGAGCCGAGCCTGGCGGACTACCTGAAGTTCATCCAGCTTCGCGTCGAGGCCACGAACTGGGCACTCCGGGACCTCCCCCAGGACCAGATCCGCCTGCACGTGTGCTGGGGCTCCTGGCACGGCCCGCACACCACCGACATCCCCTTCGCGGACATCATCGGCTCGGTGCTTCAGGTCAACGCCGGAGCCTACTCCTTCGAAGCTGCCAACGTCCGGCACGAACATGAGTGGCGGGTCTGGGAGGACACCAGGCTCCCCGAAGGCAAGGTCATCATCCCGGGCGTCGTCTCGCACGCCACCAACGTGGTGGAGCACCCGGACCTGGTGGCGGACAGGATCGTCAAGTTCGCGGAGCTGGTGGGGCGCGAGAACGTCATAGCGTCCACCGACTGCGGGCTGGGCGCCGCGTCCACCCGCAGATTGCCGTGGCCAAACTGGAGTCCCTGGGCGAAGGTGCACGCCGCGCCACCAAGCGGCTGTGGTGACGGCCTAGGGTAATCTCCCTCACCTCGTGCACCTGAATGCCGGGTCTGCCGATGACGGCCGGCCCGGCATTTCGCCGGGCTTGATAGACTGATAAGGATCGATCAGGAATCGGTCCACTCACCACATTTTCACACCACACCGTATCTGGCGTGCCGCTAATTGGCCTGCCCGCATCCGATGTGGCAGCGTCACCGATCCCGCAGGAGACACAGCAATACATGACAGCCCTGGCTACTGAATCTTTCCGCGAGCAGCTTCTGAGCCGCCGTTACGAACCCAACGTCGCAGTTGTCAATGAGCTGTGCGATACCTTCCAGAGCCTCAAGCCGGACACTGTGGTCCCCTACGTGGACCCGATGCACGACGTCGACGAGTGCCGCATCATCAGCCTGTACTCCAACATCGGCACCGCCGATGAATCCGGTTTCATCACCGCCGGCGACAGCGAAGCTGCCACCCGCATGCTCGGCGTGCAGTGGAAGCTGGGCCTGCGCCCCGAGTTCGTCATGCCCTGGAACGTCCACCCGTGGCACATCCCCGGCGAACCCAACGGCAAGTTCACGCCGGACCAGATTTCGGCCGGCCTCAAGCCGCTGCTGAAGTTCCTCGCGCTGGTTCCCCGTGCCTCCGTGATCGTGGCCCACGGTACCGAAGCCAACCGCCTGGCCCAGCTGCTCCTGAAGACCGAAGTGCCGCTGCTGTGGCGCCGGGGCCTGAAGACCTACAAGGTCCGCTCACTCAGCGGCCGCGCCTTCGCCGGAACCGAGGCGCGCCAGCAGCAGTACCTCGACGAAATGCACGTTGTGTACGCAGACGCCATGGCCCGCACCGGCCTCACCAAGGCTAACTAACCGCACTGAAGCACATACGACGGCGGCTCCCCACCCGGAAAGGTGGGGAGCCGCCGTCGTTAACCCAGTTACGTGCCTTCGATGGCCGCCTTGGCGGTGGGATCGGAGTCATTGAGGAACTTCTCAATGCGCTCCGGTTCCTCTGCCTCGCCGATGGCCGACGATGCACGGCCCAGCGCGTACAGGGCGCGCAGGAAGCCGCGGTTGGGCTCGTGTTCCCACGGGATGGGTCCCACGCCGCGCCAGCCGTTGCGCCGCAGCGAATCCAGGCCCCGGTGGTAGCCAACGCGGGCGTAGGCATAGGAATCGACAATCCGGCCCTCATTCCAGGCTTCCTCGGCCAGGATGGCCCACAGAAGCGAGGACGTGGGGTGCTTCGCCACAAGATCCAGTGCCTCCTGGCCGAGAGCCAGGTGCTGGTAGATCTCGGACTCCGCGGGCAGGAGCGTGGGCTCCGGGCCCATCAGGTTCCTGCGGAACTCGTCGGACATGATTAGAACGTCTTTCCGGCCGAGCCGAGCTGCTTGGTGGCCTCAACCACGCGGGCAGCCAGTCCGGCTTCAGCGGAGGCGCCCCAGACGCGCGGGTCGTAGGTCTTCTTGTTGCCTACCTCGCCGTCAACCTTCAGCACGCCGTCGTAGTTCTTGAACATGTGGTCCGCCACGGGACGCGTGTAGGCGTACTGGGTGTCGGTGTCGATGTTCATCTTGATGGTGCCGTAGGAAACGGCGTCCGCGATTTCCTGGTCCGAAGAGCCGGAGCCGCCGTGGAAGACCAGGTCGAACGGGCTTTCCTTGCCGATCTTTGCGCCGACCTGGGCCTGGATGTCCTTGAGGATCTCCGGGCGCAGCTTCACGCCGCCGGGCTTGTACACGCCGTGCACGTTGCCGAAGGTCAGGGCGGTGATGTAGCGGCCGTTCTCGCCGGCGCCGAGGGCCTCGATGGTGACCAGGGCGTCTTCCACCGTGGTGTAGAGCTTCTCGTTGATCTCGTTTTCGACGCCGTCTTCTTCGCCGCCGACCGTGCCGATCTCGACCTCGAGGATCATCTTGGCAGCGGCGGTGCGCTCCAGGAGTTCACGGGCGATGCGCAGGTTTTCCTGCAGGGTCTCGGCGGAGCCGTCCCACATGTGCGAGTTGAAGATCGGGTTGCGTCCGGCCTTAACCTCGGCCTCCGAAGCGGCCAGCAGCGGCAGGACAAAGCCGTCCAGCTTGTCCTTGGGGCAGTGGTCCGTGTGCAGCGCGATGTTGACGCCGTAGTTCTTGGCTACTTCGCGGGCGAATGCCGCGAAGCCCAGGGAGCCGGCAACCATGTCCTTGGTCGAGGCGCCTGACCAGTAGGCTGCGCCGCCGGTGGAAACCTGGACGATGCCGTCGGACTCTGCCTCGGCGAAGCCGCGCAGGGCCGCGTTCAGCGTCTGCGAGGACGTGACGTTGACTGCCGGGAAAGCAAAGCCGCCCGCCTTTGCGCGGTCGATCATCTCGGAGTAGATCTCTGGGGTTGCAATGGGCATGCTGACTCCTAAAGTGAATTTCGTCTACGGGTTGTGTTGACCCTGGAGTGAACCTCGTCGGCTAGCACCCATCCTAGCCATTTCTGCGCGGGGGCAGTGTTTCGGGTCACTGGCCGGGTAACACTTTGCGCTGCGCGCGCCCGAAGTGGCAGTACGCGGCAGTCCTTGCCTCGCCGGCATTGCCGCGAAGTGCCAACTCGGCGGGGTTTTAGACGTGCTGGCTGAACACGTGCCGGCGGATCCAGGCGTGCATGGCGATGGCCGCAGCGGACGCCGCGTTGATGGACCGGGTGGAGCCGAACTGTTCGATCGACAAGGTGTCCACGGCCGCCTCGTGGACTTCCGGAGTCAGGCCCGGGCCTTCCTGGCCGAACACCAGGACGCAGTTTTTCGGGAGGTCGTAGGTTTCCAGGGGCACGGAATCGGGGAAGATGTCGATGCCGATGATGGCCAGCCCCTCCCCCTGCGCCCACGCCACAAAGTCCTCAACCGTGGGGTGGTGGCGGACGTGCTGGTAGCGGTCGGTGACCATGGCTCCGCGGCGATTCCACCGGCGTCGCCCAATGATGTGCACTTCCTTGGCGAGGAAGGCGTTGGCGGTGCGCACGACGGTGCCGATGTTGAGGTCGTGCTGCCAGTTTTCGATGGCGATGTGGAAGTCGTGGCGCTTCGAGTCGAGGTCCGCCACGATGGCCTCGTGCTTCCAGTAGCGGTACTTGTCCACCACGTTCCGGCGGTCCCCGTCGGCCAGGAGGTCCGGGTCCCAGTGCTCACCCTCGGGAAACTCGCCTTCCCAGGGCCCGACGCCGACCTCCGCCTTGGGTTCCGGTTCCTCCCCGGGTGGAGGAACGGGCAGGGCTGGGGTCTGGGGGTGGTCAGTCACCCCTCAACTTTAGCGGCGTCCAACCCGGCCGGTGGCCGCAGTGCCCCGGCCGGGACGGACACCGGACCGGCTAGCCGTCCAGCTTCCAGCGGTTCGCCCGGTACGAGTTGCCGATCTTTTCCAGGGCCTCCGGGTTGGCGCTCCAGTAGCTTTCGTGTCCGCTGACGCCAACCATCTGCGGCGTGCCCCACGGTGTCACGGTAAACAGGTTGACGGCCCGGATGGCGTCGCCCCCGGCATTGGTGCACGTGAAGCCGACCACGACAGCGGCCGCACGGCGGAACTCCCGGATTTCCGGCGTCGACGCCTCAAAGCCGCCGGCGCACTTGTGGCCGACGAGATGCTGCGGCAGTTCAGCGGCGGGGATGGCCTTGAGCTTTGCCTCGATGTCCTTGATCGCTGCCTGGACCTTCGCGGGTTCCTTGCCGTACTTGCCTTCCTCCGCCTCTGCGAAGAAGGCGAAGGCCGTGGAAATGCCGTCACCGTCACGCTCTTCGGTGCCCTTGGCGACCTGCTGCATGGGGGCGCCGGTGGACGGATCCTTGGTGATCCCGAACGTGTCGTCGCTGCTCCAGGCGGACAGGTAGGAGAACGAGGATTCCCCGGTGACAAACCGGTTGTACAGCGGGTCGTCGTCGGCCGGAATCTTGGCGGGACCCTGCAGTTCAGCCCACCCTGCCGGAAGCGGGAAGGCCCCGGCGGGCATCCCGTCCGAGCCGGGATCAGCCGACGGCGCCGCGGATTCCTCGGGGGCAGGGCTCTCCCCGGCCGCCTCCGATGACGCGGCTTCGGATGACGTTGCCGCAGGCGCAGGATTCCCTTCCGCCTGCGGCTTGCTGAACGCCGGAATGACCCAGACGAAAACGGCGACCAGCGCAACGATGACGGCGGCGGCAACGGCGGCCAGCACAATGATCAGGTTCTTGTTGTTGCGCTGGGGCTGGGCCGTGTGGGGCTGGGCCGCGTATGGGTGCTGCTGGAACTGCTGCGGCGGGTAAGGAGGAGCCTGCCGGCCCTGCGGCGGGCGGGGCACCTCAGGGTAGCTCTCAGTATCTCCGGCCCGGTTTTCTCCGGGCGGCGGTGCACTGTAGTTGTTGCTCATGGTGGGCCCTTTCAGGTGCTTGCGGGCATCCTGCGGTTCCCTGGATGCCTGCTGATGTCCGGCGGCGGGGATCTGCCGGCGCATGCCGGCACAACAAACCGCCGCGGATATCCCCCAATCCGTGGCCGCTGGCACCTGGTGCCAGCTACGAGCCTAACGGAACGGCACCGTCCCGGAACGCCGCGGCTTGTCCGTCATTCCCGGCCACCGGATGTTCCGCCGTCCGAAAAATGACAGACTGGGAGCCGGAACCGGCACATCAGCGTTGGAGGATCAGCATGGCAGAGTCAGACGAAGTACGTTCATCAGCAGCGGTTTACCGAAGCGGCCAGGAAATCGAATGCTGGCTGACTGACATGGACGGCGTCCTGGTCCACGAAAACCAGCCGATCCCGGGCGCCGCTGAACTGATCCAGCGCTGGGTGGACACCTCCAAGCGTTTCCTGGTGCTCACCAACAACTCCATCTTCACGCCCCGCGACCTGGCCGCGCGCCTGCGTTCCTCCGGCCTGGAGATCCCCGAGGAGAACATCTGGACTTCGGCCCTGGCCACCGCCCAGTTCCTCAAGGACCAGGTGCGCGGCTCGGATTCCGGGAACCGCGCCTACACTATCGGCGAGGCAGGGCTTACGACGGCGCTGCACGAGGCCGGCTTCATCCTCACCGACCAGAACCCGGACTTTGTGGTGCTTGGCGAGACACGCACCTACTCCTTCGAGGCCATCACGATGGCCATCCGGCTAATCCTGGCAGGCGCCCGCTTCATCGCCACCAACCCGGATGCCACGGGCCCGTCCAAAGACGGCCCCATGCCCGCCACCGGAGCCATCGCGGCGCTGATTACCAAAGCCACCGGCCGTGAGCCCTACATTGTGGGCAAGCCGAACCCCATGATGTTCCGTTCGGCCATGAACCAGATCGACGCCCATTCCGAGACCACCGCCATGATCGGCGACCGGATGGACACCGACATCATCGCCGGCATGGAGGCCGGGCTGCACACGGTGCTGGTCCTCAGCGGAATCACCCACAAGGACGACATTGCCGCCTATCCGTTCCGGCCCAACCAGATCCTGAACTCGGTGGCAGACCTCAAGAGCCAGATCTAGGCCCGGACCTGGCGGGCCGGCTCAGAACGCGGTCATCCTGTGCCCGCCGGAAGGCAGCGGGAAGATCTCATCCTGCAGTTCCTCGATGATGGGCCGGTAGACGAACGGGTTCCACTGCGGGCTGGCATGCGCGGGCAGGGCGTCCTCGGTGCGGCGGTCATTGGACACCATGTTGGCGGCAAACGTCTGTGCCCACGACTGGCGGGCCGTCTCGTAGTTCACGGTGCCATCACGGGGGTTACCGATGAAGGCCATCCTGGTCCCGCCCAGCATGCCGGCGAACCGGGTGGCGTCAAAGTGGTAGATGTAGGCGGATTCGGACTGGATCAGCACGCTGGACGGGGCGATCGGCGACAACTGCTCCAGGCTTTGGTCCAGCACCTGCCGCCAGGACCGTTCGTCCTTGTGCACGATGCGCTCGCCCAGCTCATACCCGCCGCGGAGCACAGTGGGAACCCGGAAGCCGCCCTCGTAGAGAACCACTACGCCTTCGAACCAGCTTTGGTCCAGGACATCGAACTTGCTGTACGGGCTGGAGTCCAAGAGGATGAATTCAACCTCCACGCCGTGCAGTTCGCGCAGGCGGGCAGCGACCTGGGTGGCCACCATGCCGCCGAAGCTGTGGCCGTAGAAGTACAGGCTGGTCAGCTTTTTGGCGCGGACGTATCCAATGACCGCGATCACAATCTGGTCAATGTCCAGCCCCTCGTTGGAATAGCCGACGGCGGCAAGCTGGCCGCGCTGGCGCAGGGCTCCGCGCAGGGAGTTGAGGATCCACTGTGCTTCCTCCCAGCTGGTTTTATAACCTGGAAACAGGATCCAGCTTGAGTGCGGGTAGTAGCTCTCGGCAAAATCATCGCCAACAGTCAAGATTTTGTTGGTACGGCGTTCCGCCTGGACGTACCTGGTGAAGAACATATCCGCGGCCAGCAGCGACGCCGCGCCCGTCCCCATCAGGAAATTGCGCCGGGAAAAGCGCTTGAGTTCGGCGGCATGCTTGAGGAGGCGGCCCTCGGCTGATCCGGGGCCGCCCTCAGACTGTGATGGGTCCTGGACACGCGGCACACCTCTACCGTAGCCACAGCGGAACCCGTAAATGAAACCCGCGAAACCAGCTAGATCACGGGCTCGGCCGGACGCGCCGCCAGTTCGTCCGTTGAGTTGTTCCGGCCAGCTACGGCGCTTTCCCGCCGTGAAAGCTCCATCCCGATCGCGTCGTACTGCGCCAGCAGCTCCGTACCGGAAATCGCGGCGGGATCGTCCAGGAGACCGAAGACGGAGTCGCTGGCTGCCAGGAGCTCGTCGTCGGAATACTGGGCCAGGGGTCCGCATCCCGAAGGATCGATGGAGGCCGCGAATTCGCCGGTGATTTCCAAGGTTTTCGAACCGGGTCCGGCGTCAAGGGCCAAGGAGTCCGGCCGCGGCATGAATTCGAGCGAAACGCCTGAGGCGCCGGAGCCGTCGCCGTCGGGGGCCACGCCGTCGATCGCGTTGAGGTCGTTGCGGAGCCCCACCAACGCGGGCGATTCAACGAATGCGGCCTGGGAGAGATCCACCCGGATGTGGGCAGTGATGCCCATGCGGCGGATGCGCCGGATAACATGCACCAGGGCGGGTCGGGATTCCTGGTTGAGGCTGCCCCGGACTTCGATCCGAACAACGTCGGCGACGACGTCCAGTTTAACGAGGGCGTGAAGTTTGCGGTCCATAGGTACTCCAAAAAAGGGTGTCTATGGCCGACGGCTCAACCCTGGACAGCGTATCCTCCGCCGGGCGGCACCACAAGCCCGAACTTCAGGGCAGGGACGCTGCCCGTGCGACTGTTCGGCCCTGTTTCCAGGCCCTGCTTGGCAGTGCCCTTCTACCCGGCCTGGCTTCGGCCCTGTCCGCGGTCCTGGCCCTGGCCGGGCTCCTCGAAGTGGGTCCGCGTGCCCGCCCCGCCTACGGAATCCACCAGCGACTTGGCGATGTCCCGCAGCTTGACGTTGCTGTTGCTGGACGCATCAGTCAGGATCTGCACCGCCGCCTCCTGGCTGCAGCGGTTCTGCGCCATGACAATGCCTATGGCGATGTCGATGGTGGTCCTTGATTCCAGCGTGGCACGGAGGTTCGTGGCACTGTCCGTGTGCAGCGAGAACCTGACGGCCAGCCGGAGGGCCTGCGAGATTTCCCGGGTGTACTCCCGGGCTCGCGCCGCCGCCCTTTCATCAAACTTCCGCGGAACATCCGAGTAGAGGTTCAGGGCAGCCTTCGCATCGCCCTGCAGGGTGAAGGGCAGCGACAGCACCGACCGCAGCCCGTGGGAGGCGACGGCGTTGGCGTAGTCGGGACCCCACCGGTCCTCTTCGAAGAGATCCGGGACGTGAACCTCGCGTTCCTCCTGCGCTGCAGTCAGGCAGGGTCCCTGCGAAAGCCTGTACTGGATCTCGTCCACCTCGCGCGCCGAATCGCTGCTCCAGCCGATGGTGGCAGCCTTGCGGTCCCGGAGCAATGTGATGCCGCAGAGTGCGTCATCGCCGTCGCCCGCCATCTGGTGCGCGGAAAAGCGCGCCAATTCGTTGAGGAAGTCCTCGAAATCGGCACTCTCCAGAATGAGGTTCTGGATCTGGTCCACGGTGGTGGGTACTGGGTTGGACGGGAGCATGGCGCGTTCTCTCCAGGTGCGTGACTTGTAATTGAGCTACACAAATTGTAGGGTCACGCCTTGCGGCCATCCAAGCCGAATTAGCTTCCGGCTGAATCGTGCCGATACGCTGCCGCCATACTCCTAGCTCAGGCCGAGTTCATCCTTACCGAAGGCGAACAGGTAGGGAACACCGGTCTCGGCCTCGATCTTTTCCTTCGCACCGGTGTCGCGGTCCACGATCACGGCGACAGCCACAACGTTGCCGCCGGCCTTGCGGACACCCTCGACGGCGGTCAGCGCGGAGCCGCCGGTGGTGGACGTGTCCTCAAGCACCAGGACTTTGCGGCCCTCCACCGAGGGCCCTTCCACTTGTCGGCCCATGCCGTAGGATTTCTGCGCCTTGCGGACAACGAACGCGTCGACGCTGCGCCCGGCGTCCCCGGCGGCGTGCATCACGGCGGTGCCCACGGGATCGGCTCCCATGGTGAGCCCGCCGGCGCACTCAAAGTCGATGCCGGCCTCGTCGATTAGCGAGAGCATGACCTGGCCTACCAGCTTGGACGCCTCGTGGTGCAGCGTGATGCGGCGGAGATCAATGTAGTAGTCGGCCTCGGCTCCGCTGGACAGGATCACCTTGCCGCGGACCACGGCGAGTTCTTTGATGAGTTCAAGCAGGCGGGCACGGGCGGCGGCAGCATCTGCTGCAGGGGCGCTGGAGGCAGTCATGGGGTCCAGTTTAGTGGCTCCGCGGTTTGTGACGGCCCGTACCCGCGGTGCCGGGGGGCGGGCTCCGGAACGGGGCTAGGACCGCAGGGTAAAGCCCACGGGACTTTCTACTCTATGCAGCTTTCCCGGCGAGGAGTCCGATTGAATCATGACGGCCGGAACCGCTCCATCGACCCGCTGGCCCGCAATCCCCAAGGACATCAGCGGCCTCGCCGTCCGCCCGAATATGGTGGACTACGATGCCAGCCGCGCCGCATTCTCCTGGGATGAGGCGCGGCACGCGCTGGCCGGACTGCCCGACGGCGGCGTCAACATTGCGTACGAGGCGGTGGACCGCCACGCCGCGGGAGAACGGGCAGGCCACGAAGCGCTGCGTTTCATCCGCTCCGACGGTACCGCCCGGTCCCTGAGCTACGCAGAGCTGGCGGAACAGACTGGACGGTTTGCCGGCGTCCTGCACCGGCTGGGTATCGGCCGCGGCGAACGGGTCTTTTCGCTTATGGGCCGCAGCCCGGAGCTGTATGTCGCCGTGTTGGGAACGCTCAAGAATGCCAGCGTGTTCTGCCCCCTGTTTTCCGCCTTCGGCCCGGAGCCCGTCCGTCAGCGGCTCCATCTGGGATCCGGCCGCGCCCTGGTCACCACACGGGCGCTGTACCGGCGGAAGGTTGCCCAGATACGTGACGAACTGCCGGAGCTGGAATTCGTGCTGCTCATTGACGCCGAGGGCCGGCCGGACCCCGGAACCCTGGATCTGGCCGAACTGATGCGGGACGCGCAGCCGCGCGAAACCGTCCCGACCCGCGCCGAAGAAATGGCCCTGCTGCACTTCACCAGCGGCACCACCGGCACCCCCAAAGGCGCCATTCATGTGCACGACGCCGTCACGGCGCACCACGCCACTGGCTTCTTCGCGCTGGACCTGCACGCGGACGACGTCTACTGGTGCACGGCCGATCCCGGCTGGGTCACCGGCACCTCCTACGGCGTGATCGCTCCCCTCACCCACGGCGTGACCACCATTGTGGACGAAGAGGAGATGGACGCGGAAAGGTGGTACCGGATCCTCGCGGAGCAGCACGTCACCGTCTGGTACACCGCACCCACCGCACTGCGCATGCTGATGAAGGCCGGTGCCGGGCACGCAGCAGGGCACGATCTGTCCGCCCTGCGTTTTGTGGCCAGCGTGGGCGAGCCGCTCAACCCCGAAGTGGTGGTGTGGGGCCAGGAAGCCTTCGGCCAGCCTGTCCATGACAACTGGTGGCAGACCGAAACCGGCGGCATCATGATTTCGAACTACCCCGCCATGGAGATCCGGCCCGGTTCCATGGGGCGGCCCCTTCCCGGCGTTGAGGCCGCGATTGTGGCCCGGGACCCGGACGGCAAAGCGGTGATCCTGAACGGCGAGGCCGTCCTCGTGACCGAACCGGAGGGGGTTGGCGAACTGGCCCTCCGTCCGGGCTGGCCTTCGATGTTCCGCGGCTACCTCCACGAAGACGAGCGGTACCTGCGATGCTTTGCCGGCGGCTGGTACCTCACCGGAGACCTCGCCAGGATGGACGCCGACGGGTACTTCTGGTTCGTCGGCCGGGGCGACGACGTCATCAAGTCCTCGGGCCACCTGATCGGCCCGTTCGAGGTGGAGAGCTCGCTGATGGAGCACGAAGCGGTGGCCGAGGCAGGGGTGATCGGCGTGCCGGATCCCGTTGCCGGCGAAGTGGTCAAGGCCTTCGTGGAACTCCGCACCGGGTGGCAGCCCTCGGAGTCACTCAAGCTGGACATCATCGGCTTCGCCCGCAAACGGCTGGGTCCCGCGGTGGCTCCCCGGCTGCTGGACTTCACCGACGCCCTGCCGAAGACCCGGAGCGGCAAGATCCTCCGGCGGCTCCTGAAGGCCCGCGAACTCGGCCTCCCGGAGGGTGACACCTCAACCATCGAGTCACCTCCCGGTCGCTACCCCGGAGCGCCCGTATGACCGGCACCTCAGCGCGCGGCACGGGAAACGCGGACTCCGACCATGCCCGCCACCTGCTCCGCCAGATGCTGCGGGTGCGGCGGCTCGAGGAGCAGTGCGTGGAGCTATACAGCGCCGCCAAGATCCGCGGATTCCTGCACGTTTATATCGGCGAGGAAGCGGTGGCCGCAGGTGTGATGAGCACCCTGGCGCCGGACGACGCCGTGGTGGCAACGTACCGGGAACACGGCCACGCGTTGCTGCGCGGCGTGCCCGCAGGAGCCATCCTGGCCGAAATGTACGGCCACGTGGAAGGCTGCTGCCGCGGCCGCGGCGGCTCGATGCACCTGTTCGACGCCGGCACCCGCTTCTACGGCGGCAACGCCATCGTGGCGGGCGGACTGCCGCTGGCCGTGGGTCTGGCCCTCGCCGACAAAATGTCCGGACGCTCCCGGGTGACCGTCTGCTTCTTCGGCGAAGGCGCCGTGGCCGAGGGCGCATTCCACGAGAGCCTGAACCTCGCCGCGCTCTGGCAGCTGCCCGTACTGTTCTGCTGCGAAAACAACCTGTACGCCATGGGCACCGCGCTTGCCCGTTCCGAATCGCAGACCGATATTGCCCTCAAAGCCGCCGGCTACGAGATCGCCTCATGGTCCGCGGACGGGATGGATGTGATCGCCGTCGAGGAGGCGGCCCGGCGCGCCGTGGACGCTGTCCGGGCGGGCGGCGGACCGCACTTCCTTGAGCTGCGAACCTACCGTTTCAGGGCGCACTCCATGTTCGATCCCGAACGGTACCGCGACAAGGCGGAGGTCTCCCGCTGGATGGAGCGCGATCCCATCGACACGCTGCGGACCGCTTTGGAAGCTGCCGGACAGTTGTCGGCAAAGGACTGGAAATCCATTCAGCAGGACGTTGACACCGAAGTGGATGCCGCGGTGGAGTTCGCCGAGGCCGGCACCCCGGAGCCGCTGGAAGACCTGACCCGGTTCGTCTACAGCGAGCGGAGCCCGGAATGAAGACCACCTACCGCGAGGCCATGCGCGCAGCCATCCGGGATGCCATCCAGCGCGATGAACGGGTATTCCTCATGGGTGAGGATGTTGGTGCGTACGGCGGGTGTTTCGCCGTGAGCCTTGGCTTGTTCGAGGAATTCGGTCCTGAACGGATCCGGGACACCCCATTGTCCGAAGCCGGCTTCGTGGGCGCAGGCATCGGGGCGGCACTGGGCGGGATGCGTCCCATTGTGGAGATCATGACCGTCAATTTCAGCCTGCTGGCGCTGGACCAGCTGGTGAACAATGCCGCCACGCTGCTGCACATGTCCGGCGGGCAGTTCAACGTGCCGCTGGTCATCCGGATGACCACCGGCGCCGGCCGGCAACTGGGTGCCCAGCACTCGCACAGCCTGGAAGGGTGGCTGGCGCACATTCCGGGCCTACGTATCCTGACCCCCGCAACCCTGGAGGACGCCCGCGGGATGCTGTGGACCGCACTCCAGGACCCGGATCCGGTGTTGATCTTCGAGCACGGCACCCTGTACAACGTGGCCGGGGACCTCGCCGACGACGCCGGCCCTGTGGATATCAGCACAGCTGCCGTCCGCCGGCCCGGTGCGGACATTTCACTCATCACTTATGGCGGCACATTGCCGGCGGTGCTTGACGCCGCCACCCAACTGGCAGGTGAAGGCATCGACGCCGAGGTGCTGGATTTGCGGGTACTGCGCCCGCTCGACGACGCCGCCGTCCTGGGGAGCGTGGCCAAGACCCACCGCGCCGTGGTGGTGGATGAAGGCTGGCGGAGCGGCAGCATCTCGGCCGAACTGAGTGCGCGGATCACCGAAAATGCCTTCTTCGACCTGGACGCGCCCGTGGGCCGCGTCTGCAGCGCGGAAGTGCCGCTGCCCTATGCCAAACATTTGGAACTGGCGGCGCTGCCTACGACGGAACGCATCGTCGCTGCTGCCCGGGAGGCGGTAGGGGCGCGTGGGTGATTTCAAGATGCCCTCCCTTGGTGCGGACATGGAGCACGGCAAGATGGTGGAGTGGCTCATCAAGCCGGGCGACTACGTGCACCGCGGCGATGTGGTGGCCGTTGTGGACACGGACAAGACGGTGATGGACGTGGAGTCCTTCGAAGAGGGCGTGGTGGCAGAACTGCTGGTGGATGTGGGCACCACCGTTCCCATCGGCACTCCGCTGGCCCGGATCACCCGGACACCCGACGACGGCGCTGGCCAGGCAGGAGGGCGGCCTGCGGGTCCGCACGCGAAGCCGGCTTCAGGAGCGGCAGAGACAGCAGTCGCGGCAGCTGCCGCGGAGCCGGCAGGCGCTGCCGCTGCCGCTGCCGCGGTGCAAGTTCCTCCCCCGGTCCGGCACCTCGCGCACCAGCTTGGGGTGGATACGGCAGGGATACGCGGAACGGGAAGGCACGGCGCCGTCACCCGCGCCGATGTGGAGCACGCCGCAGCGGCCCGGCCCGGTCCGGCGGCCCCGGCAGCTCCGGCAGCCACCCCTGCGCCGATGCCCCACGGAGCCCGGGTGCGGTCCTCGCCGCGGGCCCGGCGGCTCGCGGACCAGCTTGGCGTCGACATCGGGGGTGTGCCAGGCACGGGGCCCGACGGCGCCGTCACCGAAGCTGATGTCCAGCGTGCCGTAAGCGGGCACACTGCGGCGGCTCCGGCAGAAGAGGCCCTACCGGAAGAAGCCACCGTTCCCGGGGCGGAGGCGCTGCCCCCGAAGGAGGCGCCGCCGTCGGAAGCGCAGGACCGCTTGTCCAGCCTGCGGCGCGCCATCGGCTCGCTCATGACCCGGTCCAAGAAGTCCATCCCGCACTACTACGTCAGCACCACGCTGGACCTGCGCGCCGCCATCGCGTGGATGCAGCAGGTCAACGAACAGCGGCCGGTGGCCTCGCGGCTTGTTCCCTCGGCGCTGCTGTTGAAGGCAACGGCCCTGGCTGCCAAGGAGGTTCCGGAAGTCAACGGCTTCTTCACCGACGGGGTGTTCCGGCCGAGCAGCTCCGTGCACCTCGGCGTTGCGGTGGCCCTGCGGCACGGCGGACTGGTGGCGCCCGCCATCCACGACGCCGACACCCTGGCCGTGGATGTGCTGATGCAGCAGCTGCGGGACTTGGTCAGCCGGGCTCGGGCCGGGCGGCTGCAGCGCGCGGAAATGGCCGATCCCACCCTCACGGTGACGAATCTGGGCGACCTCGGCGTGGAGGCCGTTTACGGCGTCATCTATCCGCCGCAGGTGGCCATGGTGGGCCTGGGCAAGCTGGTGGAGCAGCCCTGGGCGCACGACGGGATGCTCGGTGTGCGGCCCGCTGTGACCGCCACCCTGTCCGCCGACCACCGGGTCAGCGACGGGCTCCGGGGCGGCCGCTTCCTGGCCCGCATCGACGAACTGCTGCAAAAACCGGAGGAGCTATGAACGAGCAGGACGCACGGCAGGCGGTGCAGACGGCCATCAGCCAGGTTGCGCCGGACGTTGATTTTGACGGCCTCGACGAGGGCTCCCGGCTGCGGCAGGACCTTGAACTTGATTCGCTGGATTTCCTCAGGCTGGTGGAATCCATCAACGAGGCTACCGGCGTGGACATTCCCGAACGTGACTACACGGCAGTGGCCACCGTCAAAGGCATGATCGATTACCTCGCCGCCCGCGGCTGAGCGCGGCGGGCAAAAGCGGGCGCATGCTCCGGCCTGGGTCCGAAGGCGATGAGGCGCGGCAAAAGCCGACGCACCACCGGGGCGTGCCGGACAAAAAACAGCAGGACCGGCGGAGCACCCGTCCTTCGTCCGGCGAACAGGGGAACGAACACCGCCCGGTGCATGACACGCTGGACGGTCTGGATAATGACGGTGGGCATCCGGCGCCGCCGTTCCACCCCGGCGAGGTCCTTGACCGACACGTTGCCCCTGATCAGGGCCGGTGCCAGCAGTGCAGCTGCCGCCACGGCGTCCTGGATGGCCAGGTTGATGCCCACCCCGCCCGCAGGGGACATGGCATGGGCGGCGTCGCCGATGCACAGCATCCCGTCCACATACCAGCGCCGCAGCCGATCCAGCCGGACGTCCAGCCAGTGAAGGTCATCGAGCGAACGGATGGAGTCCACCCGGTCGGCCAGGTCCGGGCGCAATGAGGCAACCCGCTCCCTGAACCGCTCCACGCCCTCGGAGCGGATCCGCGCATCCGCTCCCTTGGGGCCGAGGTAGCCCATCTGGTAGTAGTCGTCGCGGAACAGCGCGATCATGGCTTCGCGGTCCCGGAACGCCGGGACGATGCCTGCCACTGCGCCTTTCTCCGAAGCATGGCGCGGGAGCTTGAACCACCAGGTGTCGAAGGGAACCGGATAGTCCTTCGGCTGCAGGCCGGCGGCCCGGCGCAGGACCGAATGGCGTCCGTCGGTGGCCACCACAAGGTCCGCGTGCAGCGCCCCTTCAGTACCCTGGCCCTTGGAACCTCCGCGCGTCCGGTAACGGACGCCGGTGACGCGGCCGCCGTCGAACATTAACGAAGTCGCTTCATGCTCCATCAGGAGCGTGAAGGTGGGTTCGCTCGCGGCCTCGGTGGCCAGGAAGTTCAGGAAGTCCCACTGCGGCATCATCGCAATGTAGTTGTACGGGGGCTTCAGGGTCGCGAAATCGCCCAGCGTGACCAGTCCGACGCCCGGGATGGGAAAGGCGACGTTGTTCAGTTTGCTCTGCGGGAGCCTGCGGAATCCGTCGCCCAGCCCGAGCTCGTCGATCAGCCTGATGGTGGAGGCGTGCACGGTGTCGCCCCGGAAGTCCCGGAGGAAGTCCCCGTGTTTTTCGAGGACCGTGACTTCCACCCCGGCCCGGGCCAGCAGCAGTCCCAGCATCATGCCCGCGGGCCCTCCCCCGACAACAGCGCACCCCGTTCGCTCCATGCACCCACGCTACGCCGGACGCACGAAAGCCGCACGCGAAAATGCTGCGCGTACGGCTTTCGCTTGTTGCCGAAGCCGGGTCAAAGCCGGGTGTCGAAGGAATCGCAGAACACGTTCTCGTTGAACGTTCCCTGGAATTCCGAGCTCCCCATGATCTTCTCGATGGTTGCCCGGATGGCTTCCCGGGTTCCTGTGTGGGCGTGGATGGCGGTCTTCACCATCGGCACGTCAATGAGGTGGTTGGGCTGGTTGAGCGAGACGAATACGGTGGGGACCTCGGTGACGTACCACGGGATCTCCGCGGCCATCGGGGTGGACCACTTGATGCGGATGGCTGCCTCCTGGGCAAAGCCCTTCACATTGGCGAACACGAAGGCGGCATCGTACTTGTCCGCATAATCGCCGGTGGCTTCCTCCGAGATGACCGACATGAAGTTCACGCCGGTCTCCCCTGCGGCCTCCCGCTGGTCCGCCGTCTTGAAAAGGTGCACCTCGAAGCCGGCCGTTTCCAGTTCTTCCTTGACGGTGTCCAGGTAGGCGAGCGGGTCCGCGCGTGTGAAGTCGGCGCTGCCGGAGATGCCGTATAGGCGGATCCGTTTGTGTGTCACCGGAGTGATGGGCAGGTTGTGGGCAGTGTCCTTGACCAGGGTGACGGTCTTGTCCGCAATTTCCGCCGCAATGGCGCGGTGTGCGTCGCTACCGATCACCGCGAGTGCTTCCGCCGGCGGGACAAGCTCGTGCCGTGCCTTCCGGTGGAGGCCCAGTGAAGCCTTGAGTGCCAGTATCCGGCGCAGCGCGTCATGCAGCCGCTGCTCGGTGATCACACCGGACTTGTAGCCGTCCATCATGTAGCCGAAGTCTTCCGCGGGATTGCGGAAGAACAGGAACATGTCGCAGCCGGCGGCAATGGTGGCCGGCACCAGGTCCTTGCGCTTCATGGCCTGGGTGAGTCCGATCATCTGCGAGGCGTCCGTGAGGATCAGCCCGTTGAAGCCGAGCTCCCCGCGCAGCAGGTCCTGGAGCAACTCCGGAGACAGTGTGGCCGGCAGGATGTCCGCGTCCGCCATGCCGGGGCGGAAGTGCCGGGACAATTCGGGTGCCCCGATGTGCCCGATCATGATGGACTGCACGCCGTGGCCGATCATTTCGCGGTACACGTGCCCGTAGCTCCGGTTCCAGTCCTCGTAGCCAAGGGTGTTGTAGGACGTGACCACGTGCTGGTCACGTTCGTCGATGCCGTCGCCGGGGAAGTGCTTCATGGCGCAGGCGGTGGGTGACTCGCTGATGCCGTCGAAATACTCCTGGGCGCGCTCCACCACGATCTCCGGGGTGTTGCCGAAGGACCGGGTGGAGATGACCGTGTTCCGCCAGTTGTAGTGGATGTCCACGATCGGCGCGAAGGCCCAGTTGCAGCCCAGCGCCGCGGTTTCGACGCCGGCAACCTGGCCCATCTGCCGGGCGATGGCCTTGTCCGGGTGCGAGCCGGCCTGCAGGTGCGTGGACACGAACGTGCCGTCGTCGCAGCTGCCGGCTCCTCCCATTTCCGGGTTGGAGGCCACCAGCAGCGGGATCCGGGTCCTGGACTGGGCGTACCGGATGTGCTCCTGCACCGCGGCGGAGGGGCCGGGCCGGTACCGCATGCCGCCCACGTGGTAGTTCTCCAGCACGCTGTCGAGGTACTCCGGGGAGTAGTCGTTGTTGTGGTTGATGAACAGCTGCCCGATCTTTTCCTCGAGGCTCATCCCGGCGATCGTGGAATCCACCCAGGCAACGGCGTCGTCGTCGAGGTTGAACGGCGCAGCCTGGAGGTCGACGTCGAACTGCCGCGGTTGGGTGCGGGCGGCACCTTCGCGGGTGCCTGCTGTCGTGGAACGGGCGACGGCGGTGGTTCCGACGGCGCCAGCGTTCCCGGCGGCAATGCCGGCCAGCGCTTCGGCTACCACCTGGTCTACCGGGGCGGCGATGTCCACCACGATGCCCGCTTCATCGGCGTCGAGCGGTTCCAGCGTGGCGAGCTGCGAATCAAGGAGGGCGGGCGGCATGAAGTGGCCGGTGCGCCCTTCAGTGCGTGCCCGCAGCACTTCTTTGCTGCCGTGCAGGTGCAGGAACACGGTGTCCGGCGCCTGTTCCCGGATGGCGTCGCGGTAGCTGCGCCGCAGGGCAGAGCAGGCGAGCACCAGTCCGCCGTCGCCGGCTTCGGCGAGCTCGGCGCCCACGGTGGCCAGCCAGGGCCAGCGGTCCTCATCGGTCAGCGGCATACCGGCCGCCATCTTGGCCACGTTCTCCACCGGGTGGAGGGAATCGCCGTCGAGGAACGGTACGCCCAGTTCGCGGGCCACGAGGTCGCCGATGGTGGTCTTGCCGCAGCCGGAAACGCCCATGACGATGATCCGGTGCTTGGCCGTGCGGTGCGCTGTCACAGCCCGCGCGTCACCAGTCATGGACGGTGCCGTCCACGAGGCGGTTGTACGGGAGGTAGGCCTGCTGGTACGGGTAGGCGGCTGCGGCTTCGGCGTTGAATTCGACGCCGATGCCGGGCTTGTCTCCCGGGTGCAGGTAACCGTCTACGAAGGTCATGGACTGTTCGAAGACCTCGTTGGTCTTGTCCGAGTGCTGCATGTATTCCTGGATGCCGTAGTTGTGGATGGCCAGGCCCACGTGGAGCTGCGCGGCGAAGCCCACCGGGGAGATGTCGGTGGGGCCGTGGAAGCCGGACTTGATCTGGTACTGCGCGGCGAAGTCCATGACCTTCTTCAGCGGGGAAATGCCACCAAAGTGCGTGGAGGCTGCCCGGACGTAGTCGATCAGCTGTTCCTTGATCAGGGTCTGGAAGTCGTACACGGTGTTGAATACTTCACCGATCGCCAGCGGAGTGGTGGTGTGCTGGCGCACCAGGCGCAGCCCTTCCTGGTTTTCGGCCGGCGTGCAGTCCTCAAGCCAGAACAGGTCATACGGTTCCAGTGCCTTGCCCAGCTTGGCCGCCTGGATCGGGGTCATGCGGTGGTGGCCGTCGTGCAGCAGCGGGATTTCCGGCCCGAATTCGTTGCGGACGGCCTCGAACACGGTGGGCAGGTGGCGCAGGTACGCCCGGGTGTCCCAGTCCTCCTCCAACGGGAAGGTGCCTCGCCCGGCGGGTTCATAGTCGTAACGCTCCCCCGAGGCCTGGGCCTGCGCGGCCACGCCGTAGACCGCCTTGATGCCGGGGACCGCGGTCTGGATCCGGATCGACTTGTAGCCCAGCTCCAGGTGTTCGCGGACCGAATCAAACAGCGAGGGGATATCCGAACCAGAGGCGTGGCCGTAGGCACGCAGGCCGTTCCGGGACGCCCCGCCCAGGAGCTGGTAGACCGGCAGCCCGGCCACCTTACCCTTGATGTCCCAGAGCGCCATGTCCACTGCGGCGATTGCGGCCATGGTGACCGGGCCCCGGCGCCAGTAGGAGGAGCGGTACAGGAACTGCCAGGTGTCCTCGATCCTGTGCGGGTCCTTGCCGATCAGCAGCTGCGCGACGTGTTCCTTCAAGTACGCCGCCACCGCGAGCTCGCGGCCGTTCAGGGTCGCGTCACCGATGCCGGTCACACCGTCCTCGGTGGTGATCCGCAAGGTCACGAAGTTACGGGACGGGCTGGTGACGAATACTTCTGCTGCAATGATTTTCATGAACTTCAGCTGTTCCTTCCGGGAATCAGGTGGGCAAGTGTGGCGGTCTCGGAAGACGTTTGGCCGGTGTCCGTGCTGAAAGTGCCGCTCAGACCTGCCACCAGGGCAACGATCTGCGGGTCCCCGCCCAGCTGCGGGCTGATGAGGTTGAGGAGGGAGGCCACCCGCTCAGGGCCGCGGGCCCCGTTCGCCGTGCCGATGGCATCGGACATTGGGTCCTGAAGCTCCTTGTGTACGGCCACGAAGTCGATCCAGGCGGCCAGCATAAGGGCGCTGCCGGCACCGGAGCGGCCCTCGGATCTCTCGGCGGCGAGGACCGGGAGGGCCCGCATCCGGAGTTTCGTGGTGCCGTCGGCGGCAATCTGCGACAAATGATGCGCGATGCGGCCGTTGCCGAACCTGCCGCGGAGTGCATCCCGGTACTCGGGGATGTGGAGATCGTCGCCGCGAAGATGAGCCGCTGCCTCGTCCCAAAAAGCTTCCACGGCGTCCCGGCACGCCGGATCTTCGAGTGCTTGGGCCACCGTGGTGTGCCCCCGGAGCTGACCGGAATATGCCAGGAGTGAGTGGGCGCCGTTCAGGAGCCACAGCTTGCGGTTCTCGTAGGGTTCAATGTCGTCCACCACGACGGCGCCGGCATCCTCCCAGCGGGGCCTGCCTTTCGGGAAATCACCGCTGATGACCCAGTCCCGGAACGGCTCGGCGACCACAGGCGTGCTGTCCCGGTAGCCGCACGCTTGCTCCACCTCTGCGATGTCCGCGTCGGTGGTCCGCGGCGTGATCCGGTCCACGGATGTGCTGACAAAACTGACATTCTCGCCGATCCAGAGTGCAAGCTCGCTGTCCCAAGCTTCTGCCATTCCCGTGACTGCGCGGCGGGCCACGTCTCCGTTGCCGGATAGGTTATCGCAGCTGACGACGGCGATCGGCCCTGACCCGGCGTCCCTGCGGCCGGCGAGGGCGGAGACCAGCCGGCCCAGCGGCGTCCGGGGCTTCCCGCCGGTACCGGCAACGTGCGCCAGCATGGCGAGATCTTCGGCAATTTCGGGCGCGCCTGCGTGGAAGCTGCCGTCCGGCGCCAGGCCGTATGCGGCCTCGGTGATGGTCAGCGTGACCATGGCGGTGGCCGGGGCGGAGACGAGCTCGCGAAGGCGCCCGAGGTCGGCTCCGTCCACAGCTTCGGTGATGCTTCCGATGACTTCGAAACTGTCCCCGTCGCCGGAACGCTCGATTAGCGTGAACAGGCCATCCTGCGCGGCCAGCGCCCGTGCTGCGTCGGGCCGCCGGCCGGTAAACGCCGCGATCCCCCATTCGGCACCGTCGCCGGCATGTTGCGTGTACCAGGCCTCGTGCGAACGGTGGAATGCTCCGAGGCCCAGATGCACGATCCGCACCGGGGCCTTGGGCAGCGGCATCAGTGCCCGGTTCAGCACGGGCGCTTGGTTGGCGCTCATAGTTTGAACACCCTTCGCGGGGAGGAGTCCACGATGTCCACGATCAGCTCGCGGGCGCGTTCTTCGCTGATCCGGTGCTCGGCTACCAGCCGTGCCAAAAATGAGGACTCGATCCTGCGCGAGGTGTCGTGGCGGGCCGGGATGGAGCAGAATGCGCGGGTGTCGTCGATAAACCCGGAGGACCGGGAGAAGCCGGCCGTTTCCGTGATCGCCGCCCGGAAGCGCAGCATCGCATCCGGCGCGTCCAGGAACCACCACGGGGCGCCTATATACACGGACGGATAAAAACCCGCCAAGGGCGCCAGTTCCCGTGAGAACACGGTCTCGTCCAGGGTGAACAGCACCAGATGGAAGTCCTTGGCCGTGCCGAAGTCCTGCAGCAGGGGCCGGATAGCCTCGGTGTAGTTCACGGCGAACGGGATGTCATGACCCGTATCCGCGCCGAAAGCCTCGAACGTGGGACCGTGATGGTTGCGGTAAGAGCCGGGGTGGATCGTCATGACCAGCCCGTCTTCCACGGACATTCTGGCCATCTGGTACATCATGTGGGCCTCGAATGCCTCGCGGTCCTCCGGGCTGGCTTTGCCCGCCCGGGCGCGCTCAAACAGCCGCTCCGCGTCGGCGGCGTCCAGTTTCAGGGTTGCGGGCGTGCGGACGCCGTGGTCAGCGGACACCGCACCGTTTTCCACGAAGTGGCGCCGTCTTGATTCCAGTGCACCGATGTAGCCCGCATATCCGGACGCACCTGAACCGCCGACGCCGATGAGGCGTTCCACGTTGTCCCGCCATTCCGGATGGGCGATGTTCAGGTAAGGGTCCGGGCGAAAGGTTGGCAGGACGCGGCCGGCGAACGCAGGGTCCGCGGCCAGGGCCGCATGGCTGTCCAGGGAGTCCAGCGGATCGTCCGTGGTGGCCAGCACCTCAATGTTGAACTCTTTGAACAGCTGCCGTGGCCGGAATCCCGGTTCGGAAAGCTTGGCCGAAACAGCGTCGAAAATCCTGTCGGCATTCTCCACGGTCGGTTCCTCGTGCAAACCGAAGACGTGCTCGAATTCCTGCCGGATCCAATAACCGGAGGCCGTGCCCTCAAAGTCAGGCCACGCGGCACAGAAGTTGCGCCAGACCTGGCGCGAGTCCGCGGCGGTTTCGCCGAGGCCCAGCTGGTCCATCGGGACGCCCCCTGCGTGGATCAACCTGGTCACGTAGTGGTCCGGTGTGACCAGCAGGGCGGCGGGATCGGGGAAGGGCAGGTTCTGTTCAATCACCGCAGCATCCACGTGGCCATGCGGGGAGATGATCGGAAGACCCTCCACCAGGTTGTACAGCGAGCGGGCTATGTCCCGGACGCCGGGCTCCGCAGGAAGGAGCCGGTCCGGGTGGGCTGCCATAGAGTGCACCATGGTCTCAGCGTGCCCCTGCCCCTGCGGTAAGCCCGGCGAGAGCCGCCGTGCGCCGCAGGTAGTCAAGGTTCCCGGCAGTACGTTCGGCCAGGGGAAGCTCCGTGGAGAAGTCTTCCACCGTGACCCAGCCGTCGTAGCCATGGGCTGCCAACGCCTTGAAGTATTCAAGGACGCTGCCCTGTCCGGACTGCAGCGGTGCCCATTCGTTCTGGAACACTGCGGCACCGGAGGCATCCCTTTCATCCCTGCGGACCCACACGGCGTTCTTGACGTGGATATGCGCCAGGTAGTCCCCCAGCAGTTCGAAGGCAGGCAGGTAGTCTTCCTGCCCCTCGATCAGCAGGTTGCCCAGGTCATGGATGACTCCCACGTGCCGGGGATCCAGGCCCTCCAGCAGACGCCGGGCCGATGAAGCTGACGCCGTAATGGTGCGGTGGTGCAGTTCAACCAGCGCCTTCACGCCGTGGTGGGCAGCACGTTCCGCTACCCATTCGAAATCCCGGCGGGCCGCCTCAAACAGGACAGGGTAGGGGATGCCGCTCGGCTCTTCGTTCCCCCAACCTGCAGACCCCAGCGGCAGGGTTGTCACGCGGACCTGGCCCGCACCCAACGCGGCGGTGGCCGCCAGCATCCGTTCGACGTCGTCGTGGTTGTCACACCGCGCATAGCCACCGATACCGGAGAACTCCAGGCCTGCGTCGCGGGTGATGGAGGCGATCCGCTGCAGGTTGCCTTCAAGTCCGGTCAGGGGGATCGTGGCTTTGTTGCCGGCCCAGAAACCGGGCTCGGGCGCCTCTGCCTGGTCCGTAATCCGCCATTCGATCCCGTCCCAACCCTGCGCGGCCAGGTTGGTGACGGCTTCCTCCGGAGTCCAGTCAGGCGTGGAGGCCGTGAATACTGAGAATTTCATCGCGTCAGGCGCTTTCTGTCGAAGTGGACCCTGTGCGGACTTCAAGGTCGTTGTACTTGCCCGCCAGGACGTCCTCGAAGAGGACCGCCTGGTTTAGGGTGGCCGACACGTAAACGGCACGCACGGTGGCCAGGGCATTGACTGCATCGCTCACGGTCACGCCAGGCTGGCGGCCCTCGGCGATGGCTCCCAGGATGTCGCGGTACTGGCGGACGTGCCCGGCCGGATACACCGTGGGATCCTTGGCCTCATAGTCCTCGGCCGGGTATTTGGACAGTTCCTCTTGGGCCTGGTTCCCTCCGCCCTGCAGCCCCATGTCGGCCGAAGCGCCGCCGGCGTCCCTGGCGTGGAAATACTGCAACTGGTCGTTGTCCACCACTGCGGAGCCTTCCGAGCCCATCAGTTGGACCCGTACTGTCAGTCCCGGGTACGCGGCCGTGGTGGCATGCAGGACTGCCAGGCCGCCGTTCTCGAACGTGACAGTGGCAACGGCCGTGTCCTCCACCTCGATCCGCTCGTGTGCCAGGCGGGCCGTGTGGGCGTGGATCTCTACCGGCCGGCCCATGAACCACAGCAACAGGTCCACCGTGTGGACACCCTGGTTCATGAGGGCTCCCCCGCCGTCCATTGACCATGTACCGCGCCAGTCGCCGGAATCGTAGTAGCCCTGCCCGCGCCACCACGCAACGGATGCGATGGCCGAGGTCAGCCGGCCAAACCGGCCCTTTGCCACTGCGTCCGCAACAGCCACGCTGGCCTGGTCAAAGCGGTGTTGGCTGATCACCGACGCAACGATGCCCTGCCGTGCTGCTTCGTTGGCCGCCGCCTCGATCTCCTGGGCCCGGCTCAGATCGACATCCAGCGGCTTTTCGATGACCACATGCTTGCCGGCCGCAAGGACTTCGAGGCCCTGCTGGATGTGCAGTCCGCTTGGAGTGGCAAGGGCCACCAGGTCAATGTCGGCCGCTGCGAAGGCGCTCTCAAGGGAGGTGTGCACCGAGGGCCTTGGCCTTCCGCTCGACTCGATGAAGTCCGCCAGCGACTCGGCCGCATCTGGGATGGCGTCAACCAGCGCCACAATGCTGGTCCCGGGGAATTCCTGCAGGGCAACCGCGTGGGTGCGGCCGATGACGCCACACCCGGTAATGGCCACCTTCAATGTCTTACTCATACCGTCTGGACTCCTGCTTCTGCTGTGACTTTGGCAAACGCGCGGGCGGCAATGCCGAACGCCGTAGGGCCGGAAAATCCGCCCAGGCCGTGCGCGCCGGCAAGATGCGGTTCAAGGGAAGCGAAGCCGTTGAAGCCGTCAGCCTTGAGCGCTTCCACGGTACGCAGCACGTCGCCGTCGCCCTCACCTGCGGGAACAACATGCCCGTTTGAAAAGAGCGCGTCCTTGACCTGCAGGTATTCCAGATGCGGGCGCAACTTCTTGTAGGCCTCGTCAAAGGGCTTCACACCTACCTGCACGAAGTTGGCCGCATCCCAGGCCACCTTCAACGCCGGCGAATTCACGGATTCGATGATGTCGAGCACACGGTCCGGAACATCCCCGAAGATGTCCTTCTCGTTCTCGTGCAGGAGGATCACCCCTTCTTCCTCGGCCACGTCGGCCAGCGCACGCATCCGCTCCAGGACAGCATCGCGGATGCTGTCCACCGGCACGGATTCGCCGTAGTAGAAGGAGAAGATGCGGATGTACTTCGCATCGAGGACCTTGGCTGCGTTGGCAGCCCGGCGCAGGCGCTCCACTTCGTGCTCCACCGGAACGCTGACATCGACCTTGCCAATCGGCGAGGCAATCGCAGACACCTTCATTCCCTTTGCCGTCAGCATGTCGGCAAGTCCGTGGAGCTGGTCATCGGACAGGTCCACGATGTTCGTGCCCCAAGCGCTGCGCACCTCGATGTGGTTGGCGCCCAGCGCCTGCAGCACGGCGATCTGGATGGCGGGGTCGTCGTCGATCTCATCCCCGAAGCCCGACAGAGCCCATGAGGCCTGAGTGGTTGAAACCATGGTTACTTAACTCCTCCGGCGGTCAGCCCGCCAACTAGATAACGCTGGAAAATCAGGTACAGAATGACCACGGGTGCCGCGCAGACAAGTGCTGCGGCCATCATCTGGCCGTAGTACGGGATAGCGCCCCCTTCTTGGGAAGCCCCGAAAATCTGCAGTGCAACGGCTGCGGTCTGGCTTTCCGGCCGGGTCATCACGGATGCAAACAGGACGTCGTTCCACCCGAGCAGGAACGCGAAGATTCCCGATACCACGATGCCTGGCCAGCTCAGGGGCAGGATGATCCTGAACAGGACGCCGAGGTTGCTGGCGCCGTCGATCCGGGCCGCTTCCTCGAGTTCACGGGGCAGCCCGCGAAGGTAGGTGACCATGACCCAGGTGGAGAACGGCATGGCGAACGTCAGGTACGTGACGAACAACCCCCACTGCGTCCCGATCACTTGGATGCCGAGGTACGTTGCAGCCGAAGAGAACAGCACAAACACGGGGAGAACCATCAGCGTTCCGGGCACCGATTGCAGGGCAAGGAGCCCACGGAGAATCGTGAGACGGCCCCTGAAGGTGTAGCGGACCAGGACGAATGCCGTTGACACAGACATGGCGGCCGAGACAACCGCCGTAGCGCCGGCCACGAGGACACTGTTCGCCAGCCCCGTCGCCAGGCCCACGCTGGTCCAGATCTTCGAGTAGTTCTCCAGCGTGAAGCTTGACGGCCAGAACTCGCCGTTGGCCACACCGATGTCCGAGTTCACCGAGGCAAGGAAGATGTAAAGCACGGGGATCAGGACAAGGGCACCAAGGAACACCAGGATAAAAGCAAGGAGCGGACGGGGCAGCAGCCGTGTCACTTCATGCTGCCGGGAGGACCCGGGGCGGAGAACAGCGGTGCTGGAGGTGCGGGCCCTGCTGGCGGTGGAGGTGCTCATTTCTTGGCTCCAGGTGACTCGGCGTCGTCGAGCTTGACGGCGCGAAGGTAAACGAACAGCGGGATGGCGATCAGAACCAGGGAGACGAAAGCCATGGCAGCACTCAGTCCGAAGCGGAAGCTTTGGAAGCTGGTGACGTAGGTAAGGATGGGGAGCACTTCGACGTCGGCTGGCGCAGGGACGCCGAACAGCACGAAGGGAAGGGTGAAGTTGTTGATGTGGTGCAGCATGCCGATCAGGAAGGCGAGGGCAAGCGGTCCCTTGAGGTAAGGGAAGATGACGTATCGAAGCTTGTTCCACCACAGGGCTCCGTCCAAGGCTGACGCCTCATGGACCTCGTGGTCCACGGATTGCAGTCCGGACAGCGCAAGCAAGTAGATGAATGGCCAAGAGGCCCAGATCTGGACCAGAACCAGCGTCCAGAAGGTCTGCGGCCCGTTGAGCCAGAGCCCGGTTTCGATGCCCACAGTTCCCAGGGCCTTGTCCACGATGCCGTCCGGCTGGAACATGGTGCGCCAGATCGTCGCAACCACAAAGGACGGGAGTACGTACGGGATCAGGAAGATGGACCGGACCACGGCGCGTCCCCTGAAGGCATTCTGAGTTGCCACGGCAGCCGCGATTCCGAGCGGAAGTGTGACCACCATGGCCAGCAGGGAGTAGCTGACGCTCAGCCAGGTTGCGTGGAGGAGCGGCGACGAAGTGAGCGCTTCGACGAAGTTCTCCACCCCGATGAACGGTGAGCTGATCCAGCGGCGCAGCGTGTACTGGTCCAGGTTGAGGGTGGACATGTAGATGCCCAGCACAAGCGGCACCACGATGATGATGAACATCAGTGCCCCGCCCGGGATGAGCATCCACAGCGGGCGGTTGCGTTCACTCAGGCCCTTGCGGCGGCCCTTGCTCTCGCCGGCAGGCGGCGGACCAGCCACGGAAGAGGCGGCCCGGGAGGCCCGGGTTGCGGCGGAGTCCGCCGCAACCCGGACTTCATTGGAAGCGTCTGTAGACATCAGAACTTATCCCTTGGCGGCCCGGTCAAGGGACGCCTGCCCCTTGGTCTGGGCGTCCTTGATTCGAGCCTCGAGGGCCGACTCGTCGAGCCTGCCGCTGGAAAGGTCCGGAATCGACTGAACAGTGACGTTGAGCAAGCCGAGCTGGATGTCGCCCCAAGCACCTGTAAACGGGGTGGCTTTGGACTTGGCGGCGGCATCCGCGATTGGCTTGAGCTTGGGATCAGTGAGGCTGGCCAACGCCTCGGCGTTTGCGGGCAGGTCGCCGAAGGTCTTTTGGTAGTTCAGCTGTTCCTCTTTCGAGGTGATCAGCTTGATGTAGGCGAAGGCGAGATCCTTCTCCTTCGAGTAGTCCGCCACCACGAGGTTATCCCCGGAGAGGATGCTCGCGGCTTCCGCGCCGTCACTCTTGGGGCTGGATTCACCCGGAGCGGTAGTGGGCATCAGTGCGTATTCGTACTTGCCTGCCACGGCCGACTTGTCCAGCGTTGGGATGGAGCTCGACGTCGTCATCATCAGATAACCGGCTTTTCCGCTGGCGAAGGCAGCAACCGCGTTGCTGTTGCTCCACCCGACGGAGGCAGGGTCCACAACTTTGTCATCGGTCAACCAGCCGAAATAAGTCTCGTAAGCCTTCTTGACGGTGGGATCATCCATCTTGAGGCTGTTTCCGTCCACCAGCGGATTGCCGGCTTGGACGGACATGGCCCAGATGAACTTCCACGGATCGTAGGAGTCTTTGTACCCGGTGGCGATGCCGAACGTGCCGTCCTTGGTCATTTTCTTCGCCTGTTCGGCAAGCTCGTCCCAGCTGGTGGCAGGCTTCTCAATGCCTGCAGCCGCCAACAGCTCCTTGTTGTAAGCCATCACGAAGGGGCGGCTTACGAACGGGATGCCGGCCTGGTGCCCCTCGTCGGGGCCGGAGATGCCCAATGCTGCAGGGTTGAAGCGGTCCTTGCCGCCGACCTTCTTCCAATCGTCGTCGGACAGGGTCACGAAGGCTTTGGTGGCGAAGGCGGTCGGAGTGAACGTGGTGCCGAGCCCATAGATGTCCGGGCCCTGCCCTGAAACCACGGAGGTCTGGATGCGCGTCAGCTCGTCGTTGGCTGAGGCGAAGGTTTCAAACTTCACGTCGGCCCCGGTTTCTGCCTTGAACTTGGCCGCGATGTCGCTCTGCCACTTCTTCTGCTGCTCCGGGTACTGGCTGAGGACGCCGACCAGGACGTTGAGCGTCTTGCCCGTGCCGTCCACCTTTCCGTCGGCGTTTGTTGAACTGCCAGTAGTCCCTGCGCCCGCGCCGCAGCCGGTCAATGCCAAAGCCGCAGCCGTAACGATTGCCGCAAGCCCGGAAGACGATCTAAACCTCATTGTTTTCTCCTCTAGGACACCCACATGGCCACAACGTCATGTGGCGCACATCACTGCAGGCGATTCGAAACTCAGTCTAGGGATAAGGCAATGTTGCGGCAAGCGATTGCCAAAAGTTGCCAAAGGTGTTGAGATGTTACCTATTAGGCACTGCACCCAAGCCCGTAGCGCACACTGCCCGGGGCGATGCGTCAGCCATGAAAGGACTTATCCATGAGCTCTGCGGTGGTGGATGCAGGGGACAACGGGGCCGAGGTCCGCAGGCCGCCCGCCGAAAAAATGCCAACAATCAAGGACGTAGCCGAGCTGGCGGGAGTGGCCACTTCAACGGTTTCGCGCGCACTGTCCAAGCCGGACCGGGTAAACCGGCACACCCGGGAACGGATCGAAGAGGCCGCAGCCCGGCTCAATTACGTGCCCAGCTCGCAGGCTCGGGGACTCAGTTCGGGTCGCACGGACACTGTAGCTGTCCTGGTGCCGGACATTACCAACCCCTTCTATTTCGACATCATCAGGGGGACGCAGCACCAGCTCAAGGCCGCCGGGCTCACCCAGCTCCTGGTGGACACTGAGGAGTCCAGCGAGATGGAGCTTGAGGCACTTCACAAAATGCGGCGGTCAGCGGACGGGTTTATCCTGGCGGCATCGCGCCTGACGGACGCGCAGCTTGCCGACGTTTCCGGTTCGCAGCCGCTGGTTACAATCAATCGCGCCTCAGCGAACGCACCTACCGTGGTGATCGATACGCCGTCCGCCATGATCCAGGCATTGGAGCACCTCGCCTCCCTCGGCCATCACCGGATCTGCTACGTGAGCGGCCCGCCGACGTCGTGGTCCAATTTGCGACGCTGGAAAATCTTCGAGGAGGACTCCGCCCATAGAGGACTCGAAACGCACAGGATCGGCCCCTTCACCCCGAAGACCACATCCGGAGCGGCAGCCGCCGACGCTGCCGTGCGCACCGGGGCAACGGCGTGCATCGTCTTCAATGACCTGCTGGCCATAGGCATGCTGCAGCGATTGCGCGAGAGGGGCATCCGCGTGCCCGAGGACATGAGCATTGTGGGATGCGACGATATTTTCGGCGCTGATTTCTGCAACCCTCCGCTAACAACCATTTCCTCCCCGATCGAACAGGCTGGTCGCGTTGCCGTTTCGATGCTCCTTTCCCAGTTGAATCCGCTCCACGGCGGAACGACCAGGCGCCTAGCAGTGATGCCCACCCACCTCACGGTGCGCGGCTCCACGGGGCCTGCGCCCGAGCCTGGCGTCCGCTAATTTCCGGCCGGCTCGGGACGGACACAGTTGAGCATGGTTGACACTGCTGACTAGTCTGGATCACATGCGCGAACTCCAGGCCAGGATCATTGAAGAAATGGGCGTCCAGCCCCGGATCGACCCCGCCGGGGAGGTGCGCAAACGCGTCACGTTCCTGAAGGAATACCTCAAGGCGACGCACACCAAGGGATTCGTCCTGGGCATCTCCGGAGGCCTTGATTCCTCGCTCGCGGGCCGGCTCGCCCAGCTTGCCGTCGAAGAGCTTGCGGCGGAAGGCACGGAAGCCAATTTTGTGGCGGTCCGCCTGCCCTACGGCGTGCAGCACGATGAGGACGACGCCCAGGCAGCGCTGGACTTCATCCAGGCCAAGACCGAGTGGACGTTCAACATCTCCGCCGCGGTTGACGGTTTCGAGGAAGAATTCGAGAAGACCGTGGGCAACGGCATCTCCGATTTCCACAAGGGCAACACCAAGGCCCGCACCCGCATGATCGCGCAGTACGCCCTCGCGGGCGAGCACAACTACTTGGTCATCGGCACGGACCACGGCGCTGAATCCGTCACCGGCTTCTTCACGAAATACGGCGACGGCGGCGCGGACATCCTGCCGCTGTTCGGGCTGAACAAACGCCAGAACAGGGCACTCCTCGCGGAACTCGGCGCCCCGGCACGGATCTGGGAGAAGGTCCCCACTGCCGACCTCCTTGACGGCAAGCCCGGCCGCACGGACGAGGAAGAACTGGGCCTGAGCTACGACCAGATCGACGACTACCTCGAAGGCCGCGACGTCCCGGACGCCGTCGCCGAATCGATTGAGCAGAAATACCTTCGCACCCGCCACAAGCGCACCGTCCCGGTGACCATCTTCGACACGTGGTGGAGGTAGCCTGACCCTGGGATCCACCGGGTCAGGCTCTGATCCAAAACGGGGCACTTTGGTCGCCGGTTGGACCGTTGCGGCCCGAAATAACGGCGTGTCCGTGTCAAAGTGCCCCGCGGCGGCCGGTCCTGACTACCTCCCGGCCGCCGGATTCATTCACTGGAGTCCGCAGGTTCCGGTCAGTCCCGGACTTCCACGGTGCCCTTCATCCCCATGAAGTCGTGGAGGGCACAGATGTAATCGAACTCCCCGGCCTTGTTGAACTTCACGGTGAAGGTGCTCTTCGGCAGCATCAGGCCGGAACTGAGGTCACCGCCGGTGAAGTCGGCAGGATCGCCCACGGCTGCCAACTCGTCCGCCGGCTCCTCGCCGAAGGTGACGGTGTGCGGGGCTCCCATGCCGTCATTCACGAAGGTCACTTCGTCGCCAACATGGACCACGATGTGCGAGCGGACGAACCGCATCAGCATGGCCGTTTCGTTGTCGGTCCCTGCGATGACGGTATGGTTATCGGCTTTGGCCCGAGCCGCGTCCCATTGCTCGTAGCCGTCCCGCAGGATCTTCCGCTCCTGTTTGTTCGACTGACGGTCGTACTGCGACTGGGTGTAGGGGTACTCAGTGCCGGCATCCCGCACGTGAACGGTCCCCTTCATGGCCATGCCATGAACCAGGCAGTAGTACGTGAACTCGCCCGTGTCCGGGAATTTCAGCGTGTAGCGTCCCACTTCATTGAAGCCGCTGTCTGACACGTTCGTCATGACACCTGAGTTGTAGTACGACTTTCCGTCGTAGGACTTGCCGCCCTGCGCTTCAACGTACTGCGGATTGCCCGGGTTGAACGGCTGCGTGGACTCCAGCGACTGGCCTTCGGCAAGGAACGTCACGGTATGGATTTCTGCCGCGTTCGCTTTCCAGGTGATCTTGTCGCCGGCATTGATGTAGATATTTTCCGGGAGGAAGGACATCCCCTGGATCGCCTGGTCCGATGACTCGGAACCGACCTGGACAGTCCAGGTCCTGGGTGACTTCCCGCCGTCCGCGGCGGCGGTGCCACTAAGTGCCACCGGCATCAGCAGCGAGATTAACGCCGCCAGGAGCGCGCGCACCAGTCGGCGGCTTTCTTTCTGGAGAGCCATAAGACTCATTCCTTCTGTGTGTTTTCCCTGTGTTGTTGTTGACGGCCGGGAGGCCGGTCTGACGGTTCCGGCATCGCGAATCACGACGTCGGCCCGGCAGACGCCAGCCACGTTTCTCCTCCCCGGGGCTACCCAGGCTTAGGCGGGAAAGAAGTCAGCATGATCCGACGCGCCCGTTATGAGGCGTGGCGCGCCTACGGTGAACGTGAAATGTATTACCAGCTCGCAGCTACCGCGCTGCCCCCTCGCACGGTGCGGTGCCACGACAAATGGTCCATGCACTGTCCTCCGTTCATCGGAGGGATAACGATTACGGATCCGTTGGACGGTGAGCGCCCGGATGATGCAACCGACGTTGTGCGGCCGGGGCCGATCGGTTGGACACTGCCGATACAGTCCAATCGTGCTCTGGGACAACGGATTTGTCGATACTCACTGCTCAACGTCAGGCGCCGCCCGGCGACCGTGTGAGCAGCGTCGAGATCCGGTGCGCCTCTTCCATCAGGAGGCGGCCAAGCGTCTCCTGCCGCTCCCCCTTGAAACGCGGCTCAATCCCGGTCAGCGACAACGCCCAGGCGGGGCGCCCGCGCTGGTCGAATACCGCTGCGCCCATCCCCCAGCTGCCCTCCAGCACGAGCCCCGGATTCACCGAGTATCCGGCCTGCCGCGTCGCGGCCAGGCTCTCCCGGACCAGTGCCTCGGTGTGGCCTGCCGCAAAACTGCCCGCATGATCGGGCCAGTCCGCCAGCAGCTCCTCCTGCTCCGTCTCGGGCAGGAACGCCATGATCGCGGTTCCGGCAGAGGCAACCCCCAGCGGGAAGCGGACCCCCTCGTGCAGGACGAAGGACCGCACCGGGAAGCTGCCTTCCTCCCGGAGCAGGCACACCGTTTCGGCGCCGCGGCGGATGGAGAAGAACGCGCTTTCGCCGGTCTCCTCGGCGAGCCGGCGGAGGCTGGGACGGGCGATGTCCTCGAGCGGGAAGCGGGCTGAGGCCACGGAGCCCATCAGCAGGATCTCCGGACCCAGGACCCAGTTCCCGCTTTGCGGATCCTGGTCCAGCAGCCCCTCCGAGGCCAGTGAGGAAAGCAGCCGGTGCACGGTGGGGCGGGTGAGCCCGGATTCCCTGACGAGTTCCACGAGCGGGGACCCTTCCGGTTTCCGTCCGACAATGCGCAGCAGGGACGCGACGCGGCTGACGACTTGTGCGCCCTGGACCGGTAATGAAGCCATCTTTTTCCTCGGACTTTGCGTTAGATCCTCCAACTCATCCATATTATGGACACTCGCCATCCTATCGTCCACACTGTAAAAACGCCGCTTTTCGCGCCAAAATCGTCCGTTGACAGTGCCCATTTCGGCACCGTAGGCTCCAACACCAGAGGAGCAGTCCACAAAGTGGATTGCGTCAAGAGCTCAATGAGGAGATGCGATGTCAAAGCTGAAATCCGGAGCGGCCGCCGCGCTGCAGGACGTACTGCGGGACGGCATGACGCTCGCCGTCGGAGGCTTTGGCCTCAGCGGCATCCCGGCTGACCTGATCGAGGCGGTCCGCGACTCCGGCGTCAAGGACCTCACCGTGGTGTCCAACAACATGGGCGTGGACGGCAAGGGCCTGGGCATCCTGATCGAAGCCGGACAGGTCCGCAAAGTCATCGCCTCCTACGTAGGCGAGAACAAGCTCTTTGCCGAGCAGTACCTTGCCGGCAATCTGGAGGTGGAGTTCACTCCGCAGGGCACCCTCGCCGAGCGCCTCCGTGCCGGCGGCGCCGGCATTCCGGCGTTCTACACCAAGACGGGTGTCGGGACCCTTGTTGCCGAAGGTAAGCCGCTGGCCGAGTTCGACGGGGAGACGTACGTCCAGGAGCGCGCCATCAAGGCCGACGTCGCCCTGGTGCACGCGCACACCGCCGATACGGACGGCAACCTGATCTACCGTTACACCGCCCGGAACTTCAACCCGGTGGTGGCCACGGCCGGGGTCATCACGGTGGCCGAAGCCGAAGTGATCGTGGAGCCCGGCCAGCTGGATCCGAACCACATCGTCACCCCGGGCGTGTTCGTCCAGCGCCTGGTGCGGGCCAGCGGCAGGGTCAAGGACATCGAGCAGCGCACGGTCCGCCCCCGCACCGAAGCCGCCGTAACCTCCGATGCCGTATCCGTTCCGGCCTGAGCGCCGCCCCTACTTTCTTCAGGAGAATCATCATGGCTTGGACCCGGAATGAAATGGCTGCGATCGCGGCCGAAGAACTGAACGACGGCGACTACGTCAACCTCGGCATTGGCATCCCCACGCTGGTGGCCAACAACCTGCCCGATGGCGTCCGCGTGGTCCTGCAGAGCGAGAACGGCCTGCTCGGCATGGGCCCCTTCCCCTACGAGGGAGAGGAAGACGCCGACCTCATCAACGCCGGCAAGCAGACCGTCACGGTCCTCCCCGGCGGCAGCATCTTCGACTCCGCCGCTTCGTTCGGCATGATCCGCGGCGGGCACGTCAAGGTCGCCATCCTGGGCGCCATGCAGGTCTCCGGCAGCGGCGACCTCGCCAACTGGACCATCCCCGGCAAGATGGTCAAGGGCATGGGCGGCGCCATGGACCTCGTCGCCGGCACCCCGCGCGTTGTGGTGCTGACCGAGCACAACGCCAAAGACGGCACGGCCAAGATCGTGAAGGAATGCACCCTGCCGCTCACCGGGCTGAGCTGCGTGGACCGGATCATCAGCGATCTCGCCGTTTTTGATCTTGAAAAGACGGACGACGGCGGCCGGCGGCTCACGCTGACCCGTCTCGCCCCCGGCGTCACCGCCGAGGAGATCCGCGGGAAGACCGAAGCCGACTTCGATGTCGCCCCCTCCCTCGACGCAACCACGACCATTGAAGCCAGCACCCTTGAAGGAGCCACAGCATGAGCCTGCGCGAACAGTTCGGTAAAGATGTCCTGCTCACCGGCTGGGGCCACAGCCGCTTCGGCAAACTCACGGACGACACCCTGGAGTCCCTGATCGTCCAGGTCGCCACGGAGGCGATCGGCAACGCCGGGATCGACCCGGGCCAGATCGATGAGATCTACCTGGGCCAGTTCAACTCCGGCATGATGCCGCTGGCGTTCCCGTCCTCGCTGGCCCTGCAGGTCTCGGAGCAGCTGGCCAACGTCCCCTCCACCCGGGTGGAAAACGCCTGCGCATCCGGCTCGGCTGCGTTCCAGCAGGGCACCAAGTCGCTGCTGGCCGGTACCGCGAAGACGGTCCTCGTGATCGGCGCCGAAAAGATGACCCACGCAGGTGCGGACGTCGTCGGGGCGGCCCTGCTGGGTGCCGACTACGACATGGCCGGCAAGGCCTCCACCACAGGCTTCACCGGCCTGTTCGCCGAGGTCGCCAAGCACTACGAGAAGCGCTACGGACCGGTGTCCGATGTCCTGGGCACCATCGCGGCAAAGAACCACCGCAACGGCGTCGACAACCCCTACGCCCAGCTCCGCAAGGACCTCGGCGAGGAGTTCTGCCGCACCGTTTCGGACAAGAACCCGATGGTGGCGGACCCGCTGCGCCGCACCGACTGCTCCCCCGTGTCCGACGGCGCCGCCGCGGTCGTGCTGTCTGTCTCGCCTACCGGCGGGGCCACCGCCCCGGTACGGCTCGCCGGCATCGGCCACGCGAACGATTTCTTCCCGGCCGAAAGGCGGGACCCCACCGCCTTCGCCGCAACCCGCGTCTCCTGGCAGCGCGCGCTGGGGATGGCCGGCGTCGGGCTGGAGGACCTGGACTTCGCCGAAGTGCATGACTGCTTCACCATCGCCGAACTGCTCATGTATGAGGCCATGGGACTGACCGAACCCGGCCAAGGTGCCCGCGCCGTCGAGGAAGGCTGGGTCTTCAAGGACGGCAAGCTGCCCATCAACGTGTCCGGCGGGCTCAAGGCCAAGGGCCACCCCGTGGGTGCCACCGGCGTCTCGCAGCACGTCATCGCAGCCATGCAGCTCACCGGCACCGCGGGCGGCATGCAGCTCGCCAACCCCCGCCGCGCCGCCGTGCAGAACATGGGCGGGGTGGGCATCGCCAACTACGTGAGCGTCCTCGAGGCGGTCTAGCCCCACCCAAGCAGGCAGGGGCTAGCGCGCCCGGATCAGGGCCGCGATTTCGGCAAATCCCAGCCGCTCCGCGTTGTCCAGGGCGGAGCGGCCTAGGGGATCCCGGATCCCGGGGTCGGCGCCGGCGTCGAGGAGCTGCCGCACCACCTCCTGCTGCCTTGGCCCGCCGCTGTTGAGCAGGATGGCCTCCTGCATGGCGGTCCATCCCAGGCTGTTGACGTGGTTCACGGGCACGCCGGCTGCGATGAGGATCCGCACGGTGTCCACATGCCCGTGTTCGCTGGCGGGGATCAGCGCAGTTCCGCCAAAGCGGTTGGTGCTCCGGACATCCGCACCCGCAACCAGGGTCAGCTGCAGGATCTCGTTGAACCCCTCGGCCCCGGCATATAGGAACGCCGAGTCCTGGATGGCGTCCTTGGCGTTGACGTTGCCCCCGGCCCGGATCAGCTCCGCCACCGTCGCAGCATCGTTGGCCTTAGCGGCCCGAATCAGCCGCTGGTCGAGCTCCGCCTGCGCCTCAGCTGACAACGCAGGACGTGTCGCTGCCGGCACGGCAGGCGGCCCCGAAGTTGCCGATGGCGCGTCTGACGGCGCCTCGGGGGCGGAGGAGGTCACAGGAGCGGACGACGGCGGTGTCTCCTGCCGTCCCGGATCTCCGGGGCCCGCCTGGCAGGACGCAAGGCAGGCAGCAACGCCGGCGGAGGCGATGACAACCGCCGATACCTGCCGCGCCCTACGCCAAGTCCTGAACCGCCTCATCAGCCCAAAGCCTACTTTGCAGTTCCGGCAGCAATGGCCTCGGCGCCGGCTGCTGCGCAGGCCTCGTCCAGGGCGCCGTCCGGGGCGCCGCCCACGCCGATGCCCGCCACGGAAACACCGTTGACCTTGAGCGGGACTCCGCCGGCCAGGAAGAGCGTGCCGGGGAGGTCCGCGATGCTGGGCCCGTTGCCGTTGATGCGCTTGGCGAGCTCGCTGGTGGGCGTGCCGAAGGCCGCGGCGGTGTAGGCCTTCTGCTGCGCCGCTTCAATGGTGTGCTCGGCGGCGTTGTCGCCGCGGAGGAGTGCCTGCATGGTTCCGAACCTGTCCACCAGGGCGATGGTGACGAACGGCAACTTGTCCGCCTGGCACTTGGCGAGGGCAGCCTTGACCGCGTCCGCGGAGGCACCGACGCTGATCCGGTTCTGGGCCACCACGGTTTCCGGTGCCGGCTGGACGTCGGCTGCGGGAACAGCGGCAGGAGCAGCTGCGGGAGCCGCTGCCGGCGCAGACGCGGGAGCTGAGGTCCCGGCGTTGGCTGCGGCGGTGAGCCCGCCGGTCAGGAGCAGCGCTCCGGCGGCAGCGGTGGCGGCGATCTTCTTGGACATCTTCACGGGTTCTCCTTGGAATGGGATTCTTGCGCTTGCCCGGGTTCATGCCGCGGGCCTGGAATCCATCCTTTCCGCCCGGACGCGGAAAGGCATCGGGCGTTAGTCTGCTCCGGCCTACCCCATCAGGCTCGCCTTATCAGCCAAAAGGCTGAGAGACCGGCAACGGCGCGCGCCCTAGCATTGTGGGTAGCACTCCTCCACCGGAACCGGACCCCCATGCCCTCCTCACCACCACCCCTCCCGGCTGCGCCGGTCCCCTCGCCGGCCCCCGGGCCGCTCCCCCGCCACGGCGCCCCCGGAAGGGGTCCGCTGGGCCGCATTGACGCCGTCGTCCATCTTGGGTTTGCCGTGTTGCTGGTGGCGTCGGCTGTCCGGTACGTGATGCGGCACAGCCCCGCGGACAACCTGTGGGTGCTGGCCCTGGCCGTGGCCGTGTGTTCGCTCTACGCCGTGATCGCCGTGCTCTCGCAGCGCAGGCGGCCGTGGGCGGTGTGGATGTTCGTCCTTGTGGCGCTCTGGGCTGTACTGGTGATCGCGGCGCCCAGCTTTGCATGGTGCTCGTTCGCGCTGTTCTTCCTGTGCCGGACCGCCTTCAGCGGCTGGGTGGCATATTTGGCGGGCGGCGCGACGGCGGCGGCCACCGCCGTCGGGCTGTTCCGGCTGAGCGGCGGCAGCGATATTGCCATGCTTCTGGGACCCTTGGCGGTGGGCGTTATGTTGACGCTGATTTACGACCGGATTGAGCAGGATGCTGCGGAGCAGCGCCACCTGCACGCCGAAGTGTCGCTCGCGCAGGGGCGGCTGGCGGCCAGCGAGCGCCGCGCCGGCACCATTGAGGAGCGCGAGCGGGTGTCCCGGGAAATCCACGACACCGTAACCCAGGGCCTGGCCAGCAGCCTCCTCCTGCTGGAAGCCGCGAACCGGTCCTGGCCCGCCGAGGCCGCGCGGGAGGACGTGCTCACCGCCAGCGGGATGCTGCGCCGCAACCTTGCGGACACCCGCAGCCTGGTCCACGAACTCGCCTCCCCCGGGCTGGACACGGCGCCCTTGCCGGAGGCCCTGCTGCAGGCAGCGTCCCAGTATGTTCCGGGCGTGCGCCTGCTGGTCACCGGCGAGCCGCGCCCCGTCCCGGCCGATGTCCGGCATGCGCTGCTGCGCGTCGTCCAGAGCGCCGCCGCGAACACCAAGCTGCATGCGGGGGCGGCGAACGCCACAGTGACGCTGGGCTTCCTTCCGGGCGCCGTCACCCTGGATGTGTACGACGACGGCGCCGGTTTCGACCCGCATTCGCTGGCACCGCCGTCGGACGCCGGAGGCTACGGGCTCCGGGCCATGCGCCAGCGGGTGGAACAGCTGGGCGGCGTATTCTCGGTGGAAAGCACCCCCGGCGAAGGGACGATCGTGGCCGCGCAACTGCCCACCGGGGAGGAAAAGTGAACCCGATTACCGTGCTGCTGGTGGACGACCATCTGGTGGTCCGCAGCGGGCTCAAGGCGCTGCTGGGAACGCAGCCGGACATTGAGGTGGTGGCGGAGGCGGCATCCGGGGAGGAGGCACTGGCCCTGACGGAACAGCTCAGCCCCGCGGTGGTGATGATGGACCTCGCCATGGGGCCGGGGATGGACGGCATCGAGGCCATCAAACAGCTGCGCCGCCGCAACGCCCGGCAGGCCGTTCTGGTTTTCACCACCTACGATTCGGACGCGGACATTGTCCGGGCCGTCGACGCGGGAGCCATGGGCTACCTGCTCAAGGACGCGGCGCCGGACGAGATTTTCGCCGCGGTCCGCGGCGCCGTGCAGGGCAGGAGCGTGATGAGTGCACCAGTGGCCTCGCGGCTCTTCCAGCAGCTGCGGAACCCGGACGAGATCCTGACGCCACGGGAAGCGGAGCTGCTCAGCCTCCTGACCGAAGGCCTCAGCAACCGGGAGCTCGGCCAGCGGCTGTTCATCTCCGAGGCCACCGTCAAGACCCACCTGGCGCACATCTACGCCAAACTCGGAGTAGAAACCAGGGCCGCCGCGATCGCCACGGCGATCCGGCGCGAGGGGATGCGCTAGCGGATTCCGGCCGCCCGGAGCGTCGCCGCCAGTTCGGCCGCGGCACCCCTCAGAGTGTCGACGACGTCGCTGAGCACCTGCCCGGTTGCCAGCTCCGTGGGAATCGAGCAGCTAATCGCATCCGTTCCGGGGATCCGGTACGGAACCACGATTCCAACACAGCAGAGTCCCACCGTATTTTGCTCGCGTTCGAGTGAATAGCCCGCCTTGCGGAAGCCTGCGAGCTCCGTTTGGAGCGCCGCGAAATCAGGCACCGAGTTCGGGGTGAGCAGAGGGTAGGGTCCCTCACCGAGCCTGTCCCGCACTTCAGCGTCAGTCAATTCGGCCAGGATGGCCTTGCCCAGGGCCGTCACGTGTGCGGGCAGCTTGCGTCCCACACGGGACGAAAGGCGCCGGCGGTCCACGGCTTGCCGTGTGGCCAGGTATATGACGTCCGAACGGTCCAGCCGCGCATAGTGCGTTGTGAACGTGGTGGCGTTCCGAACCTTTTCGAGTACGCCGGAGACGTGTTCCATGACCGGGTCCCTGTCCAGGTACGCCGTGCCGCACAGCAGGGCGTGCGTGCCGATCCGGTACCCGCCTTCGGGACTCTGCTCGATCCAGTTCAGCTCAAGCAAGGTCAGCAGGAGCCAGTGCAGGCTCGACCTCGGATAGCCGGTCTGCTTGTAGATCTCGGCTGTTGTCAGCGGCTTCGGTGCCGCCGCGAGCATCTCCAAAATGGCGATGGTTCTTTCGGCCGATTTGACCAGCTTCACGTCCCCTGCCGCCCCGGCTGGCATGGCTGGCGCGGCATGTGCCGGATTCATCACTGCGTTCATCTCCCCCACTCCGCTAACCTGGACCGTTCACTTCAGCTCAAGCTCAGGATAATTGTCCACACCGAGACGGTGGCTTGAACTGGCCCAGAAGCCGCCCAGCAAGCCGTCCCAGTCTGCTGGAACTGGATCCGCAGGGACCTGGTCAGCGTAGTCTTCCGCATCGTCCAAAGGCTCGAAGCCTATGCGCTTTCCCGCAGACAGGTCCGCCCAGCCCCTCGTGTTGTTTGAAACCGCCCAGACCACATGGTGCCCCGGCGCCCCTTTTTCACTGAGGGTGGCCTCCACGAGGCGGAAGGAGTCGCCGGGCGAAAGCCACGAGGACAGGCTCCTGGTGTTGCCCGGCCGCTCACCCCCGGTTCCGATCCGCGCGCTGACCACTTTCATGCCGAACTTGTCCGCATAGAGGCCCCCCAACGCTTCCATGGCCGCCTTGCTAACGCCGTAATACGTGTCCGGCCGCGGCGGCAGCGCATGGTCCCGTGCGGCCTCCGCCGTCGGAGTGAACCCGACGGCGTGGGTCGAACTTGCGAGCAGGACCCTGCTGACGCCGTTGCTTCGCGCAGCTTCCAGTGTCACCTGGGTCCCGGTGATGTTCGTCCGGACAATATCGTCCCAAGGCTTTTCCCGGTGGATTCCGCCCAGATGGATTACGGCGTCCACGTCCGCCAGTGCCTCTGTCATGAACGCAATGTCATCCACGGAACCGACCAGCACGGATTCGCTGGGGGCCGGGCTGGCGGGCTCGGCAATGTCGATCAGCCGCACCGCGTATCCGGCTTCCCTCAGGTGCGGGCGCAGCAGGGTGGCCATCATTCCGGCGCCACCGGTCACGGCAACGGTGATCGGCTCCGACTCTGCTGACATTTCTTCCTCCCGATATTGACACCCTGTGATCCCGATCATACTCTCATGAAGTACGTTTCACATAGTAACAGTCATTTACATATGTAAAAAGGGAGAGAATCAAAGTGGATTCCAAGATCAGGTTCCGAGCACGGGTTGCCGTGGCCCTGTCCATCGCTTCAGCGGCTGCATTGACCGGCTGCGGGAGCGGGCCGTCCGCCCCGGCCGCCACGGACGACGGCCAGCCCATTGAAGTGTGGGCACGCGCTGGCACCGACGCCGCCACCACCTACGCCGCCATGTTCAAGGAATTCACGGCGAAGACGGGTGTGAAGGTCAATTTCCAGGGGGTTCCGGACCTGGACCAGCAACTGCAGACCCGCGCGGCATCCAAGAAGCTCCCGGACATCGTCATCAACGACTCCGCCGCGCTGGGCAACTACACGGCGCAGGGCTACCTCCAAAAGATCGACAGGTCCTCAGTGACCGGTAGCGACCGGATTGCCGATTCCCTGTGGAAGGAGACTGAAGGCCTGGACGGAGCAAGCTACGGAGTTCCGTTCTCCCGCCAGACCATGGTCACCATGATCCGCAAGGACTGGCGCGAAAAGCTGGGACTTCCCGTCCCCAAGACGCTTGAGGACCTGGCGAAGCTCGCCACGGCCTTCGCCACCCAGGATCCGGACGGCAACGGCCAGGCAGACACATACGGCATGGTCGTTCCCGGCTCCACCGAACGCGGATACCTGGGCTGGTGGGCTTCCTCGTACATCTGGCAGGACGGCGGCAGCTACCTGAAGGATGAGGGCAACGGAAAGTACTCGTCCAACGCCTCCTCCCCGGAAACCCAGGCAGGTGTCAGCTGGGTCAAGCAGCAGTTCTGCACTCCGGGAAACACGCAGCCCGGTGCCCTGACCGCAGCCACCAGCGTGGCCTCCCCGTTCTTCCAGACCGGCAAGGCCGGCATCATCCTCACCGGCCCCTACAACTTCTCATCGTTCGACAAGACTCCCGGCAAGGACGTCTACGAGGTCATCGAAGCGCCCAAGGGCTCCAAGGACAACACCGTGCTGGCCGAGGGCGAGAACATCTATGTCACGGCAAGCAACGCCAAGAAGGACCAGACCAAGCAGGTCATCGACTACCTGGTTTCCCAGGACGGCCAGAAGGCCGGCATGACGGCCGGCAAGCAGCCGATCGTCCGCGTACCGGTGAATTCCGACGTCGATGCTGCCGCCGTCTACAATGATCCGCGCTGGTCAGTGGTCCAGGAGGCACTGAAGTCGTCGTCCAAGGCCTTCCCGTCCGCCATCAACTTCGTCCCGTTCCGCCAGGCCGCGGCTGAAGCGCTGAACAAGATCGTGGCCGATTGCCCTGCAGACAACGTGGCCTCCGGTTTGCAGGCCCTGGACACCGCGATCAATGACGAACTGAACAGCCAGAACGCCAAGTCATGACAGCAACTCCAACGAAAACCCCGGTTTCGCGGCCGGCGCCTCCAGCCCACAAGGCGGCGGGAGGCACACGGAAACGCAGGGGCAGCAAACAGTCGCTCGCAGTCTGGCTATTCCTGCTCCCGGCGGCACTGCTTGGCCTGTATTTCAAGTTCATCCCGATGTTCGAGGGCGTCCGGCTGAGCCTCTTCAAGGTTCAGCCGTTCCTCGGGGACATCTTCGTGGGCTTCGAGAACTATGCCAAGGTACTTGGCGACCAGCGTTTCATGGAGGCCCTGGGCCACACCATATTCCTCGGCGTCACCCAGACCCTGGGCGCATTGCTGGTGGGGTTCGTCCTGGCACTGCTTCTGGAGGGCCAGGCGCGTTCGCTCTGGTTCCTCCGGACGGCCATCTTCCTTCCCGTCGTCACCGCCCTGGCCGTGGTGGGCGAAATCTGGCGGATCTTGTACTTTCCCACGGCCGACGGCCCGCTGAACTCCATCCTCGGCTGGCTGGGCCTGGGCCCGCTGCAGTTCCTCAACGGCACGGACACGGCACTGTGGTCCATCGCGGTGGTGGGAATCTGGAGCGGCGCGCCGTACAACATGGTGATCATCCTGGCAGGGCTGACCGGGGTGGACCGATCACTCTACGAATCAGCAGGCGTTGACGGAGCCACTGTCTGGCAGAGGCTGCGTTACATCACCCTGCCTGCTCTGCGCCCCTCGCTGGTCATCGTCCTTACCCTGGCCGCGATCCGGAGCCTGCGCAGCTTCACCGAAGTGTATGTGCTCACCGGCGGCGGCCCTGCCGGCTCCACCGAAGTCTGGATGACCCGGATGTACTCGCTCGGATTCCAGCGAAACGACATCGGCGTCGCATCAGCCGCCGCCGTGCTTCTGCTGGTTGTCACTTTGCTGCTGACAGTCGGAACCCAGTACCTTGCCAAACGGAAGGCCGATCGATGACCCTGGCCCGCACAACGGCTGCTCCCCGGCGCCGTCCCTCCCCGTCAGCCCGGTTTGATACGGCACTTGGCTGGTCGCCGCAGTTCGGCGCCAACATGGCCCTGCGGATCACCCTCTGCGTCCTGGTGTTCTGCATCTTCGCCCTGCCGTTCGTGGCGATCATCTCGGCGGCGTTCGACCGGAACTCCAGCCCCACGGAAATTTCACTGCTGCCGAAGACGTTCACTCTGCAGAACTTCGAGGTGGCACAGCAGCAGGGCCTCTGGGGCTACCTGCTGAACTCGCTGGTCATCGCGGGCGGCGGACTGCTGCTTCAGATGACGGTCTCGGTGTTCGCGGCCTACAGCCTGAGCCGGAAGAAATTCCGCGGCCAGGCCCTGGTCCTGCTGTTGGTTCTCATGACCATGATGCTGCCGGAAGAAGTGATCGGCATTCCGCTGTCCCTCGTCCTTGGCGACCTGCCGCTGCTCGGCATCAGCCTTAAGGGCAGCGTCCTGGCCGTCATCCTGCCGGTGGGCATCTGGGGATTCTCCATCTTCATCATGAGCGAGTTCATGAAGGAGATTCCCGGTGAAATCGAGGAGGCCGCCAGGCTGGACGGGGTGGGCGAATTCCGAATGCTTTTCACCATCATCCTGCCCCTCTGCAAACCCGCACTGGGCGTGATTGGAATCTTCGGCTTCATGATGGTGTGGGACCAGTACCTGCTCCCCCTGATCGCGGCCAACGATCCCAGCGACTACACGCTCACTGTGGCACTCTCCGTGCTCCGCAATGACACCACGGTTGGCCCCGGAGTCCTGGTTGCCGGCGCAGTGATGGCCATGATCCCCAGCTTGCTGGTGTATCTCTTCCTGCAACGTTCCATGATCCGCGGCATCACCTCCGGCGCCACAAAGGGATAGGTTCTGCCGGCACGGCAGCCCAGTCCCCTATCTTCCCCGAAAGAAGCTCAATGAACACCAGTACCACTTTCCAGGCCATCACCACTCCCACAGCCGCCGACCTCAAGATCACCGACGTCACCATCACCCCCATCGCCTTCTCCGATCCACCGCTGCTCAACGCCGTCGGGGTCCATGAACCGCTGGTCCACCGGGTGGTGATTGAGATTCGCACCGCCAACGGCCTGCTCGGGCTGGGCGAGTGCGCCGGCGGGCAAAGCCGGCTGGCAAACCTGGCCGTCGGGGCCCGGGCCATCAGGGGCGTGAGCGTCTTCGATACCACCCTGATGGAGCTGCTCATCAATGAAGCGCTCGCCGGCGAGCCCTCCGTATTTGAACGGGCCGCCGTGTTCTCAGCCTTCGAAGTGGCAGCGCTGGACATCCAGGGCCATGCGACGGGCAGGAGTGTCAGCGAACTTCTGGGCGGCACGGTCCGGGACGAGGTTCCGTTCAGCGCCTACCTTTTCTACAAGTGGGCGGAACATCCGGCCTTGGACGGAAAGCCCGCCATTTCCGATGAATGGGGTGAAGCCCTGGACCCGGAGGGCATAGTCCGGCAGGCCCGCAAGATGATCTCCGAGTACGGCTTCAAATCGATCAAGCTCAAGGGCGGCGTATTTCCGCCCGCCCAGGAAATCGAAGCAATCAAGGCGCTTCGCCAGGCCTTCCCCGGGCTGCCGCTGCGGCTCGACCCCAACACGGCGTGGACCGTGGAAACCTCTCGCTGGGTAGCCCAGGAAACGTCGGGGCTGCTTGAATACCTCGAGGACCCCACTCCGGGCCTTGAGGGCATGGCGGCGGTGGCCACGACTGCCGCCATGCCGCTGGCCACCAACATGTGCGTGGTGGCTTTTGACCACATCAAGCGCGGCGTTGAACTCGGCGCGGTGCAGGTCATCCTCGGTGACCACCATTATTGGGGAGGACTGCGGCACACCCGTGAACTCGGAGCGATCTGCCAGACGTTCGGGATCGGCCTGTCGATGCATTCCAACTCGCACCTGGGAATCAGTCTGGCAGCGATGGTGCACGTCGCCGCCTCGACCCCGGCGCTTACCTACGCCTGCGATACCCACTATCCGTGGAACGGCCACAACGACGTCGTGAAACCGGGCGCCCTGCGGTTTGTTGACGGCAGCGTCAAGGTTCCGGCCGGTCCCGGACTGGGCGTTCAGCTGGACCGGGAGAAGCTGGCCGAACTGCACCAGCAATACCTTGACGCCGGCATGACGGCGAGGGACGACACCGGCTACATGCAGAAGTTCGTCCCGGACTACACAGCGGACCTTCCGCGCTGGTGAATGACACGAGAGCCAGCGTCACCGGCTACCTCTACCCCTGGGACGTTTTGGGTGATTCCGGCGCCGCAGCGGATGTCGCGGCAGTGGGCGTGGACCGGGTTGCCCTAGCTGCTTCCTATCATTCGGTGCGGGCGGCAACCCCCCGCCACCCCCGACGGCGCGTTGTTGACGCCCGCACCGCGGCCCTGTACGTCCCGGTGACCGACGCCTGGGCGGGCCAGGACCTGATTCCCGCGGAGGGCACGGGCTGGACCGGAACCAGTGATGCCTTTGGCGAAGCTGCCCGGCAGCTGCGGTCCGCAGGTGTTCCGGTGGATGCCTGGACGGTCCTCACCCACTCCAGCTCCCTGGGCGCAAGGCATCCGCAGTTGTGCGTCCGCAACGCTTTTGGGGAAACCTACCTCCATGCCCTGTGTCCCTCGAACGAGGCGGTCCGCAAGTACGCACGAACGATTGTGGGCCAGGTGCTCCGGCACGGCAATCCGGACGGCCTGGTGCTTGAGGCCGCCGGGCCCCTCGGCTTCAGCCACCAGAACCAGCATGAAAAGACAGAGGGGGCGGACTACTCGCCGTGGGTCCAGGCCCTGCTTTCCCTTTGCTTCTGCGACGCATGCCGTAGCGGTTATGGACGCCGGGGCATGGATGCCGGCGTCCTGGCAGCGAAAGTCAGATCCGCGGTGCTGTCCGATTCCATGGAAGCCGGTGGGAATCACCGCCTGCAGTTGGGAGCGGGCTGTGATGCAGACGGGTTCGTCCCGCTCCTGGAGTGCCGGTGGGATGCCACTGCCACGCTCCTGGACGGTGTCCTGACGGAGGCTGCAGCATGGCCGGACGTCCGGCTTTCGATCCATGCCTCCCCGGACCCTTGGTCCTCCGGGCCGTTCGCGTCCCTGCGCGCGCTGGAGCGCAGCAAACTGTGGGAGAGCTTTCCGGGCGCGACGGCGGTGCTGCCCTGCTGGGGTGCCGCAACGGACAGCGCCGCGGCGCTGAGGTCCTTCCGGAGCGATGCGCCAGCGGCTGCAACCGGCGCCTACGTGCTCGCGCTGCCGCCGAAGTCCGCAGACAGCCGTGCCCTCTCGCAGGAATGGAAGGCACTACTGGACGAGGGCTGCACCGAGCTTCACCTTTATCACCTGGGGCTCGCCTCGACCAGGCGGAGGGAGGCAGTCGCAGGTGCCCTGGGGCTGCTCGGCGGCCGGGAGGGGACCGAGCCGAAGGAATGACCGGCCGCCCGGAGCCGGGTTTAGACTCAGTCCTAGCCCAGCACTCGTTCAAAGGAGCCCCCATGCGCGCCACCATCATCCACGGCCCTGGAGACATCCGGGTTGAAGACCGGGACTACCCCACCATCCAGCTGCCCACGGACGTGGTGGTCAAGGTGACTGCGTCCTGCGTCTGCGGCTCGGACCTGTGGCCGTACCGCGGCGTCAGGCCGACCCGCAGGCCCACAGCCATCGGCCACGAATTCGTCGGCGTGGTGGAGAGTACCGGCGAAGGGGTGACTGAGCTGGCGGTGGGTGATTTCGTCATCGCACCCTTCGTGGTCAGCTGCGGCGAGTGCCCGCAATGCCTCAACGGCGTCACCGTTGCCTGCGACCACCTGGCCGGCTGGGGAGGCCGGGACGACACCGGCCACAAGATCGACGGCGGCCAGGGGCAGGCCGTCCGTGTTCCTCTTGCCGAGAGCACCCTGGTCAAGGTGCCGGGCGTCACCGAACCGGATGCTGAACTGACGGCCAACCTGCTGACGCTGTCCGACGTCATGGCCACCGGCCACCACGCGGCGCTGTCCGCGAAGGTGGCGCCGGGCCGGACCGTCGTAGTGGTGGGCGACGGCGCCGTCGGGCTTTGCGGTGTCCTTGCGGCCAAGCGGCTCGGGGCCGAGCGCATCATTGCCATGTCCCGCCACGCGGACCGGCAGGCGCTGGCCCGGGAGTTCGGCGCCACGGACATCGTGGAGGAACGGGGCGACGACGGCGTGGCCAAGGTCCGTGCGTTGCTGGGAGGCGTGCTGGCCGATTCGGTGCTGGAATGCGTGGGCACCAAGGAATCCATGGAGCAGGCCCTGCATTGCGTCCGTCCGGGCGGGGCGCTTGGCTTCGTGGGCGTCCCCACCGGCGGGGGCGAGGTCCCGCTGCGCTACCTGTTCGACTCCAACGTTTCCATCGCCGGCGGCATGGCACCCGCCCGAACCTACATCCCCGAACTGCTGGCGGATGTGCTGGCCGGCAGCATCAACCCCGGGCGCGTGTTTGACTCCGTCATGCCGCTGGAGGAGGCGCCGCAAGCCTACAAGGCCATGGACGAACGCCGCGCCATCAAGGTGCTGCTCACGCCCTGACCCGCCAGGGGCTCGGAATGCGATACTAAGTCTGCGTAGGGACTCGGTCCGGGAACGGTCCGGGTCTTCGCATTGGTTGCGAACTGGGGGAACTGAATGCAACTTGACACCTTGACCCTCCGGGTTGCCTTCGCCATTGTTGCGTTCACGTTGGCGCTCCTGTTCTACTTCGCTGCGTACCGGAGCACGCGGTCCCCTTACAGCGCCTGGTGGTGCGTGGCGCTGACGCTATTCCTCGCCGGTTCAGCGGCCTACCTCTTCAACGGAACACCGCAGCAGGTGTGGGCCAATCCGCTGGGGAACTGCCTGCTGGTTGCCGGCGGAGCATGCGTCTGGGCCGGTGCCCGGTCCCTGCGGGCAGCACGGCCGCGTTCCTGGCAACTGGCGGCGGGTCCCGCCGTGGTGACGGTGTCATCAGCCCTGGAAAACCCGGGGGTTAACATCTGGGCCGGAGGCGCGGTCTTCCTTGCCCTGATGGGGCTGATGCTGGGCCTGGCGTCCCGCGAACTCTGGCGGTTGGAGCCCGGTTACTCCCGGGTCCGGATTCCGCTGGCCATCGCGGCGGCTTTCTTCGCCGCCTACTACTTCTGCCGGCTGGTCGTATATCTGGCTGAAGGCCCGGACGGCCGGATCTTCGTCACCTATTTCGGCTCCGCGGTGACCACCCTGGTGACCATGGTGCTGCTGGTGGTGGTGTCCTTCAGCATGGCGGCGCTCAGCAGCGAACAGCAGACACGCGCGCTCCGGGCGGTGGCCACCCAGGACGGCCTCACGGGGCTGCTCAACCGGGCGGCGTTCCTGGACCTCGCCTCCGAGGAGCTGCTGCGGCTGCGGCACACCCGTGCGCTCGGCACCCTGGTGCTGGCCGACCTGGACCACTTCAAGGCCGTCAACGACACCTACGGCCACGCGGCCGGCGACGCCGCGCTTCAGTCGTTCGCCTCCGCCTGCAACGAGACGGTCCGCTCAACCGACCTCGTGGGACGCTACGGCGGCGAGGAATTCATCTTCCTGCTGCCCGGTGTGAGCCCGGACCGGGCAGAGGCCATCACCGCGGAGATCAACAAGCAGCTCGAAGCGGTCCGGGGCCCGGACGGTTCCCGGATGCCCACGGTCAGTTACGGCATCGCCCCTATCGGCAAAGGAACGTCCGGCCTTGATGAGCTGATCGCAACGGCGGACGCGGCCTTGTACCGGGCCAAATCGCTCGGCCGCAACCGCACGGTCCGCGGGATCCATACTCCGTAGTCGGCGCAGGAACCGGACCGCAAAGTAGGGCATTTCTCCCCTTTGCGCTCCCCCGCCGCCGGGTCTAGCCTGATCCGCATCAGCATCCACCGCCGTCGAGGAGCCGTCATGGCCGGGTTTGTGCAGATCATCGAATTCCAGACCTCCCGCATCGAGGAGATAGAGCAGCTGGGCCGGCCGTCACGGACCGAGGGAGGCACTCCGCCCACGTTCCGCCGCATCGTGGCCACGGCCGACAGGGACCGCCCCGGGACCTACTTCACCATCGTCGACTTCGATTCCTATGAATCGGCGATGGAGAATTCCAACCGGCCGGAGACGTCGGAGTTCGCCGCGAAGATGGCGGCGCTGTGCGACGGACCGCTGATCTTCCGCAACCTGGATGTCATGTGGGAGGACAACGGAGAGGCCGCGGAAAACGGCTAGGAGCCGGACATGGCTCACGTCAGCCCCGCTCCGGCGCCGGCCAGCGGCGCCGGGAACAGCCTGGTGGTCGATCTTGCCGAGCTGGCATCAGGATCGCTGGCGCTCGTGGGCGGCAAGGCCCTGAACCTCGGCAAACTCGCCGCCGCAGGCTTTCCGGTTCCGGCGGGATTCTGCCTGACCACAACGGGCTACCGGATGGCCGCGCCGGCGGAACTGGACTACATCGCCGCCCGCCTGGACGGGGCGAACGGCCTGGACGGGGCGAAAAAGTACGACGGCGCTCCCGGGCTGCCGGACGACCAGCGGGACGGCCTCGCGCGGCAAGCCCGCGAGGCGATGGCCGCAGCACAGGTTCCGGCCGACGTCGAGGCCGCTGTCCGCGGGGCCTATGCCGCGATGGGCGACGCTCCGGTGGCGGTCCGTTCGTCCGCCACCGCTGAGGACCTGCCCTTTGCCAGCTTCGCCGGGCAGCAGGACTCCTTCATGGATGTCATCGGCGCCGACGCCGTCGTCCAGGCCGTCCGGCGCTGCTGGGCGTCGCTGTGGACGGACCGTGCGGTGGCTTACCGCACAGCGAACGGGATCAGCAACCGCGAGGCGGGACTCGCCGTCGTCGTTCAACAAATGGTCGACGCCGGCACGGCGGGCGTGCTGTTCACCGCCAACCCGGTGACGGGCACGCGGACCGAGAGCGTCATCGATTCCAGCCCCGGACCGGGACAGGCGGTGGTGTCCGGGGCCGTTAATCCGGACCACTTCGTTGTGGACACGGCCACTAGCCGGATCCTGCAGGGGCCGCAGGGCGCCGGGACCAGCTTGGACCCGGCCCAGGTTCGCGAACTGACATCCCTCGGTGACGCCGCCCAGCGGCTGTTTGGTGCACCCCAGGACGTGGAGTGGGTGATCGACGCAGGCGGCAAGGCCTGGTTGACCCAATCGCGGCCCATCACCACGCTGTATCCGCTGCCGGAGGACGAATCACCCGGCGGGACCGGCGGCGCGGACCGCACAGCGGGCGGGGACACACGCGTCTACCTGTGCGGCACGCTGCTCCAGGGACTTACCCGACCTCTAACGCCCATGGGCCTCTCCGTGCTGGGCCTCATGAGGAACAGCAAGGGGCCATGGAAATACGTCAACCCGGGATTGCGGATGTACGTGGACCTGACGGCGGTGGTCCGCAACAAATCCGGCCGCAAGGCACTGTTGAGGTTGCTGCCGCTGGCTGACGGGAGATCGGCCGCGGTCTTCCCCGCGCTGCTGGAGGACCCGCGGTTCAGTATTGTGCGTCCGGCACGCAGGTTGCCGGGCAGGAAGCGCACGAAGGGCCATGCCGGGACAGAAGCAAAGGGCACTGAGGAATCCCAGAGCCTGGTGCTGATGGCCGGTCTCATTCCGGCCATGATCAGGGCACTGCTGTGGCCGGACGGGGAGCTTCGCCGGGCGCGGCGCTACCAGGACCGCCTCGAAGCCCGGCTTGCGCTCCCCCTCCCTGCGAATCCGGCGAGACGGCTGCAGCACGCGGAGGACGTCCTGGGAAGCACTGTCAACGGGATCATCCAGGCGACGTTGCCGGGTCCGTCCGTGGGATACCTCATGCTGGCGGCGGCCCGAAGGCTGCTGCGCGGGATTGCCAAACCGCGCGAACTTGAGGCGGTCCTTCGGGGGCTTCCCCACAACGTGACCACCATCATGGACCTGGAACTGTGGCAGCTGGCGGTGTCGCTTGGCCGGGACCCGGAGTCGCGAAGGGTGTTCACGGAGCTGCGGCCGGATGGGCTGGCGGCGCTGTACACGGCGGGCGGGCTGCCGAGCGTTGCGCAGGCGGGGTTGCGAACGTTCCTGTCCAAGTACGGCCACCGGGCCGTGGCGGAGATAGACCTGGGGATGCCGCGATGGGCCGAGGAACCGGACCACCTTCTGGGGATAATCTCGAACTACCTCCGGGTTGAGGATCCTGAGCAGGCTCCGGACCGCCAGTTTGCCCGTGCCGCCGATCACGCGGAAGCCCGGGTCAGCGAACTCGTGGAACGGGCGGCAGCCAGGAGCCGGCTGCGGGGGCGTCTGGTGGCACTGTGCCTGCGCAGGGCACGGCAGCTGTCCGGACTGCGTGAGCTGCCCAAGTTCTACATCGTGATGGTGCTGGCGGAGATGCACCGGCAGCTCACCGCCGTCGGCGAGGAACTGACGCGGACCGGCAACATCTCGGCTGCCACCGACGTCTTCTTCCTGGACTTTGAAGAACTGCGTGTTGCCCTCCGCGGTGCGGACCTGAAGGAAGTGGTCGCCGTCCGCCGTCGGATGTACGACGTCGAACTGCGGCGGCGGCGCGTTCCGCGCCTTTTGCTCTCGGACGGCACCGACGTGGAGGCCGCCATGATGGCGGCGGCGGCCGCGCTGCCCCAGGCGGCTGCCGCGGACCGCCTCACCGGGACTCCGGCCTCGGCCGGCACCGCCACCGGGAAGGTCAGGGTGATCATGGATCCGGTGGGTGCCCATGTGGAACCAGGGGAAATCCTGGTGGCCCCCTCCACTGATCCCGGCTGGACGCCGCTCTTCCTGACCGCGGGTGCCCTGGTGATGGAGATGGGCGGCGTCATTTCCCATGGCGCAGTGGTGGCCCGGGAGTACGGCATCCCCGCCGTCGTGGGTGTGGCTGATGCCACCGTGCGGCTGCGTGACGGGCAGACCGTCACCGTGGATGGCGCGGCCGGAACCGTGACATGGTGAGGTCCGGCTGACCTTGGTACCGGGGCTTGCTCGGGGCGGGATGCGGTCGTTTTTCGAGGGAACGGGTTCCGCCGGGGCTATCGTTGAGCCATGGCGTCCCCCGAGTACGAGGAATACCCTTCCGCGGACGGGGTGATGGATGATGCGACGCTGAAGGATGCGGAGATCCGCGACTGGAACTGGGCCGTCCTTCCCAAAGGCTCGGTGAGCACTCGTTTTGCGGCGCCGAGCGGGAGTCTTGCGATGGTGGCCATGGGCAAGCCGCAGAACCCGCGGGTGGTGCTGGTTCCCGGTGCCACGGGCTCCAAAGAGGACTTCGCCGTGATGATGCCGGAGCTTGCCGAAGCCGGGTTCTATGTGCTGAGTTACGACCTTGCCGGCCAGTACGAATCGGCAGGCGCGGGGCCGGAGAACCTCGTCCCGCCCCGCAGGCATTATGACTACGAGCTCTTCGTGAACGACTTCGTCGCCGTCCTCGAGTCGGGCGGTGTCCCTGCCCATGTGGTGGGGTACTCCTTTGCCGCGATCGTGGCGCAGATTGCCTATTCAAAGCGCCCGGAGCTGTTTCGCAGCTTCACCCTTCTAAGCTGCCCGCCCCTGACGGGGCAGTGCTTCCGGGGGATCAGCCGGTTCGGGCGGTTCACCGGCTTGGCCAATGGCCGGGTGGGCGCTGCGCTGATGATCTGGGGCATCCGCCGGAACGTCAACAAGGTCTCCCCCAACCGGCTGCGGTTTGTCCGGAACCGGTTCCGGTTTACGCGGCGCCAGTCCGTGCGGGACATCTACGGGCTGATGAAGAATGTCCCGGACCTGCGGGAGCACCTCGCCGCCGCAACCGTGCCGAAATTCGTGGCGGTGGGCGAGCACGATTTGTGGCCGTTGCACTTGCACCGCCAGTTCGCGCAGTCCATCGGAGCCCGGATTTCGGTGTACCGCGGGGGGCACAGCCCGTCCGAAACGTCACCGCATCAGTTCGGCCGGGACCTGCTTGCCATGTACGCCGAGGGCGGCTGAAGCGGACATATAGTGTCGCAAGAGCACTTATACCCTTGCAAGCGAGGCGTCCGCCCCGTACGTTGGGGACAGCGGGGGACGTTCTCCGCTCTGCGGGCCGCCGTGTCTGCAGAGAGAATCAGAGTCACATAAAGGAATGCAGCCATGGCAACAGGCACAGTTAAATGGTTCAACGCCGAAAAGGGTTTTGGCTTCATTGCCCCCGATGACGGATCAGCTGACGTTTTCGCCCACTACTCGGCGATCGCTACCAGCGGTTACCGTTCACTGGACGAGAACCAGAAGGTCGAATTCGATGTGACCCAGGGTCCGAAGGGCCCTCAGGCAGAGAACATCCGCCCTCTCTAAAGGCTTAGGGTAACGGTCACGGCGCTTAGCCGGGCCACCCTGCACCAACACCAGCCCCTCCGAACCTTTCCGGTCCGGAGGGGCTGTTGCGTTGGCTTCGCCAAGCTTCCGGTTAGCGGGCAGGTCCTGACTTGTGGCGGGCGCGTTGCACCGCCCGGTACACCGTGGACCTGGCCACTGAAAAGAGTTCTGCGAGTTCCCCGGTGGTGTGCTCGCCGGCATCGTGCAATTTGACGAGGTGGGCTTCCTGGGCCGGAGACAGCTTGGGTTTTTTGCCCTTCAGGCGGCCTTTGGCCTTGGCGATTTTCATGCCCTCGCGGGTACGGGCCCGGATCAGGTCGCTCTCGAATTCGGCCACCATGGCCAGGACGTTGAATAGCAGCTTTCCGATGGGGTCCGTGGGGTCGTGCACCGATCCGCCGATGCTGAGTTTCACATTCCGCTGGGCGAGCTCGTCGACGATTTCGTGGGCATCCCGAACGGACCTGGCGAGGCGGTCCAGCTTGGTGACCACGAACGTGTCACCGTCCCGGCAGGCCGCCATCGCTTCCCTGAGGCCCGGACGGTTCCGGTCAGTGCCCGTCAGCCCGTGATCTACGTAGATCCGGTCCGCGGTGATCCCCATAGCTGACAATGCGTCGCGCTGCGCCGTTAGGTCCTGCTGCTCCGTGGACACCCGCGCGTAGCCGACCAGCAAAGCGGTCATGCGCAACAGTGTGCCACGCGTACTTTTGGTGGACCAGATATGCCACCGTCACCGGGCACTTCAGCGGACGGGTCTTACGGTGGGGGTGCCCGGTCGAGCCTGCGTTTGTGCTGGTGAGGGGCGGGGTCGTCCGGAGGAGGACCCGGCCGCGGTCATCGCCGGGCTCCCTCCCGACACCCGGCCCGTGCCCTCGATCAGTGCCTATGACGAGCTTCTGGCCAAACGAACCGAACACCCCGCAGGAACCGCGTCCAAGGAGGACATGTCATGAGGCCCACCGCACCGGCCACCACCATCACACCGACCCTGCGCCGGCGGCGCGGTCTCACCGAGCAGGCCGCCGTCGCGGCCGTGGACCAAGCCTGCCGCCGGCTACGCCTGCCAACCATCCGTGCTGTCTTGGACGAAGCCCTCACCGTCGCAGGCAAGGAACAACTGACCTATCAGGGCTTTCTAGCCGAACTGCTGCTGGCGGAATGTGATGACCGGGACCGGCGCTCCTCGATCCGCCGGGTCAAAGCAGCGAACTTTCCCCGGGACAAATGGCTCGGGGATTTCGATTTCGACGCGAACCCGAACATCAACCCCGCCACTATCCACACCCTTGCTACCGGGGAATGGATCCGCAAAGGATCGCCGCTGTGCCTGATCGGGGATTCCGGGACGGGAAAATCCCACTTGCTGATCGGTCTCGGCACCGCCGCGGCGGAGAAGGGCTACCGGGTGAAATTCATCCTGGCGACCCGGCTGGTGAACGAACTCGTCGAAGCCGCGGATGAGAGAGTCCTGGCCAAGACCATCGCCCGCTATGGCCGGGTGGATCTGCTCTGCATTGATGAACTTGGCTACATGGAACTGGACCGCCGTGGCGCAGAACTCCTCTTCCAGGTCCTTACCGAACGGGAGGAGAAGAATTCCATCGCCATAGCCTCCAACGAATCCTTCTCCGGCTGGACCAAGACCTTTACCGACCCACGCCTCTGCGCCGCGATCGTGGACAGGCTGACCTTCAACGGCACCATCATCGAAACCGGAACCGATTCATATCGCCTCGCCCACAGCATCGCCCAGCAGGCCGCTAGGTAAACAGCACAGGGGTTTGTCTACGGCTTAAGGTAGTGGTTTTGGAATTAGCTGGAGCGATTTCACTTGCCCACTTAGCGGTGAGTGCAATCTGGTAGTGTTCCGGGCCTGCCTTCGGTCCATACACTGATTGGCGGAATCCACTGGAGGTAGACCTCAATTCTTACTCTTGGCGGTCCACAACACGATCGCGCCGAATAGAACGATTAGGAGCCCTAGTATCCACCAAGGGGATCCTATCGTTGCGCCGTAAACTGCTAAGGCGGCTCCGCCGCAGATTCCGATGATGGTCAACGAACGTTCGAACGGTCTCATTTGATCAGCTCTCCACAGTAGTAGCCAGCGGCAGTGGCAGTAGTAGCCTCAAGTCCAATCGCCCCGATCAAGCCAACGACTGCCAAACCGCCAGTTGCGACAGCGGCGGCGCCTGCCCCCGCAACAACGAAAGCGGAAAATACAGCGGCCGAAGCGTTGAAAAAGCATTCGGCAGGGCCGAGGCCCGTTGGGTCTGTGGCGTTGATTGGGTTGCAGCTTACGTAGGCGTAACGGTTTTGGTCTTGGCCTGATGGGTCGGGTTGGGTGAAGCGTCCGCGCCAGGGGTTGTAGTAGCGGGCGCCGAATTTGATGCGGTTGCTGGTGGTGTCGTTGTACCCGCCGGCGTAGGTCCACGGGTTCACAGCTGCCTGGGCGCCGCTGTTGGTGGTGGTCAGTCCCCAGGAGTCGTAGGCGTATTCGGCGGCTTTCGTCTGGGCGCTGTCAGTGAGGAGGATGACCGAGCCGAGGGCGTCGGTGGTGTAGTAGTAGCTGGCTCCGGTGCTGGTGCGCATGCTGACGAGGTTACCGTCCGGGTCACGGATGAAGGACGTGGCTGCCCCGCCGGTGGTTTGGCGGGTGATGCCCAGTGCACCGTTGAGGAACGCGGTTCCGTCGGCGGTGGTGCGTTCGTCGTTGCGGGTGCCTGCGTAGGCGTAGTTGGTGGTGCCGCCGTTGGTGTTGGAGGTGAACTGGTCAAAGACGTTGTAGGTCTGGGTGGTTGCCCCGGCGGTGGTGGTGTTGCCGTTGGCGTCGTAGGCGTAGGTGACGGCCCCTGCCGGGGGTGAGGCGCAGGTCCCGGCGCTGGCCCCTACCCAGCAGAGCTGGTCGGCTCCGTTGTAGGCGTTGTACACGTTCGCGGTCCCGGTCTTGGTATCGACGGTCCGGTTGCTGTTCTTGTCGTAGGCCCAGGTTTCGGTGTTGGTCCCGGTCACGGCCTGGGTGAGCCGGTTGACCTCGTCGTAGTTGTAGGTGGTGACGGTGCCTGCATGGTCGGTGACGGTTTTGCGCAGGGCACCGTCTTTGGTGCCGTTGACGGTGTAGGTGTAGGCGCGTCTGGCCAGGACGCCCGCGGTGGTGTTGGTCGCGGTGATGGAGGTGGTCCGCCCGGCCGCGTCGATGACCGTGGTGTTCTTCATCCCGTTGGGGTATTTCGTGGCGGTGCGGTTGTTGTTGGCGTCGTATTCGAAGCCCGTGCATTTGGTGCTGTTCGGAAATACCGGGGTTGCGGGGCAGGATCCGCCGGGCTCGGCGAGGGAGATCAGCCGGTTCCCGGCGTCGTATTTATAGGTCACGGTCCCGAGCGGGTCCACACTGGTCAGGATGTTGGAGGCCCCGTCGTAGGTGAGCGTCGTGGTGGTGCCGCCGATGGTCTTAGTCGTTGGCCTATTCTGGGCGTCGTAAGTGATGGTGGTGGTGCCCCCTGCGTCGACGCGCTGGGTGAGGTTGCCGTTCGCGTCGTAGGTGTAGGTGACGCAGGTCGCGGGGATGCAGGTGGCGCCCTGGCGGGTCTGGGTGATCCGGTCATTGTTGTCGTAGGTGTGGGTCTGGGTCTGGTTCTTGCCATCTTTGGACGTGATCAGCCGGTCTGCGGCGTCGAAGGTGTTGGTGATGACACCAAGGGGTGCTGGGCGGGTGATCGTGACGGGGTTGCGGTTTGCGTCGTAGGCGTAGCTGGTGACGTTGCCGTTGCCGTCCGTGGTTTTGCACAGCTGACCGCGCTGAGCTCCGCAGGTGGTTAGTTCGTCATCGCGCTCAAAGTTCCAGGTTCGGGCGCCGCCTGCGCCGCCGTTGGGCCCTGGTGTCTGTGCCTTGTCGATGTTGGCAGTGTTCACGTCGTAGCCATAGGTGGTGACGTGTCCTTCGCTGTTTGTGGACGCGATCGGTAGGCGGCCGTTCGGGCCGGCATAGGTGTAGATCGTTTCGCTTCCTGTCCCGGTCCCGGCTGCGGGCTTGGTGATCTTGGTCAGGGAGTTATTGAGGTTGTACGTGGCGGTGGTTGTCTTGGCCAGCCCGTCCACTGAGGTCAGGCGGTTGTCGTGGGCGTCCCAGGTGGCTTGGGTGGTGTTCCCGTTCGGATCGGTGACCTGGGTGACCTGCCGGGCTCCTGTGAAAGCGTAGGTCGCTGTTTTATTGTTCGGGTCCGTCAGCGTCGAGGATGTCGCGGTGGGGTAAGCCGGGGTGAAGATGCTTTGGGCGGTGGTGCCGGTGCCGTAGGTTATTTTCTTTGCCCTGCCATTGGTGTCGTACTCCAGGGTGGTGGTGGTGCCGCGGCCGTCTTTGACGGTGGCAATCTTGCCGGCGGAGTTGTAGGTGAAGGACAGGGCCGCGCCGGAGGCGTTGGTGATCTTGGACATCCGTCCGGATCCGCCGTTGTACTCGATGTTGATCGCCCGGTTGATCGTGGTGTCGATGATCTGGGAGGGCTGTTCCTCGTTATTCGCGTCCTGGTAGACGTAGTTGATGATCTGGTTCCGGTTATCCGAGCTGGCACTGAGTCGGCCGTCGGTGTCGTAGTACGAGGCCCGGTTGGGAAGGTCTCCGTAGTGGTCGTCCTCGCTTCGGAGGACGTACACGTCCCCGCTCTTGACGTATCCATTGCCATATCCGGTGTCATCGAAATTGATGTTGAGGTTGGTTGCGGAAAGCGACCGGATAGAGGCATTCAGGCCTGCGGGCCGGGTCCATCCTCCGGCTCCGTCGGGAACGAAGGTGTACTCCCCGCCGTCCGCTGCGGTGTACGTGATGTTGTTGGACGCATCGACCCTGACGCCAGCTTCACGGGTACCGACCGAAAGCGTTGGGCGGACGTCATTGAGGCTGTTGTAGCGCCATTTCACGTCCATGTCCCGGGTGACGCCTTTCAGATGCAGCAGATCCCCGGTCAGCACGATGTTCCCGTTCGTCGGATTCCAGGAAAGTGCGGCGGCATCCGAAAGCTGGCGGGTGACCATGGACGCAGCGGCACGGTTGCCTGACGCGACGCCATTCGCTCCGGTTGCCGGGGCCAAGGCGGCGACAGCCAAAGCCGCCGGCGCTTCCTCCGGGATGATGGGCGTACCTTCAGCATCAGAGGAAGGTACTTCATCCCCCGGTTCTGGCTCGACCTGGACAGGCTCAGGCGCCGGTTCCAGTTTCGCCTCCGTTACTGGACTGGACGGAGGTGATGGAGCCGCCGGGGCGGTCAGTACTGACGCGTCAAGGGCGGCCACAGCAGGTGCGCCCATCCCTGTCAAAGCCACTGATGTCACAACAACAAAGGACAAAGCCATACGACAAAGACGCACCAAAACCCCCAAATTTCGGCCCCACAAGCCGTCGTCATCTAGGGCTTGAAAGGAATCTTCACGCACAGCCATCAAAAGCACAAGCGATTAGGAAAATAACTTGAATAAGTCGTCGGCCGACAGGACACAGACATTCACCAGAATGAGACACGCCCCCCGCAAAACAGACCGAAGTGGGGCCAACTTAAGCCGCCCTGCCGGGGCCACGAATACTTGACACACTCAAGCCCCCATCAGTCCAGTTAAGAGTGTATGTTCTTGCCCCCTCGATGTGGCCGGAGGAGCCATATGCCCAACCCCAAGCTAAGGACAGCAGAGCTGGCACCGACCCAATGAACAGCTCCCCAGCCATTCACTCCCCCAAGGAAAGTTGAAACGGCTGCAACAAAGCCGGCGATGATCAGACACATTCCTAAGGCCCGTTGTCCCGAGGATTCGCGACTCTTCATTTTTATCCTTTCAGATCTTAGGGGAATCCTTCATCTCCGGCAGGTAGCGGCCGCGCTGATTCCGGAGAAAATGCCACCGCCGAATGTCGATATCGCAACCCCCGCGGCCGCTAACGCAGCGCCGCCGGTCAAAGTGATAACAGCCATTGCCGCGAACATCGCAACGAAGAGAGCTGCGCCACTCTGGCCGGCCTGCCCGATGCATTCCTGGGAAGCAAGACCGCTGGGATCTGTTGAATTGATCGGGTTGCACCCGGCATAGGCGTAGCGGTTGGCTTCCTGGTTCGAGGGGTCGGGTTGGGTGAAGCGGCCGCGGTAGGGGTTGTAGTAGCGGGCACCGAATTTGATGCGGTTGCTGGTGGTGTCGTTGTAGCCGCCGGCGTAGGTCCATGGATTCGTTGCTGCCTGCGCGCCGCTGCTGGCCGTTGTGAGGCCCCAGGAGTCGTAGGCGTATGTCGCAGCGGCTGCCTGCGCGCTGTCGGTGAGCAGGATAATCGAGCCCAGCGCGTCGGTGGTGTAGTAGAAGCTGGCCCCTGTGCTGGTGCGCATGCTGATGAGGGTACCTTGCGGGTCCCGGATAAACGAGGTGCTCGCCCCGCCCGTGGTCTGTCGGGTGATGCCGAGGGATCCGTTGAGGAACGCGGTTGAACCCGCGGTGAGGCGTTCGTCGTTGCGGGAACCGGTGTAGGTGTAGTTCGTGGTGCCGCCGTTGCTGTTGGAGGTGAACTGGTCAAAGACGTTGTACCCCTGGGTGGTGGCTCCGGCGACGGTGGTGTTGCCGTTGGCGTCATAGCTGTAGGTGGTCGCGCCGCCGGGGGGTGAGGCGCAGGTCCCGGCGCTGGAACCGGCCCAGCAGAGCTGGTCCGCGGCGTTGTAGGCGTTGTACACATCGGCAGTGCCGGTTTTGGTGTCTTTGGTGCGGTTGGCGTTCTTGTCGTAGGTCCACGTTTCGGTGACGGTTCCGGTCACTGCCTGGCTGAGCCGGTTCATCGGGTCGTAGCTGTAGGTGGTGACGGTGCCGGCCTGGTCGGTCATGGTCTTCCGGAGCGCGCCGTCCTTGGTGCCGTTCATGGTGTAGGTGTAGGCGCGTTTGGCCAGAATCCCGGCGCTGGTGTTGGTCGCGGTGATGGAGGTGATTCTGGAGTTGTTGTCGTACACGGTCGTGTTCTTGACCCCGGTGGGGTACTTGACCGCGGTGCGGCGGTTGTCGTTGTCGTAGTCGAATCCGGTGCATTTGGTGGCGTTCGGGAACGCCGGGGTCCCGGGGCAGGAGCCGCCGGGTTCGGCCAGGGAGATCAATCGGCTCGCCGCGTCGTACTTATAGGTCACGGTCCCGAGCGGATCGACGGAGGTCAGGATGTTCGAGGCCCCGTCATAGGTAACCGAGGTCGTGACTCCGCCGATGGTCTTGGATTGTGGCCGGTTTTGCAGGTCCCAGGCGTAGGTCGTGATCCCGGTATCGTCCTCGCGTTCGATCAGGTTCCCGCGCCCGTCGTAAACGTAGGACACGCAGAGGGTGGCGCAGTTGACGCCGCGGTCGATCTGGACCAGCCGGTCATTATCGTCGTAGTCGTAGTGCGCGGTCTGGCCTTTGCCGTCGGTGGAGGTGATCAGTCGGGACGCGTCATCGTAGACGTTGGTGATCGTCCCCAGCGGGGACGGGCGGGTGATCGTGGTGGGCATCCCCAATGCCCCGTAGGTGTAGGTGGTGATGTTGCCGTTGCCGTCGGTGGACTTGCACACCTGGCCCTTTTTGGCTCCGCACGTGGTCCCTGCCGCGTCTCCCTGGTAGTTCAGCTTCGGGGTTCCGCCGGCCCCGCCGCCTGTGCCGGGCGTGGTGGTTTGGTAGCGGTTGTTGGTGTTGGCGTCGTAGCTGTAGCTGGTGGTTTGGTTCTCGCTGCTGATCGAGGTGTTGGGTTGGTAGTTCGAGAGCGGGTTGCCGGTGTTGGTCGGGTAGGTGAAGCTGATTTCCCCGCCGGTCCCGCCGCCCGCTGCTGCGGGTGAGGTGATCTTCGTCAGGGAGTTGTTGGTGTTGTAGGTGTAGGTGGTGCTGTAGCCAAGGCTCGTGGCAGTGTTTGTGACGTTGTCGTGTGCGTCAACAAGGAACTGGCTCTGGTGCCCCAGTGGATCCTGGGTTTGGGCGTTCTGATTCGCGGCGGATGACCGGAACTGGGTGGTGTTGAGGTTGGGGTCCTTGACGTAGGCGAAGAACCCGTTGACCGGATCGATGAGGTAGGAGTACTGCCAGACGCTTTGCACCGCCGTGCCGGTCGCGTAGGTCGCCTGACCGAGCCGCTTCTGGGGAGTGTCATAGGCCAGGGTCGTGACGGTTCCGGCGTCGTCGGTGACGGTGGTGATCCGGTCGCTTGGGGCACCGTAGCCGAAGTCCATGACCGCCCCGGTTGCATCCGTGATCCTGGACATCGCACCGTTCGGCCCGCTGTACTCGAGCGAAATCGTCCTCGATAGCGCATCGTCGTGGATCGAGGACGGCTGTTCGGCGTTGTTCGGGTCACTGTAGGAGAACGTGACCGGCCGGCCGCCGATCGTGTCATTGATCGTGCTCAGCTGCCCGGACCCGTTGTAGGTGTAGGTGATCCGGTTTGGGGAGGACGCGTTCTGGTCGTTCATGTACTTGAGCCGGAAAACCGACCCGACAAGTTCGTACTCGTTGGTGAAGCCGGTGTCGTTGAACCGGATCGTGATCGCCGTCGAGGTGAATACGGTGATCGTCGCGTTCAGGCCAGGAGGCATCGTCCACACCCCGGCACCCGCGGAGACGAACGTGTATGTGCCCCCGTCCGGGGCCGTGTACGTCACCGAATTCCCGGTCCCCACCGTCACGCCCGCCTCGACCGCGCCGACCGACAGCGTCGGTCGGACGTCATTGATCGAGTTGTACCGCCACCCGATGCTCAGGTCGCGGTTGGCCCCTTTGACGTGCAGCAGCTGCCCGGTCAGCACCACATTGCCGTTGGTCGGGTTGTACGAGAGAGCTGATAGGTCCGTGAGCTGGCGGGTGATCATCGCCGCCGCTGACCGGTTCCCGGACTTGATCCCGTCCGCCCCTGACGCCGGCGGAAGCACCATTGGGGCCATTCCAATGGCCGGGGCTGCCGATGCCTCCACGCCCAACCCGGCCCGATGCGGTGCCCCCGCCCTGGCCGGGGGTTTCACCGCGGCCGATGCGGTCGCCGCGCCGGCCGGCGCGGTCAGGCCGGTGAAAACGACGGCAGATAGAACAAGACCTGACAAAAGAGACCGATATGCAGCCATGCTGCGCCCCCAATATGATGTGCTCCCCAGTGAGCCGCTTGCGCTCCCCAGTGAGCACAGGACGATCATCAGCGACCGGACTCTCAAATTGCAATACATAAGATGCGAGATTTTTCCAAAGAATTGAGAAACCTGGATCCTGCAGTCGAAGCATCATCGCCCCATATGACAACCGGCCCAGGCCCTGACAAGACCGCGCCACGACCCGACTTCGAAGGCCGCCGGAGGCGACCTTGCGAGCGAATGAACCGGATCAAAGGCACATCTTTGTCCCAGGGCGGCAGGCAGTGCTCGCCTCTGCGAGGACACGCTTGCCCATCCCAAGGAACACAATTCGACAGCATGCTTACAGTTTCGTCATACACTCGACATTTTTGTGAACCAGTTACCGCGCGAGTGGGGTCACCAATCCGAACATTGAAACTACTCCTCTGCGTTTACGTCGCTTGTGTCCGGTTGACCGTCCCCCACCGGTCGCACACACCGCTGAACTGCATGATTGCGAGCTGGAGTCCATCAGCGTCCCGTAAACCCCGTCCGGTGAAGCGACCGGTGACGGGGCGTGAAAGGGAACGCTGACGAGGCCGGATGCGCTGGCCAGGGCGGTGGTGCTGGTACGGGCGGGTCTACTGCGACTTGAGGAGCTTCGCACCGTCGGGCCGCAGCTCCCCGGCCGGGGAGACGTGGCGGTAGAGGGTTAGCCGACCTGCCCGACGGCTCTCGCAAACGAAGGATTTCGAGAACAGGTGCATTTGAGAATCTGTCGTCGTGCAACGAGGTGCCGCAAAGCGGTGTCCCTCCGCGGAAAACCGCCGTCGTGACGACAAGCGCCGGCCACAGGCCGTGGTTCTCATAAATAGTTCTCAAAACTGTAGAGTCGAGCTAGGAGCCCGAATCGAGTTTTGAGAAGAGAAACCCCTATGGCTGCACACCGTATCGGCTATGCCAGAGTGTCCACGCGCGACCAGAACCTGGATCTGCAGTTGACTGCTTTAAAAGGTGCAGGATGCGATCGCATCTTTGAAGACACAATGAGCGGCACCAAGGCCGGCCGCCCAGGTCTTGCCAAAGCGCTGGAAACACTCCGTGAGGGAGACACTCTCATCGTGTGGAAGCTGGACCGTCTTGGCCGCAGCGTGAAGGACCTCCTGGATTTCGCCGGAGGCCTGAACGAGCGCGGCATTGGTTTTGTCAGCCTCACCGACTCGATCGACACCACCACCGCCTCCGGACGCTTCTTCTTCAACGTGATGGCCTCCCTGGCGCAGATGGAACGCGAGCTCATGGTCGAACGCACCCAGGCAGGCCTACAGGCAGCACGCGAACAGGGCCGGGTCGGCGGACGCAAGCGTGTAATGACTGAGGCCAAGATCCGCTCAGCTCGGAAGCTCCTCAACCAGGGAACGCCGCCAAAGGAAGTTGCCGCCAGCCTCGGGGTCTCGGTGCCCACGCTGTACCGCTGGGTCCCGGCGACGAACCCTGAAGCACTGGCAGTCCCGTAGCTCGGCCTTTGGTGCAGACGACTGCTGAAAATTGCATGACGGTGCACGGGACTTCTGACATCCCGATGTCAGCAGTCCTCTGCACTCGCCTCTTACTTCCGCGGGATCCAGTGCAGACGACTTCTGAAACTGACAATGGGAGTGGGCTTCCGCGGCACGGTGATCGACCGGCTTACGGGCCTGCTTGTACGGGCGGGTATGCGAGAAATGTTTCGCTGTGTTTCGTGGGGTGGTTGGTCCGCGCGGGTGCCCGGAAAGGTACCTCGGCCGTCGGGGTAGTGCACGGGTGCCCGGAACCGAGGCCATCGATTCGTCAGCCGATCGGTACCTTAACTGGCAGGAACGTGTACGGACCTCCGCACTCGCGGCCATAGGGATACTCCCCGGTGGGCTCCGTTTCGATAGGAAATGTGCGGGCAATGCGGGAACCCGAAGAGAGCGCGGCTTCAACGTAGACAGTTCTAACGCTGGCGGGTGGGACGAGGTAAGGCGTTGACTGGGGCACCATCCATTTGCCATCAGGGCTTTTGGCCACCGGCGCTGGAGTGCAGTCTTCCTCGAAGCAGGCTGCGGCCGACGTGGGTTCATGGGAAAACTGGAGCTCCACTGGGCCGACGTACGCGTATCCCATGGCCGGGCACACCCTGCTCCATGGCCGGCTAAACAGCAGGAGTGCCAAGGCCACAACCGCGGCAACGACGCCAAGGCCGACTAGAAGTAACCCGCGAGGCTTCATGGTGCGAGCTTAGCCCTGAGCGGTTCCCGTCGGCAGATACCAGTTTTCGGCCCGGTTTGGGTTGGGCTCACGATCCCCACCTGGGCACGATGCCCCAATAACTTCCGTCGTGCAAGAATCGCGGCATGGATGAGGATGAGCGGCAGGCGAGGGAACAATTGATGATCCACGATGCCCTGGTGCAAGCGATGGATCGGCGCGAAGAGGTGTTCCAGGAGATTGAGGATTCAGAGGACATGGACGAAGCAATCCGTCGCGTGGGTCAGCTGTTGGGCGTGGGAGAGCTGGGCAGCCGGTTTGTCCTCGACCTGCAGGCCAGAAGGTTCACCCGGGACCAGCGTCAGGCCATCTCTTCCTATGCAGAAGAACTTCGATCAAGGTTGCGTGATGGCCGCTGAGGACTTCGTGTTCTCCGTCGATTACTGATTCGGCAGTTAATTGGCCACTTCAGCAGGCAGGCGGGATATTGTCAGCGTTATGCGCGAACCCTGGCTATTCGTCTTCGGCGCCGTCTTCGTGATCGGAACCGTGTCCACGCTTCTTTGGACTCGCACCTTCGAGCGCAGGAAGAACCGGCTGGGTTGGTCAGAGAAGGGTGAGACCTTTGGCAAAAGGCGCCAAATTCAGTTGGCCGCATGCATTGCAGCGGCCATCGTCACCTTCGTCACTGTTACCTACGGGCTCGGGTTGCCCCCGGGAGCCGGGCGGACTGGCGAACTCGGGCTGATCCTCATTCTCATCTCAATTATTTGGGTCGTCTTCCGCAGGGACATTGCGCGCTATCAATACCAAATCGCCATGACGATGTTCGGCAAGCTCCGACCTGAGCAGGAACAAGAGCAACATCAGGTAAGGACGATGGAGTCCGTCGGAATCGCATTCAGCGTCTTGCTCTCCATCACAGGAATTTTGTTGCTGACTTTGAACTTGGCGTTCTCATAGCGCATACCCCTCGCCGCCGGTCTTTACCTGCAAGGCTGCAGGATAATCCGTGCCTTGGCCGCTGCGTTCCACTTCCTTCCCGTGGGAATCCCCGCAAGGGGTCGCTATCCCTCGGGCCGGGCATTTTTCGCCGTTACTGGGCCCGGCGCATGAGACGGGCACTTTTCGGCCCGGTCAGGGTTCGTCTCACGACGCCTCCGCGTACCAGCGTTGGCGCGAAGATAGAGTAACCGCATGGAAGCGCCTACTGATGTTTGTTCTGAGCAGGTACAAGCGTGATTGAGCTGCCTGCCCTCATCGCGGCACTCTCGAACGTTCTTCCGTCTCATGTTCCGATGACGAAGTGGCCCGATCCGGGGTATCCGCAGGACGTCCTTCTAGAGTGGAGACCGAAAGCCATGGGGGCCAGCATCCTTGATGTTGGTTGGGAAGCCAATGGCGGCGACATCCAGATCGGCTTCGGCAGTCGGTACTTCGATCTGTTCCCCCCGAAGAAGGGCGCACCAGATGGTCGGCTCGAAGACATCCTCGAGTACGCCGAAGCCATCTCTTTGGGTCGGCTCGTTACTTTCAGCGAAACAGAAGGGCGCGGGCGAGTGGAGACGACTGTTTTCGGCTGCCGATCCGGCCCGCGGTTCTACAGAGCTCACGAGAGAGCAACGGGTGAGCCGGACATCTACCTTCCTTACGCGCCATGGTGACCGGGAACGTCCGGTCTAGGCGGCTCAAGGATCAGCACGGATGGATCAGCCCCACCTTTCCCCCTAGAGCAAAGCCAAAATGAGTATGTCAAGTAATTTTGGCCCCTCTAGGACGGTTGTAGCTGGCCCCACTTGACCTGTTGACGTCCGGGCGAGGTTTTGCTGGCTCGGACTCCCAAAAATGGATTTATTCAAGTTATTTTTCTAACCTCTTGTGCTTTGTCGGGCTTTAGGTGAGGATGCATCTCAGGCCTTCGATGACGTCGGCTGGTGGGCCGAATCTGGGGGTTTTGGTGCGTCTTCGTCATGGGCTTTTGTCTTTTGTTGTGGTGACTTCCGTGGCGTTGACAGGGATGGGTGCGCCAGCTGTGGCTGCCCCGGACACATCACCCCTGAAGGCTCCCGCTGCACCGGCCCCTCCCGCGCCTCCCGTGACAGACGCGGCACTCGAACCCGTCCCTGAGCCGGTACCTTTCGCGCCGGCTCCCGGCGATGAGGTCGCGGCCGCAGACGCGGCGGGGACACCGATCATCCCTGAGGGAGCACCGGCAGCACTGACTGTCGCCGCCCTTGTCCCGGCAACCGGAGCGAACGGGGCCGCGTCGGGCAACCGCGGAGCCGCGTCCATGGTCAGCCACTCCCTCTCAGACGCCGCCGTACTGGGCTGGAACCCAACCAATGGGAACATCGTGCTCACTGGGGACCTGCTGCGCCTGAAGGGTGTCAGCCGCGACATGGAGGTCAAGTGGCGTTACAACAGCCTCAACGACGTCCGCCCCACCCTCTCGGTCGGCACGCAGGAAGCGGGAGTCCGGGCCGATGCCTCCAATAACATCACCTACACGGCCGCAGACGGCGGGGAGTACACCTTCGTGCCGAACGGCAGTGGCGGGTGGACAGCACCTCCGGGCCTGAACGCATCCATCAGGAGCTTCGACCCCTTCACTGTCACCATCCGGTTCAACGACACCGGCAACTCCAACCAATACATCAAGAGCGGCGCCGTGTACGTCCTCCGCAATGAAGATGACCCCTACAGTGATCTGCCCAACCGGGCCTCGTCGGCCAAGACCGCTCGGCCGTCTACACCTACGACGCCTGGGGCAACACGACCCCACGGGGAACCCAGGCTGCGACCAACCCATGGACCTACGCCGGCGGCTACAACGACACCGCCAGCAACCGCATCAAATTCGGTGCCCGCTACTACAACGCCTTCCGTGGACGCTTCACGCAACTGGACCCCTCCGGGCAGGAAACCAACACCTACCTCTACGCAAGCGGTAACCCCGTCAACATGACAGATCCCACCGGGCTACTTGGTGGATGTGAAACCGCATGGGCCAAGGGGGGGCCCTACGCATGCAGCGAGAGTGGACTCGCGATGAGCGCTCGGGAAGCCGCTTGCTATAGCCAAGGGGCGTGGGGAGCTATTGCTGCCGCACTCGGAGGTTTCTACGGAATCATATTTGGAGCGCTCGTAGGATGCACAAAAGCTGTAGTCGAGACTCGCTAACACCACAGGAGCCACAATGAACACCTTAGCCGTTGCCTTACTGATGCTGGCTAGTGCAATGTCCACAGCCTACGCGCTGCTTCAGGTGCTCAGCAGCCCCACACAGCGGCTCCCATACATCGACAACAGACCCATGAGCGACGGCGGCGGCCGGAAATGGCTGTTCTTAGGAGCCATCGTCCTGATCGCCGTCGGCTCCTTCGTGTACTCCCAGCGGTCAGACGGCAACCAGATCCTTGATTTCGTAGTCTTCCTGATCGTGGGAGTTGTTCCAGTGGTGCTGATTCGATTTGTGCATAACCGGCGAGTCCCGGAAAGCAAATGAGCGCACGAGGATATGCGATTGCAGATCTGACTACCAGACGGACCTGAAGAGGCGTCTAACACCCGCCAAGACTCAATGAACCAAGTTGTTGGCGACCCGCATCGGCCCCGCCAAAGCTCCTCGGTACTGCTCATGACTAGCCTGGATTTACCCGGTTGAGGCTGTGTGCAAGGCGGTAGGAGTCGGTGCCGGTTTCGATTATGGCGCCATTGAACGTGAGCCTATCCACGATCGCGGCGCACAGCCTTGGGTCTGTGAAGGTCTTGGTCCAGCCCGAAAAGGACTCATTGCTTGCGATGGCGATGGAGTTCTTCTCTTCCCTTTCAGTGAGGACCTGGAAGAGAAGCTCCGCGCCGCGCCGGTCCAATTCCATATAGCCAAGCTCGTCGATACAGAGCAGGTCGACGCGGCCGTAGCGGGCGATGGTCTTGGCGAGGACTTTCTCGTCAGCCGCTTTGACGAGTTCGTTCACGAGCCTCGTGGCCAGGGTGTACTTAACCCGGTATCCCTTCTCCGCAGCGGCGGTGCCCAAGCCGATGAGCAGGTGGGATTTCCCGGTGCCGGAGTCACCGATCAGGCATAGGGGCGATCCTTTGCGTATCCAATCCCCGGTGGCGAGGGTGTGGATGGTGGCGGCGTTAATGTTCAGGTTCGCGTCGAAGTCGAAGTCGCCCAGCCATTTATCCCGCGGGAAACCTGCCGCTTTCACCCGGCGGAGAGAGGACCGTCGATCCCGGTCATCACACTCGGCCAACAACAGTTCCGCCAGAAACCCCTGGTAAGACAGTTGCTCCTTTCCCGCAACGGTGAGCGCTTCATCGAGCACGGCCCGGATCGTGGGCAGGCGGAGCCGCCGGCAGGCCTGGTCCACAGCCGCCACGGCGGCTTGTTCAGTCAGGCCGCGCCGCCGGCGCAGGGTCGGAGTGATGGTCATAGAGGGTGCTGCAGGGCCCATGAGATGCTCTCCTTTGACACGATTCCGGCGGGGTGGCTGCGTTTGGCCAGCAACTCGTCATAGACACCGACCGATGGCAACGGCCGCGTGTCGGATGGGAGCCCGGCGATGACCGCCGCCGGATCCATGAGCCGACGCTGGGTAAGACTGACAACCCGTTGCACATCCGCGTCTTCTCGAGCAACGGGATGACGGTCCGGGCCGGCCCCACCGTCGGAGACGCTTGAGCTGTGTCTGCGGGCTTCGACCGCGACGACGTCGGCACTGACAGCACCCACCCCCAACGCCGCGGTGATCCCGGCTTGGACATCACCTGCGTCCATTGACCGGTGGAGCAACAGGACATCGATCAGTTCACGGGTCCCGTCCGCATCGCCATTGACCCGCCGGGAGGCAGCCCAGAACGCGTCGTGCGCGGTGGTGAACGCGCCGGACTCCCGCGACCGGGCCAGGGCGGTGGAACCGGGCAGCGCGCCGGGTTTGGTTTTGAGGACCTCCAGATAGTGGTCCAGCTGGACGGACTGCCCATGTTTGGCAACGATCCGCTGATGCCTGGCGACCACCGTGCGGCCGTCGAACACCACGACCTCGGACGCCCGCAAAGACACCCGGAGTCGACGGCCGATGAACCGGGCCGGGACGGAATACTTCACCATCCGCGCCGTGACCATCGAGGACCGGTCCACCCGCGGTGTCAGGACCAGCCCCGGGTCGAAGAGCTCAGCCGGCAACGGCGCTAGGAATGGCTGTTCGAGGGCGAAGTCCTGGCCAATGGTGCGGATCCTGTCATTAATCCGTCGGCGATCGTCCAGGACTTCCCAGGCCCGGATCCGGTCGTTGAGCTCATCCAAAGACCCAGCAACAGGCATTGGGGAGAGCCTGTTGCGGCGGAACCAGCCCACCTCCCCTTCGACCCCGCCTTTCTCATGCGCCCCGGCGATGCCGGGCTGGCAGTAGAAGGGGTCGAAGCCGTAGTGAGAACGGAACAGTACCCAACGGTCGTTCTCCTGCCGCTGCCGGCCCTGCCCGAACACCACCGCGGTAACGGCGCTGGTGAGATTGTCATATCGGATGTGCTTGGTCGGAATGCCGCCCAAAACATTGAAGGCTTCGATGTGGCCTTCGAGGAAAGCTTCCTGCGCCTGCGTCAGATAGATCCGGTGGATGGCCCGGCCCGAGTTTGACAGCCGGAAAACGAACATATGGCACTTCGTTTTCACCCCGTTCAGCACGACCCACACTTCACCGAAATCCACCTCGACCTCAGCGCCCGGGGCCTGCTCCTGCGGGATAAACACCTCAACCCGGCGGCCGGCCTCGACATCGATCTGCGCCCTCCGGACCCGCACATAGTCACGCACCGTCGAATACGACAACTCCTCCGCGCCGTGCTCTTCAACGAGTCTGGCCAGAATCCTGCGCGCGGTATGGCGCTGCTTGCGCGGCGCCGTCGTGTCCTCGGTCAGCATGGCATCGATTGCCGGCTTGAACGGCTCCAGCCGCCAGGCAACCCCTTGCCTGGGCTTGCGCTCCGGAGGGGAGGCCGATTCCAGGGCCTGCCGCACCGTCCTTCGATGAACTTTATGCTTGGCTGCCAGCGCACGGACCGAGAGGCCCTCGACCCGGGCGTCCCTTCGGATCAGTGCGAACAACTCCACTCTCGACTCCATCCAGACCAGCCTTCCGCCGCATCCATCCACTGATGGATCCAACATTGAAGGCGGGGCCATATATAACCGTCACAAGGGCCCGGCGAGTCACGAAGTGGGGCCAGAAATAACCGTCCTACCGGGGCCATCCAAACCTGTCATAGTCAGCCAAAAGGTGATCAGATCGAAATAGAGGTTCCGACGGAACCCCTATTTTTGTGATTCGCATATGGAGACAATCAGCGAACGGCACGTTCCAGAATAGGAGGTCGTGAGATGGCTGAACAGGATTCGCCGCGTCCGATAACTATGGCCAAGAACCCCCGCCTCGTCCGTCGAGTGATCGTTGATCTAGGGGCGTTAGGGTGCGGCTTTGCACTTCTCCACTACGTCCGCTTGGATGCGCCATATGGCAACTGATTGAGCTACCCGGCGAGTCTGCTGTCATGACACTTAACCCGCCGTTTCTCTTCTAGTTCTCGGCGGGCGGAGCAATCACCGATTGTCGGACTTTTTCAAGCGTGGCAGGACTTGCCGCGACTTCGATGGTGCCGGCGTCAGAGCTCAACGTCATGGCTTGGAACAAGAATTGCGGCACATGTTTCTTGTCCTGGCGGTTGAGGCTCCTTGGCGGAGACGCGACCTCAAGTCCAGTGAGGACTACGGCGCGGCCGGAGGGTTCGAGGTTGTCATAGACCGACGGCTGGAAATGAAGTGTTCTCGGCGCAAGCGTTGCAACGCCCATGTTCCAAATCCCGCTCAAAGACCCGGGGCGGGAGTCAGGGTACCGGAGGTACATCAGTACCTGCCCTGCATCTGCGAGTCTCTGCTCGGTCTTCTTCCGTCGTCTTAGGAAGACGTACCAAACCGCCGCCACGCAGATCACCCAAAACGTCGCGCTCACGGCCGCTTCGTCAAAGGAGTCCCCAAAGACGAGCTGAACCGCCAAGACAAAGCCCCACCCCAAGGCCAATACCAGCATGGTCAGCAGAATGGGGTGCTTATTCCACCACGTCATCATGAGGGCAATACTAGGCGCAACGTTAACCTGCTCCCCGGCTGGAAGAATTACCTTCCTTGCGGGCCGAGGTGCTGGTGGTCGACAAACGGCAAGAGCCGCTGGGCCCGTAGGGCGTTCGGCTTTGGAACATTAAGGCGGCGCGTTGCCTGGGGCTGCCTGCTCCGCTGTGTGAGCCAGGAACCGGCCCGCCCGCCGGAAGTCACGGACGAGAAACCCTACCCCGGCCGCTATTACTCCCACACCAATTGCCATCAGCCAAGCGAACAGACTGTCACCGCGGAGAGCTAAGTTCATGACTTGGGGAATAAAGATGAGCGGATACAACGGTGCCAGAAGCAGCTGCGTGGCGAGGCCCTTTCGTAATTGCACCGCGGCGGCCCGGGTGACCGAAAGATGTTCAGGATCGATGGGTCCCTTCCCTGCGATCTGACGACGGACCTGCTTCTTTTCCTCGTTTTCCAGGCAAAGAAGCACATCGATCCTCCCGAACTTTGCTGCGGGTGCCACTTTCTTCGCGTTGTAGACCAAGCCCCCAATCAGGGCGCCGAGAAATCCAAGCAGAAACCCGAAGGTTAGGAAGGTTGGCAACCTCTCCGGTGTGCCCGGGAAAGCCAGGGTTGCGCCGATGGTCCCGGCCGCGACCAGGATGAAGAATCCGGCAGGGAAATAGCGGGTGTAATAGGTTTTCACGGCCTCGCCCAGGCCGTTGTCCTCGACGCCCTGCGCTCTTCTCTTCGCGTCTGCCCAGCGGTCATTGGCCTCCGCCATGAGATCGTCAATACCGCTCATCGTCTTCTTCTTCCCCGAAGCACAAACGCTGATAAGGCGCCACTGAAAACCTGCTGATGCGTCCTGTGCAGATCCTAGCGCCCGGAGGACTAAGGGACACGTCTCCATAGCGACTAGATTCGCGACAGGGTTTAACAAACCAAGGTTGATGGCGGCCTCATCGGCACCCGCACGACCAGTTAGATGCCCGCTCATTGTTGCTATCGCTCTGAGCGACCAGTTCTCGGCAACAACTAATCCCACGAGTCGAATGACCAGTTTTCGGCCCGGTCAGGGTTGGGCTTGCTAGACGAATAGATCTCAACGAGACGCCGGGGAGCGAAGGTCATTTCGCCTATCCGAGGAACGCTGTGGTCAATAGGATGAGGCATGAGCAAGACGACGAAGCGCGCTATGTGGGTGGTCTGGTTCCTGGTCATGTGCTGGGTAACTTACCAGCTGCTTGGATGGCTTGGCGTTCTCTTCCTCTCAGCGGCCGGAGCAATTGGAGGCGTCTCAACAATCCTCATCAATCGGAAGGTGAAGCAGGACGAGCAAATTGCACAATTCCGAAACCAGCCTGATCGCTTCGATGCCCCAAGTAGAGAGCCTCCCCCTGAAGGGTAGACGCCGCTGAGGGGCCTGGAAGCATGACTCAACGCTTCGTCGCGGATGTTGGCTGTCCTCGTTTGAAAGAGGGATCTGGTGGAAGACAGGTATGCAGGAATCCCGCCGAAAATGAAGCGGCTTCTCAAGGTGACAAGCATTGCCGCCACGCCCGTGGTGATCGGCGCGTTAATTCTTCGCAGTTTCCTGGATCTTTGGATCGTTACCCTTATCGTGGCTGCAGTCGCGGCTCTATTATTCATTCCTTTGGGGCTTGCCGCTGCGCAGGAAAGGAGAGAGCTTAGGCATGCTCCGACTGACGACCTCACCCGGAAAAACGACGAATAGCCGCGCGCCAGGGACCCAACTGTCGGAAAATCTGCCCGTTAGGGGTTGCAATCACGCTGGAACGCTAGGGAGATGACTCTGGGTTTCCCTCCGCCCAGATGGCCAGTTTTCGGCCCGGTCAGGGTTCCAAGACCGACGTCGCACTGGCCGCTGGCGGAACCGACTTACGCAACGTTCTGAACCAGAGATTGGGACTCAGGCGCCGGCTTGCCTGTTCGCGGCCCGAGCGCCCTGGTGAGGGTGGACATGCTCACGCTGAGAGTCTCCGCGATCTCCTGCAGTTTCTTTCCCTGACGCCGCAGGTCCCTGGCTGCCGCAAGTTTCGTCGCCGGTCATCGCCGGCGGACGTCCGCCGAGTCGTCCCATGGCTTTCGCGGCCGCTAACCCTGCCCTCGTGCGTTCGGACAATCGGGAGCGTTCGTACTCTGCCAGAGACGGGAACATGTCGAAGATCAGCTTCCCGTGCGCGCTGGTCGTGTCCAGCCAGGGTTTCGGCTCACGATTCCCTTACGGGACAGCTCCATCCCGGGGTCTCACAACCTCAGTGCCGCGTATCCCCAGGGTTTTGCGATGCCGTCGCGGGCACCGCAATCGCGAGGCTTCCGGCGGCGACAGCGATCACCGCTCTAGTACGGTCAATAGTCTTGCGACACTTCGGGGATTCTCTGGAAAGAGGCTGGAACTAAAATGACCAAACTATCAGCATCAGCGCGGACAAGGGGCTTGACTGGGCAGGGATGTCCATAGCATCAATGAATTCAAAAGGATATTCAAGCGCCCGTTTCATTAGGTGTGGGGCACGACTGACCGGCTCGGTTCCGGTGGGCCCCAGCTCGCTGCAGCAAGCCTTTCGGACTTATCTCTTGTCTGCGTTTTCCATGGCAGCCCGTCGAGACCTGGTGACTGCTAGTCCGGTAGCGCTTCCTGCTGCGGCCAGGAAGAAGAGCAGCACCAGCAACGGACCGGACATCCCTGGGAAGAGCGGGTTGCGGCCGGTAAGGAAGATTGAAGCCAGTAAGCCCACGATCGAGATGCAAAATATCAGACCTAGTGCTCTCTGGATGCCGCGCTGGCGAGTCAGCAATGACTTGAGAAGTAGTCATGGACTTATTCTATCCGGTTGACTGTTAGCAAAATTGACAAGCTTGTAAATAATGGGGGAGTTTGCATTAAAACACGAAAGTTTGTTGGAATTCTGTCTGCTGGATTTCTCGTCGTCGCTGGCGCCACTGCTACTTCGCTGATGGAGGCGAAAGAGGCCTAAGCCTCGATTTGTGGGTACTCACAAGAGGTCCGCACCTACAACTCCATGCTCGCCTGGCTGGGTGTCGCATCCATACTCGTTCCTTGGGGGAACATGAAAATGATCAAACCAATGCTGACTGCCACCCTTGTCGCAGGCCTCACCGGATGTTCCTACACCGGTGCACCGGAGGACTCGGCAACCGACAGTCCTGTCGACCCCACCTCAACCTCCACTCCCGCACCGGAGAGCGGCCAGCCGCAGGTATTTGAGGGAAAATTCGTGTCACAGGCAGCCGTGACGCGCGGCACTGTCACCCTGACGGTAACTCCCTCGAAGGTGGAACTGGAACTGGCTGAGTTCTCGACCGGAGACGCCGAGGATCTGTACGTGCATCTCAACCCTGGCACGCTGGAGCCTTCGGCCATCGGAGAACTCGGACTAAATACCCCGTAGACATTTGTCGCGGCACCCCTGAAGACCCGAATGGGCACCCAGTACTACGATCTGACGGCCGAGTGGCCGTCTCTGCCGAGGACAGGAAGCGTAACCATCTACAGATACAGCTCAGAGTTGGAATTGAAACCAGACCGCCCAGGCGTGAATCACTATCTTCCCGGTGGTCGTGGCTTCCCCATTGGCATTTCAATCCTCCGACCGCCCATTCTTGGCCGCTATGGGCGATATGTGCTGAAGGGCGCATTTTTCGGTCGGTCAGGGTTCTCGTTCCATGACTCGCTGAAGGTGAGCATTTGCACCTGCAGTAGGCTTGCGATGTCCTCGGACAAGCGAATCTTTGGGGGAAGAACTATGGATATTGTCGTAGCTGCCGTATTTATGGCCATTTTCTTTTATGTCCTCTATGGGGTTATCCGTGCGGCGACGCGCGACGGAATCATTGCTGCCCGGCAAAGCTGGAAGGCTGATGCTACTCAGGATGGCCAAGAGGTGACGCATGACGAGCCCGCATCTTGACCAGTGGACTCTCAGCGACCACAATTACCGCCGTTCAGAAGTGACGGCTTTCGTCGGGAGCGGCGACGTGGTTTGGCAGCGTGTCGCCCAGGAAGTGCTCCTCTGGAAGATAAAAACCGCGAGTGGGTTTCTCGTAGACCCCCCGGGCCCTGTATCGCCGGGCGACCGGGTCGTCGTAACTGCGCGCCTGGGTGGCCTCACCGTCGCCGAACCAGTCCAAGTCATCGACGTGGTCCAAGAACCCGGGAGATCCGGGTTTTCGTACCGCACCATGCCTGGGCACCCCGTCGATGGAGAGGAAGCGTTTTTCGTGCACCGTCGTGGCGAGGAAGTGCACCTCACCGTTCGGTCGCTCACGCGAGCGGCATCACGACAGCCATGGCGGCGACTCTTCCCGCTCCTCCTGATTGCACAGTGGATTTTTCAGAGGCGTTACCTACGCGCGCTGCGGTGACGGACGGAACGGCTGCAACCCGCTACAAGCGGCCTCGAGATCCGGGAAGAAATCCCCTGGGCTGGTCGCTCCTCTCTGACCCCGGTACGCGGAAATCAGCGCTTTTTTATCCGTCGGTAATTCTTACTCCGGCGACGGCCCCTGTCCAAGGACCCGTCGGGTCGTGTCGCATCAGCATTGCGGCGACGTATCCCTCCTGCAACTCAACAACCTGCGACAAGACGCCTGAACAATCAAGATCGAGCGACAGTAGCTCCTTTGACCCGGGGCGGGAGAGGAACACTTGCGCATCCGGAATACCCACGCAGGCTGCCGTGACGGTGTACCGGCCGGCGGTCTGCACCTTTACGGTTTTGCTGAAACCAACCCCTGGTCCGTCGGCAGGGCCGGAGTCTTCAAGGAGCACGGAGCCTTGGGCCACTGCGAGGCTCTTCTCCAGTTCGGCGTAGTTGCGCGTTTCGGTATCCAGTATCTCCGGACCCTTCGTTGGGACGGAAGGAGCGGGGCGCGTGCTACGCACCGCGGTGGCCGTCGGATCACCGAAATCCTCATAGGTGCAGGCTGCCAGGACACCCGCCAGCAGCATGCTCAGGACTGTCGCCGCAGCACTACGGACTAGTCTCGTTCCCCCACGACCTGACATGGGCCGAGTCTACGGTCCGTTCGCCGAAAGGCAAGACACATGCGTTTCGATAGCGTTGTGAGCCCAAAGCGGCCAGAGCGCGCGGAATGGGTGGCATCAAAAGACCGTGAACTGCCGATTTCCCCAAAATCAGCGTTGTAATACCCGCCCAGAGGACGGTGGCGATTCCAATGGCTATCGCGAACGCCTGGTACCGTGGGCCGGCTCATTCGCGGGTTTCCGGCAGCGCGTTGAAGGGAAGATTCCTGAGGTTGGTGACATGGTTGAACACGGAAACAGCGGCACTGGGCGCACTGGGAGCCCCAACTGACGTATTTTTAGCCGGATTCGACTAGCCGCAGTGCTACGGCCACAGGGCGGGAGGATGTTAAGTCGAGTCCAGGCTCGCCTCTGGAGCAATTCAATCCGCTTTGGTAGCTTCAACGCATGGCCATCAAACTTGAGAACGTCGGTATCGCCGTTCGCGACCTCGAAGCAACAATCGCCTTTTTCACCGACCTTGGGCTCACGGTCATCGGGCGCGACACGGTCAGCGGCGAGTGGACCGATACTGCCGTCGGGCTGGATGGCAACCACGCCAAGATTGCGATGCTGCGGACCCCCGACGGTCATGGTCACCTTGAGCTCTTCGAATACATCCATCCCAAAGCGATCGAGTCGAACCCAACTCGTCCCAACGACATAGGCATGCACCGCGTGGCCTTCTCGGTCGACGACATAGACAAAGCCCTTGAGATAGCTGCGAAGCACGGTTGCCATCCTCTACGCGGCGTGGCGACCTACCGCGACGAATATAAACTCACGTACCTCCGCGGTCCCAGCGGAATCCTCGTGATGCTTGCCGAGAAACTGAAGAAAGACTGACACCCGAGCGGCCCAATTAGCCTGTGTTGGCCATGGCGGGCGGCGCCAGCCGACGCATAGAGGTGGACGCCCATCCGGCTCGTACCTCCTGGATCATCAGCTCGCCACGGTTGCCTCCTACGCAGAATGCTCGGGGAGCGTTCGGAATGCAGATGGTTGCCGTTAACTATCCATAACCGTTGCTGTCCGGCCCTCCTGCGGGGCACCATCGAGACATGACTAAATACCTTATCTCCTTCCCGAGCGAAGCCATGGTGCTCACCGCCGAAGAGTTCCCGATCGTCTCCGCCGAATCCCACGCCGTGATCGAGGAGGCGAAGGCCGCAGGCGTCTACGTATTCGGCGGTGGAATCGATGAGGAAGTCGATCCCGTGCTGGTCTCCGCTGACGGGTCGGTGAGCCCCGAGATCTATCCGGGCTCTGAGCTCAAGGGCGGGTTCACCGTGCTGGAGCTGCCGACGCGCGAGGACGCGGTCGAGTGGGCGAGGAAGATCGCGGTGGCCTGCCGTTGCTCGCAGGAGCTCCGCGAGTTCGGGTATGACCCGGCGAGCTAGCCGCCACTCGCGTTCGGCCCAGATGGTCCCGTTGCGCACCGCGGGACAGGCTGATAGCTTTCCGGTAATCGTGATCAATCGGCAGGAGGTGAGACCCATGAACGCAGTACCCAAGTGGGCGCTCCCCTTCAGTCCACGACCGCGCGACTGAGGCAGTCGTCGCCGGGGGCGCCAGACAGGCAATTCGCGAAAGGCGACTCCCATGAACACAACACCTGTTTCAACTCCCCACTTCACCTCGACGACGGCCTCCGAACGGCCGTTATCCGGCCAGGATCAGCCGCAGGTTGACGCCGCAATACGGATGGGCGCCGCGGGTGAGCGAGCGCTGGTCCTGGGTGGCGGCGGATCGACAGGCAACGCGTGGCTGATCGGCGTCGTCGCTGGCCTGTTCAGCGCGGGGCTGGACGTCACCACAGCCGACCTCACCATTGGGACGTCAGCAGGCTCGACGGCGGCGGCCCAGATAGCTGGTGCGACCCCTGCCGAGCTACTCGCCGCCGTTCTTGCTGCTGCGCCCCAGCAACGGACTGATCCGGCCAGGTCCGACGGTGGACGCGTTCCCATTGGGCCGGTGGCCGACCAGATGCGGAGGACGGGCGAGATCATCGCCGCGGCGGAGGATGCGGCCGATATGCGCCGAAGACTGGGCGCAGCCGCACTCGGCATGGATGCGGCGTCGGACGATTCCCGGCGAACACAGTGGCGCGCTACCGTCGCCGCGCGGCTGCCCAGCCAGCACTGGCCTCAACGAACGATGCTCATCACTGCGGTCGACGCCCATACCGGTGAACCGGTCGTGTTCGACCGCCACAGCGGGGTGGACCTGGCGGACGCCGTGGCCGCCAGCTGCGCCAGTGGCTTCGCCTACAGGATCGGAGACAACCGATACATCGACGGCGGCTACCGCCGATCCAGCGAGAATGCCGATCTGGCAACCGGATACCGTCGAGTGCTGGTGCTGTCGCCATTTAGCGGCAGATCACGGGCACCGCTGAAGTGGGGCCTGCATCTGGCAGCGCAGGTGGACGAGTTACGCGCCCGCGGCAGCAAAGTCGAAACTATCTTCCCGGATAGCCGCTCCGCACACATGTTCGGCGCCAACGCGATGGACCTATCGCTGCGTCCGCCCGCTGCTCGAGCTGGTTACGACCAAGGCAAAGCCCTCGCCAAGCAGCTCACCGAGTTCTGGCGCTGAAGCCCTGAAACCCGCCCGTTCCGTGGCCGTGACGACACCTGGCTGCCTCGGATGGCCGAAGGGCAGGACAGTTCGGCCCGGCCCCGGTTAGTCACCGCGTTCTTCCATGCCCGCACCTGGCTGGTCCTTCTGAACTTCATTCGGTGAAATTGCGGCATGCCTTCCGGACGGTGCTCTCCTGACAACGGGCACAGCTGCTGTGTCGAAAAACTGATATTCCGTCGCCGGGACGCGGATTGTACCGGCGGCTTCTGCCTTCCCTCGGATGAAATCGTGGTCGTCTCGCGAAAGTACAATCTGCCCGTGTTGATCCTGCTCGATGGCCTCATGGGCGCCTTGGCTGATTTTGGCCGACACAGTACGGGGCACCACCAGGCATCCGGGATTTTCCAGAAGCCAGGTCCGGGTCTCGGAATCGAGACGGTCCCACTCGTCTTTAAGGCTCATACCGGTGTGTGCCCTTCCGTTCCGGTTTGTCTTGAGGTGAATTCCGTCCAGAGTACGCCTCCGGTCAATCGGTTGACAGCTCTTTCACCGTCTCCGCGAGAGTCACTGTCTTGCACGCGTCAACTACGGCCGTGCCAGACCGGCTATCAGGCCGGGTGGGGAGCGTTGCGGGTTCACGCTTCATCTTTTCAACGCCACCGTCATTTCCATATGGCGGGGATTCACGGCCGGTCCGGGTAACGCCAGTCCCTCCCTCGTCCCGGGGCGAGGGCGTAGCGTGAAAACCATGACACACAGTGACGACGTGCGGAAGTTCCTGACCTCCCGCCGCGCAAGGATTACGCCAGATGAGGCCGGGCTGCCCGTCTACGGTGGCAACCGGCGCGTTAGTGGCCTGCGCCGCGAGGAAGTCGCCATGCTCGCCGGGATGAGCATCGATTACTACATCCGCCTTGAGCGAGGCAACCTTTCCGGCGCCTCAGACAGCGTCCTCGAAGCGCTCGCGCGCGCTCTTAAGCTCGACGATGCCGAAACGGCCCACCTGTTTGACCTTGCCCGCGCCGCCACGGCCGCTCCCCGTGTACGGCGCAAGCGTAGCCCGCAGACAGTACGGCCGAGCGTGCAACGCGTCATTGATGCAATCACGGCCGCACCGGCTTGGGTCCGCAACGACCGCGGGGATGTCCTCGCCGCCAACGAGCTGGGCTCTGCGCTCTATCTGGACCTGATGGCCGAAAAGACCGCCCCGCCGAACAGCGCACGGTTCACCTTCCTGAACCCGAAGGCGCGGGACTTCTTCGCCGATTGGGAACGCGCGGCAGATGACATCGTCGCTGTCCTGCGGTCCACCGCCGGGAAAAACCCTTACGACAAGGACCTCACGGACCTGATCGGTGAACTCTCAACCCGAAGCGAGGAGTTCCGCACCCGCTGGGCACGGCACGACGTGAAGTACCACCGCGCCGGCCGGAAGCGGCTCCACCACCCGGTCGTGGGGGATCTTGACTTGAGTTTCGAAGCATTTGAACTGCCCGCAGACCCGGGACTGCGCATCAACGTCTACACAGCAGACCCAGGGACACCCTCCGAGGACGCGCTCAAAGTCCTCGCCAGCTGGGCCGCCACCCAGCGGAACACCGCAAAGGCCGCCGTGAAGGAGAATAAATGAACGACCGTCCCTCCACCGTGCTGATCGTCGGCGCAACCGGAAGCATCGGCCCGGCCGTCGACGGAGTCGACGCGATCGTGTTCACCCACGGACCTCCAGCGAACGGCGCAGCGTCGTCGTGATCCCGGCCAGCGCATCTGGAACGTGAGGGCGCCTGGCTTCAAAGCACAGGGCTCCTCCCGGCCGGATGACCGGGATGCTCTAATCAACCCGGCGCAGGAGGCTCGCGGCAGCGAGCTGTTCCGAAACGTAGAACACGAAGGGCGGGATGTCACCGGTCCTCGCCAGGACGGCGCCGGAGCCGAGTGCGGCGAGGCCGACGGCGGCGGCTTCCCTCCCCCTGTTGGGCAGGGAAGCCAGGGCACCGGAAAGTGAACCCAGTGCGATCACGTGCAGCCACGAGTAGGCAAGGAACGGCCATCCGGCAAGGCCGCGCGCGGCGAAGCGCTCAAGATCCGAGGCGCGCAAGGCAAGCTGGGACACGAACAACGGCGCCCCTGCGGCGAGCGCGACGGCAGCGGCGGCCGCAAAGGCCCTTGTCCTTCCGGGCGGAAGGGCAAGGGCCACCCGCACGAAGGCAACAGGCACGGCCGCGGTGCCTGCCGCGGCGATGTGCTGCCCGACGACCCATGAGCGCTTCCCTCTGCGGAGCATCTCGAGCCGTAGACCGGGGTCCTGCTCGAGGTACACGCCAGGCACCGGGCTGATGCCGATCAGCCAGACGCCAGCCGAGGCAATGGCCGCAGCCGCCGGCCGCCTGGCTCCTTCCAAGTCCACGCTGGACATTCGATTCCCCTTCCGCTGCACCCCCTTTTAGGCCAAGAATGGGGCATGGAGCTGCCCATGACAAGGGCCAACCCTCAGCGGGTGCGGGGCCGTCCGGAGCACCTCGATCGAGGCGCCCCCGGGCCTTACGGCAAGACCCCCGGTGTGACATAGATTGAAAGCATGGAGGAGAGTGTGTTGGCTTGAGGGATGAGCGCACTTACCGCACCCGAGACCGTTCCCATCGACGGAAAGATCTTCGCGGGTGTTACCAACTCCGGCACCGGCGAGGTTGGTGCAGCAACCCGGTTTCACTACCACCAGGACGATGACATTGTCTGGGCTGAATACTCCGGCGGCGCAATACTCCGCGGCTATCTGGTGGGAACGCGCACGGCAGACACGCTGAATTTCCGCTACTCACATGTCAGTACGGACAGGCTGACGGCCAACGGCGTGTGCGAGTCGCGTATTGAAGTGCTCGACGACGGGCGGGTGCGCTTCCACGAATCGTGGGCCTGGGAGTCCCGGCCGGAAACGGGGACCAGCGTCGTGGAGGAGATTCGCTGAGCCGGCGGTAGCTGAGCGGTAGCGGACCGCGAAGGTCAGGGCATGCGGAGGAATTCCCGTACTGTCTCGACATACTCCGCCGTCCGCGTTGCCATTACCCCGTGGCCCGCACCCGCGAAAAGCCGGACCTCAGCCGCTGGATAGAGCGCGCGGAGAGCCGCCCGCGCCCGGGGTGAGAATGCTTCGTCCCGCTCGGATTCGATCAGCAGCACCGGTGCCGGCGGTGTGGCGGCGGCGGGCACCCCCTGCACCGCTTCGGCCGGCAGATGCGCGAAGTCGTTCATTTCGCGCAATGCGGACAGCAGATCCGCCTTGCCCAGCCGGCTGAGAATGTCCCCCAGCAGTGCGTCCCAGAACTTCGAGTCGCCGTTCGCGCCCGTTACAAACCAGCGGCGCCAATTCCAGCCGGTCAAGAAACGCACAGCGTCTTCCGGAAGGACGGCGAGGCAGCGGATAAGGAGCGGCAGCCCCGGGAGCGGGGCCGCGGCCGGGCCCCCGGTGTTCGCCAGCACGAGTCGGCGCACGCGTTCGGGATGCCGGCGGGCAAAGACCTGCGCCACGAACCCGCCGAACGACGAACCCAGCACATCCGCCTCTTTGACCCCCTCGGCGTCGAGGATCGCGGCCAGTCCGTCCGCAAGCCCGGCGATTCCGGCGCCGGCGGGATAAGCCGGCGCAAGGACACGGAAGTCCCGTTCCAGCGCTTCGATCAGCAGCAGATACATGTCCGGCACCCGGGTCCCGCCGGAGGGGAGGAGCAACACCTGCTCGCCCGAACCGCCGGCGAGGTAGCGCCAGCGCACGCCGCCGACGTCGACGGTACGGTACCGGTGACCGGCACGGAAAGCGGCTAGTTTGGCGTCCAGGGCCGAAGCGTTAAGCCGTTCTTCCCCGCCGCGGCGGGGCGCGCGGCGGGGCGGCTGCGCGGGAGCGCGTTCGCTCCTCCCCGGGGGCGGCGGACGGCCTTCGAGGAAGCGGCCGACGACGGCATCGTACTCTGTCGGGTGGGTGACCGCCGCCCAGTGGCCGCCTCGCCCGAAAACGTGGGCCCTGGCGCCGGGATAGGTGGCCAGCAAGGCTTCGCGTTCGCGCGGTGTGAACCCGCGGTCGTCAGACGCAGCAATCAGCAGCACGTCCGCCGGTCGCTCGAAGGCCGATGCTGCGGAATAAAGGTCCGGATGCGCCGCCAGGTCAAGGAGCACTGCCAGCCGTGCCAGGGCCGATTCCTTGGTGTGTGCTGCGAAGAGGTCTTCCGTGTAGGCGCTGAGGAAAGCACGCTCGTCCTCTTCGGCCCCTTCGAGAAGCCGAGCAATCCTGGGACGGTAAAAAGCGGCGAGGGCGGCCTTGGGCAACACTGAGAACAGACGGACAAAGGCGCTCACCAGACGTGTGTGACCGCGGGTGTAGAGGCCGAACCCGGAAAGGACGAGCCTGTCCACCCGCTGCGGATAACGGCGGGCAAAGGCGTGGGCGACGCCGGCACCAAGGGAGTGACCGAAAACGTTCGCGGACGGGATACCCTCGGCGTCGAGAATGGCTGCGAGCCCGGTCAGGAGTTCTGCCATTGTCCGCACCGCGGGGTACGAGGGGGCGAGGACCCGGAAGCGGGGTTCGAAGGCGGTGATCGTGCGGAACGCGGACTCGCCGAACGAGAACCCGCCGCCCAGGACAAGGAGTGCCGGCCCGGCGCCCCTCGCGCCCGGGGGTGCCTGCCCCGGGACGTAGTTCCATTCGACGCCGCCGACAGTCAGCGAGCGGTACGTGTGCGTGGCCCGGAAGGCCCGTAGCTCGGCATAGCCGTCCATGCATCCTCCCGCCGGATGGCCTGATAGCAGGGAGACTACGCCGCTGCTTCCGCCCGTCGCAAGGGATGACGCGCAGCCGCCGGGGACCCCGGGCTCGTCCACTCGATAGCTATTTAGATGGGTTGTAGCGTTTTACTTGCGAAGGTCCGTCTGTCCCCCATAGGCGGGCCTTCGTTGTCCGTGAAACCCGCTGGGCAGGCCCCGTTCAGAACGCCGAGGCGACCAGCGCAATCAGGGCGGGCACGGTAGCCGCGAGCGTTCCGGGAATGCTGTCCCCCTTCGTCGGGTAGTGCCCCAAGGCATCGGCCAGTGCCATGGTGGCCCCGCCCAGGACCATGTAGGCGCAGCAGTAGGTGACCAGCGTCCGGCCAACCACCTCGCTCCCGGTATTGAGGGCCACTAGTCCCGCAATGACCCCCAGGGCAATGAGGAGGTTCCGGAAGCCCACGGGAATAGCCCACATCATGACCGCCGGGACGTTTTCGGCCGGGGTGCTCAGGAACTTCTGCACTGCGGGGCGGCGCAGGAAGAAGGCCTCAAGGGGAAACACCGCGATATAGATCAGGGCCTCGAGCAGGGCGAACAGCTGGGCAACTGCGTTCATGCTCGAAGCGTACGTCTCGGGTGGAGGTCTTCCCATCCCCGGCCGAGGGGGTTCCGCCAGGGTCCGGAAGATCCCCCAATGAGGGGATTGCAGTCCGCCTTCTGCGGCGGATACTGGAAGCATGTGGGCAGATCGCGCAGAGCGGGCCCGGCAGGAGATCGCCGCTATGGCGGCCACCGGCATGGGCGTGGCTGAGCTGCACGCCGCAGCGCTCGCCGTCGTGCATGAAACCGTACCTTTTCAGCAGGCCTGCTGGGCCGGCGTCGACCCCGCAACCCTGATCATGACCTCGATCACCAACTGGCCGCCCTGGCCGACGCCCGACGAATACGGCGTGCGCTTCGCCGAGACTGAATACGCCGGCACGGAGCCGAACCCCTTCGCGCAGCTGACCCGTCGGCCGATGCCGGCCGCCCGGCTGTCCGATGTAGCGCACCGCGACGTGGTCAGGAGCGTGCGGCTCAACGACCTGCTCCGCCCGCAGGGGCTGGAGCACGAACTGCGTGCGGTATTCCGGACCGATGACGTGTGCTGGGCCGTGGGCGGGCTGTTCCGTGAGTCGGGTCCGGACTTCACTGACCGGGAAGTGGATTTCCTGAGTTCCATCGCAGCGGCCTTGGCCGCCGCCACCCGGGTCGCGGTGCGCGTGGAACGGCCCGCGTTGCGCGGGCCGGACGGTCCCGTGATCGTCCTGGTGGGACCGCGCGGCGAGGTGCGTGCCGCCACGCCGGCCGCCGCCACCTGGCTGGCGGCGCTGGAGGACCAGGCACCCGGCCGTTTCGGCATGACCCTGTATTCCGTGGTGGGCGCCGCAAAGGCCGCTGCCTCCGGGACGGCCCGCATGAGGATGCGCGACGTAGGGGACCACTGGGTGGTGCTGCAGGCCAGCCGGCTCATCACCGGAGACGACCCCGGCCAGATGGTGGTCACGGTGGAACCGGCCACCACGCACGAAATGGTCACCTTCCTGCTCGCCGCATACGGCGCCACGCCCCGGGAACGGGACGTCTGCCTTGAGGTGGTCGCCGGCTCGGCGACGACGGAAATCGCCGAGCACCTGTACATCTCGCCGCACACGGTGCACGACCACCTGAAATCCCTCTTTGAAAAGGTGGGAGTGGGGAGCCGCGGCGAACTGGTGGCCAGGCTGCTCACCTGAGGCTCAACCAGTGCTGTCCGGTGGCCTTTACGTCAGGGATTCAACCGACGTACCCCGGCCTTGCAGGAGCATCCTCCGGCCGTTGCCGCCGTCGGCCCAGACCCAGAGGACCGAGCCGTCGCGGGTGGAGTCATCCACCACGCCGGTGCCGGTCACGTGCCCGTCGGCGAAGCGGACGTGTTCGCCGGTCCGGAACCGCGGATGCTTGGTTCGCTTCCGGGACGTCCGGACAGACGGGAGGCTTCCCGTCCCGTGTTCTCCCCCGGTATCCGGGATGTCCTGGTCATTGCTCATCGTTACTCTCCTGGGATCGAAACCGGGAGTCCCCCGGCGGCCTGCGCCGACCCAATAAAAGATGGGCCCGCATCAACTGATGCCAGCCCATTACGACCCTGCCTGCTGCTCTCAGGTCACGTGACGCGCACGTAGTGGTTGCCAGCGTAGCCGTGCCCTTGGTATCCGGAACAACTCCGGCCGAGGAACCGGATTGTGACCGGGCACCGGAGGGCGCGGGCCCGAACAGCTACTGCCCGTCGTACCAGTCGAGTACCCGCAGCGCCCTGAGGGTGTTCCAGCGGCTCGGGCGTCCGTCACCGTCCTCCATGGCGAAGTGGATCCGGCCGGGGTGGGTGTTTTCCAGCAGCCATGTACCATCGGGTTGCCGTTTTGGGCGGAGCACCTCCACAGCTTCGGAGACGCGTTCGTCCGGGCGGTTGCCGGCGGCGCGGAAGTAGTCGAGGCCGCGCAGGGCGTCGTAGAACCAGCGGGTCGGGTAGGAGAACTCCAGCCAGTCACGGTCGATCAGTTCGCCGGTGCTCTTGCGCCGAAGGAGTCCACGCTCCAGCAGGTATTCCTCGCCGCGCTGCCTGGCCGCAACCGAGACCGGCGAACCGCCGGTAGCGCGCTCGTACTCCAGCAGGCCTTCCAGAACGTTGATCGTCGTCCCGAACGACGAACGCACCGAGCCTCTTTCCGCCTCACAGTTCCATCCGCCGTCGGCGAGCTGCTCACGCAGCAGACGCCCCACCACGACGTCGACGTTTTCGCCGAAGTACGCGCCGAGTGCGACGGCCATACCGTTGATACACGGCTCCACTTCTCCATCGAAGAACGGCTGGCCGCCTTCCTCCCAACGGCTGTTTTCGCGGACGAGGTCCACGGCACGGCGGGCCTGGCCGCTACGCGGGTCCAGCCCGAAATCCCGCAGCAGCAACAGGCTGTACGTGGTCGCCGTCCAGGGCTGGCCTTTCTCGGACTCATCGAACTGCGCCGGGAAGTACGTGCCGCCGTCCCACTGGCCGTTTTCATCCTGCAGCTCCAGCAGGCGCGCACCCCAGCCTTGGGTGGCCACGCGGGTTCGTTCGGCCTCCACGTCCTCGGGCGGTGCGCCCGTGAGGTCACGCAGGACCTGCCAGCGGATCGCGGGGTCGGAGTCAAGCAGCCAGTCGAGCGCCTCCATCCCCACAAGCTAACACCTGGCGGGCTATCGCTCCAGCTTCGCCTGCCCCGACGTCCAGCCCTGCCGGTGGAAGCGCTCGAACCCGTCCAGGAGGAGGTCAAGCGCGAACTCGAACTCGAACTGGTCGTCGCAGCCCTGCGAAACCACCGACCCGTCGTCGTGATTCGCGGCCAGGGCCACCTGCAAGATGTTCGGATACCGCTGCGCCATCTCGTGGAGCATGGCCGCCTGCGTTTCAGGGGCCAGATCGGCCGGCACCGCGTTGGCTGAATCGTCGAACAACTCCTGGGTAAACCCCCACATGCGGCTGCCGAGTGCATGCATCACGTGATGGGTGAGGTCGACGGAAAAACCGCCGGCCAGGAACATGCCGATGAACGAATCCATGTAGCCAAGGACCGCCGGCGTCCTGGTGGTGCGGGATTCAAGCACCTGGCGGGCCCATGGATGCCGCAGCAAGGACTTTCTCGCCGACAGGACCCTCAGCCGCACCGCGTTCTTCCAGCCGGCGTCGCTGGCGGGAGGATCGATTTCGGCAACAAGCACGTCCACCATGCCGTCAAGGAGTTCCTCCTTGTTGGCGACGTGCTTGTACAGCGCCATCGGCACCACGCCAAGCTCCTGCGCCAGCCTTCTCATGCTGAGTGACTCGATACCCGCTGCATCGGCCAGTACGACGGCGGCAGTCAGGACGCGGTCCCGGTTCAGCGGGATCCGGCGCGTGGCTTCCGCCTGCTGAGTCATGTGGGCACCTTAGCTAGCCGATTCTTGTCAACGAGTGTACTACGTACACCCGTGACTGCTGGAGGGCGCCCCGCTGCTAGTGGGCGTGATCCCCGCGGCTGTACTCGAAAACCCAGCCAATCAACGCCACCAGCGCAAATCCTGCACCGATGTAGACGATCCAAAATCCAATAGCCAGGCCCAGGAACCCGGTTGCCGCGGAGATGCCCACGGCAATCGGCCACCAGCTCCAGGGGCTGAACTGACCCTGCTCGCCTGCGCCTTCGTGGATCTCCGCGTCATGGCGGTCCTCTGGACGCATCCCTACCCGCCGGCCGGTGTAGCCGAGGTAGCCCCCGATCAGTCCGGCCAGGCCTCCGACCAGCCACAAGGCCAGGAAGCCCACTGGCTCGGTCCAGCCTGTGACAAAGCCATAAACCACGCCCACGGGTACGAAGAACATGGCCAGGCCTCCGAAAATCCATGATTCGATCTTCATGGTTCCTCCTTCTATGGCGCATCCAAGTCGGGGCTGCCCACACGCGGTTCCCCTAGCACCAACTGTGGCCTTCAGTACGGTCCGGCGTAAGGGACGAAGGACCCCCTCTCCGTCAATGCAACGGCGAGTTCTTCACGCCCGCCGGCCAGCACGCCTTCATCGAATCGAAACTCGCCATGCATGCCTGTCCTGTTCCAACGCATCCTTGAGTGATTCACTGGAAGATACGACGGCGGTCCCGCTCGGGTGCCCGCCCTACCAGGGAGGGACCCACATGCGGAAGATCATTCTGATGGCGTCAGTGTCGGTGGACGGGTACTTCGAAGGGCTGGACCGTGACATCAGCTGGCACCTGGTGGACGAGGAACTGCACCAACACTTCAACGATGAGTGCAAGGGGCTGGGAGGGTTCCTGGACGGAAGGCTCACCTACGAGTTGATGGCCGACTACTGGCCCACGGCGGACCAGGATCCAAACAGCCCGGCGGTCGAGGTCGAGTTCGCAAGGATCTGGCGCGACATGCCAAAGTTCGTCTTCTCCCGGACCCTCACCGACGCCGACTGGAACACCACGGTGATGCACGACGTCGTGCCTGAAGAAATCGCGGAACTGAAGGCGCAGCCCGGCGGCGACCTTGCAGTCAGCGGCGCCAATCTGGCCGCAACGTTCATGCGGCTCGGCCTGATCGACGAATACCGGATCTACGTGCACCCCGTGGTCCTCGGCCAAGGCAACGGCCGGCCGCTGTTCGAGTCACCGGACGTCCGGCTGAACCTGAAGCTGTTAGGCACGCACACGTTCGGCAACGGAGTAGCTCTCCTCCACTATGAGCGTGGCCAGGACTAGCGCGGCTGCGGAATAACGCCAGCCCTCAGACGAACGCGGACTTCCCCGTCACGGCACGCGCCACGATCAGCGAGTTGATCTCGTAGCTGCCCTCGTAGGTGTAGAGAATTTCCGCGTCGCCAAAGAGCTTGCCCATCTCGTAGTCGCTGCTGATGCCGTTTCCGCCCATCAGCGACCTGCCCATCGCCACGGAAGCCCGCGCCAGCCGGGTGGTAGTGGACTTGGCCATGGCCGCCTGCACCATTTCCAGCTTGCCGTCCTGCTGGATCCGGGCCAGCTGCGCCATCAGCGCCAGGGAGGCACTGGCGTTGCCCAGGATTTCGGCCAGTTGCTGCTGTATCAGCTGGAAGCGCGCCAGTTCCTTGCCGAACTGCTTTCTTTCCAGGGCATACGCCCGGGCGACGTCGAACGCGGCCAGCTGGATCCCGGCACATTGCCAGCCCACCCAGGCCCGCGAATCCCGCAACAGGTCGTTGGCCTTCGAAAAATCCGTGGCGCCCGGCAGGAGGTTGGATTCCGGGATCCGGACTTCGTCCAGAACGATGTCCGCGTTCTGCATGATCCGCAGGCCGATCTTGTTGGAAATCTTCGTGGCGGAGTAGCCGGGACGGTCCGTCTCCACAATGAAGCCCTTGATCTGCCGGTCCGCCTCGTCCCGTGCCCACACCAGCGCAAAGTCAGCAATAGTCCCGGCGCCGATCCAGCGTTTGGCGCCGTTGATCACCCATTCACCGCGCTCCAGCCGGGCTGACGTTTCGAGGCCGCCGGCAATGTCCGAACCGTGATCCGGCTCCGTCAGCGCGAAGGCCCCCAGCTGCGTAAAGGCTTTCAGCCCGGGAAGCCAGCGCTGCTTCTGCGCTTCCGAACCGAGCTCGTCGATCATTCCTACGATCAGCTCGTTGTGGATCCCTACCAGGGCGGACAAGGACACATCGGCACGGGCAACTTCCACATACATCAGGCCCTTGAAGAGTGCCGACGTTCCGTCTGTCTGCAGCCCGCCGAGCCCGAACTTTCCCATCTCTGCCAGCAGGCCAAACGGAAATTCCTCGCGGTTCCAGTATTCGATCGAGGCCGCGCGGATGCGGGACTGGAGGAATTCCCGCACTTCCAGGTACCGCGAGCGCTCCCCCGCCGGCAGCAAATCCACGATGTACATCAGGTCCGCCTCCGGGAACGGCGGCTGCTCCGGAACTGTGGTGGTTTCTCCGTCGTCACGTCGTTGTGGCTGCACCGGCACGCATCCCTTCACTCTTCCAAACCCTTGGATGTCCTAGTATATTGCACAGTGACATGGATCACTAGGCGAAAGGGCCCCCATGACAGTCACCGACGACTTCCGGGCCGCGAGGGACAGGCTTCTGGCCCTCCACGAGGACTACGACCAGGCGCGGGATGAGTTCCAGTGGCCACGCTTTGAAGAATTCAACTTCGCCCTCGACTGGTTCGACCAGATCGCGGCCGACCCCGCCACGGGCGCCAAGCCCGCCCTGGTGATCGTGGAGCAGGACGGCAGCGCTACCCGGCGGAGCTTCGCGGAGCTGGCCGCGCGCTCCAACCAGGTTGCCAACTGGCTAAGGAGCCAGGGCGTTCGCCGCGGCGACCGGATGATCATCATGCTGGGCAACCAGGTGGAACTGTGGGAACTCATGCTGGCCGGCATCAAGCTGGGCATCGTGCTGATTCCCACCACCACCCTGATGGGGCCGGCGGACCTGGCGGACCGGGTTGAACGCGGCGAGGCGGGCTGGGCCGCCGTCGGAAGTTCCAACATCGGCAAGTTTTCCGGCGTCCCGGGCAACTACAAACTGATCGAAATCGCCGACGGCGGCAACGCCGCCGAAGCTGCCGCCGAAACGACGGCAGGTGTTGCCCGGTACGCGGACGCTGACGGTGCCCCGACAGACTTCACGCCGGACGCACCTACCAAAGCGGACGAAACCCTGCTCCTCTACTTCACGTCCGGGACCACGTCCAAAGCCAAGCTCGTGGAGCACACGCACACGTCCTACCCCGTGGGCCACCTGTCCACCATGTTCTGGATCGGCATGGGACCCGGCGATGTGCATCTCAACGTCGCTTCGCCCGGCTGGGCCAAGCACGCGTGGTCCAACGTCTTCACGCCCTGGATCGCCGAGGCCTGCGTGTTCATCTACAACTACAGCCGGTTCGATGCCAAGGCCCTCATGGAGCAGATGGACCGCGAGAAGGTCACCAGCTTTTGCGCCCCGCCCACGGTGTGGCGGATGCTGATCCAGGCCGACCTCACCCTGTTGAAGAACCCGCCCACCAAGGTGGTGTCCGCCGGCGAGCCGCTCAACGCCGAGGTGATCGACCAGGTGCACCGCGCCTGGGGCCAGACCATCCGGGACGGCTTCGGCCAGACCGAATCCACCGTGCAGATCGCCAACACGCCCGGCCAGCCGATCAAGATCGGCGCCATGGGCAAACCCCTGCCCGGTTATGACGTGGTCCTTGTGGACCCGGCAACGGGAGAAGAGGCCGACGACGGCGAGCTGTGCCTGCGACTGGACCCGCGCCCTGTGGGCCTGATGAAGGCCTACTACGGCGACCCGGAGAAGACTGCGGACGCCTTCCGCGACGGCTACTACCACACGGGCGACATGGCCAGCCGGGACGAGCGCGGCATCATCACCTACGTGGGCCGCGGCGACGACGTCTTCAAGTCCTCCGATTACCGGTTGTCCCCGTTCGAGCTGGAAAGCGTCCTGATCGAGCACCCGGCGGTGGCCGAGGCCGCCGTCGTTCCCTCCCCCGATGCGCTGAAACTGTCGGTTCCGAAAGCGTTTGTGGTCCTTGCCGCCGGGCACCAGCCCGGCCCCGAACTTGCCGAGGACATCCTGCGCTACTGCCGCGACCATCTGGCTCCGTTCAAGCGCATCCGGAGGCTGGAATTCGCGGAACTGCCCAAGACCATCTCGGGCAAGATCCGGCGCGTGGAGCTCCGGCACAGCGAGGAGCTGCGGCACGGCGGCGGCCCGCTCCCGGAGGGCCTGGGCGTCGAGTACTCGGAGTCGGATTTCCCGGGTTTGAAAAGTTAGGCTGGAGCAACCCACTTGTCAGGAGGTGCCATGGGAAACCCGCTCCCGCGCGATCCCATCGCCGATGCCCAGCGCAACTGGGAACGGCACGGCTGGGGCGACGTTGCCGCGCCCATGGCTGCCATCACGGCCATCATGCGCACCCAGCAGATCCTGCTGGCCCGGATCGAGGGAGTGCTCAAGCCCTTCGGCCTGACGTTCGCCCGCTACGAACTCCTGGCACTGCTGAGTTTCGCCCGCAGCGGCGCGCTGCCCATGAATAAGGCAAGCGCGCTCCTGCAGGTCCACCCCACCTCGGTGACAAACGCCGTCGACCGCCTCCAGGACGCAGGCCTGGTGGTCCGCTCCCCGCATCCGACGGACGGCCGTACCACCCTGATCGAGCTCACCGCCGAGGGACGCACCCTGGCCAAAAGTGCGACGGCGGCGCTCAACTCCGAGGTGTTCGGCCAGTCCGGTTTCGCCGGCCAGGACGTGGAGCAGCTGATCAGGATCCTGGGAAATTTCCGCCGGAACGCCGGCGACTTCGCCGATTGAGGAGAACGCATTGATTCCGGAAATCAACATCTGGGCCGTAGTACTGGCCACCCTGTCCAGCATGGTGGTGGGCTCGGTCTGGTACACCCCCAAGGTCTTCGGCAACTACTGGATGAAGCTCGCGAAAGTCACCCCGAGCGGGGACGCCAAGGACGCCGTCAAGCCCATCCTGATCACGCTGGTGGTCAGCTTCGTCAGCGCCCTGGTCCTTGCCGGATCGGCCGCCATTTCCCAGCACTTCTACGGCGGCAACTTCCTGGCCAACACCCTGATCACGGCCGTCATCCTGTGGGCCGGCTTCACCGCATCACGCTTCATCACCCACGATGCATTCGACGGCCGGCCCGCCGCCCTGACCGTCCTGAACTGCGCGCACGAACTGGTCACGCTGGTGGTTATGGGCCTCATCATCGGACTCTTCGGCATCAGCGCAGCCTAGCCAGGCCGCCCGGCCCGCGTTGTGAAGCCCAAGGAACTGGAGGACGCCGCGACGGCGTATCGTGGCAGTGTCACGGCGTAGCGCGGGCCGTCCCTGAGGGCACGCTGCCGGGACGTGAGTGCCGGCCAGCAAGGAGACCACGGATGAAGTTTGACGAGTCGTTCTGGGATGAACGCTACCGCCAGCACGGCTCTGTCTGGAGCCCCAATCCGAACCCGCACCTGCTGGCCGAGGCGGCCGGACTGCGCCCCGGCTCCGTGCTGGACGTAGGCAGCGGCGAGGGAGCCGATTCACTGTGGCTGGCACGCCAGGGTTGGCGCGTCACGGCGGTGGACATATCATCCGTGGCCCTGGCCAGGGCAGCCGAGAGGGCAGCCCAGGATGCTGAAGCCGCCGCGCGGATCACCTGGGTCCATCACGACCTGACCAGTTCCCCGCCGCCCTCCGGCACCTTCGACCTTGTTTCCGCGCAGTTCATGCACCTGCCCCTGGCCGAGCGGACCGAGTTGTACCACCGGCTGGCAGCGTCCGTGGCACCTGGCGGGACGCTCCTGGTTGTGGGCCACCACCCCTCCGACCTGGAAGTGGGAATCCGCCGCCCCAGCGAGCCAGGCCTGCTGTTCACCCCGGAGGAAATCGCGGCCGGGCTGGATCCGGACGAGTGGGAAATCGACGTCTGCGAAGCCCGCCGGCGGTTCGTGGAGGACGCGGACGGCAACTCGGTCGCCGTCACCGATTCAGTGCTCCGCGCCCACCGGCGGGCACCCCGTCCCTAGGGCGGCCCGGCTCGCCGGCCTACGCATCTCAACAACCAATACTTGACGGCGTCCTATGACGCAGGTTACAGTTTGTCTCGTCAGTTATACGAATAACTGATTCGTATAACCAAGGCCCAAGGAGGTGCCCGTGACTAAGTCCCGACCATCATCAGGTCCCACCATGCACGACGTAGCGGCAGCCGCCGGCGTTTCCCAGGCAACAGTTTCCTTGGTACTGAACTCCGCTTCCGGTTCCCGCTTCTCGGACGAAACCCGGAAGCGCGTGATGGATGCCGTGCAGCAGCTTGGCTACCGCACCAACGCCCACGCCAAGACTCTCCGGGACGGCATTTCGGGCATCATCGGCTTCCTGGGCGACGCCGTTGCCACCGCCCCTTTCGCAGGAAAGATCATCGAGGGGGCACAAGAGCGCGCCTGGGAGGACGGCCTCCTCCTGCTCACCATGAACACAGGTGGCGACAAAGCCCTGGAGGCAGCCTCGCTGGACTCCATGCTGTCTTACAAGGTGGCTGGCGTTGTCTACGCTGGCATGTACCACCGGCGACTCGACGTACCCGAGGCCCTCTCGACAGTCCCTTCGGTTGTGCTGAACTCGCAGGATCGCAAGCTGAGACTTCCCAGCGTTGCGCCGAATGAGGAACTGGGCGGCTACACCGCCACCCGACGCCTTCTCGACGCGGGGCATGAGCGGGTGGCGATGATCAACATCGAAACGCTCGAGAGCGAACTTCCCGCCGCCGTCGGACGCTATAACGGCTATACGAAGGCCATGGCCGAAGCCGGACTGTCCATCCGCCCGGAACTGGTGCGCTTCGGCAGCGGCAATGAGCTGGACGGATTTACCCACACCATGGACCTGATGACGGACGATAACCCGCCGTCGGCCATCTTCTGCGCGAATGACCGCACCGCGTGGGGCGCCTACCAGGCCGCCACCGAGCTGCACCTGTCGATTCCCCGCGATGTATCCATCATCGGCTTCGACAACCAGGAAACCCTGGCCCCGCATCTGCGGCCGGGTCTCACCACCCTTGAGTTGCCCTTCGTGGAAATGGGGCGCCGCGCGGTCGACCTCATCCTGCAGGGCGCCGAGCCGGACGGACGGGTCGAGTTCATGACCTGCCCCCTGATTGAACGGAACTCAGTGACACATCCAAAGGAGAAGCCATGAGCCGCACCTTGGCCCGATCCACGCCGGCACCGCCGCTGGCTCCAACACCCCGGCCCACAAGCAGGAAGCCTCTTCCGCTGCGCCTGAAAAGGGTCGGCAGGGCCTGGCAGTTATACGTATTACTAGTTCCGGCGCTGATTTACATCGCCGTCTTCAAGTACTGGCCCATGTACGGGGTGCAGATCGCATTCCGCAACTACAACCCCGTGGACGGTTTTACCGGGAGCCCGTGGGTCGGGCTGCAGCACTTCATACGGTTCATCAACTCCTACCAGTTCAGCCAGGTCGTGGGAAACACGCTCTGGATCGCCGTCCTGGGCCTGCTTGTAGCCTTCCCGATCCCGATCATCCTGGCCCTCCTGGTCAACCAGCTTCAGAGCGAGCGGTTCAAGAAGTTCACCCAGACGGTGCTGTACTCGCCGGCGTTCATCTCCACGGTGGTGGTGGTGGGCATCATGTTCGTCCTGCTTTCCCCGCGTTCCGGGCTGGTGAACAATGCGATCCAGTTGGCGGGAGGTGAACCCGTTTTCTTCATGGGCTCCGCCGAGTGGTTCCGGCCCATCTACGTGATCTCCGATGTCTGGCAAAACGCCGGCTTCGCCATGATTGTCTACCTGGCGGCCCTGTCCGGCATCGACCCTGCATTGCACGACGCCGCCAAGGTGGACGGCGCCTCCAAACTGCAGCGTATCCGGCACATCGATCTACCGGGCATCATGCCCGTGATCACTGTCCTGTTCATCCTGGCCATCGGCAACCTGCTCAACGTCGGCTTCGAAAAGGCGCTGCTCATGCAGACAAACCTGAACCTGCCGACGTCGGAAATCATCCAGACGTACGTCTACCACGCAGGCCTGCAGCAGGCCCAGTTCAGCTATTCGGCCGCCATCGGCCTGTTCAATTCCATCCTCAACCTCGTGCTGCTGCTGACCTTCAACTGGGTAGCGCGCCGGGCCAACCAAGCAACCCTGTGGTGATGCCGCTATGACCCTGAACACCAAACCCGTGGCCGTTCCGGCCCCTGCAACCAGGCCCCAACCCGCTAAGCGCATGCAAACGTTCCGCGACAGGTGGGCAGACTCCGCCTTCAACATCGCCGCCGTCACCATCCTGTCGCTGTCCATCATCGCGGTGGTCTACCCGCTCTACTTCATCGTCATCGCATCCATCAGCGATCCGAACGCCGTCTACGAAGGCAAAGTCTGGCTGTTCCCGTCCGGTGTGACACTGGAGGGATACCAGCGGATCTTCGCGGACAGCCGGATCTGGAACGGCCTGGCCAACACCGTGATCTACACCCTGCTGGGCTCGGCGATCAGCGTGACCACCATCCTGTTCGGCGCCTACGCCCTGTCCCGCAAGGACATGCCGGGGCGGAAGATCCTGATGCTCCTGTTCGTGGTGACCATGTTTTTCGACGGCGGCCTCATCACCAAGTACCTGGTGGTCCGGGACCTCGGCATGCTGGACACGGTCTGGGCGGTTGTCCTGCCCGGCGCCGTGGGCGTGTGGAACCTGATCATCGCCCGGTCCTTCTTCGAAAACACCATCCCGGGAGAGCTCCGGGAAGCCGCCCAGATGGACGGCGCCAACGACTTCACGTTCTTCTTCAAGATGGTCCTCCCCCTGTCCAAACCGCTGATCATGCTCATGATCATGGTCCACGTGGTGGCGCACTGGAACTCGTTCTTCGACGCCCTCATCTTCCTGAACGATGACACGAAATACCCGCTGCAGCTGGTGCTCCGGAACATCCTGATCCAGTCGGACGTCTCCTCCGCCGGCACCACCGGTGGAGACATCGAGTCCTACGCCGCGGCGCAGAGAATCGGCGAACTGACCAAGTACGCCATGATCGTCGTCTCCAGCCTGCCCCTGATGATCGCGCTTCCGTTCATGCAGAAGCACTTCACCAAGGGCACCATGATCGGCGCCGTGAAGAGCTGATCCCCGAAGACGAAAAGCATTACCCGACGCCGGAACCCCCTTTCGCCGTCGCCACACCCCCCACCCAGAAAAGGAACGACCCATGGCTACCAGCCGCAAGCTCGCCGTCCTTGGCGCCCTGATGGCAGGAACGATGCTGTTCACCGCCTGCTCGGGCAGCTCCAACGGTTCCGCCGCCATCAAAGACTCGTCCGCGGAGTTCGGCTTCCAGGAGACCGGCTTCCCGATCGTCAAGGACACGCTGACGCTCAAGTTCTCCGGAACCAAGTCGGCGCTCGCCCCCGATTACAACACCATGTCCCTGGTGCAGCAGTGGGAAAAGGACACCAACATCCACATCGACTGGGAGAACCTCCCGGAGACGGTGTTCAAGGAAAAGAAAAACCTCATCCTGGCCAGCGGCGACCTGCCCGACGCCTTCTTCAACAGCGGGCTCACCGACGCGGAAATCGCCACCTACTCGGCCAGCGGAACACTGATCCCCCTCGAAGACCTCATTCAGAAAAATGCCCCCAACCTGTCCAAGCTGCTCGCCGACCGGCCGGACATCAAAGCGGCCATCACCTCCTCCGACGGGCACATCTACTCCCTCCCCTCCATCGAAGAACTGGGACTCGTCCAGTTCCCCAACGAGATGGCGATCAACACCGCGTGGCTGAACAAGCTGGGCCTCCCGATGCCCAAGACCGTGGACGAACTGCATGATGCCCTGCTCGCCTTCAAGACCAAGGACGCCTCAGGCACCGGTAAAACCATCCCGCTGAGCTTCATGCCCGGCTCCTGGTGCGGTGACATCGTTGACCTCATCGCCGCCTTGGGCGGAGTCCCGGACAACATGGACCACAGGATCGTCCAGGACGGCAAGGTCATCTACACCGCCACCCAGGACGGCTACAAAAAGGCCCTCCAGACCCTGCATACCTGGTATCAGGAAGGCCTGATCGATCCAGAATCGTTCTCCCAGGATGACAAGGCCTACCTGGCCAAGGGCAAGGCCAGCACCGAAAACCTGGGCTCCTTCGTCTGGTGGGAAGTCAAGGAAATGGTCGGCGCCGACCGCGCCGGCGACTACAAACTGCTCCCCGTACTTGAGGGCGTGGACGGCAAGCGGCTCGCCAGCCAGTCCAACAACCAGGAAATCGCCCGCGGCGCCTTCGCTGTGACCCGAACCAACAAATACCCTGCCGCCACCATCCGCTGGGCAGACAACCTGTACGATCCCATCCAGTCCGCCCAGGCCAACTGGGGCCCCATCGGTGAAACCCTGCAGAAGGACCCCGCCACCGGGCTGCTGACCCAGATACCCGCGGCCGCGGGAACCAGTGAAGGCGAACGCCGCCAGAAGGTTGCCCCGGGCGGCCCGAAGGCCAACACCGCGGAGAACTTCGAGAAGGTCGTGGCACCCGAGCCGCGCGCGGCCGAGCGGCAGAAGACCGTCGAGGAGAACTACAAGCCTTTCGCAGCCAACGACGGCTACCCCCCGGTGGCACTGTCCAACGAGGAAGTGCAGCAGATCAGCACCATCGAGACGGACGTGGCCGCCATCGTCAAGCAGACCACGGCGAAATGGATCGTCTCCGGCGGCATCGAGGCGGAGTGGGACGGCTACGTCTCGCAGCTGAAGAACATCGGCCTGGACAAGATGGTGGACGTCTACCAGCAGGCCTACGACAGGTACCAGAAGAACTCCTGACCTTCCCGCATCCCAGCCGCCGGGCACGGACTTCCGTGCCCGGCGGCTCCATCAGCCTGCCCGGGCCCCACACTTCCCGCGGCAACCCCACGAAACGAGACCCTGACCCATGAACACCGCCACGCCCACCCTTGGGGCCTACCGGCCGGCGATGCACTACGCCTGCAAGGACACCTGGCTCAACGACCCCAACGGTTTGGTCTTCCACGACGGCATTTACCACCTGTACTACCAGAACAACCCGTTCGGGAACGTCCACAGCAACATGTCCTGGGGCCACGCCACATCCACGGACCTGGTGAACTGGGACGAACAGCCGGTGGCCATCCCGTGCGACGAAACAGAGGAAATCTTCTCCGGCAGCATCGTGGTGGACCAGGACAACACCGCCGGCTTCGGCCTGTCCGGAACAACCCCGCTGGTTGCCGTCTACACCAGCGCCTACAAGGCCGGTTCGGCACACGAGGGCATGCAGGCCCAGTCCATCGCGTGGAGCACCGACGGCGGATACACCTGGACCAAGTACTCTGGCAACCCGGTCCTCACCAGGAACTCGCCGGAATTCCGCGACCCCAAGGTCTTCCGCTACGACGGCCCCGCCGGAAGCTACTGGGTGATGGCCGCTGTCGAAGCCCACGACTACGCGGTGCTGCTCTATCGCTCCGGCGACCTTAAGAACTGGGAATACCTCAGCACCTTCGGCCCGGCCAACGGCACCGGCGGCATCTGGGAGTGCCCGGACCTCTTTGAACTGCCCGTGGACGGAGATGCAGGAAACACCAGGTGGGTCCTGACCGTGAACATGAACCCCGGCGGACCCAACGGAGGATCAGCAGGGCAGTACTTCGTGGGCGACTTCGACGGCGTGACGTTCACCTCCGAGACCACCGTCACGGACGGCATGCAGGACCCGGAGCGCGTGGTTGACTACCAGTGGCTCGATTGGGGCCGGGACTACTACGCGGCTGTGTCCTTCAGCAATGTCCCAGGCGGACGGCGGCTCATGATCGGATGGATGAACAACTGGCAGTATGCCAACCACATCCCCACTTCACCCTGGCGCAGCCCCATGAGCCTAGTGCGCGAAGTTGCCCTCGCCTCGATCGACGGCGAACCCCGGCTCGTCCAGCAGCCCGTGCCTGCATGCACCGAGGGTTCTGTTTCCGGACCTACCCAGCGACTGTCCCTGAACGGCGGAGTAACAGTCGACGGCGGCAAGGCAGTACAGCTGATCGAGGCCACCTTTACGCCGGGGACAGCAAGCGAGTTCGGTTTGGTGGTCTGCGGCTCCGGGAGCGGTTCATCGGGGACCCGGATCAGCATCCGCCCCGGCAGCGGACAACTCATGCTGGACCGAACCAACTCCGGCGACACCGGCTTCCACGAGGCCTTCCCGTCCATCAGCACGGCACCACTGCAGGCAGACGCTGGGACCTACTCCCTGCGGATCTTCGTGGACCACTGCTCGGTCGAAGTCTTCGCCCAGGGCGGACTAGTGACACTTACTGAGCTGATATTCCCGGATCCGGTGCACACCGGCATTACGGTGTTCTCCACCGGGGGAACGGCGGAAGCTTCCCTGCAGCTTACGGACTTGGCATGACCGCGCATCCCGAGGATTACCCCGCCGCATCAGGTCCTGACGTCCTGGTGGTCGGCGAGTCCCTGGTGGACATCGTCTCCACTACAAACGGGACGACGGAACATCCCGGCGGATCGCCGGCAAACGTCGCCTATGGCCTCGGGTGCTTGGGCGTGGACACCTCGCTCTTGACGTCCATTGGCGGGGACCGGCGCGGTTCCGTGGTTGAAAATCACCTCGCCCGCGCCGGTGTCCGGGTCCTGCCCGGCTCCCGGCATCCCGGGCGCACCGCCACAGCCACTGCCACTCTCACCGCCGAAGGGTCGGCCCGGTACGACTTCGACATCAGCTGGGAACTTCCCACAGCCGCGCCAATCGTCATCCCCCGAATCATTCATACGGGTTCCATTGCAACCTTCCTGGCTCCGGGGGCAACGGCGGTTAGGGCACTCCTGGAACAGCCACGGCCGGAATGCATGATCACGTACGACCCCAACATCCGGCCGGAACTCCTGGGCACCCAGGCTGAGGCTCGCTCGATGTTCGAAGATCTGGTTCCATTGACGAACGTGGTCAAACTCAGCAATGAGGACGCCATGTGGCTCTACCCCGGGCACAGTTTCGATGACGTGGCCTCCCGGATTCTCAAGCTGGGAGCGGAAATGGTCGCCATGACCCTCGGCCCTGGCGGGTCCCTGCTGGCGACCCGAACCGCCAAGCTGTTTATCCCGGCCATCAAGTGCGTGGTGGAAGACACCATCGGCGCTGGCGACTCGTACATGGCAGCACTCATCTACGGGCTGCTCACCGGCGGGACAGACGGCCTGGCACCCTCACAGCTCACAACAATTGGCCATACAGCGGCGATGGCTGCGGCCATCACCGTGGGCCGGGCGGGTGCGAGTCCGCCGACAGCCGAGGAACTGGACGCTGCGCTGACGGCACATGCCTCCAGTGCCGGCATAGCCGGTATGGCGCTTCCTTTCGGGGCTGGTGACGGGGCCCCTAACGGTGCTTGAACTCGGGCTGGCGCTTCTCCGTGAAGGCGGCCATGCCTTCCTTCTGGTCATCGGTGGCGAACAGCGAGTGGAAGAGGCGCCGTTCGAAAAGCACCCCCTGGGCCAGTCCCGTTTCAAACGCGGCGTTGACGGACTCCTTGGCCACCATGGCCGCCGACTTCGACTTGGACGCAATCACCTCGGCCACTTTCACGGCCTCGTCCACCACGTCAGCGGCCGGCACCACCCGGGACACCAGTCCGGCACGCTCGGCCTCCTCCGCGTCCATGAACCGCCCGGTGAGGATCAGGTCCATGGCCTTGGCCTTGCCCACGGCCCGGGTGAGCCGCTGCGATCCGCCCATGCCCGGCAGGACGCCCAGGTTGATCTCGGGCTGGCCGAACTTGGCGTTGTCCCCGGCGATGATGAAATCGCACATCATGGCCAGTTCGCAGCCGCCGCCCAGGGCAAAACCCGAGACAGCCGCCACCACCGGAATCCGGAGCCTGGTGAAATCCTCCCAGCCGCGGAACCAGTCCGCAGCGTACATGTCCATGTAGCCCTGGGCAGCCATCTCCTTGATGTCCGCACCGGCGGCGAACGCCTTGCCGGAGCCGGTGACCACCACGGCGCCCACGCCGGGATCCGAGTCCATGGCCGTGACCGCAGCAACGAGTTCGTCCATGGTGGCCTTGTTCAGCGCGTTCAGTGCTTCCGGGCGGTTGAGCGTCACCAGCCCCACGCGTCCGCGCTGTTCCACCAGAATGTTCCCGTACTCTTCCGTCATGCCTGACTCCTCACGTGGTTCTGTTTCAAAACTTCCTAGTGCGCGGACTTGTCCCGGATGTCCGTGATGATGCCGGAGAAGTCCCGGCCCGCGCCGCCCTCAGCCGCAAACGTATCGTAGATCTCCGATGCCAGCGGCCCCATCCGCGCGGCCACCCCGGTGCTTTGCAGCGCGTTGAGAGCCAGCTTGAGGTCCTTGGCCATCAGCGCCCCGGCAAAGCCCGGCTGGTAGTCGCGGTTGGCGGGACTGGTGGGCACCGGCCCAGGAACCGGGCAGTTGGTGGTGAGCGCCCAGCACTGCCCCGATGCCGCGGACGCAACATCGAACAGCGCCTCGTGGGTCAGCCCCAGCTTCTCGCCCAGAACGAACGCCTCACTCACCGCGATCATGGAGACGCCCAGGATCAGGTTGTTGCAGACCTTGGCCGCCTGGCCCGCCCCGTGGCCGCCGCAGTGGACCACGCGCTTGCCCATGACTTCCAGCAGCGGCCGGACGTATTCGAAGTCCTCGGGCAGGGCGCCCACCATGAAGGTCAGGGTGCCTGCTTCGGCCCCCACCACCCCGCCGGAGACGGGTGCGTCCACGGCCCGGTGGCCGGCAGCCACGGCGAGCGCGGACGCTTCGCGGGCCTCGTCCACGTTGATGGTGGAGCAGTCCAGGAACATGGTGTCCGGCCCGGCCACGTCCAGCAGTCCCGGCTGGCCGTCCGTTCCGCGGTAGGCGTCCAAAACGTGCTGTCCGCTGGGGAACATGGTGAGCACCACGTCAGCTCCGGCAACGGCATCGGCGGGCGTCGCCACCGTGGGGACGCCGTGCTCGCGGGCCGCGTCCAGCGCTGCGGGCACCACGTCGAATCCCGCCACCGTGTACCCGGCCTTGACCAGGTTGACGGCCATCGGCCCGCCCATGTGCCCCAGCCCGAGGAACGCGACGTGTTCCTTTGCCCCGGGTTTTCCGGATTCCGGTGTTTCAGACATTGCGGGCCTCCTTGGATTGCAGGTTGAGTTCCCGGTCCCCCAGCGGCTCGAAGAACCTCTCGACGTCGGCGGTGGAAACCTCATGCAGGCTGGCCGGCTTCCACTGCGGGTTCCGGTCCTTGTCCACCACCTGTGCACGGATACCTTCGCGGAAATCCGCACCTGCCAGGAACCGCAGACCAACGCGGTATTCCTGGGCGAGGGCCTCCTCCAGCGTCAGCGTTCGTGCACGGCGGAGCGATTTCAGTGCCACCTTCACGGCCGTGGGCGACTTTGCCTCGATAGTGGCGGCCGCCTCCGACGCCTCACCGGCAGCGTCGCCGTCGAAAGTGCGCAGCCGGCGGAGGATGTCCTCCGCGTCGTCGCTTGCGTAACAGGCGTCGATCCAGTCCTGCTGTCCGGCCAGCACCGACACGGGCGGCTTTTCCGCGAAGCGTTCGACGGCGTCTTCCGCCGGTTCAGTTTCCAGCGCAGCTGCCAGCGCAGGGAGGTTCCCGGACGCCACGAAGTGGTCCGCCAGGCCCAGGAAGAGGGCGTCCGCGCCGCTCAGATGGGCGCCGGTCAGGGCCGCATGGGTGCCCGTCTCGCCCGGCGACCGGGACAGCAGCAGGGTGCCGCCGACGTCCGGCACGAATCCGATGGTGGTCTCCGGCATGCCGGTGCGGGTGCGCTCGGTGACTATGCGCACGGAACCGTGCGCCGAAATCCCCACGCCGCCGCCGAGCACCAGGCCGTCCATGAAGGCCACATATGGTTTGGGATAGCCGGCGATCAGCGCATTCAGCCGGTATTCGGTGCGCCAGAAGTCCGCGGTGGCTTCTCCGCCCGCAAGCATGTCCTCGTAGATCGCCACGATGTCGCCCCCGGCGCACAATCCCCGGTCTCCGGCACCGTGCACCAGAACGGTGGCCACGCCGTCGTCGTCCGCCCATGCGGTGAGCTGCCCCAGCATGGCCGCGGCCATGCCGGCGGTGAGCGCGTTCACTGCCCGGGGCCGGTTCAGCGTGATGACGCCGAGGCGCCCGCGCCGCTCAAACAGCATGTCCTCAGTGGGCGTCTCATCGGGGCGGTCTGTGTTCGTACCTGCGGTAGGTCCTGCGCTCATCAGCTGCCTTCCGGCATCACGTAGCTGGCGCCCTGGCGGATGCCGGAGGGCCAGCGGGTGGTCACGGTCTTGGTCTTGGTGTAGAAACGGAACGCGTCGGCCCCGTGCTGGTTCAGGTCCCCGAAGCCGGAGGCCTTCCAGCCGCCGAACGTGTAGTAGGCAATGGGCACCGGGATGGGCACGTTGATGCCCACCATACCCACCTGCACCCGGCTGGCGAAGTCACGGGCAGCGTCGCCGTCGCGGGTGAAGATGGCCACGCCGTTGCCGAACTCGTGCTCGCTGCAGAGGCGGAGGGCTTCGTCGTAGTCCGCCGCGCGGAGGACGCTGAGCACCGGGCCGAAGATTTCCTCCTTGTAGATCTTCATGTCCTTGGTGACGTTGTCGAAGAGCGTGGGGCCAACCCAGAACCCGCCGCCGTAGCCGTCCACGGTGAGGCCGCGGCCGTCCGCCACGAGGGTGGCGCCCTGGTCCACGCCGGACTGGATGTAGCCCTCGATGCGCTCCTTGGCGGACGCCGCCACTACCGGGCCGAAGTCCGAGTCCTTGTCCAGGCTGTGCCCCACCTTGAGGTGCTTGACCCGTTCCTCCAGCTTGGAGACCAGGGCGTCGGCCGTTTCTTTGCCCACCGGGACCGCAACGGAGATGGCCATGCACCGTTCGCCGGCGGAGCCGTAACCCGCACCCATCAGCGCATCCACGGCCATGTCCAGGTCCGCGTCCGGCATGATCACCATGTGGTTCTTGGCCCCGCCGAAGCACTGTGCGCGCTTTCCGTGGGCGGCTGCGGTGGCGTAGATGTACTGGGCAATGGGCGTGGAACCCACGAATCCGATCGCTTTGACCCTCTCGTCCTCGAGCAGCGCATCCACTGCTTCCTTGTCCCCGTTGATCACGTTGAACACACCGTCCGGGACGCCTGCTTCGGTGAAGAGCTCCGCGAGGCGCAGCGGCACGGAGGGGTCACGCTCCGAGGGTTTGAGGATGAAGGCGTTGCCAGCAGCCAAGGCAGGTCCGGACTTCCACAGCGGAATCATGGCAGGGAAGTTGAACGGCGTAATTCCGGCCACCACGCCCAGCGGCTGGCGCAGCGAATGTACGTCAATTCCGGTCCCGGCATTGTCCGAGAATTCGCCTTTGAGCAGGTGCGGGGCGCCGGCCGCGAACTCCACCACCTCGATGCCGCGCTGGATGTCCCCCTTGGCGTCCGGAAGCGTCTTGCCATGTTCCGAGGAGAGCAGCGCGGCGAGTTCGTCCAGGTGCTCGTTCACCAGGTCCACGAACTTCAGCAGGATCCGGCCGCGACGCTGGGGATTCATGGCACCCCACTCCACCTGGGCCTTCTCCGCGCTGGCAATGGCATTGCGGACTTCGTCGGCGCTGGCCAGCGGCAGCCTGGCCTGCACCTCGCCGGTGCAGGGATCGTAGACGTCGCCGAAGCGCCCGGAGGTGCCGTGGACCCGTTGCCCGTCTATGTAATGGGAAAGCTCGCGAACCATGGCGGAATGCTCCTTTGCATGTGACCTACATCATCCTGCTGCTGAATATACTCGGACTTCCTACTAAATTCCAGACCGCCGCCGTGGCCGCACGGGGCTGCCGCCGTCGTCGTTCCCCTGCCGATCCGCTATCTTCGACGCCGTCGTGGGGCACTTTGAGGCGTATTCGCCGCAGAGAAGCCCCAACCAGCGGCGTGTCCGCGCCAATGTGCCCCGTTTTGGCCGGCAGCCACGGTGGTTGCGGGGCGAGCCTGCCGCCGCACTCCCGCCGGTCCGCTATCCCCGGCGCCCAAGTTCGGTAAGTTAGGAACTGTGAAGATTGCTACCTGGAATGTGAACTCCCTCCGTGCCCGAGCCGACCGCGTGGAAGCCTGGCTTGAGCGCAGCGACTGTGACGTCCTGGCCATCCAGGAAACCAAGTGCAAGGACGACAATTTCCCCTGGGAACTCTTTGAGCGCATGGGCTACGAAGTGGCCCACTTTGGCGTGAGCCAATGGAACGGCGTGGCCATCGTCTCCCGCGTTGGCCTTGAAGATGTGGAGCGCTCCTTCGTGGACCAGCCGGTGTTCGGCAAGAACGGCAAGGACGCCATCCAGGAGGCGCGCGCCATCGGTGCCACGTGCGGCGGGGTCCGGGTGTGGAGCCTCTACGTTCCCAACGGCCGCGCCCTCGACGACGAACATATGCCCTACAAGCTCAGCTGGCTGGACATGCTGAAGACCCACGCCCAGGCCTGGGTCACTGAAAATCCCGAGGCGCAGATCGCGTTGATGGGCGACTGGAACATCGCCCCGCAGGACGACGACGTCTGGGACATCGACTTCTTCCGCGCCAACGCAATGACCCACGTCAGCGAACCCGAGCGCGCCGCCTTCCGCGCCTTCGAGGACGCTGGATTCCAGGACGTGGTCCGCCCGCACACCCCGGGCCCCGGCGTCTACACCTACTGGGACTACACGCAGCTCCGCTTCCCGAAGAAGGAAGGCATGCGGATCGACTTCGTCCTCGCTTCCCCCGCCCTCGCCGCCCGCGTGACGGGCGCGTCAATCGACCGCGAGGAACGGAAGGGCAAGGGCGCCTCGGACCATGCGCCGGTCATCGTGGAGCTGGCCGACTGATGGGGCCGCTATGACGGGCAACATCTACCGGGGCCAAGCGGGCCTGCCTTTCTCTTCCGCACTGCGGATCTACGAGCCGCTGTCCGCGTTTCCCGAAGAGCAACGCGCTGCACTTCGGGCTGCAGGTGCCAGGTCGGCGTCGCGGGCAGCCGTGGAGAACGCCGAGTTGCAGGCGTCCCTCGGCCGGATCACGCGGCCCGGCGGCGACCCCTTCCCCACCGGGCGCACCGACCTGGTCCGGGTCATTCCGGCTCCCCCGGAACCGGAGCAGCCGCGCACGCAGAAGCCGGCCGTCGGCCCCGATGAGTCCGGAACGTCCGACGCCGGGGGGCCGGGTGACGCCGTAGACGGCGCCGACAGCGCGGACCAGGCGTTGTTGTACTGCCCCAGCCAGCTGGTGCTGCGCGCTGGCCTGGCCGCCAACGCACTGATGGAGGGCATCCACGGTCCGCTCGCGCAGCTGCTGATCCCGGAGGAACAGCGGGACAAGCACCAGGAACGGATCGACCTGGTGAAGGCCCGCGAAGGAACCAGCCGTGTCCACACGCGTGCTTCCACCTGGGGCATCCCGTTCAGCTGGTTCTCGCTGTTCAAGGAGTCCGACCCCCAGGACGTGGTGGAGTCCGGCGGTCGGATCATCACGGTCCGCGTGTGGGCACCGATCGGCGAAGCCCTGGAGCGCGTCCGCTATGCCGTGGCCAACCTGGCCCTGGCCGCCCCGGACCTGGACATGCTGGACGACATGACCCAGCTCACCGAGTGGCTGGAGCTCTTCCACCCCGGGTCGGTCGTGGAGTTGGATTACGGCGCCGTCGCGGACAAGGTGTATCCGGACGATTCACCCATGGACGTGCGGCTCGGCATCGAATGCCTGGCCGAAGGAGACATGACCGGGGCTGCCGCGGCCTACCGCCGGCTCGCCTCGCGCTGGATTCCCATCAGGCAGCTTGCCCGCGCATCCTAAGACGGAACTAGGCCTGCCCGTGGGACGGGGGCGGCGCCGTCGTCCTCCTGACGATCAGCTGGTGGGGCGCAACTTCTGAGTGGACCGCACCGACCGCGCCGTCCAGTTCGTCCAACAGCATCTTGGTGCCGAGTTCAGCCTGCTCGTCAGGCCGCTGACGCACCGTGGTCAGCCCCATGGCATCCGAGAAGTCGTGGTCGTCGATCCCGATGACGGAAAGGTCTTCCGGCACGCGGACGCCCATTTTGCTGGCTTCGAAAATGACGCCCATGGCCATCTCGTCCGACGCGCAGAAGATCGCAGTGGGTTTCGGACCGGGCCGGGCCCACATCCGGGTGAAGGCATCCTGCCCGCTCCGGACAGTGAAGTCGCCCCACTCGTCCCACTCAGGACGGACAGGCAGCCCGGATCCTGCCATGACGTCCTGGAACGCCTTGATGCGGACGCGGGGAACATCGAAGTTGAGGTCGGTTTCGTCGTCGCCATGGAGAAGGGCGATGTCCTTGTGGCCGAGGCTGATGAGGTGACGGACGGCGGTGGACGCCGCAGCGTAGTCATCGATGCCGATGTAGGGGCACTCTTCCACGTGGCCGCCCACCACCACCAGGGGGATGTCGATCTTTTGCAGATGCTCTATTTCCTCGTGGGTCAGAGCCATACACAGCACCAGGAGGGCATCGATCTGCTTGTAGACCATGGTCTTGCTGAAGAGCCGCTCGCGGTTGCTGCCGTGGCCGCCCAGATTGAATAGCGACAGGTTGTACTGGCGCGCATGCAGTTCACGGTCCGCACCCTCGATGGCCTTGGAGAAGAACCATCGGCTGACGAACGGTGCCAGCACTCCGATGGTTTTGGTCCGTCCCGTGGCCAGGCCCGAGGCGGATGAAGATGCCACATAGCCCAAGGCGCCGGCCACCTCGAGAATTTTTTCCCGGGTGGCCGGCGAAACCCTTGGCAGGCCGCGGACTGCGCGGGAGACTGTGGCAGTGGAAACCCCGGCTGCGGCGGCGACGTCCTCAATGCTGACGCCCGAATGGCCGCCCCGTTGAGCCCTGTCTGTTGTGCGTGCCACAGTTTCCCCTTGCTTGCTGTTCGCAGATTCTTGCTACCTGTGCTTCCCCTGCGGCAACAAGCCAGTCTAATCCGCCCAGCCTTGAGCTCTGGATCAGCTCCTATTTCTTACGCGTCGCGGTCCTTGCGGGCAGGCGCCGGCGGAGCCGCACCATGCCGTAGAGGGCAAGAAGCACGCCCAGCAGTCCCAGCGCCCATCCGACCGCAGGCTGGGCGGTCACCTCCATCCAGACGGTGACCACCACCAGCACAACAGCCCAGAACCCGAGGAATCCGATGATGATGTCGAAGTCCTCCCCGGACCGGGCCCGCCGATGTTCACTGCGGACCCGTCCGTGGTTCTGTTTCCCGTCCACAGCCGAACCTGTCACTTGACGGCACCGGCGGTAAGGCCGGCAACAATCTTGCGCTGGAAGACCAGGACCAGGATCACCAAAGGAATGGTGACGATGGTTCCGGCGGCCATGATGGCCGTGTACGGAATCTGGTTCGGTTGTGCGCCAGCGAAGCTTGCGATGGCAACCGTTACCGGCTGCGTCGCGTCGCTGGACAGCTGGCTTGCAATCAGGAATTCATTCCAGGAGGAGATGAACGCCAGGATGGCCGTGGTGAAGATGGCCGGTGCCGCCAGCGGCAGGATTACCTTTCGGAATGCCTGCCCCTGGGTGCAGCCGTCCACCCGTGCCGATTCCTCAAGCTCCCACGGCATTTCGCGGAAGAAGGAGGTCATCGTATACACGGTCAAAGGGAGCACGAAGGAGATGTTCGGGATGATCAGCGCCTGGTAGGTGCCCATCCAGCCGATGTTGGTGAAGAGCTGGAACAGCGGGGTGATGAGGGCGACGCCCGGGAACATGGATGCGCCCAGGATGAAGCCCAGCACCAGGTACTTGAAGCGGAAGTTCAGCCGTGCCAGGGCGTAGGCCGCGAAGACACCGATCAGCAACGACACCACCGTGACGACGACGCCGATGAACACGCTGTTGCGCAGTGCATCCCCGAACCTGTTGCCAAAGGAGGTGTCGAAGGCGGTGTTGAAGTTGTCCAGCGTAATGTGCGTCGGCAGTATCGAGGTGTCGTAGGTGAAGTCCACATCGCGGAACGCCGTCACCACCATCCAATATGCAGGCGCCAGGCACCAGATGAGGATCACCGCGGCGCTGATGTATGTGCGCCCCTGTGCAACCTTTTCCCGGTTCTGCGCTGTCTTCCTGCCCTTGTCCTGCTTTGCCCGCAGGGCAGTCGCGGCTGTTCCGGCGCTCATTTCTTCCCCTTACCGGTGGTTCCGCTTTGTTCCACGACGTTCGCACCCAGGAAGCGCACAAAGATGAACGCGACGATGAAGATGATGATGAACGTAATGGTGGACAATGCTGCCGCCGCGTTGAAGCCTTGCCTGATCTGGTTGATCACCAAGATGGACAGCGTGGTGGTGTTGTTGGCCCCGCCCGTCAGGATGTACGGCAGGTCGAACATGCGAAGTGCGTCCAGGGTACGGAACAGGACGGCCACCATAAGCGCCGGCTTGACCAGCGGCAGGGTGATTAGGCGGAACCGCTGCCAGGTGCTGGCACCGTCAACCTTGGCGGCCTCATAGACCTCTGCGGGGATCATCTGGAGGCCGGCGAGGATGAGGAGGGCCATGAACGGCGTGGTCTTCCAGACGTCGGCGATGATAACTGCCCACTTGGCCGGCCACTCGCTGCCGGTCCACAGGATGGTGGTATTGAACAGCTTGTTCGCGATGCCCTCAAAAGCGAAGATGAACAGCCACAGCTTGGCAGTCACAGCGGTGGGAATGGCCCACGGGACCAGGACTGCTGCGCGGACCAGGCTGCGTCCCCGGAAGGTCCTGGCCATGATGAGGGCCATCCAGAAACCGAGGACGGTTTCCAGGGTCACGGTCACCACGGTGAAGAAAAACGTGGTGGCCGTCGCGGACCAGAACTGGGCGCCCAGTGTACCGGGAGGGCAGGCCACGGTGCCGCCGCCGGGAGCGGAGCACTGCTGGGCAAGCCAGTTCACGTAGTTCTGGACGCCTGCCGGGCCGCCCGCCGTGAAAAGCCCGGTGACGGGATCCAGGCCGGCGTCCTTTTGGAAGGACATAACGAGTGCGCTGATGATCGGGTAAACGATCACAACCGCCAGCGCGATGATCGTGGGGGCCAACAGCCACGATGCCCACCTGCCCTGGCTGGCGATCCGGTTGTCCTCCCCCACCCCCTTGGGTGCGTGGTGGATCTCGGGACTGCCCGACGCCGGCTTTTTTACCGGCGTCGGGCCCAATTCGGTAGCCATGAGGGGCTACTGTCCCGCGCTAGCTGATTCGATGGACTTTTGCATGTCCGACAGAGCGGATTCCACGGACTTCTCCCCCTTGATGGCAGGGTAGGCGTTTTCCTGGATGGCTTTGGTCACTGCAGGGTAGAACGGCGTCACGGGGCGCGGTACCGCGTTTTCGATGGACGTCTTCAGGACCGGCAGGTAAGGCAGCTTGGCCACGAGCTCTTTGTCCTCGTAGAGGTCACCGAGCACGGGGGCCAGCGAACCCTTGGTGGCGAAGAACTTCTGCTGCTCTGCGTCCGTCAGGAACTTCACGAAGTCCAGGGCAGTGGCCTTGTTCTTGGAGTACACGCTCACGGCCGCGCTGTGACCGCCCAGCGAGGAGGCGCCGGGGCCGTCCTTACCGGGGAGGGCGGTCATGCCCAGGACATCCTTGACCTTGGATGATGCTTCAGTGGTGGCCAGGTTGTACACGTACGGCCAGTTGCGGTGGAAGAGGAGTTTCCCGTCCTGGAACGCCTGGCGTCCTTCCTCTTCCTGGTAGGTGATGGCTTCCTTCGGGATGTTGCCGTCCGCGTAGGCCTTCGCCAGGTTCTCGAGGCCGACCTTGGCTTCCGGAGTGTTCAGGCTCGGCTTGCCGTCCTTGTCCAGCACGGAACCGCCGAAGGAGTTGATCGCCTCGGAAGCGTTCACGGTGAGGCCTTCGTACTTCTTGAACTGGCCCGCGTAGCAGCCGATGTTGTTGGCCTTGGCGATGGAGCACATCTGCATCATCTCGTCCCAGGTCTTGGGCGGAGTGGGGACGAGGTCCTTGCGGTAGTAGAGGATGCCGCCATCGGAAGACACCGGTGCTGCGTAGAGGGTGCCCTTGTACGAGCCGGCCTCAATGGTGGGTTCCAGCATGCCCTTGGTGTCAACCGCCATCTTGTCCTTCAGCGGCTGGAGCCAGCCCTTGGCGGCAAACTCAGCCGTCCAGACAACATCGACGCTGGCAACGTCATAGTTGGGGTTCTTTGCCTGGTAATTCTGGACCAGGTCGTCGTGCTGCTGGTCGGCGGAGTCAGTCTGTTCCTTGAACGTGACCTTCTCGTTCGGGTGTGCGGCGTTCCATTTTTCAATGAGGGGACGGACGACGTTGCTGTTGTCCTTGCCCTGGACGTAGGTGATGGGGCCACGGCCGTCGAGGCCTTGTTCAGCGTCGCCGCCGCCACCCCCGCCCGTAGTGCCGCCTCCGCCACCACAGGCGGAAAGTGTTAACGCCAAAACGCCGGCAGTAGCTGCCGGCAAAAGGAAGTTAGGGGATTTCATATGGAGAGACTCCTCGCTGAGTGTCGAGCAAAATCGGCGGTGCGGTTGAAGTGGTGCCCATCACACTAGTAACGTTGCGGTGAGAAATGCAAGCGTTTACACCGAAGTTTATGGAAAGGATATCTGTGGCACACAGCCCAGTCCCGACTGACGGCTCCTCGATTCCGGCGTGGTGGGCCAGCGCCGTCGTGTACCAGGTTTACCCGCGGTCCTTCGCCGATGCCAATGGCGACGGGATGGGGGATCTTCGCGGAGTGACGGCTCATTTGGACCACCTGCACAGGCTCGGCGTGGATGCCGTCTGGCTGTCCCCCTTCTACAAGTCACCCCAGGCCGACGCCGGTTACGACGTAGCCGACTACCGCGAAGTGGACCCGCTCTTCGGTACCCTGGCGGACTTCGACGAAATGTTGCAGAAGGCTCACGGCCTGGGGCTGAAGGTCATCGTTGACCTGGTGCCCAACCACACCTCGGACGAACACGCCTGGTTCCGGGAGGCCCTCGCGGCACCGCCCGGCTCACGCGAACGGGACCGTTACATGTTCCGGCCAGGCAAGGACTCCGTCCCCGGTTCGGGGAGCGGTGACCTGGCCCCGAACAACTGGAAGTCCATCTTCGGCGGCCCGGCCTGGACCCGCGTCACAGAGGCAGACGGCGCGCCCGGCGAATGGTACCTGCACCTCTTTGACACCAAGCAGCCTGACCTGAACTGGGACAACGCCGAGGTCAAGGAGGAAATGCGCTCGGTGCTGCGGTTCTGGCTGGACCGCGGCGTGGACGGCTTCCGCGTGGATGTGGCGCACGGGATGGTCAAGGAAGCGGGGCTTCCGGACTGGGAAGGCTCCGCAGCCATGGTGGAAGGAGCAACCGAGCTGCCTGGCGATGCCCATGGCGGCCATACCGAAGCCGAAGAACCGCACCGCGCCCACCCGGCAGCCGCCACTGACGCTGCCGCGGCGACAGCAGCCGACGACGACGAGCACCAGGCCGTCTCGCCGCTCTACCCGCCCTCGCCGTTCTTCGACCAGGACGGCGTGCACGAGATCTACCGCGACTGGCACCGGGTACTGGCCGAGTATGACGGCGACCGCATGATGGTGGCCGAGGCCTGGGTGGAGCCGGCCGAGCGGTTGGCCCGGTATGTCCGGCCCGATGAAATGCAGCAGGCGTTCAACTTCGACTTCCTGCTGGCCGGCTGGGATGCCGGTCGGACGGCGGTGGCCATTGAGGATTCCCTGCGGGCGGCCGCCACGGTAGGTGCCACCACCACGTGGGTCCTCAGCAACCACGACACGGTCCGGCACTCCACCCGCTTTGGGCTGAAGGACCCCACCACGTTCCCGAAGGGAATTGCTGCTGAGGATGAACAGCCGGATGCCGCGCTTGGCCTCGCCCGTGCCCGGGCAGCCAGCATGGTTTCACTTGCCCTCCCCGGTTCGGCGTACCTGTACCAGGGCGAGGAACTGGGCCTCCCGGAGCACACCACCGTTCCCGCCGAAGCGCGCCAGGACCCTACCTTCTTCCGGACGAACGGCATCGAGCGGGGTCGCGACGGCTGCCGTGTACCGCTGCCGTGGAAAGCCGCCGAGCCGGGCTACGGCTTCGCCTCAGCGTTCCCGGGCGAGGCACCTGCTGCTCCCTGGCTCCCCCAGCCGGAGTCCTTCGGCGAGCTGGCCGCCGACCGGCAGGACGGCGTCGACGGTTCCACGTTGGAGCTGTACCGTGCAGCGCTGGCGCTGCGCAAGGAACACCGGCTGGGCGCCGGGAGCTTCCGCTGGGCCGACGTGCACGCACCCGCGGACGGAGTGCTCGCCTTCCACAACGGGGATGTCCTGGTGATTGCCAACATGGGCCTTGCCGCCGCCACCCTGCCGGAAGGCTATCGGGTTGCGCTGGCCAGCGCGGATGAAGCGGTGACGGGCGGTCCGGCCGAATCAGGGACGGCCGAAACAGGCCCGGCCGAAACAGGTACGGCCGGATCGGGTACCCGCCCGGACGGCGCCCGGAAACTTGCGCCGGACTCCGCCGTATACCTCGTGGCGGTCTAGCGGACGCGTTCCGCCCTGCCGAAGCGGGAACGGGCGCCGGAGCCGATGTGGATAAGCACAGGGATGCGCTTGCCCACAACGGCGTCCAGCGCCTCCACGAGGGCTGAGACATCAGCCGCGAGGAGGTGCGGGGCCACGCCCTGGCGGGGCTGCAGACGAATCTTCAGCGCGGGCTCGCCACGGATCTCGTAGGTGGCCACAGTAGCGCCGGCCAGGTCCTGCCGCCCGGCCAGTGCCGCGCGCAGGGCCTGTTCGGCGACGCCGCCGCCGATCCGCACGTTGCCGGGGAAACCCGCGGCGTCGTCCTCGGCAACGATCAGGTTGGCGCGGCCTTTGCCCTGCTGGGCCACCCAGGCGACCATCAAGGCAATCACCGCTGCCAGCACCAGCGCGATCACGGCCCACAGCCAGCTTTCCTCGCGGCCGGGGATGCCTGTCCGCTGGAGGAGCTGGCTCATGCCGCTCCACACACCGGCGGACCACTGCTGCCACCACGAAGCCACCGCCGGAACGGTGGCCAGCAGGACCAGCAGCAGCCCGATGACCAGCAGCTTCACACCCAGGATTCCGATCAGGATCCGGTTCAGCGTACGGGGGGTGTTGTTCATGCCCCGATCACCCCCGAAGCGGCCACGTTGACCCGCACTTCCGGCATCGGTTCAAGAGCCATTTCCCGCAGCTCCGCCAGCACGGCGGCCAGCACCGCGTTCTCGCTGACAGGCACCCCGGAGGTGGGCCGCACGTTGACAGTCACCTGGCGCTGCGCCACCACCACCATCACCTGTTCCTGCGTGACGTTCGCAGCCAACCGGGCACGGCGGGCGAGCGCGGAGGCGATGACTTCATCGTCCACCACCACTCCGGCCCGGGGGTCCGGGAGCAAATGCCGCGCACGGCGGCCGGGCAGGACGGCGTTGAGCAGGAAAAACAGCCCCGCCATGGCGGTCACGGCCCCGATAGCGCCGAGCAGCAGCGGCGGCATGCCCTGGGGAAGCGCAATGATTCGTTCCGCGGCGGTCTGCGGATCGATGAGCCACGGCGGCTGCCCGACTGCGCGCACTGCGGCTTCGAGGAGCCCGTACCCGCACAGGACGATCACCAGAACCGCGGCGACCCCGGACACTGCGGCACGCGAGGAACGCGTTTCGCGGTCCAGGATCCGGCGCATACCGGCGCCCCGGGGATCCGGTTCTCCAGCGGCGGAGACGCCGGTACTCGTGCCGGAGGCGCCATTTCCCGCTGCGTGGCTGCCCTTTGAGCGGACGTCGGTGGCGTTGTTCACTGGACCCTTCCCCCTTCGCTGATGGCGGCGCCGCTGATCCGGATGTCCACGCGGCTCAGCTGCGCCCCGCTGAGTTCCGCCACGCGGTGCAGGATCACGGGCCTGGCCGCGATGGCACGCTCCCGGATGGAGCCGCCGAAGGCGGCGACGCGGCCGGGGTCGCGCAGGACAGTGGTCAGCGGCGGGATCCTGATAGGCAGGACGAGTGACAGTGCCAGCAGGCCGTCGTCGTCGGACCAGTCAGCCCGGACGTCGTGCGCCGGGACGCCCAGCGCTTCAGCGGCGGCTGCCCGTGCAAGGCTGGTGAGCGCCTGCGTACTGATGCGGTTGTGCCCGGCCATCACGGAGCCACCGGCCACGGTTCCGGCCGTGCTGCTCATGAGGATGAGCGCCGGCCCGTGATGGCATCGAACACGCTGCGCAGGTCAAGTTTCCCTTCCGCGGCGCGGCCAAGGAGGGCACCAATCCCCATGAACAGCAGCGAGACGAGGAAGCCCCAGATGCCGAACTGGAAAGACATAAAGGCCACGAAGGCCCCCACTGCTATTCCCACCACGGTCAGGTTCACTGGATGGCCTCCCTCTCAGTCCGGGCTTCCACGGGCAGTCCTGGCTTTGCCGGCGCCGCTACGTAGACGTCATTGATCTCCACATTGACCTCGATGACCTGCAGGCCAACGAGCTCCTCCACTGCGGCATAGACGGCGGCCCGCACCTGATCCGCCAGGGAATGCAGCGGCGTCCCGTAGACGGCCACGAGGTTAATGTCCACTGCCACCTGCGTCTCGCCGACCTCAGCGTGGACGCCGGCGGCGTGGTCGGAGCTGCCGACAGCGTCCCGGATGGCCCCTAAGGCTCGGGACGGGCCGGTGCCCAGGGAATAGACCCCCGGAACGGCCCGGGCTGCGATGCCTGCGACCTTGGCTACTGCCGTTTCGGAAATGACGGTGCGTCCGGTGCCGGCCGGCAGGGCAACGACTGGATCAGCGTGGGCCCCCGGCGCGGGATGTGGGTTCTGGTATTCCATCAGGCACTCCCCTTCTCTTGAACACCACACTATCCCTTGGCCGCGACAAGCGGCCGGACGCGGGTGAAAATCGCCAAGCCGAAGCCTGCTATTTGCAGTTGGCGGCGAGCCAGGCGGTAACCGGGGCCATCGCGGCGTCGAACTTTCCGCTGGAGTACACGGTCTGGTCGCTCAGCCCGGCGACGGCCACCGCATTGAGGTTGGCGAAATCGGCCTTGAGCCCGTCCGGAACGCGTTCAGCGGTTTCGCTGAGCTCCGCCTTGAGCTGTTCCAGTTCCGCCGTTTTGCCCTGGGCCGCCGAGAGCGGAAACAGTGACGCGCCGGTGGCCTGCTGGGAGATGGTGGTGCATGCCTCCGCCGCGGAGGGAAAGTCCCCAAAGGGCCCGGAGCTCTTGCTGGGGCTCGGCGTCGCGGTTGCCGTGGCAGGTCCGGGGGCGGACGACGACGGCGCGCCGCCGGCTTCCGGCGCGGAGCATGCGGTGAGTGCCAGTGCGGCGAAGAGGGCTGCTGCGGTCAGAGGGCGTGCAATGTTTTTCAAAGGTCACTTTTCTGGTCGAGATTGCGCCGCCCGTTCCGTGGAGGCCTCGAGCGGCAATGGCGTTCTGTCCCCGGCGTGCGAGTCTAGCCGGAATGGCTCCCGGGATCCCAAGCGGCCGGCGCGGCGGCCCCCGGTGAAGGCGGCCGCGCGTCCGCATTTCGTCCGTATATATAGGTATAAAAAGCCGCAGGGACGCCCGGATGAGATCCGGACGTCCCTGCTGTTTAGGCGGGTGTTGAGTTCCCCGCTGCGGGTTACTTGTAGAGGCCCTCGCCGCCAACCTTGAGGTTGGTGGGCAGGTAGCCGAACGGGCCGAGGCCGTTCTTGCCGAAGGTGCGGTCCACCTGGGATACGCCGTCACGGAAGTTGATCTTCACGGTGGGCGAGAGTGAGCCGCCGCGGACGCCGTTCACGTTGTCAATGAAGGACTGCACCAGGCCGCCCGGCTGCACGTAGTGCGAGTAGGCCTGGAACTGGCGGCCGTTCTGGTTCGGGGTGGGTGCCTCGGGGGACTCGGACGGAAGGTTCAGGTCCGTCGGCGAGCCCAGGGCCAGGCCGCTGTTGTTCATCGGCTGGTAGTCCGAACGGACACCGTCGCCCACGAAGCCATAGACGCCGTCGGGGCCGCGCATGCCGGCCGCGTAGGTGAACTGGTGGCTGATGGTGAACAGGTAGTACTTGTTCTTGCCGCCTTCATTCTGGATGAAGATCTGGGGACGCTCGGTCTGGTCGTTGACGCAGTTGGCCGAAAGGATCGGCGGCAGGAAGGACCACTTGGTCAGATCCTTGTTGTCCGCCACTGCCAGCCCCACGTTGGCGGTCTGGTAGTAGGCGCCGCTGCTGTTGACCTCGTTGAGGTTCTCAGCGTTGGGGTCGCCGGCCTTGTAGCCAAGGTCCTCGGGCTTGCACTCGTATTCGCCGCGGGTGCCGCCGGTGTTGCCTTCGAAGACCATGAAGGTCTTGCCCGGGTGTGCGGGGTCGGCGAACGTGTACGGGTCGCGGAAGGCGAAGCCCGGGTTCTGGGCCTTGTTCTGGTACATCTTGCCGTCCGGCTCCAGCAGCTTGGTGTGCTTGAAGCCGTCGAACGTGACACCGTTCTGGTCGGCGTGGATCTTGCCCAGCGCCTTGGCGATGGCCGCGTCCGGTGCGATGCCGCCGCCGCCTGCATTGCGTTCGGCAACGTCGTAGAACGTGGTGGCCGTGTAGAACACATTGACCTGGTTGCCCTGCATCAGGCGGGTGGAGCCGGACCATTCGGTGTTGCCGATGGAAGCGCCGTCAGCGAAGACGTGTCCGCCGTAGTTCCACTTGTCCTTGGCCGGGTCGGCGTTGGTCTTGCGGAAGAAGTAGCCGATCCGGGCGTTCCAGTGGCGCTGGTCGAAGCCGTAGCCGGCGTGGCGGTCAGCGACGAGGGAGAAGATGACGTCCCAGCCCTTGTAGCTGATCTGGTTGGCGTTTTCGTCGGTCAGGGACCACGTGTCCCAGACCCAGACGTCGTCGTTCATCGCGGGGAAATCCTCAGGGATTTCCGGCATGGTGACATCCGGGCTCATGGAGTTCTGGCCGGGAGCCACGGTGGAGTCGCTCTGGGCCATGATCTGCTTGGCATCGGCGCGGGTCCACTTTGAGGTGAAGTCCGCCGCCGGATCGTAGGCCTTCTGGCTGTGGTCGGTGGGCAGCGGGAAGCCGGGGGTGGGTGCCGGCATCTGCTGGGTGGCGGGCGGGTCCGAAGGTTCGTTGGCCTGGGCCGACGGAACGGCAAGGAAGGCGGAAGCCGCCACGGCCGCCGCCAGTGCTGCGGCGGCGGGGCGCCACCGCAGCATCCGGTGTGTATTGGGGTGCTTGTGCATTTTTGCTCTTCTCGCGGAGTTGAGACCATTCGTGGAAGACGGGCGTGTGCCCTCATACCCCGAAACTCCGGTTGTCCCGATGACACGGCAGGCGTCATCGAGGACGCCTTTGTGTCGAGGGGGACGGGGCTTGGGTAGGGCCCCGGGAGGCGATTCGGAAAGGACTCCTTTCCTGCGCCGGTCTCTACGCTGGCACGTTGAAGCATGCTTATCAAACCGTGTTTCAAGGCTGCGAAAACCAAGTTTCGCTCCAATTGTGCAAGCGCTTACATTCCCCATTGCGCGCGCGTGCCACAGCTAATTTTCCGAGTCAAATGTTGCATCATAAATCAGACTTAGTGTGAAATGTCACGCCGCCGTCACCCGGAGTTCACCTTCTGCGACAAACCGGACCAGGCTCATCCCGAGCCTGTCACCAGCACGTCCTGATAGGCTGCCCGGCCGTCGAACACGTTCAGTCCCACCTTGCCGGCGGACAGGGAGGCATCATCGACGGCGAGGATTTCCACGCCGTCGAGCTTCACCGTCAGCCGCTCCCCCGCCGCGGCGGCTTCCACGCTGTAACTGACGCCGTGGCTGAGCAGCACGGGGACACTGGCCAGGACGCTGGCGGCGGAATCGAAGACGCCGTCCTGCAGCTTGAAGATGCGCGCCAGCCGCAGGTTCGGGTCGAGGTTGACGTAGTACGCCGTGGCACCGTCGGCCGAGGCCCGCAGCAGCACCGACCCCGCGCCGCCGTAACCCCGTTCCGGCACCCTGTCGCTGTTGAGCATGGCCCCCGCGTAGGGTCCGCTGCCGAAACGGACTGTCGCGGCCACCCGGACATCCGAGTACGTGGCGGCGCTCAGGGCGGTGGAGTCCTTGTCGAACGTGCCGGCCAGCCCTGCTCCCGTGCTTTCCCAGCGGCCGCCGGGAACCACGGAGTAGGAATCCAGGTTGTGCCGGGCCGCGCCGCTCACCGGGCCAAGGACGGCCGACGGCACCGCCGCAGTGAGGCGGGAGGTGTCCGCCAGCTGGTGTACTTTGGCGGACACCAGCCGCGCGGACCCGCCGGTGGTGCTGAAAGACAGCCCGGTGGAGGACGGGTCCGGGAAGACCAGGGAGGTGATGGCTGCCGTGCCGTCCCCGCCGAAGAGCTCCACCGAGGAGGAGTCCACCAGGGCCCGCAGCTTCACCCGCCGCTCGCTCCCCCCTCCGGCCAGCGCCACTGTTTCGGAACTCCATGCCGTGCTGGCATTGTCCGCCGCGGCACCCGCGAAATAGCGGGTGAAGTCTGCCCGGCCGGACTGCCCGCGGTCCACCGTCATGGTGCCGGTGCCGGTGCCGGTGCCGGTGCCGGCGCCGGTCGCCGAGGCTGTCCCCGTGCCGGCGGCGTAGCGGAGCAGTGTCTCCTGGGCTTCCCCTCCGGCTGCGCCGCCCGCAGTGCCTTTGCGGAGCCCGAAGGTGAAGCCCGAAGCCCCGCCGGAGGACGGGATGGCCACCTCGGCCTCCAGCTCGAACGACCGGCCGGAAGCAGCGGACAGCGGGTTGGCCGACGTCGGCGTGACCGTGACGTCGGACGCCTGCCACGTGGACGTGCGCAGCCCTGCCAGTTCGGTTATGGGTTCCTGCGCCAGCCGGGGCCCGACGCCCGGAATGTCTTTCAGGCTCAGCTGCCGGGGGACACTCAGCTGCCCGTTCCAGCGGCCGGTGGGCGGGCTGAAGGCATAGTCCCAGTTGCTCATCCAGCCCAGCATGATCCGCCGCCCGTCCGGGGCACCGAAGAAACTCATGGCAGCGTAGTAGTCGCGGCCGGAGTCGGCCTGGAGCACCTCGTCCGGGCCGGTGTCCGGGGTGAAGGACGTTCCGTTCCATGTTCCGGTGACATATTGCGCCGCGGAGCCGTTGGTGGGCCTGACGGCACCGGTGCTCCACCAGAGCACCCACCGTCTGGCGCCGGGCTGCCCTTCCACCGGCAGCTCGAAGAAGTCCGGGCATTCCCAGACCCCGCCGCGGACCCAGTCGCCGTAGCCGAAGGCGCTGGTGAAGGTCCAGTGGACCAGGTCGGTGGACGTGTGGAAGCGCAGGTGGTCCCCGCCGGCCACCACCATGATCCATGTGCCGGTGGCGGCGTCCCAAGTGACTTTGGGGTCGCGGAAGTCCCAGCTGCCGGCAGGACCGCCGGGGTTTTCCACCACGGGCTGGGCCTGCACGATGGACCAGGTGCGGCCGTGGTCCTTGCTGTACGCGGCGCGCACGGACTGGTTGCCGTTGGCGGCATCGTGGTTGAAGCTCGTGTAGAACGCAACGAGCCCCTGCCCGCCGTCGAACAGTCCGCTGGAATCATTGGCATCCACCACCGCGGAGCCGGACCATGACTCCCCCGCAGCCAGGTGCGGCAGGGCTATGGGCAGCTGCTTCCAGTGCAGCAGGTCGGTGCTGACGGCGTGCGCCCAGCGGCCGCGGTCCTGGTGGAACAGGTGGTATTCGCCATCGAAGTACACCAGGCCGTTGGGGTCCGAACTGTTCCCGGAATTCTGGCTGTAGTGGTAGCCGGGCTGGTAGAGGCCGTTCATGTAGCTGGCGACGTCGTCTGCCCGGACGTTTTGGAAGTAGGCGCCGCCGCCGCTGACGCGCAGACCGAAGCCGCTGCCTGTCGCCGGCCCGGCCGGCCCGGCAACGGACTGGACGCCGTTGATCAGCGCGGTTGCCTGCCCGCCGCGGACGGTGAGTTGGATGCGGTTGAGCTGGCCGGCGGCAAAGCTGTCCGGCGGTACGGCCCCGCCGGCAAGGACGGTCCCGGTGGTGCGGTCCTTCAGCTGCACCGTTCCTGCTCCGGGGTCCACCCTGAGTTCGGTGCCGCCGGTGCCGTCGGGCGCGCTCCGGACCACGACGGCGGCCGTTGCCGGGGCGGCGACGTCCAGGTCAAGGGACGCGACGACGTCGGACGCCACCGCCGGGACGAAGCGTGCCGCATCCGCGCCGGCGGCCAGGCCGTCGGTTGCCCCGCGCAGGCCGCGGACGTCCGGTTCCCAGCTTCCCGAGGCGGTGCGCCAGCCCTGCAGGGAAGTGTCCAGGCCTTTGAGGGTCATGCCCTGGAACACGGTGCTGCCGTTGAAGGCGAGGAGGCCAATGTGCCCGGAGCCGTGCGCTGTGTCTGTTGCGGTGATGGCCGGGGCGTAGCCGTTGGGGTCCAGCAGGTCCGTCTGCCAGTGCACGGCGAGCTGCCCGCCGTCGGCCGTGACGCGCAGCCGGTATACCGCGTTGACGGTGATGGTGGTCGCGAAGGTGCCCAGGGTGGCGTTGTCCTCGATACGGTACAGCCGCAGCCTGCCGGCGTTGGCGTCCGCTTCGGCCCCGTACCCGGTGGTTCCGGCAGTGTTGGTGCGGAAGAGGACCGCGCCGACGGCGTAAGGCGACGTCACCTGGACATCAGCGGTGAAATCCGTGACCTGCGGTGCCTGGTCGGTGGCGACAGCCCTGATGTTGGTGCCGCCCGGAGCTGTCCCCCGAAGGCCGGTGGCCGAGGCGGTCCAGCCGGCACCGTCCGCCGCCTGCCAGCCACTGACGTTGGCGTCGATGGTGCGCACCCGGGGCTCGCTGAAGTTCACCGAGCCGTTGTAGGCGTGGAGGCCCACATGGCCGTCCTGGTACCGCTGGTCGGTGGCGTCGATCCGCGGCACTCCGTCCACCGCCACATAGATCCGGGGCCCGTCCACGTGGACGTCCACGGAGTAGCTCCGCCCCGTGTCCAGCGGGACCGTGGCGGCAGGTGCCACATCCTGTCCAGTGGCCAGATCGAACAGCCGCACCCTGTCCAGGTTGGGATCGATGGTGGCCGCATAGCCGCTGCTGGCATCGGCAGCACTGCGGAAAACCAGGGCGCCTACGGCGTACGGGCTGCCGGGATCGACTGTGACTCCGGCCGTGTACCGGGCGGTGGAGCTGATGCGCTGTTCGCTGATGGCGGCCGCGTTTTGGTCCGGCGAGGCGACGGCGGACTGGCCGCCGTCGGACTGCCTGGTCCAGTTTCCGCTGATGCCCACCACGTCCGGCATGGGACTGTTGCTGCTGCCCAGCGTGATCGGCCCGGCGGGGAAAGGGCCGCCTGGAGCGGCTTGGGCGGGCGCGGCCAGCATGGCCGGGGCCAGCAGCGAGCCAGCTCCCAGCGCGCCCAGGCCTAGCGCGGCCGTGGTAATACCTGCAACTAACCTCTTTGACATTCAGATCACCTTTGATCTTGGAATTCTCCGATACGGACCTCGCTGCTCCAAAAGGGCGGTTACGGAGCAATCGACGGTGTGGGGCTCCTACGGGAACAGCGGGCGCGGGGCGCCGAAGACTCCTTCCATCCGCCAGGCGTCCAGCTGCAGCAGCCGGACTGTACCGGCGGCGGACAGCCTTACGTTTTCCCCGCCGAGCGTCGGATAGGCCCGGGCCGTGAGCGGTTTGCCGTTGGCGAAGATCTCCAGCGCCGAGCGGTCCACCAGCACGCGGAGGTGCAGTTTTCCGCCGGGCAGCTGCACCGGGCCGGACTTTTCCTCCGCGTCCACGGTCCGGTCCAGGCTGCTGTTCACGCGGTCCAGGAGCACATAGGACTGCTCGGAGCCGCCGCTGCCCACGGTGTAGCCGACCTCGATGACTGTTTCTTCCGCCCCGGCCGGCACACCGTCAGGGCCTCCTGGGCCGGAGCCAAGCACGCCCAGCCGGAAGACGCTCCCGGGCTCCAGTTCCAGGTCAAGCTCCAGGTCCAGCTGGTTCCCGGACACCCCGGCCAGGACCTCGCCGGTGCCCACCGTTCGGGGACCGGTCCGGACGTGGTCGCGCCGCAGCAGCTCCACCTCCGGCACGGGAGCGAAGGCCAGCCCGCCGTGGGCATCCAGGGAGGCCACCCGCGGCAGGCTCATCACGCCGGACCAGCCGGCTTCCACCATGGCGCCATCCGTTCTGCCCTCCTGCAGCCAGCCGAACATGACCCGGCGGCCGGACTCGTCCGCGAAGGACTGCGGGGCGTAGAAGTAGCGGCCGCCGTAGTCCAGCCGGTGGAGTTCGCGCGGCGTGTAGGAATCCCCGGCGTAACTGCCGGTCCAGTACAGCGGGTGGCGGGTATCGCCGTCGTGCCAGGCCGAAAAGACGAGCACGTCCGTGCCCGGCGTCTGGGATTCCAATGCCCTATCCCCCAGAATCCCGTCGCCTGCGCGGAACAGGTCCACGCATTCCCACATGGTGCCCTGCCAGTTAGTGGCTGCCGGGTCTCCGGAGGACGCGTCGCCGATGACCAGCGGGCCGATGTAGTCCCAGCGCCGGAGATCCGCGGATTCGTAGAGGAACGCCGTGCCGCCGCGCCCGCGGATGCCGGATCCCACGAGCTGGCGCCAGCGCGTGCCTTCCCGCCAGACGCAGTGGTCGCGGTAGGCGGTGATGTCCACGCCGGCCGGCGGCGCCGGGATCACCGGGTTTTCCGGGGCTTTGGTCCAGTTCACGAGGTCCGGCGAGCCGACCGCGACGCAGGGCAGTTCGCTGCCGCCGTGCCGTCCGGAGTACACCAGGGTGGGCGTCCCGCCGTCGTTCACCAGCACACCGGACCAGCAGCCGTCGGCATCCGGACCGCCGGAAGGCTCCAGTGCCACGGGCTGGTCGGTCCAGTGGACCAGGTCCGGGCTGGTGGCGTGCCCCCACAGGATGCGGTGGTGGAAGGCTCCCTCCGGGTTGTACTGGTAGAAGAGGTGGTAAGTCCCGCTCCACTGGGCCACACCGTTGGGATCGTTGAGCCAGCCGGCGGGCGAGACAAAGTGGAAGCGCGGGCGGAGCGGGTCCGCCTCGGCCCGCGCCACGAGTTCGTTCCGCGGCACCGTGGCCAAAGGATGGGTCATTTCGGTCATGAGGAAGCCTTGTTTTCTGTGCGGGATCCGTCCGTTGGCGGCGTCTCCGGTGTTTCGAGGGGCTCGGCGGACAGGGCGTGGCTTGCCGCAGTGGCCGGCGGCCGGTAAAGGTGGCAGCGCACCCAGTGCTCATTTGCGGGATCGCCCACACGGTGCCGGACGGGTTCGGTGGCGGAACAGCGCTGCTCCGGGTCGCCGTCGAACGCGCACGACGCCGACTCCATCACCGCTGCGCGCAGTGCCGCCCGTTCGCGGGGATCGTAGGATCCGGTCCGGGCGGGATCCGGCACCGCCGAGACCAGCAGCCGGGTGTACGGGTGGCCCGGGTTGGCCAGCAGGTCCAGCGATTCACCTTCCTCAACCAGCTCCCCGGCGAACATCACGGCGATCCGGTCCGCCAGGTAGCGTGCGGAGGCGAGGTCGTGGGTGATGTAGAGCATGGAGATCCCCTGCTTGTCCCGCAACTGGCGCATCAGGTTGAGGATGCCGATCCGCACGGAAACGTCCAGCATCGACGTGGGTTCGTCCGCGAGGATCACTTCTGGTTCCACCGCGAGCGCCCGGGCGATGGCCACGCGCTGCCGTTGCCCGCCGGAAAGTTCATGCGGGTAGGAGTTGAGCATGTCCGGAGTGAGGCCCACAGTGGTCATCAGCCCATCCAGGCGGGTGCGCAGCTGCGCCGGGGTCCCGGCCTTGCCGTGCAGGGTGAGCGAGCGGGTGAGGAAGTGCTCGATCCGGTGGACGGGGTTGAGTGAGCCGAAGGGGTCCTGGAACACCATCTGCAGCTGCGAACGGTATTCCCTTGAGGCCTGGAAACGGTCCCTTTTTAGCACGTCCGTGCCATTAAGCAGGATCTGGCCGGCGGTGGGCTTCTCCAGCCGTGCGATGCAGCGGGCCAGCGTGCTCTTGCCGGATCCGGACTCGCCCACCAGCGCCACGATCTCACTTTTCCTGATGGCAAGGTCCACGCCGCCGAGGGCGCGCACCGAGGCCCGTGAGAACAGCCCGCCGCTGTGGAAATCCTTGACCAGGCCTTTCACCGCCAGGGCGGGAGTGTCGCCGTGCCCCCGGTCCTGGCTCTTAGGTGCCGGTGCCGGCCGTGCTGATACCGGGGTGCTCATGGCTGTGCTCCTTGGAGGGCGGGAACGGGGGAAACGAAGTGTCCGGGCGAGGCTTCCCGGAGATCGGCGATGTTGCTGAACTTGACGCCGTCGGCCAGGCCGGCCAGGGGAACCCGGGGTCCGGTGAGCGGAGGGAACGCGCCCATCAGGGCCTGGGTGTAGGGGTGCAGCGGGGCGGCGTGGATGTCCTTGGCCTTGGCCGTCTCCACGATCCGGCCGCCGTACATGACGGCCATCCGGTGCGAGAGCTCCACCATGAGGGACATGTCGTGCGTAATGAACAGGACGGAGAACCCCAGTTCGCGCTGCAGCTCCTTGATCTGCGCCATGATCTCCTGCTGCACCACCACGTCCAGGGCGGTGGTGGGTTCATCCAGGATCAGCAGGGAGGGCTTGAGGGCCACGGCCATGGCAATGACAGCGCGCTGCCGCATACCGCCGGAGAGCTGGTGCGGGTAGGACTTCAGCCGGGCGGGGTCGATCCGCACGAGTTCCAGCAGTTCGGCTGCCCGCCGCAGCGACTCCTTCCGGGTGTAACCCGCGTGGGTGGTGTAGATGTCTATGATCTGGTCCCCGATGGTCATCACCGGATTCAGCGAGTTCATGGCGGACTGGAACACCATGGCCACGTCCTGCCAGCGGAAGCGGCGCAGCTCTTCCGGGCCCATGGCCAGGACGTCTTTGCCGCCGAAGCGGATGCTGCCCGCGGCGATCTCCGCCGGGTCGCGCAGCAGCCGCATGATGGCGTTGGCGATGGTGGATTTGCCGCAGCCGGACTCCCCGGCCAGGCCGAAGATTTCGCCGGTGCCGATGCTGAAGGAGACGCGGTCGACGGCGGTGGTGGAGCGGGTGTCGCCGCGGTACTTCACGGTGAGGTCCTTGATTTCCAGAACCGGTTCGTGGGAACCGAAGGAGGTCTGGGAAACGGTCATGCCGATGCTCGCTTTCCGGATTGTGCGGGCTTGCGGGCCGGCTTGGCTGCCCCGGGCTTCTGTATTTTCCTCAGCTGTATTTTCCGCAGGCGCGGGTTGGTAACCTCGTCCACCGCGTAATTGATCAGCGACAGCGAGAACGCCACCAGCGCGATGCACAGGCCGGATGGCACAAACACCCACCAGCTGCCCGTGAGCAGTGCGCCTTCGTTGCCGGCCCAGTAGAGGTTGTTGCCCCAGGAGACCGTACTGACGTCCCCCAGGCCCAGGAACTCGAGGCCGGCCTGGGCTCCGATGCCGTAGATGATGCAGGCCAGGAGCGTTCCCATCACGATGGAGGCCATGTTGGGCAGGATTTCGCGGAACATGATCCGCAGGGGGCGTTCGCCGGTGACCACGGCAGCGGCTACGAAGTCCTTGGAACGGATGGACAGGGCCTGGGAGCGCAGCACCCGGGCCGAGCCCGCCCAGCCGGTCACCACCAGGACCAGGATCACCGTGCCCAGTCCCGGCGGAAGGAACGCGGCCAGGATCACCAGGAGCGGAAGTCCCGGGAGGAGCAGGAAGATGTTGGTGGTGAGGGAGAGGGCTTCGTCGATGAACTTGCCGAAGTAGGCCGAGGCCAGGCCCACCAGGATGCCGATGAACGTGGACGCGAAGCCGACGGTCAGGCCCACGAGCAGTGAGCTGCGCGCACCGTGGATGGTCAGGGCCAGGACATCCTGGCCCTTGGCCGTGGTGCCCAGCCAGAACTCGGCGTCGGGCTCCTGGGACGCCATGCCGGTGATCTTGGAGGGATTGTCCGGGTACAGCACCGGAGCAAGCAGCGCCAGGGCGATGAAAATGAACAGGATGGCCGCGCCGGTCATGGCCTTCTTGTTGGTGAGGAGCCCGTGCAGCAACGTGCGGTTGGGCCTGCGAACGGAGGCTCCGGGCGGGAGGCCGGTGCCGCCGTCGGGCATTCCTGCAGTGTTCCCGCCGGCGCCGCCGGCGAGGCTCTCCCCCGGGACGGTGGAGGCGGTGGTTGCGATCGAAGTGGTCATGGTCCGTCCTTCCTAGTTGGCGCGGACACGCGGGTCGAGGCGGACGTAGAGGATGTCCACCAGGAAGTTGGCCAGCAGCACGGCGGCGGTGATGGTCAGGAAGAGGCCCTGCATGAGCGGGTAGTCGAGCCCCTGCACGGCGTTGAGGAGCTGGTAGCCCACCCCCGGGTACGCGAACACCACCTCGGTCAGCAGCGCCCCGCCCACCACGAAGCCCAGGCTCATGCCGAAGCTGGTCACGGACGGGAGCATGGCGTTGCGGGCGGCGTAGCGGAACATGATCCGGCCGGGGCGCAGGCCCTTGGCTTCGGCCATGGTGATGTAGTCCTCGGCATTGGTGGCGATCATGGTGTTGCGCATGCCCAGCATCCAGCCACCCACCGAAACCAGCACGATGGTGAGGGCCGGCAGCACCAGGTGCATCCCGACGTCGGACATGAACTCCCAGCTGAAGCTGGGCTCAATGGTGTCGCTGAACGCGTGCCGGATGGGAAACCAGCCCAGCGTGACGCCGAAGAGGTACAGCGCGCCCATGGCGAGCCAGAAGTACGGGAAGGAGCCGATGAAGATCAGGATGGGAGGGAGCGCCGAGTCAATGGCGCCGCCACGCCGCCACGCGGCCAGGATGCCCAGCAGGTTGCCCACGACGGCGGCGATCACCAGCGCGGTTCCGCCCAGCAGGAGGGTCCACCCCACCTGCGAGGCAATCACTTCCGTGACCGGGGTGGGGAAACGGGAGATGGAGACGCCCATCTGGCCGGTGACCATGTTGTGCAGGTAGTCGACGTATTGCTCCCAGATGGGCCGGTCGTCGACGCCGAGCAGCTTGCGCAGCGCCTCGATCTGTTCGGGCTGCATGCGGTCCTGGGTGCGGGCGAACATGCGGGATACGGGGTCCCCCGGCATAAAGCGCGGGAGCAGGAAGTTCAATGTGATGGACACCCAGAAGGCGATCAGGTAGAAACCCAGGCGGCGCAGGATAAAGCGCACGGTTTCCCTCCATTCAGGAATTGCAGAGATGGGGGCCCGTTACCTAGGGCCCCAAGCGAGCTTGCGAACTTGGGGAGGTAACGGGGAAGGGCGCACACCCGGCGCCGGAAACAGCGCCGGGCGTGCGGTCTGGGACGGCCTCGGAGGGGCCGGGGCCTTACTTGGCCGGTTCCAGCGACGTCAGGACCAGCACCGTGGTGGGGGCGCGGACCGACAGGGTGGCGTAAGGGTTCTCTTCCGTGGGCCAGCCGGTGAACCGGGTGTTGTTGTAGGCGCCCCATTCCGGGCCGGCGAACAGCGGGACGGTCGGGGCAACCGCGCTGTACTCCTCCTGGAGCTTGTCCGCGATCTCGTGCTGCGTGTCCTCGTCAGCGGCAGCGGCGAACTCGGTCAGCAGGGCGTCGGCTTTGGGATCGCCGAAGCGGTGGTAGTTCTCAAAGGCCTTCTCCCCTACCGGCTTCACCGTGCTGGTGCCCATGATGCCCGCGAAGTACTTGTACGGGCTGGGATCGTTGGCGCTCCACACGATGCCGGAATCGAAGTCACCGGTCTCGTAGCCTGCCACCACGGCAGCCCAGTCCGGGGAATCAACCTTGGCCGTGACGCCCACCTCGGCGAGGTTCTGTGCGATCACGTTGGCCACGGACAGCCAGTCGGAGGACGCCGCGCCCACCGAGATCTTGAACTCGAAGGGCTTGCCGTCCTTCAGCGTGCGCTTGCCGTCCGCGCCCTTGGCGTAACCGGCCTTGTCCAGGAGCTTGTTGGCCTCGTCGACGTTGAGCTTGGTCCACTCGCAGTCGTCCTGGACGGCTTTGTTCTTCCACGTTTCGTAGTTGCCGGAAAGTCCGGTGCAGTCCGCCGGCTTGGTGTAGCCGCTCATGCCGATCTTGGTCACCTGGTCCCGGTCCACTGCCATGCTGAGGGCCTTGCGGACGTCCGTGTCGTTGAACGGGGCCTTGGTGGTGTTGAGCTGCCAGTTGATCATGGACCCCGTGGGCGGGAACCAGTACTTCCGGTGGTCCGGGTCCTTGGAAATGAAGGTCTTCTCGATGTTGGGCATGTACTGCGGCGCCCAGTCCACGTCGCCGTTCGCGGCGGCGAGGTTGGCGCCGTCGTTCCCGGCGAAGGCGAGCATCTTGATGCCTGCGATCTTCTGCTTCTCCGGCTGCCAGTAGTTGGGGTTTTTCTTCAGCACGAAGGACTGTGCCTGGAAGGTGTCCACTTCGGTGTAGGGGCCCGTGCCAACGGGCTTTTCGTTGGCGTCCTTTTCGGGGTCGGCAATCTTGGACCAGACGTGGTCCGGAAGGATGCTCAGCTGGCCGAGGTCGAACAAGGCCGGGGACCAGGCGGTTTTGAAGCTGAACTTGACCTGGTTGGTGCCCTCGGCCGTAACGGTGTCCAGGTAGTCGTAGCCGCCCTTGATCTTCTTCTGCAGCGCGAACGTGGTGACCACGTCGGCAGGGACCAGGGGCTGGCCGTCGGACCACTTGACGCCGTCGCGGAGGGTGAAGGTGATGGACTTGCCGTCCTCTGCGGCTTTCCATTCGCTGGCCAGCCACGGAGTGGTGTCGCCGTTGGCCGGGTTGTAGATGAGCAGGGACTCGTAGATGGCCTGCTGGGTCATAGGTGCCACGGTGGGGGCGAACGGGTTGAAGTTCCGGACAAACGTGCCCATGTCCTCGCGGGGAATGGTCAGCAGAGCGGTCTGGGCCGAAGCATCAGCCTTCGCGGAACCGGTGTTGCCCGCGTTGGCGGAGCACCCGGTGAGCACCATGGCGCCCATGGCCAGTCCGGCCGCTGCGATGCGGGCAGACCTCAGGAATCGTGCTTGTGTCATGATGGGTATCTCTTTCCTCGTCTTCGCTGGTGAAGGTGAAGGTGTGGTTGGGGTTGCTGTTCAGTAGTTGATTTGCCGTCAGACTGAATAGCGTTCTAGCAGCGGACAGTCGACCATTTGCTGATGTGCAGTGATCGGCTGTCCGGCTGTAAGGCTTGCGAGTGTCTGGACACCCAGCGCACCCATCTCCTCGAAGGGCAACGCAACCGTGGTCAGCTTGGGCCTGAGGTAGGCCGCAATGAGTTCCTGGTTGTCGAAGCCGATCACGGCGATGTCTTGGGGGATGGCGAGCCCGCGCTCCTTGATGGCGTCGTAAGCGCCCATAGCCATCCGGTCGTTGAGGCAGAACAGGGCAGTTGGCCTGCCTGCCCCGGCCTGATATTTATCAAGAATTTCGCAGGCGGCCTCGTAGCCGCCATCCGCCGTTGCGTGTCCCGAGACGACGAGTTCAGGATCCAGCTCCAGCCCTGCTTCGGCCAGTGCTTCGCGGCACCCCTCCAAACGGCCGACGGCGGCGGGAATGTCCGGATCCAGGTTGATGACACCGATTCTGGTGTGGCCCGCTTGCAGCAAACGCTCGACGGCGACGCGGCCCCCGGCCCGCTCGTCAGGGACGACCGAGGGCAGCTTCCCGTCCGCGTCGAAGCAGTTGATCAGGACAGTGGGCACCTCGTTGGCGCTTTTGGGAACGTGCACGGCCCGGTGGTACGTGGCTGCGTAGAGAAGTCCTTCCACTCTTTGTTCCAGTAGCTTTTCAACGGCCGCGTCTTCCATGCCCTGGTTTGGTCCTGTTGCATCGGCCTGGTCGGAGGGCGCGATGAGCAAGAACCGGCGGGACAGCCAGGCCTGGTCCTGCGCGCCCTTGATGATGTCGACGGCGAACGGTGCCGTGACGATCTCTGTGACGATGCCATACCAGTCGCTGCGCTGCGACGCGAGGGCACGTGCACCCGCGTTAGGCCGGTAGCCGAGGGTCTGGACCGCTTCGAGGATGCGGTGCTTGGTCTCTTCCGAAATGCTGGCGTTCTCGCGGTTGCTCAGGACGAAGGAAACCGCGGTTCGGGACACGCCGGCGGCCTTGGCCACGTCCGCCATGGTGACGCCCCGGTGTGCGGGAGCGGCTTTGGGGACGGCAGGGGCCGACCGGGCCGGTGCGGCCGGACCCGACGCCGCTGCCTGTGTGCTCTTCGCCATTGAATGCTCCGAAAGTCTTGCCAGCGCTGGCCACCATGGTCAGCTGAAACCTATTTACTAACGCGCGTTACTTCGAGCGTGTGATTTAGGTTACGCGCGTTACTCCGATGCTGTCAACGACCAATTTTCGACGGCGGTCCCGGCCTCGGCGGATGACGGGCCGGCGCCGGCCCCAGGAGGGCGCTTGCCTCAGGAGGGCGCTGGCCTCAGGAGGGCGCGCCATCTTGCGGGTCGGCCCCGTGAACCACCATCACGGGACACTGGGCATGTTCCGCGCAGGCCGAACTGACCGACCCCAGCAAGAGTCCGGCAAAGCCGCCGTGGCCGCGGGAACCCACAACAAGCATCCGGGCGCTGCGGCTTTCCTCGATCAGGACGTAGGCCGCATGCCCCATGACCGTCCGCTGGGTGAGTCCTTGAGGGGGCTTATCGCCGAAGGCAGCAGAGAGCGCTTCCTTGAGGACCTCCCTGGCGCCTGCCTCGGGGTCCCAGTCCGACGGGGTGGACCAGCCGAATCCCGTATCAACCGGGAAGTGCCAGGCCGCAACGGCCGTAATGGTGGCGTCCAGGGCCGGAGCAATCCGGGCGGCCCAGCGCAGTGCTGCGACCGACATGGCGGAACCATCAACGCCGACGACGATCCGAGGTTTCTCTTGGCTTTGTGACGGGCCCATGCCTGAGGATAGCGCCGTCCGCGGAGCCGAACATCGGGCCGAAGGGCACTACCTTCGCGAAAGCCGCGATTAAAGAAGAAAAGCACCAGTTCCGAAGAACTGATGCTTCCCAGTGGTGGCTCCGACCGGCGTCGATCCGGTGACCTTTCGATTTTCAGTCGAACGCTCTACCAACTGAGCTACAGAGCCTAGGTGACATGTCACCTTGACGGCCGGAATTTCTTCTGGCAATCAGAGCGACCCTGACGGGACTTGAACCCGCGACCTCCGCCGTGACAGGGCGGCGCGCTAACCAACTGCGCTACAGGGCCTTGCTATTTTCTTGCTGTCTGCAGTATCGCTACTGCAATTTTTCAAGGCCTTTAGCCTACCAGACTTTTTTCTCCGGTTTGACCACATTCCTTGAGTACCCCCAACGGGATTCGAACCCGTGCCGCCGCCGTGAAAGGGCGGTGTCCTAGGCCGCTAGACGATGGGGGCCTGAACTCAATCCGGCTCTATCAGGGCAAAAATAAAGGGCCGAAGCCTTTCGTTTTTGTCCTTTCGAGTTGCTCCGAACTGGACTATAAAAGTGTAGGGCAGACCCCGGGAATATCCAAAATCGGCACCACGCTGCCGCAGGATCCGGTGCAGTGCGGTGCAAGATGGACTAATGGATGCCGTTGATGCCCTCAATGAGATCGCGTTTTGGCTGGAACGCGAGCTGGCCCCCACGTTCAAGGTCCAGGCCTTCCGGAAAGCGGCCGGGATCATCGGCGCCCTCGATCCGGGCGAGGTCGCGGCCCGGGCGCGCAACGGCCGGTTGAAGAGCATGAAGGGGATCGGGGACCGGACCTTCGAGGTGATCAGGCAGGCGGTGGACGGCGGTGTCCCCGACTACCTCGAGGGCCTGCGCCAACGCGGGCAGCAGCCGCTCGCGGAAGGCGGCACGGAACTGCACGCCGCCTTGCGCGGAGACCTGCACAGCCACAGCGACTGGTCCGACGGCGGGTCTCCGATCGAACTCATGGCCGATGCCGCCCGCACCTTGGGCCGGGAGTACCTTGCCCTGACCGACCACTCCCCCAGCCTCAAGATCGCCAACGGCCTGAGTGCCGACCGGCTTCGGGAACAGCTCGACGTCGTTGCGGACGTTAACGCCGACGGCGGCGGTTTCCGCCTGCTCGCCGGCATCGAGGTGGACATCCTGGAGGACGGGACCCTGGACCAGTCCCCGGACATGCTGGACCGGCTGGACGTTGTGGTGGCGAGCGTCCACTCGAAGCTGCGTTCCGACCGGCGCACCATGACCGCACGGATGATGGGCGCCATCAACGATCCCCACATGAACGTCCTCGGCCACTGCACCGGACGGCTGCTGCAGGGGTCCCGGGGAACGCGGCCCCAGTCGGAGTTCGATGCCGAACGGGTTTTCGCGGCATGCGCCGAGCAGGGTGTCGCCGTCGAAATCAATTCCCGTCCTGAACGGCAGGATCCGCCCGACGAGCTGATCCGGCTGGCCCTCGATGCCGGCTGCCTTTTCAGCATTGACAGCGATGCCCACGCTCCGGGCCAGCTGGATTTCCTGCAGTACGGCGCCGCCCGTGCGGCCTCGAACGGCGTGCCGGCCGAGCGGATCGTCAACACCTGGCCGCTGGACCGCCTGTTGGAGTGGTCCGGCGGCGGCACGTAACAGCCCGGAACTGACGGCCGGCCGGATGCTCAGACGGAACTCAGCTGACCAGAAGGGCGGCCATCGTCAGCATGACGGCGGCGATGACGGCATCGAGGATGCGCCATGCTTTCCGTCGCCGGAAGACCGGCGCCAGGAACCGTGCACCGACACCCAGGGCCGTGAACCAGGCGATGCTGGCCAGTCCTGCGCCGGCGGCGAACCACCACCGGCCGTCCGGGCCGTGCGTATTGGCCAGCGAGCCGAGCAGCAGCACGGTGTCGAGGTACACATGCGGGTTCAGCCAGGTGAAGGCCAAGCCGGTTCCCAGGACGGCCACCCAGCTGACAGCGCGAGCTGGTTCAAGCTGTCCAAGCACTTGCCCGCGGATGGCCCGCCAGGCGGCAAGGGCTCCGTAGCCCGCCAGGAAAGCGGCCCCCGCCCAGCGCACCACCTCGATCACGGCCGGCGCCCGTTCAATGACGACGCCGATGCCGGCCACGCCCAGCACGATCAGCACCAGGTCCGAGACGGCGCAGACCGCGATGACCAGCGCCACATGCGTGCGCTGGATGCCTTGGCGGAGGACGAAGGCATTCTGGGCGCCTATGGCGACAATGAGGGACAGCCCGCTGGCCAGTCCTGAGAGCACGGGAAGAATCACGCTTTCAACGGTATGAGGACTCTCCGCATGAAGCCAGTTAAAGATTCTTTGACTAGATAAGATCAGCTAATGATTGACATCCATCCGGATCAGGCGCGGACTCTCGCTGCCATCGTCTCGCAGGGGAGTTTCGACGCTGCCGCCAGCCACCTTTCCGTCACTGCCTCCGCCGTGAGCCAGCGCATCCGCGCGCTCGAGGTCGCCGTCGGCCGGCCCGTGCTGAGGAGGACGAGGCCCATCGAACTGACCGACTCCGGCCAGGCCGTGGTGCGGTTCGCCCGGCAGCTCGAAATGCTCTCGGCAGACCTCGCCGATGAACTGCAACCGGGGAATCCGCACCCGGACACCCGCCTCACGCTGGTGATCAACAGCGACTCGCTGCACACCTGGGCGCTGGCCGGGCTGGCCGCGGTGGCAGGCACGGTACAGCTCGAGATCCTGCGCGAGGACCAGGACTATTCGCTGGAGCTCCTTCGCAGCGGGGCAGCGGCGGCGGCCATCACTGCCACCGCCAAACCCGCCCCCGGCTGCACCTCGCGCCGGCTCGGCATTATGCGCTACCTCCCGGTATGCACCCCGGCCTTTGCCGGAACGTGGTTCGACGGCGGTGCGACGGCGGAGTCGCTGGCCACGGCTCCCGTCATCATCTTCGACCGCAAGGACGACCTGCAGGACCGGTACCTGCGCCGGTTCAGCCGAAAACCCGTGCAACCGCCGCGCCACTACGTGCCCGCGGCCCACGAGTTCGGCGAGGCAATCCGGCTGGGCATGGGGTGGGGACTGCTTCCCGAGCTGGAAATCGGCGACGACCTCGGCCAGGGCACGTTGCAGCTGATGGCTTCCAGGTCCTTCGTCGATGTCCCCCTGCACTGGCAGCAGTGGCGCTATGGTTCGGCCGTGCTGGACGGCGTGGCCGCGGCGATCCAGGGTGCTGCGCGCGTGCTGAGGTGAACGCTACAGACCCGAAGGCACTCCACCGCGGAGAGGGACGCTAGCACTGGCAGACCATCAGGGCGTTGCCGTCAGGATCCCGGAAGTTGAACCATTGCCCGTGCTGGATGTCCGCCGGATCGGCGCCCAGTTCAACCGCAAAAGTGTGCGCTGCCTGGACGTCTGGGGTGTCGAGATGAAAGGCGGGCACCTTGAAAACGACGTCCTGCGAATAAATCCTGCTGTCCAGGACGAGTCCGGTGCCCTCAACCGGCAGCACATAGAGGTGGCCGAAGAGGATCTCGCCGTCGGCCGGTACGCCCAGCAGCCGGCAGTACCAGTCCCTGGCCGCTTCCACGTCGCTGACCGGGACGAAGACGGTGCCAATTCTGGGCGTAATCGGATTCATGGAGCTCCTTCCCATCCCATGACCCGACAGCCAGGGATAGACGGTTTCGACCAGGTGGCTCGAGTCTAGATCGTGCGGGTCCGGACACGGGGTCTTTCGCAACGGGGAAACATTGGCAGGATCTCGACTAGACGTGGCTGATTTCCGCCAGCCCCACCGCTGCTGCAAGGACTAGATTGGCAGCATGGCAACCACCGCCGAATCCGGCCCCACGCCGTCCGCCGGCCCCCACGAAGGGTCTCCGCACGCCGCACCAGCACCGCAGCCCCCGTCACACGGCAACACCTCCGTGCCGCTTCCCTCCCCAGGCAAGACGCCGGTCAACAGGCTGGGCGTCGCCGCCGTCCTCGTCACCGTGGTCCTCTGGGCCTCCGCGTTCGTGGGCATCCGCGCCGTGGGCCCAAGCTTTTCACCCGGTTCCCTCACCCTGGGACGGCTGGCGATTGCCGCCGTCGTCCTCGGCCTGGTGGTGCTGCCCAAGCTGCGGATACTGCCCAAGGGCCGGGAGTGGTGGCCCATCCTCGCCTACGGCGTGATGTGGTTCGGCGGCTACAACGTAGCCCTCAACGCCGCCGAGCACCTGCTGGACGCCGGCACTGCCGCGCTGCTGATCAACGTCAACCCCATCCTGGTGGCGGTGATGGCCGGCCTGCTGCTCAAGGAGGGTTTCCCGCGCTGGCTGATCATCGGGAGCCTGATAGCGTTCGCCGGCGTCGCGGTAATAGCGCTCAGTTCCGGACAGCGTTCGACGGCGGATGTGGCCGGCGTGCTGCTCTGCCTCCTGGCCGCTGTGCTCGCCGCCGTCAGCGTGATCATCCAGAAGCCGGTGCTGAGGAAGTTCCCCGCGGCCCAGGCCACCTGGTTCGGCATCATGGTGGGTGCAGTCTGTTGCCTGCCGTTCAGCGGCCAGCTGGTGGCCGAGCTGCAGCAGGCTCCGCCCCCGGCCACCCTGGGGCTGGTCTATCTGGGAATCTTCCCGACGGCGATTGCCTTCACCACGTGGGCGTACGCGCTGTCCCTCATCGACGCCGGGAAGCTGGCCGCCACCACGTATCTGGTGCCCGGCACCACCATCCTCATTTCCTGGCTGGTGCTCGGCGAAGTGCCCACTGTGTGGGGCCTTGTGGGCGGCGTGATCTGCCTGGTGGGAGTGGGGCTGACGCGGCGCAAATCCCGCTAGAGTCTTGGTATGCCCGCCAACCTGCCGCCCGGCCTGCCGATCGTCCCGGACGGGACGGACAACGACGCACCGTTCCCCATGACCGGGGCGGATTTCGAGTCGGCCGTCAGCGACGCCCTGGAGCGCATCCCGCCGGAGGTGGCCAAGGCCATGGACAACGTAGCCGTGTTCATCGAGGACGACTACGTCCCGCAGCCCGGCGAGGACCCGGAGACGGTACTGCTGGGGCTATACGAAGGCGTTCCGCTCACCGAGCGTGACGCCTGGTGGGGAGCGGGGTCGCTGCCGGACCGGATCACCATCTACCGCCAGCCCATCCTGGAAATCTGCTCCTCCCGGGAAGAAGTGATCCAGGAAGTGGCGGTCACCGTGACGCATGAGATTGCCCACCACTTCGGCATCAGCGACGAACGGCTGCACGAACTCGGCTGGGACTAGCTAGCCTTGTAGGCATGGGACACGACCACAGCCACGCTCACGGCATCTCTGCCACTGGCACGGGCAAGCACCGCAAGCGCCTGATCGCAGTCCTCGGCATCACCCTGGCAGTGGTCCTGATCCAGATCATTGGCGCCGTCATTTCCGGTTCCCTGGCCCTGCTCGCCGACGCCGGCCACATGCTGTCCGACGCCGCCGGCGTGTTCATCGCCCTGCTGGCCGCATGGATTGCCACCCGGCCCGCGAGCGACCAGCGGACCTATGGCTACCAGCGCGCCGAGGTCCTCGCCGCCCTGGCCAACGCGCTGGTGCTGATTGTCATTTCCGTGCTGATCTTCACCGAAGCCGTCCGGCGGATCGGCTCGGCTCCCGAAGTCCAGACCGACGTGATGCTCTACGCCGCTGTCCTGGGCGCCGTGGCCAACCTGGTGTCCTTGCTGATCCTGCGTAGCGCCCAGAAAGAGAGCCTCAATGTGCGGGGTGCCTACCTTGAGGTGCTCGGGGACCTGCTGGGATCGTTCGCCGTCATTGCCGCTGCCGTGGTGATCATGGTGACCGGCTTCCAGGCGGCGGACACCATTGCCTCCATGGTCATCGCCGTGATGATCCTTCCCCGGGCGTGGCACTTGCTCCGCGATGTGGTGGACGTGCTGCTCGAGGCCACCCCCAAGGGCGTCGAGGTCCAAATGATCCGCGAGCACATCCTGTCCGTGCACGGCGTGGTGTCCGTGCACGATATCCACATCTGGACCATCACCTCCGGCGTGCCCGTCTTCTCGGCGCACGTGGTGGTGGAGGACGCCGTTCTCAGCGCACGCGGGGCGGACCAGGTGCTGGACAAGCTCGCCACCTGCCTGGGCTCACACTTCGACACCGAACACTGCACCTTCCAGCTGGAGCCCGAGAGCCACTCCGAGCACGAGTCCCACCAGCACGCCTGAGCGGTAGCGCCCACGGAGGAGCTCACTTCGCGATGGAAGGCGTCTCCGGGGCGGACGTCGGTGAACGGGGCGGCATACGCGGGCGCCCCGCCGGCCTTCACCCTGCCGCTAGCGTGTCGGCTACCTGTTAAATCCCCTTTACTAAGTCCGTTTCCCCGACACGCCGCCGCATAATGTGACGAAATGACATTGTTGTTGTTTATGTTATTGATGTGACTAGTGTTGCCAAAGTTGCAGCTAGCCACGTAGCCTCGGGTGTGCTGGGTCTCCGCAGCGGGGCATTTACTTGTGACAATCACCGGTGAAAAATTCAATCTCCTCGCTCACTCCAGCCTGACTGTTGCGAGGTTACTTGATGGGTTTGACCGGATCCGGCCGCAAAGCGGCTGTGCTGTGCACCGCCGTCGTACTCCTCGGATCCCTCGCCCTGCCGGCCGGGGCTGCGCCACTTCCGCGGACCGCAGTGGCCGCCCTGAGCGTTCCGGCCTCACCGGAAATCCCCTCTCCCGAAGAGATCGCGGCAGCCAAAGCCAGCGAAAGCGCGACGGCGGACCAGGTCACCAGAATCGACCGCATCCTGGCGGACGCGGCCGCCGCCCAGGAAGCAAGCTTTGCCGCCGCCATGCAGGCCAACAATGCCTACGGCGATGCCCTGGTCACCTTGGCGATCCGCCGGGATTCAGCCACGCTCGCCTCAGCGAGGGCAGCCTCCGCCGAGGCTGAACAGGCAAAAACCCGCAAGCAGGTAGGACAGCTGGCCGGGGACCTGTACCGCAACGGCGGACTCAATCCGGCGCTGAGCACATTTGTCAGCGGTAACGGCGAAGTGTTGAAGCAGGCCGCCACACTGGAAGCCATCTCCGCAAGCCGCAGCCGGGCATTTGAGGCGGCCGAAAACGCCGCTTCGGCGGCCAAGTCCCTGACCGCCGCGGCGGACGACGCCAACCGCGCCGCAGATGACGCGGCCAGAACGGCGGAGGACCGCAAGGTTGAAGCCGAACGCGCCAACGCCGCCCAGGCGAAGGCCGTGTCCGAGGCGAAGGCCCAGCGGACCGTGCTGGTTGACCAGCTGGCAAACCTCAAGAACACTACGGTGGCACTCGAATCCGCCCGGGTCGATGCCCTGGACCGCCAGCGCGCCCAGGAACGGCTGGCTGCCGTCACCGCCGCCGCGGCCGCCCAGGCTGCGACGCAGGACTCCGCTGCACAGACCAGGCCCGCCGCACCGGCCCCGGCCGCACCCGCAGCACCCGCCCCGGCGCCGCCGGCACCTGCTGCCCCTGCGCCTGCGAATCCGGCACCGCCAGCACCAGCTCCTCCTGCACCGCCGGCTCCTGCGCCCGCACCCGCAGCACCCGAGCCAGTCACCCCCGCGCCGGTGGTCCCCGCGCCGGCACCAGCCCCCGTCCCTGCCCCGTCCCCCGGCGGCTCCAACCAGACCGCCATCTCGGTGGCACTCAGCAAGGTGGGATCACCGTATTTCTACAAGTACGGCGGCTCCGGCCCGCTCGGGTTCGACTGTTCCGGGCTGGTGCAGAACGCGTTCGCCGCTGCCGGCAAATACCTTCCGCGCACGGCGGCCCAGCAGTACGCCCAGGCACCCGTGCACGTGCCCCTCTCCCAGGCGCTGCCCGGTGACCTCCTGGTCTGGGGATCGGCCCCCGATTTCTATCATGTGGGGATCTACCTTGGCGGTGGCCGCGTGGTCCAGGCCCTCAACCCGGAGGATGGCATCACGGTGACGGACCTGGCCTGGATGGCTGGCATGCAGCTCCATCCCACCGTGGCCAGGTACTAGGACTGCCGGCACCGGAGCCGCCTCCGTGAGGATCGGACGCTCCGGGGCTAGGACAGAACGTCCTTCGTGATGAACCGGCCGTAGGCGAGTGCCCCGAAGACTGCGATGTAGCCGGCCTGCAGCAACGCGTTCCCTGCAAAGGAATCCCACGCAATGGGCTGTCGCAACAGGTCTGCAAAACCGAACCAGTAGTGGCTGAACAACCAGGGGTGCAGCCACTCCAGCTGGGGCAGCTCGCCCATTACCTGGGACACCACGGACGCCACGATGGTGGCCGCCATGGCGCCCACCGGGACATCCGTCAGGGTGGACAGGAAGAGCCCGACGGCGGACAACCCCAGCAGGGACACCGTCAGGTAGGCGGCTACGAGGGCCAGGCGCAGGACAGCCTCCTGGGCGGTGATCACGTCGCCCGACAGCAGCGTCACCGGTCCCACCGGAAACAGCGCAGCTCCAATGCCCGCGCCGGTCAGCGCCACCACCAACGGGGCCACGATGCAGAACGCAGCAGTGCCCGCATACTTGACCAGCAGCAAACGCACGCGTCCGGCCGGCGCCACGAGGAGATAACGCAATGTCCCCAGGCCCGCCTCGCCCGCGATCGTGTCCCCGGCCACCACGCCCACCGTCAGCGGCAGGAAAAGCGGCACACACACCAGCAGCGCCGTCACCCCCACGAACAGCCCGTTCTGGCTGATCCTGTCCAGGAAGGCAGGCCCGCGGCCTGGCGGGACAGCCGAGGAGACCCGGACGGCGACGGCCATCAGCACAGGCACGGCCGCAAGCGCCAACAGCATGGCCCAGGTCCGGCGCCGGCGGAAAAGTACACTCAGTTCAGAGGCAAGCAACGGCCATCCGGAGGACGCCTTGGCCGGTGCCGGCCCAAGGGCCGTATCGCTGGCGGTCACGGCGCCTGCGGCCGCATCTCTATTGGGCAATGTCGAACCCCTCCCCCGTCAGCGCCACAAAGCGGTCTTCCAAGCTGCCCTGTTCCACAGCGAAGCCGCGCACCCGCACCCCCGCAGCCACAAGGGCGGCTACCACGGCCTCAGGCTCCACGACCTCCCCTGACTTCCCGCCGTCGCCGTAAACCAGCGCTCCATTGCTCCGACCGCCTGCCGGGGACATTCCCAGCGTCGCGAACACACCCTCGGCCAGGCCGGCGTCGGGCGTGAGCAGGCGGATCCGCGTCTTGCCCGCGTCGCGCAGTTCAGCGAGCGTTCCCTGCGCCACCAGCCGCCCCGCACTCATGACCGCCGCGTGGGTGCAGATCTGCTCCACTTCGGCCAGCAGGTGGCTGGAGACGAAAACCGTGGCACCGTCCGCCGCGAGGGAACGAACCAGGGAGCGCACTTCCCGGGTTCCCTGCGGATCCAGCCCGTTGGTGGGCTCGTCGAGCACCAGCAGTTCCCGGGGCGAGAGGAGCGCGTTGGCGATGCCCAGGCGCTGTTTCATGCCGAGCGAATACGCGCGGACCTTCTTCCCGGCCGCGTGCGTCAGGCCCACGCGTTCCAGCGCGGCCTCCACCCGGGCACGCCGCGTTGAGGTTGCGGCATAGGGGTCTGCAGCATCGAGGCGCCGAAGATTGGCCGCCCCGGAAAGAAACGGGTAGAACGCAGGCCCTTCCACCAGGGCGCCCACGCGCGGCAGGACCTCGTGGAAGCGGTCCGGCATGGCGAGCCCCAGCACACTGACTGAGCCTTCCGTGGCTGCCGCTAGGCCCAGCATCATGCGGATGGTGGTGGTCTTGCCGGAGCCGTTCGGTCCCAGGAAACCAAACACGGACCCCTTCGGGACGGCCAGGTTCACACCGTCCACGGCCAACTGATGGCCGAATCTTTTGCTGAGGCCGCGCGTCTCTATGGCCAGTTCCACGCCCCGGCCTGCGGCTGTCACCTCGCGGCGGCAGCGGTCAGCAGGCGTTCCGCGGGAACAGACCCGACAAAGACGCGCCCGTCATCGGTCAGCAGCACATTCACGACGGCGGTGCTGAACAGCCGCCCGCCCGGCACCGCAACAGCCGCCTGCTGAAGCAGCGGATCGCTGGACACCATCGCCCCGGCTTCCGCCGACCCCGGGCTGGCGGGGAATTCAACCACGCTCTCCCAGCCGGTACCGGTCACTGTGGGCCGCGGGTGTCCGGTGCCCGGATCCCTGGAGCCGGGAACTGCCGCATCGGGAACCGCGCCGCCTTCCTTGGCGTGTCCGGGCCAGCTCTCCGTGCCATGGGCCGGCACTTCGATTTCCTTGACGGTGGCGCCCGGCGGCGGGCTGAAGGCGAACAGCGAGGCGTCCGGCGCCTGGAGCGACAAGGTGGTGAACGCCAGCTTGAACGCGGGTTCTTCCTGGCCGCGGGCCTTCAGTTCGACGCTGAGCGGCAGGCCGCTCTGGCCGTCAACGGCGATGGCAATCGAACCGATCAGGGTACCTTCGGTCCGAGGCGTGATCATCAGGTTGTATGCCGCCCGGCCCGCAACGGTGACCTCCGGAAGCACAGCAATTTCAGTCGTGGGATCAGCGGCGGCAAGCAGCCGTGCCGCCAGGTCCTCCGGCGTCGGCATCACACCGTCGGTGCCGGAACCCGGGTGCTTGAACTGGCTGAAATCGTTGTGCTTGCCGGCATCGGTGGGGAGGGTCAGGTGGGTGGCGGTGTTGTCCTTGGAGCTGTACAGCCACACCTGGTCTCCGCTGCGCACGGCATTGCGTTCAGCGAGGCGGTCCAGCACCTGGACCCGGACGTTGCTAGGTCCGTCCATGAAGACCCGCGCGGTGTGCGGGCCGCTCAGGAGTTCCAGGGCCGAGGCGGCGCCACTGCCGGCGGACGGCCCGGTCTTGGGCAGTTCCGGTAGGCCGATCTGGGAGGTCTGCTCCAGGGTCCCGGAGAGGGACGGAGCAGCGTGGTGCGCCACCATCGCCAGGACTTCTTCCGTCGTTTTGGCGGGCAGGGGGTCGCCTGCGCTTGCGGGAAGGGACCCGGCCAGCGCAGCGGCGGCAATAACGGCGGGCACGGCGGCGGCAGGCATCCACCGCAGCCACTTTCTGGTCATGACAACTCCGCTCCAACATCGCAGCTTATTGATTCCAGAGTACGCTCCGGACCCGCCCGGTACACCCCCTCGGGACATCGCCCGTCCTGCCGTGACGCGGGGACGCTCAGCCCGCAGCCGGCGCGACGGTGCCGGCCCCGCCGTCGAGCGTTATCACCTGGCCGGTGCTGATAGTGGAGGTGGCGTCCGGGACGCCAACGACGGCGGGAATTCCGTACTCCCGGGCCACCACCGCGCCGTGGGAGTTGGGGCCGCCCATTTCCATGACGAGTCCGCCGGCCGTGAGGAACAACGGCGTCCACCCGGGATCGGTTGACGGTGCCACCAGGATTTCTCCGGGCTCCAGTGCGGCGCCCTGCGGATCCAGGATGACGCGAGCCTTGGCAGTGACGGTTCCCGCCGATGCCGGCGTGCCGGACAGGAAACCGTCCTGGGCACCCGTCGCCGCAACCTGCAGCGCCTCGGGTTCCGTTCCGTCCGAAAGCAGCACCCGGGGAATGCGGCGGCGGGAGAGTTCGGCGTCGTAGGCCTCGCGGCGTTCCGCCACGGCCTCCCGTAGCGACGCCCCGGCCAGGCCCCGGTGCGCTTCGGCAAAGTTGAGGAAGAAGATGTCGTCGGCGTCGGCGATGCTGCCGGACGCGGCGAGCTCCGCCCCCACGGCCATGAGCTGCTTCCGGACCGAAGCCAGGCCTTCGACAATGTGGTACTTCGGCAGTTCGCGCAGCCCGGCAAACAGCCGGGTCCGCTTCAGCGCGCCCTGCACCATCCGGGCGCGCAGCCTTCCCGCCGGGCCCCCCTTGCTCCCCGCAACTGCCACCAGCCGCTCCATCTGGGCATCCGCCTCGCGGGCGGCCTTGGCAAACTGACGGTCCGGCGCCAGTGCAGGATCGTCGAGTTTGAGGTAGTTCGCCAGGACTCCGAGGATGTGCGCGGGGTCGTCGGACCAGCGCGGCATACCGAGGTCGATCTCCGCGACGGCCCGGTGGCCGTACCGTCCCAGGAAGCCCGCCAGCCCGGACTGCACGACGGCGGGAAGCCCGCCGTCGCTGTACCGCCGCGCCAGCTCAGGCGGGGAGGCCTCCTCGAAGATCGCGGCCGCCCCGGGGTGGGCGCGGATGTCCGTGGCAAGCTGCCACAGGGCCAGGTCCATTTCCGTGGTCACGTTGTTGGGGAGCCCGCGGAGAACGGCCTGCAACGCACCGGACTCCCCGCTCTGTCCGGCCAGCTTCCCGGCTACCGCCAGGAGCGCGAAGCCCAGGGCCGGCAGTGGCAGCACTGCCGGGACGATGGGGAAGAGCCCCTCGCTGAGGATACGTTCGGCATGGTTCAGCCGTTCCGCCGGCGTGGCGGTGGCCGGAACCACGAGGGCAGCCCGGTGCCGTGCGCCGAAGGCGTCCACGCGGCGGAGGGCCGCTTCCGGCCGAAGCAGCGCCCGGAGCAGCGACTCCGGGACCTTCGCCCTGGCCGCCACCGGCAACACGTGCCGGAGGAGCCGCCACGGGGACCTGATGGTCACCGAAAACTGCGGGTCGGCGAACAGCCTGCGGAGCACCGTGGCGGACCTGGCCTCCATGATGTCGAAGACGCGGGGCACGATGACGCGTCCCGCGCTGCTGCGGACCACCGGCGTGAGGTCAACGAAAAGCCGCTGCCCTGCCTGCCGGTAGGGTGCAGGACCGTTGCGCGGCTCGGGCACGTCGAAGCCGGCCGCACGGGCGACGGAGGACGCGATCAGCCGGAAACCGGCCAACCCCATCGGGGTGAGGGGGCGTGTCAGCCCCTGGGCGAGGCTGAAGCACAGAAAGACGCGTGTTCCCTCCGGCTCCGGCAGGTCGGGACGGGCGTCCGGCAGCGGATACAGCGTGGTGATGGGCCGGGACTGCACCAGCCAGAGCTTGTCCGCGGCGTCGACGGCCCATTCGATGTCCTGCGGCGCCTCGTAGTGCCGTTCCGCCCGGGCGCCCAGCGCGGACAGTTCCCGAAGCTGGGCATCACTGAGGGAAGGAGCGGAATCCGGTGCCAGAATGATCCGCTCGGTGCCGCCTCCGTGAAGCGGCCTGATGGCGATTCCCTTATCCCCGGGCTGCCGTAGCAGGATCTCGCTGGTGGCCGAGTCCACCACGAAGTGGTCCGGATTCACCGCTCCGGAAACCACCGCCTCGCCCAGCCCGGGACTGGCATCGATAACTGCCTCATGGCGCCGTCCCGTCACCGGGTTCGCGGTGAACAGGACGCCCGCCACGGTGGCAGCCACCATGCGCTGGACCACCACCGCGAGCGCCACTGTTGACGGGTTAATCCCGTGTGTGGCCCGGTAGGCCACCGCCCTGTCCGTCCAGAGCGACGCCCAGCACTGCCGGACCGCCGAAAGGACAGCGTCGGCGCCCACCACATTCAGGTACGTGTCCTGTTGCCCGGCGAAGCTCGCGAAGGGCAGGTCCTCGGCCGTCGCCGAAGACCTCACGGCCACCGGAACGTCCGTCCCCATCGCGGCATAGGACTTCCGGACCGCACTGGCAATCTCCGGCGGAATGTCCGCGCGCAGGATGAGCTCCCGTGCCCGGGCGGCCAGCCCGGCCAGGGCCGCCAGCTCATGGGGTCCGGTGGCGGCCAGCGCGCCGTGCACGTCTTCGAGCCCTGCCGGACCCACCGCCCGCCGGTAGGCGTCAGTGGTCAGGCAGAAGCCCGGCGGCACGGGCAACCCGGCGCGAGTGGTTTCGCCCAGGTTGGCGGCTTTGCCGCCCACCCGTAGCAACATTCCGGCGTCGATGTTCGCCAGGTTCAGCACCAGCCCGTCCGCCGACGCGTCCGGAGTGTTGGCCTGGTTCACCGCTGGCCTCCTGGGGAATGCGCCGGACGGAGTGACTGGAAAGTCGGGATAGGGTTACGCTGCGCCGAGCATGGGGCCGAAGCTGGGACGGTCAGCGAGCCGCGGGTCGTCCCGGTCCGGAACCACCAGCACCGGACCCTTGGCATGGTGAAGGATTCCGTCCGACGTCGAGCCCAGCAGCATTCCGGTGAAGCCGCCGCGGCCGCGCGTTCCCACCACCACCAGTTCCACGTGCCGGCTGGCTTCAACCAGCACGTCGATGGGGGAACCGTCCACGATGCGGGTCTCCACGGTCAGCTTGGGATAGTGGCTCTTCAGCCAGGCCACACCGGCGTCGAGCTGAACACGGATGTCGGCAAACAGGGCCTCCCGGTCCATGGGTGCGGGGACCCACGCCAGTGAGCCGCTGTACTGCGGCACGGCGCACACAACGCGAAGCGGCGCTCCGAGCCGGAGGGCCTGGTCCGCGGCCTCCAGGACGGCAATCCGGGCCTGCTCGGAACCGTCAACGCCCACCACAACAACGTGTTCCACCGGCTGGTGGCCGGACTTGGCCTGTTCGGCCTTGACGTGCTTGTCGTCCGTGGTCTCGCCCAGGCGGTCCGCGCAGATCAACGGCACGGTGACCGTGGGGCACTTCGCATGTGCCGGCAGGGCGCTGCTGACCGAGCCAAGGAGCCTGCCTACGAAGCCGCCCCGGCCGCGGGTGCCGAACACCAGCAGCTCTGCGGTTTCGGACATCTCCAGCAACACACCCGAGGCGTCGCCGTTCTCCACGGAGGCGTCAACGTCGATGTCGTAAGGGGCCACCTTGTCCAGGGCCTGCTTGAGGATGGCCTCCGCACCTTCGCGGATCACCGAGTCGTCTACGGTGGCATAGCCGCCGTCCAGGCCGGACGCTGCAAAGATCGGCACGGAGTATGCGGTCACGATATGCAGGGGGCGATGCCGGCGCTCAGCTTCCCGGGCGGCCCAGACGAGGGCGCACTGGCTGTGGTCGGAACCGTCCACACCCACCACAATCCCCTCGGGGGCGGCAGAACCGCCGTCGTCATCCCTTGACGGGTGCACCTGATCTCGGTCCATGGGGTCCGCCTCCTCGCGATACTGCCTGATGTTGCCGCTATTCTGCCAGAAGTGGCCGTCCGCCGCGTGAACCGGGAACCGCAACCTGCTTTTGGCTGAAAATCCGCTCTTTTAGCCCACTATTCTCGGTTGCCGGACAGTAAGCAAGCACCCCAAAAGGGTGCTCAAGCGGCTTCCGGAGAGGCTGCATACGCCTAAGCCAACTCCCACTTTTTACTCCCCGGAAACATAGAGATCCCACCTCCGATGAGCCAAATAACAAGTGTGAGATTGTTGGGGTAGCCAATGTCCGGCAAAGGCTATCCAGCGCTCCAAAAGTTCTGTATTGTCGAGGCGTTGCGAAACTGAGATATGTGTTTCAGAACACATTTACAGCTTTATGCGCGACGGCCGGACTTTGGGGGTTACGGAACGTGCAGGGGAACGAGGCCTGCACAGTGAACCATTCGAGGAGGAACGAGCAGTGTCGAGCATGCCAATTTATGGTGGGACCGAGCAGACCACTACGGTGATCATCGGCTCAGGGCTTCCGGGCCTGGCGATCGCCAGCGAGCTTCGGCGGCGCGGCGTGGACTCCATCACCGTGGATGCGCTCGAAACCCTGGGCGGAATCCAGTCCGCCAATACCGTGTCCCTGCCGCGCTGTGACGCGCCGAACTCAGCCACCTTGCAGGAGCGGAACGAAATCCTGCGGCACCTCAGGAACTACGCCAGCAGCCACAAGCTGGACATCCGCAACAACACCCGCGCCGTCCAATTGAACCTGCTGGGCACCGGCCTCTCCGAGCCTCCCGTGCACCAGTGGGCCGTCCACACGCCGGACGGCATCCTGCTGGCCCACCACATTGTCCTGACCCGGGGCGCACACAGCCAGCTGCGCCGTATGCTCGCGGACCTGGGGCTGGCGCTGGGGCAGAACCTGGTGGCCGCCATGCGGGCCATCGGAATGTACCTCGTGGGCGTCGGGGAACTCATCACTCCCACGCCCAAGGAAGTGCTCCGCCAGGCAAAGGTTGTGGGGCAGGCGATTTCCGCCAAGGTCTATCCGGAAAGTGTCCCGTCAGTGCTCACGGGAAGCTTTGCCGCGCTGCCGGCCCCGGCGTTGCTGAACTGACCGGGTTTCCCGCCCGCTCACGGCCCCGGCTGCCCGGCCCCCGACTGCGCGTCCTGATCTACTGCTCCCCGGCGGCGTCGTCCGCCCCGTTGTCAGTGGACTTGAGGTTTCGCTTCGCCAGAACGCCCAGCGCCACGAGGATGCCCAAAGCCGTTCCGGCGAAAAGCACCAGGCTCCAGGGGAACGGCGCCGACGCGTCAGGCGCCGGCTCAGGCGCGGTGGTGGTGCCAGGCTGCGCGGTGCCGGCCGTGGGGACCTCCCCCGCCGTCGTCGAACTGCCCGGCGTCGAGGCGGTGGCGCCGGAACCCGGCGCAGCGGCAGTGGCGGTGAAGGTGAAGGTGCCTTCGATCGGGTGCGAATCGGAGCTGACCACACGCCACACCACAGTGAACTCTCCGGCCGGGGCGCCGGGCCGGAGCTTCTGCGACGCCACGTTGTCCACAATCTCCACCGGACCCTCCGCCCAGTTGGTGCCCGCCGCATCCTTCACCTGGAACTGTGAACCGAGGGCCAGCGGGTCCCTGTTGAAAGTCACGGAAACCTTCTCCGGCGGAGTGGCCACGGTGGAACCCTGGGCCGGGCTGCTGGACTCGGCGGCGTCGTGGGCGGAGGCGGGGGCAGCTGCGGCCAGCACGGCGGCCGTGAAAAACAGTGCCCCTATGAGGGCGCTCAGCAGGTGGCGGATGGAACGCATGCGGGGCTACTCCTGTGTGTTGGCTTCCTTACAGACTAGGCGAAATCGCAGGGTCGCAACCCGGCAACCTACTAGGATTCAAGTAATCCCCAACACTCTCCCCCGGAGGACTAATGCTTAAGCAGGGCTCTGCACTGGACCGGTACTTCAAGATTTCCGAACGGGGGTCAAACTACTCCCGCGAGATCCGGGGAGGCTTTGCCACCTTCTTCGCCATGAGCTACATCGTGGTGCTGAATCCCCTGATCCTTTCCGGCCCCGACTCCAGCGGCGCAACCCTGGGCTTCCCGGCAGTCGCCGCCGTCACTGCTTTTGCCGCCGGCATCCTGACCATCCTCATGGGCGCCTGGGCCCGGCACCCGTTCGCCATGGCCACAGGGCTGGGCGTCAACGCCTTCGTGGCCGTCACGGTGGCAACGAACCCGGGCCTGACCTGGCCGGACATGATGGGCCTGGTTGTCCTCTCCGGCGTCACCATGCTGATCCTGGTCCTCACCGGTTTCCGGACCGCCGTGTTCAAGGCTGTTCCGGACGGCCTCAAGACGGCCATCGTGGTGGGCATCGGCCTGTTCATCGCCCTGATCGGGCTGGTCAACGCCGGCTTCGTGCGCCGCATCCCGGATGCCGCCGGCACCACGGTCCCGGTGGGCCTCGGCTTCGACGGCAAGCTGCTGGGCTGGCCCACCCTGGTGTTCGTCTTCGGACTCATCCTGACCATCGGCCTGCTGGTCCGCAAGGTCAAAGGCGCCATCCTCATCGGCATCATCGCCTCCACCATCCTGTCCGTCATCCTTGAATTCACCCTGCACATCGGCCCGAGCTTCGACGGCAAAAACTTCAACCCGCAGGGCTGGTCCCTGGTGGCACCGAAATTCACCGAATGGGCTGCACCCGACCTGTCACTGATCGGCAAGGCCAACCCGATCGGTGCGTTCGAGCACCTCGGCTTCGTAGCCGCGACGCTGCTGGCCTTCGTGATCCTGCTCAGCATCTTCTTCGACGCCATGGGCACCATGGTGGGCCTGGCCAACGAAGCCGGCACCGTGGACAAGGACGGCAACATCCCGGACGTGGACCGCGTGCTGCAGGTGGATGCCCTCGGCGCGATCGTGGGCGGCGGCGCGTCCGTTTCCTCCAACCAGATCTACGTGGAATCAGGCGCAGGCATCGGCGAGGGCGCACGCACGGGCCTGGCTTCGATCGTCACCGGCCTGCTGTTCCTGGTGGCCATGTTCTTCACGCCGCTGATCAACCTGGTCCCGTTCGAGGCCGTGGCTCCCGCCCTCGTGGTGGTGGGCTTCATGATGGTTTCGCAGGTGGGCAAGATCGACTGGCAGGACTGGGGCATCGCGATTCCCGCGTTCCTGACCTTCACCCTGATGCCGTTCACCTACTCAATCGCCAACGGCCTGGGCGCCGGCTTCATCGCGTACGTGCTGATCCGCACATTCCAGGGCCGCGTGCGCGATATCCACCCCCTGATGTGGGCCGTTGCGGCCGCGTTCCTTCTGTTCTTCGGCATCGGGCCGATCGAGCAGGCACTCGGCATCCACTAAGCCACTTCATCCCCCTTCCCGCCGAGATGGCACTTCGCCTCGAAATCATTGCCGCGAAGTGCCATCTCGGCGGCGTTTAAGCGTGGTGTCCGGGATTCGGGACAGTCCGACGGCGCCGGGGCTGGTTTTCGGGGCTCCGCTGCGGTGAGCTTGGAGTATGCCTCACAGAGCCCTCACAGTCGATATCCCGCCGCTCACGTGGAGGGGCCGTTTCGACGGCGACGGCGCCGAGCACCGCCGCTGGTGGCAGGCGGTCGCCCCGTATCGCCACGAAACTGCCGCCCTGCAGCCGGAAAGCCATGCGCCCGGCCACCGCCCCGCCGTCATTCTCGGTTTCAGCAGCGATGCGGGAGTGCTGCGCAACAAGGGCCGAGTGGGCGCCGCCGCGGCCCCCGGCGCCATCCGCGCCGCCTTGGGGCCCCTCGCCTTCCACCTCCCCCGCGACGTGTTCGACGCCGGCGATGTGACCGTCAAGGACAACGCGCTGGAGGCTGGCCAGGCCCGTGCCGGGCTGGCTGTTTCCGAAATGCTCGACGCCGGCAACCTCACCGTGCTGCTGGGCGGCGGCCATGAGACCGCGTTCGCCAGCTACCTTGGCGTGGCCGGATCCGAAGCCGTACGCGGCGGGAAGCGCCTGGGCGTGCTGAATCTGGACGCTCACTTCGATCTCCGCGAGGCACCCGAGCCGTCCTCGGGCACGCCTTTCCTGCAGATGGCCAGGGCGGAGGAAGCCGCCGAACGCACACTGAACTACGCCGTCGTCGGGATCTCCGAGCCAAACAACACCCCCGTGCTCTTCAAGACCGCCGAACGGCTGGGCGTGAAGTACCTCCTGGACGAGGACTGCACGGCGGAAGCCACCCGGAAGTTCGTGGCCGATTTCCTGGACACCGTGGACGTGCTCTACCTGACCATCGACCTGGACGTGCTGCCCGCCGCCGTGGCCCCCGGGGTCAGCGCACCGGCTGCGTTCGGGGTGCCCCTGCCCGTGATCAGCTCGGTGTGCCGCCAGGTGGCTGCCAGCGGGAAACTGCTGCACCTGGACGTGGCAGAGCTGAACCCGAAGTTCGACATCGACCAGCACACGGCCAAGGTGGCCGCACGGCTGGTCAACACGCTGCTGGGCTAGGCCTGTCGCCTGCCGTCAGTCCCGGAAGGTGACCACGGCGGTGGCCCACGGTCCCAGCGTTACCGCCAGAACCCCGTTCTCCGGTGATGATGCCTCCGCTGGCGCCGCCTGCGCCCGGGCGCCGGAGGCTGCCCCGATGACCGTGACCTCGGCCGCCCCCGAAGCGGCTCCGTGCGGAAGCGCGAGGTGGGCTGTGGCCTCACGGGGGCTGAGGTTGCCGACGAACAGTTGCAGGCCGGCGGCCGACTGCACCGGGTAGACCGTTAAGGGGCTCTTTCCGGCTGGCCTTTGTGACGGCACGGGGGTAGCGGCCAGCACCGGATCCGCTTTGGACGCAGCGAGCCTCTGCAGCAGCTCGCCTGCCGGGTTGAGTGTGCCGTCTGCTGCGGTGATGCCGCGTGGCGGCCCGGCTTCGAAGTAGGTCACGGAGGCGACGCCGTCAACGGTGAGGGCAGCGAGGCTGGCGAGGGCCCAGGCGGCGGTGAAGCTGTGGTCCTGGAGCTCGTCCCCCTCGGCCTCCTGGTCCGGGGCGTGAAACCTTGGTTTCAGCGTGACGGGTCCGACGTGCACGGGACGCCCGTCGCCGAGCTTCAGGGCGTTGGCGGCGGCGAGCCGCTGGACGGGGACAGTCTCCACAATGTGGGGAACTTCCGTACTGTGGACCTGCGGCGCCAGGCTGAACGTCAGTGCGTCGGCGTCCTGCGGAACGGGGCTGCCGTTACTGCTGCCGGCAATCCAGCGGTTGAGTTCGGTGAAATGTGAGCGGGTGCCGGCCAGAAGCTGACCGTTGAAGCCTGCGTCGTCCAGCGATGCCTTCAGCGCGCCAAAAGCCGCCGGGTCAGTGCACTGCGTCCCGGGGTGGAACAGGGACAGACGGACGACCCGGGACAGCGATCCGCCCAAGGCGGTGCTGAGAACCTCCGCAACGCCCTCGGCTGATTCGGACACGACGCGCACGTCCAGTGCAGCGCCGTGGCGGTCCGCCTCCCGTGTTGCGGCGGCAAGCTTGCCGGGCCACAGTTCCCGGGGCTCGAACAGTTCCACCAGGACGGCGTCGAGGCCGGACAGCTGTGGTCCTCCGCCGGCGTTCCCGAAGCCCCCGGCGGCGGTTTCCACAGTGTCCACGGAAATCGCCAGCGGCGGAACGGTGCCGGACGGCTCGCCCACCGTGAACGCCGCCGGTTCGTGGCTTTCGCTGAGGGGGTTGTCCGGCGTCTCGATGCTGAGGGCTTCGATGCTGACCGACTGGTTCACGGTGTCCTCCGCGGCAACGTCCACCGGGATGGGCAGCGCGGACGGGGTGCTGTACGTCTTAAAGGAACCGTCGCTCCAGTTCCGCTGGTCCTCGGTCTCGAAGACGTCGCCGGAGAAGCCAAGGTCAAAGGCCGTCCCGGCGTCGGCCCATTCCAGCGAGGAAATGTCCTTGAAAACCAGGTCCGGCCTGATATCCGTGGGGAAGGCTCCGCTGGTAACGGTGCCGTCCGGGGAGACCACGTTGACATCCCGTCCGGCTTCGCTGGTGGGATGGAGGACAACCAGTCCGATCCGGTTGCGCCGGAAGGCCGTTTTCGCCCGGCCGGAGAAGGATACTTCGACCGTGGCCGGGGTGATCCGGAGCGTCAGCATGCCTTCGTACGCAGGGACTGTGCCGGGTGCGGTAGTGCCGGGTGCCGCCGAGCCGGGTGCTGCGTAGTCAACGTGGATTCGGAGGCTGGTGCCGTCGTCGTCCTTCAGTTCCTCAACATCCCGGACCGACGGCGCAAAGGTGCGCCATTCGTGGTCCCGCACCACCGCCTTGATGGCACGGAGGACGGGGCGACCCCCGTAGCTGATGTTGGCCAGTTCGTCCCCGATCAGCTCCGCCGTCCAGACGCCCACTGCGAGCTTGCGGATCTGCGGATCAAGGCGCTGTTCGAGCGCCGGTCGCCGGTCGGAAACCGCCGGGGCGGACAGTGTTGCGGAGTGCTCGGTAGACACGGGAGGCTGCTCTCTGGTGGCTGGTGACTGCGCCCAGCTGACCCCGGGCCGGTCCTGTGGACTTGACGATATCGGATGAGGCGCGGGGGCTCAATGGCCGTCCGCCAGAGCATCCTGAGCGGCTACCGAGCGGCGTCGTAGCCGGCAAGCAGGCGACGGGACGCGGTGTCCATGTGCGACGCCATGGCATCGGTCACTGCGGTGGCGTCGTGAGACTCCAGGGCCGTAAAAATGGCCCGGTGCTCCGCGAGCGCTTGCTGGACGCCGTCAAACGCTAGGCGAGTGGCCCTTCCCGCGCACTGCGGCTGCACTCCGGCTTCCGGTAGCCGGGCTTAAAACAGGCTGCCCCTCCGGGCTTCGGTGAACCCGAAACCCGGAGGGGCAGATGCCAGACATCCTACGTATTTTGACATCGCCAGTAGAATGGACTGAGGCCAACCGGCACATAGTTTAGAGAAAGTCCTGCAATGAGCTCAGCCACCATGGAATCCCAGACCACGGACATTCGGTCCATCCACCTGACCTTTGCGACCGCCGAAGAGGTCCACGACGGCCTGGACAACGCCGTCAAGGAACTCATCGAAGCTGCCGTCGAGGACGGCAACTGCGGCATCCGCGTCACCCGCCACGAGCCGGGCGCATTCACCGTGGCCTTGGACGAGTCCGTCCCCTTCGGTGAAACCTACGAGGACATCGCCGCCTAACTCCGCGGTTTGGATGCTGGCCCCGCGTCCTGGACTTATGTCCTCCGGACCTGGACGCCGTCCGATTTCATGAAGAGCTGGGTTTCCGGCGGGCCCGAAGGCACCAGCCAAAGCACGTTTCCACTCACGGAAATTTCCTCGACTTCACCCGCGGCCACAACATGCGCATGCTTGAGGATTTCGACCCGCTCGCCTGCTTTGAGGGTTCTCCAGTCGGAAACCGTGGCGGCAAATGCCGCCCGCCTGGACAGAACCGTCCCCCGTGCTTTCATTGAACTTCTACCCCTTTGTATATGTTCTTTTGCCACAACATCTTTGGTGTGGGCTTCATCACTACATCTTTAGTTCTACTACAATTCCCGGGCCCCCGCCTGTTGTGTCGCGCAGTATTTCGGGGGCGCCGGGAAATTGTCATTTTCGGTGCATAATATTCACTTTTACGCCAGAATTCCGACGGCGGATTCGGCTGCCGCGCGTACCTCGCCGGAGGCGACGAGCCGGTCCGCGGCCTCCAGTTCCGGCGACAGGAACCTGTCCGTTCCCGGCCCTCCCACCACGTTGCGGAGCGCCGCAATGACCGCGGTTCCGGCCGGCCCCGGGGTCAGTTTTCCCCCGGATAGCTGCGTCCGCATGTCAATGGCCCGCGCCGAAGTGACCAGCTCGATAGCCAGGACGCGGCGCAGGTTCTCCACGGCTTTGCGGAGTTTCCGGGCAGCATGCCAGCCCATGGACACGTGGTCTTCCTGCATGGCCGAGCTGGGGATGGAGTCCACCGACGCCGGGACCGCGAGCCGCTTGTTGTCCGAGACCAGCCCGGCCTGTGTGTACTGCGCGATCATCAGGCCGGAGTCGACGCCGGGGTCCGCAGCCAGGAAGGCCGGCAAGCCGTGTGAACGCGCCGGGTCCAGCATGCGGTCGGTCCGGCGTTCGGCAATGGAACTCAAATCCGCCACGGTAATTGCCAGGAAATCCAAAACGTAGGCCACAGGGGCGCCGTGGAAATTGCCGTTGGAACTCACGCGGCCGTCCGGCAGGACAACGGGATTGTCGATGGCGGCGGCGAGTTCGCGCGAGGCGACCAGTGCTGCATGGTCCACGGTGTCGCGGACGGCGCCGGCCACTTGGGGTGCGCAGCGCAGCGAGTAGGCATCCTGGACCTTGGTGTCGTTGATCCGGTGCGATGCCACGATCGGCGAGTTGGAAAGCACACGCAGCATGTTGTCCGCGGACGCAGCCTGGCCCGGGTGCGGGCGGAGCGCCGCGTGCAGTTCGGGCAGGAACACCTGGTCGGTGCCGAGCAGCGCCTCGACGCTGAGCGCGGCGGTGATGTCCGCCGTCGTGAGCAGCTGGCGGATGTCCGCGATGGCCATCAGCAGCATGCCCAGCATGCCTTCGGTGCCGTTGACCAGAGCCAGCCCTTCCTTCTCGGCGAGGACGACGGGTTCGATCCCGTGCTCGGCCAGTAGTTCGGCGACAGGCTTTTGACCCTTGTTCCCGTACAGCGTGCCGTCCGGACCTTCTGCTTCGCCTTCGCCCATGAGGACCAGGGCGCAGTGGGACAGCGGCGCGAGGTCTCCTGAGCAGCCGAGCGAGCCGAACTCGCGGACCACCGGGGTGATGCCGGCGTTGAGCACGTCCACCATGGTCTGCAGCACCACGGGGCGGACCCCTGTCCGGCCGGAGGCGAGGGTCTTGGCCCGCAGGAACATGATGCACCGGACCACCTCGCGTTCCACGGCCGGCCCCATGCCGGCGGCGTGGCTGCGGATCAGCGACTTCTGCAGCTGGGTGCGCAGTTCGTTGGGGATGTGCCGGTTGGCCAGCGCGCCGAAACCGGTGGAGATGCCGTAGGCCGGGACCTCGCTGTGGGCGAGGTCGTCGATGTGGGCGCGGACCTTGGCTACCGTGTCGAGGGCTTCCTGGGAGATGGTCACCTTGGCGTCGTGGCGGGCGACCGCGACGACGTCCTCGGGGGTGACGCCGCTGGAGCCGAGGGTGACGGTCAGCGGTTCGTGGGTGGTGAGAGTCATTGGGTGTTCCTACTTTTCGTTCATGGGGATGCGGACGCCGCGTTCCTTGGCGACCTCGACGGCGCGGTCGTAGCCGGCGTCGGCGTGGCGGATGACGCCCATGCCGGGGTCGTTGGTGAGCAGGCGTTCGAGCTTTTCCGCGGCGAGGTCGGTGCCGTCCGCGACGGAGACCTGCCCGGCGTGGATGGAGCGGCCGATGCCGACGCCGCCGCCGTGGTGGATGGAGACCCAGGTGGCGCCGGAGGCGGTGTTGAGCAGGGCGTTGAGCAGCGGCCAGTCGGCGATCGCGTCGGAGCCGTCGGCCATGGCCTCGGTCTCGCGGTACGGGGAGGCGACGGAGCCGGAGTCGAGGTGGTCACGGCCGATCACGATGGGCGCCTTGACCTTGCCTTCCTTGACGAGCTGGTTGAACAGCAGGCCGGCCTTGGCACGTTCACCGTAGCCCAGCCAGCAGATGCGGGCCGGCAGGCCTTCGAACTCGACCCGCTCCTGGGCGGCGTCGATCCAGCGGTGCAGGTGCTTGTTCTCCGGGAACAGTTCCTTGATGGCCTCATCGGTGACGCGGATATCTTCGGGGTCACCGGAGAGGGCCACCCAGCGGAACGGGCCAAGTCCTTCGCAGAACAACGGACGGATGTAGGCCGGGACGAAGCCGGGGAATTCGAAGGCGCGGTTGTAGCCGCCCTTGCGGGCCTCGTCGCGGATGGAGTTGCCGTAGTCGAAGACCTCGGCGCCGGCATCCTGGAACTCCACCATGGCCTGGACGTGCTTGGCCATCGAGGCCTGGGCCTTCTTGGTGAAGCCTTCGGGGTCGGCCGCGGCCTCGCGGTGCCATTCCTCCACCGTGATGCCTTCGGGCAGGTAGCTCAGCGGATCGTGCGCGGAGGTCTGGTCCGTGACGATGTCCACGGTGAGCTCGCCGGCGTTGTGGCGGCGCAGGATCTCCGGGAAGACCTCGGCCGCGTTGCCGACGTAGCCCACGGACCAGCCGCGGCGCTCTTCCTTGGCCTTGAGCACCTTGGCGATCGCGGCGTCGAGGTCCGTTTCCACCTCGTCAAGGTAGCGTTTGCCGGCGCGGCGGCGCAGGCGGGTCTCATCGACGTCGACAATCAGGCAGGCGCCCTCGTTCAGGGTGACGGCGAGGGGCTGGGCGCCGCCCATGCCGCCGCAGCCGCCCGTGAGGGTCAGCGTGCCGGCGAGGGTGCCGTTCTCGTCCCCTGTGAGTTTGCGGGCGATCGCGGCGAAGGTTTCAAAGGTGCCCTGCAGGATGCCCTGGGTGCCGATGTAGATCCAGGAGCCGGCGGTCATCTGGCCGTACATCATGAGGCCCTCGGCCTCGAGGCGGCGGAATTCGGGCCAGTTGGCCCAGTCGCCGACGAGGTTAGAGTTGGCCAGGAGCACGCGCGGCGCCCATTCGTTGGTGCGGAAGACACCTACCGGCTTGCCGGACTGAACCAGCAGGGTCTCGTCCTTTTCCATGGTTTCCAGGGTGCGGGTGATGGCGTCGAACGCGGCCCAGCTGCGGACCGCGCGGCCGGTGCCGCCGTAGACCACCAGGTCGTCAGGGCGCTCGGCCACCTCAGGGTCCAGGTTGTTCATGAGCATGCGCAGCGGGGCTTCCGTCTGCCAGCTCTTGGCGGTGAGCTCGGTGCCGCGGGCTGCTTTGACCGGGCGGGCACCGGTGGTGAAATCGGCGGGTGCCATGGGGGCGCTCCTTCGTTGTTTCGGGTGGTTCGGGGGAAGAGGTTCTGTATCAACTAAAGCCTGTCGGCGGGCGCGGAAACAGGGCTTTCGGAAGGGTGCTGTCCGGTATTCCAGACGCGCGCCCCGTGCCCGAGTGGCTGGCAACTAGCGTCGCGGAAAGCGCGGTTGACGACGTTAACGGCGAGCTGGTTGGGCCGGGCTGCGGACTAGCCTCGCGGACTAGCTCGCGGGGCGGCCGTGGATGCGGACGGAGAGTTCGTCCGCCACTTTCCGGACGCGGGCAGCGAGGGCCGGCCATTGGTCCGCCGGCAGTTTGTCCTCGAGGAACGTGACGGCGACTGCCGCCGTCGGCCATCCCACGTGGTCCGTGACTGCGGCGGCAATCGAGCCGAACCCTGGCGTAACCTCGCCGTGTTCGGTGGCATAGCCGCGCTGCCTGACCTGATCCAGGTGCGAGGAAAGCGCCGAATACTTCATGATGGCGCCCTCCACGTCGTGCCGGGCCGTGAAGGCGGCGGCATTCGGGTACAGCGCACGGACCTGCGACTTGGGCAGTGCCGCGAGGATGGCCCGCCCGCTGGCCGTGAGGTGGCTGGGCAGCCTGACGCCGACGTCGGTCACCAGGGACGGCCTGTTCTTGGCGCGTTCCTCCACGATGTACAGCACATCGCGGCCGTGCAGCACTGCCAGGTGAGCGCTTTCCCCCACCACGTCCACCAGCGAGGCGAGCATCGGCCGGCCGATCCGGGACAGCGGCTCCTGCCGCGAATACGCGGAGCTGAGTTCGAAGGCGCTGATGCCCAGCCCGTACCGCTGTTCCTCATGCAGGTGCATCACGAAGCCGTTGGCCTCCATGACGCCGAGCAGGTGGTAGACGCTTGAGCGCGGCAACCCCAGGGCCGTGGCTATGTTCGACGCCGCCATCGGCCCGCGCTTGGAGGCCAGGAGTTTGAGAATACGCAAAGTATTTTCCGCCGCCGGGACTTTCGACGACACCTTCGCGGGCGCCTTTGCCGCTGTCCGTGCGGGCGCTTCGCCGTCCGCCATGTTTCCTCCATCGTTCGCGCCGGATCAAAGGGTGTCCGGTATCCCGTACTTAAGCGTGTTCCCTGCGCGACACCGCATACGGCAATCGAACCACTTTGCCGTCCGGGATACCAGACATGCGTGAGGGCGAGGACCGGCCAGGGACCGGCCTGGGACCGGCCGGGGGACTTCCGCCCCTATGCCACTTCTCCCGCCCGGTGCTTCGATGGAGTCCACGCACTGTTGCGAGGAGGCCACGATGGTCTGGATTGCCGGGCTCTTCCTGGTTGCCCACGGCTTGATCCACCTCGCCATCTGGCTGCCGAAGGCCGATCCTAAGGCACCCTTCGACGCCGGCCACTCCCCCTTCGCCGGCAATGTCAGGCACACTGCGGCCGCCATGGCCGTTGCGGCCGCAGTTGTGTTGGCGGCCGGCGGCCTCGGACTCATTGGCGGGGCATCCTGGTGGCCGCCAGCAACCATCACCGGGGCAGCCCTCTCAACCGCGCGGCTCCTGCTGACCTTCAACAAGTGGTGGCTCATTGCCCTCGGCATCAACGCCGCCATCATTGTGCTGAGCGTCCAGCAGAATGCCTAGGAACGCAGCCATGACCAAACCGCTGGCAGGAAAAGTCGCGCTGGTGGCCGGGGCCACGCGGGGCGCCGGTCGGGGCACCGCCGTCGCCCTCGGCGAAACGGGCGCCACCGTGTACTGCACCGGACGCAGCGCCGGAGGCCGCAGGTCCGACTACAACCGGCCGGAGACCCTCGAGGAAACGGCCGTGCAGGTCAATGCCGCCGGAGGAGTCGGCATTCCCGTAGCGGTGGATCACCTGGACCCGGCGGCCGTACAGTCGCTCGTGCAGCGTATCGATGACGAACACGGACGCCTGGACATTCTGGTCAACGACATCTGGGGCGGGGAAAAACTCATCGAATGGGACGCTCCGGTGTGGGCCCACCACCTGAATTCCGGCCTGCTGATGCTGCACACTGCCGTCGATACGCACCTGATCACCAGCCATTTCGCGCTCCCGCTGCTCATCCGGAACCCCGGCGGCCTGGTGGTGGAAATGACCGACGGCACCCGCGAGTACAACGCCGGGCACTACCGGGTGTCGACGTTCTACGACCTCGCCAAGAACGCGGTGCTGCGGCTCGCTTTCAGCCAGGCGGAGGAACTCAAGCAGTTCGGCTGCACCGCCGTGGCCCTCACGCCGGGCTGGATGCGCTCCGAAATGATGCTGGAGCACTTCGGCGTCACCGAAGAGAACTGGCGGGATGCTGCGGCCGTCCAGCCCCATTTCGCCGCTATCTCCGAAAGCCCGCGCTTTGTGGGCCGCGCCGTTGCGGCGTTGGCGGCGGACCCGAACGTGCATGGTCGCACCGGTGGCTCGTTCTCGTCCGGAGGCCTGGCGCTGGAGTACGGCTTCACCGATATCGACGGTTCACGGCCGGACTGCTGGCGCTATCTGGTTGAGGTCCAGGAAGCGGGGCGCCCGGCGGACGCCAGCGGCTACCGCTGACGTCCGCCGCGTAGCTTGCCCGTTTGGCGGGCTCCGGCGCGGCAGTACCCCTGCCGACGTTGGCCAGCGCCACCGGCGCCCGCATCGTTGTGGCCGCCGCGCGCTGCACGTATCGGGACGCCGTGCCGGCGTCGGGCGGAAAGCTCACCACGGACGACGTCGGAGCGTTGGTCACGTTGGCCTGCCAGGTCGAGGACCACGCGTCCTTTTCAGCCTGGGCCGCGGCTTCTGCAACCGCAGTGGCTGCGGGGGAACTTACCCGAGGTTTCCGTCGAGAAACCTAGGGCGCCGCATATGAGTCCATCGCCCAACGCTCTTCAAGACAAAGGAGACCGGCCGCACTCTCCCATGCAGCACTCCCCGGTGCGGCACTCTCCTGTGCAGCCGCGCAGGAGTCGTAGGCCAGGAAGAGCTCCCAGTCCTTGAAAGGGTCCTCGGCTAGCAGATGGTCCGTCAGATCGACTTCGGGTGGCGGTTCGTCCAAGTAGTCGGGCATGCCTGAACACAGCGCGCCCGGCTCCAATGTGCCCGGGTCGGGTCTGCCCGGGTCGGGGTCGCCTGGATCACGACTGGTGGCCATGGCCAGGATCTCGGCTAGCCAGAGGGGTGGTTCCCAGTCTGGTTGTTCGCTGGCGTAGTGGCGGCCCATGGGTGAAGTCCAGCCGGGCGGTTCATGGGTTCCGGCGCCGGCGGGTGTCCACGCAGTGCCGTGTTTGAGTCGGTGGTGTTTGCGGCACGGTTGGCCGAGGTTGCTGATCCCCGTGGGCCCGCCTTCATCCCAGGCGAGGAGGTGGTCTGCATCATTGTCCAGTGACTGGTTGTTACAGCCGGGGAACGGACATTTCCCGTCCCGCAGCCGCAGCCACTGCCGCAGCGCTTTGGGGATGCGGTAGCTCGTCCGGCCGATCTCCAACGGCGCACCATCACGGGGGTCAGTCAGCACCCTCAGGAACGACGAAGCCCCTTCGGCGACCAGGGCTCGCCCCATGGACGGCGGGACCGGCCCGTACCCATCCAGCATGGCAGGTTCCTCGGTCAGTCCCAGCAGCGAAAGCGCTGGAACGGTAATGAGAACCTGCGCTGCAGGGGAAGGCAACTCTCCAGCCGCTGAGTTGGCTGCAGTTTCGAGGCCTGAAGTGAGGAGCCAGGTCGCGGCGACGTCGGCGCGGAGCTGGGTAAGGGTCCTGGCCTCGTCAGCTCCCTGGAGGGATCTTGCAGCTGTGGTGATGCGGTCCCAGACGCCCGCTGCCTGGCTGGCGGGCAGGTACGCGGAGAGCCAGGCCATGCCGTCGCGATCCGGCGTGTATTGCACCCGGCGGTCGGCGGCGCTGCGACTATGGCGTTTTTCGATGCTGACCGGGTGGTGCCGTTCCCGCCACGTACGGGCCTTCGCCCGGAACCGGGCCGGGACTAGGCCGCCGACAGGACAGCCGCGCGCAGCGGAAGGCGCATCCGGGTCCAGGAAGTGTGCCTCTAGTCCGGCAGCCCCCGCTTCGTCGAGGTTGTCGGTTTCGTCCACCATCACCCGGGCATGCTGCCAGGAAATGCTGCCGGACTGCAGCGCGGACAACGTCAGCGGCAGCGTGGTGGTTAGTGCATGGGCTTCCGCCAGGAGGGCACCGGCGGTGCGTTCGCTGACGGTCAGGACACACGCCACCTCAGCGGTCACGGCCATGTCCTGCACGGTGTGTTCCTGCGGGGACAGGGCGGGCGGCGCCATGGCTCTGGCAGCACGGGCGTATCCAGCAGCGAGGTGCACTTTCAGGGCTGCCATCCCGGCTTCCACCCGCGCCGCCGCAGCCAGCCCGTCCAGGCACGCATCCGCCTGCTCCCGAAGGGGGTCGTCACCGGTGGAGCCCGGGTTGCCCGCCCCGCGGCCGACACAAGCGGCCAGCACAGCGATGGATGCCTCAACGGCCTCCATCGTCTCCACAGCTGCACTGCTTTCCATATCCAAAGCATCCCAGGAGGCACCGACATTTCTTGATGGCGCCGCTCATGGCGCCTCCGCGGGCCCCCCTGTCCGTTCGGGCCAGGCGAGACACTCCCGGCCCCGGCCGTTGGCAAAGATCCCGGAGGTTCAACAAACAGTCTGAAATGAAAGACACCAAACCTCCGTGAGGCTCATCACGTAGGGCGCGAAAATGGTCTGCTGGATAGCGATCCCCCTCCCAATGACGAGAAGGTATTCGCATGCAACAAGCTCCAACAGCAGCCAAAGCGGCGGCTCCCGAAAACACCACCACGGCCCCCGGCACCGCCGGAGGCACTGTCCGCGCCGCTGCGGGCACCGCCGTCGACGCCGTCCTGAACCGCGGACTCAACGTTCGCCACATCCGCTTCATGGCCCTGGGGTCGGCCATCGGCACGGGCCTGTTCTACGGCTCAGCCTCCGCCATCCAGAAGGCCGGCCCGGCGGTCCTCCTGGCTTACATGATCGGCGGCGCCGCCGTGTTCATGGTGATGCGGGCACTCGGCGAGATGGCCGTGCGGCACCCCGTATCCGGCTCCTTCGGCCAGTACGCCAGCCGTTATCTCGGCCCCCTGGCCGGGTTCGTGACCGGGTGGACGTATGTGTTTGAAATGGCGATCGTGGCCATCGCCGATGTCACGGCCTTCAGTATCTACATGGGTTTCTGGTTTCCGGACGTGGAGAGGTGGATCTGGGTCCTGGCCATCATCTTCTTCCTGGCCGCCCTGAACCTGCTCAGCGTCAAGGTGTTCGGGGAGCTGGAGTTCTGGTTCTCGCTGATCAAGGTCGTGGCCATCATCGCCATGATCGCCGGCGGTGCAGCCATCATCATCTTCGGCTTCCAGGCAGGCGGGGCCACCGTCGCACCGGGGATCGGCAACCTGGTGGAGCACGGGGGCCTGTTCCCCAACGGCTTCGAAGGGCTCCTGGCCTCGTTCGCCGTCGTGATGTTCGCCTTTGGCGGGATCGAGACCATCGGCGTCACCGCCGGTGAAGCGGCCGACCCCAAAAACGTCATTCCCAAGGCGGTCAACACCGTGCCCGTGCGGGTGCTGCTGTTCTACGTGCTGACCCTCGCCGTACTGATGAGCCTGTTCCCCTGGAACGAGGTGGGCACCAACGGCAGCCCCTTCGTCCAGATCTTCAGCGGCCTCGGCATTCCCGCCGCCCCGCACATCCTCAACGCCGTGGTCATTACTGCTGCCTTGTCCGCCATCAACAGCGACATATTCGGTGCGGGCCGCATCCTTTTCGGACTGGCCCGGCAGGGCCACGCACCAGCCAGCTTCGGCAAGGTCTCGCGCAACGGTGTGCCGTGGATGACTGTTGTGATGATGGCTGTCGTCCTGCTGGTGGGCGTGGTCCTGAACGCCGTCATGCCGGAGGACGTGTTCCTGCTGATCGCCTCAATCGCAACCTTCGCCACCGTCTGGGTGTGGGTCATGATCTTGGCATCCCATGTGGCCATGAAACGGGAGATCGCCCGCAAGGGGCTGCCGGCGTCGGAATTCCCGTCTCCCTGGTGGCCCGCGGCCTCCGTCCTGACCATCGCATTCATGGCGGTGGTGATCGCGATCCTGGGTGCGTTCGAAGACTCCCGTGTTGCCCTCTACGTGGGCGCGGTGTGGCTGGGCGTGCTGGTGCTGGCCTACCGGGTTTGGGTCCGCGGCCATGGCCGCGCCCGTGCCGAACTGGTGGATGAGACGGCGCCGAGCCACGCGGAACCGGGCAAGTAGTCCCTAAAAAATTCCGAGTGTTGGACGGTACAGAAGGGGTAGGAGTTACGCATGCGACGCGTGGGGTTTGGCCTTTAGGTTAGACAGCAGGCGCAGGCCGGACTATCGAACCTTCTGCTGCAGCTTCCGGACCGCCTGCACGTCCTGCCGGTCCAGGCACTGCAAAGGAGTGGTTTTGATGAAGGATCTTCCAGCTTCCCGGCCTACCCTCCCCCGTGACAGGCGCCGCTTGATCTCCTGGCTCAGCGACGCTGCGGAGAAAGTGCGTACGGCCACCGTGCCTTTCAAGATCGGCGACGTTGTGCTCGGGGACGACCCGTTCAACGGCCGCAGGCTGGGCGTGGTGGCCGTGATCCGCGGCTCGTCGCTGGGCCTGCGGACGGCCGCTGACGCCCACCCCGATTTGGTGCCCGAGGTGATCTACTACGACTACCGCCAGGTGAGGACGCCGGAGTAGATCACCAGGAGTGGACGTCGGCCCAGGATTTCGGGGCGGGCGGCCGGTTCCCGGCCGCCCGCCGGCGCTAGAATCAGTCATGGTTCCGCTTAGCAATCTGCTGACATTTGCTGTGGCAGCCTCCGTCCTGATCGCCGTCCCCGGGCCCAGCGTGCTGTTCGTCATCGGACGCAGCCTGGCCCTGGGCCGCAAGGGCGGTCTGCTGAGCGTCCTGGGAAACGCGCTCGGAATGGTTCCGCAGATCGCTGCGGTGGCGCTCGGTGTGGGTGTTGCGCTGGCACAGTCAGTACTCCTGTTCACCATCGTCAAATTCGCCGGTGCCGCCTACCTCGTGTTCCTCGGTATCCAGGCCATCAGGCACCAGGGGAGAAGTACGACGGCGGCCGATCCCTCCCGCTCCGCCTCCACTTTCCGTGTCCTCCGGCAAGGATTCATCGTGGGCGCCACCAACCCAAAGTCACTGGTGTTCTTCGTTGCGGTGCTGCCCCAGTTCGTGGAGTACTCCGCTGGCGGGATCCCGCTGCAGCTGGCCAGCCTCGGGGCCGTGTTCCTGCTGATCGCGCTGGTGTCGGACAGCATCTGGGCGCTGGCAGCGGGCACGGCCCGCCAGTGGTTCGCCCGCTCTCCCAAGCGCATTTCCACACTGAGCACCACAGGAGGAGCAATGATGATCGCCCTCGGAGGCACCCTCGCCTTGACAGGCACAAAGCACTAGTTAGGGCCGCCCGCAGTTGGAAGCGAGCGGCATCGGGCATGTGGAAGCGTGCGTCTAAGCGAGGAACGAGCGAGCACGCGGAACATGTCCGGGCCGCCCGCAACTGCGGGCGGCAGCAAACTACCGCGCCGACCAGCCGCCGTCCATGGTGTAGCTGGCTCCAGTGACCATGCCGGCGTCGTTCGAGGCGAGCCAGGCGACCAGAGATGCGACCTCCTCCGGCTCCACCAGCCGCTTGATGGCGGACTCGGTGAGCATGATCTTGGCCAGCACCTCGGATTCGGGGATGCCGTGGACCTTGGCCTGGTCGGCGATCTGCGACTCCACCAGGGGCGTGCGCACGTAGCCGGGGTTGATGCAGTTGGACGTGACCCCGTGAGCCCCGCCCTCCAGCGCCGTCACCTTACTCAGCCCTTCAAGACCGTGCTTGGCGGAAACGTAGGCGCTCTTGAACGGGGAGGCCCGGAGCCCGTGCACCGACGAGAGGTTGATGATCCGGCCGAAGTTGTTCGCATACATGTGTGGCAGCGCCGCCCGGATCAGCAGGAAGGGCGCCTCCAGCATGAGGGTGATGAGCCGGCGGAAATCAGCCGGATCGAAGTCCTCAATAGGGCTGATGCGCTGGATTCCGGCGTTGTTGACCAGGATGTCGCAGTCCAGGCTGGTGGTTGCCAGGGCATCCACGTCCAGCAGGTCCACCGCCCAGACCGTACCGCCGACTTCATCGGCGAGTGCTGCCGCAGCGGCCTCGTCCACGTCCGCGATCACCACTTTGGCGCCCCGTGCGGCCAGGGCCCTCACACTGGCTGCGCCGATCCCGCCGGCTCCTCCGGTGACCAGTGCCTTGCGGCCGTTCAGCGTGTGTTCCATAACCAGCCTTCCTGTTCAAATGATTCAACGGGCCAGCCGGCTCCAGCAGGGCTGGAGCCGGCCACAATCCAGTAGCTCAACGTGCGGCTGCTACCGCCAGGCCTTCGCGCTCGGCGTCGGCCCGGTCAACTTCCTCGAGGGCAATGCCCTTGGTTTCCCTGAGGCTCAACACTGCCACCGTGGTGATGGCACACGCCACCACCAGGTAGATGGCGGTGGGGACCCACGATCCGGTGTCCTTGAGCCACTGCGTGGCCAGGAGCGGCGCCAGCGAACCGGCGAAGATCGAGGTGACCTGCGAGCCCAGCGACACACCTGCGTAGCGCATCCGGGTGGGGAAGAGCTCCGCCATGAGGGCCGGCTGGCCCGCGTACATGAACGCGTGCAGGCACAGGCCGATGGTCACTGCCAGGACGATGACCACGGCGTTCTTGGTGTCGAACATGGGGAAAGCGAAGAACGGCCAGGTGGCACCGGTGATGGCGCCCACCAGGTACACGGGCTTCCGCCCCCAGCTGTCCACGAGCCGTCCCACCTGCGGGATGACCAGGAAGTGGATGAGGTGGGCGATCAGCAGTGCCAGCAGGAGCGAGGACGTGTCGTATTTGTGGACGCTCTTGAGGTACACGATCGCGAAGCTGACCACGAGGTAGTACATGATGTTTTCCGCGAACCGGAGGCCCATGGCCTGCAGGATGCCCTTGGGGTACTTGCGGATGACCTCGCCGACGCCGAAGCTGACGGCCTGCTCCTGCTCCAACCGGGCTTTCGCTTCGAGGAAGATGGGCGACTCGGAGACGTTGGTGCGGATGTAATAGCCCACGAACACGATCACCGCGGAGAGCCAGAACGCCACGCGCCAGCCCCAGCTGAGGAAGTCGGCGCTGCTGAGGACGTTGGACATGATGAACAGGACCAGGGTGGCCAGCAGGTTGCCTACGGGAACGGCGGACTGGGGCCAGCTGGACCAGAATCCGCGGGACTCGTTGGGGCTGTGCTCGGCGACGAGCAGCACGGCGCCGCCCCATTCGCCGCCCAGCGCGAAGCCCTGGATGAAGCGCAGGAACACCAGGAGTGCCGGGGCAAGGTAGCCGATCTCAGCGAAGCCTGGGAGGCAGCCCATGAGGAAGGTGGACACACCGATGATCACGATGGTGAGCTGAAGGGTGGGTTTGCGGCCCAGCTTGTCTCCGATCTGGCCGAAGACGATGCCGCCGAGCGGGCGGGCCACGAAGCCGACCGCGTAGGTGATGAAGGCCTGGATGATGCCGTCCAGCTCATTGCCGGTGGCCGGGAAGAAGTACTTTCCGAACACCAGGGTTGCTGCAGTGGCGTAGAGGAAGAATTCGTACCATTCCACTACGGTGCCAACCATGGAGGCTGCGACGATTTTCTTCAGGCCGGCGCCCTTTGGGGCGGAAGCGGCCGGTGTTGCAGAGCGTTGTTCTACGCTCATGTTGGTTCTCCTTAGTGTCCACGGTGACACGCGCTGTGATCCACAGCACTGAATGGGCTCAGATGAGTATTGCCGCAGAAACTCCGCGATTCAATGGCCAAACCGGCACTCGTTGTGTGCAGAATTGCAGATATGGAAGCTAATCCTGATGACCTCCTCGTCCTGCTGGCCGTCTCGCGGTCAGCCAAATTCACGACGGCGGCGCAGGCCCTGGGCTTGAACCACACCACCGTTTCGCGCCGGATAGCAGCACTGGAGAAAACGCTGGGCGGCCGCGTCCTCTCCCGCGCCGCCGGCGCCTGGGAACTCACGGAACTGGGCGCAGAGGCCGTGATGGTGGCCGAGCAGGTGGAGAAGGCCGTGCGCAGCCTGGGCAAGCCCGGCCAGGCGCCCGACCCCATCACGGGAGTTGTCCGCATGACGGCCACGGACGGCTTCAGCGCCTACGTCGCCGCGCCGGCGGTGGCGAAACTGCGGCGCAAGCATCCGGGACTCAGCGTGGAGATCGTAACCGTCACCCGCAGGGCCCTGCAGCAGCGCTCCGGGCTGGACATCGAGGTGGTGGTGGGCGAGCCCCAGGTGCACCGCGCCGAGGCCTTCAAACTGGGCGAATACGTGCTGGGCATGTACGCCTCCCGGGCTTACCTTGCCGAAAACGGGACACCGGCAACGGTGGAGGAGCTGACGGAACATCCGCTGGTCTACTTCGTGGACTCCATGCTTCAAGTGGACGACCTCGACGCCCCGCGCAGGCTCGTCCCGGCCATGAAGGACGGACTGAGCTCCACCAACGTGTTTGTCCATGTCGAAGCGACCCGCGCCGGTGCGGGCATCGGCTTCCTGCCCTGCTTCATGGGCGACCTGCACCCGGACCTGGTCCGGTTGCTTCCGGATGCTTTCTCCGAGCGGCTCCCCTACTGGATGGTGCTGCGGCCCGACTCCATGCGGCGGCCGGCTGTGGCGGCGGTGGTGCAGGCGCTGCGGGACCAGACAGTGGAGCACCGGGAACACCTGCTAGGCAGGAGCTAGGGCCTATGTTCATGACCCCCGGCACGGCGTAGTGTCAGAAGCAGGAGATGTCGGAGAGCCTTCGCTGGTGTGAGCGCGTCGAATCTGTGGATGTCCACCATCGTGGCTGCGGGCGACCAAGAGTCCGCCGCTCTTGCCCGGCCCCAAGGGCCCGGCTTTCTAGGATCGAGGCCGTCATGGCTCCCGGCACAGGCGACGCTCCGAGTCCTGAGCAGCTCCAGGACCTGCTGCTGGAAAGCCCGGGTTTCGCGGAGTTCCTCCTGGGCCTGACCACTATTTCGGCCTCCCGCCTGGGCGGACTGAACCCCATGCTGTGCGCCATCACGGTAGAGCGCGACGGCAGCCCCGCAACGGTGGCCAGCAGCGACAACGAGGCGCTGCGGATGGACGAGAAGCAGTACGCCTACGACGACGGTCCGTGCCTGACAGCCCTCCGGCAACAGCACACGGTCCTGGTCCCGGACCTGGGAAATGACAGCCGGTGGGAGAATTACGCCCGGGCCGTTTCGGGAGAAGGCATCCGTTCCGTCCTGGCGGTCCCCATCCGCACCGACCCCGGCGCCGCTGCTGCCCTGAACTGCTATGCCCGGAGCACCGACGCTTTCGACGCCGCCACCATCGCCTCCGTCGAGGAGCACACGGATTCCATTTCCCGGATCCTCCGCCTCGCGCTCCGGGTCCATCCTGCGGAGATCTATCCGGAGCACCTCCGGTCAGCCCTCAAATCGCGGGCTGTCATCGACGCCGCCGTTTCGCTGATCATGGTCCAGAACCGCAGCAGCAGGGACCAGGCCATGGAACTGCTGCACCTGGCCGCTCAGGCCAGCGACAGCAAGCTTCACACCATCGCCGCGGACATCCTCTCCGGTGCCGAACTTCCCGGCGGGGGCACAACTCCCGGCGGAGGCATCCGGCAGGAATGAAGGAAGCCCCCGCGCGAGTCAGGGACTCAAGCGCGGAGGCTTCCTGCCCTCCGGTCTTGGGGGAAAGCGGAGAGCTTCCACAAACTTACAACGCCCGTAGGGCCCAAAAGCAAAAAATAGCCCCGAAAGCCGATTCTTGAGGCAACTTTGCGCTTGCCGCGCCCTTTGTTGCACCGGCCTTGCGCGTTTGTTGCGGGAACGGGCCGGATGTCCTAATGCGAGCCCGGCTGCTGGTCCGGCGCGCCGGGCGAATGCGGTGCCGGATCGTGGCGGACGGCTGCGCCGGCGGCAAAAGCACGTACCTTGGCGTCATCCCAGATGTGGGCCGGGACGCCGCCGCCCAGGAGCCTGCGGGCCAGCCGGGGGTCGTCGTCGAACGGCTGGTCGCTGCCGGCCATCACCATGTTGCCGTACCGGCGCCCCTTGAGCATGGCGGGGTCGGCGATGATCAGGGTGTGCTCAAAGACGGCTGCGATGGTGGCGGCGTCCTCGCGCGCGTTCTTCAGGTCCGGAGCGTCCCCGGAATTCACCACGTAGATCCCGCCCGGGGCCAGCACCCGCCTGGCATGCTCGTTGAACTCGGCCGTGGTCAGCGGCCGTGGAGTGAGCGCCCCGGCAAACACATCGCGGATGACCACGTCGCGGGTCTGGGGCGTGAGCGACTCGGTGACCTCACGCGCTTCGCCCACACGCAGCCGCAGCAGCGGGGCCTTGGGCAGGTCGAACCAGCCTCGGACGTACTCCGCCAGCTTTCCGTCCAGCTCCACTACCACCTGGCGGGCTTCCGGGTACGCGGCATGGAAGTAGCGCGCCAGCGAGCACGCACCTCCGCCCAGGTGGAGCGCCCGCAGCTTCGGCCTGCCCTCCCGGGGCCACCGGGATTCGACCAGCGCGGACATCCACCGCATGTATTCAAAATCAAGGAAGAGCGGATCCGCCAGGTCGATGTGCGAGCTCATGACGCCGTTGATGCGCAGGAGCCAGCCGTTCGAATTGTCCTGGTCCGCGATCAGCTCGCAGTCCCCGGTGTCGATGTAGTACACGCCCTCAACCGGACCGTTTGGGCGGGTTCCCTTGGGCACTTCCACTACTCCCGGCGTCGAACGTTCAGCGTTCCTGCCGGCAGACCGGCCCTTACGTGCCATCTAGCCGGCCACCGCATTGCTCATGCCTCAACCCTAGTTGACCGGTGCCTCCCCCACTGCGGCTCCCTCACCGTTGCGGATCCGCTGCACGACGCCGGTAGTCGACTGGTCCGGGACGTAGTCCAGGATGGTCACCACACCGCCGAATCGTTCCACCGCTTCCGTTTCAGCAAGCATCTCCGGCGTGTAATCCCCGCCCTTGGCGTAGATTTCCGGCCGGATCTTCTCGATCAGCGGGATGGGAGTGGGTGTGTCGAAGACGGTCACGTAATCGACACAGCTGAGTGCCGCGATCACGGCTGCGCGATCGGCCACGGAGTTGATGGGCCGGTCCGGCCCTTTCAGTTGGCGCACCGACTCGTCCGTGTTCAACGCGACCACCAGGATGTCGCCAAGCTGTTTGGCCTGGTTGAGGTAGCGGGTATGGCCGCGGTGCAGCACATCGAAGCAGCCGTTGGTGAGCACGATCCGGCGCCCCTCGGCGCGGTCGCCCTCGACGTGGCGGGCCAGTTCATCGGCGCTGAGTGCAGTGTCGGCGAAACTTGCCAGGTAACGGGTGAGGTCCTCCGAACTGCAGACCGACGTTCCCGGGTGGTGGACCACCACGTCCGCCGCGGCCTGGGCGAAGTCCACACTGGTGGTCAGAGGCAGCCCGGACGCCCGGGCAAGCGTCAGTGCGGCCACGAAGGTGTCCCCCGCGCCGGAGGCCTGCTTCTCCTTGGCCGGCCTGGCCCAGGTGCGGTGGCTATCGCCCGCGGCGGGCAGCAGCAGCGTGCCGTCCCGGTCCAGGGTGACCACCACAGCCCGTGCACCGGCGGCTTCAGCCAGCTCGTCGCGGCGGGCTGCCAGGGAATCCGCACGGTCCGCCCCGCCGGGCAACGTCATGCCCAGCATCCCGGCGGCTTCCAGCGCATTCGGCGTAGCCACATCCGGCTGCAGGACAGCCCACGGGCGGGGATCGTGGGCATCGACCACCGTCAGCGGCGGGCCCGTCCGGCCGCGCAGCGCAGCCACCAGGGCTGCCCGGACCGGACCGGCCAGGGCGCCCAGTCCGTAGTCGCACACCACCACTGCATCCTGCCCCTGCAGGGCGGAGGGCAGCGTGAGGGCCAGTGCGGCGAGCGCGTCCTGCGGAACGCGCTGCGCGGCGTCGTCGAACCGCAACAGGACCTGGCCGGCGCTGCTGATCCGGGTCTTGGTGGTGGTGACCATGCCGGGATGTTCCTGGAGGTGGCTGACGTTGACTCCGGCGGCACGGAGGCGGCGGCGCAGCTCCAGGCCGGCGTCGTCGCAACCCACCACACCGGCCATGCGGACGCGTGCGCCGAGGGCCGCCAGGTTCATGGCGGTGTTGGCGGCGCCGCCCGGCGCGAAGGCACGCCGGCTGATGTCCACCACCGGAGCCGGCGCCTCCCGGCAGAGCCGGGCGATGGACCCGTTCCACCAGCCATCCAGCATGACGTCTCCGACCACCGTCACAGACGCCCCCATGTCGGCCAGCCGCCCGGGCAGCCAGTCCGCCAGGGCACGTTGCCCGTCCAGGCCGGCGGGGCCACCTTCCGCGGCGGGAGGCTCACCGGCCATGCCGGGCGACGCCGCGCTCACGGCCGGCCGTTTTCGCCGCCGCTGGGCGGGGCCGCCACGTGCACCACCTTGACCCGGGTGAACTCGTCCAGCAATTCGGGCCCGTAGCCAAACCCGTGTCCGCTGTCACCGCGCGGCTGGGCAGCCCCGCCCGGCGCGCCGCCGAACACGGCGTTGACCTTCACGGTTCCCACCGGGAGGGCGGCTATGGCCTCCTGCGCGTGCGCGATCCTGCCGGTCAGGACTGTCGCCGCGAGGCCGTAGCGACCCTTGGCGGCCAGCCGCAGGCCGTCGTCGAAACTGTCCACCACCTGCACGGGCGCCACCGGGCCGAACGTTTCCTCCGCCATGATGTCCATGTCGGCCGTGCAGTCCAGCAGGACTGTGGCCGGATAGTACGCACCCGGTCCCGCCAGCACGGACCCGCCTTCCACCGCCCGCGCACCCGCCTGGAGCGCGTTCTCCACCTGGCGGTGGACCGCGTCGCGCAGGCGGACGTCAACCAGGGGCGCCAGGCTGCCTTTCCGGTTCCGGCGGCGGGCTGCCTGTTCCAGTGCCTCGCAGAACGGCCCGGCGACCGCCCGGTGCACGTAGATCCGCTCCACGGCTGTGCAGATCTGGCCGCTGTTGCTGAACGCGCCCACAGCCGCCTGCTCGGCGGCCCAGACAGGGTCGACGTCGTCGTCGACCAGGAGCGGATCGTTGCCGCCGTTTTCACGGATGACGTGCGCCCCTGTCACGTTGGAAGCCTTGGCAATCCGGGCGCCGGCCGCGCTTGAACCTACGTGCGCCACCACATCCACGCCGGACTGTTCGGCCAGCAGGGCGCCGACGCCGGAACCGCCGGTCAGCGAAATCAGCACACCAGCCGGGACGGCAGTCGCCAGGACGTCTCCCAGCATGGCACCCAGGTGGGGGCACCGCTCGCTGGGCTTGTGCACCACGGTGTTTCCGGTGACCAGGGCCGCACCGATAAGGCCGCAGGCCACGGCCACGGGATCATTCCAGGGGGTGAGCAGCACCGCCACCCCGCGCGGCTCGGCCACGGTGTAATCCGACGCCAGCGGGTTTCCCCTGAGGCTGTGCCCGCGGTGGACGGGACCCAGTTCGGCGTACTGTTCCAGGGTGGCGATGCCCGCCTCGATGCCGGCCAGGGCCTCGTCCACCGGGCGTCCGGTCTCGCGGTTGTTCATCCGTGCGAGTGCCGGTGCTGCTTCGGCCAGGGCGCGCGCGGCTGCCCGCAGGCAGGAACCCCGTTCGGCCGGCGGGGTGCGGGCCCAATCGTGAAGGGCCGCACGCGAGGCATTGACCGCCCGGCGAACGTGAAGGGGCTCAGCTTCCGCCAGGGACCCCACTTCCTCACCCGTGCGGGGATCGCGGATCACTATCAGGTCTTTGGCGCCGTTGTGGATGCGCTGGACAATCGCGGACATGGAGCTCCTTCCAAAGAGACGGCCGCGGCACCCTTCCGGGCGGCTGCGAGGCTGGGCCGGCCGAGTGACCCGGCACCCTGTCACCAGTCCCGTACCCCGGTGCCATGCCGTTTACACCCGTCCGGCTGCCCGGGTTTTGCCGTTCCACTCAGGATCGGCCGGGCGTGCTTCAGCGATAGCCACGCGCCGCAATCCGAACTATGGTTGCCCCACACTAGACGGCACACAGCACGGCGGCCCCGTGGCGGCAGGAGGGGAGGACGGTATGCGTGGAACCACTGCCGACGATAGGCCCCGCCGGGGTGTTGGTCCCGTCCTCGGCACCTTCCAGGACGTAGCCCGCATCGCCGTGCTGCGCGGGGGCGGTCTCGGAGACCTGCTGTTCGCCTTCCCCGCGGTTTCCGCGCTCAAAGCTGCCTATCCGGGTTCCACTGTGACCGTCCTGGGGACGCCGCTGCATGCCGCGCTGGTACAGGGAACCGCCGGGCCCGTCGACGCCGTCCGCATCCTGCCCTACGCGGACGGCGTCCGCCCCGGGGAGGAGGACCCGGCCGCCCTGGACAGCTTCTTCGCGGACATGCAGCGGGAGCAGTTCGACCTGGCGCTCCAGCTGCACGGCGGAGGCCGCTACTCCAACCCGTTCCTCCTGCGATTGGGCGCCCGCCACACTGTGGGCACGCAAACTCCCGACGCCGCTCCGCTGGAGCGCAACCTGCCTTACGCGTATTACCAGCACGAGCCGCTGCGGGCACTTGAAGTGGCGGGACTCGCCGGGGCGCCGCCCGTCGAGCTTGAAGCCAGCCTTCGGCCGCTGCCGCAGTTCGCCGCACGGGCCGGTGAACTGCTGGATGCTGACCTGCCGGACGCTGACCTGCCGGACGGCGTGCCAAGCCGCCGGGCCGGGAGTGCCGGGCGGACGACGAGGCCCGTCGTCGTGATCCATCCCGGTGCCACCGACCCGCGGCGGCGCTGGCCGGCCGGCCGTTTCGCCGAGCTGGCGGCGGCGTGCGTCGCCGACGGCTGCCGGGTGCTGGTGGCGGGTGACCGCAGCGAGCGGCAACTGGCAGCCGAGATCGTGGACCGGGCCGGTTCAGCCCTGGTCCGGCCGATTGCCGGCGAGGCGGACCTTGGCACACTGGCGGCGCTGCTGGCACGGTGTGACGTCATGGTGGCCAATGACAGCGGCCCGCGCCACCTGGCCCAGGCCCTCGGAACGCCCACGGTGGGGATCTACTGGGCGGGAAACCTGATCAACGCCGGGCCCCTGGGCAGGACGCTGCACCGGGTGCACCTCTCCTGGCTGACGCACTGCCCGGAATGCGGGGCCGATGTCACCCAAGTGGGCTGGACGGCCCCGCGCTGCGCCCATGACAGTTCACTGGTGGCCGGCGTCCGGGCCGAGGACGTCTACGCGGATGTGCGGCTACTCATGGCCACGAGCCCTCATCTTCGTGGCAGATCAGCATCTCCCTGACCTCGCAGCCCCTCGGCTGGGACAAGGCGAAAAGGATGGCCTGCGCCACGTTGGCGGGGTCGTTCAGGCGGGAGTCGTCCTGGGGCTTGTACTTTTCCGCGCGATCGTCGAAAAACCGGGTCTTCATGCCGCCGGGAATCATGGTGGTCACGCCGATCTCACCCCCGCTTTCGGCTGCAAGCGCGTGGCTGAAGCCCACCACTCCGAACTTCGAGGCGCAGTACGCCGACGCCTCGGGCAGCGCCCTTTTGCCCAGGGTTGACGCCACGGTGACCACCCGGCCGCCGGAGGCTTTGAGGTACGGCAGGGCCGCGCGCACCACCGAGACGGTGCCGAACAGGTTCACAAAGACCACCTGCTCCCAGTCCTCTGCCGGGACGTCCTCCAGCTTGCCGCAGCGGTCGATGCCGGCGGCGGTCACCACGGCGTCCAGCCCTCCGAGTGTTTCGGCTGCCTCCCGGACCGCCGCACTGACTGCCAAACGGTCCGCGACGTCCACTTCAAAGGCCTTCGCGGCCGCGACGTTCCGGATGTCCCGGTCCAGCACCACCGGCGTGCCGCCCGCATCAAGCACAGCCTCGACGACGGCGGCACCGAGGCCGGAGGCTCCCCCGGTCACCAGGACCCGCCCCGGGGAAGGTGCGCGGAAGGACCCTCGGGAAGGGTCGCGGAAAGTCTCGTCAGTCATGGTGTTCCTCTCATTCGTTTTCGCTTTTCGCTGTGAAGTTCAGCTGACGCGTGCGAGTGCGTCGGCGAGGTCGGTGGTGGAGCGCGACGGGTGGTAGGGCACCGTGGTGCAGCGTCCGCCCCAGCTTTCTACCAGGGCTGTTTCCGGCAGCTGCGTGACATCGTAGTCGCCGCCTTTCACCCAGAGATCAGGCTGCAGCGCGGCCAGGCAGGCCTCCGGGGTGTCCTCGTCGAACACCATCACGGCATCCACGAACTCCAAGGCGAGCAGCAGTTCGGCGCGGTCTTCCTGGTTGAGGATGGGCCGTCCGGGGCCCTTGATCCGGCGCACGGACTCATCCGAGTTCAGGCAAACGATGAGGCAGTCCCCGAGGCTCCGGGCGGCGGCCAGTGCCCGGGTGTGACCGGCATGCAGCAGGTCAAAGCAGCCGCCCGTGGCCACGACGATCCCGCCTGCTTCGCGCACGCTGCGGGCCAGTGCCAGCGCGTCCGTGTCCCGGCCCTGCAGGTTGACCGGCTTCGGCTCTCCGGCGAGCCCGGCAACCCCGCCGTGCCGCAGGAAGGAGGCGGCCTCCCGGACCGCCAGCACGGCCGCGACGTCGAGGGTGTGTCCGTCCATCAGGTGCACGGCCAGGCTGGCCGCCAGCCTGTCCCCGGCACCGCAGGGGTCCGTCACCGTGGTTTTGGGCGCCGGTATGGGCAATGCCGGCTGGGCGGTGCCGTGTACCAGCATCGCGCCCTGGCTGCCCATGGTGACCATGACAGCCTTGCTCTGCCAGCGCAGCCGGAGGTCCCGGGCCAGTGCCGCGGGATCGTCGTTTACGGCTTCCGCGCTGCCCGCAGCACGGGCGAAGTTTCGGGCAAAGGTCTGAGCCTCCGTCAGATTAGGCGTCACCACGGCCACGCCGGGCACAGGGTGCGCGCCCGCCCGGTGCGGATCCCAGACGATGGAAATCCGGCCGGCGAGCGTGGCCAGGACGGACCTCAGCTCCACGTTGGAGGTGAGGCCACGGCCGTAGTCCGCCACGATTATCACCGCTGCCCTTTCCAGAGCGTGCAGCATGGCCGGCGTCACCGCGGGGTCCGGCGGCGGGGCGCATCCTTCGTCGAACCGGACCACCGGGTGGCCCTCCGCCCGCACCCGTGTCTTGACCGGGGTGGGTGCCCCGGAGGCTCCGGCCACCACGGTAATGCCCTCGAGCGCCCGTTCCAGGTGCCGCGCCGCCTCGTCGTCCGCGAGGACTGTCAGGAGCGTGACGCTGTGGCCGTCGCCGGCGAGCATCCGGGCCACAAGCCCGGCGCCGCCGGCACGCCGTCGTACATTTTCAACGTCCACCACGGGGACCGGCGCGTCCGGGCAGAGCCGCGTGGCCTCGCCGTCGATGTCGACGTCGAGCAGCACATCCCCCACCACGACGATCTTCACGGCAGGCTCCCCGTGCAGGCTGCGTTCCGGCCGCGCCGGGCCACCTCCGCGTCGAAGGCGCGGCACATGGCATGCAGCGCAATAAGATGGCCCTCCTGGGCGTTGGCGGACAGCGCCTGGATGGTCACGGCCTCATCGCAGCGGGACGCCAGCGGGTTGGGCGCCGGGCCGGTGAGCGCCCACGTCGTGATGTTCAGCCTGGTGGCGACATCGGCGGCACGCAAAAGGTTAGGGCTTTTTCCGCTCGTGGACAGCAGGATCAGCACATCACCAGAGCGCCCGTGGGCCCGTACCTGCCGGGCGTAAAGCTCCTCGAAGCCATAGTCGTTCGCTATGGCGGTCACGGCCGAGGTCTCGGCGTGCAGGGAGATCGCGGAGAACGGCACCCGTTCGCCGTCGAAGCGTCCCACGAGTTCGGCCGTCAGGTGCTGGGCCTCCGCGGCCGAGCCCCCGTTCCCCGCAGCGAGCAACCGCTGGCCGCGCAGCAGCCGGCGGGCCAGTTCCTCGCCCCAGGCCGCAAGGTGGTACGCCTGGCCGCGCAGGGATTCCAGGGCCGGGATCACGTTGTCCAGGTGCTCCTGAACGGCGAGGACCGAATCCGGTCTGGTGTTTCCGCCCCGGCGTCCGTCCGCACCCGGATCTGGTGCGAAGACGTGCGGCCGGACAATGTGCGGCGGCAGGACGGGCAGTTCCTCCTCGCGGAGGGTCCATTCGGTGGTCACAGCGCTGCCCCCTCCATCGGTTCAAGCTGTGGAGCGGCAATCGCCGCGAGGGCTTGCTGGTAGGCCTTCTCAGTTTCGTCGGCCACGCGGTCCCACGAGTAGCGCGAGCGGGCCCGCTGCAGGCCCGCCCGTCCCAGTTCCAGCCGGAGCTCCGGGCTGGCAAGGAGCCGGGCGGCGGCGCGCGCGATGGCGGCCGGATCCCTCGGCGGCACATGCAGGCCGGTTGCCCCGTCCACCACCGTGTCGGTCAGTCCTCCGACTGCCGCAGCCACCACCGGTACGCCGCAGGCCATGGCTTCCAGCGGAACGATGCCGAAAGGTTCGTACCAGGGGGTGCAGACCACGGCATCCGCGCTGCGCAGGATGCCTGGCATCTCCTCCCGCGGCACCTGGCCGCGGAGGGTGACCTGGTTTTCCACGCCGAGTTCCCGGGCCAGCTCACCGAGCCGCCGTGCCTCGGGGTCCGCGCCCATCGCCGCTTCTCCGCCGCCGCCCACCACCAGGAGTTCGACGTCGTCGAACCCGGCATCACGGAGCAACGGCAGGGCGCGGATCACCAGGTCCACACCCTTGCGCGGAACCAGCCGGCCGACGGAGAGTATCCGGTGGCTGCGCGGCCGGGGCTCGGCAGGCCCTGCTTCGCGGAAGAGCTCCAGGTCCACTCCGCAGGGGGCGATGGATATTTTGGCCGTATCGATGCCCATGGCCTTGAGCTCGAAGACTTCATCCGAACAGGTGGCTATGATCCGGTCGGCGGAGCGTCCCACGGCAGGCTCCAGCCAGCGCCGCTGCTGGGGGCTGGTGTCGTCGGCTCCCTGGTGGCGTCGCTTGACCGTGCCGAGGGCGTGGAAGGTCTGCACCACCGGTACATTCGCTCCGCTGCGGCGTACGGCGTCCAGCGCGGCCAGGCCGGACATCCAGAAATGCGCATGCACGATGTCCGGCTGCCCGCCGTCCCAGTCCTCCGCGATCCCTACTGCGAGCCTGTCCATGTAGGGAAGGAGCCCGTCCTTGGGCACGTGGCGCGCCGGGCCCGCCGCAACGTGGACCACCTCAAGCCGCGGCAGGATGCGGACGCGGGGCGGGAGCCCGGCGTCGTCCTTCCTCGTATACACGGTGACGTGGTGGCCCTGCCGGGCCAACGCCGTGGACAACGCGGCAACGTGGACGTTCTGGCCGCCGGCATCCACGCCGCCGAGCGCCGCCAACGGGCTGGCATGTTCGGAAACCATGGAAATTCTCACGGGAGCTTCCTTTCGTGCGCAGGAACGAGGATCCGGGATTTCCGGAATCGCGGGGAAACAAGATCATCAAGAAGGGCGTCCCAGGCATCGAGGAACGGACCCAGGCTGTACCGTTCCAGGGCTGCCTGGCGGGCAGCGAGCCCCCGCGCGCGCGCTTCCCCGGGGTCGCTGACCAGGACCCGGGCCTGCCGGACCAGCTCCCCGACGTCCGTGGAGATCGCCCCGGCCTCCGGCGGCACCGCCCGGGCGGCTTCGGTGGTGGCCAGTACCACCACCGGCAGTCCGAGGTGCATGGCTTCGAGCAGGGCGAGCCCCAGGGAGGTCCAGCGGAGCGGGTGGACATAGACGCGGCAGCGGGCCAGTTCCCGGTGGAGCTCTGCGGTGGCGAGGTCACCGCGGACGGTCAGCCGGGAGGGCGGCAGCCCCGTGTGCCCGGGAAGTTCGTCCCCGCCCATCCCGAAGACCTGCAACGGGGCGGCCCCCGCAAAGCGCGGGAGCAGGTCCGTACCGGTGACCCGGCCGCGGCGGACGGGTTCATTGACCACGACGGCGAGCTCCGGAAACTCGCCGGTGTAGAGATAGCCGGGGTCAGGCACGCCGTGTTCGATCACCGTGGTGGCGGCTGAGCCGCTGTCCCAGAACAACGCGTTGAAATGCGTGACGTGCACCAGCGGGATGGCGTGCTGGTCCGCGAGCGCGTGCACGGTGGACGGAACATTGCCTCTGGGGGTGTTGTGTTCGAGGTAGACGGCGGGGAGTTCTTTGCCAGGCTGCCGGCCAAGGGCGCGGCCCACCTCGGCAATTTCTTCCGGCCGCTGCAGCACGACGGCGTCGATGCTGCCCGCGTCGAGGCTCTCCAGGGCGACTTCGCGGACGGATTCCGGCCAGTTCCGGCCCGCGCGGCCCAGCCCCCAGGGTCCGCCGCCCGGAAGGACCGGCAGGAGGTATTCGTGGGGTCCGCGGACGAACGAATCAGTCCAGGCACCGTGCACATGCCACAGCAGGATCCTCATTGACGGACCTTTCGCCGGGTGGACAGGGAGGAAACTCCGCTGATGAGCCGCTCCACGGCGTCCACAACGTCTTCCGGGGAAACTGATGCCAGGCACGGATGTCCAGGCACCGGGCAGTCGCGCGCCCTGCTCAGCCGGCAGGGCGCGTTCTGGTCGCCCAGCAGTTCAAGCGGAACGCCGTAGGGCGCCCACCTGACGGCCGGAACCACCGGGGAAAACAGGCAGGCAACGGGCGTGCCGACGGCGGCGGCGATATGCGCCGGGCCGGTGTTTCCGGTGACGACCGCGCGTGCCCCGGCGATGACACCGGAGAGGGCCCGCAGGTCGGTCCGTCCGCCCAGGTCCAGCCCCGACGGGCCGGCCACGGTGGCTGTCAGCTCGGTTTCCCCCGGGCCTCCGGTCACCACCACCCGGTGGCCCGCGCCTTCGAGGAGCTCAACGGCGGCGGCATGGTGAAGCGGGGGCCAGGCCCGGGACTGCGCGGAGGAACCGGGGTGCACCACGATGTAGGGCCCCTCGCCCACGAGTTCGCCGGCATCGGGAGGATCCGCAACCCGGAGCCGGCCGTCATCGCCTGGCGGAAGCACAAACCCGGCAGCCCGGGCGATTCCCAGGGCACGCTCCACCTCCGGCTGGTCTTCGGAAAAGTCCTCCCCGGGCCTGAGCCGGACGTCCAGCAAGGCGCCTGCGTAGTCGACGGACGCTCCGGTGATACGGCTTACGCCTGCCAGCCGGAGCAGCAGCGCCAGGGGAAGGGGTGATTGGTGGAAAGAGGTCAGGATCACCGCCTCCGCGATCCTGGAATCACGGACGAAGGTGACGAGCCGGTCCACGTCCTCCCCCGCGACCGCCGGGGCGGGATGGATGATCCACGGGCACGCCCAGCTATGTACTTCGGACACGCCCGGCAGCAGCAACCCTGCCGCTTCGCCCTGCGGGCCGCATAGAAGCACGACGTCGTTCGGGGCGCCCCCATCGGCCCGCCGTCCGTTGGCTACGGCCCGAACAGCGGGGCCGGCCAACAGCACGTCCCCCACGCTGTCCAGGCGGGCCACAAGTACCCGGTTCATCGACGGTTCCCTCCCGCTGCGGGGCCCAGCAGGAGCGCCACCGCGGCGGACAGGTCCGCTGCCACCTCCGGGGCGGCCTCCACTTCCTGGGGCCGGGTGAGGGGGGTGGGCACCAAAATCCCCCTCAACCCGGCGGCTTCCGCGGCTTCCATGTCGCTGCCGATGTCGCCGATGTAGGCAGCTTCGGCAGCTCGGATACCGAGTCTCCGGCAGGCACTGAGGATCATCCCCGGGGCAGGCTTGCGGCAGCCGCAGCCGTCCTCGGTGCCGTGTGGGCAGATTTCCCAGACGTCAAAAGGACCCAGGAGCGCCTCGATGCGGCTATTGACGCTGTCCACCTGGCCGCGGGAGAGCAAACCGCGGGCAATCCCCGACTGGTTGCTGAGCACTCCGGTGGCGATCCCCCTCCCGCGCAACCCGGCCAGGACCTCCCGCGCCCGAGGCATCGGCGCCACCAGCCGGGGATCCCCGTTGTAGGGCACATCGCGGACCAGGGTGCCGTCCCGGTCGAAGAGCACGGCCTTGGGTGGTGGAATGCTGGAACTTGCCATACCCACCCTGTTCCCCTCAAACCGGCTGCTCAAACGCCCCCGGAAGCACCTTCCCGGATTAGACTCCCGAGCCAAGGGTCCGATCAGCCCGGAAATGAGAGGGTTACAGCTATGGGTTCCACGGCTTCGGGTTCCACAACAACGGATTCCACGGCGGCGTCCTGCGTTCAACCGGCACTGCTGGTGTTGCGCGCCCTCAAACTTGGCGACCTGCTGGTGTCGGTCCCGGCCCTGCACGCCCTCCGCCGGGCTTTCCCCGGCCACCGCCTGGTCTATGCGGGTCCGGCGTGGCTGGAGGACATCGTTGAACTGGTGGGAGGCTTCGAACTGCTCCCGGCCGCGCTGGACACCCCGCTCGCCGTGAAGCCGGGCACTGTGGATATCGCGGTCAACCTGCACGGCCGAGGGCCCGAGAGCACCGCCTTGCTGCAAGCCATCAGGCCGCGGCGGTTGATTGCGCACAGCCCTGCCGTCGGCGGGCCGCCGTGGGTGGAACAGATGCACGAGCGGGAACGGTGGACCCGGCTCCTGCGCTGGCACGGCATCGAGGCAGATCCCCTCGACCTGCGGCTGGACCGGCCCCGCGTTTCCGGCCAGCGGGCGGCCGGGCCCGGCGCGGCGGAGGCAGTGGTGCACGTTGGCGCAGCCTACGGTTGCCGACTGTGGCCCGAAGGACGGTTTGCCGAAGTAGCCTCGGCGCTGAACGCCGCCGGACACAATGTGGTGTTTACCGGCAGCGCTGACGAACGGGAACGGGCCCTCCGGGTGGCCCGCGAGGCGGGGCTGCCGGACGAAGCTGTGGTTGCCGGCCGGCAGCGCCTCTCCGAATTCGCCGCGGTAATCGCCGACGCTGGCGTCGTGGTTTCGGCCGACACCGGGGCAGCCCATCTGGCCGCTGCCTACGCCCGGCCGTCCGTTATCCTGTTCGGTCCGGCTCCTCCGGAGCGGTGGGGGCCGCCGGCGGCGGGCCCGCATGTGGTGCTGACCCGCGCGGACCTGCGCCGCGGGGATGTCTTCGCCGATGAGCCGGACCCGGCGTTGCTGGGGGTCGGCGTTCAGGATGTGCTCGCGGCCCTGCGCGGGCTGGGACTGCTCTGATCCGTGCCTTCCTTGGAGCCCCAGTCCGGGGAGTCCCCGTCCTGCAACAAGCGCTGGAGCTGCACCAGGACCCGCGAAAGGCGCCGTGAAACCTGCATCTGCGATACACCGAATCGGCGTCCGAGCTCGGCCTGGCTTTCCTCGCAAAAATAGCGCCGGTACAGCAGCTCCTGGTCCTCCGCGGTGAGCTCATGGATGGCCTGGTTGAGGCAGATCAATTCCTCGAGGCGGGCCAGCGGGTCCTCCCCGGAACTGAGGGTTTCGGCGAGCGGGGCAGTATCGGTGTTGGCGTCTACCGCATCGAGGGAGTCCGGGTGCAGGCTCGCCGCAGCCGCCGTCGCTTCATTCACGGCCTCGGGGGAAACCGCCAGTTCCCTCGCCAGCTCGGCAGCACTGGGCGGGCGGCCCAGGGACTGGGCCAGCGCCGGTTCCGCGCGCAGGAGTTCGGACCGCAGGTCCTGCACGTGCCTCGGCGGCCTGACCATCCAGCACCGGTCCCTCAGGTACCTCTTGAGCTCTCCGGTGATGGTAGGCGCCGCGTAAGCCGGGAAGCTGGCCCCGCGGGCCTCATCGAACCCCCGTGCCGCCTTGACCAGGCCAAGGTAGGCGACCTGGTTCAGGTCCGCCCTGTCACGCCCGCGGGCCTGGAAGCGCGCTGCCAGTGCCTCGGCGAGGTCCAGGTAATCCAGTACCAGGTGGTTTTCGAAAGTTTGCTGGATCCGGCCCGGATGACTGTGGGGTTGTTCCGGTTTTAGGATCTGTGGCGACTGCTGGGATTCCGCCATGATGGTTCGTTCCTTTACCCGTGGAGCGACCGAAAGCCTGTGGCAAGACTTAGAGCAGTAGGAAACCATAAGCTTGCTTATTAAACAATGGCCGGTAGCGTTAATGCCGAACCACAACGCGCCGGCCCGAACCGAAAAGTCGGCCGGCGCTTCCAGCTCTTGGAAGGGCGGAGCGGCATGCGGATCGCAATCACTGGCGCTAGCGGAAATGTGGGCACCGCCCTGCTGCGGCGCCTCCAGCGGGCGCGGGCGGAACGCCCCGACACCCTGGAAATCGTGGGAATCGGCCGGAGGCCGCCCAACCACGCGGCACCGCCGTACGGCGGCGTGGAATGGCACGCCCTGGACATCGCGGACGACGACGGCGCGCCCTTGCGTGCGGCCCTCGCCCGTGCGGATGCCGTGGTGCACCTCGCGTGGCTCCTCCAGCCGAACCACAACCTGGCCGCCCTGCACCGGACGAATGTGACGGGAACGGCCAACGTGCTTCGGGCTGCCAGGGAAGCCGGCGTGGGCCACGTGGTGTGCGCATCCTCCGTGGGCGCATACGCCCGTTCGGGCAAGGAAACGCGCCGGGCCGAGGACTGGCCGGCCACGGGCATCCGGGAATCCCACTACGGCCGGCACAAGGCTGAACAGGAAGTCCTCCTGGACCGCTTCGCGGCGGAGAATCCTGCCATCACCGTCGCCCGGCTCCGGCCGGCGCTTACGTTTCAGGCTGAGGCGGGCAGCGAGATCGGACGGTACTTCCTGGGACGGGCACTCCCCCGGCTCCTGCCGCAGAAGCTCAGGCTGCCGATCATTCCCCTACCTCGCGGGCTGGCCTTTCAAGCAGTCCACGCTGACGACGTCGCGGACGCCTATTGGCGCGTCCTGGATCGGCGCGCCGCCGGCGCGTTCAACATTGCCGCCGAACCCGTCATCACGCCGGTGGAACTGGCGCGGATCTTCCAGGCTGTGCGGTGGCTTCCCATACCGTTCGGACTCGTCCGCGCAGCCGTGGACCTGAGCTGGCGGCTTCGCCTGCAGCCAACTGACGCCGGGTGGATTGCCATGGCCGAAGGAGCGCCTGTCATGGACACACACCGCGCCCGCGGCGTACTTGGATGGGAGCCGCGCACGTCCTCCGTGGACGCCATTCGGGAGGTGCTGGAAGGACTGACGGCCGGTCGCGGCACAGAAGGCTCTCCCCCACTGACCCCGCGAAGCTAGTCCGCGGCGACGGCCCGGCCGGAAAATTCCGGGCCAAAAAAACTAATACACCAAGGGTACTTACTATCTGATAGTAATCATGCTTACTATTTAGTAGCCAGTTATTGCTGGTTCTTGATCAGCAGCCGACCTTCTTGGAAAGAGAGTGCGAAGATGACAGAGAACCGATGGCCACAGGACGGTAGCTACGGCACCCCTGGGGTCGCAGAGCAAACGGCCGTCCCGGCGACGCCGGAAACCGACGCCGCCTATGACACCTCCTACGCGGCACCGCAAGGCACGTCGAAGACGGAGACGGCCAAGCACGAGGCCGGGGACGTTGCCCATCAGGCGACAGACTCCGCCCAGCACGTAGCGGAAACAGCTAAAGCCGAGGCAGCCAATGTCGCCGGTGAGGTCAAAGCAAACGCCAAGGATCTGTTCCACCAGGCGAGGACGGACCTGACGGACCAGGCCGGTACCCAGCAGCAGAAGGTGGCCAAGGGCCTCCACTCGATTTCCGGCGAGCTCCGCACCATGGCTGACGCCTCCGATCAGCCCGGCGTGGCCACTGACCTGATCCGCCAGGCGGCGGACCGGTCCGCCTCTGTGGCGTCATGGCTGGAAGGCCGGGATCCCGGATCCTTGCTCGACGAAGTGAAGACATTCGCCCGGCAGCGCCCGGGAACATTCCTGATGCTGGCGGCCGGAGCCGGAATCCTCGCCGGCAGGCTGACGCGCAGCCTCAGTGCCGGGGCACCGGACTCGACAGGCGCTACGCTCAGCGGCGGCACCTCACGGGCTCCGATTTCCAGCGTGCCCGGCTACGTTCCCGACACCGGGACAGCAGTTCCCCCGCCGCCGGTGCAGATGCCGGCCCCCGATGCCAACACGGCCGGCCTGTCCGTCGCCGGAGCAGGCGCCGGCAGCTATGCCGGCACCAGCGCCTATACCGACGAGCGGACCGGCGCCGACAGCTATTCGGAGGACACGTACCCGCCCAACCCGCTGGCGGACGAGGGAACCGGGCAGGACCAGTGGGCCGCAGACCCGCTGGCTAAGGACCCGCTGGCCACCGACCCCCTCGCGGACGATCCGTACCGTGACGACCCCCTGCGCGGAGGGCAGCGATGAGCAGTCAATTTCCGGAAACCACTCCCGAGGCGGCGCACGTCAAAGCGGATAACACCTCCCTCGGTGACCTGCTCGGCGACGTGACGCGGGACATCTCCACGCTGATGCGCCAGGAGGTGGAACTTGCCAAGGCCGAACTGAAGCAGTCGGCTTCCCGTGCCGGAAAAGGCGGCGGGATGTTGGCCGGGGCCGGAGTGGCAGGCCACTTTGTCCTCCTGTTCCTCTCCCTGGCCCTCTGGTGGGCGCTGGGAACGGTCATGGGACTCGGCTGGTCCGCCGTCGTCCTCGCCGTGATCTGGGGCATCGTCGCCGCCGTCCTGGCATCCGTTGGCCGTAAGCAGCTGAACGCGATCAAGGGCATGCCGCAGACAGCGGAGACGCTCCAGGAAATACCTCCCACCCTTAAACCCAGCCACTAGACCCAGGCACAAAGAGAGCTCGAGGTACACACGATGAGTGAAAACCCGGACGCCATCCGCGCCGACATCGAAGCAACCCGCGCGCGGCTCGGCACCAATGTCGACGCCGTGGCGGACAAAGTCACCCCGTCGAACATCGTCCACCGGCAGACGGACAAGGTTAAGGACGCCGTGTTCGGAGTAAAGGAGAAAGTCATGGGAACAGCTGAGCACGCCACTGACCGGGTGCATTCCGGCACCGGCAGTGCGGGAGCCCACCTTTCGGACGCCGGTACGGCCATCGGGGACACTCCCCGCCAGGTCCGCGCCAAGACGCAGGGCAACCCACTCGCTGCAGGCCTGATCGCCTTCGGCGCCGGGATGCTGTTCTCCTCGCTGATCCCGGCGAGCGAGAAGGAGCGCGAGGCCGCCGATGCCCTCAAGACGAAGGCCGAGCCGCTCACCACGGAGCTGACCGAAGCTGCCAAGGACGTTGCCCAGGGCCTGAAGGCCCCGGCACAGGATGCCATGGAGAATGTCAAGGCAACCGCCATGGAAGCGACGGACCACGTCAAGGCCGAAGGCCAGGGTGCAGTGGACGACGTGAAGTACCGCGCCGCAGACGCCAAGGACAACGTCCAACAGGTGTAGCCCGCCCCGGAAGACGGCCGGTTGCCCTCGCTGACGCGGTGGGCAGCCGGCCGCTGCGCTTTACCACGAAAGAAGATTCCAATGGCTAAGAACCCTGCCACCGAGAACGGCACCGCAGCCCGCCCCGACGCTGAAACGCAAGAGAGCAGCACTGCCAAAGCCCGCACTGCGCCTGCGCCGGATGATTCCCGCAAACCGGACAGTCCCGCCGATGTCAGCAAGCCGTCGTGGAAGTACATCGCGAAGAAGACCTTCCGGGAGTTCACCAAAGACCAGTGCCCGGACCTCGCTGCCGCACTGACTTACTATTCGGTCCTCTCAATCTTCCCGGCATTGTTGGCACTGGTCTCCCTGCTCGGTATTTTCGGCGACGCCCAGAAGACGACGTCCGGGCTTCTCGACATCGTGCAGGGCATAGCACCGGGTGACACCGTAAACACGATCCGCCCCGTGGTTGAAGACCTGTCAAGCTCCCCGGCGGCCGGCTTCACGCTGGTCATTGGACTCCTCACCGCACTGTGGTCCGCGTCGGGCTACGTAGGCGCCTTCGGCCGCGCCATGAACCGGGTGTACGAGGTCGACGAGGGCAGACCGTTCCTCAAGCTCCGGGGCACCATGCTCGGCGTCACTGTCGTTAACCTGCTGATCGTCGTCGTGCTGGCCGCGATGCTCGTGCTCAGCGGTCCGGTGGCGGAGTCCGTCGGGAACGTGATCGGCCTCGGCGACGCCTTCCTGGCCGTCTGGAACATCGCCAAATGGCCGGTGATGCTGGTGCTGGTCATCGCGGCGATTGCCGTCCTGTTCTACGCCACCCCCAACGTCAAGCAGCCGAAATTCCGCTGGATGAGCATGGGATCGGCCATAGCCCTCGTGGTCTTCCTGCTGGCGTCCCTGGCATTCGGCTTCTACGTCGCCAACTTCAACAGCTACAACAAGACCTACGGCGCCATCGGCGGTGTGATCATCGCGCTGCTGTGGCTGTGGATCCTGAACATGTCCCTGCTGTTCGGGGCCGAGTTCGACGCCGAGATGGAGCGCGGCCGCCAGCTCCAGGCCGGCATCGAGGCAGAAGAAACCATCCAGCTGCCGCCGCGGGACACCAAGCAGAGCGACAAGCTGCAGGTCCGGGAGGAAGAGGACATCCGGCGGGGACGCGACCTGCGTGAACGCCACGAGCGCGAGCGCCGGGACCGCGAACAGGACCAAAGCCCCTAGCGCAAACCGCATGCCCGGTCTCTACTGGGTGGACATTGCGCCCGGGTGGACATTGCGCCGCCCCCGTCTATGAGGGGAGGTTCCATGCCGGCTCCAGCACGGAATCCGGGCGGACCGGTCGCGGTGGGCTATGACGGATCCGAACCGTCCCAGCTGGCCGTCCGGTGGGCCGCCGGGCACGCCGCCGCCACGAACCGGACATTGAAGATCGTCCACGCGTGGGTATGGCCCGTCTTCACCAAGAATCTTGGTCCGGTCAAAGGCGTTGAAGGCAGCGGGCTGAGGCATGCCGCCGAGGCCACCCTCCAGGAAGGCCTGGACCTGGCCCGCTCGGTTACGGCCGGACTGAAGGCCACGGTGGTCATCGACGGCGTTATTGAGCCCGGGCTCCCCGCCCAGGTCCTCCGCTTTGCGGCGGAAGGCGCGGGCGTGCTCGCCGTGGGCCACCGCGGCATGGGCCGGTTCCTGGGCCAGCTGGTAGGTTCCGCCTGCCTCGACCTGGCCGTCCACTCCCCCTGTCCCCTCATGGTGGTCCGCTACCCGGGCCGTCCCGGACAGCCAATAGCGGCCGGAATAGACGAAAAACCGCGGCACACGAAGGTGGTGGCGGAGGCGGCCCGCATGGCGGCCGGCTTGAATGTCCCGCTGCAGCTGATCCATGTGGCCGGGGACCAGCACCAGGCACAACACGGGCGGCATGCACCGCTCCACGGCAAGGAGCTGCTGGACCAGGCCGTGGAACTGGCCCGGAGCCTTGCCCCCGACGTCCCGGTGGAGGGCATCCTGCTGGAGAGCCACCCGGTAGCAAAGGAACTCCTGGCCGCCGCGGCGCAGGCCGACGTCCTGGTCCTGGGTGCGCATCACCGCGAGGGACATCCGGGGAGCACTGTGTCTTCGGCGTTGGAGCGGGCACTGTGCAACGTGCTGATCACGCGGTGAGAGCCGTGGCGGAATAATCGGACAGGAAGTGTGCCGTGCGTGCTTGGTGGGTTGGCAAACCGGGTCCCGTGGCGGGGCATCCCCTGGTGTTCGGTGACCGCCCCGACCCAAGCCCCGGGCCGGGCGAGGTCCTGCTGTCTGTTCGGGTGTGCGGAGTGTGCCGCACCGACCTCCACCTTGCCGAAGGCGATCTCCCGCCGCGCAGGACCGGCGTGATTCCCGGCCATGAAGTGGTGGGTGAAGTGGTTGACCTTGGCGAAGGCGCCACCAGGTTCCGGATCGGGGAACGCGTGGGTGTGGCCTGGCTGGGCGGCACCTGCGGACACTGCCGTTTCTGCCTCCGCGACCAGGAGAACCTGTGCCTGTCCCCCACCTTCACGGGCTGGGACCGGGACGGCGGTTACGCGGACCGCGTGACGGTCAATGAGGACTACGCCTACCGGATACCGGACGTTTTTCCGGACGAGCAGGCCGCACCCCTGCTGTGCGCGGGCATCATCGGCTACCGGGCCCTGGCCCGCGCCCAGGTTCCGGACGGCGGCCGCCTCGGCATCTACGGTTTCGGCGGCTCCGCCCACCTGGCCGCACAGGTGGCCATGCACCGCGGAGCCAGCGTGTACGTCATGACCCGCTCGGAGGAAGCCCGGCGCCTCGCCTTGGAGCTCGGAGCGGCTTTCGCCGGTGACGCCGACGACGAACCCCCCGTGCCGCTGGATGCGGCCATCCTTTTTGCACCGGTGGGGTGGCTGGTGCCGCAGGCGCTGCGCGCCCTGGACCGCGGAGGCACGCTGGCGGTGGCCGGAATCCACCTGAGCGACATCCCGCCGCTGCACTACGGATCGGAACTGTTCCAGGAACGGCAGCTGCGCAGCGTCACCGCCAATACCAGGGCCGACGGCGAGGATTTCCTTCGCGTCGCAGCGGAAATCCCGCTTCGTCCCACCACCGTCCCCTACCGGATGGAAGATGCCGCGCGGGCCCTGCAGGACCTCGCCGCGGACCGGATTACGGGGGCCGCCGTACTGCACATGGACTAGGCGCCCACGGGTGACCGGTCTCGGGGATTCCGTGCCCGGATCAGGTGGCCAGCCGGAATTCGTGGTCCTGCCCGGCATGCAGCAGGACGTGTTGGGTCCCAAGCCGGACCAGCACCGGCGAAGCGTCGCCCGGGTCCGCGGAAACCAGCAGGCGGCCTTTCTCCAGGTGCACCGCCAGCAGCTGGTCCCGGTAGCGCACATTGAAAGTAACCCTGCCGAGTTCCGCGGGCAGGCGGGGAGAGAAATCCAGGGCGTCCCTCGTAATGCGCAGGCCGGCGAAGCTGCGCTGGATGACGTCGATGGAACCGGCCATGGCGCCCAGGTGGATGCCCGCCCGGGTGGTGCCGCCCTGGGTGTCGTCAAGGTCCGCGTCGAGGGCTTCGCGGAACGTGTCCCACGCCCGTTCCGGATCAAGCTGCGCCAGGACGGAGGCGTGCGCCACCCTGCTCAACGTTGACCCGTGCGCCGTCCGGGCAAGGTAGAAGTCGACGGTCCTCGCGATCTGCTCCGCCGTCACCGTGTACCCGAGCCGGTCCAGGAAGGTGGTGAGCTGGTCTTCGCCGAGGACGTAGAGCAGCATCAGGGCGTCCGCCTGTTTGGCGAGCCGGTAGTGGTTGGTGCTGCTGCCCTCCGCTTCGAGGATGAGGTCCAGCCGCTGGACGTTCCGGTAGGTGCGGCGGTAGTGCTCCCAGTCCAACTCCTTGAGATTCTCATACCCGGCGAATTGGCTGATGATGCCGTCGGCGTGGAAGGGAACAAACACCCTGCGCCCGAGCCGCGCCCAGCCGTCAATTTCGTTGTCCGTGACCCGCAGCCTTTCCCGGAAGTCGTCCATGTCGAAGCCCCGCACGGAACTCATGATCCATACCGCCTGGTCGCATACCCAGGCCGCCATGACATTGGTGTAGGCGTTGTCATCCAGGCCGCCGCCGGGGTTGTCCGGGTAGCCCGTGTGGTACTCGTCCGGACCCACCACCGCGCGGATATGGAACCTGTCTGCGGCGGGATCGTACTCCGCCATCGACGCGAAAAGGCGGGCAACCTCCACGATGATCTCCGCACCGTGGTGGGTCAGCCAGGCGCGGTCCTGGGTCGCTTCGAAATACTGCCAGGCGTTGTACGCGACCGTCAGCCCGGAGTGGCGCTGCAGGTGGGAGTAGTCCGGCACCCACCGGCCGGAACGGGAGTTGAACAGGAGCCGGGGCGTCTCCTCCCTGCCGTCGCTCCCGCTTTGCCACGGAATCATGGCACCTGCGAAGCCGGCCGCCCTGGCCGCATCCCGGGCCGTTCCCAGCCGCCGCCACCGGTAGTCAAGGAGGGCCCGCGTCACGGCCGGAAGCCGGGACGTCAGGAGCGGAAGGACAAACAGTTCGTCCCAGAAAATGTGGCCCCGGTAGCCCTCGCCGTGCAGGCCGCGGGCGGGGACACCGGCGTCCAGCTCCGCCGTGTGCGCCGAAATGGTCTGGAGCAGGTGGAAGACATGCAGGTTCAGGATCAGCTGTGACTCGGTAGAGTCATCGACCTCGATGATGAAGGGCGTGAGCAGTCCCCGCCACGCCGCCTCGTGGCTGGCCAGCAGCACCTCGAAACCTCCCCCGGAGCGGTTGAGGACATCAACGGCCGCTGTCCGGGGCGAGGAAATGGCGTGGTCGCGGGAGGTCGCCACGGCCACGGTCTTGGTGGCAGTTGCCGGCTCGCCGTCCCGCAGCTCCACGTCAAAGCGGTGCACGAACAGTCCTCCCAGCTCCTCGGGCCTGGCCGGATGCAGGCTGGCCGGGACGTCTGTCCGGATGGCCACCGCCACCCCGATCCTGCTCTGGGTGGTCTGGACGAGGACAACCTGGGTGGCGGCTCCGGGCCCGTCATCGGCCCCCGAAACCGTCACATCTGTCAGGTGCCGGTTGGACAGGAGCGCTTCCACCGCCACGTTCGAGTTGGTGATGTCCGTGTCGCAGCCACTACGGATACTCACCTGGCCACCCCAGCCGACGGCTGTCACCGTCATCTCGAGGGCGGCGAGGTGCGGTTCTGCCATGGAGACCAGCCGACGCTGGACCACATCAAGCTGCCTCCCGGCGTCGTCCTCCAGCACAGCTTCCCGCGTCAGCAGCGCTCGCTTCAGGTCCAGCGTGCGCCGCTCGCTGCGGAGCCGCAGTCCACCTTCGGACCACCATTTTCCGCCCTCCACGCACAGGTCCAGCGGCAGCCAGTCCGGCATGTTCACCATGTGCTCGTCCTCGGTCTCCTGCCCCTGGATCACGCTGGTGAGCCGGTTGTAGACGCCGGCCAGGTAGGTTCCCGGGTAGTGCACGTCGTCCTTGCGGTGTTCGGGGGCCGCCCCCCGGGTTGCCATATAGCCGTTGCCCAGGGTGGTCAGGGCCTCCCGGTGGCCCTCGTGGGCGGGGTCGAATCCCTCATAGACCAGCTGCCAGGGATCCGCGATGACCAGGCCAAGGTCCAGTTCACTGACGTCGTCCAGGACGAAATCGGCGCCCGCGGCTTCCAGCTCGGCCCGCTGTCCGGCCCGGTCGATCCCCACCACCAGCCCGAAGCCGCCGCGTCGGCCCGCTGCCACGCCGGCCACGGCATCCTCGATGACCACCGCCCGTTCCGGTGCCACCCCGAGTTCGCCGATGGCGTGGAGGAACAGCGCAGGGTCCGGCTTGCCGGCCAGTCCCAGCTGCGCCGCGGTGTTCCCGTCGACAACGACGTCGAAACCGTCTTCGAGGCCGGCGGATGCCAGCACCGCGCGGGCATTCCGGCTGGCGGTAGCGAGAGCCACCGGGACCTTCCCGGCCTTGAGGCGTTCGAGCAGCGCCAGTGTTCCGGGGAAAACAGGGACGCTCCGGAGCCTCAGCAGCCTTTCGAAGATCCCGTTCTTGCGCGCCCCCAGCCCCACCGCCGTCCACTCCGCGGGGCCGTCCGCGGGCCCGCCAGCCGGCAGATCCACCCCTCGCGAGTGCAGGAACGACGCCGCTCCGTCCTCCCGGGTGCGGCCGTCCACATAGCGCAGGTAGTCGGCATCCGTGAAAGGATCGCGCCGTGCGGTCGGCGGAATCCGGGGGTCCTGGAGGACGTCGTCGAACAATTCCTTCCATGCCGCCGCGTGGAGGTCCGCTGTGTCCGTGACGACACCGTCAAGATCGAAAACCACGGCGTCAACCGGGGCCAGCGCGGCGGCGGCGGTTGGCGACTCAGTCATGGCTCAGTCCTACCAGCATTGGCTTTGCCTGCCCAGTGACATTGGGCCCGTTTTCGGGCCGGCTTCCCGGTTGGCGGCCCGGCCGGCTACCCTGCCGGCTACCCTGCAAGCAGGCTGTCCAGCGTGACGAAGCCGTAGCCGGCCTGGCGCATCCTTTCGATCATCTGCGGCAGGGCATCGGCGTCCAGGGTGGAGCCGTCGTCCGGGTTGGAGCCGATGTGCATCAGGACGATTTCGCCCGGCTGCAGGGCGGACACCGCGCGGTCCGCCACCAGCTGTGCCGTGATGCCGCCGCTGGTCCCTTTCCAGCCGAGGGTGTCCACGGACCAGCGCACGGGCACGTAGCCCAGGTTGTTCACAGCAGCGATGGTGCGCGTGTCACGGGCACCGAACGGAAACCTGAACAAGGGACGGGGGTCCGCTCCGGCGGCCACTATTGACTGCTCCGCCGCGCGGACCTGGTCTACGATCCCCGCGTCCGGCAGTCCGGTGAAGTCCGGGTGGGTCTGGGAGTGGTTGCCCACCCGGTGGCCGCCGGCCACGATGGCAGCCACCCCGGCAGGATTGGCCGCGGCCCATGCCCCCGTCAGGAAGAACGTCCCGCGGACTCCGGCACTCTCCAGGGTCTGCAGGATTGACGGCAGGCCGGCCGAGTTGGCGCCCGCGTCGAACGTCAAGGCAACGGACGGGCCTGCGCCGGGTACCAGCTCCACGTCCTGCCCGGCCAGTCCGGCAGGAAACGGGGCGGCCGGCGGAGGGGGCTGGGGAACGGGCAGCGTCTCCGGCGGTGGCGTGGGGCCGGGCGCAACAGGTGCCGGGGCGGTCGATTCGCCCGGAGTTTCGGGCGCCGGTGACGGCGGGGGCTCCGACGACGCCGGGACCCCTGGAACAGCGGTGGCCGGCGTCGAGGGCGGCGCAGTGGCTGAACTGGAGGATGCCCCGCTTTCGGACGGAGAACCGCTTTGCGGGTCCGTGCCCCGCGGCGCGCCAGCCAGGATCACGGCCAGCACAACCGCGGCGATGACAGCAGCCGCCACCAGGACCCCCGCCGCCAGCCGGCGGCGGCGCGGATCAAGCGGAGGTTCCAGCGGAGGTTGGCCGGCCATGTCCAACCATGACAGCCAGGGCCCGTCCGCGCCTAGGGCTGAAGGGCCTGCCGGGCATGACCCCGCTGTGCTTCAGGGACCTATTCCCCTACCCCCGAAGCCCGGGTTCAATGGAGTGTTACCCATAGGTGTGCCCGGGCCGGAGTGCCCTGGCGTGCCAGCCAACCAGACAAAGGCGGGACTTAGCTGTGAAACTCGTGCTCCGGTATCCGCTCGTTGCGGGCACGGTGCTGGCGCTGCTTGCTGTCGCCGTCCTGCTGGCATCGGGCCAACCGGTCATTGCCCGCTTTGCCGCCAGCGGCTATGCCCTCGCGGTGGCTGCGTACTTGTCCGTCGGGATGCTCCGGCGGCTGCGCCAAGGGCACTGGGGCATCGACATCCTGGCCGTGACGGCGATAGTCAGCACGGTGCTGGTGGGCGAGTTCATTGCCTCCATGATTATCGTGCTCATGATGGCTGGCGGCACGGCCCTTGAGGACTATGCGGCCGGGAGGGCGAAGAGCGAACTCAGTGCGCTGCTGGCGCGCGTCCCGCAGACAGCCCACCGGGAACGGAACGGCGCTGCCAGCAACGGCACGGCCACCAACGGCGGCGCCGAAAACGGCGCCCACGAGGACGTCGCGGCCACCGACGTCCGGGTGGGAGACATCCTGCTGGTCAAGCCCGGCGAGGTGGTTCCGCTGGACGGTGTGCTGCTTTCCGACGCCGGCACGTTCGACGAATCGTCGCTCACCGGTGAAAGCATGCCGGTGGAGCGCGCCGCGGGCGAGGGCATCATGAGCGGTTCCGTCAACGGTGAGGCAGCCGTCCGCATGCGCGTCACCGCCGTCATGGAGGATTCGCAGTACAGCCGGATCGTGGAACTCGTGAAGGAGGCGTCGGAGAGCCGCGCCCCCATGGTGCGCCTGGCCGACCGCTACGCCATCCCCTTCACGGCGTTCGCCTATGCGCTGGGAGCCATCGCCTGGATCGTCAGCGGCAGCCCCACCCGGTTCGCCGAAGTGCTGGTGGTGGCCACTCCCTGCCCGCTGCTCATCGCTGCCCCCGTGGCGTTCCTCGGCGGCATGAGCCAGGCGGCCAAGTCCGGCATCATCGTCAAGTACGCCGGGGTCCTGGAGCAGCTCGGCAAGGTCCGCACCGCCGCCTTCGACAAGACCGGAACCCTCACCTACGGCAGGCCCTCGCTGGTGGCCATCGTGACGGCCGACTCCATGGACCAGGACGAATTGCTACGGCTCGCGGGCTCCGCGGAACAGTACTCCTCCCACGTCCTGGCCGCGTCCGTGATGGAGGCCGCCACCTCACGCGACCTCCGGTTCGAGACCGCCAGTGAGGCGCTGGAACAAGCCACGCACGGGGTGCGGGCAGTGTTCGACGGGCGGGAAGTAGTGGTGGGCAAGCCCTCCTTCGTGGCCGAATATGCGCCCGGCGTGGTGGAAACGGAACTGGTCAGCGGCCAGCTGGCCATCTACGTGGGCATCGGCGGGGTGTACGTCGGGGCCCTGGTCATGAGCGATCCGCTGCGCGCCGAGGCCCGGCGGACCCTGGCCGAGCTGTCCGCGCTGGGGGTCACCGAAACGGTGATGCTGACCGGCGACGCCCTGGCGACGGCCCAACACATCGCCGCCGAAGTGGGCCTTACGGACGTCCGTGCCGAGTGCCTGCCGCCGGACAAGGTGGACGCGGTTAAGTCCCTTCCGCTCCGTCCCGTGATGATGGTGGGCGACGGCGTCAACGACGCCCCCGTCCTGGCCGTGGCCGACGTTGGAATCGCCATGGGCGCGCGCGGTTCCACCGCGGCGGGCGAGTCTGCCGACGTCGTGATCATCCTTGACGACCTGTCCAAGGCGGCGCAGGCGGTGCGGATCGGGCAGCGCACTGTCCGGGTGGCTATGGAAAGCATCTGGATCGGCATCGTGCTGAGCGTGGGGCTCATGGTGGCCGCGGCGGCGGGCTACGTGCCGGCCATCGCCGGCGCCCTGTCGCAGGAACTGGTGGACCTGGCCACCATCCTCAATGCGCTGCGCGCGCTGAGCCCGGGCCGGCACGGAGCACCGCCGAAAGATCAGGCCGATGCCTCCACGTCCGCGATCACCCGCACGGTCTTGAGGTAGCTGTCCGGGTTGAGCGAGATGGAGTCGATGCCCTCGCCCACCAGGAAGGAGGCGAAGTCCGGGTGGTTGCTTGGCCCCTGGCCGCAGATTCCAATCTTGATTCCGGCGGCGTGCGCCTTGCGGATGGCTTCGCTGATCATGGCAGTGACGGCCTCATCGCGTTCGTCGAACAGGGCGGCCAGCTGCTCGGAATCCCGGTCCACGCCGAGGACCAGCTGCGTGAGGTCGTTGGAACCGATCGAGAAGCCGTCGAACTTCGGGGCGAACTTCTCAGCCAGGACCACGTTGGAGGGGATCTCGCACATCATGTACACCTGCAGGCCATTTTCGCCGCGCACCAGGCCGTTCGCCGCCATGACGGCCAGCACGCGGTCCGCTTCGTCCGGCGTGCGGCAGAACGGGATCATCACGATGACGTTTGCGAAGCCGATGGTTTCCCGCACCCGTTTGAGGGCGGCACATTCCAGCGCGAAACCCTCCCGGTAGCGCTCGTCGTAGTACCGGGACGCGCCGCGGAATCCCAGCATGGGGTTCTCTTCGGGCTGTTCGAAGGAGCTGCCGCCGATCAGGTGTGCGTACTCGTTGGTCTTGAAGTCGCTGAGCCTGACGATCACCGGATGCGGATGGTACGGCGCCGCGATTTTGGCGATGCCCAGCGCCAGCGCCTCCACGAAGTACTCCCGCGGGTCCGCGTAGCCGCTGGTCAGCTCCTTGATCTGGCGGGTCTCGTCAGCGTCCGTGACGCGCTCCGGATGGACCAGCGCCATCGGATGGACCCGGATCAGGTTGCTGATGATGAACTCCATCCGGGCCAGGCCCACCCCCGCCGCCGGCAGCCGCCACCACTGGAACGAGGCCCCCGGGCTGGCGATGTTCACCATCACGGCGGTGCGGGTGGCGGGAAGTGCGCCCAGGTCCACGTCCTCGGTATCGAACGGGACCGTGCCCTCGTACACCCTGCCCTGGTCCCCTTCCGCGCAGCTGAGCGTCACCGCCTGGTCCTCGCCCAGGACGCTGGTTCCGTTTCCGGTGCCGACAACGGCGGGAACCCCCAGTTCGCGGCTCACGATGGCCGCGTGGCTGGTGGTGCCGCCGTGGTCCGTGACGATCCCCGAGGCGCGTTTCATCACCGGGACCCAGTCCGGGTCCGTCATCTCCGTGACCAGGATGGCGCCGTCGCGGAAGGTGTCGATGTCCCGGGTGCTCCGGATGACGCACGCCGTGCCCTGCGCGATCGAATCGCCGATCGCCGCGCCGGAGGCCAGGACTTTGCCCGTGCCCCGGAGGTGATGGATGGTGAAGCGCGTCCCGCTCTTGAGCGCCTGCACGGTTTCGGGCCGCGCCTGCACCATGAACAGCTCCCCGGTGACGCCGTCGCGGGCCCACTCCATGTCCATGGGGCGGCCGTAGTGGTCCTCCACCGTCACCGCCCAACGCGCCAGGTCCAGGATTTCGGCGTCGTCCAGCACGAACGAGCTCCGCTCCTCCGCGGACGTGTCCACCGTCCGGGTCCGCGCGTGGCCGCCGCGGCTGTAGACCATTTTCCGGGCCTTGGAACCGAGGGTCTTTTCGATGATCGGGGCCAGGCCCTTGTCCGCCAGGAGCGGTTTGAACACCACGTACTTGTCCGGGTTGATACTGCCTTGGACCACTGTTTCGCCGAGCCCCCAGGCGGCGCTGATCACGGCCGCGCGGGGGAAGCCCGAATCGGTGTCGATGGAAAACATCACACCGGAGGCGCCGACGTCGGACCTCACCATCCGCTGCACCCCGATGGATAGTGCCACGTCAAGGTGCTCGAATCCCTTGACCTCGCGGTAGCTGATGGCGCGGTCCGTGAAGAGGGATGCGTAGCAGCGCCGGCAGGCGTCCAGGAGTTCGCGCTCACCGGAAATGTTCAGGAACGTCTCCTGCTGTCCCGCGAAGCTGGCGTCCGGCAGGTCTTCTGCCGTGGCGCTGCTGCGGACGGCAACCGAGAGCCGGTCCAGTCCCGCCCGTTCGGCGAGGGTGCGGTAATGGCTGCGGATGGACTCGGCGATGTCCTCGGGGAATTCGCTGGCCAGGAACAGCTCACGGATGGCCTCGCCCGTTGCCCGCAGCGTCGTCTTGCCGGCCCGGTACTCCGCGATCCGGGCGCGCATGGCGGCGTCGATGCCGTTGGCTCCGATGAACGTGCGGTAGGCGGCCGCCGTCGTGGCGAAGCCGTCCGGCACCCGTACTCCGCGGGACTTCAGCGAGCGCGTCATCTCCCCCAGTGAGGCATTCTTGCCGCCCACCTGGGGCACATGCTCCATCCCGATCTCGTCGAACCACACCACGTGGCTTTCAGCCATGGCTGCTCCCGCCGCTTGCTCCTCCATGGATTGATCCTCGTTTGCCGGGCTCCCGCAGGTCAGAGGCTTTGGACCTCACCTGCCGCTGGACGGCCGGCAGGCCGGCTGGCCGCCCGGCCGGCGGGACCAGCGGCGGCGCAGGAGCGGCGGGGCCCGGCCGGCGGCCCCGTACCATCTTGTAGATCCAGTCCGCGATGATGACGGCGGGCATGGCGGCGAGCGCCACCGCCAGGCCCCCGGGCGACGGCGGCGCGTGGCCCAGCAGTGTGGCGACGGGACCGATGAACAGGAACACAGCCAGCAGTCCCAGCTCTGCCAGCACGGCCCAGAGCAGCAGCCGGTTGCTGAACCAGCCCAGCCGCCACGGCGGCGCCGAGGCGCTGCGGCAGGCGAAGGCGTTGGCGAGTTGCGCCAGGACCACGGTGGTGAATGCGGCACCCGAGGCGGCCATCAGCACATCCGACGCCGGCAGTTCCGCGCCGGGGCGCCACCCCGCACCCAGGAGCACGGCGGTGTACGCGGTCATCTCGAAGAGTGCTTCCACCGGCCCCAGGAGCCCGAACACCCGGAACATCAGGGCCCGGTCCATCAGGTGCCTCCGCTCCGGCGGCCGTTTGAGCGCACCCTTGCTGGGGGCCTCGCTGCCCAGGGCCAGCGCCGGGAGCAGGTCGGTGCCGATGTCCAGGGCCAGGATTTGCAGCACGCTCAGCGCCAGCGGGAAGCGGCCGCCGGAGAGCGCCCAAATAACGAACGGGGTGAGCTCAGCGACGTTGTCCGTCAGGTGGTAAGTCAGGAACCGCCGGATATTCGCATACGTGGCGCGGCCCTGCTCCACTGCGGCGATGATGGTGGCAAAGTCGTCATCCAGGAGCACGAGGTCCGCCGCCTCACGGGCTACGTCCGTGCCGCTCAGCCCCATGGCTACGCCGATGTCTGCCTGCTGGAGGGCCGGGCCGTCGTTGACGCCGTCGCCGGTCATCGCCACCACGTGGCCCTTGCGCTGGAGCAGGCGCGCCACCCGGAGTTTCTGTTCGGGCGTGACCCGGCTGACCACCACACCGTCGCGGTCCAGCAGGGCGGTCAGCACGGCGTCGTCCTCCGGCAGGGTGTGTCCCTCCAGGACCAGCTCGGGTGATCCGATCAGCCCGGTTTCCCGGGCGATGGCGGCGGCGGTGAAGGCATGGTCGCCGGTGACCATGGCCACCTTGATGCCCGCGTCGCGGGCGGCCTCGAGTGCAAGGCGGACCTCGGCCCGGGGCGGGTCATGCAGGCCGATCAGGCCCAAGAGTGTCAGATCCTGCTCAACCGACTCCAGCTTGAAGCTGGCGCCGGGCAGGCCGGGCAGGGGGCGCTCCGCCACGGCCAGGACCCGCAGGCCGTGGGAGGCCATCCGGTCCACCATCTGCCGGGCCCGGTCGGCGCCTTCCAGGCCGCACAGCGGAATCACGGACTCCGGGGCGCCCTTGACATACAGGGTGGTGCCCACGATGGCGGACTCGCGGAGCCTGCGGGGATCGAAGGCAAAGCGGTGCGAAACTTCGGGCTCGCCGGGATCGTGCCCGGGACCTGCCAGCCGGCTGGCCAGCGCGTGGATTGCAGCCTCCATGGGGTCGCCCTCGGCAATCCATTTGCCCTCGTGGAGCACCGCGCGGCCCACGGAGGCGGCCAGCGCCGCGGTGCTGAGGTGCCGGGCTTCCCCGGCTCCGCTCCCGGTGACCTCGGCCTCGGGCCCGTACCCTGCGCCGATGACGCTGAGCACGCCCTCCGGCGTCCAGACCTCGACGGCGTTCATCCTGTTCTGGGTCAGCGTGCCGGTTTTGTCCGTGCAAATGAAAGTGGTGGAGCCGAGGGTTTCCACCGCTTCCAGGTTCCGGACCAGGGCGTTGCGCTGTGCCATACGCTGTGCTCCGACGGCCAGGGACAGTGTGACCGTGGGCAGCAGGCCTTCGGGCACGAGCGCCACGGCCACCCCGATCGCGAACAGGAACGCGTCCCGCCAGGAAATGCCGACCAGCAGTGAAAGTACAAAGAACAGCCCGCCGATGCCCAGTGCCACAGCGGCGATGATGCGGACGATCCGTTGCAGCTCCCTCGCCAGCGGGCTGGGCGGCGCCTTTACCTTGCCGGTGAGGGCGGCGATTTCCGCGAGCCGGGTGCCGCCGCCGGTGACCGTGACGATGCCCTCCGCCTCGCCGTTGACCAGGAAGGTTCCGCCGAACACGGTGTCCCCCGGGGCCTTGGCCAATGGTTCGCTTTCGCCGGTGAGCATCGACTCGTCCACGGAGCACCCCGCGGCCAGCGCCAGCCGGAGATCCGCCGGTACCCGGTCACCGGCCACCAGCACCACGGCGTCGTCCGGCACCAGTTCGGTGGTGTGGACTTTGACGATGCGGTTGTCCCGGCGGACGGACACCATGGCCGGCAGCAGCTCGCGGAGCTTGGACGCGGCATGCTGTGCCCGCTCCTGCTGGATGTAGGCGAACACCCCGTTCACCACCACCACCACCACGATCGCCACGGCCAGCTGTGGCATTCCCGCGATGTAGGCCAGCAGTGCTGCGCACCAGAGCATGATGGCAAAGAAGTGTGTCATTTCGGCCAGCAGCCTGCGCCATCCCGGGACGGCGCGGGCCTGCGGCAGCCGGTTGGGTCCCACCTTGCGCAGCCGGAGGGCAGCCTCCTCGGAGCTGAGTCCGGCGGTCAGCGGCAACGCACCGGCACCGGATGCGGCACCCGGAATCACAGCCGCAGCCTGCCAATCACGGGCAGCACCGGACACGCGGAACCACGGCATTCACGGGGAACCCCATGGATCGAGGATGCGGCTCTGGAGGTCAGGCTCCTAGGGTCAAAGGTCACCACTGTCGCGGTGCAGCTCCAGCGAGGGCACGTCCCGCACCGGCAGGTCCATTGCCAGCGCCCGGAGGTAGGCGCCGAACCCCTGGGGTGCGCGGGCATGCGTGCGGCCCGACGTCAGCACCCGGATGGTGTCGGTGGCCTGCACCGTGTAAGCCTGTCTACGCAGGTTTTCCACAAGGATCCGGTCTTCGTGGACGCGCATCCGGGGAAAGCCGCCGGCTGCGAGGTAGGCAGAGGCACGGACACCGAAGTTGGCGCCGTAGATGTGCGGATGGTCCTCCCTGAACGGGTGCCGCTCCAGCCACCGGCGCAGGATCGCAGGCTCTGTTCCGGCGGGGTCCGGCTCCACGGATCCCAGAACGGCGTCGGCACCGGCATCGGCCAGTTCAACCTGGCGCACCAGCCAATTCCGCGGGACGGCGGAGTCGGCGTCGGTATTCGCCAGCCAGACGCGTCCGGCCCGCAGCCCCGCGGTGATTCCGGAAGCCAGGACTCCGGCGGCCCGGCTCGCCCCGGTGCTTCCCAGCCTGACTTGCACGGCCTCGAACCGCGGATCGGCGGCAACATAGCCGGAGGCGATGTCCGCAGACCGGTCAGTGCAGCTGTCGAGGACCACGGTGATGGCCAGATCCACCCCGGGCCGTTCACATTGCAGCGTGTCGGCGGCGGCACGGAGGGCCGCCAGCGCCCGGTCAAGGTGCTGGTCCTCGTTGTGGGCCGGCATCACCACCACCACCCGCTCGATGCCCTGCCCGGACCGGACCTCCCCGGCAGGATAGTCCCCTGCCCGTTCCGTCATCTCACTGGTCATCTCAGGTCACTGGCCATCTCAGGGTGCGTCCGGACCGCTGGCAGGATGCGGTTCCGGTACAGCGGCTCCGGCCCTGGCCCCGTCCGGGGCAACCAGGACTTCCAGGACGAAGTCCTTCTCCCGGTACAGCCCTTCCGTAGGCCAGCGGAGTTGCTGCCTGGCCAGTGCGTGGACGGTATCCCCGTCCAGTTCCCAGCCGGATACCGGGTGGCGCCAATGGCAGAGCACCAGGGTCCCGCCGGGGTTCAGCGAACCTTCCACCTGCGCGAACAGTTCCGCCAGCTCCTCCGCGGTCAGGTAGTACCCCGTCTCCGAGACCACCACAAGGTCGAAGCGGCCTTCCGGCCAGTGCTGCGGAACAGTGAGGTGCAGGGTCCGCGCGGAGGGATAGCCGGAGAGGCGCTCCGCAGCCTGTGCCAGGGCGGTGCTGCTGGCGTCAACCGCCACGAACTCCCGGCAGCGGGACGCCAGTTCCACGCTGAGCGTGCCGATGGAACAGCCGATTTCCAGACCGGAACCGTAGTTGGCCTCGGGCAGGATGGCCAGTGTGAGTGCCCGCTTCCGCCGTTCGTACCAGCTGGTGGTGTAGCGCCAGGGGTCGGCGCTGCGGCTGTGCACGGCATCGAAGATCTGCTCGGCGTCGCCCGCGCTGTTGGTTCCGCCGGCGGGCCGGTGCCAGGCGAACGTTTCCCAGGCGCGGGAGAAATGGTCCAGGAAGCTACCGGCAAGGAGTGCCTCGTCGCCGGGCTGGTCGGAAAGCGGTTGTGTCTGCGAGGAGTGGGCGAGGAGGGCCGCGGCTTTCGCCCGCTGCTCGTCCGGAGTGAGCGGCACACGGACCCAGGACTGCCAGGCGCGGTCCTCCGGTGATGCCCACAACCAGTACCAGACCGGGTATTCCAGCAGCCCGTGGCCGCCCTGCGCCGCCACTTCGGCGGCCACGGCGCCTAGGACGTCGTGGTCCGTGTGGCCGTCGGAGCGGTAGGGCGCCACGATCACCACCTGGTTCGCCGGGCGGCCGGACGCATCGATCGTTTCCCGAACGGCGGCGGCGATGCGGTCCCGGTCGGCGTCAAGGTGGCCGTCCCGGAAGTGCAGGAATTGCCGGGACGCTGCGGGGGCCAGCCCGGACACAGCCGCCCTGAACTCATGGAGCCGGACGGCGGCGAGCTGGTCCGGCGTCGTGGTCGGAGAGTCCGGGTGCGATGCCTCCCCGGCAGTGCAAAGCAGCACGTCCACAGCCGCGCCGGCGGCGTGCAGGCGGGACAGGAACCCTCCGGCGCCCAGGGTTTCATCGTCCGGATGGGCCGCCAGCACAATGAAGGTCATGGCGGCGAGTTCGCCCGGGTCCAGGGGAAGCTCGGGGAGGACGGACAGGCCGCTGGCCTCCCATTCGGACTCGGCGGTGCCGGTGTCCGCGTGCGAGAAGGTCACCATGAGCGGTCCCCTTTCAGGGTCAGGGCACCAAGCTGGGCGTCGTCGCGCATTGCGTGGTGCTGCCGGATGTACAGCGACAGGTCAGCCATGCGCTTTCCGTACGTTTCGTTGAAGGCCAGCGGGCCCGGGCCCAGGTTCTGGGCCACCACCGTCTGGACGCGTTCGACGGCGGCGGCAACCGTTCCGCGGATGCGCAGCGCCTCGCTCCACGCGCCGGAGCCGGACAGCTCACCGGCGTCGATCCGCGCCGCCGTCCGGGCCAGGTAGCCGGCCAGGGAGGCGATGATGCGGTCTGTTTCACCCAGGTGCGCCAGGGCGATCTGGTCCGGTTCACGCCCCTTGTCCGCGGCGGCGGCCAGCGCGGAGCGGAAATCGCGGGCCACGGCAACGGCTCCGCCGAACCAGCACGCCGCCACGCCCATCCCGCCCCAGGCGAAGCCCGGGCGCTGGAAGTACCAGCCTGGTCCGCCCACCGGCACGGCGCTGACGCCGTCAAAGTGCACGGTGCCGCTGGGAATTTCGCGCAGGCCCCGGCTGGTCCACTGGGGGGTCTCGCAGGAAACCCCGGGCGAGTGCAGGTCGACGGCGAAGGCGGCGCGGCCGCCTTCGAGGTGGGCGGTCAGCACGGCGCCGTCCAGCCGGGCAGCGAGCGAGCACCAGGGCTTGGAACCGTTGAGGACGTATCCCCCGGTGCCGTCCGCGGTGGCTTCGAGCCGCAGCCCCGGCCCCTCCGCGGCAAACACACCCCAGGCTCCGTCGGCCGTCCCGTCCACAGTCCTGCTTGCGGCCGGGTCCGCCTCTCCGGCTTGGGAACCGGCTTGGGCGAGGATGGCGACGGCGTCAAGGTGCGGTTCGAGCACCCGGCCGGCGGCCACGTCGACGGCAGTCACGGACGCCAGCAGTTCCCACAGCTCCGCGGTGCTGCCTTCACCCGGGCGGGGCGCCGTCCGCCCGATCTGACGCGCCAGCGCCAGCAGTGCCGGCACATCTCCCGCTGCGTGACTCACTGCCTCGAGCATCGGCGCCATCGCCCCCAGCCGTTGCGGCGCCGAACTGATCCGCACGGCCCTCGCTTCTAACTGACCGTTGCCTCCGCGCGTCAACTCCTGGTCCGAACCTTGCCTGCCGGGATCCATTCCGCCTGCCGCTGCATTCAGTCTTCGTCCGGCACTGTGACCGGGGCCTTCGCCGTCATGGTCTCGGCGTTGACCATCCAGGCCAGCTGTTCCAGTCGCGAAATCCCGGCGTGAAGCAGGTCGGCGCTGGTGGGATCTTCCTCGTCCACCTCGTCATGGACGTCCCGCATGGTCTTCGCGGTCCGCTCCAGCCGGGCGGTGATCAGTTTGACGGCGTCCTTGGTGGCAGTGAGTCCCTCGGGGAACGGGTCCAGCCGGGTGTCGGCCGACACCGTGGCGCTCCTGCCGTCAGGCAGCGCGTGCAGGGCGCGCATGCGCTCGGCGGTTTCATCCGCGAACAGCCGGACGCTGGTGACAATTTCGTCGAGTTGCAGGTGGAGGTCGCGGAAGTTTGTTCCCACAATGTTCCAGTGCGCCTGCTTGCCTTGGACGTGGAGTTCGATCAGGTCCGTCAGGACCATCTGCAGATTGCTGGCAAGTGTCGGTGAAGCCTTCATTTCTTCCTCCGGTGCAGGCGGTGCGGGACTGGGCCGTCCCGCGTTAGCTCATTCTAAGCATACTTAGCATTTGGGCGGGGTCCGGCCAGTTTGGCGGCCGCCGGACGCCGCCCGGGGTCACTCAGCGCACCACGGCCAGCGCAAAGCCGTCCCAGCCCTTCGAGCCCACGGTCTGCACGACCGTCCCGTCCAGACGCGGGTCCTCACCCATCATTTCCAAGGCGCTGATGATTCCAGGCGCGTTAACCCCGTCCATGGACGGATCGAGTAGCGCCCCCTCCCACACCACGTTGTCCATCACGATCGCGGTGCCCGGCCGGCCCAGCCTGATGGCCCAGTCCAGGTACTTCGGATTGTTTTCCTTGTCCGCATCGATGAACACAAAATCGAAGGGTCCGCGGCCGTCGTCCTTCAGCCCCGGAAGTATGTCCAGTGCGGCCCCAATCCGGATGTCCACCTTGTGCCCCAGCCCGGCGGCGTCCACGTTCGCGCGCGCCACGCGGGCGTGCTTGGGGAGGTATTCACACGTGACGAGATCGCCGTCGTCCGGCAATCCCTGGGCCATCCAGATGGTGCTGAAGCCGGCCAGCGTACCGATCTCCAGGACGCGGCGGGCGCCGGAAAGCTGCACCAGCAGCTTGAGCAGCTTGCCTGCGTTGGGCGCCACTTCGATAGGCGGCATGCCAGCATCGGCGGCGGACGTGACGGCCCTCTTGAGCGGGCTGCCGGGGCGCACCACGACGTCGGTTAGATACTCTTCCACCGCCACCCACCGGGGCTCGGGCCTGTGCTCAACCATGGGGCCAGTCTGGCAGTTGACGCTGCCCTGCGGAAGGGAAGAACCAGTCAACAGAACACGGCAGCGGAAATCAGCTGCGGAAATCAGCCCGCGTCGGCGATGGCTGTTTCCAGCCGTTCCACTTTGGCGGTGAGCTCGCCGGAGTAGCCGGGGCGGATGTCCGCCTTGATGACCAGGGACACGCGGCTGCCGAAGCGCCCCACGGCCTCAGTGGCCTCCTTGACCACGGCGAACACCTCGTCCCACTCACCTTCGATGGTGGTGAACATGGAATCCGTGTGGTTCGGCAGGCCGGAGTCACGGACAACCTTGACGGCGGCAGCGACGGCGTCGTGCACCGAAGCGTCTGCGTCTGCCAGCGCAGTGGAATCAGCGGTGGAGTCGGCAGACGAATCGCCGGCAATGCGGGCCGGCCGGCCGGAGGGTGCAACGGAGAATGCGAGCAACATGGACCCAGTCTGCCACAGCGGCGAACGTCATATAGGAGTACATTCGGCGCTACCAATCAGTAACCCGGGCGCTCAGCGCCGGCGTTGCTAACCTTGAAAAATGAACCTCGCAGTGGAACGCAAGCCCCTTCGTGCGGATGCTGCGCGCAATGTGGACAAGATCATCACCGCCGCCCGGAAGTGCTTCCGTGAGTACGGCCCGGAAGTGCCCCTTCAGACCATCGCCGTGACAGCCGGCGTGGGACCAGCAACCCTGTTCCGGAACTTCGCGGACAAGGAGCAGCTGGTCCTTGCCGCACTCAACCGCCAGCTCCGCCTGATGGTTGATCCCGTGATCGACGACGCCCTGGTCGGCCCTGATGCCGCCGCCGGACTGTTCCGCGTGATCGACTCGCTGATGGCGGCGGCCAGCGAAGATGCCAACCTGCTCGGAGCCGTGGCCGGACGCCGCGGGCTGCTGACCGGAATCACCGGCAGCCTCTTTGAGTCGGTGGCTGTCCTGCTGGGCCGCGGCCAGGCCCAGGGCACCCTGCGCACTGACATCTCCATGACGGACGTGATCCGCCTGCTGGCCATGCTGATCGGCGTCGTGGACACCATGGAACCCGGATCCGATGCGTGGCGGCGCCCCGTGGCACTGGTAGAGGATGCCATACGGACCGAGCGCCCGCGCCGGCCGCTCCCGCCGCAGTCCCCGCTGCCGGGCACGGCCTTCGATTCAGTCGTCCTGGCCTGATTCGTCCTCCGGCCGTTCCGGGTCGTCATGGGTCCGGTCGTCGTGCAGACGGCCGGCGTCCTCGGACCCGCGGCTGTAAGGCGCCCTGCCCTCCGGGGCATTGATCTCGTCCAGCCGCTCGTTCAGTGCATGGGCCAATATGTCCCGCTGCAGGGCCGGCAGCGCGATTGCACCGTGGGTGTAGGCCTCGATTTCAAACTGGCCGGCAATGCCGCCAATGCTGAAATACCTCAGCCACAGTTCCTCAACGGTGAGGTCGGCATTCCGGAGCATCTCCTCAAAGCGAAGCCTTTGTTCATCTTCGTCCTTGCCCAGGGCCAAAGCGCACCCCCGTTCACCGGGGCAGCTGGGTGGAGGACACCAGCTCCGCGGACACGTCACGCAGCGACCTCTTGGCCCGCCGCGACTCCATCAGGAGGTCTTGCATTGCCGTGTCCTCGTCCAGGCCGTGCCGGGCCATGAGTATTCCCTTGGCCACCGCGATGATCTCGCGGTGGGCCAGGGCGTCGCGGAGGTCCTCGCTCAGCGTCCGGGCGCTCTCACGCGCCTGCACGTTGATCAGGAAGATGGTTGCCTGCGCTGCAAAAAGCTCCAGCAGGCGCACTGTGGTGTGGTCGAAGCTGTTCTCGGAGCGGGCGTAGACCTTCACGGCGCCCAGGGCGGACTCCCCGGCGAGCAAGGGCGCACTGACGGAAGACCGCAGGCCCAGCTCGGCCGCGGCGCGGGCCCACTCCGGCCAGCGCCGGTCATGCAAGGCGTCACTGACCAGCACGGGTTCGCCACTGGCCCAGGCAAGGAGGCAGGGCCCCTGCCCCAGCTCGTACTGGCGTTCGTCGGCAACCTGGACCATGGGATGGGAAGCACTCGCCGTATGCTTCCGGCCGTCAGAGTCGATCAGGGTGACGCCCGCTCCCGCGGCGCCGGGTACGGCCAATTCCGCTGCGGCGGTGATGAGCTCGAGGGCCTTGGACACCGTCTCGTCCGTCAGGAGGAGTTCGGACGCGCGGGCAAAAATGGCCGCCAGTTCGTCCGCGAGGGGCAGTTTCACCGCCATGGCCGCACCCACTCCACTGCTATGCCGCCCTTCGCGCGTTGACTGGAACTCTTAAAAGCATAGCCGCAGGGAGCTAAGTCAACCGTGGAAGTGGGTGGCCCCCGGCGTGGTATTGAAGTTTCGCAGCAGCTCCTCCGCCACGACGCGGAGCTTGACGTTGCGGTTATTGGAGACTTTGCTCAGGATCGTGAATGCCTCGGCCTGCGAGCAGCGGCTCTGGCCCATGACAATTCCCGAGGCGAGGTTGATGCTGGTGCGCGACTTCAGCGCTTCGAGGAGGTCGTCGTTGAGGTCCTTCGAGGCCCCGATGCGCACAGCCAGCCGTACGGCTTTGCTGGCACGTGCGGCGAAGGCTTCACAAATCACGATTGCCTCGTCGTCGAACGCTCCTGCCTCCGGTGCGAAGAACGCTACGGATGCGGCGGCACCCGGATCCAGCTGCAGCGGGAGTGCCAGGACGCTGAGCTGGCCCGCCTTCACCACGGCCCGGTTGTAGCGCGGCCAGCGGGAGTCGGCCCGGGCATCGGGCACGGAAACCGTCGCCCCGGCTTCAAGGGCCGCCAGCGAGGGACTAAGTCCGGTGGCCCGCTGGATTTCCCCAAGCAGCCGCGCGCCGGGTCCGCTTCCGGCGGAGGCCTCGGACCGCCTCGAGCGGACCAGCGTGACGGCGCACAGCACAGGCAGCCCGGTGGTCTTGCCGATGAAGCCGGCGGAGAAAACGGACAGCTCCGTGAGGAAGTTCTGCACGTCGGTGCTTTCCAGAACCAGGTCCTGCAGCCGCTCCGCCAGGTACTGGCCCAGCCGGGTGCCGGTCAAGTCCGGCCCCCGGTGCTGTTTCCCTCCGGCTGGCCGGAGGGAGGCAGCCCGTGCGAACGGCAGGGCCGGCGCCGGGCCGCAATATTGTGGCTTGCGCCACGCGACCCTAGAATTATGGAGGTTACGCAGTCAGCCACCCCACCTCTTCGTGGAGTTCGACATGGTTTACGAACTACGTACAGCCTCCCCTTCGGCGCAGCCATGACGCGGCAACAGCTTGCCCTGCTCATGAACGGCGATGCCGACCCGCTGCGGATCATCTCCGCGGCCAGCACCTCCGAACTGCAGGCCCTCACGGATGCTCTTTTCAGGGATCTGGACACGTCGCATCCCGTGTTTGGGGCGCAGGTCTGGTACGACCTCGCCCTGGAGGAGCTGGAAAACAGGATCAATGGAGCCTCCCCAGAGGCAGACGGTTTTACTGGTACGGATTCGTTCGGAGCGGCCTAGGCCCGGGTCATTCCGCCGGCTTGTTGCCGGCCTGGCCTTCGTCCCGGGCTTCTCCGCCTGTTGCCGCCTCGCCGCTGGGTGGTGCCTCGCCGTCCTGGGCCAGTTGCGTCTCCCGCTGGTGGGCTTTCATGTGCTCCTCGTGCAGGTGGTCCGCCTCCTGAAGATGCTGCTGGAGCTTCTCCTCGGCATCCCTGCGGCGGCGGGACATCTCACGCATTTCACGGGTGGATTCGGATCCCGGCGATGGCACGTAGGGCCTGGACTTGGGGTCTCTTTCGGCAGCAGGAACCGCGGGCGCTTGTTCTTCGCTCATGGTGGCATCCTTCCACAGCATGCAGGGCACTACTAGGGCCTAATGGCCGTCGTTAGCTCCAGCCCAGCATCCTCAGCCCGGCCGCGGCTCCGGCCCCGGCCAGGACCACCACCAGGAAGGGGGCCCGGAACCAGAGCGCGATTCCGGCCGCCGCCAGTGCGCCCGCCCGGGCGTCAAAAGCCAGCGCCTGGCCCGACGCCACCGCGTTAACAACGGTGAGCGATGCCAGCAGGCCGATGGTCATGGTGCCGGCAATCCGGGACATCCGTGGGTTACGCAGGAGGCTGGCGGGGACCAGGTAGCCCAAAAGCTTCCAGGCGTAGCCAAAGAGGCAGGCCAACAACAGCCAAAGCCAAAGATTCATTTCGCGGCACCTCCCGCATCGGGGCGCGGACGCAGCTGAGCGCCTTCGTCCGAGGGCCCGTGGTGGTGTTCGGCATAGGGGTCCACATCAGGCTCCAGGCCTTCGTCGCTCCGTCCGTGGCTGAACCAGCCGATCGCCGCGGCCACAAAAGCTGCTATCAGGATGGGAACTCCCGCGGGGACGAACGGCACCGCCAATACCGTGGCCAGGGCGCACACCACAGCGATCGCCACCGGCTCGCGGCCCTTGAGCCGGGGCCAGAGCAGGCCCAGGAAGGCCGCCACCGCGGCGCCATCGAGCCCCCATTGTTTGGGATCCCCCAAGGCGCCGCCTGCCAGCGCCCCGACGGCAGTGAACACATTCCACAGCACGAAGATGCCGATGCCCGCCGTCCAAAATCCGCGCTTCTGCTCCCCCGGGTCGGTTTGCCCGGTGCTGGTGGCGGTCGACTCGTCGATGGTGACGTGGGCTGCGGCGTACTTCCGCCAGCCGCGCGGCTGCAGAAGCGCGTTGAGCTGCATGCCATAGATACCGTTGCGCATGCCCAGGAGCGTGGCCGCGCCCATGGCGGCCACGCCGGATCCGCCGCCCGCCACCACGCCAATGAACGCAAACTGCGAACCGCCGCTGAACAGCAGCAGGCTCAGCGCCATGGTCTGCCAGAAGTCCAGCCCGGACGTAACGCCCAGAGCCCCGAAGGAAATCCCGTAAAGCCCCGTGGCGATGCTGATGGACAGCCCCACACGCACGGCCGGGGATTGGAGCAGCTTCATGCCGGCCGCCCGGCAACAGGTCTGCCCGCAGGCGTCCCCGGCGCAGGCTTCCCCACTGCCGTTTTTCGCAGGCTCCAGGCCCAGAGGATCAGCGGCACCTGAAGCGGCAGCCGCGCGGTGTGCACCTTCCGCTGCCCCGGGCTCCCCGCCGGGCCATACGCCCGGCGCAGTGCGTCGACGTGCCCGGCAAGGAATACCGCCAACATCGCGGCGACGCCCCCGGCGGCAGCTTTGCGTGTGGCCGGGATCAGGAGTCCGACGGCGGCACCCGCCTCGAGCAGTCCGCTGAGCGCCACCCATTCATCACGGGTCATCACGGCGCACGGGCCGTTTGGCCGGGCTCCGGAGTCATCCCGGCACAGGAAGTCGGGCACCACCTGGTGGAAGAAGGCGGGGTCACGGAAGTGCTTCATGGCGCTCGTCAGCAGCAGGGCGCTCATGGCAGCCGCTGAGAGTGTCTGGGTGGCCCGGGCGGACCAGGTGAATGGCATGGATCCATGCAACCACAGCCGCGGACACCCCGGTAAACGGGACTTTCCGCCCGTGTCAGGAGCCACAGCGCGGCGTAGCTTGTTGACTATGAGCAGCGTGGTGGAAATGACCGGCGTCGTAAAGCGCTTCGGAACGGTAACTGCCCTCGACGGGCTCGACTTCAACGTGGCGGCGGGCGAGGTTCACGGCTTCCTGGGTCCCAACGGGTCCGGCAAGTCCACCACGCTGCGGCTTCTGCTGGGCATGCTGCGTGCCAACTCGGGCTCGATCCGGGTGCTGGGCATGGATCCCTGGCACGATGTTGCCGCGCTGCACCGCCGGCTGGCGTACGTGCCTGGCGACGTTGCGTTGTGGCCGAACCTGACCGGCGGCGAGGTGATCGACCTGCTGGGGCGGCTCCAGGGCGGACAGGACCGCGCCCGGCGGGACCGGCTGCTGCGGACGTTCGACCTCGACCCCACCAAGAAGTCGCGCACGTATTCCAAGGGCAACCGGCAAAAAGTTGCCCTGGTGGCCGCCTTGGCCACCGACGCCGAGCTCTTCCTCCTGGATGAGCCCACCAGCGGGCTGGACCCGTTGATGGAGGACGCCTTCCGCGGGTGCGTGCGGGAGCTGCGGTCGCAGGGCCGCACGGTCCTGCTGAGCAGCCACATACTGAGCGAGGCCGAGGCGCTCTCGGACAGGGTCAGCATCATCCGCGCCGGCCGGGTGGTGGAGTCCGGGCCGCTGGAGCAGCTGCGGCACCTGACCCGGACGTCGGTCACGGCCGACGTCGCGCGCGTGCCCGCGGGCCTGGATCTCCTGCCCGGCGTCCACGACGTCGTGGTGTCGGACCACCGTGTGAGCGCCCAGGTGGACCCCGTGGCGCTGGGCCCGTTTCTGCAGGCCCTGACGGCCGCCGGACTGCACGCCCTGACCAGCCAGCCGCCCACGCTGGAGGATCTGTTCCTGCGCCACTACGGCCCGGCCGGATCGCTCGAATCGGCACGGCGATGACCCGCACCGCCGAGGCCCGCACCGCGACGACCCGTGCCTCCACGAACGGAACGCTGGCCGGCACCGGCGTTATGCTCCGGCTCGCTCTCCGGCGGGACCGCTGGATGCTGCCGCTGTGGATACTGGGCTTCGCCATCATTGCCTACTCGACCGCGGCGGCCGGGGCCGGGCTGTACCCGGACGAGCCCAGCCGGGTGGCAGCCGCCACCGCCTTGAACGCCACGGCGTCCATGGTGGCGCTGTTCGGGCGGATCTACGATCCTGCCTCGCTCGGCGCCCTTTCGCTCATCAAATACACCGCTTTCATGACAGCCATCCTGGCCGTGCTGATGGTCATCCTCACCATCCGGCACACCCGGGGGGACGAGGAAAGCGGGCGGCTGGAACTCCTCGGCGGCGGGCGGCTGGGACGGGACGCACCGCTGGTGTCCGCGCTGGCCATCAGCTTTGCAACCAGCATCCTCACCGGGTTGCTCTCGGCGGCCGCGCTCGCCGTCGGCGGCCTGCCCGGCACCGGATCACTGGCCTTCGGACTGGGCTGGGCCGCCACCGGGATGGCCTACAGCACCGTGGCAGCTGTGGCGGCACAGGTGACGGCCAGCGCCCGGGCGGCCACCGGGTTCAGCATCGGGGTCATTGCCGTGACCTACGGGCTGCGCGCAGTGGGCGACCTCGCCGAACCCGGCCCTTCGGTATGGTCCTGGCTATCGCCCATCGGGTGGAACCAGCAGATCCGGGCCTACGCCGGCGACCACTGGTGGGTCCTTTCGTTGCCCGTTGCCCTCTGCGCAGCCCTTGTTCCTGTTGCGTTCCTCCTGCGGGCCCGTCGCGACCTCGGGGCCGGACTGCGGGATGAGCGGCCCGGCCCGGCCCGCGGAAGGCTCTCCGGCGTCCTTGGCCTCGCCGTGCGCCTGCAGTACCGCGTCCTGGTGGCGTGGGGCGTGGCCTTTGCACTCTTCGGGGTGGTCATCGGCTCGCTCGTCGGCAACGTGGCCGATTTCCTGACTTCGCCGGGCGCCCAGGACCTGATGCGGGCGCTGGGCGGCCCGCAGGCCCTCACCGACGCGTTCCTCGCAGCCGAGATCAGCATCATGGGGGTCCTCGCGGCGGCCTACGGAATTTCTGCCGCCAACCACCTCCGCAGCGAGGAATCGGCGGGGCACACTGAGGCCCTGCTGGGCACGGCCACCACCCGCATCCGCTGGGCGGGCAGCCACTACGCCGTGGCGTTGGCCGGCGTTGGGCTGCTGCAATTACTGACCGGGGTCTCCATCGGCATCGGAGCCGCAGCCGCCGTCGACAACGCGGAACTGGTGGGCAGGTCTACAGTGGCGGCTTTGGCGCAGATTCCGGCGGCGTGGGTGCTGACCAGTGCCGCCCTGGCCGTATTCGGATGGCTGCCCCGGATGACGGGGGCCGTCTGGGTGCTGCTGTTGGGACTGATTGCACTGGGTGAATTCGGTGTGCTCTGGAACGCTCCGGAATGGCTGATGGATCTCTCGCCGTTCCGGCACAGCCCGCTGCTTCCGGTGGACGCGGACGCAATCCCGGCGCTTGTTGCCCTCACGGCTGCAGCGGCGCTGCTCGGCGCACTGGGCTTCGCGGGATGGCGGCGGCGCGACCTTGCCGCCTGACGCTACCTTGCCGCCTGAACGGCACGAAGGAGCCTGAGCGTGGACGCCTGAACCGTGCGGCTGCGCCTATCAAGAGGCGCACCCCGTCAGCTGACCGGATGCCTTCTTTCGGACAGCCGGGCCAGCACCTGCGCCGGCCGGTTGGTGGTGATCTCGTGGATTCCCAGCTCCCGGCACAGGGCCACGTCCTGATCCGAGTCCACGGTCCAGACCCTGAACCTGCGGCCGGAATCCATCCAGCGTTTCACGGTGCGGGCGTGCTCGCGGACGTAGTCGATACCCGGTCCGGCCAGCCGGACTTCGCAGTCGTTCAGGATGCGTTCGCCCTCCGCCTGGGCCGCACGCATCACGTTCGCCAGGGCCCCGCCCGTGATGACTCCCAGGCCCAGTTCCTCGCGGATTTCCTCGGCGTTGACGTCATCCACCAGCTGGCAGACGAATTCTGCGGGAACGCTCTTGAGCAGGTGCTTCACGGAATCCGGGCTGAAGCTCATGAAGGAGACACTGACGTTGTCCACCTTGGAGGTGCCGGGATCCCAGCCCTCGGCTGCCAGCACCTCCAGCACCCGGTCCTCCAGCGCCAGCAGGTAGGGGCTGGGGTGCTTGAGTTCGATGGCGAGCCCGATGTCCCGGCCGGCCGCGCGGAGGATGTCCAGCAGCTCCGGCAGCGTCAGGAGCTGGTCGAACTTTCCGCCGTACTCGAGGGGAATCCTGGCGCCCTTCCAGGAGGAGAAATCCAGCAGCCGCAGTTCCTCGAGGGTCCGGTCGGCCACGGGCCCGGTGCCGTCCGAGGTGCGGTCCAGGTTCGCGTCATGCAGCAGGACCACGTGCTGGTCCCGGCTGAGGTGGACGTCGCATTCCACGCCGTCGGCGCCGTCCGCGATGGCCTGGAGATAAGCCGCGCGGGTGTGCTCGGCGAAGGCGGCGCTGGCTCCACGGTGGGCGTAGACAAGGGGCCGGGCGGAGACAGACTCGTCGGTAGTCATGGTGACACGTTAGCGGACACCCGCAGCGGATGCGGGACTAGGCTGGGCACATGCAGGTGAACAGTGAACAAACCACCCGTCCCGCTGCAGCGAGGCCGCCGCATGCCGGCTCACCCGCTGCCGGGGCCGCCGTCGCACCTCCCCGTCCCGGCAGTGATGCCGAAAAAGCCGCCGCGCTGCGGAAAATGAAACTCCTGGCGCTGGGGCTGCTGATTGTGATGGCGGTGATTTTCGTCGTCGCCTTCGCCCTGCAGAAGCAGTACCCGTGGCTGGAATACGTCCGGGCCGCGGCGGAAGGCGGCATGGTGGGCGCTCTCGCGGACTGGTTTGCCGTGACCGCGCTGTTCAAGTACCCCATGGGGATCAAGATCCCGCACACGGCCATCATCCCGCGCCGCAAGGACCAGATCGGCGCGTCGCTGGGCGAGTTCGTCGAGACGAATTTCCTCTCCGAACAGGTTGTGCAGGAAAAGCTCGCCTCGGTGGACATCGCGCGGAAGGCCGGCGCGTGGCTGTCCGGCCCCGGCGGCGCCGAGCGCGTGGCGAAGGAGGGCGCCGCCGTCATCCGCGGCGCGTTCAAGGTATTGAACGACGACGACGTCCAGGCCGTGATCGAGTCAATGGTCCGCAAGCACCTGCTCACTCCGCCGTGGGGGCCTCCGGTGGGCAGGCTCGCCGAGAGGATCTTCGCCGACGGGCACCATCACACCCTGGTGGACCTGCTGGTGGACCGGACCGTGGACTGGGTGCGGGACAACCACGAAACCGTCAGCAGGCTGGTGTCGGACCGGTCCCCGCAATGGGTTCCGCAGTTCGTGGACGGACTGGTGGGAGACAAGGTCTACGTGGAGATCCTCAAGTTCACCAAGGCCGTGCAGGCCGATCCGCAGCACCAGGTGCGGCAGTCCATCGACACCTACCTCGCGTCGCTTGCGCAGGACCTGCAGCACGATCCGGTGATGATCGCCCGGGCCGAAGGCATCAAGGCCCAGGTGCTGGGCGATCCCGAGGTGCGCGAACTGGCATCCCGCACCTGGGGCACCATCAAGGCGGCGCTGCTTGGCGCCGTCGACGATCCGCACAGCGAACTGACCGTCAAGTTCAAGGCCGCCGTGCACGACTTCGGCACCCGGCTTGTGGTGGACCCCGAACTGGCGGGCAAGGTCAACGCGTGGATCGGTGACGCCGCGGGCTACCTGGTGAAGACGTACCGCTCGGATATCGCCGGCGTGATCACGGATACCGTGGCGCGCTGGGATGCCGAGGAAACCTCACAGAAGATCGAGCTGCAGGTGGGCAAGGACCTGCAGTTCATCCGGATCAACGGCACCGTGGTGGGCGCCCTCGCCGGGCTGGCCATCTTCACGCTGGCGCACCTGGCCTTCGGCTGACCCTAGGCGGCGACAACACTCGCTTTGATCCGGCCCCTGACGCCGAAGATGGTGAACACCAGCGCCACAATGGCCGTGACCACCAGCAGGAGCAGCCCGATCGAGTAGCTGTGGGTGGCGGCGTCATACGTTGCCCCCATCACCAGCGGCGGAAAGTAGCCGCCCAGTCCGCCCGCCGCACTGACCACTCCGCTGATGCTGCCCACCTTTCCGTGCGGGGCCAGCACGCCCACCCAGGCGAACACCCCGCCGGTGCCCAGGCCCAGCGCCGCCGCCATGGCGACGAAGGTCAGGCCGGCGGGGACCTCGCCGTCGGGCTGCAGGTTCACCACCCACGCCAGGACGGCGACGGCCGTGAGCGAGGTGATCACCACCGGTTTGGGCCCGAGCTTGTCCGCGAGCACACCGCCAACCGGGCGGGCCAGGACTGCCGCGAGGGCGAACCCTGCCGTGCGGGCGCCGGCGCCGCTGGGATCGAAGCTGTACACGTCCCGCAGGTAGGTGGGCAGGTACGTGGCGAAGGAGACGAAGCCGCCGAAGACGACAGCGTAGAGGAAGCACATTTTCCAGGTGATCGGTGTCTTGGCTGCGTCCAGGAGCTTGGGCAGCACCGGAGCGTTGCTTCGGGTCCAGCCCGGGGATTCCTTCATCAGGAACCAGACCAGGGCCGCCATCACGGCGAGGACGCCGGCGATCAGCAGGTGCGTGGGGAAGTACCCGATTGCGGCGACGAGCCGGGGATTCAGGAAGGCGGCCAGCGCCGTTCCGCCCATGCCGGCACCAAAGACGCCGGTGGCGAAGCCCCGCCGGGACGGCTCGTACCAGCCGCTCACAAAGGGGATTCCGACGGCGAAGACGGTTCCGGCGACGCCGAGCAGCAGTCCGGCGCCCAGCACCAGGGGAAAGGAGCGCAAGGTCCCGCCGGCGGACACGAGCAGGATCGGCAGGATGGAAGCGAGCAGCACGAAGGTGAACATTGCCCTGCCGCCGTATTTGTCCGTCAGGGTGCCCACGACGATCCGCCCCAGCGAACCGACGAACACCGGCATAGCCACCAGGACGCCCGTGGTGGCCGGGTTGAGCTGCAGGTTCTGCGTATAGAAGGCACCGAGGGTGGCCACGGAGTTCCAGGCCCAGAAGCCTGCCACGGACGCCGCGGTGGCCAGGATAAGGTTCCGGGTCTGGCCCGCGGGCGCGGACGTGGGGGGCGGTGCTGTTCCAGCCACTGTTTACTCCTTTGGATTCAGCCGGCTGTGGGTTCTGTCAGCCACTTCAGCGGTTTCGGGTGTCCCTGTCCCTGGTCCCCACGGGCGACCAGCCGCGCCGGACGGCAACGTCACGCGAGCGGTACACGATGTAGGGGCGGAAAAGGTAGTGCAGCGGCGCGGTGAAGGCGTGGACCAGCCGGGTAAACGGCCAGATGACGAACAGCGCCATGCCCACCAGGGTGTGCAGGTGGAAGGAGAACGGCGCCCCCGCCATGGCCGCGACATCCGGCTGGAGGACGAACAGCGAACGGAACCAGGGCGCCACTGTCTCGCGGTAATTGTGCCCGTGTTCACCCTCGAAAACGCTGGCCAGGGTGGTCCAGAGGCCGAACACAATGGCGGCGGTAAGCACCACGTACATGGCCTTGTCGTTCGTGGTGGTGGCCATGAACACGGGCCCGGTGGTGCGGCGGCGGTAGATCAGCAGGATGATGCCGCCGAGCGTCCCCACTCCCGCAATGCCGCCGACAAACAGGGCATTGAAGTGGTAGAAGTCCTGGCTCATTCCCACCGCCTGCGTCCACGCCATCGGAATCACCAGGCCGAAGAAATGCCCGGCAATCACCGCCAGCAGCCCGAAGTGGAACAGCGGCGAGGCAATCCGGAGCAGCCTCGATTCGTACAGCTGGGATGACCTGGTGGTCCAGCCGAACTGGTCGTACTTGTAGCGCCACACCAGCCCGCCCACCAGCACCACCACCATGATGTACGGCAGGACGCCCCAGAGCACGGTGTCCAGTGCGGAGATTTCGACGGCGGATCCGGGCCCAGCTTCGAATGCCGGCATGGTCAGGTTCCCTTCACGGGCAGGAGTCGCGGATCGTAGGGGTCCAGGCCCACGGCTTCGGTGGGCGGGCCGTAGCCGGCCATCCGCATCACGGCCTGCTCGTCCGCGGGCGATTTCCCGGGCAGGGTGGCGCAGACGGCCTGCAGGATCCGGGCGTGCGGCAGTTCGTCCCGCAGCAGCCCGAAGCGGAGCATCTCCAGGCTCGCCCGGAAACGGGTCAGCAGTTCCCGCCCGGCCGCCAGGTCCACCACCGCGGCGAATTCCAGGACCATCGGCAGGTAGTCGGGCAGTTCACCGCGGGTGTCCACCAGGATGTCGCTTTGCCGGTAGGTCTTCTTGAAGTTGCCCAGAACTTCGCCGCGGCGCCGGGTGTCCCCGTCCGTCCAATAGCTCAGGTGCAGGGCGTGGCGCTTGCCGAGGTCGAATTCGCGGACGTAATGGGCCTGCACCTCCATGAGGGGCGTGGATTCCAGCAAGTCCAGCACCCCGGCGAAATCAGCGACGGCTCCGGGGAACTCCCCCAGTGCGTCCCGCATGAGCGGCGCCCTGCCGATCAGTTCCTCATCCGGGTAGGACAGGCACCAGGCCGCCGCAAGGTAGACCACCTGCTGGCGCCGGCTCACGGCTCCTCCCCCGGGGTGTGTCTTTCCGGGAACAGCCCGGGAGGAGCGCCGGTGCCGTCCCAGTTGAGCAGGTTCACCCGGCCGCGCAGGGTTGTTTCACCGGGGGCCTCGCCTGAGGTTTGGCGGTCCTTCAGGGCGTTGAAGGTTTCCACCGCCACCGGAACGGGCCGGCCGCTGGCTTCGCCGAACGGGGAGGAATCCTGCATGCCGGGGCCGCCGTCGAAGTCCAGCGAGCAGCCCATCTCCTCCAGGTCGTGAGCCTGTTCCACGTGGGCCTTGGGAATGACGTAGCGTTCCTCGTACTTCGCGATCGCCATCAGCCGGTACATCTCGTACATCGTTTGCCCGTCCATGCCCACGGATTCAGGGATGGAGTCGTCGGGGTCGTTGCCCAGGCTGATGCCGCGCATGAACGAACGCATGGCAGCGAGCTTCTTCAGCACCGCGGTGACCCGGTCCGCGTCCCCCGCGGTGAAGAGTTCCGCGAGGTATTCCACCGGGATGCGCAGCGCGTCGATGGCGCCGAAGAGGTTGCCGGTGTCCTCGCCGTCGTGCCCCTGGTCCCGCAGCAGGTCCACCACGGGCGAGAGCGGCGGGACGTACCAGACCATCGGCATGGTCCGGTACTCGGGGTGCAGCGGCAGCGCCACCTTGTAGACCTTGGCCAGGGCATACACGGGCGAGCGCCGGGCAGCGTCGATCCAGTCTTCCGGGATGCCCTGGGTCCGGGCCTCGGCCTGGACGGCGGGGTCGTTGGGGTCCAGCAGCACGTCCATCTGGGCGTCGTAGAGTTCCTTCGGGTCGGTGACGGCCGCGGCGGCGGTGACGGCGTCGGCGTCGTACAGGAACAACCCCAGGTACCGCAGCCGGCCCACGCATGTCTCCGAGCAGACCGTCGGCAGCCCCACCTCCACCCGCGGGTAGCAGAAGGTGCACTTCTCGGCCTTGCCCGTCTTGTGGTTGAAGTAGATCTTCTTGTACGGGCAGCCGGTGACGCACTGCCGCCAGCCGCGGCATTTGTCCTGGTCCACCAGCACGATCCCGTCCTCCACGCGCTTGTAGATGGCGCCGGAGGGGCAGGAGGCCATGCAGGACGGGTTCAGGCAGTGCTCGCAGATTCGCGGCAGGTAGAACATAAAGGTCTGCTCGTAGGCGAACTTGATCTTGTCCTCGGACTCGCGCCGGACCTTCTCCACGATGGGGTCCAGGTGGCCGTTCTCGACGGATCCGCCCAGGTCGTCGTCCCAGTTCGCGGACCAGGTGATTTTCGTGTCCTTGCCGGTGATCAGGGACTTCGGCCGGGCCACCGGGAAGTCGTCGCCCAGCGGCGCGTCCACGAGGGTCTTGTAGTCGTAGGTCCACGGCTCGTAGTAGTCCTTGAGTTCGGGCTGGACGGGGCTGGCAAAGATCCCCAGGAGCTTCTTCACCCGGCCGCCTGCCTTGAGCACCAGCTTGCCGCGCTTGTTCAGCACCCAGCCGCCGTGCCACCGCTCCTGGTCCTCGTAGCGGCGCGGATAGCCCTGGCCGGGCCGGGTTTCCACGTTGTTGAACCAGACGTATTCGGTGCCCGCACGGTTGGTCCAGGCCTGCTTGCAGGTCACGGAGCAGGTGTGGCAGCCGATGCATTTGTCCAGGTTCATGACCATGCCCATTTGAGCCATGACACGCATCAGTACTGCACCTCCTGGGATCGACGGCGGACGGTGGCCACCATGTCGCGCTGGTTGCCGGTGGGGCCGAGGTAGTTGAACGCGTAGGCCAGCTGGGCGTAGCCGCCGATCAGGTGCGAGGGTTTGACCAGCAGCCGGGTCACGGAGTTGTGGATGCCGCCGCGTCTTCCCGTGGCTTCCGACTTCGGCACGTCGATGGTGCGTTCCTGCGCGTGGTGGACGTAGACCACGCCGGCCGGCATCCGGTGGCTGACGATCGCCCGGGCCACCAGGACCCCGTTGATGTTCAGGCACTCCACCCAGTCGTTGTCCTTGACCTGGATCGCCTCGGCGTCGGCGGGGCTCATCCAGACCGTGGGGCCGCCGCGGGAGAGCGAAAGCATCAGGAGGTTGTCCTGGTATTCGGAGTGGATGGACCATTTGGAGTGCGGGGTGAGGTACCTGACCACCACTTCCATGGCCCCGTCCCGGCCTAGTTTGGGTTCGCCGAAGAGCTGGTGCATGTCCAGCGGCGGCCGGTAGATCGGCAGGGCTTCGCCGATGTCGATCATCCAGTCGTGGTCCAGGAAGAAATGCATCCGGCCGGTCAGGGTGTGCCAGGGCTTGAGCCGCTCCACGTTGATGGTGAACGGTGCATAACGCCGGCCGCCCGTCTCCGAGCCGGACCACTCCGGCGAGGTGATCACCGGGACCGGTCCGGCCTGGGTCTGGGCGAACGTGATGACCTTTTCCTCGGAGCCCTTGGACAGGTCCGCCAGCTTCCTTCCGGTGCGTACTTCCAGGTCCTTGAAGCCCTGCACGGACAACGCACCGTTGGTGGTGCCGGAGAAGGCCAGGATGGCCTCGGCCATTTTCGCGTCGGTGTCGATCGCCGGCCGGCCGTCCGCGGCGCCGCCGAGCATCACGCCGTTGGAACGGCTGAGCCGCTCCAACGGGCCGGCGAGTTTGTACGTGACGTTCTTGACCGTGAAACCGAGCTTGTCGGCCAGGGGCCCGACGGCGGCGAGCTTGTCCGCGATGGCCGTGTAGTCCCGCTCCACCACCGAAAAGACGGGCATGTTCTGCCCGGGCACGGCGGGAATATCCGTGTTCCGCCAGTCCCGCACGATCCCGCCGGGCTGCGCCAGCTGGCCCGGGGTGTCGTGCTGCAGCGGCACGCTGACCAGGTCCCGGCGGATGCCCAGGTGGGTTTTTGCCATCCGGGAGAACTCCCGTGCCAGCAGGTGGAACATCTCGAAGTCCGTTTTGGTCTCCCATGGCGGGTCGATCGCCGGCGTGAAGGCGTGCACAAACGGGTGCATGTCCGTGGAGGACAGGTCGTGCTTCTCGTACCAGGTGGCGGCGGGGAACACGACGTCGGAGAGCAGCGTGGTGGAGGTCATCCGGAAGTCGGCTGACACCAGCAGGTCCAGTTTTCCTTCCGGCGCCTGCTCGTGCCACTTCACGTCCCGGGGCTTGAGCCCTTCGGCGTGGTCCTTGCCCAGGACGTTGTTGTGGGTGCCCAGCAGGTTCCGCAGGAAGTACTCGTTGCCTTTGGCCGAGGAACCGAACAGGTTGGAACGCCACAGCACCAGCGTCCGCGGCCAGTTCTCCGGGGCATCCACGTCCTCGATCGCCGGGTTCAGCGTGCGGTTCTTCAGGGCGTCCGCGATGTAGCCCGGGGTGTCCTTCGCGGTGCCGGCGGCGACGGCGGCCTCCGCCTCGTCCGCGAGGTCCAGCGGATTCCGGTCGAACTGCGGGTAGAAGGGCATCCAGCCGAGCCGGGCGGACTGGGCCAGCGCGTCTGCGGTGTGCATGCCGTCCAGGGCTCCGGTGGACAGCGGGGATTTCAGTGCGTCCGTGGAGTAGCCGTCCTGCCGCCACTGGTCCGTGTGCATGTACCAGTACCCGGTGCCGATCATGGTCCGCGGCGGGCGTGACCAGTCCAGCGCGTTGGCCAGCGACACCCAGCCGGTGGCCGGCCGCGTCTTTTCCTGCCCCACGTAATGCGCCCAGCCGCCGCCGTTGCGGCCCATGCAGCCGGTCAGCATCACCAGCGCCAGGACCGCCCGGTAGGTGGTGTCGCCGTGGAACCACTGGCAGATCCCGGCGCCCATGATGATCATGGACCGGCCCTTGGACTGTTCGGCGTTGCGGGCGAACTCCCGCGCCACCCGGATGCAGGCCTGGGCGGGGACGGACGTGATCTCCTCCTGCCAGGCCGGGGTATAGGGCGTCGCGGCGTCGTCGTAGCCGGCCGCCCACTCGCCCGGAAGCCCGTCCCGGCCCACGCCGTACTGGGCCAGCATCAGGTCGAACACGGTGGTGACCAGCTGGCCTTCAACCTCGATGACGGGCACGCCGCGGCGCAGCACGCTGCCCTCCCCGCCGGCATCCTCGAAGCACGGCAGCAGGACCTCGGCGCTGTCCCCGGACACTTCGCGCAGCGACAGCGCCGGTTCGATCCCTTCGAGGTCCAGGTTCCACTTACCCTCGCCGCTGCCGGAGTACCGAAAACCCATGGAGCCGTTGGGCACGGCGGTCCGCCCGGTCTTCTTGTCGAACAGCACGGTGCGGAACGCAGCGTCCTCTGCCCCGGCTTCGGCGGGGAGGTCCATGGCGGTGAGGAATTTCGACGGCGTCAGCCCGCCGTCGTCGTGCCGTTCCAGCCGGACCAGGAACGGCAGGTCCGTGTACTGCCGGACGTAGTCGGAAAAGAACGGGACGTCGCGGTCCACGAAGAACTCCTTGAGCATGACGTGCCCCATGGCCATGGCCAGCGCGGCGTCCGTCCCGGCCTGGGCGGGGAGCCATTCGTCGGCGAACTTGGTGTTGTCCGCGTAGTCCGGGCTGACCGTGACCACCTTGGTGCCGCGGTACCGCACCTCGGCCATCCAGTGCGCATCCGGGGTCCGCGTGACGGGGACGTTGGAACCCCACATCATGAGGTAGCGCGCATCCCACCAGTCCCCGGATTCCGGGACGTCCGTCTGGTCGCCGAAGACCTGCGGGCTGGCCACGGGCAGGTCCGCGTACCAGTCGTAGAAGGACGTCATCACCCCGCCGATCAGCTGGATGAAGCGGGTTCCCACGGCATGCGAGACCATCGACATTGCCGGAATCGGCGAAAAGCCGGCGCAGCGGTCCGGGCCGTAGGTCTTGATCGTGTTCACGTGCGCCGCGGCCGCGATCTCAATCGCTTCCTGCCAGGAGACCCGGACCAGGCCGCCCTTGCCGCGGGCCTGCTGGTAGCGGCGCCGCCTGTCCGGATCACTGGCGATCTCGGCGAACGCCAGCACCGGGTCCCCCAGCCGGGCCTTGGCCTCGCGGTACATTTCGACGAGCACACCCCGGGCGTACGGGAAGCGGACCCGCGTGGGCGAGTAGGTGTACCAGGAAAAGGCCGCCCCGCGCGGGCAGCCCCTGGGTTCGTATTCCGGGCTGTCCGGACCAACGGACGGGTAGTCGGTCTGCTGGGATTCCCACGTGATGATGCCGTCCTTGACGTACACCTTCCAGGAACATGAACCGGTGCAGTTCACCCCGTGCGTGGAGCGGACCACCTTGTCGTGGCTCCACCGGTCGCGGTAGAAGATGTCGCCCTTGCGGCCGCCCTCCCTGAACACCGCCCTGCCGTCGTCGGTCTGGTCCCATTTCGTGAAGAATCGGCCCAGCTTCAACATTGCATCTGATGCGGGTCCATCTAACCCCGCATGGGGTCCGGAAGCCATGCCCTCAAGCTAGGTGGCAGGTTCAGGCCCCCGATAGGGCCGAACGGCACTACGCGAAGGGCTCGATCTCCACACCGGCTGCTTCCAGCGCTTTGCGCACGGCGGCTGCCGTTTCCACCGAGCCGGGAGTGTCACCGTGCAGGCACAGCGAATGCGGCTGCAGCCTGATCACGGTCCCGTCCAGGGCTTCCACTTCACCGTGCAGGGCGAGGCGGACCGCGCGTCCGGCGATCTCTCCGGCGTCCTCCAGCAGCGCGCCGTCCTGCGAGCGCGGCACCAATGTTCCGTCCGGGAAGTAGGCGCGGTCCGCGAAGGCTTCGTGGAACACCGGGTGGCCGGCTTCCGCGGCGACGGACAGCAGCGCGGACCCCTGCTGGCCCAGGATGGGCAGCCCGGGATCGTAGGCCTGCACGGCGGCGATCACGGCGGAGGCCTGCTCGGCGTCATGCACTGTGCGGTCGTACAGCGCGCCGTGGGCCTTGACGAAATCCACGGACGCCCCGACGGCGTGCGCCACGCCGTCGAGCGCGCCGAGCTGGTACAGCACCGCCCCGAAAAGGTCGTCGAAGGTCATGTCGATGGACCGCAGGCCGAAGCCGGGGAGGTCCGGGTAGCCGACGTGGGCCCCCACGCGGACGTCCAGCTCATAGGCCGCCCGGCACGTGTCCAGCATGGTGACGGGGTCTCCGGCATGCAGGCCGCAGGCCACGCTGGCGCTTGTGATGAGCGGGAACATGGCGGCGTCGTCCCCCATGGTCCAGGAGCCGAAGGACTCCCCCAGGTCAGCGTTCAGATCCAATGAATCCGCCTTTCAAGGTTGGGTCCCCACCTGGGGTGTTTGCGCCGGGGTCACTGGTGCCGGCGTTAAGGGCGGCCGGGGCACTGGTGCGGCCGGTTGTCCCGCCGCTGGCGGGCGTGCCGGCGGCTACTTCGCCGGGAATTGTGTCCGGCATGGGGCCAAAGGCCTCTTTGGCGCTTGCGACGACGGCGCGTCCCATCACGCGGTTGCCCACCCCGCCCACCACGGCTCCGACGCCGAACGGCAGTGCCCGGCCCAGGAGCGCGGTTCCCTGCCGCTGCAGGAGGTTGCGGAGGAACGCGCGCTGGATCCGGTCCCGAACCGATCCGAAGCCGGGGAAGGACGTCTTGCGGGCGAATACGGAACCCCAGGCGTCCGTGGGACCCTTGCTGCGGCCCGCGGCCTGGCCGCTGAGGCTGCCGAGGAGGGCAGTGCCTTCTTCGCCCAGCATGATGGCCATGACCATAAGACCGGCTTTTTCCGGATCGATCATGCGGATGCCGTGCAGCTCGGCGAGGGACGTCGCGTACAGGGCGGTGGCTTCCAGGAAGCCGACGGTTGCAGCGGCCGAGAGGCCCAGCGCGGCGACTGTGCCGACGCCGGGGATGACGGCGGATCCGCCCACCAGTGCGCCGCCTCCGGTCACGGCCAGCAGGTAGTCGCGCTCCAGCTTGTCAGCCAGCTGCGCCGCCGTGGCACGCGGGTGCCTGCGCTGGAGCCGCCGGAGGTTGGCGAGCACCAGCGGGCGCTGGACTTCGACCGCGCGCAGCATCATGCTGTGCAATCCGGGCTTGGGCTTTCCCTCGGAGTCGAACACCGCCTTGTGCGCGGTCTTTTGTGCAATTCTCATTGCCGGGTTCTTCCGCATGGCCATCGTCACCTTTCCTGGAACGGGAACAAGCCGCCGGCGCAACCGTGGTTTGCCCCGTGCGGGGACAGCTCGTGGCTGCCACTCACCCTTAACACTAAGCCACCTTGCTACATCACCCAGGATTCGGCCACCGCAATATAGGCGGACGACGACGGCCCCCGCGGTCCGGGATACACCGACGGTGCGCCCGGCCATTCCACCCCGAACTCCGACAGCCGTCCCGTGCTGCAGGGCAGGTACACGTTGCTCAGGGCTGCGCTGTTTCCGCCGAGCTGGAATTCGGGCGCCAGGAACTGGCGGCGGTCCAGGACGCCGCTGATCTCCAGCTCCGCCTTGCCCCCGACGGCCCGGAAGCCGCGTTCGAGGTCGAGCTCGACGTCGAAATCGTCCTGGGTGTGGGTGATTTCAGCCAGCGGAAACCGGGCTGCCTCGGGAAAGTAGCGGGTCAGTTCATTGGCCAGGGTTTCGGCGAAGTAGCCGTTGGAGCCGTAGCTGCGCCAGCCCTGGCGGGTGGCGACCAGCAGGGCGTTTCCCGTGCCCCATCTGGACCACTCGGCCATCCAGAAGGAGGCGAAGCAGCTGGCGGGTTCGCCGGGGATGTGGACGCCGTCGCGGTCCACCGGATGCAGTGCCAGTCCCGGGTTGCTGCCGATGAATGCCATGCTGCGGCGCCATGAGCCTGCCGGACTGTTCCCCATGGGTTGAGCCTAACGGGGCAGTGGCGGAAATGGTTGCCGGCAGGCGCGGCGGCGCGGCTGGAGGAGCACGCCTAGACTGTCCATATGCCCACCCCCAGAGCCCTCAGGCCCTTTGCGCACCGGGAGTACCGGGTGCTGATCGCGGCGCTGGCCGTCTCGATTTTCGGCTCCGGCATGTGGGCCGTGGCCATGGTCTACCAGGTGATCCACCTGGGCGGCGGTCCGCTTCAGCTGTCCCTCGTTGCCACCGCCGGCAGCGTGGGACTGGTGGCGTTCGTCCTGGCCGGCGGGATCGCGGCCGACCGGGTGCCTCAGCGCCTCCTGATCATCGCGGTGGAGGGCACCAACCTCGCCGTGATCGCCGCCATCAGCGGACTGGCGCTGGCGGGCTGGCTGCAGCTGTGGCACCTTGCCGTGGGCGCCTTTGTCCTGGGTGTGGGGGCGGCGTTCTTCTTCCCGGCTTATTCGGCAATCCTGCCCAGGATCCTGCCGGCCGAGGACCTGCTGGCGGCCAACGGCATGGAGGGGACCATGCGCCCCATCCTGCAACAGGCGGCCGGCCCCGCCGTCGCCGGCATCCTGGTGGCAGCCTTGTCCCCCTCGCACGCCGTCACGGGCGTGGCGGCATGCCACCTGCTTGCCTTCATCATCCTCAACTTCCTCGGCCAGCACGCCCTCGAAGCGCCCGGCACCGAAGGCACGGGCGGCGGCCCCGCGGGTGGCACGGGCGGCGGCCCCGCGGCGGAACGGGGCAAAACGTCCTTCTTCCATGACCTCCGCGAAGGTGTCAGCTACACTCTCCGGACGCCCTGGCTGTTGTGGACGCTGGTCTGGGCCTGCATCTCGGTGCTGTTCCTGATCGGACCCATCGAGGTGCTGCTGCCGTTCGTTGTCCGTGACCAGCTCGGCGGCGATTCGCGCATGTTCGGTTTCCTGCTGGCGGTGATGGGCGTCGGCGGGGCTGCCGCTTCGCTGGCCACGGCGTCCTTCGCGCTGCCGCGCCGCTACCTCACGGTGATGATGGTTTCGTGGGGTGCCGGCAGCCTTCCGCTCGCGGCCGTCGGAATCATGGACAGCTTCTGGATGGTTGCTGCGGCGCTCTTCGTGTTCGGCGCAACCGGAGGCATCGGCATGGTCATCTGGGGTACGCTCCTGCAACGCCGCGTTCCCCCGCACCTGCTGGGCCGGGTCTCCAGCCTGGATTTCTTTGTATCGCTGGCACTCATGCCCGTCTCCATGGCGCTGGCGGGTCCCGTGGCAGAGGTGGTGCCCACGTGGGTGATCTTCCTGGTGGCCGGCGGCGTGTGCCCCGTCATGGCCGTAGTGGCAATGGTGGTGGCCCGGATGCCGGCAGACGAGCTGGCCCACCCGCTGGACCGCAGTGCCGGGGACCGGGAGTCGGCGGACAGCCCCTAGGCCACGTTCCCCGCGCCGCGCGTTCCCAGTCCGCTGCGGGGCGCCGTCCGGGGAGCCGCCGTCAGCGCCTTCCGGAGGGCCAGGAAAAGCAGCACCAGGCCGGCGGACAGCAGGATGTGTCCGGTTCCGGCAATCCCGGCGAGGGCTTTGGAACCGGCGTCCGCGCCGGCGGCAACGAGCGACCCCTTGACCAGCATCATTCCGCCGGTCACCACCACGCCGGCGTTCCAGGTCCGGAAGAACCAGGCCGACAGCTTCGGCGCGGCAGCGGAGAGGCCGAAGATCTTCTCCAGCATCAGCACCATCAGCAAAACGACGAAGCCCAGCACCAGCCAGTGCGTGTGCACCAGGCCCAGCTGGGACTCCCCGGTAAAGCCGTAGGCCTTGGTGAACTCACGGTAGTAGAGGCCGGAGAGGACACCGGCGATGGCATAGGCAAAAGAGGCATGGAAGAGTTTTTTCACGTCTCCAGTCTTTCGCCGAAGCACGACGGCGGGATCAACCGTTCGGTTGATCCCGCCGGACCGTTCGGACTACTGCCCGTTGGGACCACTGCCCGCTGGGAGCACTGCCGCCTAGCTGCGTGCGCGCACTATCGGGATGGACGCCGTCGGAAGTCCGCTCGGGAAGATAGTGGGCTCCGGCGCGCCGACAGGGGCCAGCGGCACCCGGGTAACGTCGTTGCCCACGGTGAGCAGCTCGCCGCGGACGTCAACCTCCAGCGGCTCGCCGTCCCGGATGCTGAGGCCGATGGATTCCTGGCCAAGCTCCACGAAGAGCAGGCGGCCCCGCACCTTGAGGTGGAAGGTGAGGCCCTCCCATTCGGACGGCAGCCGCGGGTCGAAGAACGGAACCTCCCCCTGGTCGCGCAGGCCGGCGAAGCCGCTGACCAGCGAGCTCCAGACACCGCCGGTGGAGGCGATGTGCACGCCGTCGATCGTGTTGCCGTGGGTGTCGTCAAGGTCGATGTACAGCGCGTGGGTGAAGTGGTCCAGCGCGGCTTTCCCGTAGCCCACCTCGGCGGCCATGATCCCCTGGACGCAGGCGGACAGGGTGGAGTCGCCGGTGGTGATTGGATCGTAGAAGTCGAACGCCCGGCGCTTTTCCTCGGCCGTGAAGTCCTGCCATTGCAGGAACATCGCCAGCACGGTGTCCGCCTGCTTGAGGACCTGGTGGCGGTAGATCACCAGGGGGTGGAAGTTCAGCAGCAGCGGGTACTTGGACCGGGGCGTGCTCCAGTCCCACGGCTCCAGGGTCATGAAGTCGTTGTCCTGCGAATACACCTCGAGGTCTTCGTCGTAGGGCAGCTGCATCCGAATGGCGGCCTGCTCCCAGAGTTCGCGTTCGGCGTCGTCGATTTCCGGGTGGTCCAGGGCCGCCGCGGTGCGCAGGTTGAACCGCGCCATGACGTTTGTGTAGAGGTTGTCGTTCACCACTGCCGTGTACTCGTCCGGGCCCGTAACGCCGTGGATGTGGAACAGTCCGTCCTTGCCGAAGAAGCCGAGGGACACCCACATCCGGGCGGTTTCGATCAGCAGCTCAGCGCCCATCCCCTGCTTGAAGTCCGCATCGCCGCTGGCCCACACGTACCTGTTGGTGGCGAACGCGATGGCGGCGGCAATATGGAACTGGGCCGTTCCGGCGGCGTAGTACGCGCTGGCTTCGAGCCCGTTGATGGTGCGCCACGGGAAGAGTGCGCCGTCCACGCTCAGTTCCTTGGCGCGGACCTTCGCGTCCGGCAGCATCTCGTGCCGGAACTCCAGGACCTGGCGCGCGTTGTCCGGGTTGGTGTACGTCAGGTACGGCAGCAGGTACACCTCCTGGTCCCAGAAGTAGTGACCCTCGTAGCCGGAGCCGCTGACACCCTTCGCCGGGATCCCGGCAACGTCCGCTCGGGCGGTGGCCTGGGCCAGCTGGAAGAGGTTCCAGCGGATGGCCTGCTGCAGTTCAGGCTGGCCACCCACCACAATGTCCGTGGTGGCCCAGTAGTCCCGGTAGTGCGCCTCGCTTTCGGCGAAGATCGCGCTGACGGGCTGCAGGGCGCCCTCCGCTGCCTCGGACGGGTCCTGCGGGGAACCGCCGTCCACGGCTCCTTCGCGGAAGGCCCGCGCCACGGCGTAGCTGGCGCTCTTTTCGAGGCGGAACGGCTGGTCCGCACCCACGGCGAGGACGTACCGGACGCTGCTGTCGTCCTGGTCCACCAGGGTCTCGAACGGCTGGACGTCGGCCGACGTCCAGTGGTCCACGGCCAGGCCGACACGCTGCCGGGAGTCGGCTGCCTCCCAGGACAGGCGCAGCGAGCCGTCCCCGCCGTCGAGCCGTACCGGCAGCAGGACGCGGCCGGCGTGCCGTCCGGCGCGGCGCGGATCGTGCGTGGAGTGGTCTTCCACGGGCTGGTCCTGGCGGTTGATCACGGAGGATGTCACGTCCGCATAGACGTCCCGGTCCGCAGCAACTTCGAGGCTGATGCCCAGGGCGCCGCGGGTCTGGTAGCCCACTGCCCGTCGCTCGGTGGTGGTGACGGTGGCGCCGGAACGGCACTGCCAGGTGATCCGGCATTCGTAGATGCCGGTGGCGAAGTCAACGGAGCGGCGGTAGTCCAGCACCGTTGATTCGCTGAGGGTGAGCGTCTCGCCGTCGATGATTACCGTGAAGTTGTTGACATCCGGGATGTAGAGGATCCGCTGGCCCGTGCGGGCGAAGCCGTAGGCGTTCTCTGCGTGCTTGATGTCCCAGGTTTCGTGGAAGCCGTTGATGAAGCTGCCGGGCAGGTCAGCGTCGGCGGAGGCCCAGTGGGCGCCGCGGATGCCAAGATGGCCGTTGCCCAGGCTGAAGAGGGTTTCCAGGGTTCCGGCGTTTCCGGACAGGTGGACGGTCTCCACGAGCTGCCAGGGGTCGTTCGGGAAACGAGCACGGTCAGAGGTGATGAGTGCCATGGCTGTTGGGGTTCCTTTTGGCGTTGGTGCAGGTTGGGGGGGCGTGTTGTCGGTCTAGAGGAGTTCGTTCAGGTCCTCAACCACCAGAGTGGCGCCGGCGTCCAGGAGCGTCTGCCGGCCGGCTCCGCGGTCCACTCCAATCACCGAATGGAAGGTGCCGGCGTTCCCGGCCTGAACGCCGGACACGGCGTCTTCGACCACCACGCACTCCTCGCTGGGGAGGTTCAGCAGTTGCGCCGCGTGTTCGTACGTGGCCGGGCTGGGCTTCCCGGGCAGCCCCGCGGCAGCGGCGGCGACGCCGTCCACCACCACCGGGAAGTGGTGCGCCAGTCCCGCTGCCTGCAGTACGGCCGGCGCATTCCGGGAGGAAGAGACGACGGCGACCTTGAGTCCCAGTGAGAGCACGGCTTCCAGGAAGCGCACGGAGCCTTCGTAGGGTGCTACGCCGCCGGCTTCAACGATGTCGTTGAAGACCTTGTTCTTGCGGTTGCCGAGGCCGTGGACGGTGTCATTGGCAGGATCGTCGTCCGCCGGGCCTTCGGGCAGCACGATGCTGCGCGAGGCGAGGAAGTCCCGGACGCCGTCGAACCGGGGCTTGCCGTCAATGTGGTCGAAGTAGTCGCTTTCGCGGTAGGCGTCCGCTTCGGGAACGTCCTGCAGGTAGCCGTCGAACAGTTCCTGCCAGGCGCGTTCGTGGACGATCGCCGTGGGCGTGAGTACGCCGTCGAGGTCGAAGAGGATGGCGGACGCGCCGGACCAGCTTGAGGTGGTGCTGTTACCGGTGGTGCTGTTGGAAAGCTCAGTCATGCGGTACTCGGTGTCCTTTCAGACGGCGGCAGGGGAAGTGCATGGATACTGCAGGTTTGGTGCGGACCGGAACCATCGGGTCCTGGGGCCGGGCCGGCGGAGTCGGGCGTCGGCGGCCGAAGCTGGCGTTTAGCGCTCAGCGTTTGCACTGACCGTTTTCACTCAACGTTTCCGTCGTGCGGTTTTGCGTTCGATCAGTTTGGTATCCAGCACGTGGCTGGCGGGGGCACTCAGCGGCCCCGGACGTTGGAGTCCTTCGATCAGCAGGTTGGCGGCGAAGGCGCCCTGATCGGCTACCGGCTGGGCGATTGTGCTCAGTCCAAGGAACCAACTCATCTGATGATCGTCTATCCCTATGATGGACACGTTTTTCGGCGCTGACAAACCGAGCTCGCGCAGGGCCATGAGGGCACCGAAGGCCGTTTCGTCGCAGCCGGCGAAGATCGCGGAGGTCATCCTGCGGTTTTCGATGAGCTCGGTCATTGCCCGGCGGCCGCCTTCGATGCTCGAACCGGCGTCCATGACCAGATCCGGGTCCACGGTTAAGTGGTGCTCGGCAAGCGCCCGCTGGAAACCTCTCAGCCGGTCCGTGGCCGTGGCAACGGTGCGTTCCCCCGGTTCGCGCCCGGAGAGAATGGCAAGGTCCCAGTGCCCCAGGCCGAGCAGGTGGTTGGTCGCTTTCCATGCCGCGTCCTCGTTGTCGATTCCCACGTTGTCCCATGGGACGTTGTGCATGCCCACGCTCGCAACCGCCAGGCCGGAGGACGCCAGGGCGTCGATTTCATTGTCGCTCAGGGCGATGTTGAGCAGCAGGACGCCGTCCACGCGCTGCGCCAGGGCATCCAGGTCGCCGAAAACCTTGCGGTGGACGCTGGGTGTGTTGCGCAGGCTGATGAGCACAGTGTCGAAGCCGCTGTCGGCGAACACTTCCTCGGCCGCCTCCACGGCCTGGGCGAAGAACCACGCCGTGGCAGTGGGCGCGATGATGGCCACGGACCCTGTGGTGCCCCCGGCAAGGCGCGACGCCGCCGAGGATGCTTTGTAACCGAGTTTGGTGGCGGCGTCCGCCACCTTCACGTGGGCCGTTTCCGAAACGTTGGGCAGCCCCCGGAGCGCCCGGGAAACGGTGCAGATGGACAAGCCCGACAGTGCGGCTACGTCCTGGATGGTCACGCGCGGTGCTCTAGCCATGCGACACGGGCTCAGCCCTTTCTTCTCCTGAAGTCCTGGGCCCGGTACATGGCCGAAGAAGAGTGTAAGCGCTTACAAATTTAGCGCGCAACTGGTTTTTTTCATGAGTGCGGATTGTTGCGGATTTACCCCAAACAACAGGGGCGCTGTTTTGCTCCTCAGCGCAGGACGTAGTGGCGCAGGAAGGCGCTCACGTCCACCATTTCCGCCTTGGAAATCGTGTGGCCCATTCCCGGGTAGGTCCGGGCGGTCAGCTGGGTATTCCGGTGGAGCCATTCCGCGGTGTGCTCCACGGCGGCGTCGTTGATCACCAGGTCGGCCTTGTCCCGGCCCCAAAAGAACGGCGGCTTGGCGTCGAACGATTCACTCATGGCCAGCAGTTCGTTGTCCAGGACGAATCCGGACAACCCCACCACGGCCCGGAAGTCCTGCGGCCGCAGCCGCAGCAGCGTGCTGGCCATGGCCATGCCCTGCGAGAAGCCCAGCAGGCTCACGCTGCTGTGCTGCGCCTTGACTGAATTGATCCAGTCGAACACCTTGTTGCTGACGGAAATGACGTCAGCGAAGTCATGGGTAAGGAAATAGTCCAGCAGGAACCAGCCGTAGTCGTCGCCGATCACCTTGGGCGCGCGCAGCGCCGCGCAGGTAAACTCGGGCGGCAGCTGGCCAAAGAGGTCCGACATGCGCACCTCGTCCGTTCCGTAGCCGTGCATCATGACCAGCAGCGGCGTGCCGGCGCGCTGGTTCTCCGGCCTGGACCATACGACTGTCTCCATCGCATCAGCCTAACTTTCCGGGGAGGCGGTCTCAGCCCGCAGTGATCACCAGTGAGGCGCTGTGGCCGCCGAAACCGAATGCATTGGAAATGCCAGCCTTAGCCGCGAGTCCCCGGGTTGTCTCCGAAACGATGTTGAGGTGGATGTCCGGGTCTGTGTTGTCGAGGTTGAGGGTGCCCGGAATGGCGCCCGTGCGGAGAGCCTGGATGGTGACGATTGCACCGAGCGCGCCGGCCCCGCCCAGCAGGTGCCCGGTGAGGGATTTTGTGGAGGTAACCGGAACCGAATGTCCGACGACGGCGCCGATGGCTTCCGCTTCGAGGCGGTCCCCCACCGGCGTGGAGGTCGCGTGGGCATGCACGAAGCCGATGTCCTCTCCGGTGAGGCCGGCAGCGGCCATGGCCTTCTGCAGGACGCGGCGCTGCATGGCGGGGTCCGCGGCAACAATATCCACGGCGTCGGAGGTGACGGCGCTGCCTGCGATGACCCCAAGCACCTCGGCTCCGCGGGCGCGGGCGTGGTCTTCGCGTTCCAGGACCACGATCCCGGCACCCTCGGCCATCACAAAGCCGTCCCGGTCCCGGTCAAAGGGCCGGGAGGCCGCCTGCGGGCTGTCGTTGCGGGTGGAGAGCGCCCTGATCTGCGAGAACCCGCTGATGGTCAGGCCGTTGATGCAGGAGTCCACCCCGCCGGCGATAACCACGTCGGCGGCGCCGCTCCGGATCATGTCGGCCGCCTGCGAGATCGCCTCAGCGCCGGAGGCGCAGGCGCTGACCGGAGTCCGTGCCCCGCCGCGGGCTCCCAAGTCGATGGAGACCCAGGCCGCGGGCCCGTTGACCATAATCCGGGTAAGGGTGTGCGGGGAGACCCTGCGCGGCCCCTTGACGTCCAGGGTCCGGGTCTGTTCCAGGGTGGTGTCCAGTCCTCCGTAGCCGGAGCCGATGACCACGGCGAGCCGCTCCGGGTCGGTCCCGGGCCGGCCGGCGTGCGACCAGGCTTCGCGGGCGGCGATGAGTGCCAGGTGGCCGCAGCGGTCCATCCTCTTGTATTCCAGGGTGGAGAGCAGCGACGGGACATCGGCCGTAACGCGTCCTGCGATGCGCACCGGCAGTCCGGCGGACCACTCCTCGTCGAGGGGTACGATCCCGGAGCGCCCGGCCAGGAGCGCGTCCCATGTTTCGCCGGCAGTTGAGCCGACGGGAGTCACGGCTCCCAGGCCGGTGACTACAACCGCGGGGAATGGTTCTGACATGGGTAACACTGCTCCTGGGACTTGGTGACGCCGGATCCGTTGACGCTTCGCGCTGTTCATCGCGGATGCATTCCCCGGCTGGCACGGGAATGCGTGCGCAATCCACAGTACGCGGGGCACACCGCCGGCCGCCGGTGTTACCTCGGGGCGACCATCAACCGCACCGGCCGCCACCATCAGTTCGAAGTCGGCGCCCTCCGCGGATGGGTGCATTGCGTGCGCAGAACCGCGCAGAATAACGACTCGGACACAGCCCCGGCGCGCGGCGTCCGCTTCATTGAAACGGCCGGGGGTGGCCTGTAGCGTGTCGCTAGACAGCATGCTGATCAAGTTTTTGCCCGCAAGTCCCCTGGACAGCTAGGAGCAAGTCATGAGAATCGGTTCTTCCATTTTTCTAATCGCCATTGGTGCCATCTTGGCGTGGGCCATCACGCCTGGCCTGATCCCGAACGTGGACCAGACCCTGATTGGCTACATCCTGATGGCGGTGGGCGTGATCGGCCTGATCGCATCACTGGTCCTTGCCTCGCCGGGGCGCACCCGCCGGGTGAGTGAAACCCGGTCAGTGGTGGACCCGAACACCGGGGAGCGCATTGTCCGCAACGAGAGCCGGGACGGCGGCATCTAGCCATGATCCTCCGGCCGCCGGTGTCAACGGACAGTCGCCCCGGTCGCCAGCGCAACGCATTGAGAACATCCCGGAAGCCGGGCCAGACCACCACGGTCGGGCCCGGCTTCCGGCGTTACGGGACGACCAGCATCTTTGTTCCTGTTGTTTTCATTGACAAACCAACAAGAACAAAGATAAAGTCAAGCAATTCAACATCATGTGATGGCAGTCACTGAGGCTTATCACTGACGCCAGTCACAGGGGCTTCGTCCCTGCAGGACCCGCACTATTTACGCAATGGAGGGTAAGTGTTCGCCGAGGAGCGCCAGCAGCTGATCGCAGGTCTAGTCGCCGAGAGCGGCCGTGCCAGCGTGACCGCCCTTGCCGAACGTTTCAACATCACCACCGAAACCGTCCGGCGCGACCTCGCCGCCCTGGAATCGGCCGGCACCGTCCGCCGGGTCCATGGCGGCGCCGTCGCCCCGGACCGCATCAGCACCACCGAGGAAAGCATCCTCGAGCGGACCATCCAGCGGCAGCCGGAGAAACTGCGCATCGCCGAAGCCGCCCTGGCTTTCATCCCGCAAAGCCCGGCCGGCAGCATCCTTGTGGACGCAGGCTCCACCACGGAAGCCCTGGCAGACCTGATCGCCCTGCGCCTGGCCGACCCCTCCGCTTCCCCGTCCGCCGGCTCGGAGAACGAACTGGTGGTCATCACCCACGCGATCCCCATCGCCGCGAAACTGGCCGGCGAGCCAGGCATCGCCCTCCACCTCCTGGGCGGCAGGGTCCGCGGCCTCACCCAGGCTGCGGTGGGGCAGTCCACTGTGGACGCAGCCCACCGGATCCGCCCGGACATCGCCTTCATCGGCGCCAACGGAATCCACTCGGCCTTCGGGCTGAGCACGCCCGATCCTGAAGAAGCCGCCGTCAAGGCTGCCTTCGTCCAATCGGCACGCCGCATTGTGGTGCTGGCCGATTCGTCCAAGCTGGATGCGGAAACGCTGGTCCAGTTCGCCTCGTTGAAAGATCTGGACACCTTGATTACAGACAGTGAACCCAGCCCGGAACTAGCAGCGGCGCTTGCTGACGCCGGCGTTGACGTGGTGGTCGCATGATTGTCACCCTCACCGCCAACCCCAGCCTCGACCGCACCGTGGCCCTCCCCTCGCCCCTGCTGCGCGGGGAAGTGCAGCGGGCAATCTCCGTCAGCCAGGAGTCAGGCGGCAAGGGCGTCAACGTCTCCCGGGCCCTGGTTGCTTCCGGACTGGAAACCGTGGCCGTCCTGCCGGGCGGCGACTCCGATCCCGTGCTGGCGGGGCTTCGTGACAGCGGAGTCCCCTTCGCCGCCCTTGCCATCCACGAACCGCTGCGCACCAACGTGGCGTTGACGGAACCGGACGGGGTCACCACCAAGATCAACGAACCCGGCCCGGTACTGAGCGAAGAGCAGCAGGAAGCCCTGATCGGGCTACTGCTGGAGCGTTCCCGCGGTGCCAGCTGGGTTGTCCTCGCCGGTTCGCTCCCACCCGGAGTTCCGGCGGACTTCTATGCCACCGTCACCCGGCGGCTACGCTCCACACACGCCGGCAACGGCACCCCACAGTCGACACCGCGCATCGCCGTCGACTCGTCCGGCGCTCCCCTCGCCGCCGCCCTCTCGGGTGGCGCGTCAGGCATGCCGGACCTCCTCAAGCCCAACGCCGAAGAACTGGCTGAACTGGCTGCCGCAGCCGGTTTCGCCACGGCGTCCACCGCTGACGAACTGGAAGCGGATCCGGAGGCTGCCGCGGCAGCCGCCGCCGCCGTCGTGCGTTCCGGTGTAGGTGCCGTGCTCGCAACGCTCGGTTCCAAGGGTGCGGTACTTGTGACGTCCGACGGCGCGTGGCTGGCCACGCACCCGCCGGTCAAAGCGGTCAGCACGGTCGGCGCGGGAGATTCCTCCCTTGCCGGCTACCTGCTCGCCTCCAGCCTGGGCGCCGCCCCGGCCGACTGCCTCCGTCAGGCGGTGGCACATGGTGCCGCTGCCGCCTCCCTGCCGGGCTCCACAGTTCCGGCGGTCCACCAAACCACCCCTGATGCCGTAACCATCACGGCCCTCCGGAAGGACTGACAGTGACTCAGCTCATTACTACTGATCTGGTCGAGCTAGACCAGAACCTGGGCAACTCGCCCGAGGACGTGATCCGCCATCTGGCCGGCAGGGTTGCCGCCACAGGACGCGCCACCGAGGCGGAAGGCCTCTTCACGGACGCCTTTGCCCGGGAGTCCAAAACCGCCACCGGCGTTCCTGGCGGAATTGCCATTCCGCACTGCCGCTCCACTGCGGTGACGGTGCCCACCCTGGCCATGGCCCGGCTCTCGCAGCCTGTGGACTTCGGCGCCAAGGACGGCCCGGCGGACCTCATCTTCTTCATCGCAGCCCCTGAGGGTGCGGACCAGGAGCATTTGAAGCTCCTGTCCAAGCTGGCCCGCTCGCTGATCAAGAAGGACTTCACCGCGGCGCTCCGCGCAGCCACCACGCAGGCCGACATTGTTGAACTGGTGGAAGGAGCCCTGGCCGACAAGCCCGCGGCCGCCGCAGAACCCGCAACAGCAAGCGCGGCAGCCGGGGCAAGCGCAGCCGCAGCACCGTCCGCCGGTGCCGCCACCGGTTCCCGGTCCGGGGGTCCCAAGCGCCTCGTGGCCGTGACGGCCTGCCCCACGGGCATCGCCCACACCTACATGGCCGCCGACTCCCTCGTCGCAGCAGCCAAGGAAGTCGGTGTGGACCTGCAGGTGGAAACCCAGGGTTCCTCCGGAGCCAAGCCGCTGGACCCCGCCGTCATCGCGGCCGCCGACGCCGTGATTTTCGCGGTGGACGTGGACGTCCGCGGCAAGGAGCGCTTCGCCGGCATGCCGGTCATCAACGCTCCGGTCAAGCGCGGCATTGACGAGCCGGACAAAATGGTCCAGGAGGCACTGGCCGCCGCGGACAACCCCAACGCCCGCCGGGTCCCGCACTACGGCGCCGAGGAGCAGGCTGAAGCCGAGGCCACCGAAAAGGGCGAGCACATCGGCCAGAAGCTGAAGAAGGCGCTCCTCACCGGTGTCAGCTACATGATCCCGTTTGTGGCCGGCGGCGGTCTCCTGATCGCCCTGGGCTTCCTGATGGGCGGCTACCTGATTACCCAGTTCGCGGACGCCATCGTGGTGGACAACAGCATCTTCAACCTGCCCACCGAATACCCTGAGAACGCCTGGGGCCCGCTCGGCGCCTACCTCGGTGCCGTGCTCTTCAAGATCGGCGCCCTGTCCCTCGGCTTCCTGGTCCCCGCATTGGCCGGCTACATCGCCTACGGCATCGCCGACCGCCCGGGCATCGCACCGGGCTTCGTGGCAGGCGCCGTCGCAGGGTTCATGGGTGCAGGCTTCCTCGGCGGCATCGTGGGCGGCCTGCTGGCCGGCTACATCGCCCATTCCATCGGCAAGATCCAGGTGGCCCGCTGGCTGCGCGGCCTGATGCCCGTGGTGATCATTCCGCTGGTGGCCTCCCTCGTGGCTTCCGGCCTGATGTTCCTGATCCTGGGCGCCCCGATCGTAGCCATCACCAAGGGCCTGAACGGTTGGCTCTCCGGACTCACCGGTGCCAGCGCCATCGCGCTGGGCGTCATCCTGGGCCTCATGATGTGCTTCGACCTCGGCGGCCCGGTCAACAAGGTTGCCTACTCGTTCGCCGTCGCCGGCCTGGGTGCCGCAACCCTGGACAACCAGGCACCGTGGCAGATCATGGCAGCCGTCATGGCCTCGGGCATGGTTCCGCCGCTGGCCATGGCCCTCGCTTCCACCGTCCTGGACAAGAAGCGTTTCAGCCTGGCCGAGCGTGAAAACGGCAAGGCCGCCTGGCTGCTGGGAGCGTCCTTCATCTCCGAAGGCGCCATCCCGTTCGCCGCGGCCGATCCGCTCCGCGTCATCCCCGCCAGCATGCTCGGCGGCGCAGTCACCGGTGCCATCTCCATGGCAGCGGGCGTAGGCTCGAAGGCCCCGCACGGAGGCATCTTCGTCTTCTTCGCAATCGACAACTTCGTGATGTTCGTCGTCTCGATCCTTGTCGGCACCGTCGTCACCGCCCTGGCAGTGATCGCCCTCAAGCGCTGGGCCGTCCGCAAGTCCGTTGATACCGTGGAGCCGGTTCCAGTAACTGTCTGACCCGGTTCGGTATTCTGACCAACCACCTGTCTCGACCTGATATCCAAGGAGCACACATGTTCGAACGCACCGCCACCATCGCCAGCCGCGTGGGCCTGCACGCCCGCCCCGCCGCCATCTTTGCCGAGGCAGCCGGCGAGTACCCGCACGAGATCACCATTGCCCGCCAGGGTGAGCCGGCCGACGAAGCCATGGACGCCGCCAGCATCCTGTCCCTCATGAGCCTGGGCGCCTCGCACGGCGACGTTGTGGTCCTCCGCGCCGAAGGCGACGGCGCCGACACCGCCCTGGAGCACCTGGTCCAGATCCTGGAGACCGATCACGACGCCGAGTAGCGGCACGGCGGGCTAGTACAGCCCGCCTCCGGTACGGCAGTCAGCGGCCGGCCCGTGCGCCACCTCCCTTGTACGGGCAGGCGGCGCACGGGCCGGCCGCTGCTTTTAACCCGGGGCTTGTAGCTCCCGGACTCTGGCTCACGGACATTTAACTAAGCAGCCTTAGTAAGTCCTTGTGTTTGCCTGACGGCCCGATTAGCGTGGCATTGTGGCGACACGCCGATCAACACACCCGCAATCGGGGGCAGTCCCCGGCGGAAAGAGGATGAGACAGTGGCTACCCTGCAGGAAACCATCGAGGTGGATGTTCCCGTGTCCACCGCCTATAACCAATGGACGCAGTTCGAGTCATTCCCGGAGTTCATGCGGGGCGTGGAGTCCGTCGAACAGATCGACGAGACATCCCTGCGTTTCCGGACGGACATCGCTGGAGTCAGGCGCGAATACGGCGCGCAGATCACCGAGCAGCTGCCGGACCGGCGCATCTCCTGGGTCAGCACGGACAAGCCGCGCAACGCCGGCGAGGTCTCCTTCGAGCCCCTCGGGCCGGAACGGACCCGGGTCACCGTAGCGTTGGAATGGGAACCGGAGGGACTGCTGGAGAAAGCCGGCTCGGCGGTGGGCGCGGACACCCACCAGATCAGCGCCGACCTCAAGCGGTTCAAGCAGTTCATCGAATCTCGCGGGATTGAGACAGGCGCCTGGCGTTCTGCCGTGGACAACGGAGAAGTCGAGGAAACCGACGAAGAGGCAGGCTTCGCGGCCAACGCCCCGGCGCACCACGGTCACGAGTCCGCCGCCCACGCATCCCACCCGCAGCCGCCGCACACGCCTGCGCCTTCGCCGCAGCGTCCGGCAGGGGTGGACCCTTTCATTGACGACGCTGAACCATGGGATCCGAGCTGACCATGCCTGAGAAAAAGAACCCCGGCCTGAAGGATCCTGAGCTGTACGAAGAGCTTCGGGAAGACGGCGCCTCGAAGCAGAAGGCGGCCCGCATTTCCAACGCCGCCGCCAATAAGGGACGCTCCGCAGTAGGCCGCAAGGGCGGCAAGAGCGGCGACTATGAAGACTGGACGGTGGCTCAACTCAAAGCGCGCGCCAAGGAAATAGGGCTGACGGGTTACTCCCGCAAGAAGAAAAGCGAGCTCATCTCTGCGCTTAGAAACTCCTGAGCGCGGCTGCCATGGGTTACCGCACTTCAGGCCCCTTTTCGCCGGCTCTTGGCCGGTTCCTTGGCGGCCGGCTCCGCTGCAGCTGCCTTGGCGGCGGTCTTGGCGGGAGCCTTGGAAGCGGTTGTCTTGGAAGCCGTTGTCTTGGAAGCGGTCGAACGGGCCGCCGTCGTCTTGGCACCCGCGCCTTTCGACGCTGCCGACCTGCCCGAGGCAGAAGAACGGGAGGCCTTCGCGGGAGCCTTCCCGGCGTCGTCGGCCTGTGCCGCGTCGGCACTCCCGCCGCCCCGCTTCTTTTCCAGGCTTCGCTTGAGGGCTTCCATCAGGTCGATCACTTCGCCGCTGCCCGCTTCGGCAGCCTCTGCCCCGAACGTCTGTTCCGTGTCCAGGGACTCGCCCTGCTCGATCTTGGCGTCAATGAGCTTGCGGAGCTGCACCTGGTAGTCATCCGTGAACTGGCCGGGCTCAAAATCCCCGGCCATGGAGTCAACCAGGGCCGCGGACATCTCCCGCTCCTGGGCGGAGATCCGCACGGTGGTTTCCAAGGCGGGGAAAGCTGGCTCCCTGACCTCGTCCGCCCACAGCAGCGATTGCAGCACCAGGACGTCGTCTTTGATCCGCAAAGCGCCGAGCCGGGTCTTCTCCCGGAGCGCGAACTGGACCACGGCCACACGGTCCGTGTCCTCCAGTGCCCGGCGGAGGAGGACGTACGCCTTGGGGGACTTCGAATCCGGTTCCAGGTAGTAGCTCTTCTCGAACATCATGGGATCGAGCTGCTCGGACGGAACAAACTGAACCACTTCGATCTCGTGGCTGCTCTCCGCCGGGATGGACTTGAGCTCGTCACGGGTGAGGATCACCGTGCGGCCGTCCTCTTCGTAGGCCTTGTCGATGTCCGCGTAATCCACGATCTCGCCGCAGACTTCACAGCGGCGCTGGTAACGGATGCGCCCGCCGTCAGCGCCGTGGACCTGGTGGAGCCCGATGTCGTGGTCTTCGGTGGCGCTGTAGACCTTGACCGGCACGTTGACCAGCCCAAATGCGATAGCGCCTTTCCAGATGGCTCTCATGGATCAAGTGAACATCAGAGTTGCCCGGAGGTGAAGGCCTTTGGCCGGCAGTAGGGAACGTGTCCGGATCCAGGGCCGCGAACTGGTGGTCACCAACCTGGACAAGGTGATGTACCCGGAGACCGGCACCACCAAGGCGGACGTCCTGGCGTACTACACCGCCGTAGCGCCGGTTCTTGTCCCCGCCGCGGTGAACCGGCCCGCCACCCGCAAGCGCTGGGTCAACGGGGTGGGCACCGCGGAGGCACCGGGCGAAATGTTTTTCCAGAAGAACCTGGAGGACTCCACGCCCGGCTGGATTCCGCGAGCCTCGATCCGGCACAAGGAGCGCACCAATCAGTACCCGCTGGTCAACGACGCCGCCACCCTGATCTGGCTGGCCCAGATGGGTTCGCTGGAAATCCACGTCCCGCAGTGGCGCGTGGACCCGCACGGCAATCCCATGAACCCGGACCGGCTGGTGCTGGACCTTGACCCCGGCGAGGGCGCCGGGCTGGCCGAGTGCGCCGAAGTGGCACGGTTGGCCCGCGCCATCCTGAGGGACGTTGGCCTGGATCCTATCCCGGTGACCAGCGGCAGCAAGGGCGTCCACCTCTACGCCGGCCTCGACGGCACACAGAGCTCGGACCAGATCTCCGAGTTCGCCCACGAACTTGCCCGCGCCCTGGAATCGGACCACCCGGACCTGGCTGTCAGCGACATGAAGAAGACCCTCCGCACAGGCAAGGTTCTGGTGGACTGGAGCCAGAACAACGCGGCGAAGACCACTATCGTCCCGTACTCCCTTCGCGGCCGGCTCCGCCCCACTGTGGCGGCCCCCAGGACGTGGCGTGAGTTGGCCTCCCCCAAGCTGAAGCAACTGGACTACCGGGAGGTCATGCGGCGGGTCAAGGACGGCAAGGATCCGTTCGCGCCGGTCTCCGCGGGCGGCAGCCACGTGCGGGGCCATCCCGGCGGCGGGGGCTCCGCCGCCGGGCCCCGCGACAGTACAACTGCCGACGGCGGCAGCACGGACCCGAGGCTGGAAAAGTACCGCTCCATGCGGGATCCGGAAGGGACCCCCGAACCGTTCAGCGCCGACCGTCACGGGGCTGACCCCAACGCCGGCACCATCAGGGAGCGGTTTGTGATCCAGGAGCACCACGCCAGCCGGCTGCATTACGACTTCCGGCTGGAGCGGGACGGCGTGCTGGTGTCCTGGGCGCTTCCGAAAGGCGTACCAACCTCAGGGACGCAGAACCACCTTGCAGTCCAGACCGAAGACCACCCCATGGACTACCTCGATTTCGAGGGCACCATCCCCAAAGGCCAGTACGGCGCAGGGAACGTCACCATCTGGGACCACGGCTACTACGAATGCGACAAATGGATCGCAGGCAAGGAAGTCATCGCAACCCTCACGGGGGCGGACGGCGGCGGCCTTGGCGGGACCCGGAAGTTCGCACTGATCCGGACCAGCCGGGACAGCGACACCTCGAAATCGCCGGAGCAGGCCCAGTGGCTCATCCATCTGATGGACCGCAAAGGGCACGCGCCGGCAGCCACAGGCACTCCCCCGGCCACAGGTGGCCCCGCAGAGGCAGCGAAGCAGGACGAGCCGCCGCCGGACCTCTCGCCGGCGCCGGATTTCCTGCCAATGATGGCCAGCGCCGGGACCCCGGCCGACCTCCGCGGCTTGGACTGGCAGTTCGAACTGAAATGGGACGGTATCCGTGCGCTCATCATCGGCGACGCCGACCGGATCCGGCTCATCAGCCGTAACGGCAATGACATGACCGCAAGCTACCCGGAACTGACGGACCGCAGCTGCTGGCCGGAGCAGAGCTTCACCGCCGACGGCGAGATCGTCGCCGTCGGACCTTCCGGGCGGCCCGATTTCGGGCTGCTACAGACGCGGATGAAACTGACCAAAGCGGCCGACGTCGCCAAAGCGCGGGCAGCGACTCCGGTCCGGCTCATGGTGTTCGACCTGCTGTCCGACGCAGGCGAGGACCTCCGCAGGATGCCCCTCCGGAGGCGCCGGGCACGTTTGGAGCAGTTGGATTGGCCGGACGGCTGCCCCGTGCACCTGTCCGAAGTCCTGGACCACGAGGTGGAGCACATCCTCGAGAGCGCCAGGGAACTTGGCCTCGAAGGAATCATGGCCAAGCGCCTTGACGGCCGATATGTAAGCGGCGAGCGCAGCAGGTCCTGGCTGAAGCTGAAGTTCGAGCGCACCCAGGAAGTGGTGGTGGGCGGCTGGCGCCCCGGCAAGGGGTCCAGGCAAGGCTCCGTGGGGTCATTGCTGGTGGGCATCCCCGATGGCGCCAAGCTGCGGTACGTGGGACGCGTGGGCAGCGGATTCAGCGACCGGGAACTGAAGGAACTGCGGCTGCAGGTGGACACGCTGTCCAGGAAGACCTCACCCTTCACCGAAGTTCCCGCTGCCGACGCCTCCGATGCCCACTGGGTGGCTCCCGGACTGGTGGGCGAAGTTACCTTCGGGGAATGGACCGGCGGCGGGAAACTAAGGCACCCGGTATGGCGCGGCTGGCGCCTGGACAAGAACGCCGACGACGTCGTGGCGGAATCCGGATGATGCCTCATCGCGTGACGGCACGGAAATGCCCCGGCGCCCGCCTTGTTGCAGGCGGGCACCGGGGCATTGGCGGGTCCGTAGCACCGTAAGCCGGCGCGCTCGGGGCCCCTAGTCGTGGTGCGGAATCTGCGGCCGGCTGGTCCGGTGGATAGCACCCACCGCAGTCTCGTGTTCGCGGCCGTGCAGCGTGCCGCGGTCTTTGGGGTGCTTGTGTTTCCCGCTGCCGTCCGGCCACTTGGGCCCGTTTTCCGACGCAGGGGCGGCGACGGGCTCAGTCTCCGGCGCGGGTACCTCGTCCATGGATTCCGTCAGGTGACTGGCGAGTTCCGGCTCCAGCTGTTCCCCAGGATTCTTCTCACCCATTTGTGCTCTTCCTTTCCGCATTGAAATGAAGTGTCCACCAATAGTAGGACTGCAGGTACTCCTTGTCTGCAGGCCCTACCAGCGGACTTTTTTCTGGGCAGGGCCTTGCTTGCCGCTTGCCTGCGTGGGCTTGTGGCCGTGCGAGACGCTCTGCGAACCTGCGCCGCCGCGGGACTTGCTTGCCAGCATTTCCCGCTGGGCGTCAGTCAGCCGCGATTTGATGCCCTGGCCGGCATCCGGCGCTCCGGCATCCCGGGCTTCGGCCTCGGGCACGTCGGGGCTCGGGCCTGGTGTCTGTTCGGCGTTCCGGGTGGTGTCTTTGTCAGTCACGGATGTTCTCCTTGGGGTGCGGAATCGGGTGGCGGTAATGAGCTGCGGACGCACACGCTGCAAGATCGCGGTGGAGAAGTCACGACGACGAGAGCCGGCCGGAGGATCAACACGGAAGTACGCCTCCCATGGGTCAACCTTAGGCAGTAATCCGGCCGGTTGGGAACCCCCGGATCGGACTGCCTCGGGCGCCGGCGCGAAGCGGTGTCCGGGCCCGTGCACCGGCCGGTTTTGGGTCCGTTTGGGCCCATTCCAGCCACTCGACCGAAAAAGCTTTGGCCACAGTAGGTCACATCGCAGGATTCCCAATGCTGGCGCGGTGAAACGGCGCAAAACAATTTCTCTTTTTGCACCGTCTCGGCCCTGGAAACAGGGGATCATACGCCACTGAACTCGGAAACTCCATGGAATTCGCGTAAAATTGAAAGCCTGCCCGGAGCGGGGCAGCTACAAGTCGCAAGCAAATGACCTCCACGGGAGAAGCCCAAATGCCCAAAGACCGAAGCATGACCGACTCTTCAGCAGGCGTGAACAACGCCCGCGGAACCGACAATATTTTGCCTGAGGGCGTTGCGCCCCAGGGCGCCAAGAAGCCGAGGCTGCTGCCTCGCCGCAGGCTCAAAGTCTCCGACGTCAACGTCGTCAACAAGCCGATGCTCAAAAAAGCACTCGGCGGAACCATCGTGGGTAACACCATGGAGTGGTACGACGTCGGCGTGTTCGGCTACCTGATCACCACCATGGGTCCGGTGTTCCTGCCGGAGTCCGACCCGTCCACGCAGACGCTGTTCCTGCTGGGCACGTTTGCCGCCACATTCATCGCCCGTCCTCTTGGCGGCGTGATCTTCGGCTGGTTCGGTGACAAGGTTGGCCGCCAGAAGGTCCTGGCAGCAACCCTGATGCTGATGGCGGCCAGTACGTTCGCCATCGGCCTTCTCCCCGGCTACGCCCAGATCGGTTTGTGGGCGGCCGGATTGCTGGTGCTGCTGAAAATCGTGCAGGGCTTCTCCACCGGCGGCGAGTACGCCGGAGCCACCACCTTCGTGAGCGAGTACGCTCCGGACAAGCGCCGCGGCTTCTTCGCCAGCTTCCTTGACCTGGGAAGCTACCTCGGCTTTGCAATCGGTGCCGCCCTCGTTTCAGCCCTGCAGCTGACCATGGGCCAGGCTGCGATGGAAGAGTGGGGCTGGCGCATCCCGTTCCTGCTCGCCGGTCCCCTGGGCCTCATCGCGGTCTACTTCCGGAGCAAGATCGAGGAATCCCCGCAGTTCCAGGCCACCCTGGACGCGCAGGAAGAACTCAGCAAGGACGCTGCCAAGTCCTCCGACGCTGCTTCCAAGAGCCCGGTGGGCGTTGTCAAGGCCAACTGGCGGCCCATTATTGTGGCCATGATCCTTGTGGCTGCGGCCAACACCGCCGGCTACGCGCTGACCTCCTACATGCCGACGTACCTCACGGATGCCAAGGGTTACGACCCTGTCCACGGCACGCTGCTGACCATCCCGGTGTTGGTCGTCATGAGCCTGTGCATTCCGCTGACTGGAAAGCTTTCGGACCGCATCGGACGCCGCCCGGTCCTGTGGATCGGTGCCGTGAGCACCATCGTGCTGGCCACCCCCGCCTTCCTGCTCATTGGCGTTGGCGAGATCTGGTCGACCCTGGCCGGCCTGGCACTGATCGCCTTCCCCGTCACGTTCTATGTGGCCAACCTGGCCTCGGCCCTGCCCGCGCAGTTCCCGACGGCCAGCCGGTACAGCGCCATGGGTATCGCCTACAACTTCTCGGTAGCGATTTTCGGCGGCACCACGCCTTTCATCGTGGCGGCGCTGATCAAGGCGACCGGCAACGACATGATGCCCGCGTACTACCTGATGGCTACATCAGCCGTTGGCGCAGTGGCCATCTACTTCCTGAAGGAATCCGCCAACCGTCCGCTGCCCGGCTCCATGCCTAGCGTGGACACCCAGGCGGAGGCCCACGAGCTGGTGGCCACCCAGGACGAGAACCCCCTGATCGACCTGGACGACATGCCGTTTGAGGATGAGCTGCGGGAAACCGAAAAGGTTCCTGCGAGGGCCTGACCTCGTAGTCAGTCGCCCCGCCCGACGAGGCCTGCTTTGCATGATGTTCCTTTGTGACAGCCGTGCAAAGCAGGCCTCCCGCGCGTCTGGCAGACTTTTTTGCGGAAGAGCGCACCGAACGAACGCACGAAAGACCGGAGGTACCCATGGCCCGCACCCTCAGGCGGCATCTCCGCGACCTGCACAGCCTCGGTCCGGCCAATAGTGATCACCTGTCCGCCCTCCGCGTTGCCGTGAGCGTGGCAGTGCCCTCGCTGGTCCTGCTGGTATTCGGGCGGCCGGAGCTGATCATCTATGCCGTGTTCGGCGCCCTGACCGGAATGTACGGGCGTTCGGAGCCGCACCAGCTCCGCCTCCGGCACCAGGCCCAGGCCGCACTGGTCCTGGTGAGCGGGGTTGGCGTTGGCATCTTCCTGTCCGTCAACCACCTGCATTCATGGTGGCTCGTGGGGGTGGAAGCGGTCCTGGCCGGCGTCGGTTCGGTTTTCTCAGACAGAGTGAACCTGAAGCCCAACGGCCCCTTCTTCGGCATCCTTGCGCTGGGTGCGTGCGCCTCAGTGCCCACAACGGTTCCCTGGTTTGCGGCGCTCCTCATCGCCGCCGCCTCCGCGTCGTTTTCAATCCTCATCGGCTTTGGCGGCTGGGTGCGGGGCCGGAGGTGGCAGCCGGGAGCGGCCCGGGCCGCGGCACCCCTGCGGGGAGTGCGGCGCTACGCTGCGATGATCCACGCTGCGCGGTATGTGCTGGCGGTCGGAACTGCCGGCGCCATCGGAGTACTCAGCGGCAGCGGCCACCCGCACTGGGCCATGGCCGCCGCAGCTGTTCCCCTCGCCGGAGCCGACCTGCCCAGCAGCGTGCACCGCGGCCTCCACCGCATGATGGGGACGTTCCTCGGACTGGTGGTGGTCGCCGTCGTACTTCTTCCAGAGCCGTGGGCGCCGCTGACGCTCTTTCCGGGGGCGGAAGCGGCAGTGCTGGCCTTCCTGGTCATCATCTTCCAGTTCACGACTGAACTTTTCATGACGCGGCACTACGGCCTGGCCATGGTGTCCTTCACGCCTGTGATCCTGCTGATGACACAGCTTGCAGCCCCGGCCGACCCCTACGTCCTCATCACGGAACGTGCCGTGGAAACGGTCGTGGGGGCGGTGATCGGCATCCTGGTCATCGTGCTGGTCCGGCGCCGCCGCCGGACAAGCTAATCGCAGCAGCTACTTCGCGGGCCTGCGCGGGGGCCCGGACGTGAAGCGGGCGGGCAGCATCCTTGAGGCGGCGGCGACGATCTTGTACCGCCTGGTGGGGATGGAAACCGCACGGCCGCGGTCATTGTCCGCAAGTCCTTCCCGGACCACGCGGTCAGCGTGCAGCCACAGCCAGCGCGGGGCCACGGTCTTGTCCATGCCCATGCGGTCGTGGAATTCGGTGTGGGTGAATCCCGGGCACACCGCGGTCACCTTCACACCGCTGCCGGCATATGCCAGGTTGGCCCAGCGGCTGAAGGTCACCTGCCACGCTTTCGCGGCCGAGTAGCTCCCCCGGTTGGCGAAGGCGGCAACGCTGGCCACATTGATGATCCTTCCCGAACCCCGCGCCAGCATGCCCTGCAGCGCTGCGTGGCACAGTTCCATGGGCGTCTGGACATGCAGCCTGAGGTGCCGCCGTTCCTCGTCCAGGCTGTTCTTGTCGAAGGGCTTCAGCAACCCGATCCCCGCGTTGTTGACCAGGATTTCCACCGGCCGTGCGGGGTCGGAGAGGCGTTCGACGACGGCGGCCACCCCGGCGTCGTCCGTCAGGTCCGCGGACAGCACCTCCGCGGTGATGCTGTAGTTGTTTTCCAGTTCATGCGCCGCGGCCCGCAGCCGCTCAGCGTCCCGCGCGACCAGGACCATGTGGTGGCCCTGCTCGGCGAGCTGGCGGGCAAACTCTGCGCCTAGGCCCGCGGTGGCGCCGGTGATCAGGGCTGTGGTTCCGGGAACTTGTTCCGTCATGGCAGAAGCCTAGTCCCTTGCGCCGGGCGCCTCACCCGGAACTTCCCGGGCGGACGTTGCGAGGGGGTTCGCCAGCCGGCCGGCCATCTGCAGGCCTCCGGACGGGTCCGCCAAGTCCAGCATCTGCTGGTTGTTGCGCAGCTGCAGCCTGTTCAGGCAGGAGAACTGGAAGTCGGGCGCAAACAGGTCGTGGCGGGCAAACTGGTCTGCCAGCTCCGGGTGTTCCGCCTGGTAGTCGCGAATGGCTTCAGCCGCGATGCGCCAGAATTCCTTGCCGCCAAGCACGCCATCCTCCTCGAGGAGGGCACCGAGGAACCGGAAGATGCAGTCGAACACATCGGTGAAGATTGCCAGGACCTTCTCGCCGTCGGGAATATCCGCCTTGATCCGGGACACGGCGTCCGGCAGCTCGAGCCGGTCCCCCATCACTACGATTTCCTCGGCAATGTCCTTCATCACCGCACGCACGGGCACGCCGTTTTCAAGGACCAGGATCACGTTCTCCCCGTGCGGCATGAACGCCAGCTCGTAGCGGTACAGGCAGTGCACCAGCGGGACGAGATAGGCCTCGAAGTACCGCCGAAGCCACTCCGCCGGTGCGAGTCCGGACTGTTCGATCAGCGCGGACGCCATGGGCCTGCCGGCCGAGTCAACGTGCAGGAGCGAGGCCATGGTGGCGAGCTGCTGCCCGTCCTCCAGCAACGGCAGCGGGCTCTCCCGCCACAGCGCCGACAGCATTTTCCGGTACGGCGAATCCGTGGCGGATGCCGCCTCGTAATAGCCGTTGTGGTATCCGATGGCGGCCACCTCGCGGATCATGGCGAGTCCCCGGCCCCGCAGGGCCTCGTCGCCGCCGATCAGCTCCTGAAGCCAGTCGTTGATGGCCGGGGTGGCCTTCATGTACAGCGGCGAGAGCCCGCGCATGAAGCCCATGTTCAGGACAGACATGGCCGTCTTGACGTAGGCCTTTTCCGGCGCGGACGTGTTGAAGAATGTCCTGATGGACTGCTGCGCCTGGTAGCTGTCAGCCCCGATGCCGAGGTGGACAACGTGCTGCTGGGCGATTTCGGCGGCAAAGGTCACCGTCAGCTTGTTCTCCCACTGCCAGGGGTGCACCGGCATCAGGAAGTACCGGGCCGGGTCCAATCCCAGGGCAGTGAGCTCGGCATCGAAGAAGGCCAGGACGCCCGCGCCGAGTTCGGCGTCAAGGTGGGCGGCATAGTCCAGCCCCTCGCTGGAGGTGAACACCGCCTTGCTCCGGTGCACTGCGATCCATTCCAGCTGGACGGGAGCGCCGGCTTCCGGAGCGAAGGCACGGTGATCGTGGATGCCGAAGCCCAACCGGCCGTTGTTGGCCACGAAACAGGGATGCCCCTCAGTCATGCTCCGTTCAATGGCCTGGAAGTCCGTGGCCGCATCCGCGCCGCGCGTCACACCGGCCGCCAGCTCAGCGGAGGACGGCTGGCCCATCCACTGCTTGTATGCATGGCTGGAGAGCGTGCTGCTGATCTCCTCAAGGTAGACCGGGAGCATCTCCGGCCGGATCCCCAGGGTGTCGCGGAATTCGGTGATGAACCGCAGCGCGTCCAGGGGCGCGTCCTCCCCCTCCCGGCTGCACGTGATCGAGCCGGCATCCACGGACCAGTGCTCAAGGGGCAGGATCGTAGCGAAAAAGCGGTATTCAACCGTGGCGTCATCACTGAGCACCCGGTAGTCCCGGGACCGGGCTGCGGATTGCCTCCCGCCCCCGGCCGGGTCCCCGGCGCTGGTTGGTTCCGGGCAGAGGATGCGCTCATGGGAGAACTCGGCGAGCGCCTTGCGGACAAGGTGGCGGTTGGCCGCCGCCCAGCGTTCCGGGGTGAGGTGCGTTGCCGCGTTGCCCGTGGTCAGGACGGCTTCCAGGTCAGCGATGGTCATAGTGATGCTCCGGGGTGGGTCGGGGATGGATGGCGGGCGGCGCGGGCGGCATGGAAGGCTTCCCGGGTGCAGAAACTGAGGAGGGCCTGCTTGTCCGGCAGGGCGATCTCCCCGGACGGCCGGAATCCCAGCCGTTCGTTGAGGACATGGATCTTGTGGTTCCGGGCGTCCGGCTCAACCACCACGCGCTCCACCCTGTCCTTCGCGAAGAGCCGGTCCAAAACCGCTTCCATCACGGCGGCGGTATAGCCGGTGCGGGGCGGCCCGGCCGGCGGTGCCACCAACAGGTGCATGCCGATGTCCCCCGGCTGGACGGCATAGAGGCCGGCCAGGGGTGAGAAGGCCGGAAGGTACTCCTCCATAAGGAAGGCGGGAACTCCGCCGTCGAGCCCCAGCAGCGCGTGGTGATGCCCGCTGGACTGGATCTTTGAGTACTCCCGGACAACGTCCGGCACGCTGGCGGACTGCATCCCCCAGAAAGCGGCATAAGGACGGGTCACCCAGCCATGGAGGAGCTGCGCGTCGGATTCCGGGTCGAAGCAGCGGAACATGAAACTCATGCCGGCACCAGTGCCGGCGCCGGCACCCCGAACTCCTGGAAGGCAATGCTTTGTTCCACGGGATAGATCTCACGCCCGCAGATTTCGCGCAGGATGCAGGAGTTGCGGTAGGCGGCCATGCCGAGGTCCGGCGTAACGAAGCCGTGGGTATGGAGTTCGGCGTTCTGGACGAAGATCTCGCCGGGCTCGACGCCAGTGCTGTAGTTGCGCTCCACCGCGAACCTGCCGGTGCCGTCGCGGGCGATGCGGTCCTGCACTCCGGACAGGAACCCCGGCTCGCGGTAGCCGAAGCCGGTGGCAAGCACCACGGCGCCGGTGTCCAGCGCGTAGTCCGCGCCCTGCTCCTCGTGCCGCAACTGCAGGGTGTGCGTACCGGCTGCCGGGTCCCAGGAGGCCCCGGTGAGTGCCGAGTGCGTCAGCAGCCGCGTATCCACGACGCCGGAGAGGCTCTTGGCATACAGGAGGTCGTAGATGGCGTCGATGAGCTCGGAGTTGATGCCTTTGTACAGGTTCTTCTGGCTCTTGATCAGGCCGTCGCGCTGCTCCTCCGGAAGCCCGTGGAAGTAGTCCACATACTCAGGCGACGTCATCTCCAGGGTGAGCTTGGTGTACTCCAGCGGGAAGAACCGCCCGGACCGGGTGACCCAGTTCAGCCCGTATCCGTGGGCGTCGATCTCCTGCAGCAGTTCGTAGTAGATTTCGGCGGCGCTCTGGCCGCTGCCCACGATGGTGATGCTCCGCTGCTCCTGCAGTTCACTTTTCCGCGCCAGGTAGTCGGCGTTGTGGAGCACCACACCGCCTCCGTTGGCTGCCGCCTCGACTATTCCGTCGCAGGCTGCCGGTAGGTACGGCGACGTTCCGGTGCCCAGCACCAGCCGCCGCGCGCGCAGCACCTCAGGCCCGGCCGGACCGTCCACGGACAGCGTGTACACGCCGTCGTCGTACGTGATCTCCCGGACGTCCGTGCCGAACCGCACCGATTCGAGTTGGCCGGCCACCCACTGGCAGTACTGGTTGTACTCGGCGCGGAGCGGGTAGAAGTTTTCCCGGATGTAGAAGCGGTAGAGCCTTCCCGTCTGCTTCAGGAAGTTCAGGAACGAATACGGGGATGTGGGGTCGGCAAGCGTCACGAGGTCCGCCATGAACGGGACCTGCAGGTGGGCGGGCTCCAGCATCATGCCGGGGTGCCAGTCGAACGAGTCGCGGCGCTCCAGGAACACTGCGTCGAGCCCGTCCACAGGCTCAGCAAGCGCGGCGAGTCCCAGGTTGAAGGGTCCAACGCCGATTCCGGCGACGTCGTATATGCGGCCCGGGGTGCCGACGCCTGAAGTACTGGAACCAGCGGCGCCGGAGGCTGCGCTCACGCTGCGGCCTCCTGCCCGGCAAGCAGCGCTTCGCCCGTGCTGCGGAGCAGGTCGATGATCGCGTTGATGTCCTCCGGGGTGGCCTCGGCGTTGAGCAGCGTGAACTTCAGGTAATGCCTGCCGGCCACCGTGGTTCCGGCCACCACCGCGTCCCCCGAGGCAAACACCGCGGCCCGGATGGCCGGATTGAGGATATCCGCGGTGTCCTCCTCAACGCGGGTTCCGTCAGCAAGGACCGGGCGGTACCGGAACACGAGCGTGCTCAACTGCGGCTCGGCGGCCAGCTCAAAGTCCGGGTCCGCGGCCAGGGCCTGCCCGGTGCGGGCCGCAAGGTCGATCGCTTCGTCCAGCAGGGCACCTACGGCATCCGCCCCCATGATCCGGAGCGTGAGCCAGAGCTTCAGCGCGTCAAAGCGCCGCGTGGTCTGGATGCTCTTGTCCACCTGGTTGGGAATCTCCGCCAGCGCGGCGCTCTCCGGATTGAGGTAGTCCGCATAGTAGGCCACATGCTGCAGCATGGCCCGGTCCCGCACCAGCAGGGCACTCGAGCTGACGGGCTGGAAGAATGTCTTATGGAAGTCCACGGTGACCGAGTCGGCCAGGCAGATTCCCTCCAGCCGGTGCCCGTAGCGGCCGGAAACCATGAGCCCGCCGCCGTAGGCGGCGTCGACATGGAACCACGCCCCGTAAGCCTTGGAGAGGGCGGCCAGTTCCGCGAGCGGATCCACCGCGCCGAAATCGGTGGTCCCGGCGGTTCCCACGACGGCCATCGGCACCAGGCCGGCGTCGGCAGTCCGCGCGAGTGCGGTCTTCAGCGCGGCGTGGTCCATCCGGTGGTCGGATCCGTACGCGACCGGCACGACGGCGTCGTACCCCAGCCCCAGCATGGACGCCGATTTGCGGATGCTGAAGTGGCTGTCCTCCGAAGCGAAGACCCGCAGCTTGTCCAGCAGGCCCGGCAGCCGGAGGGACTCGTTGCCGGGCAGCGTCCGCAGTCCGGCGACTGCGTGGTTGCGGGCAATAAGCAGCGCCTGGAGGTTCGACTGGCTTCCGCCGGACGTGAACACGCCGTCGGCCGTGTCGCCGAGGGACAGCCGCTCCGCGGTCCAGTCGATGAGGCGGCGCTCGATCATGGTGGCGCCCGCGCTCTGGTCCCAGGTGTCCATGGAGGAATTCACGGCGGATAGGATGCTCTCCCCCACCAGCGCCGGGATGACCACCGGGCAGTTCAGGTGGGCCGCGTACTTCGCGTCGTGGAAGTAGACGGCGTCCTTCAGGTACACCTCTTCAAGTTCAGCCAGCGCGGCAGCGGTGTCCGGGAGGGGGCGTCCCAGGTCGACGGCGGCGACGCGTTCCCTGAGTTCGCGGGGTCCGACGCCGGAGAACGGTTTGGTGGTCCGCTCCAGTTTGGTGGCCACGGCATTGACGCCCTGGAGGACCTGGGCCACGTAGCGCGGCGCATTGCGGGAGTTGAACAGGTGGTTGGTGGCGGCGAGGGCGAGCTCCACCCGGGAGCCGAAATCGTGCCCGGCAGTCGGGGCAGGCAGGCCCAGGGGTTTTTCGTCCACAGGGGGCAACAGCGTCACAAGGTTTTCCTTTGGTAGGCGTTTGGCGGCGCGCTAACGTAGCAAGGCAAGCCTTACTTAGGTAATCCTTTTAGTCAAACTTTTGTGAGCTAATTATGAAATTGGCGTATTTCCGGGGTGTTCGGGGTCAACCGGGCGTCATTGACTGTCCCCTACGCCGCGGTTGGGGCAGAATTTGCCGCCTAGTGCGTGGCGCTGGCTGCTGTCCTGCGGCGGCAGAGCAGCGTCCAGCGGTTCCCGGTGCCCTCCTTGGCGTAGGAAAACTGGTCCAGGGCCACCTTGGCAAGGGCGAGTCCGCGGCCGCTCCCGGACATGTCGTCCGGCAGTTCCGCCGCCGTCAGGTCGATGCCGGCGGGCCGGGCATTGTCCGTGAACTCGGCATACAGTCGCGCCGGTTCGCATTCCACCGCCAGGACGAACCGCACGGGGTCGGTGGTGGACGGCTGCGAGTGCTCGATGATGTTGGACGCCACCTCGATGAGCGCAGTCTCGAACCGGATGCGGTCCATGGGCTCGATTCCGGGTTCGCCCGCCCAGACTTCCTCCAGCAGGTCATGGACCAGCTCCAGGCTTTCGGGAACCGCGGCGGCCCGCAGGCCGAACTGGCTGCTCATCAATAGGCCCCATCCACCGTGGCGACCGGCTGAAGCACCTTGTTCAGGTTGGTCATTTCCAAGACCGCCGTGATCTGCGCCGTGGGGTTGGCCAACCGGAGGTCACCGCCGGCCTGCCGCGTCTTTTTCAGCCCGGTAATCAGCGCGCCCAGGCCGGACGAGTCAATGAAATCGGTGCCGGCCAGGTCAACCACCAGCCGAACCGTGCCGTCGCTGATGAGCGCGTCAATGTTGGCGCCGAGGTGCGGCGCCGAGACCATATTGAGCCGGCCCACGGGACGGATCACGCCCACTCCGTTGGCCAGGGTCTCGTTGGTGAATTCGATCATTGACTTACCTCTTTCTTCTTGTTGCTGTCCAGCCAGGCGTCGTAGCCGGGGTATCGCACAGCCTCGATGACCACGCTGAAGATCAGCAGGTCGAAGGCTATCCATACAAAGTTGACGGAGCTGCCCAGGACGTCGCCCTGGCCCAGCAGCAGGCGGATGACACCCACAAAGGCGGCCAGGACCAGGACAATCATGGCAATCAGCTGCGGCCGGACCAGGTGCCACGGCAGCCGGTTGCGTTCCTGCAGCGTCTTGGGGGTGACCCTGAAGTCCAGGTCCCGGCCCAGGAACACGTTCCCGAATGCGGAAGTGACGGACTTGATCCAGGTGGGGAAAAGGGCCAGGGAATACTGCTGGCCGCGCCATGTCTTCACGCCGCGCCCCACCACCAGGAACAGGATCTGGTTGACCACCAGGAACGGGACGAGCCGGAGGAAGAACTCGTTGCTTAGCGACTGCACCGGCAGGATCCCCAGTGTGAGGTAGATGACGGGGGCGGCGATGTAGGCCACCGCGGCGAACCCGGCAAGATAGCTCCACATGGTTGCCAGGTACATCAGCCGCTGGGCAATACTCAGCCCTTTTTGCAGCAGCGGATTCTCCCGGAACATGACCTGCATGGTTCCCTGCGCCCACCGGAGCCGCTGCGTGAGCATCGAATCGAGGTCCTCGGGGGCCAGCCCGTCGGCCAGCTTTTCGTGGTGGTAGGCCGACTCCCAGCCGAGGGAATGCAGCCGCATGCACGTGGCCATGTCCTCGGTGACGGAGATGGTGGCCAGGGGCATGACGGCCTGTGCCTCGCCGGCCTTCTCGGCGTTGACGGATTCGATCAGGACGCGGACGGTTTCCACCGCTCCCAAGGGAGACCAGTCGCGCTGGGAGAGCCTGTCCAGCGCAACGTCGTCGATGACCGCAAGGGAGCCGTCTGCGTCGATCGTCCGGGACAACCCCTCGATGGAGTTCAGCTCGGCGTGCAGGGCCGCGAAGTCTTCAGCAACGAGGTTCCGCGCCACGGTGTCCACGCGTTCCTGGAACCGTTAGGTGACGTCGGCAATGCTCTGGCCGTCGCTGAGCTCACGGCGGACCTGCCGCAGGTCGGTCGCCACGGTGGTCAGCGCCGCGGCCAGCCGTTCCTGCCCGTGGCCAAGCTGCCGCCTCGCCTTCGCCACCACCTTGTCCGCCGTTCGAAGCGCCTTGTTCAGCGCCAGCTCGGTTTCCGAGACGTAGCGCATCACGCCCAACTGCATCAGGGCTTCACGGCGGATGATCGCGTTGGAGCCGCAGAAGAATGCGGCGTTCCAGCCGTCCTTGCCCTGCTGGATGGGACCATAGAACAGCGGCGCCTGGCTGCCCAGGGGATCATTGGGCGGGACATTCACAAACACCTGGGGAGTCTGGACCAGCGCCATCTTCCGGTCGTTGAAATAACCCAGGGTGTGGTCCAGGATCTTGGGGTCCGGCACCTGGTCGGCGTCAAGGATCAGCATGAATTCGCCGTCTGTGGCGAGCAGCGCGTTGTTCAGGTTGCCGGCCTTCGCATGGCGCGGGCGGTTGGTCCAGTCCTCGGACCGGGTGATCCAACCGATGCCTTCCGCTTCCGCGATGGCACGCAGCTCGGCGCGGTTGCCGTCGTCGAGGATCCAGGTGCGGTGCGGGTACTCGATGTTCTTTGCTGCGCGGGCCGTTCCCATCACCAGGTTAAAGGGCTCGTTGTAGGTAGTGATGAACACGTCGACGGTCAGGCCCGGCGGCGGCGGCGGCGGTGTGTCCCGCTGCCGGTAACGCCACATGGTGACGCCGAACAGCAGGGAATCCACCAGGGAGTATGTCTCGGCCAGGACCAGAGGAACCGCGATCCACCATGCCTCCCAGTTGATCGACACCATCCAGCGCCAAATGATGTAGTTCAGGCCCAGGATGGCCGTGGCCAGGACAATCAGCCTGATCGTCAGCTCTCGCAGTCTCAGCCGGCGCGGGTTCATGGCTGCCTCCGTACAACGGTTGCGGTTACGTCGTCCACCACCGGGCAGAAACCGTGACCCGCGCCCGCGAAATCCACCCAGGGCTCGCCCGTGCCGTCTTTGGACTTCGACCAGGCGGTATTGCCGTCCAAGGTGGTATAGGCGATGGGCGCCCGGGCACGCCTGATTAACCGGTCCTGCGGAAGTCCACATGCTTCCGGCCCGGATTCCACCACGTCACGCCCCAGCACGCCCGGCTGTCCCCCTGGATCCTCGTCGCTTCAGTCAGCCGCCCGGTGAGGATCCGGCTCCGGTGTGAGACCGATGGAGCGGGAAAAGCGGACTGTCCTGAATCAGTCCAACCTTATCTGCACAGCACGGAAAGGGCTAAGGCTCGGAGCGACGTGTGAACCGGGACCGCGGTGGGAGGTCAGCCGGCTGCGACTTCCTCCTGCGTTGGCCCCTCGGGTTCCGTGAGGTGCCGCTGATGGAGTTCCTCCGCGGCCAGTTCGTACCAGGTGTGCGCCCCGAAGGCGGGGCTGCGGGTGTCCAGGTGCCGGTACAGTGCGTCGGCCAGTTTGCCGAGGGCGTCGTCGGACAGCGCCTTGACGGTTGATGCGGGATCCAAGTTCCCCTCGAGGTACTCGGACAACTCCAGGCCGTCAATGGTGCGCTGCTCGCCGGCGGCCGCCGGAGCGCCGTCGACGTCGAACGCGGTGGCGGCCTCAGCGTCCAGGAGGGCGTTGATTTCCCCGTCCAGGATCTCTTCGCCGCCTGCAAGCCCGGCATGCTCAAGGCACATTGGAAGTTCCGCGGGCTCGGCCAGGGTGAGCCGGAAAGCATCGGCGCCGCCGGCGGCCTGGTGGTCGGCAATGTGGCGCAGGTACATCAGGACCTCGGGGTCCAGATGGGAGGCATTGTGGAGGTCCACGGTAATATCCTGCTCCGGCGAGAGCCGGCGCCCACGGCGCATAATGTGCAGCAACACGGGGTAATTCGACTGAGTCAGGCATCCGGCGACTTCCAGGGTCACCCGTCCGGGATCAACATCCACACGGACCAGCACACGCAGCTTATGGTTCAAGGGTTCTCCCAATGAGACGTCCAAGAGCCAGCTTCATAACTCACCTAAACCATACGAAATTGTTGCCCGCGCCACAAGCTGACCTTCCGGCCAGAGTCACACGGCTACGCCCGGATTTAGACTTGAAACATGGACAAGATCACGCTGGACACATCGGTGGCGGGACAGTTGCAGGATCTGGTCATCAGCAGCCAGGACGTCAGCGGATTCCTGGCGGAGTTCTGTGAGCTTTCCGCCGACTCCCTCTCACGCACCCTGGGCCAGGACGTTTCCTGCGCGGTCACACTGAACCGGCACCACCGGACCACCACGGCAGCCTGGAGCAACCCGGAGGCCCGCCTCTTCGACGAGATCCAGCGCAACTACGGAGAAGGCCCCTGCCTCCACGCGATGTCGACGGGCACCACGGTGCTGGTCCGGGACACGCGCACTGACTCACGGTGGCCGGAATACGGCCACGCAGTTGCCTCGCTGGGGCAGTTGAGCGTGCTGGGCGTCCCCCTCACCCTTGACTCCGGCGCTTCCGCGGCGCTGAATGTGTTCGCTCCGGCCCCGAACGTTTTTAGTACTGCCGCGATTCAGAAGGCTGAACTCTTCGCTGTGCAGGCCGAGAAGGCGCTTCGCCTCGCAGTAAGAATCGGCGTGCAGCAACAACTGGCTGAGGACCTGCGCTCCGCCATGGAGTCCCGCACGGCAATAGACCTCGCGGCCGGGATCATCATGGGCCAGAACAGGTGTTCACAGGAGGAAGCGATGGCTATCCTCACCAAGGCTTCCAGCGGACGGAACCTGAAGCTCCGGGTCGTGGCGGAAAAGCTCGTGGAATCATTTACCCCCGGGTCACCCTCCACGCATTTCGACGGCTAGGGCGCCGTCAACAGTCGGGCGCAAACCTAGGAAGCAGTGACCTAGGAAGCAGTGACGGGGTCCGTCGGCGGCTGCTCGGGCCAGTCGATGAACTGTCCGTACGCGTCGTGCTTTTTCAGGTAGCCGTAAATGAAGGGGCAATGCGGGATGATCCGCTTGCCGGCGGACACCACGTCATCGAGGGCGAAATGCGCCAGCACCTTTGCCAGGCCCTGCCCTTTGAACTCCTCCGCCGTATCGGTGTGGATGAAGTCCACGTGCCCCGGTCTGTCCACGAAACGCGACTGGACCGCCAGCTTCCCGCCGACACGCAACTCGTACCGGTGAAGGTCATCATTCCGGGTGGTGGTGACGTCCGGGCTGAACGTGTCTTCAGTGGATACCGTGTTCTCCGTCATGGTTCGACATTGGCACTTAAAGGCCCTTGTGGCAATGGTCCGCCGGAGGCGTCCGGCGGACCGCCGGGCCGCACAGGAATCCGGCCAAGCAGGAGCACGGCCAGCGCAAAGCATGCCGCTCCCCCGCCCAGGAGGGCGAGCGTCAGCCCGTTGATGGCCGCGTCAACCACCGGGATGAAGACCGCCACGACGGCGAGGACCACCGCGGCGGCGGGCCGGCGGCGGGAGTGGGCTGACGCCGTCGGCCGTTCTTCCAGCCTCCCGAAGACGGCCAGCGCAGGCAGCAAAAGCGCCATGACGCCGAGCAGGACCATCGGCCGCGACCACCACCAGGCGGCCGTCCCGGCCGGCGGTTTGGGGAAATCGGTGAGCAGGATCAGCCCGGACATCGCGGCCAGTAGCGGCAGGTGCCACAGGTAGATGGTCATGGCGCGCCGTCCGGCCATCCCCACCACGGTCTGGACCCACTGTGCCGAGGCCGCCCCGCCGAGCACCGGCCGGGCGAGCTGGAGCGCCGCCGCCTGCGCCGCGCCCAGGAGCAACAGGCAAAGGTTGGGAGGATTCAGGTTTACCAGCATGTTGCCGCGGTACAGCCCCAGGCCGGTGACCAGGCCCAGAATGAGGTTGCTCGCAATGATGACACCCACCAGCGTGGACGCGCCGGGCTTCCCGGCCGGGGCATCGGCGAGCAGGAACCCCAGCTGCTGGACAGCGCACCAGAGGAACAGGATGTTGGCGTAGGCCAGCAGCGGCAGGGATCCGCGAAAGCAGTCGACGGCCACCACCAGGGCGGTGAGGCCGGCAAGTGTCAGCCACGGTGCGCGGTCATGGAGTGCCGCCAGCCAGGGGATGTTCAGCTGGGCCGCCAGGTACGCAGCCAGGAACCACAGCGGCATCCCGGCGCCGGTGACGATCAGCTCAACCACCTGCGCTTCCACGCCCGACAGCCGCGCAGCCCACAGCGCGGCGAACATCACGGCCAGCAGCGCGGCGGCCGGACGGACAAGCCGCAGCAGCCGCGCCTGGGCGAACTCGACGCCGTTGCCGCCGCGGGCCTTGAGCCGCCGCCAGGACTGCAGCCCGGTGATTCCGCCAGCCACGAAAAAGAGCGGCATCACCATGAAGATCCAGATGATCGGCTCGAACCAGTCCTGCAGGGCGAGGGTGTTTTCGGTGGTGACGGTGCCGTCGGGGTGAAGCACGGGACTGACCATCATGGTGTGGCCCACCACCACCAGGGCCAGGCAGAAGAAACGGGCAAGGTCGATCACCGCGTCGCGGTCCGGTGCAGGAAAGTCCTGCCCTGCGCTTGCCTGCGGCTTCTGCTGCTGCGGAACACCCATTGCGCTCCCTACGGAGGCGGAACGATTCTCTGCGTACTGTCCATTGTCCGCCGGGCCTCCGTCAAGGGCCAGAAGCCATGCCGCTCAGGCGGCCAGCAGCCCCAGGAGGCCGAGCGCGACGGCGAGAAGCGGCGTCGTGCCTTGTGTGGCGGCCGCGCGGAGGTACTTGCGTCCGCTCAGCGCCAGGACGGCGGCAGCGAGCAGCATGGAACCGCAGGAAGCGAAAATCAGGGTCCAGCCCACCGGCGGCTGGCCCCACAGGACCGCGCCGATGCCGATCAGCGCGCCGACGGCAAGGAACAGGTTGTAGAAGCCCTGGTTGTAGGCCATCGGCCGGGTGGTCTCGGCGTCGGCCTGCGAGGCGACCCCGAAGCGCTTCCACGTGGCCGGCCGGGTCCAGGTGATGGATTCCATGGTGAAGATGTAGACGTGCAGCAGGGCGGCGATGAACGCAAAAACGAGGGAGGCCGGGATCATGGCTCGATCCTAGCCTCCCCCGTTGGAGTTTTTTCGCGGACTCAGCGCGTGAGGGTGGACAGGGCGCCCGCGGCGAACTCCCTGGCCGAGGCGTTCCACTTCACGAGCAAACCCTGGAGGTTCTCGCCGTCCGCACGGTGCGGGCCGGTTTCGGATTCCAGCGTGGCCAGCACGCCGGTGCGCAATTCGGTGTTGAAGTTCACCTTGCCCACGTTCATGGCGGCCGCCTTGACCAGCTCCTCCGCCGGAATGCCGGAGGCGCCGTGCAGCACCAGCGGGATATGGGTGCGCACTGCGATGTCCTGCAGCACGTCCCACCGCAGCTGCGGTTCGCCCTTGTACTTGCCGTGCACGTTGCCCACGGCCACGGCCAGCAGCTGGGCGCCGGTGCGGGCAACGAAGTCTTCCACCTGGGCGGAGTCGGTCAGCCCGGCGGCGCCTTGCGCAGAAGACCCGACGGCGTCCGCCCCGAAGGCGCGGTCCTCGTCACCGGCCAGCCCGCCCAGTTCCGCTTCAATCACGACGTCGGCATGGCCTTGCGCTTCCAGCACGGCGCGCGCTTCGCGGACCAGGGCGATGTTTTCCTCGTAGGGCAGCGACGAACCGTCCGCGAGGACCGAATCCGCCCCCGCCGCGACGGCGTCGGCAATCACCCGGAGATCGGAGGCGTGGTCCAGCTGCACGGCAATCGGGACGCCGGCCGAGTCCGCCAGCCCGCGGAGTGCCGTGATGAGCCGCAGCCCGTTGGGGGTGCCGGCCGTCTTCGGAGCCACCAGCAGGATGGCCCCGCGGCCGGCTTCTTCCGCCGCCTCCACCACTGCCAGGGCCGTGGTGAAGTCGTAGCAGGTGAAGGCCGGGACTGCTGCGCCCTGTTGGAGGGCGGAAACTACCAGGTGGTCGAGTCGGGCACGCATCAGGCGCTCAGGCCTCCCACGAGGATCCAGGCAACAAAGGTCAGCGCGAAGCCGGCCAGGCCCAGGATGGTCGTGAGGACCGTCCAGGTGCGGAGACCGTCGGACACGGACAGGCCCAGGTAACGGGTCACAATCCAGAAGCCCGAGTCGTTGACGTGGCTGAGCCCGAATGCGCCGAAGCCGATGGCAACCAGGATGAGCGCTGTCTGTACCGGCGAGTAGCCGCCGTCAGCCACTGAGGCAGCAAGCAGACCCGCTGTGGTGATGATGGCGACGGTGGCGGAGCCCTGCGAAGCGCGGAGGATGGCGGCGAGGATGAAGGCCATCAGGATCACCGGGAGGCCCGCAGACTGCAGTCCTTCGGCCAGCGCCTTACCGATGCCGGAAACTGTCAGGACCTTGCCGAACACGCCGCCGGCGCCGGTTACGAGGATCACGATAGCCGTGGGAGCCAGCGCAGAGTCCATGACTTCACCGGTGTGCTGCGAGGACCAGCCGCGGCGGATGCCGAGGAAGTAGTAGGCCAGTCCCAACGCCGTTAGCAGCGCGATCAGGGGTGCGCCAATGAACGCGGCGAGCTGGGACGCGAAGGAATCCTTGGGCAGCATGACCGCGCCCACCGTGCCCACCATGATCATGAGGATGGGCAGGACAATCAGGGTGATGATCATGGCAGGACTGGGCGCCGTTTTGACGGCGGTGAGCACGGACGACGTCGACGTTCCCTGGGGCGCATCCTGTTCAACTTCCGACTTGCCGCTGCCGAAGAGGCGGAACTGCTCGGCCGTGGTGGACAGCATGCTGTATTCGCGGCGGTTCAGCTTCTTGGCCACAAAATAGCCGAGGAACCCCACGGGGATGCAGATGAGCAGGCCAAAGATTGTGGCCCAGCCGATGTCTGCCTTGAGGATGCCGGCACCGCCGACGACTCCGGGATGCGGCGGAACGACGACATGGATGGCCAGCATGATGGCGCCGACAGGAAGTCCGATCTTGACCGGGTTCACACCAGCAGCTTTGGAAAAGCCGTAGATGATGGGAATCAGGATGATGAATCCGACGTCGAAGAACACCGGTATGGCGAGCAGGAATGCTGCTGCCGTGAGGGCTGCAATAACCCGGCGGGGGCCCAGCAGCTGGGTGAACTTTCCGGCAAGCGACTGCGCCCCGCCGGAGATTTCGATCATCTTTCCGAGCATCGCGCCGAGGCCTACCAGGATGGCCACGGAACCGAGCGTCCCGCCCATGCCTTCCGTGACCGTTTTGATGATGTCCGGAAGGGGGATTCCGGCGACGAGTGCTACGCCGACGCTGACCACAAGCAGCGCCAGGAAAGCGGGAATCTTGAACTTGATCACTGCCACGAGCAGCAGGGCTACGCCTGCGACTGCTATGGCCAGAAGAGCTAGAGCGCTCATAGGGTGTCTCCTTTGACGTCGCCGGCAACGCCCGGCGAGGTGGTTCGACGACGACGGAGGGGGGACCGCCGTCGTCGGGCTTTAGGTGGGGATCAAGCGTTGCGCTTGGTGGGGGCGACGACCTTGATGACGGCGGAGTCGTCGGCCGCGGCGAGGCCCTGGGCCTGGCCCAGGAGGTAGAGCTGCTCGGCTGCGGCGGCAACGGGGGCCGCCAGGCCGGCGGCCCGGGTGGCCTTGCCCACGATGCCCATGTCCTTGACGAAGATGTCCAGGCGGCTCAGCACCTCTGCACCACCCTCGTTGTAGGCCTCCAGGATCCGCGGGCCGCGGTTGGAAAGCATGAACGAACCCGCTGCACCGGCTTCGAGGGCCTTGAGGGTCTTCTCCTGGTCCAGGCCGAGGGCGTCGGCCAAGGCAAGGGCTTCGGCAGCGGCGGCGATGTGCACGCCGCAGAGGAGCTGGTTGACGGTCTTGAGCGCCTGGCCGTCGCCGGGCTTGTCGCCCACAACGGTGAGGGTGGAGGCCAGCAGCTCCAGGGCGGGGCGGGCCTTTTCCTGCGCCTCGGGCGATGCGCCCACCACGATCAGCAGGTCGCCTTCACCGGCGCGCTTGGGGCCGCCGGAAAGGGGCGCGTCCACCAGTTCGACGCCGTATTCGGCCAGCCGGTCCACCGTGGCCGGGATGGCGTCGGTGCCTACGGTGCTGCCGAGGATCACGACGGCGCCCGGCTTGAGCACGGACGCCACGCCGTTCGCGCCGAAGAGGACGTCGTTGAGCTGCTCGCCGTTGCGCACTGCCAGGAGCAGGGCGTCGGCACCTTCGGAGGCTTCGCGGGCAGAGGCGAAGGTGCGGATCCCGGCTTCTTCGGCGAGCTTGAGGCGCGGCTCGGCGATGTCGAAGCCGTGGACGGTGAGCTGGCTGGCCAGGCGGGTGGCCATGGGCAGGCCCATGGCGCCGAGCCCCAGGACGGTGATGGTGCAGTTGCTGGTCATGGTGTTCTCCATTGAATGAGTGGCGGGAGGCTTAGAAGGTGTTGCTGAGCTTGCGGGTGACCTCGGCGAGGGACTGGTCGTCGCCCACGTTGCCGGCGAACACGATGAACGGGATGCCCTTGGCGGGGCCGTCCACCGGTTCCCACAGGCTCACGATGCCCGGGAGCATGGGGCCGCGGACGATCGCGTGGCGGATTTCCAGGCCGTGCGCGGCGACGTCCGAGGACGTGATGCCGCCCTTGGCGATCACGAAGCGCGGCGGAAAGGTCTTGAGCGTGCGGTTCACGACCGCGACGACGGCAGCGGACACCGTCCGCGCGATCCGCAGGCTTTCGGCGGCGTCGTCGGTCCTGATGAGCAGTCGGCTGGTGTGGACGATGACATCGCCGCCACGCAGCGCCTCCACCACCATGTCCACCGTCTCGTCAAGGTAGCTGGCTGCGGCATCGCCCAACAGCTTCTCGACGTCGATCTCGACGATGCGCGCTGCGCTGTGCTGTTCGGTGAGGGCCTTGAGCTGGCGGGTGGTGACGCCGACATGGGAGCCGACGACGATGAGCCCGCCCGCTTCCGAGGGGGTGTTGCCGGCGTAGGCCTCTTCGCCGCTGAGCTCGGCGCGGATCTCCTGGCCGATCCGGGCGCGGACAAACGGCGGACCCACGCGGTACAGGAGTTTCTTGCCGCGGCGTTCGGCTTCCTCGAGGCCCAGAGAGAGGGCGCGGAGGTCGTTTTCGGAGACGATGTCGGCCACGATCGGGGTGGACTCGGTGGCGGACTCGATCGCGTCGGCGATGGCCTTGGCGGAGATGTGCGGATCGGTGGAAGCCCGAATGATGTTCAGGTCCAGGACGATCACGGAGTCCGCGGCAAAGCGCCCCTGCGACTTCTCCTCCACATACTTGGCCATTTCGGAGTTGGCGAAGCCGAAGGAGGCATCCTTCGCGAACTCGGTCTCGGCCACCGGCGTCAGCGTGCCTGCTTCGTCCCCCGTACCGCGCATGTAGTGCACGCCGCCGATGGTGACCCGGCCGGCGTCAGGGAACGCCGGAATGATGACGACGCCGTCGGTCGCCTCGCCGCTGACGGCGGCCACGGTGGCGGCGATGACGTCCGGCTCGAGCGGGTAGTGGCCGCGGAGGGTGGAGTCGCTGCGGCTGACGAAGCCGAGGCGAAGGCCGGAACCGGCGGTGCCGGCTTCGCTCCCGGCTGAGCCTGCTGCGGTCAGGGCGTTGCGGACGATTTCTTCGTTCCGCTCGGCAGCCTCTGCCGCGTCCAGGCTGCGGGTGTTGGTCAGTACGTAGACGGCGGGCTTCGTCTGGTTGTCCCGGATGTGGGCGAACGCCCAGGTGAAATCCGCCACGTCCCAGCGGGTGAGGACGGGCAGGTCCGCAACGGACTGGGTGCCGGTGGGGTCGTCGTCGAGCACTACGAGCACTCGGGGGGAGGCTGCCGAAGACGCCGCCACAGCGTCGGCAACCAGCTCAGCGGGAATCTGGACCTCTGCCGGAAAGGCTGCCAGTACATCTGCTTCAAGGGGCACTTTGCACTCCGTTGTGTATGAAATCTCTGTTGCGGGTAGGTATTTGTAAGATGTCAGACATCTAACATTTGAATGCTAGTGTGGCACAAGGCACAGGGACGCGCAAGTAGACTTGTCGGACAAATCGTCGCTCACCGCTGAACGGGGGAAAATTGGCACGTAAATCACTGGTCGGCGTGGTGGCCGACGAGCTCCTGGACCGGATCATTGCCGGCGAGTTTCCTCCCGGCTCCAGCGTCCCCGGCGAGCTGGAGCTGAGCGCGAAGCACGAGGTCAGCCGGATGACCGTTCGCGAAGCCATGAAAACACTCGAAGCACAGCGCATCCTGAGCGTGGAGCGCGGGCGGGGGACGTTCGTCAACCCGCTCAACCGCTGGGCTTCCCTGGAAGCAGTGCTCCGCGCAGCCTCGGAGGGCGTGAATGACGCCTCCGCCGCAGTCCAGCTAATTGAGCTCCGCCGGATGCTGGAAACAGGGGCGTGCGAACTCGCGGCGGGCCGCATCAGCGACGCCGAGATAGGTACCCTGCACGGCTACGTGGCAGCCATGCGCAAGGCCCATGACACCGACGACCTGGCCGGCTTCGTGGAAGCCGACCTCGCCTTCCACGACGTTATCCTGCGCGCCTCGGAGAACGTTTTTGTGGCCGTCCTGTTCGAGCCGCTGCACCGCGTGCTGGAAAAGCGCCGGACGCAGACGTCCAAGTTCCGCGACATCCAGGAGCATGCGATCGGGCACCACCAGGCAATTGCGGACGCCCTGGAGTCGCGGGACGCCGGACGCTCACGCAGTGCCATGGACGCGCACATGCAGCAGACCCTGGATGACCTGAAGACATACGTGCTCGAGGCGAAAACCGCCTGACGCCTTAACCTCCCGGCGAGGGAGCGGCCGCTAAGCGGGGGCTCGCGGCTAGGCGAGCGAGAGGAAGAGCTTCTCCAGTTCAGCCTTGTCCAGGCTGGGGTCCTCCTGCTGCAGGCACTGCTGAAGGCCCGTGGCAATGATGGAGAAACCGGCCCTGTCCAAGGCGCTGGAAACAGCGGCCAACTGCGTTACCACACTCTTGCAATCGCGGCCCTCTTCGATCATCCGGGTTACTGCCGCGAGCTGCCCCTGCGCGCGGCGCAGGCGGTTGATGACCGGCTTCATGTCGGCGGGATCGAGTTCCATTGCTTCCTCCGTGGCTCTAGGACTTTATTCATCTTATACCCCCCTTGGTATTATCTGCTGCTTGTGTAGCTGGACTCACACCGGCCCGGGCCTTGGGACCACGCGGAATTGCGCCCTTCGACCCTGTTGCCGGGCCCGTGATGGGGTCACCATGGGAAACGTGAGTACGTTCAGCATTCCTGGACCGGCGCGGATACCCTCCGCGGCGACCACTCCGGCTCCGCACCCCTGGAACCGATACGTGGCACTGGGAGATTCCTTCACTGAGGGGTACGGCGATCCGGAGCCGCAAAGCCCGGGCGGTGTCCGGGGCTGGGCAGACCGGGTAGCGGAGGAACTGAGCCTGGGCCACCAGGACTTCGCCTACGCAAACCTGGCGGTCAGGGGCCGCCTTCTCCAGCAGATCATGGACGACCAGCTGGGGCCCGCGCTCGAACTCAGACCTGACCTTGTCACACTCTCGGCCGGCGGCAACGACCTCGTGTTCCGCGGCAGTGATCCGGACAAGCTGGCAGAGAGGCTGGATCCGGCCATCGGGCTCCTCAGCGCCACCGGGGCGACCGTGGTGCTCTTCACCGGACCGGACTGGGGGAACACTCCGGTCTTTGGCCGCATCCGCGGCAAGGTGGCCATCTTCAACGAAAACCTGCGCACCATAGCGGCCCGGCACGACGGCGTGGTGGCCGACCTGTGGACACTGCGCCAGTTGGCGGCTCCGCACATGTGGGATCCCGACCGCCTGCACTTCTCCCCGCTGGGCCACCACACCATTGCGGCGATGGTGCTGGAGACGCTCAATGTGCCCCACACCCTGAAGCCGCTGGAGCCCAAGGTGCTGCCCGTCAGCAGTTGGCGGGAGGCCAGAAGCAGTGACCTGGTCTGGGCCAAGGACTACCTGTTCCCGTGGGTGGTGCGCCGGGTCCGGCAACGGCCGGCGAACCTGGGCCTGAAAGCCAAACGACCGGAACCCGGCCCGATATTCGGTCCGGGCGTGGCACATGGCCCGTTCCCAGCCGGCCCGCTTACCGCCGGAAAGCCCTAGTCGCGCTGCGCTGCGTCCGCTAATCTGCAGGGACGGCCCGCAGTTCCGGGTGTCAATGGAGATTATGAGGAGCGAAGTTGTCGAATCACACCTACAGCATTTCTGAAATTGTCGGAACTTCAAACGAGGGTGTGGACGCAGCCGTCCGCAACGGGATCGCCGAGGCCGCGAAGACCCTCCGCAACCTGGACTGGTTCGAGGTGAAAGAAATCCGCGGACACCTTGAAAACGGTCAGGTGGCCGACTGGCAGGTGACCATCAAACTGGGATTCCGCCTGGAGCGCTGAACCGCGAAATATCAGCGGGACGTTTCCTGTGGCGACTTGCGCCGCCAGACGGTGGGCGAGCCGTTGTAGGACGGGAAAATGTGTCCTTCGAAGAAGGTGTGGCCATCATGCGGCGCGTCCGCGGGAGCCCACAGTCCGGATGCCGGGCAGTGGGTTCCTGTGGCGCCGGCGGTGGCCACCCGTTCCCTGAGCAGTGCGATGCGCTTCATCGTTGAATCCCATCCTTGGTAGTCGAAAAGGTCTATTCCAAGGCTAGGAAAGCGGCCAGGATCCCCCAATGGGCGTATGCCCAAAATCAGCCTGTTTCGTGTGGCAGCTGCACAACTGCAGCGGCCGGTCCTGACGCCACACCGTCCATCCCGGCCCCGAAGCTGCCCAGCAGCGTTAAGGAATCGGCCGAAGCCGAACCCGGTTTCGCGGAGAATATCCGGAGGACCTGATCCGGGTCCTCCGGGAGGACCAGGTTTTCAAAATCCAGCTCCAGGTCTCCGACCACCGGGTGGCAGAGCCGTATGCTGCCCGCCGACGGAGCGGCCACGCGGTGCCCGGCCCACCATTGGCGGAAGTGTTCGCTATGGACCGCGAGTTCGCCCACCAGTTGATTGGCCTGGGCGTCGTTCGGGTGCCGCCCGACATCCACGCGCAAGGCTCCGACGGCCTCGGCTGCCACGGCCTTCCAGCCGGGGAACAGTTCGCGGGCGCGCGGGTCCAGCAGGAGCCAGCGCGTGAGGTTGCGCTCCCCTGCCGGCATGGCCGGGAAATCCGCAAACAGCAGGAAGGCTAGCGGGTTGCCGGCCAAGACGTCGCTCCGGCGGCCCAGGACCAGCGCGGGGACATCACCCACCGCGCCGAGGAGCTGGCGCAGGGCCGGGCGGACACCCTGGGCCGGGATCGGCGAGCGCTGAGATTCGGCGCAATTCTCCAGAAGGTCCATCATGTGCGCCTGCTCGCTGGAATCCAGGCGCAGGGCCCGCGCCACCGAATCGAGCACCGCCCTTGACGGGTGGATGTTGCGGCCCTGCTCCAGGCGGGTGTAGTAGTCCGTGCTCACGTCCGCCAGCCGGGCTATCTCCTCGCGGCGCAGCCCGGGGACCCGCCGGGCGCCGGAGGTTCCGGGCAGCCCCGCATCCTCCGGCTTCAGCCGTGACCGCATGGCCTTCAGGAATTTTCCAAACTCGGCGCTCTGACCCATGCCTTCCATTGTGCACGGCCGGGGAGCTTCCGCTCTACAACGAACGTAGGACTGTCAGTCCTAGGAAAAACAGGAACAGGCATGGCTACTGACAGGGCGTGGCAAAGTGCATAGGCTCGAAACGTAGCCAGCACGAAAGCGGTTTCCCGCTTGCCCTTCGACGATCCCTCGACCGGAAGAACCGACGATGTCACAGACGCAGCAAAACACCATCCCGCAGTTGACCCTCAACAACGGAGTCAAGATCCCGCAACTCGGCTTCGGCGTGTTCCAGGTGCCGCCGGAAGAAACGCAGCGCATCGTCGAAGATGCGCTCGAAGCCGGCTACCGCCACATAGATACCGCCGCCGCCTACCGAAACGAGGCCGGAGTGGGGGCTGCGATCTCCGCGTCGGGCATTCCCCGCGAGGACATCTTCATCACCACCAAGCTCCGCAACGGCGAACAGGGCAACGCCCACGAGGCATTCCAGAACAGCCGCAAGGCACTCGGCGTCGAGTTCGTGGACCTCTACCTGATCCACTGGCCCGTCCCCTCCCAGGGGCTCTACACCGAAGCTTGGAAAGCGATGGAAAAGCTGTACGCCAACAGCCAGATCCGCGCCATCGGCGTCTCGAACTTCCTCGGCGAGCACCTCGACACGCTCCTCCCGGCGGCGGACGTGGTCCCGGCGGTGAACCAGGTCGAAATCCACCCCACCTTCCAGCAGCAGGAACTGGCCGCCAAGTGCAGGGAACTCGGCATTGCCGTGGAGGCGTACAGTCCCCTCGGCCAGGGCGCGGACCTGAATGCAACGGCCGTGAAGGATCTTGCCGGCAAATACGACGCCACTCCGGCCCAGATCGTGCTGGCCTGGCACCTCGCCCAAGGCACCATCGTCATCCCCAAGTCTGCCGATTCCAAGCGCATGCGGGAGAACCTGGGTGCCGTCGCAGTGGAGCTCTCCCCTGCCGAACTCAGCGAAATTAGCGCCCTGGAGTCGGGTGCCCGCGCGGGCGCCGATCCCGCCGTCGCCGCCTTCAGCCAGATGTAACCGACCGTCGGTGATTGAGCCTGTCGAAACCGATCTCGACAGGCTCAATCACCGGAGCAACTGAACCACAGCCAGATAGGACATCTCAGCATGCAGTACACACACCTTGGCCGTTCCGGCCTGCAGGTTTCCCGCCTGTGCCTGGGCACCATGAACTTTGGACCCCAGACCGAAGAAACGGTCGCGCACTCCATCATGGACTCCGCCCAGGACTCCGGGATCAACTTCTTTGACACCGCCAACGTATACGGCGGCACCGACCACCGCGGCTGGACAGAGGAAATCATCGGCCGCTGGTTCGCCCAGGGCGGCGAACGCCGCGAACGCACAGTGCTGGCCACCAAGCTCTACGGCACCATGACGGACCGGCCCAACGAATCCAAGCTGTCCGCCCTGAACATCAGGCGGGCGCTGGACGCGAGCCTCAAGCGGCTCCAGACCGACTACATCGACATCTACCAATTCCACCACATCGATCGGAACACCCCCTGGGACGAGATCTGGCAGGCCATGGAGGTGGCTGTCCAGCAGGGCAAGATCCTCTATGCGGGCAGCAGTAACTTTGCCGGCTGGCACATCGCCCAGGCGCAGGAATCCGCTGCCCGCCGCAACTTCACCGGCCTGGTCAGCGAGCAGTCCATCTACAACCTCCTGACCCGTGACCTGGAGCTGGAAGTCATCCCGGCCGCACAGCAGTACGGGCTCGGGCTGATCCCCTGGTCGCCGCTGCACGGCGGCCTGCTGGGCGGCGTGCTGAAGAAGGAGCGCGACGGCGTCCGCCGCACCGAAGGACGGGCGGCCGAAACCCTGAAGAAGCACCAGGAGCAGATCCGCCAATACGAGGACCTGGCCGACGACCTGGGCCACGAGCCCGGAGACGTTGCCCTCGCCTGGCTGCTGCACCAACCCGCGGTCACCGCACCGATCGTCGGTCCCCGCACGCAGGAACAGCTCGACGCCGCCATCCGCGCACTGGACGTGACGCTCGACGAAGACGCGCTCAAGCGCCTCGACGACATCTTCCCCGGGCACCGCACCGCCCCGGAAGACTACGCCTGGTGAGTCTTCCGGCTACGGTTGCGGCGCCGTCGGACATCCTGTTCATCGGCGGAACCGGTGTGATCAGCGCGGCGGCGGCAGAACACGCCGTCGCGCTGGGCCACCGGCTGACGATCCTGAACCGCGGGAAATCGGCCGGCCGTCCGACTCCGGAAGGCGCAGAAGTCGTCACCGCCGACATCCGGGACAGCGCGGCCGTGCGCGAGGCGCTGCGCGGCCGCACCTTCGACGCCGTCGCGGACTTCATTTCGTTCACCCCGGAACATGCCGCGGCCGCCATCGAGCAATTTTCCGGCAGGACCGGCCAGTACGTGTTCATCAGTTCCGCCTCCGCCTATCAGAAACCGCCCGCCCGGCTGCCGATCCTGGAGTCGACGCCGCTGCGCAACCCCTTCTGGCAGTACTCGCGCGACAAAATAGCCTGCGAGGACCTGCTGATGCGGGCGTACCGCGACGACGGCTTCCCGGTCACCGTGGTCCGCCCTTCACACACTTACGACCGCACCAAAATCGCCCTGTTGGGCGGCTGGACGGACATCCACCGGATGCGGGAGGGCCTGCCGGTGCTGGTCCACGGCGACGGAACCTCGCTATGGACGCTGACGCACAGCAGGGACTTCGCCAAGGCCTTCGTGGGCCTGCTGGACCGGCCGCAGGCGGTGGGCGAAAGCTACACCATCACCTCGGATGAGTTCCTTCCCTGGGACCAGGTGTACCGGCTGTTTGCCCGGGCGGCAGGCGTCGCCGAGCCGGAACTGGTGCATGTGGCTTCTGAAACCATCGCGGCCCACGATTCCGAACGCGGCCCGTGGCTGCTCGGAGACAGGGCACACTCCGTGGTGTTCGACAACTCCAAGGTCAAGTCCCTCGTGCCCTCATTCCAGGCCTCCATCCCGTTCGCGGACGGCGCCCGAGAGATCGTCCGGTGGCATGATACCCACCCTGAGTTGCAGCAGGTCGACGACGGTTTCATGGAACTCAGCGACCGGCTGGTCGGCTGGTCCCGCCGGCGGTAGGCCAACGGTGGCCACCCGTTCGATTCCGCGGCCCGGGCCTCGGAATCGTTGGAATACCGTGCCTTCTGACATCTGTGCAAACCGACTCCGATAGGAAAGACTTTCCAAATGGCACTCTCACCAGTGATTGAGCTCAATGACGGACACCGGATTCCCCAGATCGGACTGGGGACCTGGCCGCTGGACGATCACCAGGTGGCTGCCGCCGTCGTGAACGCCGTGGAAGGCGGGTACCGGCACATCGACACCGCCGTGAAATACGGCAACGAAAAAGGTGTGGGAAACGGCATCCGCTCCAGCGGCCTTGACCGATCAGAACTGTTCATCACCACCAAACTGGACGGAGAATTTCAGGGGCAGGACAGGGCGGTGGCCGGCCTGGACGGATCACTCAAACGCCTCGGACTGGACTACGTGGACCTGCTTTTGATCCATTGGCCACTCCCCCGGCGGGATGAATTCATCTCCACCTGGAAAACTTTCGAGCGGTTGCAGGCGGACGGAAAAGTGCGGTCAATCGGTGTGTCCAACTTCAAACCGGCGCACTTGGAGCGACTCATGGCTGCCTGCGATGTTGTACCTGCCGTCAACCAGATCCAGGTCAGTCCGGCCATCACCCGGATAGTGGATATTGCCTACAACCGGCGCCATGGAATCGTCACCGAGTCGTACAGCCCCCTGGGTGCGGGCAGCGACCTCCTGAACGCGCCAGTGCTGGGGAGAATCGCCCAAAAGCATGGCAAGACCCCCGGTCAAATAGTGCTCCGCTGGCATGTTGAGCAGGGCCTTGTCGCCATCCCCAAAACGGCCAATCCACAGCGCATGAAAGAGAACCTGGACATCTTCGGTTTTACGTTGGACGCGGACGACACATCCGCCATTGCAACGCTGGACGGAGGTGACGAGTCCGGGGTTAATTCCGACGTTCAAGGCCACTGAAAATCGGCGCTCCCAGGAATTCACAGGGTCGCCGACTGGCAGATTAATACTAAGCATGATTAGTATTAGGTAGAAGGATGTAGCGTGCCCGGGATCCGGGCACCTCCTCAATGAAAGAAGAAGGAACGATAAAATGGGTTTTTTCGCATTTCTGATTCTGGGCCTTATCGCTGGAGCAATCGCTAAGGCAATCCTCCCGGGCCGTCAGGGCGGTGGCATTTTCATCACCCTGCTCCTGGGCGTCGTAGGAGCTTTCCTCGGCGGCTGGATTGGTAGCCTGCTCTTCGGTGTTGGCATCAACGAGTTCTTCTCGCTGTCCACATGGCTCCTGGCCATTGGCGGCGCGATCATCGTCCTGCTTGTTTACGGCATGATCACCAAGCGCACGGCCCGCTAAAGCGGAGTCCGGCCTGAGAAACGGCCCCGGGATTTTTCCTGGGGCCGTTTTTTTCATTCAGGCCCTACAATCTGCGGGCCCTAAACGGCGGGCGACCGTCCCCTTCACCGGCCCGTCCACGTACGGAACCTTCTCACGGAGCAGGAGTACATCATGAAAGCAAAACTTCTTTTCGGTACCGGAATGGCAGCAGGCTTTGTCCTGGGGTCCAGGTCCGGACGCGCCGCGTACGAAAAAATCAAGGCGAGGGCTGCGGCGCTCTGGGACAGCAAGCCCGTTCAGGACAAAGTGGCTGCCGCAACCGAGGCGGTCAAGGAAAAGGCTCCCGAGGTTTCCGACCAGCTAACGGAAGCCGCCCGCCGCGCCGGCACAGTAATCAGTTCCGCTGTGCACCGGGACAAGCCAAGCGACAGCGCCAAGGACAGCCCGGCTGCATCCGGCGTCCCCGCCACCGAAGGCGAGCTGCCCGCCGGTGACTATGTCCCCTCGCACAGCACTCATCCGGAGACCGTGAACCTCGGGACTGCTGACAGCAGTACCGCCGGCACCACGGACAGCGCCACCGCCGGCGGCATGCCTGACACCACCAGCGATCCTGCCCTCAATGACTCAACCGGCCAGGACTGGTCCGATGAGGGAGGCGCGACGCCCGCCGGCGCCGCCACCAACACGAATCCTGAGCGGACCTAAAAACCCGTCAACAGCTGTGCCGACCCGTCCGGACCATTGGTTCCAGGCGGGTCGGCCCATGTCTGCCCGCATTCCCCCGCCTCGCGCCGCGCGTCCCAGGGCCCTGCGCTCCCGCGCTGCGCGCATCCCGGGGCCCCGCGAGGGCCCGTCGACACGCATCCGTCCCAGTCCATCGCACGGGCCCCTGGCAAGGGTCCAAAGGTCCTTGTCGGGTGCTGCGCGGAATTTTAGAATGTGGGTGGCTAAGCAGTCAGCCATTGAATCCCCCGGTCCGGAGTGATTTCATGAGTTCTCGACGCCTGGCCCCCGTTCCCCCGGCACCTGCGGCGCGGGCCCTTGCCCGGCGGCGTTCATGAGCGGCTGGAACCTGGACACGGCCGGATCGGTCGGCCCCAATGCTGTCACCATCGTTGAGGGATCATCATTCTTCATTTCCGCCGGCAACGGTGACCTGGACCCCGGGCTGGCCCACGGCGTCTTCTACCAGGACACCAGGATCCTGTCCCGCTGGAACCTGCTGGTGAACAACCACGTGGTGGAAGGTCTCCTGGCAGTGAACCCGGAGCCGTACCGGGCCGTCTTCACCGGCCGGGCACCCCAGCCCGACGGGGCAGCCGATCGGCCCATGGTGGTTGAGCGGGACCGGCAGGTGGGGGACGGTGTCCGCGAGACACTGACCCTGCGGAACTACTCCAGCAGCCCGGCGCCCTGCAGCATCAAGCTGGCGGTAGAGGCGGACTTCGCGGACCTGTTCGAAGTGAAAGCCGGCAGGAAGACCCGTCAGCTCCGCCCCTCCCACCGGCCGGAGGGTGACCGGCTGATCATCAGTGGCCGCCACAACGGGCGGCTGCTCGGCGTGACCATTCGCGCGCCGGGAGCGGACGTGAACCGCCACGGGGTGATGTTCAAAGTGACGGTTCCCGCTAAGGGATCGTGGACCGCCACCATCGTGGTCACGCCCAGCTCCGACGGCAGCGAACCGGCGGGCAGGTTCTCCGCCAGCACTCCGCAGCACGAATCGGCTCCCGCCCTGCGCCACCGCACCTGGGGCGCGGCTGCGCCCGTCATCAGCATGGACAATCCCATGCTCGAAAAGATCCTGCGCCAGAGCCAGCGGGACCTGGGATCGCTGCGGATCACAGACCCCGCGCATCCGGACCGCACGGTAGTTGCCGCCGGCGCCCCGTGGTTCATGGCACTGTTCGGCCGCGACGCCCTGCTGACCTCCCTCATGGCGCTTCCCGTGGATCCCGCTATCGCGCTGGGCACGCTGCAGACGCTCGCCGAACACCAGGGCCAAAAGATCAACAAGATCACTGAGGAACAACCCGGACGGATCCTCCACGAAGTGCGCCTCGGGTCCGGCGCCGCCTTGTCGCTGGGCGGAGAAAGGACTTACTACGGAACGGCGGACGCCACGCCTCTGTTCGTCACGCTCCTTGGTGAAGTCAGTCGCTGGGGACTGGAACCGCGGGCAGTGCAGGAGCTCCTGCCCAACGCGGACCGCGCGCTGGAGTGGATTACTCACCACGGGGACCGCGACGGGGACGGCTTCGTGGAATATGAGCGCGCCACCCGGCATGGCCTGCTCAACCAGGGCTGGAAAGACTCCTACGACGGGATCAATTTTGCGGACGGCACCCTCGCCGAACCGCCTATTGCCCTGTGCGAAGTGCAGGGATATGCCTACAGCGCCTACGTGGCCCGGGCACTGCTCGCACTGGATGCCGGCGACACCGCCCTCGCCCGGAGCTGGGGCGACCGGGCGGCCGCACTGAAGGATGAGTTCAACCGCAGGTTCTGGCTGCCGCAACGCGGCTACTTCGCGGTGGCCCTGGACAAGGACAAGCTGCCCGTGGACTCTTGTGCCTCCAACATGGGGCACTGCCTGTGGTCGGGAATCGTGGACGACGACAAGGCGCCCTTCGTGGCGCAGCGCCTGATGGAGCCGGACATGTTCTCCGGCTGGGGCGTGCGTACCCTGTCGTCAAGCATGGGTGCGTACAACCCCGTGAGCTACCACAACGGCTCCGTGTGGCCGCATGACAACGCCCTGATTGCCGCCGGACTGATGCGATACGGCTTCATTGAAGAAGCGCAGCGGGTGGCCATGGCCCTGTTCGACGCCGCGGAAGCGTTCGGCGGGAGGCTGCCGGAACTTTTTTGCGGTTTCCCACGCGAGTCGGGCAGGCCCCCGGTGGCCTATCCGTCGTCGTGTTCTCCACAGGCCTGGGCCTCGGCCACTCCCATCCACCTCATCCGTGTCCTGCTGCGCCTTGATCCTTCCGCTCCCACCGGCCGCCTCTGGGTGAGCCCGGCCTTCCCTGAGGGATTCGGCTACCTGAAGAAGGAACAAGTGCCGCTGGCTGGCTCCCGCCTGACCATCGAGGTGTCAGGCAACGCCGTGCAAGTGACGGGGCTGCCGCCGTCCATTGAGCTGCATCTGGGGACGCAGGAACCCCTGGCGGACCTCATCCGGGTCCACCACGACCACGGCCGGAAGGCCGGCTGATGTAGGAGGCGCAAATGCGTATTGGCATCCTGGCACCACCATGGATACCCGTTCCCCCGCCAAGCTATGGCGGAACGGAATCGGTGGTCCACACCCTCGCCGCGGGGCTCGCCGAAGCGGGGCACGATGTTGTGCTCGCCGCCTCGAACGACAGCACCTGCCCCGTGCCGAGGGTTCAGGGATTATCGGACTCCTCGGAGCTCAGCATGGACTCGGGACGGCAGGAGCTCCTGCATGTGCTCCGCGCTTATGACGCCATGGAAGACGTGGACGTCATCCACGACCACACGCTGCTCGGTCCGCTGTGCCAGCGGACCATGCCAGGGGTTCCCCGCGCCACCACTTTGCACGGACCTTTCGACGAGGAACTAACCCTGATCTACCGGGCCATGCAACGGGAGACAGCACTCGTAGCCATCTCGCACCATCAGGCCTCCACCGCGCGGGGAGTGAAGATCGACGCCGTCATCCACCACGGCATCGACGTCCGGGGCGTCCTGTACAGCCCGTCGCACACAGGCGGAGCGTGCTTCCTGGGACGGATGCACCCGAACAAGGGCCTCCTGCAGGCCATCATGGTGGCGCGCCGCGCAGGCATCCCTTTGCGGATCGGCGCGAAGATGCGCGAACCGTTCGAACTCGATTACTTCCACGACGTGATTGAACCGCTTCTCGGCCCGGATGTTGAATACCTCGGCGAGCTGGGCACGGCGGACAAGTACCGGTTGCTCGGCGAGTCCGTTGCGCTGCTGAACCCGATCCAGTGGCCGGAACCGTTCGGAATGGTGATGATAGAGGCCCTGGCCGCCGGCACGCCGGTGGTGGCCACACGTCGGGGCTCGGCTCCTGAGATCATCAGTGACGGCGAAACAGGGTTCCTGGCGGACAGCCTCCAGGGCCTCGCCGAGGCACTGCAGGGCTGCAGCTGGCTCCGCCGCAGTGACTGCCGGCGGTCGGCTGAGCAGCGCTTCAGTTCCCAACGGATGGTCCGGGAGTACATCCGGTTCTATTCGGAGCTCCTGGAGGGATCGCCCCGCGCCTCGAAGCAGGCCGCCGCCGCCGGATTCTGACGTGCATGGATTCCGGCGTGCCGGATTCCGACGTGCACGGATTCCGGCGTGCCGGATTCCGACGTGCACGGATTCCGGCGTGCCCGGCGGAGCGCAACGGCCCGTCAGTCCCGCCTGAGGCCGATCGCCACCGTGGCGTCCAGTTCAGGGTCGCTGGCCAGCCGGGCGGCGAGTCCCGCGCCCCGCATGAGCCCGATGGTCCGCCGCGCCTGCCTCCGGCTTGTCTCGATCAGCACGTGGCCGCCCGGGGCAAGCCAGGCCGGCGCCCCGGCAATAACCCTCCGCTGGATATCCAGCCCGTCCGGTCCGCCGTCCAGCGACATCAGTGGCTCATGTGCGCGGGCTTCCGGGGGCATGGTCCCGATCGCGGCCGTTGGCACATAAGGGGCGTTGGCTACCAGGACCGTTATGCGGCCGCGCAGCCGCGCCGGCAGGGCTTCGAAGAGGTCACCTTGATGGACATGGCCGCCAGCCGGCTCGATATTTCCCTTGGCACATAGCACCGCGGTCGGGTCCAGGTCCGCGGCATGCAGTTCGATTCCGGCCACACGTGCTGCCAGCGCCGCCCCGACGGCGCCGGAACCGCAGCACAGATCCACGACGCGGGGCACGCCGCCGTCGTGGGTGGCGCGGAGCAGCAGCTCCGCCTGCCGGACGAGGAACCCGGTGCGGCGGCGCGGCACAAACACTCCTGCCGTGACGCCGATGCGGAGCCCGCAGAATTCGGCCCAGCCGAGGATATGCTCCAGCGGCAGGCCGGCCACGCGCCGCTCGATCATCGATTCCAGCTCCGCGGCGGAGGCAGCCGCACCGGTGAGCAGGAGCGCTTCCTCCTCGGCGAATACGCAGCCCGCGGCCCGGAGTCGTTGGACCGACTCATCCGGACGACGGCCCTCCGGACTGTCCGAAGGCACGGTCCGCGAGGGCGGCATAGGGCGTTCTGGCGGCAACGGCAGCTCCCTCAGTTCCGGGTCGGTGGGTTTCATGCTACCGAATCCGGACAGATACCAAGCAACCTTGGGATTTGCTGGAAAAAGTCGGTGCAAGCGCTTACAGTTGTGACTTGGCTCTCAGAAGCCGGTCTCCCGCGTCGTCCTTCACAGCAGCAACGTAGCTTTCCGGAAGGTTTCCTTATCGTGTTTTTCCGCAGTTCAAACCCCAAGAATCCTCCCTGCAACCAGCCGGGCAGGGGCCTCGCCGCGGTGGTTGCAGCACTGGTTGCCGCAGCCGCTCTGGCGGCCCCCGCCCAGGCGGCCCCGGAGCCGAAAGGCCCGGGTGCGCCGTCGGCCTCCCACTCGCTCCGCGCCCCGGTGACGGACGAGAACTTCTACTTCGTGATGGCGGACCGTTTCAGCAACGGAAGCAGCGCGAACGACGACGGCGGACTGGGCTCCGATCCGATGGTCTCCGGCTACGACCCGACCAAGAAGGGCTTCTACAACGGCGGCGACCTCAAGGGCCTGCTGGACAAGATCGACTACATCCAGGGCCTGGGCACCACGTCCATCTGGCTGACGCCCAGCTTCAAGAACAAAGCGGTCCAGCCTGAGGACAAATCTGCCGGTTACCACGGGTACTGGGTAACCGACTTCACCCAGATCGACCCGCATCTGGGCACCAACGCCGAACTGAAGGCGTTGATCGACGAGGCGCATTCACGCGGCATGAAGGTCTACTTCGACATCATCACCAACCACACCGCGGACGTGATCGGCTACAAGGAAGGCGCCCGCACGGCGTACAAGTCCAAGGACGTCGCGCCATACAAAACAGCCGACGGCGAGGTTTTCGACGACCGCGACTACGCTGGCACGGACACCTTCCCGGAGCTGGATCCAGCCACTTCGTTCCCCTACACGCCGGTCCTGGACGAGGCCGAGAAGGACCTCAAGGTTCCGGGCTGGCTCAACAATCCCGCGCTCTACCACAACCGCGGCGACACCACCTTCCAGGGCGAGGACTCCTTTTACGGTGACTTCTTCGGCCTGGACGACCTCTTCACCGAGAACCCGGAAGTCGTTGACGGCATGACGAAGGTCTACGAAGACTGGATCAAGGATTTCGGTGTGGACGGCTTCCGGATCGACACCATGAAACACGTCAATGACGAATTCTGGCAGGAGTTCGGGCCCAAGGTCCTTGAATACGCCAAGGAACAGGGCAAGGACGAGTTCTTTATGTTCGGCGAGGTCTTTGACACCTCCAAGAGCTTCACCTCGCAGTTCACCACCCGCAACAAGATGCAGGCCGTGCTGGACTTCCCGTTCCAGGACGCAGCGCGGAACTTTGCCTCCCGGAGCCAGTCCGCCAGCCAGCTGGAGACGTTCTTCGCCGGGGACGACTGGTACACGGATGCCGACTCCAACGTCTACGAACTCCCCACCTTCCTGGGCAACCACGACATGGGCCGGATCGGCAGCTTCATTGCCGCGGACAACCCCGGTGCGGACGACGCCGAACGCGTTGCCCGGGACCGGCTGGCCCACGAGCTGATGTACTTCTCGCGCGGCAACCCGGTGGTGTACTACGGCGACGAACAGGGCTTTACGGGCCCCGGCGGGGACCAGGATGCACGCCAGACGCTCTTCGCCAGCCAGGTGCCCGAATACCTGGACGATGACCTGCTGGGCACCGACGCCACGCATGCCACGGACAACTTCAACACCGGCCACCCGCTGTACAGCAAGATCAGCGAACTCGCAGCGCTGACCGCTGAGCACCCGGCACTGCGCAACGGCGCCCACCAGAACCGGTACGCCGCGCAGGGCCAGGGAATCTATGCGTTCTCCCGCACTGACGCGAAGGACCAGCGCGAGTATGTCGTGGCGGTGAACAACAGCGGCACCGCGCAGACTGCCGCGGTGCCCACCTATATCGCCAAGCGCAACTACAGCCGGATCTACGGCGACGCCGGCGGTTCTGCTGCCGAGTCCAAGACTGCCGACGACGGCAAGCTCACCGTTACCGTCCCGCCGCTTTCCGCGGTGGTCTACGAATCGTCAGGGCGGATCCCCCGCTCCAAGGCGGCTCCCGCCGTCGGCCTCCAGGAGCCGGCCACGGCGGAAGGCGACAACGGCAGGATCCGGGTGGCGGCCGACGTCGACGGTTCCTCGTTCTACGAGGTCACCTTCCAGGCGCGCACAGCAGGCGGGGAATGGGAGCCGATCGGCACGGACGACACCGCCCCGTACCAGGTCTTCCATGACGTAACGGGACTGAACCCGGGCACCGCCGTGGAATACCGCGCGGCGGTCCTGGACAACGGCGGACACACCTCGGTCAGCGCGGCCCGCACGGGCACGGTCCCCTCCCCGGTCCTCGCCATGCAGAAGCCGGCAGAGGGCAGCAGCGTGGACGGCAAGGTGGAAGTCAGCGCCACGGCCAGCCCGGAGAAAGCTGACTACACGGTCAGCTTCGAACGCAGCGTGGACGGCGGCGGGTGGGCTCCGATCGGGTCGGACAGTTCCTCGCCGGTGTACACCGTTTTCGATGATCTCGCGGCGCTGGCACTCGCCGACGGCACACAGCTCCGCTACCGGGCAACCATGTCCGTCCCGGGCGCGGAGAACGTAGTCAGCGACATCCGGACCGTGGTGGCCGGTGAGATCCCGCAGCCGGACTCCGTGACCGTGGCGGGCAGCCTGAACTCCGAGATGGGCTGTCCGGACGACTGGCAGCCTGCGTGCCTAAAGGCCTTCATGGCACTTGACCCGGCGGACCAGGTCTGGCGCCTGACCGTGCCGGAACTGCCGGCGGGAACGTATGAGTTCAAGGCCGCGCTCAACGGCAAGTGGGACGAGAACTACGGCGCCGGCGGCGCGTTCGACGGCGGCAACATCGTGCTGGAGCACCCGGGCGGGGCCGTGACGTTCCGCTACGACCACACCACGCATGTGCTGAGCCCCGTTTACGCCTCACAGCAGCCCGGAGCCGTGGCCGCGGCAGGGAGCATGAACCTGGAACAGGGGTGCCCGGAAGACTGGATGCCCGGCTGCGACCAGGCCCAGTTGGTGCTGGACCCCGCCGACCTGGTGTGGAAGCTGTCAGTGCCGGCCCTTCCGCCCGGCAACTATGAGTTCAAGGCCGCGCTGAACCGGTCCTGGACCGAGAGCTACGGCGCCGGCGGTTCGCCTAACGGTGCCAACATCAGCCTGGCGCACGACGGCGGCCCGCTCACCATCCGGTACGACCACTTCACGCATGTGATGACTGCCGGATAGCGGTTCCGCTGGTGAAACAGTAAACGCAAAAGCAGCGCCGCCCTCTCGTGAGGACGGCGCTGCTTTGTGGTTGCGACCGCTTCCAGGGTCGCTGCCGTGCTGTGCGCTAGTTGAGTGTCGCGGTGTCGATGACGAAGCGGTAGCGGACGTCGGAGGCGAGGACGCGTTCGTAGGCTTCGTTGATCTTCTCGGCCGGGATGACCTCGATCTCGGCGCCCAGGTTGTGCTCAGCGCAGAAATCGAGCATTTCCTGGGTCTCGCGGATGCCGCCGATCATGGAACCGGCGAAGGAGCGGCGGCCGGCGATGAGTGCGAACGCGTTCACGGGGAGCGGCTCGGCCGGTGCGCCGACGTTCACCAGGGCACCGTCAAGGGTCAGCAGCTGCAGGTAGGAGCTGATGTCGATCGAAGCGCTGACGGTGTTGATGATCAGGTCGAAGCTGCCGGCCAGGTCGCTGAAGGTGTTCTCATCGCTGGTGGCGTAGTAGTGGTCCGCGCCCAGTTTCAGGCCGTCTTCCTGCTTCTTGAGCGACTGGGACAGCACAGTGACCTCGGCGCCCATGGCGTGGGCGATCTTGACGGCCATGTGGCCGAGGCCGCCCAGTCCGACGACTGCGACCTTCTTGCCGGGGCCTGCACCCCAGTGGTGCAGCGGCGAGTAGGTGGTGATGCCGGCGCAAAGCAGCGGCGCGGCGACGTCGAGCTCGATGCCCTCGGGGATCCGCACCACGAAGTCTTCAGTCACCACGACGTGCGTGGAGTATCCGCCCTGGGTGATGGTGCCGTCGCGGTCAACAGCGCCGTAGGTGCCGATGTTGCCCTTGAGGCAGTACTGTTCCTCGCCCTTCTGGCAGTTGACGCACTCGCGGCAGGAATTCACCATGCAGCCGACGCCGACGCGGTCGCCTACGGCGTGCTTGGTGACTTCGGAGCCAACATCGGTGACGATCCCGGCGATTTCGTGTCCCGGTGCCAGCGGGTACTGCTGGGGTCCCCAGTCGCCGCGGACGGTGTGGATATCCGAGTGGCAGATGCCGGCGAACTTGATGCCGATCAGCACATCGTGCGGGCCGACGTCGCGGCGTTCGATGGTGGTGGGAACCAGGTCTCCGTCAGCGGACGGTGCGGCGTATGCGTTAGCGGTAAGCAATATTCTCTCCAATGTTGGGTGAGCAATTCATCTGGTTGGGTGGAAGTCTTGTGGGCGGATCAGCACTTTGAGCGCTGTGCGGTCGGCCATTGCGCTGTAGCCGGCAGCGACTTCGTCGAGGGCTACAGTCTGGTAGAACACCTTGCCGGGCTGAATTGTTCCCGAGAGGACGTCCGGTACTTAGTCGGCGTGCGCCGTCGTCGGCTGCTCAGTTGTCTGCTGGGCCGGCGATGGGGTCTCTGTTGCCGTGGTGGTGCTCCTTAGGAAGTTTTCGCTGCCTGACCAGCAAACCGTGTTCCTCCCGCGCACGGAAGGTTCTGTTGATACGGGTACTGGCAGGGCCTCCCAGACAGCCAAGGAACAAGGGGGGCGGAATGGTTGAGTCAACGTCGGCTCGATTCGTCACGAAGGGGAAGTTAGGGGCTTCCCCAGCGTCCCGGAAACGGCCTTGCGCCCGCTAGCGGAGTTTCATTGACTGACTGAAGCGTCCGCGGACCCTTGGAATTCGGCGACGCGAAATGTCAGCTTAGGCAGAGGCAAAACGGGTGGCCGGCAGGGTCCAGAAAGACGCGGAAGGTGGTGCCGGGCTGTGTCTCAGCCTTGGTGGCGCCCAACCTTATGGCCTCTTGTTCGCCGTCGTCCAGGTCCTCCACCACCATGTCCATGTGCATCTGCTGCGGGTGGGCCTGGCCAGGCCACTCGGGCGCCTGGTAGCCGTCCACCTGCTGGAAGGCAATGCAGTTGCTGCCGTCGTCGGGCCGGATCTCCACCCAGCCATCGTCAACCCTCTCGTTCCAGCCGAGCAGGGCACCATAAAAGCCCGCGAGGGCTTTCGGATCGGGGCAGTCGATAACAAAGCTTGGGAAGCGTGCGATAGCCATAGCGGCATGTTACCGGCCCGCCGCGGGGCCTGTCCTTAAACCCCGCCGTCGCCCTCCAGGACCCCCATCTCGTCCGGAAGCGAGGCGCGGGTGTGGAACATCAGTGTGACGTTTTTCTTCGATTTGGGGAAGAACGAGGGGCTTCGATAACGGCCGGATTGCGGTTTCGGTCATGTTCCGGCTTGTCCGTAGGTACAGGCTAGGCCGGCCGCACTACCGGGCTGACCCGACCGTCAGGTGCTGCGCCCGCCCGTCTACGAACGTGGCCAGAACCCGGGCGGCAGCCAGGTCATCCGGGGCAACCGTCAGCGGGTCGACGTCGAACACTGTGAAGTCCGCGCGCTTGCCGACGGTGACGGACCCGGAGACAGCCCACTCCCCTGCCGCTTTGGCAGCGTGCGAGGTGTAGCCTTCGAGCGCCTGCAAAGCCGTGAGGGCCTGGCCCGGAACCACCGGCTGTTCGCCAGGGTGGCCGGACCGCCGTCGTAGCTGCGCGTCCGCCAGGATGGGCAGCGGCTCGAACGGGGCAATCGGCCAGTCTGATCCGAGCCCCAGGGTGGTCCCCGCCGAGCGGAGGTCAGCGCACCGCCAGGCGTTGTTCGCGCGTTCCGTTCCGAGCCGCGTGGACCAGTTGTCCGACTGGTCGGCGCGGGAGTAGTGGGTGCAGTGCGTCGGCTGCATGCTCGCCACCAGGCCCGCGCGGGAGAACCGCTCAATGAGGGCGTCCGGGACGGTTTCGAGGTGTTCGATCCGGTGCACGGCCTCCGGTGCAGCCGACCGCACCGCGGGAGGCAGGGACTCGAAGGCGTCCAGGACCGCAGCCACTCCGGCGTCGCCGATCGCGTGGGTAGCGGTGGAAATCCCGCGGCCGGCGAAGAAGCGCACCGCGGCCGCATACTCCTCCGGGCGGGGCCAGAACGGGGTCACCGACTCCCCATAGGTATCGGGCTCAAAGAGCCACGCAGTGCCGTTGTCCACTGTCCCGTCAACGAACAGCTTGATGCCGGCCACCTCCCAGCGTTTGCCGCCCACCCCGATCTGCTCCGCGAGCCGGCGCCAGTCTTCCTCGCCGCTGCCGGGCATGCACCACGGTGAGATCCGCAGTCGCAGCGGGAGGCCGCCGTCGATGCTGTCCGCGGCGTCCTCTTCAAGCGCCCGGAAGAGCTCCAGTGAGCCCTCTCCGCAGTCCATCACGTGCGCTCCCGTCAGCCCGGAGCGGGAGAACTGCCTGAAGAGTTCCGCCAGCCTCGCCTTCCGTCCGTCGAAGGACTCCGCCGGCATCAGCCGCGCCACCAGCTCGATGGCTGCGGCCTCCAGCAGGAGCCCCGTGGGCCTGCCGCCGGGATCGCAGACCACCTCCGACGCCTGGTCAAAGGCCCTCGGTCCGGTGACGCCCGCGATTTCGAGCGCCCGGGAACTGGCCAGTGCGGAATGCCCGTCGAAGAGGCGGATAAGGCACGGTTGTCCGGAGACGACGTCGTCAATAAGCTCGCGGTGGGCAGCGGCGGATCCGAACACATTGGGGTCAAGGCCCCAAGCGCGCACCCAGTCCCCGGGCGGGGTTGCCTCCGCTGTGGCACGCAACAATGCGCGCACCTCGGCAAGGTCCTTGGCGCCGGACAGGTCGCAGCCACGCGTCAGATCCAGCCCGAAGACAGGGTGGATATGGCAGTCCACCAGGCCGGGGGTCAGCACGGCGGAACCGAAGTCGACGACCTCCGCGGCCGGCCACGCCTCCGCATCCGAACGGCTCCCGACGGCGGCAATCACGCCGTCCCGGACAGCCACGGCCTGTGGCGCGGGGCCTTGGGCGGACCCGCCCTCCATGGTGTGGATGGTGTCGGCAAGGATGATCACATCAGGATTCATGGGTTTCGAAGCTTCCAATCTGCGCGAAGGTCGCGGGACGGTGGCGGCGCACCCAGCGGGCGGCCAGGAGCCCGGCGGTGAAGACGAGCGGCGCCACCAGGATGAGGATGGTGTTGGTCAGCGTGTCGGCGAAGGTCAGCAGCTCGATGTTCAGGCCGATCAGCAGCACCACGCCGAAGAGCAGGATGGCCGACGCCAGGCTGAGCGGCACCATGAGTTTGTGCGTCGCCGCGGCGGGATTTCGGCGGAGGTAGAGGAAGGCTGCTACTGACACCAGGCCCTGGAGCCCCACAATGCCGAAGATCCCCGGCGTATTTACCCAGATCAGGAGCTGCTGGTAGGGGTCGGCGTTGAGCAGCGCGCAGACGGCAATGACCACGGCTGCGAGGATTGTCTGCAGCTGGCCGGCGCGGTGCGGGGACTGGAATCTGCGGTGGGTCCGGCCGAGGAAAGCGGGCAGCACGCCGTCGCGCGCCAGCATGTAGACGTAGCGGTTGATCGCGTTGTGAAAGGCCAACTGCGAGGCGTAGACACTGGTGACGATCAGGACGTACATCACCACTTCGGCCCACGGGCCCACGTAGTGGTTGATGGTCTGGAAGAACATGCCGCCGGCCAGCTCGCCCGCGGCTTCGACGGCGCGGTCTTCCCCGTAGGCCTGGACCACGGTCCAGACGATGAAGGCGTAGAAGACTGACATGAAGCCGACGGCGATGTACATGGCCCGCGGCACGGATTTGTCCGGGTTGCGTGCCTCGGAGCGGTACAGCACGGTGGATTCGAAACCCATGAAAGCGGCGAAGCAGATGCCCAGGATTGCCAGGACGCCGGGGCCAAAAGCGTTTTCCGGGCTGAAGGAACCCGCGCTGATCCCGTGGGCACCGCCGCTGCCGAGGATGCCCGCTCCCATCACCGCCAGGATGCCCGTCTCGGCAACCAGGAGCACTCCCAGCACCTTCGCACCGACGTCGATCCCCCGGTAGCCGAGGAACCATACGGCGGCGACGGCGGCGAGGGCGATGGCCGGCCAGGGCACCTCCAGTCCGAACAGCACTTTGAACATGTCGTGGGTCTGGACGGCGAAGAGTCCGTAAACGCCGATCTGGAGGCAGTTGTAGGAGACGATCGCCAGGATGGCGGAGGCCAGCCCTACGGTCTTGCCCATGGCCAGCGAAATGTACGTGTAGAAACCGCCGGATGCCTTGACGTGGCGGGTCATGGCCATGAAGCCGATAGCGAAGAGGGTGAGCACGATGCCGGCCATGAGGTAGCCGGCCGGGGCGCCGATGCCGCCCACGCCGATGGCTACGGGTGCCACTCCCGCCATGACGGTGAGCGGGGCTGCGGCCGAGATGACGAGGAAGGCAATGCCTCCCGTTCCCAGGGCATTGCGCTTGAGGGAGCCGTCCGCGGACGACGTCGGTGGTCTGGTTTGGGTATCCGGCACTAGTCCGTCCTTTCTGGGGAGCCCTGCTAAACGAAAGGCTTTCGTTTATTATGGAGGCGTGTGGCGCAGAGCGCCATACTTTTCCCAAAACGGACCAGCGCAGTCCCTCCGGCTAGGCTGGGCTTGACCTTCAAGAGCTGCAGTCAGGAGAACCCATGGGGCGCCCGCTCCTCCCGCTGATATCCGTGGAGGCCCTCACCACGGCTGCCTTGGAGCTGGTCGATGAGAGCGGCGACTTCAGCTTCCCGAAGCTGGCAAAGAAGATCGGCGTCAGCCAGTCCTCCATTTACAACCACGTCAGCGGCCGGGACGAGATCCTGGAGCTCCTGCGCCACCGGATCATCACCGAAGAGCCGTATCCGCCGGTGGACCACAGTGACTGGGAAGCGGCCCTGCGGGTCCTGATCCGCGCCTACCGGGACGCATTCGTCCGGCACCCGCGGCTGGCACCGCTCCTGGTCCTGCAAACGATTACTGATCCGGACGTCATCGGGCTCTACGAAGACCTGGCACTGGCCCTCGAGGCGGCAGGATTCCGGGGGCGGGACGTCGTGGCGGCCATCTCCACCATCGACAGCTTCGCCCTCGGTGCGGCACTGGACCTCGCGGCCCCGGACATCGTCTGGGACCCGCCGGCGGAGGGGTATCCCACTCTCAAGCGCGCGGTCGGCAATGCAGGACCGTCGGAGCAGCGGGGCGGGCACGCCTTCGACTTCGGCCTGGACGTGATCATCGGCGGGCTACGGGCCAAGCTGGCCGGTTAACGCCGGGCTGCGCTCAGCCGGGGTCCGCCGGGGCCGGGCTGGCCGCGAGGTTCCGGGTGGCCGGCCCCTGGATGACGGTGCCGTCGGTGCTGAACCGGGAACCGTGGCACGGGCAGTCCCATGTCACGTCGGCCGCATTGAACTCCACCGTGCAGCCCAGGTGCGTGCAAACGGCCGAAACGGCGCTGACGCCGCCCGCAGGACTGACGTAGACGGCGGTCTTTGCTCCGTTTACGTCCACGACCCTTCCTTGACCCGGGGCGGCCTCGGGCGGTGCGGCCGGCGTCCTTTGAGGAGGTTCCCTGGGAGGGGCCGCCTCCCGAAGATCCGACGCCGGAGGCACGGCACCTTGTGCTGGGACGGTCCTGGTGCTGTCAAACAATGCCGCCCACGGGTTGGTGCGGCCGCAGAGCAGATCCCGGAGGATCAGGGCGGCGGCCGTTCCGTTGGTCAGCCCCCATTTGCGCAGCCCGGTGATCACGTGGATATGCCGGAAGTCCTGCGACAGGCGCCCGACGAAGGGCAGCCCGTCGGCGGGCATGGCGTCCTGGGTGGACCAGCGGAAGGCGATCTCTCCGGCGCCGAGGCGGTCCCGGGCGAACGCGGCGAGCCTGCCGTACCGTTCGGCGGAGTCAACCTGCTCCGAGGCGGGGTGCCCTTCACCGCCGGCAAGGACGTAGCTGACGCCGTCGACGTCGGTAGTCAGGATGGAGCGCATCGGTTCTTCAACGCTGACAAACGTGGAATCCAAAGGGGCAGCGTCAGTGTGGGCAGCAACGATGTACGAGCGGTGCGCGTAGGTTCGCCCCGCGAAGAATCCGTTATCGCCGAACGGCATATTCGTGGCGACAATGATTTCCTTCGCCCGGACCGATCCGCGCTCCGTGTCGACGACAGCCGGAGAGCCGTCCCGGAACCCCGTGGCGGGTGAGTCCTCGAAGACGAAACTTCCGCCCCCGTCCACAGCTCGGGCCAGGCCCTGCACGTACCGGAGTGCGTGGATCTGCGCCTGGTTATCAAAGCGGACCGCCCCGGCGACCGGGAACGATCCAACCGGTAACGGCAGCGGCACCTCGGTAGTAAAGGACGCCGGAAGCCCGAGCCTCCCGGCGAGCGCCGCTTCTTCCCGGACCAGGGCGAGCGCACGCTCCGATTCCGCGTAGGTGTAGTTGGAAACCCGCCTGAAGCCGCAGTCGATTCCTTCGCCCGCCACAGTGTCCGCCACGTGCTCAATGGCGGCTTCGTTGGCCTGGCCGTAGGTGCGGGCCGCCTCTTTGCCGTGGCGGCCCGCAAGTTCGGTATAAGCCAGCCGGTGCAGGGACGTGACCTTGCCGGTGGTGTTCGCGGTGACTCCGGTGCCCACGCGGGCTGCTTCAAGCACGGCCACCGTCTGGCCTGCCCGCTTGAGGGCCAGCGCAGCGGTCAGGCCGGCGATCCCGCCACCTATCACGGCCACGTCAACGTCGAGGGCACCATGCAGGTCCTCATCGAGGGCGGCGTACTGCACCGGTCCGCCGGTGGCCGCCCACAGGGAACCAAGCCTGCCTGCAAGCTGATCACCCACGGTCCCCGCCTTTCACGCCCTGGCCTTCCCTCGGGCAGTCAGTGCCCGGCGGTCTTTGCGGCCTTGGCAGCGGCCTTGGCCGCCTGCTTACTGGCGCGCACCTTGGTCAGCGACTCCGGGTCAACGATGTCTGCCACGGACAGGTACGAATCCTGCTGGCCGTAATGGCCAGCAGCCTCTCGCCAGCCTTCGGCCTGAAGCCCGCACTGCTTTCCCAGCAGCGCGAGGAAGATCTTGGCCTTCTGCTCGCCGAATCCCGGCAGCGCCTTGAGCCGGCGCAGCACCTCCGGTCCGTCGGGGTCACCCTGCGTCCAGATGGCCGTGGCGTCCCCGTTCCAGTCCTGGTGCACCGTTTCGGCGAGGGCCTGGACACGTCCGGCCATGGATCCGGGGAACCGGTGGACGGCCGGGCGCTCCTTGAACATTTCAACGAAGTCCTGGGGGTTGTACCCGGCGATCGCCGCAGGATCCATGGAGCCGATGCGCGTCCGGATCTTCTCGGGACCGGCAAATGCCGATTCCATGGTCACCTGCTGGTCAAGCAGCATGCCGGTGAGCAGTGCAAACGCGTCGTCGCTGAGTAGTTTGTCCGCTGCGGGGTCCCCTGTGATGTGCAGTTCCATGCGTCCTATCCTCCCACCCGGTCCTGCCCGCGTCATGGGGTGCGTCTTTGGCCGCCCGGCGGGCAAGCTATACGGCCGTTGAAGCGCCCTTCACCCGCCCCCGCCACGCGGCAACGCACCACACGGCCAGCAGCACACCTACCAGCAGCAGGCCGGCCTCGCCCAGGTCCACCGTGCCCAGCCAAGTGGTGAGGGGATCCTCCAACCCCAACGCCGCATTGAAGAATCCGCCCAGGGTGATCGCTGAAATGAACAGCGCGGATACGGCCGAGATACCGGTGATCAGGGCGTTGAAACCGAGCTTCCGCTGCGGGTTGTGGATGGCTGACCGGTACATGCGCATCATGGCCACGCCGTTGACCGTGTCGCACAGTGTCATGGCCGCGGTGAAGGCCATCGGGAGCGCCAGCAGAGCCAGCGGGGAGACCCCGGCGAGGGAGGCCGCCGTCGTCATCACCAGCAGCCCTATGGTGGTGGCCGTATCGAAACCCAGCCCGAACAGGAAGCCGATCACGTAGATGTTCCGCGGCCGCCGGACCTTGGACAGCGGTTTGGCCAGCAGGCATGCCACGAATCCCTTCGCTTCAAGGTCCCCTTCCCGCAGCTCGCAGCCGCCCTGCACGTTCCGGTACGCCCGCGCGGCCCGCAGGAACGCCGAGCCGTTGAACAGGCCCATGGCCAGCAGGAACAGCCCGGAGACGCCGCTGCCGATCAGGCCCAGGACCAGGTTTCCGGTGGTGCCGTCCTCCATGAACTGACCCACCATGGCGGCACCGCCCACCACCAGCGCTCCGGCCAGGATCACCACCGAACTGTGGCCCAGGCTGAAGGCGAACCCCACGCTTACCGGATCCTTGTGCTGGGCCACAAACTTCCGCGTCGAGTTGTCGATCGCGGCGATGTGGTCCCAGTCGTAGCTGTGTTTGATGCCCGCCAGGTAGGCGGTGAGCACCAGCCCCAGCGCCAGGGGTTGCGCGGCACCCGCCGAACTGACAAGCAGCAGGACGACGGCGGCAAGATGCAGCGCGGCCACCGCACCCAACGCGAACAGCAGGCGGGTCCGGAGCGGCAATTGCTCCCGATCCCGGTACATCGCGGCGAACCCGGTCAGCGTGGTCATCAGTATTTCCTCAGGTTCAGGGGTGACTGCCCGTACCAGCGTTCACGCAGCAGGGCGGTGCAGGCGCCCAGCAGCCGGTTGAGTTCCTCCGTGGAGTTGGAGAGCGACCGCAGCACCAGGCCGGTGGTTCCGCCGACCGATGCGGTCAGGGACACCCCGGTGCAGGCATCGTGCCCGGCAGTCAGCGCGTGGAACTCGTCGGCCAGCGCCTGCTCCACCCGGGCGTCCACCACCACCAGCGAACCCAGGTGGCTGTAGCCCTCCATGAAGCCCATGCCGGTGACGTCGTTGAGGGGCGGCCGGATCAGCAGGTTGTCGAGCGCCAGGAGCCCGGTACCGCCGGGCGTCTCCACCTGGATCTCATTGCGGAGCCGCAGTTCCTCGTACCGGAACGATGCCCCGTCCGGGGACCACCCCGGCGTCACCACTTCCGCCATCACCAGGCTCGACGACGGCCGCACGGTGATGCGGGTGTTCTGCCGGTAGCTGGCCTCCCGGTACGCGATCAGCTGGTCCGGGGCCAGCTCGAGCTGTGCCCCCTCCCCCAGCCGCAGGCACACCCGCTGTTCGGCGAAGGACCCGGGAGTCCGGTAGATCTTCGTGGCGGACTGTGTGGTCAGCAGAAGCTTCGCGCCATCCCCAACCTCAACGTCAATGACGTAAAGATCGGCCCCAAGGTAGGCCCCGCCCGGATTCACCACGACATAGCAGACCTGTCCGGAGTCGTCGAGATAGTGCGGCCGCAAGATCCGCAAGGCGCCCCGGTGGTACTGATGTGCGGCCACGGACCTACACCCGCGAACAGCGACGCGCAACGCAAGCTCCCCCATCGGGGTTTCGGTCTCGACGAGCTCGACCTCCGGGGCCGCCGTCGTGCTCACGATGCCAGGTCGAGCATCAGGACGTCACGCCGCACCCATTCGATGACGGCGTCAAGGCCTTCGTCGGTCTTGAGGTTGGTGAAGCAGAACGGCTTCTCGCCCCTGAACTCGCGGGAATCCCGTTCCATGACGGCGAGGTCCGCGCCAACGTGCGGTGCAAGATCGGTCTTGTTGATGATGAAGAGGTCCGACTTGATCATGCCCTGGCCGGCTTTGCGCGGGATCTTCTCGCCCTGGGCCACGTCTATGATGTAGATCGAAAAATCCACGAGCTCGGGGCTGAACGTGGCCGAGAGGTTGTCGCCGCCGGATTCCACGAAGATGACCTGCAGGTCCGGGTGGCGCTTCTTGAGTTCCTCGATGGCCGCGGTGTTCATGGACGTATCCTCGCGGATGGCGGTGTGCGGGCAGCCGCCGGTTTCGACGCCAATGATCCGGTCCTCGGGCAGGATGCCGTTGGCGGCCAGGATCTTGGCGTCCTCGATCGTGTAAATGTCGTTGGTGATCGCGGCCATGGAGATCTCGCGGCTCATGTGCCGGGTGAGCCGCTCCACGAGCTGCGTTTTGCCGGCGCCAACCGGTCCGCCGATGCCGATCTTGATGGGTTCAGACATTGTGTCCTCCTGCTAGCTCATGAACATGCGGGCACGTTGACGCTCGTGCCGCATCTGCGAAATTTCCAGTCCGGGGCTTACGGCCCCGAAGTCGTCCGGCGCCAGGCGGCCGATCCGTTCGACGGCGGCAGCGACGTCGTCGGACGCTTTCCTCAACAGCCGCTGGCCGGCGTTCTGCCCCAGCGGGATGGCGCGGACGGCGTTCTGGGTCAGTGACGTGACGGCGGCGAAAAGGTACGCAGCGAGCGATTCGGTGAGCGGCACGCCCAGGGAACGGGCGACGACGGCGAACGCCAGCGGCTGGTGGCCGGCGGCCCGGCCTGCACCCACCAGCGCCCGGTACTCCGCCAGCTCCGGGGAAGGGAACACCTCGGTCCCGATCTCCAGCAGCCGTGTCCCCATTTTGGTGCTGGCCTCCCGCAGCTGCCGCGGCAGGAGCTGCGCCGTGAGCAGTGCGTCCAGTTCCGCAAAGGAAACGCCTTCATAAAGGAACCTGATGGCCAGCCCGTCGGAGTAGCTCAGCTGCTGCCCCACAAACGCGGACAGCCACACGCCGAAGGACGCCTCATCATGAACCAGGCCGCGCTCAATGTAGGTCTCAAAGCCGAGCGAGTGCGCAAACGCCCCGGTGGGCAGGGCGGAGTCGGTCAGCTGCTGCAGCGCGAGCTGGTAGCTACCTGCCGCGGCCACGGCGTCAGTGCGAGTGTTCGGCATGGCGGAAGGGGACCGGCATGACGCGTTCCTGGCGTTCGTAGGGCACCCCGACATGTTTGAGGTAGTCCTCCACAGTGTGGTCGTACTGGCACACCATCACGTCGGCCGCATACTCGGAGCCGGCATCGAAGAACTGTGCCTGCAGGTGCCGGTTGCCGAGCGAGTGCGCCACCACGCCCATTTCGTGGATGCTCCGGGGCGCCACCACCAGGACGTCGGTGGGCAGCACGGAAATCACGATCATGTTGGTTTCGGCCACATGCAGGATGTCGCCGTCGCGCAGGTCCCCGGAACCGGCGGGCAGCCGGATGCCGAGTTCCTTCCCGTGGTCCGTGGTGACACGCTGGATCCGCTTCACCAGCTGGGCGCTGGGCAGCACCACTTTTTCCTGGTGCAGCCCGGCGAACGCTCCGGCCTCGGAGGCAGGGAGCTCGTGCAGGTTGCCGAGGATTTTCTCGATGATCACGTGGGGCTCCGGGGTCGGGATTCTAGAAGAGGAAGTAGCGCTGGGCCATGGGCAGGACGTCGGCCGGTTCACACGTGACGTCCTCGCCGTCCACCGTCACCTTGTATGTTTCCGGGTCCACCTGGATGTCCGGCGTGGCGTCGTTGTACTTGAGGTCGGCCTTGGACAGCGAGCGGATCCCGGACACGGCCCGGATGACCTTCTGCAGGCCCAGCTCTTCCGGGACCCCGGCGTCGATCGCGGCCTGCGAAAGGAAGGTTATGGAGGACTGCTGCACCGCCTTGCCGAACGCCGCGAACATGGGGCGCATGGTGCGCGGCTGCGGCGTGGGGATCGAGGCATTGGCGTCGCCCATGAGGGCGTAGGCGATCTGGCCGCCCTTGAGCACCAGCTCCGGCTTCACTCCGAAGAACGCGGGGTCCCAGAGCACCAGGTCAGCGAACTTGCCTTCCTCCACCGAGCCGATGGAGTCGGCCATGCCCTGCGCGATGGCGGCGTTGATTGTGTACTTCGCCACGTAGCGCTTGAGCCGGAAGTTGTCGCTGTCTTCGGAACCATGGGCACCGCCGGCCGGGTCCTTCAGCACGCCGCGCTGCTTCTTCATCTTGTCCGCCACCTGCCAGGTGCGGGTGATCACCTCACCCACCCGGCCCATGGCCTGGGAGTCCGAGGACGTGATGGCAAAAATGCCCAGGTCCTGCAGGACGTCCTCGGCAGCAATGGTCTCTGCGCGGATTCGGGAATCGGCGAACGCCACGTCTTCCGGGATGTCCGGGTTGAGGTGGTGGCACACCATGAGCATGTCCAGGTGCTCTTCGATGGTGTTGCGCGTGTACGGAAGCGTGGGGTTGGTGGACGCCGGCAGCACGTTGGGCAGCCCCGCGATCTTGATGATGTCCGGGGCGTGGCCGCCGCCGGCACCCTCGGTGTGGAAGGTGTGGATCACCCGGCCGCCAATGGCGCGGATAGTGTCCTCCACGAAACCGCACTCGTTGAGGGTGTCAGTGTGGATGGCTACCTGGACGTCGTATTCGTCCGCCACCTTCAGGGAGTTGTCGATCGAGGACGTGGTGGAACCCCAGTCCTCATGGACCTTGAGCCCGATGGCGCCTGCCCGGATCTGCTCGGCCAGCGGTTCGACGGCGGAGGCGTGGCCCTTGCCGAACAGCCCGATGTTGATGGGCATTCCCTCGGTGGCCTGCAGCATCCGCTGGATGTGCCATTTGCCGGGCGTGACGGTGGTGGCCTTGGTGCCTTCGGCCGGCCCTGTTCCGCCACCCACCATGGTGGTCACGCCGCTGGTGAGCGCGGTGGGCACCTGGTCCGGGGAGATGAAGTGGATGTGCGTGTCCACGCCGCCGGCGGTGAGGATCTTCCGTTCCCCGGCGATGATTTCGGTACTGGCGCCTATCACGATGTCCACGCCGTCGGTGATCTGCGGGTTGCCGGCTTTGCCGATCTTGATGATGTGGCCGTCCCTGATCGCGACGTCCGCCTTGTAGATGCCCGTGTAGTCGAGGATGACGGCGTTGGTGATGACGGTGTCCGGCACATCTTCATCCCGCGTCACCTGGCCGTTCTGGCCCATGCCGTCGCGGATTACCTTGCCGCCGCCGAACACCACTTCCTCGCCATAGACCGTGAGGTCCTTTTCTATCTCAAGGAACAGCTCGGTGTCCGCGAGGCGGATGGAGTCGCCCGTCGTAGGGCCGTAGAGGTCCGCGTACTGCCTGCGGGTCAGTTCGAAGCTCATTTGGCCTCCGTCTTCGCTTCTTGCCGGGCATTGCCGGCATCGAGCGTGCCGTTGACCGCGTTGCTAAGGCCGTACACCTCGCGGCTGCCCGCCAGCTCGATCAGCCGGACGGTCTTGCTGTCCCCCGGTTCAAACCGGGCCGCAGTGCCCGCCGGAATGTCCAGCCGGCGGCCGTAGGCAGCGGCGCGGTCAAACGCAAGGGCGGCGTTCGCTTCAGCGAAGTGGTAGTGCGAGCCCACCTGAACGGGCCGGTCACCGGTGTTAACAACGACGACGTCGATCGCGTCGCGTCCGGCGTTGATCACCACGGGCGTGGATCCGAGAACATACTCGCCTGGAATCATGGCCTGCCCTATCGGATCGGATCGTGGACAGTGACGAGCTTGGTGCCGTCCGGGAACGTGGCTTCGATCTGGACGTCGTGGATCATTTCCGGCACGCCCTCCATGACGTCGTCCCGCGTCAACAGCGTGGTGCCGTAGCTCATGAGGTCGGCGACTGTCCGCCCATCCCGGGCGCCCTCGATCAGTTCGTAGCTGATGATTGCCACGGATTCAGGGAAGTTCAGCTTCAGGCCGCGGGCCTGTCGGCGCCGGGCAAGGTCTGCGGCGACCACGATCATGAGCTTTTCCTGCTCACGGGGCATCAGATGCATCGAAAATCCCTTCAACGTACTGCTTGTGTAACCACAGTAGGCCGGTCACGTTTCCGCGAGATTTCCGGGGCCCGTCTCCCGGTTCAGGGGCGGCGGGAGACGGCGCGGCGGCCCTTAGCCTTCACATTCAACGCAATAGGCGTGGCCGTTCTTTTCGCGGGCGATCTGGGACCGGTGCCGGACCAGGAAACAGGAATAGCAGGTGAATTCATCCTGTGCCTGCGGGATGACCTGGACTACCAGTTCCTCGGCGACGAACTCGCCGCCGGGGACCATGCCGTCATCGAGGGCGTCGGTCTCATCCAGTTCCCGGACAACGCTTCGCGCGTCGGGGGCGTTGGCGGACTGGAGCGCCTCCAGGGAGTTCTCCTGGGATTCCTTGACGTCGGATCGTACTTCGTCGTAATCGGTTGCCACTTTGGGTGTTTCTCTTTTCTGATGTTCTTGCCCTGACGGGAATGCAACCTACACCATCGCACCCTTATTCCCGATACACCACAACGAACTAAGTCGAAGTGGTGTAATGTTCGGCACGCTGCGGAAGAAATCAGGTGGCGGGGGCTGCAGTGGAGCCCCTGACCAGCGGCCGGGTGGCCAGTTCAACATGGGTTGATTCCAGTGCTTCCTTGTCCGCCAGTCCGCCAGCCGCAGAACTGGAGCGCCGTGCGCCCATTTCCTGCAGCGGCCGGGCCACGGATGTCAGGTTGGCACGCGGCGAGGTGGCGGCGCTTCCGGCGGTGTGTGCCAGGGCAACCCTGATGCCGGGTTTTTGTCAGACCCTGCTGTCATGCTGTGGGTATGGACGGCAAGGCGGTTGCGGAGACGTTGGAGGCCATGGGGGCTTCCCTTGCTGCGTTGGCTGCGTGTGCCGGCTGCGGGGCCGGCCGCGGGGCCGGGAACGGCGCCGGGAACCTGGCCTCGTCTGGTGCTGATCCTTTGCGGGACGAGGCGGACGCGTGCCTGGACGGCCTGGCCGGAGTGGGTGGCCTGGAGGCCATGCTGGCCGCGCTGAAGGTGCACTTCGCCGCCGGGTACGTCCGCGCTGCCGCGGCCTTGACGGCCCCGGCCGTTTCCCCGCAGGAGCGCACCGCCCGAGCCATGGCGGTCACGGCGGAGGTGGCCTGTGTCCTGACGGTGAGTGAAAGATCGGCAGCGGCGTTACTGGCGGACTCAGTCATCCTGACCACCCGGTTGCCGCTGACGCTGTCCGCGCTGCGGTCGGGGGGCATTTCGTGGCAGCATGCGCGGGTGATGTGTGATGAGACGTCCGGTCTGGACCCGGTCGCGGCTGCTGCCCTGGAGGGGCATTTCCTGGACCCCGAAGCTCCCTTTGCTGCGCGGGGCTGCCCGGCCGGGGAGCTGGTGCCGGGCAGGTTCCGGGCCAAGGCGCGCAGCTGGCGTGAGCGGCACCATCCGGTCAGCCTCGAAGCACGCCACCGCAAGGCCGTGACGGACCGCCGGCTGGACTATGCCCCGGACCGGGACGGCATGGCCTGGCTCTCGGCCTATGTGAGTGCGGATGTGGCAGCGGGGGTGTGGGCCCGTGCCACGGACGCGGCGCGTGCCCTGCAGGGCCCGGCCGAATCCCGGACCCTGACCCAGCTCCGCGCGGACGTCGCCGCTGACTGGCTCATCGCAGGCATTGCCGAAGGTGTTCCGTCGCCGAAGGCGCAGGTGTTGGTGACCGTCCCGGTGCTGTCGCTGCTGGGCGCGGGGACGGAACCGGCCACCCTGGACGGGTATGGTCCTGTTCCGCCGTCCATGGCCCGCCGGCTTCTCGGCGAGGGCGCCGGATCGTTCCTGCGTGTGCTGACCGACCCGCGCAGCGGGGCGCCGCTGGAGATCGGACGCAGCAGCTACCCGGTTCCGAAAGCGATGCGCCAATGGCTGCGGCTTCGGGACGGCCGGTGCCCGTTTCCCGGCTGCAACAACCACTCCCTGGATAACGAAGCGGACCACCTGCTGGCCTGGTCCGCAGGTGGCGGCACCGACATCACCAACCTGGGCCAGCCATGCCCGAAGCACCACCGGCTCAAACACACCACAGCATGGACGCCGGTCGACGCCACCCGGGACCAGCCACCGCGCTGGATCTCACCCGCAGGACGCTCCTACCCCAGCGAACAACAGGACTGGGAACCACCACACTGGCCCGACCTACCCGCCGGCGCGGAGCCCGCGGGCGAAAACCCCGCGGTGGAGGACGACGACCCGGGATGGGTACCGGAATGGGAACCACCACACTGGCCGGACCTACCCGCCGGCGCGGAGGGAAGCACCGGCGCCACCGGTCCCGGAGAGACCGGGCCACCATTACCCGCCGACCCCTTCCCCGACTGGGCCCTATTCATCGCGGCCTAGGACCACCCGCGCCTCCGCTGCCCAGTCAACCTTGGTAAGGAGTTGCCGCCTTGGGGGTCACCGTTGTGGATGCGCGCTGCTGTCTGCAGCCGTCGACTGCCGATGCCGGCGGATCCGCCATGTGACCAGCACGCCAACTGCCACTGCGGCAACAACGATGGCAGCGGCACTTCCGGCAGTGCGTGCCACTTCGTCGTACAGGTTCCCGGCAAGGTATCCGAGTGTCACGAACAGACTCCCCCACAGCACGCCGCCGGTGATGTTCCACAGCGCGAAGCGCCGGTAGGGCATGCCGCTCAAGCCGGCCAGTGCCGGCATCGCGGCGCGGAAGAAGGCGGTGAAGCGGCCAAGGAAGATGGCCGGACCGCCCCGCCGCTTCAGGAACTCCTGGGCTTTCTCCAGCTGGTGGCGCTTCCGGTCGAAGGTCTTGAGCGACATCAGCCGGGGGCCCAGGTGCTTGCCGATTTCGTACCCCACCGTGTCGCCCAGGATCGCGGCGGAGACCACTACGGCAATCATCGCCGCGAGCGGGATGCTGCCCTTGCCTGCGATTACACCTCCCACCACCGCCGCGGTTTCGCCGGGAATGACAAAGCCGATGAAGAGGGCGTCCTCGGCGAAAACGAACGCGAACACAACACAGGCCACCAGTACCGGGCTGGCGTTGAGGAGTCCGTCGAAGAATGCCTGCATCAGCAACAGTGTGGCAGTTGGGACGGGTTGCCGTCAGCCCTTCAGGTCCCGGCGTCTCCTATGCTGGGGCCATGGACGCCTCGCAGCAGTTGGGCAGTAAGCCGATTCTCACCCTGACGGTGAACCCGGCATTGGACATCAGCACCTCAACCGAGCAGGTCAGCAGCGGCCATAAGCTCAGGTGCGGCGCGAGCCGCCTCGACCCGGGCGGCGGCGGCATCAACGTGGCGAGGGTAATCCAGCGCCTGGGCGGACAAACCCTGGCGGTGTACACCGCAGGCGGACCCACGGGGGAAGCCTACCGCCGGCTGATCGAAGCGGAGCGCATCCCGACGCTGGTGGTCCCCATCCAAGGGAGCACCCGCCAGGACTTCACCGTGGATGAGACGTCCACCGGGAAACAGTTTCGGTTCGTGCTTCAAGGCCCGGAGCTCAAAGAACCGGAGTGGCAGGCCTGCCTGGACCTTGTGGCCGCTTCCATGCCGATGGGCGGCTACGTGGTGGCCAGCGGCAGCCTTCCGCCGGGAGTCCCGGACGACTTCTATGCGCGGGTTGCCCGCCTGGCACGTCAGGCCGGTGCCCACTGCGTCGTCGACGCCTCCGGGCCGGCACTCACCGAGGCGCTGGCTGCGGGAGTGTTCCTGGTTAAACCGAGCCTCCGCGAGCTGGGGACCCATTTCGGTGCCGCCCTCGACACTGAGCCGAGCCAGGTGGACGCCGCATCCGCCCTGGTGGCTGACGGGGCGGCGGAACACGTCGCCCTGACACTCGGCGAGTCCGGTGCCCTGCTCGCGTCGAAGTCCGGCCTCATCCGGCTAACGGTGCCGAAGGTGCCGGTGGTCAGCACGGTGGGGGCCGGCGACAGTTTCCTGGGTGCTTTTGTGCTCCGGCTCGCGCAGGGGCAACCGCTGGACGCGGCGTTCCGGGCCGCCGTGGCCGCCGGCAGTGCCACCGTCATGACCCCTGCCACCGAACTTTGCCACCGGGCCGACGTGGAACGACTGGAGGCTGAGCTCGCCAACACAGCACCGTGACCGGCCGCGGACGTCCTGCTTGCCCTCGTTCCGCCTCAGCAGCGGACGCGTCAGGCGGCGGCAACCTGTCCGGGTTGCCGCCGCCCTTTCTGCAGTTATGCGACCGCTACGGGCTCTTTGACCTTCAGGGGTTCAATCTTGCCCATGACGAAGAGGTAGTTGGCGGCACCCACGAGCGAGATGGCTCCGATGACCGCCAGCGGGGCCACGAAGGAACCCGTCTGGTCCACCAGCACGCCGATGAGGATCGGGGTGAAGATTCCGGCCAGGTTGGAGGCGAAGTTCTGAAGTCCGCCGATGGATCCGACGTGCTTGGAACTCGGGGCAACGTCCGCGGGTAGCGACCAGATGCCGGTCGCTGCGACGGTAAGGCTTGAGTAGGCAACGGAAAGCAGCGCCAGGGCCATCCAGGCTTCCGGCACGAGGGCGGCAAACATGATGACCGAGCCACCTGCGAGGCCGCCAGCGATAGCGGTCTTGCGGACCTTAGTAACGGATGCCCCGGCCCGGACCGCGCGGTCCGCCAGGTATCCGCCCAGCCAGCCGCACAGCACCGCGCAGATGCCGGGGATGGCACCGAAGAAGCCAAGCTTGAGCAAGTCGAATCCGCGTTCCTTCACGAGGTAGCTCGGGAAGAAGGTGATGAAGAAGTAGATGGCGCTGTTCAAGCAGAAGAAGCCGAACATCATGCTGAGGATGGTGCGGTACTTGAAGAGCGAGCGCCACGGCAGCTTGGCGGCGTTGGCGTCGTCGCTGCCTTCGCCGCGGGCGCCACCTTCTTCGATGTACGCCACTTCGGCGGCGTTGGCACCGGGGTGCTCCTGGGGGCTGCGGTACACCTTCCACCAGACGGCCGCCCAGATCACGCCGGCGATGCCGATGATGATGAATACCGCGTGCCAAGACGTCAGCGCCACGATCAGGGTAACGATGGGAAGCGCAATGACGGCCCCCACCCGGGAACCCGAATCCCAGATGCTTGTGGCAAAAGCCCGTTCACGGACGGGGAACCAGGTGGCCACCACCTTGGCTGCCGTGCTGGGCGCGGGGCTTTCGCCGACGCCCAGGAGGAAGCGGGCCGCGAAGAGGGACCAGAAGCTCGTCGCCGCGGCGGTCACCATGGTGAACACGGACCACCAGAGCGCCGCCAAGGAGAACGACTTGCGCGGTCCGACCTTATCCACGTACCAACCGGCAGCCAGCTGGCAGAAGTCGTAGGCCCAGAAGAAGGCGGCAAAGATCAGGCCCTGCTGGGTGGCGGTCAGTTCGAAGTCCTTGCCCATGAAGGGCAACGCAACACTGAGGCTGGAGCGGTCCAGGTAGTTGATGCTCAGCCCGATGAAGGCAAGCCAGATAATGACCCAGCGCTTCCGGGTCATGAGGCGGGGATTTTTTGGGGATGACGTACTGGCAACTTTACTTCCGAGCGCAGTCATGTGGTCTCCTTCGACGTGAACATGGCTTCGGGCGCCTGTGGCGCCGGGGGAAGACACCGAAGATATCGATGCCAAATCATATAGGAATCTGGTTAATCATATAGAAAATGTGATCCGGATCAAGTCCCCCTCAAAAAACGTGCGCAGCGACACCCCCATGCCCGGCGAATGGCCCGGTGGAATATGATTCCCCCAGCGACTCCCACCCGAACAACACACCCAACCAGCACTAAGAGGTCAGCGCGTGCCCCCACGTCAGTCTTCCGATATCTCCCGCGGCAAAGCAGCCGTCAGCGATGTGTATTCGTCCATGCGCGCCTCCATCCTCGAAGGCGAAATCGCGCCCGGCACGCGGATCAACATCGACGCCGTTTCGCGGAGCCTGGGCGTATCGCAGACGCCGGTGCGCGAAGTGCTGCAGCGGCTCGAAGGCGACAACCTGGTGGTTTACAACCCCGGCCGAGGCTACAGCACCACGCCCCTGCTGGACCTGGCCGAACTGCGCTCCCTCTTCGAGTTCCGCCTGCTGGTGGAGCCCTGGGCGGCGCGTTCGGCAGCCGTTGACCGGCTGGCCAATCCCTCCGCCGCACTCGAGAAAGAAATTACGGCGTTCCGCGGCGCCATGACGTCCTCGGGAGACCTGCGGCAGGACTTGGTGGCCCATGACACCCGCTTCCACGACACGATCCTGGCCGCCGCCGGCAACACCGTGGTCCGCCACGCCTTCGCGCAGACGCACTGCCACCTGCACACCTTCCGCCTCTACCCGGCCGATGTCGACGGCGCCATCACCGTCGCCGAACACTCGGCCGTCCGTGAGGCCATCAAGGCATGCCAGCCCGAACAGGCCGAAGCGGCCATGGCGGAGCACATCCGGAACTCGTTTGCCCGCTTCGCCCAGGCCTTCGAAGACCATGCAGACCTGGCGCCACTGGAGGATGGCGGCCCGCCCAGGCGGCACATCGTGGATTAGGTCCAGCGCCCCGGCCCCTCGGCCGGGGTTCTTTTTTGCCATCGGTACTTGATCTGGATCACAGTTCATATATGATTATGGAAATTCATATAGGAAATCACTTCACCTTTCAGATCGCCCGAGAGAAGAGATCCATGCCTTCCATCACATCCATCACCACGCAGGACGTCCGGTTTCCCACGTCCCTGGAACTCGATGGGTCCGACGCAGTCAATGTTGACCCCGACTACTCCGCCGCCTACGTCGTCATCCGCACCGATGCGGGCGATGAAGGCCACGGCTTTGTGTTCAGCTGCGGCCGCGGCAGCGAAATCCTCACGGCGGCCATCAACTCCTACGCGGAGCTGCTGCGGGGCCGGGACATCGAGGAACTGATCTACGACCTCGGGAGCGCCTCCAAGCGCCTCATCCACGACTCGCAGCTCCGCTGGCTCGGCCCGGAGAAAGGTGTCACCCAGATGGCGGCCGGCGCGCTGGTCAGCGCGCTCTGGGACATCCGCGCCCGCCGCGAAAACAAGCCGCTCTGGCTGCTCCTGAGCGAAATGTCCCCGGAAGAGATCGTTGACGTCGTCGACTTCACCCACATCCGTGACGCCCTGAATCCGCAGCAAGCCCTGGACATCCTGCGCGCAGGCCAGGACGGCAAGGCGGCCCGCATCGCAAGCCTCAGGGCGGACGGCTACCCCGCCTACACCACGTCGCCGGGCTGGCTGGGCTACAGCGACGAGAAGCTGGTCCGGCTCAGCAAGGAGGCCGCCGCAGCGGGCTTCTCCATGATCAAGCTCAAGGTCGGCGGCGACCTCGCCGACGATCGCCGCCGCATGGCCCTCGCCCGGCAGGCCGTGGGCAACCTGCCCATCGCCATCGACGCCAACCAGCGCTGGGAAGTGTCCGAGGCGATTGAATGGGTCAACCAGCTGGCCGAGTTCAATCCCTACTGGATCGAAGAGCCCACCAGCACCGATGACATCCTGGGCCATGCGGACATCCGGAAGGGAGTAGCCCCGGTCCGCGTCGCCACAGGCGAGGCGGTAGCCAGCCGTATTGTGTTCAAGCAGCTGCTTCAGGCAGGGGCCATCGACGTCCTGCAGCTGGATTCCACCCGGGTGGGCGGCGTCAACGAGAACATCGCCAACCTGCTGCTGGCCGCCAAGTTCGGCGTCCCGGTCTGCCCGCATGCCGGAGGCGTTGGCCTGTGCGAGCTGGTCCAGCACTTCTCCTTCTTCGACTACGCCGCCATCACCGGCAGCCAGGACGGCCGCATGATCGAATACGTGGACCACCTGCACGAACACTTCGCCGAACCGGTGCGGATCGTTGGCGGACGCTATGCCGCCCCGGAACGCCCGGGCACCGGCGCCGAGATGCTCAGTGCCTCACGGACGCGCTGGGAATTCCCCTCCGGCGCAGGGTGGCTTGAAGTGGGCAACCGCGCCGCCGTCACCGGTGCGAGCCTTGCACCTGCCGGAGCCGGCCGATGAACACCACAGCCGGCCAGCTGAACGCATCAGTCGAGGCCGCCCACGCTGCCTTCGAAAAAGCCCGCCTGGCAGGTCCCGGAACACGGGCAGCCTGGCTCGAAGCGGTGGCCGCCGGCCTGGAAGGCGACGCTGTGACCCTCATCGGAATCGCGGCCGCGGAAACCCACCTCGCCGAACCACGACTCCAGGGCGAGCTGAAGCGCACCGTCTTCCAGCTCCGGCTCTTCGCCGACGAGATCCGCCGCGGCGAGCACTTCGACGCGACGATCGACCATGAGGATGCCGCCTGGGGCATGGGGCCGCGGCCCGACCTTCGCCGCTACAACGTGCCGCTCGGCGTGGTCGGCGTCTTTGGGGCGTCCAACTTCCCGTTCGCCTTCAGTGTGATGGGCGGTGACTCCGCGTCGGCCCTGGCGGCCGGCTGTGCCGTCGTCCACAAGGCACACGACGGACACCGGGAACTTGCGGTCCGCACGGCCGAAACGGTGACCACCGCACTCGAGGCTGCCGGGGCGCCGTCGGGCCTCTTCTCCCTGGTCACCGGCCGCCAGGCTGCGGAGGCGCTGGTTGAGCACCCGCTGGTGAAGGCCATCGGGTTCACGGGTTCGACGGCGGGCGGCCGGGCTTTGTTCGACCGTGCAGCTGCGCGGCCCGAACCGATCCCGTTCTTTGGCGAACTGGGCGGCATCAATGCCGTTTTCGTTACCGGCAACGCCTGGTCCGCGCGCCGCGAGGAGATCCTGGGCGGCTTTGCCGGCTCCTTCACCCTGGGAATGGGTCAGTTCTGCACCAAGCCGGGTGTGCTCTTCCTCCCGGCCGGGGAAACTGAGAAGGTCCGGGACAGCCTCCGGAAAGCCCTCGCGGACTTCGCTCCGGCGCCGCTGCTCAGCGAACGGCTGCACGAAGGGTTCCGGCAGGCAGTTGCCGGGCTTCGGGACACGGCGGGCGTGCAGGTGCTGGTGGACGGCGATTTCGCCGAGTCGCCGGCGCCCACCGTCCTGATGACCACGGCCGATGCTGTCCGCCGGGATCCCGGCATCCTCCGCCAGGAGATGTTCGGACCGGCCAGCCTGGTGGTCGAATACAACGACGACTCCGAGCTCGCCGCCCTTGCCGGGCTCCTGGAAGGCCAGCTGACCACCACCCTGCAGGCCGAAGCGGAGGATGACGTCGCCGAACTTGCCGGCAGGCTCGCGGACATCAGCGGACGCCTGCTCTGGAACGGCTGGCCAACGGGGGTGACCGTCAGTTACGCCCAGCACCACGGCGGGCCGTACCCGGCCACGACGTCTGGCACCACCTCCGTGGGGACGGCCGCCATCCGGCGGTTCCTCCGGCCGGTGGCCTTCCAGTCCTTTCCGGAGCCGCGGCTGCCGGAGCCGCTGCAGGATGCGAACCCGTGGAACGTCCCGCAAAGGGTCGACGGCGTTTGGCAGCGGCCGTCCGCACAGCCGGACGGCCAGCCGTGACGGCGCTGCGGGTTCCGGTCGCGACAGTCCTTCCGGAGGATGCGGAGGATGCGCTCCTCATCGGCCGCCTGTGGGACGTGGACACCTCCGGCCCCCGGGTTGTGGCGGTTCAGGGCGGGGATGTGTTCGACCTGCAGCACCTCGCCGGCACAGTGTCGGAGCTGCTGGAGCGAGCGGATCCGGCGGCGGACGTGCGTGCCGCCATGAGTACGCCGCGGTGGAAGACGGCGGACGTCGTCAGTGCGTCCCTGAGGCAGGACATCACGCGGCCGCACCTGCTGGCCCCCGTTGATCTGCAGGTCATCAAAGCCTGCGGGGTGACGTTCGTGGACAGCATGATCGAGCGGGTCATCGAGGAGCGCTGCGGCGGGGATGCAGGCCGGGCTACCGAAATGCGTGACCTCGTGGGCAAGTCGCTGGGCGGCAGTATCGGCGAGGTACGGCCGGGCTCCCCCGAGGCCGCCAAAGCCAAGCGCGTGCTGATGGCCGAAGGGCTGTGGTCGCAGTACCTCGAGGTGGGCATCGGCCCCGACCCCGAGGTCTTCACCAAGGCGCCCGTGCTGTCCTCCGTCGGACTGGGTGCAGGCGTCGGAATTCCTGCGTTCTCCTCCTGGAACAATCCGGAGCCGGAGCTGGTCCTGATCGCCACGTCCGGGGGCAAGGTGGTGGGTGCGACGCTCGGCAATGACGTGAACCTCCGCGACGTTGAAGGACGGAGTGCCCTGCTGCTGGGCAAGGCCAAGGACAACAACGCCTCCAGCGCCCTGGGGCCGCTGATCCGGCTGTTCGACGGCGGGTTCACCCTCGAGACCCTGCGGCAGGAAGAGATCCTGCTCCGGGTGGAGGGCGCGGACGGGTACCGGCTCGAAGGCCGGAACACGGTGGCCCGGATCAGCCGGCCGTTCGAGGAGCTGGTGGCCGCGACCTTCGGCAGCCACCACCAGTACCCGGACGGCTTCGCGCTCTTCACGGGCACACTGTTCGCGCCCACGCAGGACCGGCACGAACCCGGGCAGGGCTTCACCCACAAGATGGGGGACGTGGTCACCATCCGCAGCCGCCACCTCGGCGCCCTGGTCAACACGGTGGGTGCCGCCGAAGAGCTTCCGCCCTGGCACTTCGGGCTGCGTCAGCTGTTCGCCTACCTCGCCGGGGAGGAGCGCTCCGCTTCAGCTGCAGGCGCCGCCAGCGTCAGCTGAAGAGGCCTTCTCCGAGGAAGCCGCCGGGCCTCGTGCCCGGCGGCACCGCGGCCAGGGCGGAGCCGGTGTGCTTGAGGTACTCCACGGCCAGGGTGTCCTGCTTGGCCATCGCCATCTGCATGGGCACATAGTGCGTGCGCGGGTCCTTGACGAAGGCGATGAAGAACAGCCCGGCGTCGAGGTGCCCAAGCCCGTCGGATCCGTCCGTGTAGTTGTACCCGCGGCGCAGCATCCGGACCCCGCCGTTCTGGTCGGCATGGGCCAGCCGGACATGTGAGTCCAAGCCCATCAGGGGCTTGCCGTCCTTGCCCTTGATGGTGAAATCAGGGGCGGTGAATTCCTTGCCGCCGGACAGCGGGGCGCCCTCGGCCTTGGTCCGTCCGATCAGGGCTTCCTGCTCGCCCAGGGACGTCCGGTCCCAGATCTCGATGTGCATGCGGATGCGGCGGGCCACAAGGTAGCTTCCGCCCTCCATCCAGGCTTCTCCGGGCCGGGTGCCTGCCCCGGCCCAGACGTGGTTCTCCAGCAGCTCCGTGTCTTCGACCTTGAGGTTGTTGGTGCCGTCCTTGAAACCGAACAGGTTGCGGGGCGTCTGCTGTGCGCGGGACGTGGAGGCCGTGCGCCCGAAGCCCAGCTGGGACCAGCGGACGCGGACCTTGCCGAACCCCAGCCGGGCCAGGTTGCGGACGGCGTGGACGGCCACCTGGGGATCGTCAGCGCAGGCCTGCACGATGATGTCCCCGCCGCTGCGTCCCGCCTGCAGGTCATCGCCCGGGAAATGCGGCAGGTCGATGAGGGCATCAGGGCGCCTGCCCTCGAGCCCGAACCGCACCTTTCCGTCCTTTTCGAACAGGCTGGCACCAAAGCCGAAGGTCACGGTGAGCTTGCCGGCGCTGAGTCCCAAGGCCTCGCCGGTGTCCTGCGGCGGGGCGTCATAGGAGCCGCCGGCCGCGCCGGTTTCGCCGGTTTCGCGGCCTTGCGTCATGGCCTCCGAGGCGGCCGTCCAGTCCTTGAGCAGCCGGATCAGCTCGTCGCGGTCCTCGGTGAGGACATCGAAGGCCGCCATGTGCAGCCGGTCCTGCGCCGCCGTCGTAATTCCGGCCTGGCGCTCCCCGTGGAACGGGACGGTGTCATCAGCCGGTTCCACGGCCGGCTCTGCCGCGAAGACGGCGTCGCGGCCCCACAGCCCGGCGGCAATTCCGGCAAGCGCCCCGGCGCCACCGACCCCGGCGAAAGAAAGCAGGCCCCGTCGAGAAACGCCGCGGGCGGCGGCGGCTTTGGCGTCCGCGGCACCGTTGGGGGCGCTGTCAGCTGAGGCCGGGGCCTGGGAGGTGTCCCCCACCCCGTCCTGGCCGCCGCCGAAGGGGCAGCCGCTCACAGTACGACTGCCGCGGTGAGGTTGGACAGCGGCTCACCCAGGGAGTCCACCAGGGCGGCGAGGCGCTGGACCTGCTCGGGGCTCAGTTCGTTGTAATAGGCAAAACCGTCGCCCTTGGCGTGGGTCTTCAGTTCGGCCTGCAGGGCGGCGAACTTGGTGTCGAGGCTCTTGGAAAGCTCCGGGTCCTTCTGTGCCAGCACCGGCTTGAGGTTTTCGAAGGCAATCCGCGCGCCGTCCACGTTGGCCTGGAAGTCCCAGAGATCGGTGTGGGACCAGATTTCCTCTTCACCCGTGACCTTGCCCGTGGCTACCTCGTCCAGCAGTTCCTTGGCTCCGTTGCCCAGCTTGTCCGCGGTGAGCTCCACGGTCCGCGTGCGCTGGGCCAGTTCCTCCGTGTCCGCCACCAGCTGCGCCGCGAGCTTTTCGCGCTCCGCTGCGGCCAGCGGCTGGAAGCCGGCCGGCGGGAACAGGTCCTTTTCCGCGCGGTGCCAGCCGGTCCATTCCTCGCCTTCGGCCAGGTCCGCTTCGCGGGCGTCCAGCTTGGGATCGAGGTCGCCGAAAGACTCGGCTACCGGCTCGATGCGTTCCCAGTGCATGCGCGTTGCGGCATAGAGATTCTTTGCCGTGGCCGCGTCGCCGGACGCGTACGCCTCGGCGAACTTCTTGGTCCCGGCCAGGAGCTGTTCGGTCTGGTCCTTGACGTAGGCCACGTACTGGGCCGTCCCATGGTCGCTCAGCGCCTTGAGGTCGCTGTCCACCGCGGGCTGGCTGCCTGATTCCGTCACCTCGAAGCCGGCCCGGATGCCGTCACCCTCCATTCCGGGCTTGCAGGCAGTGGTGTACTTCCCGGCAGGGACCGTGACCACCAGGTTCCGGGTCAGTCCCGGCCCGATGTTTTCCACCTCGCCCAGGATGCGCAACCCGTCTTCCGCCAGCAGGTAGAACTCGGTGACCTGCTCGCCGTCGTTCTGGACCGCGAAAGTGAGGTTGCCGCTTTTCGCGGACGCCGTGGACACCTTGCAGGCATCGCCGGTGCTGGTGACCTGGATGGGGCCCACAGCCCCGGCCGTGGAGGCCGGCGCTGCGTTGTCCGTGCAGGCGGCCATTGTCAGCGGAAGGACTGCGACGGCGGCTGCCGCTGCCAGGCGGGCGGCCGCGCTTTGCCGGCGGCCGGGCGTGCGGGCGGCCGCTGAGCGGTCAAATTCGGGCAGGCTGGGGCTGGGCATGGAGGTGTTCCTTTGGGGGATGCGAGGGGTGGGGGTCAGAAAGCCGCTACGGCAGCCCGGGCGGCTGTGTCCGGCTGCGATGATGCGCGGCCGCGGCGGTTGGAACGAAGGTAGAAGAACAGCACGGCCGGGACATACAGCAGCCATGCTGCCGCTTCCAGCCAGGTGGTGGCAGGTGAGAAGTTCAGGGTGCCTTTGAGGACGGTCCCGTACCAGGACGACGGCGGGACGGCCGCCGAAACGTCGAAGGCCAGGCTGTGGAGTCCAGGGAGGATCCCGGCCTCCTGGAAGTCATGGACGGCGTAGGCAAGCACGCCCCCGGCGATGACGACAAGCGCGGCGCCGCTCCAGGTGAAGAACGCTCCGAGGTTGATCCTGAGGACTCCGCGGTGGAGCAGGAATCCGAGCAGGACGGCAGTGGCCAGCCCCAGCAGTGCGCCGAAGAGCGGCGTTGCCGACTCTCCGGTGGCCTGGGCCGCCGCCCACAGGAAGAGCGCAGTTTCAAGGCCTTCCCGGCCAACAGCCAACGCGGCGACGACGGCCAGCCCCCAGCCGGCGCCATCTGCCGCCCTGTCCACTTGCGAGCGGAGTTCGGTGCCGAGGGAACGGGCGGTACGGGCCATCCAGAAGACCATCCAGGTCACCAGTCCCACGGCCACCACGGAAAGGCCGCCGCCGATGGCTTCCTGCGCCTCGAACGTGAGCCCGCGCGGACCGAAGGTAAGCAGCGCACCGAACCCCGCCGACACGGAGACGGCCACTGCGACGCCGGCCCAGAGCCTGGGCAGCAGGTGCTGCCGCCCGGTCTTGAGGAGATATGCCATCAGGAGCACGACGATGAGAGTCGCCTCAAGGCCTTCGCGCAGGCCGATCAAGTAGTTTGCTGTCATTAACGTAGAGCCTCAATTATCGGAGCCAAGGTTAGGCTTGCCTCATACGAGGATCACCCAAGGTCGAGAATTAAGCAACTCAAACGTGCCCTAATTAGCCGTACGTTACGTGCCGGGTTCCGGCTCAGCTCCGATCTAGGGGGCCGAGTCCCGGATCTTCAGCTCGAAACCGGCCTCGACCCGGAGGCCCTCCGCGGCAGGCTCCACGCCTTCGATCCTGTCGACGAGCAGTGCGACGGAACGCTCGGCGATTTCCGCCATGCCGGGCGACACCGTCGTGAGGGACGGCGACGCGAAACGGGCCTCATCGATGTCGTCGAAGCCTGCCACTGCGACGTCGTCCGGCACGCTGATGCCGCGGATCAGGAGCTCGTGCAGTGCGCCCAGCGCGATGGCGTCATTCAGGCCAAAAACGGCGTCGAACCGGACGCCGCTGCCGAGCAGGCCGCCTACTGCGGAGGCACCGCCGTCGCGCCGCCAGTCGCACTGCACCACCAGCGCGGGATCGAAGTCCACTCCCGCAGCATCCAATGCCTGCCGGTAGCCGTTCAGGCGCAGGCCGGGACTGTCCGTTGTGTCTCCTGCCGAGGCACCCAGGACGGCGATGCGGCGCCGGCCCCTTGCGAGGAGATGGCCGGTGATCGCCGCTGCGGCTTCGGCGTTCTTCATGGTCACGAGGTCGAACCGCGGATCCGCGATGTGCTCCCCCAGCATGACAACCGGTTTGGCGCCCCGGTGCGCGGCGACGGTTCCGGCATCAAGGGTCAGCGGGGTGAACAGCAGACCGTCCGTGAGCTGGCGGAACGGACCCTTGAGCGCACTCAGCTCGTTCGCGGCGGTGGCCCCGGACTGCTCCACCAGGACGCGGTAGCCGCGGGCGGCCGCAACGGTCATCAGCCGGGACGCGAGTTCCGCGTAATACGGGATGGAGAGGTCGGACAGCACCAGCCCCAGCATGCGGGTCTTCCCGGAGCGCAGGCTTCGCGCCGTCAGGTTGGCTTCGTAGCCCAGTTCCGCGATGGCATCCAGCACTTTTTGCCTGGTGGCCGGCCGGATGAACTCGTAATCGTTGAGCACATTGGACACGGTCTTCAACGAGACGCCGGCGGCGCGCGCAACGTCATTCATGGTCACAGCCACAGGTGATTCCCTTCCCGGCAACACTTTCAGCTACATCGTTGCAGACCGGCACGGTTTTTGCCCTGTCCAGGCACTATACAACGTTATAGAATTGGGCCTGGCCGCAGCATCCGAACCGGCCCGCCGCCCGCAAGTCCCGAAGGATCAGCCATGCCGCCTGCCGCATCCCCCCTCTTCCGCTGCCCGGTGTTTGACGGCGCCGCCGATCCCACCGTCATCCACCGTCGCGGCACGGGCGAGTGGTGGATGTACTACACGGCCCGCCGCGCCACACTCGCCACAGGCGGCGTTGACTGGATCACCGGCACCCGGATCGGAATTGCCGTCTCCACCGACGCCGGAGCAACCTGGCAGTACCGCGGCGTGGTGGAGGGGCTCGATCCGGAAGACTCCCCCGGATTGAACACGCACTGGGCCCCGGAAGTCGTGTGGCACGACGGCGGATATCACATGTTCCTGACCTGGGGCGCGGGCGCTCCGGGCACCTGGGCCGAGCAGACCAGGCGTCGGCTTGTGCATTTCACCAGTCCAGACCTGGAGCAGTGGACGTTCGAAAGCCGGGTGGACGTCGGCTCCGAGAACGTCATCGATGCGGCGTTCGCGGTAGTCGCGGACGGCCGTCCGCGCCTCTGGTTCAAAGACGAAGTGGACGGCTCCACCACCTGGTCGGCGGTCCGGGAAGGAGCCCCGGAAGAAGCTGACGGTCGCTGGCGGGCCGAGGGCCAGGTGATCGGGCTGCCCGCCCACGAAGGTCCCAACGTTTTCCGGCTGGGCGGCTGGTACTGGATGGTGGTGGACGAATGGCGCGGCCAGGCCGTGCACCGCTCGGCCGACGGCCTGTCCTGGACCCGGCAGGAAGCCGGCGGCGGCCTCATCCTGGACGCTCCGGGCGCCGGCGCGGACGACGCCACCTACGGGCGGCACGCGGATGTGGTCACGCAGGGCGATCACGCCTACATCTTCTACTTCACTCATCCGGACTGGCAGGACACCGAGATGGCCAATGGCCTGGCGGATCCGGCCCGGGCTGTCCGGGAGCAGCGCACCAGCATCCACGCTGCACGGCTGCATGTGGAAGGGGACGTCCTGGTCTGCACACGCGACCTGGACGCCCCCGTTCACCTCGACCCGGCACTGCTCGAGGACTAGCTGCCCGCCCCGTCGACGGCCAGGCGGATCATGCTCCAGGAGACGGCGGGGAGCTCCGCGGTGAGACGGCCGCCGTCGAGCTTTACGCTGACGTTTTGGCCGGGCAGCACCGAGGTGGAGTCGTCCGCCGTGGCCTGCCAGTACGGGTCCTTGTTGGCGTACGTGACCGACTCGATGACCTTCGCGTTGCCCAGCCCGGCGACGGCGGCGCTCAACGTGATTGAGTCAGTGGCCGAGCGGTTCACGGCAAACACCACGGCTTCCCCGGCGGCGGCGTCGAAGGTGGCCACGGCGGACAGCGCGGCAAAGTCCGCGGTCTTGCCGCCGCTGAGCCGCGGGGACTCGACGGCGAGCTGCAGCACCGTGCCCTTGGCGTGCTCCGACGTCAGGGCGAACGGGTGGAAGGTGGTCTGCTTCCAGGCGCGGCCGCCGGGCTCTGTCATGATCGGGGCGATGACGTTGACCAGCTGCGCCAGGCTGGCTGAGTGGACGCGGTCGGTGTTGCGGAGCAGCGTGATGAGGAGGTCGCCCACAACCACGGCGTCCGCCACGGTGTAGCGGTCCTCGAGCAGCACGGGGGCCACGGGCCAGTCCTTGCCGGCGGGCGTCTTGGATTCGTCGCGGCTCATGTGCCAGACGTTCCACTCGTCGAAGGAGATGTTCACCTGTTTAGCGGACTTCTTGACCGACTTCACGTGGTCGATGTGCGCCACGATGTCCTTGATGAACGCCTCCATCCGGTGGCCCGAGGAGAGGTGTTCCTGCAGGTCGCCGAAGTCCTCGAAATACTGGTGGGCGGAGATCAGGTCCACGAGTTCGTAGGTTTCGGTCAGGACCACGCGCTCCCACTCACCGAAAGTGGCCATGGTGGGCGCGGAGCTGCCGCAGGCCACCAGTTCCAGGTCCGGCTCCACCATCCGCATGGCGCGGGCGGTGTCGGCAGCGAGCCGGCCGTATTCCATTGCGTTCTTGTGGCCGATCTGCCAGAAGCCGTCCATCTCGTTGCCCAGGCACCACATTTTGATGCCGTAGCCGTTTTCGGCCCCGTTGGCCCGGCGCTGGTCGGAAAAGGCCGTGCCGCCGTCGATATTGCAGTACTCCAGCAGGTCCAGGGCCTCCTGGGTCCCCCGGGTTCCCAGGTTCACGGCCATCATCGGCTCGACGCCGGCCTTGGCGGACCACTTGGCGAACTCGTCCACGCCAACGTGGTTGGGATCGGTGGAGTGCCATGCCAGATCAAGCCGCGCCGGCCGCTCCTCCACCGGCCCCACGCCGTCCTCCCAGCGGTAGCCGGAGACAAAGTTCCCGCCCGGATAGCGCACCGTGGACACGCCCAGCTCGCGGGTAAGTTCCAGGACGTCCGTCCGGAAGCCGTCCCCGTCGGCCTTCGGGTGGCCCGGCTCGAAGATGCCGGTGTAGACGCAGCGTCCCAGGTGCTCCACAAAAGCGCCGAAGGTGCGGCGCCGGACCGGCCCTACGGTGAAGGCCGCGTCCAGGGTGATCTTGGCGGTTATCCGGCCTGCGGCGGATTCGGTAGTGCTCACGTAGGCATCCTCGTTTTCATATTTTCTACAACGTTATAGAAAACCATTGTTAGCGTTCAACATCAGGACGTCAAGAGGGGACTTCCGGACCTATGGCCCTTAGGGAACGGCGGGCTACTTTTTAAGGGCAAAGATCTGTGAGGCCGGCGCCTCTAAAAACCAGGCCAGCGAAAGGGAGTCCGATGATCTCAGCGCGAGCCGGGACCGGCGTCCGGGCCGGCGCAGCCCTGGCCCTCTTGGCAATCCTGGGCTCCGCCGTGACCGGATGCACGGGGGCGGACCAGCGCCCGGCCCCTGCGTCCTCCTCAGCTGCAGGATCCCCTGCTACAGGCTCCTCCGGGACAGCCCCCGCTACCCGGCCGGGCACCCCGCAGGCTGCCGCGGACATCCCGTCCATCGTGGAGAACGTCCAGCCGTCCGTTGTCACGGTGCTCACCCACGGCGGACTGGGCAGCGGCGTGGTCTTCGCGGCGGAGGGACTGATCCTCACCAACGAGCATGTGGTGCGGGGCAACACCGAGGTGGAGATCGCCTTTGCCGACGGCCAACGGGTTGCAGGCACAGTCAAGGCCACGGATGCCATTTCGGACCTGGCCCTCGTGGAGGCGAAGCGCACAGGGCTTCCTGCCGCAAAGTTCCAGTCCGAACTCCCCCGGGTGGGCGAACTGGCAATCGTGATCGGCTCTCCGCTGGGTTTCGAAAACACGGCGACGGCGGGCATCATCTCCGGTTTGCACCGCGAGATCCCGGGGTCGGCGGCCAGCAGCCAGTCGCTGGTGGACCTGATCCAGACTGATGCGGCCATCAGCCCCGGGAACTCCGGCGGCGCGGTGGTGAATTCCCGGGGCGAGGTGATCGGCATCAGCGAGGCGTACATCCCGCCGCAGTCCGGGGCGGTGGCGCTGGGCTTCGCGATCCCCGCGGCGACCGCCGTCCGGGTAGCCGGGCAGCTGCGCGAGGACGGGACAGCGGACCACGCCTTCATCGGACTCCGCCCGGGCGAGATCACCTCGCAGATCGCAGACACGCTGGGACTGGAAAACACCCGCGGCGCCCTGGTGCTCTCGGTGGTGGACGGCGGCCCCGCGGACCGTGCGGGCATCCGGCCCGGGGACGTCCTTGTCTCCTTGGACGGCAAGGAACTGGCCTCACCCGAGGACCTGCTCGCCGAACTCCGCGGCAAGAACCCGGACCAGACCGTTAACGTCGGCTACCGCCGGGGCACGGAAGCCAAGGAAGCCAAGGTCACCCTCGCTGCCCGCCCCGCCTCGGGGGGCTGAGCGGACAGCCGAGGGGCTGAGCTGAACCCCTTAGAGCCCGCCGGCCAGCCTGTAGTAGGCGGCGTTCCAGTTCAGTTCCTTCTTGAACTGCCTGATGGTGGTGCCCTCGTCGATGGTGAGGAGCTCGGTCTTCGCGATCTCGGCGAAGTCCTCGAACACGTCCATGCCCACCTGGGTGGAGAGCACCGTGTGGTGGGCCGCGCCGGCAGTCAGCCAGGCCGCGGCGGAGGTCGCGAAGTCCGGCTTCGGAGACCACAGCGCACGCGCCACCGGGAGGTTGGGCAGGGGCTCGTCCAGGTCCACGACGTCAACGGCGTTCGCCACGAGGCGGAAGCGGTCGCGCATGTCGGACAGCGCCACTACAACGCCAGGGCCGGCGTCGGTGTCAAAGACCATGCGGACGGGGTCTTCCTTGCCGCCGATGCCCAGCGGGTGGATCTCGACGCGCGGCTTGGTGGCGGTCAGCGACGGGCAGACCTCCAGCATGTGCGCGCCCAGGATCTTTTCCTGGCCGGGGGCGAGGTGGTAGGTGTAGTCCTCCATTAGTGATGCACCGCCGGGCAGGCCAGAGCCCATCACTTTGGCGGCGCGGACCAGGATGGCGGTCTTCCAGTCGCCCTCGGCGCCGAAGCCGTAGCCGTCCGCCATCAGCCGCTGCACGGCCATGCCGGGCAGCTGGCGCAGTTCACCCAGGTCCTCGAAGGAGGTGGTGAACGCGGCCGAGCCGTTGGCCTCGAGGAAACTGCGCAGGCCCAGTTCGATCCGGGCGCTGTAGCGCAGCGATTCGTGCCGCGCTCCCCCGGCCTTCAACTCGGGGACCACTTCGTAGAGGCGCTCGTACTCCGCAACGAGCGCGTCGACGTCGGACTCCGCGGCGCCGTGCACGGCGTCGGCGAGCTCATTCACGGACCAGGTGTTCACAGAGACGCCGAAGCGGAGCTCGGCCTCGGTCTTGTCGCCTTCGGTGACGGCCACGTTGCGCATGTTGTCGCCGAAGCGGGTCAGTTTCAGAGTGCGGACGGCGGCCCAGCCGGCGGACGCGCGCTGCCAGACGCCCACTTGCCGGGTGACCTCCGGGTTGGACACGTGGCCCACCACGGTCTTGCGGGGGATGCCCAGGCGGGACTGGATGTAGCCGAATTCGCGGTCGCCGTGGGCGGCCTGGTTGAGGTTCATGAAGTCGAAGTCGATGTCCGCCCAAGGCAGCTCAACGTTGGCCTGGGTGTGCAGGTGCAACAACGGTTTACGCAGCAGGTCCAGGCCCTGGATCCACATCTTGGCCGGGCTGAACGTGTGCATCCATGCCGTCACGCCGATCACGGAATCGTCGGCATTGGCTTCCAGCGCGGTGCGGCGGATGGCGTCCGAATCCGTAAGGACGGGCTTCCAGACCACCTTGACCGGAACGTCTGAGGATCCGTTCAACGCGTCGGCAATCTCCTGCGACTGCGCTGCGACCTGTTTGAGGACGTCCTCGCCGTACAGGTGCTGGCTGCCGGTGAGGAACCAGACCTCGTACTGGCTGAGCGATGTTCCGTTGGCGGATGTGTAATTGGGGTTGCTCATGGGGGCTCTCCTGAAGAAGTGTGGGTGGCCGGCGCTACTGGCCGTATACGTTCTGGTAGCGGGCATAGAGGGAATCGATGCTTGCCTGGTCGATGCTGAGCGGTTCGCCCAGCTGCCGGGAGATGTGGACGGTGCGCGCCACTTCCTCACACATCACGGCGGCCTTCACCGCGGACCGGGCGTCCTTGCCGATGGTGAACGGGCCGTGGTTCTGCATCAGGACCGCCGGCGATGTGGAGTTCCGCAGCGTCTCCACGATTCCCTGGCCGATCGAGTCGTCGCCAATCAGCGCGAACGGACCCACCGGGATGCTGCCGCCGAATTCGTCGCTCATCATGGTCAGCACGCAAGGAATGGCCTCTCCGCGGGCCGCCCACGCCGTAGCGTAGGTGGAGTGCGTGTGCACCACGCCGCCCACTTCCGGCATATGCCGGTAGACGTATGCATGCGCCGCAGTGTCCGACGACGGCGAGAACGGCGGATTGCCCCACTCCCCGTCCGCCGGGGCGCCGTAAAGGTCGGTGACAACCATGCTCTCGGGGGTGAGGTCTGCATACGAGACTCCGGACGGTTTGATGACCATCAGGTCCTGTCCGGGAACACGGGCGGAGACGTTGCCGGCTGTCCACACCACCAGTTCATAGCGGGTCAGCTCGGCATGCAGTTCGCACACCTCGCGCCGCACCTGCGCAATGGTTTCCAGGAGACTGCTCATGCCGGCACCTCCTCTCCTGCTGCTTCGATGGAGGTCGCCTCAGCGGCGGCGGCAAACGACGGCCTGGCCCCACGCTGGATCGCCTTGAGGCGGTGCATCACGCTGTTGGTGCCGCGGCCGAAGTAGTCGTGCAGCGCGCGGTACTCGCGGAAGAGTTCCTCGTAGGCGGCAACATTTTCCGGAACCGGAATATAGACCCCGCCGGGCTCTGAGCCCATGGCGGCGGCTGCGGCGCGGATGTCCGGGAATTCACCTGCCGCGACGGCGGCGTGGATCGCCGAGCCCAGCGCCGGCCCCTGGGCGGACCCGATGGTGGAAAGCGGCAGTCCGGTGATGTCTGCGTAGATCTGCATGAGCAGCTTGTTCTTCAGCAGGCCGCCGGCCACGATGAACTCCTTGACCGGAACTCCCGAGTCGCGGAATGCCTCCACAATGGTGCGCGTGCCGAAGGCCGTGGCTTCCAGCAGCGCGCGGTAGGTGTCTTCAGGCCGGGTGGCGAGGGTCTGGCCCACCACAACGCCGGACAGTTCGTGGTCCACCAGCACGGAGCGGTTCCCGGAGTGCCAGTCCAGGGCGATGAGCCCGTGTTCGCCGATGGCCTGGCGGGATGCCAGGTCCGTCAGGTATTCGTGGATGCCCAGGCCCTGTTCGGCGGCAGCCCGGTGGTACTCGGGCGGGACGCCGTTGCTGGTGAACCAGCCAAAGATGTCGCCCACACCGCTTTGGCCCGCTTCGTAGCCCCACAGCCCGTCCACGATCCCGCCGTCCACCACACCGCACATGCCCGGGACTTCCCGCAGCTCGGCGCCGTTCATGACGTGGCAGGTGGAAGTGCCCATGATGGCCACCAGCTGACCGGGCTCCACGGCCTTCGCCGCCGGGGCCGTGACGTGCGCGTCCACATTGCCCACGGCCACGGCGATGCCTTCCGGCAGCCCGGTCCAGGCCGCGGCCTCGGCCGTCAGCCTGCCTGCGGCGTCGCCGAGCCGGCCAATGGTGTGCTCCAGCTTGGAACTGACAAAATCCTTGAAGTCCGGGTTCAGTGCGGACAGGAATTCTTCGGACGGGTAGCCACCGTCCTGGTAGATGCCCTTGTACCCGGCGGTGCAGGCGTTGCGGACGTAGTTGCCGCACAGTTGCCAGACTATCCAGTCGGCGGCCTCCACCCAGTGGTCCATTGCGGCGTATGCTCCCGGGTCCTCCTCCAGCAGCTGGAGCCCTTTGGCGAACTCCCATTCTGAGGAGATGAGCCCGCCATAGCGCGGCAGCCAGCTTTCTTCGCGGGCGGCGGCCAGGGCGTTGATGCGGTCCGCCTGCGGCTGGGCGGCATGGTGGCGCCACAGCTTGACGTAGGCATGCGGGCGGTTGGCGAATCCGGGAAGCTCGTTCAGCGGTGTGCCGTCGGCCTTGACCGGGACCATGGTGCAGGCCGTGAAGTCGGTGGCGATGCCCACCACGGCGGCGGGATCGATCCCGGCGTCGGCTATGGCAGCGGGCACCGCCCGGCGCAGGACTTCGCGGTAGTCATCAGGCACCTGCAGGGCCCATTCCCCGGGAAGCCGCGCAGCGGCTCCTTCCGTTACGCCCGCCAGATCCGCCGGAAGGGCCTCAGTGACCACGGCATGCGGGTACTCAAAAACGCCGCTGCCCAGTTCCTTGCCGTCCCGAACGCGGACCACCACGGCCCGTCCGGACAGCGTGCCGTAGTCCACGCCGACAACGTAGCTGTCGGAACCGTCTGCTATGACGTCCATCAATTCCTCCAATAGTTTCCGCCGCTCTGCGGTTGCTCCTAATTGTTAGCGCTAACAAACTGAAAGTCAACAGAAGAGGGAGGGCCAACAGGGAAGGAGGCCTGCCGCAGCTCCGCTTACTCAAGGGCCGCGGTGACAATCACGTTGTCGCTGTAGTCCATTCGGTCCTGCAGCCACCTGCCGCCGCAGGTGACGATCTTGAGTTCGTGCGGACCGTAACGGCGGAAAAGTGAACCACCATCAAAGCTGTCTTTGGCCATCAGCTCCACACTGACCACCCGGTAGTTCAGCGCGGGCGCGCCCCGGCGTCCCACCTGGACCGCAGTTCCCGGTGCCAGTGTCTTCAATTGCGAAAATGGCGCCTGCTCGGAGGTTGTGTCGACATGCCCGGCGATCACCGCTGTCCCGGCAGCCGCTCCGGGGGCCGGGCCGAACCTGTACCACCCGGCCTGGTCGAAGGCCTCAGGGATCTCCATGGCCCTATCGGGTGAGACCCCCACCGGTACCACTGTCATATTGATGGACGTTCCGTCGACAGAGAGTGAGATCGGGGCCGGCGCTGCCTCAGCGGATTCCGGCAGCTTGGCCGGCCGCCGCAGAATGGATTCCTTGCTCTGGGCGGGGCTCTGCGACGCGGCCGGCGCCGCGGCAGGCGGGGAGGGAGTCGCGGCCGGCAAAGCACCTTCGCTCCTCACTGCCGCCGAGGGTTGCGGAACCGGCTCGGAGGGAGCGCACGCCGCGAGCAGGAGCGCCGCTGCGGCCCCCGCGGCAGCCCGGCGCAGAAAGGAATAACGACGGCGGGACGCCCCTGCCGTCGTGGTGCCTGGTTTCATGACCGGTCCTTCCCGCGGCAAGCACCTTCAGGGCTTGCAACGTTGGCTGGTGAGAAATACGGCCCGGCCGCCAACAATCGTCGGACGGCCGGACCTACTGCTGCTGGACCGCTTGTTAGCCTTTACGCCGGGCGGCAATCGTGCGGGCTACACCCACGCCGCCGAGGAGCAGCGCCAGGGCTGCAGCACCGAACCCCACCGTGACAACCGCCGGTCCTGCCGCTGAGGTCCGGGACGAGCCGTCACGGGCTCCCGGGACCGAACCCGGCGCGGAATGCAGCCCCTCGATGGTCTGCACGGCCAGCTGGAGATTGCTGTCCGCCAGGCTGCCCCAGGCGTAGACAATCGTGTGCGTGCCTTCGGCGACAGTGACGTCAGCAGGGCCGATCAGCGGCGTGGTGGCGCCGGTCGCCGCCACTGCTGCGGAGATGGTGGCGGGGTCCAGGCTGAGTGTCTGCTCGCCGGGGTTGGCCAGCTTGGAAATGACAGCTGTTCCGCCGGCCAGGACATCCACCGCGGGCGCCGCAGCTGCGTGCCGGACGGTCAGCTTGCCTTTGCCTGCTGCGATCTGCGAGACGTCGTTGGTAAAGAAGTTCGCCGTCGGCTTGCCCGCCGCGTCGAGGTTGGCCACGGCCGTGTAGTTCCCGCTCGCGGCGAGCGTCACGGTGACTGGACCGATGACAGGAGCCGATGCATCGGCGGCATCCGAGGCAGTGATGGCGATTTCATAGGCACCTGCCGGCAGCGCCAGCGGCCCGGCAAAGGTCCCGGGAACGAAATCGTCAAGGGTGCGGTCGCCGTTGACCCAGACATCCACGGTGAGCCCGGGAACGCCGTGCAGCACCGAAAGCCGGGCGTCTCCGTCGGCCGCCTGGGCCGGGCCGGCGAGGGCGATTGCTGCCGCAATTGCGGCTACTCCGGCGCCGGCTGTGAAAATGCTTCTGCGCATGTCCTTCTCCTTCATCGGCCCGGCAGGCGGGCAATTTTGCTTACACCCCTAACTACCGGCGCAGCATCGAATCTGGATGCACATGCATATAAATTTCTTCAAAAAGTCTTCTCGGGGGGACAGGATGCAGCGCCCGGCCCGTGATCGGGAAGGGTGCAGTCAGCGGGGACTGGCATCCGGTCGGGCCGTGCTTGCACGCACCACGATCCTGGGTTCCACCACGGTTGTTCCCGCCGCCGCGCCGTCCTCGAGCAGCCTCAGCATCAGGTCCACGCAGCGACGGCCGAGCTCCTCGAAGTCCTGGCGGACGGTGGTTAGCGGGGGCGTGAAGTAGCCCGCCTCGGGCTGGTCATCGAAGCCCACGACGGAGACGTCCCGGGGCACTCGCACGCCGGCTTCGCTGAAGGCGCGCAAGACGCCCAGCGCCATCTGGTCGTTCCCTACGAATACCGCTGTGGCATTGCGTTCGACGGCGAGCTTCTGTCCGATGCCGTAGCCGCTGCCGGCGCTCCAGTCCCCTTCGACGAGAAGGTCGGCAGGCAGCCCCTCTGCCGCGAGGGCCTCCCGCCAGCCTTCGGCCCGCTCGGCGGCATCGATCCAGTCCCGGGGCCCGGAGATATGCCCGATGCGCTTGTGGCCACGCTCAATCAGGTGCTCGACGGCGAGCCGTGCCCCCATCTTCTGGTCCACCATGGCTCCGCTGAACCTGCCTGCCCCGCTGGAACCAACCACAACCACGGGCACGTCCAGGTTCAGCTGTTCCAAGGCCTGCAGGGTTCCGGCGTGCGGCACCAGGGCCACGATGCCGTCCACACCCTGGTCCATAAAATGACGCGCGGCATCCGCGATCGATTCCGCGCCGACCTCGCGGATGGCCGCGATGCTCACGAAGTAGCCGGCATCGCGGGCGGCCTGCTCCACGCCGAGCAGCGTGTTGGCGGGCCCGTACTGCGACAACTCGCTGGCCAGGACGCCTATGGTGTGCGAACGCCGCGTCACCAGGCTGCGTGCCGCAGTGTTCCGCCGGTACCCCAGTTCGGCAATGGCCGCCTCAACGCGTTCCCTGGTCGCCTTGCTCACGTTGGGGTGGTTGTTGATGACGCGGGATACGGTTTGGTGCGAGACGCCGGCACGTTCCGCTACATCTTCAAGTCGCGGAAGGCGCCGCTCGCTGCTGTAGGCCATGAAGCTATTGTGCGCGAGCCGGCAGCGCATCCACGAAACGTTCGAGATGTCCGCCGGATTCCTCGTAACTGGGTGTTGGGCAAAACATCATCGACCGTAGCCCGGGCCACTTCCTGATTCGATCAAAACCTAATGGTTGAAGATTCAAGTAAAAGCTCCTAGAATGGAGACATGACGCAGACACTTGACCGCCCGCCCGTTCTCTTCCTGAGCCACGGCGCCCCTCCCCTCGCCGACGACGCGCGGTGGACCAGCGAGCTCAGCGCCTGGTCCGGCGCCTTCGGCAGGCCCACGGACATCCTGATGGTGTCCGCACACTGGGAAAACGCCCCGGTGACCCTCAGCGCCACCACGCGGAACCCCGGACTCGTCTACGACTTCTGGGGCTTCCCGCAGAAGTACTACGACGTCAGCTACGACGCCCCCCGGGCGGTGGAACTCGCCACTGAGGTGGAGAAGCTCGTTTCCACCCATGGCCACCACGTGGAACGCGACGAGGAACGCGGCCTGGACCACGGCGCCTACGTGCCGCTCGTGGAAATGTATCCGGAGGCTGATATCCCGGTGCTCCAGATGTCCATGCCCACCCTGGATCCGCAGGGGCTGTTCAACCTGGGCAAAACGCTGGCCCCGCTGCGGGACCGCGGCACGCTTATCGTCGGATCCGGCTTCACCACGCACAACCTCCGCTGGTTCAACCCGGCGGGCGGCCCGGACACCGCACCGCCGGCCGCTTCGAGCGAATTCGACCACTGGGCCCAGGAAACCATGGCGGCCGGCGACGTCGATTCCATCCTGGATTTCCTGCACAAGGCACCGGCAGCGCTGGAGGCGCATCCGCGCAGCGAGCACTGGGCACCGCTTTATGTAGCCCTGGGTGCCGCCTACGAGTCCGGCGACCTGAACGCGAAAACGGCTATCGACGGCTTCTGGTTCGGCCTCTCCAAGCGCTCCTGGACGCTGACGGGGAAATAGCGGGCGTTAGCCGGGCGGGTTTAGGGAAGGATCCTCCGTGGGCGGCGTGAGGCGACGACGGCAATGACGGCTGCGGTCCCTGTGGCGGCAGCCGTGGCGTAGGCCATGTTCGTGTAACTTCCCAGCCAGGTTGCCAGTGCGGGTCCGGCGGCAGGGGCGATGGCGGTGACAGCTGTGAGCGGTGCGGCGAACAGTCCCTGCAAAGTGCCAAGATGTTGGGTTCCCCACCGGTCAGCCACCACAGTGGCCTGCAGCAGGGTCTGGCACCCTCGGACCGCGCCCGCGAGCATGCCGGCGGCCATTAGTGCGGGCACCGGCCCGGGCATGACGGCGAGGAGCAGGGCGGCGCCGGTGGCGGTACCGGTGATGACCGGCAGCCGCGCGGCCTGCGGGATGGCGCCGAAGAGCAGACGTCCGCCGACCTGTCCGGCGCCCACGAGACCGAGCCCGAGCGCGGCCGTGGTGTAGTCGGCTCCTTTTTCGATCAGCAACGGGATGACATTCAGCGTCACGGTGTAAAGACCCAGGCACAGCAGGACCATGAGGGCCTGCAGGCCAAGGAATTCACCACTGCGCCTGACGGTGCGCACCGCGTCCCGGCGCTCAGCCGCAGGTGGCGTGATAGCGGCAGGGGCCCAGTCCCGGTTCAGGAAGCGGGCGTGCAGCGGAACGGTGATGATCCCCAGGGTGCCGGCGAGGATGATGAAGGCGCCTCTCCAGCCGAACGCGTCGGTCAGGGCTGCGGTGAAGGGCGCGAAAATGGTGGATGCGAACCCGGCGACGAGGGTCAACACGGTCAGCGGCCGCATGCGCGCGGGCCCGTACCAGCGGCTGATCACCGTGAAGGCCGGCTGGTACAGCACGGCGGCCTGCGCGGCCCCGGCGACCAGCCAGGCCGCAAAGAACACGGGCAGGTTCGGTGCAACCGACACTATGGCCAGCGCCAGCACTCCGATGAGGGACCCGCCGATCATCAGCGTGCGCGGCCCCGTCCGGTCGAGGATCCTGCCGACGAAGATCCCGGCCACCGCGGAAACCAGCAGGCCGGCCGAAAATGCGCCTGTCACGCCTGCCGGGCCCCAGCCGGTGTCCTCGCTGATGCGCGGGACTGCCGCGACCAAGGCGTAGTACAGCACGCCCCATGCGGTCGTCTGGGTGAGGCACATTGCGGCGAGTCCGCCGCGCGGTGCACCCTCCGCGACGAGGATCCGGGTGGGAGCGGGCGCTGGCACGGTCAGTTCCCGGTGAGCTCCGCATACAGCTTCCGGACGCGGCTCCTGATGTCATCCCGGACCAGGCGCATGCGTTCCATGCCCGCGATACCGCGCTCAGAGGGCTCGTCCGTATCCCAGACCTCAAGCCGCTTGCCCGCGGGGGCTTCGACCTTTGCCTCGTTGCCCAGGACGATGACGACGTCGACAGCGTTCAGTACGTCGTCGGTGACGGGTTTGGGGTGTTCACCCGTGATGTCGATGCCGAGCTCCGCCAGCGCGTCCACGGACTCCGGGTTCAGCGACTTGCCGGGTTTCGTCCCGGCAGAGTGCACCGTGACGGTCCCGGCGGCGATCTGGTTCATCAGTCCCGCGGCGAGCTGGGACTTCCCGCCGTTCTTGCTGCAGACGAACAGGACGCTGGGCGTTTTGTCCTGCAGGCCAGGGCGGTGTTCAGTGTGGTCGGTCATGTCATTACTCCAGTGTGGTCAGTTGACGAAAGCGTCCGAAGGAGATCAGTTGCCGCCGGAGCGGCCGTGGGCCAGGCCAGTGGGGAATCCGACGAGGACCGGCTGGGGTGTTCCGCAGCAGCCGCCGGAGGTTTCGGCCACAAAACCTCCGGGCGTGGCCGCGGGGATGTCGCAACTGGTGCCGATATCGGAGGAGCAGACACCGGTTTCGGGCAGCTCGAGCTGGACGGTGTCGGCCGCCTGCCGGTCCCCTGCCAAGGCCGCGGCGACGGAACGTACTTGCTCATAGCCGGTGGCCAGCAGGAAGGTCGGGGCCCGGCCGTAGGACTTCATGCCGACAATGTAGAAATCGGCCTCCGGGTGGGCCAGCATCCGGGCGCCATGGGGTTCGACTGTGCCGCAGGAGTGGAACTCGGGGTCGATCAGCGGGCCGAGCTCACGCGGGGCTTCCACGCCGGGGTCGAGTTCCAGCCGGAGCTCACGGAGGATGCCCAGGTCCGGGCGGAAGCCGGTGGCGGGAACCACGATGTCGGCGTCGAGGGTGCGGCCGTCCGTTGAGGTCAGGGTGACGGCGCCGTCGGCTGCTGTGAGGTATGCGATCCCGAACCCGGTGTGGAGTTCCACGGCGCCGGAGTCGACGAGGCCGCGGAGCCGGCTGCCGAGCTGGCCGCGGGCGGCAAGGCCGTCAGCGTCGCCGCCGCCGTAGACCTTGGCAGCGGAGGAGCCGCGGATGGCCCACACGATTTTCGTCCCGGGCACCTGGGCCGCGAGCTCGGAGAGATTGATCAGGGTGTTGGCGGCCGAGTGGCCGGCGCCGACGACGACGGCGGTGCGCGCGGCAAAGGCTCCCCGGTCACGGCCCAGCACGTCAGGCAGCGGAGAGGAGATACGGGCAGCCGCGTCAGCCTCGCCGGGGGCGGGCAGTCCGGAGGTGCCGAGCGGGTTGCGGGTGGACCAGGTGCCGGAGGCGTCGATGACGGCAGCAGCCCGGTAGTCGCGGACTTCGCCGTCGGCGTGTTCCACCCGGACCACGAAAGGTGTGGTGTCGCGGTCACGGCTGTGGGTTTTGTCCATGCCGTGCCGGGTCACTGCCACGACGCGGGCGCCGGCGTGCAGGCGGGACGCGATGGCGGGAAGTTCAGCCAAGGGAGTGAGGTAGTGGTCGATGAGTTCACCGCCGGTAGGCAGTGCCGTCGGCTCCGGGGCTTCCCAGCCTGACCGGGCGAGCAGGCGGACGGCTGCTGCATCGGTGTTGTACTGCCATGGTGAGAACAGCCGGATGTGGCGCCACTGCTCGATGGCGGAGGCAGGGGTTGCGCCCGCCTCAAGGATCAGCGGCTCCAGGCCGCGTTCTATCAGGTGTGCTGCCGCGGCAAGGCCGATGGGCCCGGCTCCAACGACAGCTACGGGAAGGGTGGTTGTTACATCCATGGTGTCCTCTGATTCATCCGGCGGGGTGGCGGTTCGGTGCGGGGGCTTGCCGGTCCTTGTGGGACCGGCAGGCGGCGGAGGGACTGTGAACTACTAGGCGTGGGTTGGTTCTTCGACCAGGGCGGTCGCGATGCTGTCCGCATCATCCAGTGCGGCGAGGTAGCGTTCGGCGTCGAGGGCGGCGGCGCACCCGGTGCCTGCAGCGGTGATTGCCTGGCGGTAGCGGTGGTCCACGGCGTCCCCGCAGGCGAAGACGCCGGAGAGGTTGGTGACCGTGGTGGGCGAGTCCACCTTGATATAGCCCTCGGCATCCAGGTCGACCTGGCCCTCGACGAGTTCGGTGCGCGGCACGTGTCCGATCGCCACGAAGATGCCCGTTGCGGGCTGTTCGCGGGTTTCTCCGGTCCGCGTGTCGGTCAGGGTGACGCCGGTGACCTTGGGATCGCCGTGGATGGCGGTGACTGCGGAGTTCCAGGCGAAACTGATCTTCGGGTTGTCCTTGGCGCGCTGCGCCATGATGCGGGAGGCGCGGAGTTCGCCCTTGCGGACCACCACGGTGACGGTCCGCGCGAAGCGGGTCAGGAAGGTGGCTTCCTCCATGGCGGAGTCCCCGCCGCCGACAACGATGATGTCCTGGTCGCGGAAGAAGAAGCCATCGCAGGTGGCGCACCAGGAGACACCGTGGCCACTGAGCTTTTTCTCCTCGGGCAGGCCCAGCTCTTTGTAGGCGGAGCCGGTGGCGAGGATGACGGCGGGTGCCTCGTGGATGTCTCCGGTGCCGGTGACCACGCGCTTGAGGTGTCCGGTCAGCACCACTTCCGTGACGTCGTCGAACACCACCTGCGCGCCGAACCGCTGCGCCTGCTCCTGGAGTCCGTCCATCAGCTCGGGACCCTGGACGCCCGCGGGGAAACCCGGGAAGTTCTCCACTTCGGTGGTGTTCATCAGGGCGCCGCCGGCCGTTACCGAGCCGGCCAGGACCAGGGGCTTCAGGCCGGCGCGCGCGGCGTAGATCGCAGCCGTGTAGCCGGCGGGGCCGGATCCGATGATGATCAGCTGTTCGGTGCTCACTTCGGTACTCACGGAAGGTCTCCTAGGTTTCTGGCGGTTACTTGGCGGCGGGGGTAAGGGAAGCGATGAGGTCCTCGATGCGGGCCTTGATGTCGTCCCGGATGGGGCGGACGGCGTCCACGCCCTGGCCGGCCGGATCTTCGAGTTCCCAGTCTTCATAGCGCTTGCCGGGGAAGATCGGGCAGGTGTCGCCGCAGCCCATGGTGATGACGACGTCGGATTCCTTGACGGCCTCGGTGGTGAGGACCTTGGGGATTTCGGCGGACATGTCGATGCCGAGTTCGGCCATGGCCGCCACGGCGGCCGGGTTGACCTTGTCCGCGGGCTGGGAGCCGGCGGAGCGGACCTCGATGGCGCCCTTGGACAGGGTGGTGAGGAAGGCTGCGGCCATCTGGGAGCGGCCGGCGTTGTGGACGCAGACGAACAGGACGGAGGGTTTCTTGGCGGTTTCGGTGCTCATCGGGGTTCTCCTGAAGGTTCTTGGGGTCAGATGGAAAGGGGGCTGGTGATGAAGTGGCGTTTCCGGGCCCAGAGGGCCACGTAAACCAGTGCAACAAGGACGGGGACTTCGATCAAGGGTCCGACGACGCCGGCCAGCGCCTGCCCCGACGTGACACCGAAAGTGCCGATCGCCACTGCGATGGCGAGCTCGAAGTTGTTGCCCGCGGCAGTGAAGGCCAGTGTGGTGGTTTTGGCGTAGCCCAGGTCCAGCCACCTTCCGATCAGCATGCCGGCGCCGAAGACCACCAGGAAGTAGACCAGCAGGGGCAGGGCGATCCGGACGACGTCCAGCGGGCGGGAGGTGATGGTCCCGCCCTGCAGGGCGAAGAGCAGCGTGATGGTGAACAGCAGCCCGTACAGCGCCCACGGTCCGAGCTTCGGCAGGAAGGTTCCTTCGTACCAGGCGCGGCCTTTGGCCTTTTCGCCGATTGTGCGGGTGAGGAAGCCGGCCAGCAGCGGGATCCCCAGGAAGACCAGGACGGAAGCGGTGATGGCCCAGAAGGAGAAGTCCGCGCTGGTGGTGGGCAGGCCCAGCCAGCCCGGCAGCAACTGCAGGTAGAACCAGCCCAGCGCGCCGAACGCGATGACCTGGAAGACGGAATTGATGGCCACCAGCACGGCGGCGGCTTCGCGGTCCCCGCAGGCGAGGTCGTTCCAGATCATCACCATGGCGATGCAGCGGGCCAGGCCCACGATGATCAGGCCGGTACGGTAGTCGGGCAGATCCGGGATGAAGATCCAGGCCAGGGCAAACATGAACGCCGGGGCGAGAAGCCAGTTCAGCACCAGCGAGGTGATCATCAGCTTCCGGTCACCGACCACGCGGTGCGCCTGGTCGTAGCGGACTTTCGCGAGCACCGGGTACATCATCACCAGCAGCCCGATGGCGATCGGCAGCGAAACTTCGCCCACCTTGACTGCTTCAAGTGCAGTGTTCAGGCCGGGAACGAAACTGCCGAGGAACAGGCCCAGGACCATGGCAGCGATGATCCACACCGGCAGGAACCGGTCCAGGGTGGAGAGTTTGCCAACGACGGCAGCCTCGCCTTCACGAGTGGGCGAAGAGACGGTCTGGGTGCTCACGGGACTCCTGTGCTGCGTTTATGGGGCTCTACGAAAGATTGATGGTTGTCGATATGAAGTATTCCCAACTATATCGATGAATGTCAATCTGTGTGCATAATAGACCCATGAATTCTCTGCAAACTGTTGAGCCGGCCCTCGACGAGGCCTGCTGCGCGCCGTCCGGTCGGCCCGTCCTCAGCGCTGAGGATGCACGGCGCAAGGCCCTCGTGTTCAAGGCCCTCTCCGATCCCAACAGATTGCGGCTGCTGTCCATCGTCAAGAGTGGCGGGTCCGGGGAGGCCTGCGTCTGCGATCTCACCGAACCCCTGGACCTGGGGCAGCCCACCGTGTCGCATCACCTTAAGATCCTGGTCGATGCCGGCCTGCTGCACCGGGAAAAGCGCGGCACCTGGGCCTACTACTCCATCGTTCCCGGCGCCATGGAGCAGACGGCCGGCCTCCTGGCGTCCCTGTGACCCACAGTCCGGCGCCGGGTGCCACTGTCCGGGCGAAGGCCGCCACAAGGACTGCAACCAGGGAGAACACTTATGGATAACGAGACCACCGCCACCGAGGACCGGCTGCGCGCGATGCTGGAGAACGTCAGGACGGCCACCGCCAACACCCGCCAGGCGATGGACTCACCGGGCGACGAGAACTGGGTGCAGGATGGCGAGTCCGATGCCGAATACCTGCGGGGCATCCAACGGGACACGATCGCCAGGCTTGAGGCCACCGCCCGGGACATCGAAGCACTGCTGGCCCAGCGCCTGGACGGCTAGCCAGCAGCGTCTTCGGGCCCCGCCGCGCAAGCGTCTTCGGGCCCCGCCTCAGGCCGGCAGGGAGCTGAGGACGGTCAAGGCAGACAGCTTCTCCTCGCCGATGGGTTCCTCGGGCAGCAACGGAATGAGCGCTACCCGGTCCGTCAGGGTGTGCACCTTTGTGATTTGTTCAATTTCGCTCGCGGCGCGGGCCCGCAGGAACGGCGTCTGCGGGTGCGCGGCTGCGATCGAGTTGTTGATCACCCAGGCCCATGGATGAATTCCGGCCCGTTCCAGGTCACTCTTCAACTCCTCGGCTTCCAGTACCGGCGTTGTTTCGGCCAGGGTAACGAGGACAACCTTGGTCTGGGCCGGGTCCTGCAGCCGCATGAGGGGCGTCACGAATCCCATGGTGTCGCCGACCTGGCGGGCAATCTCCCGGTGGTACGAACCGGTGGCGTCCAAGAGCAGCAGGGTGTGTCCGGTGGGTGCCGTGTCGATCACCACGAAGTGTCGGCGGGACTCTTGGACCACCCTGGAGAACTGCCTGAACACAGCCACCTCGTCCGTGCACGGGGACATCAGGTCCTCGGCCAGCGCGGCGCGTCCGTCATCGTCCAGGTTCCGGCCCTTGGTCTCCATCACATGGATGCGATATTCCTGGATGGCCGCTTCCGGATCGATGCGGGAAACCTTCAAGCCCGGGATGGAACCATGGAGCGTCTCCGTCAGGTGGGCCGCGGGATCGGTCGTGGTGAGGTGGACCGCATGCCCGCGTTTGGCCAGGGCGACCGCAATAGCAGCAGCGACAGTGGTCTTCCCGACTCCGCCCTTGCCCATGCACATCACGAGGCCGTGCCCGTCGAGCTCGACTTCGTTCACCAGGGCAGCCAGCGGGGCATCCTCAATCTCGGGAACCAGCGCGGCGTCGTCAGTGATGGGGGCGCCGGAAGTAGGCGCGAACAGGGATTCAAGGGCCGGAATGCCGACCATGTTGCCCGGCTTCAGGTCCAGGACATCGCGGGGCAGGCCGGCGACCGCATCGGGAATGGCCTCCATGGCAGCAGCCTCCCGGGCGCGCAGGGCCTGCGCCAGGGCCTCCTCCCCTGCCGCGTCGGGCAGGACGCCGTTGACGACGACGTAACCGCTGCCGATCCCGATCTGGTTGAGCTCCAGATACGTCCGCTCGATCTCGCCCAGCGACGATGTTTGCGCACGGCTGACCAGCACAAGCCGGGTCTTCGCCGGGTCCGTGAGGGCCTGGACCGCCTTTGCATATACCTGCTTGTGCTTCTCAAGTCCTGACAGGGGTCCGAGGCAGGACGGGTCCCCCTTGCCTGCCGCCAGGAAATCCGTCCACGAGCCAGGCAGCTGTAACAGCCGGATCGTGTGGCCCGTCGGGGCGGTATCGAAAACGATGTGGTCATACTCCCTGTACGAGCTGTCGTCGGCGAGCAGGTTCGTGAATTCGTCGAACGAGGCGATCTCCGTGGTGCAGGAACCTGAGAGACTCTCCGCGATGCCAGCCAATTCAGTCTCGGGCAGCAGTCCGCGGACGGGGGCTATGATCCGTTCCCGGTAGGCTTCGACGGCCTGTTCAGGGTCTATTTCCAGCGCAGAGAGACCTGGTACATCCTGGATGGCAGTGACGGTGTTCCCGATGGTCACGCCGAAGACCTGTCCCACATTGGACGCGGGGTCGGTGCTGACCAGCAAGACCTTCCGGCCGGCCCTGGCAAGGGTGAGCGCTGTTGCACACGCCACGGAGGTCTTGCCCACACCGCCCTTCCCGGTGAAAAACAGGAAGCGGGGTGCGTTCTGGAGAAACTTCACCCGCCCAGCATATCGACGATGGTCGATGGACGTAAGGGCGGCCACCTCCTGGCAACAAAAAACCTCCGGCCTCCTGTCACCAGGAAGCCGGAGGTTTTCCACTCTTCGCTAAAAGAGTGGGCCCTGTGGGGATCGAACCCACGACCCACGGATTAAAAGTCCGATGCTCTACCAACTGAGCTAAAGGCCCCAGCTGACTGCCGTGATTATGCGCAAATGCGTACGTCAGCGAACTATCAGCCCAGTCCATTTCTGGACGTTAAATACTGTACCCCACGCAGGGGGCAGCTTTGACACAACGGCGCGCGTCGCCGTCGTGCGTCAACGGTGAGAACCGAACATCAACAATGGCCGCAAAGGCGTCCCCAATACTCCTTAAGCAGCCCGGCGGCAAGCTCGATAACAGAACAGCACAGGAGTAGCGTGGGGGCATGAGCGAGCAAGCTGGATCCAAGCCCTACGGCGGTGCAAACCGGCATCACAAGCCCAAGCCTTTTGCGCCCATCGACTTTGAGCCGTTCGCGGGCGGCGCAGACCCTGCCCGGGTCTCCGAGGCTGCGCACCTTGCCGCCCAGGCGCTGGTGCGCCACGGCCGCGACAGCGACGATCCCAAGGTGACCAAGCGCCTGGTCAAGCTGGCGGACGAGCAAGGCCTGGAAGCCATTGCCGAAATGTGGGCGGAAAGCCCGGCAAGGTCACTGCCCGGCGCGCTCTGGCGGCTCTACGCGCTGCGGGCCGCCACCATCCAGGACCCGGAGCGGATCTCCGTGTACTTCAAGGCCGGCAAGGACACGGCGCAGGTTTCCAATGTGGTGGCCGGCGCTGCCGAACCGCCGGGGGCGGACGAAATGAAGACAATGGCGGATGCCATCCTTTCCGGAGCGTTCGACGGCGAGTTCGACGTCGCGCTGGAACGCTCCGCCGCGTTCTGCCGGGTGGTTGCCCTGGGCCAGGCCACCCTGGCCGACGGCGCCGAGCACAGCAACGAGAACCACGCCAGCAAGCTGACCCGCAATTCCCACCTCCTGGTGAAGACCGCCGAGGACCTGGAGCACGCGGCAAACGCCTGGCGGCTGGGCGAACTGGACTGAGGCGAACCGGACCGGGGCGCGCCGGTCTGGGGTGAACCGGGCCGGGGCGCGCCGCGAGGCATCCGTGCGGCAGCGCCCGCTGCGCAACTCCGCCACTGTTACGCACGGAGGGGCCCGGCTGTCAATGTTGACTTGGTTCAGCCAAAGTAGAAAACTGAAACCGGTGCCGAACCGCGAAACCCCCGGGCTTCAACATTTAGCCGCCTAGAGCGGCCTACCGCCGAGAGGCGTATCCGGTTCGGCACCACTTTTATGCCCGCGTGGATCTGCCGGTAAAGTAATCCCCATGTGCGGGTCAACGTCAAGTCACATGGCCCGCGGGCCACATTCCCTGCCGCTCCCTGCCTTCACCGGAACCCGAAGGTGAAGCTCCGCCTCTTTCCGCAGGAGCCCGCAGGGCTGCACCTGCTCTCGCAGATGGCCCGCCAGATCGTCCTCGCCACCGCGACGCTGGCCGAAATCCTCGGCGTCCCGGCCACCGAGCACAACCGCCTGGTCGAAGACATGCACGATCACGAAGCCAAATCCGCGGAACTGCACTTCGCGCTGCTCACCCACATGCGCACCAGCTTCGTGAATCCGCTCCCCCGCGAGGACATGTACGCCCTCTCCCGCTACCTCAACGAGGCCATGGAGAAGCTGGACGCCGCTGCGGAACTGGTGGCCCTGTACAAGCTCGAACGCCTCCCCAGGCGCGCGGCGGACCAACTCGAGATCATCAGCCGGCAGGCCGAGCTCACCGTGGATGCCATGCGGCAGCTCAACAACCTGGACGACCTCGAGGATTACTGGATCGAGATCCTCCGCCTGGCCAAGCGGGCGGAACGGACCCACCGGGTGTGGGTTGCGGACATGATCAAGGACATGAAATGGGCCCAATACGCCCGGAACCGGGACATTGCCAACCAGCTGGTGGAAGTCACCAAGGACATGCGGCGGATCGCCACCCAGGTAGGCAGCATCATCGTCAAGGAATCCTGACGTGACCCTGTTCTTCTTCACCGTGGTGGTGCTGTTTGCCGCCGCATTCGCGTTCCTGAACGGTTTCAGGGACGCGTCAACGTCCGTGGCCCTGGCCGTACGGACCCGGGCGCTGACCCCCACGGTGGCCGTCCTGCTTGCCGCCCTCTTCAACTTCGTCGGCGCGGGACTCAGCGGGCTCCTGGCGCTGCAAGTGAGCAGAACCTGGATCTCGCTGCCGCCAGGGGAAAACGGCCTGACCATCCTCATTGCCGGCCTGCTCAGCGCCGTGGCCTGGGGCATTTACACCTGGTGGCGCGGTATTCCCTCCTCGTCCACGCACGCACTGGTAGGTGGGCTGGCCGGCGCAGGCCTGGCCAGCGTGCTGGTGGGCGGCAATGCCGTGGACGGGGTGAACAACTCTCTCTTGTTCCAGGTAGTCCTGCCCCTTTTGGTGTCCCCGGTCATAGCGTTTGTGGGCGCATACCTGTTGGTGTGGCCGGCCACGTGGGCGGCCCGCTACACGCCGCCCAGCGTAGTCAACAGCCGGTCGCGCCGCGCCCAGGCCATTGCTGCCGGAGCAGTGGCCTTCGGCCACGGCCTCCAGGACGGACAACGGACCGGGGCGGTGCTGCTTCTGGCGCTCCTCGCCGCCGGGCTGTCCGACGGCGGCGGCATTCCCGGCTGGGTGCCGTTGCTTACCGCGGCAATGCTGGCGGCCGGAACCCTGGCCGGAGGCTGGCGCATTTCCTACACCATCGGCTACAAGCTCACCCGGATCGATCCGCTCCGGGGCTTCGTGGCCCAGCTGTACAGCTCCGTGATCCTGCTGCTCGGGGCCATCGGGCTGCAGTGGCCCATTTCCACTACGCACACAGTGACGGCCGCCGTGCTGGGTGCCGGGAGTAACCAGGGGTTCCCGGTGACCAACCGCAAACTGGTCCTCCGGATCCTGGCGTTTTGGGTCCTCACACCCGTGCTGACGGCGGCTGCCGCCTTCGTGCTGGAGCTTTCGCTCTCACCCCTGACGGAGCTTTAGGTTTCGCTTATCCGAAGCGGCCGGAGACGTAGTCCTCCGTGGCCTTCTGGGTGGGGTTGCTGAAGATGGTGTGGGTGTCTCCCACCTCGATCAGCTTGCCCGGCTTGCCGGTTCCCGCGATGTTGAAGAACGCGGTCCGGTCCGAGACGCGCGCGGCCTGCTGCATGTTGTGCGTGACGATGACCACCGTGTACTGGTCTTTAAGGTCGTTGATGAGGTCCTCAATGGCCAGCGTGGAAATGGGGTCCAGGGCGGAGCAGGGCTCGTCCATCAGGATGACCTGCGGTTCCACGGCAATGGCGCGCGCAATGCACAGGCGCTGCTGCTGGCCGCCGGAAAGGCCCGACCCCGGCTTCGCCAGGCGGTCCTTCACCTCGTTCCACAGGTTGGCACCCTGCAGGGAGCGCTCCACGAGGGCGTCGGCCTCGCCCTTGGAGATCTTCTGGTTGTTCAGCTTCACCCCGGCCAGGACGTTGTCCCGGATGGACATGGTGGGGAACGGGTTGGGCCGCTGGAACACCATGCCGATCTGCGAGCGGACGGTCACGGGGTCCACGCCCGGTCCGTAGAGGTTGTCTCCGTCCAGCAGCACTTCGCCTTCAACCCGGGCGCCCGGAATCACTTCGTGCATGCGGTTCAGCGTCCGCAGGAACGTGGACTTGCCACAGCCGGACGGGCCGATGAATGCCGTGACGGACTTGGCTTCGATGTTGATGTTGACGTCCTCAACGGCCAGGAACTTGCCGTAGTAGACGTTCAAATCCTTGACGTCGATGCGCTTAGACATGGTATTCCTTCACTTGCTGGATACGAATTGAATTTTACCGGCGGAGCTAGCGGCCGGTCTTGGGTGCGAAGATCCTGGCGATGAGCCGTGCGCCGAGATTCAGGAGCATGACCAGGATGATGAGCACCAGCGCGGCGCCCCAGGCCCGCTGCGAGGACGGATCCGGGTTGGACGGCGAGGTGGGGTTCAGGATCTGCGTGTAGATGAAGGTAGGCAGCGAGGCCATCCAGCCGCCGAACACATTGTTGTTGATGGACGTGGCGAAGCCTGCGGTCACCAGGATTGGGGCGGTTTCGCCAATCACTCGGGCAATCGCCAGGGTGACGCCGGACGCAATGCCGGAGATCGCCGTCGGAATGACCACCTTGAGGATGGTGCGCCACTTGCGGACGCCCAGGGCGTACGCCGCTTCACGAAGTTCGTTGGGGACGATCTTGAGCATTTCCTCGCTGGAGCGCACCACCACCGGGATCATGAGGACGGAAAGCGCGACGGCTGCAACGGCTCCCGTCTTGGTCCCGGGCCCCACGACGGCGAAGAAGAAAGCGGCGGCGAAGAGGCCGGCAACGATTGACGGGATACCCGTCATGACGTCCACAAAGAACGTGATGGCCCGGGCCAGCGGACGGTCCTCGCCATACTCCACGAGGTAGATCGCGGTCAGCAGGCCCACCGGAACCGAGATAACCGTGGCCAGCAGGGTGATCTGGATGGTGCCCATGAGGGCGTGGTAGATGCCGCCCACTACGGGCGCACCCTCTTCAACGCTCTTATTGTCGAAGGCGCCGGTGACCCCGTTCATGGAGGTGGTGAGGAAGCCCGGGTCCAGGAGTCCGGGGAGTCCGTTCACCAGGACAGTCCAGATCACGGAGATCAGCGGCAGCAGGGCCACCAGGAAGGAACCGACCACCAGGCAGGTGGCCAGTTTGTCCTTGGCCCTGCGGCCTCCTTCAACGGCGGCACTCCAGCCCACCAGGCCGGCCGTGAACAGGATGGCGGAGACGATGCCCCAACCGAATGCGTTGAAGCCGATCACTGCCAGGATGGCGGCGCCGACCACCAGGGCAATGGCCAGGACGACGTACGGGGCGAATTTGGGCAACTGCCCTTTGGTGAGCGCGGAGCGCTTGCGGACGGGGGTGAGGGTGGAGGTCATTTAGTTGGCTCCCGAGAATTCTTTGTGCCGGCCGATGATCCAGCGGGCAATCATGTTGACGCCCAGCGTGATGACGAACAGGACCAGGCCCGCCGCGATCAACGTGCTCACCTTCAGGCCGCTGGCCTCCGGGAAGTTCAGGGCGATTTCGGCGGCGATGGTCTGGTTGCCGGACTGGATCAGGCTGGCGGTGAGGGCACCGGAGGACAGCACCAGTGCCACGGCCATGGTTTCGCCCAGGGCCCGGCCCAGGCCCAGCATCACGGCGCTGACGATGCCCGGGCGGCCAAACGGCAGGACAGCCATTTTGATCATTTCCCAGCGGGTGGCACCCAGGGCCAGGGCGGCTTCCTCGTGCAGCTTGGGGGTCTGCAGGAAGATTTCGCGGCTCAGAGAGGTGATGATGGGAAGGACCATGACAGCCAGCACGATGCCGGCGGTGAGGATGGTCTTGCCGGTGGCGGACGCGGGGCCCTGGAAGATGGGCAGCCAGCCCATGTTATTGGCCAGCCAGTCGTATGCCGGGGAGATCTCCTTGGCCAGGAAGGCGGCGCCCCAGGCGCCGTAGACCACCGACGGGATGGCAGCCAGGAGGTCGACCACGTAGCCCAGGCCGGAGGCGAGGCCGCGCGGGGCGAAGTGCGAGATGAAGAGCGCAACTCCGATGGCCACGGGAGTGGCAATGACCAGCGCAATGACGGCAGCGATCACGGTGCCGATGACGATCGGCCAGATGTAGGCGAAGAAGCCTTCGCCGCCTTGGATCTTGTCCGGCGAAGCCACGAGGGCCGGGATCGCCTGGACTACCAGGAACAGGGCCACGCCGAAGAGCACGGCAAGGATCAGGCATCCTGCGGCCAGGGCGGCTCCGGAAAAGACCTTGTCTCCGGCGCGTCCTGCGCCCCGGGACTGTGTCAGGGAGGTGGTGGTCACAAACGATCCTCTGGGTTCGAATAGAACCGACTGCCTGGTCCGGGCTGAGCCGGCAAGCAGCGGTGAAACTGGCAGTACTTCGGACAAACACCTAGGTTCCCTGCCCCGGATGGCGGTCTATGACCGCCCCATCCGGGACAGGGAACCTGGCTCAGGCTCGTGTTTCCACTATGCCTTGCTGTGCAGTGAATTCCCTAGGACTTGACCTTGATGGTCTCGATGGCCTTGGCAGCCTTCTCCTGGAGTTCCTTGGAGAGGGGAGCGGACTTCGCGGCGTCTGCTGCAGCCTGCTGGCCGGCGTCGGAAACCACGTAGTTTTCGAAGGCCTTCACCAGGTCAACGGTTTCCTGGGTGGCGTAGGTGGAGCAGACCACGTGGAAGGAGACCAGGACAACCGGGTAGGCGCCCTCGATGGTGGTCTTGCGGTCCAGCTTGATGGACAGGTCGTTGGCGGAACGGCCTTCAACGGGCTTGCCGGCGTCCACGGCCTTGGCCGCAGCCTCGGCGGAGATCTTGGTGAAGGTATCGCCCACCTTGACCTGGGCGATGCCAAGCTTGCCGCTGACGGCCGAGTCATCGGCGTAGGTTACGGCGCCCGGGGTGTCGGTGACGGTCTTGACCACGCCGGAGGTGCCCTTGGCGTTCTCGCCCTTCAGGGATGCGGGCCAGACGCCGGCAGCCTTGTCGGTCCAGACCTCAGGAGCTGCGGCGGCCAGGTAATCGGTGAAGTTGCTGGTGGTGCCGGAGTCATCGGAACGGTTGACCGGCGTGACCTTGAGGTCCGGCAGCTTGGCGTCCGGGTTCATTGCTGCGATCGCGGGATCGTTCCAGTTGGCGATTTCGCCGCGGAAGATCTTGGCCACGGTGGCGGCATCCAGCTTCAGTTCCTTGACATCCGGAATGTTGAAGGCGATGGCGATCGGGGAGATGTACACCGGAATGTTGATCGCACCCTCGGGGCCGCACTTTTCCTTGGAGCTGGCGAGCTCCTCGTCCTTGAGGTAGGCGTCGGAACCGGCGAACTGGGCCGAACCGTCGATGATGGCCTTGCGTCCGGCGCCGGAGCCATCCGGGGAGTACTGCACGTTGGCACCCTGGTTTGCGGATGCGAAGTTGGTCTTCCATACGTCCATGGCTGCACCCTGGGCGGAGGAACCGATGCCGGTCAGCGTGCCGGTGACCTTCGCTCCCGTGGCAGACGGGGCGCCGGACTGTGCCGTATTCGTGGCGTTGTCGGAACCGCAGGCGGTGAGCGCGAGTGCGCCGGCTGCGATGACAGCGATAGCCGCGTGGCGGCCGAAGCGGAGTGCCTTCACTGATGTACCCCTTCCAGGGATTTCTGATGCGTAGCGGACCGGAGACGTCCGAACATAAGAAGTTGCGTACTTTTTGTACCTTTATTGAAGTTATGGGCCCTAGGTAACGGGATATGGGGACGAAGGTGAACGGAGGGTTAACGACGGCGGGACATCCGCTTACATGTGCAGCGTCACCATTGCGCACATCACATCTCCGGTCGTAGTGCAACGCCAGTGAATAGACTGGAAAGCATGGCCATCCCAGCAGGACTTTCAGCAAGCGGGCGTTTCCTGCGCGGCCGCATCCGCACCGGCCTGGTCCGGAGCCGCAACTCGCTGATCCCCGCCGTCCAGATGACCGGGTGCGCCGTGGGGGCTTATGCCTTCGCCGAGTACGTACTGGGGCATTCGGGTCCCCTTTTCGCGGCGACGTCGTCGCTGATCGCGCTGGGCTTCTCGCGGGAGCCCCGGCTCCGCCGGGTGGTTGAGGTGGGCCTGGGCTGCACCATCGGCATTGCCGTGGGCGACCTGCTCCTGCACTGGCTGGGTGGCGACATCTGGGTGGCCGCCGTCGTGCTCCTCACCTCCATCCTGCTGGCGCGTTTCCTGGACAGCGGCAACATCTTCACCACGCAACTGGGGCTTCAGTCGCTCCTGGTGGTGCTGCTGCCGGCGCCCGCCGGGGGGCCGTTCACCCGCAGCATCGATGCGATAGTGGGTGGACTGTTCGCGCTGCTGGTCACCATCCTCATCCCCAAGGATCCCCGTCGGGAACCGCGCAAGGACGTCCGGAAACTGCTGCACGAGCTCGCCGAGGTGCTGCGCGAATGCGCCCAGGCCCTACTTGAAAGCGACTCCACCCAGGCGTGGCATGCCCTGATCCGCGGCCGAAACTGCCAGCCCCTGGTGGACGCAATGCGCCAGACCCTGCGCGCTTCCGGCGAGGTTGCCACGCTCGCACCTGCGTACCGCCGGCACCGGGATGAACTGGACCGGCTCGAGCAGTCGCTGGACTTCATCGACCTTGCGCTCCGTAACAGCCGCGTTTTTGCGCGCCGGCTGACGAGCGCCATCAACCATGCGGCGTTGTCCGACGAAGCCACGGAAAACATCGCCGAGGTGCTGCAGGAAACCGCTGCCGCCATCGACGAGCTCTCCCTGGGCCTTGCCGAAACGCACGAGGGCGCGCGGCGGGCCCATCTCCGGACGGCCCGGCAGGACCTGAGCGGGATCGCGCTGCGACTTCACCCGAAGCTGCTGGATGTCCAGCGCCTCGAGGGCGAAACGGTGGTCATGCTGTTTCGTCCGCTGATGGTGGACCTTCTCGAGGCCAGCGGAATGGACGCCCTGGAGGCCCGGGACATCCTCCCGCCGCTGTAGCAAGAGCCCGCAGGTTGAGCTCCTCGACACCAGGATCCCGACGAGCTGGCGCCGGGATGTCACTGCCCCCGGATAGTGTGGAGAAATGGCAACTAAGACTTCCCGGGCGTCCAAAGCCCCGGCCTACAAATGTGCCGAATGCGGCTGGACCACCGTCAAATGGGTGGGGCGCTGTGGCGAGTGCCAGGCGTGGGGCACCGTTGAGGAAACCGGCGCTGCCGTTGCACGCACGACGGCGGCCACCACCGTTCTGGAGCCCGCCCGCCGGATTGCCGACGTCGATGCCACCACCGCGGCGTTCCTCCCCACGGGCGTGGACGAACTGGACCGCGTGCTCGGCGGGGGGCTTGTTCCGGGCGCCGTGATCCTGCTGGCCGGCGAGCCCGGCGTGGGCAAGTCCACGCTGCTCCTGGATGTTGCCGCCAAGTTCGCCCGCACGGCGCAGGACGTCCTCTACATCACGGGCGAGGAATCCGCGGCGCAGGTCAAACTGCGGGCGGACCGGATCGACGCCGTCGCCGAATCCCTGTACCTGTCCGCCGAGACTGACCTGGGCCAGGCGCTCGGGCAAGTGGAGAAGCTCGAACCGCGGCTGCTGGTGGTGGACTCCGTCCAGACGCTCAGCAGTGCCGACGTCGAAGGCAGCGCCGGCGGCGTCTCCCAGGTGCGCGAGGTGGCCGCCTCCCTGATCGCCGCGGCCAAGCGCCGCAACATGACCACGCTTCTGGTGGGGCACGTGACCAAGGACGGCTCCATCGCCGGCCCCCGACTCCTGGAGCACCTGGTGGACGTGGTCTGCCAGTTCGAGGGCGAGCGCCACTCACGGCTCCGGCTGCTACGGGCCGTGAAAAACCGGTACGGACCCACGGACGACGTCGGCTGTTTCGACCTCAACGAGGACGGCATCGTGGGCCTCGCCGATCCCAGCGGCCTGTTCGTCTCCCGGACCAAGGAGCCTGTGTCCGGCACGTGCATCACGGTGACCCTGGAAGGCCGGCGGCCGCTGCTGGCGGAGGTGCAGTCACTCCTGGCTGAGAGCGCCAGCTCGCAGCCCCGCCGTGCCACCAGCGGCCTGGACAGCTCCCGGGTGGCCATGCTCCTTGCCGTGCTCCAGCAGCGCGCCGGCTGCCTGCTGCACAAGGATGATTCCTACGTGGCAACGGTGGGCGGCGTGAAGCTCAGCGAGCCGGCAACCGACCTTGCCGTGGCCCTGGCCGTAGCGTCGGCCAAGGCGAAGAAGCCGCTGCCCGTCCGGCTGATTGCCTTTGGCGAAGTGGGGCTGGCCGGTGAAGTCCGTCCCGTTCCGGGCATCAACCAGCGCATCCAGGAAGCCCACCGGCTGGGCTTCACGCATGCCGTGGTCCCCGCAAGCCCCAACGGCCCGGGACCGGTTCCGGCCGGTTTCTCCGTCCGGGAAGTGGGGCATCTGGCCGAAGCCCTGAGCCTGCTCATCAGCTGAACGTCAGATGGTGGACCCGCCCGGCGTGGATCAGCGACTTAGGACCCTAGTGGAGCCCGTGAACCGGGCGCACTGTTGGCATAGGAAGTGCAGGCCACGAAGGGAGCAGCCATGATGTGGGGTTACGGTCCGGACATGGGTTGGATGTGGCTGTGGGGAGTACTGATGCTGGTGGGCATAGCCCTGCTGGTGCTGGTTGCCGTGCGGTTGTTCTCCGGCGGCGGCCGCGGCGGGTTCCAAAGCGGTGGCTTCACTCATACCGGCCAGCCGGGACCGGGCGGTCCGTGGCCTGGGGCCGGCGGTCCGGGACCGGGCGGCCCCGGACAGGGACGCAGCCGGGCGCGGCAGATCCTCGACGAACGGTTCGCGAAGGGGGAACTGACCTCTGACCAGTACCGCGAGCAGGTCAGGATACTCGGCGAGGAGCACTAGTGCCTCCCGCCAGCACGCCTCCCGCGGGTCCGCAGCCGGGCCCGCAACACTCCGCCAGCCCGCCCGGCCCGAAACCCAGCCGCGAACCGACGGCTGGCCACCGTCCCGCAGCCCGCCCCATGAGCCGGCGCAGCGCCCTGCTCCTGGGCGGTCTCGGCGCGGCGGCCACCGCAGCCGGCAGCGCGGGGCTGTGGTGGTCGGCGGCTTCCCGGTCCTCATCCCGGCCGGCCCCGGTAACCGGCGCCGAACTGTCCCAGCCGTCCGAGCTGCGCAGCGCCGGCGGCCGGCTGGAGGTCCGGCTCGACGCTGCGGCGGGCCGGATTCAGCTGGCCGGGCAGCAGGCCCGGGCCATGGGTTACAACGGCGGGAGCCCCGGCCCAACCCTCCGCCTGCGGCCGGGCGACGTGCTGAGCGTCCGGCTGGCCAACAACCTTGACCAGCCAACAAACCTGCATGTCCACGGACTGCACGTCTCCCCCGAGGGCAGCGGGGACAACGTGTTCGTCGTGGTGAATGCTGGCGCCGTCCATGACTATGAGTACCGGCTGCCGGCAGACCATCCCCCGGGAGTGTACTGGTACCACCCGCACCACCACGGCATGGTGGCCGACCAGATTTTCGCCGGCCTCTTTGGCGCGATCATCGTGGAGGATCCGGAACCCGTTCCGGTCAGCACCGAACGCGTCCTGGTCATTTCCGACACCACGCTGGACGGCGGCGGGAACGTTGTCCGGGTGTCGCAGATGGAACGGATGCTGGGGAGGGAGGGCGAACTGCTCCTGGTCAATGGCCAGAGCAATCCGGAATTCACCGCTATGCCGGGTCAGCGAGAGCGGTGGCGCATCATCAACGCCTGCGTGGCCCGTTATCTCCCGCTGCGGCTTGACGGCCAGCAGCTTCAGTTACTGGGCATAGACTCGGGCCGCTACCGCACGCCGTCGCCCGTGGAGGAACTGCTCCTGGCACCAGGCAACCGGGCGGACCTGCTGGTTGCCACAGCCGCCGGCGAGTCGGTCTTGCGAGCCGCATATTACGACAGGGGCAGCATGGCCGGCATGATGGGCCAGCGCGGGCCCCGGCAGGCAATCCAACCGGGGGCGGCGGGCGCGGCGCTGGCGACGTTGCGCGTGGCCGGAAGCACCGCACCATCTCCAACGCCCCCGCCGCCACTGCCGGCAGGCAGGGACCCGGACGACCTGCGCACGGCCGCAGTGGCGGCGCGACGGCAGGTCGCGCTCTCTTCCGGTGCAGGGATGGGCATGGGCGGGGGCATGATGGGCTTCACCATCGACGGCAGGGAGTTCAGTCCGGCGCGGACGGACACCGTGGTGGCGGCGGGGAGTGTGGAGGAATGGACCCTGACCAACGCCAGCCCCATGGACCATCCGTTCCACCTGCACGTCTGGCCGATGCAGGTCATCGAGGAGGGTGGCCGCGCGCCGGACCGGCCTGAGTGGCGGGACGTAATCAACGTTCCGGCGCAGGGCCGGGTGAAGGTCCGGGTGGCTTTCAGGGACTTCTCCGGCAGGTCCGTCTACCACTGCCACATCCTCGATCATGAGGACCTCGGAATGATGGGCGCCATCGAAGTCCGGTAGCAGGAGACCCTTGCCATTTATACCCCCTGGGGGTATGTTGTCGGTAGATCCCCATCACCAAGGGTGAAGCCTCAAAGGAGCACATCATGGAACCCCGCCACGGTGCAGGCCAACTGCACACCGGGCAGCCGGATCAGGGCCAGCCGCACGCCGGCCACTCTGCGCATCCGGAGCACGGCACCCACCAGCTGCCCGGCCAGGGCACTCAGCCGGCCGGCCACGGGCCCGTTGACGACGAACACATGGTCCACAGCCACGGCCAGCATGCCGGCCACAGCGTGGCGATGTTCAAGAACAGGTTCTGGCTGACGCTTGCCTTGGCCGTGCCGGTGGTCTTCTTCAGCCCGATGTTCGGGCACCTCCTGGGCTACATGCCGCCGGCCTTCCCCGGCTCCACCTGGATCCCGCCGCTCCTGGGCACCGTGATCTACCTGTACGGAGGCCAGCCGTTCCTCCGCGGCGGGCTCACCGAGCTCAAGTCCCGGAAACCCGGCATGATGCTTCTGATCGGCATGGCCATCACGGTGGCCTTCGTTGCGTCCTGGGCCACCAGCCTGGGGATCGGCGGATTCGATCTGGACTTCTGGTGGGAGCTGGCGCTTCTCGTCGCCATCATGCTGCTGGGCCATTGGATCGAAATGCGGGCGCTCGGCTCGGCCCAGGGGGCGCTGGATGCCCTGGCGGCGCTGCTTCCCGACGAGGCGGAACGCATCACGGACGCCGGCTCCGAAACCGTCGCAGTTTCCGAACTCCGCTCCGGCGATCTCATCCTGGTCCGCTCGGGCGGGCGGATGCCGGCTGACGGCATCGTCAGCGACGGGCAGGCGGAGTTCGACGAATCCATGATCACGGGCGAGTCCAGGACCGTCCTGCGTTCGCCGGGAGATCCGGTGGTGGCCGGAACGATCGCGACGGACAACGCTGTCAGGGTACAGGTCTCCGCCATCGGCGAGGACACGGCCCTGGCCGGAATCCAGCGGCTCGTTGCCGAGGCTCAGGCGTCGTCCTCCAAGGCCCAGGCCCTCGCGGACCGGGCAGCGGCGTTCCTCTTCTACTTCGCCGCTGGCGCCGGCGTCATCACCTTCGCCGCCTGGACGCTGATGGGCAGCATTTCCGACGCCGTGACACGCACCGTGACGGTGCTGGTCATTGCCTGCCCCCATGCGCTGGGGCTTGCCATCCCGCTGGTGATCGCCATTTCCACCGAACGCGCAGCCCGGGCCGGCGTGCTGATCAAGAACCGGATGGCACTGGAGCGCATGCGGACGGTCGACGTCGTGCTTTTCGACAAAACCGGAACCCTCACCAAGGGCGAGCCCGAACTCAAGGACGTGGCCGCAGTTGAGGGGATGGACCGGGACGGGCTACTGGCTCTGGCCGCCGCCGTGGAATCGGACAGCGAGCACCCGGTGGCACGCGCAATCGTCGCGGCCGCCCGCGGGCGCGGGCTCACCGTCCCCAAAGCCACGGAATTCAGCTCCATGACCGGCCGCGGCGTCCGTGCCGGCATCGACGGTAGGACTGTGCATGTGGGCGGTCCCGCCCTGCTCCGCGAACTGGGAGCAAACGAGCCGGAGACGCTTGCAGCCATCACGGCAGCCTGGATGGACCGGGGAGCCGCCGTCCTCCACGTGGTGGACGACGGCGGGCGGGTCCTTGGCGCCGTCAGCCTTGAGGACGCCGTGCGACCGGAATCCCGCCAGGCTGTGGCGGCCCTGCAGAACCGCGGGATCAAGGTGGCCATGATCACCGGGGATGCGCGCCAGGTGGCCCGGGCGGTCGCCGCCGACCTCAAGATCGACGAGGTCTTCGCTGAAGTGCTCCCGGCGGACAAGGACAAGAAGGTCGCCGAACTCCAGGGCCGCGGACTCCGGGTGGCCATGGTGGGCGACGGCGTCAACGACTCCCCCGCACTGGCCCGGGCGGAAGTGGGCATCGCGATCGGCGGCGGGACCGATGTGGCAGTGGAGTCCGCCGGCGTGGTCCTGGCCGGCAACGATCCACGGGCCGTGCTGTCCATGGTGGACCTTTCCCGGGCGAGCTACCGGAAGATGTGGCAGAACCTCGTCTGGGCCACGGGCTACAACATCATTGCGGTGCCGCTGGCCGCCGGTGTGCTGGCCTTCGCAGGGGTCGTCCTGTCCCCCGCCGCGGGTGCCGTGCTGATGTCCGCCTCCACCATCGTGGTGGCCCTCAACGCGCAGCTGCTGCGCCGGCTGAAGCTCAACCCGGCGCAGGCGCGCTGACGGCGAGGAGCCACCAATGCCGGAAGCCAGCCAACGGAATTCGTCCTTCGGACAACACTTCGCCCGCGTAGGTCCGCGCATGGACGCGCGCGGCGCAGCGGACCACCGGCGGCGCCTCGTAGAGGCAGCGCACGGCACCGTCGTCGAAATCGGGGCGGGCTACGGCGCCACCTTCCCCTTCTACCCTTCCGCCGTGACCAGCGTGCTGGCGCTCGAACCGGACCCGACGCTCCGGGCGCTGGCGCTGGCAGAGGCAATCCGGGCACCGGTTCCCATCACGGTCCAGGACGGCACAGCGGAATCACTGCCCGCGGCGGATGGATCCGTGGACGTAGTGGTCTCCAGCCTGGTCCTGTGCAGCGTGGCGGACCAGTCCGCCGTCCTGACGGAAACGCTGCGGGTTCTCCGGCCCGGCGGCCTCCTGCTGTTCTACGAGCATGTCCGCTCCGCACACCCTGTACTGGCAGCTGCCGAGGACCTGTTGACCTCGCTATGGAGCCGGCTGGCCGGAGGTTGCCATCCGAACCGGGACACAGCCGGCCGGATCGCGGCCGCGGGCCTCACGCTGCAGCACGTGGAACGCTTCGGGTTTTCAGCCCTCCCCGGCAATCCGCGGATAGCCCACGTTCTCGGTGCAGCGGAAAAGTTGGGGACATGACAAGGGCGCCTGCCGCAATGGCAGGCGCCCTTTCACTCAAACCTGGGAGTAGGTGGTTAGGCCTTCCTGGGCGGCAGCGCCAGCTTGAAGACCTTGGCCCACGTGGAGCCGACCTGCTTCCAGATCGGGCCCGTGGTGTACGGCAGGCCGTAGCGCTTGCAGATCTCCTGCACCTTGGGCGCCACCTCGGCATAGCGGTTGGACGGAATGTCCGGGAAGAGGTGGTGCTCAATCTGGTGCGAAAGGTTTCCGGTCATGAGGTGCATGAACTTGGAACCGGAGATGTTGGCTGAGCCGATCATCTGGCGCACGTACCAGTCCCCGCGGGTCTCCCCTTCCACCATTTCCTCGGTGAACGTGTCCGTCCCCTCGGGGAAGTGCCCGCAGAAGATCACCGCGTGGGCCCAGACGTTGCGCACCGCATTGGCGGTCAGCGTGCCGTAGAGCGCCTGCTTGCCCGAGCCGGTCAGCATCGCGACGGCGGGAGTGGCGGCGTAATCCTTGGTGAACTGCTTGAGCGCCTTGACGCCCAGGGCCTTGAGGTCCTTGACCAGCGCTTCCTTGGACTTCTTGCCTTCCTTGTAGTCCTGGAGCTCAAGGTCGTAGATCGCGATGCCCCACTCGAAGACCGGTGCCAGGATGGCGTTATACAGCGGGTTGCCGAGGTTGAACGGCTTCCACTCCTGCTGGGGGTCCATCCGCAGCAGGTTGTATCCGACGTCGTTGTCCTTGCCCACCACGTTGGTCCAGCGGTGGTGCAGGTCATTGTGGGTGTGCTGCCAGGCGCGTGCCGGGGTGACAAAGTCCCATTCCCAGGTGGTGGAGTGGATGTCCGGGTCCCGCATCCAGTCCCACTGGCCGTGCAGCACATTGTGCCCGATCTCCATGTTTTCCAGGATCTTGGCCAGGCTGAGCAGGGTGGTGCCGGTAATCCAGGCAGCCTTGTTCCGGCTCACCAGGAGCGTCGCGCGGCCGGAGATCTCCAGCCCGCGCTGGATCTTGATCATCCGTCGGATGTACGCGGCGTCGGAGGCGCCGCGCTTCGCCAGAATGTCGTCCTTGATGGCATCAAGTTCGCGGCCCAGCTCAGCCACCTGCTCGTCGGAGAGGTGTGCTGCGGCCGGCGGACGGATCAGGGGGCTGCCGGACGCGGCCAGCGCACCTCGCCGCGTCTTCGCGGGCACGACGGCGTCTTCCGTGGTCTCGGCTTCGTGGTTGGTAACTATTGCCATGCGGTGGTGCTCCTCAAATGTCGAGGTTAACGGGTCCGGCGGCTGCCGATACACACGTCTGGATTAGTTGGCCCGGCTCGCCGTGGACTTCGCCGGTGCGGAGGTCGCGGACATGCCCTGCCCGCAGGGGGATAAGGCAGCTGTGGCAGATGCCCATCCGGCAGCCGCTGGGCATCAGCACGCCGGCGTCTTCGCCGACGTCCAGCAGCGGCGTACTTCCGTCCGCCTCCACCTCGCGGTCGGAGGCTTCAAAGGTGACCAGCCCGCCGTCGTGCCCTGCACCGGCTGCCAGGCTGGTGGTGAAGCGTTCGATGATGAGGTTGATCGGATCGGCCGCAAACGGCCCCTCCGGCTGGTGGGATTCGCCGTCCGCCGCGGAACTTTCGGCCGCCGCAGCGGCGGCCTCTGCGGACCACAGCGCCTCGGCGTCGTCCAGGAAGCCCTCCGGGCCGCACGCATAGGCTGCGCGGTGGCGCCAGTCCGGGCAGAGTTCGTCCAACACGGCGGGAGAGGTGAAGTCCATCCGGCCGCGTTCGCCGGTAAACCAGTGGGTGACCTTGAAGTTGGGGAACTGGTCGGCAAGCTCCGACAGTTCTTCCCGGAAGATGCTGTCTTCCGGGGTCCGGGCTGAGTGGATCAGCACGACGTCGGAGTCCGGGCGGTGCGGCACCAGCGTGCGGACCATGGACATGACGGGGGTGATGCCGCTGCCGGCGGTAAGCATCAGCAGCGGGCGGGGGTGCTCCGGGAGGACGAAGTCGCCCTGCGGCGGAGCCAGGAACAGCACGTCGCCGGGGCGGGTGTTGCGGACCAGTACGCCGGAAACGGCACCTACGTCGGTGACCGTGATGGCGGGATCCTGCCCGGCGGGGGCGCTCAGGGAATAGGAACGCCAGTGCCGCACGCCGTCGAGTTCGACGCCGATGCGGGCCCACTGGCCGGCCTGATGGGCCTTCCAGCCGCGGCCTGGTCGGAAGAAAATGGTGGCGGAATCGGCCGTCTCGGCGACCACCCTGGTGACTATGCCGCGCAACTGGCGGGCAGAGAACACAGGATTGAAGAGCGACAGAATATCTTCTGGAGCTAGCGGGGTGGTCAGTACAGATGCGGCGCGCGCCAGCTTACGGAGCCGGATCATGTTATTAACCTTATGTTGGATCGAGGCATATTTCTTCTCCCAAGGCATACGATCGAACGTTCTAAACTGTTCCCCCGAAACAACTTATGGAAGTCTCTCATGAACCCTCCGGCCTCGAAGAGTCCCGCCGCTCCGGCTTACGATCCGCCGTGGCTCGCCCTGCCCCGGGAGGTCAGCGACCTGCTGCGTCCCAAGATGCCCGGCATCGTAGAGGCCATCATCGACGCCGTCCCGCAACTGGTTCCCGCCTACGCCAGGCCTATCGAGGGCCGCTTCGGGCGCGGCCTGCGGCGCGGGGTGGCAGCGGCACTGGAGCGGTTCCTGCAGCTGCCGGGCACCAGGCTCCCCGCCCTGTCCGAGGAAAGCCGGCAGCTCGTGGCGGGGCTCGGCAGCGGCGAATTCCGCCAGGGCCGAAGCATGGACGCCCTGCTGAGCGCGTACCGCATGGGTGCCCGCGTGACGTTCCGGGAGATGTCCCGCATCTCGATGGAAAAAGACCTGGGCCAGAGTGTCGTGGTGGACCTGGGCGAATCGATCCTGGCGTACATCGACGAACTGTCCGCCGTGAGTGCCGAGGCCTACGCCTTTGAACAGTCCGAGCGAGCCGGGGCCGTGGACCGGCGCAGGACCGAACTGCTGGAGCTGCTGCTGATGGGCCAGGCGGACGAAGCGGCCCTGCGGCAGGCGGCCTCCATGGCCGACTGGTCGCTGCCGGCGAGGCTCGTGGTGGTCACGCTCCCGCTGGACCGGTCCGCAGGGCTTCGGCTGCAGCTGGGGCCGGGAACACTGGTGGTTGAGCGCGAAACGGATGCCGTGGCACTTGTCCCGGCCCGGAAGTCCGAGGCCGCCCGGGCGGCGCTGGAGAAGGCGTTGAAGGGCAGGTCCGCTTCCGTGGGGCCGGCCGGCGGCTGGGAGAAGGTACCCGACTCGCTGCGGCTCGCCGTGCTGGCGGCCTCGGTGCTGCCGCCGCGGGAAGGCCCCGAGGATCCGCCCATCTGGGCGGATGACCACCTGGCCCAGATCGTGCTCGGCTCCGAGCCCTCGGCCATCGCGGAACTGGCGGAGCGCAGGCTTGCGCCGCTGGAGGGCCTGCGTCCGGCGCAGCGCGAACGGCTGGCGGAGACCCTCCTCTCCTGGCTGCGGCACTGGGGCCAGCGGGCTCCGGTGGCGGCCGAGCTTGGCATCCATCCGCAGACAGTGGGTTACCGGGCGGCCCAGCTGCGGGAGCTCTTCGGCGATGCGCTGGAAGACCCTCGGGCCCGGTTCGAGCTGGAACTGGCCCTGCATGCGGGGCGGCGCTAGGCGGCCGTTCATCGGGCGGACGCCACTGCGCTGCGGCTTTGCAGCCGCAGCTCAAGGTCGTTCATCACGATGGCGGCCAGGTCCTCCAGGGCGCGGGAATCCTCGGCGGTGAACTCCCGCGGCTGGCGGTCCAGGATGCAGATGGTCCCGAGGTTGTAGCCGTCGGGAGTGCGCAGCGGCACTCCGGCATAGAACTGCAGTCCGAACTCCCCCGCGACGAGCGGGTTCGCCAGGGTGCGAGGGTCTGTGACTGCGTCCGGAACCACCCAGACCTCGTCCTGCAGGATGGCGGAGGCGCACAGCCCGGGGTCCCGCCCGATCTCGCCTACCTCGGTCCCGTGATGGGCCTTGAACCAGATCCGGTCGTGGTCCACCACGCTGACGATGGCCACGGGCACGGAGAACATCCGCGCAGCCAGGCCTACGATCCGGTCGAATGTGCCGTCCGGGGGCGAGTCCAGGATCCGGTAGCGTTCGACGGCGCGTATCCGCGCCTCTTCGTTCGCGGCGGAATCGTACGACGGCGGTGCTTCCGCCGGCACCTCGGACGGAGACGGACTGATGCTCCGCCGGCGCCCGGCGGCGCTGATGACTTCCTGCCGGAGGGCAAGGGAAACGTCCCGGGCACCCGGCCGGGCCGAAGGCTCGCGGGACAGCATGGAACTGAGCAGGGCAGCCCATTTCGGTGCCACGACGTCGGGGATGTGCGGATCCCGCAGGAGCCGTGCCATGGCTGAGGCGATCGGCGCACCCGGGTACACCGGATTGCCGGTCAGGCCCTCGAGCAGGACCAGCCCCAGGGAGTACACATCGCTGGGCGGTCCCACCGGCTCGCTGGCGGCCTGTTCCGGGCTGAGGTACTGCGGGGTGCCGGAACTTTCCGCGGGGCCGGTGCGGTTACCGTCCCCGAGGATCATGGCCACGCCGAAATCGCTCAGCTTGGCACGTGGCCGGCGGTCATCGTTGTTGTAGTCCACCAGGAGGATGTTGGCCGGCTTGACGTCGCGGTGGACGATGCCGTGATGGTGGATATACGCGAGTCCGTCGGCGAGATCGTGGCCGATCAGCGCCAGATGCGCGGCGTTGATGGGACCCTGGGCCGCGCGTGCGCGCAGGTCCGGTCCGCGGACCAGTTCCATGACCAGGTACGTGCGGCGGTGCCGGGGATCGCTGAAGTCCGCTCCTGCGTCCAGCAGGGTGACCAGCGCGTGGTGGCTCATTCCCGCCAGGATACGGACTTCCTCCCCCTGGCGGCGCGTGTGGTCCAGGTTTCCGGGATCGTCGCGGAAGAGTTTGACCGCGACTTCGCGCTGCAGGAGTTCATCGAAGGCCCGGTAGACGCCGGACTGGCTCCCGCGGCCAATCAGGGCCTCAATCCGGTATCGGCCGCTGAGGAGGTAGCCGGGTTCCATGCTTGCAGCCATGATCGGCCTCTCAGCTGTTTATTTGATAAGTATGCTTATGATATCCCGGCGATGGTCGCGGAGTCGACGCAAGGCCCGCTATTTGGCGGGGTTGTGCGTGCCGATCGGCAGCAGTGTCAGGTCCGGGTGGTTCTTTTCGATCCGGCGCAACGCCCAAATGTCGTTGAACAGGGCCAGGTATTCACCGTCGGAGCGCAGCAGCACCTCGGCGCCCGGCACGTTGGCCAGGGCGGGCATGGCGTCCGCCGTCGAAATCCTTGCCATCGAATACGGGAGCCGCTCCAGGCGCATCGGCGCGCTGAGCGCCATGCGGTCCTCCACCACCTCGAACTGCATGGGGCCGACGGCGGCGAGCACCGGCGCCTGGTCGCCGCGGATGTCGGAGCGGAGCACCTGGATGACGCCTTCGTGCTCGAGCTGCTCAATGCCGCGGCGGAACTGCTTGAAGCGGCTGGGGTCCTTGGAGCGTGCCACTTGGAAGTGCTCCGGCGCGAACAGCGGGATCGCGGGGAACTCCACGGGTTCGTCCAGGAACAGGCTGTCACCCACCCGGAGGGACGAGGCGTTGACCAGGCCGACCACGTCGCCGGGGAACGCTTCGTCAATGACCTCGCGCTCACGGCCGAACACCTGCTGGGCGTACTTGGTGGCGAATGACTTGCCGGTCCGCGTCTGCGTCACCACCATGCCGCGCTCGAACACGCCGGAGCATACGCGGATGAAGGCCACGTGGTCGCGGTGGGCCTTGTTCATGCCGGCCTGGACCTTGAAGACAAAGCCCGCGAACGGGGCATCCACCGCACGCGGTTCGCCTTCGACGTCGGGCCGCGGCGCCGCCGGCGGGGCGAAGTCCACCAGGGCGTCGAGGATTTCCTTGACGCCGAAGTTGAGGGCCGCGGAGCTGAAGAGGATCGGAGTGGCCTTGCCTGCGTGGAAGGCGTCGACATCGAACTCCAGGTTGGATTCGATGACCAGCCCCGCTTCGTCCACGGCGTTGGACCAGTCCTCGCCCTGGTTGACGGCGGCTTCCTCGGGGGTGAAGTACTCGGTGAGCGCGATGTTGGCGCCGGCGTTGTTGCGCTGGAACCGCGCGAAGCGGTCGTTGCGGAGGTCCCACACGCCGCGGAAGTCGCCCGAGATGCCCACAGCCCAGGTCAGCGGCATCGGCTGGAGTCCCGTGCGCTCGGTGATTTCGTCCATGAGGGCCAGCGCATCCAGGCCGGGGCGGTCCCACTTGTTGATCACCGTGATGATGGGCAGGTTGCGCTGCTTGCAGACCTCGAAGAGCTTCATGGTCTGTGTTTCCAGGCCCTTGGCCGCGTCAACCAGCATGACGGCGCAGTCGACGGCGGCCAGGACGCGGTAGGTGTCCTCGGAGAAGTCCGCGTGGCCGGGGGTGTCCAGCAGGTTGATCACGGTGTCCCGGTAGGCGAACTGCAGGGCTGCGGAACTGATGGAGATGCCGCGGTCCTTTTCCATCTGCATCCAGTCCGAGACCGTTTCCTTGCGGTTGGCCTTGCCGCTGGACGCGCCGGCCGTGCCGATCACCTTCGCATGCAGGGCCAGCGCTTCGGTGAGCGTGGACTTGCCGGCGTCAGGGTGGGAAATGACCGCGAAAGTCCGACGCCGGGCAGCCTGCTTGTGAATCTCCTGGACTCGGGCGGGGCTAAGGACTTCTTGAGACACGGTGCTACTTTCGCTGCGACATGGGGGCTGGTAAGGGATGCGAACGTGAGGTGAACGCGATTTTAACGCGGGGGCCGGCAGGCGTGAACTGTGCAGCCAAGGTTTCCAGTTTATCGCAGGGCGGCAGGAGCCGCCGGTGGACGCCCCAACTGCCGTCTCCCGCCGCCGTCGCCAGGGGCCTTCCGGAGCGCCGGCAGCACCAGTCCAAACGGGCCACTTTGAGGCTTGTCCGTGCGGTTAATGCGCTTCTTTGCCCCTAGTATGGAGCCAGTGGGGAAATGAGTACTTTTGATCCTGCCGGCGGAATCGTAAAACCGGCATACTTGCAGGCAGCGGCTTGCACCTTTGAAGGGAAAACCTATGGCTCGGAGCCCTGAAGATTCGCTTAAGGCGACTCTGGGCAGAGTGGCTCCAGGCACCGCTCTGCGCGATGGCCTGGAACGCATCCTCCGCGGGCGCACCGGCGCGTTGATCGTTCTGGGCTCGGACCGCACCATTGAATCCATCTGTTCCGGCGGATTCGATATCGGGATCGACTTCTCCCCCACCAGGCTTCGCGAACTCGCCAAAATGGACGGCGCCATCATCTGCGACAAGGACGCCGGCAACATCCTCCGGGCCGCTGTGCAGCTGGTTCCGGACTCGAGCATCGAGACCCAGGAGTCCGGCACCAGGCACCGCACGGCCGAACGCGTCGCCATCCAGACCGGCGTCCCGGTGATCTCCGTCAGCCAGTCCATGCAGATCATCGCCCTCTACGTGAACGGCCTGCGGCACGTCCTGGAAGGCTCCGAGAAGGTCCTTGCCCGCGCCAACCAGGCGCTGGCCACCCTGGAACGCTACCGTTCCCGCCTGGACCAGGTCACGAGTTCCCTGTCAGCGCTGGAAATCGAGGCCATGGTGACAGTCCGGGACGTCGCGGTGACGCTGCAGCGCCAGGAAATGGTGCGCCGGATCTCCGAGGAAATCTCCCAGTACGTCCTTGAGCTCGGCGAGGACGGACGGCTGCTTTCGCTGCAGCTGGATGAACTCACAGTGGGCCGGGGACCCGGCAGCGATGTGATCATCCGCGATTACGCCGGACCCAACGCGTCGCCGGAGGACATAGACGGGGCCGTCAGCGCCCTGCTGAGCCTCGGCCCCACCGAGCTGATCGACCTGAGCAGGATCGCCGGCATTATCGGCTTCGCGGGCGGCGTTGAGACCCTCGATGCCGTCGTGCAGCCGCGCGGATACCGCCTCCTGTCGGGCCTGAAGGCGGTACCCAAGGCCGTGGCGGACAGGCTCGTTGACCACTTCGGCGGCCTTCAGTACCTGATGGCAGCCACCATCGATGACCTCATGACCGTGGACGGCATCGGCGACCAGCGCGCCCGCACGGTCCGGGAGGGACTAAGCAGGATGGCCGAGGCGAGCCTGCTGGACCGTTTCCTCTAGACGTCGCCGAGCGCCAGCTCGCGGCTTGGTTTACACCGGGCCAATGTCCACGCTGCCGTCTGCCATGTTGAACGTGAACCGGCGCTCCAGCCGCCCGTTCACGCCGGCCGCCGTCCACTCCACCCCGTACCTGACGTCCAGCGAACCGCGCCCCACATCCTGCGCCGTCACGGTGCAGACAGGGGTGAAGTACAGCGATTCCTCGCCGGGCTGCAGGTCTGCCGGGCCGAACTCTTCCGCCCCCGGACCAGTCAGCCGCACGCCGGCCAACACCTCCGGGCCGCTGTTGCGTGCGCGCCCGGTGAAGGCAAGGATGTCCCCCGCCTTGTAGCCGGTGGAGACCGGCCCGTAGTTCAGGTCCTGCGCCTCGCGCGTTCCGACCACTTGGGCTGACTCCGGCGAGTACCCCTGGCCGATCTCCTTCCACGTGTGGACGTCCCACTGCCCCGCATCGGCGGCCAGCACGTGGAATTCGCCGGCGTTCTGCCACACCTCGGGACGGCCGGGCGTGATGGAGCGCAGTTCCATATCGAATACCATCCCCGATGCCGGGGGGCCGGAAGCCCTTCCGGAAGGCTGGTCTGGCCGAGCAGAGTCCTGGCGGGCGTCACGGCGGTTGCCCTGACGGAGTGCGGCGGCATCCGTGAGCTGGGCCGGCGGAATGGAGCAGAACACAATTTCCCGGTAGCCCTGGCGCTCGTAGAGGACTCCGATGTTCCCGTCGGGCAGCCTGGCCGCCGTTGAATACGCCGAGCTGCCCGGGCAAATGACGAGCTTCGCCGGCCAGCTGGCCCCGTTGTCCCGGGAGAGGCTGAGCACGGTGTTGCGGCGCAACGCGGTGTCGTGGTTGTTGGTTGCCAGCACCCACGCGTCCGTTTCTGCGGTGGCGTGGCCTAGCGGAAGCGGCAGACCGTCAAATCGGGTCACCGAGCCGTTGTCGCTGGGATCGGGAAGGTCCGCAATGGCGGTCAGCGGACTCCAGCTGTGCCCGCCGTCGCCGGAGAGCGCTGATAGCCGGCGTGGAGTGGCGCGGCTGTGGAGCAGGAGCCTGCCGTCGTTGAGGCAGGCGACCTTGTTCTCGTTGGGTGCCGCCTCGCCAGCTGTCGGCGCGCCTGCTTCCCCACCCGCCGTCGAAGGGCCGATGAACTCCCCCAGCGTCCAGGTTTCGCCGTGGTCGTCGCTGTAGGCGGACGCCGCCAAAATGTTCCCCTGCACCAGGACCACATACTGCTGGACGAGCCTCCCGGAGAACGGCCCGGCATGGATTTGGATGCCCTGCCCCGCCGCGGCGAAGATTCCGGTAATTCCGCGGCCCCGGCCGGCAGCGAGCTTGAGCTGGTCCGTGAGTCGGCGGTGCCGCCAGGTCAGCCCGTCGTCGTCGGAGTAGCTGACGTCGCAGTGCTGGACGTCGCCGTCGTTCCCCGCTCCTTCGGCGGCTTCAAAGAAGCCTGCGCGAGTGCCGGCCGCGTGGAACATGAAGATCCGGCCCGTTTCGGCGTCCACCAGCAGGCTTGGATCCCCGTACCCTTCAAGCCCGACGCCGGTGCGCACCACCTGCTGGGCCTGCCAGGACCGGCCGCTGTCCCCGCTGCGCCGTAGCAGAAGATCTATCGGGCTGGGAAGATCATCAAGGTTGGGTCGTCCGTCATAGGCGGCGAGCAGGGTGCCGCGGGCCGTCACAGCCATCGCGGGAATCCTGTACTGCCGGTAGCCGCCCCTGCCGCGTTCAGCCAGTACGTGTTCCGTGGCGGGACGCGCCATTGGAATGCCATCGGCTGAAGAAAAGAGGTGGGATGTCATATCTCCAGAGTAAATGCCCGGTAACCCAAGTCAAAGCGACCCCGCTCACACTTGACGGAAGCATGTGACCACCCTTACAGTTTTTCCTACGAGCATCGGACGTCCTACATCCGATAACTATTCTGAACGGTGAGGCATCTCATGGATAAGACGATCAAGAACCGTCCGCTGGTCAACTCCGCCAGCCGCCGGAGTTTCCTGAAATTGAGTGGTGCGGCGGGCATCGCGGCTGCTTTCGCCAGCTCACTGGCGGCCTGCGGGGGCCCTGCTGCCACCACGGCAGGCGCTTCCGGTTCAACGGCGCCGATCAACAAGGACCTCATCATCGAGGCCGGCATCTCCTACGCCCTGTCCACCGGGTTTGATCCGCTGTCCTCCTCCGGCGCCACACCCCTGGCCGCCAATCTGCACGTCTACGAAGGCCTCATCGAACTGCACCCGGCCACCCGCGAGCCGTACAACGCCCTGGCTGCCGCGGACCCCAAGATGGTCAGCCCCACCACCTACCAGGTGTCCCTCCGCCAAGGCGCCAAGTTCCACGACGGCACTCCGGTCACGGCAGACGACGTTGTCTTCTCGTTCACCCGTGTGATGGATCCGGCAAACAAGTCGCTGTTCTCGCAATTCATCCCCTTCATCAAGGAAGTCAAGGCCGTTGATGCGGCCACGGCCGAGTTCACCCTCAAATACGCTTTCCCGGGCTTCGGCCCGCGGATTTCCGTGGTCAAGGTTGTCCCCAAGGCCCTGGCCAACTTCCCGCTGGGCTCGGAACAGCTCAAGGCCTTCGATGCCAAGCCGGTGGGCACCGGCCCGTACAAACTCATCTCGGCAGTCAAGGACGACAAGATCGTTTTCGAAGCCAACCCTGACTACAACGGCCCCATGCCGGCCCTCGCAAAGGGCATGACCTGGCTGCTGCTCTCCGACGCCGCAGCGCGCGTCACCGCCATGCAGTCCGGCCGCGTGCAGGCAATCGAGGACGTCCCCTACCTGGACGTGGACGGCCTCAAGACCAAGGCCGCCGTGGAATCCGTCCAGTCCTTCGGCATGCTGTTCCTGATGTTCAACTGCACCAAGGGACCGTTCAGCGACAAGCGCGTCCGCCAGGCCCTGCACTACGGCCTGGACAAGGACTCCATCATCAAGAAGGCCCTGTTCGGCAACGCCAAGGCAGCCAGTTCCTACTTCCAGGAGGGGCACCCGGACTACGTCAAGGCGAAGAACGTCTACTCCTACGACGCCAACAAGGCCGCGGACCTGCTCAAGGAAGCCGGGGTCACCAGCCTGGAGTTCGAACTGCTGACAACGGACACCGCCTGGGTCAAGGATGTCGCCCCGCTGATGCTCGAATCCTGGAACAAGATCCCCGGGGTGAAGGTCACACTCAAGAACCTGCAGTCCGGTGCCTTGTACGCGGACCGCGTGGGCAAGGGCGACTACAGCGTGGTTGCGGCTCCGGGCGACCCCTCGGTCTTCGGAAACGACGCCGATCTGCTGCTGAGCTGGTTCTACGCCGGGGACACCTGGATGAAGGGCCGCGCCAACTGGGCCGCCACCCCTGAGCGCGCACAGCTCGTGGACCTCATGGCCAAAGCCGGCCAGTCCGCCGGGGACGAAGCCAAGAAGCTGACCGGCGAAATCGTCGACCTGGTTTCCGAGGAAGTGCCGCTGTACCCGATCTTCCACCGCCAGCTCCCCAGCGCGTGGGATTCCACCAAACTCAGCGGCTTCAAGCCGCTGCCCACCACCGGCGTCTCCTTCGTCGGCGTCGGCCGCACGGCCTAGGCCAAAGCCACACCAGATCAACCGGAGAATACATTGGTCACGATATTGCGTCTGCTCGGCCGAAGGCTCGCAGCATTGCCCCTGATGATTTTGGGCATCACCTTGCTGGTGTTCCTGGTCCTGCAGGCCGCACCCGGCGACCAAGCCAGCAGTGCCCTCGGTGAGGGCGCCAGCGAGGAAGCCAAGGAACAGTACCGGCAGGACAACGGCCTGAACGACCCGTTGTTCCTGCAGTACCTGGGCTTCCTCGCCAAACTGCTCCGCTTTGACCTGGGAGTCACCACTCCCCCGGCGAAGTCTGTGGCCACCATGATCGGTTCGGCCTTCCCGCTGACCCTCCAGTTGACGCTGCTTGGCGTGCTGATCGCCGTTGCACTGTCGCTGGCCTTCGGAATCGTCGGGGCTCTCTACCGGGACAAGTGGCAGGACCAGCTGGTGCGGGTGTTCTCAATCGCGGCGGTCGCCACGCCGTCGTTCTGGCTGGGCATCCTGCTGATCCAGTGGTTCGCCCTCGGCTCCAGCCCGATGTTCCCTTCGGGCGGCATCGCGACGCCGGAATCCGGTTTTGGCGGCTGGCTCAACTCGATGGCCCTGCCGGCCCTCGCCCTCGGTATTCCGGTCTCGGCGTCCCTCATCCGCGTGGTCCGCACCTCCATGGTGGAGGAACTGGACCGGGACTACGTCCGCACAGCCATCGGCAACGGCGTCCCCTACCGCGAAGTAGTGTCCCGGAACGTGCTGCGGAACGCCCTGGTCACCCCGGTGACCGTGCTGGGACTCCGGATCGGCTACCTGCTGGGCGGCGCCGTCGTGATCGAAATGATCTTTGCCCTTCCCGGCATGGGCCAGCTGATCCTCAACGGCATCACCAACCTCGACGTCAACCTGGTGCAGGGCGTAGTGCTGACCATCTCGGTCACCTTTGTCCTGGTGAACATCGCCGTCGACCTTCTCTACCTGCTCATCAACCCCCGAATCAGGACGGTCTGACCCATGCGAAGCAAACTCGCTGAACGGCTCAGTGCCCCCGGGATCCGCTTCAAGGCCCTGCCGTGGAGCTCCCGCTTTGCGCTCGTGTTCCTGGTGGCCGTCATCGCCGCCGCCATCCTGGCTCCGGTACTCGCCCCGCACGACCCGCTCGAAACCTTCATCCCCGCCACCTCGCCCGGCGGTGAGCACCTCTTCGGCACCGACCGGCTGGGCCGGGACATCTTCTCCCGACTGCTGTACGGCTCGCAGTCCTCGCTGCTGATCGGCCTCGGCGCCGTGGCGCTGGCGGTAGCGGCAGGCGCCCTGCTGGGATCCCTGGCAGCCACGTCCAGCAAAGCTGTCAATGAACTGATCATGCGCCTGATGGACATCCTCATGGCGTTCCCCGGCATCGCCCTGGCCGCGGTCCTGTTGGCCGCCTTCGGCAACTCGATACCCACCATCATCGTGGCGATTGCGGTCATCTATACCCCGCAACTGGCCCGCGTGGTGCGTGCCAACGTGCTGTCGCAGTACGGCGAGGATTACGTCCGCGCCGAACGGGTGATCGGTGCAGGCCGGTTCTACATCCTGCTCAAGCACATCGTCCGGAACACCGCAGCCCCCGTCCTCGTATTCGCCACGGTCATGGTGGCGGATGCCATTATCCTCGAGGCCTCGCTGTCCTTCCTCGGCGCCGGCGTGCAGGATCCTGCTCCGTCCTGGGGCAACGTGATCTCCTACGGCCGCAACCTTGTCCTCTCGGGCGGCTGGTGGGCCACCACCTTCGCCGGCCTCACCATCCTGCTGACCGTCCTGGCTCTGAATATCCTGGCCGAAGGCCTCACCGACGCCATGGTGAACCCGAAACTGCGCAGGGCTCCCGTCGTAAAGGACGACGACGGAACTGCTTCATCGGTTGCCGGCGCCGCTGTGGACACTGAGGTTGCCACGTCCGTCGCCCAGCCGTCCGTGGTGGAAGAACACGAGCTCGACGGCGTCCGCGCGGCTTCCGGTGATGCCCTCACCGAGGAGCACTACAACACGTCAGCCCTGCTGACTGATGCAAAGGTGGCCGCCGCCAGCCCGCACGTCCTGCTCGACAGGGAACTGGAACTGCTGGCGGCCATCGAAGCCAAACGCACCGACCGCCTCCCCCAGGTCCCGTCCGGCGCACGCAACGTCCTGGAGGTCAAGAACCTGTCCATCCGTTTCCCGGGCCGCTTCGGCGACACCGCGATCGTGGACAACGTCTCCTTCACGGTCCGTGAGGGAGAAACAATGGGCCTCGTTGGTGAGTCCGGCTGCGGCAAATCGATCACCTCGCTTGCCATCATGGGGCTCCTGCCCAAGACGGCGCAGATCTCCGGATCCATCACGTTCGATGGCAAGGAACTGCTTGACCCGGCCACCGGCCACAGCAGCCCCCAGGCCTACGAAGGGCTGCGCGGCCAACAGATCGCCATGGTCTACCAGGACGCCCTGAGCTCCCTGAACCCCTCCATGAAGATCAAGGAGCAGATGGAGCAGCTGACCCGCCGCGGCGGACGCAAAACCCCCACTGAGCTGCTGGAGATGGTCAGGCTGGATCCCGTCCGCACGCTGGCCAGCTACCCGCACGAGCTCTCGGGCGGCCAGCGCCAGCGCGTGCTGATCGCCATGGCGCTCTCCCGTTCACCGAAGATCGTTGTTGCCGACGAGCCCACCACCGCCCTGGACGTCACCGTCCAGAAGCAAGTTGTGGACCTGCTCAACGAACTGCGCGAACAACTCGGCTTCGCCATGGTCTTCGTCAGTCACGACCTTGCGCTTGTTGCATCCCTGGCGCACCGCATCACGGTCATGTACGCGGGCCAGGTGGTGGAATCCGCGCAGGCCTCCGAGCTCCTGCAGAACCCGAAGCACGAGTACACCCGGGGATTGCTCGGCGCCGTCCTGTCCATCGAGGCCGACGCCGTCCGCCTGCACCAGATCCCCGGCACCGTGCCGTCCCCGCGCGACTTCGCCCCGGGCGACCGCTTCGCGGCGCGCTCACTGCGTGCCGACGCCGATCCCAACCAGCGGCTGGTCCTCACAGCCGTTCGATCCACCCAGGGCAACGACGCTGACCACTACTGGGCGAGCCACCTGAAGGAGGACGCAAAATGAGTGAATCAACCGGCAAGCCGGTCATCGAACTCAAGGACCTGAAGGTCTACCACCGTGCGCGCACCGGCGGGCTGTTCCGGCCGAACATCGTCAAGGCAGTCGACGGCGTGGACTTCACCATCAGCCGAGGCGAAACCGTCGGCATCGTGGGTGAGTCCGGCTGCGGCAAATCAACGCTGGCTTCGGTACTCGTGGGGCTCCAGCAGCCGACGTCGGGCCAGGTCCTCTTCCATGGCAAGCCCGCCATCAAGCGCAACGCAGCCATGCGCAAGGAATTCGGCCGCTCCGTCTCCGTGGTCTTCCAGGACCCGGCAACTGCCCTGAACCCGCGCATGACCATCCAGGACATCCTGACCGACCCCCTGCAGATCCACGGCATAGGCACCGGGACCACCCGTGCTGCCAAGGTCAAGGAACTCCTGGCGCTGGTAGGACTGCCGCAATCAGCGGCCGAGGTCACGCCGTCGCAGGTGTCCGGCGGCCAGCGCCAGCGTGTGGCGATCGCCCGCGCCCTGGCGCTGGATCCGGACATCATCGTCGCGGACGAGCCGACGTCGGCCCTCGACGTCTCCGTCCGCGCCCAGGTGCTGAACCTGCTGTCCGACCTGAAGACCCGCCTGAACCTCGGCATGGTGTTCATTTCGCACGACATCCAGACCGTCCGCTACGTCTCGGACCGCATCTGCGTCATGTACTTCGGCAAGATCGTCGAACAAGGCACAGCCGCACAGGTCTTCGACAACCCGGGCAACGATTACACCAAGAAGCTGCTGGGCGCCGCGCCCAGCCTGCTCCACATCTAGCTTTTCCCTTCATCAGTTCCAAACAACGGAGAATTCTGTGTCCACTCAGTTCCAGGGCGTCATCCCCCCGGTCATCACCCCCCGCCACGCCGACGGCAGCATCGACACCTCGTCGCTGAAGAACGTCACCAGGCACCTGATAGATGGCGGCGTGTCCGGCCTTTTCGTCCTCGGGTCCTCCGGTGAAGTCCCCTACATGACCAACGCGGAGCGTGAACTGGTGGTCTCCACCATCGCCGACGCGAACGCGTCTGTTGGTGCTCGCGCAGTACCCCTGATCGTGGGCGCCAACGAGCAGACGACCAACCGCGTCATCGAAGAGGCCAAGAAAGTCATCGGCCTCGGCGCCGACGCGATCGTGGTCACGTCCATGTACTACGCCATCGGCAACGCCGCGGAAACCGAAACGCACTTTCGCAGCATCCACGCCGCCGTCGACAAGCCGATCTTCGCCTACGACGTTCCGGTCCGCACCCACTTCAAGCTGCCCACGGACCTGCTGGTCCGCCTGGGCCGCGACGGGGTGATCGCCGGCGTCAAGGACTCCTCCGGCGACGACGTCTCGTTCCGCCAGCTGCTCCTGGAGGCCAAGGACATCCCGGACTTCGACATCTTCACCGGCCACGAAGTCGTAGTGGACGGCGCCCTCCTCGGCGGCGCCCAGGGCGTGGTCCCGGGCCTCGGCAACGTTGACCCCGCCGGTTACCGCCGTCTGTTCGACGCCGCCCAGGCCGGCGACTGGGCCACCGCCGCCCGCGAACAGGACCGCCTGGCCGACCTCTTCGAAATCGTTTACGCCCCCAACGGCCGGGTTTCCGGCGGAGCCGCCGGCCTGGGCGCCTTCAAGACCGCCCTGCAGCTCATGGGTGTCATTGAATCCAACACCATGAGCCAGCCCATGCTGTCCCTGAACGACGACGAAGCCGCCGCGATCCGCACTATTCTCGAGCGCAACGGCCTGGTCTAGGTCCAGCCCCGGCAATCGGGGTTCGGACCACGTGGTCGAGGCGGTCGAGATCCCTTGTTAGGAAAAAGATGATTCACGCAATCGGCGTTGACCTGGGTGGCACCAAGACTGCTGCCGGGGTTGTTTCGGGGGCCGGGGAGGTGCTGTTTTCGGCGACCATTCCGACGCTGAACCGCGACGGCGGCGAAGCGATCCTGAACGCGACAGCGGCGCTGGTTTACGAGCTCACTTCCCGGGCCAGGGCAAATAACCTTGGGATTGTCGGAGTGGGCGTCGGCTCGGCCGGCGTCATTGATGCCGGGCGAGGTGTGGTGGTGTCAGCAACGGATGCCATCCTGGACTGGGCCGGGACTGAGCTGGCGGCGGGGCTCGCCGGACGGCTCGGCCTCGCCCCGGAGTCGGTGCGTGCCGTTAATGATGTCCACGCGCATGCGCTCGGCGAGGCATGGACCGGGGCTGCCGCCGGAACCTCAAGTTCGCTGCTGGTGGCCTTCGGCACAGGGGTCGGCGGCAGCTTAGTCCTGGCGGGTACTCCCGTCCTGGGTCACCGCTACGTGGCTGGTCACCTGGGCCACATAGCGTCCCCCTTCGCGTACAGCCGCGGCAGGGCCCTGCCGTGCGTCTGCGGAAGGGCCGGCCATGTTGAAGCGATTGCGTCCGGGCCGGCGATCCGCGAGGCCTACGTGCGCCTCGGCGGGTCCCCCGAGGTCCCGGACACCCGAGCGGTTTTCGGGTTGGCGCACGACGGCGATGCTGCCGCCGCGACGGCGGTCAGGGACGCCGCCACCGCTGCCGGGCAGGCGGTGGGAGGCCTCGCCAATGTTCTGGATCCTGAACTCCTGGTAGTGACCGGCGGCCTGGCCGACGCCGGCGAACTATGGTGGAAGCCGATGGAGGCAGCCCTTCGGGCTGAATTGCTGGCTCCGCTCGCGGGGATGCCTGTCCGCCCGGCCGCCCTGGGCAACACTGCTGCCGTGATCGGCGCCGCCAGCCTTGTCCTCAACCCGCCCAGCTCCGTAGAAGACCTCCGGGAGACACTTTGATCCTCACGCCACAGGGCCTTACCGCTCTCCGTTCACAGCTGGTTGTCTCCTGCCAGGCCTATCCCGGGGAGCCCATGCGGGACCCCCGAACCACCGGACAGATTGCCGCGTCAGCGGTGATAGGCGGGGCTGCCGCGGTCCGTGTCCAAGGGCTGGCGGACGTCCAGTTCACCCGCGCCGCCGTCGAAGTTCCCGTCATCGGACTCTGGAAGGACGGCCACGACGGCGTGTTTATCACCCCCACGCTTCGCCACGCGCTGGCCGTGGCGAACGCCGGCGCCCATGTGGTGGCCCTGGACGGCACGCGCCGCGAGCGTCCGGACGGGCTATCCCTCGCGGAGACGATCGCCGGCATCCGTGCCGAATCCCACGCGCTGGTGATGGCCGACTGCGGTTCCCTGGACGACGCCGCAGCAGCTGTGGACGCAGGGGCCGACATAGTTGGCACCACCCTGGCCGGTTACACGGGCGAGCGCCCCAAGACGGCAGGCCCCGACCTTGCCCTGCTGGAGCAGATCGCCTCCGCGGAGCTCGGCAGGCCGCTGATCGCCGAAGGACGGATCCACACCCCTGCCCAGGCCCGCCAGGCGCTCGACGCCGGCGCTTTCGCCGTCGTTGTCGGAACCGCCATCACCCATCCGGCTACTATCACCGGCTGGTTCTCCGACGCCCTGCGTTCCTGATCCGCCCCTGCACTGAAAGCAGCACTCTTGACCCCGGCAGACCTGTTCCCTTCAACTTCCCGGCATCCGGCCGAAGGCCGGACCTTCGTCTTGGCCGGTACGGTGCTCTCCGACGGGCGCGCCCTGCCGGACCACGTAGTGGCCGTCGTTGGCGACAGAATTGCGTTCGCCGGACCGCAGGACTGCTTTGACGCCGCGGACTACCCCCGGGCAGTGGAGCTGGAGCTGCCTGCCGGGGGCTTCATTCTCCCAGGGCTGGTGGACCTGCACTGCCACGGGGCGGCGGGCGGAGACTTCCCCGGCGGCAACGGGGACGCGTGCCGCACGGCAGTGGACTTCCTGCACCGACACGGCACCACCACGCTTCTGGCCAGTCTTGTCACGGCCTCCCGTGACGACCTGCTCACAGGGATCAGGTCCCTTCGGGTGCTCGCCGGTGAGGGCCTCATCGCCGGCATCCATTCGGAGGGGCCGTTCCTGTCCGCTGCCCGGTGCGGTGCCCAGAATCCCGGATGGCTTCGGCACCCCGACCTTGCCTTGGCGGCCGAAATGCTGGCGGCAGCCGGCGGTACGTTGAAGAGCATGACCTATGCCCCGGAACTGCCCGGTGCCCGGGATTTGGTTAGCCTGCTTGCTCAGCATGGCGTCACACCGTCACTGGGCCACACCGATGCGGACCCAGGCACCGCGGCTTCCTCCCTCGAGCACACTGCGGAATCCCTGGCGGCTGCTCCCGGCTCCTGGGCCGGTACGCGGCCCACCGTGACGCATCTTTTCAACGGCATGCCGCCGCTCCACCACCGGAATCCGGGACCGGTGTCGGCATGCCTGCGGCTGGCGCGCGCCGGAACCGCCGCCGTCGAACTCATCGCCGACGGAGTCCACCTGTCGCCTGAGACAGTGCGCATGGTGTTCGAACTTGTGGGAGCGGAAAACGTTGTGCTGGTCACCGACTCGATGGCCGCAACCGGCCTCCCGGACGGGGACTACGCTCTGGGGCCGGCGGCCGTTTCGGTCCGCGACGCCGTCGCCACCCTGCAAAGCAATGGCGCGCTTGCCGGCGGCACAGCGACCATGCTTGATGTGGTGCGCCGGACCGTCGCCGCCGGGGTGTCGGCCGCCGACGCCGCCGCTTCCGCGAGCTGCGTGCCGGCCAGAATCCTGGGAATGGACAATGAAGTCGGGAGCGTTCGGCCCGGCATGCGTGCCGACCTCCTCGCTGTGGACGCGCAATTCAGTCTGCTCACGGTGCTGCGGGCCGGGACCCTCCTCGGTTCCGCCGCAAGCTGACCCTAGCGGCCGGGGCCGGTTCCAGCGGCGCCGGCCCCGACAGCCACCGGAGCTGCGGTCCCGGGCGTCGTTGCGCGTCCCATCAGGGCAGCCGCACCTTCGTCCCCAATCACCGTCACGTGCGGATGGCGCTGCAGGACGGACGCCGGGCAGTCCGCCGATACCGGTCCGGTAAGGGCCCGGTGCAGTATTTCCGCCTTATCCGCACCGTGCACCACCAGCAGGAGCTGCCGTGCTTCAAGGATGGTGCCGAGGCCTTGGGTGATGCATCGCTCCGGCACGTCCCGCGGCGAGTCGAAGTAGCGCGCATTCGCTTGCCGGGTTCGTTCTGCAAGGACTTCTACCCGGGTGCGTGAATCGAGCGCGGACCCGGGCTCGTTGAAGGCCAGGTGGCCGTTGTGGCCGATGCCCAGCAGCTGGATGTCGATCCCGCCGCAGGCCGCGATGGCCGCTTCGTAGTCGCAGGCAGCCCGTTCGGGATCGGCTGCGCTTCCGTCCGGGACGAACACGTTGGCCGGGTTAAGCCCGAGCCTCCCGGTGACTTCGCGTCGCACAACCTCGGCATAGCTTTCAGGGTGGCCAGCAGGCAGGCCGACGTATTCATCCAAGGCAAAACACCGGATGCGCGACATCTCCAGCCCGTATCCGGCGAGGGACCGGTAGACCGGCAAAGGGGATCCTCCCGTGGCCACTCCCAGCACGGCGTCAGGATTGCTTCGGATCACGGCGGCCAGGAATCCCGCGCCAACTGCTCCGGCGGCCGCGGCGTCCTGAACTGTGAAGAATTCCATGCTTATGAGGCTCTTTCCTTGTTGGGTCCGGCCCTGTGAGGCAGGTCTAGTGGTGGTTGTGGTGCCGGCTGGCAGGCCTAACGGGCTGCGACTATCCTGAGTTTTCCGCGGATGCCGTCGAAGTGGCGCTGCAGGCGTTCGGAGGCCAGCGCCTTGTCGCCCGCCGCCACGGCCTGGTAGATGTCGGCGTGGTCCTGCACCTGTTTACCCAAGTCCACAGGTCCGGGGCCCAGCTCCAGGTGAATTTGACGGTAAACCTTCCAAAAGACGTCCATCAGGTTCATCAGGAGGTCGTTGCGGAGCGGAGCGAATAGCCGGCGGTGGAATTCGGCGTCGTGGATAAACAAGGGTTCCCCCCTGGCCGCCGCGTCCTCCATTGCAGCCAGGGCGCTGCGGAGATCGTCCCGCTGCCCAGCGGTCATCAGGTCCATGGCCGAACCGATCAGGCCGGATTCCAGTGCCTGGCGCACGTCCACCAGCTCCATGGCTTCATCGCCCCGGTGGCGCAGGGAGAGCCGCCCCCGGAAGGCAAGGCCGTCCGCCAGGGCGTGGAAGTTATTGGGCGCCACGAACGTGCCGAAGCCGTGGCGGATCTCGATGACGCCGAGCGCCTGCAGCACCTTCAGCGACTCCCGGATGGTATTGCGTCCGACACCCAGGATCGCGGACAGCTCGCCTTCAGTCGGGAGCGCATCGCCAACATCGAGCCCCTGCTCCAGGATCAGCTCCATGATCCGCGTCTGCAGGGCGTGCGATCGAAGCTGCGCACTGAAGCGGGCGGATGACACTTCTTGCGGGGCCATTGTCACGGCTGTCTCCTCGGAGTCCGACCTGCCGCAGAGGCAGGACTAACTTCATTCTACTGGAGATGGGACGTCCCTTGTCCTATTTTATGACAAAAGTTTGCATCATCCCTGATGACCGGAGTGCGTCATCAGGGCCGGCAGGGGTGCGGACTGAAAGGTAATGCCTAGAGCAGTTGGAAGACGGCCTTGGAGCTGGACTTGGTACCCAGCCGCGCGACGAACATGTAATAAGCCCCGCCGGCGCCTGGCTTCGCGGACACAGCGCCGCAGCCGGGAACACTGCGGTTGCGCTGCCACGGGAAGTTGGCGGTCTCGCTTTGGCCCGGCGCGATGGTCTTTACGAGGTCCCCGCTCTCAACCTGGCAGTCAACCGAGGAGAAGATGCGGTCGGAGCCGCTGGTGACGGTGTACTCCATCTGGGACGTGCCCAGGTTCACCTCACACGCCGCTTTCCCGCCGTTGGTGACTTTCAAACTGAGCAGGGGGGTTTCACCCGCCGCGTAGGCAGCCTTATCGGTGGAAGCAGAGACCGTGACCAGGGCCTGGTCACACGTGGGCGTCTCCGGAGTACTGGGCGTGGGTGACGCGGAGGGCGTGGCCTCAGGCTTGGCGCCCTGCCCGTCCGATCCGTTCCGGTCAGTGGAAGAGGCCTGCTCGGAGGACCGCATGGCCCCGGATACGGCTGCGAAGCCCCCCAGCGCCACCGAGGCGACGAGAAGCAGCACCAGGCCAACGAACAGCCTGCGACGGCGGTAGACAGCCTTCAGCGGGGGCCGTCCAGCCTGCCGGCCGGGGGTGCCCTTCGGTTTCGAACCGTTCTTTCCTGAAGTGCCTTGCCTGACCATCCTTCTAGGCTAGAGAACGCCGGGCGCATTGGGGCACCACCACGCCGGGAGGCGGACCGCGGGCCATATCCACTACAGTATTTGCATCGAAGCCTTAGCCGTACCCACTGCCCTGCCCCCGGCGAGTCGCCCCGCATTACCGCCGCTTGCCGCCCTCCATGACGCCCTTGACGACTGGTTCGGAACCACAGCCAGGGATCTGCCGTGGCGCGACCCCGAGTGCTCCCCGTGGGGTGTCCTGGTCAGCGAGATTATGCTCCAGCAGACGCCCGTTGTCAGGGTCCTGCCCGTCTGGGAAGACTGGCTCCGCCGCTGGCCGTCGCCGGCGCACCTGGCGACCGAGGCCTCCGGCGAGGCAGTCCGGCACTGGGGCAGGCTTGGCTATCCCCGGCGGGCCCTGCGCCTGCATGCAGCCGCCGTCGCCATCGTGGAGAAGCACGACGGCGGCGTGCCGGGAACGTACGACGAACTGCTGGAACTCCCCGGGGTGGGCAGCTACACGGCGGCCGCCGTCGCCGCCTTCGCCTTTGGCCGCCGCGAAACCGTGGTGGACACCAACATCCGCCGCGTCCACGCGCGGCTCTTTTCCGGCACCGCACTGCCCTCGCAGTCACTGACAGCGGCCGAAATGCGACTGGCCGCCGAACTGCTGCCGGCCGACGTCGGACTCTCCGTCCGCTGGAACGCGGCGGTCATGGAGCTGGGGGCACTGGTCTGCACGGCGAGGGCGCCGAAGTGCGGTGAATGCCCTGTGCGGGGGGCGTGCGCGTGGCTGGCGGCCGGCGAGCCACCGCCGTCGTACACCCCGAAGGGCCAGTCCTGGCACGGCACCGACCGGCAGGTACGGGGAGCCGTGATGGCCGTCCTCCGGCTGGCTGACGCACCGGTGGCTCCGGACATGTTCCATCAGCCCGCCGCGGACCTTGGCTTCGAAGCCGAAGGCATCGGTGTTCCGCTGGCAGCGCTGCACCGGCTGAACTCCGCACCCGAGCAGCTGGAGCGCGCCCTGGCCGGACTGGTCAGCGACGGCCTGGCGGAACTGCACCCGGCCGGCCTGACGCTGCCCGCCTGAAGGCCGTCCGGAACGTGAAGCGACGCAGGCAGTGGCATACTGCTTGCTGACGCGAAAGGGAGAACCGTGAAAACCGTGCTGTACATCGTCTGGGCCTTGTTCGTCGTCGCGGCCGCTGTGTCGATCACCGTGGCCGTGCGTAAGGGCAAACGCCTGGAGAAGCTCGCCGAACAGTGGCCCAGGGTCCAGGCCACGGTGACCGGCAGCAATGCCGGATGGTCCAGCGCCGTTGGCTCCTCCGGATCGCGCCACCGCCTCTACCGCCCCACCTACCGCTTCGCCGACCCGCACGGAACCCTGTACTTCGGGGAGTCGGACGTCCCGTTCCGCACCGAGCCGGTGCCTGGTTCAACCGTGGACGTGGCCTACAACCCGGCGGATCCGAACCAGTCCATCCACCAGGCATCCAAGGAGAAAGCCGGCATGGGCTGCATGATCGCCTTCTTTGCCGTCTTCGCTGTGGCCTCTTTCCTGTTCATCGGCATCTTTCCGGTCAGCTAGCGCCCGGCGTTCCCGCTCATCCGCCGGCAGCATCTGGCGGCGCGGCCCGGACGGATCTACGCTGAAGCATGCGCAGCTTGGGCGTATTTTTGGTAGCTGTCACGACGTCGCTGATCCCGTCCGCGTGCCTGCCCGAGGCAGTGCCGTGCCCGGCAATTGCGCAGGCGCCGGTGGTGGCGCTGACGGTGGCGGCCAGTTATGCATCCACGGTCAAAGCCATCCACCTGAAGGCCTGCCAGGACGGCACGTGCCGGGAAGCCGACCTTGAGCTGATGCCCGGCAGCACCGCCGTGGACCAGGGCTGCGAACCCTCGTCGGGCCCGGACGGCACGTGTTCAGCAACGTCTTCGCCTGACGGCACGCTCACGGGGATGCTGATGATGGACATCCTGACCGAATCGCGCATTGACGCAACGGCCACCGGCACCTCCACGGCGGGGGCTCCGTTGCCTGAGCGGACGCTGAGCTTCATGCCAAGGGCGGAGTACCCGTACGGAGAGCAGTGCGGAAAGTTCATCACAGCAAGCTTGCTGCTGGATGCAGAAGGCCTCCGGCAGGCCGAGTGACGGCGGGGTCCGCGCAGCGCAATGCTCCGGCCGACGGAGCGGTCCTCAGGGCTCCCCGAACCCCGCTTCCACCAGGCCGCCGACGTACTTTACGGCCCTGGCTGCGTCCGGACCCCAGGCCTCGACGTGGAGGATGGATCCTTTGCCCGCGCCCAGGGTCATCAGGCCGGTCATGGAAGCGCCGTCCATACCGTTGACCGTCACCTCCGCATCCAAACCGGCCAGTCCGCCGGCGATCTTCGCTGCCGGCCGGGCATGCATGCCGGCCTGGTTGACCAGTTCGAAATCGCCCGTGGCTTCGGGGGGTCCCAGCGTCTCCGCCTCGGACGGCGCCTCCGGCGCCGGTGCGCGGCGGACCGCCTCGGCAGCCTGCTTCACTCCCGTGGCGTCCGCCCCCGACTGCGCCGCAACCGCTGCCGCCACCAGCCCCTCGACCAGGGGAGCATCGGCCAGCAGGACAGTGTCAGGATCCGGCAGGAACTCCACCGCCGATTCTGCCGTCATCACGGCGGACCCGAGGTCCGTGAGCACCACGATGCCGTCTTGGCCGGCCGCCTGTTCCAGGGCGGCCATGACCTTTTCGAGGCTGGTGCCGATCCGGCCGTCGTCGGTACCGCCGGCCGGAAGGATCACGACGTCGGGCGCCATTTGTGCGGCCAGCTCCGCCGCGCCGTCCGCGATTTTTTCGCTATGCGACACCACCACGAGGCTGACCGTCATCCGGCCGCCCCGGCCGCGGCGCGCAGGATGAGTGCGGTGGAAACTGCGCCGGGGTCCCGGTGGCCGGCGCTTCGTTCGCCCAGGTAGCTGGCACGCCCCTTGCGGGCGATGAGCGGATCCGTGGCCACGGCACCCGCCTCGGCGGCTTCCGCCGCTGCCAGGAGGACCTTGCGGACGTCCCCGTCCCCCGCGGCGGCCTGCGCTGCCGCGGCGTCGACGGCGGGGGTCCAGGCGTCCACCATGGTCTTGTCGCCGGATTCGGCCTTGCCCCGGGCCACAACGCCGTCGCGGGCGGCCTGGATGGCAGCGGCGAGCGCGGCCGGATCGATGTCCTCCGTGTCGCCCAGCGATGTGGAGGCACGCAGGAACGCCGTGCCGTAGAGGGGCCCGGCCGCTCCGCCCACCTTGGACATCAATGCCATGGCCGTGAGCTTCAGGGCAGCTCCAGGGGTGGCGGGCGGCGCTTCGGCGAGTTTCTCCATCACTGCCTTGAAGCCGCGGTCCATGTTTTCGCCGTGATCGGAATCCCCGATGGCGCGGTCCAGCTCAATCAGTTCCACCCGGTGGTCCGCCATCGCCTGCGCGGAAAGGGTCAGCCACCTTACGGCCCAGTCAACGTCCAGCCCCACGGTCAGATGCCCCAGCGCAGCGCGGCAGTGTGGACCGGGGCGTCCCAGAGGCTGGTCAGTTCGTCGTCGAGCCGAAGAACAGTGATGGAGCAGCCCTGCATCTCCAGTGAGGTGATGTAGTTGCCCACCAGGGAGCGCTCCACCGTGACGCCTTTCTCCGCGAGAACCTGCGCTGCACGGCGGTACACGATGTAGAGCTCGCTTTGCGGCGTCCCGCCCATGCCGTTCACGAACAGGAGCACTTTCTCGCCGGAGGCAATGCCCAGGTCGGACAGGATGGGCTCCAGGAGGCGGTCGGTGATGCCGTCGGCATTTTCCATGGGGATCCGGTGCCGTCCGGGCTCGCCGTGGATCCCGATGCCGATTTCGATTTCGTTCTCTTCCAGGTCAAAGCTGGGCACCCCTGCGTGCGGGACCGTGCAGGCGGATAGCGCGACGCCCATGCTGCGGACGTTTTGGTTGACCCGGTCCCCAATGGCGGCGACGGCATCCAGGTCATCCCCGCGTTCCGCTGCCGCACCGGCGATCTTCTCCACCAGGACAGTTCCGCCTACGCCGCGCCGGCCCGCCGTGTACAGCGAGTCCTCCACGGCGACGTCGTCGTTGACCAGTACGGTGCGGACCTGCACGCCTTCGGCTTCCGCCATTTCGGCGGCCGTTTCGAAATTCAGGACGTCGCCGGTGTAGTTCTTGACGATGTGGACGACGCCGGCACCCGAGTTTACGGCGAGGGTCGCAGGAATGATCTGATCAGGGGTGGGCGAGGTGAAGACGGCCCCCGGCACGGCGGCGTCGAGCATTCCCAGCCCGACGAAGCCGCCGTGAAGCGGTTCATGGCCGCTGCCGCCGCCGCTGACAAGGCCCACTTTCCCGGCCACGGGGGCGTCCTTGCGGGTAATGAACTTCGGCTCGGCGCTGACGGTCACAATGTCCGCATGCGCAAGGCCGAAGCCTTCCACGGACTCGTCTACTACAGCGCGGGGATCGTTGATCAGCTTCTTCATTGGAGTGCTCCCTGGAGTGACCTGGCGGCTTTGTCTTGACCCTACTACCGCGGCCGGGGCAACGGTAGCGCCCTGACGAATCGTGCAGCCACGTCCGGATTAACGGGGCAAAAGAAAGGGACAGCCCCCAATTGACTGTCCCTTCCCTTTCCAGGCTTGTATCCCCCAGCCCGGCTCAGCGGTTTCCCCAAGAGGCCGGGAGGAAATCCGGCCACGCCGCGGCGCCGATATGGAATGCTGACGCTTCACAGGGCCGGCCCAGAGGATCACTACGGGTCGGATCCGCAGGAAGATCCATTTGGAACGCCGAAAAATCCGGAAAAATGGCGTATTCGCGCATTTCTGTCCTTTGAAGTGGTTTCGGAATTCGGGTACTACCAAGCAACCGTGATTAATTTTATACATCGATTCGATATATGGGAAGGGCTAGAAGTGAGACTTAATCCGCACGGCGGGGGAAGGCCTAGAGAAACCTGATCATGCGCGTATTGCCCAAGGTGTTGGGCTTGACCCGGGCGAGGTCCAGGAACTCCGCCACGCCTTCGTCATGCGAGCGCAGCAACTCGGAATAGACCACCGGGTCCACCGCCGTCTGGTCCGCCATGACGTCGAAGCCGTGCTTCTTGAAAAAATCCACTTCGAAGGTCAGGCAAAACACGCGCGAGACACCCAGCGCCCTGGCTTCCTCCAGGAGACTTTCCACCAGGACGTGCCCTACACCCTTGCCGCGCCAGGCATCGGAGGCAGCCAGGGTGCGCACCTCGGCCAGGTCCTCCCACATGACGTGCAGGGCGCCGCAGCCGATCACCTCGCCGTCGGCCGACTCCGCGATCCTGAACTCCTGCAGGCTTTCGTAGTAAGCCACCGTCTCCTTGGCCATGAGGATCCTCTTGTCCGCCAGCGGAGCCACGAGGCGCTTGATGGCAGCTACATCGCTGGTGCGGGCAGGGCGGATGCGGAAGGTCTCAGTCACAGCCCCATCTTACGAGCCGGAGATGGCTAGAGCCCCAGTTCAGCGGGCAAAGGCGCGTCCTGGTCAAGCACGTTCCTCGCCAGGAAGTGCTCGACGACCCCGTACCAGACCTTGGCGTGCTGCGGCTGCAGGATCCAGTGGTTCTCGTCCGGGTAGTAGAGGAAGCGATGCGGCGTCCGGCCGTTGTCGTCGGCCGCCAGCTGCGACTTGGACAGCAGTTCGTACCAGAGCCTGAGCCCCTCGCCGATGGGCACGCGGTAGTCCTTGTCACCGTGGATCACCAGCATGGGGGTGCTGATCTTCTCGACGTGCAGGTGGGGCGAATTCGCCAGGGCCATCTCGGCCGTCATTTCCTTCAGCCAGTACTGCGACGCGTCGGTGGTGGGGCCGAACTGGTCCAGGGCCCACAGGCTGGCATGGGTGACGATCGCGTTGAAGCGGTCCGTCTGCCCCGCCACCCAGTTGGCCATGTAGCCCCCGAAGGAACCGCCCATGGCAGCCGTCCGCGACGCATCAATGTCCGGCCGTTGCACCACGGCGTCCGTGATCGTCATGAGGTCCGTAAATGGCGCCTTGCCCCACTCGCCCCAGCCCCGCTGAATGTAGGACTGGCCGTAGCCGGTGGAGAGAGCGGGATCCGGCAGGAGGACGGCATAGCCCCTGGCCACCAGGAGCCACGGGTTCCAGCGCCACGTCCATGCGTTCCACGAGCCGAGGGGTCCGCCGTGGATCCAGAGCAGCAGCGGCGCCTGGTTCTGCGCGGAGGCACCCTCCGGCAGGGCAAGGTAGGCGGGAATCCGGGCGCCATCAGCGGCAGTCGCCTCTATTCGCTCCAGTGATCCCTGGATACGGGGGCGCTCGGCGGGAGCCTGGAGCCTGGTGACCTGTCCGCTCGCCAGGTCGATCCGTACCGCCTCGGGCGGAAATTCGTACGAGCTCCGCAGCGCATAGGCGCTCAATCCGTCCGGTGAAACCACGACGTCGGCATAAGCCGCCGCGTCGAGCGTCACGCGGGTGACTTGGTCCTCGCCGGCCCCGGCCCCGGCCGCGGCGGGAGTGATCCGGAAAACGGGGGAGGCGCCGTCGTCGTCGGCCGTTACCAGGAGGGCAGCGCCGTCCGGCAACCAGGCAGCTTTGATGGCCCAGCGGTCCCACTCATGGGCCAGCGGCCTGAGGTTGTCCTCCGGCTCCCCCGGCGCACTGACGTCCAGCAGGTGGAGCTTGACCCGCGGAGCCTGGCGGGGAGTGGTGTCGGATTCACTCAGCACAACGAGCGTGCGGCTGTCGGGGCTCACCGGCCCCGCGAAGTAGCTCATGCCTTCCCGGTCCAGCAGGATCTTGTGCGTTGCGGTGGCCACGTCGATGGCCACCAGGACGGAGCGTGAGTCCGCTTTGGCGAGGGGCTTATCGAAGCTGGTGTAGATCGTTCTGCCGTCGGGGCTGACCACGGAATCCGCATTGCGCAGCATGCCTGCCGCCTCCGGCGTGAGGTTCCGGAGCTTCAGCGGTGCGGCCGCGTCAACCGTCGCCGGCTTGCCGGGATCCTTGTCCTCACCCGGCTCAACGGCGAAGACACGCGGCTGGTCCGGCCCCAGGTCCGCATCCCAGTACCGCACCGGGTAGCCGCTGTGAAGGATCGCGGACACCTTGTTGTCCTTGCGGCTCTTCCGCCGCGCCTCGTCCGCTTCCTCGTCGGCGGAACCCGCCAGCACGGACGCCGTGACGAATGTGGCGCCCGAGTCCTTTGCAGTGATCACCTGGCTGATCCCGCCTGCGCGCGAAAGGACCACGCGGGCTTCGCCGCCATCCGCCGGCAGTTGCCAGAGGGCGCTGACGGGGTCGTCATCAGGGCTATCGGGATCGGGGCGGGCCGACGTGAAGTAGAGGTCCCCCGTGGCGGCGAAAGCCGCGCCGGCCTCGCCCTTGGCGCTCCGGGTGATGCGGCGGGCATGCTTCTCCCCCGCGGGGTCCAGCTCCCACAAGGCAGTGACATACTCGGTACCCTTGCCGTTCAGCGTGGAGACGGTGGTCACCAGGCGCTGTCCGTCCGGGCTCAGCGCCAGTCCACTCACTCGGGGTATGGCGAGGTAGTGGTCGATGTCGTGGAAAGGGGTCGCCGGTTGTTCGCTCAGGATCGCTGAGTCCTCAGAAGCCATGAAGAGATTCAACACCGGACGTGCGCCGGATCACAGTAAGTTCACTACTAGTGAAACACTGCTCTCACAACCTGCCCGCGCCGAACTGGAAGGCGCGGGGCGCAAGTCGGGACGAATGTCTCGGCCGGCCGCGCCGGGCTCAGCCACGGGAACGGAAGCAGGACAACGCGAAAGGCCCGCCGGCTCCTTGCGGAGCTGGCGGGCCTTGGCGGTAATGCTCTAGACGCTCGGGGCGATTTCGGGGATGCGCGGCTTGGCGTTTCCTTCGAAAGTGAACTTGGCGTCGTCACCTTCGCCGTCCACATCCACCACTACGATGTCGCCCGCGTGGATCTCTCCGAAGAGGATCTTCTCGGACAGCTGGTCCTCGATCTCGCGCTGGATCGTGCGGCGCAGCGGCCGTGCACCCATGGCGGGATCGTAGCCGCGGGTGGCCAGGAGGACCTTGGCGGCCTTCGTGAGCTCGATACCCATGTCTTTGTCCTTGAGGCGCTTCTCCAAGCGGCTCACGAACAGGTCCACGATCTCGATGATCTCGTCCTGGGTAAGCTGCGGGAACACCACAACGTCGTCAACACGGTTCAGGAACTCGGGGCGGAAGTGCTGCTTGAGCTCTTCAGTGACCCGGGCGCGCATCCGGTTGTAGCCGGTCTGCGTGTCCGTGCCGGACTGGAAGCCGGTGGCAACGCTCTTGGAGATGTCCCGGGTGCCGAGGTTGGTGGTCATGATGATCACGGTGTTCTTGAAGTCCACCACGCGGCCCTGGGAGTCGGTCAGGCGGCCGTCTTCCAGAATCTGCAGCAATGAGTTGAAGAGGTCCGCGTGGGCCTTTTCCACTTCGTCGAACAGCACCACGGAGAACGGACGGCGGCGGACCTTTTCGGTCAGCTGACCGCCTTCCTCGTAGCCAACGTAGCCCGGAGGCGCACCGAAGAGGCGCGACACCGTGTGCTTCTCGGAGTATTCGGACATGTCCAGGGTGATGAGGGCATCCTCTTCACCGAACAGGAACTCCGCGAGGGCCTTGGCGAGCTCGGTCTTGCCGACGCCGGTGGGGCCGGCGAAGATGAACGAGCCGCCCGGACGCTTGGGGTCCTTGAGGCCTGCACGGGTGCGCCGGATGGCCTGGGACAGGGCCTTGATGGCCTCGTTCTGGCCGACGACGCGCTTGTGCAGTTCGTCTTCCATCTTCAGCAGGCGCGAGGACTCTTCCTCGGTCAGCTTGAAGACCGGAATGCCGGTGGAGTTGGCCAGCACCTCGGCGATGAGATCCTCATCCACCTCGGAGATGTCGTCCATGCCGCCGGTCTTCCAGTGGCGTTCCTTCTCGGCCCGCTCGGCAATGAGCTTCTGCTCCTTGTCGCGCAGGGAGGCGGCGCCTTCGAAGTCCTGCGCATCAATCGCGGACTCCTTCTCCATCTTGAGTTCGGCGATGCGCTCATCCATGGCCTTCAGCTCCGGCGGAGCGGTCATCCGGCGGATACGCAGGCGTGCACCGGCTTCATCGATGAGGTCAATCGCCTTATCCGGCAGGAACCGGTCCGAGATGTAGCGTTCGGACAGGTTGGCTGCGGAGGCGAGGGCACCGTCGGTGATGGTCACCCGGTGGTGGGCCTCGTAGCGGTCACGCAGGCCCTTGAGGATCTCGATCGCGTGAGCCACGGAGGGTTCCTTGACCTGGATCGGCTGGAAGCGGCGCTCGAGCGCTGCGTCCTTTTCGATGTGCTTGCGGTATTCGTCCAGCGTGGTGGCACCGATGGTCTGAAGCTCGCCGCGCGCCAGCATGGGCTTCAGGATGGATGCGGCATCGATGGCGCCTTCGGCGGCACCCGCACCCACCAGGGTGTGGATTTCGTCGATGAACAGGATGATGTCGCCGCGGGTGCGGATCTCCTTGAGGACCTTCTTCAGTCGCTCTTCGAAGTCACCGCGGTACCGGGAGCCTGCGACCAAAGACCCAAGGTCCAGCGTGTAGAGCTGCTTGTCCTTGATGGTCTCCGGGACGTCCCCGCGGACAATCGCCTGGGCGAGTCCTTCGACGACGGCTGTCTTGCCGACGCCGGGCTCGCCGATGAGGACAGGGTTGTTCTTGGTGCGCCGGGAAAGGACCTGCATAACGCGTTCCATTTCCTGTTCGCGTCCGATGACCGGGTCCAGCTTGTTCTCGCGCGCAGCCTGGGTCAGGTTGCGGCCGAACTGGTCCAGGACCACGGAGCCGGCGGGAGTTCCCTCCGGCTGACCGGCACCGACGCCTGCGCCGGTGGTCTCCTTGCCCTGGTAACCCGAGAGCAGCTGGATCACCTGCTGGCGGACGCGGTTGAGGTCCGCTCCGAGCTTCACGAGCACCTGGGCGGCCACGCCTTCACCCTCGCGGATGAGCCCCAGCAGGATGTGCTCCGTGCCGATGTAGTTATGGCCCAGCTGCAGGGCTTCGCGGAGCGAGAGCTCCAGCACCTTCTTGGCGCGCGGGGTGAAAGGGATATGGCCGGACGGGGCCTGCTGGCCCTGGCCAATGATCTCCTGCACCTGCTCGCGCACGCCGTCGAGCGAAATGCTCAAGGACTCCAGAGCTTTGGCGGCAACGCCCTCACCCTCGTGGATCAGACCCAAGAGGATGTGTTCGGTACCGATGTAATTGTGGTTCAGCATGCGTGCCTCTTCTTGGGCAAGCACAACTACGCGACGGGCACGGTCCGTAAATCGCTCAAACATTTCGCCACACTCCTAGCTACGACGTACTTTGATGCTACGTGGCTGACCCGGACTTGTGGAGCGTGTTCGCCACAGGGGAAACCCGGGTCGGGCTCCGGGGGTTGACGCCTCCTGCCGGCGGGGGTTCCGGACCACCCGCTCCCGGTGCGTATTGGCTGTGTTGCGGGCCGGGAATCCGGCCGCCGGCGGGGCCCAATTGCGCCGCACCGGCCCGGTACTTGTCTCCGGCCAGTTTCCCGCCGCAATAACCCCGGAATAATCGCCGCCGCTTTACCCTGGCCGCCCGGCACTGCCGGGCAGGGTATTCAAATGGCAATGCCCCCGCCGATTGGCAGGGGCATTGCTTTACCACGCAAAACTGCGGCAGTGCTAGGAATTTGCCTTCTGGTAGGCTTCCTGAATTTCAGCCTGGATGCGGCCGCGGCTGTTAACCGCATAGCCATTCTCCCTGGCCCACTGACGAATCTGTGCAGAGTCCTGATTACGGCCGCCGGAGACCTTGGTGCGGGTGGCGCGGCCGGTGGACGTCTTACGTGCGCTTGAAACAAACCGCTCCACGGAGGAGCGGAGTTCTGCAGCATTGGCGGCTGACAGGTCAATTTCGTAGCTGACGCCGTCAAGGCCAAATCGGACAGTTTCGTCCGCGGTTCCCCCATCCAGATCATCGACAAGGATGATTTTTACTTTCTGTGCCATATAAATTCTCTCTTTTGGAAAGGACGGGTATGCAGAAAAGCAGGATGTATCTGTAAAAAGTATCCCTCGGTTTATGGCAACGCGTCAAAGCGGCAAAAGGTTCCTGTGAATGGTGGGCAGGAATATGCAGGAAGTATTAGTTTGTTCCGTCGCCGTTGCCGGCATTCGTTCCGGTATTTGGCGCGCCATTCGGTCCGGGCTTGGATTCGGCCGCACTGGCGTCAGCTTCGGCCTGGGCCCGCGCTTCAGCCTGGCGCTCCGATTTGTCCGCATTAAAGATTGACTTCATGGCAAACCAGAACAGCAAACCGACCACGAGGGAGGGCAGGAGGACTGCGACGTACTCCACGGTCAGTGCCCTTCGGGCTTCAGGAGCGGGAAAAGGATGGTCTCGCGGATGCCGGCCCCGGTGAACAGCATCACCAGGCGGTCAATGCCCAGCCCGATGCCGCCCATGGGCGGGGCGCCGTACTCCAGCGCCCGGAGGAAATCCTCATCCAGCTGCATGGCCTCGACGTCTCCGGCCGCTGCATGCATTGACTGTTCCGTGAGGCGTTCCCGCTGGATTACGGGGTCGATCAGCTCGGAGAAGGCCGTGCCACGTTCCATGCCGCCGATGATCAAGTCCCAGGCCTCGATCAGGCGGTCGTCGTTGCGGTGCTGGCGCGCGAGCGGCTGCGCGGAGGGCGGGTAGTCGTAGACGAACGTGGGGTTCAGCAGCGTGGGTTCCACGATTTCGCCGAACAATTCAACGGCCAGCTTCTCGGCATCCCACTTCGGATCCACCTTGACGTCGTGCTTGGCCGCCACGGCCCGCAGTTCCTCCACGGTGGTGTCCGGCGTGATTTCCTGGCCCACGGCGTCGGACAGTCCGGGGTAGACGGCCAGCCAGGTCCATTCGCCGTCGAGGTTGATCTCCCCGGCTTCGGTCTGGATGGTGCGGCCCACACCGGCGGCGTCAGCGGCGTCGAGGATGATCTCCTTGATACGGTCCGCCATGACGAACTGGTCGGCCCAGGCTTCGTAGCATTCCAGCGTGGTGAATTCCGGGCTGTGCGTGGAGTCCACGCCCTCGTTGCGGAACACCCGGCCCATGTCGTACACGCGGTCGATGCCGCCCACCACTGCCCGCTTGAGGTACAGCTCGGTGGCAATGCGCAGGGTCATCTTCTGGTCGAAGGCGTTCATGTGGGTTTCGAACGGCCGGGCCAGGGCGCCGCCGTGGACCAGTTGGAGCATCGGGGTTTCCACCTCGACGTAGTTGCGGCGGTGCAGGCTTTCCCGGATGGAACGGGTGATCGCGGCACGGGTGTAGACCATCTCGCGCGCTTCATCACGGACCATCAGGTCCACGTAGCGCTGGCGGACGCGGGTTTCCTCGTTCAAGCCGGCGTGCAGAACAGGCAGCGGGCGCAGCGCCTTCGACGCCATGGCCCAGGAGTCGGCCATAACGGACAGTTCGCCGCGGCGGGAGGAGATGACCTCACCCTTGATGAAGACGTGGTCGCCCAGGTCCACCAGGGACTTCCATTCGGCCAGGGACTCTTCGCCCACGTTGGCAAGGCTCAGCATGGCCTGCAGGCGTGTGCCCTTGCCGTCCGTGCCGCCTTCCTGGAGCGTGGCGAAGCAGAGCTTGCCGGTGTTCCGGATGAACACGATGCGGCCTGTGACGCCCACAATGTCTCCGGTGGTCTCGTCGGCCTCAAGGTGCGCGTACTTCTCCCGGATCTCACTCAGGGAATGCGTGCGTTCAACACCCACCGGATAGGCCTCGACGCCGCGCTCAATCAGCTTGGCGCGCTTCTCCATGCGAATGCGCATCTGCTCGCTGGCGTCCGCCGGTTCGGCAGCATTAATCGGGGTGGGGGTGTTTTGGGAAGTCACAATCCCTAAGTTTACCGGGAGTTCCCCGGCTTGTTTTCCGGCCGCCCGCGATCCGGCTCACCCGGAAGGACGCTGCGTGGAGGGGAATAGACTCGGGGCTGTGGAAACTCGGACGATTAGCACGGACGACGGCGACGGCCACCTTGAGCTGCACTCTTTCGGTAGCGGCGGAAACAGCGCCGGGCAGCCCGGCATCGTCGTCATTCACGGAACGCTGGTAACTGACGCGCTATACCGCCCGTTCGCGATGAAGATCGCGCGCCTGCTGGGGCGGCCGGTTCATACCTATAACCGCCGCGGCCGCGGCGGTTCCTCGGGCCAGCCTGAAGACTATTCGGTGGCCACGGAGGTCAGCGACCTCCGTGACGTCATGCGGGCAACCGGCTCCACGGACGTGGTGGCCCACAGCTATGGCGGCTTCGTGGCCCTGCAGGCGGCCCGGTCCGAACCGATCCGACGGCTCGTGACGTACGACGCCGCGGTTTCCCTGTCCGGCAGCCTGAGCCGGCGGTGGCGGCCGGAACTTGAACACTCGATGGCGGCCGGACAGCTTGACCACGCCTGGGCGCACCTGGTGCAGGGCCTGGAAACAGCCGGGCCGATCTCCAAACTCCCGCTGGGTGCCTTACGCATGCTGAGCATCCTGTCCGCCCGGACCCGCCTTGGCGCCGAAATGCGGCAGCTGCTGCCCACCGCGGTGGTGGAAATGCGGGCCGTGTTGGACGCCGACGCCGAGCTGGCGGACTTCGCCGACGTCACCACACCGACCCTGATGCTCAGCGGAGGCTGGAGCCCGCCGTACTTCGCCGAGACCGGCCGCCTGCTCGCAGAGGCAGTCCCGTCGATCGAGTTCGCACTCGTGCCCGGGCAGCTGCACGAGGGCCCGCTACGCCCCGGGCATCGCCTGGCCCTCACCACCGCGCGCTTCCTGGCCAACGACGCCGGCCTCCGGCTCCAGCGGATCCGCGCCGCCGGGTACCCGCTGGGCAACCGTTTTAGGATGGGCCCGTGAAGGAAATCCGCGAACGTGGGGGAACAGTGAAGCAGCAGCTCATCACCACGCACGACGGCGGGCGGCTGGCTTTGTACAGTTACGGAACCGTGGATGCCCCCGGCGAGCGCCGGGTTGTGGTGATCGGCGGAGCCTTCCTCACGGCACTGATCTACCGGCCGTTTTCCGAGGCACTGTCCAAGGGCCTCGGCGACGGCTGGGCGGTGGACGTCTACGACCGGCGCGGCCGCGGAGAGTCCACGCCGCAGCCGGCGGACTACTCCATGGCCACCGAGATCGCCGATGTCAGAACCATCATGGACGCCACCGGCGCCCGCAACCTTTTCGGGCACAGCCTGGGGGGCTCCGTGGCGCTCAATGCGGTGCAGGAGTTCGTCGGCACCGCACACCAGCCGGACAGGCTTGCGGTCTATGACGCTGCAGTAAACATCGACGGCAGCGTGGATACGTCCTGGCTGGACAGTTTCGAACGCTCAGTCAACGAGGGCAACGTCCCGCACGCCCTGGCCAAGCTCAAGAAAGGCATGCAGCCCGGCACTGCCATGGCCAGGATTCCGGAGCCGGTCCTCGCCGGGCTGATGGCGCTGGTGTCGCGGACCAAGGTGAACCGGCTCTTCAAAGAGGTCATGCCCAGCGGCGTGGGCGAGCTCAAGGCGGTGTTCGACGAAGCCGACCACGTCCGGGATTTCTCCGTCCTCCCGCCGAACACCAGGTTCATGGTCGGCTCCAAAAGTCCCAGGTACTACAAGGTGACAGCCGAACTGCTGCACCGGGCCGTTCCCGGGAGCGTCCTCCAGGTGTCACCCAAATGCGTCCACGCCTCCATACCCGCGGCCGTGAAGGAACTGGTCGCGGACATCTCCGCCTACTACAAGGGCTGATGCACGTGCTTGCCGGCCCCTCCTGCTGTGCGGTTCCTGCCGCCCCGGGTAGGCTCGGAACATGACGCGCGAGAACATCAAAACACCCGACGGCGGAACGCTGGAGCTGTACACCACGGGAGCGGAGCTGGCTTCGGCAGGCTCGGGCGTCGTCGTCGTTCAGGCCTCAATGGTCACCGCCGCGGACTATACGCGCTTTGCCCAGAAGCTGAGTGCGTCGCTGGGCCGCCCGGTGCACACGTTCAACCGTCGCGGGCGGGGCGAATCGTCGGCGCAGCCGAACGACTACACGCTGGACGTTGACATCCGGGACCTGGACACCGTGATGAGGCACACGGCCAGCACGGATGTCTTCGGCCACAGCTTCGGAGGCGCCGTGGCGCTCCACGCCGCACGGACGCTCCCGGTGGAACGGCTGGCAGTCTACGATCCCGCCGTCTCCGTGAACCACAGCGTCAAGGCCGACTGGATCGCCGAGTACGAACGCGCCACCGCGGCCGGCGACGACGACCGTGCCCTCGCCGTGCTGCTCCGGGGACTTGAGACGGGCGGGGCCTTGTCCTCGCGGATGCCGCTCTCCATGCTGACCCTGGCCAACAAGCTGACCGCCGGAACACCGGTGGGCAAGCAGCAGCGCGAACTGATGAAGACCGGCGTCCGGGAGATCAAGGCGATCATCGCGGCGGACATGCCTGCCGAGCCGTTCCTGGCATTGCCGCTGGAGACGCTCATTATTGTGGGCGAGAAGAGCCCGGCCTACTTCGGGATCGCGTGCGGCCAGATCCACGATGTCCTGTCCGGTTCGAGCTACACCATCCTGCCGGGAGCCGGCCACGACGGCGTCAACCGTGCGCCGGATAAGCTGATCACCGAACTCAGCGAGTTCTTCGCCGGCTGACCGCCGATTCACCGCGCACAGCGCCCAAAGCCGGGAGCTAGTGCGCTGCAGGGGCCGTATGCTCCGCGCCCGCGGTCTTGCGCATCATGGCGGAAAGAACGACGGCGGCCACGGCTATGATCGCCGCCGTCAGGAACGCCGAGTGCATGCCGGCGATGATGCCTGATCCGGCGGACACTACGGCGTAGATCGAGACCAGGAGCGCGGTTCCGGCAGCACCGGCCACCTGCTGCAGCGTGCTCATGATGGCCGATCCGTGCGAGTAGAGGTGCGGCGGCAGCGGGTTGAGTCCGGTGGTGAACGCCGGAGTGAACAGGAGCGCCAGGCCAAGGCTGAGGACCACGTGCAGCGTCACGATCCACCAGACGGCCGTTTCCGCATTCAGCATGGAGAACTGCCAGAGGGACAGCACCATCATGACCGAGCCGGTGACGGTCAGCGGAAGCGGGCCCACCTTGTCGAAGACACGGCCGATGAACGGGCCCAGCAGGCCCATTGCCAGGCCGCCGGGCAGGAGCGCCAGGCCGGTCTCCAGGGATTTCAGGCCGCGGATTTCCTGCAGGTACAGCGGGAGCAGGATCACGGCGCCGAACAGGGCGATCATGGCCACCACCAGGAGCAGCACGGATACGGTGAACATCCGGAAGTTGAACGCGCGGAGGTCCAGCAGGGGTCCTTCGGACTTCTGCAGCTTCAGCTGGCGGAAGACGAACGCCGTCATGGCCACCAGGCCGATTGCCAGCGCAGCCACGGCAGGGGCGCCGGGACCGCTTTGTCCGCCGTGGCCTCCGCCGATCTGGCTGAGTCCGTAGACCAGTCCGCCGAAGGCGGGAACGGTCAACAGCACGGACAGGATGTCCAGCCGGGTCTTCTCGGATTCGCCGATGTTGGTGAGGTAGCGGGCTCCGATGGCGAAGGCGGCCAGGGCGATGGGCAGGACGAACACGAACATAAAGCGCCACGTGAAGTGCTCGAGGATCAGCCCGGACACGGTGGGGCCCATGGCCGGGGCCACCGAAATGGCGATGCTCACGTTGCCCATGACGGCGCCGCGGCGCTCGATCGGGACCAGGGTCAGGATGGTGGTCATCAGGAGCGGGAGCATGATGGCCGTGCCGCCGGCCTGGACGATGCGGGCCAGCAGGAGGACTTCGAATCCCGGAGCCAGCGCGGCGAGGAGCGTGCCGCCCGAGAACAGTCCCATGGCCAGCATGAAGACGGCCCTGGTGGACAACCGTTGCAGGATAAATCCGGTGGTGGGGATGACCACGGCCATGGTGAGCATAAAACCCGTGGACAGCCACTGCACCGTGGGGGCGTCGACGCCAAGGTCCACCATGAGCCGCTGGAGGGCGACGTTCATGATGGTTTCGTTGAGGATCACTACGAAGGTGGCAACGAGCAGGGTGACGATGATGGTGACCGACTCGCGGGACATCTTCACCGGGGCCGCCGTCGACGCCTCCACAGCGGCAGGGGGCACGGGGTCGCCGTGGGCGTTGGAAGAGACGTCTGTAGACATGGGGATCCCCTTAGGGAGATGTGAAGTGGTTTCCGGCGAGCATCGTCGCTGCAGATTCCAACAGTCTATCCCCCGGGGTAATTCCCGTCACTGGAAAAAACCTCAGGAACTGAGCGGCAGGTTGTCAATGAGCCGGACCGGCCCCACCTTCGCCGCGATGATGGCCAGGCCTTCGCCGCGGAATGGTGTTTCCTTGCAGTTCTCGGCCAGGGGCTCAAGGGTCTCCGGGTCCACCACGTCGAAGTAGTCCAGTCCCACCAGGGGCTGGGATTCCACCAGGGCCTGGGCGGACTCCAGATCCAATGGTTCGTGGGCGTTGGCGCGCTCCTCGAGGAGCCTCAGCGCGCGGGACAGCACCAGGGCGGCCTCGCGTTCCTCACCGGACAGGAACCTGTTCCGGCTGCTCAAGGCCAGCCCGTCGGCGGAGCGGACGGTTGGAACAGCCACGATCTCCACGGGGAAGTTCAGGTCCGTCACCATGCGCCGCACCAGCGTCAGTTGCTGGGCATCCTTCTGGCCGAAGTAGGCGCGGTACGCCGGCAGGCCCGCACCGGCGCCGGTCACGAAGGCGCCTCCGCCGGGGAGCCCGGTCCCGGGGATGCCGTAGTGCAGCAGCTTGGCCACCACCGTGAGTGCACCGTCGAAATGGCCCGGGCGGGATGCGCCTTCCCATTTCCCGGCCAGCCGTCCGGCCGTCACCCGGACCAGGGGCTCGCCGCCCGGATAGACCTCCTCCACGGCAGGTGCGAACACCAGGTCCACGCCCTCGGCGTCCAGGAGTTCCATGTCCGCTTCGAGGGTGCGGGGGTAGCGGTCCAGGTCCACAGCCTCGCCGAACTGCAGCGGATTGACAAAGATGCTGGCCACCACAACGTCGTTTTGTTCGACGGCGGTGCGCGCCAGCCTGGCATGGCCTTCGTGCAGGGCGCCCATGGTGGGAACAAGTCCCTGCGACGAGCCCTGTTTTTCCGTCAGCAGCCGTGCGCTCTCGGCCCTCAGCTGCGCTGCGGTGGTCACGAGTTTGATCGCCAAGTCAGTTTCCTCCAGTGGCCTGCGGCCCGTCGTTGTCCACACCGTCGTTGTCCACACCGTCCAGGGCTTTCCGGATGGCATCCAGCTGGTCCGGTTTCAGCAGTCCCCGGCTCCCGGCGCGGTGCGCGGTGGCCCGCGCCATGGCCAGGTAGGCCTCCAGAATATCGCCGCCGGCACCGGCGTCGTGTTCCCGCAGGGCCTCCGCATGCGCGGCGACCGTGCCGACATCGCCGCGGGCCACCGGGCCTGTGAGGGCGGACTCGCCGGAGGCAAGCGCGTTCTCCAACGTTGCCCGCAGCAGTGGTCCCAGCATGCGTTCGGGGGATTCCACGCCCACTTCGCGCAGCAGCTGTGAGGCCTGGGCTACGAGGGTGACCAGGTGGTTCGACCCGTGCGCCAGTGCCGCGTGGTACTGGGTACGGTCGCCTTCCGCAATCACCACCGGCTCGGCGCCCATCTCCACCACCAATGCCTGCGCAATGGGCAGCATTGCAGCGTCCGCCGTGACCCCGAATGTGCAGTCCAGCAGCCGGGTGAGGTCCAGGCTCATGCCGGTGAAGGTCATGGCGGGGTGCAGCGCGAGCGGGACGGCACCGGCGGCCCGCACCGGGTGCAGGATGCCCACGCCGAAGCGGCCCGAGGTGTGGGCCACGAGCTGTCCGGGCTGCCAGGCGCCGAGCTTGGCGAGGCCTTCCACGAGCCCGCCGAGGGCGTCGTCGGGGACTGCCAGCAGCACCAGCTCGGAGCGTTCCACGATGTCCTGCACGTCGAGAACCGGCACGCCCGGGAGCAGGGTTTCGGCGCGTTCCCGGCTGGCGTCCGAGACGGCGGAAACCCCGACGACGGCGTGCTCCGCGGCGCGCAGCGCCGCACCGAGGACTGCGCCCACCTTGCCGGCTCCAATGATTCCGACGCCGAGGCGTCCTGGCTTAGCCATGGTGCGGGCCTTCCTGGTGGGTTTGTAGGTCGACAGGCTTGGTTTTGATGGGCTTGGTTTCGCTCCCCGCCTCCACAGCCGCTTCCGGCGCGACCTGCGCGAGCCATTGCTCGCTGGTCTGGCGTTTGCGGGCTTTCCGGGCACGGGCGGCCTGGGCATCGAACAGGTCGCGGGCCTCGTCCAGTCCGGCTTGGATGACCCGCGGGGACACCGGTCCGGCCGTGGTGTGCAGTACGAGGTCCGCCACCCGGAAGCGCCTCGCCAGCGGCCCCTGGTGCAGGGCCATCGACTGCGTGCGCTGGTGCGGAACCACCACCAGCTCGCGCCACAGGCGGCCGGAACGGATCAGCAGTGCCGTATCCGTGGCGGTGAACCCGTTGCGGCGCCAGCCCAGCGGTGCCAGCAGGCGCACACGGCGCGGGCTGGTGACGAACCCGCCGTCGGGCTCTTCGCCCGAAATCCCCCCGGAGGGTGACGGGCTGGAGGGAGACGGACCCGCCGGAGACAACCCGGCGGGGGCCAGACCGGTCAGGCCGGCGGCAAAAACGCGGGCGGGGTCCGGCGTACCCGGGTCGGGGAGCACCAGCGCAAGCATCCTCATGACGTCTGCCAGGACGCCCACCGGGAGAAGCGTGGTGCGCGACGCGCCTTCCCCGTTGCTGCCGGGGCCGCCGTAGCCGGCCACGTTCACCTGCATCCGGTACCAGCCGAAGATCCGCCACAGCGGCGGCTGCGTGACTTTTACGGCCTGGATCCTGCCGGGCGGCAGGGTCTGCGCCTGCGTATCCAGCAGCCCGTAACGGAGCCGGATGCCGTCGGGCGAAATGGCGGCGGTGAAGTTGTAACCCTTGATGAACGCCCCCCAGTACGCGGCTGCCAGGCCGAGGACGGCGGGGATCAGGTAGAAGTAGAAGCCTCGGCTTTCAGTGATGGCGGACAGCACCACGGAAGCCACCGCGCCGAGGACCACGAAGAAGCTCTGCTCACTGAGCAGCAGCGAACCGACAAGGCGCGACGGCGGCACGGACAGGACGGCGTATTCCGGCGCCTCCGGCAGGGCTGCTTCGGGTCGGGCGGGGTCGGGTTCCAGGCCGGCCGCCCGGGCCAGGATGGTGGCCCGCAGCTGGCGGGCGTCGTCAATGCGAAGGTAGGCGAGGCGCACGGCCGATTCGCCGGCGTCGGCCACCTCGAACTTGAGTTCGGCGAGGCCGAAGATTCTGGCCAGGAGCGGCTGCATGATGTCGATGGCCTGCACCCGGTCCAAGCGGGCTTGGCGCTGCTGCTTGAACAGGAAGCCGGTGTTCACCCGGACGAAGCCCTCGGCCACCTGGTACCGGGTGAAGTACCACGTGGTGATGAACCCCAGGACGGCCAGCACCAGGACCGCTCCGCCGCCGGCGAGCAGGAACGGCACGCGTCCGGTAAACATGTCATCCATCAGGGGCCTGCCCTGCAGGAGCCGCTCGAAGGTATCGCGGCCGAAGAAGAAACCGATGGCGGCAAGCGCCACCCAACCCCGGATAAAGGGTGAGGCGGGATGCACCCGCAGCCACTCGCCGTCGGGCTTTCCGGTGATCTGCCCGGCAGGGCCGGGGCTCGGCCCGGCAGCACCCGGGGCAGGCCCGGGTCCGGCCCCGCCGGGTGTCACAGCGCTGTCAGGGGTCACAGCCCGGCCAGCCGTGCAGCGCCCCGGGCGGACAGCTGCTCGCGGAGCCGCGCCCCCTCGTCGGCCGGCAGGCCGGGAATCTCCGCATTGGTCCCGGCCGAGGCGGTGTGCAGCTTCAGCGTGCAGAGGCCCAGGCCGCGTTCCACGGGACCCACACCGATGTCCACGTACTGCATCCGGCCGTAGGGAACCACCAGTGTGCGCTGGAAGAAGATGCCGCTGCGGATCAGGAGGTCGTCGTCGCGCTCGGCGTAGCCGATGGCCCGCACCTGGCGGGGTATCAGCAGCAGCCGCCAGACGGCCAGCAGCAAAGTGACTGCCGGGACGGTGACGGCCAGCCAGAGCGGGACCCACTCCCACCAGCCCGCCAGCCTGAACACGAGCGGCAGCGACAGCAGTGCCACGGCGATGAGGTTCCCCAACGCCCATTCGACCAGTCGGACTGTCACGTATTTGGGCGAAACCCGGAGCCAGGAAATCCCCGGCGGATCAATCGCCTCGGTAGGCATATTCGCCTTCCCCTTTGGGCTTGCGGGCGCCCCGTCCCGGTGTTCCCGTGGCTCCGTCGGCGTCGCCGTCTTCGGGCGGAATCCGGCAGAAGCGTTCCACCACAAGCCCCACGATGATCATGGCCAGTCCCCCGCCGGCCATGGAAAAGGCCAGCCAGGTGATTCCCTGGTCGCTGCGCAGGTTCCAAAGCCTGAGCAGGTCCAGGAAGATTCCCGCGTGCCAGCCCAGCAGCACCGTTCCGGTGTACGCACATGCCTGGGCGAGGACCAGGGTCCAGGCGGCCAGGATGGGGTTCAGCATTTTCTTCTTCTTGCCGTTCCGCCAGCGCAGAACGCGGATCCCCAGCACCAGCGTGAGCGCCACGATCACTCCCATGGTCACCAGCCCGGTCTGGGGGAGCACGGGGGTGGCAAGGCCGTAGCGGGTGGTCATGACGGTCGCGAACCAGCCGGCAATGGCAAGGACCAGCCCAACGACGATCAGGAGGAACGGATTGACGGGTTTCACGGCCTACTCCACTGCCCCTGCCGTGGGCAGGCCGTCGAAGTCGCCGAAACCGTCGAAGGGGGCAAGGTCCGGGAAGTCCGCGGCCCTGGCGGCAAGTTCGCCCACCCGGACGCCGTTAAGCTCTGCCGAGGGGTCGATGAGCGACCACGGGTAGAGCACAAACGCCCGCTCCGCGGCGCGGGGATGCGGGAGGGTCAGTGCCGGATCCGAACTCACGACGTCACCGTAAGCGATGATGTCCACGTCCAGGGTCCGCGGACCCCACCTGACTTCGCGCACCCGGTGGTGCTTGTTTTCCACGGCCTGGCAATGGCGCAGCAGCTCCGAGGGCGGCAGCGAGGTTTCCACGGTGATCACCATGTTAAGGAAGTCAGGCTGGCCCTCAGGTCCGCCGACGGCCTTGGTCTGGACTACCGGGGAAACCGCGATCAGCCGCACTTCCGGACGGTCCACGAGGTCCGCGACGGCGCTGGAGAGGGTGTCGTTCCGCTCGCCTAGGTTGCTGCCGAGGGCCAGTACCGCCCGGACATACGGGTTGTTCGAATACGGCGGGTTCACGACCGCCGCCGATGCACGCTGACGGAGACGTCGCCGAACTCCACCTCAATGGGGGCCTTGGGCTTGTGCACCGTGATGTCCACGGCGGCCAGCGGGAATTCCTCCAGGAGGTCTTCGGCGATGCGGACGGCCAGGGCCTCGATCAGGTTAAGCGGGTCGCCGGTGATCCAGTGCTTGATGCGTTCGGCCACCTCGCCGTAATGGGCGGTGTCCAGGACGTCGTCCGAGGCGGCCGCCTTGGTGAAGTCCAGGTGCAGCACCGCGTCAACGATGAACGGCTGGCCGTTGCGGCGTTCAAAATCGAACACCCCGTGATGGCCGACGGCGGTAACACCGCTCAGCGTGATTGTGTCCATGGTGGCTGCCTAGTTGGTGGGACTGGAATGGCTGAGCGGTCCGGCGGACATCCGTGCGGCAACCTTGACGGCGTCAAGGCTGGGTCCGACGTCGTGCACACGCACAGCCCATGCGCCGCGGGCGGCGCTGATGGCTGTAATGGCGGCAGTCGCGTGGTCCCGTTCGCCGGGAGCGGCAGCCTTGCCCGCCACGGTCAGCAAGGTACCGAGGAAGCGTTTGCGGGAGGCGCCCACCAGAAGCCTGTGGCCCAGCGCCTCCAGCGGAGCCATGTTCCGCAGGAGCTCCCAGTTCTGGGCATCATTCTTGGAGAAGCCCAGGCCCGGGTCCACGATGATCTGTTCCGGCGCCACTCCGGCCGCATACAGTTTGTCCCGCACGCCCACCAGTTCAGCGGCTACTTCCTCCGCCACGTTGCCGTAGTCCGTGAGCGAGTTCATGGTCTTGGCATCGCCGCGGCGGTGCGTCAGCACGTACGGAGCACCGGTACGGGCGGCCAGTTCGGCCATCTCGGGCTCCATCGTCAGCCCGGAGACGTCATTGATAATGGTGGCACCGGCCTTGAGGGCAGCGGCAGCCGTAGAAGCGTGGGTGGTATCAATGCTGACCAGGGCGCCGGCCTTGACCATGGCCTCGACCACCGGCAGGACACGGCGCTGTTCTTCTTCGGGGCTGACTTCCTCCGCGCCGGGGCGGGTGGACTCGCCGCCGACGTCGATGATGTCTGCGCCCGCGTAGAACATCCGGAGGCCGGCGGCGATGGCGGTGTCCGGCGTCGGGTGCGTGCCGCCGTCGCTGAAGGAGTCCGGGGTGACGTTCAGGATGCCCATCACCAGCGTGCGGTCCGAGGGGAGATCTTCAAACTTGGCTACCGGCCGCGGTTTACGCAGGATGGGCAAGGGGCTTGTTGCGGGTCCGGTTCCAGGGGCTGCAGCTAGGGAGTCCATAGTCTGTTTATTACCTTCCGAGTATGAGGCTCATGGCTTCGGCACGGGTGGCCGGGTCATGCAGTTGACCGCGCACGGCGCTGGTGACGGTCTTGGCACCGGGCTTGCGGATGCCGCGCATGGACATGCACAGGTGTTCGCATTCCACGACCACGATCGCTCCGCGCGGCTTGAGGTGCGTTACCAGTGCTTCGACGATCTGGGTAGTGAGCCGTTCCTGCACCTGGGGGCGTTTGGCGAACATGTCCACCAGCCTGGCGAGCTTGCTCAGCCCCGTGACCTTGCCGTCGTGGGACGGAATGTAGCCAACGTGCGCCACGCCGTGGAACGGCACCAGGTGGTGCTCGCAGGTGGAGTAGAACGGGATGTCCTTGACCAGGACCAGCTCCTCATGGTCCAGGTCGAAGGTGGTGGACAGGATTTCCGCGGGGTCGTGGTGCAGGCCGGCGAAGACCTCTGCGTAGGCCTTGGCCACCCTTTTAGGGGTGTCCAGGAGGCCGCCGCGGTCCGGGTCTTCCCCGATGGCCAGCAGGATTTCCCTGACCGCCGCCTCGATCCGTGGCCGGTCAACCTTGATATGGCCGGCATGCTGCGCGTGGTCTGCAGCTGAGGGGCCGGGGCCGGCGGAAACGTCGTCGTCGTCGAAATGAGTCACAGAAGAAGCTTAGCCGTGCTGCGGTCCGTCGGTGCTGACGTCCGTAACACCGCCGCCGAAGGTCTCCTGCCCTGCCACGCCCTGCGGGTGCGGCGGCCGAGCGTCCAGCGGCTCCTCCAGGCGGGCTTCCTTGGCTTCTTCCTGGGCTTCACGTTCGGCCCGCTCGTGCCGGGACTCGACGGGGCCGGCGCTCTGCACCGGGCGGGTTTCCTTGGAGAGCCACACCTCGCGGAAGTCGCGCTTGCGGATGTCCCGGAAGACGTACGCAATCTCGGCCTGGTTGAGGGTCTCCCGCTCCAGCAGTTCCAGGGCCAGGGAGTCGAGGATGTCGCGGTTCTCGGTGAGGATCGCGTAGGCCTCGTCGTGGGCCTGGTCGATCAACCGGCGCACTTCCTCATCCACGATGTAGGCGATCTGGTCGGAGTAGTTGCGCTCGTGGCCGGCATCGCGGCCCAGGAACGGCTCGCCGCCGCCCTGGCCGAGGCGTACTGCGCCGACTCGTTCACTCATGCCGAATTCCGTGACCATCTTGCGGGCCGTCGCCGTGGCCTTCTCGATGTCGTTGGAGGCGCCGGTGGACGGATCGTGGAAGACGATTTCCTCGGCCACGCGGCCGCCCATGGCGTACGCCATCTGGTCCAGCAGTTCGTTGCGGGTGACGGAATACTTGTCGTTCTCCGGAACCACCATGGTGTAGCCCAGGGCGCGGCCGCGGGGCAGGATGGTGATCTTGGTGACCGGTGCCGAGTTCCGCAGTGCGGCAGCCACCAGGGCGTGTCCGCCTTCGTGGTAGGCCGTGATCTTGCGCTCGTGCTCCTTCATGACGCGGCTGCGCTTCTGCGGGCCGGCCATGACGCGGTCGATGGCCTCGTCCAGGGCGCGGTCGTCGATCAGGTTCGCATTGGAGCGCGCCGTCAGCAGGGCAGCTTCATTGAGGACGTTGGCGAGGTCGGCGCCGGTGTAGCCGGGGGTCTTCTTGGCAACGGCCTTGAGGTCGACCCCGGGAGCCATCGGCTTGCCCTTCGCGTGGACCTGCAGGATCTGGTCGCGGCCTACCAGGTCCGGGGCTTCAACGGTGATCTGGCGGTCGAAGCGGCCGGGGCGCAGCAGGGCCGGGTCCAGCACGTCGGGGCGGTTGGTGGCGGCGATCAGGATGACGTTGGTCTTGACGTCGAAGCCGTCCATTTCAACCAGCAGCTGGTTGAGGGTCTGCTCGCGTTCGTCGTTGCCGCCGCCGATGCCGGCGCCGCGGTGACGGCCAACGGCGTCGATTTCGTCCACGAAGATGATGGCGGGTGAGCTGGCTTTGGCCTGCTCGAAGAGGTCGCGGACACGGGACGCACCCACGCCGACGAACATTTCAACGAAGTCGGAGCCCGAGATGGAGAAGAACGGCACTCCCGCTTCACCGGCTACGGCGCGGGCCAGCAGGGTCTTACCGGTACCCGGAGGGCCGTAGAGCAGCACGCCCTTGGGGATCTTGGCCCCCACGGCCTGGAATTTGGCCGGTTCCTGGAGGAATTCCTTGATTTCCTGGAGTTCCTCCACAGCCTCGTCAGCGCCGGCGACGTCGCTGAACGTCACCTGGGGCATGTCCTTGTTGACCAGCTTGGCCTTGGACTTGCCGAACTGCATGATCTTGGACCCGCCGCCCTGCATGCGGGAGAGCAGGAACCAGAAGAGGACGCCCAGCAGCAGCACGGGAATCAGGAGGGAGAACAGCCCGGAGAACCAGTTGTTTTCGATGGGCTGGTCGGTGTAGCCGCTCGAGGGGTCGGCGTCGGTGACGGCCTTGACCACGTCCGCGGCCCGGGCGTTGACAAAGAAGAACTGGACGTTCTTGCCCTTGTCCTGACCGTCGATGACCAGGTTGTCCTTGAGGACAAGGTCTACGCGGTTCTCCGCGTCAAAGATCTTGGCCTGCTCCACCTTGCCCTTGTCCGCAAGGAGCTCGAGGCCCGGTTTTGTGTCGATCCGGGTTGCGCCTCCGGGGGCGAGCGTGGCAAAGGCCAGCAGGAGCATTCCGACCACAACAACGATCCAGATGCCCGGGCCCTTGAAGAAACTCTTAGCTTTCATCTGATCGGGGGCTGGCCCCGTCCCTCCTGGTAGTGCTGCACGGCGACTGGTCTGCGCGCGTGTGGTGCTGCGTCAGCTTCTAGCTATACACCGTTCGGAGTGAATCACGCACGGTGCAGGGCAAAAGTTCCCTCTAGGCGTAGCGGTACAGGGCCGCGGCCCGCTGGGGGTCCGGCCGGCCGGGAGGGATCCCGGGAAAGGCGGCTATTCGTAGACGTGGGGCGCGAGCGTTCCCACGAAGTCCAGGTTGCGGTACTTCTCGGCGTAGTCCAGGCCGTAGCCCACTACGAATTCGTTGGGGATGTCATAGCCGACGTATTTGACGTCGATCTGGACCTTGGCCGCCGTGGGCTTGCGGAAGGCGGTGCAGATTTCCACGGACGCGGTGCCGCGGGATTCCAGGTTGGTCTTGAGCCAGGACAGCGTCAGTCCGGAATCGATGATGTCCTCAACGATCAGGACGTCCTTGCCCATGAGGTCCGTGTCGAGGTCCTTGAGGATGCGCACAACGCCGGACGACTGGGTCCCGGAACCATAGGAGGAAACTGCCATCCAGTCCATGGAAACGTGGCTGTGAAGTGCCCGCGCCAGGTCTGCCATGACCATGACCGCGCCCTTCAATACGCCGACGATGAGGAGCTCCCGGCCCTCGTAGTCCTTGTCGATCTGTGCAGCGAGCTCGGTAATCCGCTGCTGGATCTGATCCTTGGTGTAGAGAACGTGCTTGAGGTCTGCCTGGACGTCGTTTGAATCCACCAATGGCTCCTGTGTAGATGCGGGTGCGACTATTCTTGGGGCGGCTTTTGAGGCCGGAATACTAGCTTCCCACAGCGCGCGGCTTCGCGGGGACCGCCGTTGGCGGCATCTCCTGCCCGGCCCGGCGGATTCTGCCCTTCGCCAGCGAGGATTTGCGCCAGCGACAGCCGGTAGGCGCTCACTCCGCCGGGGAGTTCCACGGGGCCGGCGGAACCCTGCCGGCGCAGGAGTGCCTCCGCGGCAAGCAGGCGCTGATAGCTCGGCTGCTGGCCTCCGACGGCGGCGGCTGCCTTGGCAATCACCCGGAACCGGATGGCGGGGGCCAGCTCGCCCAGCGCAGCTTCGGGGAGGCTGATCTCCCCGCCGGACTGCTCCGCCAGTTGCTCATACGTGCTGTTGGCCACGTCGTCGAGGTAGTCGGCGTCCAATTGCAGGATGGCGGCCGTCCTGGCCAGGGACTCCGCGACGCCGGGACCGAGCTTGTCTTCCAGCATGGGGAGGACCTCCACGCGTGTCCGTGACCGGGCAAAGGACGGGTCGGCGTTGCTGGGGTCGCGCCACGGGTCCAGTCCTTCGACCGCGCAGATCTCCAGGGTGTCGGCGCGGCGGAGGCCCAGGAACGGCCGGAGCAGGAGTCCGCGGACGGGCCGCATTCCCGCCAGCGAGCGTGTTCCGGAGCCCCGGGCGAGACCGAGCAGCACCTGTTCCGCCTGGTCGTCCAGGGTGTGGCCGAGGAGGATTACATTGGCACCGGCCTGGGCTGCTGCTTCCTCCAGGGCCGCGTGGCGGGCGTCCCGGGCCGCGGCCTCGGGGCCGATCCCGGTCGACGCGACGTCAACCTGCCGCACGTCCACGGGGGAAAGCCCCAGGTCCCGGAGGACGTCGGCGGTTTGGGCGGCGACGGCGGCGGAGCCGGGCTGCAACTGGTGGTCAACGACGACGGCGCCCACCGACACGGGGTGGCCGTCCACGTGGCCGCGGCGGCCGAAGTAGGATGCGACGGCCGCGAGGGCCAGGGAATCCGGGCCGCCGCTGCAGGCGACGAGTACCCGTTCGGGGTAGCCGGCCTCGGCCAGGGCGTTCTGCAACATTTTGCGCGCCTTGCCGACGACGGGCGGCAACCGGCCGGGCCGCCGTCGTCCGCTTGGGGCGTGGGACAACTAGAGCCCCATCCGCTCGAGCCAGAGCTTGGCGTCATGGATTTCCGGTTCCGTGGGCAGGTTCGCAGCGGATTCCCAGACCCGGTTGAAGCCTTCCATGCCAGCCACGTCCACCACGGCGCGGACGAATTTGGCGCCGTCCGTGTACTGGCGCATCTTGGCATCGAGGCCCAGCAGGCTGCGGATGAATTTCTCCACGACGCCCCGGTCCTTGCCCCGGGCGTTGAAGCGCTGCCGGATGGTCTTGACGGACGGGACGATGCTGGCGTCGACCGCGTCCATCACCACGTTGGCGTGGCCTTCCAGCAGGCTCATCACGGCGGTCAGGTGTGACAGGGAGGCTTTTTCTTCCGGGTCCTGGAGCAGGTCCAGGATAGCGCCGCGCCCGGGAGCCGTTCCGGCGGCCGTGCGGTCCTTGAGTGATTTGGCCGCAGCCGACGCGCGCTCGAGGAGGGTGTCGACGTTGCCCAGCAGGTGCTCGCTAAGGTTGTCGATCTCGTTGAGCATGTGGTGGCGCAGCCAGGGTGCGGCCGCGAACTGCACGCGGTGCGTCTGTTCGTGCAGGCAGACCCACAGCCGGAAGTCCTCGGGGGCAACGTTGAGTTCGCGCTCCACCTGGACGATGTTCGGCGCAACCAGCAGAAGGCGTCCGCCGGCGGGGGCCGTTGAGTCTTCGGCGAGTGCCGAGAAAGGATCGTACTGGCCCAGGACCTTGCTGGAGAGGAAGGCGAGCACGGCGCCCAACTGGCTACCCGTGATGGCGCCGCTGACGGACGCCGCACCGGGGCTCATGGTTCCGCGGCGGCCCTCCAGCATCTTTTCCATCGCCGGCTTCAGCATGACGGTGAAGCTCTGGGTGTTGGCCTTGGCCCAGGAGGCGCGGTCCACCACCAGCACGGAGGAATCGCGGAGGTCCCGCGCGGCTTCCAGCCCGGTGATGTCATGGACGTGCGGCACGGAGATGTCCGCCATCAGGCGCAGGTTCTCCACGGCCGTCCCGATTTCGGCGGAACCCAGCGAAGGGCCTGCCGGAGCCAGCCGCGCAGCGGTTGACGCCGCGAGCTCCCAGTTGATCAGCGCCTGGGCCTGTACCGATGAATCGCCTGCAGTTGACTCCATAGCGTCCATCAGATCACAGCACCCCGAGGTTGCGCCTTAAGTTCGCTGACCGGCGAACCGGCCGCGTGCCGGACGGGCGGGCGTTGCGGGCGGCACTGCTCCGGCGGGGGCCGCCCGCTAGCGGCAGCCGCAGGACGCCAAGGCTGACGCCGTGCGGTCCAGCGCCGTCCTGTTTCCCGCAGCGCCGGGCTCCAGGCCGTTCCCTATAAAGGAGAACACCAGGAGGCGTCCGTCGGCGTCCACAACATAGCCGCTGAGGGCAATCACGGAATTCAGGGTTCCGGTCTTTGCCCGCACCAGCCCCGCACCGCCCTCCGTGGACGCATCGGTGTACCTGCTGCCCAGCGTTCCGGTCAGGCCTGCCACCGGAAATCCGCCGATGGCTGCCCGCAGGCTGGGCTCGGTTCCGGAGGTGATGGCCCTGACGATCTCCGACAGCTGGCCGGCCGATACCTGGTTTCCCAGTGACAGGCCGGAGACGTCGGCCACGCGGAGGCCGTCCGTGGGGATTCCCAGGTCCTGCACCTGCTTGTACACAGTGGACGTGGCGCCGTCATTGCTGCCGGGTTGTCCGGTGGCCAGGGCCGCCAGGCGGCCCAGCACCTCCGCCAGGTAGTTGTCCGAGGTCTGCAGCATCAGGTCCACCTGCTGGCGGAGCGTGGCGGACTGGACTTCGGCCAGCACCTTGCCGGTTTCCGGGGCTTTGGCGCGCTCGACGCCGGGAGCGACGGACAACCCGGCGGCGGCACCTGCCGCTGTGAGCTGGGCGGAGAACGCCTCCGCCGCGCTCATGGCTGCGTCCTGCGGGCGCGGTCCGGTGGTAACCGCGGGATCGTACCTGGCCGAGTTGAGGGCCAGCGGGAACAGGGGCGCGGTCTCCCCTGCGGCCACATCGTCCGGGCTCCACGTCGGGTTCAGGGCGGGACCGGTAAATAAGGAGTCGTCCAGCCGGACCTGCACCGGACCCTTGACGCCGTTTTCCTGCAGAGACTTGACCGTGAGCCGGGCAAGCGTGGCCAGTCCGGCGTGCCCCATCACGGCGTCACGGGAGGACTCCCCGGTACCCAGCAGGACGTCGCCGCCGCCGGTCAGCACAACCGATCCCGCCTCGACGCCGGCAACCACAGTGGTGCTAAAACGCTGGTCCGGGCCGACGGCCCGCAGGGCGGCAGCGGCTGTCAGAAGCTTCATGTTGGAGGCAGGCACCCTGCCGTTCGAGCCGTCCCGGTCAAACAACACCTGGCCGGTGGCGGCGTCCTGCACCACGCCGGCGAATGACCCGCTGCCGTCGGTCTTCAGGGTGGCGTTGAGCTGCGCGGCGAGCTTGTCCGGCCACGGGACGGGGGCCGAGTCCTTGAGGGGTGAAATGCCTTGCGGAAGGGAAAGGTCCCGCGGGACCTGCTGCCAGGCGGGAACCGCGGACGCAGTGCTTTCCGGGTTTGGCGACTGGCCCGTCAAGGCGGGGGCGACGAGCATGGCCGCCGGGACAGCGAGGGCCACGATCAGGATGGTCAGCAGCGCCAGCGGCAGCTGCCGCCTGATGTTCTCAAACCAGGGATGCGTGGCCGCGCGGCTCATCATGCGTTTCATGCTGCTGCTGGTCCTTTAGTCCTGAAATGTCCCCACTAGTTCATGAAACCTGGGCCTATCGCTATATCCTCAATAGTAGTCGGCGGCACCGACACTCCTTTTGCTGGTATTTCCGTGTGCCGCGAACACCCCTGAAGTCGAGGAGCATTCCATGAAGCATGACGTGACCATCGAGATCCCCAAGGGATCACGCGTCAAGTACGAAGTCGATCACGAGACCGGCCGCGTCCGCCTGGACCGCGTCCTGTTCACCTCCATGCAGTACCCCACCCACTACGGCTTCTTCGAGAACACCCTCGGCGAAGACGGCGACCCGCTGGACGCACTGGTGCTCCTGCAGGACTTCGATCTTCACCCGGGCGTCATTGTTGAAGCCCGCCCCATCGGCGTGTTCAACATGACCGACGACGGCGGCGGGGATGCCAAGGTTCTCTGCGTTCCCACCGACGCCCGCTTTGACCACATCAAAGAGGTCAGCGACGTGAGCGAATACCTGATCAAGGAAATCGAACACTTCTTCACCCGCTACAAGGACCTGGAGCCGGGTAAGTGGGTCAAGGCCGAAGGCTGGGGCGACCGCGCCGCTGCCGAAGCCGAGCTGGAAGCCTCCATCAAGCGCTACGTTCCGGCATCGCACTAGCAACACCCCGTCGCACACTGGCGCGAACGGACACTTGAGGCCCTGGAATCTGCGGATTCCGGGGCCTTAAGTGTCTGTTCGCGCGCTGGAGGGTTCACGGGAACCCGGCGCCCGCCGTCGTCGTTTTCAGGGGTGTGCCAGGAATCCGTGAAATCGTTGCCCTATGAATGCCCCCGCCGTTAGTCCTCCGTGCTTCAGTCCTCCCTGCGGGCCGGTCACCGGCTGGCGGGACGGCGACGTTGTGCGCGCCACGGGAATTCCCTACGCCACGGCGGGCCGTTTCCAGCCGCCGGCAAGTGCACCCGACTGGACCGAGGTTCGTGCAGCCACCTCGCTTTCGCCGGCGTGCCCGCAGGGTCCGGTGCCGTTCCTGGATGACATCCTGGGAACCCGCTACGGTGAGCTTCCCGGTAGCGAGGACTGCCAGCGCCTGTCGATCACCATTCCGGCGGACCTCGCAGACGGCGAGCGCGTCCCCGTCATGGTGTGGCTCCATGGCGGGTCCTATACCTCCGGCTCCGGGGATCTGGCCATCTTCGACCCCAAGGCCCTGGTTGCCGAGAACCGGGTCATCGTTGTGTCCGTGACGTATCGCCTGGGCCTGTTCGGGTACCTCGCGACCGGCACGGGACGCCCAGCCAACCTTGGCCTGCTGGACCAACTGGAGGCGTTCCGCTGGGTGCAGCGCAACATCGGCGCCTTCGGCGGCGATCCGGAACGCGTCACCGCCTTCGGCCAGTCAGCAGGCGGCGACGCCGTCGCCCATTTGATGGCGACCCCGGAAGCACCATCACTGTTCCAGCGCGCCATCATCCAGAGCGCACCCCTGGGCATTACCCGGGGCCGGGAAAAAATGAGCGCTGCCATGGGCGTCGCCGCGGAACATGTCACCGAAGACACCCCGGCGATGGACGTGGTTGCCATTGAAGGGCGTGTTTCGCAGGTGGCCCGGAAGTTCGGGCTGAAGGCTGCAATGCCCTTCGGCACGCAGTACGGACACGCACCCCTGCCCCCGGAACACGAGATTGAAGCCGCGTGGAACGCAGCCGCCCCTGGAATCGAGGTCCTGATCGGCCATACCGCCGACGAGGCGCGCATGTTCCTGCCTGGCAACCCCGCCGCCAGCCGTCTCGCCAGGGTTCCGGTCGTCGGGACCGCCGTCGTAGACGCAATCAGCCGGGCCGTTACCGAAGCCGTGTACGGCCGGTCCGCCAGGAAGTTCGCCCGGCGGCACGCCCGGGCGGGAGGAAAAGCGTACAGCTACGTGCTTACGTGGGCCGCGCCCGGCAACTTCTTCGGGGCCGCCCACACTGTTGACCTGCCGCTGCTGTTCGGCGACCAGCAGACGTGGGCGGGCGCCGGCCTCGTCGCGGGCGCCTCCTGGGACGAGATCAACGCCCAGGGCCGTGCCCTCCGCGCCGTCTGGGCCCGGTTCGCTTCCGGGGAAGGCCTCGGGAACGGCGGGGAACTTCCCGGCGCACTCCGCTACCGCCCGGTTTAGCCCGTGAAGACCTTGGGCGTGGACCTCGCGGCGGCCACCAGGAAGACCGCGGCGGCAGTCCTTGACTGGACGCATGGCGGTGCAAGGCTGATCCATTTGTCCCTGGACGTCACTGACGAGGACATCGTGGAGCTGTTCGGCAGCACCGACATGACGGGTATCGACTGCCCCGTGGGCTGGCCGGACGCCTTCCTGCCCTTCATCGCCGGGCACCTGAACTCCGACGCCCGCCCGGTGCTGGACCACGACGGAATCGAGGGCCGCCGGCTGCTGGCCTACCGGGACACCGACCGGTTCGTCACCGGAGCCACAGGGCTGATCCCGCTCAGCGTCTCCGCGGGCCGGCTGGCCCACCCCGCCATGCGCTGCGCGGTCATCCAGGCCAAGATCGCCCGGGACTACGGGCCGCAGGCCAGGGACGGGTCGGGCAGGCTGGCGGAGGTCTACCCGGCGGCTTCGCTGAAACTCTGGGGAATCCACGCCCGCGGCTACAAAGGGCGCGGCACTCCGGAAGCGGAGCGGCTGGCCCTGATCCTGGACAGCCTGGCCCAAGCCGCGCCTTGGCTGGACCTGGCCGGACATGGGGAGGCCCTCGCGGCCTCGGACGACATGTTCGACGCCGTCATCGCCGCCCTCACAGCCCGTGCGGTCAGCCTCGGCCAGACCTTAATGCCGCCCGTGGACCACGCTGCTGCCGCGCTCACCGAGGGCTGGATCCATGTACCGTCAGGCCCGCTCGCAGCCCTCACCGGGTAGCCGGATCACCCGCCGCCGAGCGTCCAGTCGCTGATCTCGGCCTGGTCTTCGCCGTGGCTGCGTGTGTGGTTGTGCGCCCGGATGCGGCTGTCCTGCAGCGACTGGCGCAGCAGGGAGTGCCGCTCCGCCAGGCCGGGAACCCGGTCGATCGCGTCGATGGCCAGCTGGAAGCGGTCGATCCCGTTGAGCATGGCCATGTCGAACGCCGTCGTGGTGGTGCCCTCTTCCTTGTATCCCCGGACGTGCAGGCCTTCCTGGTTGGTCCGCCGGTACGCCAGCCGGTGGATCAGGGACGGGTAGCCGTGATAAGCGAAGATGACGGGCTTGTCCGCAGTGAAGATGCCGTCAAAATCGCGTGACGTCAGCCCGTGGGGGTGTTCGCTGGCGTCCTGGAGCCGCATCAGATCCACTACGTTGACCACCCTGATCTTCAGCCCCGGCGCACCGTTCTTGAGCAGTTCGGCCGCCGCCACGGTTTCCACCGTGGGTACGTCGCCGGCGCAGGCGAGGACCACGTCAGGCTCCTCCCCCGGCACCTCCGAGCCGGCGAACTCCCAGATGCCCAGTCCCCGTTGGCAGTGGTGAGCGGCGTCGGCCGGCCCCAGCCAGGTGGGTGAGGGCTGCTTGCCGCTGACTACGATATTGACGTAGTCCCGGGACGCCAGGCAATGCTCCATTACGGACAGCAGCGTGTTGGCGTCCGGCGGCAGGTACACACGGATGACCTCGGCCTTTTTGTTCACTGCGTGGTCGATGAAGCCCGGATCCTGGTGCGAGAAGCCGTTGTGGTCCTGCTGCCAGACGTGCGAGGACAGGACGTAGTTCAGCGATGCGACCGGCTGGCGCCAGGCGAGCTCCCGGTGGACCTTGAGCCACTTGGCGTGCTGGTTGAACATTGAGTCGACAATGTGGATGAAGGCCTCGTAGCAGCTGAACACTCCGTGCCGGCCGGTCAGCAGGTAGCCTTCCAGCCAGCCCTGGCACAGGTGCTCGCTGAGCACCTCCATCACGCGGCCGGCGCGCGCAAGGTGTTCATCGGCGTCGTCGATCCGGTACTGCCACACTTTGTCCGTGACGTCGTAGACGTCCTGCAGGCGGTTGGACGCCGTCTCGTCGGGGCCGAAAAGCCGGAAAGTCTCAGGGTTTTGGACAATAACGTCCCGCATCCAGCCACCCAGGGTGAGCATGGCGCTGACCCGCTCAACGCCCGGCCGGGGCACCTCGACGGCGTGCTTGCGGTAGTCCGGCAGCTTGAGGTCGCGCAGCAGGATGCCGCCGTTGGCGTACGGCGTGGCACTCATTCGCAATTCCCCCGCCGGAGCGTTTTGCGCGACGTCGGGCCGCAGACGTCCGCCGTCGTCGAAGAGTTCCTCGGGCCGGTAGGACTGGAGCCATTGTTCCAGCTGCGCCAGGTGCTCCGGGTTGGTGCGGACCTCGGACAGCGGCACCTGGTGGCTCCGCCAGGTGCCTTCCACCTGTTTGCCGTCCACCTGCTTGGGGCCGGTCCAGCCCTTAGGTGAACGCAGTACGATCATCGGCCATTGGGGGGCCCCTGCCTCGTCTGCCGACGGAGTCCCGGCGGCGCGGCGCTCGGCCTGGATGGCGCGGATTTCGGCGAGGCAGGTGTCCACGGCCGCGGCGAAGTCGCGGTGGGCCCCCTCGAAATCGTCCGGGTCCTCCACGGTGACGAAATGGGGTGTGTGGCCGTAGCCGCGGAGCAGCTGTTCGAGCTGGGCCTCCGGCATCCGGGCCAGGACCGTGGGATTGGCGATCTTGTAGCCGTTCAGGTGCAGGATGGGCAACACGGCACCGTCAGCCACGGGGTCCAGGAAGTTGTGCGAGTGCCAGCTGGCCGCCAGCGGCCCGGTTTCGGCCTCGCCGTCACCGATCACGACGGCGGTAATCAGCTTGGGATTGTCGAAGACGGACCCGTAGGCGTGCGCCAGGGAATACCCGAGTTCACCGCCCTCGCTAATGGAGCCCGGAGTCTCGGGAGCCGCGTGGCTGGGGATGCCGCCCGGGTAGGAGAACTGCCGGAACAGCTCCGCAAGCCCCGCTTCATCGTTGCCCACGTTGCTGTAGATCTCCGAGTAGGTGCCCTCCAGCCAAGCATTGGCCACTACCGCGGGACCGCCGTGGCCGGGCCCGGCGATGAACAACATCTCCTGCCGGTCCCGCCGGATGACCCGGTTGAGGTGGGCGTAGACGAAGTTGAGCCCGGGGGTGGTGCCCCAGTGGCCCAGGAGCCTGGACTTGGTGTCCTCCGCGCGGAGGGGTTCGCGCAGCAGCGGGTTGGAGCGGAGGTAGATCTGGCCCACGGACAGGTAGTTGGCCGCCCGCCACCAGCGGTGCACGAGCCCCAGGTCGCTGCTGTCTACCTCTGTCCTCACGTCATTCGTTGTGGTGTCACTGACTGTGTCCCCACCGAGGGCGTTGGCCATGGCGGTCCTCCGATTCCGTCAATGCCGCCGTCGGCAGCGTCCTCCCCCATCGCAACACCTTCCCGGCTCCGGCACAACCTCCGGGCGGGGCGGGTCGTCCGGCCCATCGCGGCAACTTCCCGCTTCACCACTGTTCCCGTCACCGGGGGGACGGTCACCGGGTATTCTGTGATCCACAATGTTCACGCTGACCATCAACCAAACGGACAGCCGGCGCGACGGTGACCGGGTACCGCAGTTGCTCAAGGACCTGCGGCACATACCGGCGCGCCTTGACTTCGACCGCTCAGTGGAGGACGAGGTCCAGGGCATCGTTGAGTTCCCGCAGCAAGCGGTGGAGGCGGCCCTGATCGCCCTGCGCTGCGGCAGCTGGTTCGTGGGGATCGGCGTCGGGCCGGTGAATGAGCCGCTGCCCAACCAGATCAAGGACGCCACCGGGCATGGCCTGATCTATGCCCGCCGCGCCGTGGACCGCCTGCGGAACGGCAAAGAACGCGTCCCCGTTGCCGTTGACGGTCCGTTCGCCGATCTCGCCGCGGAAGCTGAGGCCGTCCTGAAGCTCCTCGGCCACATTGTGCATGACCGCAGCGCAGCAGAGTGGCGCGTCCTGGACCTGCTGACACCCGGAGTTCGGGGCCAGCAGAAAGCTGTTGCCCACGAGCTTGGCATCACCACCCAGGCCGTCAGCAAGGCCGTGGCCAGGGCCCAGTGGAACGAGGAACACGCAGCCCGCCCGGCAGCGGCGCGGCTGCTCCAGCTGATCCTCGAGGTCCGCTGAGCCGGTGCTGCCCGCGTTTGGCCGGCGCCCCGGAAGCAGTGACTTAGGAAAGCAGGCTGCGGAGAACGTGGGCGGCGCCGTCGTCGTGGACGGACATGGTGACCTCGTCCGCAGCGGCAAGCACTTCGTCGGGGGCCTGGCCCATGGCGACGCCGCGGCCGGCCCACGTGAGCATCTCGATGTCGTTGCGGCCGTCACCGATCGCCACCGTGAGGTGCGACTCGATGCTCAGGTGTCCGCGCAGGTGCTCCAGGGCGCTGGCCTTGGTCACCCCTTCGGCTGCGATGTCCAGCCAGGCAGTCCAGCCGACGGAATAGGTGACACCGGACAGGCCGATGTGCTTGATCGCCTCGTTGAATTCTTCGGACGTGTTCTCTGAACTGAACACCACCACACGCACAGCGGTGGCATCCAGCATGGTCTGGAAGTCCACGCCGATTGCCTCGACGCCAAAGCTGGCGTCCTGGAAGCGCTCGGTGGAGAGGAAGTTGCCGTGCTCGTCCTCCAGCGCGTACTTGGCCAGGGGGAGCCGCTTGCGGAGGGCCCGGAGCGCCGGGCCCGGATCGAACGTGGCCTTGCGGATGACTTCGTAGCCGTCGGGGTGGGCCGGATCGAGCCGGAGCGTCACGCCGCCGTTGCAGCACACCGCGTAGCCCGTGTCGATCCCGATCTGCTCGATGATAGGCAGAGTAGCGTTCAGGGACCGGCCGGTAGCGATCAGGACTTCGTGGCCCGCGGCCACGACCGCCTGGGCCGCATCACGAACGGGAGCCGACATATGGCCGTCATGGTTGACCAGGGTGCCGTCGACGTCCAGGGCCACCATGAGCTTCTGGGCGGGGTCGTTCTTGCCGTTGTTTCGCTGGTCGTCGTTGCCAGCGACTGAGGTTTCAGTCAATGTTGTCATTCACCTAGTACAGCAGACGCCCCGGGACACCCGCTAGGACGCACGCCACAGCCACTGTGAACTTGTGGTAAACACCCACAGTTTGTCCACACTGTGGGTGTTTACCTAGGGAAAATCCGGGAACTACAGTACCGGCAGTACTTCCAGGCCGCCGAGGTACTTCTGGAGTGCCCTCGGGACGTTCACCGAGCCGTCCTCGTTCTGGTGGTGTTCGAGGATGGCCACGATCCACCGCGTGGTGGCCAGCGTGCCGTTCAGGGTGGCGACGGCCCGGGTCCCCTTCGGTGCGCCGTCCTCGTTGAGCACGCGCTCACGGATGTTCAGGCGGCGCGCCTGGAACGTGGTGCAGTTAGAGGTCGAAGTCAGTTCGCGGTAGGCGCCCTGCGTGGGCACCCAGGCTTCGCAGTCGAACTTGCGGGCCGCCGAGTTGCCGAGGTCGCCGGCTGCGGTGTCGATTACCCGGTAGGGGAGCTCGCACTTGGCCAGCATCTCCTCTTCCCACGCAAGCAGGCGCTCATGCTCGGCGGCGGCCTCTTCCACCGTGGTGTAGATGAACATTTCCACCTTGTTGAACTGGTGGACCCGGATGATGCCGCGGGTGTCCTTACCGTGCGACCCTGCTTCGCGCCGGTAGCAGGAGCTCTGGCCGGCGTAGCGGATGGGGCCTGCAGAGAGGTCCAGGATCTCGTCCGCGTGATACCCGGCCAAGGCCACCTCCGAGGTGCCCACCAGATACAAGTCGTCTTCGGCGAGGCGGTAGATCTCGGCGTCGTGCTTGACGTCGAATCCGGTGCCCTGCATCGTTTCCGGACGGACCAGCGTGGGGGTGATCATAGGGATGAAGCCCGCGTCGATGGCCTGTTCCATGGCCATCTGCAGGAGTGCCATCTCCAGCCGGGCGCCCACGCCGCGGAGGAAGTAGAAGCGTGAACCGGACACCTTGGCGCCGCGCTCCATGTCAATGGCGCCGATGAGCTCGCCGATTTCCAGGTGGTCCTTCGGCTCGAAATCGGGGAACTCGCGGGGTTCGCCGACGGTCTTGACCACGATGTAGTCGTCCTCGCCGCCCTCCGGCACGCCGTCCACAATCAGGTTGGGTATGGCGCGGAGCAGTTCCTCCTGCTGCGCCTGGGCAACGTCGGCTTCAGCCGATGCGGCCTTGACCGAGGCGGCCAGGACTTTGACCTCCGCCAGCAGGGCCTGCTTTTCCTCGCCCTTGGCCTGTGCCACCTTCTTGCCGAACGCATTCTGCTCGGCGCGGAGGTTTTCGAAGCGGATCAAAGCCGCACGCCGTGCCGCGTCTGCCGAGATGATCGCATCCACCACGGACTCGTCGGCGCCGCGGGCGCGCTGGCTGGCACGGAACTTGTCCGGATTTTCGCTGAGGTCTTTTACGTCGATCACCAGACAAGAGTATCGAATCCGCCCGCCATGACGCGGTGGGCCGTGCGGACGCCGGGGCGGACCTCTGCGCGGGATAGTGTTGGAGCACCATGAACGATTGGCTGCTCTACCTCATCCTTGCTGCGGCCCTGGCTTTCGCGGTCTCCAGCTGGTGGGGCGTGCGGCGGCTGAAGGCGCTGCATACGCGCAGCGCCGTCCAGGAGGACACGCACCATCCGGGCATGGCGCAGCAGAAGGTGGCCGTGGTCATGAACCCGGTCAAGGCGAAATCGTCGGAAGCCCGTGCACTCATCCAGCGCGCCTGCCTGTCCGCCGGCTGGGAAGCCCCCCTCTTCTTCGATACAACTGCCGAGGACCCCGGGTACGCGCAAGCCGAGGCGGCAGTCGCAAGCGGGGCCGACGTCGTCCTGGTGGGCGGCGGGGACGGCACCGTGCGTGTAGTGGCTGAGAAGCTCGCCCGCACGAACGTGCCCATGGGCCTGGTTCCGCTGGGCACGGGAAACCTGCTGGCCAGGAACATCCACCTGGACGTCAACGACCTCCACGGCAGCATCCAGACAGCGCTCTTTGGGCACCAGCGGCACATCGACACGGCCCGCATGGGTATCAGGAACTCCCGGACGGGTGCCTCGTCAGAGCACGCATTCCTGGTGATTGCCGGCATGGGCATGGATGCCGAAGTCGTCGGAGACACCAACGACGGGCTGAAAAAGGCGGTGGGCTGGCTCGCCTACACGGAGGCAGGAGTCCGGCATCTGCCGGGGCGGCGCAAGAAGGTGTCCATCGCCCTGGACGACCAGCCGGAACAGTCCCGGAAGATCCGCAGTGTGCTGTTCGCCAACTGCGGCCTCATTCCGGGCGGCATCGACTTCATTCCGCAGGCAATGATCGACGACGGAATGCTGGACGTGGTGGTGATGAGCCCCCGCAGCGCCATCGGGTGGATCGCGATGTACACAAAGGTCATGTTCAAGCACAAAGGGAACCTGCCGGTGATGAGCTATTACCGTTCCGGCAAGATCGTCATCAAGTGCGCCGAGCCGGTGGCCACCCAGGTCGACGGCGATCCGTGCGGCGAGGCGACCGACGTTACGGTTCAGGTGGAGCCGCGGTCCCTGCTGGTCCGGGTTCCGGAACGCAAGGGCGGCGAAACGCCCGCAAGGGAAGCGTCGGCCCCGCATTAGGCATCCGGGAGGGAGGCCACCTGCGGAGACCGGGACCTAGGCGCTGGCCTTCTTCTCTTCGGCCTCCGCTGCGGCCTTTGCCGCTGCACGGGCTTCGGACTGCTCACGGATCATGGCTTGCTCCTCTTCGAAGCGCAGGCGATCCGCCCTGTCTGCGTCGTCTCCGTCCCAGTCCTGGTTATCGGCAGTCGGCTTGGGATTGACTATCATTCCCTGGCCGTCGTTATCGCTGCTGGATCCTGACATGACCCGCTCCTTCCGGTAGAGGCCTTCCCCAATGGATCAGGCAAGCATACGCACTGCGGTGCAGGCGGGGAAGTACCCGGAAGGGCATTTGCCTAAGCTGTGGGCGAACCTTGCGGGGCATGAACAGGCTCGATCGATGCCCCTTTGAGTATCCCCGCCACCCATTCATGTGCAGCCTGGAATGCTTCGTCCGAGGTGTGCTGGGCCACGTCCGGGCTCTGCGCATCCGCCCGCGGGTAGGACCCCAGGAAGCGGGTGGCCGGGCTGATCCGGTGCAACCCCGCCAGGGCATCGGCCACACGCGCGTCCTCCACGTGGCCGTCGGCGTCGATGCTGAAGAAATAGTGGCCAAGGTACTGCCCGGTGGGCCGCGATTCGATGCGGCTTAGGTTCACGCCGCGGGTGGCGAACTGGTCCAGGATCTCCATCAGCGCACCCGGCCGGTCCTCCGGCAGCGGAACCACGACGGTGGTCTTGTCCGCACCGGTGCGGTGGGGCAGCGCCCCGGGCCGGCTGACCAGGACAAACCTCGTGACGGCACCGGGGTTGTCCCCAATGTTCTCCGCCAGCACATGCAGTCCGGGCTGCTCAGTGGCCACAATCGGGGCGCAGATGGCGGCGTCGTAGTGTGCGCCGCCCTCGTCCAGCAGCCCCATGGCCCCGGCCGCCGTGGAGGAGGCAGGAATGTATTCCACATCAGGCATGTTCGCTTCCACCCAGAGCCGGCACTGCGCCCAGGCGTGGCCGTGGGTGGAGATCCGGCGAATATCCTCGATTTCCACGCCGGGGCGGGAAACCAGGACAAAGCTGATGGGCACCAGTGCCTCGCGGACGATCCTCAGTTCCGCACCGGACGCGATGGCATCCAAGGTTGCCGTCACGCCGCCCTCCACGGAATTCTCGATGGGCACCATGGCGGCGTCGGCGGAGCCCTCACGGACCTTGTCCAGCGCCGTGTTCACGTTGGAGGAGGGGATGCGGACAGCCTCGCCTGCGCCTGGCACCTGCATCAGCGCAGCCTCCGTGAAGGTTCCCTCCGGACCGAGGAAAGTGTAGGTGACGGGTTGGGCGGGCATGGACTGTCCTTCGTGATCATGTCAAGGCCGCCCCGTGGGCGGCCTATGGGGAAATGCTGCGCCGCGCGTTCCGGAGCGCGTGCTAGAGGATGACGGGTTTGAGGCCGTTGTCCGACACCAGCGGCAGGCCCGACTCGAGCCATTGGTCCATTCCGCCGGCCACGTTGAACGCGGAATAGCCTTGCCCCACAAGCCACTTGGCCGCCCGGAAGGAACGGCCGCCGGTGCGGCAGATGACATATACGTCCTCGTCCGGGTCCAGCTCGCCGAGCCGGGCCGGCAGCTGGTCCAACGGAATGTGCAGGGCACCTTCGGCGTGCCCGGCCGACCACTCGTAGTCCTCCCGCACGTCAAGGATTCTGGCGTCGGCGGGAACGTCGGTCACGGTCACGGTTTCGAAGTCGCTCATGGAAGTCCTCTCCGGAGAATGCAGGTCTGCCTCCAGCGTAGCCTCCGCGGGAGGCGGGCACGCCGAATCCTGGGCACGTTACGCTTCAATGGACCGCAAAGGAGAATCGTCGATGGCAGCCCAACAGCCAACCATCCTGGCCACGTCCGGCGGATATAAGGCCGGCCGGCGCTCACGGCTGGAGTTTGACGCCCTGCTGCACCACGCCGTCGAACTTTCCGGCGTCACCGGGCGCGCCCCGCGCGTGACGCACATCGGCACTGCGGCGGGTGACCAGCGCTCTTTCAACGCGGAACTGGACCAGGCCGCCAAAATAGCCGGCTTCGATTTCAGCCACCTCAATCTCTTCACCATGCCCAGCATCGACGACCCGGAAGCGCACCTCCTGGAACAGGACGTGGTGTGGGTCAACGGCGGTTCGGTGGTGAACCTCCTGGCAGTCTGGCGGGCGCACGGTCTCGACGGAATCCTGCGGCGCGTGTGGGAAGCAGGCGTGGTCCTCGCCGGCGTCTCGGCAGGGTCCATCTGCTGGTTCCAGGGCGGCACCACCGATTCGTACGGCCCGCAGCTGCGACCGGTGACCAACGCCCTGGGGTTCCTGCCGTATGCCAACGGAGTGCACTACGACTCGGAGGTCCAGCGCCGCCCGCTGGTGCACCGGCTGGTGGCCGACGGCACGCTGGGCGAAACCCACTGCACGGACGACGGCGCGGGGCTGGTCTATTTCGGCACTCACCTGGCGGAGGCGGTCACCGAAGTGCGGGGCAAGGCAGCCTACCGCGTCACCCGCCATATCCAAGGTGGCGGCGCCGCGACCGCCGCCGAAGAGCGGCTGGAGGCCCGTTTCCTTGGCTGACATCCACGAACTATCAGCGGTCGGGCTCCGTGACGCCCTGCACTCGGGCGGGCTCTCCGCCCGGGAGGTAACGGAGCATTTCCTCGCCCGGATCGAAGCCCTGAATCCAGGCCTCGGCGCTTTCATCACCGTGACCGGGGAACAGGCCCTGGCGGATGCCGCGGATGCGGACGCACGCTACGCCCGATCAGCCGGGCAGCTTCCGCTGCTCCACGGCATGCCGGTGGCCTTCAAGGACCTGACGGATGTGGCCGGTGTGGTGACCACTCACGGGAGCGCGGCCCTGGAGCACAAACCTGCGTCCGTGGACGGTGCGTTGGCGGCGGTGTTGAGGGGCGCCGGTGCCATCTCGCTGGGCAAGACCCAGGTTCCGGAGTTCGGACTGACCGCCTACAGCGAAAACCTGATCGCACCGCCGTCGCGCAATCCGCACGCGCTGAGCCGCAGCTCGGGCGGATCCTCGGGCGGAAGCGCCGCCGCGGTGGCCGCCGGCCTGGTTCCGTTCGCTCCGGGGTCCGACGGCGGCGGCTCAGTGAGGATCCCTGCGGCGGCCTGCGGCCTGGTGGGTCTGAAACCGGGGCGCGGGCTCGTCCCGGCCGGTGAAAGCACCGGCGATCCGGCCCGGCTGGTGGTGGCAGGCCCGCTGGCCCGGTCGGCCGGGGATGCCGCCCTGATGCTGGACGCGCTGGTGGCCGAGCCCGAAGCCGACGGATACCTTGCGTCTGTGTCCCGGCCGCCGGGCCCGCTGCGGATTGGCGTGAGCCTGGACAGCCCGTGGCAGGCTATTTTTCCGTTTACGCCCGCTGCGGAAGCCATGGATGCGCTCAACGAAGGCGTCCGCTTGCTGGAAGCGGCCGGCCACTCCACCGCCGAAGCGGCCGTCCGGTATGACAACCGCTACCCGGATGCGTTCACCACGGCGTGGACCGCCGGCGTCGGGAGCGCCCGGATTGCGCCGCAACGCGAAGCACTCCTGACCCCGCTGACGCGCACGTTCCGGCGGCGCGCACAGCAGCGGAGCGCGTCAAAACTCAACGAAGCCCTGGGCTTCCTGCGGCAGTTTGAACGGGACACCGTAGCCCAGTATGCGCAGTGGGACCTCATGCTGATGCCGGCACTCGCCCAAACCCCCCGCCCCGTCGGCTGGTTCACGGGGGCCTCACACGGTGACGGTTACTGGCCCGCCTCGGAATGGGCCGGCGACGCGGACGGCGACTACCGGAAGCAATGTGAGTACGCCCCGTGGTCCAGCATGGTCAACGTGTGCGGCCTGCCCGCCATCAGCATTCCCGTGCACTGGACGGGGGGCTTACCCGGCGCCGGACTGCCCATGGGCATCCAGCTGGTGGGGCCGGCGGGATCCGAGAAGGTACTGCTGCAGGTGGCGGCGCAGATCGGGTTCTGACGGCGTGTCCGCCTTGCTTTCCTGCCAGCGGCAATGTGACAATCGCGCGGCCGGGTGCCACCCTTAAGTAAATGAGCACAACTCATTTATCCGACCGCCCCGCTACAACGCCGGGCGATACGTCATTTTTTGGCCACCCAAAGATGCTGGCCAGCCTCTTCTCCGTAGAAATGTGGGAGCGTTTCTCCTTCTACGGGATGCAGGGCATCCTCCTCTATTACATGTACTTCACGGCCGCGCAGGGCGGCCTCGAAATCGAGCAGGGCCTGGCCGCCGGCCTGGTGGGCGCCTACGGCGGCGGAGTCTATCTCTCCACCATTCTGGGCGCGTGGCTGGCCGACCGGCTCTTCGGTTCGGAACGGGTCCTGTTCGGCTCGGCCGTCCTGATCATGGCGGGCCACATCGCCTTGGCGCTTGTCCCGGGCATTCCCGGACTCATCGCCGGCCTGGTGCTGGTGGGCGTCGGCTCGGGCGGCCTCAAGGCAAATGCCACCGCGCTGGTGGGCACCCTGTACGGGGAGAAGGACGAACGCCGCGACGCAGGCTTCTCCATCTTCTACATGGGCATCAACGCCGGCGCGCTGATCGGCCCGCTGGTTACCGGCTGGCTGCAGGAAAGCCGGGGGTTCCACTGGGGCTTCGGCGCCGCCGCCGTCGGAATGGCCCTTGGCCTGGGCATCTACGCGATGGGACGCGGGAAGCTCCCCGAAGCGGCGCACCACGTGCCCAACCCGCTCCCTGCGGCCCAACGCACCAGATACGGGCTGATCTTCCTGGGCATCGCCGCCGTGGTGGCGGTTCTCCTGGCCACCGGCGCCGTGAACGCCGAGAACCTGGCCATGTCCATGGCGTACGCGGCCATCGGCGCTTCCGTGCTCTACTTCGGCCTGATCTTCTCCAGCAGGAAGGTGACGGGCGTCGAGCGCAAGCGCGTGGTGGCCTTCATCCCGCTGTACATCGCCTCCGCGGCGTTCTGGGCACTGTTCCAGCAGCAGTTCACGTTCATTGCCGTGTACTCAGAGGAGAAGCTGGACCGGAACCTCTTCGGCTGGGAGATGCCTGCCGCCTGGGTGCAGTCGATCAACCCGGTGTTCATCATCATCTTTGCCGGCGTCATGGCGGCCCTGTGGACCCGGATGGGCAACAAGCAACCCGGATCGGCCCTGAAGTTCTCCATCGGCCTGTTCGTGATGGGCCTGGCCTTCCTGGCCTTCATTCCGCTGGCCGGCAGCGGCAAGACGCCCCTCCTGGCACTGGTGGGCATCCTGTTCCTGTTCACCCTGGCGGAGCTTTTCCTCTCCCCCATCGGGCTGTCCGTCACCACCAAACTGGCACCCCAGGCCTTCCATACGCAGATGGTGGCCCTGTTCTTCCTGTCCGTTTCGCTCGGCACCACCCTGGCCGGCATACTGTCCGGGCTGTATAACCCGGACGACGAACTGCCGTACTTTACCGGTATCGGCGGCACGGCCATGGTGCTGGCCGTCGGCCTCGCTGCCGCCTCGCCGGCCATCAAGAAGCTGATGGCCGGCGTACGCTGAGCCGATGCCGGGGTGCGGGACTGGACGGACTGAACCCGCCTAGTACCCGTACCCGGCGTTGGCCGCCGCGAAGATCGCCGCCACGGCAAATGTCAGTACAATCGCCGTCAGCGCCAGGCCGATGTAGCCGAGGACCAGGCCTCCTATGGCGAGTCCGCGGCCGGCAGGCTCGCGGAGCAAGGCCAGATGCCCCAGGATCACTGCGGCAAGCTGCGGCAGGATGAAAAGACCCAGTCCGAGGAACACCGCGATGCCGCAACACAGGCTGGCGATGCTCAGGCCCTTGGGCTCGGGTGGCATCCCGTAATAGGACGGCTGCCCATAGGCGGTGCCATACGGCCCGGGCTGCTGGCCGTATTCCGGTTGGCCATACCCCGGCTGGCCGTACGGCCCGGGCTGCTGGCCAAATCCGGGCTGCTCACCATAAGGGGCACCAGGCGGCACGGGCTGTGATCCCTGGGGTGGAATATACGACGGCGGCTGGTAGCCCTGGGGCGTCCCCTCGTCGCCGGGGGCAGGCTGGTTCGTCATTGGGAAATCCCTTTTTTGGTGGCTATAACCAGCCTACCAACGCGTCGCCCGGGCGGGCGCTGCCGTGATACACCCGTGATATGCCGGCCAGCCGGACTACCGGCTCCAGAGCGGCGCCGAGAGCGAGAACGCCACGATCCCCAGGACCAGCAGGCTCCACAAAAAGGCTGCCAGCTTGCCCGCGGAGGCTTGGTTTCCGAGTTGCGGGGGACTCGCCGCGGACCGGTATCCGACGCGCGCCGGCACCGGCGATGGATAAGCCCCGCGCTGGTACGGACGAGGTGCGGGATGGCGGGCCGCGTTCCCGCGGACGTCCGGCACTGCAGGCGCCTGGGGCTGCGTGAGTTGCTGTCCCAGGTGCGAATACAGGCCAACCACCGTCTGCGGATCAAGCACCGCCGGGAGCGCCGCAATCCGTGCCACCACGCGGTTGATGCCCAGCACTTCGATTCCGGATTCTGTTACCTCTGCAAAGTCGGGGTGGCCGGTGAGGCAAATGATGGAGCGGACCAGGCGCCGGTGCGGCGCGCCGAGCAGTGCGGCCACGGCTGCCGCCTGCCCCAGGGCGCCCTCCACTGCCGGGTTCCGCGAGTAGCCGTTCTGCCTCAGGATGCCGTCCCTGACCTCAACGGTGCCAGACCAGTTCTTGGCATCCACCACCACAACGCCGCCCGGCCCCACCAGGACGTGGTCGAGGTTGGCCAGCGGCCGGCCGGGCCAGTGAACGTCGTGCAGCATGAACCAGCCGTCCGGGGTCAGCCGGCCCAGCCGGCCGGCAGTGCGGCGCTCCCCCTCCGCCCCGGCGCCCCACGTTTCGGCCGCGCGTTCGGCATGGTCCAATTGGCGTTTGAGCCGCGCAATCCGTTCCGCGGCCAACCGTGACTGTTCTGACGCTCCCTCGCCTGCTGCCATGGAATGTCCTCCCCTTGGATTCGCCGCAACGCTGACGGCGGCGGAGGGCCCGCCGTCGTGATTTGTTTAGAAAATTAGCAGCCGCGGGATGGCCGGTATATAGGTAGTTTTGGCGCGGCCACTCGCTTTTTCACAGCCAATTACTGCCCCCAAATAAATGCAAAGAGGAATGAATTGGTAAATGCCGGATGAAATTCGGCGTCATAGGGCCCGGATTCCGGACAAAGCGTGTTGCGTCCCGCCGTCGTCTGGCATGCTGGTGCCATGGCTAGCCGCGCGGGCACAGTTGCCCAACCCCAAGACCTTGTTGACCTCACTGCGCTCCTGGATGCGTACTACGATGTTTCCCCCGATCTGAGCGATCCGGGCCAGCGCGTTGCGTTCGGCACCTCCGGCCACCGGGGATCCAGCTTGAAGGCTTCGTTCAACGAGCCCCACATCGTGGCCATTACCCAGGCGATCGTGGAATACCGCGCCGGCCAGGGCATCACCGGACCGCTGTACATGGCAAAGGACACCCACGCCCTCAGCGAACCGGCACAGAACTCCGCACTCGAGGTGCTGGCAGCAAACGGCGTGAACGTGCTGATCGACGCCCGTCACGGCTACACGCCCACGCCGTCGCTGAGCCACGCCATCCTCACCCACAACCGGAACGCCCCTGCCGGCGCACCCCAGGCTGACGGTATCGTGGTCACTCCCAGCCACAACCCGCCCGGAGACGGCGGCTTCAAGTACAACCCGCCGCACGGCGGACCCGCTGACACGGACGCCACCGGCTGGATTGCCAACCGGGCCAACGAACTCCTTGAAAACGGACTCCGGGGCGTCAAGCGCATCCCGGTAGCCGATGCGCTGGCGGCTGAGACCACCGGCAAGTTCGACTTCCTCAGCAGCTATGTGGACGATCTCCCGTCCGTCCTGGACCTCAACGCCATCCGCGAGGCCGGCGTCCGGATCGGCGCCGACCCCATGGGCGGCGCCTCGGTGGACTACTGGGGCGAGATCGGCGAGCGCCACCACCTGAACCTCACCGTGGTGAACCCCACGGTTGACCCGCAGTGGGCCTTCATGACCCTGGACTGGGACGAAAAGATCCGGATGGATTGCTCCTCCCCGTCGGCAATGGCCTCACTGATCAACCGCATGTCCAGCGGCGCAAATTTTGACGTCGCCACCGGCAACGACGCCGACGCTGACCGCCACGGGATTGTCACACCGGACGGCGGCCTGATGAACCCGAACCACTACCTCGCCGTGGCCATCGACTACCTTTACCGCCACCGCACCGGCTGGAACCCGCAGTCCGTGATCGGCAAGACCCTGGTCTCGTCGTCCATCATCGACCGTGTGGCCGAAAGCCTTGGCCGCAAGCTCGTCGAGGTGCCGGTGGGTTTCAAGTGGTTTGTTCCCGGGCTGTTGTCCGGCGAGGGCGCGTTCGGCGGCGAAGAATCCGCTGGCGCTTCCTTCAACAAGATGGACGGCAGTGTGTGGACCACCGACAAGGACGGCATCCTGCTGGCGCTGCTGGCTTCGGAAATCACCGCCGTCACCGGCAAGTCACCCTCGCAGCTCTACAAGGGACTCACTGACCAGTTCGGCGATCCCGTCTATGCCCGGATCGACGCCGCAGCAACGCGCGAGCAGAAAGCGGCGCTCGGCAAGCTTTCCCCGTCCGACGTCACCGCCACCGAGCTCGCCGGCGAAACGATCACGGCCAAGCTCACCGAGGCTCCCGGCAACGGCGCGTCCATCGGCGGCCTGAAGGTGGTCACGGAAAACGCCTGGTTCGCCGCCCGCCCGTCCGGCACCGAGGACGTCTACAAGATCTACGCAGAGTCGTTCAAGGGCGCCGATCACCTCAAGCAGGTCCAGGCTGAGGCCAAGGCCCTGGTTGACGGGGTTATTTCGTAAGTTCCCACAGATGGAGGATGCGACGGACGGAATGGTTTCCGTCCGGCGCCATGTCCACCAGGGCGACGCGGTCCAGTACGACGACGTCGCCCGGCCGAGGGCGCTTGTCCCCGTGATGGGACACATGGGGACGGTAGTTTTCCAGGATGTGGTGCGGCGTGGGCACGCGGCCCGGCAGCCCCATAACGGTTCCCACGAGTGACTCGTGAAGGTCCTGCAAGGGCCGGCTGGGCTCGACGAGGCTGACCGGGACGGACTCCTGCCGGCCGAAGCCGGCATCCTCGCCAATGGTGAGCCGCGAACCGAGGGCAGCCCGTACGGGCTCGTCGATAAGGCCGGCAATCCGGTCGTCGAGGCCGGCGACGTGCCCGCCGCCGCCGCCGTTCCCCACCTCGCCGCCGGTACCGGCGTCGCCGGACTTCATCTCGACGTCGAACCTCACCAGGGTGATATGCAGGGGCCAGTCGTCGCGGGGAAAGACGAGCCCGTCAGAGACGGGCTCGGTGAAGGCCACCAGAATCAGGTTGCGCATAGGGCCAGTGTGCCACGGCGCCGTTCAGCCTGCGCCGTCCCCGCGGGAGCGCGGGCACAGTAGCCAGAGTGGCGATTTTGACTAAAATGGGAACTGGCCCCGGATACATGCCGTGCACTCAACCGCAGAAATGTTGTCCAGAGTGCCTCCGGCGTGTCCCCCATCGTGCCGGGGGCCTCTTAGCGCGGCGGGCCGCTTGCTGAGCCGTTGCGGGACCGCCCGGGACGGGTGCGGACTTAGACGGTGCGGACCACATCTTCGTAGGCGAACTTCGGCTTTGCTGCGCCCCAGGCGTCGGGACCGGGCTGGCCGATGTTGACCACCAGGAAGCTCTTCTGGTCCCCGGCGGGGAAGAACGCCGCGTCAATGGCGGAGAAGTCGGCGCCTGTCATGGGGCCGGCCGCGAAACCGAGCGAGCGGACGGCCAGGATGAAGTAGCCGGCCTGCAGGTGGGCGTTGTTGTTGCCCGTGATCGCCGCAAGTTCCGGTGCGGCGTCGTACATGGCCTTGGGCGCGTTGTAGCCGGGAAGGAAGTTGTCCCACTGGTCCTGCCAGGCGGTGTCGTAGCTGAGTACGGCCACAAGCGGGGCGGACGCCGTCTTGGCGCGATTACCTGAAGAGAGGGCCGCCACCAGCTGTGCGCGGGCCTCGTCGGAGCGAACATACGTGACGCGCAGCGGCTGGGAGTTGAACGCGGTGGGGCCAAACTTGGTCAGCTCGTAGATGGCGCGGGCCTGCTCGTCCGTGACCTCTCCGGTGAAGGTGTTGGCCGTACGGGCTTCGGCGAAGATCGCGTCCACTGCGGCTGCGTCGATCACTGCTTCTTCATGGGCAATTGTCATCTGCCTACCTTTCGCTGGGCCTGCGCACCCGGAGGCGGCCGGCGGTTCTGCTCTCCATAGTTGCAACTTCAAGCGAATCTTTCCTCTTCCCGCGACCGCGCGTGACGTTCCACACAGCGGCGAACTGCACGGCCCGCGCGGTAATGTTGCTCCGGAAGATTCCTTCCCCGCTCCCGACACCCATTTTCTTTGAAAGGCTCCCGGCCATGAGCATGCTTGGTACCAAATGGAAGCTTCACGGCAACGGAAAGTCGGTCCGGCCCGGTGAGGTGGTGGCACCCGGTGAACGGCTCACCTGGCCCCTCACCATCGGGGTGGGAATGCAGCACGTGGTGGCCATGTTCGGTGCCACGTTCCTGGTGCCTATCATTACCGGCATGCCGCCGGCCACCACACTGTTCTTCTCCGGCATTGGAACTTTGCTCTTCCTGGTGATTACGCAGGGCAGGGTGCCCAGCTACCTCGGTTCGAGCTTTGCCTTCATTGCCCCGATCATGGCCTCCCAGCAGCAGTTCGGGATTCCCGGCGCACTGGGCGGCGTGGTTCTCGCGGGCGCCGGGCTGGCCGTCATCGGCGCCGTGGTCCAAAAATTCGGGGCCGGCTGGATCAACCGCCTGATGCCCCCCATCGTCACCGGTGCCATTGTGGCCCTAATCGGGCTGAACCTGGCGCCGGCCGCGAAAAACAACTTCGACGCCGCCCCCGTCACCGCGGCGATCACCCTCGCCACCATCATCCTGGTCAGCGTGCTGTTCAAGGGCATCCTGGGCCGGCTCAGCATCCTGGTGGGCGTGGTGGTGGGCTACTTGGTGGCCATGATCCGCGGCGAGGTGGACTACGCCAAAATGGACGCTGCCGCGTGGGTGGGGCTGCCGCATTTCCAGACTCCCGAATTCCACCTTGGCGTGGTGGGCCTCTTCGTTCCCGTGGTGCTGGTGCTGGTTGCCGAAAACATCGGCCACGTGAAGTCCGTGTCCGCCATGACCGGCCAGAACCTCGACGGCGTGTCCGGCCGCGCCCTGATGGCGGATGGTGCCGCCACGGTGCTGGCCGGCTTCGGCGGCGGTTCCGGAACCACCACCTATGCCGAAAACATCGGTGTCATGGCCGCCACAAAAGTGTATTCGACGGCGGCTTACTGGGTGGCCGGCATCTTCGCGATCGTCCTGAGCTTCTCCCCCAAATTCGGCGAACTGATCGCCACGGTTCCCCCGGGGGTGCTGGGCGGGGCCGCCACCATGCTCTACGGCATGATCGGCATCCTGGGCGTCAAGATCTGGGTCCAGAACAAGGTCAACTTCTCCAACCCGGTCAACCTGACCACCGCAGCGGTGGCCCTGATTATCGGCATCGCCAACTACACCTGGACCATCGGCGAACTGACGTTCACCGGCATCGCGCTGGGCTCAGCTGCCGCGCTGGTGATCTACCACGGCATGAAGGCGATCGCGAAGGCCCGCGGCAGCGTCGCGGAACCGGAAACCGAACAGGCGGGGCTGCCCCCGGCAGTCAAGGCCGCAATCAACGCCGCGGCCAAGCGGACGCCGAAAAAGCGCCCTTAAAAACGCGGGCGGGCGGCCGCAGTGCAGCCGCCCGCCCGGGCTGTTAAGCCGACGCCGAATTATCCGGCGTCGAAACTGTCGTCGCCGCGGTCCTTGGGCGCCTTGCTGTCCGGCAGGTCGGTGCCGCTGCCGTCCGGAATCCCGGCCGCGTCCGGGTTAGGTTCCGAGGAGAACGGCCGTCCGGCGTCGGGATCCTCCGTATTGGACTCATCCATCTCCGCATCCGCGGACGGCACTGCGACGTCGCCTTCGGCTGACTGCCCTGTGTTCTCCGGCTCGGTGTTCTCCGGCTCAAAGCCGGGGTCTGCGCTTTCGTTTTCTGCGTTCATCTGGTCCTCCGTTCCTCCGAAGCGTCCTGCTCCGGGTTCTCCTGCACTGTCCTGGTCCTCGGCGCCGAACTGGCTGAGGTCAGGCACCCCGGCGGGGTAGGTTTCGCCGTCGGGGCTGTCCTGGCTCAGGCCGGCCGCGTCGAAGGCCTCTTCCTCACGCGGCTGGGCGAATTTCTTCGTGTCCGCGCCGCCCATTTCCTGCTCGACTGTGGGCGTTCCGTAGCCGCCTTCTTCCTCGATGGGCGTGCCTTGGTTCTCCTGCGTCATGTCGTTCCTCCTGGGTAGTCGGGCGTGAATGGAAAGTCTGTGGCAAGCGCTAGAGGCCCTTACCGCCTGTCACCGGAAGAACTGCCCCGGAGATGTAGGAGCCGTGGTCGGAAGCAAGCAGGACGTAGGCTGCAGCGAGCTCCGCGGGCTGTCCCGCCCGCCCGAGGGGAGTGTCCTGGCCGAACTTCGGCAGCTTTTCCGGCCATTCAGTGGCGGGAATCAGCGGCGTCCAGATGGGTCCGGGTGCAACGGCGTTGACCCGGATGCCCTTGGGGCCAAGCTCCTGGGCCAGCGCCTTGGTGAAGGCGACCTGGGCGCCCTTCGTCATGGCGTAGTCGATGAGCCCCGGCGACGGGTTGAAAGCCTGGATGGAGGCGGTGGTGATGATGGATGCGCCCGCCTTGAGGTGGGGCACTGCCGCCCTGGCCGTCCAGAGCAGGGAATACAGGTTCGTCTTGAAGACGCGGTCGAATTCCTCAGTGGGAAGCGTCTCAAAGCTGTCGCGGTTCTTTTGGTAGGCCGCGTTCAGCACCACCACGTCCAGCCTGCCGAACTCCGCCAGGGTATCCGCCACGATCCGGGTGCTGAACTCTTCGCTGCGGCCGTCGCCCGGCAGCAACAGGGCCCGTTGCCCGGCCTTGCGGATCCACGCCGCCGTGTCCTGGGCGTCGGCTTCCTCTTCCGGGAGGTAGGAAATCGCGACGTCGGCCCCCTCGCGGGCGAACGCAATGGCCACGGCCCTGCCGATCCCGGAATCCCCGCCGGTGATGAGCGCCGCCTTACCGGTGAGCGCGCTGCTTCCCTCGTAGCTTTCCTCGCCGTGGTCCGGCTGCGGCTCCATGGGAGCCGTAAGCCCGGGCTGCTCCTGGACCTGCTCCGGGAACGGCCCCTCGTGGTAGCCCGTCCTGGGGTCCCGCGGCTGGTGGTCCTTCTTGTTGTCCGTCATAGTCCACCTCGCTAGCGTCTCGGTTTTGTGCTGGGTCCGGTCCGTGACCGGCCCTTCGAAACTATCCCAGCAGACAGGGCAAGTCCATCGTTTTGGACAAATTAGTCAGCAAACTTAGTATTGCCCTGCAAACGGAGTATTGCTTGACGAAGGCTTCAAGCCTAGGTTGAGAGTTAGTTGCGCGCGGCGGCGTGCCAGGCCCGGAGGTGAGCCCATGTCAGAAGGCGACGCGGTGGTTGGCGACGGCAGGAACGAATCCGTCAATCAGCAGATGGACCGCAACTGGGGAGAGCTGATCCAGGAGCTCCGGGTACTGCAGACGGGAGTGCAGATCCTCGCGGGTTTCCTCCTGACCATTCCTTTCCAGGAGCGGTTCAAGACACTGGACGACTACCAGGTGGGGCTCTATCTGGCCAACGTGATCCTTGCCGCACTGACCACCGCCGTCATTCTCCTTCCGGTCAGCGTGCACCGCAGGCTCTTCCGTAAGCAGCTCAAGAAGACGCTCGTCTCGAGTGCGGACCGGATAGCAAAAGTGGCGCTTACCGGCGTCGCACTCCTCAGCGCGGGAACGGCGTCACTCGTGTTCGATGTGACCGCCGGGCGGGATGCCGGACTCCTCGCAGGCGGAGGACTCCTCGCCGCCATGGTCCTGCTGCTTGTCCTCGTGCCGAACTGGCTCCTCAAACGGGCATCGAAGGTTTAAGCACAGTGCCGGGGCGGGACCTGCGCCAGAATCCAATCAAACCCTCCGGGAGGCGCCATGAAGAAGTGGGTTAAGGAACACGGGCTGATGCTTGCCAACATTGGACTGTTCGCACTGTTCTTCAGCGGCATGATAGTCAGCGGCGCAAGCGACTACAGCGAAGACCAGCTCGCGCACGGACAGCCGGCAGTAGGAATTGCCGGCTACCTTGCCACCGGCGCATTCCTGGAAGCGACCTTCGAGAACTGGGAATCGGAATTCCTGCAGATGGGCATGTATGTCATCCTGACGGTCTTCCTCTTCCAGAAGGGCTCCTCGGAATCCAAACCGATGGACCGCACAGCGCCGCAGGACCAGGACCCTCGGAACGCAACGGTGAAGGCCTCCACTCCGTGGCCTGTGCGCCGTGGAGGGGTGGTGCTCAAGTTGTACGAACACTCACTGTCGATCATGTTCCTGCTGCTGTTCCTCGCATCCTTCACCCTCCATGCCGTCGGCGGCAGTGAGGAATACAGCCAGGAGCAGCAAAGCCACGGACAGCCTGGCGTGACGCTCCTTGGCTACCTCGCCACGAGCCGGTTCTGGTTTGAGTCATTCCAGAACTGGCAGAGCGAATTCCTGGCCGTAGCCGTCCTGGTCGGGGCTTCTGTCTACCTGCGCGAACGGGGCTCCCCCGAGTCCAAACCTGTGGCGGAACCGCACTACGAGACCGGCGCCTAGCTGCAATCCTGGGGTGCCGCGTCAGGCCCCTTCGAGGACCTGGCTTGTGGCCCAGGTGAGGTACTTCGCGGCGTTGGCGATGGCGTCTTCCGGGCTGGTTGCGACGTCCAGCAACTGAGCCGCGGCCACCACGCCGTGCTCGGCAAGGTCCTCCGGGGTGACCAGGATGCGACCGGCCACCACTATGACCGGGATGCCCCGCTCGCGTGCTGCGTCCGCCAGGGCAATCGGGGCCTTGCCGGTCAACGACTGCGAGTCCATTGACCCTTCACCGGTGATCACCAGGTCAGCCTCAGCCAGCTGGCCGGCAAGGCCGGTCAGGCCCGCCACCAGGGCGAAGCCGCCTTCGAGGGTGGCGCCGCTGAAGGCAAGGAACGACGCCGGGAACCCCCCGGCCGCGCCGGCTCCGGGAACGTTGACGTCGCGTCCCGTGGCCTGCCGCAGAACGGAACCCCAGTTGCGGAGCCCGGCGTCCAGCAGCTCCACGGCGTCCGCGTCGGCCCCTTTCTGCGGGCCGAAGACGTGGGCCGCTCCATCGCTTCCGAACAGCGGGTTCTGGACATCCACTGCGATCCGGAACTTCACGGACCCCAGCCGGGGGTCCAGGCCCGACACATCCACGTCCACAACGTCCACGAGGGAACCGCCGCCCAGGGGAACCACGTTTCCGGCCGCGTCCAGCGGCTTCAGGCCCAGGGCGCGCAAAGCGCCGCTGCCGCCGTCGGTCATGGCAGAGCCGCCCACCCCCAGCACGATTTCCGAGGCTCCGGCGTCCAGTGCGGCAGCGATCAGCTGGCCACAGCCGTAGCTGTGGGCGCGCAGCGCATTCGCGGGCGTAGGTTCCATGTGCGCGAGCCCCGATGCCTGGGCGGTCTCAATCACTGCGGTTGCACCGCCGAACGCATCCTTGCGGAGGGCCCAGGCGGCACCGATGGGCGCCAGAATGGGACCGACGACGGCGTTCAGCCGTTCCTCGTAGCCGGCGGCGACGGCAGCTTCCAGGGTGCCCTCCCCGCCGTCGGCCACGGGGAATTGCGTGGCGACCGCATCCGGATAGACGCGCAGCGCCCCCTCGGCGATGGCGCTGGCCGCCTCGGCAGCGGTAAGTGACCCTTTGAACTTGTCCGGAGCAATGAGAATGCGCATGTGTCTATCCTGCCAGCATCTCCCGGAAAGCGCTTGCCTGACGTGTAACGTAGCAGACGCTACGAGGCGGCCGGACGGGCAGGACTACTGACGGTTCACGGTCTGTTCCGGGGCACCGGAGCCGGGGAGGCCGGTAAAGCCGGTGATCGCGTCGGCCACTTGGGCCGTGCCGGTGTGCTGGACTACGTGACCGCAGCCGGGGACCTCCACCAGCGTCCCCGCCGGTGCGCGCCGCGCAAGGATGCGGCACCACTCCCCTGTTGCGATGGGGTCGGAAGCGCCGCGAAGGATCATCACAGGCGTGGTTAGCCCGCGGATCCGCTCCTCGGTCCGGTAGTTCATCATGACCCGCAGCTCCTTGAGGTACCAGAGTGGCCCGCAACGCAGGTAGTCACTGAACACCAAGGCGTTCGAACCGGGGGTTTCATGGAGGAGCGCGTCCTTGGTCAGCGCCAGGATCTGGCGGGGCAGCGTGCGGCGCCGGACATCCACCACGGGTCCCATCAGCACCACGTGCGGCACCTGTTCCGGCCGCTGCAGGGCGGCTTCCAGGACGAACTGAGCCCCCATGGAGTGGCCCACCAGGACCCGCAGCCCCACCCCGGCCTGATCCAGGACGTCATGGATAAAGGCTGCCTGGTCCGCCACCATGAGCTGGCGGTCCGGGCGCGGAGTGGAGCCGAAGCCCGGAAGGTCGATCGAGATAGTGTCCGCCACCCCGGCCAGGACGTGGTGCAGCCGGACAAGGTAGCGGTGGGAGACGCCGATCCCGTGGATGAGGACAAAGGTCGGGGCGTCCGCGCGGGGCCGGACGTCCGATGTGGCACGCGAAGCGTACATCCGACCGCGGAGGCCTCCGGCTTCGACGTCTGTGGTTACGGCACCCTTCATCCGTCGACAATAGCCCTCCGCGGCCAGGATCCAGCTATTCCTCGTGCCCCTGGTCGCCGCTCATGGAGTCTTCCGCTGGTGGCGTTTCGCCGGGCGGAACACCGCCGCCGGGCTCCAGTCCGGTGATGTTGCCTTCCAGCGGGTCGGGGTTCGCGGTGGCCGCCGGGTCCTTGGATGCCCGGTCTTTTGCTTCCGTTTTGTCAGTTTCCGGCCGCCCGGAGGCCGCTTCGGCGCTGCCGGGCCGGTCCGGATTCGAGGGGTCGTTCTCCGGGTGGTAGGTGCTCATGTTTGGTCCGTTCTTCGGGGTCCGCCTCGTGGGATAGCGGAGACGTGCAGGCTGATGGGTGGCCAGCCTAGCCTTCCCTGATTACCGCGACAAGGACTCACAGGCAGTAGTAACGTGGGCTTTCCTGAGCTATACGCAGCCAATGAGGGCGCACGCGGCCCGGGAAACGGGCCCGGACCAAGGGGGTAGCAATGCCGCAATCCTATGACCGCAATTCTTCCCGAAGAGGTCCCACGGGAACGGGACTGACCGAGCTTGTGCTGGTGCGTCACGGCGAGAGCGCGGGGAACGTGGCCGCGACGATGGCCAGACAGGCCGGAGCCCACGTCATCGACGTTCCGGCCCGGGACGCCGATGTGGAACTTTCCGCCACCGGACGCGATCAGGCCCTCGCCCTGGGCAGGCTGTTCGCTGATTTTCCGGAGGATCAGCGGCCCGCGGGGGTGTGGTCTTCGCCCTACGTCCGCGCCCGGCAGACGGCCGAGCTCGCCGTGAAAACCGGCGGCTGGCCCGCAGGTATCCTCATTGACGAACGGCTCCGCGACAGGGAACTGGGCATCCTGGACATGCTGACCTCCGCGGGCGTGGAGGCCCGGCTGCCGGAGGAGGCGGCGCGGCGGCGCTGGCTGGGGAAGTTCTACTACCGGCCACCCGGCGGCGAGTCCTGGGCAGACGTCGTGCTACGGCTCCGCTCCCTCCTGGCCGATCTTGAACGGCAACCCGGCGGCGGCCGGATCATGCTCGTGTGCCATGACGCCCTGATCCTGCTGTTCCGCTACATCCTGGAAGGGCTCACCGAACCGGAACTCCTCGATATTGCCGCGACGTCCACCATCCTCAACGCTTCCCTCACGCGGTTCGTCCGCCCTGACGGAGCCGGGCCCTGGATCCTGGAGAGCTTCAACATGGCCGACCACCTGGTCAGCGAAGGCGTGCCGGTGACCGAACATGCGGGAGATGCCAATGTCCACCCCGCATAGCAAACCGTCGGCACAGCCGGTCACGCCCACCCTGCTGCGCGACTGGCCGCTTCCGGGCGGCGGATCGGGCAAGGACGACCGCGGATCCGTGCTGGTCATCGGCGGAGCCCGGAAGACCCCCGGCGCGGCGCTTCTGGCGGGCACGGCGGCCCTGCGCGCCGGCGCGGGCCGGCTGACCCTGGCAGTCGCCGGTTCCACCGCGGTGCAGGTTGCGGTGGCCCTGCCGGAAGCGGGGGTGGTGGGCCTCGCGGAAACGGACGAGGGCGCCGTCGAAGGTTCCGGGGTATCGGTCCTGGCCGAAGAACTGGACAAAGCCGCGGCCGTCCTGGTGGGACCGGGCCTGGACGACATGGACGAAGCGGAGTCCCTCCTGAGGGAGCTGCTGAAACTGGATTCCGGGAACGCCGGCGGCGACGGAAGAAACCCCGGCGGCTCCGCCAGCAGGCCGGCGCTGGTACTCGACGCCTACGCTTTGGGCTGCCTTCCGGGGCTCCTCGGCGAACTCGGACCATGGGCAGGGCGGCTCATCCTGACCCCGAACGTCACCGAATCCGGAGTCCTGCTGGGACGGGAGGTCGAGGACCTGCACCGGGACGTTGCGGAAATTGCCCGGCGTTACGGTGCCGTGGTGAGTTGCCAGGGTGTCATCGCCGACCCCGGTCCGGGCGGGAAGGAGGGCGGAAGCCCGGGGAACGCCCCCGGAACCGGGAATATCCAGCTGTGGGAAATCACCACCGGCTACGGCGGCCTGGGCACCTCCGGCAGCGGGGACATCCTGGCCGGTACCATCGCAGGCCTGCGCGCCCGGGGAACATCGGATGCACAGGCGACGTGCTGGGGCACCCACCTCCATGCCGCCGCCGGCGACAGGCTGGCGAGCCGGTTCGGTAGCCTCGGGTACCTGGCCCGTGAACTGGCTGATGAACTGCCCGCCCTGATGATGGAACTTGGCACCTAAAGGCTTCCCAACCGGCCAGGACCGCCGTTGAGGACCTGGCGGGCACACCGCCCCTAGATGACCCACACGGGTCCCCTGCGCCAGGTGAAAGCCCGGATCCCGGCGACAACCCGGGACTGAGCGACTCTTCCCGGCGCAGCGCCCCCGGCCCCGGGGGCCTGCCCGAACCGGAACCGGGCGACCTGCGCGCGGATCCGTCCGAGGCGGACGGCGACCCCTTAACCAGCATGGGCCGCGGCTAGCATCGGGCCGCACGGGGTGCGGAAGCGGCTCCTAGTTCCTACCCTCCAGCACCGCAAAGTATCCGGGGATGAGGTCGGACCGCGCGGGGTTGGACAAGGGCATCGTCTCGATCGTCGTGGGCCCCTCCTCGATTAGCTCCCAGCGACTGGCCGGGAATGCCAGGCTCCGCTCCTTGGGGCCGAAGCGTCCCGGCATCGGCAGCCCGCGAATGGCGCCTTCAAGCGGCGCGGGAATGGACCGGAGCGTTGCGCCGAGGTGCGTCACGTAGTCCACGGCGTTTCCCCGGAAGTTGGTTTCGGCAAGGAAGACGCGGCCGTTCGCCCGCGTAATGGCACGGGCATTTTCAGCCAAGGCATGCTGGTCACGTTCGCCCAGGACGTGCAGCACGCCGCGGATGAATACATTCGCTCCGCCTCCTGCCTGGCCTCCCGTGTCCAGTACGGCAAGCTCCTCCAGCAGTCCGCTGCCCGCACCGGATGCCGTCATATCAGCGACGGCGTAGGAAATGTTGGCCAGACCGGCAGTTTCGGCGCGGGCACGCCGGACTGCGTGCGCAGAAACGTCGACCCCCACCGCATGCGGGAAATGCCCGGCCAGCTGCCGGGTGAAGCTGCCGTTGCCGCACCCGATGTCCACAATCGGCAGCCCGGGGTCCAGGTGCAGCCTGAGCCTGTCCACGTAGCCCTGCATCTCGTGGTCGCTTCCGGAGTCCCACAGCACGTCGCCGGAGGCTCCCGTGGTTTTCACATTGGACCAGAACCGGTCCCAGGCAATGTGATGGTCCCGCGGCGCGCCCGCGGACAACCGCATCAACTTGGGGACCAGCAGATACTTTTTCAGGGCGGCGAGCATTGTCCAAATATAAGGGCACCGGTGGTGACGCCCGGAAAATTAGGCGCCACGGGTCATGTGAGAGCAAGCCACGTCAGTGCGTCCCGCTCAGATGTGAAGAACTTGGTGGGGCACGGCACCGCGTTGATCCCCAGGAAGAAGTTTGCCAGGACCCGGTCAACCGGCGAGGACCCCAACAGGGCTATCCGGGACGCCTGGCACGGGCGGCCGAACACTGCGCGGGCGCCGCGGGACACGTCTGCGGTGGTGGCCATGTCCACCAGCATGGGGTGCCGGTCATCGCCGCATAACTGGTTCACCCTGAGCATGGCGCGCTCCGCATCCGCGGCCGTTATCGCGGCCCCCCGCGGCCACGTCAGCCGAAGGATTCCGTCGCCTCCCAGCGTCAATCCCGCTTCCGTGCCCACCTCGCTGTCTCCGGACATATCCGCACTTCCTCCCGCCAGGGTTTGGCCTGCACGGAATGCGTGCGACCCATGTCACCCTACAATGTACTCAACCGGGGACCGAAGGGGGCAGTGTGGTAATTCAGACGGCGGAGAATTCACTCGTACCACGCACGGCCATCGTGGCGGATCCGGACAGCGGACGCCTGTCCGCCACGGCCGGGGTCCTGGTAGCCGCGGGGTTCGAGGTCTCCACGGCCTCAAGCCACGAAATTTTGACCGGGCTCCTGGAGCAGCACAAGCCCAGCATCATCGTCGCGGACCATTCGTTTGGGGGCCCGCCCGTGGATGCACCACTGCTTCTCCTCGTCGATCTGGCCGACGAATCCGCGGCGGAAAGCCTCCGGACGCTCGGCATGGCGGACTACATCGCGAAGCCTGCCGCGCCGGACGAGCTGGTCCACAGGGCGGACGTCCTGATCAGCCGCGCCGCACAACGCTCCGACGCCCGGCAAAGCGCCGAACGGCTGCGTGAAAAGCTCCGCCTGGTCTCCTCCAACATCCGTGCCACGCACGATCCCCGCCTGATTTCGGATTGCCTGGTGACGGGATTCGGGGAGACGTTCGGTGCCGACCGCGTACTGTTCACCACGTTCGACGACGACCGCGTGCCCCGGATTTCCGCCGAGTGGCACCGTCCCGGCCTCCCCCCGGTCCCGGACGGACTGGGGCTCCAAGAGTCCTCCGCGCACCGCGTAGCGGACCGGCTGTGGTCGGAGGCCGAAGTTCTTGCGGTGGAGGACCACCACGTCCACGAATGGTCCCCTGAGGACCAGGAACTGGCGGCCTGGTCAGAAGATATGGGCCCGTGGGCGTCCGCATTCGTTCCCGTGGGCGAGGGAAAGTCATCGCTGGGCGTCATATGGATTGCGCAGCTGGACGAGCCGCGGGTCTGGACACGCACCGAAATCTCCCTGATCCAGCACGTTGCCGGCAACGTGGCGTACGGGCTCATCCAAAGCCATCTGATGAGCGCCCAGCAACAGGTGGTCAAGCAACTGCGGCAGCTTGACCAGGCGAAGACCGACTTCCTGGCCACCGTCAACCATGAGCTCCGGACCCCGCTGACGTCCATCTCCGCCTACCTGGACATGATCCAGGACGGTGTGGGGGGGCCCGTGCCCCCCGAAGTGAGCCGGATGCTGGACATCATTGTCCGTAACTCAGAGCGGCTCCGCCGGCTGATCGAGGATATGCTCACCGTTTCCCGCCAGGACTACGACGGCGCCAACCTGCACCTGGGTCCGGTCCAGCTGGGGCACACCCTGCAGATCGTGACGGTGGCGCTGCGTCCGCTGGCGGAACTGGGTGACGTTTCCATCTCACTGGAGCTCTGCGACGGCGACCCCGCGATTATCGCCGATGAAGTCCAGCTGGAGCAGGTGTTTACCAACCTTGTTTCAAATGCCATCAAATTCACGCCACGCGGAGGCAGGATTGTTGTCAGCTGCCGTTTTCAGGCAATGACGGACGGGGAGCCGGGGGTAAATGTTCATGTCCGCGACACGGGGGTCGGAATCCCGGAGGAAGAAATCCCGCATCTTTTTACCCGGTTTTTCCGTGCCTCCAATGCCACTTCCACTGCCGTGCCGGGCAGCGGCCTGGGGCTTGCCATTGCGCACGACATCGTGAAGTCGCACAGGGGGTATTTGGCGGTCAGCTCCGAGCTCGGCGCAGGCACCACCATCACTGTTCAGCTGCCCGTTTCCGGCCCGTAACCTGTGGCCGGACCTTAAACGAAACTGCCCCCGGATATAGAATCCGGGGGCAGTCTTCTCGCCGAACTAGTTAGGCCACCAACCGATGGAGGACTGCGTAGTCGTCGTCTTACTTGAGCTGCTGACAGTTGTGTCCGACTTAGGAGCGGCGTTGGCGGGTGCTGCAAATCCAGCGACAGCCAGAACGCCGGTGAGCAAGAATGTTGCGGCAATCTTCTTCATCCGTTGGTCCTTTCAATCAATTAGGTTCGATCATGCATTACGAGCGTCATTATACGGCCGGATCATCAACGTAAAAGCCATGTAATACGAATGTATTTCCCAGGACCCGACTCCAGCGGGGGCAGCGAGGGTGGATAATTGGCAAATGCCGTCTCCCCGGAATTTGACTCCCTACGTAGTGGCCGAGCTGCAGGCCCGTGAAAGCGCCAGAAATCGCGATTATGCCGCAGCAAAAGCGCAAGCCGCCGCAGCCGCCGCCCTGGCTTTGGAGTCCGGGGATTACTCCGGCTGGTGGAACATGATCTACCTGAAAGCCGAATGCCTCCGTGACGAGGGTTCGATCTCCGAGTGCTTGGAAATTGCCAGGTCCCTTGCCGAATCTCCGCTTTCGGCGGATCACGCCCTGCTGGCCGCCCGGGCGTACACGCTGCTGGCTGTGGCACAGCAAGGGCTTGGCCGGCTTCCCGATGCCGTGTCGTCGGCTGCTGCAGCTGCCAACCTGGTGGCTGGCGACGCCGAGTACGTTTATCTCCATGTGGAAGCACAGCGTGCCCTTATCGCAGCCCTCGCCGAGAGCCGCCGACTGGACGAAGCGTGGGAACAGTGCCTCCTGCTGGAAGGCCTGCTCACGGAGCTTGTGGATGAGGACACCGCCGGCAAGGCCTATTGGGTGATCGGAAACGTCGCGTTCCTTACCGGCAGGGTGACAGACGGAGGCCGCTACCACGATATGGCTGCGGAGAGCCTCTCACCGTCAAAGGACGTGGACCTCTGGGCCAGGTTCAACCGCGCGTCTGCGGTGATGCGCCTGGAGGCTGAGCTCACCGAACCTGCAACGCTTCGCTGCATTGAACGGGCAGAACTCGCCACTGAAGTGGTGGGCGGCAGCGACCGCGACCTTCTCGAGATGTCCTTCGCCCGTGCGCACTGGAATTTCCTGACCGGCGACATGGCCACCGCCATCAACATGCTCAGGCCGCTTTGCACCGAAGCCGGGATTTTAGCCACCCAAACGGCCGGAGAAGCCTCTTTCCTGCTGGGAAAATCCCTCCTTGCCAACGGTGAGCGCGACGAAGCGCTGCAGCGGCTGGCGGATGCTGCCGAGCTGTTCGACAATGCCGCCGCCTCGGAACGCAGCGCCCAGGTGCGCGCGTTTGCGGCCGATGTACGCTAACGCTCTCCGGACGCGGATGGACGGTGTATTTTAGTCGCAAGGCCTCACCGGAGTTTCGGCGGGGCTCGGGAGGCCAAACGGCTCCTCTCATATGTTCGGGGGATTGATGTCTAAGCCGCTTGGATTGATGCAAGAGCAGATTGTCCGGATCGTGCTTCCCCGGGACGAGCACTTGGACGAACAGTCGGCACAGCTGCTGGCTGCCGGCCTGCAGGCGCCGCAGTGGGGCTCCCCGTTGGCCGTACTGATGGATGTGACGGACGTAGCGTCGGTGAGCCGGGCGGCGAGGGCAGTCTTCAGCAATGTGAGCACCGTGGCTGCATGGGCGCTGCTGGGCCGTACGCCGGTGGACCGGATCCTGGCCCATTTCATCCTTGGCGGTGACTTCAAGTCCGGGCCCGCGAGCTACTTCACGTCCGAAACTGACGCACTCAAGTGGTTGAAGGAAACCACCCATGTTCACTGACGGCGATCCGCGCCTGGGCAAGCTGCTGGACGGGATCGTCCGCCTTGCCGCAGGAGAGCTGCACTCCAGGATTGAAGTGTCCCCCGCCAGGGACGAACTGGATGCCGTCATCATGGGAACCAACCTCCTCGCCGAGGACCTGCAGATTATGTACCAGGAGCTGGAACAGCGGGTGGAACTGCGCACACGGCTGCTCAACGAGGCGCATCTGGAAATGCAGAAGATGGCACTCACGGACTCTCTCACGGGCCTGGCGAACCGTGCCGCCCTGGTCAGCGCCATTAATGAGGCACTGGCGGAGACCGGGCAGGGTGGCCTGCCGCCGGCGCTCCTGCTGCTGGACCTTGACGCCTTCAAGGGCATCAACGACACCCTTGGCCATGCTGCCGGTGACCAGGTCCTGGCCGCAGTCGGGGAGCGCATCAAAGGTTCAGTCCGCGACACGGACACAGTGGCCCGCCTGGGCGGAGACGAATTCGCGGTACTGATGCCCGCTACCACGCTGGCCCGCGCCGCGAGCGTGGGCAACCGCATCCTCGCTTCCCTGGACGGCCAGGTGGAACTCGAGAACGACTCCGTCCAGTGCGGTGCCAGCATGGGGCTGTGCATTGGTGGAACCGGCCAGAGCGCGGAACAGCTGCTCATCGAGGCTGATGTGGCCATGTACGCGTCCAAGGCCGGGGGCCGCAACCGGCTCAAGGTGTTCGAACCGGCGATGCTGCACGCCCGCCAATTGCGCAGCCAGCTCATTGAGGACCTGCGGACGGCCATTTCCGGCTCGGAGCTGGTGCTTTATTACCAGCCCGTGGTGGACCTGACCACAGGGCGGATCGAAGGCGCGGAAGCCCTGGTCCGCTGGAAGCACCCGTCCCGCGGGATGGTGATGCCGGACGAATTCATTCCGCTGGCGGAAGACGCCGGACTCATTTCCGAGCTGGGCGGCTGGGTCCTGCGCACCGCCGTACGGCAGTTGAGGGACTGGCGGGCAGAGGGCCGTGCGGGCGACGAATTCTCCATGCGCATCAACATCTCCCCCACGGACCTTCAGCGCCTCGAGTTCATCGAAGAGGTCCGGGATGCCCTCAGCGAGGCGGAGCTCAACCCGGAACTGCTGGTTCTCGAGCTGACCGAAGGTGCCATCGTCAGCGGCAACGAACTGGACCGCTACTCCTTGAACAGCCTGCGGAAGCTGGGTGTGGGGCTGGAAATCGACGACTTCGGCACTGGCTACTCCTCGATCAGCTACCTGCGCAGGCTCCCCGTGGACAAGGTCAAAGTGGACCGCTCGCTGCTGAAGGACCTGGGGACGGACCCGGCCCAGCCAGCCCTGATAGCGGCAATCCTCCAGCTGATCCGGGCCTGCGGCCTCGAGGCGGTCTGGGAAGGCGTGGAGAACGCGGAACAGGCAGAGCATCTGGCCAGCATCGGCTGTGTCAGCGCTCAGGGATATTACTTCGGCCGGCCGGTCCCGGCGGACGAGTTCGCAGCCGTGCTGGATGCTCAGCGGGCGTCACGCCACGGCGGCTAATCCCACTGCCCCCGGTCCTGGAGCACCTGTTTGAGGAGATCTGCCCGGTCGGTGACGATGCCGTCAACGCCAAGGTCCAGGAGCCGGTCCATCTCTGCGGGATCGTTGATGGTCCACACATGGACCTGGAGGCCGTGCCGGTGGGCGCGGCGGACAAAGGCCGGCGTGACCACCCGGATGCCACCGTAGCTGACCGGAACCTGAAGCGCGTGGACGCCCCGCAGGAGCCGCCGCATGACCGCTCCCGGAAGAACCGGGCCGAGCATTGTGAACAGAGCGTTGGAAACCATGCCGGCGGACGCCGCGACCGGCCGGCTCAACTGCTTAACGACAGCCCGGCGCCGGCGGTCGGAGAAGCTCGCAATCAGTACCTGGTCGTGAACGCCGTACCTCTCAATCGCGGCGGCAAGGCCGGTCACAGAGTTCCAATCCTTGACATCAAGGTTTAGCCGCACGTCGGGAAAGGCCCGGACCATCTCTTCGAAGAGCGGGATGGGTTCCACGCCGCCGATCCGTGCCCGTGCAACGGTCCCGGCAGGGAGCCGGGCGATGCGGCCCTGCCCGTCAGTGACACGGTCCAGCGAGGGGTCGTGAAACACCAGGAGCACGCCGTCGGCGGTGGTGTGAACATCCATTTCCAGGTACCGGTAGCCGAGTTCGACGGCCGCGCGGAACGCCGCCATCGAGTTTTCCAGCCCGTCCGGAGAAAACCCGCGGTGCGCCATCGCAATCCGCGCCGAGGCGCTTCCGGCGGCGAAGAAAGGCTGGGAGTCCGTCAACTCAGTCGCCTGGCTAGACGGGCTTCACGCCAAGTCCGGCGAGCTTGGCTTCGAGGATCTGGGCCACGCCGTCGTCGTCGAAATGGGGCGCCTGTTGCCCCGCTGCCCGGATGGCCTCCGGGTGGCCACTGGCCATTGCGTAACCGTCGCCCGCCCAGCGCAGCATCTCTATGTCGTTGGGCATGTCCCCGAACGCCACGACATCAGCGGCGTCAATGCCCAGGGTGGCGGCGTATTCGGCCAGCGTCACGGCTTTGTTGACGCCCGGCAAGGCGAGCTCCAGCATGGCCACGGTGGGTGCTGAGTGGGTGGCCGAAGCGAGGTGCGCCACCGCGGGTGACACCTCGGCCAGGAAGTCGTCGGCGGTGCCTTCACGGACGATCGCCAGGAACTTCACCACGGCGTCGTCCGGGGTGAGGGTGCTGGCCAGCGGAGCGGGGGTGAACTCGGACAGGAGTTCACTGGAGTCGTTTTCGATGAAGCCCGGTTCCAGGTGGAAGCCGGTGAGGGTTTCCGCGGCAAACAGCGCAGACGGCCGCAGCTGCTTGATGATGCGGCGCGCTTCGAAGACCGCGTCCAGGGCAAGCGAGCGTGCGGACACCAGGCGGCCTGCCTCGAGGTCCCACACCACTGCGCCGTTCGAGCAGATCACCGTTCCTGCATGCCCCAGCTGATCCTCCAGGGGGTGCAGCCAGCGGGGCGGACGTCCGGTCACGAAGACCAGTTCGACGCCGGCGTCACGGCACGCGTGGAAGGCGCGGATGGTCCGATGGCTGATTTTGCCGTCATGCCCGAGGATCGTTCCGTCAATGTCACTTGCTACCAGCCGCATACTGCCAGTCTACGTTGGCCCGATAGTGGCGGCCGCTCAGCGCTCGAAGATGCCGGTGAGAGTTCCGCGGCCCAGCACGTGCCCGGCCAGTTTGGCTTCCAGCTTTGCCGGGCTGAACCCGGCGTCCAGGCCGAGGTGCTCCACGTCGAGGGCGTAGACGGTGACGATGTAGCGGTGCGGGCCGTGTCCGGGCGGCGGCGCGGCCCCGAGGTAGCCGTGGAAGCCCCCGTCGTTCTTCAGCTGCAGCGCACCGGCCGGAAGGAGCCGGCCGCCCTCGGCGCCCGCACCGGCGGGCAACGACGTGGCGCCCGCGGGGAGGTCCAGCACCGCCCAGTGCCAGAAACCGCCACGGCCCGGGGCATCGGGATCGAACACCGTGACCGCATAGCCCTTGGTTCCGGCCGGCGCACCGCTCCAGCTCAACTGCGGCGATTCATCCTTGCCGCCGGCGCGCATCTTGCCGCTGCGCTGGGCGGGCGGCAGGGTTTGGCCGTCCTGGAAGGACTCGCTGCTGACGTTCAGGGACGGCGAATGGTGGGAAGACATGTGCTGCCTTTCAGTTGCTGGCGGAGTCGGCATTCCTCAGGTCGTCTCCGGAGAGCGCGGCGTTGCGCTCCAGGCTTTCGAGCTCGAAGTGGTTGAGTTCCGCCCTGGTGGGCGGGTTGGCTCCGGGGCGGGACACGGTGACGGCTGCAGCCCACGCGGCATGGGCCAGCAGTTCACGGAGCGATTCGGCCGGCAGTTCCCGCAGCTCCTTCCGGTTCTGTGCACCGTCCAGGCCGCGGTCCACGAGGCCGGAAATCAGTGCGGCCATAAAGGAATCCCCGGCACCCACAGTGTCCGCCACCTCCACCTTGGGCGCAGGGAACTCGGCTTCGCCGGCGGCGGTGATGCCCCAGGGGCCGGCCGCCCCGCGGGTCACCACCACCAGCGCGGGCCCTCCGGGACCGCCCAGGGAAAGCCAGCGCCGGGCTGAATCCAGGACGTCCACACCGGGGTACAACCACTCGAGATCCTCGTCGGAAGCCTTCACGACGTCAGCGAGGCTGACGAACTTTTCCGCCTGCCTGCGGGCGTAGTCCACATCGGTGATGATGGTGGGACGGCAGTTGGGGTCGAAGCTGATGGTGGCGGACGGGTGGGCGTGTTCGACGGCGGCAAGCACCTCGGCGGCGCCCGGCGCCAGCATGGTGGCAATGGAACCGGTGTGCACCAGGGTGGTGCCCTGCAGCATGAACGGCAGCCGGTCCGCGAGGCCGGGAAGCTCCCAGGCGAGGTCGAACGTATAGCTGGCGGCGCCGTCGTCGTCTATCAACGCGGTGGCCACGCTGGTGGGCAGGGCATCCGGACCCTGCGGCACCATCACCGAGCTGGATTTCAGGTGGGCGGCCACGGACTCGCCGTAGGCGTCGCGCCCGAACCTGCCGATGAACTGCACGGGATGGTCCAGCCGCGCCAGTCCAACTGCCACATTGAGCGGGCTGCCGCCCACGTGGGCCTCGATTCCCGAGGATCGTTGGACAACGTCGACCAGGCCTTCGCCAATAACTGTGAGCATGGTCATACTCTGCCAGAGAACGGGTGCGCGCGCTCCTGATTACGCCGAAGGGCCCTTCTCCAAGGGGACGCCGGCTTTTCCGGCATCCTCGAACCTCGCGTCCAGGTGCACCACGTCCCTGCCTGCACGCTGCAGCAGGCTGGCCGCCACCCCGGCGCGGTAGCCGGTTCCGCAGTGGACCCACAGCTTCCCGGCCGGCACTTCGTCCATGCGGGTGAGGAGCTGGTGGACGGGAACGTTGACGGCTCCGGCCACGTGGGAGGCGGCGAACTCGTCCGTCCGCCGTACATCGAGGACCGTGTCACCGTCGGCGCGGCCGGCCAGCAGGCCGTCCCAGCCGACGCGCGGGTAGGAGTCGACGGCGGCGTCCGGCGCCAGTGCGCCCGGTTCGGTTCCGACGGCGGCATCCGGCGAATCGATGCCGATGCGGGAGAGATCGCGGATGGCTTTTTCGACGTCGTCCCGCGAGCCGACGAGGGTGAGCTTCTCATCCCACGGCAGGACCCAGCCCAGGTAGGTGGTGAAGTTGGAGCCGCTGCCGTATTCGAAGCTGACACTGCACTTGAGGTGGTTGCTGGCAAACGCCACGCGGCGGCGGAGGTCGACCACCCATTCGCCGTCTTCCAGGCGGCGGGTGAGCTCAGCAGGGTCCACCGATTCCGGGACCGCGAGGTCCGCGGGACCCGGGCCCTTGGCGTTCATGGCCCCCATGTGCGCGTAGTACGCCGGGTACGCGGAGAGGTTGGCGATGAGTTCCTGGACGAAGTGGTCCTCGTCCGGATCTGTCAGGGCGTGGTTCGCGGTGAGCTGCTCACCGACAGTGGAGGAACCGGAGCGGGTGGCCGGCCCGGACGAACAGAACGACCCGAAGCCGTGGGTGGGGAAGAGCGCTGCGTCATGCCGGGCCTCGGCCACGAGGCGGCGCACGGACGCGTATTGGTCGTGGGTCAGGCCGACGGTGTCGGACGGAGCCACGAGGTCCGTCCGGCCGACTGATCCGTAGAGCAGGCTGCCGCCGGAGAAGACCGCCTGCTTGTCGCCGTCGTCCACGATGAATGACAGGTGCGTGTGGGTGTGGCCCGGAGTGGCCACGGCCCTGACGGTCAGCGTGCCCACGCGGACGGTCTGGCCGTCGGTGATGGCTTCGCGCTCGAACTGGACCGGGTCCGCGGCGTTGACCAGGTAGGTCGCAGCATGGGACTTTGCCAGTTCCAGGCCGCCGGTGACGTAATCGTTGTGCAAATGCGTTTCGGCGACGTGGGTGATGGTCACCCCCGCTTCGCGGGCGGCGGCCTCCACGCGGTCCGTGTCCCGCTGCGGGTCGATGACGAGGCCCACCGTGCCGTCGTGGACCAGGTAACTTCGGTCCCCCAGTTGCGGGGTTTCGATGACAACAACGTCCATGGCATCCTCCTCGGGCGGTGGCGGCGGCTTCCGCACCCTAGGAAAACCATACCCCTAGGGGTATGGCGCGGCAAGGGGGGTCAGGCCTTCAGCCACGGCTTTCGTGCTGGTAGACGTCGGGGATGCCGTCCTGGTCCGAGTCGACCTTCTCGAGTTCCTCCGCGCGGCGGTACTGGCGGTTCCTGGCCCGCAGCACCACGGTGGCCAGGATTGCGGCGAGCAGCGATGCGGCCAGGATGCCCACCTTGGCGTGGTCATCGTGCAGGCTGCCGTGGCCGAAGCTGAGTTCCGCGACGAGCAGGGACACGGTGAAGCCGATTCCGGCCAGCAGCGAGACGCCAAAAACATCGATCCACTTGAAGGATCCGTCCAGCCGCGCCCTGGTGGCTTTGGTGAGGATCCAGGTGGTGCCCATGATGCCGATCGGCTTGCCGAGGACGAGCGCCATGATGATGCCGATGGCCACGGGGTCAGCCAGGGCGGAACCCAGGCCTTCCCAGCCGCCTACGGCCACACCGGCGGAGAAGAAGGCGAAGATGGGAACGGCCACGCCGGCGGAAATGGGACGGAACCGGTGTTCGAAGATCTCCGCGAGGCCGGGGCCTGCTTCGGGACCCCCGCTGGCCTTGGACCGAAGGACCGGCACGGCGAATCCGAGCAGGACACCGGCCACCGTGGCGTGGATGCCGGAGGCGTGCACCAGTGCCCAGGTGACGATGCCGAGCGGCAGCAGGATGGCCCAGGCAGCCATGAAGTGGGCACCGAAGAAGCGGCGGTACCTCTGGGCCAGGAAGGCGTACAGGGCAAGCGGGATGAGGGCGAGCAGCAGCGGGGCCGCCTGGATGTCGCTGGAGTAGAAGAACGCGATGATGCTGATGGCGATGAGGTCGTCCACCACCGCCAGGGTGAGCAGGAAGATGCGCAGGGCGCTGGGCAGGTGCGAGCCGATGATGGCCAGCACCGCGACGGCGAACGCGATGTCCGTTGCGGTGGGGATGGCCCAGCCGCGCAGGGTTTCCGGGCTGTAGATGTTCACGGCGGCGTAGATCAACGCGGGAACAAGCACGCCGCCGGCCGCGGCCGCCACGGGCACGATCGATTTGTTGAGCTGGCGGAGGTCGCCTGCCACGAACTCACGCTTCAGTTCGAGGCCAACCAGGAAGAAGAAGATGGCCAGCAGTCCGTCGGCTGCCCAGGCGCCCAGGCTCAGCTCGAGATGCCAGGGTTCGTAGCCGATTTTGTAGTCCCGCAAGGCGAAGTAGCTGTCGGAGACCGGCGAGTTTGCCCAGATCAGGGCGATGACGGCAGCGGCCACCAGGAGGGCGCCGCCGACTGTTTCCTTGCGCAGGATCTCACCGATGCGCAGCGATTCGGCGTAACTGCCGTAGCCAAGGACGGTGCGTGGTTTGGCGTCGGGGGCGGGCGTGGGTGCGGGGCTCATGAAGCGTCCTAAACGTTGAGTCGACAAAATCATGCCGACCAGACTTCCCGGCGCACCTTGGACCAGTCTAGGCGACAGACTCCGCCGCCGGGTAAACACGCCGGGCGGACGCCGGGCCTGCGGAGCCGCCGGGGCCTCCGTTCAGCCCAGGAGTTCCTGCACCAGGTCCCGGCACTTGCGGTAGGCCGGCGCCTTGGGGTCAATCAGGGAAAAGTGGTCGCCGGGCACGTTCAGCAGCTGCACGGGCGCACCCGCGGCCTTGGCCGCGCCGGCGTAGGTCAGGGATTGGCTTGCGGGAACATCGTCGTCGTCGCTGCCGTGGACCGCGTAAACGGGGACACCCAGCGGGACCGCGCTCATCGGGTCAACAAATTTGTGCCGTTTCGGGTACTTCGCTGACGAACCGCCCAGCAGGTTGCTGACCGCGCCGTTGCTGAGGTTCAGCTTTTCGGCCTCGGCCAGGTTCAGGAGTCCGGCCTGGCTGACCACCCCGGTAAGGTGCACGGCACCGTCGTCGTTCTTCCGCTGCAGCTGGCGGTCAGCGTCCGGCGCGCCGAGCTGCCCCAGGCGGGAACGGCCAGCCGCCCAGACTGCAAGGTGCCCGCCGGCCGAGTGGCCCAGCGCCACCACTCTTTCGAGGCCTAGCCCGTGCATCGCGGCAACGTCCCGGAGCTTGTCGATGCCCGCCAGGACGTCCTCGAAAGTGTGCGGCCAGCCCCCGCCGTTGCCGGCACGCCGGTACTCCAGGTTCCAGGCCGGCATTCCGTGCATGGCGAGGTCCCTGGCCAGCGGTTCGCCCAGTTCGGCGCCGTACTGCGAGCGCCAGTACCCGCCGTGGATGACCACCACCACGCCCCGGGTTCCAGGTGCGTCCGGCAGGAAGAGTTCGCCCCACTGGCTGGGGTCATCGCCGTATTGGTACTTATGCCGCTTCACTGCGTCCTCCTTCGGGCCCGACGAACAGGAAGCGGACAGTGCCCCCAGTGTCACCGCTGCGGCAGCGCCCAGCCCCTGTGGAAAGAAGGGTCCGACGCCGCACATCAGCCATGTGCCGAGCCTACCTTGGGTGCCGGACAGCTTTGCGCCAGCTGGGTCGACGGCGTCGCCGTGCACCGTGCGCCGGCGCTACGGGCCGGTCCGCCGCGAGGGTGTTAACCGCCCGGCTGTCGCGGGCCGCCCGTAAGCTGGAACCATGGCTACCAACTGGGACCGCCTGGACGCAGGCCTGCGCGAATCCGTGCAGGAAAACGTGGAGCTCTACGAACGGGTCCGCCCTGCCCTGAAGCTGGTCACCCGGGAAGTCCTGCTCACGCTGCGCAGCATGCTCAAGGACACCGAGGTGACGCCCCTGTTTGTCACCGGCCGCACCAAAACGGTGGAGTCCTTTAAGGAAAAGATTTCCCGCACGGAGAAGCCGCTGGAACCGGGCGGGCCGCCCGTACTGAAGTTCCCCGACCCGTTCCGGACCCTCAATGACATGGTGGGCGTCCGGGTGATCACCAAGCTGCCGGCGGAGAACGCGGTGGTGGCAAACCTGATCAAACGCCAGCGCCAGCTCTTTGACTGCCGCGGCGACCGGGAGAAGGACATCGGCTCCATTGAGTCCGGAACGTACGGCTACTCCAGCCGGCACCTGATCCTGCGGACCATCCAGAACGAAGCCGTCAAGGATTACCAGAAGGTGTTCAACCCGGACCTCCAGCCCAACGGCAGCTACTTTTTCGAATGCCAGATCCGCACGGTCTTTGCCCACGCGTGGAGCGAGATCGAGCATGATATCCGCTTCAAGGCCGAGGATCCCCGCGCCTGGACTCCGCACTTTGACCGGCAGTTCACCGCCACGGCGGCAATGCTGGAAACAGTGGAGGGCGCCTTCGCGGACCTGCACGAACGCTATGAGGAAGTCCGCGGCTACTGGGACACGGACGGCGAAGGCGCTGCGCAGCTCACCCCGAACCGGATCCGTGACGTCTGGCGGACACTTCTTCCGCACGTTGACCGTAAAGTGGATGATGACTGGGGCTGGGCAGCTGAACTCATGGCCGCCCATGGCCTCAACCAGACCGTGCAGCTGGCAGAGCTCCTTAGCGCCAACCGGATCACCGAAGTCCGCAAAGCCCTGGACCACAGGTATTCCCCCGGGCCCGACCGGCTGCTGGATGACCTGCTGCTGTGGCAGTACGGCACCAAACACATCGACCTCACCGCAGAGGCGCCCGACGCCGTGCCGCACCCCCGGCGCGACAGCCTCCTGCGGCGGCTGAAGCAGATCGAGCGCTACCGCCAGACCAAGCTCTAGGACATCATGAAGCCCGAACAACTCCAATCCGTCCGGGCTACGCTCCGTTCCCCGCGCCGGCTCAAGACGGAAGCCCTCGCCGGACTGGTGGTGGCGCTGGCGCTCATCCCGGAGGCGATTGCGTTCTCCGTCATTGCAGGCGTTGATCCCCGGATCGGGCTGTTCGCGTCCTTCACCATGGCCGTCACGATTTCCTTCGTGGGCGGCCGGCCCGCCATGATCTCCGCGGCCACCGGCGCGGTGGCCCTGGTGATCGCACCGCTGATGCGGAGCCACGGCCTGGACTACCTGATCGCCGCAGTGATCCTGGCGGGGGCCTTCCAGATCCTCCTGGCGCTCCTGGGCGTCACCAGGCTCATGCGCTTCATTCCGCGGTCAGTGATGGTGGGGTTCGTTAACGCGCTGGCCATCCTGGTGTTCATGGCTCAGCTGCCCGAGCTGATCAACGTGCCGTGGCTGGTCTACCCGCTCGTGGCCGTTGGCCTGGTGATCGTGATTGGACTCCCGCGGCTCACGTCAGCAGTACCGTCCCCGCTCGTGGCGATCGTGGCCCTGACGCTGTTTGCGGTGCTCGCCAAGATCGACGTTCCCGCCGTCCAGGACAAGGGCCAGCTTCCGGAAAGCCTGCCCACCCTTTTCATTCCCAACGTGCCGCTGACGCTGGAAACCTTCCAGATCCTCGCCCCCTTCGCGCTGTCCATGGCGCTTGTGGGCCTGCTCGAATCCCTGATGACGGCGAAGCTTGTCGACGACATCACGGACACCCGCTCGAACAAGACCCGCGAGTCCTGGGGCCAGGGCGTGGCGAACATCGTCACCGGCTTCCTGGGCGGCATGGGCGGCTGCGCCGTGATCGGCCAGACCATGATCAACGTCAAGGGATCCGGCGCCCGGAGCAGGGTCTCTACGTTCCTGGCCGGCGTCTTCCTGCTGGTCCTGGTGGTGGCGCTGGGCGACGTTGTGGGCCTGATACCCATGGCAGCGCTCGTGGCCGTGATGATCTTCGTCTCCGCCATCACGTTCGACTGGCACTCCATCGCCCTGAAGACGCTCAGGCGGATGCCCAAATCCGAAACAGCCGTCATGTTGATCACGGTGGGCACCGTGGTGGCCACCCACAACCTGGCCATCGGAGTAGGCGTCGGCGTCCTGGCGGCCATGGCCATGTTTGCCCGGCGGGTGGCGCATTTCGCCACGGTTGAACGGACGGAGATCGAGCTCAATGGCGAGACCGTGGCAACGTACACCGTGGACGGAGAGCTCTTCTTCGCCTCCTCCAACGACCTCTACACCCAGTTCGAGTACGCCCGCGATGCCGCACCCACGGTGGACCGCGTCATCATCGATTTGCATGCCTCGCACCTGTGGGACGCATCCACGATCGCCGTCCTGGACGCTGTCACCGAGAAGTACCGCAGGCACGGCCGTGAAGTGGAGCTGATCGGCCTGAACTCCGCGAGCACCCAGATGCGTGAGCGGCTCGCCGGAAAGCTCAACGCCGGGCACTGACGGACCAACAAAACGTTGTGTTGTTTGTGTGACAAGAATTGTCATCTAGGCTGGCAAGGGAGCAGCCTGCGACCACCTGGCAGGCGCACCACCTTGGGGGAGGTCCAGCATGGCAGGAAAATTTGAACTCGTCGCCGCCGAACAGGGCGGCGTCCGAATCCGGCTCGTCAACGGCGCAGGCAACATTCTTGCCGTCTCAGGGATCTACCGGGACAGCGCTGCGGCCGCTTCCGGCGTCACAGAGATTCGCGAGCACGCGGCCACCGCGCACATCGCAGATTACAGCGGCCCGCCGGCGCAATAGAGCGGCGCCACGGGGTGCCCGGTAGCGGGCCAGACAGTGGTGCCGACGCGACATAAATGTCAGACGTCTGTTCACGAATTGGCCGGATCAAGGGTCGGAGTGTGAGCATTATTGGATGCTTGAGGCAACCAAATCCCACGAACACCCCAAAGCCGGCGCCGATGCTGATGCCGCACCGCTGAATCCGGCACTGGCGGCAGAGGCCAAAATCGCGCGAATCGCGGTCACCGTCTTTCCGCTGCTGGTGGTGGCTGCCGGCATTGCCGGTTTCCTGCTGCCGGGCGCCTTCAAGCCGATGGCCCCCGGCGTCCCGTACTTGCTGGGCGTCATCATGTTCTGCATGGGCCTGACGCTCACCCCGCCGGACTTCGCGTCCGTGGTCAAGCGGCCCTGGGCCGTGGTTCTGGGCATCGTGGCCCACTACGTGATCATGCCGGGCGCCGGCTGGCTGATTGCCGTGGCGCTCAACCTCCCGCCCGAGCTGGCCGTGGGCCTCATTCTGGTGGGCTGCGCGCCGTCCGGGACCGCCTCCAATGTGATGGCCTTCCTGGCCAAGGGGGACGTTGCCCTCTCGGTGGCCGTGGCCTCGGTCTCCACGCTGATCGCCCCGATCGTCACTCCCCTGCTGGTCCTATTCCTGGCCGGATCCTTCCTGCAGATCGACGCCGGAGCGATGGTCGTGGACATCGTCAAGACCGTCCTCCTCCCGGTGATTGCAGGCCTGCTGGCACGGCTGTTCCTCAAGAAGCTCGTCGCGAAGGTGCTTCCGGCACTCCCCTGGGCCTCCGCCGTCGTGATTTCCCTGATTGTGGCGATCGTGGTGGCTGGCAGCGCCAGCAAGATCGTGGCCGCCGGCGGCATCGTGTTCCTCGCCGTTGTGCTGCACAACGGCTTTGGCCTGGGCCTCGGATACCTCGCCGGCAAGCTCGGCAGGCTGGATGACAAGGCCCGCCGCGCGCTGGCCTTTGAAGTCGAAATGCAGAACTCCGGGCTGGCCGCCACACTGGCCACCGCGCACTTCAGTCCGCTGGCCGCACTGCCCTCGGCGGTGTTCTCGCTATGGCACAACATCTCGGGCGCGATTGTGGCCGCATGGCTGGCCCGGCGCCCGCTGACTGATGCCCCTGGCCGCGATGCCCAGGTTCATAGCGCAGCCGCCCGGGACGCCTGAGCACTCAGTTCCGGTGGTGCTCGATCAGCCAGCCGGCCATCTGCTGGGCCCGCTTTGACGCCAGGAAGTCCCCCTCGGTGGCCGAGATGATCGAGCCCTTCATCAGGATGTGCCAGGACCGGGCGAATTCTTCGGTGCGACTCAGCCCGGCTTCCTCCGCCAGGGCCTGGATGTGGCCGCGGATCCTGGTGAGGTAGCCGATGCTCGCCTTCCCCAGTGGATGGTCGGGACCCATCTCCAGCAGAACATTGATGAACGTGCAGGCCTCGAAGTCGTCGCGGTGGAACCAGTCACCGAACACGTCGAAAATCGCGAGCAGCCTCTCCTCGGGAGTGGTGCCGCGGCGGCGGGCTTCGGAGACGATGAGGTCCACGGTCCACACCTGGTCACGGAGCGCCAGGAAGGCCAGGACCAGGGCATCCTTTGACGGGAAGTGCCGGTAGAACGTCGCCTTGGCTACGCCGGAGCGGCTGATGAGTTCATTGGTTCCGACATCGCGGATCCCGCGGCGGGAAAACAGCTCGTAAGCGGTGGCAAGAATGCGGTCCACGGGGTCATCGCGGCCCGCCATTGCCTGGGCGGGCAGCAGGGTGGAACGGTTGGCGTCGTCGGCAGTCATCGTAGAAGGAATTTTACATGGAGCCCTGTTGACGCCTCCCCGCAGGTCCGTGGACGCCGATTGTTCCGGGCCTGCGTCCGGCAGGCCCGCGGTGGAGTGCCTGCCCGCGGTGGAGTGCCTGAACGAAACCGTCCAGCAGTGCGGGGTCCTTGGCGTTGTTGGCCAGGGCCACGAGCTCTGTTGCGGTCCTGGCCAGCTTGATGTTGCTGTGCTGGCTGTGGGCGACGAGCAGCTTGAACGCCTCCTCCGATCCGATGCGCAGGGCACCCATCAGGATGCCTTTGGCCTGCTCTATGGTGCTGCGGCTGGCGTTGGCCGCTGTAACGGCCGCCCTGGCGAACTGCTCCGTCTCGCGCTGCAGCATCTTGGTGAGGTCTATCACGAAGGCGTCAATGTGGCTCAGCCTGCCCGCCTGGTCAAGCACGCCCTCGCCCGTCGTCAGGATCCTGTGCTCGCGCAGGCGCGCGTCAATGAGCCTGTCGTAGCTGAAGAAACTTCCCCCGGCGTTCCGGATTCGGGTCAATATCTCCAAGCCGCGGCTTCGGTCGTCGGGATGCTTGTGCGAGAGCAGCAGGTCCAAGGTGGGTACGATCTCGCCGCGCCGGTATCCGTGAATATGGAAAAGCTCCTCGGACCAGTCGAGCTTGCCGGTCACCGCGTCATACCTGAACGTCCCGGCGATGCATTCCCCGGCGGCGAGGAGACTGGAGTGCGCCTGCGGGACCTTCCGCGCGGTCACGGGGCTCACCACGCAGGGAAATCTGCGACGGCGGCCGGCCGCCTGAGCGATTCAGTGACAAAGCCCATGCCTGCGTACTCGCGCACCGCGGCGATCCCGGCTACTGCGGCCCGCTTGTCGGGGAACGGCCTCGACAGCGCCATGACCGTGCCGTCGGGTGCTGTCAGTTGAAATCTGAAGGAAGTGTCTGAGTCGGCGAATAGTTCGAACATGCCTGCCATTGAGCCCTCCTGAAACCCGGAGTCATGCCACTCCCGGTGACGCCATTGTCAGCGGAAGCAGCCTGAATCCATCTCCGGGTAGCCGGCCGCTTCTGAACAGCCGGTTCGAATTGATGAATTCATGAAATTCTGAACTACCCAACGCATCCGCGCAAGTGGCGCCCACGGACTAAATCCAGCGATCATCCCAAACCGGCCGGGGCTACGATATACATGCACTTCACGCCAACTGGCCGTGGGGGCGAGACAGACTTTTCTGTCTGGCATAAGCTGTATTCCTTGAACAAGCGTTATGGTTATCGCCCGGCTGTGGACGGAGGAAGGGAAGCCCGATGAAGGACGAGTTGCCCACAGGTCTGGTCCTGAGTGATGTAAAGGCCGAACTTTTCAAGTCCATGGGACACCCTGTACGGATCCAGGTCCTGGAGATGCTCGCCGACGGCCCCGTAGCCGTCAGCCGCCTGCGGGACGACACCGGCCTGGAGCCCTCGAACCTCTCCCAGCACCTTGGCGTGCTCCGCCGCCAGCGCCTGGTCATCCCTTCGCGCCAGGACGGCCGGCTGTTTTACGAGCTGTCCTGCCCCGAAGTGAGCAGCCTCCTCCTCTCGGCGCGCTCCCTGCTAGGCACTGTCCTGCAGTCGACCCGGCTGACACTGAAGTCCGTGGACGTGCCCGCGAAGGAAGCGGTGGGCCACTAGCCTCCCGGCAACTCGCACGGGGCGGCGCCTTAGGGTTGTCTGCAGATTCCCTTCGGTATCCGTGTGAGGATGAAGCTGTGAGCCCCGTTCCCAAGCGTGCCGGTGTGTTGTTCGATTCCGGCCGGATGTACTACGGCAGGCTGCCCCGGGCCATCATCGGTGGCAGCGCCTTACTGTTAGCAGGAATCCTGCTGGCAATCTTCATTACCGACGCGCTGCAGTCGGAACCCGTGGCATGGACTTCCATTGCATGCGCCCTCATCCTGATCACTTTCCTGGCGTTCGGCTTCTCCAGGATTCAAGTCCTCGAAAATGAAGTGCGGTTGCGCTGGTTTCCGTTCTACCGCCGCAGGATTCCCATTGCGGCGATCCGGCGGGCCGCCCCGGCAACAGTCCACGGCCTGCGTTACGGATTCGGGCTGCGGTTCGGCGCCTTCGGGCTGGGAATCATCCAGGATACGGGGCCTGCCGTCCAGCTCGACGCCGGGCGGGGATATTTGCTGAGCCTTGGGTCAGCGGACCGCCAGGCACGGTTCCTCGCAGCGCTGGCGGCTGCGGGCGTCAACGTCCAGCGCTTCTAACACCGGGTGCATTCTGCCCGCAGGTGTGTTCACGACGCGGGCGACCTACCCCTTTTCAACCCACTGGGCGCGCCATACCGGCGCTTCGAATGCCTCGCTCAGCGGCCCGCACCACGGCATTTGGGCCCTCGCGCGAGCCGCGGAATTCACCTAGCCGATCAGCGCGAGCACCGCCCCGACACTGACCACGCCGCCGGCCTCGGCGCGGATGCCTGTCACCGTTCCGTCGCGGTGCGCCGTCACCTGCGTTTCCATCTTCATGGCTTCAAGAACGACGACGGCGTCCCCCGCCGACACTTCGGCGCCCGGCTCCACGAGCCACTTCACGACGGTTCCGGCCATGTCAGCGCGCAGCTCGCCGGGGTCGGCTGCGGAACCTGCGGCAGCACCGCCGTCGGACGCTCCATCCAGCGAGACGCCTGCGGGGAGGGCTCCGCCCGAGCGTGCCCAGCCGTCCAGCAGGTCAGCGGGCAGCCCGACTGCCAGGCGGCGGCCGTCCAGTTCGACGGTGATGGTGCGGCGTTCGCCCTCGGGGGCGGTGGTGCTGTAGCCCGGATCCGCCGGGATGCGGTCCGCGAAGTCCGTTTCGATCCAGCGGGTGTGGATGCCCAGCCCGGTCTCGGAGGTGAAGTCCGGCGATTGGAGCACCGCGCGGTGGAACGGCAGCACCGTGGCCACGCCGGTGATCTCGATTTCGGCCAACGCGCGGCGTGCCCGGCGCAGCGCCTGCTGCCGGTCCGCTCCGGTGACGATCAGCTTGGCAAGGAGCGAATCGAACTGCGGTGCGACGAAGGATCCGGCGCGGACGCCGGTGTCCAGGCGGATGCCCGGGCCGGTGGGGGCGTGGAAGTCGGCGATGGTCCCGGGCGAGGGCAGGAAGCCGCGCCCCACGTCCTCGGCGTTGAGCCGGAATTCGAAGGAGTGGCCGCGGGGTTCGGGGTCCGCGGTGATGCGCAGCGCCTCGCCGTCAGCGATCCGGAACTGCTCCTGGACCAGGTCGATCCCCGTGGTTTCCTCGGTGATGGGGTGCTCCACCTGCAGCCGGGTGTTCACTTCCAGGAAGGCCACGGTGCCGTCCGCGGCAACCAGGAATTCCACCGTGCCGGCGCCGGAATAGCCGGCTTCCCGGCAGACCGCCTTCGCCGCGCTGCAGATCTGCTGCCGCTGATCGTCGCTGAGGAACGGTGCAGGTGCCTCTTCCACGAGCTTCTGGTGCCGACGCTGCAGGGAGCAGTCGCGGGTCCCGACTACTACGACGTTGCCGTGGGTGTCGGCCAGGACCTGGGCCTCGACGTGCCGCGGACGGTCCAGGTAGCGTTCCACGAAACATTCGCCGCGGCCGAAGGCTGCCACCGCTTCGCGGACTGCGGAGTCGAAGGATTCCTCGATCTCGTCCATGTTCCGGACCACCTTGAGGCCGCGGCCGCCGCCGCCGAAGGCCGCCTTGATGGCGATGGGCAAACCGTGCTGTTCCGCGAAGGCTCGGGCCTCCGCCGCCGAATCCACGGGACCGTCACTGCCGGCCACGAGGGGGGCGCCGGCGCGGACGGCGATTTCGCGGGCGGTGATCTTGTTGCCGAGCTGCCGGATGGCTTCCGGCGCCGGGCCGATCCAGGCCAGCCCGGCATCCAGCACTGCCTGCGCGAAATCGGCGTTCTCGGACAGGAAGCCGTAGCCGGGGTGGACGGCGTCCGCACCTGACCTGGCAGCCACCTCGAGCAGCTTGGGGATGTTCAGGTAGGTATCCGCCGGGGAGTTGCCGTCCAGGCTGAAGGCTTCGCTGGCAGCACCCACGTGCATGGCATCGGCGTCGATATCCGCGTACACGGCGACGGATTCCAGCTGGGCGTCGTCGCATGCTCGGGCAATCCGGACGGCGATCTCACCACGGTTGGCAATCAGGACCTTGCGCATCAAGTTACTCACTTTTCTTGGGGAGTCTGTTCGGGAACAATGCGGAAGCGGATGCTGCCGCCGATCGGCACCTGGGCGGCAAGGTCCAGCTGGTGGTCCACCACCACGCCGATCACCGGGTAGCCGCCCGTGATCGGGTGGTCTGCCAGGAAGAGGACGGGAAGGCCCTCGGGCGGGACCTGGATGGCCCCGGCCACGGTGCCTTCGCTGGGCAGTTCGCCTTGCCGGCTGCGTTGCAGGGGCGTGCCGTCCAGCCTCATGCCCACCCGGTTGGACTGCGGCTTCACCACCCAGTCCTGCCCACACAGGGAGTCAATGGCGGACTGGTCGAACCAGTCGGCCCGCGGGCCCAGCACAATGTCCAGGACGGTGACGCCGTCCCCGGGGAAGTCCGGCTGGAGTTCGGGACTGCCCACCACGCCGGATTCGGTGACGTCGCCGGATGCCAGGAGCTGCCCGGCGGCCAGCGGTGCAGGCCCGATGCCGGACATCGTGTCGGTGGAACGGCTGCCCAGCACCGGCGCGGCGTCCACCCCGCCACGGACGGCCAGGTAGCTGCGGAACCCCGACTCCGGTGCACCGAGCGTAAGGATTTCGCCGTCGAGCAGGGCAAACGGGGTGGCCATGGGGACGGTGCGCTGCCGCGCAGGCTTGCCGGCGTCAGAATCGGATCCAGCGTCCGACGGTGAATCAATTGTCAGTGCCGATGGCGCCCCGGCGACGGCAAGGACCTGGTCCCCGACGGCCTGGACCCGAAGACCGCCGGCCACGCTTTCGATGGCTGCGGCGGAAGAACGGTTGCCCACCAAACGGTTGGCCCTGCGCAGCGAAGCCCGGTCCAGCGCGCCGGCGGCAGAGACGCCCAAGGCAGAGTGGCCGTGCCGTCCAAGGTCCTGGAGGAGGCTTTGCAGCCCGGGCGAAACGACCCGCAGCCCGGAAGGTGTTTCCTGGCCCGGCAGCTCCTCCGGCATCCCTGCAGCGGGTGCAGCGTCGGACGCTGCGGGCTCCGTTGCCATGGTCACAACGTCGCGGACGGCGCGGAACTGGACCCGGTGGCCCGGGCTGGCCAGGGCCGGCTCGGCCCGGTTGAGGTCCCACATGCGGGCGCCGGTGCGGCCGATCAGCTGCCAGCCGCCCGGGGACCTGCGCGGATACACCGCCGAATAGTTGCCGGCCAGGGCCACGGATCCGGCGGGCACGGCTGTGCGCGGTGAGCTCCGGCGCGGTACTTCCAGCGTCTGGTTCTCCCCCACCATGTAGCCGAAGCCGGGCGCGAACCCGGCGAAAGCCACCGTCCAGACCTGGCCGGTGTGGGCTTCGATGACGCCGTCCGTCCCCAGGCCGGTGAGCCGCCCGACTTCGGCGAGGTCCTCGCCGTCGTACACGGTGTCGATGAACACCAGGCCGCCGTCCTGTTTGGCCCGGGCAGTGAGGTCCAGCTCCAGCAGGAGCCCGCCCATGCGGCGGGCAGCCGCCGGCGAATCCGCGCGGACCATGACGGTCTGCGCTGCCGCAAGTACGTCCACCTGGCCCGGCAGCGGCGCTTCCACGAGCAGGGCCTGCAGGGCGAGGACCTCCTGCGTTCCGGAAAGCTCCGCGAGCACCGCGCGCGTTCCTACGGGCCGCACCGAAAGGACCTTGTGGACGGTCAGGGTTTCCATGGCTGCTGCTTTCATCGTTGCCGGTGGCTTGAACGGGATTTCGTGCCGGTCAGGTTGACCGCGCCGGCTAGGCGTGGGAGTCCGCCAGGAGGCGCTCTTCTTCAGCGGTTTGCGGGTTCCGGCCGAGGGCCAGGCCCACCACGGTAACTGCCGCGGCCACCAGGAGATAGGCCGCGATCAGGAACCAGTCGCCGGAGACGGCGTAAAGGGCGGTGAAGATCAGGGGTGCCACGGCTCCGCCGATCACGCCGGCCAGGGTGTAGGCCAGCGAGCTGCCGGCGTAGCGCAGGCGGGCCGGGAACTGCTCGGTGATGTAGGCGGCCTGCGGGCCGTACATAAAGGCGTGGAACGCCAGGCCGATCACCACGCCGATAATGAGCATCAGCACGGACTTGCCCTCGATCATGAGGAAGAACAGGGGAATGTAGAGGGCCGTGCCCACCGCGGCGATGCCGTAGACCAGGCGGCGGTTGAAGCGGTCCGTGAGGGCGCCGGCCAGCGGTATCAGGAACAGCTGGAACGCCGAGCCGATCAGGATGGCGGTGAGGACGTTGCCGGTGGTCAGGCCGAGTTCCTTCGTGGCGTAGACGGCCACGAACACGGTGAACAGGGCGTAAAGGACGTCCGGGCAGACCCGGGACAGTGCGGCGGCAATAAGCGCGCGGGGTTCCCTGGTGAACACCTCGGTGATAGGGGCCTTGGGCTGTTCGCCGTGGGCCGCGATGGCCTTGAACACCGGGGTTTCCTCGAGCTTGAGGCGGATGATCAGGCCGAAGACCACCAGCAGTGCGGACGCGAGGAAGGCGACCCGCCAGCCCCAGGAGAGGAAGGCTTCGGTGCTGAGCGTGGCTGCGAGCACGGCCAGGACGCCGTTGGCCATCAGGTTGCCGGCGGGCGGGCCGATCTGGGCCGCGGAGGACCAGAAGCCGCGCTTGTTGGCGTCACCGAATTCGCTGGAGAGCAGGACGGCACCGCCCCATTCGCCGCCGACGCCGATGCCCTGGGCCAGGCGCAGGAGCACCAGGATGGTGGGGGCCGCCACGCCGATCACGGAGTAGTCGGGGAGCAGGCCGATAAGGACGGTGGCGACGCCGATCAGCATCAAGGTGACCACCAGGACGTGCTTGCGGCCGATCTTGTCACCCAGGCGGCCGAAGATGACGCCGCCGATGGGCCGCGCCAGGTAGCCCACGGCGAAAGCCGAGAAGGAGAGCAGGAGTCCGACGAACTCGTCATTGCCCGGGAAGAAGATCTTGGGGAAGACCAGCGCCGAGGCCACCGAGTAAATGGCAAAGTCGTAGTACTCCAGCGAAGTGCCGGTGAGGCTGGCGATATAGGCCTTCAGGGCGCCGGGCGGGATCTTCCGGCCGGAGCGGGCGGCCGAGTGGTGTGTGGTCATGGTCTTCCTTCAAGGGTGCGGTGGTGCTGCCTGCGTGCTGGGGCGCGGTTGCTTGGCGGAACTTTTTACTCCGCCGAGCGGTAACGGGGTGAAGCGAACGCGGTATTAGGCAAAAGCTCTGATGTCGATGCCGGCGTCGGAAAGCGCAGCCCTTACTGCGACGGCCATGGCAACGGCCCCGGGGGAATCGCCATGGACGCAGATGCTGTCTGCATTGATTCTCAGGATGGAGCCGTCCACGGTGCGGATGGCGGAGTCGGCAGCCATCCGCAGGACGTGTTCGGCCACCTGGGCCGGGTCATGCAGGACGGCTCCGGGGAGCGAGCGGGAGACGAGCGTACCGTCGGGGTTGTAGGCGCGGTCGGCGAAGGCTTCGGAAACAGCGCGGAGTCCGGCTGCTTCTGCAAGGCGCAGCACCTCCGAGCCGGGAAGGCCGAGGATGGGCAGCGAGGCGTCGATCGACTTGACGGCGTCGACGACGGCGCGTGCCTGGGCGGTGTGGGAGACGATCGCGTTGTAGAGGCCGCCGTGCGGCTTTACGTAGCGGACGCGGGCGCCTTCGGTGGCGGCCAGCGCCTGCAGCGCGCCGATCTGGTAGACGATGTCGTCAGCCAGTTCGCTGGGATCGATGTCCACGAACCGGCGCCCGAAACCGGAGAGGTCGCGGTAGCCCACATGGGCACCGATCATCACGCCGGCCTGCACGGCTTCGCGGCAGGTGCGGCGGATGACCGTGGGATCGCCCGCGTGGAAACCGCAGGCCACGTTGGCGCTGGACACGGATTGGAACATCGCCGTGTCGTCGCCCAAGGTCCAGCGACCGAAGGACTCGCCTACGTCGCTATTCAGGTCCATGTACACCATTGTGATCCTCGTCTCATTGATTTGCTCCTACTAGGATGCACCAAATTTAGCGATTGTTCAACAATCCTTCGATTCAACGATGTGACGATCGTGTAAATTCTGGAGTATGGCCACTTCAGCAGCAGCAACCCGGGGCACCTCCGCAGCACTCTCAAGCGCATCAACGGCAGCAGCCCGGCTGCGCGTCGCCGTGCCGTCGGTGGCGGACAGGGTGGCTGATGAGCTGCGCCTGCAGCTGGCTGAAGGGGTCCTGCTCCCGGGCGCGCGGCTGACCGAGTCCACGATCGCCGAGGACCTTGGCGTCTCCCGCAATACCGTGCGCGAAGCCTTTGCTGAGCTCGCGAGCGAACGGCTGGTGATCCGCCACCCCAACCGCGGGGTTTTTGTGGCGAGCCTGGAAGCCGGCGATATCCACGACGTCTACACCGTGCGCCGGACCATCGAAGTCAGCGCCATCCGCGGCGGGGGCAGCCCGGAAGCCGTGGCCGCCGTCCGTGCCGCGGTGGAGGAAGGCAAGCTCGCGGCCGCAGCGAACGACGACGAGGGGCTGGGCACCGCGAACCAGCACTTCCACGGCGCGATCGTGGCCCTGGCCGGCAGCCGCCGGCTGAACACCATCATGTCCCAGGTGCTGGCCGAGATGCGGCTGTTCTTCCACAAGGCAACGATGGATGCGCACTTCTACAGCGGCTACCTCAAGGACAACGAGGAAATCTGCGAGGCCCTGGAGGCCGGTGAACTCGAGCGGGCCGCCGAGCTGCTGCTGGCATACCTGGACCGTTCGGAAGAGAAGCAGGCCGAGGTCCACGGGGAGTAGGGCGGGCCTGCCCTCCTACTGCCGGCTTAGCCCCCCCCGATAAAAGCCCCGCCGGGGATTTCAGGCCACGGGAGGGGCCGTGGAGTCGCGGACAATCACCTGCGTGGCCAGTTCGACGCGGTGGGAATCGAGGACTTCGCCGCGTGCTTGGCGCAGCAAGGAACGCAGAGCTGCGCGTCCCATTTCCTCCAGCGGCTGGGCCACCGAGGTCAGCGCGGGGACGGATTCCTGGCCTTGGCTTGTCCCGTCAAAGCCAATAAGGCTGATGTCGTCGGGGATCCTGAGGCCGTGGCGACCCGCTTCACTAAGAACGCCCAACGCAATGCTGTCGCTTCCGGCAAAGACGGCCGTGGGGCGCTGCTCGAGCTCGAGTAAGGCTTTGAGGCCGGACACTCCCGCGTCCCTTCGGAACTTGCCGCCGGAAACAATGTATTGAGGGTCGACGGGTACGCCCTGGGCCATAAGAGCCGCCATGTAGCCGTGCAGGCGAGCCTGGTTGCATTCAGAGCCCTCGATGCCGCCGATGTAGGCTATGCGCCGATGCCCGAGCTCCAGCAAGTGTTCCGTGGCGGCCTTGCCTCCGGCCCAATTTGTCGCTCCCACGCTGACCACATCGGCTGAGGGTGGGTTGAGGGGGTCAATTACGACGACGGGAATCTGCCGGCGGCGGAACGCATGCAGTTGCGCCTCGCTGAACGCCGACGTCACGACGATCATTCCCGCCCTGCCCTCATCCAGCATCCGCTGGGCGCGGCCCTCGGGACTGATCCCGCCCGAAGGCGCCTGGCCGGTGACGCTTACCAGAATCTCAACATCGGCACCGGCGGCAAAGCGCAGTATCCCATTCAGGACCTCGACAGTGTAGGCCGAATCGAGGAAGTCAATGACTACCTCCACGACGGTGGCAGCCTCCGCAGCGGAACGGCGCTGGAGCGGGGACTGGTATCCGGCCTTCTCCAGGGCGGCCAGGACGCGGGCGCGGGTTTCCGGCGCAACATCGTCACGGCCGTTCACCACCTTCGACACCGTGGGCGCCGATACCCCCGCCTGCCGCGCCACAGTGACGAGCGTTGGTTTGTCCTGACGGGTCTTGGTTGCCATAAGATTCGAAACCTTTCGATAATTTCGCCGCTCCAATTGTGCATAAACTGACGCACGCTGGTCAAGCAGGGCCAATGGGCCATATTTAAATCCTCGGAAACCCCTTGACTACGGCACTTTTGTGGCATTAGTTTAGACCGTGACCTAAATCACGAGTGCGAAACATTTCGAGTGATTCCCGGAGGCTGTGCCTCGGAATACTCACCAAGCGATCACAGATGGAGAAGCAATGAAGCAACCCCAGTCCTCCCGGCGCTCCTTTCTTGCCCTTGCCGCCCTTGCACCTTTCGCCGCCATGGTGACCAGTGCCTGCGGGACATCGGGGCCGGGCGCCTCCAGCGGCGGGGGTGCCAGCATGTGGTACCTCTCCGGTGAGCCGAACCAGACCACCATGCAGAAGGCGGTGGATGCGTTCGGTTCAGCGAACCCGGACAACAAGGTCACAGTGACCTACTTCCAGAACGACGCATACAAAACCAAGATCAAAACGGCGATCGGCGCCGGCCAGGCGCCGACCATCATCTATGGCTGGGGCGGCGGGACCCTGAAGACCTATGCCGAGGCTAAGCAGGTTGAAGACCTGACCAGCTGGTTGGCGGAGAACCCGGACCTGAAGGACAAATTCTTCCCCGCATCCTTCGGCGCCGCCACCGTGAACGGTAAGGTCTATGCGCTGCCCAACCAGTACGTGGCCCCGATCGTGCTGTTCTACAACAAGGAACTGTTCGAAAAGGCCGGCGCCCAGCCGCCAAAGACCTGGGACGACATCATGTCCCTCGTCAAGACCTTCAACAACATGGGTGTGGCGCCCTTCTCCCTTGGTGGACAGTCCCGGTGGACCTCCATGATGTGGCTGGAGTACCTGCTCGACCGCATCGGCGGAGCCGAAGTCTTCACAGCCATTTTCGAAGGCAAGCCCGATGCATGGAAAGATCCAGCCGTGATCGAGACGGGCACCAAGATCCAGGAGCTCGTCTCGGCGGATGGCTTCATCAAGGGCTTCTCATCCATCGCTGCTGACTCCAATGCTGACCAGGCCCTTCTGTTCACGGGCAAAGCAGCCATGATGCTCCACGGTTCCTGGACCTACGGCGCTATGAAGAAAGGCGGCCAGAACTTCGTCCAGGACGGCAAGCTCGGCTTCGTCCAATTCCCGGTCGTTGCCGGCGGCAAGGGCGATCCAAAGAACGGCGTGGGAAACCCCGCCCAGTACATGTCCATTTCCTCAAAGGCCTCTGAAAAGGAAAAAGAGACGGCGAAGAAGTTCTTCAAGGACGGCATCCTGACCGACACGGTCATAGACACCTACATCAATTCCGGGTCCGTTCCCATTGTCAACGGCATCGAGGACAAGCTCAACACGTCTCCGGACAAGGACTTCCTGAACTTCGTCTACGACCTGGCCAAGAACGCACCGAACTTCCAGCAGTCGTGGGACCAGGCACTCAGCCCGACCGCCGCCGAAGCCCTGCTGAACAACATCGACCAGTTGTTCCTCAAGTCGATCACGCCTCAGCAGTTCGCCGAGAACATGAATGCCACCCTCGGAAAATGAGTAACGCCGTCTCCACCGCCCCAAATACTAAGGCGGCCGCCAGAACTGCAACCGTAAAAGGCGGTCAGCGTGACAAAGCCCTCGCATGGCTGACAGCGCCCGCCTTGTTCTTCTTCGTGGTATTCGCCGTCGTGCCGCTGGCCGGTGTACTCATTCTGAGTTTCGCCAGTTGGGACGGGATCGGTGCCATCGGATCAGCGGGATTGGGCAACTGGTTCTCAGTGCTTGCGGACCCCGGGCTGTACAACGCTCTGGGGCTGACCTTCCTGATCATGCTCGCTTCGTGGCTCGTCCAGACTCCCATCAGCCTCCTTTTGGGTGTCTTCACCGCCGGCAGCCAGCGCTACCGGGCGGCCCTGGCGGTGCTTTATTTCCTGCCTTTGCTGCTCTCCTCCGCAGCAGTCGCGATCGCCTTCAAAGCCCTGCTGGACCCGAACTTCGGCCTGGCCACGGGCCTCGGATTGCCGTTCCTGGCCCAGGACTGGTTGGGGGTCCCGCACCTGGCCGTGGGTTTGGTCATCTTCGTTATTGCCTGGCAGTTCGTGCCTTTCCATACGCTCATTTACCAGGGCGGAGTGCGGCAGATTCCTAAATCACTGTATGAAGCAGCCGAAATCGATGGGGCGGGAACAATCAAGCAGTTCTTCCACATCACTCTTCCCCAGCTGAAGTACACCATCATCACTTCCTCCACCCTGATGGTCGTGGGGTCGCTGACCTACTTCGACCTGATCTTCGTCCTCACCGGCGGCGGCCCGGGAAATTCAACCCGGATCCTGGCCCTGGACATGTACCTGCGGGGCTTCCGGGCCAACCTTATGGGCCCGGCAAGCGTCATCGCCGTCATTCTCGTACTCATCGGCCTTGCACTTGCCTTGTTCCTCCAGCGCCTTGGAGGCAAGGACAAGCAAGGCAGCCAATTGGAAGGTATGTAGGGGTGAGCACTGTACTGAAAAGCAGCGCGGAGGAAACTCCCGCCGGCGCCCCATCGAACCCGGCCGCCCCCAAGCGGGGGCTGGGTTCACGGATGAGGCGGCTGAACGTCCCAGCAGGTCTGGGCGGCTGGATCTGGCTGGCCATCATCATCATTCCGGTCTACTACGTGGTGATCACCAGTCTGAAGACGCAGGCAGGCTACTTCGGCCAGAACCCGCTGGCCCTGCCCGCAGAGCCAACCTTGGAAAACTACCAGATGGTCCTTGAGGCCGACTTCGCGAAGTACTTCATGAACAGCACCATTGTCACGCTGGGTGCCGTCATCCCGACGGTGCTGATCTCCTTCATGGCCGCGTTCGCAATAGTCCGGGGCAAGGGCAGGTTCCTTAAGCTGGTCAACGGCATGTTCCTGATGGGACTGGCAATCCCGCTGCAGGCAACCATCATCCCGATCTACCTGATGATCATCCGCCTCAATCTTTACGACAGCCTGCTGGCACTCATGCTTCCCTCCATTGCCTTTGCCATTCCGTTGACGGTGCTGATCCTGTCCAACTTCATCCGCGACGTTCCGAACGAACTGTTTGAGTCGATGCGGCTGGATGGGTGCAGTGAATGGCAGACCATGTGGCGGCTTGCCCTGCCGCTGACCCGCCCTGCGATCGTGACCGTCGCCATCTACAACGGCCTCCACGTCTGGAACGGATTCCTGCTTCCGCTGGTCCTCACCCAGAGCCCTGGCCTGCGGGTCCTTCCCCTGGCGCTGTGGACCTTCCAGGGTGAATACAGCGTCAACATCCCGGCCGTGCTTGCCTCGGTGGTGCTCAGCACCTTGCCAATCCTGGTGCTTTACGTCGTGGGCCGCCGGCAGTTGCTCAGCGGCCTCACCGCCGGATTCAGCAAGTGATACACGGCCCCTTAGAAAGGAGACACGCATGACCACCGCAAAACCACTGCGCGTCGGCATGGTGGGCTACGCGTTCATGGGCGCAGCCCACTCCCACGCCTGGCGCACGGCGCCCCGGTTCTTCGACCTTCCGCTGCAGCCCCGGCTCACCGCCGTTGCCGGCCGGAATGCCGACGGAGTGCGGGCCGCAGCAGACAAGCTTGGCTGGGAATCGGTTGAGACCGACTGGCGGCGCCTGATCGAGCGCGACGACATCGACCTGATCGACATCTGCACGCCGGGCGACACCCACGCGGAGATCGCCATCGCAGCCCTCGAGGCCGGCAAGCACGTGCTGTGCGAGAAGCCGCTCGCGAATTCCGTTGAGGAAGCTGAACGGATGACTCTCGCGGCGGAGACTGCCGCCAAGCAGGGCATCCTCTCGATGTGCGGCTTCAGCTACCGCCGTACTCCCGCCCTGGCACTGGCCAAACGGTTCGTGGAGCAGGGCCGGCTCGGCGAGATCCGCCACATCCGGGCGCAGTACCTGCAGGACTGGCTCTCCGACGCCAACGCCCCCATGACCTGGCGGCTGGACAAGAGCAAGTCCGGGTCCGGCTCCCTCGGCGACATCGGTGCGCACAGCATCGACGCCGCCCAGTGGGTGGCCGGACAGAGCATCACCGGCGTTTCGGCGCTGCTTGAAACGTTTGTCCCGGAACGCCCGCTGGCCGGGGACCTCGTGGGCCTCGGCGGCCACGGCGACCTCAGCGGCGACGCGCCCCGCGGGAAGGTCACCGTGGATGACGCCGCCATCTTCAGCGCAAAGTTCGACGGCGGCGCTGGCTCCACGGGCGCGATCGGCGTCTTCGAAGCCACGCGGTACGCGCTGGGCCGGAAGAACGCCATGCGTTTGGAACTGAACGGCACCAAAGGCTCCCTCGCCTTCGATTTCGAGGACATGAACGTCCTGTCCTTCTACGACGCGGCGGAATCCCCGGACGCCGGCTTCCGGAAAATCTTCGTCACCGAACCCGAACACCCGTACGTCGGCAACTGGTGGCCCACCGGCCACGGACTGGGCTACGAGCACGGCTTCACCCACCAGGTAGTGGACCTCGTCACCGCAATCGGTGAAGGCCGCCAGCCGGAACCGTCCTTCGCGGACGCGTTACAGGTCCAGCGGGTTTTGGCCGCCGTGGAGGCCAGCGCCGCCAATTCGAGCCAGTGGCAGAAGGTCTAGGAACGTGAACGCAGGAGAAGGAACGCCATGACACGACCAATCACGCTTTTTACCGGGCAGTGGGCCGACCTGCCGTTCGAGGAGGTGGCCCGGCTCGCCGGCGAGTGGGGCTTCGACGGGCTGGAGATCGCCTGCTGGGGCGACCACTTGGACCCCCGCCGGGCGGCGGAGGACGACAACTACCTCCAGGGCCGGCTGGACATCCTGGAGAAGCACAACCTGAAGGTGTTCGCCATCGCCAACCACTTGACCGGGCAGGCGGTGTGTGATGACCCCATCGACGAACGCCACCAGGGCATCCTGTCCGCGGAGGTCTGGGGCGACGGCGAAGCCGAAGGAGTGCGCCGCCGGGCCGCCGAGTCCATGAAGGACACGGCACGGGCAGCCGCCCGCCTCGGGGTGAAGACCGTAACAGGCTTTACCGGCTCGTCCATCTGGAAGGCGGTGGCCATGTTCCCGCCTGCTTCCGAGGCAATGATCGACGCCGGCTACCAGGACTTCGCGGACCGCTGGAACCCCATCCTGGACGTCTTCGACGAGGTGGGGGTCCGTTTCGCCCTGGAGGTCCACCCGTCCGAAATCGCTTACGACTACTGGACCGCCAAGCGCACACTGGAGGCGATCGGGCACCGCAAGAGCTTCGGCCTGAACTTCGACCCGTCCCACTTCATCTGGCAGGACCTGGATCCGGTGATGTTCCTGCAGGACTTCGCGGACCACATCCTCCACGTGCACGTCAAGGAGTCGGTCCGCCAGCTCGATGGCCGCAACGGGCGCCTGGGTTCCCACCTGGCATGGGCGGACCCCCGCCGCGGCTGGGACTTCGTCACCGCCGGGCACGGGGACGTCCAGTGGAACCGGATCTTCCGGACCCTGAATGCCATCGGCTACACCGGCCCCACCAGCATCGAGTGGGAGGACGCCGGCATGGACCGGCTCGTCGGCGCACCGCAGGCACTGGCCATGGTCAAAGAACTCGCCCGGATCGCCCCGCCGGCAGCAGCTTTCGACGCCGCCTTCTCCAGCCGCTGACCCACACTTTCCGGCCCCGGCCGGCAGCCAAACAAAAGGAACCCCCGACATGACAGAACGCAAGAACGCCCTGGTGGTCCGCGGCGGCTGGGACGGCCACCAGCCGTACGAGGCCACGGAACTCTTCATCCCCTACCTCAAGGACAACGGCTACGACGTCCGCGTTGAGGAATCCCCCAAGGTCTACGCCGACGCCGAATACATGGCAGGCGTGGACCTGATCATGCAGTGCATGACCATGACCACCATCGAAAAGGACGAGTTCGCCGGGCTGCGGACCGCCGTCGAAAACGGCACGGGCCTGGCCGGCTGGCACGGCGGGATCGCCGATTCCTACCGCAACAACTCCGACTACCTGCACCTGATCGGCGGCCAGTTCGCCTGCCATCCCGGCAAGCACCCGGACGAGTGCGTCGGCGAGCAGTCGGACAACTACGTGCCCTACACGGTCAACATGCTCCCGGCAGCTGCGGAGCACCCCATCACGCAGGGCATCGCTGACTTTGACCTCGTCACGGAGCAGTACTGGGTCCTCAGCGACGACTACATCGATGTCCTGGCCACCACCACCCAGAAGGTCCGGGAATGGGATCCGTGGAACCGGGAGGTCACCTCGCCTGCCATCTGGACCCGCCAGTGGGGCAACGGCAAAATCTTCGTTTGCACTCCCGGCCACCGCACCGAAGTCCTGCAGGACAAGAACGTCCGCACCATCATTGAAAGGGGTTTGCTGTGGGCAAGCCGTTGAACGTAGGAATCATTGGCTGCGGCAAGATCGTTGCCCAGTACCTGACCAACTTCCGCAGGCTGGAGCAGGTGCGTCTGGTGGCTGTTGCAGACCTTGACACCGCCCGCGCACAGGAGATCGCAGACAGCTACGAAGGCGTCCGGGCCGTTTCGGTCGATGAGCTGATTGCGGCGGACGATATCGACCTCGTCCTAAACCTCACTATCCCCGCCGCCCATGCCGATGTTGCGCTCAAGGCCATCGCTGCCGGCAAAAGCGTCTACGGCGAGAAACCGCTCGCTGCCACCACCGACGAAGCCCGGGAGGTCATAACCGCCGCCCGCGAAGCCGGCGTTGTGGTCGGTTGCGCCCCGGACACAGTGCTGGGTACCGGCATTCAGACGGCCAGGAAGGCCATCGACGACGGCCTGATCGGTTCCCCGATCGCGGCAACGGCTACCATGGTCACGCCCGGCCACGAGCGCTGGCACCCGAATCCGGACTTCTACTATCAACCCGGTGGCGGACCGCTTCTGGACATGGGCCCCTACTACGTGAGCGCCCTCGTGACGCTGCTGGGTCCCGTCGTCTCGGTAATGGGCGCCGCCAGCCACACCCGCACTGAGCGCACCATCGGCTCCGGCGAGCGTGCCGGACAGGTCATTCCAGTGAACATCGACACGCACGTCACCGGTGTCCTGGTCCACGCGTCGGGGGCCCTTTCGACCCTGGTCATGAGCTTCGACGCCGTGCAAAGCAAGTCCCCCAATATCGAAATCCACGGGGAGAAGGGTTCGCTCTCCGTTCCTGACCCCAACCACTTCGACGGCGACGTGCAGCTCTTCCGGCTCGGAGGCGAGTCCTGGGAAACGCTCCCTGTATCCGCCGGATACATCGACTCGGGCCGCGGCTACGGCATCGCGGACATCGCAGCAACCCCGGCGGGCGCCGAACCGCGCGCCGGCGGGGCGCTGGCGTTCCACGTGCTCGAAGTCATGGAGTCCGTGCTCGCGTCAGCGCACACGGGAGCCTCGGTGCGGATTGCCAGCACAGTCGAGCGGCCCTCGGCCGTCGAACTGGCGGATCTGGCCGCTCTGCCGCAGGAAATCAACTCCTAGCTAAGCAATCTCGCCCTCATCCGCTCCACGTCGGCCACGCCGGCGTAGGCAGCCTGCGTGCCCTTCCGGGTAGCGGCGAGTGCCGCCGCCACGGAGGCGAAGGCAGCGGCTTCGGCGAGCGGCTCGCCGGCGGCGAGCCGTGCGGCCACGGCGCCGGTGAACGCATCACCGGCGCCCGTGGTGTCCACCGCATGGACCGTGACCGGCGCGGTCCGGGTGACACGGTCCGTCCCTGAAACCAGCGAGTCGAGCACTACCGAGCCGCTGGCCCCCAAAGTGACCAGGACCCGCTGTAGCCCGCGCTCGGCGAAACGCTCCCGGACGCCATCCCACGCGGCGTCGTGCGCTTCCGCACCAGGCATCTCCCCGGACCCCAGAAACAGCGACGCCTCGTGCGCATTGACCAGCAGGACATCGGTCAGTTCCGCCAGGCCCGGGGGGATCTCGCCATAAGGTGAGAGGTTGAGCAGGACTGTCGCGCCGGCGTCGTGCCCTGTCCGGGCGGCGGCTTCAACGGTGTCCAGGCTGACCTCTAGGCAGAGACACACCACGGAGGCGCCGGCGAACACGTCCGCTGACGCCGCGACGTCGGCGGGAGCAAGGGTTCCGTTGGCTCCCGCCGAGATAATGATGTTGTTCTCGCCGTGCGCGTCCACCGCGATCACGGCGACTCCCGTAGCGGCGGACTCCGAGGTGCGCACGTGCGAGATGTCCACGCCGGCGCCGGCGGTTGAGGAGAGGAGCATCTCGCCGTTGGAGTCGTCCCCCACGGCGCCGACGAGGCTGACCGCCCCGCCCAGCAGGCTGGCTGCCACGGCCTGGTTGGCGCTCTTGCCACCGGGATTCACGGCGAATCCGGTGCCGTGGACCGTCTCTCCCGGCAGCGGGAGCCGTTCGCAGTAGATAGTCAGGTCCGCATTCAGGGAGCCGACGACGACGATCCGGCCGTGCGCTTCCGCTCCGGCGCTCATTCGGCCACCTCGGCTTCAACCGGCTTGGGGATCAGGAGCGAGGCGCCGAAGGCGGCAATGGTGATGACCAGACCGACCACCACGACGGTCAGGTAGGACGCCTTGGCATCGCCGAGGGCGGAGGTTGCCACCAGCACGGCGGGCAGCACCAGGAAGCTGAGTCCGGCGCCGAGGTTGAAGGCGCCTGCGTTCATGCCCGGCAGGAAGCCCGGGTTTCCGGCGGGAGAGAGCACCACTCCTAGTCCGTTTAGCATGATGTTGACCGTACCGGCGTACATGATGCCCAGCAAGACCGTTCCGGCGATCATCATCGGCAGGCTGCCCAGGCCGAAGAACGCAATCAGGGCGAGCGCGGCGATGCTGCCCAGCAGGCCGATGCGAAGCACCCTGGTGTAGCCAAGGACCGGAGCCAGCCTGCCGCTGAGCGGGCCCACCACCCAGCCAAGCAAGGCGTACGGGGTCAGGATGATCAGCGACATTTCCGTGGGACCCACTCCGAAGCCCGGAGCCGCCGCCTGCACGTAAGCGGGGACGATGCCGTTGATGACTGCGAAGATTCCGGTCATGGTGAGCGTGGTGGTCAGCAGGGGCGCCCACGTGGAGCGCTGGCGCAGGTGGACGGTTTCCACCATGGGCTGCTTGGAGCGCTTTTCCACGGTCCAGAAGGCGTAAAAGGCGACGGCGGCGACGGCCACCAGCCCGGTGGCCAGCACGAGGGTGCCCGCCGAGAAGCCGCCCACCAGCTTGGAGCCCTCGTTGAGGGCGGTCAGCAGCGCGCCGACGGCCACAACAATGAAGAAGACGCCGAGCCAGTCCATGGTGGTGCCGGCCGCGGGCTTGCTTTCGCCGGCGAGCAGCGCGATCAGCGCAGTGGCCACCAGTGCCAGGACCACCATCAGCCAGAAGATGCTGCGGAAGCCGAAGTGCTCGGCAAAGTAGCCGCCCACGAAGGAGTCAACGCCTGCCACGCCGCCGTTGACCGCCGTGATGAGGCCCATGAGCGTGCCGTATTTGCGCGGGTTGCTGACGGCGGAACGCAGCATGATCAGGCACAGCGGAACGGTGGGGCCGCTGACACCCTGGATGATGCGGCCTACGAAGAGCCACGTGACGTCCGGGGCGAGCGCGGCAATGACCGAGCCGACGGCCATCAGCAGCATCATGCCGATCAGGATCTTCTTCCGTCCGATGATGTCGCTCAGGCGCGGCAGGAAGAGTGAAAACAGCGCGGCCGCGGTGAAGAACCAGGTCTGGGACAGGCCGATGACGGCCTGGTCGGTGTTGAGTTCCTTCCCCATGGTCACCAGGGCCGGGCTGAGCATGGAGGCATTGAGCTGGAACGCAACGCAGGCGGCCAGCAGGGCCACCATCAGGGCAGTGACGTTGCCGCGGGTGGTCTTGGTTTCGGTGAGGGTGGTCATTTACTTGACCCCTCCGGTTGCTGCGCCGGCTGCGACGACGGCCGGTGCCGCGAGCGCGGGTTCGCCGATCCGGATGAGGGCGTCGGTGACGAGGTTCCAGAACCTTTCGTGGTCCAGGTCAACGGCCACGGAGGTGTTGCAGTCTGCCGGGGCCGGGGCACGGAAGTCTGCAACGGTCATCCCGAGGGTCAGCCTGCCGTGCAGTTCGATGTCCACAGGAACCTTAAGGGTCGTGACGATGCTTGGATCGATCACGTAAGCCACGGCGCAGGGGTCGTGGACCGGCGGGTAGTCGAAGCCCTGGGCGTCCTTGTAGGTCTTGGTGAAGAACTCCATCAGTTCCATGACGAACCTGGCGGGCGCGGTGCCCACGGCGGCGATCTTCTCGACCACCTCTGGGGTGGCGAGCGCCTGGTGGGTGAGGTCCAGGCCCACCATGACCACGGGCCAGGCCTCGTTGAACACGATGTGAGCGGCTTCGGGGTCGATGATGATGTTGAATTCGGCCACGGCGCTCCAGTTGCCCACGTGGTAGCCGCCGCCCATCAGGACGACTTCCTTGACGCGTTCAACGATGCGCGGTTCCTTGCGGGCGGCCATGGCGATGTTGGTGAGGCCGGCGGTGGGGACAAGGGTCACGGTGCCTGGCTCATGCGCCATCACCGTATCGATGATGAGGTCGACGGCGTGGCGCGGGTCCAGCTCTATGGCGGACTCGGGCTGGGCGGGGCCGTCCATGCCGGTTTCGCCGTGGATGTCCGGCGCGGTTTCGATGGTGCGCACCAGCGGGCGGTCGCAGCCGGCGGCGAAGGGGACGCCCGTGATGCCGGCGATCGTGCCGACGGACAGGGCGTTGCGGGTGACTTTTTCGAGGGTCTGGTTGCCCACCACCGTGGTGACGGCAAGCAGTTCGATATCGGGGTTGCCGTGCGCCAGCAGCAGGGCCACGGCGTCGTCATGCCCGGGGTCGCAGTCCAGGATGATCTTCTTGCGGGCAGGGGTCACGGGGTTGGGGTCCACGTCTATCTCCACGTCGTTGGGGGCCCGCCCGGAGGCGGGGTGCAAAAGCAAACAGGGAGATCATGACACCTCCGCAATGATCACGTCAAGCGCTTAACGTTAATTGCGTTAAGCGCTTGATGCCTTGTGCGGCATGAAGTCTCACGTGGAGCGGCGTAAGGGTGCGCCGGGCCCACTACGATCGAGGGTATGGAATCCGCGCACCACGTACAGCACCCGCCGGGCACGGGACCCAGGGCCGCAGCTCCGCGGGTCACGGCTGCCATGGTTGCCGCCCGCGCGGGGGTTTCCACGGCCACCGTGTCCCTGGTGGCCAACGGCAAGACCCGCGGCCGTGTGTCGGAGGACAACATTTCGCGGGTGCGGGACGCCATCTCCGAACTGGGCTATGTGGTGGACGGCATCGGCAGCTCCCTGGCCAAGGGCGTGAGCTCGATTGTCATCCTGGTGGCGCCGGACATCTCCAATCCGTTCTTCGCCAAGGTGATCGCCGGGGTGCGCGAATCCCTGGGCGCGGACTACCAGCTGCTTTTGTCCGTCACGGAGGCCGGAGAGTTTCCGCAGGCCGACGACGTCCGGAAGCTGATGGCGCTACGGCCCGCAGGGCTTCTGGTGGACGCCCCGGACGCCGAATTCCTGGAGGAACTGTCGGCCGCGGGCCCGCTGGTGCTGCTCGACGCTCCCGGCCTGGAAGCCTACGCCCCGTCGGTGAACCTTGACGTGGCGCACGGCGCCCGGGAGCTGGCGGCGCACCTGGCCGCCGCGGGGCACAAGTGCGCGGCCTACGTGGACAGCGTGACGGGCACGGCCACCTTCGACGTGCGGCGCACCGCGTTCCTCGAGGAAGCAGCTGTGCGCGGGATTTCAGTGCCGCCCGAATGCATCATCAGCACCACCATCGACGTCGGGACCGCGGCCGCGGCGTTCGCCCGGGCGTGGCCGCAGTGGCGGCGGAACGGGGTCACCGCCGTCGTCTGCGGTACCGATACGCACGCCTACGGCGTGCTGCAGGAAGCGCGCGTTGCGGGGGTGCGGATCCCCGAAGAACTGGCGGTGGCGGGATTCGATGACCTGCCGTATTCTGCGACCAGCAATCCGGGCCTGACAAGCGTTCACCTCCCGGCCACGCCCCTCGGGCTCAAGGCCGGCGAGCAGTTGCGCTCCCTCATGGAGGGCCGCCCGCTGGAGCAGCCCCAGGTGACACTGGAAAGCTCCTTGGTGGTCCGCGGCTCTACAGCCTGACGAAACTCCACTCAGCGCTGGTTCTGGTCCACGCGTTCACGCTGCCGCCGGTAGGCCCTGATCGAAACCCAGGCAATCACGGCCGCTAGCGCGGCATAGACGGCGTAGTTGAGGTACTTGGAGTACTCCTCGATCAGCCGGTACTGCGCTCCGAGGAGCACACCGAGACCGATCAGCAGGGCATTCCAGAGCCCGCTCCCGGCAATCGTGAAGATGCTGAACGTGGCCAGGTTCATTTTCTCCGCACCCGCGGGCAGGGAAATCAGGCTGCGCACACCGGGCAGGAACCGGCCGAAGAACACCGCGGATTTGCCGTGGCGCTGGAACCAGTCGGCCGCCTTCTCGAAGTCCTCACGGTCCATCAGCGGAAGCCGGGACAGCCCGCGGATGGCCCGCTCCAGGCCAAGCTTCGCGCCAATCCAGTACAGCAGGAGCGCACCGGCGTAAGCGCCGAGCGTGCTGGTGACGAACACCAGGGCCAGGCTCATGCTCCCCTGCTTGGTGAGGAAGCCCGCCAGCGGCAGGATGACCTCGCTCGGGATGGGCGGGATGATGGTTTCGGCGAAGGTGAACAGTCCCACGCCCCACTCCCCGAGCGTGTCGATACCGCGGGCGGCGAAGCCGGCTATCCCCGTGAGCTCGTCAACGGCATTTGCGGGCATCATGGCCGGCCCCGCTTCAGGTCAGGTTCTTGCCTCACGGATGCATACCCCCCGTTGTCCGGACGCACCGTCAACACCGGCCACAGCGGGCAACGGGAGTCGACGGCCTCTCGCTGCCAGCCTAGCCGAAGGTTGCGGACTGCCGGGAAAGCGCCGCCGCTCAGCGGGCTGCGGGACGGATCCTCATGAAACCGAAGGCGGCGGAGAGCAGGAGCATCCCGCCGCCGATGGCCATCAGGTATCCGGCAAGGGGAACGGTCCCCGCCGCGGCCCTGCCGGAATCCGGCGGAGCGGCTGTCAATGTCCGCGCTGAGCGGGACGGCACCGGCGACGACACCCTCGCCGGAGTGGCAAAGCCGGCAGCTGACGGCGTACCGGCGGACGCTGAAGGGGCGGACGCTGACCCCAGAGTGGCCACGCTTTCCTGCGACGGCAGGTTTTCTGCGGCGGAACCGGGAACTGCGGGCTGGGTGTCTGCGGGACCGGACCCGCCCTGGGCTGGTCCGGGGCTGGCTGGCCCGGCAGGGGCAGTTGCCGAAGCTGTGGGTGCCGGGGAAGGCGGGCCGCCGGAAACGCAGAAGCCGCCCGCGGCAGCCGGAACCTGCTTGTCCGGGCAGGGTGCGGCACTTGCGGGCGCCGCGATACCCAGGAAGAAGGCGGCGACGACGGACAGCACCGCGAGGATGCAGAGAACCAGCCGACCGTTGCGCATGTCACCCTACGCTACCCGTTCCGGCAAAATCCGTCCTGCGGCCCGGCGGCCTGACCCTAGCGCCGGGCGGTGAAACGGGCGGGTGCGCCCCCGCCGTCGGCCAGGTCTGCAAGCACCCGGCCAACGGCCGGGGTGAACTTGAACCCGTGGCCGGAGAAGCCGGCCCCCACCACTACGGGACCGAAACGGTCCAGCACGAAGTCCTCGTTGGCGGTGCTGGTGTACGTGCAACTCATGGGAGCCGCTGACTCCGCATCCACGCCCGGCAGCCACTCCCGGACGTAGCGCACCAGCGCCTCCAGCTGGACAGGTTCGGGCGTGAAGCTGCGCCCGTCCGGGTCCGTCACCGGCCCCACGCCGTGCCAGCCTGCCTTGATGCCCTCGCCCGGGGTGAGCATGCCATAGACGGGGCCGTACCAGTACGCGTCGCGGGGGTCGTCCGGATCGGGGTTGTGGTTGAAGCTGGGCCAGGTCAGCGAGTCGTCCAAGGGCGTGAAGTGCGCCGGCTGCTCCTGCGTGACCACGAGCCTCGGGAGCGGGACCGTGCTCCCGAGAAGCTTGCTGGTCCATGCGCCGGCGGTGACCACCACACGGCGCGCGGTGATCTCGCCGGAGTCAATGACAACGACGGCGCGGTCGCCCTCAACGCGGATGTCGCGGGCCGGCGTCGAGTATTCAAAGCGGGCGCCGTGCGCCTCGGCGGCGTGGCGAAGCGCCAGCAGCGCGTCAGCGGCACGGACCCGTCCGGAGCCGGGCACCACCAGGACGTCACCCCTGAAGTTCATCCCCCGCCAGCGCTCTGCGGCCTCTGTTGCGGGAAGGAAGTGGCTCTCAATGCCGCGCTCGGCGTGTGACGACCGGACGTCCCGCAGCCGCCGGACGTTGCCGTGGTTCACCAGGCCCACGAGGTCCAGGAGCTGCATGCCCGTTGCACCCTCGAGCTCGTCCCAGAGATCCTTGGCCTCGGTGACCAGGTCCAGGTAATCGCCCTCGGCGTAGGCCATGTTGAAATTGCGGGTCGCGCCGTGGGAGGCGCCGATGTGATGCCCCTGTTCGAATTGCTCCAGGAGAACAACGGACCTGCCGCGGCGTGCAAGCTGCCACGCAGCAGCGGACCCCATCGCCCCTCCGCCGACCACGACGACGTCAACTTCCATCACAGCTCCACCCAACTCCGTCCCGCGGCCTCGTCAAGAGGCCTGTTGCCGGGACCTATTCTTCCGGGTTGCCCGTTTCACCCTGCGAAAGTTACGTCCTGGGTGTCTTCAACCGCAGCAGTGCGGCCTGGTGCCGTGTGGTACTTCCAGTAGAGGTTGGTGTGCGCGATGACCTTGTCCGGCGGCGGGGCGCCCCACTCGCTCTGGTCCTCGGTGGTGTGCGCATCACCAACGAGCGTCACGTCGTAGCCGCGGACGAAGGCGCCGTGGATCGTGGAGCGGATGCACTCGTCCGTCTGCGCGCCCGCCACCACCAGGCGCCCGACAGCCGCCGCGGCCAGGACATCTTCAAGGTCGGTGTCCTCGAAGGAGTCCGCGAACGACTTGTGCACCAGCGGTTCCGGTTCCTGGCGCGTCAGCTCCGGGACGTACTCCCAGGGTGCGCTTCCCTTTTCCAGTTGCTCATCCGAGTGCTGGATCCAGACGATCGGCACGCGTTCGCCGCGCGCTTTGGCCACGAGGGTGGCGATATTGGCGACGACGGCGTCGCGCTGGTAAGCATCGGCCACCACCCCGTTCTGGACGTCGATCACCAGCAAGGCGGTGTTGGGTCGATCCGACAGTGTGGTCATAACGAGCTCCTCAGTTTGTGCCGGGATGCGCGACGGCTCTGCAGTGGCAATCCGTTGCATGCATTTTACGTGGGCTTAACTTGATCGGTCTTGTGAGCCTACAAGGGGCCGCGACAGACTTGAAGGACTTGATGAACTGATCAATTGATCGTTCGACCAGACCAGCGGAGGTTGTTCGCAGAGATGCGTTCGGCCCGTTTCGCGGCGAAGCTGCCGGCGGGCCGGCTCCGCAGACCGGAAGGATTAGTTATGGCCGGGAAGTTCGAAGTTTTCGTTGATGCAGAGCTGCAATACCGGTTCCGGCTGACGACGCCGGAGGGAGCCGAACTGGCTGTGTCAGGCGCGTACCGCGACAAGCCGTCGGCAGTGGCGGCCATCGAGGCGGTCCGCGAATGCGCGGGAATGGGACTGATCAGCGACCTCTGCCCTGCCGGCAGTTCGGTCCAGGCACCCACCGAGGCACCGGCTGCTGCGACGCCTGCCCCGGCCCCGGCGGCCTGCGACACCCGGCGGTTCCCGGTTGACGGGTTCCGCAAACACGCCGCGGCCCGCCGTGCCCCGGCCGTGCCCCACTGGTCGGGGGCAGCCTGACGCCGGCGGGTAACGTGGTGGGCAGTAGAGGGAGCATGCTGCGACCTGCCGCGCGGAGGGATTCACATTGCCAGAAGATTCGAACACCGGAGCACCTGATCCGAGGGGCCGGCTGACGTCCCGGATCCTCCGAGGCGGCACCGAACCCGATCCGCGCTTTACCCTGGCGAACGAGCGGACGTTCCTGGCGTGGATCCGGACGTCGCTGGCACTGCTCGCCGGCGGCGTTGCGGTCGAAGCTTTCATGGCCGAGCTCCTGGGTCCCGAACTGCGCAAGACCATTTCGGTCCTGCTGCTCGTCCTGGCGTTGCTGATCGGGGGCGGCTCCTTCTTCCGGTGGGTGAACGTGGAACGCGCCATGCGGCGGAAAGCGCCTATGCCACTGCCGCTCATGGCGCCGGTGCTGGCAATCGGCGGGGCCCTAGTGGCGGCCATCATGGTGGTGTTCGTGATCGTCCGGCCGGCCTGAGCATGGCCACCCGAAGCGGTGCCGCCTGGCACGGCGATTCCGGCCTCCAGCCGGAACGCACCGATCTGGCCTGGAGCCGCACCACCTTGTCGATGGTGATCGCTGCGGCCGTTTTCCTGCGGTGGCTGCCCCACCACGGCTGGTTCGTCGGGACGCTCGTCGGCGGCGCCGTCGTCACCGCCCTGGCCATCAACCTCACCCAGAAACGCCGGTTCCACCGGGCCGTCCGGGGTATCAGGCAGGAAACCATGCCACCGCATATAGGTTCGACGGCGGCAGTGGCCGCGAGCGTCGTCGTCCTCGCCCTGCTGGGGATTTACACCGTACTGTTCCTCCCGCTGCAGCCGTGATCGGTGCGGGCGGTCAGAAAAGCGCCAGCTGGCCGTCTAGTGATCCGTCGGAGTCGGGCAGCGCCCCCTCGGCCGCGCTGAGTCCCACCATGTCCTTGACGTCCGGAAGCAGCTCGCCAATGCAGGTCTGACCCTCCAGCACCGGGATCACCGCCATGTTTGCACTGCCATCGATGCTTGAATCTGCCACTGGGTGAGTTTATTGCAGGGCACCGACGCTGACGGGGCGACACTCCAACGTGCACCCGGTGGGGCTCGAACCCACGACCCGAGGATTAAAAGTCCCCTGCTCTCCCAGCTGAGCTACGGGTGCGCCGTACCCCGCTCACGCCCGGCCCTCCATGGCGACGGCTGGTTGGCCGGAACTGTTGACCGGAGCAGCAGCGGGCCGCTTCGCGGTCGGTTCCGTGGCAACAGCAGGCCTGTGGACCCGTCGCCACGCCCAAGGCAGCAGGTACCTGCGGGCCCACACAAGGTCCTCGGCCCTGGCGCGGCGCCAGTCGCCCTGCGGCAGGTCCCCCGCCTGCAGAGGCTGCAGCGGGTGCCGCACCCCGAGCGCATCGAGCACCCTCCTCGCCACGGCATAGTGACCCAGCGGTGACAAGTGCAGCCTGTCCCGGTCCCACATCCGCGGGTCCCGGAGCTCCCGCAGGCCCCAGAGATCGGCGATCACGGCGTGATGCCGGGAGGCGATCTCCCGGATGTTTTCATTGAACACCGCAACCTTGCTCCGGTTGCGGCCGAGCACCGGCGTTGACCCCCAATCAGGCCCGGTGAAGAGCACCAGGGTGGCACCGGAAGAACTCAGCAGCGCCACGCCGTCGTCGAGCTTGTCCGCGAGCTTGTCCGGATCGCTGCCGTGGAAGACCATGTCGTTGCCTCCGGCGGAAAGCGTGATCAGATCCGGCTGCAGGACCAGCGCGGGGCCGGCCTGGCGGGCCAGGATCTGCTCCAGCAGCAGGCCGCGCACGGCCAGGTTGGCATACGCGAAGTCCGTATGCCCTGCGCTCAGCTCCTCTGCCACCCGGTCGGCCCAGCCGCGGACGCCGCCGGGACAGCGGGGGTCCGGATCCCCCACTCCTTCGGTGAAGGAGTCCCCCAGTGCCACGTACCGGCGCCACGGATGCCCGTCTGCGGCAGCCGGATATCCCGTGCTGCGCACACCACCTTGGGGCTGGCGGCCTGACAGGTCCTTGTCATTCGTTGTCACCACACACCTCCTTGTGGGAAGCCTGCGCCCTTTCTCTGATTAACCACGGAACCGGTCCACATGTTCCGAAAATCGGGCGGAATGCCGTGTTTGTGAAAGGAATGCCTGCTGCTCGCCGGGTGTTAAAAAGAATGTCCGTTGTTATCGGTGACAGCGGACTGACGGGAAGGTAATGAGCAGGAAAATCGAAACAGTCGAGGACGACGCCGGGAAGGTCATCAGCTACCACCGGCACCCCAACGGCGGCGGCCTGATCGGCCGTGGGGCCGAGGTGGACGAGTCATCCTTCATCAGTCCAACCGCCTACGTGGAAGCAGGCGCCCAGGTGGGGCCCGGGTGCCGGGTGGGCGGCGGCAGCTGGATCGACCGGCGTGCGCGGGTCGGCCACCGGGTGGTGATCGGTGATGCTGTGTACGTGGGGCAGGGAGCGGTGATCGGGCACCGGGCCCGGATCGGCAGCCACTCCAAGATCGGAGCGGGCGCCGTTATAGGTCACGGAGTCCGCCTTCACGGCGACAGCAAGGTCGCCCAGGGCAGCCGCCTCCCGGCCAGGACCAGGGCGTCGGCAAGCCCTCCGCCACCGTCCCTTACGGATGGTGACCGCCAGGCCGCGTGAAGCTTGCCGCCCTGCCGGTGGGCGTCCCTGTTCTGCACCCAAGCCAGGCAGGGCCCAAAGCCTCTCGTGGGCCGCGCCGGAGTGGGATTACGTTAAGGCATACCCACCGTTAGGTCATTGAAAGCGGGGACGCGTGATGGGTGGCGCAAGGGATCCTGATGGCGGATATGGCCGCGATGATCAACCTGACGAGGTTGTCCCCGACGGTGAGGACGCGGGCTACTTCGACGATACCGCTGCCCCGGAAGAAGCTCCCCTCCCCGAAGTTCCGGCGGCTATCATCCGGGAAACGGTGGTTGCCCGGCAAGAGGAACGGTTCGGCGGCATCAAGATCGGCGCGGCCTTCTTCGGCTGGCTGACTGCAACCGCAATGACCGTCCTGCTGGCGGCCTTGGCCATGGCGGCCACCCGGACAGGCCTGCTGACCGCCGCGGATACGGCCGCAGGTTACGGTCAGGCCTGGTCCTGGCCCGGGGGCGTCACCGGCGCTGCCTTGCTACTCCTGATCCCTCTCCTCGCCTACTTTTCGGGTGGCTATGTCGCGGGACGGATGGCACGGTTCAACGGCGTCGGCCAGGGACTGATGGTGTGGCTGTGGGCGGTCATTGTGGCTGCGGCAGCAGCCGTCGTCGCCATGGTGAGTGGCATTGTCGGCGGGGGCCAGTTGAATGTCCGGAACACGCTCAACGAATTGCTTCGCCTGCCCGTGAACGAGGGCCCGCCGGGCACTGGCAGCATTGTCGCGGCCATCGCCGTCGCCGCGTTAGCCCTGCTGGGCTCCGTCCTGGGCGGCATGGTAGGAGTTCACTACCACCGGAAAGTGGACCGGGTGGGATTCACTCCGACGGAAAACTACTACCAGCCTTAGTCCGGGCTCAGGCCTGGACGGAAGCTGCGAAGCGTTCGCCGTTGAAGTATTCCAGCTGCCAGCCGTCAACGGCGTGGTGATGGGCGAGGTTGAGCACGGCGTTGTCGACGCTTTGCAGCGTGCGGCCGATGGCACGGCTAAGGCTCACGCGGATGAGCGTGCCGTGGGCGACCACCAGGACGCGGCGTCCGCGAAACTCTTCGGCCAGTGCTTCCAGCGCGGCCAACCCGCGGGAGGCTGCCTGGTCTTCGCTTTCCGCGCCGCGGAAACCGCCGGGGATGCGCAGGGCTTCAAGTTCGGGACCGGCCTGCAGGCCCTCCGCCTGCCCGAAGCTGCGCTCGGTGAGTTCCGGCACGTGCCGGGCCACGCTGAGGCCCAGCCCGTCGGCAATCAGGCTGGCGGTTTCCGCGGCACGGCTCAGCGGCGAGGATACGATCGCGTCCCACTCGTGGCCGGACAGGGCGGCGGCGGCGTCGCGCGCCTGTCCGCGGCCGACGTCGTTGAGCGGAATGTCCGTGGATCCCTGCAGCCTGCGCTGCGCATTCCAGTCAGTCTGGCCATGGCGGACAAGGGCGAAGGTCGTAAGGGTCATGCCTTCCATTGTGCCTTGACCCGTTGGCATTATCGTTGGAGACCATCTATCCGACGCAGGAGGGGCGATGGCACGCATCTTTATCACTGGCTCAACCGACGGACTTGGACGGTCTGCCGCGCAGTCCCTCCTCGACAAGGGCCACCACGTCATCGTGCACGCACGGAACGTCCAACGGCTGGCCGTGATACGGGATCTCCTCGCCCTCGGCGCCGTCGGCGATCTGTCAGACATCGAGCAAACACGCGACCTCGCCCGCCAAGTGAACCGGAGCGGGCCGGTGGACGCGGTGATTCATAACGCGGGCGTGCTCCACGGCCCGCACATCTTCCAGGTCAACGTCGTCGCCCCATATCTTCTGACCGCCCTCATCCATCGCCCTCGCCGGCTGATCTACCTCAGCAGCGGCATGCATCGCGGCGGCCGCGCCTCCCTTGCCGCCATCGGTGAGGGTGTGCATCCCCAAAGCGTCTCCTATTCCGACAGCAAGCTCTACATCACCACCCTTGCCGCAGCCATTGCCCGGCTGTGGCCGGACGTTCTGACCAACTCAGTGGACCCCGGCTGGGTCCCCACCAGAATGGGCGGCGCCGGCGCTCCGGACGACCTGCGGCTCGGTCACCTCACCCAGGAATGGCTTGCCACCAGCGACGACCCGGAGGCAGTCACGAGCGGCGGCTACTGGCACCATCAGCACAGGGAAAAGGCACACCCCTCCGCCAACGATCAACGGTTTCAGGCTGAGCTTCTCAACCTCCTCGCCCGACTCACCGGGGAGAGCCTTACCTAGGGTCCCCGCACCGCGGGCTCAGACGGAAAACTGGTTCGACCGGAGTCCTTCCGGGAATCAGCCCGCGCTCTGCCGGCGCACGATCTCGTTGATCCAGGCCGGGGCGAACGGGGACGTGCAGTTCGGCGGCGTCGGGTAGTCCTTGAGCACCTCGAGCCGTTCGCCGATCTCGATCGCCCGGGCACGGTACGCGGCATGGTGGATCCCGATCTGCGCCAGGCAGGTGTTCATCGCCCATTGCAGTCGGTCGGGTGCCTCCTTCATCTGCGCCTCGACGGTGTCGAGGAGACCCGGCAGGTCGAGCCCCTCAGGGTTCTTTGCGACCCGCTCGCTGGTCAGCGCCCAGCCTGCGCCGGCCACCACCGGGTCTGAATCCGCAGTCCAGGCAACGCGCAGTTCCTCGGCGTGCGGGCTCCGCTTGACCACGTAATTCACCAGCCAGTCCTGCACCTTGGGCGCCCGCGACTGGCGCAGCATGGCATCCAGTTCCCCTCGTTCGAACTCCTTGGGCCGGCAGATCAACAACCCGAGCAGCCGGGCCGCGGTGTCTTCCGTCGCCCACAGCTCGCGGGCAAGGGCCTGCTGGGTCTTCAGCCGCTTGGCGATGGCGCGCAGCCTGGAGAGGTTCACGCCGTGATCATCGCCGTGCTTCTCGTTGACTAAGCGCATCCTTGGGTCTTCGAGCTCGGCCAGTTCGGCTTTCAACTCGGCAACTGTCGTCTCGGACATTCCAACCTCCCGGTCATTCACCCGCTGGGCCCCAGCCTACGGCCCAACGACGAAAGGGGCGGCCGGAATCCGGCCGCCCCTCCGAATTACGACGCGTCGTCGACTGAAATCACGATCTTGCCGCGGGTGTGCCCTTCCATGTTGAGGCGGAAGGCATCTGCCGACTGCGCCAACGGGAAGGTTTGTGCCACTTCAACCCGGAGCTTGCGCTCATCGACCAGGTCGGCGAGTTCCTGCAGCTCGGCGCCTACGGGATTTACCCACATCCAGGTACCGCCATGCTGCTCGACCTCGCTGTCCGCGATGGAGGCGTGCCTGGCACCATCAGCCAGGACTGCCAGCGTGGATTCAAGGTTGCCGCCCACGAAGTCCGCGACGACGTCGACGCCTTCAGGGCGCAGGGCGCGGACCCGTTCCGCTAGTCCTTCGCCGTAGCTGACGGGCTCGGCACCGAGCGACCGGATGAAGTCATGATTCTTTTCTGATGCGGTTGCAATCACCTTGGCGCCGAGCGCCGCGGCAATCTGGATACCCAAGGACCCGACGCCGCCCGCGCCGCCATGGATCAACACGGTCTCCCCCGCCTTGAGGTCCAGGCGGTTCAGGACCTGATATGCCGTCAGGCCGGCCAACGGAAGTCCTGCGGCCTCGTTCCATGTCAGGGATGCGGGCTTGCGGGCCAGGAGCCGTTCCGGCAACGCGATGTATTCTGCGAAACTACCGCCGTGGACATAGTCCTTGCGGCCATAGGAAATGACTTCATCGCCTGGCCTGAAATGCGGGGCGTCAATGCCGGCCGACTCGACCACCCCAGCCACGTCCCATCCGGGAATGGCCGGGAATTGCAGGTCCATGGCGGGGTCCAAGTAGCCGGCCATGATCTTCCAGTCGACGGGATTCACCGCTGCCGCCTTGACCTTGACCAGGACCATCCCCGGCCCGACCTTGGGTAGCGGCTGCTCCGTCGGCTCAAGGACGTCCGGACTTCCGTATTCGCTGTAAGTAATTGCCTTCATGAACGCCTCAACGGATACTTTCCGGACACTATTCCGGACCTACCCGGCAGGCCTCGACTGTTCCGCGTATGCGTTTGCCTGGCCGCGCACCTGGCGGACGTAGGATTCGGATTGATTGTAGGAGAGCACCGCAGCGGTCCAGCCCCGGGCGGTGGTGAGGTCACGGCCGCCTTCACACAGGTACGTAGCGGCACTGAGTGCGGCGTCGTCGATGTTCAACGGGTCGGCGACGCCGTCGCCATTCCCGTCCCGCCCGGCCTGTTCCCAGGTGGAGGGGATGAACTGCATGGGTCCGACAGCGCGGTCCCAGAGGGCATCGCCGTCGAGCACGCCGTCGTCCGTGTCCGGGATCGCGGCGAAACTGTCGCCGTCGAGGCTGGGCCCGATAATTGGTCCGCTCACCTGCCCGGTGCTCGACAGGCTGCCGCCTCCGTGGCTCCCGTGCGCGGACTCTACGAAACCGATGGCAGCCACCGTATTCCATCCGATCCGGCACACAGGCGTGGCCGCGTTGGCGAGCTCGGCCGCAGCTGCATAGGCCTGGAGTGCCCGGGCCGGTATGCCTGTCTGCGTCGCGGTCTGCCCGAGCCATTCCGCGTCCATCGTGCTGTCAGTAATATCCACGGCGCGGGCGCTGAAGCCCTGCAGCGTCGCAAGTTTCGCGCCAGATTGCGGCGGTGCCGACTGGCTCCAGGACCCAGCCGCGCCGGACGGACCGAGCACCCAGAACATGAGCCCGGTGATGACGCAGGTCGCGACAAGGCAGAAGACGGCAAGGCGTTTCAGGCGGAGCATGGACTCGGGGGTTCTCCCTTCCGGTGTGTTTTGATCAGCCGGAAGCAACTTACACCATCTTCCGGTTGTTCAATTCTTGGCACCAAAAAAGCCCCGGACCCAATGGTCCGGGGCTTAGGCGCCTGCTACCGCTCGATGCTGACGGCGAGATCCAGGTGAATGCCGCTGTCGGCCACAAGGCGGTCCTGGAGGTAACGGGCCAGGCTCGAATCGGTGGCGGTGTGAACGCTATTCGCCACCGCCCCCCGCAGGAGGGCCTGCGTATCCGTGGACTTAACCACGTCGAGCGGTGCCCAACCACGATGGCTGGAGGTAAGTCGCTCAATATCCGTGCGGAAAGAGCGCTTGTGGTCCTCGCGGACAGTGGCACGGACAGTGAACGGGATGAAGGCAGTAGGCAAAAGAGGTCCTCTCAAGAGGCAACCGGTGATCGGCGCCCCGAAGACTACAAGTCGCATCGGGGCCCCTGTTATTCCCCCGAAACAGCCGACGAGTCCGACGTCACGGCCGGCGGGGAAAGCGGCCGTACCGCAGAATGACCGTCCGGTTTCCGCGCTGCACCTCGGATCAAAGCGGACTGGAGTGCTGCGGAGGCGGTCGCCTGATCCGGTCCGCCGGGGGCCGGGTCAAGGTTGTTGAAGCTGTAGAGGTGGATGCCGGCAAAGATCCCCGCCGGGCTTTCCAGCCCGGCCACCAGGCTCTCCGGCGAGTAGCGGTCGCCGCTCAGGAGCTTGCGCGCCAGCGGCCCCTTGCGGCTGAGGAACTTCAGGGAACTTCCGACGCCGATCTGCGTCGCCAGCGAGACCAGCTTGGTCCGCGGGACGGTCCCGGCCACGCCGGCCCAGACGGGCAGCTGCACCCCTTCGCGGCGCAGGAGGGCCGCGAAGTCAAGGATTTTCGGCGCAGAGAAGCACATTTGCGTGACAACGTTCGATGCGAGGTGCTGCTTGGCCAGCAGGGCGTCCAGCAGGTCCACCGGCCCCACCGAGGGGTGGCCTTCCGGGTAACCGGCAACTCCTGCCCGCATCCTGCCGCCGGTGTACTGCGCGATGTCTTCCAGCAGGGGAAGGGAGGACGCGTACGGGCCTGCGGGCTGCTTCCGGTCTCCGCCGATCACAAACACTTCGTTGATGCCGGAGACATCGCAGTCACGCAGGATTCCGGTGAGTTCGGACCGGCCGGGCACGCTCCGCGCCGCGAGATGCGGAATGACAGAATAACCGAGCACGCCCAGCTGCACGGCGGCACGCATGGTCCGCTCAATGCCGTGGTGGGGCAGGCACGTCACGGTGAGCGTCGTGGTCAAAGGCACGTGCGCCTTGACCTGCTCAACGATTCCCTCTGAAGGGATGATTTCGATCCTGGTGGGGAACATCATTGGTCCTCTCTGGCGGTCAAATGGTTCTCAGGAGTGTGCTGCGATGAGCGAGCTGGCTTCCTGGCGGGTGCTGCCGGAGGACTCGATGTGCGCGAGTTCGGCCGGGATGTCCCAGCCCTTCTTGCGCATCGCGGTGGCCCAGAGCCGGCCGGCACGGTAGGAGGAGCGCACCAGCGGTCCGGACATCACGCCGAGGAAACCGATCTCTTCGGCCTCCGTGGCGAGGTCGACGAATTCCTGCGGCTTGACCCAGCGGTCTACCGGCAGGTGGCGTTCGGACGGGCGCAGGTACTGGGTGATCGTGATCAGGTCGCAGCCGGCCTCGTGCAGGTCGCGCAGGGCCTCGGAGATTTCCTCGCGGGTTTCTCCCATGCCCAGGATCAGGTTGGATTTGGTGACCATGCCCAGGTTCCGGCCCTGCGTGATGACGTCCAGGGACCGGTCGTAGCGGAACGCGGGGCGGATGCGCTTGAAGATCCGCGGGACGGTCTCGACGTTGTGCGCGAAGACCTCGGGCTTGGAGTCGCAGATCGCGGCGATGTGTTCGGGTTTGCCGGAGAAGTCCGGGATCAGGAGTTCGACGCCGGTGCCCGGGTTCAGTTCGTGGATCTTGCGGACCGTCTCGGCGTAGAGCCAGACGCCCTCGTCGGCGAGGTCGTCCCGGGCCACGCCGGTCACGGTGGCGTAGCGCAGCTGCATGGCCTGGACCGAGCGGGCCACCTTGGTGGGCTCAAACATGTCCACCGGTGAAGGCTTGCCGGTATCGATCTGGCAGAAATCGCAGCGCCGGGTGCATTCGGAGCCGCCGATCAAAAAAGTGGCTTCCTTGTCTTCCCAGCATTCGAAGATGTTCGGGCAGCCGGCCTCTTCACAGACGGTGTGCAGGCCTTCCTTCTTCACCAGGTTCTTGAGCTGGACGAACTCCGGGCCCATCTGGACCTTGGCCTTGATCCACTCCGGCTTACGCTCCACCGGAGTAGCCGCATTGCGCTGCTCAATACGCAGCATCTTCCGGCCTTCTGGTGCCAGTGTCATGGTTCTCTTTCCTTTGTGCGTGCGCCGGTAGTCCGGCAAAATTTTGGTGCGGGAGGGGTTGCTGGAGCCGTCCCGGTCGGGCTAGGGGGTCAGCATTCGACGACGTTGACGGCGAGGCCGCCCATGGCGGTTTCCTTGTACTTGGAGGACATGTCCCTGCCGGTCTCGCGCATGGTCACGATCACCTCGTCCAGGGACACCCGGTGCGTGCCGTCGCCCCAGAGCGCCATCTTCGCGGCATTGATGGCCTTCGCCGCCGCGATCGCGTTCCGCTCGATACAGGGGATCTGCACCAGCCCGCCGATCGGATCACACGTCAGCCCCAGGTTGTGCTCCATCGCTATCTCCGCCGCGTTCTCCACCTGCTGCGGCGTCCCGCCCATCACCTCGGCCAGGCCCGCGGCGGCCATCGACGACGCCGAACCCACCTCACCCTGGCAGCCCACCTCCGCCCCCGAAATGGACGCCTGTTCCTTGTAGAGCACCCCGACCGCACCGGCAGCGAGCAGGAACTTCACCACCACATCATCCCGGTCCTGCCGGCTGGCCCGGTCCATGCCCGGTGCGAAATGCAACGCGTAATACAACACCGCCGGGATGATCCCGGCCGCCCCGTTCGTCGGCGCCGTGACCACCCTGCCGCCGGACGCGTTCTCCTCGTTCACCGCCAACGCGATCAGGTTCACCCACTCCTGCCAGTACTTCGGATCCCGGTACTCCGGGTCCTGGCCCCGGTTCTCCTTCAGCAAACGCTCGTGCCAGTCCGGCGCACGACGGCGGACCTTCAGCCCGCCGGGCAGCAGCCCCTCACGCTTCAGGGACACCGCCACGCACTCCTCCATCACCGAGTAAATGTGCAGCAACCCCTCCCGGATCTCCGCCTCGGACCGGGAGGCGCGTTCGTTGACGAACATGATCTCCCCAATGGACAGGCCCTTGGACTGGCACCGGCCCAGCAGCTCCGCCGCAGTCCGGAACGGCAGCGGCAACTCCTTCTTCGACTCCTCCAGCTCCTGCTGCGCAGCGTCCTCCTCGCCCTCACGGACAATAAACCCCCCGCCCACCGAGAAGAACGTCGCCGCATGCAGCACCTCCCCGCCAGCATCCGTGACAGTGAAAGTCATCCCGTTCGTGTGCCGCGGCAGGATGGTCAACGGCCGCAACACCATATCCTTCACCCCGTACGGCAGGACCACCCCGGCACCATCAACAGCACCGGCCAGCCGCAGCATCCCGGACTCCGCGATCGCCGCCAGCCGCTCCTCCACCTCGGCCGGGAGGATCTTCTCCGGATGGAACCCCTCCAGCCCCAGCAGGATCGCCGTCATCGTCCCGTGACCGTGCCCCGTCGCGGCGAGCGAACCATACAAATCCACCCGCAGCCCGGCCACCCTCTCCAGGGCACCGGAAGCCTTCAGCTCCTCGGCGAACACCGCCGCAGCCCGCATCGGACCCACCGTATGCGAACTCGAAGGCCCAATCCCGATGGAAAAAAGATCAAAGACACCAACAGCCATGGCCGGGTTCCTTAGCTGCCCAGGCGCTGCGGGGCGGACTGGGGACGCGCACTGGGGCGGCAGGACACGCAGATGCGGCGGCCTGCAAAGGTGGAAGAGGACGGCTGAATCGTCACGAGAGGAACTCCATAATTCAGGTGGCGCAGGGCGCCACGTTGATTCGGGTTCCTCCCCGCTCTGTATTTGACCTGAGAGTTTCCGCGGACCCTGCTGTTACAGCGTGCCGCTTGCACCGTCGGTGAGCCCGGGGACCGGACTACTTTCCAGAGTTGCCTCGCCGCGGCGGTACGTGGGCCTGAGAGATTCCTGGGGAGGATTTGCTCCTACGGCGCCTGCTGAACGTACCGGCAGGACTCTCCCGCCGCAGATCAAAAGCGTGTATCACTTGTCGGTGACACGGCTCACACATTATCTGTTGCCGGGGCCGCTCGCAACAGAGTCACGTCATATGGGTCATTCGTGCCGCTGACGGGAGGGATCCGTCGGTGGCCGAGGCACCGCTTGCTAGGCTGGAACCATGAAATCCCGCCTCGCCGCCCTGTCCGCTGCTGCCCTCATCGTTGTACTGACCGGCTGCGGGCAGGTCCAGGACGCAGCCGAAAAGGCCGTGAGCGACGGCGCCTCCCAAGTTGCCACAGCAGCCGCCGACCAGGTCAAGGGACAGGTGTGCGCGCTCGTGGAGGACGGGCTTGTCAGCGTCAAGGACAAGGAACTGCTGGGCGGCCTCGTGGCCGGGGCCGACACCGCCGGCGTGCCGGCCGAGATCACCACTCCGCTACGCCAGATCGCCGAGGCGGGCGATCAGGTTCCCGCCGAGTCCGTCACCGCGCTCAAGGATGCCTGCACCGCCTAAGCCCTAGCGCTTGCCCTTCTTGCGCGATCCCTTGCCGCGGCCCTTGTCCGGATTGGGAGCGTATCGCTGGGCCACCTTGGGTTTTTTGACGCCGGTTCCCCGCCGGTCCGGTTTCGGTTCCTTCTTGGGCGGCTCCACCTTCGCCGACGGCTGGCGGGAGCTCTGGGCGGTCCGTCCGCGGACAATCCCGATGAACTCCTCGATCACTTCATCCATTGCCTGGTCCGCCGCCTCATCCCCGGCCTCACGCGTCGCTTCACGCGTGGCCTCATTGGGCCAGGCAAGGGCGATCTGTGTGGTGGGTGCGCCGGTGAGCTTCCGCGCCACCGTGTCCTTGACGTTGAAGTGGCGGGCGACGGACATCGGCAGGATCACGAGCCCGGCACCCGAGGCAACCACCTGCAAAGCAACTTCCGGGCCGCCGAGCTCCGCCACATCCAGAAAGGTCTCTGCGGCAAGGTCCGCCAGCGCCACCTCTTCGAACACCGAAATCTCATGTCCCTTGGGAGCAACCACCACCGGCTGCTCCTCATACAGGGGAATCACGTTCAGGCCCTCACGCTCCACCGGCAGGCGGACGAAACTGAGGTCGGCGGAACCGTCACGGAGGACCAAAAGCTGGGCGCCGTCGTCGGACATAAAGGACTGCAACGGAACATCCGGCATCCGCTCTTCCCAGCGCCTGATCCACTTCCCCGGCGTTACTCCGGCAACGTAGGCGAAGCGCAGCACGCGCCCTTCCGGTTCAGCGGGTGCGGATGCTTGCGGGGATTCTTCTTCAGCGGACACACGTTCACAGTACCGCCAGAGCTGCGGGAGAGCCCTGCTGGTGCTGTTTGGTGCTGCTCTGGTGCCTTGTAGGCGGTCCGCCGGATACCCTTGAAGTATGACCTCTGCAAACTCCCAGTCCATGAAGCCGGCCACCGTTGCCAAGAAGCTTGGCATCTACCTGCCCGCAACACCCCAGGAGTTCCAGGATTCGGTTATCACCCGCGCCGATTTCGCCGAGCTCCAGGCCAACCCGCCGGAGTGGCTGGCCGAGCTCCGCCGCAACGGCCCGCACCCCCGCCCGGTGGTGGCGCAGAAACTGAACGTTTCCATCAGCGGCCTGGCCCGCGGCGGCGTCGAGGAAGCACTGACCTCGGCGGAGATCACCGCGCTGCTGCAGGCTCCCCCGGCTTGGCTGGTGGCCGAACGCTCCACGCACGCTGCAGTCCGCGCCGAAGCACAGCGCGTCAAGGACGAGGCCGCCAAGAAGGACGCCAAGAAAGCCCGTGCCAAGGCCGAGTAAGGCCCTGACGGCTTAATGTACGGGACGAAGGTCGTCCGGATCGCCTCGGTGGAACATTCGCCGGGGCGCCACGCCTTCGAAAAGGACCCACACCGTGGAGGCATCTTCGGTCATGGCGTCAACAATTCCCGACGCCGTGACGCGGTTGCCCCGCACAATCGCCACCTTGTCGCCGGGACGCAGTTCCGACCAGTCGGTTTCCTGCCGCAAGGGTTCACCGGCCGGGTCTGCCGCCTGGTGCCCGTGCGGAATCTGCGGACCTGCACCGAACAGCCATGCGGAGACATCACTGCGCAGCACGAGATGCGGTCCGCCCGTTGCACTCACGCTTCCCGTGGGCACGTAATAGCCACGGCCCGCCCCTGACCCGCCGGCGGCCCTGTCCAGGGCATCGACAAGGCGCCTGGTGAGGTGGCCCTGGGGACCAATCTCCCGGAGCTCGTCGAGCTCTTCCGGGGAGAGCCGTCCCAGCACAGCAGCTATATCGGCCATGATGGATCCCTTCTAGCGGATGGTGCCTGAAGAACCACGCTAGAACCCCGCCATTAACGGCGCGTGAAATCGGGACGGCGAACAGAAAACAAGTTCCGCGGGGGACGAACAGCGCCGGCCTGGCGTTAAACGATCAACTGCCGGCCCCCTTCGCTACACCAACTATCCGCCCCAAGGAAATGAGCCACCCCCTGTTAATCGTCCTCACCGGAATTGACGGTGCCGGAAAGACCACCGCCGCACGCGCAGCCGTGGAAGCCGCCCGCCTGGCCGGCGGCAAAGCCCTGTTGCTGCGCAACCATGCCGGCCGCCGCAACATGACGCAGTGGTCGGAGCGCTCCGGAATTCACCTCAACCGCCGCGTGGCGGATGCACTGGAGACCGGGATCCGGACGATCAACGTTCTGGTGTCCCACGCCCGCGCGCGCAACTTTTCAGGCCTGGTGGTCATGGACCGTCACCTGTACTGCCAGCTTGCCCTGCGCAGCGTCCGGGGCCTCCCGCCCGGCCGGTTGCTCCGCTGGCTGCTGCGCCACCTTCCCGCACCGGACCTGGTGATCCACTTCGACGTTAGTCCGGAGCAGGCCCTAAAACGCATCCTCCTGCGGGGAACGGACACCGAAACACTCGAGGAATTGAGGGCCCTCGGCGAGGCGTACCGCGCCCTTCCTGAGTTCGCCGGATTCGTCCGCATCGACGCCGGCGGGGCGCAGGACGAGGTGCTGGCTGCGCTCACCGACACAATCAACGGCGCAGCCGGCCGCCCAGCCACAGGGGCTGGACGGATCAGCGCGAAATAATCGACGTCACTGCGCTGACGAAGGGAGGCAAGGCAACCACCGCAGCCAGGCCCAGAGCCGCGCGGCCGCCCCAGGACGGCGCTGTTGCCCGCCGCAGGGCACGCGCGGACCGGACTTTATCCGGACCCGTTTGCAGAGGTTCCCGCCCGGCGCGGCCAAAATGCGCGAGCCACAAGCACAGCATGACAACCAGCGCACCGATGCCGAGCAGGATGCCGGCGGGCGGGAAGAGGATGGCTCCGACGAGCGGGAGGTAGTACTTCCAGTCCCGGCCGGTCGGAAGGGGAAGACGCTGGCTGAACGCGCCGGCCACGGCGGCCACCACAGCGCCGTGCAGGACGGCCAGCGCGGAAAAGAGGATAACGGAAAGCCAACCGGGCCCCACAATCGCGAAGTCGATGTTCTCAGCCCGAAGCGGGTCCACGGAGGCGCCGAAGACCAGGAGGAGCAGCACCCCCAGCGTGGGGCCTGCCCAGCGGCCGGCGGGGAGCCAGCGGCGGATGAACAGGTAGATGAACGCGGCGGCGAAACCTGCCGGAAGTCCGCCAAAGAACAGCAGGGCAATGCTGCCCTCAATGGTGGGAAATCCCACGTTGGCCTGGGCCTCGGTCAGTCGACCCTGGGCCGACGCCGGCGAGGTGGCGGCCAGTATGCGCATCGCCAGCCTGCCGCCGGCCCACGCGACCAGGATCCCGGATGCGAGGGCGGCCGCCGTTGCCACGTTGGCCCACCAGAGGTAGAGCCGCAAGGGGGAAACCGGGGCGCCAGGGTCGGCGGGCCTCCGGACGAGGTGCCCGCCCCAGACGATGACCATGATGACGGCAACCAGCAGGAATAGAGTGCAAACAACCACGATGGCCAGCGCCACGGTTCATCACCACCAATGTTTGGTTGATTCATTCTGTTCCCGCCTCGGGTTGTTGAACAGAGGCCCTCACCTGCCGGACGGGCTATCCGGCGTCATCGCGTTCAGGACAAGCCCGTGACGGCCAGTTTCCGAACAAAGGCCGCGCCGCCCTCCACGCACACTTCGGTGCCCAGGCTTCCGGACATCGGGAAGACCAGATCGCTCAGGACGACCCTGCCGCCTTGGGCAAAGACCTCCACCGAGCACTGGTCGACGATTACGCGGAGCCTTAGCACGCCGGCTTCGAGCTTCACCGGTGCCGACTCGGCAGACGCGAACTTTCCGTGGAAGGCGGTGTTTCCGGAGTTGCGGCGATCCAGGGTGAGCAGGCCCGTCACGGCATCGAAGCTGAGAACCGTTGCGGCGCTCCCGCCGGATGCGCCGAGAAGCCGGAAAACAACGGTCCGGGCCGTGCCGGGCAAGATCTCGGCGTCGATCAGCTGGGCTGATCCGGGCATTGCGTCGGGCAGTTGCAGCAGGGAGTCGTGAAGCTCCACGTCCTGGATGGCGCAGGCCGGCTCGCCGCTGTCCAATGGCAGTACCGGGCGCTGCACCAGGCGGGGCAAACCGTCCACCGTCGCGAGCTCGATCTCGCGGGCAAGCGACATCCCGGAACGCCATGGAGACGTGGGCAAGAAGTTGGCGTAGTCCCAGTTGTTCATCCAGCCGATCATGATACGGCGGTTCTCCGGGGCATTGCTGAAGGAGACGGCGGCGTAGTAGTCACGTCCCCAGTCGAGCCACAGACAGCGGCTGAGATCAGTGGTCCCGTCGGCATCGGCTGGAACGAGTGAATCAGGGTCGGCAGTGAACTTCACCCCGTCGAAGTCGCCGACGAAGTACTGCCCTCCCGAGCCGCCGGCCACGGCACCCGGATTGACATTGACTACGAGGACCCACTTGACGTTGTCCGGGTCTCTGTCGACGGGGAGCGGGAACAGGTCGGGGCACTCCCATTCGCCTCCCGTCGCGTTTGCAGGGCCGAAGGTGCTCAGGTGTTCCCAATCCTTGAGGTCGGCCGAGCGGTACAGCACAACCTGCTGGCGCCGGGCCTCCACCGCCACCATGACCCAGCAGGAACCGGCAGCTCCCTCGTAGCGGAATACTTTGGGATCCCGGAAATGGGCCGAGTCGCGGCCAAGCACCGGATTGCCTGCGTACTTGTTCCACGTCATGCCGGCGTCCGTGGAGAACGCGAGAGACTGGGCTTGTGTCCCTTGGTGCACCGAGCCTTCCTTGAAGGCGCTCGTGTAGATGGCCACCAGGGCAGGGTCTTCCACTGTGCCGAATCCCGACGTATTGCCGTGGTCCACCACGATGCTGCCGGAAAAGACGTCTTCTTCCTCGTCGCAGGCGATGGCAACCGGGTGTTCGGTCCAGTGCAGAAGGTCGGTTGAGGTGGCGTGCCCCCAGGACATGTTGCCCCAGACGTTGTCGAAGGGGTTGTTTTGGTAGAAGAGATGGTAGACGCCCTGGTGCCACACGAGTCCGTTGGGGTCGTTCAGCCAGGTGTTCTTGGCTGTGTAGTGAAGTACCGGCCGGAAGTCGGCGGCGGTGTCTTCGGCGGGGGCGGCAGGGTGCATTGTTGTTTCAGTCATCGGAGTTCCTTCGGGACGTCCGGGCCAGTTCCTGCGAGCGGATCAGTTCTGCCCGTGTCGGCGGGTTCGCCCCGTGCCGTCCGACCGTTATGGCCGCAGCGAGCGAGGCGGCTGTTCCGACGCGCGTGAGTTTGCCGTAGCCGAAATCGTCCTCCGGGTCCTCGATGAGGCCAGCGATAAGCGAGGACATGTAGGAGTCGCCCGCGCCGACAGTATCTTTGACGACCACTGGCGGTGCCGGCACTTCGATCTCGGCGGCATTTGACCGCAGATAGGACCCGGATGCGCCATCCGTGATGATTGCCAGTTCCGTCCCGAGATCGAGCAGCCGCCGCGCGACGCCGTGAGGAGGCGTGCGCGGGTAGAGCCACTGGGCATCCTCCGCACTGAGCTTCACCACGGTAGCGAGGGCAACTGTGTGTTCGAAGGTCCTGAGCGCTTCAGCGTGGCTGTGGAGCAGTGTGGGGCGGATGTTGGGGTCGTACGTGATCAAGCAGCGGCGGGAGAAGAGTTCCAGCAAGGATCGGACCCGGGTTGCTCCGGGCTCCATGAAGGCGGCCAGTGAGCCCGTGTGCAGCACCTTCGGGAGGAAAGTAGGGCTGATTTGGGGGAGGTTCCATTCGAAGTCGAATTCGTATTCTGCGGAACCGTTGCTGTCCAGCAGCGCCCTGGCCGTGGATGTGCGGTTGAGGTGTTCGGCTCCCGGAAGCAGGCGTACTCCCGCGGTGTCCAGGTGTCGTTGGATGCTCCTGCTGCGTTCATCGCTGCCCAGTGCGGTGAGAAATGCGGTGCTGACGCCCAGGCGGCCGAGTCCGTACGCGACGTTCATCCCTGATCCGCCTGGGAATTCGACGGGCCCTCCCGCGGTATCAATGATGTCGATTATCGCCTCGCCGACGACGACGACATCTGTTTCAGGGCAGGGGGGAACTGGGGAGCTGTGCATTCGAGGTCCTTAGAAGGTTGGGCGCGTCTAGTGGACGCGCTCGAGGTCAGGTGTTGGCGCGTGGAGGTGAGTCCGGTGCTGCTCTGGTCGAGGCGCCCTTATGTTCGGGGGAGGCGACGGAATCGCGCAAAACCATGGGACAGGGCAAGACAGTCGGATGAGCGGCGAACAGCCGCAGGTCAGTTTTTCCCTCAATGGCGTCGATCAGGTTGTCGGTTGCCCACGCGCCCATTTCGTAGTGGGGCAGGGCGACCGTTGTCAGTGCGGGGTAGAGGTTTTCCGCGATGAGTTGTTGGTTGTCGAAACCGACGAAAGAAATGTCGTCCGGAATGCTAAGACCAAGTTCCCCGGCGGCCCGGTACGCGCCCATGGCCATGCGGTCGTTGTAGCAGAATACGGCCGTGGGCCGGTCCTCCTGCTTCAAGAGGCGGAGGGCCGCCTCGTAGCCGCCGCGCACCTCCGAATGCTCGGACTGGACCAGTTCTTCGTGGAACGTCAGCCCTGCGTCTGCCAGCGTGTCCTTGAAGGCCGTCAGCCGGGAGTGAGTTGCCGGCACGTCGTCGGTGTTATTGAGCATGCCGATCCGGGTGTGCCCGGCGTCGATCAGGGTCTGCACGGCCGACCTTGCGCCGCCCACTTCGTCGGGGATGACGGCGGAAACAGTGTGGCTGATGTCTTCAGAGTCCACCAGGACGGCCGGCAGTCCGGCCAGGTTCTTGGGGACAGCCAGCTCCCGGTGATACATCGTGGCGTACAGGATGCCGTCCACCTGCCGGTCCAGCAGATCCGCCACCTGGCTTTCCTTGGAATCCTGGGAACTGGTGCTGGTGGAGTTGATGATCATGATGCGGTAGCCGCGGGCCCGCGCCGTTTCCTCGGCCCCGAGGATGATCCTGCCTGCGTGCGGGGTGGTGGCGATTTCCTCGCTGATGAACCCGATCATCCCTGAGCGTTGAGTGCGCAGGGCCTGGGCGAGCCGGTTGGGCCCGTAACCCAGCCGTTGGGCCGCTTCGTGGACCCGTTCCCTCGTTCCTGCGCCCACTCGGGCGTACGCGACATCATTGAGGACGTGGGAGACGGTCGTGACAGAGACCCCGGCCGCGGCCGCCACGTCCTTGATACCGACTGATCTATTGGTCATTTGGTCTCCCACGTCCTTATGTTGTTGCTGATTCTACGTGCGGCTCAACAAGTGCGTGGGCTGCCTGGAAACCGACGGTGGGCGTGGCCCTCAAGGCGTTAACGGCCCTGTCTGCGATGACCTGGGCGTCACTTCCGGAATCCAGGATCGTATTCCGGGCCGATTCGGAATCGACCATGACGGCCGTAACGGCGAGGCCGTCCGAAGCCTCGGTCGTCAACAGAGCGTCCACCTGGGCCGAGAAGCAGGAGTCACTTGCCTTTGATCGAACGTCCATCGCCACCACGTGGTTGTTGGAGACGAAGTTGCCAACCCCCGCCATCAGCCGGATGATGACGGGCGTCGCTCCTTCCGGCTGGATGCTGGGTGAATCGATGATCTCGGAGAAGTGGTTGCCGATAACAGAGTTATTGCTGCCGCTGACAGAGAGCAGTCCGTAGAGGTCGTTCAGTCCGTTGTCGACTCCAAGGAACGGCGTCCACGGTTCATGGTCACGCAGGAAGTGGTTCGTGGCCACGAGGTTTTCCGAACTGTTCTCCGCAAGGATCAGCATCCCGGGGTAGAACGAATGCAAACGGTTATTGGTGACGCTTGAACGCGTGACGCCTACGAAATGGATGCTGCTTGCGCCACGGGGGAAGACGTTGTTCGCAGTTACCAGGAGGCCGCCGTGGTTCTCGGCGTAGATTGAGTGACCTTTGAAGCCTGCTCCGACCAGGTTGTCGGTGATCTTCGATGCCTGCCCCCACCCGCGCAGCTCGATGCAACTGCCGCATTCAGCGATGAAGTTGTCGTGAATGGAAAGTGCGTCCGCGTTGTAGATGGTGAGGGCGTTCTCAAGGTAGACAAACCCCATGCCGGTTATGCGGAAAGAGTCATTGGCGTTCGCAACATAGATACCGGTCTTGCCGTTGACGTAGGTGTTTTCCGGATGCGACCCCGAGCCATCCGGGTCGAAGTGCAAGCCGTCGATGCAGAAGTTGGAGAACTCCACCGAGCTGATCCGCGGGCTCCCGCTCCGCTCAACGTAGAAAGCGGCTCCCTTGGATTCCTCCCCGTCTCCACCTTCGTCTCCGCCGGGCGGAATGTCGACGATAATCCGGCTCCCACCGGGCCACAGCTCATGGAGCCCGGGCCATTCGTCTTCCGGAACATTGAACCGGATGCTGGACGACGTAAAGCCGTGTCCCGAGCCATGGATCCTGAGGAAGCTGATGTCGATCAAAACCTGCGTACGAAGGTGGTAGTCCCCCGGCGGAATGTAGATCACCGCGCCCGGCTTTCCTCCATTGTTCGCATCGGTGACCGTCTGCCGGTCCTTGATGTCAGCGATGATGCTGTTGATGACTTCACCGACGTCCTCGGACGGATTGCCGACGGGCCACGTGGTCACGTCGTAGTAGTTGTTGCTTGACACAGGTTCTTCCCTTTGTGTTGTGGTGTCTCAGCCCTTGACGGCGCCGAGCGTCATGCCTGCGACGATCTTGCGCTGCAAGAGGAGTGTGAGAAGGATGACCGGGATCGAGTAGACGGCGGCCAGCGCCGTCATGGATCCCCAGTCCAGGCCGAACTGGGTCTGGAAGTTCGCGATGACCACCGGCGTGGTCTGGGAGCGGATCGCCGTCATGAGGAGGGCGAAGAGGAACTCGTTCCAGGAGGCCAGGAAGGCGAAGATCGCGGTGACTGCGATGCCGCCGGAGACCACCGGGATGACCACCCTCCACAGGGCGCCGAGCCTGCTGCAGCCATCCACAGTGGCCGCTTCCTCCAGGTCCTTGGGCACGGCTTCGAAGAAGCTGGACATCAGCCAGATGGACAGCGGCAGCGAGATGGTGGTGTGGGCGATGGAGAGGGCAATCGGGGTGTCCGAAAGTCCCACGGAGGACATCATCGATGCCAACGGAATGCCGATGGCTACCGGCGGCACCATGCGGGTGACCAGTGCGGCCATGATGAACACCCGGCCGCTCGGTGTCTTGTAGCGGGTGATCCCATACGCCGCGGGAACCGCCAGGATCAAGGACAGCAGGGTGCTGATGATGGCGGTCTGTGCGCTGTTAATGAACGACGCCAGCACTCCACTGCGGCCCAAGGCGTTGGCGTAGTTCTCCAGCGTCCATTCCCTGGGGAGAATGGTGGGCGGAACGGCGATGGTGTCGATCGGGGTCTTGAAGGATGTGAACAGCAGGTACAGGAACGGGAATCCGTACAGCACCAGGGCTCCTGCCAGCAGGATCCAGAGAATGATCCGGGTGCTCCGCTTTCCAGCCTCGAGACCTTCGGCGTGGTGCCGGCGGGGGCGGCGGCCGTTGCCTGCCGCCGTCGTCGGAGCCTTCTGGCTGTTGTTCTGTGCGGGAGGCACGACGCCGGCGGGCCGGGGACGGTAGGCCACCTCCCCGGCGGCGTTTCCGCCGGTTGTTCCTCCGCCAGTGGGGCGCGTCTCGGCGATGCTCATCAGTTGTCCTTTCCTGGCCGCCAGATGGTGGTCACCGCGAAGAAAGCGACGGCGAGCATCGCCAGCAGGTAGATGGTTCCCATGGCACTGGCCAGGCCCGGATCGCCGAAGCGGATCATAGTCCGGTAGATCAGCAGGCTCATGGTTTCCGAAGCGGACTGGGGGCCGCCGTTGGTTTGGATCAGAATGGTGTCAAAGGCCCTGGCGGCATCGATTCCGCGCACCACCAGCGCCACGGCGATGACCGGCCGGAGCAGCGGCAGGATGATCCGGAACAGCAGCGCGGGGGCCTTGGCGCCGTCGAGGCGGGCAGCCTCAATGAGGTCGCCCGGGATGTTCTGGAGTCCGGCGAACAGCACCAGGCACATGAAGGACGTGGTGAGCCAGATATCGGGAACAGCCACGGAGAACAAGACGATGTCCGGGTTGGAGAGCCAGCCGATCTGGTTGGGGTCTTGCAGGATGCCGGCTTGGTGAAGGAGGGTGCCGATCAGGCCGAAGTTGTCAATCATTAGGAACTTCCACAGCAGCCCGGCGACGATCGGCGCGATCATCAGCGGGTACAGGAAGACGGTCCGCCAGATCTGGGACTTCCTGCCCAAAGTGGTGAACAGGAGCGCCATGCCCAGGCCAAGGGCGAACTCGAGGGTCACCACCACCACGGTGTAGGCGAGGGTCCGCCAGCCGGCCCCGATGAAGTCCTCGGACGCGAAGGCCCGCACGTAGTTGTCCAGACCGACGAAGTCGCGGGGACCGCCGACGATTGGGGAAATTTTGAAGAAGCTGTCCGCGATGAGGCGGAACAGCGGGTAGGCGACAAAAACTGCCAGGAACAAGGCCGCCGGGGTCATCAGATACAGGGCGAAGCGGCGATCATTGATACGCACGGGATACTCTTCCGCTGGTTGGGTCCGCGGCCGGCACCCCTTCTGCCGTCATTGCAGCATCAGGCGGTGCCGGCCGCGAAGTCTCATTTGACGAGGGCCTGGATCTTGGTCTTGGCTTCAGCCAGGAGGGACGCGCTGTCCCCTCCGGCCACTGCCTTCTGCAGCGTCGGTACCAGGACCGTGTCCACAATCTGCTGCCACTTCGCCGTTGCCGGGCGGGTCGCCGTGGCCTCGCCGTTGAGCGTCTCGATCAACGGCTTGAAGCTCTCATAACCGGGCTTGTCCTGGTACTTCTCGAAGGCCGAGATGCGGGCGGCGAGCCCCAGTTTGGACTCGATGCCCAGGTCGTTGTGGTCGTAGGCGCACTTGATGAACTTCTTGGCGGCGTCTGCGTTCTTCGTCGCCTTGGGGACGGAGAGGTACCACGGTCCCGGGACGCCGGCGACGCCGGCGGATCCGCCGATCATGGGAGCCGCGCCCACCTTGCCGTAGACAGCGGCGTCGGCGGGGATCTGGCGGTAGGCGTGGGCCCAGAACCTGGTCATCGCGGTCTTGCCCTGGTTGAAGAGGTTCTGCGCGGCAGCCCAGTCGACCTGTGCCGCTCCGGACGGCGCGGACTTAACAAGGCTCGTGTAAAAATCGAGGGCTTCCTTGTGGGCTGCGTTGTCGACCACGACGTTGTTCTGGTCGTCCAGGACCATCGGGGACCCGGCCTGGAGAACATGGGCCAGCCATTCGGTTTCGACGGCACCCTTCACGTCGGTGCCGTACATGCCATCCTTGGTGAAGAACTCGGAGATGTCCTGGTACTGCTTCCAGGTGGTGGGGGCTGCAAGTTCGTATCCGTACTTTGCCTTGAAGTCGGCCTTGTTTTTGGCGTCCTCGAAGAGGTCCTTGCGGTACAGGATGATTTCGGCATTGGTCCAGGCGGGCATGCCGATGAAGTGGCCATCAACGTTGGCTTCCTTGACCAGTGCGGGGAAGATGTCCTTCTTGGCCTCATCGGTGAAGAGCTCGTCGATGGGCTGGACCGCATCCTTGAAGCTGGGGAGCCAGACGGAGTCCAGAGCGGCGACATCGAAGGAGACAGTGCCGGAGGAAAATTCGCTGGAGAGCCTGTTGAACAAGCCGTCGTAGGGCAGTTCGACGAAGTTGACGTCGAGGCCGGTGTCCTTTTTGCAGGCCTCGGCAACGCCGGCGAGCTCGGCGTGCCCGCCGGCTTCGACAAGGACGTTGACGGAGCTTGCGGCGCTGCCGGACGACGCCGGACCCCCAGCGCCGCATGCGGTGGCCGTCAGGGCCACGGCCGTGCAAAGGCCGCCGATGGCGGCGAGCCTGGAGATGGTCTTTCGAGTGGACATCGCTGTCGACTTTCTCTCGGAACGGAATGGCAAGAATGTTTGTGGGGTGAAGAATCGTTTTGCCAAAACGACTTGGCAACACCCTAGGGGCGTCCGTTCAGGCGTGTCAAGCGTCACAATGCAAATTATTTGGGGCCTTGACGCATGGGCGGGCGCAGCCCTAGAGTCGACGTCGAAGGCAGAAGAAACGGTTTGGCATATTTTGGCCGATTTGGCAGGTTTTGGCATCCGCCGGGTCCATCCGTGACAACGGAACCGAAGCACCGACGGACATCTCCGCGTACGGCTGTATGTGGGGAGGCTGACTCACGGCCTCAGCCCGAGGCGCACATGGCAGTAAGGCCCAGTTGCAGCTCGGCACCGGCCGGGTCTGCACTGCGCCCAATTCCGTTGAATCGCGGCGTTACTCCTTGGGCATGACGATCCACAACGCGATGTAGACCAGCTCGCCTACACCGAACAGGCCGAACAGCACAAAGCCAATGCGGACGAGGGCTTTTGAAATACCGAACCGGGCTGCGAGGCCGGCGCAGACGCCAGCGATCATCTTGCCGTTCCTGGGCCGTACCAATGCTGCGCTCATGCGGCCACAGTACCAGCCGGCCTCAGGGTCCGGTCCAGAGTCCCTTGGCCCCCAGGCCAGGTGAAGACGGACTAGTCCTGGTGCAGCTGCACGTAGTTCCCGCAGCCGTCGTCCAGCACCACAGAAATCCCCGTGGGGCCCTCTGTCGGTTCGCCCTGGAAGATGACGCCGAGGGCTGCCAGCCGCTTATGCTCGGCCCGCACATCGGGGACTCCGAATACGATCGCCGGCAGCCCGGCGTCGTGGAGCCCGTTCATGTAGGTCGCTGCGATCGGATTGTCGCTGGGCTCGAGCAGGAGACCAACCGATCCCGAACTGCCCCCGGCGGAGCCGGGATCCTTCACGATGTACAGGTTGTATTCGGGCATGGCCATGAGCGTTTCAAAACCCAGCGTGTCCGTATAGAACTGGTGGGCAGCGGCCGGATCCTTGACGTGGATACTGCACATTTTTAGTCGCATGGTGCCTAGGCTACCGGTGCGCGGCCCGGCCGGGAACGGGGCTGGGAGGCCACCTTCTGCCAGGCCCCCGGGGTCGGCCCATTGACGCACCGGGGCGGGGGGATTCCAATTGAAGTAGCGGAAACAGCCCGCCCGGGCAGGTTCCGTTGGAGGTGGAACGGTGTCTGTCATCACGGAATCGGTCCCCATGGGGCCCTTACAGCTAGCGGTCTGTGCCGCCGTCGTGGTGTGCGGCGTGGCCGGCGCCGTCTATTCGGCGCGGTACCACGCCAGGCGCGATGCCGGGCAAATGACGGACGCCGTCTTCTGGGACGGCTTCGCCGGACTGGTGGTGGTGTTCCCGGCTGTCCTCATACCATTCCTGGCGTCGCCGTGGCTGGGCCTCGGCGCGGGATTCCTTGCCGCCGCCACCGCCGTGGCCGCATATGTGTGGAGTCCCCGCGTGATGGCACGGCAGGAAGCGCGGCTCCACGATGCGGCCGCACAGGCAGAGATTGCAGCCGCGGCCGCAAGGCACCGCACAGTGCTGAGCAGATGGCAGCGCTATGAGCTGGATCCCGCGTGCTGCATCGACTACCCCGACATGACAGATGTGCGCCGGCCGGAAACGGCGGCCCTGATAAAGGCCATGCGGGAGGCTGAACGGCTCCGGGCAGTCGAGCCCGCCAGCTACCTTCCGGCCGTCACCCGGCTCGAACATGCCCTGGGCCGCGCGGAAGCCGCAGCGGGCGTGCCCTCGCGTTAGGGTTCGCGGGCGCGCCCCCCGAATGGCACCGTGCCGTGGGCGTCGGCAGCCAGCGACGTTAACCGGTGTGTCGGAACCATTGGCAAGGCGGCAGGCGGCGGCGGTAGCATCCCATAATGGAGCCTTTAGCCACGGATACACGAGACCAGCACGGCAGGTTGCGATCTGACCGGGGAGTCTGGCGGCAGGCAACAACCCTCGAAGCCGCCGGAGAACTGACTGCGCGGTGGCTTGAATCCCACAGTGAGTACCAGCCTGGAACCTTTGCGCCCAGCATCGATGACGAGACGCGGCCCATCGCCGCCGAACTGGCGGAGATCAACAGGAACGGCCTCTTCACCAAGGAATCCCAGCCGGGCATGCGCGGCGATGCCGGCCATGCACAGAGGCAGTATGTAACCGGCTTCTGCAGCGCCGAGGCCGCAGCTGAACTCGTTGCCCTGTCCACCAGGTCCGAACTCATCACCATTGGCCACGCCCCCGGCGAGGTGAGCGCGGCCGCCGTCCCGGTGACGTTCGACGGCGGTGCAGTGGTCACCGTCCTCGGGTCCAGCGAAAACCCGGTGGACGAAGACGCACTCCGCGACTGGTCCGAGGAAACCAACGACGCACTGTCCCTGCTCCTCGCAGATTCCTGGTACGTGGAAGTCCTGGATCCGGTGTGGGGCCGGAACGACGTCCTGTTGCCGGAGGTGCTGGCGGCCCTCCGGCAACTGCAGTGAGGACTACAGGTCCACTGTGCCGCTTTCGCCAACGCTCATGCGGCTGTTCGTCACCTTCGACTTGACCCACTGAAGAACCGTGGCCGCCCGGCCGCCCGGGCTGGTCCAGTATTCAGCGGAGTCAGAATCAACGCGCAGCAGCACAACCTCAGGCGTGTCCGGGCCGTCCGGGAACCAGGCCTCGACCACCTGGTTCCACATGTCGTGGATCTTCTGCCTGTCGGTAACGATTTCCGCGGTGCCGGCCACGGATACCCATTCGGTGTTCTTGCCGAAGGACACGTTCACCCTCGGATCGGCGCGGACATGCGCCACCTGGGAAGTTTCCGATGACGTGAAGAACCACATGTCGCCGTCGTCCTTGACTTCCTGGACGGCCAGCGGCCGGCTCACCAGCGCGCCTTCTTCGTTGATGGTGGTCAGCATCCCGATGTGGGAATCGTTGATGATCTTCGTGACTTGGCCGATGTTCTCAGTGTCAGACATGCACTCACCTCGTTCGTGTCGAACGGGGAAGTTCCCCGCCAGCCCAGCCTATTAGTAAGTTTGCTTACTTTCAACGATGGTCCGGGGCTTCGGTACGCCAGTGGGCGGCGGCTCAGATTCCCCGCGCCAGCACCTGTCCCTTGAAGAACTCCGGGCGGAGCCTGGACATCACCAGCATCAGCACCACTCCCAGCAGGATCACGCCCATGCCCAGGATGAACACCAGGCCCACACCGCCCACGGAGGAGCCGGACCCGTAGGCAGGATCCATGGAGTCATAGGCGGTCTTGAAGAACATGACCAGCAGGATGACCCCGCCCAGGAGCGGCGCCAGGAATTTGAAGAAGAAAGCATGGACTCCACTGAAGGCCTGGGCGCGGAAGAACCAGACGCAGGCCAGGGCCGTGATGCCGTAGTAGAAGCAGATCATCATGCCCAGCGCGGTAATGGTGTCCCAAAGCGCGTTCTCGGAGGTGGTCCGGGTAATGACGTAGAACGCTGCAGCGGCGATGGCGGCGGCAATGGTCGCGTAGCTCGGGGACTTGTAGGTGGGGCTGATCCGCCCGAACTTGGCCGGGAGTGCCTTGTAGTGCCCCATGGAGAGAAGCGTCCGGGCGGGCGAGACAAACGTGGACTGCAGTGAGGCGGCTGAACTGCTCAGGATGGCCAGCGACATCAGGATGGCGAACGGACCCATGACCGGGCCGGCGAGGACGGCGAAGATGCTGCCCTGGTTATCGGGGTTGCCCGCGCCCAGGCCGGTGTCGCCGATGCCGGCGAATGCCAGGGTGGAGAGCGCCACAGTCATGTAGATGATCACGATGACCAGAACGGTGACGGTCGCGGCACGGCCAGGCGTCTTTTCCGGGTTCCGGGTTTCCTCGTTCATGGTGAGCGTGACGTCCCAGCCCCAGTAGATGAAAATCGACAGGGACACCCCGGCAGCGAAGGAAGAGAACGAGTCAACGGCGAACGGGTTGAACCAGTCGGGCGAGATGGCCGTGGCATCAAAAGCCGACCCGTTGGCAACATGGCTGAACGCAGCCACCGCGAACCAGCCGAGCACCAGGAGTTGGAACGCCACCAGCACATACTGGACACCCTTGGTGGTCTCCATGCCGCGGTAGGAAATCCAGCACGCCAGCGCAATGAACACCAGCGTTGTGGCGATATTGAGCGGCAGGTTCTTGCTCAGCTCGCCCAGTTCCGGATTGCTGAAGAGCTGGGCCAGCATGAGGTAGAAGAAATCGACGGCAACGGCGGCAAGGTTGGACAGCACGATAATGGTGGCCGCAATCAGCCCCCAGCCGCCCATCCAGCCAATCCACGGTCCGAATGCCCGCGATGCCCAGGTGAAGGACGTACCGGCGTCGGGCATGGCGTTGTTGAGTTCGCGGTAGCCGAACGCCACGAGCAGCATGGGGATGAATCCCACCAGGAAGATGGCCGGCAAGTGGACGCCGACCTCGGACACCGTTGGGCCGAGCGCTGCGGTGAGGGTGTAGGCCGGGGCGATGCAGGAGACGCCGATGACGACTGCGCCGATCAGCCCTACTGATCCGGCCTTCAGGCCTTTGGCACTAATGCCCTTGTGATCGGACTGCGATGTCGCGGACGTCGCGTGCTCTGTGGTCATGATGGTGCCTCTCCGGAGGTTTCATTCGACGTTGAATGGGTCTGGTGCTTGAGTGCGTAGTCGCTCGGCACCACGATCATGGGCACCGGCAGGGCGCGGAGGATGCGATGTGCGGTGGCACCCAGGAAGATGGACCGGCTCCTGGCCAGCCGGCTCGATCCGATCACCAGGACTTCGCCGTCCTCCCAGTCGAGACGGTCCACGGCCTCCTCGATACTCCTGCCCTGAGCCACCACGACGTCCGTCTTCGCGGCGAACCGGGAGCCCGCTTCGCCGCCGGGAAGAGCGGCCGACACTCGATTGCCGGCATGGTTGCGGGCCGCTTCCGCGACGTCCGGCGACGCGCCGTCGTCGAGGCTTAACCCGCCGTCGTCGAGGGCCAAAAGGGACACTACCCGCAACGGCACATCACGGTTTGACGCCATCGAAACGGCGTAGTCCAGCAGCTCGCCGGCGCCGGGGCGGGCGCCGAGTCCGCAACTGATCCGTGTCAGGGCTTCCCTGCGGTGGTATCCGTGGGGTGCCAGGGCCACCGGGACGGTGGCTGCGTGGAGCAGCGCACCGGCCACGGATCCGATCGTGAACCGCTTGAACAGCCCGTTGCTCGTGGCCCCGATGATCAGCATGTCCGCCTGGAATTCCTCGCACGCATCCATGAGGGTCTGCGCGTCCGACTCGCCGCTGCGAACGTGCCCTTCCGCCGGGACATCGGCCGGGACCAGCGCCAGCGCCTCGTCGAGCCACGTCCGGGCCTGCTCATGGAGCAGGTTTTCGAATCCGGCCTTCGGCGCGTGGGCCGCGCTGAACGGCGACACCTCGGGAATGGCCACCACAAGGTCCAGTGTGGCTCCACGGCCCCGGGCCAGTGACACGGCCAGATTTACGGCGTCATGGCCCCTGGCATTTGCTGAATACCCCACTACGTAGCGCATCTGGCCGTTCCTCTCTGAACTGTCGTTGGATTCCTACTGCGTGACCGAAGCCCGGTGGGCGACGGCGGCAACCCGTGCGGCGGTCATCTGACCCATCCGGATGGCACCGTCGACGTGCTGGTACCCTTCGGCCGCCAGGTCGGAGGAACTCCAGTAGATGGGGCCCACCGGCTGGTGCTGGTCCTTGCCGTACCGGTGCAGGCCACCGAGGTCGTAGCTGGAGGCATAGGCGCCGCGCGTCCATTCCTCAGCGCCCCAGTCGGACTCGTAGTACACCTCGGGCTCCAGCGCCTTGTCGCCCAGGAAGGCCGCGATGGATTCCAGAATGGTGCGCTTGCGCTCTTCGGCGCTCAGCTCAAAGACGGCGTCGGCTTTCTCGTCCGAGACGAAACCCACCAGGGTGCCTCGGGAATCCCCGTGGTTGGTGTTGTCGTACACTTCCTGCACCAGCGAGCCGGCGCTGAAGCAGGTGCCGGAGAGACCCTCCTCGCGCCAGAACGGGGTTTTGTAGACGGCGTGGACCTTGATGACCAGTCCCAGCGATTGGTGCTGGTGCATCTGGTGCTGGCGGCGGGGCAGCGGCGGGTTGAAGGAAACCCTCGAATACAGGTTGGGCGGCACCGCCATGATCACATAGCGGGCATTCACTGTGGCCCGTTCCGACACCACGGTGACGCGCGGGCCGCCGTCGCGCTCTTCCATCCAGTTAATGGTGCGCACCGGGCTGTTAAGAACGACGTCGTCACCCAGTTCGCGTGCATGCAGCAGCGAAACCTGCTGCATGCCTCCCACAACCCGCTTGTCCAGGATGAAGTCCTCATCCGTCAAGTGGCTGAAGGATCCGGCGGAGGCAGCCATCAGGACGGCCTGCAGTGCGGAGAACGCGTGGGCGGGCTTGGTCAGCATGCCGCCGGCGATGAACAGGCCGATGTTGTTGCAGGCCTCCTCATCCGGGGAGTTCTGGCGGAGCCAGTGATGGAAGGAGACGGTGTCCAGCTCGCGGGCCTTGGGGTGGGCCCAGGGCTCGGTGGGGCCGATTTCCGCCGCCAGCCCGTCCAGCAGGCCAATCAGCTTGTCCATTTCCGCGGCCGTGGTGTCGCTGACCGGGAAGGAGTCCCCGGTGTAGCGGGTCTTCCTGCCATCGGCGCCGATGTAGATCGACTCGCCGTCGCGGTAGCGGGAGTACGTTTCCAGGCCCAGCTCGTCCAGGAGTTCCAGCAGCACCGTCTGGTCCGGCGAGACCCACTGGCCACCGATTTCCAACATGGCGCCGTCAACGGTGTCCGTCCAGGTGCGGCCGCCCACCCGGTCGCGCGCTTCCAGCACGGCCACGCTGAGGCCTGCCTTTTTCAGTTGGCGGGCCGCGGTGAGTCCCGAGGGGCCAGCGCCTACGACGACGACGTCGCGGTCAAGTTCCAGCATGATGTCCTCTCTGTGGCCGCGGGAGTGATGCGTACCACTAAATGAATGCCATTCATTTAGGAAAACTATAGCGGTTCCGACGCCGTCGCGGAAGGGGTCAATGGAATAATGCTGGGGACCCCGCCAGCAGAAAGGCCGACGATGCCGGCAGCCGCCCGCCAGAACACCCAACCCTCCGCGGACTCGCGCGAAGCAGCGGCTCAGCCGAAGCGCCGCGCGGGCCGGCCGGCCTCGGCGGTGCTAGACCAGGCCGTGATCACCGCGGCAGCGTTGCGGCTGATCGAAAAGAGCGGCTATGCCGGGCTCACCATGGCCGCCCTGGCCCGCTCGCTGCACGTGGCGCCGTCGGCCCTCTACAACCACGTGACGTCCAAACGGGACGTCCTGGTTCTCGTGGAAGACCACCTGGCCGCACTGGTGGATGTGTCCGCTTTCGGCCGGGAAGACTGGGATGAAGCCCTGCGCCGATGGGCATGGAGCTACCGGGACGTTTTTTCCAAGCACACGCCGCTCATCCCGGTGATCGCGGTCCTGCCAGTCACGGACGCGCCCCAGACCCTGGCCATGTACGAGACGGTCAGCGAAGGGCTGCGGGAGGCCGGCTTCCCTGAGGAACGGATCATCTCCTCGATCGTGGCGCTCGAGTCCTTCATTTTCGGCTCGGCCTTCGACGTCACGGCTCCGGCGGACATCTTCGATCCGGGCAGCATGGCGGAATCCACGCCCAATTTCACGGCCGCGGTGCAGAGCCTCGCCGAACAAGGCCACGAAAAGCCCGCCGACATCGCCTTCAGCCTTGGCCTGGAGGCATTGATTTCGGGGCTCGGGGCGCTGCGGAACTAGGAATGTTCACTTTTGACCAGCTGGCAGGGTTCATTGCCGTCGCGGAAGAACTTCACTTCGGCCGGGCCGCAGAACGGCTCAACATGACCCAACCGCCCCTGAGCCGCCAGATCCAGAAGCTTGAAAAGACCGTGGGCGCGGAGCTGCTGGAACGCGACAACCGGAAGGTCCGCCTGACGGCCGCGGGCACGGCTTTCCTGGAAGAAGCCCGACGCCTCATGGCACTGGCCAATCGTGCGCCTCTCACGGCACAACGAATCGCCTCGGGCAGCTCCGGCCTGATACGGATCGGCTTCACGGCAGCCAGCGGCTTAAGCATTCTGGGCCCGCTGCTGGAGAAAATCTCGGCCGGGCTGCCCGGCGTGGACATCGACCTGCACGAACTCGTGACGGGCGAACAGATCGCCGGGCTGCAATCCGGTGAACTCGACATCGGCCTTGCCCGGCCTCCCATCAACGGGGACTTTTTTGATTCGTACCTGCTTCAGCGCGAGACGATGGTGCTTGCTGCGCCGTCCGGGCACCCCTTAACGGAACTCAACCGGCACGTCAGGGAAGACGACCTTAAGGACGTGCCCCTCATCATGCACTCACCCGGCGAGGCCAGCTATTTCTACGACCTTGCGGTCAGGATGCTCCAAATCCAGCACGCCAACGTGGTTCACACCGTCAGCCAGATTCTCACTATGGTCTCCCTGGTTGCGGCGAGGCGCGGAGTAGCCCTGGTCCCCCGATCCACTTCCCTGCTAGGCATTCAGGGCGTCGATTTCTTGCCGCTGGAAGGCAGCGCGCACTATCCGGTGGAGCTGCACGCAGTCTGGAACCGCAACATAACCAACCCCGCCCTGTCCCAAACCCTGAAAGTCCTGGGATACCGGGACGATTGAGTCCGGCTGCACCGGGACGCGTAGCTGGTAGGCGATACCGCGAGGGTATCAATGCATACAAAAATGAACTTAGACAGGCATCACATGGCTCCCTAGGCTGAAGGGGAAAACATCTGCTGCCGCACCGACGCGGCGCCGACATGGAGGACTCATCGTGGCCAAACATTCACCCCAGGAACTTGCCAGCGTTCTCAAAGACGGGTTGCTCTCCTTCCCGGTGACCTCGTTCGATTCGCAACTCCAGTTCGACGAGGAAAACTACCGGAAGCACCTCGCCTGGCAGGCCAGCTACCCGGTGGCCGGGCTCTTCGCCGCCGGGGGCACGGGCGAAGGCTTCTCCCTCACGCCGGCTGAATCCGCCCGCGTTGTGCGCGCCGCCGTCGAAGAAGTCGGCAGCACCGTTCCCGTTCTGGCATCCGCGGGCGGGTCCACGGCCCAGGCCATTGAAAACGCCCAGGCCGCAGAGGCCGCCGGCGCGGAAGGCATCCTGCTGCTGCCGCCGTACCTGACGGAAGCGGACCAGGGCGGCCTGATCGAGCACGTCAGCGCCGTTTGCAGTGCCACCTCGCTCGGCGTCATCATCTACAACCGCGCCAACGCGATCTACAAGGACACCACCGTGGCTGCCCTGGCGGACCGCCACGAAAGCCTGATCGGCTTCAAGGACGGCGTGGGCGACCTCGAACACGACGCCCGCGTCTACGCCAAGCTCGGTGACCGCCTGTTCTACCTTGGCGGCCTCCCGACGGCCGAGACCTTCGCCCTGCCGCTGCTGCAGCTGGGCATGAGCACCTACTCCAGCGCCATGTACAACTTCGTCCCGCAGTTTGCCCTGGACTTCTACCAGGACGTGCGCAACCACGACCGCGTGGCTGTAAACAAGAAGCTCAACGACTTCGTCATCCCGTACCTGGATATCCGCGACCGGGTCAAGGGATACTCCGTTTCCATAGTCAAGGGCGGACTGGATGCCATCGGGCGCTCCGCAGGCGGCGTCCGTCCCCCGCTGCAGAACCTGGCCCCGCAGGACCTGGCAGACCTCAAAGCGCTCATCGCCACCGTCTCCTGATCCACCGTCTCCTAGGAGTAACCACAATGACACTCACCGGACATTCCCTGATCGCCGGGCAGGCCGTCGCCGGCGAAGGCAAGACTGCCTTTGGCTTCAACCCCGCCAGCAACGAACAGCTTGAGCCCGCCTACACCCTGCTCACCGAGGACCAGCTCAAAGCCGCCACCGCCGCGGCCGGCGAAGCCTACCCCTCCTTCAGCACACTCGATCCCGAAACCCACGCGAGCTTCCTGGAAGCCATCGCGGACAACATCGAGGCCATCGGCGACGACCTGATCGTCCGCGCCGGACAGGAGACCGGACTGCCCGCAGCCCGACTACAAGGTGAACGTGCCCGCACCACGGGGCAGCTCCGGCTGTTCGCGAACGTTGTCCGCCAGGGCGATTTCCGCGGCGTCCGCATCGACCCGGCCCTGCCGGAACGCACGCCGCTCCCCCGCGCCGACATCCGCCAGCGCCAGATCCCGCTGGGACCCGTGGCGGTGTTCGGTGCCAGCAACTTCCCGCTGGCCTTCTCGACGGCGGGCGGAGACACCGCTTCGGCCCTCGCCGCCGGCTGTCCCGTAGTCTTCAAAGCCCACAACGCCCACCCCGGCACGGGCGAACTTGTCGGCCAGGCCATCGTCAAAGCCGTCCGCGATTCCGGGCTCCACCCTGGCGTGTTCTCGCTGATCTACGGCCCCGGCAGCAGCATCGGCCAGGCCCTTGTGGCGGACCCGGCCATCAAGGCTGTGGGCTTCACCGGCTCGCAGAGCGCCGGCATTGCGCTGATGCGCACCGCAGCAGCCCGCCCGGAGCCCATCCCGGTCTACGCGGAAATGTCCTCGCTCAACCCGGTCTTCGTGTTCCCCGGCGCCCTCACCGGCTCCGCCGAGCAGATCGACGCACTGGCGCAGCAGTACGTCACCGCCGTCACCGGCAGCTCCGGACAGCTCTGCACCTCCCCCGGCCTGCTGTTCGCCCCCGCAGGTGAGCTGGGCGACAAACTGGCTGCCGCCGTCGGACGCGCAGTATCCGCCTGCGCCGGCCAGACCATGCTGACCGCCGGCATCGCCGGTTCGTGGAACAGCGGGGCCGAGACGCTCGGCTCAGCCGACAACGTGACCGTCGTCGGCCAGGGAACCGCCGGACCCACCGAAAACGCACCGGCCCCCACCATCTTCGGGACCGACATCGCCGACTTCGTCAGCAACCATGTCCTGCACGCCGAGATCTTCGGCGCGGCCAGCCTGGTGATCCGCTACTCCACCGCCGGGGAACTGATCGAGGCCACCAACCGGCTCGAGGGGCAACTCACCGCATCCCTGCAGCTCACCGAAGAGGACTACCCGACGGCGGCGCAACTGCTGCCCGCCCTGGAACAGAAGGTGGGGCGGATCATCGTCAACGGTTGGCCCACCGGCGTCGAAGTGGGTCACGCCATGGTCCATGGCGGCCCCTTCCCGGCGACGTCGGACACGCGGACGACGTCGGTCGGCACCCTGGCGATCAACCGATTCCTCCGGCCGGTCGCCTACCAGAACCTGCCCCAGGAACTGCTCCCGGCTCCGCTGCAGGACGCCAACCCGTGGCACCTGAACCGCCGGATCGACGGCACGGTCGAAGCCGCAGCCGACGCAGAAGATAAGGTCAACGCATGAGCACCCAGCCCACCATCGCCAAGGTTGAGGTAGTTCCCGTCGCGGGGTACGACAGCATGCTGATGAACCTCAGCGGCGCACACGGACCGTTCTTTACGGACTGGCGCGAAATGGCCCACGCGATCCGCAGCAACGCCGTCGATATTCCGCTGGCAGACCCGCATTTCTGGACCATGCACGGCTCCGTCCGGGTGGCGCAGCTTTGCCATGAATTCGGGCTCACCTGGGGATCGCACTCCAACAACCACTTCGATATTTCGCTGGCGATGTTCACGCACACCGGTGCAGCAGCCCCCGGCGAGATCACCGCGCTGGACACCCACTGGATCTGGCAGGACGGCCAGGGGCTCACCAAGGACCCGCTGCAGATCAAGGGCGGCGCCATCGAGGTCCCGGACGCGCCCGGCCTGGGCATCGAACTGGACCGGGACGCTCTGGACAAGGCACACCAGTTGTACCTGGAGCACGGGCTGGATGCCCGGGACGACAGCATCGGGATGCAGTATTACGTCGACGGCTGGTCCTTCGACCCGAAGCGCCCGTGCCTGGTGCGCTAGGCGTCCTGCGAAGGAACTGAAGCTTCCGCACGGCCGGCCCTCCTGATGCAACAGGAAGACGGCCGAGCGGGACCCAAGACATACAGATAGATAGAAGGGCGCACTTTTGGGCGGGGTTGTCTCCGGAATACTCATCGTCTCCGCTGTGATTGCCGTGGGCTATTTCGCCGCCCGCTTCCGGATTTTGGGACCGGAAGTCCAAGGCGCGCTGACCCGAACCGCCTATTACGTCACCAACCCGGCGCTCCTGTTCACCGTGGTGGCCGGCAGCGATATCCGGGCGGCCCTCGGAACGGACGCCCCGCTGGCGCTGCTTTCGGCAGCGATCGTGGGGCTTCTTTACTGCCTGGCCAGTTTCCTGTTTTTCCGGCGGCCGGCAGCCGAGACCGCCGTGGGCGCCATGGCCAGCAGCTACGCCAACGCGAACAACATCGGCATTCCTGTTTCCTTGTATGCAGTGGGCACGGCGCAGCATGTGGCCCCCGTGCTGCTGGTGCAGATCCTGGTGATGGCGCCTTTCTACCTCACGGTCCTGGGCCTGGTGTCAGGCTCCAAGATCTCCTGGAAGAAGCTGCTCCTCCAGCCTTTCGCCAACCCTATGATCATCGCCTCCGCGCTGGGCGTCGTCGTGGCACTGACGGGCTGGAGCGCCCCGGACCTGCTACAGAAACCCATCGACATGCTGGCCGGCGGCGCCGTGCCCATGGTACTGCTGGCCTTCGGGCTGTCCCTCGCCGGCCGGGCCCCGCTGCGGAAGGATGACGGCCGGGTTGAAACGCTCGTGGCAACGTTCCTGAAGATTGCCGGGATGCCGGTGGTTGTCTGGGTCCTTGGCCGGTGGTCTTCGGACTGGAAGGGCAGCATCTGCTGGCCAGCGTCATCATGGCCGCCCTCCCCACCGCCCAGAATGTTTTCCTCTTCGCGTCGCCGTACGGCCGCGGCATGACCGTGGCCCGCGACGTCATTCTCTGCACTACTGTGCTGAGCGTCGGGGCGCTGCTCGTGGTGGCGTTGCTGGTGCATTAGGGCCGGGGGCCGGATTAGTGCCAACGGTGCGGGGGCTGCGGGCCCCAATCCTGGCGCACCCTGTCGTAGTCCGGAATTAGCGCCAAGGAGGAGGATTCTTTGCAATGATCTCCGGGGTGAGGATCATCCCGGAGAAATCAGCGCGTGCCTGTGCCAGTGTTTCCGGCTCGGGGTCGATATTGGCATACCAGAGCTGCAGATCTTTGGCCTCCACCAGATGCTTGCCCCCACCAAGGCCGGTGATGTTCCAGTCGGAGAGGTCGTTGGCTTGTTCCAAGTGGGCGTCGGTGAGGAGCTGGATTCCGTGGGCGTCGGGGATGTACTGCCGGTTTAGGTGCCTGTTGTAGCGGACGTGATACTCCTTGACGTGGGGAAGAGCCGGCCTGGCACCGGCGAGGTCACCCCAGGAGATGGTGAGCGCTTTGCTGTGCCGTACGAATGCCAGATCGGTGTCGCTTGGGAACGCGGTCATGGCCCGGGTGACCTGAGCCAAGCGCTCCTGCCAGGACATCGTGTCGTCCATAACCCCGTAACAGGTCCGTCCCAGGGGGCTCATCGAAGCCCACGTGAAGCGGCGCGGCTCGGACCGCAGGTAGGTCACGCCGGCCATGCCGAATTTCTCGACCCCGGCCGCCATCGCGGCCCCAACGTCAGGGTTCTTGGAGCGGATCTGGTGAATATTGCGGTAGACATCGGCTCCCTCGAAGCGGCCCCACGACGTAGCAGCGTCGGCGATCTGTGCTGTTAGGGCCTTCGGGACGTGCCAGGCGCGGCGCTGCTCGTCTTCGTCCAGCAGGGCCAAGTCCTTGGTCTGGTAGGACACGTACGCGGTCAGCTGCTGCGGGACCTGTCCGCTGCTCAACCATTCCGGGAAAAACGCCTCCGGCGCGGCGGTGACCCTCCCGGATTTCCCGAGGGTCTCCAAATGTTGGGCGAAAGCAGCGAACCAGGCGCGCACCCCTTCCTCGGTCCCGGCCCTGCTCATCAGCGCCACCGGACCGGCGTCCGAATCCGAGACCCCTGCTGTGAACACGTCATGGCCCCAGCCGGCGTCATCGACGGCCTGGTTCGCCATCTGGACGGCAGCCTCAACTGCCTCAAAGGCATCCTTCGAGCCACGGGGCCGGAACTGCAGCCACAGTTCTTCGTATTGGGCCTTCCGCCACGCCTTTGACAGGGCAGTCCAGACAATCTCGACTTCGGCTCCCGGCATCTGATTCCCCAATTCGCAGTTTTTCCACAAGTCTCCGGCGAACCTACCTGATTCCATTGCCAAAAGGGGCGCTTGCGATCAATAACTTGTCTCGTAACCCCATCCGAGACTCGTGACTGCATATCTGCCAATGAGCTGGCCCATCAGCCGTCGCAATCCCAGCCCCACGTCGCGGCCGAACGCCGCCGACCGCTACTACGGTAGTCCACTACTTGTAATACAAGTTTATAACTTGTAGCATAAGAACTACGGGCGATGATGCCCCTTCCGATTCCGAGGAGCACCCATGAGCACCGTTGACCTCATTCGCCATGTGAAACTTTCCACAGCGAGGCTTCCCCTCGCCGTGCCGATCAGTGATGCCAAGGTATTCACCGGCCGCCAGAAGCCCATGACCGAAGTGGTGTTCCTGTTCGCTGAAATCACCACCGAACAGGGCCACAGCGGCATCGGCTTCAGCTACTCCAAGCGCGCCGGCGGACCGGCCCAGTACGCGCATGCTAAAGAGGTGGCCGAAGGAATCATCGGCGAGGACCCAAACGACATCGGCAAGATCTACACGAAGCTGCTCTGGGCCGGCGCCTCCGTGGGCCGCTCGGGCGTGGCCACTCAGGCGCTGGCCGCCATCGACATCGCCCTCTACGACCTCAAGGCAAAGCGCGCCGGGCTTCCCCTGGCCAAGCTCCTGGGCTCCTATCGCGACTCGGTCCAGACGTACAACACGTCCGGTGGCTTCCTGAATGCCTCCCTGGATGAGGTCAAGGCCCGCGCCACCCAGTCCATCGACGACGGAATCGGCGGCATCAAGATCAAGGTTGGCCTCCCCGACAGCAAGGAGGACCTGCGCCGCGTGGCCGGAATCCGCGAACACATCGGTTGGGACGTGCCGCTCATGGTGGACGCCAACCAGCAGTGGGACCGCGCCACTGCCCTGCGGATGGGCCGGCAGCTCGAGGAATTCAACCTCATCTGGATTGAAGAGCCGCTGGATGCCTACGACTTCGAGGGCCATGCCCACCTGGCCAGCGTCCTGGACACCCCCATCGCCACCGGTGAGATGCTGGCCTCCGTGGCGGAGCACAAGGGCCTGATCGACGCCAGCGGCTGCGACATCATCCAGCCTGATGCGCCGCGCGTCGGCGGCATCACCCAGTTCCTGCGCCTGGCTGCCCTGGCGGACGAGCGGGGCCTGGGCCTCGCACCGCACTTCGCCATGGAAATCCACCTCCATCTCGCGGCCGCCTACCCCCGCGAACCGTGGGTGGAGCACTTCGACTGGCTCGACCCGCTGTTCAATGAGCGCCTCGAAACCAAGAACGGCCGCATGCTGGTTCCGGACCGCCCGGGCCTCGGCGTGTCCCTCAGCGACCAGTCCCGCGCCTGGACCACCGAGTCCGTGGAGTTCGGCGCGTAACCTTGAACCCATGAGCCGGAACCTGACCGCGGACCTCGCCGCCGACCTTCGCACGCGCATCGTTGACGGCGTGATCCAGCCCGGCGACAAGCTGCCCAGCGAAAACACGTTGATCGGCGAGTTCGGCGTCAGCCGCACCGTGGTCAGGGCGGCCCTGACCCGGCTGCAGGCAGAGGGACTGGTGGAAACGGAACGGGGTCGGGGAAGCTTCGCGCTGACCCCGCCCCCGCACGGCGATCCCCATGCCCCAGGCGGCCGGCCGGTGACCAGTCTGGAGGACCGGCTCCACCTGCTCGAGTTCCGGGTGGGCGTAGAAGCGGAGGCTGCAGCCTTGGCCGCCCGCAACCGGACGGACCGGCAACTGAGGGCCGTGCAGAAAGCTCTGGAAGACTTCACATCCAGCAGCGGCCACCCGGCGCATGCGATGAAGTCCGACTTCGAATTCCACAAGGCCATCGCCGCCGCGTCGGGAAACCCTTTCTACTCGGATTGCCTGGCGTCGCTGGGCCAGACCATGATCGCCATGCCCCGCACCCGGCTGATGACCGGCGACGAACACTATGCCCGCGAACACTTCGATCAAGTGGTCCACGAACACGAGTCGATCTACGCGGCCATCGCGGAGGGCGACGTTCCGTCGTCATCGGCTGCCATGCGCAGCCACCTGGCCAACTCGAGGCGGCGGCTCCGGGCCGGGCGGTAGCACTTCCGGCCTCCCGGTCGCGCGCCGTGCGAGCTTTACTCATCGCCGTCTTCGAACTCCCCAGCAACGTAATTTCGCCCGCTGGGTGCCGGCCTGCCTGCGGGTGGTCGCCCTACTCGTCAACCTGGGCGGCTTCGTGGCCCCGTTCGGCTTTTCGGCATCATTAAAGAACGGACGACGGCGGCGGGTCACCCGGACGACGACGGCGGGTCACCCGGACGACGACGGCGGGTCACCCGGACGACGATGGCGCCCGGCCGGACCTCCGCAGCATGGCCTCCTCCAGGAGCGCCACCACGGTGTAGAGGATGATCGAAACAAGGGTGATCACCACCACCGACGCCCACACCTCGTTGTTCCTTGCCCGGGACACGGCGGAGATGATGGCGTAACCGATTCCTTTGCCGGTGGCGAGCCACTCCGCCAGCAACGCGCCCGTGATCGCCCCCGGAATGGAGACCTTCACGGCCGTGAAGAACGCCGGCAGGGACGAGGGCAATGCAACCTTCAGCAGGGCCGTCCAGCGTGAGCCGCCGTAGACATCGATCACTTCGATCATGGCCGGGGACGCCGAGCGAAGCCCGAACACGATCGTCACCAGGGCTGGGAACAGCACCACGATCCCGCCGATGGCAGCAACCGCCGGTTCCTGGCGGCCGAAAATCAGGATGATGATGGGTGCCAGCGCCACGAGCGGAACCGAGCGCAGCAGCATGGCGACCGGCATCAGGGCATTCTCCACACCGCGGAACAACACGAACACACCGGCAATCACAACGGCTCCCACCATTCCCGCGGCGAACCCCAGGAATGAATCCACCATGGTTTGGCCGAGGTTCTGCAGGATGGCCTGCCGGTTAGCCTCCGCTGCCGGAACCGAGAACAGGAAGTTGAAAACATCCAGCGGTCCTTTGCCGACGAACGGCGAGATGTTGAAGACCTTCAACAACGCCACCCACAGCAGCAGCACCACGGCCAGGGAAACCAGCAGGCCGACGACCGCGCGCCCCGCGTCTTTCAGCGCGGCCAGGACAGCCGCGGATCCCGGCATCATGCTGCCGCCCGGCGTCCGGAGGACCACGGCGTAATGAATCGTGCCAGCAGCGCAAACACGCCATAGCCGGCGCCGGCAAGCAGCCCCGCCACCAGGGCAACTCCCCACGCCCTGGCAATTTCGAGGTTCTGTTGCGCATTGACCAGCGCCGGGCCGATCCCGCGGTCCACGCCGCCCACATATTCGCCCAGCACGGCGCCCAGCACGGCGGCCGGAACGGCGATTTTCAGCGCGTTCAGGATTCCGGGCAGGGCGGAGATGAGCTGTACCTTGACCAACTGCTTCAGCCGTCCTCCGCCGTAGACGGCGACGAGGTCCAGGCTTGCCCTGTCGGCGCTCTTGAGCGCGGCCAGCGCACCCACCACGGTGGTGAAGAAAACCGAGATGCCCGCCAGCAGGACGGCCGTGCCCGAGGATTCCCCCCGCGCGGGCGAGCCGATAACGATGAAGGCCAGCGGACCGATGGCAACGATGGGCAGGCAATAGCTGATCACCGCCAGCTGGGTAATCAGCCGTTCCAGGGACGGAAGCACCAGGACACTCGCGGACAACAGCAGCGCGCCGGCGTTCCCCCACAGATATCCCGCGGAAGCCTCCGCCATTGTCACGGCCAGGTTGGGCCAGTAAAACCCGACGCCGTCACTCGCCAGCTGTCCCAAAACTTCCGGCGGCGTCGGAACGGCGCCGCCGGAACCGTCCGCACTGGCACCCACTCCGGAAAGCACCGTCGCGGCAGCTAACCACCAGAGCACAACGGTGGCCGCTACGCCGATCCCGGCCGCGGCCCACGGCGGCAGCGGCCGGGCCGCCGTCGTACTTAACAGGAACGACCCCGTCATGGTGATTCCACCTCCTCAAGGGGTGCACGGGCGCCGAAAAGGAGCTCGGATGCCCGGTCACACAGCGCATGGAACTCCGGGGTCCGCATCATTTCCGGGGTCCGCGGCCGGGGCAGGTCCACGGTGATGATCTCCTTGATCCGCCCCGGACGGGCGCTCATCACAGCCACCACATCGGAGAGGAACATGGCCTCCGCGATGCCATGGGTGACCATCAGGGTGGTGGCAGGCTTCTCCGTCCAGATCCGCAGCAGTTCCAGGTTCAGCCGCTGCCGGGTCATGTCGTCCAGCGCCCCGAACGGCTCATCAAGCAGCAGCACCGACGGCTTGAGCGCCAGGGCCCGGGCAATGGACACCCGCTGGCGCATGCCGCCGGACAGCTGGGCCGGCTTGGCCTTCTCGAAACCCTTCAGTCCGATCAGCTCCACCAGGTCGTCCACCACGGCGTGGTCAACCGGAAGACCGGCCACCTCAAACGGCAGCCGGATGTTGGACACCACGCTCCGCCACGGCAACAGCGCGGGATCCTGGAAGGCGATCCCCAGCTCGTGCCGCGTCCGCAGCTCGGCCGGTGTGTGACCGTCCACCCTCACGTCTCCGGTGGTGGGGGTTTCCAGCCCGGCAAGGATCCGCAGGATGGTGGACTTGCCGCATCCTGAGGGTCCCAGCAACGAAAGGAACGTCCCCTTGGAAGTCATCAGGTTGGCATCTTCCAGCGCCACCACGCTCTTCCTGCCCATCCGGAAGCTCTTACCCAGGTGCCTGAGCGATATGCCGGTTCCGGAAAGCAGTCCCCCGGCCACGGCCTCCGTGCTCACGTCAGTCATGCGCCCTACTTCAGGTCCGGGTTCTCGGCATAGACCTCGTCGAGGAGGCTCAGGTCAAAGATCGCGTCCGCGGTGGTGTCGTAGCCGGCGAGCTTGAGGATCTCGATGTTCTTGTCCATGAGCTCCTTGGATACCGTGAACAGGCCGTTGCCTTCCGTCTCCGGTGTGGCGATGAGCTTGGTGTTCTGGGCTTCCGCCTGGCCCTTTTCCTTGGCCATGGTCAGGCCCAGCTCCTTGCCATAGACCTCGACGGCGAGCCGTGCAGACTCATCGGGATCGGCCAGGGCGTCTTTCCAGCCCTTGATGGTCGCCGCCAGGAAGGCCTTCAACTCCGGCCTCTTGTCCTTGATGGACTCGTCCGTGACCACGAAGCTCTCGGCAACGAAGGGCAGGCCGTTATCCGCAAACGGCAGGACCGCCGTCTTGTGTCCGCCCAGTTCAAGGGTGAGCACTTCATTGGTCAGGTACGCGAAGAACCCCTCGACGTCGCCGTTCAGCAACGGCTGCGGATCGTATTGCACCGGTACCTTGGTGACCTTCGTGGGGTCGATCTTGTTGACTTCCAGGAGGGCATCGAACAGCGTTTCGTTCACGCCTGCCTGCACGCCGATCTTCTTGCCCACGAGGTCCTGCGGTGCAGTGATCGAGTTGGCGGCCAGCGAAACGATGGTGAACGGGTTCTTCTGGTAGGTGGAACCAATGATCTTCAGCGGCGCTCCCTCGTTGAGCACCACCGGGGCCACACCCACGGGCGACGACGTGCCCACCAGGGCCTTCCCGGAGAGGACCATGGTCTCCGCCGAAGCCCCTCCCGGGCCGCCCGCGATCAGGTTGACGGCGCTGAAGCCAGCGTCCTTGTAATAGCCCTTGCTGTCGGCAAAGTACTCGCCGGCGAACTCCGCGTTCTTCAGCCAAGACAACTGGACCTCGAGTGTGCCGAAATCGGCAGCCGCCCCTGAACCCGTGCCAGAGGCAGCCGGGGCAGCGGATCCTGATCCTCCCCTGCAGCCGGTCAGCGCCACAAGCGCCGCCGATGAAAACCCTGCCAGCACCATCCGCCGCGATGGGCGCAGGGCGCCTTTTTCCGAACTGAAAGCCGTCATTCTTCTTCTCCAAATCGGGAGGCGGTCAGGTATGCAGGCGGCCTCGCAGGCCGTCAGGCTCCGACACTATGGAACGGTTGTTTCAGGAATCAGCCCGAGCCGTTTCAGAGAAGTTAACTGTCGTTTAGGGGCGCTGGTCCGGCGGGCGGGTTGACGGGCCCGTCAAAGAGTGACGCGTTAAAGCAGAAGAGCCCCGGTCCTAAGACCGGAGCTCTTCATTTGCGTGCGCGAGGGGGGATTTGAACCCCCACGCCCTTTCGGACACTGGCACCTGAAGCCAGCGCGTCTGCCGTTCCGCCACTCGCGCGCAACTTCTTTCACCCGACAGGAGCCCGTTTTCCGGACTGCCAGCCTCGTAAAAGCAGCGAGATCAAGCATAACGGACAACCACGGCAAAACACCAATCGGGCTCTGCGGCTGCCCCTGCGGGCCAAATCGTTCCCCGCACCGTCCCCCCGGGATATGCCCCTGGAACGGCACCGTCCGCCCCGGACCGGGCCCGGCTGATGCGAACTATTCTCCCCGCCCCGGCGTTGTGCATTAAGGTCATTCACAGCCCCGCCCAGTAGTATCAGATGTAGGAGTGCCCGTCCCCGGCGCACTCCCGGCTGTGTTTTGAACTGAGTTCCGAATCGTGTGCTGCCCCGCAGCCGTCAGGAGAGGAGAGGTGCCATGGGAATGCTGGACAAAGTCGAGCGCGGCATCGAAAAGGCCGTCCGCGGTGTCTTCTCCACCGGCTCGCGGGCCCAGGTTGAGCCTGTGGAAATCGCCAGCCGGCTCCGCCGGGAGGTGGACCACAAGGCCATCACCATCGCCGCCGGGCGCACCCTCGCACCAAATGTGTTTGATGTCCGCCTCAGCGAAGACGACTTCAAGCGCGCCCAGGAGTGGGGCACGCCCCTGGCCGAAGAACTCTGCGATGTGGTGATCAACCACGTACGCAGCCAGGGCTACACGCTTCAGGGTTCAGTCCGCATTTCCTTCCGGCGCGATAGCGAAATCCGCGCCGGCGATTTCGAAATCGACTCAAGGACGGAAAAGGCCTCAGGTTCCGCAGCAGCCCCGCCCTTGCCGCGCAACAACGTGCCCGCTGCGCCCAGCCGCCAGCCTGTACGGCTTCAGCCGGTCCTGGACATTGACGGCCAGCGCTACTCGCTGAACGCCGCGTCCATCGTGCTGGGCCGCTCCTCGGAGGCGGACATCCTGGTGGACGATACCGGGGTCTCGCGCCGCCACCTCGAAATCCGCACCACCAACGGCACTACGGAGGCCGTCGACCTGGGATCCACCAACGGCAGCTACGTCAACGGACGCAAGGTCGTCGGCAGCGTCGACCTCACTGACGGCTCCACCATCACGATGGGACGGACCAAAATCATCTTCCGCCTTTTGCCCGCCAACTCCGGTGGCCGCCCGTGAGCGAACTGACTATTACGGCACTGCGATTCGGGTTTCTCCTGCTGCTCTGGGTCCTCATCTTCAGCATCGTGTCGGCAATGCGCCGGGACCTGATGATCGGCAGGAAAGCCGCAATGGGCGCTCCCACCGCCCGCCAGGTACGCAAGCATCCTGAACTGGCCGAAACCGCACCGCCGCCCGCGAAGCAGCAGGCCCGCCAGCTGGTTGTGACGGAAGGTCCGCTCAAAGGCCACACCATTCCCCTGGCAGACAGCCCCATCCTTCTTGGCCGCGCCCAGGAGGCCACGCTGGTCCTGGAGGACGACTACGCCTCCGGCCGGCACGCCCGGCTCTTCCCGCAGGGCAGCCGCTGGTTCATCGAGGATCTTGGCTCGACCAACGGCACGTACCTGGCCAATCAGCAGCTCACCCGAGCCCTCCCGGTGGAGCTCGGTGTCCCCGTGAGAATCGGCAAGACGGTCATCGAATTGAGGCCATAGCCGTGGCCGTCCCGGAAATTCCCGCCGACAAGGGCTCCACCCCTACGCGGCCGCTCATCATGCGCTACGCCGCCCGCTCGGACGTGGGACGAATCCGAGCCAAAAACGACGACTCCGCCTACGTCGGACGCCATCTGGCCATCGTGGCGGACGGCATGGGCGGCCACGCCGGTGGCGACGTGGCTTCCGCAGCGACCGTCCTGGACATGCTCCACCTGGACCACGGTCACTACGACGGCGATGCCGGCACCGTGCTGGCGGACGAGATCCAAACCGCAAACTCCCTCCTGTCTGAACTGGTCCACATCAATCCAAAGCTCGCAGGCATGGGGACCACCGTCACGGCGCTGCTCCTGGCCGAAGGCAAACTCCACTTCGCCCACATCGGCGACTCCCGCGCCTACCGGCTCCGCAACGGCGAATTCAAGCAGATCAGCGTGGACCACACCTTTGTGCAGCGGCTCATCGACGAAGGCCGGCTGCGCCCCGAGGAAGCGGAAACCCATCCGCACAAGAATGTGCTGATGCGGGTCCTGGGCGATGTGGACGCCAGCCCGGAGCTCGACCTGGCCACGCTTGACGTCGAACCCGGCGAACGGTGGCTGCTCTGCTCGGACGGCCTGAACTACGTTGCGGGGCACGTCGTGGAACGCACGGTCCGTGAGACCAAGGACCTGCGCGAATGCGTCGAAACGCTCGTGGACCTCACCCTTGAAGCCGGCGCACCGGACAACGTCACGGTTGTGATGCTTGAAATCGCGGAACAAACCCCCGACGACGTCCGTACAGCCGCCGTCGAGATCGTCCCGCCCCTTGCCGGGGCGGAGGAGGCGGCCAAGGCTTCCACTCCCGTCGCTCCGGCCAAGTCTCCTTCCGCACTTCCGCAGGACGCCAAGCCGAAGGCTGCCGAAGACAAGGGCAGCAGCGACTCCGGCGGAGAAGACGCCGGCACCGGGCCGGCATCCAAGCCGGGCGAGCCAACCACGACGACGGACCCTCACCTGGGCGAGCATCTCTCTGCCGCCGTCCTCCGCGAAGAACTTTCCACACGTCCCCACGAGTTGGTCGGCGCAGCCGCCGCCGCTGCCGAATCCGGGTCCATTCCCACGATTGCCGGCCGCACCGTCGCACGCCGTGCCGCGACCGTCCTTACCCACAAATCGGATCAGGACCGCGAGGAAACCGACGAATACAAGCCCGCCGCCAAACCGCGCCGCTGGGTCACGATCGCCACGGCTGCGGCGCTGCTCGTCATCCTCAGCGTTGGGCTGTGGCTCGGATATGCCTGGACCCAGACGCGTTACTACATCGGCGAATACGATTCGCGGGTTGCCATCTACAACGGTGTCTCCCAGCGCCTGGGACCTATCCAGCTCTCAACGCTGGAAACCGTAACGGACATCCGCATGTCCGACCTTCCGGAGTTCTCGCAGCAGCGGGTCCGCCAGACCGTGCCGGCACGCGACCTTTACGACGCACAGCGGATCGTCAAGAACCTCGACCTGACCGGGACGACGTCGCCTGCGGAGGATTGCCCTAGCGCCTCCGCCACGCCCACGGCCTCCCCAACCGCTTCGGGCGCCGCGCCGGCGCCCGGCGGCACGGCTGCACCCCCCGGATCACCGACGAAGTCCGCTACCCCCAGCCCGTCCACCAACGCTTGTGAGGAGGCCAAGTGACACAGATTGAGCCCACCCCCAAGCCGCGGAGGAACACCGAGCTGGCGCTGCTGATCCTTGCCCTGGCCGTGGGCATCGGCGCCAATGCCCTGGTGGGCGTGGACCAGGAAAAAGCTTTTGACCAGGATTTCTGGTTCCAGTCCAGCCTGCTCGCTGCCGCCGCCCTTATCTTCCACATCGTGCTGCGGATCCGTGCTAAGTATGCCGATCCGGTAATACTTCCGCTGGTGGTCGCACTGAACGGGCTGGGCCTGGCCATGATCCATCGCCTGGACGCTCCGGGGGACGATACCGGCAACAATCAGCTCCGCTGGACCCTGATTGCCATGGCCGTGGCCATCGCGGTCATCTGGTTCCTCAAAGACCACCGGATTCTCCGGCGGTTTACGTTCATTTCCCTGGCCGCCAGCGCGCTCCTGCTGATCCTGCCACTGATCCCGGGCATTTCGGCCGGTGAAATCCTCGGCGCGCGTGTCTGGATCAAGCTGGGCCCCATGACCTTCCAGCCTGGCGAAATCGCCAAGATTACATTGGCCATATTCTTCGCCGGGTATCTTTCCTCCAACCGGGACCTGATTCTCCTCGCAGGCCGCAAACTAGGCCCGTTGCAGTTCCCCCGGGTCAAGGACATGGGTCCGATGATCACCGCCTGGCTGGTGAGCATCGGAGTGCTGATCTTCCAGCGGGACCTCGGGTCCTCCGTGCTGTTCTTCGGCCTCTTCATTGTGATGATCTACGTGGCCACGAGCCGGATCAGCTGGGTAGTGATCGGTGTGGCCCTGATCCTGGGCGGCGGATATGTGGCGTCCAAGGTTTTCTCCCACGTTGGCCTCCGCATCGACGGGTGGCTGAACGCCTTCACGGACGAGGTCTACGGGCGCCAGTTCGGCGGTAGCTTCCAGATTGTGGAAGGCCTGTTTGGCATGGCCAACGGCGGCCTCGTGGGCACCGGCCTTGGCCAAGGACGACCGAACCTCGTTCCATTTGCCAACAGCGACATGATTATCGCCTCCTTCGGCGAGGAACTCGGCCTGATCGGGCTCTTCGCGATCGTGCTGATGTACCTACTGTTGTTTACCCGCGGGTTCCGGGCCGCGCTGGGCACGCGGGACGCCTTCGGGAAGCTGCTGGCCTGCGGCCTGTCCTTCGCCATTGCACTCCAGTGCTTCGTGGTGATTGGCGGCGTAACGCGGCTGATTCCGCTGACCGGACTCACCACGCCCTTCCTGGCAGCAGGCGGATCCTCGCTGCTGGCCAACTGGATCATCGTTGGCTTGCTCCTGATGATTTCGCACACCGCACGCGGCCCGGTGGACACCACTCCCATGCCGCAGGGTGCCGCGCCCGGCGAACAGAAGCCTGTTCCGCCTTCTCCGCCGCGTCCGGCCAAGCAGCCCGGCCGGCAGCCCCCGTCCGCCCAACCCGACGCGCCAACTGAAGCGGTGAAACAACTATGAACCACGCCATCCGGAATTCATGGATCGCCGCTGTAGCCATGTTCGCGCTGATCTTCGGCGCCCTCAGCTATGTGCAGGTGGTGGGTGCCGACGAACTGCAGGCCAACCCCTGGAACAAGCGCGCCATCCTGCAGAACTACTGCAACGACCGCGGAGCCATCATTGTGGGCGGGAAACCCATCGCGCAGTCCGTTCCCGCCTCGGAAAGCTGCAAGTTCCAGCGGACCTACACGGAGCCTGAACTGTACGCCGGCATCACGGGGTACTTTTCCAAGAACTACGGCGTCACCGGGCTGGAAAGTGCGCTCAACGAGCAGCTGGCCGGCAGCTCTGACCAGCTCTTCCTGGACCGCGTGGGCCAGCTTTTCCTCGGCAACCAGCCCAAGGGCGCCTCCGTGGAACTCACCTTGGACCCTGCCATCCAGAAGCTCGCCTACGACCTGATTCCGGACGGTCAGCGCGGCTCCATCGTGGTGACGAACCCGAAAACGGGTGACATCCTGGCCATGGTCTCCAAGCCGTCCTACGATCCCAACCTGATCGCGACCCAGGACGCGGCCGCGGAGGCGGCGAACTTCAACGAACTGAACAAGATTCCGGGGATCAACCTGAACCCGAACGTCAGCGGCCCCACCGGTGCGCTCCTGGCGCCCGGCTCGGTGTTCAAGCTCGTGGATACGGCCGCCGCACTCAGCTCGGGCAAGTACAACAAGGACAGTGAGCTGCCCAACCCCGCCGAGATGAGCTTCCCCGGGATCCAGTACAAGCTGCCGAACTACGCCGGGGGCAACTGCTACACCCAGACCACGGCGAGCTTCGCTTTCGCGCTGCAGCAGTCCTGCAACACACCGTTCGCTTCCATCGCCCGGGACCTGGGCCAAAAGGCGATCGCCGACCAGGCCGCGAAGTTCGGCTTCGGGGAGGATCTGGGCGACCAGCTGAAACTCGATTACGCGAAGAGGGCGTTCCCGGAGGAGGAGCTGGACCCGGCAGGGCTCGCCCAGTCCGCGATCGGCCAGCGCGACGTCCGGGCTACTCCGCTGCTGATAGCGCTGATGACGTCCGCCATCGCCAACGGCGGGGTCCAGATGCGGCCCAACCTGATCAAGACCGTGAGGTCCCCGGACCTGAGGGTCATCAGCGAACCGAAACCAGAGGTTCTCCGGACCTCCACCAGCCCGGAGATTTCCCGGCAGATCACGGAGTGGATGACCGGTGTGGTCAGTGAGGGCATCGGCCGCGGGGCGGCCGTACCTGGCGTCCAGGTGGCCGGCAAGACCGGCACTGCCGAGCTGGGAACCGACGGCTTGAACAATTCATGGTTTACCGGGTTCGCCCCGGCCAACGACCCCCAGGTGTCGGTGACCATCGTCATGCAGGGCGTGGACATCACCACCGGTGCACAGCTAACCAGTCCGAACGCGAAGAAGATTTTTGAGGCGGTGTTGAATAAGTGAGGCCTACATCAGGAATCACCCTCGGCGGGAGATTCCAGCTGACCACGCGTATTGCGATTGGCGGGATGGGAGAAGTCTGGAAGGCCAAGGACCTTATCCTTGGCCGGATTGTCGCCATCAAGGTGCTCAAAGAGGAGTACACGGGCGATCCCGGGTTCCTCCAGCGCTTCCGTGCGGAGGCGCGCCACACGGCGTTGCTGAACCATGTGGGCATCGCCAACGTCTTTGACTACGGCGAAGAGGAGGGATCGGCGTACCTGGTGATGGAGCTGGTCCCGGGCCAGCCCCTGAGCAGCATCATCGAACACGAACAGGTCCTCTCCCCGGACAGGACGCTGTCCATGATCGCCCAGACCGCCCGGGCCCTTTCGGTGGCCCACTCACAGGGCCTGGTGCACCGCGACATCAAGCCCGGCAACCTGCTGATCACTCCGGACGGCCGCGTCAAGGTCACCGACTTCGGCATCGCCCGGCTGGCGGACCAGGTCCCGCTGACCCAGACCGGGCAGGTCATGGGCACGGCCCAGTACCTCGCGCCGGAGCAGGCCACGGGCCAGACCGCCACCGGCGCCTCGGACATTTACTCGCTCGGCGTCATCGGCTACGAGTGCCTTACGGGTCACCGCCCGTTCTCCGGCGAATCGCAGATCGCCATTGCCCTTGCCCAGGTCAATGACGCACCGCCGCCGCTGCCGGAAACGCTGCCGACGCCGGTGCGTGCCCTCCTGATGTCCATGCTCGCCAAGGATCCCAAGAACCGCCCGGCCAACGCCATCAAGCTGTCCGAGGCAGCGGAAGCCATCCGCAACGGCGACATCGCCGCCGCGCACGCCGCCGTTCCCGGAATGCTGCTTTTCGAAGCGGCCACGGGACCGATCACCGCGCCGGTGGACATTCCCACCGCCGCCACCGGCGTCATCGAATCACCCGAAAAGGACAAATCGACGACGGCGACGTCCGCACTCCCGGTGGTCGGTGCTGCGGGCGCCGGCGCAGCGGCAGGGCTTGCAGCAGGGGCCGCGGCCGGGGCAAGCGGTCCGGGCAGCACACTGTCACGTGCTGACGCCCTGGCTGCCCAGCGCAGCTGGGACCAGGAAGAGGAGCAGGACCGCTACGACGAACCGGTGGACGAGCCGCAGCGCCGGGGCCGTAGCCCTTGGACGTGGCCGCTCATCGCCCTTATCGTGCTCGTCCTCTTCGCACTGGCGGGTATCCTGCTGACCCAGGCAGGCATCTTCTCCCCGTCCGGCCCTGTCGAATCTTCGGCCACGTCGAGCAGCGCGAAGCCCAGCAGCAGCAGCGCCTCACCGACGTCCACTTCGGCGAGCCCCACACCCAGCAGCGCAAGTCCCACGCCCACTCCCACGCAGTCGACTCCTGAAACCATCAACCTGATCCCTGATGCCTACCTGGGCCAGCCGTACAACACGGTCCGCAGCCAGCTCGTCGGCCTGGGATTGACCGTCAAGGGCGACCCGGTCTTCAGTGACGCAGCGCAGGGTACGGTCACCAACATCGAGCCTTCCGGCCCGGTAGCCCCGGGCGAGACGATCACGGTCACTTATTCGAAGGGCCCGGACCCGAGCCAGGAGTCTTCGGTGCCCGCGATCGGCGTTGGCAGTTCCGAGGCCCAGGCACAGAAAGCGATCGAAGACGCCGGATTGCGCTGGGTAAAGGGAGCAGATGTGCCCGGCAGCGCCGGGCAAAAGGCCGGGACCTTCGTTAGTTCAGAGCCGGGCGCCGGACAAAAGGTGCCCGCCGGATCCGTGGTGACCTACCACCTCGCGGCTGAACCCGTGCCCACTCCAAGCACGTCGACGACGAACTAAGGCTCACCGTGCCGAACTCACCCCGTCTCCCGTCGCACAGAGAGGACAGCCTCCCAGTGAACACCCAGCGCGTCCTCAACGGACGGTACGAACTCGGTGAGCTGATCGGCCGCGGCGGTATGGCGGACGTCCACCGGGGCCTGGACACCCGACTGGGCCGGACAGTGGCCATCAAGCTGCTGCGACCGGACCTTGCCCGGGATCCACAGTTCCAGGCGCGGTTCAAGCGCGAAGCCCAGGCCGTGGCCGCGTTGAACCATCCTTCGATCGTTGCCATCTACGACACGGGGGACCACGCAGTGCCGGGCGGTCCCGAGGACACTGTCCGTGTGCCGTACATCGTGATGGAATTCGTGTCCGGAAAGACCCTGAGGGATCTCATCCGTGCGAAGGAAGTCAGCATCGACCACGCCATCGACTTCACGCTCGGCGTGCTCTCCGCCCTCGAGTACAGCCACCGGGCGGGAATCGTACACCGGGATATCAAGCCCGCCAACGTGATGTTCTGCGAAGACTCGGACACCATCAAAGTCATGGATTTCGGGATTGCCCGGGCCATGGCCGATTCGTCCGCCACCATGACCCAGACCCAGGCGGTCGTGGGCACGGCGCAGTATCTCTCTCCGGAACAGGCCCGCGGTGAAACTGTGGACGCCCGGAGTGATCTCTACTCCGCGGCGTGCCTGCTGTACGAAATGCTGACGGGAAGGCCCCCGTTCATCGGTGACAGTCCCGTATCAGTCGCCTACCAGCACGTCCGCGAGATTCCGGAACCGGCCAGCAGCCTCAACCCCGAGGTGTCAGAGGCCCTGGACAGCGTCCTTTCGAAGGCCCTGCAGAAGAACCGTGCTGACCGTTTCCAGGATGCGGCCGCATTCCAGCGGGCACTCCGGGCGGCCCGCAACGGCATCCCCGTGCCTGATGTGGCGGCGGGCGAGGCCCCGACAGATCCCAACAACACGGTCCCGGCCGGGGAACGGACGGCCCTCGCCGCGCCTTACTCGCTGACGGGGGCAAGCTTCCTCGATGATTCACCGAGCGGCCGGCTGCGGCCCGTCCATGACACCCTTGGCGACGACCAGGCGATTCCGGCGCAGGTTTATGAGCCCTCGGAATCCAGTGATCTTCCCCTCGGGTTTCCGCCGGAACGTGAGCGCACCCCGCGGCAGAAATCCCGCCGTCGAACCTGGATTGCCACGTTGGTGATCTTCACCCTGCTGGTGCTGGCCGGCGGCGGCCTCTGGCTCTACAACATGATGAACCAGGCGCCCCCTCCGGTGGCGAAGGTAGAGGTGCCGGCCGTATCGTCGCTGACGGAGTCCGAGGCGCTTCAGCGGTTGTACAACGCCAGGCTGAGCCCGCAGATCACCAGGTTGCCGCACGACACCATCACCAAGGGCACGGCCATCGGCACGGTGCCGGCCGCCGGCACCGCCATGGAACCGGACTCGAAGGTAACCCTGAACATCTCCGACGGCCCGAGCGCCGTCAAAATCCCGGATGATCTGCCGGGGCGGACCGAAGCGGCGGCCCGGGACGTTCTTCGCCAGATCGGCCTCGCCGGCGCCCCCGGAACCACCATGGCCAACAGCGCCACCGTTCCCACCGGAATCGTGATCACCACCAAGCCGGCGCCGGGTCAGACCGTCGCAGTCGGAAGCACCGTGGAAATCGTGGTGTCCACCGGCAAGGTGGCCATGCCCGAACTCCGCGGGCTGCCCAGGGCGGAGGCGGAGACGGCACTCAAGAACCTGGGCCTTGGCATCGATGTGAAGGAAGTCGAAAACTCCGAAGTTGAACCGGGGAAGGTCACCGAGCAGAGCGACGCCGTCAACTCGCTGGTGGAGCAGGGCAAAACCATCTCCATTATCGTCGCCAAGGCGCCGGCGCCCAGCCCCAAGCCGACTCCAACGCCGACGCCCACGCCTACCGAGACGAGCCGGGACCGGGGATAGTAGGCCCGCCCTGTCGCCCGAGGAGTTTGCGCCTGAAAGGATAGGCGCGCCGCCCTCAGTGCTGGATGAGGGGACTCAGTTTGGCAGCGCGCTCGGCCGCGCCGGCCATGCCGAGTGATTCTAGCCAGTTGCCCAGCATCTGGTAACCACCCTCAGTGAGAACCGACTCCGGGTGGAATTGCACACCGCAGAGCGGTGCCTTCCGGTGCTGCAGGCCCATGATCACGCCGTTTGCCGTCTGGGCTGTGATCTCGAGGATGTCCGGGATGGTTTCGCGGACAGCGGCCAGGGAGTGGTATCGCGTGGCAGTGACAGGGGAGGGGAGTCCCGCGAAGACGCTGGCTCCTTCGTGCTCCACGAGGGAAGTCTTGCCGTGCATCAGCTCCGGGGCGTGCGTCACCGTGGCCCCGTAGGCTTCGGCCAGTGCCTGGTGGCCCAGGCAGACGCCGAACATCGGCTTGTCGTGGCTGCCGCACCACTTGATCAGATCAATGCAGACGCCGGCCTCCGCGGGGGTGCCGGGGCCCGGGGAGATGAGGACGCCGTCGCGCGCGTCAGCCATCTCGATTGCCTCAGCAAGGGTGACGTCGTCGTTGCGGACCACCGTTGTTTCGGCGCCGAGCTCCTGGAGGTAGCCCACCAGGGTGTAAACAAAGCTGTCGTAGTTGTCTACGACCAGGATCTTGGTGGTGCTCATTGTCGAGTTACTAAACCAATCGTTGAGTCGGTGAACTGGGTGAACTGTGACATCCAGGGGAAGAGGAACTGAACCATCAATACCAGCACGCCGGCCAGCAGCACCAGTGAGGTGGCAATCCTGAACCACAGCGGCCCGGGCAGGTGGCGGAAAATCCATCCGTACATGGCGTCAGCCCTTCCCGAGTGCCTTGGCCACCTGGGCCGCGATTTCTGCCGGCGGTCCAGCCGAGGCGGGCTGCCAGTGGTCCAGCAGTGAATAGGCAATGATGCGTTCCTGCGAGCCGAAGCGCGGATTGCAGCTGGTCATGGTGAGGTAAGCCTCCGTGGGCCGGGCGGCGGGCTGGGTGGGTACGGGGAGCAGCACATCCGTGGCCGACGGAAGGACGATCTGGTTGTTCCTGAAGACGTAGACATAAAACCCGTCCCTGGTCTGGACGTAGATCTTGTCCCCGGGAACCAGGGTGTGGATGTTGTCCAGGACCGCCCCGTGGGTCTGGCGATGGCCGGCCACAGCGAAGTTGCCGGTTGCCCCAGGCATCGCCGTGTCACTGTAGTGGCCAAGGCCCAGCGTATCGAGGACGTCCGTGGAAGTTCCCTGCACGATGGGCCGGGTGTAGTCCGCACCAAAACGGGGGATGTACATGATGCCGATGGTTTGGCCGTGTCCTGGCGCTTCGGCGACCCTCGGCGGACCGTAGTCGGTCGGGGTCGGGGCCGGTGTCGAGGCGTCAGGCGCATCGGATGCCGCGGGAGCTGCGGAACCGCCCAGTTCCTGGGCGAAATTTTTGATCGTCTCGCTCTGCTTCGCATCGGACTCCACATTGGTCCACCAGAGCTGCCATGCGACGAACAGGAGCAGGATGACTCCCACCGTGATCAGCAGTTCGCCAACGATCTGGACGACTATACGGAGAACCCCGACGCCGCGTGCCGGCACGGCAGCAGTCGTCTCCTTCTCCAGCAACACCACGTGGTCTCCTCAATTGGCTGCCTGGACTGGCGCCGGTGTGTTCTGAACTACAGCTAGAATTGGCTGCTAGTAAGAATTCAGACCTGACCAAAGGCGCCAACCCCGCCGGCATATTCCTTCCTGCAGGATATCAAGCCGGAGGCTCCGCCCTTGATTCAGCCCGACGAGGAGGACCCGTGCCCGAGTCAAAGCCACGAAAGAAGACCGTTCCCGCGGGAAAGCCGGCTTCTGCATCGCAGGCATACAAGCCGAACGCGGTGTGGTTCAAGCCCGTCATGTTCGGCCTGATGATCCTCGGGCTGCTGTGGATCATCACCTTCTACATCAGCGAGGGTGCCCTTCCGGTCAGGGATTGGGGATCGTGGAACATCGTGGCCGGATTCGGCATTGCCATCGCGGGTTTTTTGATGACCACCCGGTGGCGTTCGTAGCCCCAGGCGTCCGTTTGGCCGGCACCGTCCGGCGAGCACCCCGCGTTTAACGAAAAGCCGGACCGGCACATTGTGCCGGTCCGGCTTTTACTTTGCCGGTTTATTGCCGGCCGCTGCTGATTACTGGCCGGGGTTGAGCACGTGGATCGCCAGGTCGGTGCCGGCGTCGGACGTGACGGAAATCTCCACGCCGTGACCCGCAACCTTGACGCTTCCGTACGGGTTGTCGGAGCTGTAGTAGGCCAGCGGATCGCTGTCCTCGAAAACTCCGATCGGGGCGCTGCTCGGTGCGCAGGCGTCAAGTGAGCTGATCGACGGACTGCGCTTGGTACCGGTCTGCACTTCCTTCGCGATGCACAGCGGATCCGTAGCCTCCAAACCGAAGGTCGCGTCAAACGGCTGGCGGCTGTTGCCGGGCATCGTGCCGTCGGACCACTTCAGCGGCGCCGGCCGGGCATCCACGGGCAGCGCCGAACCGGCGCCGGGGTGCGCCGAAACGTTGTTGTCCGCGTACGAGTCGTCGACGTACCAGACCAGCATGCCGTTCTGGTACTTGAAGAAATCCACCCAATTCGGTGCCGTGATGCCCTTGGTGAAGGCATATGGGCCCTCCGCGAGCGTCGCGTCGAACCCCACGTACTCCCGGTTCTCCACGAGGTAGTACTGCTCAGTGGTCCGGGTGACGGAGCCGCTGCTCAGTTGCCACGAACCCTCGGCAACCCACTGTCCCGCGCCGGATTCGACGTCGTCACTCAGGATTACGGTCTTTCCGGCCGAAATCCTGATGTCGTCAATGAAGGCACCGGGGTTGTGGACGCCGCCGTCGGTCTGGTACCTGAAGCGGAACAACGATTCCAGGCCGGCGGCGTCGTAGGAGTAGCGCAGCTGCCCCCAGCCGGCCGCTCCGCTGAGCGCCCGTCCCGCTGATTTCCAGGTCTTGCCACCATCGGTGGAGTACTCACCATAGAGGTAGTCGTAGTTCGCCTCTATGTCGTACCAGGCGTTCGCTGTAACGGTTACCCGCGACTGCGCCGGAACGGCATGGGTCAGGGATTCATTGAGGTTGTCCGCGCTGCCCGTCCACCATGCCTTGATCCCTGAGGAGGGAGCTGTGTAGTTCGTGGTGGTTGTCTTATCCGGCAGGTTCACCCGGACGGCCTGGTCCTTGCCGTCAACCTGAAGTTGGGACGGGTTCAGGACAAAGTCACCGCTGGAGCCCGCATTCACTGTGCTGTGGTCAAGCCAGCCAAGGAAAAGCTTCTCTTCGGGTCCCATCAGGCCCGGGGTGGTTCCGATCCCTTCATTGGCAGCAGAACCGTGGCCCAACCAGGAGCCTGAGCTCATGAGGGTCCAGAACGCTGTGCTGTTGGTGGCAGCCCCGGTGGTGTCATAGAAGTCCGGCAGTCCGAGGTCGTGGCCGAATTCGTGGGCAAAGACGCCGACTCCGCCGTTCTCGGGTTCCGTCGTGTAATCACCAAGCCAGTATTTTGAGGACCCGATCCGGGTACCGCCGGAGAGGTTACCCTCCGGTCCGGCAGAGCCGAACTGGTTGCCGAAGGCGTACCAGCGGTGGGACCAGATTGCGTCCTCACCCAGGGTGCCGCCGCCACCTTCCTCGCCTTCCCCGGCGTGGACCGCCTGGAAGTGGTCGATGTAACCGTCCGGTTCATCGAAGTTACCGTTCCCGTTGAAGTCGTAGCGGTCCCACACATCGAACTGTGCAAGGTACGCGTCAATTTCAGCCGGTGTCTTGCCGGCCGCCAGCTGGGAATCCCACCACGCGTTGCCGGAGTCCCGGACAAAAGCCCATGCGCCGCCCGTGTCCTCGGTGGCGTTGTCGCCGTAGAAGGATCCGTTGTTGGGCACCTTGACCCAGTTCGTCACCGTATTTGTTACCGAGTACTGATTGTTGGAGACGGCCTCGTAGTAGCCCTTCATTGATTCGCCGCTGCCATTGAAGAGTTCTTCGTAGTAAGCGGGGCTGAAGTCCTTGGTCCACAGCGTGGTGTTGTCCACCGAGCGGTCCGGTTCCGCAATCGTATTGTGCAACGGACCGGGCGTCGTTCCGAACCGCCCCGAGCCCTGGTCGCCGAACTCGGCCAGGATGGTGAAGATCTTGTCCTGCCTGGCGGTCTCTACCTCGGCGAACTTATCCGGCGCCAGCTGCACCACGCCGTCTTCATTGGCTTTCGCCTGCCCCTTGGCCACCTTTTCAAGGGCTGCCTTCCGCCGTTCAACGAGTTCCTTCGTCCGCGGTCCGGGGCGGTTGTCCTGCCGGATTGCCGCGGCGGCTCCGCCCGACCCGTCGTCAACAGGTGGTGCGGCTACGGCAGGGGCCTGGATGCTGAGCATCCCGAGAACGACCCCCGCCACGCCAGCCACGGCAATTTTGGTTTTCCTCACACGTACCTCCCAGTAATTTGTGATCAGAGCCACAGCATAATGTGAGAGTCATCGTTCGGCTATGAGTTTCGCGGTCACCGGCGCATGTCCTTCCCGGTCGCTGAATATGCTGGAGTCTGCAGCACGATGCAGGACTAGCTAAGGACCCCAGATGACCCCGGACGAACGCGGCACCATCATCGGCAGCGACGGCCTGGCCAGGCCACCGTGGGCTGCGGCGGACCCGCTGCTCCAGGCGTACTACGACACTGAATGGGGCATGCCGGTCCGTGACGAGCAGGGCCTGTTCGAACGCATCAGCCTGGAGGCCTTCCAGGCCGGATTATCCTGGGCCACCATCCTGCGAAAGCGACCCGCCTTCCGGTCTGCGTTCCACGACTTTCAGCCCGACACGGTGGCTGCGTTCACCGAAGAGGACGTCGAACGCCTGATGCTCGACGCCGGCATTGTCCGGAACCGGCTCAAGATCAGGGCCGCCATCACAAATGCCCGCGCCACCATCGCATTGCGGGACGACGGCGGTCTGGTGGACTTCGTCTGGAGCTTCCAGCCGTCGGTGACGCCACGACCGCAGAACCACGCAGAGATCCCCACAACATCGCCTGAGTCCGTTGCCCTGTCCAAAGCCCTGCGGGGCAAAGGTTTCGCCTTCGTGGGACCCACCACGATGCACGCGCTCATGGAGGCGATCGGCATGATTGATACCCACCTGGTGGATAGCCACAGGCGGGGCTCCTCGGGCGTGTGGACGGAGCGGCCCTGAGTTATCCCGAGCTGTGGGGAAACTTATCCACAGTGTTGAAAACTTCGGGACTGATGCACGGGACTTCCGCCGGCCACGGCCTGCGCGGACTCGCTCAGTGGATGAATAACAGGGTCGTAAGTTATTAACACTGTGGATTGTCTGTGGATAACCAGCCGGGGATCGGAAATTCGCCTGCGCGGGGGGCCTGACTCCGCCCTGGACTCCGGTTGCAGCCGACGGCGCCCGCGAGGCGGAGGTATCCACTTACGAACAACGCTATCCCCAGAAGTTATCCACAGGTGGGGATAAAGCGGGGGATAATTGGCTCCGCTGGGCCAAAGAGGGCGCCCTCCCGCTGAATTCCTTGGTCAGGCTGAGATCCGGCGAGTTATTAACACTGTGCATAACCTGTTGACTAGCTCCGGGACTGATCGCGATTGAGACGCCGATGGCGCTCTTCCGGCCCCCTGGAGCGGGCGGCGGGCAAATCCGTTTACTACGCCGCGGGGTGTTGACGGGCCGGCGAACAGATTCGGCACTGGCGCCAGCCGGTCAAGCACCCGTCCCGCCAGCCAAGTTGTCCACTTAACCACAGGCCGGAGGAACATCTTTATCCACAGATGTGGACAATCTCCCGGCTTCCTGTCGATAATCGCCAGCTGGCAAGGGCTCCGTGGGGGAGCGGGTCTGAACTACACGCATGTAAGTTACCAACAATGTGGATAACCATTGTGGAAAACTTCCCGGCGGGCGGCTGGCTCCTGCAGCACCTGACGGAAAGGGTTCGTTCTGGCATGCCGAAATCCACTGAGCCCAAGTGTTGTGGGTCAGCAGGCGGCTTGGTGTGCGGCAGCGGGAAGCACGCGGGACCGCGGGATGGGTCGCAGACGCGGGATGGGCCGCAGGGCGGCGGATGGGCCCCAGGGCGGCGGCAAGGTTGTGTGCTTCGCAGGGCGGCGGACCGCAGGCAGCGGCGTGGGCGTCCGCACACGCGGTCGCAGACCGTGCGGGTTAGAGGCCGGGAGGGGCCCGGGAAGTGCTTAGGCGCCGGCCATTCGCAAGGCGGTGGCCCCGACTAGCAGGCCCAGCACGAGCACAAGGCCTGCCGACTGCCAGAGCCAGCGTCGCGGACCGCGGGGGGCGTAAGCGATGGCTGCGGCGCAGGCAGCACCCGTGACCAGGCCGCCAAGGTGGGCCTGCCAGGCAATCTGAGGGACGATGAAGCCGATGACCCCATTGATGGCGATCAGCACCCAAAGCTGCTTCGTGTCCCCGCCGCGGTGGCGCTGTACCACCAGCATGGCGCCGAAGAGTCCGAAGATGGCACCGGACGCCCCCACGACGCCGGCGAGCTGCTGGCCGGGAGTATAGGACGGCGTCAGCAGGAGGTAGCCGACGGATCCGCCCACCGCAGCCAGCAGGTAGAGAGCCAGGAAACGGATACGCCCGAGGAGGGGTTCAAGTGCCTGCCCGAACATCCACAGCATGTACATGTTCAGCACGATGTGAAGGATGAAACCCTGGGAATGGAGGAACGCGGAGGTCAGCATGCGCCATGGTTCGAAGACCCCGTACTCGGGGGTGGCGTAGACCGTGGCGAAAGCGAAATTTTGGTAGATCCCGTCATTGGGAACTATCCATTGGAGCACGTAGACGAGCGCGCATACTGCGATGATCCCGAAGGTCACCAGGGGCCGGCCGGCGACGGCGGTTCCGCCGTAGACCGTCCTGGCTGCCTGCGTCGTACGTTTTGTTTCGTTGACGCAGTCAATGCATTGGAATCCGACGGCGGCCGCCCGCTGGCATTCCGGGCAAGCCGGGCGCCCGCAGCGCTGGCACCGGACATAGGAAGGCCTGTCCGGGTGCCGGGGGCACACCGGAATCTGCGCGGACGGCTCGGCCGCCGGAATTCCGTAGCTCATGAGGGGTTAGAGCTGCTCGACATCGATGCTGTTAATAACGACATCCTCGACCGGGCGGTCGCCCATGCCCGTGCGGACACCTTCGATGGCATCCACGACCTTCTTGGATTCCTCGTCAGCGACTTCACCGAAGATGCTGTGCTTGCCCTGCAGCCAGTCGGTGGGGATGGTGGTGATGAAGAACTGCGAGCCGTTGGTGCCCTTGCCCATCTGGATGCCGGCGTTGGCCATGGCCAGCTTGTACGGCTCGTTGAAGGTCAGCTCGGGGTGGATTTCGTCGTCGAACTTGTAGCCCGGTCCGCCCACGCCGCGGCCCAGGGGATCGCCGGCCTGGATCATGAAATCCTTGATGATGCGGTGGAAGATGGTGCCGTTGTACAGCGGGGTTCCGGTCTTGTCCTCACCGGTTTCCGGGTGGGTCCAGGCCTGCTCGCCCGTGGCCAGGCCAACGAAGTTCTTAACCGTCTTGGGCGCATGGTTGCCGAAGAGGTTAACGACGATGTCGCCGAGGCTGGTGTGGATGGTTGCTTTTGCAGTTGCTATGGCAGTCATAGGCCCATTGTTCCACGTCGGCCCAGCACGGCATCAGGCCTTCCAGCCAGTTCCGCGCTAGGTGAAATCGGCCGGAAATGGGTTCGAAGAATAGCCGGTGGAGGTCAATCCACGTAGGCTAACAACAGAACCGTCACATTAATCGGGAGGTAGTTGTGAAGAAATCGGATCGTATTGCCCGTGACCTGGAGCAGTCAGTCAGCAGCGCGGTAGAGAACGCCAAGGATTGGGCAGCCCCCCGCGTAGAAGCAGCCGTGGACTGGGCGGTTCCCCGCCTGCAGCACGGCATTGACACAGCATCCCCGAAGATCCAGGAAGGGCTCAAATCTGCGGCCCACAACCTGGCCGACGGCGTTGCCACCGTAACGCCGCGCATCCAGGACGGGCTCGCACACCTCGCGCCCAAGATCCATGACGTTGTGGACAGTGCCACCCCGCGCCTCCACGAAGCACTGGACAAAGCCACCCCCGTCATCTCCCAGGCCCGCGACCGCGTGGTGGTGGAATACCTGCCCAGGCTCTCGGACCAGATCGGCCACGCTTCCGAGGCAGTGCACCGCACGCTCGAAAGCGCACCGGCGCACGTGGATGCCGTCGCCCAGAAGCTTGCGGATTCCGGCGTTGTGCATTCCATCCAGGATCAGGCCCAGGCCGCAGGCCACCAACTCAAGGCCGCAGCAGCAGAGGCCACCCGGGTTGTCACCGGCGAAGTGGCCAAGCCGCAGAAGCCGAAGCACCGCGGACTTCTTATTTTCGGCGTCATCGCAGCAGCCGTCGCCGCCGGCGTCGCAGCATGGAAGGCGTCCAAGCCCGTTGAGGATCCTTGGAAGACCCCCGCGCCGGTAACGCCCGCACCAGTTGCCGCCACCACGGTCAACGACGTCACTGCCGCGGCCAAGGACGCCACGGCAACCGCTGGCGAAAAGGCCGTTGATGCAGCGGACGCCGCTGCCGATGCGTCAGACGACGCAGCGGCGAAGGCTGCCGACGCCGCCGAAGATGCCAAGGACGAGGCTGCCAAGGTTGCTACGGATGCCAAGACCGCTGTGAAGAACATCGCTTCGAGCATGAACAACGGTTCCGCCAAGGCAAACGAGAACTAGAAACCGGCCGTCACGGGACGGCATAACAACAGAGGAGGCCCGCACATTTGTGTGCGGGCCTCCTCTGTTGTTTCCCCGACCTTCACCCGCAGTCCCGGGCTGCGGCCCACAAGGGTGCTAAATTTGTGGTGATGTCACCCGATAGATCCCCCGAGGATGCCTCGCACGACGCTGCGCTTATGCCGGGCGTATCCATCGTCATACCGGCATACAACGAGGCAAGCGTCATCAGGCAGTGCCTCATTGCGGCCATCTACCAGTCGGTGCCGGCGGCGGAGATCATCGTTGTGGACAACATGTCCAAGGACCGCACAGCGGACATAGTGCGCCAGATGCAGCAGGAATATCCGGAAAGTCCCATCATCCTGTTGAGCCAGGATCGGGACCAGGGCCTCATCCCGACCCGGAATTTCGGCCTCAACCACGCCACCGGCGATGTCCTGGGCCGGATCGATGCAGACTCCGTGGTGGAACCGGACTGGGTGGAACAGGTCCAGAAGGCCTTCCTCGACCCCGCCGTCCAGGCTGCCACCGGCCCCGTGGTGTATTACGACATGCCGATGCGCCGCTTCGGGCTCAAAGCGGACGACAAGATGCGCCAGCTAATGCTCAAGCTTGCCAAGCACCAGTACCACTTCCTCTTCGGTTCTAATATGGCGCTGCGCCGTTCAGCCTGGGAAACCATCCGGGACGAAACCTGCCGGGATGAAAAAGACGAGATGCATGAGGACATTGATTTGTCCCTGCATCTGGCGGACCATGACCTGCGCGTGCAGTACTGGCCCCAGATGGTGTCCGGAATGTCCGCCCGCCGCCTCGAGGACTCACCGCGCGACTACCGGTACTACGTGACCAGGTTCGACCGAACCTATAAGGCCCACAACGTCAAGAAGATGGCCCTCAAGGCACCCATGGTGGTGTTCTTCTCCGTGTACTTCCCGGCCAAGCTCCTGCGGGCCATTCACACCGTGAACTCCGCCCAGCCCGTGCGCCGCGGCGGCCAGTAGCTCCAGCCCGGCTCTCAGGCCCGGCGCCCCCACCAGCACCAGCGGGGCTCAGTCCGTTCCCAGCTCCGCCAGGCGGGCTTCGCCGGCCGGCGGGGGCCGCCTGCGCCGCTGCCCGGCCACCACGACGGCAAGCCCTACCAGAATGAGTGCCAGCCCGGCATAGGTGCCTCCCGGCAACGTCTCAGCCAGGAACACGGCGGCCAGCACCGCGGCACCGGGAATCTCCAGCAGGATGATCATCGAAACCAGCAGCGGGCTCATGGTGGCCAGCAGGTGGTTGAAGGCCGTATGCCCCACCAGCTGGGCGCACACGGTAATGGCCACGATCCCCAGCCAGCCGGCCGCCTCAAAGCCCACGAGCGGCTGTCCGGAAGCGAGGGCCAGCACGGCAACCAGGGACGCGCACATGCCGTAGCAGAGCGTCGTATAGGTACCGGTGGTCATGGTTTCGCGTGCCTTGCCGCCCGCCAGCGTGTAGAGGCCGGCCAGCGCGCCTCCTGCCACCGCCAGAACGTCCCCGAGCAGGGCATCCGGCGAGGTGCCCATGTCGAACCCCGTGATGGCGACAACGCCGCCGAACGCCATTCCAAGGCCCACCAGTACCTGCCAGCGGTGGCGTACGCCCCTGAACAGCTGAAACACTGCGATCCAGCCGGACTGGAGGCAGACCAGCGCCGTGGCCGCGGCTACGGACGTGAGCTGGAGGGAGGTGATGAAACACGCGAAGTGCAGGGCAAGAGCCACTGCAGCCAGGGCCGACCAGCGGAACTCGCGGCGCGTCACCTTACCGAACTGCCGGGGATTGCCCACCAGGACGGGGGTGGCCATCACGACGGCTCCGATGGCATTGCGCCAAAAGGCGATGGCCAGCGCACTGACAGTGGTGGCGCCCAGTGTAGCGGCGATGAGGGGCCCGGATGAGGCCACGCCGAGCACGCCCAAGGTGGCAAGGAAGAAGGTCACCGTTCCAACAGTAATGGTGCCTCCGTGGAGCCGGCGCCGTGGGCTGTCATGGACGACTAGGCGAAGCGCAACGACTGAGGGCAAAGCAAAAGGCCCCGGATTGCGTTTCCGCATTCCGGGGCCTTCCTTATGGTGGAGGCACGGGGACTCGAACCCCGAACCCCCTGCTTGCAAAGCAGGTGCGCTACCAATTGCGCCATGCCCCCATAAGAAGCAACCCGTCAATCATACCCTAGTTCCGGATGCCTTCTGACCAGCATCCGTACCGGGATCCGGACTACTCGACTGTGTCAGTCGAATCGCTCCAGACCGTTTTCCGGGCTTCGGATTCCTGCACCTTCTTGAAGAGCAGCGCGCCTGCGATAGCCACTGCAACAACCAGCAACTTCTTCACATGCACCCCGTTCCGGTCCGGTTTTATCCGAACCATTTCCAAAACCTGTGCAGGTTCCGTGGGCGTACCAGGACTTGAACCTGGGACCTCTTCGTTATCAGCGAAGCGCTCTAACCGCCTGAGCTATACGCCCCGATGCCTCATCGGGCCGAGACATGACTTTACAGCACATCCCGGCCCGATCTCAAATCGAGGCATTTCACCGGTGGAATTCCGGCGAAATTCCGTGGACTAATCGTCCGTGAGGGTCACGCCGATGCCACCGACAAGGGTGGCGGAGATGTTGTACAGCACGGCCGAAAGCATCGACAGGGCAGTCAGGAGCACCACATTCACCACGGCGATGATGACCGCGAACGAGGCCACCTGGCCCAGCGAAGCGACCTTCTTCAGTTCGAACCCGCCGCCTTCGGAACCGGCAAGGGTTCCAAGCAGGCTGTCCACCTGGTCGAAGATGCCCGTGAGATCCAGGACGGTCCACAGGACGATGGCCGCAACGACAGTGACGATGCCAAGCGCAACGGACAGCAGGAAGGCCATCTTCAGCACGGACCAAGGGTCCACCTTGCTGATGAGAAGCCGGGCACGGCGGACCTTGGCCTTCGGAGCCGGCTTGACCAGGCCCGGGGCACCCTGGGCGCCGCCCTGGGCAGGCCGCTGGGCCGGAGCCCCGGGACGTTGACCCTGGGGTGCCTGGCCGGGGCGCGGCCCCTGCGCCGGACGCTGGCCGGGGACCACGGGGCGCTGGGCCGGAGCACCCGGCGTCGAAGGCCGCTGCTGGGGACGTACGGGGGCGTTCACGCGCGGAGCGGACGCCGGCTGCCTGATCCCGCCGGGAGTGTTGCTGTTCGGCTTGGGATATGAGTCGGAATTACTCACTCGTTACCTCCGGTATTTTCTTCGTCCAGCTCAGCGTTGTCCGATGACTCGTCGGATTCCACGGCCGGTGCTGAATCTGCCTCTGCGGACCCGCCATGGGATCCGGCACCTTCAGCCAACGTTACGTCATCCCCGGCCACAGCCGGGCTTCCTGCCGGGTTTTCCGGGTCGATGGCTTCGGCCTCCTCACCCTCCAGGCCGCGTTCGCTGTTCCGCGCCACCTCGATGATGCGGTCGTTTTTGTCCGGCTTGGCGAAGATGACGCCCATGGTGTCACGGCCCTTGGCAGGCACTCCGGCCACCGAGGACCGGACCACCTTGCCTCCTTCCATGACAACGAGGACTTCATCCTCTTCCTGGACAATGAGGGCACCTACGAGATGGCCCCGCTCTTCCTGGTATTTTCCAACCTTGATGCCAAGGCCGCCGCGGCCCTGGAGGCGGTATTCCTCCACCGCGGTCCGCTTGGCGTAGCCGCCTTCGGTGACGATGAAGACGAACGAGCCGTCCTTGACGACGTCGGCCGCCAACAATTCATCGTCCTCGCGGAACTTCATGCCGGTCACGCCGGAGGTGGCCCGGCCCATCGGACGCAGCGCATCGTCGGTGGCCGTGAAGCGGATGGACTGGCCCATCCGTGAAACCAGCATCAGGTCATCGGTTTCCGAGACAAGCTGGGCGGAGACGAGTTCGTCGCCGTCGCGCAGGTTGATCGCGATGACGCCGGCGGAACGGTTGGTGTCGTAGTCCTCCAGGCGGGTCTTCTTGACCAGGCCGCGCTTGGTGGCCAGCACCAGGTACGGGGCGTGCTGGTAGTCGCGGAGGTCCAGCACCTGGGCAATGTGCTCGTCCGGCTGGAACGCCAGCAGGTTGGCTACGTGCTGGCCCTTGGCGTCACGCCCTGCTTCCACAAGTTCGTAGGCCTTGGCGCGGTAAACACGTCCCAGGTTGGTGAAGAACAGCAGCCAGTGGTGGGTGGTGGTGACGAAGAAGTGCTCCACAACGTCGTCCCCGCGCAGCTGGGCGCCCTTGATGCCCTTGCCGCCGCGCTGCTGGGAGCGGTAGTTGTCGCTGCGCGTGCGCTTGACGTAGCCGCCGCGCGTAATGGTGACCACCATTTCCTCTTCGGGAATGAGGTCTTCCATGGACATGTCACCGTCGAAACCCATCAGGATCTTCGTGCGGCGGTCATCTCCGTGCTTGGCGACAATCTCGGAAAGCTCGGTACTGATGATTTCCCGCTGGCGCTCCTCCGAGGCAAGGATCGAGTTGTACTCGGCGATCAGGGCCTCCAGTTCAGCGTGGCGGTCCTGGATCTTCTGGCGTTCCAGCGCTGCAAGCCGGCGAAGCTGCATGTCCAGGATGGCGCGGGCCTGCAGCTCGTCGATGTCCAGCAGCTGCATCAGGCCGTCGCGGGCCGCTTCAGTGGTGTTGGACGCGCGGATGAGGGCGATGACCTCGTCCAGCATGTCCAATGCCTTGAGGAGGGCACGCAGGATGTGCGCCTCCTCTTCGGCCTTGCGCAGGCGGTACCGGGTCCGGCGTGCGATGACGTCCATCTGGTGGGCGACCCAGTGGCGGATGAAGGCATCCAGGCTGAGCGTCCGCGGAACACCGTCCACAATGGCCAGCATGTTTGCAGCGAAGTTGTCCTGCAGCTGGGTGTGCTTGTAGAGGTTGTTCAGCACCACCTTCGCCACGGCGTCGCGCTTGAGCACAATCACGAGGCGCTGGCCGGTACGTCCGGACGTTTCGTCGCGCAGGTCGGCGATTCCGGAGATCTTGCCGTCCTTGACGAGTTCAGCGATCTTGATCGCCAGATTGTCCGGGTTGGCCTGGTAGGGCAGTTCGGTGACCACCAGGCAGGTACGGCCCTCGAGTTCCTCCACATTGACCACGGCCCGCATGGTGATGGAGCCGCGGCCCGTGCGGTAGGCGTCCTCGATCCCCTTGTGGCCCAGGATGGTGGCCCCCGTCGGGAAGTCCGGGCCCTTGATTCGAAGCAAAAGCTCTTCCAGCAGCTCTTCGCGGCTGGCAGTCGGGTTGGCCAGGTACCACTGCACGCCGTCGGCAACCTCGCGGAGGTTGTGCGGCGGAATGTTGGTGGCCATGCCGACGGCGATGCCCGAGGACCCGTTGACCAACAGGTTGGGGAAGCGGGCCGGCAGGATGGTGGGTTCCTGGTTCTTGCCGTCATAGTTGTCCTGGAAATCGACAGTTTCCTCGTCGATGTCCCGGACCATTTCCATGGCAAGGGGGGCCATCTTGGTTTCGGTGTACCGCGGTGCTGCTGCGCCGTCGTTGCCGGGCGAACCGAAGTTGCCCTGGCCCAGGGCCAGCGGGTAGCGCATGGTCCAGTCCTGGATGAGGCGCACCAGGGCATCGTAGATGGCCGTGTCACCGTGCGGGTGGTACTGGCCCATGACCTCGCCCACCACGCGGGCGCACTTGTTGAAGGAGCGGTCCGGGCGGTAGCCGCCGTCGAACATGGCGTAGAGAACCCGGCGGTGGACCGGCTTGAGTCCGTCGCGGACGTCCGGCAACGCACGGCCGACTATAACGGCCATGGCGTAGTCAAGGTAGGAGCGCTGCATTTCCGTCTGCAGGTCCACCTGCTCCACGCGGTCGACCAGCACGTCGCCCTCCAAAACGGGCTCAACGGGGCCGGCGGAATCCGCGGGAACCTCGGGTGTTTCGTCACTCATAGTCTATATTTTCCGTTTCAGGTATATGTCGCTTCAGGAATACTTACGGGCTTGTTCGCAGGCCCGTTAGATATCCAGGAACCTGACATCCTTGGCGTTTTGCTGAATGAAGTTTCGGCGTGATTCAACGTCCTCGCCCATTAGCACGGTGAAGATCTGGTCGGCCGCGAGGGCGTCGTCCATGGTGACCTGCAGCAGAGTCCGGTGGTCAGGATCCATGGTGGTGTCCCACAGTTCCGTGTAGTCCATCTCGCCTAGGCCCTTGTAACGCTGGATGCCGTTGTCCTTCGGAATGCGGCGTCCTGCGGCCTGACCGGCCAGAAGCCGGGCGTCGCGCTCCCGGTCGCTGTAGACATAATCGTGGGGCGCGTTGGACCACTTGATCCGGTACAACGGCGGCTGGGCGAGGTACACATAGCCGTTCTCGATCAGCGGCCGCATGTAGCGGAACAGCAGCGTCATCAGCAGCGTGGTGATGTGCTGGCCATCCACGTCGGCATCGGCCATGAGCACGATCTTGTGATAGCGCAGCTTGGCGAGGTCGAAGTCCTCGCCAATGCCGGTGCCGAATGCAGTGATCATGGACTGGACCTCGTTGTTGCCGAGGGCCTTGTCCAGCCGTGCCCGCTCAACGTTCAGGATCTTGCCTCGCAGCGGGAGGATGGCCTGTGTTTCCGGGTTCCGGCCGCGCTTGGCCGAACCGCCGGCGGAGTCACCCTCCACGATGTAGACCTCGCACTTTTCCGGGTCCTTCGAGGAGCAGTCCGACAACTTGCCCGGCATGCCGAAGGACTCCAGCGGGCTCTTACGGCGTGCGTTGTCGCGGGCCTTGCGGGCGGCCATGCGGGCCTGCGCTGCGGAAATTGCCTTGCGGATGACGTCCCGGGCCGGGCCGGGATTGCGCTCCAGCCAGTCGCCCAGGCCGTCGGTGACCACGCGCTGGACGAAGCCCTTGACCTCGGAGTTGCCGAGTTTGGTCTTGGTCTGGCCTTCGAACTGGGGTTCCGCCAGCTTCACGGAAATGACGGCGGTCAGGCCTTCGCGGATGTCATCACCCGTGAGGTTGTCGTCTTTTTCCTTGATGATGTTCTTCTCCCGCGCGTAGCGGTTGATGAGCGACGTCATGGCGGCGCGGAAACCCTCTTCGTGGGTTCCGCCCTCGTGCGTGTTGATGGTGTTGGCGTAGGTGTGGACGCTCTCGGAGTATGCGTTGGTCCACTGCATCGCCATTTCCAGGGCGATTTTCCGGTCTTTGTCCTCGGTTTCGAAGGCGATGACGTCCTCATGGACAACGTCGACCTTCTTGCCGGAGTTCAGGTGTTTCACGTAGTCCAGCAGGCCGTCGTCGTACTGGTACACAACTGTCCGGTATTCGGCGGCGACTTCGCCTTCGGTGGGAACGTTATCGAGATCCAGGTCCCCGTCTTCCGACGACTCCAGTGCCTCACGGCGCTCGTCCGTCAGCGTGATGCGCAGGCCCTTGTTGAGGAACGCCATCTGCTGGAAGCGGGCACGCAGCGTTTCGAAGTCGAATTCCGTGCTCTCGAAGATGCTTGCATCGGGGTAGAACGTCTGCGTCGTACCGGTCTGGTCCGTCTCTTCACCTTTGACGAGGCTGCCCTGGGGTTTGCCGCCATCGGCGAAGGACATCCGCCAGACGTGGCCCTGGCGCCGCACTTCCGTGTCCACACGGCTGGAAAGCGCGTTGACCACGGAGATGCCCACGCCGTGCAGGCCGCCGGAGACGGCATATCCGCCGCCGCCGAATTTTCCGCCGGCGTGCAGGATGGTCATGACAACCTCAACCGTGGGCTTGTGTTCGGTGGGGTGCATGTCCACGGGGATGCCGCGGCCGTCGTCCACCACTTTGACGCCGCCGTCGGCCTGCAGAACAATTTCAATGTGGGTGCAGTACCCGGCCAGGGCTTCATCCACGGAGTTGTCCACCACTTCGTACACGAGGTGGTGGAGACCGCGGGGTCCCGTGGAACCGATGTACATGCCGGGGCGTTTCCGGACAGCTTCGAGTCCTTCAAGGACGGTGATGTCGCTCGCACCGTATCCCTTGCGTTCGGCTGCCTCCGCCGGCGCATCAGGTGTACGGGCATCCTCAGCTGCGGGTTCCACTGCCGGGATATCTGCATTGTCGTTAGCCACAGGCGCTTTCGACTCCTCTGTATTCGTATGGCCGGCCGTCACCGTCTCCGATAGAAGAGGCTCCTGCCAACAGGCACGTCACTGATGACGCCGATTACTTCGTTGACTGGCGGAACCGTCCCCCGGCCGCAAAAAAGCGCCGGAAAACGGACTCAGTCAACGTTTCACCGGCGCCCAGTTATCTACCACGATTCTACCGTGCTGGAGAGTGTAATCCCGCATTCCAGGCCCGCAAACGCGCGGGAATATGGTGCTGGCAGGCCGTTGGCCCCACCTGCAAGGCTCCAGGGGTCCGGGTTCTGGGTTCCTATACGGCCACGGGTCGTTGGAGCGCCCTACACGCCGTTTGACCATTTTTCAAGAGTCCGTGCCAGCGGCTGCCGGGAACGCACGGGCAGCCAACGTGTTCCGCGCTATCCGTACGTGTCACGGGGACCTCGGCCGTTGACCGTCCGCCCGCCCTTCCGCCAGCTCGGAGCCGCCGGTCCGAGGACCTGGATCTTGGTGACCACGCCCTCGCCCAGTTCGGTCCGGAATTTCTCCAGGAGGCTGAAGCTGAGCAGGCGCAGCTGGGTGGCCCACGCCGTGGAATCGCACCGAACGTGGAGCGTAGTGTCGGTGAAGCTCTCCGGCGTGCAGTGCGCCGAAATTTCCGGACCCACGAGGGTGCCCCACTCCGCCATCACGGACCCGACTGCCACCGGTGACGTCCAGCCGCGTTCGGCCACTAGCCGCCCCACCACTTTGCCCAGGCCCAGCGGGTCCCGGCCCGTGCCGTGGAACTGGGTGAAACCCCGGGTTCCGGCACTGCTGCGCCCCGGCTTCTTGGCTGCGCCGCCGGGAAGCGGAGCCTTCCGTCGGATTTCACCGCGGGCAGCGGCCGCCTCGCGCATCCGGTTGAGCGCCGCCTGGGCAGCATCGATGTCGTCTGGGTCGCGGCCCGGCTGCAGGCCGCCAGCATCTTTATTCATCGGGATTCCGACTCATCGATTCCTCCCGGGACCACCTTCACCCGCCGCCCGGCCAGCTCGTCTGGAATGTCGGCGTCGACGGCGGCGGTCACCAGCACCTGTTCGGCACCGGATACTATTGCCGCCAGTTTACGCCGCCGCTGAACGTCGAGTTCGGCAAACACGTCGTCAAGGATAAGAATCGGTGCGGAACCTCCGGTGCGGGCGTCGTCGAGCATCACGTAGTAGGACGCCAGCCGCAGGGACAGGCACATGGACCACGTTTCGCCATGCGAGGCATACCCTTTCGCCGGCGCCTCACCGAGGATAAGTTCGACGTCGTCGCGGTGGGGTCCCACAAGGGAGATTCCCCGTTCCAGTTCCTTGCGGCGGGACGCCGCAAAAGCCTGCACGTAGCGTTGGGTGAGTTCCTCGACGGACAGTGCCCGGAGGTCCTCGACGCGTTCGACGGCGGCGGGTTCCGCAGCGTAGCCGGCGCCGGCGCCGTCGTCGTCCAGTATGCCTTGGAGCGTGGAGCGGTAGATCGCGTCAGCTTCCTTGGACCCGTCAGTCAGCTGGGCATAGGCAGCCTTCAGGTGGGGCCGGATCCGTTCCACCAGTTCCAGGCGAGCGTAAAGCAGCTCGGCGCCGGCCCTGGCCATGTGCTGGTCCCAAACATCGAGGGTGGCCTCGTGACCGGCTGTGAACTTCCCCGACCGGCCCGATTTGAGCAGCGCGTTGCGCTGTTTGAGGACACGGTCGTAATCGGTTCGAGTGGCCGAATGTCGCGGCATCAGGCTGACCAGCAGCTCGTCAAGGAAACGACGGCGGTTGGATGGATCCCCCTTCACCAGCGCAAGGTCTTCGGGTGCAAAAAGAACCGTCTGGCAGATACCCAGGATGTCGCGGGCACGGACGGGGTTGCTGCGGTTGATCCGCCCCCGGTTCGCGCGGCTGCCGTTGATTTCCAGCTCCAGCACGGTGGACTGCCCGCCCCGGACCAGCTTGGCCCTGATCAGCGCGCGCTCGGTACCGAAGCGCAGCAGCGGAGCGTCCGAACTGACGCGGTGCGAGCTGAGCGTGGCCAGGTACCCGATGGCCTCCATGAGGTTGGTCTTGCCGATGCCGTTGTACCCCACGAGCACCGTCACCCCGGGTTCGAGGGTGAGGTCCACCTGGGCATAACTGCGAAAATCGGTCAGCGAGAGCTTTTCTAGGTACACGCGGTCTTCAGGATTCCCGTACTGCCCGGATTGCCGCTACTTGGCCGGACGGGTGGCGTGCCCGCCGAACTGGTGGCGCAGCGCGGACACCATCTTCATGGCCGGCGAGTTGTCTTCGCGGGACGAGAAGCGGGCGAACAAAGCCGCTGTGATGGCCGGCGCGGGAACCGCATTGGCGATTGCCTCTTCAACGGTCCAGCGTCCTTCCCCGGAATCTTCGACGTAGTCGTCGATCGAGGCCAGGCCCGGATCTTCGTCCAGCGCCTTGACCATGAGGTCCAGCAGCCAGGAACGCACTACCGTTCCTTTCTGCCAGGCGCGGAAAGTCCCCGGCAGGTCCGTGACGATGTCCTTGGCAGCCAGCAGTTCGTAGCCCTCTGCGTAGGCCTGCATAAGCCCGTACTCGATGCCGTTGTGCACCATTTTCGCGTAGTGCCCCGCGCCGATTCCGCCAACGTGGACGAAGCTGTCCGCCCGGTCACCCTCGGGGCGGAGGGCGTCAAAAGCGGGCATGGCCCGTTCAATATCGGCGGCATCGCCACCGGCCATCAGGCCGTAGCCGTTCTGTAGGCCCCACACACCGCCTGACACCCCGCAGTCCGCGAAGCGGATGCCCTTTTCAGCCAGCGCGGCGCCGTGTTTCTGGTCTTCGGTGAAGCGGGAGTTGCCGCCGTCAATCACCAGGTCGCCGGCGTCGAGCTTGGAACCCAGCTCGGTGATGACGGCGTCAGTGATCTCGCCCGCCGGAACCATGACCCAGATGACGCGGGGAGCCGGAACAGCCGCGATGAGTTCGTCCACTGTGGCGACGTCCGTGACGTCAGGGTTGCGATCGAAGCCGGTGACTTCAAGGCCGCCCTTGCGCAGCCGCTCGCGCATGTTGAAACCCATTTTTCCAAGGCCGATTAGTCCGATGTGCACGGTAGGAACTCTTTTCTGCGCTGGTGTGGTGGAGGGGCTGCGGCTGCTGCCTAGTTGGGCAGGCGCACCGGCATGACCAGGTAACGGTAGTCGTCCTGGTCTTCGCCGTCGGCGTCGACCTGCGCCGTGATCATGGCGGGCTTGGGTGCCGTGGTGAAGGAAAAGCGCACGAACTTGGTTTCGATGACGCTCAGGCCCTCAATCAGGTAGTGCGGGTTGAACGCAACCGTGATTTCGTCGCCCGTCAGCTGGGCCTCAAGTTCTTCCGAAGCCTGCGCATCTTCGCCGGTGCCGGCGTCCAAGTGGAGCTGGCCGTCGGTGAAGGCCAGGCGGACAGGCGTGTTCCGTTCGGCGACCAGGGAGACGCGCCGGACAGCCTCGACCAGTTCCTGAGTCTGCACGGTGGCGTGGATCGGGGTGGCATCCGGGAACAGTGAACGGATCTTGGGGTAGTCGCCATCCACAAGGAGGGACGTGGTGGTGCGTCCGCCGCTTTCGAAGCCGATGAGCCGGCTGTCGTCGTCGGCCAGGGCGAGGTTGATGTCACCGCTGTTGCCAAGCGTTTTTGCAACTTCGTTCAGGGTTTTGGCCTTGACCAGGGCGCTGGTGGAGATTCCCGGGGTGACAGGTTTCCAAGGTACCTCGCGCATGGCCAGACGGTAGCGGTCTGTGGCCAGCAGGGTGATGAGGTCGTCTTCGATTTCCATCCGGACGCCAGTGAGGATCGGCAGGGTGTCGTCCTTGCTCGCGGCGATGATCACCTGGGAGACAGCCTGCGCAAAGGAATCGCCCGGGACGGTTCCGCTGATGGTGGGCAACGCCGGCAGCGGCGGGTATTCGGCTTCGGGCATGGTGGCCAGGTGGAAGCTACTGCGGCGGCAGGTGAGCGTGACTTTGTTGCCGTCGGTCTCGACGTCAACCGGGGCAGATGGCAGGCTGCGGCAGATGTCCGCGAGCAGGCGGCCCGAAACCAGAATGGTGCCTTCAACGCTGATGTCTGCCGGTATTTCAAGGCGGGCCGACGTTTCGTAGTCAAAGCTCGAGAGGCTGACGGTGCCTGCTTCGGCCTTGAGGAGGAGCCCGGAAAGCACCGGAACCGGAGGCCGCGGAGACAACGACCGGGCGGTCCATGTGACGGCTTCTGCCAGGACGTCCCGTTCGACTCTGAACTTCACGGAAGGGTGCCGCCTTTCATTGCTGCTGCCATTTTCTCAACGCGAACTCCCTTAGGGAACTCGAAAAACCTGCCCCCGGACACCGGAACCTGCATGGTCCACGCTTGCTGAACCACAAACAGACCCAAGGATGGGAGCGCTGCTGACAGCTTAGCCGGAAGATTCAGGATTTCCCCATCCCCGGCAGGCCCGGAGGCCCTTTGGGGCCGAGGCCACGAGGCTGTGTGTGGCGGGGAAGGAGATTGTTGTTTGAGGGAATTTCAATTTTTTGGGATTAGTAGTGTTAATAACTGCTGTGGAAACTGTGGATAACCCCGTCTCACGGCACGATTCCGCGGTTAAGCCCTGTTCATCCGTTGTGGGCGAAGCAGGTTTTAAACAGGGTGTGGATGGGGACAACTTTTTTGGCCGTTTCGCTGATCCACAGATGCCTTAAGGGTTTTAAGCCCATTAACCGGGGTTGTCCCCTTAACTATCCACAGGCTTATCCACATGCGCCTGTTAATAAGGTAAGAGTGCGGGGCGGAAGCCCGGCTTAGGAATCCCGCTGCTGCTGTTTGATGCGGTTGGTCAGCTCCGTAACCTGGTTGTAGATCACACGACGCTCGGCCATCAGTTCACGGATCTTGCGGTCGGCGTGGATCACCGTGGTGTGGTCGCGGCCGCCGAGCTCCTGGCCGATCTTGGGGAGCGACATGTCGGTCAGCTCCCGACACAGGTACATGGCGATCTGCCGTGCCGTCACCAGCGTGCGCGTCCGGGATTTGCTGCAGAGTTCCTCCATGCTGAGCTTGAAGTAGTCTGCGGTCTGCGTGAGGATCTGCGCGGAAGTGATCTCCTGGGCGCCGTCGTCCGTGATGAGGTCCTTGAGGACCATTTCGGCGAGAGCAACGTCCACCGGCTGCCGGTTCAGGCTGGCGAACGCGGTGACGCGGATGAGTGCGCCTTCGAGTTCGCGGATGTTGCTGGAGATTTTGGACGCGATGTACTCAAGTGCGTCGTCCGGCGCGGACAGACCTTCACTGAGGGCCTTCTTGCGGAGGATCGCAATACGGGTTTCCAGTTCCGGCGGCTGGATGTCGGTCAGCAGGCCCCACTCGAAGCGGGACTTCATCCTGTCCTCGAATCCTGCGAGCAGCTTGGGCGGCTGGTCGGAGGTGATGACCACCTGCTTGTTGTTGTTGTGGAGCGCATTGAACGTGTGGAAGAACTCCTCCAGCGTGCGGTCCTTGCCGGCCAGGAACTGGATGTCGTCGATCAGCAGGACGTCCACGTTGCGGTACGTGGTCTTGAAACTGGTGCCTTCATCGTCCCGGATGGAGTTGATGAAGTCGTTGGTGAATTCTTCGGAGTTCACGTAGCGGACCCGGATGCCGCTGTAGAGGCGGCGGGCGTAATGCCCGATCGCGTGCAGCAGGTGGGTCTTTCCCAAGCCGGAGTCACCGTAGATGAACAGCGGATTGTAGGCCTTGGCCGGTGCCTCAGCGACGGCGACGGCTGCGGCGTGTGCAAACCGGTTCGAGGAACCGATCACGAACGTGTCGAAGACGTACTTCGGGTTGAGCCGGCCGAATTCGTGGGACGTGCTCGGCAGCATGGGCTGCGGCTTCAGTTCCACCGTGGGATCAGTAGCGAGGGAAAGTTCGACGGCGGGTTCCGGCTCCGTGTGGACGGGCACCAGATCGGTGTCCACGTCGATTGCGCAGCGGATGTCGTCGGAGAAGACGTTGTGCAGGGCGTCGTCGAGAGCTTCTTTGACCTGGGTCTGCAGGACTTCGCGGGTGAGTTCATTGGGTACGGCCACCAGGAGCGTTGAGCCGATGAGGCCCTGTGCCTGGGCGAGGATCACGAAGCCGCGCTGCCGGGGTGAAACCCGGTGGTCCTGCTCCAGAAGACTCACAACCCGCCGCCAGGAACTTCCGACAGTATTCGCGTGGTTGGCTTCGTCTACTGTCATCAATCAG